>NZ_JAHLJC010000030.1:0-2163479 GCF_020496255.1 Pseudonocardia sp. ICBG1142 | reverse complement strand
ATCGTCACCGAATTGCTTACGCACCGCGTGATGACGTCGCTTTTCGACGCGGTACCTCGACCCGTGGCAAAACGTTTCAGCTCGGACGGTGTCGCGGTCTCCACGCGGAGACCGCGAACAGTGAGCCTGTCGATGAGCGCGTAGAACAAGTGGGCCCGTTCCACGTATTTACCTGTCTTGCGAGCAAAAGGCAGCGACTCGATACAGGCCCTCTCACAGCCGTCGACGAGAGCATCGACGCGGTCCACGATGTCGCGGATCGCGCGAGCAGGTCCCGCACGGTGGTTCCACCGAGAGCCACGCTGACGGGCTTGACTACACCGTTGTTGATACCGGTGTAGTCAAGCCCGAGATCACCGCGACACCGGTGCTCGTCAGCGATGGATCGATGCCCGCGACGCTCACGCGCTCACACGCTGTCGTGCGATGGCCGCAGCGTTCACTGGCGCGCCGACGGCGTCGCGTTCGGTGCGCAGCCACCGGTCGACGTCGACGAGTGCTGTGAAGCTGCGACGTGTGTGCGCGTCGTAGCGCATCGGTCGCAGCGACCACGAACGCGGTCGCAGGTGCCACACATAGCACGCGTCGACGCGGGGCATCTCGCGTTCGGCGCCGTCGACGGTCAACACGTGCTCTGCGTCGGCGTACGCGGTGAGCTGAAGCGCCATGGACCCGTACACCGATTTACCGGTCTTGAGATCGATGACCGCCGTGGACCACTCGCGTGCGCGTGTCGCACGGGGTCTTATACGTGCGACGAGGTCCGCTGAGCCCGCGTAACCGACCGTGCGGTTGACCAAGGTCGACTCGATCAACAGCGGCTCGACGTCGAACTCGTCGGTGAGTTCCTGGTACGCGCGGTCGACGTACGACAGCGACGGATCGTCGGGCACCGGGTCACCGCGCAGCAGCGATTCCACGCGCGTGTGGACCATGGTGCCGGTCGCAGCAGCGCCGCCGGTCGTCGTGTACTGGCTCGATCGTATGAGTTCGAACGCGTCGACTGCGGACTTCGTGGCCAGCATAGACCTGTTGTCGGCTGCGTACTGGGCGATCGTGCGGGTCTTCCACCGTTCGAGTGCCGGTTTCGCGGCGGCAGCGAGCACCGACGTCACCGATCGGAACCGCTCGCCGGTCGTGGGATGCACATAGATGCGGAGGCCATCACTGTCTGTGACCGTCATGGCACGTTGCGTGTCCATATCGATGGATACCTCAGTATGAATAAACAAAAGCCGGGACCATACGCGTGTATGGTCCCGGCTCGTATCGGAAGGATTCAGCTAGCGTTCGACGACCGGTGCCGCACCGTGTACATGCAGAACTTGTGCGCACCGTCGCGGGTCTTCTTGCGACCGTCGAACCGCACTGCGAGCCGGTCGCCGGTCAGCAGCGGCAGCCGCGATAGCTCCGCGTTCAGATGCGAGTGATAGCCGCGAATCTGACGGAGTTCACCGTCGTCGGTCCGCACGGTCACCACGGGCACCGGCGTCGACGTGTAGTCGCTCGTCGTCGACGACACGGTGACGACGGTGCCTTCCACCGATTCGCCGGGCTGTTCGGGTCGAAACGACGTGAACTCCGGCTCATCCGGTCCGTCGTCCATGGCAGCAAGCAACGACATATCAGCGGCTCCATATAAGCGTTACACACACGGGAAAGCCCGTCGGCAAAGACACTGTCAGGGCTAGGCGCGCCCCGTAGCACGCGCCATGACGACGACTGTAACCAGGTGCCTGCGTCGTGTCTAGCCCCCTGTGGTAGCCGCGAGTCTGTGGCACACTGGCCCGTAGACGAGAGCTGTATCTACGCAGCTCACGTGCAGCGGCGATGAATGCTGCCCGCACGTGCGTCGAGACCCCGTGGACCACTTGAGGCCCCCGGGGTCTTCTGTTATCGAACACTATTATCATTAACGGAGTCGATACCGTGGACACCGACATGGGCTCGTACGCGTGCGAGTACCTGAAGCGCGGCTGGTACCCGATGCCGCTGCCACCGCACAAGAAGTTCCCGCCACCGAAAGGCTTCACCGGATACCAGCGCAAGGCCGTCACTGAGGCCGACGTCGACGCGTGGACCCGCGATGAGGCTTGGCACAACATCGCACTGGGACTCCCGTCGAACGTGGTCGGCATCGACGTCGACGACTACGGCGACAAGCACGGCGCCGACGAACTGGAGAAGCTTCAAGCAGAGCTCGGCGGGCTGCCACCCACGTGGATCAGTAGCTCTCGATCGGAGCCCACACGCAGTGGCATTCGCGTGTACCGCGTGCCCGACGAGTTCGACTGGTCCCACGTGTCCGGTGCGCTCAGCACGTCCATCGACGTGATCAGGCCCCAGCACCGGTACCTGGTCGCGGAGCCCAGCACTCATCCGAGCGGGTCCCAGTACCGCTGGTACGACGCGCACTCGAACGCGTGCGACATGGCGCCTGCGACGTGTGAGCTGCCGATGCTGCCGCCACGGTGGCTCCAGCGACTGGCCGGGGACCCCACGTCGAAGGCTGACAAGGCCCTCGCGGACGCGATCAGCGAACAGCACAACACGAACGGACGTTCGCACTACGACGCCATGGTCTCGTCGGTGATGCGACTGTGCGCGCTCAACGCGTCGACGGACTCGTTGCGGAAGCTCAAGCGCACGTACGCGACGGTGATCGACCGCGACACTGGTTGCGACGAGTTCGACAGAGCACTCGCGGGCGCACGGGCGAAAATCAGCACCGAACGCGACGGCGACCACGTTCAGTTGCGCGCAACTGATCTGGAGCTCTGCGACGAAGTCATCCGTAGACACGGCGACCGGCTCCGGTACGCGATTGATCAGCAGCGCTGGTTCAGCTACGCCGACGGCCGATGGGACTCCGTGGGCGGACACGATATTGCCCAGAAGCTCACGCAACAGACGATCCGTGACGTGAACGCGTATCAACAGCGTGCCGACGGCACGAAGACCGATGCCACGTCATGGCTCCACGCGGCCTCGCGTGTGTCCAGCGCGCTGGATCACGTGCGGCGCACCGACGCAACGCAGGTCCACGGCGGCGAGTTCAACAGCGACAGCAACTTGTTCAACGTCGCCAACGGCACGATCGAGCTGACCACGGGACAGCTACGCGCACACGATCCGGCGGACCTGATCACGCAACAGAGTCCCGTGGAGTATCGACCGGATGCCACGTGTCCGCAGTTCGACCGGTTCCTGCGTGAGGTGCAACCCGATGCCGACATCAGGTCGTACTTGGCGCGGCTGTTCGGTTGCGCGCTGCTCGGCGACGTGCGCGAGCACAAGTTCGCGGTGCTCACCGGCACCGGACGCAACGGCAAATCGGTGCTCGTGAAGATCATCAGTGCGGTGTTCGGCGAGTACGCCACCGGCGTCAACAAGGAACTGCTGACCTTGAGCCGCCACGAGGGCCATCTCACGGCGGTCGCATCGCTGTACGGTCGTCGGCTCGCGGTGGCCCAGGAACTCGACCGAGACGCTCGATGGGACGTGTCGCGCGTCAAGGAGCTCACCGGCGGCGACCGGCTCACCGCGCGACGCATGCGAGAAGACGAGTGGAACTTCGAGCCGTCGCACACATTGGTGATGACGAGTAACCACGCGCCCAACGTGGGCTCCGGGGAGCACGCGTTCTGGTCTCGATGCGATCAGGTGCCGTTCGAACAGTCGTTTGAAGGTCGCGAGGACCCGCTGCTGGCTCAGCGGATCATCGACACGGAGTCATCCGGAGTGCTCGCCTGGCTCGTGCGCGGGCTCCACGAGTACCTGCGAACGGGCCTTGGTACGCCGGACGCCGTGCGCGAGGCGACACGTGAGTCCCGCGAGGACTCGGAGCCGCTGCTGCGGTTCGCCGACGAGTCGCTGGAGATCACCGGCGACCCGAACGACGAGCTTCCGACGAAGCTCGTCTGGGACCGGTGGCAACTCTGGTTGGCTACACAGAGTGACATTATCCGGTCCCCGAAGTACGCCAGATTCAGCCGGGAGCTCCGAGCGGCAACTGCAGCACGCGGAGGTTCAACTGCAGCACTTGAGCTTGCTCGGGGCCGTCACGGCGGCCAGACGTGCGTCTCGCTGCTCCGAGGCTGTCGACTCAAGCCGAGTGCTGCAGTTGGCGCTGCAGTTGACGACACTCCCACGGAGTCAACTGCAGCAGACGAAACCGCTGGTCACCTAGCTATTGAGGAGGTTGCTGCAGTTGATGCAGTTGAAACCGGCATCAGCAAGAACGTAGAGAGAGAGGAGTTGTATAGTGCCGACGCTATACAGAACAGCTACAGCGCTGATAATGGCAGCGAACTGCAGCAACCACAGCAACCGGTCACGCAGCCAGCCGTGGAACCGATACGGTCGGTCGTCACACACAGCGACGTGAAGCCGAAACCTGGCACCATCGCGCACGCGATCGCCGAGTTCGCCGCCGACACGCTGACGCGCGTCGACGACGACGACGTGTACGTGCACGCACGCGACGTGTGGTCCGCGTGGCTGACGTGGTGCCACGCGGACGGTCGACAGCAGCGCACGGGCGCCTACAAGTCGTTCGCACGCGCGATCGGCGCACGTGAGCACAAGCGGACCGGCACCCGGTACGTGTACGGGCGCCGGTGGCGCGCTCAGGTGCTCGCGGCCCATGCGCACCACGTCGACACCGACGACAGGACCGTGTCGATCGGTTTGCTCGCCGACGGTCGCGTGAACCCGGACTACCGCGTGACGCCACAGCACGACGAGCGCGGTACCGAACGCGTCACGTACAACGAGTACGAGCGACGCATGAGGCTCGCAGGTGCCTGGCGTGACCACTCGTTCACGCACACGGAGACCATCGAACTGTGAACACATGTGGCGGACCCACGTGATGTCACGTGGGTCCGCCACACGTACGGTTCAGCGGCAGTTCGATCTGCGTCGACACCCGTCATGACCTCCGCGAGGTCCCGGCTCATGGCCGCCACCATCCTGTGCCGAGTTGGTCCTGACATTGCTTCAGACTTCGTGTCGGCCGCCACGTGTGCTAAGGTTCACACGTGAGCGGAACCTGTTCGCCCGTGTTCGTGGACATCGAGAGTCACGACGCTCGCAGCCGGTTCACGATGCCGCCGGACGTGTTCTTTCGACTCGGCGGCCTCTCACGTGATCATCAGTACACGGTGTCGAACTCGTATGAGTCGTTCCGGCGTCTCGTGTCGACGTCGTCGCTGCTCGTTGGCCATAATGTGGTGTCGTTCGATGTGCCAGCGCTCGGCTTCGACGTGCTGTCATGGACCCGTGACCGGCGTGTTTTTGACACGATGATCGCGGCGTCCCTGGTGGACCCGTCCGATGCCGCTCACGCGTCACGTAGTCGCTATTCGCTGGCTGCGGCGACACGCGCGCACGGGCTCGCAGGTAAAACCGGTGACTTGCTGGAGCTGTCGCTTTTACACGGTGGTTTCGGCGGCATACCGGTCGATGATCCGGAGTATCTGGAGTACCTGCGCGGCGACGTGTTGGCCGTGGAGTCGTTGTATCGGAAACTCGTCCCGCTGGTGCCCGACGACGAGTATCTGTGGCGGGAGCACCGAGTGCATGCCGTGTGTTCGCAGGTGCAGTCCGTGGGTCTGCTCGTGGACCAGGACCGTTTGCGTCACCGTGTCGCAGAGGCTGCTCATCGTCGCACGCAACTGGTGAACTGGCTCATCCGTGAGCACGATGTGCCCACGGTGACGAGCACCGGCGAGCCTGCGGCGGCGCCACACGCGACGGCGGCCGGTAAACGTGCACTGGTCGCGGCGTTCGAGAATCTGGGCGTCCATGAGCAGTATTTACCGCTGACGCCGACCGGCGAACCGTCGTTCTCAGCTGACGCGTTGGCCGACATCGCGTCGCAGTATCCGCAGTCTTCGGGCCTGTGTGAGGCGATCGGTGCGCTTGTCGGCGTGCGCAGTGTCTATGACACGGTGGACACGTACGTGCACGATGACGGTCGCGTGCATCCACGGATCACGTTGTTCCAGGCGTCCGGTCGTACGTCGGTGACGCGTCCAGGACTCACGGTGCTCGGCAAACACGAGCGGGACGTGTTTGTTGCGTCACCGGGTCACGTGTTGGTGTCTGCGGACCTGTCGCAAGTAGATGCTCGATGTGTCGCAGCTCACAGTGGCGATCGTGAGTATGCGAAGCTGTTTGAACCCGGCGTCGACGCGCACGAGGTCGTGGCCCGCATGGCCTACGGCGACGCCACATATGACAGTGACCCCGCGCGGTATCGCAAGACCGCGAAGATCATCTCTCACGGCGTCAACTACTCGATGGGTGTTCTGAAGCTCGCCGACAGCGCGGGTGTTCGCAGAAACGAAGCCCAACGTGTCGTGGACACGATCGCGACTCAGTTCCCGAGACTTGCCCAATGGAAGCGCGAGGTGCGTGAAGAGGCCGAGTCCGGTAATCTACTCGACAACGGTTTCGGTCGTCGGATGCGACCGGTTGTCGACCGGTCGCATACACAGGCACCTGCGCTGTATGGCCAAGGCACCGCGCGGGACGTACTGTTCGAGGCCGCCGCGATCCGGATGCCGTTGGACATTCAACGGATGACACGAGCGCTCGTGCACGATGAAGCCGTCTGGGAAATACCGGAAGCCGACGTTGCCGACGTGTGTGCGGAGATCGAGCGGGCGTTCTGTTTCGAGTGGGCACCACCGGGCGACCGTGGCCAGCCGATTCGGTTTGAAGCCGCATGTTCCCGGCCAGCTCACCGGTGGTCGGAGCTGTACTGACGAACCGGCTAAGTGGATCTGTCAGATCTACTTAGTAGCTTGAGCTCATGAGCCGTGATGTAGTCCTGGGGTCATCGAGGCCGTCCGGGGGCTCGATCCTTGCGCCGCGCTGTGGTAGTCTTCACTTAGAGCTCGTCGTTACCTGAACTGCTACCTGAACGCGGAACCCATCGTCATGTACTGGCGGGATATTGGCCACGACGAGTTCGGTGCGATACGTAAGACGGTGCGCCACGTGTGCCGCTTTGCGCCGATGGACGAGCCGGACGTGTTGTCGCGGACGTTGGAACGCATGTCGCGTTGGTACGATCCAGACGTTCACAATGTGTCTGTTGGCTAGGCCTCGCGGCGGGCTGCGAAGCTCGCGTTGGCCGATGTGCGTGCACTCGTCGCCGATCGCGGTGAGCCGACAGAGCTCTCGGGCCACGATGACTGGCTGCCGATGTGGTCTCGGGTGGACCTCGTGTGTCCGGAGTCTGTCGTCACGCGTTCCGATCGTTGGCGTCAGCTCGTCGCGTCGGTGGCGGCCGATTGTGGCGAACCGTGTGCGGCTGTCGTGGACCTTCTATTCCGTGCACAATTGTCGGAACAAGCAATCGCAGACTTGTACGGTGTTAATCGGAATCGTATTCATACTTTGTGGCGCACGGCTCGGAAGTACTTGCGTGAGCTGCTTTCCGTGGAGCCCGGTGACTTCTCTTATTCAAGGAATACTTAAGTGAGGGGGTGATTCGACCATGTCGATTCGGGCCCCTTAAAATGAACTTACGTGGTGCGCGCTCGCGGCTCCGGGACCATGTTCAGGGCAATCAGTTTCCGGTCGAGCCCTCTTGCTCCCTGCTGATTGATGGTCTCAATGACGGGCGCGCACCACGTTCTATGTCTCACACTTCGGCCCCTTTCAGCTTATGACCTGGCTCGACGCACGTCGCAGATACGGCGCTCCGCTTCCGTAGCGTGTGCGCGCGTAGATACTTCGTCGCGACGCGTACACGTGCTATGTGTGCGCGACGACACGCCGCGTGCGCTCCGTGGACCACATCGTCAACCGGCGTTCCGGCGGCACCGATGCGCCGTCGAACCTCGGCGCGATCTGTGATACGTGTCATACGGAGAAGACGCAACGTGAGGCTTTCGCGGGCCGTCAACGCCGCAAGTATCGCGATTCTGTTGCGCATCCGTCGCGCGCTCCATAGTGAATTACGCGCCCGCGCGCGTGTTTAGTTGTATTCCTATTTACTAGTGACTGGGGGGGGGTTAACCCCTTTAAGTATAAACATAAAACGGTGTGCATAGGCTCTCATTTCGCACCCATGTGAAAAGTCGCTTACTGTTACCGATTGTTACTGTGCGTAGCATACTGGTGGAGTGTTGAGTAACCGGCAGCTCCTCCGTCTCTAAAACGGATAGTCCAGGTTCGAATCCTGGCACTCCAGCCCACGATGAGGCTTATTCAGGGCCGCCTGGCGGGCTACCTCGCTGCGGTCCCGACCTGGAGAAACACCGCACTTCATGATCACCCTGAATAAGCCTCGATGAGGAGCTGATTGCTCGTGATCCGCTACGAGCGCTTCGTGCCCGATGGCGTCGACGGTCTCGACACTGCGCTTGAGGCGACCGAGGCCCACGTCCGCGAACACTTGCGCGACTGCGTCGGCGACGATGACGCGCACGTCCACATTCATCACGACGAGCACGACGACGGCGTCATGGTCATCGGCGCCGTCGACGCTTCGCCGCGTGGGTACGACGCATGAGCGTCGACTTCGCCAACCGCGTCATAGCGGCCCTCCGTGCGCGAGCCGTCACGGTGCACGTGTAGCCGGGCTACGAGCGCCGTGGCAACGGCCAGACGAGCGACTACCAGGGACTCATCTGGCACCACACGGCGACGCCAGCATCCGTGACACCGCCTCAGGTGCTCTGGAACGGCCGACCGGGACTCCCGGGGCCCTTGTGCAACACGTCCGGCAACGCTGACGGCTCCGTCACCGTGATCGCGGCGCATCCGGCGAACCACGCAGGTGCCTCCGGCGGTAGAGCCATGGGCCCGCTGCCGGTGACGCGCGCGTTCAACAAGTTCGTGTGGGGCCACGAAATCGTGTACCCCGGCAACACGCCGATGTCCGACGCGCAATATAGGTCCGCGATTGAACTCGGCACCGTCATCTCGCAACTGCTTCACCGGCCGAACGCCGAGTGGTGCCGGGGCCACCTGGAATCCAGTATCACCGGCAAATGGGACCCCGGTTGCGGACCCGGTAGAAGCTACGACATGGCCCGCATGCGCGCCGATGTACTCGCACTGATGCGGGGCGCTGATGCCTCGGCAGCATCGACACCGACGTCAAAGAAGGTCAAACCCGTGATGATCGAACGAGAACTGACACACGGCAAGAATTATCTGCGGGTGCCTGCGATGGTCGGCTCCACATCAGCGCTGTTCAAGCGAGCATTCGTCTCGATCACCGGTGAACTCGGTGGAACCATGCAGGTCGCGTTCCAAAAGAACGCACCCAACGACGGACCGCCGCCGGGCACAGGCCCTATCTGGGGTCCCACCGTGTTCCGTAATGCAAGCCGCGTGTGGCGTGAAATCCCCGACGGCACCGAGTTTCTTGACATCGACATCGATCTCAAGGGCCGCAACGGCTCAGTCGCGATCGAGTTCGAACCACGCTGACGAGAGGTCTTTACCATCATGGCTCCCGTGCCCAAGCGCACCGAACAGAAGCACGGCCATCACACCGCCGAAGACAAGCTCGTGCAGAAGGCTCCCGCCGGTGCTGAGCCCGTGTGGCACAAGCCGGACCCCGCGTGGCACCCGCGTGCGCGCGAACTGTATCGAGCCGCACGTGAATCCGGTCAGGCCCGATTCTACGAGCAGTCCGACATCGCGATCCTCTGCTACGTGTGCGACGCGTTGACGCGGTCTCTGCGAGATAACCGGTTCTCCGGTCAGTTGTTCCACTCGGTCATGTCCGCGATGAACGATCTCGCGATGTCCGAAGGCGCGCGCCGTCGCGTGAAGCTGGAACTCCAACGCGACGACGCTGACGACACGAGCGAAGTGGACGCAGCTATTGCTGAGTTGTCACATCAGCATGCGCAGGTCTCCGGCGGCTGAGATCACTGTGGGATCTGAATCTCAAGGATGACTCGGTCCTTCAGGGCTACTCGTCGGCCGCGACCTGTTGCGAGTACCTTCACAGACGCGGAGTCCTTGACGATTTGTCGCCGCTGATCGAGCGGGAGTTCGGACCACTCCGTGAAGAGTTCATCGAGTGTCGCGTTCCGTTCGGGAGTCTCATGGATCATGGTCGCGGGTTCCTGTTCCAGGCGGCGGTCGAGCATCGCCAGTTCTACTGTGAGTTCATCGGCCGTGATGACGCTAGTCCTCCAAAGACTCTTAAGCTCTTCACGCTTGTTCTGGATTTCTGCGCGGCGCTCGGTGAGCGACTCCGCGTTGAACACAGCCCGAGGTTGCGGAAAACCCACGCCTGCTTCGTGGTACGCCCGAACAAGCTTGCCGGAGACGAACTCGTCGAGAGCTTCTGCTCGCGTGCTTGAATGGGGGCCCGGGGCCCTGTGACCGTCTGCCGGGTATTCGTGGGTGTATCGGCTGCACTCATACCGAGGGCAAGTTGTTTTGGACCTGTTGCAGCCGGAACCTTTGACTCTGAGTCGACCCCCACACGCGCAGTGCGCAATATTACTTAGAAGCCATCGGGGCGGTGCGCCCACGTTGGTTTTTCGGCTGGGCTCGTTAAGGATCGCGTGCATGGAGCTCCAGTCCTCGTAAGTGATGATTGGCTCCCATTGAGGCTTGACTGCGCTAATTGAGCCGTCGCGGGTCATGAGCCCTGCATTGCGGGGGTTCAGCAGCACCCCCCTAAGGGTGCCCGGCGTCCAGCTCCTGGGCGCGGCTCCAGCGGTTCTGAGACCGGCCTTGTTCCACTCGATCGCTATCGATCTCAGTGAGCTACCCGCGAGGACCTGTCGAGTCGCGCTCCGGATTGCGTCGGCTTCGACGGCGTCGTGGTGGATGTTCCCAGCTTGGAATCCGAAGCTGCGTGGGCCGCCGTGGGGTAGCCCTGCGTCTGCGCGGGCTGCGAGGCCCCGTTTGGTGCGTTCTCTAAGTTTTTCAATCTCGCGGGCGTTCATGGCTACGACCATGCGGGTCATGAGCCGGTCGTCGGGTGTCGCGATCTTGTATTTGCCGGACTGCAACGTATCGATGTGGACGTTGCGACCGTCGCAGGCGTCGATGAAGGTTTCACCGTCGTGTGGGTCGCGCATGATCCGGTCAGAGTCGTACGCGATGACGTGGGTGATGGCGCCGGAGGTGATGCCTGCGCACAGTTCGTCGAACTTGGCTCGGTGGACGCGCCCGGTCTTCTTGTCCTTCTTGGTGGCGCTCTTGACTTCGGCGAGCACCAGCACCTCGTCAGAGATGCCGAGCGCCTCGGCTCTCTCAAAGCACAGGGCCAGCTGTTGGTCTATAGAACCTTTGACGCCATCTTCTCTGACCTGCTGTTTTGCGCTGGACGCCCGGCAGTAGATCGCTGTGACCATAGAACCATCATAACCGGCGATCACCCTGGTGTTCGCCCCGCTGTTCTTCACCGACGCCGACCCGGCCACCGGGGTGCTGGCCTCCTTCGCGACCTACGCCGCCGGGTTCGGGGCGCGGCCGATCGGCGCCGTCGTCGCCGGGCACCTGGGCGACCGGATCGGCCGCCGCGCCGTCCTGGTCGGGTCGCTGGTGCTGATGGGCGTCGCGACGACCCTGATCGGGCTGCTGCCGACCTACCCGACCGTCGGACTGCTGGCCCCCGTGCTGCTGGTGGTGCTGCGGCTGGCCCAGGGGCTCGCCGTCGGCGCGGAGTGGGCCGGTGCGGTGCTGATGGCCGTCGAGCACGCCGAGACCGAGCGTCGGCGCGGTCTGTTCGGCAGCTTCCCGCAGATCGGCTCCTCGGCCGGGATGCTGCTGGCCTCGGGCGTCTACACTGCGGTGCTGGCGATCGCGGGCAGGGAGGCGTTCCTCGCCGGCGCCTGGCGGATCCCGTTCCTGCTCAGCGCGGTGCTCGTCGTCGTGGGGCTGGCCATCCGGCTCACCCTCGCCGACCCCGCGGTGTTCACCGCCGCCCGCGACGCCGGGACGCTGGCCCGCCGTCCGGTGCTGGAGGTGCTGCGCACCGACTGGCGCACCGTGCTGCTGACCGTCGGCAGCCGGATCGCGCAGAACGCGCTCTACATCCTCGCGACCACCTTCGCCCTCACCTACCTCGCCCGGGGCGACTCCGGCGCGGCCGAGAGCGCCGGCCTGACCGCGGTGATCATCGCGTCGGCGATCGGGCTGTTCTCCACGCCGCTGTGGGCGGTCCTGTCCGACCGGGTCGGCCGCAAGCCGGTCTACCTGTTCGGCGCGATCGGCGCGCCGCTGTTCCTCGGGGCGTTCTTCCTGCTCCTCGACACCGGGTCCACCGTGCTGGTCGTCGTCGCGATGGTCGTGCTGGTCAACCTGTTCCACGACGCCATGTACGGCCCGCAGGCCGCCTGGTACGGCGAGCTGTTCGACACCCGGCTGCGCTACAGCGGGGCCTCGCTGGGCTACCAGGTCGGCTCCGTCCTCGCCGGGGCGACGCCACTGATCGCCACCGCCCTGCTCTACGCCGGCGGCGGGACCCCGTGGCTGATCTGGGCCTACCTCGGGGTGCTGTTCGCGATCTGCATCGTCTCCACCGTCCTGCTGCCCGAGACCCACCGCGGCGGGCTCCGCACCGCCCGCGAGAAGGTGGTGGCATGACCGGCCGCATCCTGCTCAACGCCTTCGACATGGCCTGCGTGGGCCACCAGTCCGCGGGGCTGTGGCGTCACCCGTCCGACGAGGGGCACCGCTACACCGACCTCGACCACTGGACCTCGCTCGCCCGGATGCTGGAGGACGGCGGCTTCGACGCGCTGTTCCTCGCCGACGTCCTCGGCGTCTACGACGTCTACGGCGGCTCCCGCGACGCGGCCGTCCGCGCCGCCGCGCAGGTCCCGCTCGCCGACCCGCTGCTGCTGGTCCCCGCGATGGCCGGGGTGACCTCACGGCTCGGGTTCGGGGTGACCGTCTCGGTCGCCTACGAGCACCCCTACGCGCTGGCCCGGCGGTTCACCACCCTCGACCACCTCACCCGCGGCCGGGTCGCGTGGAACGTCGTCACGTCCTACCTGGACTCCGCGGCGCGCAACCTCGGCCGGTCCGGGCAGATCCCGCACGACGAGCGCTACGAGCTCGCCGAGGAGTTCCTGGAGGTCTGCTACAAGCTCTGGGAGGGCTCCTGGGACACCGACGCCGTGGTCCGCGACCGCGACCGCGGCGTGTTCACCGAGCCGGACCGGGTGCACGACATCGCCCACCACGGCCGCTGGTTCGACGTGCCCGGCCCGTTCCTGTCCGAGCCGTCCCCGCAGCGCACCCCGGTGATCTTCCAGGCGGGCGCGTCGCCGCGCGGCGCCCGGTTCGCCGGCACCCACGCCGAGGCCGTGTTCGTGTCCGGCCCGTCGCCCGCGGTGGTCCGCCGCTCGGTCGACGCGGTGCGCGCCGAGGCCGCCAGCGCCGGGCGGGACCCCCGCTCGGTGAAGGTGTTCGCGATGCTCACCGCGATCGCCGGGGAGACCGACGACGCCGCCCACGCGACCCTGGCCGAGTACCTGGAGCTGGCCGACCCGTCGGCGGCGCTGGCGCTGTTCGGCGGCTGGTCCGGCGTCGACCTGGCCGGGGCGTCGCCGGAGCAGAAGCTCGAGTACGTGCAGACCGACGCGACCCGCTCGGCGCTGGCGTCGTTCACCGGGCCGGACCGCGACTGGACGGTCGGCGAGCTCGCGGAGTTCATCACCGTCGGCGGGCGCGGGCCGGTCGTCGTCGGGTCCGGGGCGACGGTCGCCGACGAGCTGGAGCGCTGGGCCGACGCGGCCGACCTCGACGGCTTCAACCTGGCCTACGCCGTCACCCCGGGGACGATGGCCGACGTCGTGACCCACGTCGTGCCCGAGCTGCGACGCCGCGGCCGGATGCCCGCCCCCGCCGACGCGGGCGGCCCCACCCTGCGCGAGCGGTACGGCACCGGCGACGGCGCCCGGCTCGCGAAGGACCACCCCGGGGCGGCGCACCGGACCCGCTGACCCCGCGCCGGACCCCCGGCCCCGCGCCGGCTCGCGTGATCGCCAGGAGTGGAGCGGCCGGACGGGTGCACTGCCTCCGGCGCTCCACTCCCGGCGATCATCGGCGGAGCCCCGGGCGCACGGCCCGGGGCCCGGGGTCACCCCGCCGGGCACCACCGGGCCCCGACCGGGTGGCCCTGCGCCACCGTCGCGTGACGCCCCGCGCCGTCGCCGCACCGGCGTGGTCACCTCGGCCCCGGCCGGGTGGCGATCGGGGGAGTGCGGGCATGGCGGGATGGACGGGCAGCCGGGGCGCGGCGGTGGCGACGGCGGTCGTGGTCGGGCTGCTGGTACCGGTCACCCAGCAGGCGTCCGCGGGCCCCGCCCGGGTCGCGCCGCCCGTCGCGGCCGTCGTGCCCGCGGCGCCCGGGCCCACCGTGGGGACCGCGTCCACCGGGTCGACCGCGTCCACCGGGGCCACTGCGGAGGCCGCGTCCACCGCGGAGACCGTGGCCACCGGGGCGCTCGGGTCCACGGTGACGGCCGGGTCCACCGGGTCCACCGGGTCCACCGGGTCCACCGGGTCCACCGGGGCCGATGCGCCCGTCGCCCCGGCCCCGCAGGCCCCCGCCATCACCCACCGCGAGGAGCGGGTCGACACCCCGGCCGGGCCGGTGACCGTCGACGTCGTCGTCGCCGACCTGAACCGGGCCGAGCTGCGCGCCACCCTGCTCACCGGTGCGACGGTCGGCGAGCGGTCCTCGGTTCCCGCGCACGCGCAGCGTGGCGGGGCGGCCGCCGCGATCAACGGTGACTTCTTCGACCTGGGGCGCAGCAACGCCCCCGCCGGGCCCTCGGTCCGCGACGGCCGCGCGCTGACCTCCGCCGTCCCACCGGGGCGGCGGCTCGCCCCGGGCGTCCCCGGCGCCGAGCAGGGCGACGTGCTCGCCGTCGACGACGACGGCACCCCGCGCCTGGACCGGCTCACCCTCGACGCCTCCGCGACCGGCCCGCAGGGCCGCCTCCGGATCGACACCCTCAACGCCTACGCCGTGCCCGTCGGCGGGATCGGGCTGTTCACCTCCGACTGGGCGGGTGATCGGGCCGCCACGCTGTGCGGCAGCGACACCGACCGGAACGCGCCGTGCGCACCGGACCGGGTCGAGGTCGTCGTCCGCGACGGCGCGGTCACCGCGGTCCGCCCGCCCGGCGGGGGAGCGATCCCGGCGGGGGACCAGGTCCTCGCCGGCCGCGACCAGGGTGCCGCCGCGCTGCGACGGCTCGCCGTCGGCGACCGGGTCACCGTCCGGTACGCGCTCACCGCCGCGTCGGGGACGCCGCCGCGGACCGCGGTCGGGGCGTCGCCGATCCTGCGCGACGGTGCGCCCGTCGCCGGGTTGGACGCCCGCTCCCGCGACCCGCGCAGCGCCGCGGGCCTCACCGCGCAGGGACGGCTGATCCTGCTCACCGCCGACGGCCGCGAGTCGACCTCGGTCGGCATCACCCTGGCCGAGACCGCCGAGCAGCTGCGCCGGGCGGGCGCCGTCGACGGCGTCAACCTCGACGGGGGCGGTTCCTCGACGATGGTGTTCCGCGGCCAGGTCGTGAACAGCCCGTCCGAGGACGCCTACCGGCTGGTGCCCAACGCGCTCGGCGTCGTGGAGAACTGAGCGTCGGGGTCGCGGGCCACGGTCACCCCGAGCATCGCGAACAGCTGCTCCACCAGCCAGTCCCGCAGCTCGGCGCGGGCCGGCACCCGGCCCGCCTCCAGCCACACCAGCACCGAGCCCTCGACCAGCGCGACCCAGCCGCGCAGCGTCATCAGCTGCAGCGGCGTCGGGTCGGGCACACCGCCGCGCACGCACAGCAGGTCCACGATGTGGTCGCGCACGCCGTCGACCATCGCGTCGGTCTCCCCGGTGGAGACGACCGAGCCGCTGCGCAGCAGCGCGACGTAGGCCCGCGAGTGCCGGCCGACGACGTCGAGGAACACGTCCAGCGCGTCGGCGAGCTGGGAGTCCAGCGGACCGTCGGTGGGCAGCGCGACCCGGTCGATGAGCTCCTCGGCGACACTGCCCAGCGCCGCGACGTGCAGCTCCTCCATCCCGGAGAAGTACCGGTAGAACAGCGCCCGGGACACGTCCGCGGCCCGGGTGACGTCCTCGACGGCCACCTCCTCCGGCGAGCGGGCGCCGTAGAGGTCGAGCGCGGCCGACACCAGCTGCGCGCGGCGGGCCTCGGGCGTCATGCGCCGGGGTGGACGTGCGGGTGAGGTCATCACCGACGAGGGTACGGACCCCATACCTCAGCGCCCGAGGTCGACGACGATCGTCCCGTCCGTGGCCCGCCCGACGCACAGCGCGGTCAGGCCCGGCCCGGCCGGGTCGCCCACGGTCGTGCCCTCCACCAGCCGGACGTGGCAGGTCCCGCAGAATCCCTGCCGGCAGGAGTAGGGCACGTCCGGGCGCAGCGCGCGGACGGCGTCCAGCGCGGTCCGGTCGGCCGGGACCGCGACGTCCGGGCCGCCGACGATCCGGACGGTGAACGGGCGGCCGCCGCGGATCGGGGGCGGGGAGAACCGCTCGGAGTGGAACCGCTGCCCGGCGGGCAGCGCCCGGCGCAGCGCCTCGATCATCGGCGGCGGGCCGCAGCAGTAGACGGCGGCGTCGGGGTCGGTCCCGGCCAGCAGCTCGGCCGCCGTCGGGACACCCGCGACGTCGTCGGGGCGGCGGACCACACGATCCGGGGCGAGCGCGGCGAGGGCGTCGGACAGCGGCATCGACGCCCGGTCCCGGCCGGTGTGCACCAGCCGCCACCCCACCCCCGCGGCGTGCGCGGCCCGGACCATCGGCGCGATCGGGGTGATCCCGATGCCACCGGCGACGAACAGGTACGACGGCGCCGCGGCCAGGGGGAACGCGTTGCGCGGGCCGTGCAGCCGCAGCCGCACCCCGGGGCGCAGGTCGTGCACCTCGTGCGAGCCGGAGCCCCCGGGCACCCGCCGCACCGCGATCCGGTACACCGACCGGTCGCCCGGGTCGCCGCACAGCGAGTACTCCCGCAGCAACCCCGAGGGCAGCTCGACGTCGACGTGGGCGCCGGGCCGCCAGCCCGGCAGCGGCGCGGTGCCGGCCGGGACGAGGTCGACCTCGGCGACGTCGGGGCAGGGGCGGCGCACGGCGTGCACCTCGACGACCACGGTGCGGTCCACCGGGGTGACCGGGCGACGGCGCCGGCCACCGGCCGTCGCCAGGGTCTGGGTCACCGCGGTGAGCACCGACAACGCGGTCGCCCCGCGGTTCGGGTGCGGCGGCGGCGCGGCCGAGCCCGCGCCGGACAGCAGCGCGGTCCTCATGCCGCGGACCCCCCGGCCGGGTCGGCGTGCCCCGCCTCGGCGGCACGGGCGGCGGGGGAGACCGCGAGGTAGGCCACCGCCGCGTCGGTGTCGCCGTGTGCGGCGGGGTGGAACCGCGGGCTCAGATAGGTCAGCACGGCGCGGGCGAACAGCCACGGGCCGGGCACCAGCCCACGCCGGGAGTCCCGCAGGTAGTCGCGCAGCCGGGCCCGGCGCTGCGGTGTCCCGCGCAGGTGCGGGTCGCGGGCGCACAGGTGCCGGGTGCCGTCGGCCCACAGCTTCGCCAGCGCCGGGCCGGCCACCGCCATCGCCCGGATCCGGCGCAGCCACCGCCCGTCGAGGTGGGTGTAGAGGTCGTGCGCGACGCTGCGGTGCTCGACCTCCTCGGCGCCGTGCCAGCGCAGCATGTCCAGCATGTGCGGGTCGGCCCCGGCCGCGTCGAGAGCGTCGGCGTCGAGGATCCACGAGCCGAGGACGGCGGTGAAGTGCTCGATCGCCGCGATCAGCCCGACCCGCTCCACCAGCCACTCCCGGGCCGCGTCGCCGCTGAGGCCGCGGTCGCCGAGCAGCTCCGTGAAGATCCACTCGACCTGCTCGACGAAGCGGGTCACGTCCACGCCCGCCTCGACGAGGTGGTCCAGCGCCCCCTGGTGCGAGGTCGCGTGCACGGCCTCCTGGCCGATGAACCCGCGCACGTCCTCGGCCAGCGCCTCGTCACGGACCATCGGCAGCGCGCGGGAGAAGACCTCCACGAACCAGCGCTCCCCCTCGGGCAGCAGCAGGTGCAGCACGTCGATCAGGTGCGAGGCGAACGGCTCGCCGGGGATCCAGTCGGTCCGCAGGGTGCTGAAGTCGAACCGGACGTCGCGGGCCTGCAGCGCGATCCGGTCCTCGGTCGGGTCGGTCATGGCGATGCTCCTGGGAGGCTCAGCGGGTCCCGTCGACCCGGGCGAGTGCGCGGACGAGTGCGGGGGACAGCCGGGAGGCGAGCAGCCCGACGTGCGCCTCGGCGGTGACCGGGGCGATCGGCAGGTCCCGCTCGACGGCGCGGACCAGCCGGGCGGCGACGCGCTGCGGGGTGTACCCGCGTCGGGCGTAGGCCGCCGCGACGTCGCGACGGCGGACGGCCTGCGTGGCGTCGTCGGTGCCGGCGAAGCGGGTGGCACCGGTGATCGGGGTGTCGACGAACCCGGGGCACAGCGCGGTGACCCCGACCCCGGCGCCCGCCAGCTCGGCGCGCAGGCACTGCGACAGCATGAGCACCGCCGCCTTGGTCGTGGCGTAGGCCGGCAGCGAGCGCGACGGCAGGTAGGCCGCCGCCGACGCGGTGTTGACGATCGTGCCGCCCTCGCCGTGCGCGGCGAGCAGCGCGCCGAAGTGCCGGCAGCCGTGCACGACGCCCCACAGGTTCACGTCGACGATCCGCTGCCACTCCTGCGTCGTCGTGTCGGCGAACGACCCGGCGACGGCGATCCCGGCGTTGTTCACGACGAGGTCGGGCACCCCGTGCTCGGCGGCGACCCGCTCGGCGAGCGCGGCGACGGCGGCCTCGTCGGCGACGTCGACGACCGCGGCCACCGCACGCCCTGGCCCGTGCCGCCGGGTCACCAGGTCGACGGTCTCCGCGGCGCCGGCCTCCGAGACGTCGGCGACGACGACCCGTCCCCCCAGGTCGGCGAGCCGGCGGGCGATCTCGCGGCCGATCCCGCTGCCGGCCCCGGTGACGACGGCGAGCGAGCCATCCCAGCGCGACGCCCGGCCCGGCCGCCCCCCGCTGCGGACCAGGGCGGCGCCCCGGGCCGCCGCCCGCTCCAGCGCGGGCGCGGTGGTGCCGCCGGAGCGCTCGGCGACGAGCTCGCGGACGCAGCGCGCGACGACACCCGCCCGCTTGCGGACGATCCAGTGCCCGCCGGGCAGGTACCGGACCCGCAGGTCGGGGGCGTACGCGGCGGCGCTCGTCGCCATCGCGGGGGTGACGTAGGCGTCGCCGAGCGGGGCCAGGATCTGCACCGGGACGTCGGTGCGGCGCGGCCGGGGGCGTCCGAGCCGCCGGGGCAGGTTCCGCCGGTAGAGCTCCAGGCCGTTGACCGCGTCGCGCACCGAGGGCCGCGGGATCCGCTCGGTCCGCGCCACCATCGCGCCGAGCAGCCCGCTGCGGACCATCAGCTCGGGCAGCACCGGCATCCGGAACGCCAGGGTGTACCAGGAGTGCAGCGCCTGGATGAGGACCGGCCGCAGGTCGCGCAGGCCGCGGCGGCGCAGGAACAGCCCCACGTGGTCCAGGCACGGGCCGGAGACCGAGGTGAACGACGCGACCCGGCCGTCCATCGCCGAGGGGGCGCCGTCCTCGCGCGTCACGGCGTGCCAGGTCTGGATCGCGCCCCAGTCGTGCGCGAGCAGGTGCACCGGGGAGTCGGGGGAGAGGGCGTCGGCGACCGTGCGCAGGTCCGCGGCGAGCAGCTCCAGGTCGTAGCCGGCCGGGGCTCCGGGGGCGGCGGAGCCACCGTGGCCGCGCACGTCGTAGGTGACGACGTGGTGGTCCGCGGCGAGGTCCGCGGCCACGCGGTCCCACACGTGCCGGTCGTCGGGATAACCGTGCACGGCGACGACCGTCGGGTGCGACGGGTCGCCCCGTTCCTCCACGACCAGGTCCAGGTCGTCCCGGCTGCGCACCGTCCGGACGCGGCCGGCGGGCTCCACCTCGTTGTGAGACACACCGTCATCGTAGAAAACGTGTCAACAAGACGCCACCCCTGGTCGCCGCCGCGCTGCCGGACGTCGTCGGGGCCGCGGGGAGGTAGGTTCTCCACGGCCGTCCCCGCACCACGATCCGAGGTCCCAGCGTGTCCACCGCTCCGCCCACGTGGTTCACCGACGCACTCGCCGATCCGGGCGAGCCCGGGCGCACCGAGAGCGACGGCGTCGAGATCCGTTTCCGCAGCTGGGGCACCCCGGGCGGGCCCGGCGTGCTGCTCGTGCACGGCGGCGCGGCACACCTGCACTGGTGGGACCACATCGCTCCGCTGCTGACCGAGGGCACCCGCCGGGTGGTGGCGGTCGACCTGTCCGGGCACGGTGACTCCGGGCGCGCACCGTCCTACGACCTGGACCGCTGGGCCGCCGAGCTGCGTGCCGTGATCGACGCCGCCGGCCTCGGCCCGCGTCCGACGCTGATCGGGCACAGCATGGGCGGGTACGTCACGCTCACCGCGGCACTGCGCTACGGCGAGGAGCTGGCCGGGTCCGTCGCCGTCGACTCCCCGATCCGGGACCGGTCGCCGGAGGAGCTGGCGGCACGGGAACAGCGGGCGTTCGGTCCGGTGAAGGTGCACCCCGACCGCGACGCGCTGGTCGCGCGGTTCCGCACCATCCCCGGCCAGCCCGGTGACCTGCCCTACGTGCACCGGCACATCGCCGAACGCAGCGTGCGCGCCGTCGACGGCGGCTGGAGCTGGAAGTTCGACCCGCGCATCTTCGGCGGGATCGCGCTGACCCCCGGCGACCTGGGCCGGCCGGGCTGCCGGATCGCGCTGTTCCGCGCCGAGCACGGCCTGGTCCCGGCCGACATGGGGGAGATGGCCGTCGACCGGATGGGCCGGGCCGCGCTGGTCGTCGAGATCCCCGGTGCCGGGCACCACGTGATGATCGACCAGCCGCTGGCGCTGGTGACCGCGCTGCGGACCCTGCTCGCGGACTGGGAGCACTCGGTTCCGGTGGTGGCGCCCGCGATCTAGGGTGGGCCCATGACAGAGCAGTCAGAACTGACTCCTTCCGGGACGGCCGCGTCCGACGAGGACGTGCTGGTCGAGCGGCGGGACGGCGTCCTGCTGATCACGATCAACCGCCCGCACGCCAAGAACGCCCTCAACGAGAGCGTCGCGCGGACCGTCGCCGCGGCCGTCGACGAGCTCGACGCCGACCCCGACCTGCGGGTCGGCGTGCTGACCGGGGCGGGCGGGGTCTTCTCGGCCGGGATGGACCTCAAGGCGTTCCTGCGCGGCGAGCGGCCGTCGGTGCCCGGGCGCGGCCTCTGCGGGATCACCCAGGCCCCGCCGGTCACCCCGATGATCGCCGCCGTCGAGGGCTGGGCCCTGGCCGGCGGGTTCGAGATCATGCTGGCCTGCGACCTCGTCGTCGCCGGGCGGGGCGCCCGTTTCGGGGTGCCGGAGGTCAAGCGGTCCCTGGTCGCCGCCGCGGGCGGGGCGCTGGAGCTGGCGAACCGGGTGCCCCGGGCACTGGCGCTGGAGATGCTGCTGACCGGGGACCCGATCGACGCCGCGCGGGCCGAGGCCGCCGGCCTGGTCAACTCCGTTGTCGACGACGGCACCGCGCTCGAGGCGGCGCTGGCGCTGGCCGCGCGGATCGCGGTGAACGGGCCGCTCGGCGTCGCCGCGTCGAAGCGGATCGTGCGGGAGAGCCCGGACTGGGGCGCCGACCGCTGGGAGCGCCACGACGCGATCGTCCGCCCCGTGCTGACCTCGGAGGACGCCCGCGAGGGCGCCACGGCGTTCGCCGAGAAGCGCGACCCGGTCTGGCGCGGTCGCTAGGGGGTCACGCCACTCCATCGGGTGCCGCACCGATCGTTTCAAATCTTCGTTAAGAAGGTGTCCCTGAGCGTTCACCGTCGAACGGAGACACGATGTCCCTCCCCCTCGCGCGCCCGCTGCGAGCTGCCGTTCTGGCGGTGGCGACCGCGATGATCGCCACCACAGTGGGCGTCGTCCCCGCCCTCGCGGCCCCGGCCACGGACTGCCGCGAGGTCCGGGTGCCGGTCCGGGTCGTGGGCGGAGCGGGGGACATCGCCGGCACCCTGTGCGCCCCGGCCGGTGCCTCGGTGCTGCAGGTCCTGGTGCACGGCTACACCTACGGGCGGTACTACTGGGACCTGCCGTACCAGCCGGAGACGTACTCCTACGTCGACCGCTCCACCGCCGCGGGCATCGCCACCCTGAACATCGACCGGATCGGCACCGGTGACTCGTTCCACCCGCTCGGCGCCACGCTGACCTACGACAACCACGCCGACGCGGTGCACCAGGTCGTCCGGGCCGCCCGGGCGGGCGAGCTCGGGCGGGCGTTCGAGCACATCGTGCTCGTCGGGCACAGCTACGGCTCGGTGACCGCCTACCTCGAGGCCGGGCGGTACCAGGACGTCGACGCGCTGATCGTCACCGGTGCCGGGCACCAGCTCAACGCGGTCACCCTCGCGAAGGACGTCGCCGCCAACAGCATCCCGGTCGCCCTCGACCCGAAGTACCACGACGCGGGGCTCGACCCGACCTACATGACCACCCGGCCCGGTACCCGCTCGGTCTTCTACCGGGTGGAGAACGCCGACCCCGCGGTGATCGAGCTCGACGAGGAGCTGAAGGGAACCGGCAACGACATCGAGCTGGCCACCGCGGCGACGTACCTGGCCAGGCCGGAGTCGAGGTCGATCGACGTGCCGGTGCTGACCGTCAACGGCGACCAGGACAGCATCTTCTGCTCCGTCGGTGCCTCGGACTGTTCCTCGGCCGAGGCCCTGGCGGCCCAGGAGGCGCGCTACCTCGGCCCCCGTGCGGTGTCGGAGGCGGTCGTCCTGCCCGGTGGCGGGCACGACGTGAGTCTGGAACGCACGACGCCGCAGGCGCACGATGCGATGATCGACTTCATCGAGCGCCACGTCGGGGGCTGACGACGGCCGCCCGGCCGAGACGGCGGGCGGTCAGGCGACGAACGCCTCCCAGATCAGGAAGGCGTTCAGCCCCACCACGACCGCGGCGACGACGACCGCCGCGGCCGTGGTGACGCGGTGGTTGACCATGTCGCCCATCACCTCGCGGCGCGCGGTCAGCCACACCAGCGGGACCAGCGCGAACGGGATCCCGAACGACAGCACGACCTGGGAGAGCACCAGCGCCTGCGTCGGGTCGATCCCGATGCCCAGCACGACCAGAGCGGGGGCGAGGGTCAGCAGCCTGCGCAGCAGCAGCGGGATCCGGCGGCGCAGGAACCCGGCCATGATGACCTGCCCGGCGTAGGTCCCGACGCCCGAGGACGCGAACCCCGAGGCGAGCAGTGCGATCGCGAACCCGTACGCGGCGACGGCGTCGAGCTCGCTGCCCAGCCCGGCGAAGATGCCCTCCAGGGTGTCGGTGCCGGGCACGTCGGTGCCGGCGAACAGGGCGGCCGCGACGACCAGCATCGACAGGTTGACCAGCCCGGCCACGCCCATCCCGAGCGCGATGTCGGTGCGCCCGACCCGCAGCAGGAACCGGGTGTCCTCCGGGCCACGGGCGACCAGGCGGCCCTGGGTCAGCGCCGAGTGCGGGTAGATCACGTGCGGCATCACGGTCGCGCCGAGGATGCCGGTGGCCAGTACCAGCGACCCGACGCCGTCGAAGCCCGGGACCAGGCCCGCCGCGAGCGCGGGACCGTCCACGTCGGTGCGCGCCACGGTGGAGACCAGCCCGACCAGGATGATCGCGAGCAGGAAGACGATCGCCCGTTCGAACGGCCGGTGCCCGCGCGACTGCAGTCCCAGCAGCACGAACGCGATCACGCCGGTGATCACCCCGCCGGTGAACAGCGGGATGCCGAACAGCAGGTGCAGTGCGACGGCGCCGCCGATCACCTCGGCCAGGTCGGTCGCGATCGCGACGAGCTCGGCCTGGGCCCACATGAACCGGTTCCGCCACGGGGTGAGGTGCTCGCGGCACAGCTCGGGGAGGTTCTTGCCGGTCGCGAGCCCGAGCTTGGCCGAGAGCGACTGGATGAGCATCGCCATCAGGTTGGCGACGACGATCACCCAGACCAGCAGGTAGCCGTAGCCGGCGCCGGCGGAGAAGTTCGTCGCGAAGTTGCCCGGGTCGACGTAGGCGACGGCGGCGACGAACGCGGGCCCGAGGACGGCGAGCCTGCCGCGCCACCCGCGTCGGCGCAGCTGCTCCACGCTGACCGGTGCGGCCGTGTCCGTGCTCGTCATGTGCGCCCCCGTGCAGTGATGAGGTCTGGCGAAGACGCAGTGTAGGCACGACTAACTCTGCAGGTACAGAGGTGCAACGATGCAGACCGTGCGGGTCACAGGTAGCGGTGCATCACGTGCAGGCCGGTGGTCGTGCCGTCGGGCAGGGCGAACGCGTCGGGCACCGTGCCGACCGTGGCGAAGCCGAGCGAGTGCCACAGCGCGACCGCGCGGGTGTTGGTCGCAACGACGGCGTTGAACTGCATCGCGGCGTACCCGTCCGCGCGGGCGAGGGCCAGCACGTGCTCGCCGAGCGCGCGCCCGGTGCCGCGCCCGGCCTCGCCGGCGTCGACGGCGAAGCTCGCGGTCGCGACGTGCGAGCCCGGCCCCGGCTGGTTGGGCCCGGTCTTGGCGGTGCCCACGACCCTCCCGTCCCGGACCGCCACGACGACCCGTGCCGGCGGCGGGAGCATCCACATGCGGGTGATCCAGGCGTCGTCGGCGTCGGGCGGGACGGTGTAGGTCCGGCCGTCGGCGAAGATCGGGCGGAGCACGTCGAGGACGGCGGGGAGGTCGTCGGCGGTTGCGGCGCGGATGTGCACGCGCTCAGGGTAGGTAGAGGTCGCGCGGGCCGGCGTCGAGCGCCTCGACGTCGCCGCCGGTGTGCTCGGCGAGCCAGTCGGCGAAGGCACCGGTGTCGGTCTCGGCGACGGCCACGGTCAGCGTGACGTCCGCGCCGTGCGTGACGTCGCACAGCCGGTACGGGGAGTGGTGCAGGTCGTGCTCCAGGCGCCCGGCACGGTCGTGGCCGACGGCGAGCAGCAGCTCGCGGTGCCGGACCCGGCGCAGCTCGCCCACCGCGTCCAGGGTGGCGGTCAGCGCGCCGGAGTAGGCGCGGACCAGCCCGCCCGCGCCGAGCTTCGTCCCGCCGAACCAGCGCGAGACGACGGCGACGACGTCGGTCAGCCCCCGGCGGGTGAGCACCTCCAGCATCGGCACGCCCGCGGTGCCCGACGGCTCCCCGTCGTCGCTGCTGCGGGCGGTGAGGTCCCCGGTGGCGGGGTCGCCGATGCGCAGCGCGGTGCAGTGGTGGGTGGCGTCCGGCCCGGCCCGGCGGACGCGGTCGATCACGGCCTGGGCCGCTGCGACGTCGGTGACGCGGGCGACGGTGCAGCGGAAGCGCGACCGCGCGATCTCGATCTCGTGCGCGCCGTCGCGGGCGATCACCCGCACGCCGCGACCGGCCTCACATCGTGACCGCGCTCGCGATCGGCGGCGCGTCGGGATCGATTCAGTGCATCCTGGAAGGGTCCGGTGACGAGGCCGCCCGCCTCACCCGGCGGGCTCCCTCGTCCACAGCTGGCGGTTCTGCCGCCGACACCGAAGGGAATCCCATCCATGATCGACACACTCCGCGTCCTGCGTTCCGGCCTGACCCGCGTGGTGCGCCGGATCGACGACTACACCCTCGCGGCGTTCAACCCGGTCTACCCGAACCCCGCCGGCCGCGAGCGCTGAGGGCACTCCCGGCCGGCGTGGTCCGGGTCAGTCCTGCTCGTCGGCCGCCGGCGGGGCCAGCTTCAGCGGCCGCAGGTACACCCACAGCAGGAACAACGCCCCGATCACCAGCATGCCGATGCCGGTGTCCAGGTTGAGGTTCGTACCGCCGGTCTTGGCGAGGTTCTCCGGGTCGTTCCCGGACACGGTGCCCATGATCGTCAGCACGATGCCGTAGACCCCGAACAGCAGGGCGATCACCGTCCGCAGGTCGAACAGGTTGGCCGCGGTCGTCGAGACCGGGGCGTCGGTCCCGGCGCGGTCGCCGGGGGTGTGGTCTGCACTCTTCGAGCTCATCGCAGGTCTCCGCTCAGTCGAACGCGATGTAGAGGACGACGGTCATCGCGAGCACCAGCGCGCCGAGCACACCCGGGCTGCGGTACCAGCCCGCGTCGTCGCCGTCGGTGGAATGGGTGCGGGCCTCCTTGGGCGTGAGGCTCCAGGTCAGGCCGACCAGCTCGGCGTCCGGCTTCGGGGTGGTCACCAGCGAGACCCCCGCGGCCACGCCGACACCGACGACGAACGCCGCGATGGCGCCGACGAAGCTGCCCGCCTGGCTGGACATCGTCCAGACCTCGGTGCGCACCAGGATGTCGACGAGCACCGCCGCAGCGGTACCGGAGAGCAGGCCGATCCAGGCCGACGGCCCGGTCATCCGCTTCCAGAACAGACCCAGGATGAAGATCGCGAACAGCGGTGCGTTGAAGAAGCTGAACAGCGACTGGATGTAGTCCATCAGGTTCGCCGAGCCCGAGGCGATGAACGCGGTGCCGATCGCGAGCACGCAGCCGACGATCGTGACCAGCCGGCCGACGCCGAGGTAGTAGCGGTCGGCGCGGCCCGGGCGCACCCAGTCCTGCCAGATGTCGTAGGTGAACACCGTGTTGAACGAGCTGATGTTCGCCGCCATGCCCGCCATGAACGCGGCCAGCAGGCCGGCGATCGCGACGCCGAGGATCCCGTTGGGCAGGACCTCCTTCATCAGCAGCGACAGCGCGTTGTTGTAGGTGATGCCCTCGACGGCGTCGCCGCCGCCGGACTTCACCGCGGCGATCTGCGGGACCAGGATCCCGGCGATCATGCCCGGGGTCACGATGACCAGCACGACCAGCGCCTTCGGGAACGCACCGATGATCGGGGTGCGCCGGGCGGCCGACATCGACTTGGCCGACAGGGCGCGCTGGACCTCGGCGAAGTTCGTCGTCCAGTAGCCGAAGGACAGGACGAACCCGAGGCCGAACACGATGCCCAGCACGGACAGGAACGGGTTGGCGATCTCGGTGAGCGGGGTGCCGGGCCAGGCGTTGAGGTCCGCACCGCCGCTCGGGCCCTCGGTGACCGCGCGGGTCAGGCCGTCCCAGCCGCCGACCCGGTTGAGCCCGGCGACGGTCAGCGGGATCAGCAGCGCAAGGATCACGAAGAACTGCAGGACCTCGGTGTAGATCGCGGCGGACAGCCCGCCGAGGGAGATGTAGCCCAGGACGACGACGGCCGCGACCGGGATCGCCAGGTACAGCGACCAGCCGAGCAGCGCCTCCAGGACCAGGCCCAGGGAGAACAGGTTGACCCCGGCGATCAGGATCGAGGCGACCGCGAAGATCACCGCCTGCACCCGCTGGGTGGTCTTGTTGAACCGCTTGAGCAGGAACTCCGGCACGCTGCGGGCCTTGGAGCCGTAGTAGAACGGCATCATCACGATGCCCAGGAACACCATCGCCGGGATCGCGCCCAGCCAGTAGTAGTGCACCGTCGGGATGCCGAACTGGGCCCCGTTGGCGACCATGCCGATCAGCTCGATCGCGCCGAGGTTCGCCGAGATGAACGCCAGGCCGGTGATCCAGGCCGGCATCGACCGGCCGGACAACAGGAAGTCGAGGCTGGAGGAGACCGAGCGGCGTGCCGCGAAGCCGATGCCGAGCACCAGCACGAAGTAGAAGGCCACCAGCAGGTAGTCGACCAGGTTGGGGTTGAGGCGCAGGACCTCCTGGGCGGTCATGCCGTGCCCTCCCGGGACGTCCCCGGGGCCCGCCGGGCCGTCTCGTGATGCTCCATCTCGGATAGCTCCTCGCCGTCGAGTGCGTGTGCTGCCGGTCCGCCGGCCGGTGGTGCACCACGGCGCGTTGCGCGGACCAACGCACAAGCTAGACCGGACTCGATCAGAAGTGAACACTTTCGCTCGATTTCGAGACCGGTCGGTGACCTGGATGCCCCTCGGGTGGCCGATCGATACGCTCGGTCGACCCTTGCCGCACGTTCGGTTGTGTTGCATTCTGTGCGGGTGAAGCCCCGACGGTGTCCGGCCCGGACACGATGAGCCTGCTCGCCGAGCAGCGGCGCGAGGTGATCGTGGAGCAGGTCCGCACCCGCGGCGCGGTGCGGGTGTCCGAGCTCGCCGACCACCTCGGTGTGTCGGAGATGACCGTGCGCCGCGATCTCGACGTGCTGGCCCGGCGCCGCCTGGTGGACAAGGTGCACGGCGGCGCGACGGCCGTCGGCGAGCACACCACGTCCGAGCCCGGGTTCGCCGCCAAGTCGGTGTGCGAGCTGGAGGAGAAGGACGCCATCGCCGCCGCGGCCGCCGAGCTGGTGACCCCCGGTGCCGCGATCGGGCTGTCCGCGGGTACGACGACCTGGCGGCTCGCCCGGCTGCTCGCAGCCGTGCCGCGGCTGACGGTCGTGACCAACTCCGTCGCCGTCGCGGACGCGCTGCACACCGGCGGCGCCGACTCCCGCGGGACCACGGTGATCCTGACCGGAGGTGTGCGGACGCCGTCGGAGGTGCTGGTCGGCCCGGTCGCGATCGCCGCGCTGCGCTCGCTGAACCTGGAGACGGTGTTCCTCGGGGTGCACGGGATGAGCGCCGCGGCGGGCTTCTCCACCCCGAACCTCACCGAGCGCGACACCAACCGCGCCCTGATCGAGTCCGGCAGCAGGCTGGTGGTCGTCGCCGACCACACCAAGTGGGGCACCGTCGGGATCTCGACGATCGCCGAGCTGTCCGAGGCCGACGTGCTCGTGACCGACAGCGGTCTGGCCGACGCCGACCGTGCGGTCCTCGAGGGCGAGGTCGACCACGTGATCATTGCCCGGACCGGAAGGTGACGTACGTGCAGAAGGTGCAGAAGCTGGCCACCCGGATGGCCGACGGCCGGGAGATCCTCTGGTTCGACGGCCCCGACCACGCTCCCCGGGACCCGGCCGACCTGGTCGACGCCCGCGACCTCCCGCGGGTGGTGCCCGCCTCGCAGCTGCGCTACGACGCGCTGGCCGGGGAGTGGGTGACGATCGCCGCGCACCGGCAGGACCGCACCTACAAGCCGCCGGCCGACCAGTGCCCGCTGTGCCCCAGCCGCGACGGTCGCCACACCGAGGTGCCGAGCCCGGAGTACGGCGTCGTCGCGTTCGAGAACCGCTTCCCGTCGTTCGGGTCCGCACCCGGCGCCCCGCTGCCCGAACCGGGCCCGGTGCCGCAGGCGGCGTCGGGGCGGTGCGAGGTCGTCTGCTTCACCGACGACCACGACACCCCGTTCTCCCGGCTCACCCCCGACCGGGCGCGCCTGGTCCTGGAGGCGTGGGCCGACCGGACCGCCGAGCTGGGTGCCCGGCCGGGGGTCCGCTACGTCTTCCCGTTCGAGAACCGGGGCGCCGAGATCGGCGTGACGCTGTCCCACCCGCACGGACAGATCTACGCCTACCCCTACGTCCCGCCGTTCCCGCAGCGGATGCTGGCCCACGTCGCCGTGCACCGCGAGGCCACGGGGGAGAACCTGTTCGACACGCAGCTGGCCGCCGAGCGGGCGGGGGAGCGCGTCGTCGTGGCCGGGGAGCACTGGACGGCGTTCGTGCCGCAGGCGGCGCGCTGGCCGGTCGAGGTGCACCTGTACCCGCACCGGCCCACCCCGGACCTGCCCGCCTTCGACGAGGCCCAGCGCGCCGAGTTCGCGACCCTCTACCTGGACGTGCTGCGCCGCCTCGACGCCCTCTACGACGACGAGCTGCCCTACGTCGCGGGCTGGAACCAGGCACCGGTGCTGGAGTCCGACGGTCGCTCCGACGCCCGGCTGCACCTGCGGCTGCACTCGATCCGCCGGGCCCCCGGGAAGATCAAGTACCTGGCCGGGTCCGAGTCCGGCGCTGGCGCGTTCATCTCCGACGTGCTGCCCGAGGCCGTCGCGGAACGGCTCCGCTCGCTGTAATCGCTGCCCTCCCACGGGGAGCCACCCGCCGGTGCTGCCCGCGGTCCGCCATGATCCGCAGCTCGCTCGGTGATCCGTTGTTCGCGTGCGTTCAGACGCGCGCGCCGGGCGGATCACCGCGCGTCTGACGGATCACCGCGCGGGCTGCGGGTCTGCGTGCGGGCTGCGGGGCGCCGGGCGGGCCCTGGGCTGCGAGGCGAACGGGTCCGGACGTGCGTCGAGGCCGCACCCCTCCCCAGGGGGGCGGCCTCGAAGGCAGGGTGCGGCGGGGGTCAGACCCGGACGGCGTTGTGGAACGGCATCGAGTCGATGTCGGAGTACTTGACCGGCTCGCCGCTGGTGGAGGCGTGGAGGACCTTGCCGTTGCCGGCGTAGATGCCGACGTGGCTCACCGGCGAGTAGAAGAACACCAGGTCGCCGGGCTTGAGCTGGCTCTTGGAGACCGGGGTGCCGTCCATCTGCGACTGCGCGCTGGAGGTGCGCGGCAGGTCGATGCCGATCTGCTCGAACGCCCACACCATCAGGCCGGAGCAGTCGAACGCGCTCGGGCCGGTGGCGCCCCACTTGTAGGGCTTGCCGAGCTGCTGCTTGGCCTGCGCGAGCGCCTGGGCGCCCTCGGCGGAGCCGCCGGTCAGGCCGCCGACGATGTCGCCGATCACGCCGCCACCGTCGCCGTCGTCGTCCCCGCCGTGCCGGGCCGACGCCGCGGCGGCCTTCGCCCGGGCCTCGGCCGCCTTCGCCGCGGCCTCCTTCTGGGCGACGGCGGCGATGCGGGCCGCGTCGGCCTTCTCGAAGGCCTGTGGGACCGAGGCGGTGACGTGCTCGAACCCGCTGGTCAAGGTGGACGCGGCGTCGCTGGTGCCGGTGCCGCCGTGCTCGGAGCCCGCGGCCGGGATCGACAGCTTCATCGTGGCCTCGTTGGCCGCGCCGGTGAGGTCCATGTCCGCGGAGGTCTCGGGGGACTGCTCCGGCGAGCTGAGGGTCGACACGACGCCCATGACCGCGGTGGCGCCGACGAGCGTCGCCGACATGGTCGCGACGACGGCGCGCGGGTTGCGCCCGAGCGGCCCGGTGTCCGAGGTGCCGCGGAGCAGGCCGACCGCGGTCCGCGAGGTGACGCCGGCGGGGGTGTCCGGCGCGTCGCGGGTGATGACGGTGTCGCTGCCGGACGCGGCGGGCAGACCGGTCGCGGGGGTGCCGATGCGCTCCAGGTCCGGGCCGGGGGCGTCGGCACGGCGGGCGCGACGGCCGCCGGTCGCGGGGGTGTCGAACCCGGCCTCGGAGTAGCGGGCGAGCAGCTCGGCGGCGGAGATGCCCGCGCCGGCGTCACGGTCCCGACGACGCCGGGGGACATCGCTCTCGGGTGTATGGAGTTCCGGGGTGAGTGCAGTGGTCATTCGGGGGTCCTCGCCGCCTCGAACCCGCCCCGGTCCTCGTGACCGGACACGGCTCCGCCCCGCTGCGTGCTGGGTGGGCGCCAGGGGGAGTGTCGGCCAGCGGGGAGCAGGCGACCGACCAGGCGCACCAGCCGACATCTCGTCGACCAGCCGAGAGGGACCGTAACCGATCCGTGACTCGGACACCGACGGGGCTCGCCGGGTGTGCGGCGAGCGGCCGGTCCGGCGCGATCCGCGCACCGGGGCCGCGCCCAACGGTGCAGACGGTGTGTTGTTCGGGTCGTACGGTCGTTCGGCTGCGCCGAACGGTGTGCGTGCGCGGATGTCGCAGTGCGCACGGTGACCGGGAGAGCCCCGGACGGACCACCCTGTCCCGAACCCGGCGGTGCCGCCGGTGGCGCCTCGTCGGCGTGACTGGGCCGGGAGGTCGTCCGGACCGCGGCGGACGGAGCAGCGCACGATGCGGGTCCCGTGCCTGGTGAGCGCGGGTGCCGGGTGCTCTGCGACGATCGGGGCGGGTGCCCGTCGCGACCGGCGGGGCGTGCGCCGGTCGGGTCGATGCCCGGGCCGGTGCCCGGAGCGGGAACCGGTGCGGCTCGGCGTGACGCCGGCCGCACACGGTGAACCGGGCGGCGGTCCGCGACGTAGGCATCCGGGAGGCACTCGGGGGGCGTCCGGGAACGGACGGGCTCCGGAGCCGGGCCCACCGACCCGGACCCCCACACGGACCCGCCGACACCGACCACCGACACCGACCCACGATCCCGGGAGGCCGCAGCAGTGCCGGACCGAGCAGGCGACCCCGTCTGGGTGGGTGAGCTCGCCCACCACCGCGGCGTGCACGGCAGCGGCCACGGGGCCGGCGACCTCGTCGTCCCGGCGCGGTTCGGCTCGGCCCGGCTGCTGGTCACCGACGGCGGTGTCCCCGTCGGTCAGGCCGTCGTCCCGCTGCACGGGGGCCGGGCGCGCGCCGCGGACCTGGCCCGGGCCGCCGCGGCCGTCGCCGGGCGCGAACCACCGGCCGAGCCCGCGGTGTCGGCCGAGTCGCTGACCGTCGTCGTCGCGACGCGGGGGCGGCCGGAGAGCGTCCGTCGCTGCCTGGCCGCGGTGCTGGCCGGCGACCACCCCGACGTGACCGTGCTCGTCGTCGACAACGACCCGCCCGACGAGCGCACCCGCGAGGTCGTCCGCGACTGCGCGGACCCGCGGGTCCGCTACGTCCGCGAGCCGCGCCGCGGTGTGTCGGTCGGGCGCAACCGCGGCCTCGCCGAGGCCGGCACCGCGGTCGTCGCGTTCACCGACGACGACACCGAGCCCGACCCGCGGTGGGCGTCACGGATCGCCGGGTCCTTCGCCGAGGACCCCGAGCTCGTCGCGCTGAGCGGTCCCGTGCTCGCCGCGCGGCTGGAGACCCCGGAAGAGCGGGCCGCCGACGTCGCGCTGGCCTGGAACAAGGGCTTCCTGCCGCGCCGGTTCCGGCTCGACGACCCACCCGCGGACTCCCCGGTGTTCCCGTTCTCCCCGGGCCTGTTCGGGATCGGCGCCAACCTGGCGGTGCGTGCCGAGCCGGTCCGCGCGCTCGGCGGGTTCGACGAGGCGCTCGGCCCGGGCAGGCCCACCCGGGGCGGCGAGGACATCGAGCTGCTGGTCCGGATCGTGCTCGACGGCGGCACCCTGGCCTACCTGCCGTCGGCGTGGGTGTGGCACCACCACCGGCCGTCGTCGGGGGAGCTGCGCGACCAGATGGGCGGCTACGCGCTCGGGCTGGGCGCGTTCCTGGGCAAGGTGGCGCTGGACCCGCGGGCCCGGCGGCTGGCGGTGCGCCGGTTCCCGGCGGCACTGGGGCGGCTGCGCGACATCGTGCGCCGCGAGTCCGCGGAGCCGAAGCCCGTCGCGCGGGCCCGCCACGAGCAGCACGCCCCGGCCGCTGTCGGTGGGCGCGGGCCGTCGCCGGAGCCGTTCGGTGCCCCGCTCCCGGAGGAGGAGCGCCCGGCGCCGCAGGACGTCGTCGCGCTGCCGAGGGGGGCGGGCGCTCGCAAGCTGCGCGGACTGGTCTCCGGTCCGGCGCTCTACCTGCAGGCCCGCCGGCAGGTGCAGGCCGAGGGCGGGAGCGCTCCGCCGCTGACCGGCCCGGCCCGGCCGCTGCGGCGGCGCTGACCGCGGTCCGGTCCGTCCCTGCTCCGAGCCGGCCGACCGGGACCTCCGCGAACGAGGCACCCGGCGGCGCACCGGGAGCCCGGTCCGGGCAGCCGGAGCCCGGGACCGGCTCAGCCCCGGCCCACCGGCTCGGGGGTGTCCAGCTCGGCGGCGGCCGGTGCGCCGGCGACCCCGACGGCACTGCGGTAGACGTCGCCGAGCCGGGCCGCCCACGGCGCGGCCGCGAACCGGTCGAGGAACCGCCGTCGGGCCCCGGCCCCGAGCCGGGCGCGCAGGTCGGCGTCGCGGGTGAGGCGCACCAGCTCGTCGGCGATCCGGGTGGCGTCGACCGGGGCCAGTAGGCCGGTCTCGCGGGTCACGATCTCCGGGATCCCGCCGACCCGGGTCGCGACGGCCGGGGTGCCGGTGCCGTGACCGAGCAGCAGCATCCGGGGCATCGTGTCGTGCCGGGTGGTGTGCAGCTGCACGTCGGCCGCCCGGAGCAGTGCCACCGGGTCGGTGCTGCGGCGGAAGGCCACCCGGCCGGACAGGGCCTCGTCGGCGGCGACCCGGGACTCCAGCCACGGCCGCAGCGGTCCGTCGCCGCCGAGCACCACGGTGAGCGGCTCGTCCGGCGCGATCCCGGCGACGGCGTCGAGCAGCATGTCCTGCCCCTGGCCCCGGCGCATCGGCGCGACCGAGACGGCGACGACCTCGTGGTCGGCCACGCCGAGCCCGCGCCGCAGGCGCTCCCGCTCCTCGGCCGTGCCCTCGCCCGGGTCGGCGGCGCCGTCCGGGATCACCGACAGGCCCTCGGTGGACCCGGCGGCGCGGCGGTACCAGTCGCGCTGCAGGGCCGACGTCGCGATCGTGCGGGTCATGAACCGCTTGCGCGCCAACGTCTTCGCGGTCCGCCGGAGCTGGTCGCCGCGGTCGGCGGGGTGCTCGTGGATGTGGTGCAGCGTGGACACCGCCGGCACCCGCAGGCGGGCCGCGGCGGCCGAGCCGACGACGTCGGGCCGGGCTCCGTGGGTGTGCACCAGGTCGACGCCGTGCTCCCGGAAGGCGGCGAGCACCTTCAGCACGGCGCGCGGGTCCCACGGTGCGACGTTCAGCTCGACCGGCGGCGCCCCGGCACGGGACAGGAGTTCGGCGACGTCGGAGTGCCCGGACGGGGCCAGCGCGACGACCACGACCCGGAACCCCGCGTCCGGGCCGGCGACGGCGAGGTCGCCGAGCGCGGCCGCGCCGCCGCCGTCGTCGAGCGACTCGACGAGGTGCCCGATCGTCAGGATCCTGCTGGTGCTCTCGCTGGTGGGCACGGTGACGTGGCCTCCCGGGGTGGCGCGTGGGGGTCGGTCGTCGGCGGTCGGCCGGTGACGCGGCCCGGCTCGCCGGCCACTCCGACACTACCGAGTGACGACGGGGCGAGACGGGGTCGCGCGCTGCGCGCATCGGGCGACACCGGACCGGAGGTGCCTGCCGATCGGGGGAGTGCCCGGGCGTGTCCGGGGTCCATTACGGTCATTCCGGTGCGCACGGTTCTCGTGATCGGGATCGGGGCCGGTGACCCCGACCACCTCACCCTCCAGGCGGTCCGCGCCCTGCAACGGGCCGACGTCGTCTTCGTCATCGACAAGGGGCTCGACGGCGGGGGGTCGCAGGACGACCTGCTGGCGCTGCGCACCGAGATCCTGCGCCGGCACCGCCCGGACGGCGGCTACCGGCTGGTCACTGCGCCCGAGGTGGGCCGGGACCGCGGCACCGAGGTCGAGCGCGACGACGAGCGCTACCGCGAGGTCGTCGTCGACTGGCAGGACCGGCGGGCTCGCCTCTACCGCGAGATGCTCGACGCCGAGCTGGCCGACAGCGAGACCGGCGCGTTCCTGGTGTGGGGCGACCCCTCCCTCTACGACGGGACGCTGCGCCTGCTCGACCGGGTCCTGGACGGTGCCGGGGAGCAGTGGGCGGTCGAGTCGGTCGCCGGCATCTCCAGCGTCGCCGCGCTCGCCGCCGCCCACCGGCTGATCCTCAACCGGGTCGGCCGCCCCGTCCTGATCACCACCGGGCGTCGGATCGCCGAGGGGATGCCCGACGACGTCGACGACGTCGTCGTGATGCTCGACGGCCGTACCGCCTTCGCCACGCTGCCGGCCGAGCAGCGTCGTGAGCTGCACATCTACTGGGGTGCCTACCTGGGGACACCCGACGAGCTGCTCGTCGCCGGGCCGCTCGACGAGGTCGCCGACGAGATCCTGAAGGTCCGCGCCGAGGCCCGGGAGCGCAAGGGGTGGATCATGGACACCTACCTGCTGCGCCGGGGTGCCGACGAGCGCTGACCCGCCGCGGGCCGACGACGAGGAGGTCGCATGCGCTACGCCGACGGACCCACCACCGAGGCCACCGCCCGGGTCGCCGCACCGCCACGGGCGGTGTGGGCGCTGGTCACCGACCCGCAGTTCCTGGTGGAGGTGTCCACCGAGATGCAGCGCGCCGAGTGGGTCGACGGCGACCGCCCCGGGCCCGGTGCCCGGCTGCGCGGCGAGCACCGCCACGAGGCCATCGGCGGGTGGAGCACCGTGTCCACGGTGACCGCCTGGGAACCCGAGCGGGTCTTCGAGTGGACCGTCGAGGCCGGTGCCGAGTGCGGCGAGACCGCCGTCTGGCGCTTCGAGCTCACCCCCGACGGCGACGGCACCGTGCTGCGTCAGTGGGCCCGGATGGGCCCCGGGCCGTCCGGGCTCACCGCGGCGATCGAGCGGTGGCCGGACAAGGAGGAGCGGATCGTCGAAGGCCGGCTGCGCGAGTGGCGGGCCGGGATGGAGCGCAACCTCGACGCCGTCCGCGAACGCCTCGGCTAGATCGAGGTCGCGCCGGACCGGGTAGCGGATCGATGTCCGGCTTACTTGACATGAAGTCGAGTAGCCTTGACAATCGTCGATGTGGGACGGACATCGGCGAGGGGACGGCGCAACGCCGTCCGCGCGGCCCGGACGGCGGCCGGCATGACGCAGGCCGAGCTGGCCGAACAGGTCGGCGTGACCCGGCAGACGGTCGTGGCCGTCGAGGCCGGCGACTACGCACCGTCGGTCTACCTGGCCCTGGCCATCGCCCGGTCGCTCGACGGCACCGTCGAGGGGCTGTTCGGGGCCGAGGCGGAGGCCGGCCGGACCGCAGGGAACGCGACCGGGACATCGGAGTGAGGCCGCGCCGAGGCGCGGCGGGGGGAGGACGTGTGATGGGTGACGAGACGAAGCGCGACAGCTGGTTCGTCCGGGCGGCCGCCGCGGTCGGCGACCTGGGCAATCCGTTCTACCGGGAGGAGCGCCGCCGGGACGTCTGGAACGAGGCGTCGGCCGTGGGCTTCCAGCTGATGCTGTGGCTCGGGCTGGCGGCCGCGGGGGCGATGATCTGGATCGGTGGACCGCCGGCGCTGCCCTACGTCCTGGTCGTGATCGGCGTCGTCGGTGTGCCGTCGCTGGTCAGCGGCATCTACGCCGCGAGGCTCGGGGTCCGCGCCACGGAGGGTGCGCGGATGTCCTGGTGGCGCATGGCCCCGGTCCTGGTCCTGTTCCTCGTCATGGCTGCCGGGCTGCTGGTGCGCGGGAGCAGCGACGGGGTCAGCGCCTCGACGGTCTGGGGGGTCGTGGCGGGCGGCGTGGCCGTCGTCGGGCTGATGAGCTGGACGGAGATCCGGGCGCGCCGTCGCGAGTCCACCGCCGACGACGTCGCGGCCTGACGGGCTGATCGACGCGCGGGTGGCGCGGCGCTGTGGTCGGATCGATGCGTGCCCGGCAGCGTCGTCCCCTCCGTCCTCGACACCCTCCTCGACCGCACCCTGGTCCCCGGCTACTCGCGGATCGGCTACCTCCTGCGGCGCCCGGGGTGGAGCGGCGACCGCGCCGACCCACCCCGCGGCGCCCTGGCCGGGCGCGCCGCGCTCGTCACCGGCGCGGGCGGCGGACTGGGCGAGGCGATCGCGACCGGGCTGGTCCGGCTCGGCGCGACGGTGCACCTGCTCGTCCGCTCCCGGGACAAGGGCGTCGCGGCACGGGACCGGATCCTGGCCGCCGTGCCGGGGCTGTCGGCCGACCGGCTGCCGGTGCAGGTCTGCGACCTCGGCGAGCTCGCAGACGTCCGCGCGTTCGCGACCCGGTTCGCCACCGAGGTCGACGCCCTGGACGTGCTGGTGCACAACGCCGGGCTGCTCCCGCCCGGCCGCAGCGAGACCTCCGAGGGCAACGAGCTGACCCTGGCCGTGCACGTCCTCGGGCCGCTGCTGCTGACCCGGCTGCTCACCGACACCCTCGCGGCCGGCGCCGAGCGGTCCGGCAGCGACTCCCGGGTGATCATCATGTCCTCGGGCGGCATGTACGCCCAGCCCCTGCGCGACGACGACCTGCAGTTCCGCACCGGCGACTACGGCGGCACCGCGGCCTACGCCCGCACCAAGCGGATGCAGGTCGTCCTGACCGGGCTGCTCGCCGACGAGCTGGCCCCCCGTCGGGTCACCGTGCACGCACTGCACCCCGGCTGGGCCCGCACCCCGGGCGTCACCGGGTCGCTGCCGCTGTTCGACCGGGTCGTCGGCCCCGTGCTGCGCACCCCGGCCCAGGGTGCGGACACCGCGGTGTGGCTCGCGGCCGCGCCGTCCTCGGCGGTCGGGACCGGCCGGTTCTGGCACGACCGCGCCCCGCGGCCCGAGCACTACCTGTCGCGCACCCGGGAGACCCCCGCCCAGCGCGAGCGGTTCCGCGCCGAGGTGGACCGGCTCACCGGCTGACCCCGGGTGCCTCCAGCAGGGTGCGCGCGGCGCGCGTGACGTGGGCCAGCACCGTGTCCGGCTCGGCCCGCCCGACCGCGCCCTCCGGCAGCAGCGGCTGGACCAGGCTCAGCCCGAGCAGCCAGGTCAGGACCAGCTCCGCGCGCAGCTCGGCCTCGGCCCGGTCGGCGGCGCCGGTGGCCTGCGCGGCGAACGCCTCGGTGAACGCCCCGGCCAGCTCCCTCCGCACGGCCGTGGCCGCCTCCGACGTCCCGGCCGAGCGCACGACGGGCCCGAACAGGTCGCGCTCGGGGCCCTGGCTGCTGTCGAGGACGGACCGCAGCAGCCGGGGCAGGAGGTCCTCGGGCGGGCCGTCGTGCAGCACGGCGAGGGCGCGCTCGGCGGCGACCCGGGCGAACAGGGCGTCCTTGCTGCCGAAGTAGCGGAAGAGCAGCGCCTGGTTCACCCCGGCCCGGTCGGCGATCGCACGGACCGAGGTGCGGTCGTAGCCGTGCTCGGTGAACAGGTCCGCGGCCGCGGCGAGCAGGGCCCTGCGGGTGCTGTCACCGGAACGGGTGGACGGGTCGGCGGTCACGGGGGAGTGCTCCTTCGTACGTGCTGGAGGTGCGGCGCGCCAGGGGCGCGGCGCGGGGGACCGGCGACGGCGGGTCCGGTGTCGGCGACCGTAGCGTCCGGGCGTCGGCGCATGGCGGGAGGCGACGCCGGGTACGCACGGTCGATACCGAACACCCGAGACCGAAGACCACCCGACACACGGCCACACCGAGGAGACCCGCAGGCGATGGCATCCGCTTCAGGTGACGAGAACGAGTTCCAGCCGGAGGCGCCGGACATGGCGTCGGCGATGCAGCTGGACACCGACGAGGCGCTGACCGGGCCGTCGGACACCGACCCGCTGGACTCCGGCTACGTCCCGCCGGACCGCCCCTACGGCGTCGAGGACAACGCGGTGACCGCGGCGGGACAGGAGGAGGGCGAGTCGCACGAGGCGCGCCTGGCCCGGGAGCTGCCCGACGACCTGCCGGAGGGCGACCCGGGCCGCTCCGGTCGGCTGACCGCGGCCACCGACTCCGTCGCGGGTGACCCGGCCGTCGACGGCGCCGGGACCGACGTCGGCATCGACGGGGGCGCGGCCAGCGCCGAGGAGGCCGCCGTGCACGACGTCGACGAGGGCGTCGTGCCGGTGGTCGACGAGTCCCCGGTGGGGGACCCGGAGGTCAGTGACCAGCTTGCCCGCGACGCCGACCACGCCGACGAGGCCGCGGCCGACGCCGAGTGGGACGCCTCGACCGACCCCGAGTGGGCCGGGCAGAACCGCTGAGTGTCCGGGACACCCGGTCGACAAGAGGGCCCCGGTACCGCGTCGTGCGGTCCGGGGCCCTCGTCGTCGGTGGGAGCGTGGGCTCAGGGGGTGGTGGGGCCCGCCGCGCTGCCGGTCAGCCGGGCGATGGCGCCGTCGATGTCGAGGTGGTCGTGCTCCTCGCCGAGGTCGACGATCTCCAGCGTCGAGTCGACGAACTGGGCCAGCAGGTCGCGGTCGACCTCCAGCACGGCGGAGCCGCCGTCGGAGCGGATCTCCAGCTCGACGACGTCGTAGCCGTCGATGCGGCGCGGCGCCATCCGGATGTCACCGATGCCGGTGGGGGTGGTCAGGCCCTCGATCACGAGATCACGCGCGACGAGCCACTCGATCCAGCGGTCGGAGGACCGGCGCACCGAGAAGGAGATCGCGAACGGGTCCGCGGCGCGGTACGCCCATCGGCTCACGATCGGCGACGCCTGCCCGTGCAACACGGTGAAGACGTCCTGCTGGACCGACTCGCTGGCCATCGTGCTCCGCCTCTCCTGGACCCCCCGACCGTCGCGGTCTCGCGACGGCCTCGTACGGAACATCGTCGAACCGGGCCCTGGCGCTGCACTCGACGCCGGGTTTCACCCGTTCGTGCCAACTGTCATTCACCTCACGGTACCCACGGCGCGCACAGGGCGTAACGCGAGGTCGGCTTCCGGCGAGGCGCACCGTCCGGCACGAGGCTCCGGTGACGTCGGGTGCCGGCGCGGGCCGGGCCGTGACCGGCCCCGGCAGTCGGCCCCGGTCGGCCCCGTCGGGTCCGGTCAGCCGCGGTCGACGTGGTCGACCACCCAGATCCCGCCGGTACCGGAGCGGACCGGCTGGGTGAGCCGGATCGTCGCGCGCTGCGGCGTGCGACCGTCGGTGGCGGCGTAGACACCGTTGCCGAGGCGGGTGACGGTCGGGTTCCGGTAGCCGAGCTCGCTGCCGACGAAGGAGAGCGTCACCTCCTCCGGATCGAGCAGCCACGGGTCGCCGCCGGCGTCGGACTGCTGCTGCATCCGCCGCGCGGTCGCCGCGTCGCCCGCGGGCCACATCGGCGACGGCGCCGCGGCCGCCCCCGGGGCCCCGGTCCGGCCCGACCCGCCGCCGTCGGCACCACCGCGCCCGGGCGCGGGGGCCGGGGCGGGGGCGGCCGTCGTGCGCGACGGCTCGGCGGTGCGGCTCGGCGTGGGGGTCGCGGTGGGCGTCGGGGACGGGGTCGGCGTGGCGGTCGGCGACGTCGTCGTCGGGGCCGGCGACGGGGTGCGCCCCGCCGCGGGCAGCTCGCCGTTGCCGCAGCCGGTCAGCAGCAGCACGAGGAGCACCAGCGCGAGCCCCACGAGTACGACGCGGAGCAGCGTCCGCGGTCCGTACCGGCCCACCCGCAGGCGGGACACCGACACGTCGGGGGTCGTCACCTTCGGCAGGTTCGGCACGGTCACGCGGGCACCTTACGATCACCGGCCGGCCCGGGCGGGCCGACCTCGCCGCCACCATCGCGTGATCGAGGTCCTACGGCCCGAGTTCCTGCGGCGGCCCCGTGCGGCGGGCCCATGTGGCGGGGCCGTCGCGACCTGCCGAGCCTGCGGCGGAGTGACTAGGGTCGCGGTACGGCCGCACGGGCGGCCCCGCACGACGGGCCCGGGGCACGGGCCCCCGCACGAGCCCACCGAGGTGCACCCCATGGCGACCGGCAGCCCGGCGACGGAGACGTTCCTCGCCGCCCGCGACTTCCTGCTGACCCACCGCGAGGACTACGACACGGCCTACCGCGACTTCCGCTGGCCGGAGCTCGACGAGTTCAACTTCGCGCTCGACCACTTCGACGTCGTCGCAGCCGACCCCGAGCGGGGCGCCCGGAAGGCCCTGTGGATCGTGGAGCAGGACGGCTCGCAGGCGCACTGGACGTGGGCGGAGCTGTCCGAGCGGTCCAACCGGGTCGCGAACTGGCTGCGCGAGCAGGGCGTCGTCCGCGGCGACCGGGTCGTCCTGATGCTCGGCAACCAGCTGGAGCTGTGGGAGACCCTGCTGGCGGCGATGAAGCTGGGCGCCGTCGTCATCCCCGCAACCACCCTGCTCACCCCGGCCGACCTGCAGGACCGGATCGACCGGGGCCGGGCGCGGCACGTCGTCGTCGGTGCGGGCGACACCGCGAAGTTCGACGGCGTCGACGGCGACTACACCCGCATCGCCGTGCGCGGTGCCGTCGCGGGCTGGCGCGACTACACCGGTGAGGCCTACTCGGCCGCGGCCGAGTTCACCCCGGACGGCGTCACGAAGGCCTCCGACACGCTGCTGCTGTACTTCACCTCGGGCACCACGGCCAAGCCGAAGCTGGTGGAGCACACCCACACGTCCTACCCGGTGGGGCACCTGTCGACGATGTACTGGATCGGGCTCGAGCCCGGCGACGTGCACCTGAACATCTCCTCGCCCGGCTGGGCCAAGCACGCCTGGTCCAACGTGTTCGCGCCGTGGATCGCCGAGGCCACCGTGCTCGTCATGAACTACGCCCGGTTCGACGCCGAGTCCGTCCTGTCGGTGCTGGACTCCTGCGGTGTGACGAGCTTCTGCGCGCCGCCGACGGTGTGGCGGATGCTGATCCAGGCCGACCTGTCCGGGCTGACGACGCCGCCGTCGAAGGTCGTCGGGGCGGGGGAGCCGCTCAACCCCGAGGTCATCGAGCAGGTCGAGAAGGCGTGGGGCCTGCGCATCCGCGACGGGTTCGGCCAGACCGAGTCCTCGGTCCAGATCGGCAACCCGCCCGGGCAGCCGGTCAAGCCGGGCTCGATGGGCAGGCCCATCCCCGGGTTCGTCGTCGCGCTGGTCGACCCGGCCACCGGGAAGGCGGCCGACGAGGGCGAGATCTGCCTGGACCTCGCCCACCGCCCCACCGGGCTGATGGTCGGCTATGCCGACGACCCGGAGCGCAACGCCGAGGCCATGACCGGCGGGTACTACCACACCGGCGACGTCGGCTCCCGTGACGAGGCGGGCTACATCACCTACGTCGGCCGCGCCGACGACGTGTTCAAGGCCAGCGACTACCGGATCAGCCCGTTCGAGCTGGAGAGCGTGCTGATCGAGCACCCGGCCGTCGCCGAGGCGGCGGTCGTGCCGTCCCCGGACCCGGTCCGCCTCGCCGTGCCGAAGGCATACGTGGTGCTCGCGAACGGGCACGAGCCGACCGAGGAGACGGCGTAGGCGATCCTGCGGTTCGCCTACGACAACCTCGCGCCCTACAAGCGGATCCGCAGGCTCGAGTTCTTCGAGCTGCCGAAGACGATCTCCGGCAAGATCCGCCGGGTCGAGCTGCGCGGCCGGGAAGGCGAGATCCACGCCGACCCGGCCGCGACGCCGCCCACCGAGTACACCCTGTAGACCCGGCGGGGCCGGGTCACGCGTCGCCGAAGTGACCCGGCCACTGCTGGTAGGGGATGCGGGTGATCTCCAGGACCTCGCCGAGGCGCGACCACTCGTTGCGGCCCAGGCGGGCCAGCGGGGCGAGCCGGTGGATGTCGGGCAGGGAGTTGCCGCGTTCGTCGGTGACGAACACGCTCTCCTCGATGGCGGCGTGCACGACCCGGCCGATCACGACGGTCGAGTTGCCCAGCTCGATGCTGGCGTGCAGCACGCACTCCAGCGCGACCGGTGACTCGGCGACCCGCGGTGGTGCGACGACCGACGACGCCTCGGCGGTCAGCCCGACCGAGGGGAACTCGCTGATCTCGGCGGGGAAGTCGGTGCCGGTCGCGTTGATCTTCTCGAACATCGGCTCGTTCGCCAGGCAGACGACGAACTCGCGGGTCTCCGAGACGTTGCGCAGCGAGTCCTTCTTCCCGACCGACGTGAACTGGATCATGGGCGGGTCCACGCAGGACACCGTGAAGAACGAGTGCGGGGCGAGGTTGTCGACGCCGTCGGCCGAGCGGGTGGAGACCCAGGCGATCGGCCGGGGGACGACGACGCTGGTCAGGAGCTTGTAGAACGGGCCGCTGCCCAGCTCCTCGGGGACGATGTCCGTGCGCATGCCCCTGATCCTCCCCGGCCCGGCGCCGGACCGCCCACCGCGAGGGTCAGTTCCCCACGCCGAGGGCACCCATGAACGCCGACGGGTAGCGGTCCCCGCGCGCGGAGCCCGCGGGCAGCGCGTCGGTGATCGCGGCGAGGTCCGCCGGGCCCAGGTCGAGGTCGGCGGCGGGCAACGCCTCGGCGAGCCGCTCCCGGGTGCGGGCACCGACGAGCGGGACCACGTCGTCGCCCTGCGCGGCGACCCAGGCGATCACGAGCTGGGCCACGGTGACCCCGCGCTCGGCCGCCAGCGCGCGCAGCGTCTCGACCAGGCCCAGGTTGTGCGTCAGGTTCTCCCCGCTGAAGCGCGGGCTGCGGGTGCGGGCGTCCCCGGGCCTGCCGGGCTCGTAGTGGCCGGAGAGGAGCCCGCGGGCCAGCACGCCGTAGGCGGTGAGGCCGATGCCCAGCTCGCGCAGCGTCGGCAGGACCTCGGCCTCGACGGCGCGGGAGATCAGCGAGTACTCGATCTGCAGGTCGGCGACCGGGTGCACGGCGTGCGCCCGGCGGACGGTGGCGGCGTCGACCTCGGACAGCCCGAGGTGGCGGACGTACCCGGCGTCGATCATCTCGCTGATCGCGCCGACGGTGTCCTCGATCGGGACCTGCGGGTCGAGCCGGGCCGGGCGGTAGACGTCGACGTGGTCGACGCCGAGGCGGGTCAGGGAGTACGCGAGGAAGTTCTTCACCGCGACCGGGCGGCAGTCCTGGGTCAGCGGTGGCAGGCCCGGGCCGCCGAGCCCGCCGAACTTCACCGACAGGACGTAGCCGTCGCGATCGCGCCCGCGCAGCGCCTCGGCGAGCAGCAGCTCGTTGTGGCCCATGCCGTAGAAGTCGCCGGTGTCGATCAGCGTGACGCCGGCGTCGAGCGCGGCGTGCACGGTCGCGACGGCTTCCGCGCGGTCGGCGTGTCCGTAGGAACCGGACATGCTCATGGCGCCCAGGCCGAGAGCGGAGACGGTGGGGCCGGTGGTGCCGAGGGTGCGTGTCTGCATGGGAGCCAGCGTGCGCCGCGTCGGCCCGTAGCGGGAGCGGAGCGTCGATCGTGGGAGCGGCGCTCCCTGGTCGGGCGGCCTGCCCACGGGGACCATCGCAGGGTGCAACGTGAACAGCTCGCGGACTTCCTGCGTCGCCGGCGGGACTCGGTCCGCCCGGCCGAGGTCGGCATCGCGGCGGGGCCGCGCCGGCGGGCCACCGGCCTGCGCCGGGAGGAGGTGGCGATGCTGGCGGGGATGTCGGTCGACTACGTCGTGCGCCTCGAACAGGGGCGCAGCAGCCGGCCGTCGACGCAGCTGCTCGCCGCGCTGGCCCGGGCCCTGTGCCTGACCGACGACGAGCGCGACCACCTCTTCCGACTGGCCGGGCACCGGCCCGCTCCCGGGGAGGGGGTGGCCCGGCTCGCCCGCGCCGGGCTGCTGCGCCTGCTCGACCTGCTGCCGGCCACCCCGGCGATGGTGATCTCCGACCTGGGGGAGGTCCTGGCCCAGAACGCGATGTCACGGGTGCTCGCCGGGGAGCAGACCGGGTTCACCGGCGATGACCGCTACCTCGCCCACCGCTGGTTCACCCGGTCCGACCAGCGCGACGGTCACCCGCCGCAGGAGCAGGTGCGCCACTCCCGCCAGCTCGTCGCGGACCTGCGGGCGGTGGCCGGGCGGCGTGCGGGGGACCCGGTGGTCGACCGGCTCGTCGCGCGGCTGGCCGCGGCCAGCGCCGAGTTCCGCGAGCTGTGGGCCGAGCACGAGGTCGCCGTCCGCCGCGCCGACCGCAAGACGCTGCGGCACCCGCGGGTCGGCGCGCTGGTGATGGACTGCGAGACCCTCGTGACGCCCGACCTCGGCCAGCAGCTGGTCGTGCTCACCCCGGCCGACGACGAGACCCGCGAGCGGCTCGAGCTGCTGCGCGTGCTCGGCGTGCAGGAGTTCCCGACCGGGCCTGCGCCGGACGGACGCCCGGTGGCCTAGTTTCCCCGGCATGGGAACACGGGGCCGCGCGACGGGGCTCGCCACCGGGATCGTCGCCGACGCGCTGCTCGGCGACCCGCGGCGGGGGCACCCGGTCGCCGGGTTCGGTGCCGCCGCCGCCCGGCTGGAGCGCCGGCTGTACCGCGACGCCGTCGCGCCCGGTGCCGCCTACACCGCGCTGCTGGTCGGTGGCACGGTCGCGGCCGGGGCGCTGGCCGAGGCGGTCGCCCGCCGGGCCGGGGGTCGGCGGGCGACGGTCCTGCGGGCCGGGCTGACCGCCGTCGCCACCTGGGCGGTGCTCGGCGGGACCTCGCTGGTGGGGGAGGGCGCCGCGCTGGCCGCGTCGCTCGACGCCGGCGACCTGGACGCCGCACGCGCCCGGATCCCGCACCTGTGCGCGCGTGACCCGGACCTGCTCGACGCCGACGGCATGGCCCGCGCCGGAGCCGAGTCGCTGGCCGAGAACACCTCCGACGCCGTCGTCGGGCCGCTGGTGTGGGGCGCGGTTGCCGGGATCCCGGGGCTGCTCGGCTACCGCGCGGTGAACACCCTCGACGCGATGGTCGGCTACCGCTCCGCCCGGCACGCCCGCTTCGGGTGGGCCTCGGCCCGCCTCGACGACCTGGTCAACCTGGCGCCGGCCCGGGTCACCGCGGTGGTCACCGTGGCCGTCGCGCCGCTGGTGGGGGGCTCGCCGGCGACCGCGCTGCGGACCTGGCGCCGCGACGCCGCGGGGCACCCCAGCCCGAACGCCGGTCCGGTCGAGGCGAGCGCCGCCGGTGCGCTCGGGCTGCGTCTGGGCGGGCCGACGGTCTACGCCCACGGCACCGAGGACCGCCCGTCGCTCGGCGACGGGCACCCGCCCCGGGTCGCCGACCTGCACCGCGTCGCGCGGCTGTCCCGGCTGGTGGCCGGGACAGCCGGGCTGCTCGCCGTCGCGACGGCGGCGGTCCTCGCACGGCGGGATGTACCCACCCGGTCGGCGAGAGTGCATCGGGGGCGGTCGCCGAGCGGGTGAGCGGGTCCGGAGGGAGGGATCGCGGGCGGTCGGTGTGTTCGGGGGGGGGGGGGGGGGGGGGGGGGGGGGGGGCGAATTCGCTTACCCGGTAAGCGAATTCGCAGAAGGACGGCCCTCCGGGACGGCCCTGGTCCGGTGCGCGGGCGGCGCGGGTACGGGTGGGCTCGGCGAGTTCGCTTACCCGGTAAGCGAGTTCGGAGAGTGAGGCCCGCGAGGTGGTGCTGGTCCGGTGCGGGGGGCAGCGCGGGAGACGGGTCGGTCGGGCGGACTCACTGACCGGGTGAGCGCACGGGACTCGCGGGGTGCAGACCTGCCCGCCCGGCGCACCTGGCCGGGGCGGAGTCAGCCGGCGCCCGGACCTGAACCGGCGGCGTCGCGGGCGGTGTCACGGGGGCCGTCGTCGGCGCCGTCGGTGACACGGTCGGTGACACGGCCGTCGGGGGCGGGCTCGTCGCCGAAGCCGTCGCGGCCGGAGAGCTGGTCCCGCAGGCTGCCGGCCGTCTCGCGCTTCCCGTTGCGCTGCAACAGTTCCAGTCGGATGAACAGGCCCAGCGCGATCAGGGCGACGGCGCCGAAGGTCAGCCACTGCAGGGCGTAGGAGAAGTTGCTGAACGGCGCTCCGCCCCCGACCGGCGCGATCGGGATCGGGTCCAGCACGCCCGGCTGACCGGCCTCCAGCACGACGACGCCCTCGACCGGCGTCAGGCCGGTGGCGGCGGCGACCGACCGGGAGTCGGACACGTAGACCTGGCGGGTGCCGTTCTCGACCAGCGGGTGGCGGCCCTGCGGGTCGGTCTCGTCCAGGCGCAGCCTGCCCTCGACGGTCACCAGCCCGGCGGGCGCCGCGGCGTACTCGGGCACGGCGCCCCGGTCCGCGGCCGGGACCGACCCCCGGTTCACCACGACGGTCCGACCGTCGGTGAGCCGCAGCGGCGTCAGCACCTCGAACGCGGGCGCGCCGTCGACGACCCGAAGGCGGACGAGGGTCTCCGCGGCGCGGTCGAAGGAGCCGGTCAGGGTGACCCGGCGCCACTGGTCCTCGACGCCGATCCCGGTGCCCGGCGGCACGAGCGTGTCGAACCCGACGGCGGGGGTCGCGTCGGCGTTGGCGATGGCCCGGCTCTGCGCGGAGCGCTCGGACTCCCGGTCGAACTGCCACGGCGCGAGCAGCGTGTAGCAGGCGACGGCGAAGGCCAGCACCGCGACGACGAACGCGATCCACCCGGGACGCAGCAGGAAACGCACGCCGCCCAGGGTAGCCGCGCCCGCCGACGGTCCCGCCGGGGCGATACTTCGCGCCGTGGTGGTTCAGGGAGCGGTCCTCGTCGCGGGGACGACGTCGGATGCGGGCAAGAGCGCCGTCGTCGCCGGCATCTGCCGGTGGCTGCACCGGCGCGGGGTCTCGGTGGCGCCGTTCAAGGCACAGAACATGAGCAACAACTCGGTCGTCACCCCGGACGGCGGGGAGATCGGGCGGGCGCAGGCGATGCAGGCCTTCGCCTGCGGCATCGCCCCCTCGGTCGATCTGAACCCGGTGCTGCTCAAGCCCGGCGGGGACCGGACCTCGCAGGTCGTGGTGCGCGGCCGTGCCGACGGCCAGGTGTCAGCGCTGTCCTACCGGCACCGGACCGCGGCGCTGTCCGACGTCGTCGCCGACTCCCTGGCCCGGCTGCGCGCCCGCCACGACGTCGTGGTCTGCGAGGGGGCGGGCTCGCCCGCGGAGATCAACCTGCGGGCCACCGACCTCGCCAACATGGGCTTCGCCCGGCGCAACGACCTGCCGGTGCTCGTCGTCGGCGACATCGACCGCGGCGGGGTGCTCGCGCACCTGTTCGGCACCCTCGCCGTGCTCGACCCGGCCGACCAGGCGCTGATCGCCGGCTTCGTGATCAACAAGTTCCGCGGGGACCCCCGCCTGCTCGAACCCGGCCTCGACCGGCTGCGCGAGCTCACCGGTCGGCCGACGCTGGGCGTGCTGCCCTTCGCCGAGGGGCTCTGGCTCGACGCCGAGGACTCGCTCGCCGCCGTCGCCGACGGGGTGCTCGGGCGTCCGGCCCCGCCACTCGGCACCCAGTGGCTGCGGGTCGCGGTCGTCCGGTTCCCGCGGATCTCCAACGCCACCGACGCCGAGGCGCTGGCCTGCGAACCGGGCGTCGCCGTGCGGTACGTGACCGAGCCGTCGCGGCTCGCCGACAGCGACGTCGTCGTCCTGCCCGGGACGAAGGCGACCATCTCGGACCTGGCCTGGCTGCGGTCCTCCGGGATGGCCGACGCGGTGCGCGCGCACGCCGCGTCCGGGCGTCCGGTACTGGGGATCTGCGGGGGCTACCAGATGCTCGGGCACACCGTCGCCGACCCGGACGGGGCCGAGGCGGCCCCCGGCACCTCCGTCGCCGGGCTGGGGTTGCTGGACCTGGAGATCGCCTTCGACCCGGTCAAGCACCTCGGCACCCCCACCGCGACGGCGTGGGGCGAGACCGTCACCGGCTACGAGATCCACCACGGCCGCGTCGTGCGCTCCGGCGACCCCGGCCTGATCGGGGAGGAGGGCAGCGACCGCGGCAACGTCCTGGGCACGCACTGGCACGGCCTCGCCGAGAACGACGGTTTCCGACGGCTGCTACTCACCCGCCTCGCCGACGAGGCAGGGCGGACCGGGTTCCGGGTGGCACAGGACACGTCGTTCGCGGCCGAGCGCACCCGGCAGGTGGATCTGCTGGCCGACCTGGTCGAACGTCACCTGGACACGTCGTCACTTGAACATGTGATCGGACACGGTGCGCCGTCGGACCTCCCTGTGCTGACCTCCGGTCTGGCAGCCTCACCGGCGTGAGCACGAGCACCGCCCCCGCCGCCGGACCTCCCCGTTTCCCGTTCTCCGCCGTCGTCGGCCACGACGACCTGCGGCTGGCGCTGCTGCTCAACGCCGTGCACCCGGGCGTCGGCGGTGTCCTGGTGCGCGGGGAGAAGGGCACTGCGAAGTCCACGGCGGTGCGCGCGCTGGCGGCGCTGCTGCCCTCGCACGACGTCGTCGAGGCCTGCCGGTTCGGCTGCGACCCCGCCGCGCCGGACCCGTCCTGCCCGGACGGCCCGCACCCGGCGGGCGCACCGGGCGGCCGCCGCCCGGCCCGGCTGGTCGAGCTGCCCGTCGGTGCGACCGAGGACCGCCTGGTCGGCTCGCTCGACCTGGAGAAGGCGCTGTCCGAGGGGCGCCGCGCCTACCAGCCCGGCCTGCTCGCCGACGCCCACCGCGGGGTGCTCTACGTCGACGAGGTCAACCTGCTGCACGACCACCTCGTCGACCTGCTGCTCGACGCCGCCGCGATGGGCCGCGCGCACGTCGAGCGCGACGGCGTCTCCGTCTCGCACGCGGCCCGGTTCCTGCTGGTCGGGACGATGAACCCGGAGGAGGGCGAGCTGCGCCCGCAGTTGCTCGACCGGTTCGGGCTGACCGTGGAGGTCCGGGCCAGCCGCGACGTCGACACCCGCGTCGAGGTGACCCGGCGGCGGATGGCGTTCGAGGACGACCCGGCCGGGTTCGTCGCCCGCTTCGCCCCGGACGAGACCGCGACCGCGGCCCGGCTCCGCGCCGCGCAGGCCCGGGTCTCCGCCGTCGCGGTGAGCGACCGGGAGCTGCGGCGGATCGCGTTCGTGTGCGCCCGGTTCGACGTCGACGGCATGCGCGCCGACCTGGTCATCACCCGCGCCGCGGCCGCGCACGCCGCCTGGGAGGGCCGCGACGCGGTGACCGCCGACGACGTGCGCGTCGCCGCCCGGCTCGCGCTGCCGCACCGCCGTCGCCGCGACCCGTTCGACGAGCCCGGCCTGGACCCGGCCGAGCTGGACCGCGCCCTCGCCGACGCCGAGGACCACCTGGGTCCCGAGGACGGCCCGGACCCCGACGACGACCCCGACCACGATCCGGACCCCGGCCCGGGCCCCGGCGACCTGGCCGAGCCGCAGGACGCCCCGGACGGCTCCGGGGCGGGCGAGGAGCCCGACGGGACCGGGGGCACGACCCCCGAGGCGGACGACCCGCGCGGCCCCGCGACCGGGTCCGGCGGGCGCGCCGAGGCCCCCGGCACCGACGGCACGGAGAGCGCCGACGGCGCGACCGACCCGACCGAGGCGACGGAGACGACCGAGGAGACCGGGGCGACGGACCCGGGGGACCGGGAATCCGGGGCCGAGCAGGCACCGGCCGGGGGCGACGGCGGGGAGGGCCGCGCCGTCGTCGTCGGGGAGGCCGCCCGGCTGCTCCGGGCCACGGTCAGGAAGTTCACCGTGCCCGGGCTGGGCGCGGGCGCCCCGGGGCGCCGCTCCCGGGCCCGCACCGACACCGGGCGCGTCGTCCGCCCGTCCGGGGCGGGGACCACCCGCGCCGCGGACCTGCACCTGCCCGCGACCGTGCTCGCCGCGGCCCCGCACCAGGCCGGTCGCGGGCGCCGCGGGCCCGGCCTGCTGGTCCGCCGCGACGACCTGCGCCGCGCCGAGCGGGAGGGCCGCGAGGGCAACCTGGTGCTGTTCGTGGTCGACGCGTCCGGCTCGATGGCCGCGCGCAGGCGGATGACCGCGGTGTCCGGCGCCGTGCTGGGCCTGCTCCGCGACGCCTACCAGCGCCGGGACAAGGTCGGGCTGGTCACCTTCCGGGCCCGGGAGGCGGAGCTGGCTCTGCCCCCGACGTCGTCGGTGCCGACCGCCCAGCAGCGCCTGTCCCGGCTGCGCACCGGCGGGCGGACCCCGCTGGCCGGCGGACTGCTCAAGGCCCGCGCCGTGCTCGACGCCGAGCGCCGCCGGGACCCGCGCCGTCGCCCGCTGGTCGTGCTGCTCACCGACGGGCGGGCCACCGTCGCCGCCCGCGACGGCGGGGACCCCGTCGCCGACTCCCGCCGCGCCGCCGGGCTGCTGGCCGCGGACGAGGTGCACACCGTCGTCGTCGACTGCGAGGCCGGGCACGTGCGCCTGGGGCTCGCCGCGCCGCTCGCCGCCGCCGCGGGCGGCGAGCTGGTGACCCTCGACGAGCTGACCGCCGACAGCGTGGGGGACCTGGTCCGGGCGACCCGGTCCGCGCGCGCCGCCTGACACATCACGCCCGAGAAGGAGGGACCGCCGTGCCGCAGGGACAGGTGTCCGTCACGCCCGCCGACGGGCTCACCACCCGTCAGCGCCGCAACCGGCCGCTGCTGGTGGTGCACACCGGGGTGATGAAGGGGAAGTCGACCGCCGCGTTCGGGATGGCGCTGCGCGGCTGGAACCAGGGCTGGTCGATCGGGGTGTTCCAGTTCGTCAAGTCCGCGAAGTGGAAGGTCGGCGAGGAGGAGGCGTTCCGCGCCCTGGGGGCCGTCCACGAGCAGACCGGGCAGGGCGGGCCCGTGGAGTGGCACAAGATGGGGTCGGGCTGGTCCTGGTCGCGCAAGGCGGGCACCGAGACCGACCACGCCGCCGACGCCGTCGAGGGCTGGGCCGAGATCCGCCGCCGCATCGAGCGCGAGGAGCACCAGGTCTACGTCCTCGACGAGTTCACCTACCCGCTGAAGTGGGGCTGGATCGACGTCGACGAGGTCGTCGGGGTGCTCACCGCCCGGACCGGCCGGCAGCACGTGATCATCACCGGCCGGGACGCCCCGCCCGCCCTGATCGAGGCCGCCGACCTGGTCATGGAGACCACGAAGATCAAGCACCCGATGGACGCCGGGCAGAAGGGCCAGCGGGGGATCGAGTGGTGAGCACCGTGAGCACCGTGAGCACGGCCCGCGCGCTGGTCGTCGCGGCGCCGTCGTCGGGCAGCGGGAAGACGACGGTGGCGACCGGGCTGATGGCCGCGCTGTCGCGGCGCGGCACCCGGGTCGCGCCGTTCAAGATCGGGCCGGACTACATCGACCCCGGGTACCACACGCTCGCCGCGGGCCGTCCGGGCCGCAACCTGGACGTCGTCCTGCAGGGCGCCGACCGGCTCGCCCCACTGGCCCGGCACGGGAGCCGGGACGCCGACGTCGCCGTCGTCGAGGGGGTGATGGGGCTGTTCGACGGCCGCATCGCCGACGGCGCCGGGTCCACCGCGCAGGTCGCCGCCGCGCTGGGGGCACCGGTGGTGCTGGTCGTCGACGTCCGGGGGGAGTCCCGGTCGCTGGCCGCGTTGCTGCACGGGTTCCGCAGCTTCGACGAGTCCGTGCAGGTGGCGGGGGTGATCCTCAACCGGGTCGGGTCGCAGCGCCACGCCGACGTCTGCCGGGCCGCGGCCGAGGAGGTCGGGCTGCCGGTGCTCGGCGCCGTCCCGCGACGGGCCGAGCTGGCGGTGCCCTCGCGGCACCTGGGCCTGGTCACCGCCGCCGAGCACGGCACCGCCGCGACCGCCGCGGTGGACGCGATGGCCGAGCTCGTCGCCACACACGTGGACCTCGACGCCGTCCTCGCACTCGCCCGCCCGCTGCCCGCCGGCCCGGTCTGGGACCCGGCCGCCGAGGTCGGCACGAGCGGCACGGCGGGGCAGCGGCCGCTCGTCGCGCTCGCCGGGGGGCCCGCGTTCGGGTTCGGCTACGCCGAGCACGCCGAGCTCCTCACCGCGGCCGGCGCCGACGTGGCGACCTTCGACCCGCTGCGCGACCCCGCGCTCCCGGCGGGCACCGCCGCGCTCGTGCTGCCCGGCGGCTTCCCCGAGGAGCACGTCGGCGCGCTCGGCGACAACGCACCGCTGCGGGCGCAGGTCGCGGCGCTGGCCGCGTCCGGGGCCCCGGTGCACGCCGAGTGCGGCGGGCTGCTCTACCTGTGCCGGGACCTCGACGGGACGCCGATGTGCGGGGTCCTCGACGCGTCGGCGGGGATGACCCCGCGGCTCACCCTCGGCTACCGCGACGCGGTCGCAGTGTCGGCGTCGCCCCTGTTCGCGGCGGGCGAGCGGGCCGGGGCACACGAGTTCCACCGGTGCGCGGTCACCCCGCGGGCGGGTGCGGCCCCGGCCTGGGCGTGGCGGGGCGGGGAGCCGGAGGGCTACGTCGAGGACCGGGTGCACGCCTCGTTCCTGCACACCCACCCGGCCGGCGTGCCCGGCGCCGTAGCCCGGTTCGTCGCGGCGGCACGCCACACCCGGGCCGGGGCCGCCCCGGCCGCGTTCGCATGATCACCGGTCGTGGAGCCGACCGTCCGCGTGCCGAGCGCTCCGCTCCACGACCGGTGATCACGGTCGGGGTGGGGCTGCGCCCCGGAACCCCCGAGGCCGCGGTGCGCGCGCTGCTGGACCGGGTCGCCGCCGAGCACGGGCTGGAGCTCGGCGACGCCGTCGTCGCCACCCTGGACCGGCGGGTCGCCGAACCCGGTCTGCTGGCGGCCGTCGCACCGCGGGAACCGCACGGTTTCGCCGCCGCCGCACTGGCCGTGGTCGGGGTGGCGAGGCCGGATGCCCGGGTCGCCGCGGCCGTCGGGACCCCATCGGTCGCAGAGGCCGCCGCGCTCCTCGCCGCGGGCGACGGAGCCCAGCTGATCGTGGGCAAGACCGCTGGTCAGGGCGTCACGGTCGCCGTGGCCGCCGGAGCGGCGGATGTGGGATTGCCCTCCGGGGGCTCCTGTGACACATGCGGGCCCGGCTATCGTCCGGCGTCGCCGTCGAGCGGGGGCCCGGCGCAGGGACCCGCTGCCACCACCGGGCGTCGGAGTCCGGGAGAGGAACGTCGTTGAACGCGCACCACGAGCAGTACCTGGTCGGGCTGGACCTGGCCGGCCGCCGGGCCGTCGTCGTCGGCGGGGGACAGGTCGCCCAGCGGCGTGTCGCCCGCCTGATCGCGGCGGGAGCGGTCGTCGAGGTCGTCTCGCCCGAGGTCACCCCGGCGGTCGAGGGCATGGCCTCGGCCGGGGAGATCACCTGGACGGCCCGCCGCTGGACCGACGGCGACCTCGCCGGGGCCTGGTACGCGATCGCCGCCACCGACGAGCCGGAGACCAACGCCGCCGTCGTCGCCGAGGCCGAGCGGGACCGGGTGTTCTGCGTCCGCGCCGACGACGGCGACCTGGGCACCGCGGTCACCCCCGCCACCGGCGGCTACGACGGGCTCACCGTCGGCGTGCTGGCCCGGGGCGCGCACCGGCGGTCCGCGGCCGTGCGCACCGCGCTGGTCGAGGCACTGGCCGCCGGCGTCGTCGACGAGTCGGCCGAGCCCCCGCAGGCCGGTGTCGCGCTGGTCGGTGGCGGCCCCGGCGACCCGGAGCTGATCACCGTGCGCGGACGGCGGCTGCTGTCGCGCGCCGAGGTCGTCGTCGCCGACCGGCTCGGCCCGCGCGACATCCTCGACGAGCTGTCCCCCGAGGTCGAGGTCATCGACGCCTCGAAGATCCCCTACGGCCGCGCCATGGCCCAGGAGCGGATCAACGAGCTGCTCGTCTCGCACGCCCGTGCCGGGAAGTTCGTGGTGCGCCTCAAGGGCGGCGACCCGTTCGTCTACGGCCGCGGGTTCGAGGAGGTCCAGGCGTGCGCCGCGGCGGGGGTGCCGGTGACCGTCGTCCCGGGCATCACCAGCGCCTTCGCCGCACCGGCCGTCGCCGGGACGCCGGTGAGCCACCGCGGGGTGGCACACGAGATCGTCGTCGTCTCCGGGCACGTCGCACCGGGTGACCCGCGCAGCCTGACCGACTGGACCGCGCTGGGCCGGATGACCGGCACGATCGTGCTGATGATGGCCGTGGAGCGGCTCGGGAAGTTCGCCGAGGCGCTCATCACCAACGGCCGCCCGGCCGACACCCCGGTGCTGATCGTGCAGGACGGCACCACGCGGATCGAGCGGTCGGTGCGCGCGACGCTGGAGACCGCCGAGCGCGTCGCCGCCGAGCAGGAGATCAGCCCGCCCGCGATCGTCGTGATCGGGCCGGTCGCCGGTCTGCAGGCGCCCGTCGCCCGCTGACCACGACGACCTCATTGCACACTGCAACCTTGCAGTGTGCAATCATTGGCGGCGTGACCGACGAGAACGGTGCGACCGACGAGAACGGTGCTGCCGACGAGATCGACGATGTCGTCGACGCGGTGATGACCGCGAGCCGGGCGATGCTCTCCGTGGTCGCCGGGTCCCTGGCCGCCGCGGGGGAGCAGGCCGGCCCGACGGCGGGCGAGGTGACCCTGCCGCAGTACCGCGCGCTGGTCGTCCTGGCCCAGCACGGCACCCGGCGCCCGGCCGACCTGGCCACGGCGCTGACCGTGTCGGCCTCGACGGCGACCCGGATGTGCGACCGGCTGGTGAGCCGCGGCCTCGTCGTGCGCACCCGCACCGGCGACGACCGCCGCGAGGTCGCCCTCGCGCTCAGCCCCGCCGGGCGGACGCTCGTCGACGAGGTCACCCGGCTGCGCCGCGCCGAGATGCACCGGCTGCTCGCGATGCTGCCGGCCGCCGAGCGCACCGCGGTCCGCGACGCACTGCGCCGCTTCGCCGACGCCGCGGGCGAGGTCGGCGAGACCGACTGGGCCGTCGCGCCGGTGCCCGCCGAGGGCGGTGCGCGGTGACCGCGGTCCGCGCGCTGCACCGCGCGCTCGTCGGCACCCGGCCGGGGCTCGTCGGTCTGGCGACGGTCATCGGGGTCGGCGCCGGCATCGGGTCGGTGCTGTTCCACGAGCTGATCCTCGGCGTGACCTGGCTGGTCACCGGGCGGGAGGACTTCTCCGACGCCGGCCGGGTCGCCTCGCCGCACCTGCCCGGGCTGGGCGTGTGGTTCCTGCTGATCGCCCCGGTGCTCGGCGGCCTGGTGTACGGCCCGCTGGTCCAGCGGTTCGCCCCGGAGGCGCGCGGGCACGGGGTGCCCGAGGTGATGTTCGCCGTCGCGCGCAGGGGCGGGCGGATCCCGGCCACCGTCGCCGCGGTGAAGGCGCTCGCGTCGGGGATCTGCATCGGGACCGGCGGCTCCGTCGGCCGGGAGGGCCCGATCGTGCAGATCGGCTCCGCGCTCGCCTCGGCGATCGGGCAGTGGCTGCGGGTGCCCGCCACCCGGCTGGTGCTCATGGTCGCCTGCGGTGCCGCGGGCGGGATCTCCGCGACGTTCGACGCGCCGGTCTCCGGGGTGGTGTTCGGCCTGGAGCTGATCCTGCGGTCGTTCAGCGCCGAGGCGTTCGGCGTGCTGGTGATCAGCTCGGTGGTCGCGAACGTCGTCGCCGAGGTGATCGCCGGCGACCGCGCGATCCTGACCCTGCCGCACTTCGACCTGGGCAGCCCCGCCCAGCTGCCGCTCTACGCGCTGCTCGGGCTGCTCGCCGGGCTGCTGGGCTGGGCCTTCGCCCGGATCCTCTACGTCGTCGAGGACGCCTGTGACGCCGTCTGGCGCGGCCCGGAGTGGTTGCGCCCGGCCGTCGGCGGGCTGCTGCTCGGCGCGCTGCTGCTGGCACTGCCCCAGATGTACGGCGTCGGCTACCCCGTGCTGGAGGCCGCGATCGGTGGCCGGTACGTCGTCGGGTTCCTGCTCCTGCTCGTCGTCGGGAAGATCCTCGCGTCCAGCCTCACCATCGGCATCGGCGGGTCCGGCGGTGTGTTCGCGCCGTCGCTGTTCGTCGGTGGCACCGCCGGGACCGCCTTCGGCTACGCCGCCGCGGCCCTGTTCCCGGCGCTGGACCTGCACCCCGGCGCGTTCGGTCTGGTCGGCATGGCGGCGGTGTTCGCGGGGGCCGCGCACGCCCCGATCACCGCGGTGCTCATCGTGTTCGAGCTGACCGGCGACTACGCCCTCATCCTGCCGCTGATGGCCGCCGTCGTCCTGGCCACCGGCCTGTCGAACCTGGTGTCGCGGGACAACATCTACACGCTCAAGCTGCTGCGACGCGGGATCGACCTCGCCGCCGACACCCCGACCGACGAGGCACTGCGCCGGGTCGTCGTCGCCCAGGTGATGCGTCCCGCCGACGGCACCCCGCCCGGCCCGGAGCTGCCCGCGCTGGACCCGGCCGCCCCGGTGCACGACGTCCTCGGGGTGCTCGCCGCGCACCGGGGAGCCGCGCTGCCCGTGCGGGAGCCGGACGGGCCGCTGCTCGGGACGCTCGCCGAACACGACCTGCTCGACCATCTGCGGGGGGTGTCGGGGCGGGGGACGGTTGACCACTGACCCGGTCGCGTGATGGGCTCCCCGACGACGACGGAACAGGAAGCCGGTGCGAATCCGGCGCGGTCCCGCCACTGTCACCGGGGAGTGCCCTCCCCACACCGGTGCCACCGCCCGCGAGGGTGGGAAGGCCGGGGAGGGCGTGGGGATCCGGGAGCCAGGAGACTGCCCGTCGTCGCGGATTCCCACTGGTGAGGGCGCGGACCCTCGAGGAGGACATGCGATGAGCCACGACCTGGTGGTGCTCGGTACCGACCCGTCCGGCGACGGCGCACCCCGCCCGGGTGCCCACGTCGCGGACCTGCTGGCCGACGCCGAGACCGTCTTCGCCTTCCCCCAGGCCGAGTCGACGGCCCTGTTCTACGCCGAGGCGTGGCGGGTCGAGCCGGTCACCCCGCGTGACGCCGTCGCCCGGATCGGGGCCTGGGCCGCCGCCGGACCCGCCGGCGGCGCGGTGCTGCTGGTCGGGGGCGACCCCGCGGCCGACGCCGCGCTCGGTGCGGTCCTCGACGGGCTGGCGCGCACCGTCCCGGCGTTGCGGGCCCGGGTCGCCGAGGGCAGCCGCGTCGCGCCGCCGCACCGCAGCCCGCTGATCGGCTGAGCCCGCCGGCGGGACGGCGCGCTCAGGCCCGCCAGCTGCCCAGCGGGTCGGCCCGGGTGAGGTCGGGGTCGGCGGCGTCGAGCGTGCGGGTGCGGCCGGGCCCGGTGTAGGCGGTCTCGAAGCGCACGGTGACCCGCCCGTGCCCGGCGCCCTGGACCCAGCCGTGGCCGTGCTCGGGGTGTGCGACGTCGTCGCCGGCGCGCCAGGGCCGGTCCGGGTCGGGTTCGCGGTCGGGGCGGCCCGGGCGGACGGGGCCGGGCACGTCGCCGGCGCCCGTGGTCGCGTCGGCCCCCGCGGTACCGCCGGTCCCCGCAGGACTGTCGGCCCCCGCGGCCGCGCCCGTCCCTGTCCTCGCGTCGGTGTCCGGAGGTGCGTCGGTGTCCGGCGGTGCGTCGAGCACGGCCACCCCCGCCGCGCCGGCCGGGGCGTCGGCCGCGGGTGGGGGGTCGAGGGCCGAGGCCGTCGTCCACCCGTTCTCCGAGGGCACCGCGTCGAACAGGGCCAGCGGCGGCTCGTCGCCGAAGCCGGACACCGACACTCCCAGCAGCCGCACCCCGCCCTCGCCGACCGCGCCCTCGGCCAGCCGGCGCGCCACCGCGACCAGGGTCGCCAGGTCCCGGGTGCCGAACGGGGTCGTCTCCGACCGGGTGTGGGTGGTGAAGTCCCCGGTCCGCGCCTTCACGGTGACGGTGCGGGCGGTCCGACCGTCGGCGACCAGCCGTCGGTGCACGGCGACGCAGATCGACTCCACCGCGGTGTGCACCGCGCTCATCGCGGTCAGGTCGGCGTCGAAGGTCGTCTCCGCGCTGATCTGCTTGGCGGCGCCGCGCGGGGCGACCGGACGGTCGTCGATGCCGCGGGCGAGACGGTGCAGCTCGGACCCGATCGCGCTGCCCAGCACCCCGGCGACCTCGCGGGCGTCCATAGCGGCGAGCTGCCCGATCGTCTCGATCCCGATCTTCCGCAGCGCCTCGCCGGAGACCGGCCCGATGCCCCACAGCGACCGCACCGGCAGCGGGTCGAGCACGGCCGCCTGCTCGGCGTGGGCGATCACCCGCAGCCCGTCCGGCTTGGCCAGCTCGGAGGCGATCTTCGCGATCTGCTTGCCCGACCCGGCGCCCACCGAGGCGGGCAGCCCGGTGCGGTCGCGCACCGCGCCGCGCAGCCGGGTGCCCCACTCCCGCACCTGGTCGGGGGAGGCGCCCACGAGGTCGGGCGGCTCCACGAACGCCTCGTCCACCGACACCGGCTCCAGCACGGGGGAGAACTCGCCGAGGACGGCCATGACCTCCTCGGACAGCGCCTTGTACAGGGAGAACCGGGGCGGCAGGACCGTCGCGTGCGGGCAGCGCCGCCGCGCCTGGCCCATCGGCATCGCCGAGCGTGCCCCGAACACCCGGGCCTGGTAGCTCGCCCCCGCGACGACGCCGCGCGGTCCCGCGCCGCCGACGAGGACCGGACGGTCGGCCAGGGTGGGCCGGGTGAGCTGCTCGACGGAGGCGAAGAACGCGTCCATGTCGAGGTGCAGCACCCAGCGGTCGGCCGCCGCGGTCACTCCATCATCACCCGTGCATCGTGCCCCGGCGCACCGACAGGATCGCGTCGCCGTCGGCGACGGTGACGGCCGGGGCCACCGGTCCCGCCCCGGCGACGGCGCCCGGGTGGTCGTCGAGGCCGGTGGGGACGTCGGTGACCCACCAGCTCCCGGCGGTGCCGGTCCAGTCCAGCACCCGGGCCGGGCTGTGCGGCGGGGACAGGGTGATCGCGTCCATCGGGCTCGACAGGCCCTCGCCGGTGGCCTTGAGCAGCGCCTCCTTCCGGGTCCAGGTGACCAGGAAGCCGGTCCCGTCGGGCGTCCCGGCGGCGAGCTCGGCGGGGGACAGGGCGTGCCGGACCAGGCCGTCGAGGCCGGACAGGGGGCGGTGTGCCTCGACGTCGACGCCGACCGGCCCGGTCCCGACCGCGACACCGACCAGCGCGCCGGAGTGGGTGAGGGAGAAGCCGGGGTCGTCGCCGCGCCCGGCCAGGCGGGGCTTGCCGTGCGGCTCCCCGCAGCGGCAGGTCCGGTCGAGGACCAGCTCGGCGGGGTCGGCGTCGAGCCGCTCGGCGAGCACGAGCCGGGCCAGCGCGTGCGCGGCGAGGTAGCGGGCGCGGTCCTCGGGCCGTCGCAGCGCGACGAGCCGTTCGCGTTCGTGGGCGTCCAGCAGCGCGACGAGGTCGGCGCGGGCGCCGGGATCGGCCGGGGCGGCCCACCAGACGGTGACGGTCACGGCGTCCAGCCTCCCACGTCGCACCCCCGTCGGGGCGCGCCGCCGGGAGTGATCACGGACCGGGCACACGAAGGGTCGCCCGTCGGCGTCTCCGGTGCCCGGTCCGTGCTCCCCGTGCGGTCAGCCGCTGCGGCGGGCGGCGAAGTCCGTGCGGACGTGGGCCGGGCGGGCCTGCGGGGCCGGCCCCGCCGTGCGCGGTGCCGCCGGGCCGCCCGGCGCGCCGGACCGGCCGCGCTCGGCCGCACGGCGCTCGGCGCGGTTGGCGGGTGCGGCGGCGGTGGCTCCGCCGGGTGCCGCCCCGCCGGCCGTGTCGGGCCCGGTCTCGCCGGTCAGGGGACCGGGAACCGCGGACGCGTCGGTCGGTCGGGCTGTGCTGTGGGCTGCGCTGTGGGCGGTGGTGTGCGCGGTGGTGTGGCGGGTCGTGGGCATACGACCTCCTCGGAACATCGGGTCGGACTCGGACCGGGTGGGAGGGGCCGGTGACGCGCGGGGACGCCGGAGGGGCCGCGCGAGGGCGGCGACGGTTCCGGGGCCCGGTGAGGACGTCACGGGCCGGCGACGGAGGGCGCGGAGATCGACCGCGCGGGTCGCTCAGAGGAACCGGATCAGCATGGCGGCGACGCTACGACGACGACCCCGACCGGTGCCACCGGTTTTCCCCGGCGCCGCCGCCCTATCGTCGCGGGCATGGGTACGGCGGGCACGGGTACGGCAGGGACGGCGGGCACGGTGACGGCGGACGTGCTGGTGATCGGCGGCGGCATCGCGGGGGTGTCGGTCGCGTGGGAGCTGGCTGCGCACGCCCGGGTCGTGCTGACCGAGGCGGAGGACGACCTGCCGGTCCACTCCACCGCCCGCTCCGCGGCGACCTACATCCCCGGGCACGGCTCCGGCCCGTTCCGCGCGCTGATCGACGCCTCGGGCCCGCGGTTCGCCGCGCTGCCCGCGCTGCTCGGCACGCCACCGCTGCTGAGCCCGCGCCCGGTCCTGCACGTCGCCGACGACGACCTGGCCGCCGACCACCTCGCCACGACGGTGCGCGAGCAGCACGGCGAGCCCGGCGCCCCGGTCGCGCTGGACCCCGAGCAGGCCTGGCGACGCGTGCCGGTGCTGCGCCGGGCCCCGCGTGCGGCCGCGTGGACCGCCGGTGCCTGCGACGTCGACACCGCCGCCCTGCACGACGGCTACCGGCGCGGGCTGCGCGCCCGCGGCGGCACCGTGCTGCGCGGGGCCCGGGTGGCCGCGCTGGAGCGGGACGGCTCCGGCTGGACCGCCACGACGGCCGCCGGGCACCGGGTGCGGGCGGAGACGGTCGTCGACGCGGCCGGCGCCTGGGCCGACGCGGTGGCGGCACTCGCCGGCGTGCCCGGTGCCGGGCTGACCCCCTACCGGCGCACGATCGCGGCCTGCCCGGTCGCCGACCCGTCGGTGCTCACCGTCGACGGCGCCGTCCTGCCGATGGTCGTCGATGCCGCCGAGCGCTGGTACCTCAAGGCCGAGGCGGACACGGTGCTCGTCTCCCCGGCCGACGAGACCCCGGCCGAGCCGGGCGACGCCCGTCCCGACGAGCTCGACGTCGCCCTCGCCCTGGACCGGGTGGGCGCGGCGACCACGTTGGGGCTGCGGTCGGTGCGGACCGCGTGGGCGGGGCTGCGGACCTTCGCCCCCGACCGTGCCCCCGTGCTGGGTGCGCGGCCGGAGCACCCCGGCTTCTTCTTCGTCGCGGGGCAGGGCGGGTCGGGCATCGAGTCAGCCCCGGCGCTGGCCGCGCTGGCCGCGTCGGTCGTCCTCGGCCGCCCGTCGCCGGCCGACATCGATCTCGACCCGGCTGCGTGCTCCGTCACACGATTGACGTAAGCGCTCGCTTACCACTGGCTGGCACGATGGACCCATGGCGCTGACCACCACCGGCACCGAGACGCACGACCTGTTCTCGGGCGACTTCTGGACCGACCCGCACCCCGCCTACGCGGCCCTGCGCACCGAGGAGCCGGTGCGGGAGCTCGCACTTCCGGACGGGAAGGTGTGGCTGATCAGCCGGTACGCCGACGTCCGCGCGGCGTTCGTCGACCCGCGGCTGAGCAAGGACTGGCGGTACACGCTGCCCGCCGACCAGCGCGAGGGCCAGCCGGCCGCGCCGATCCCGATGATGATCCTGATGGACCCGCCGGACCACACCCGGCTGCGCAAGCTCGTCGGCCGCTCGTTCACCGTGCGGCGGATGAACGACCTGCAGCCCAGGGTCGAGGAGATCACCCAGGAGCTGCTCGACGCGCTGCCCGCCGAGGGCCCCGTCGACCTCATGCGCCAGTACGCGTTCCTCGTCCCGGTGCTGGTCATCTGCGAGCTGCTGGGCGTGCCCGCCGAGGATCGCGACAAGTTCTCCGCGTGGTCGTCGGTGCTGGTCGACGACTCCCCGCAGGAGGAGAAGTTCGCCGCGATGGGCAGCCTGAACAGCTACCTCGCCGAGCTGATCGAGCGCAAGCGCACCGAGCCCGACGACGCCCTGCTCTCCGGCCTGCTCGCCGTCAGCGACGCCGACGGCGACCGGCTGTCCTCCGAGGAGCTCGTCGCGATGGCGACCCTGCTGCTCATCGCCGGGCACGAGACCACGGTCAACCTGATCGGCAACGGCGTGCTCGCCCTGCTGACCCACCCCGAGCAGCACGCCCGGCTGAAGGCCGACCCGTCGCTGATCAACTCGGCGGTGGAGGAGTTCCTGCGCTTCGAGTCCCCGGTCTCCAACGCCCCGATGCGCTTCGCCAGCGAGGACGTCGAGTACTCCGGGGTGACCATCCCCGCCGGGTCGACCGTGATGCTGGGGCTCGCCGCGGCGAACCGGGACCCGGAGTGGCTGGCGGACCCGGATCGCCTCGACATCACCCGGGACTCCTCGTCCGGGGTGTTCTTCGGTCACGGCATCCACTTCTGCCTGGGCGCGCAGCTGGCCCGCACCGAGGGGCGGGTGGCGATCGGCAGGCTCATCGCGCAGCGGCCGGACCTGGCGCTGGCCGTCGACCCCTCGGAGCTCGTCTACCGCGAGTCGACGCTGGTCCGGGGCCTGTCCGGGCTGCCGGTCACGCCGGGCGCGCCCGCCTGAGGGACGCGCCGCCGCCGGACGCGACCGAGGGGGCGCGCCCGGCGGGCAGCCGTCGGTGCAGCGGGTCGGGGTCAGCGCAGCGGAGCGCCGGTCTTCTCCCGGACCTCGTCGGCGGTGACGCCGGGCGCGGTCTCGACCAGTGCGAGCCCGTCCGGCGTCACGTCGATCACGGCCAGGTCGGTGACGATCTTCGTGACGCAGCCGAGGCCGGTGATCGGCAGCGAGCACCGCTCCACGATCTTGGGGGACCCGTCCTTGGAGACGTGGTCCATCATCACGATCACCGAGCGCGCGCCGTGGACGAGGTCCATCGCGCCGCCCATCCCCTTGATCATCTTGCCGGGGATCGCCCAGTTCGCGAGGTCGCCGTTCGCGGCGACCTCCATCCCGCCCAGGACGGCCACGTCGAGCTTCCCGGCCCGGATCTGGCCGAAGCTCTCGGCGGAGCCGAAGAAGGCGGCACCGGCGGCGACGGTGACGGTCTCCTTGCCGGCGTTGATGAGGTCGGGGTCGACCTCGTCGTCGGTGGGGTAGGGGCCGACGCCGAGGATCCCGTTCTCCGAGTGCAGCACGACCGTCCGGCCCTCGGGGATGTGCCCGGGGACCAGGGTCGGCATGCCGATGCCGAGGTTGACGTACGCGCCGTCGGGCAGCTCCGCCGCGACCCGGGCGGCCATCTCGTCACGGTTGAGGGCCATGGTCAACGCACCGTCCTGAACTCGACCGGCTTCTCGACGTCGGGGACGTGCAGCACGCGGTGCACGTGGATGCCGGGGGTGTGGACCTCGTCGGGGTCGATCTCCCCGGGCTCGACCAGGTGCTCGACCTGGGCGATCGTCGTCCGCCCGGCCGCGGCGCAGTCCGGGTTGAAGTTGCGCGCCGCGCGCCGGAACACCAGGTTGCCGTGCCGGTCGCCCTTCCAGGCGTGGACCAGCGCGAAGTCCGGGGTGAGGGCACGCTCGAGGACGTAGGTCACGCCGTCGAACTCGCGGGTCTCCTTCGCCGGGGACTCGACGGCGACCGAGCCGTCGGCCGCGTAGCGCCAGGGCAGCCCGCCCTCGGCGACCAGCGTGCCGACCCCGGCCGGGGTGTAGAACGCCGGGATGCCCGCGCCGCCGGCCCGCAGCCGCTCGGCGAGGGTGCCCTGCGGGGTCAGCTCCAGCTCCAGCTCGCCGGCGAGGTACTGGCGGGCGAACTCCTTGTTGTTGCCGACGTAGGAGCCGATCGTGCGCCGGATGCGCCCGGCGGCGAGCAGGGTGCCCAGGCCGAAGCCGTCGACGCCCAGGTTGTTCGAGATCGTCTCCAGGTCCGTCGCGCCCTGTTCCAGCAGCGCCGCGATCAGCACCGTCGGAACCCCGGACATGCCGAACCCGCCGACCGCGAGCGACGCCCCGTCGCCGATGTCGGCGACCGCCTCCGCGGCGGATGCCACCACCTTGTCCATCACGCACCTCCGTCGCCGACGACGGTACGCGGCGTACGACAGACGCACAAGCGTTCGCTCTGCGAACACAGCCGGACCGGCGTCCACGCGCCGAGATGCAGCTCAGCGGGGCCCGAGGGCGCCTCGTACCCCGCTGGGCTGCATCTCGACGACCGCCGCCGTTGCGGCGCACCGTCGGTCGGGCGGGCCGGCGTGGGTCAGGCCGGGGCGGGGGCGGTGTGCGGGTCGCCGACGGCGATCTCCCCGCCCGCGGCGACCTCGGCGTACACGCCCGCGCACGCCCAGACCCCGCCGATCTGCGGGATCTCGATGCGGTTGTGCTTCGCGATCGTGCGCAGGGTGTCCGGGTCGTCGGGCAGGTCGCCCTGGGGGAGCGTCGTCATGACGCACCGCATGGTGGCGAAGGAGAAGGAGACCCGGACCTCCTCGCCGATCGTCGACGTGCTGCCCGGCCAGTCGTTCTCGACGAAGCCGTGGCCGTCGGGGGAGGAGTCGGCGCGGAGCACGATGTTCGGCCGGTAGCGCAGCGGGTCGAAGGTCGCCTCCGGCGCGAGCTCGCGGAGCCGGTCGAGGGTGGACTCGGTGAGCACGTGCAGCGACGACAGGTCGAAGAACGTGCCCGGCGCCCCGAACGCGGAGATGTCGAACCGGCTGATGGCCTCGCCGGAGTCCTCGTGCCGGGTCGTCGTGGCCTCGATGAGCGCGCGCGGGGCGAGCTGCTGCGGGGTGAGGCCCTCGATGTCGGGCCACAGCTCCTCGAAGTGGCTGCCCTCCGGCGGAACCGAGACCAGCGACACGTCCCGCCCGAGCGCGTCCGACAGCGCGGTGTCCAGGCCCTCGTCGTCGCTGCGCAGGACCGAGCCGTCCGGGAAGGTGATCTCGACCGGAGGCAGCGGCTCCCCGGGCACCGGCTCGGCGACGAACCGGGCCGCGAAGCCGAGCAGTCCGAGCCAGCGCCTGGGCACCTTGGCGCTGGCGATGCTCCCGGTCTCGGTGTCGAGCACCGCATAGGCGCGGTCGCCCAGCAGCCCCCGCCCGGTGACGGTGGCCCGGGTCAGGGACTCACCGAGCATGGACTTGACCGGGTACCGGTACAGCGCGACGACCGTCATGTCCGGTGTATATCGGCCCGTCCGCGTTCCCGGCACGGGCCGGACGGAGGGGGCCGCCCGGCCGGGTCTCAGCTGAGGGACTGCCGGGGGAGGGTCGCCGCGGATGCGCCGTCCTGCCCCGTCGGACCACCCGTTCGGCCCAGCAGGGCGACCCGGAGCTCGTCCGCGGAGTCGTAGACGGTGTCCGCGCCGGCCGCGACCAGCTCACCGGGCTCGGCGTAGCCCCAGCCCGCGCCGACGCAGCGCAGCCCGTGCTCGGCGGCGCCCTCGACGTCGTGCAGCCGGTCGCCGACCATCAACGGCTCGTCGGCACCGGACGGGTGCCCGAGCCGGCGCAGCGCCTCGGCGACGACGGCGCCCTTGGTCGGCCGGTCCGCGGTGCGGGTGTCGCCGACGATCTCGGTGAACAGGTCGGTCCAGCCGTGGTGGGCGATGATCCGCCGGGCCGGCGGCTCGGCCTTGCTGGTGGCCAGGGCCATCGTCACGCCGGCCGCGGACAGCGCGCGCAGCAGCTCCTCGACGCCGGGGTACGGAGTGCAGTCCAGGCAGCCGTCCTCGTCGCCGTAGATCCGCCGGTACACCGGCAGCACCGCGGCGGTGCCCTCCTCGCCGAGGATCGGGGGCAGGCTGCGGTACAGCGGCGGGCCGAGCAGGTGGGTGCCGAGCGCGGACTCGGGGACGTCCAGGCCCACCTCGTCGATGGCGCGGCGCATCGAGCCGAGGATGCCGGGGGCGGAGTCGACGAGGGTGCCGTCGAGGTCGAGCAGGATGTGGGTCAACACGTCGGGCCATTCTGCCTGCCGGGCGACGTGGGCGTCCTCCTCCCCGGCGGTCGCAGGCCGTACGCTCGTACGCATGGCGAACACGTTGCTCGGGCCCCTGTCCGGTACCGACCGGGTCGACGGCCTGCTCGACGACGGCGCGTGGATCGCCGCCCTGCTGGAGGTCGAGCTGGCGCTGTCGGCCGTCGCCGCCGAGCAGGGCGCGGTCGCCGAGCACGACGCCGACGCGGTGGAACGCGCCGTCGCCGCCGTCGCGGGCCTCGACCCGCACACGCTGGCCGCCGAGTCGGTCGAGGGCGGCAACCCGGTCATCCCGCTGGTCAAAAGGCTCAAGGCGGCCGCGGCGCGAATCCAGCCCGGCGCCGAGCGGGCGGTACACCCGGGCGCGACCAGTCAGGACGTCATGGACACCGCGCTGATGCTGCTCGCCCGCCGGGCCGGGCACCGCATCGTCACCGACCTCACGGCCTGCGCCGACGCCGCGGCCGCGCTCGCCGCCGCCCACCGCGACACCCCGTGCGCGGCCCGCACCCTCGGCCAGCAGGCGTTGCCCACCACCTTCGGCCTGGTCGCCGCGACCTGGTGCACCGGGCTGGACCGGGCGCGCACCGGTCTCGACCGGGTGCTCGACGCCCTGCCGGTCTCCTACGGCGGCGCCGCGGGCACCCTCGCGGCCGTCCACCCGCACGGCCCGGCCGTCGCCGACGCACTGGCCGCGCGGCTCGGGCTCGCCCCGCAGGGCGTGCCGTGGCACACCGAACGCAGCCGGGTCGGCGAGCTCGCCGGGGCACTCGGCGTCGCCGCCGGGGCCTGTGCGAAGCCCGCGGGCGACGTGGTGCTGCTGTCCGCCACCGAGCTCGGCGAGGTGTCGGAGTCCGCGCCGGGGGACTCGTCGTCGATGCCGCACAAGCGCAACCCGGCCGCCGCCGTCACCGCCCGCGGCGCCGCGAAGCGCGCACCCGGCCTGGTCGCGACGCTGCTCGCGGGCGCCGAGCAGGAGTTCCAGCGCGCCGCCGGGGCCTGGCACGCGGAGTGGGAGACGCTCGTCGCGCTGCTGCGGGTCACCGCGGGTGCCGCGGCCCGGCTGCGGGTGAGCCTGGAGGGACTGCAGGTGCACCCCGGGGCGATGGGCCGCAACCTCGCCCTCGCCGCGGGCGCCCAGGGCTCGGGCACCGGGCACGCCACCGACCTGGTCGACACCGTCCTCGCCGGGCGGCCCGGATGAGCGCCCCGCGCACCGAGCAGGTCCGCTCGCTGGCCCGCGGTCTGGCCGTCATCCGGTCCTTCGACGCGCAGCGTCCGCAGCAGACCCTCGCCGACGTCGCCCGTGCCACCGGGCTCACCCGCGCCGCGGCGCGCCGGTTCCTGCTCACCCTCGCCGAGGAGGGCTACGTCCGCACCGACGGCAGGCTGTTCGCGCTGACCCCGCGGGTGCTGGAGCTCGGCTGGTCCTACCTGTCCGCGATGGGGCTGCCCGAGATCGCCGCCCCGCACCTGGAACGGCTGGTCGCCACGGTGCGCGAGTCCGCGTCGGTGTCGGTCCTCGACGGCGACCCGCACACCGGCTACGACGTCGTCTACGTCGCCCGCGTCCCCACCTCGCGCATCATGACCGTCACGATCACGATCGGGACCCGCTTCCCCGCCTGGGCGACGTCGATGGGCCGGGTCCTGCTCGCCGCCCTCCCACCCGCCGACCTCGACACCCACCTCGCCGCGCTGGAGCCCGCGGCGCTGACCGCGCACACCGTCTCGACCCCGGAGCAGCTGCGCACCGAGCTGGACCGGGTCCGCGCCGACGGGTACTGCGTCGTCGACCAGGAGCTCGAGGCCGGGCTGCGCTCGGTCGCGGTGCCGGTCCACGACCGCGCGGGGCGGGTCGTCGCGGCCGCGAACGTCTCCACCCACGCCTCCCGCAACGACGCCGACGGCCTGCGCGCGGACATCCTGCCCGAGCTGCGCGCCTGCGCCGCCGCGATCGAGGCGGACCTGCGCGCCGCCGGGTAGCCGGGAACAGACCGCGTCCGCGACGGGTTGGCTCGGTCAGGAGCTGAACACGAGCGACGGAGGCACGGTGAGCGGACGTCTGCACCTGGCGGTCGAACTCGGAGCGGCGGGGCGCCACGCCGGCGCGTGGCGGCTCGGCGGCGCCGACCCGGCCCGGTTGTTCACCGCCCCGTACCACCTGGACCTGGTGCGCACCGCGGCGCGCGGCGGCCTCGACCTCGTCGCGCTGCCCGACTCGCTGCAGCCGCCCGGCGCCGACCCGGCCGCGCTGCCTGGCACCCTCGACGCCGTCGCCGTCGCCGCGCGGGTCGCGCCCGCAGTCCCCGGCATCGGGGTCGTCCCGACGGTGACGGTCACCCACACCGAGCCGTTCCACCTGTCCAAGGCCGTGGCCACCCTGGACTTCGTGTCCACCGGGCGAGCCGGGTGGCAGCCCGAGGTGTCGCGCACCCAGGCCGAGGCCGACCTGTTCGGCCGTGCGCGCGCCGACCGCGACGCGGCCTCGCTGTGGCGGGAGGCCGGCGAGGTGATCGAGGTCGCCGCGCGGCTGTGGGACTCCTGGGAGGACGACGCCGAGATCCGCGACGCCGCCACCGGGCGTTTCGTCGACCGCGACCGGCTCCACCACATCGACTTCACCGGCGAGTTCTTCTCGGTGACCGGGCCGTCGATCACACCGCGCCCGCCGCAGGGGCAGCCGCTGACCGTGCTGCGCGGCGACGAGCCCGCCGCGCTGGCGACCGTCGGCCGCTACGCCGATGTCGTCCGGGTCGCGGCCGACACGGTCGCCGGTGCCGCCGAGGCCCGCGACCAGGTCCGGGCCGCCGTCGCCGGCGCCGGGCGCGACCCCGAGCAGGTCACCGTGCTGCTCGACGTCGAGACCCTGCTGGGCGACGACGCCCCCGCCCGGCTGCGTGAGCTCGACGCCCTCGCCCCGGCAGGCGCCGACACCGGTCCGGCCACGCTGCGCCACGTCGGCGACCCGGCCGAGCTCGCCGCCCTCCTGCGCGACGCCGCCGAGGAGCGCGCCGCGGACGGGTTCGTCCTGGTCCCGCTCGCGTTGCCGTCCGGGGTCGACGAGATCGTCGACGGCCTGCTCCCCGCGCTCGGTGACACCTGGGCACCCGCCCCCTACGACGGCACGTTGCGGGACCAGTTCGGGCTCGCCCGCCCGGTGAGCCGGTACGCCCGTACGGCGGGCTGACCGGCACGATCGCCGGGTGCGCGTCCTCACCGCGAGCGGCGCGCCGTCGACGACGCGGCGGCACTGCTCACCGCCGGGTACCGGGACCCGGAGCCGGGAGCACCCCCGGGGTGACGCACGATGGGATCATGACCGGTACGACGCAACCGCAGCAGACCAGGCCCGGACCGGGCTCCCGGGAGCGGCTGCGGCGCGCGCCGGTCGAGTCCGGTCTCGGGATGGTCCCCGACCCGTCGTCGACGCGGGAGCGTGCGGTGGTGCGCGCCCCGCTGCACGACGGCGTCCGTACCGCCGACGGCCGGATCCTCCCGGTGGTCCCGGCGCTCCTCGCGGACGCGGGCCTGGGCTACTTGGTGTTCTCCACCGCGCGCCTCGTCGCCGGCGCCCCCACCGTCGACCTGCGCCTGGACCTGGCCGGGATCCCCGCGGCGGACGCGCGGTGGCTGCGCGCCGAGCTGACCCTGCTGCACCTCGACGACGCCGTCGGTGTCGGCCGGGCCGAGATGCACGACGACACCGGGGTCGCCGTGGCGCACGTCGTCGCGACCTTCGCGCTGACCGGTGTCCCCGCGGGCCCCGGCGGGCTCGCGACCGCTCCCGCCCCGGGCCCCACCGCTCCCGACGCCACTGATCCCGACGCCACCGCGCCCGGCACCGACGTGCGGGCCGCCCTGCCGCCGTTCGACGCCTCCCGGCTGCGGCCGGAGAACCTCGAGCGCGACGCCGACGGCGACGTCGTGTTCACCCCCGGCCCGTCGACGACCAACCTCAACGGCACCACCCACGGCGCGGTCCTGTCCGGGCTCGCCGCCGCGGCCCAGTCCGCGCACCCCGGTGCCGGCGACGCCCGGCCGCTGTCGACGACGGTGGAGTTCCTGCGGCCGGTGCAGGTCACCGACCGGCTGCGGGCCCGCACCGTCGCGATCCGCGACGGCCGGCGCTTCCGCACCCTGAGTACGGAGCTGCTGCTGCCCGACGGGCGGACCGCGGTGCGCGCCGTCGGCACCGCGCTGCGTCGGTGATCGCCCGGACGGGTCATCGCTGTTAGCGTCGTCACCGTCCCCGGCTCGGAGGTGCGCACGTGTCGACCCCGCAGGTCCTCAGCCCACGACCCCACCGGATCGCCGTCATCGGATCCGGACCGTCCGGCCTGTACACGGCCGAGGCGCTGCTGGCGGGGGACCCGGCGGTGCACGTCGACGTGATCGACCGGCTGCCCGCGCCCTACGGTCTGGTCCGCTACGGCGTCGCCCCCGACCACGTGAAGATGAAGTCGGTCATCCGGGCGCTGGTGCGGACCTTCGACGACAGCGACCGCGTCCGGTTCCTCGGCAACGTGCACGTCGGTCCCGGCGGCATCCCGGGGGAGGCGCTGCGGGAGCACTACCACGCCGTCGTGCACGCCACCGGCAGCGCGGTCGACCGCGACCTCGGCGTCCCGGGGGAGGATCTCGCGGGCTCGGTCGGGTCCGGGGCGTTCGTGTCCTGGTACTGCGGGCACCCCGACGCGGTGGGCCCCGGCCCGCTGCTCGACCACCCCGGCGCGGTCGTGGTCGGCGCCGGGAACGTCGCCGTCGACGTGGCGCGGGTCCTGGCCCGCCCCGCCGAGGACCTCGCCGCCACCGACGCGCACGACGCGGTGCTCGACGCGCTGCGGGCGAGCGCGGTCACCGACGTGCACGTGCTGGTCCGGCGCGACCCGCTGCACGTGAAGTTCACCCCCGCCGAGCTGCGCGGTCTCGGGGGTCTCGACGACGTCGACGTCGTGGTGCACGACGACGGCCTGCTCGCCGCGGGCGTCGCCGAGCCGGAGGAACGGCGGATGCGCCAGAACATCGAGATGCTCACCGAATGGGCCGCCCGGTCCGAGACCGGCGCGCGCCGGCGCATCCACCTGCGGTTCCTGCGGTCGCCGGTCCGGCTCGTCGACGACGGCACCGGCCGGGTCGGCGCCGTCGTGGTCGAACGCAACGCCGTCGACGCCGACGGCCGGGTGCACGGCACGGGTGAGGTCGAGACCCTGGAGGCGGGCCTGGTCGTGCGGGCCATCGGCTATGCGGGCGAGCCCATCGAGGGGCTGCCGTTCGACCCGGCGACCGGCACCGTCCCGAACGAGGCCGGGCGGGTGCTGCTCGGTGGGGAGCCCGTGCGCGGCAGCTACGTGGCCGGGTGGATCAAGCGGGGCCCGACCGGGGTGATCGGCACCAACAAGGGCGACGGCGCGCAGACCGCGGAGTCGGTGCTGGCCGATCTGCCGGACCTGGCGACGCCGCCGCGGCCGGGTGGCGACGCCGTCGTCGAGCGGATGCGCTCCTACGGCGTCGACCCCGTGCTGTGGGAGGACTGGCTGCGCCTCGACGCCGCCGAGATCGCCCTGGGGGAGCGGCGCGGCGGCACCGAACGGGTCAAGATCGCGGACCGGGCCGAGATGCTCGACGCGGCCCGCAGCCGCAGCTCACGCCCGTAGCGGCCGCGGGCCTGTCGCCTCGGTACCGGCCGGTCCAGCTCAGTACGGCTCAGTACGGGTCGACGGCCAGGACACAGGGCATGGCGCCCATGCCGCGGGTGAAGTCGTCGGCTTCGTCGGGCGTCATCGACAGGGTGCAGGTGACCGAGCTGTAGGCGACGCCCTCACGGACGTCGACGCAGAACTCGCGCAGCGTGCGGCCACAGCTCTGCAGCGCCGAGGCGATCTGCATGACCCCGGCCATCCCGTCGCCGGTGACGACGGTGTGCCGGCGGGGCATCCGGGACGCGATGTCCGCGGCGCCACCGGTACCGGTGGGGAAGGAGAAGGTGGTGGTGGGGCGGTCGGCGGTGATGCTCATGATCGTGTGGCTCCGTGCGTTGCGCGAGAGAGAAGCGGGAACGCGAGCCAGGTCTCGAAGATCCTCACCGCGGTGTGCGGGAGGGAAGCGCCGGGATTGCGGCGCGGGCGCGTCGGCGGCCTGGATCAGCCGACGCGCAGTGCTACTACCGCGGGAATGAGTGCGGGCGGCGCTGCGGCCGGAGCAAGGGTGTGCTCGACGGTGCGCATGACGGTGACAGTAGCAACCGGATGCGGCCTGCGCCACAGGGGATGCCCCCACTAGCCTGACCGGTGTCCGCCACGCCCTGACCCGAGGGGGAGCCCCACCGTGATCACCGCGATCGTCCTGGTGCACACCGCCGCCGACCGGATCCCCGAGACCGCGCAGGCCATCGCGGACCTCGACGGCGTGTCGGAGGTCTACTCCTGTGCCGGCGACGTGGACCTGATCGCGATCGTCAAGGTGCGCGAGCACGAGCAGCTCGCCGACGTGATCGCCAGCCGGCTCAGCCGGATCGACGGCGTCGTCGGGACCGACACGCACATCGCGTTCCGGTCCTACTCCAAGGCCGACACCGACGCGGCCTTCGCCATCGGCCTCGACTGAGCCCCGTCCCGCCCCAACTGACCTGACTGCGCGAGCGGCCGGCCCGGCGGACGGCGCTGCCGGGCCGCTCGGGCGGCCGGCTCTGCTGAGGGCGGTGTCGGGCCGCTCGGGCGGCCGGCTCGGCGGACGGTGGTGCCGGTCCGCTCAGGCGGCCAGCTCGGTGGACAGTGCCGCCCAGCGGGTGAGCAGGTCGGACGCGGCGCCGGAGTCCACGGCCGCGGCGACGGCGTCGAGCGCGTCCCCGATCGCGGCCGTGAGGTCGGTGCCGATCCCGCGGTGCGCGGCGAGCGCGCCCGCGGCGTTGAGCAGCACCGCGTCGCGCACCGGGCCGCTCTTGCCGGCCACCAGGTCGCGGACCACGGCGGCGTTGACCTGCCGGGTACCGCCGCGCAGGTCCTCGGCGGTGGCCACGCCGACCCCGAGGTCGGCCGGGTCGAGCCGCTCCTCGCGGACGGTGCCGCCGTCACTGATCCAGACGGTGCTGAGCCCGGTGGTGGTCAGCTCGTCGAGCCCGTCGTCGCCGCGCACCACCAGCACCGACTTGCCGCGCCGGGCGAAGACCTCGGCCATCGTCGCGGCGTGCCGCGGGTCGGCGCAGCCGATCAGACCGGTCTCGGGCTGGGCCGGGTTGGACAGTGGCCCGAGCAGGTTCATCGCGGTCGGCACCCCGAGCTCGCGACGGACCCCGCCTGCGTAGCGCATGGCGGGGTGGAAGGACTGGGCGAAGCAGAACGCGATCCCCAGCTCCGCGGCACACCGTTCGACCGCGGCAGGGGTCAGCTCGATCGCGACACCCAGCTCCTCGAGCACGTCGGCCGTCCCGCACTGCGACGACGCCGCGCGCCCGCCGTGCTTGACGACCGGCGCACCCGCCGCCGCGACGACGATCGCCGCCATCGTGGAGATGTTCACCGTGTGCGCCTGGTCCCCGCCGGTGCCGACGACGTCGACCGAGCGGCCGGGCACGTGCACCCGCAGCGCATGGGCGAGCATCGCGTCGGCCATGCCCGAGATCTCCGCGGGCGTCTCGCCCTTCGCGCGCAGCGCGACGAGGAACCCGGCGAGCTGCGCCGGGGTCGCCTCCCCGGCGAACACCTGACCCATCGCCCAGGTCGCCTCGTCGGCGGTGACGTCCTCGCCGCGCATCAGGCGGCCGATCACGGAGGGCCAGGTGGGTGCGCTCACGGCGTGAGGTGTCCTCTGTCTCGCTACTGCTGCTGGGTCAGGGTGCCGGGCCGGTGGTCGCGCAGGACCTGGGCGACGACCTCGGCCGCCTCGATCGGGTCGAGCGGGTGCACCAGCACGGCGTCCGCCTCCGACCAGGTGGCGAGCCAGCGGTCGTCCCGGCGGCGGACGGTCAGCACGATCGGCGGGCAGTCGACGATCTCGTGACGCAGCTGCTTGGCCACGCCCATCCCGCCGGTCGGCTGGGCCTCGCCGTCGAGGACCAGCAGGTCGGCCTCACCCGCGTCGCAGGCCGCGAGGACCTCGGCGATGCCGGCCGCCTCCACCCAGCGCACCCGGCCCACGTCCGGCGCGGGCCGCCGCCCGACCGCCTCGATGATGCTCTCGCGGACCTCGGGACGGTGGCTGTAGACCAGCACCGTGCTGGTCCCCGTCCCCGACCCGGCCGCGCTGCCGATCTCTGCCGCTCGTCCGCTCACGCCGGCGATACTAGGGGAACCTCCCGACACCCCCGAACGTTGTCGTGTCGGCGATCCGGGCCGGGGCCGCGTGGCGGCCGCTCCGTCGTCCCGACCAGGCGATGAGTTCCCGATCATCGGGTCCGTTCGCCGATCGTGATGCGGTGAGGGGTATCCCGACAAGCCGTAGAAGTTCGGCTCGGGTCATAATGCCCGACGTGACGACAGCGGCACCCAACATCAGCGCGCGGATCCATTCGCTGAACCGCCCCAACCTGGTCAGCATCGGCACCATCGTCTGGCTCTCCAGCGAGCTGATGTTCTTCGCCGGGCTGTTCGCGATGTACTTCACCGCGCGGGCGCAGAACGACGGCCCCTGGCCGCCGCCGCCCACCGAGCTCGACGTCCCCTACGCACTGGTGGTCACCCTCGTCCTGGTGGCGTCCTCGTTCACCTGCCAGTTCGGCGTGTTCGCGGCCGAGCGCGGCGACGTGTTCGGGCTGCGTCGCTGGTACGCCCTGACGCTGGCGATGGGGACGTTCTTCGTGCTCGGCCAGGCGTTCGAGTACTACACCCTGGTCACCTCGCACGAGACGACGATCTCCTCGAGCGCCTACGGGTCGGTCTTCTACCTGGCGACCGGCTTCCACGGGCTGCACGTGGTCGGTGGCCTCGTCGCGTTCGTGTACCTGATCATCCGCACGAAGCTCAGCAAGTTCACGCCCGCCCAGGCCACCGCGGCGATCGTGGTGTCCTACTACTGGCACTTCGTCGACGTGGTGTGGATCGGGCTGTTCGCCACGATCTACTTCATCCGCTGACCGATCGCGCCGCCCGTCCCCTGACAGCACCCGCCACGACGTCGAGGTTGGAAGACCCCCAGCGATGACCGAGAACCAGAACCCACCACCGGTCGAACGGCCGGACGAGAAGGCCGGGGGCCGCACCCGTCCGCACGGCAAGGTGAAGCGCCGCATCGCCGGCGCCCTCGCCATCGGGCTGGGCCTGCTGTCCGTCGGTTTCCTCTACGCCGCCTTCGCGCCGCAGCCGCAGGTCGCCCAGGCCCAGCAGGACACCGCGCTGATCGCCAAGGGCGAGCAGCTCTACAACAACACCTGCATCACGTGCCACGGCGCGAACCTGCAGGGTGTCCAGGAGCGCGGCCCGAGCCTGATCGGCGTCGGCGACGCCGCGGTCTACTTCCAGGTGTCCTCGGGGCGTATGCCGATGGCGCGCCAGGAGGCCCAGGCCGCCCGCAAGCACCCGCTGCCGATCTTCGACCCGGAGACCCAGGAGGGTCGGGCGAACCTCGAGGCGCTGGGCGCGTTCGTGCAGGCCAACGGCGGCGGGCCGGTCACACCGGCCGCGACCGGCGAGGCCCTGCGCGGCGACGACCCGGGCCGTGGTGGCGTGCTGTACCGGCTGAACTGCGCCTCGTGCCACAACTTCACCGGCGTCGGCGGCGCGCTGTCGTCCGGCAAGTACGCTCCCGCGCTCGAGCCGGCCAGCGAGGAGCAGATCTACACCGCGATGCAGACCGGCCCGCAGAACATGCCGCGCTTCTCCGACCAGCAGCTCACGCCGCAGGAGAAGCAGGACATCATCGCGTACATCAAGTCGGTGAACCACGCCAACGACCCGGGCGGCTACTCGCTGCTGGGTCTCGGTCCGACGGCCGAGGGTATCTTCATCTTCGCCGTCGTGATGTCCGGTCTGGTCGGGTTCGCCATCTGGTTGGGGGCGAAGAGTTGAGCAGCGAAGTCAGCACCGGGTCGGACCGTCGCCCGACCAAGGAGGAGCTCGACGAGATGTCGCCCGAGCAGCTGGCCCGTCTGGCCGGCGAGCTCGACGAGGTCGAGGTCGTGCACAACACGCCGGCGTTCCCGATCCCGGGTACCCGCGCGGAGAAGCGCGCCGAGCGTTCGGTCGCGCTGTGGTTCATCATCTCGGCGATCTCCATGATCGCCTTCGTGGTCGCGTTCATCGCGTGGCCGTGGGAGTACGTCAACGTCGGCGAGCCCGGCCACGCGCTCTACAACCTCTACACCCCGGTCATCGGCTTCACCTTCGGGTTCGCGGTGCTCTCCATCGGCATCGCGGTCATCCAGATGGTGAAGAAGCTCTTCCCGGACGAGACCTCGGTCCAGCAGCGCCACGACGGCCCGTCCACCGACGTCGACCGCGCCACCTTCCTGGCCCAGGTCGCCGACGCGGGCAAGGGCACGACGATCGGCCGTCGCAAGCTGATCATCCGCAGCGCCGGGCTGGCGGCGGCCGTCGCCGGAATCGGCACCGGCGTCGTCGCGCTCGGCGGCATCATCCGGAACCCGTGGGCCGAGGGTGAGAACGCCCCGCTGTGGCACACCGGCTGGCGTCCGGAGAACGGCGAGACGGTCTACCTGCGCACCGACACCGGCATCCTGTCCGAGATCGCCCGTGTGCGACCCGAGGACATGGAGCCGGGCGCGATGATGACGGTCTTCCCGTACCGCGAGAGCGAGCGGGGCAACGAGGAGGAGCTGCTGCACGCGCAGCGCGCCTCGGACGCGCCGGTCATGCTCATCCGTCTCCGCCCCGGGACCGAGGTCACGAAGCGCCCCGGTCAGGAGAACTTCAACTACGGTGACTTCTACGCCTGGTCGAAGGTCTGCACCCACCTCGGATGCCCGACCTCGCTGTTCCAGGCGCAGGACAACCGCATTCTCTGCCCGTGCCACCAGTCGCAGTTCCTGGCCACCCAGGATGCCGAGCCCGTCTTCGGGCCGGCCGCCCGGCCGTTGCCTCAGCTGCCGATCACGGTGAACGAGGAGGGCTTCTTCGTCGCCCGCAGCGACTTCGTGGAGCCCGTCGGACCCGCGTTCTGGGAGAGGCCGAAGACGACATGAGTTCGATCACGACACCCACCACCTCCTCGGGGGGCCTCGCGGCCAAGGGCGGCGAAGCACTCGACCAGGCGGACCAGCGCTACCACGCGGCCGCAGGTCTGCGGAAGTAGTTCAACAAGGTCTTCCCGACCCACTGGTCGTTCATGCTGGGCGAGATCGCCCTGTACAGCTTCATCATCGTGCTGCTGTCGGGCACCTACCTGGCGCTGTTCTTCGACCCCTCCATGCAGGAGGTCGTCTACAACGGGCCGTACGACCCGCTGCGCGGCGTGCACATGTCGCGTGCCTACGAGTCCGCCCTGGAGATCTCCCTCGAGGTCCGCGGCGGGCTGTTCATGCGCCAGCTGCACCACTGGGCGGCGCTGCTGTTCGTCGCGGCGATGATCATCCACATGTTCCGGGTGTTCTTCACCGGAGCGTTCCGCAAGCCGCGCGAGGCCAACTGGACCATCGGGATCGTGCTGATCCTGCTGGGCACCTTCGCCGGCTTCACCGGCTACTCCCTGCCGGACGACCTGCTCTCCGGTGTGGGTCTGCGCATCGCCTCGGGCATCACGCTGACCGTGCCGATCATGGGCACCTGGGTGCACTGGGCGCTGTTCGGCGGCGAGTTCCCCGGGACCGAGATCATCCCGCGGCTCTATATCATCCACGTGCTGATCCTGCCCGGGATCATCCTCGCGCTGATCGCCGTGCACCTCGGGCTGGTGTGGTACCAGAAGCACACCCAGTTCCCCGGCCCCGGCCGGACCGAGAACAACGTCGTCGGCGTGCGGATCATGCCGCAGTTCGCGGCGAAGGGCGGCGCGTTCTTCTTCGTCGTCGCCGGTGTGCTGGCGCTGATCTCGGGGCTGTTCCAGATGAACCCCATCTGGCACCTCGGCCCGTACGACGCCTCGCACATCTCCGCCGGGTCGCAGCCGGACTTCTACATGCTGTGGTCCGAGGGCATGGGCCGGATCTTCCCGCCGTGGGAGTTCTACCTGTTCGGGACGTACACGATCCCGGCGGCGTTCATCCCCACCGCGGGCTTCCTGCCGGTGCTGTTCGTGCTCGCGGGTGCCTACCCGTCGATCGAGCGGCGCTTCACCGGCGACGACGCGATCCACAACCTGCTGCAGCGCCCGCGCGACGTGCCGGTCCGGACCGCGCTCGGCGCCATGGCGATCTCGTTCTACCTGTGGCTCGTGATGTGCGGGTTCAACGACTGGATCTCGTACTTCTTCCACATCTCGCTGAACGCGACGACGTGGGCCGGCCGCATCGGTCTGCTCGTCGTGCCGCCGATCGTGTACTGGGTGGCCTACCGCTGGTGCATCGGTCTGCAGCGGTCGGACCGCGCGGTGTTGGAGCACGGCATCGAGACGGGCATCATCAAGCGGCTCCCGCACGGCGAGTTCATCGAGGTGCACCAGCCGCTGGGCGGCGTCGACGCGCACGGCCACGCCATCCCGCTGGAGTACCAGGGCGCCTCGGTGCCCAAGCGGATGAACCAGCTGGGCTCGGCGGGTGAGCCGGTCTCCGGTTCGCTGCTCACGCCCGACCCGGTCGAGGAGTCCCGTGCGCTGGCCGCGGCCCGCCATGAGGCCCACGAGCGCGAGCTCGAGGAGTCCCGCCGGCGTCACGAGGCGCGGGCGGAGCTCGAGTCCGGGCACGGTGAGCTCGCGGGCCGCCCGGACGACGGTGGTCGTCCGCAGCAGCCGCGCGACTGAGCACGGCCCGGGCCCCGGCCCGGAAGCACTCCACGGCGGCCCCGCCGGAGACCCGGTCTCCGGCGGGGCCGCCGTCGTCCGTGCGAGCTCCCTACGACCTCCGTGTGGCCTCGGTGCGGCTTCGGTGCGGCTTCAGTGCGGCTTCGGTGCGGCCCGGCCCCCGTGCGGTCTCCGTGCGACCTCAGACCCCGGCCGGTTCGTCGGGGGAGCGGTCACCGGTGCGGTGCGAGGCCTCCCGGGCCCGCTCGGCCCAGGTGCGCCAGGCGCCCCCGCCCCACGCCGGCTCCGCCCACGGCGGGTCGCAGTACACCAGCCGGGTCCCGCCGCTGGTGAGCCAGCGGTGCAGGATCCGGACCTCCTCCGACGGGGCCCCGCGCAGCGGCCCGTCGCCCGGCAGGACAGTCTGCGCGCCGGCCCGCAGCGCCTCGACGACCGGCATCGGCCGCACCCCGCGCGGCGCGGTGCCCGCCGCGGCGAGCCGTCCGTGCCGCAGCACGGCGAGCTCCCAGCCGCCCCGGCCGTCGGGCCGGGCGCCGACCAGCTCGTCGATCCCCGCGAGCGCGGCCAGGGTGGTGCCCCGGTCGACCCCGGCGGCCAGCGTGGCCAGCCGGTCCCGGGCCCGTGCGGCGGCCTCGTAGCGCCCGCCCGCGGACCGGTCGTCGACCTCGGCGGCCAGCACCCGCAGCGGGCCGTCGTCCTTGCCCGCCACGAGGTGACCCCAGGCGTGCACGGCGGGCGCGTAGTCCTCGGCCGGCTGCAGACCGGCGCACGGCGCGGCGCAGCGGCCCAGCTCGTGCAGCGCGCACGGTGTCGCCGACGGGTTCCGGGCCGGGATGCGGATCGTGCACCGGCGCAGCGGCAGCGCGTCCAGCGCCGCGTCGAGCACGTCGGTCGCGGCCCGCTGCGACCCGAACGGGCCCAGAGCGCCCGCCCGCGGGGTGGCGACGACCGACAGCCGCGGGAACGCCTCCGCCGTCGGCACCACCCAGTAGGCCCGGCCGGGGTTGCGCGAGCGCCGGTTGTACGGCGGGCGGTGCGCGGCGATGAGGGCCAGCTCGCGCACCGAGGCCTCCAGGGCGTGCGCGCAGACCACCGTGTCGACCTTCTCGGCCCGGGCGAGCATGTCCCGGACCCGGCGGCGCTTCTCCCCGGCGGTGAAGTACGACCGCACCCGCCGGTGCAGGTCACCGCTGGTGCCGACGTAGAGCACCTGGCCGTCGCCGCCGCGGAACAGGTACACCCCGGGCGCGGAGGGCACGTCGTTCGCCAGGTGCCTGCGGCGGCGCTGGGCGGTGGTGGGCCGGTGCGGGGCCCGGTCCCGCACGAGCTGCAGCAGCTCCTCCAGGCTCTGCACGCCCAGGTTCCCGATCCGCTCCAGCAGGTGGTGCAGCACCTCGACGGTCGCCCTGGCGTCGGTCAGCGCCCGGTGGTCCGGGGTGGTGGCACACCCGAAGTGCCGGGCCAGGACCCCCAGCTTCACGCTGGGGCACTCGGCGTGCGGGAGCACGGCACGGGCGAGCCGGGCGGTGCACAGGACCGGGGGGCGGGGCCAGGGACGGTCGAGGCGCTCGCAGGCGGCCTTGAGGAACCCGGCGTCGAACGGGGCGTTGTGCGCCACCAGGACCGAGCCGCGGAGCATGTCCAGTACCGACGGCAGGACCGCCCCCAGCGGCGGTGCGCCGTGCAGCATCGCCGTGGTGATGCCGGTCAGGCGGGTGATGTCGGCGGGGATCCGCACGCCCGGATCGACCAGGGTGCCGAGCTCGGAGATCCGGCTGCCGCCGCGGACGGCGACGGCGCCGACCTCGGTGATCGCGTCGGTCCGGTGGCTGCCGCCGGTCGTCTCCAGGTCCACCACGCAGAAGGTGACGTCGCGCAGCGGCGTGCCCAGCTCGTCGAAGGTGAGCTGCGGGGAGCAGGAGGTCACGCCCGCACCGTAGCCGTCGGGTCCGACAGTATGTTCGAACGCCCGGCCGGGACCCGGGCGGGCGCGACACCGCCACCGATCGGGCACGCCCCGTACGGGGACGGCCGCGCCGACGGCGGTCCGGGGCGGGCGGGGATAACCTGGAGAGATGGCGCACGACGACACGGAGCGACCGGAGCCCACGCGCTCCGGGCCGCCGTCGTGCGCCGAGGACGGTACCCGTGACGGGGAGGGCCCCGGCGGACCGGCCGCGGGCGACTGGCCGGAGCTGCCCGCCCCGCTGCGGGCCCGGCTCGCGGAGATCGCGGGCACCGCGCTGGGCGGGTTGCCGCCCGGGGAGGTCCCCACCCCGCTGCGCCGCTTCGCCCGGTTCACCCCCGCCAAGCGGGCCCGCCTCGGCGGGCAGGTGCTGGTGGCCCGGCTCCAGCAGGACGCGGCGTTCCGGGCCGCGGTGGTGGCCTGGTGGGCCGAGAACCGGCCCGGTGAGCTGGAGCTCCCCGAGACCTCCACGCCACGGCCCACCGACGACCCGTCCCCGGACGGGACCGGCGCGCCCGCCGGCGACGCCGGAGCCGCGGAGGGGGCCGGGCCGCTGCCCGCGCCCGTCGACAAGCTCGATGCGGCCGCGGTCGCGCTGCTCACCGCCGACCCGCTCGCGGACCGGCGGGTCGCGGAGGTGGGACAGACCGCGGACCTGGCGAACCTGCGCGCCGAGCGCGACGAGGCACTGGCCAAGGTCGACAAGCTCACCGCCGAGCTCGAACGGGCTCGTGCGGAGCTGGTCGAGGAACGGGAGCGGGCCCGCATGCTCGTCGGTGAGCGGGAGACCGAGTACCTGCAGATGCGCCGGCGGGTCAGCGACCAGGGTGCCCGGCTGCGTGCCGCGCTCGACGCCCGCAGCGAGCTGGAGGCGGAGGTCGCGCGGCTGCGCGGCGGCGTCGACGAGGAGCTCGCCCGGGCCCGCGCCGAGACCGCCGCCGAGCGCGAGCGCGCCGACCGGGAACGCCGCAGGGCCGAGGCCGCGGCCGGTCAGGTCGCCGCCGCCCGCCAGGCCGCCCGCGAGGCCCGTCGCGGCGACGAGGTGCGCCTGGAGCTGCTGCTCGACACCGTCAGCGGCGCGATCTCGGGCCTGCGCCGCGAGCTCGACGTCGGCGCGGGCGGACCGCGGCCGGCGGACCTGGTCGCGGGCACGGGCGACCGCGCGGCGGGCGCACGCGCCGCGGCACCCGTAGACGGGCTGGCCGCGCTGGACGCGCTGCTGAGCGTGCCGTCGGTGCACCTCATCGTCGACGGCTACAACGTCAGCAAGACCGGCTACCCGGACCTGCCGCTGGCCGACCAGCGCTCCCGGCTGGTGGCCCAGCTCAGCGCCCTGGGCGCCCGCACCGGGGCCGAGATCACCGTCGTGTTCGACGGCGCCGCGGTGATCGCCGCGCCGGTGCGCGGCAGCCGCGGGGTACGGGTGCTGTTCAGCGACGCCGGGGTGATCGCCGACGACGTCGTCCGCGACCTCGTCGCCGCCGAACCGGCGGGCAGGCCGCTGCTGGTGGCGACCTCGGACCAGGAGCTCGTGCGCTCGGTGCGCCGCCGGGGCGCGCACACCGTGGCGTCCGCGGTGCTGCTGCGCCGCCTCGGCGGCTGACCGGTCACCCCACGTCACGGTGCCGGGTCCGGCGCCCGGCCGGCGGGACCACCGGCATCGGCAGCGTGGTGCGTGCCGGTGCGCCCCGCTCGACCAGGCGCAGGTGCGGGATGAGGCCGCCCTCGGCCAGCACCTGCAACGCCCGGCGCTCCGGCTCGGCGAACTCCACCGGGGCCCCGGCCGTGCCCACGCTCGTGTCCACCGAGCCGGCCGGCAGGTCGACGGGGAGATAGGGGATCGGTCGGTCGTCCTCCGGGACCTCCAGCAGCACCCCGATGACGCAGTCACCGCACGCGGCACCGCGGACCTCGCAGCGATCGCAGTCGACGATCATGGCTCCTCCTTCGTCGGACCCGAGGTGGTCGAGTACCGCGGACGCTAGGGGAGGGGTCCGACAGAATGGCCGCGCCGGAGAAATGCCGGGCCGGACCGTCACCGCGGGCGGCCGCGCTCGTTCACCTGAACAGCACGACATCCTCACCAGCTGTCCCGTCGGGCGACCGGCACCACTCCTGCGGAGCAGTGCCACGCCGGCGGGTGACCGCTCCGGTCACGCAGCGGTGAGGACGCGGAACTCGTCCGCTCCCCGGAGTGTCGGACGGCGGCCCGCATCCCCGACGCGCCGTGCGCGTGCGGAGCCGCCGCTCCGACCCCGCCGCCCGGCCCGCCGGTGACCACCGGGGGCCGCCGCCCCGTCGGGGACTAGCGTCGCCGACCGTGGCGCGCACGCTGCTGGTGACCAACGACTTCCCGCCCCGCCCCGGCGGCATCCAGTCCTACCTGTCCGACCTCGCCCGCGCGCTCCCGCCGGAGACCCTCGCCGTCCACGCCCCCGCCTGGCGCGGCGCCGCCGCCCACGACGCCGGGCTGCCGTTCCCCGTGCACCGGCACCGGTCGTCGCTGATGCTGCCGGTCCCCGAGGTCGCCCGGCGCGCCGCGGAGCTGGCCCGCGAGCACGACGCCCGGACCGTCTGGTTCGGCGCGGCCGCACCGCTGGGGCTGCTCGGCCCGTACCTGCGCCGCCACGCGGGGGTGGAGCGGGTCGTCGCCACCACGCACGGCCACGAGGTCGGCTGGTCGATGCTGCCCGGCGCGCGTCGGGCGCTGCGCCGGATCGGCCGGGACGCCGACGTCGTCACCACGGTCTCGCACTGGACCCGCGGCCGGCTCGCCGGTGCGCTCGGCCCGGACGCGGCCGTCGAGGTCCTGCCGCCGCCGGTGGACACCGTGCGCTTCGCGCCCGACCCGGCCGCCCGCGCCGCGGTCCGGGCCCGCTACCGGCTCGGGGACGCACCGGTGGTGTCGTGCGTGTCCCGGTTGGTGCCGCGCAAGGGCCAGGACGTGCTGGTCGCGGCGCTGCCGAGGATCCGCGCGCGGGTGCCGGGCGCCCGGCTGCTGCTCGTCGGCGGCGGGCCCTACCGGGACCGGCTGCGCGCACTGGCGGCCCGGGCCGGGGTCGCCGACGCCGTGGTGTCCACCGGCGGGGTGCCGGCCGCCGAGCTCGCCGCGCACCACGCCGCCGGGGACGTGTTCGCCCTGCCGTGCCGCACCCACCTGCGCGGGCTCGACGTCGAGGGGCTGGGGATCGCGCTGCTCGAGGCCGCGGCGTCGGGACTGCCCGTCGTCGCGGGGGACTCCGGCGGAGCACCGGAGACCGTCGAGGACGGCGTGACCGGCCACGTCGTGGCGGGACGGGACGTCGCCGCCGTCGCCGACCGGGTAGCGGACCTGCTCGCCGATCCCGCCCGCGCGACGGCGATGGGTCGCGCCGGGCGGGCCCGCGTCCGTCGGCTCTGGGGCGGACCGTCGTCGGCGGCGCGGCTGCACGGCTTCCTGACCGGCGACGAGGGGCCGCGCTGAGCGCGCGACCCGCCGTCGCCGGGAGGAGGGCGTCGGTGGAGGGTCAGCCCTTGTCGGCGGTGGTCCCCGCGTAGAGCGCCTCGATCTCGTCGGAGTAGGACTCCACGACGACCTTGCGCTTGACCTTCATCGTCGGCGTCAGCTCGCCGCCCGCCTCGCTGAAGTCGTGCGGCAGGATCGTGAACTTGCGGATCTGCTCGGCCCGCGAGACAGCCTGGTTGGCGTCCTCGACCGCGGCCGCGATCTCGCCGCGCAGCTCCGGATCGTCGACGAGGTCGGCGGCCGAGCTCCCGTCGCCGGCTGGCTTGCCGTTGCGTTCGCGCCAGCCCGGCAGGGCGTCCGGGTCGATCGTGACCAGCGCGGAGATGAACGGCTTCTGGTCACCGATCACGATGCACTGCCCGACCAACGGGTGCGCCCGCAGGCGGTCCTCGAGCACGGCCGGGGCGACGTTCTTGCCGCCCGCGGTGACGATGATCTCCTTCTTGCGGCCGGTGATCGTGAGGAAGCCGCCGTCGTCGAGCTCGCCGATGTCACCGGAGTGGAACCAGCCGTCGGACTCCAGGGCCTCGGCCGAGGCCTCCTCGTTGTCCCAGTAGCCGCGGAAGACGATGTCGCCGCGCAGCATGATCTCGCCGTCGGAGGCGATCCGGACCGCGCAGCCGGGCACCGGGCGTCCGACCGAGCCGACCCGCTGGGCGTCGAGGGTGTTCAGGGTGATGCCCGCGGTGGTCTCGGTCAGGCCGTAGCCCTCCAGGACCGGCAGGCCGATGCCGCGGAAGAAGTGGCCCAGCCGCGCACCCAGCGGCGCCGATCCCGACACCGCGGCCTTGACGTTCCCGCCGACGGCGGCGCGCAGCTTGCCGTAGACGAGCTTGTCGAACAGCGCGTGCCGGGCCTTGAGCAGCAGCCCCGGGCCGCCCGCGTCGAGCGCCTCGGAGTAGGCGATCGCGGTGTCGGCGGCGGCGTCGAAGATCTTCCCCTTGCCGTCGTTGTGCGCCTTGAGCCGGGCCCCGTTGTAGACCTTCTCGAACACCCGCGGCACGGCGAGCAGGAAGGTCGGCCGGAACTCCGCCAGGTCGGGCAGCAGGTTCTTGACGTCGGGGGTGTGCCCGACGACGGTGCGGGTGGCCAGGCAGCCGCACTGGATGGCCTTGCCGAACACGTGCGCGAGCGGCAGGAACAGCAGCACCGAGTCGCCCGGCTCGAACAGGTGCGGGATCGTCGCGGCGATCGTCCGGATCTCGGAGAGCATGTTGCGGTGGGTGAGCTCGCAGCCCTTGGGCCGGCCGGTCGTGCCCGAGGTGTAGATCAGGGTGCACAGGTCGTCCGCGCGCACCGCGCCCCGGCGCTCGTGGACCACGGCGTCCGGGGTGTCCGAGCCCAGGCCGCGCAGCTGCTCCACCGCCGAGGGGGCGTCCGGCGCCGACCCGGCGGGCTCGATCTGCCACACGGTGCGCAGCGACGGCAGGTCCCCGCGGACCTTCTCCAGCGCCGCGGCGTGGTCGGCGGTCTCGACGACGATCCCGACCGCGCCGGAGTTCGACACGATCCAGGAGATCTGGTCCGGCGAGGAGGTCTCGTAGATCGGGACGGTGACCCCGCCCGCGGCGAGGATCGCGTAGTCGAACAGGGTCCACTCGTAGCGGGTCCGCGACAGCAGCGCGACCCGGTCCCCGGCCTGCACACCAGCGGCGATCAGCCCGGCCGCGACCCGGGTGACCTGCTCGGCGAACTCGGCCGCGGTCACCTCCGACCAGGTCCCGTCCGTGGCCTTGCGGCGGTAGAGCACGTCCGACGGGTGCTGCGCGGCATTGTCGAACACGGCGTCCGAGAGCGATTCCTCGTCTCCCACTGACACCGCGGCGGGAACGCTGTACTCACGCACGGGGATCGACCTCCTGGCGGCCTCGACAGGCTGAGAACACGGTCGCCGCGACGGCTGCGGCGACACCTTCCGGCAGAACTTACCGGAGAGTAGGACCTGCGTACATCGAACCGGACATACCGGATCCACGAGCTGATCCGCCGGTCCGGCCCGGCCCGCGACGGTACCCGTGACCGGGGCCGTCGCACGGGGTGGCACGCTGACCCGGTGCCCGCGATCGACGTGATCGACGAGACCTTCCTGGCCGTGCCCCGCGAGCGGGTCGCGGCGGAGTTCGCCGACCCGGCCCGGTGGCCGTCGTACTGGCCCGACCTGCGCCCCGAGGTCGCACACGACCGCGGACCGGCCGGGCTGCGCTGGACCGTGACCGGCGCGCTGGTGGGGACCATGGAGGTCTGGTGCGAACCGGAGGGCGACGGCACCGTCCTGCACTTCTTCCTGCGCGCGGACCCGCACGGCCCGCCGCCCCGCGGGCGGCTGCGGCGCCGCCGGTGGCTGCGCGCGGAGTCCGACCGGCGGCACCGCGCGTTCAAGGCGCACGCCTTCGCGCTCAAGCGACGCCTGGAGGGCGGGCGCCCTGCGGGCGTCGCGCCGTCGGCGTTCCGGCCGGACCGGACGGCCTGAGCGTGCGGCTGCACGTCGTCACCGACGTCCACGGCGCCACCACGCCGCTCGCCCGCGCCGCCGAGGGCGCCGACGGCGTGCTCGTGCTCGGTGACCTGTTGGAATTCATCGACTACCGCGACCCGGCCAACGGGATCATCTCCCGGCTGCTCGGGTCCGAGGTCGCCGCCGAGTTCGGCCGGATGCGCCGGATCGGGGCGCCGCGCACGCAGATGCTGGGCCTGCTGGAGCGTTCCTGGGCCCGGTTCACCGACCCGGCGGCCGCCGTCGCCGAGGCCGTCGCCGCCCAGTACGCCGAGGTCTTCGGGGTGCTGGGCGGGCTCGGGGTGCCGGTGTGGGCGATCCCCGGCAACGTCGACGTCCCCGACGCCTGGCCCGAGACCGAGGGCGTCACCCGCGCCGACGGACGGGTCGTCGAGATCGGTGGCCGCCGGTTCGGCTTCCTCGGCGGGGTGCCGCTGCCGCCCGGGGTCGACCCGCGCCGCACCGGTCCCTGGCAGCCGCACTTCGTGGCCCACGAGGACTGGACCGCCCGCCTGGACACGCTCGGCCCGGCCGACGTGCTGTGCACCCACGTCCCGCCGGCGCTCCCGGGCCTGACCTACGACGTCGTCACCCGCCGCGCCGAGATCGCCAGTGCCCCGCTGGCCGCGCGGATCCGGGCCGAGCAGCCCTCGCACGCGCTGTTCGGCCACGTGCACCAGCCGCTGCGCCGGCGCACCCGGGTCGGCCGCACCGAATGCGTCAACGCCGGACACTTCCGTGCGCACGGCACGCCCTACGTGCTCCGGTTCTGACCACCGGATAGCCTCCCGCCATGGCCGACGCGACCTCGTCCTCGATCCACATCGACGCCCCGCCGGAGCGGGTCATGGCGGTGATCGCGGACTTCGCGTCCTACCCCGAGTGGACCGACCAGATCACCAGCGTCGAGATCCTCGACGCCGGTGCCGACGGCCGCGCCCGCCAGGTCCGCTTCGCGATGGACGCCGGGGCCATCAAGGACACCTACACCCTCGACTACGACTGGGCCGCCGACGACCGCTCGGTGTCGTGGACGCTGGTCAAGGGCGGCATCCAGCGCGCTCAGGACGGCGCGTACCGGCTGGTCGGCGACGCCGGCGGCACCACCGTCACCTACGAGCTCAGCGTCGAGGTCAACTTCCCGATGATCGGGATGCTCCGTCGCAAGGCGGAGAAAGTGATCATCGACGCGGCCCTGAAGGGGCTCAAGCGCCGCGTCGAGAAGGGCTGAGCCGGTCGGCGGCGACCCGGACACGATCGTTAGGCTCCGCGCTGTGCGTGTGGTGCTCTTCACTGGCAAGGGCGGGGTCGGCAAGACGACCCTGGCCGCCGCGACGGCCGCGCACGTCGCCGGGACCGGGCGGTCGGCGCTGGTCGTGTCCACCGACCCGGCGCACTCCCTCGGCGACGCGCTGGACGCCGAGCTGGGCGCCGATCCCACCGAGGTCACCGACAACCTGTGGGGCGCCCACATCGAGGCCCGGCACCTGCTCGAGGGCGCCTGGGGGGACCTGCAGGGGCACCTGCGCACGATGCTCGCCGGGGCCGGGGTGGACGAGCTCGTCGCCGACGAGCTGACCGTGCTGCCCGGCGTCGAGGACCTCCTCGCGCTCGTCGAGGTGCAGCGCTTCGCCGACTCCGGCCGCTTCGACGTCGTCGTCGTCGACTGCGGGCCGACCGCGGAGACGCTGCGGCTGCTCACCCTGCCCGAGGCGCTGTCGGGTTACCTGGAGCGGCTGTTCCCCGCACACCGGCGCGCCGTGCGCGGTCTGGTCGCCGGACTCGCCGGCGCGAAGGCCGACGGCGCGGGCTGGGAGCGCACCGTCGACGCGCTCGGTGTGCTGGCCGAGCAGCTGCGCGGCCTGCGCGGGCTGCTCGCGGACCGCTCCCGCACCTCGATCCGGCTGGTGCTGACCCCGGAGCGGGTCGTCGCGGCCGAGACCCGCCGGACCCTGACCGCGCTCGCCCTGCACGAGCTGCGGGTCGACGGGCTGCTGGCGAACCGGGTGATGCCGGGCCCGCCGCCGTCGCTGCGCGGGCCCGCCGCCCGCTGGCTGCGCGAACGTGCCGCCGAGCAGCAGTCCGTGCTCGCCGAGCTGGGCGAGCTCGGCGCGGACGTGCCGGTGACGGCGGTCCGCTACACCGCCGCCGAGCCGACCGGCGTCGCCGCACTGCGCGAGCTGGCCCACTCCGTCTACGGCGACGACGACCCCGCGGGCACGGCCGACGACGCCCCGTCGCGGCCGCTGATGGAGCTCCGGCGCACCGCCGGTCACGGGGTCTCCGCCGACACCGAGTTCGAGCTCGACGTGGCGCTGCCCGGCGCCCAGGACGCGCCGCTGGACCTCGCCCGGGTCGGCGACGACATGGTCGTCGGCATCGGGTTCTCCCGGCGCGTGGTCTCGCTGCCGTCGGTGCTGCGCCGCTGCGAGGCCACCGGCGCCCGGCTGGAGGGCCACGGCTCCGACGCCCGCCTGGTGATCTCCTTCGTCCCCGACCCGGGCACCTGGATGACCTCGTGAGCGGCCGCGACACCCGGGGCGGCACCCACTGCGGCGCCCACGGCGCCATCCCGGAGGACCTGCGGGTCACCGCGGTGGCGCTGCTCGACCGGCTGCGCACCGCCACCGAGGCCATGTCGGACTCGCTGCAGGCCACGGGCGTCGACCCCGGCCCCGGCGCCGCGGGCTCCTGCACCGCCTGTCCGGTGTGCGCGCTGATCGCCGTCGTGCGGGGGGAGCGGTCGGAGCTGGTCACCCGGCTCGCCGACCACGCCACCGGGCTGCTCGCCGTGCTCGTCGCGCTGCTGGAGGAGGCCGCCTCGCCCGCGCGTCGGGAGTCCCGCCGGCCGCAGGGCAGCGGTCGCTCGGTCCAGCGGATCGTGGTGCACCGGACGTGAGCCCCCGGATGTCCGACGTCCGCACCATCGGGGTGGACGTCGGGGGTACCAGCGTGCGCGCGGGCGTCGTCGACGCCGAGGGCGGGATCCTCGACACCGCCTCCGCGCCGACCCCACGCACCGACGACACGCTGGAGGCCGCCATCGCCGGCGCGGTCGAGGAGCTGCGGCGCCGGCACACCGTCGCCGCCGTCGGGCTCGCGCTCGCCGGGTTCGTCGACGCCCCGCGCGGGCTGGTCCGCTACGCCCCGCACCTGTCCTGGCGCGACGCCCCGGTCGCCGAGCGGATCGGCGACCGGCTCGGCGGGATCCCGGTCGTCGTGGAGCACGACGCGAACTCCGCCGCGCTCGCCGACCGCCGCTACGGCGCGGCGGCGGGCGCGTCGGTGGCGCTGGTCATCGCGCTGGGCACCGGGATCGGCGGAGCCCTGCTGCTCGACGGCGAGCTGTACCGCGGCGCGCACGGCGTCGCGCCCGAGCTCGGGCACCTGCGGGTCGTCCCGGAGGGGCGGGCCTGCCCGTGCGGCAAGCGCGGCTGCTGGGAGCGCTACTGCAGCGGGACCGCGCTCGGCGCCACCGCGCTGGAGATGCTCTCGGGCGGCGACGTGCCCGGCCCGTCCGGCCTGGCCCGGGAGGCCGCCGTCGACCCGGGGCGGATCACCGGCAAGCGGGTCGCCGCCGCCGCCCGCGAGGGCGACCCGGTCGCCCGCGCCGCCCTCGACGACATGGGGCGCTGGCTGGGGGAGGGGCTCTCGCTCGTCGCGGACGTCTTCGACCCGGACCTCGTGGTGATCGCCGGCGGGGTGTCGGCGTCGGCGCCCCTGTTCCTCGACGCCGCCCGCGAGCACTACGCCCGCATCCTCACCGGCGCAGGCAACCGGCCGCTGGCCCGGATCCGGACCGCGCAGCTCGGCGCGGCCGCCGCCGTCGTGGGCGCGGCGACGCTGGCCCGGGAGAGCCTGCGGGCCGACGCCCGGCGCTGAGTGCTACAGCCGCGAGCCGTCCTCCCAGGGGTCGGGGCCCTCGTCGGTGTCCGGGCTCCACAGCCGCAGCAGCAACCAGCCCAGCCCGGCCGCGATGAGCACCAGCCCCAGCGGCAGCGGCCAGGTCCCGCCGACGCCGACCAGCCCCGGCGCGACGCACAGCAGCAGCCCCACCGCGATCAGCCCACCACCCACGACGGCCGGGGGGCCCGGCCGCGGCTCCGGCGGCGGCTCCGGCGGGTGGTAGTGGTCCTCCGGGTCGGCGTCGGCCCCGCCTCCCGGGGGCGGGACCGCGGGGCCCGGCGGGTGCACGGGGCGGTCCGCCGCGGCGCCCGTGGCGTCGCCGGCGTCGCCGGTCCCGGTGCGGTCCGCACGGTCGGCCCGCTCGACGGGCTCGGCGGGCCAGTCCGGCACCGAGCCCTCGTCGCGCCAGGCGGAGACGATCGCGTCGAAGTCGTCGTCGGGCCGGTCCTCGCGGTCACGCGCGGGGTCTGCGGAGCTCATACCGGTCCGTCCCTCCCCGCTCGCGGCGGCTCCCATCCTGTCACGGCCGGTGTCCCGCCCGACACCGCCCACGGGCCCGCGCGGGCCACCGCGGGGCGCGCCCGACCACGGTGACCACAGCCCCGTTGTGAGGAGGTGTCGACGCTCCGTAGGCTGTCGCCGAAGTCGGTAGGGAGGCAGCGCAGGGTGCTGTACTGGTGGTCCAAGTTCGTGCTGCTCGGCCCGTTGATGAGGCTGTTCTGCCGGCCGGAGGTGCGCGGCGCCGAGAACGTGCCCGCCGGCTCCGGCGCGATCCTCGCCAGCAACCACCTCGCGGTGGCCGACTCCTTCTTCCTGCCGCTGATGCTGCCGCGGCGGGTGACCTTCCTCGCCAAGCGCGAGTACTTCACCGAGCCCGGGATCCGCGGCTGGTTCAAGAAGCAGTTCTTCACCGGCGTCGGGCAGGTCCCGGTGGACCGGTCTGGCGGGTCCGCGGCGCGCGCCGCGATGGACACCGCGGTGCGGCTGCTGAACGAGGGCAAGCTGCTCGGCATCTACCCGGAGGGCACCCGCTCGCCCGACGGGCGGCTCTACAAGGGCAAGACCGGCGTCGCCCGGATGGCGCTGGAGGCCGGCGTGCCGGTCATCCCGGTCGCCATGGTGGGGACCGACAAGGTCAACCCCATCGGCTCGAAGATGTGGCGCCCGCGCAAGGTGCGGATCGTGATCGGCGAGCCGCTGGACTTCTCCCGCTACGAGGGCATGGCGGGGGACCGGTTCATCGAGCGCTCCATGACCGACGAGATCATGTACGCGCTGATGGAGCTGTCCGGGCAGACCTACGTCGACCTGTACGCGGCGTCGGTCAAGGAGAAGGCCGCGGCCGGTGCGCCGCCGCCGGCCCCGTCGCGCCAGAGCCTGCCGCGGCCGGACGCGAACGTGCCCGACTCCCGCGCCTCCTGACCGGCTCCGGTAGACAGGACGGCACCATGCGCTTCTTCTACGACACCGAGTTCATCGAGGACGGCACGACGATCGACCTGGTGTCGATCGGGATCGTCGGCGAGGGCGGCCGCGAGTTCTACGCCGTGTCCACCGAGTTCGACCCGGACCGGGCGGGCAAGTGGGTGCGGGCCAACGTCCTGCCCAAGCTGCCCCCGCCCAGCGACCGGGCCTGGATGTCGCGGGCCCGGATGCGCGAGGAGATCCTCGACTTCTGCACCGGTGCGCCCGGCGACGTCGAGCTGTGGGCCTGGATCGCCGCCTACGACCACGTCGCGCTGTGCCAGCTGTGGGGCGCGATGCCCGCGCTGCCGCGCCCGATCCCGCGCTTCACCCGTGAGCTGCGCCAGCGGTGGGAGGACGCGGGCCGCCCGGCACTGCCCCCGCCGCCCGCCCAGGCGCACGACGCGCTCGCCGACGCCCGGCACAACCTGCGGCGCTGGGAAGTGATCGCCGAGACCCTCGCGACGGGGGCCGCGCCCCGGTAGGGATCGGCCGCGGCCTAGGCTGGACCACGTGAACTGGTCCGTCGACGCGCCGATCGACGTCCTCCCGGAGCTGCCGCCGCTGCCCGCGGACCTGCGCTCCGCGCTGGACGACGCGCTCTCCCGCCCTGCCGCCCAGCAGCCCGAGTGGCCCGACCCGTCGCAGGTGGGCGACGTGCGGAAGGTCCTCGAGTCCGTCCCGCCGGTGGTGCTGCCGCCCGAGGTCGACCGGCTGCAGTCCCGGCTCGCCGCCGTCGCGAACGGCGAGGCGTTCCTGCTGCAGGGCGGCGACTGCGCCGAGACCTTCGTCGACAACACCGAGCCGCACATCCGGGCGACGATCCGCACGTTGCTGCAGATGGCCGTCGTCCTGACCTACGGTGCCTCGATGCCGGTGGTCAAGGTCGGCCGGATCGCCGGGCAGTACGCCAAGCCGCGCAGCTCCCCGATCGACGCGGCCGGGCTGCCGTCCTACCGCGGGGACATCGTCAACGGTCTCGCCCCGGACCCGCAGGGCCGGATCCCGGACCCGTCGCGCATGGTGCGCGCCTACGCGAACGCCTCCGCGGCGATGAACCTGGTCCGCGGCCTGACCGCGACCGGGCTGGCCGACCTGTCCAAGGTGCACGACTGGAACAAGGACTTCGTCCGCACCTCCGCCGCGGGCGTGCGCTACGAGGCCGTCGCCGCCGAGATCGACCGCGCGGTCCGCTTCATGGACGCCTGCGGGGTGCGCGACCACAACCTGCACCAGGTCGAGTTCTACGCCAGCCACGAGGCGCTGCTGCTGGACTACGAGCGCGCCATGCTGCGCCTGGACCTCGAGCGCGACCCCACCGGCGGGGAGGCCCCGAAGCTCTACGACCTGTCGACGCACTTCCTCTGGATCGGGGAGCGGACCCGCCAGCTCGACGGCGCGCACGTCGCGTTCGCGGAGCTGCTGGCCAACCCGATCGGGATGAAGATCGGCCCGACGACGACGCCCGACCAGGCCGTCGAGTACGTCGAGCGGCTCGACCCGCACAACCGCCCCGGCCGGCTGTCGCTCATCTCCCGGATGGGCAACGACAAGGTCCGCGACGTGCTCCCGGCGATCGTCGAGAAGGTCACCGCCTCCGGGCACAAGGTCATCTGGCAGTGCGACCCGATGCACGGCAACACCCACGAGGCCTCGACCGGCTACAAGACCCGGCACTTCGACCGGATCGTCGACGAGGTGCAGGGCTTCTTCGAGGTGCACCGCTCGCTCGGCACCCACCCCGGCGGCATCCACGTCGAGGTCACCGGCGAGGACGTCACCGAGTGCCTCGGGGGTGCGCAGCGGATCTCCGACACCGACCTCGCCGGCCGGTACGAGACCGCTTGCGACCCGCGGCTGAACACCCAGCAGAGCCTGGAGCTGGCGTTCCTAGTCGCGGAGATGCTGCGCGGCTGACCTGCCGCCCTCGATCAGTACCCGTCGATCAGTACCTCAGCGCTGTTCCGGCCGGTCCGGACCGCGCTCAGGTACTGATCGACGGGAAGCGGGCCGCTCGCACGCCGACGCGCGGGGTGCCCGGGATCAGGCGCCGGTGCTGGCCCGGGCCGCCAGGCGCGACGGCAGGCGGGGGGCGACGCCGTAGCCGTCGGCGCCGGCGAGCACCCCGGCCAGGCGCTGCGCGGCGGCCCGGCCGAGCTCCTCGGCGGGCAGTGCCACGCTCGTCAGCGCCGGCGCCGTCACCTGCGAGTACGGCAGGTCGTCGAACCCGGCGACGGCGATGTCCCCCGGCACGTCCAGCCCGAGCCGGTGCGCGGCGGCCAGGACGCCGTAGGCCATCGTGTCCGCCGCCGCGACGACCGCGGTCGCCCCGCCCGCCCGCCAGCGCGGCAGTGCCTCGGCGCTGACGTCGGCGGCCGAGTCGAGGGTCAGCCCGGCGCGGGTGCCGTCGTCGAGGACCCGCAGGCCGTGCGCGGCGGCGACCCGGGAGAGCAGCTCGCGGCGCACGGTGAAGGTGGCCGAGGGCGTCGACCCCTCCAGGTAGGCGATCGTCGTGTGCCCGGCCGCGGCGAGGTGCGCGACCAACGCGCGCACGCCCGGCTCCAGGTCGAAGGTCACCGTCGCCGCGCGGCTCTCGAAACCGGGGGCGTCCATCAGGACCATCGGCGGGCCGCCCGGCTCGAGGTCGTCGAGGAACGTCGGCGACGGCGCGTGCACCAGCAGCCCGGCCGGCCGGAACGCCGCGACCCGGCGGACGTCGTCGGCGCCGGGCTGTTCGCCGCCCTCGATCACCGACAGCATCAGCGGGTGCCTGCTACCCAGCGCCGCCCGGATCCCGGTGGTGACCCGCCCGAAGTAGGGGTTGGGGAGATCGGGGGCGAGCAGCACGACGAGGTCGGTGGTACCGCGGGCGAGCGAGCTCGCCGCGTGGTCGACCACGTAGCCCAGCTCGTCGACCGCGGCCCGGACCCGGTCGGTGATCACCTCCGACACCCGCCCACGCGACTTGCCGTTCACCACCAGCGACACGGTGGACACGCTCGTCCCCGCCCGCCGGGCCACCATCGCCGCCGTCACCCGCCGGCCCACCGGTCCTGCCATTGGGCGAGCGTACCCGGACGCGCCACACATCAAGCGCTTGACGTCATGCGCTTGACCAGTCACAGTCGACACGTCCGGAGCCCCGGACGGCCGCGACGACGAGGTAGGACACCGGAGATGACCGAGAAGATCGTCCTGGACTGCGATCCGGGCCACGACGACGCGATCGCGCTGCTGCTCGCCCACGGCGACCCGCGGATCGAGCTGCTCGCCGTCACCACGGTCGTCGGGAACCAGACGCTGGACAAGGTGACGCGCAACGCACTGTCGGTCGCGACCCTGGCCGGGATCACCGGCGTGCCGTTCGCGGCCGGCGCCGACCGCCCGCTGCTGCGGGAGATCGCCGTCGCCGCCGACATCCACGGCGAGTCCGGGCTGGACGGCCCGCAGCTGCCCGCCCCGGCGTTCACCACGGTGGACACCCATGCCGTGGACCTCATCGTGGAGACCGTGCTCGCCCACGAGCCGGGCACGGTCACCCTCGTCCCCACCGGCGGTCTGACCAACATCGCGCTCGCCGCCCGGCGCGCCCCCGAGATCGTCGGACGGGTCAAGCGGGTGGTGCTGATGGGCGGCGGCGTCGCCGTCGGCAACCGGACCCCGGTGGCCGAGTTCAACATCGCCATCGACCCCGAGGCCGCCGCGATCGTGTTCGAGGCGGGCTGGGAGGTGGTCATGGTCGGGCTCGACCTGACCCACCAGGCGCTGGCCGGTCCCGAGGTGCGCCGCGCGATCCGCGCCGTCGGGACCGGCCCGGCGCGCTTCGTCGACGAGCTGCTCGACTTCTTCGCCGCCACCTACCGCGACGTGCAGGGCTTCGACGTCCCGCCGGTGCACGACCCGTGCGCGGTCGCCCACGTCATCGATCCCACGATCGTCCGGGCGTTCCCGATGCCGATCGTCGTCGAGACCGCGGGCCGGCACACCACCGGGATGACGGTCGCCGACCGGCGCGGTCCGGCCCCGCAGGGGTGCCGCACCCACGCCGCGCTGGAGCTCGACCACGCCCGCTTCTGGGAGCTGGTCGTGGACGCGCTGCGCACCATCGGCGACCCGGCCCCGCCCTCCTCGCGGCGACGGAGCAGATCGCATGACCGCCCCCGACCGCCGCCCGGTCGTCACACTCGTCGTGGCGGTGCTGGCCGCCTGCGTGGCGTTCCAGCTCAACGCCTCCATGCTCAGCCCCGCGCTGGTCACCATGGCCCGTGAGCTGGGCACCGACGACGCCACCGTCGGCCTGTCCCAGACGATGTTCTTCACCCTCGCGGCGATGTTCTCGCTGTTCCTGCCGCGGCTGTCCGACATCGCGGGGCGCCGCAGGGTGCTGCTGGTGATGCTCGCGGTCATGCTGGTCGGCAGCGTCGTCGCCGCCCTCGCCGTCAGCGTGCCGATGCTGTTCGCCGGTCGGATCCTGCAGGGCATCACCGGGCCGGTCGTCCCGATCTGCCTGCTCATGCTGCGCAGCGAGATCGCCGACCCGCGCCGCTACGGGGTCGTGCTCGGGCTGATCACCGCCGTCAACGGCGGCGTCGCCGGTCTCGACGCGCTGCTCGGCGGCTGGCTGGCCACCCACCACGGCTTCCGCTCGATCTTCTGGGTCATCGCCGCGGTCACCGTCGTCGCGCTGGTGCTCGTCGCGGTGTGGGGTGTGGAGTCCCGCCCCTCGGAGGGCGCCCGGATGGACTGGCGCGGGGTCGTGCCGCTGGTCGTCGCGGTCGGCGCGCTGCTGCTGGCCTTCGACGAGGCCGCTGCGCTGTCCGACGCGAGCTGGGGTCTCGTCGCCGGGTACGCGCTGCTCGCCGTCGTCGCCGCGGTGGTGTTCTGGCGGCTGCAGGGCCGCACCGCGCAGCCGCTCGTCGCACCCGAGGACCTGCGCCGGCGCGCGACCTGGGCCACGCTCGGCACCACGCTGCTGACCATGACCGGCGTGTTCGCCGTGGTCAACGGCCTGGTCGCCTCGATCGCCCAGAACCCCACGGCCGGGTTCGGGCTCGGCGCGGACCTCACCGCGCTGGCGCTGCTCGCCCCCTACGCCCTGATCGGCTGGCTGGTCGGGCCGTTCGCCGGTCGGCTGGCCCCGGTGCTCGGCTACCGCACGGTGCTGCGGGTCGGGCTGGCCGGCAGCGTCGTCGCCACCGTGCTGCTGGCGGTGGTGGGGGTGCACTCGTTCCCGGTGCTGGTCGTCGCGACGCTGCTGCTCGGCGTCACCTACGCCGGCATCGCCAACATCATGCTCAACGGCCTGGGCGTGCTGCTCTCGCCCGCCGACCGGCCCGGCATGCTCCCCGGGCTCAACGCCGGCGCGTTCAACCTGGGCGCCGGGATCAGCTTCGTGGTGCTGCCCGCGGTGCAGGTCGCCGTCGGCGGTGCCGAGCAGACCGGGGTCGGCGGCTACGCCGCGGGCATGGGCGTCGGGGCCGCGTGCACCGCGGGCGCGTTCGCGCTGTCGTTGCTCATCCCGCGTCCGGCCACGGCCGAGACCGGCGCCGCACACGACGCGGTGGACGCCCGATGAGCCGGGTCCTGGTCGTCGGCTCGCTCAACGCCGACCTGGTGGTGCGCACCGAGCGCTTCCCCGGACCGGGGGAGACCGTGGCCGGGGAGGACCTGACGGTGGGCCCCGGCGGCAAGGGGGCCAACCAGGCCGTCGCCGCCGCCCGGCTCGGGGCCGGTGCCGGGGTCGGGGTCGGCGTGGGCATGGTCGGCGCGATCGGCGACGACGACCACGGCCGCACCGTGCGCGACGCCGTCGCCGCCGCGGGGGCCGACGTCGACCGGGTCGCGGTGCGGACCGGTGCGGCCACCGGCACCGCGGTCATCACCGTCGACGCCGCGGGCGACAACACCATCGTCGTCTCGCCAGGGGCCAACGCCACCCTGGGGCCGGAGGACCTGCCGGCCTTCGACGACGTCGCGGTGCTGACGCTGTGCCTGGAGATCCCCACCCCGACGGTGCTGGCCGCCGCCCGGGCCGCCCACGCCGCCGGGACCACCGTGCTGCTCAACCTCTCGCCCTACGCCCCGGTGCCCCCGGAGCTGCTCGACGCCACCGACGTCCTCGTCGTCAACGAGCACGAGGCCGCGCTGCTGGGGGAGCACTCGGTGCCCCGTTCGGTGGTGACACGCGGGGCCGCGGGGTGCGAGGTCCACGACGCCGACCGCGATACGGTGTCCACAGTGGACGCGATGCGGGTCGAGCCGGTGGACACCACCGGCTCGGGCGACGCGTTCCTCGCGGCCGTCGCCGTGCGGCTCGCCGCCGGGGACGACCTGGTCGACGCGGCCCGCTACGCCGTGCGCGCCGGTGCCCTCGCGGTCACCGTCGCCGGGGCGCAGCTGCCGCCCGTCGGCGACGACGAGCGCATCCGCTTCGGGCTGTAGGCCCCACGAACGCCGGTGTCCCGGCCGGACCGCCATCCGGCCGGGACACCGGTTCCCGCCCCGCCGGGTTCCGGCCCGCGGCCGGTGTCCACGCGGTGTGTCGCCCGGCCCTGAGCATCCGGCTCGGAGCGCGCAGCCCGGAGCGCCCGGCCCGGAGCGCCCGGTTCCGAGGGCCGGGCTCAGAGGACGGTGAGCGTGATGGTGTCGCCCGGTTCGGCGTCGCTGCCCGCTCCCGGGTCCTGCCCGATGACGCGCCCGTCGCGGCGGCCGAACGGGAAGCCGCGCTCGACGTCGACGTCGAAACCCGCCTGGCGCAGCAGGTCCGCGGCCTCGTCGGCGCGCATGCCGATCACGAACGGCACCGAGGTGGGGCCCGGCTCAGCGGTGGGCGGCGCGGTCGTCGGGGGCGGGGCGGGTTCGGCACCGCGACTGGTGACCAGGGTGACCGCCGCGCCGCTCGCCAGCCGGGTCCCGGCGGGCGGGTCGGTCCGGATGACCGCCCCGGCCGGCACCTCGGTGCTGTACTCCGCCGCGGTCGTGGACTGCACCGGGGTCAGCCCGGCGCGGCGCACCGCGTCCTCGGCGGTGGCCACGGCGCTGCCGGCCGGCACGTCGGGGACGGCGGGCCGGCCGGTGGAGACGACCAGGGTGACCGTGGTGCCGCGCAGCACGCGGGTCTCCGGCGCCGGGTCGACCTGGGCGACCCGGTCGGGGGCCACCTCGTCGTCGGCGCGTTCGGTGACGGTCGGGGTCAGGTCGGACTCGGCGACCAGCGCGGTCGCCTGCTCCCGGTCCATGCCGGTGACCGCGGGCATCGTGGTCCAGCGGCCGGACCCGAGCCACCAGGCGCCCGTCCCGGCCAGTGCGGCCAGCAGCAGGAGCAGCACCATCCACAGCGCGAACACCCGGCGGCCACGACGGCGGCGCCCGGCCAGCTCCTCGCGGGTCATCGGCTCCGGCTGACCGGCGGGGGTGACGGCGGTGCCGTGCGCGCCGCGGGTCCTGGTCTGCACCCGGGTGCCGCCGGGGCCCGGCGCGGCGGCGTCGAGCGGCCGGTGGCGCAGCGGTCCGGCGGGGAGGGTGGCGCCGTCGTCGGGGGGCGGCGGGCCGGGCGGTCGCGGCGTGGCGGTCCGGGGCAGGCCCAGCCGGTCGGCCATGTCCAGCAGCTCGCGGCGGAAGTGCTCCGCGTCGACCGGGCGCTGCTCCGGGTCCCGCGAGGTGGCCCGGGCGACGAGCGCGTCCACGGCCGGTGGCAGGCCCGGGACCAGCGCCGACGGCGGCGGCACGTCCTCGTTCACGTGCCGGTAGGCCACCGACAGCGGGTTGTCGGCGGTGTAGGGCGGCTGCCCGGTCAGCATCTCGTAGAGCACGACGCCGGCGGCGTAGACGTCGCTGCGGCCGTCGGCGCGGCCGGACACGACCTGCTCGGGGGAGAGGTAGGCCATCGTCCCGAGGATCATCCCCGCGTGGCTGCCCCCGGCCTCGGCGGCCGCGGTGAGCAGGCCGAAGTCGGCCACCTTCACCTCGCCGCCGGAGGAGATCAGCACGTTCTCCGGCTTCACGTCGCGGTGCACCATGCCGAGCCGGTGCGCGCGGGCCAACCCGGCGAGGACCGGCTCCAGCACCCGCACCGCGGCGGGGAGCCCGAGTGCGCCGCGGGCGCGCAGCACGTCGCGCAGGGTGCCGCCGTCGACCAGCTCCATGACGACGAACAGGCTGGCCTCGCCCAGCGGGCCCGCCGGCACGGTGCCCCGGTCGTAGACGGCGACGACGCACGGGTGGTCGATCCGCGCCGCCAGGCGGGCCTCCCGGTCGAACCGGGTGCGGAAGGCGTGGTCCCCGGCCATCCTCGGGTCCATCACCTTGATCGCGACGGCGCGTTCGAGACGGGTGTCGGTGCCGTGGTGCACCGTCGACATGCCGCCGCGGGCCAGCACCGGGCCGACCCGGTAGCGACCGTCGAGCAGCACCTCGCCGGGGCCGTCGGCGGCGAGCCGCCCGGCCCCACCCGGGGTGCCGGGGGCGGCCGGACCGGACGGTGAGCTCATCGCGGGTCAGGTTACCGGTGGGGATCCCGGCGCTCGTGCAGGTGGTCGGCGCCGGGGCCCCCGTGCCGGTCGGTGCGGTGGGCGTCGGCGCCGCCCGGGGCGGTGTGGGACAGTGTCCGGCTGTGAACGAGTCCCTCCCCGCCGCTGTCACCGAGGAGACGCTGAGCGTCGCCGAGGTGGCCGACCGCCTGTCGATCCCCGTCTCCCGGGTGCACCAGCTCGTCCGCGACGGGCAGCTCCTGTCCTTCAAGGAGGGGCACGACGTCGTCGTCCCCGCGGCGCTGCTCGACCGGGACGGCGTCGTCCGCGGGCTGCCGGGCACGATCGTCGTCCTGCGGGACGGCGGCTACGACGACCACGCGATCCTGACCTGGCTGTTCAGCGAGGAGGAGTCGCTGGACGGCGCCCCGATCACCGCGCTGCGCGCGGGCCGGCACAAGGAGATCAAGCGCCGCGCCCAGGCCATGGCCTTCTGACCGCCGCCCCGCGGTCTGACCGGTGCCCTGCGGGGCGCGGCCCGTCAGGCGCGGGCGCGGTGGACGCGGTCGCGCGCCAGCTGGCTCCCGCGGGCGGCCAGCGCCCGGCCGAGCCGGGGCAGCGCGACGGCGGCCCGGCGCCGGTTCGACACCGCGACCCGGCGGGTCAGGACGTCGTAGCCGGCGTCGGCGATCTCGTCGAGGATCTCCGCGTACAGCACCCGGGCGGCGCCGACGCAGGCCCGCGACACCGGCTCCAGCATCGGGATCCCCGGGTCGGCCCGGCGGTAGGTGGCCCGGGTCCGGGCGACCAGGTGGGCCAGGGCGCGGCGGATCCGCGGGTCCGGGCGCCCGGTGCGCCGGCTCCAGGCCAGCAGCTCCCGGTCGACCCCGAACGCGGCGAGCTCGTCGGCGGGCAGGTACACCCGGCCGCGGTCGAGGTCCTCGCCGACGTCGCGCAGGAAGTTCGTGATCTGGAACGCCACGCCCAGCAGCGCGGCGTGCGGCTCCGCCTCGGCCCGCGGCACGACGGTCCCGAGCACCGGCAGCGTCTGCAGCCCGATCACCGCCGCCGAGCCGTGCACGTAGACGGCCAGCTCGTCGTCGGTGGCGTAGTCGGTGACGGACAGGTCCATCCGCATCGAGACCATGAAGTCCCGGAACAGTGACGCGTCGAGGTCGTGGCGGCGCGCGGTCTCGGCGACGGCGATGACCTCGGGCCTGCTGCCGGGCAGCGGCGCGCCCGCCAGCGCGGCCGCCAGCTCGGCGTCGAGCGCGTCGAGCCGGGTGTGCGGGTCCCCGCCGCCCGCGCCGTCGGGGTCGTCGACGATCTCGTCGGCGAAGCGCGCGAAGCCGTAGAGGGCGTGGATGTCGACCCGTCGCTCCGGGGGCAGCAGCCGGGTCGCGAGGAAGTAGGTGCGCCCGTGCTCGGCGTGCAGCGCCCGGCAGGCGGCGTAGGCCGCGCGCAGCTGCGGGTCGGTCAGGCCGGCGGCGTCGAGCTCGACGCGCCCGGCCCGCTCAGCCGCGGACGCCCGCATCGCCGGTGGGCGGCTGGGTCGCGGGCTGGGTCGCGGGCGGTGTCGCGGGCCCTGTCGCGGGCGGTGTCACGGCCGGGGTCGGCGACGGGGTGCTCCGGCGCAGGCCGAGCGGGTCCGGTCGGAGCAGCGACACGGCGGCCAGGACACCGGCCAGGGCGCAGGCCAGCAGGTAGTGCGGCACGTAGAGGGCGGTCTCGCCGTCGGGGAAGTACACGATCATCAGCCAGATCGAGCCGAACACGACCCACTGCAGCCCGCGGGCGCTCCACGGGGTCATCGCGAGCAGGCAGAACCCCCAGCTCAGGTACCACGGCAGTGTGGTGGGGGAGAGGACCGCGGCCAGCGCGAGGGCGATCGCCGCGTTGCGCACCGCGACCCGCGGGTCGTTGCGGCCGCGCCACCAGAGCAGTGCGATCAGTGCAGCCATCACCAGCGCGCCGATGAACCGGAACGTGTCGACGAACGCCTGGGAGTTCACCTCCTCGGCGAACATCCCGGCCGCGCTGGCGGTCGCCTGCCCGACGGCGGTCGGCACGGACAACCAGTTCACGATCATCGAGGGGGCGCTGAGCGCGGGCAGCCAGCCCAGCCCGAGACCGGTGAGCCAGGTGGCCCCGCCGAACACGACGCCGAACACCGCCACCGACGGCACCCCGGCCCGGACCAGCCGCGACCAGAACCCGCCGGAGAGCTTCGCCGCCCACACGAGCACCAGGAACGGCAGCACGATCCCGGCCGAGGCCTTGACCGCCATCGCCAGCGACGCGACGACGATCGCCCACACGAACCGCTCCCGCAGGGCCAGCAGCGCCGCCAGCGGCAGCAGGCCGACGACCAGCAGGTCGTTGTGCACCCCGCCGACCATGTGCACGACCATCACCGGGTTCGCCACGGCCAGCCACAGCGCGACCGCGGGACGCCCGCCCAGGCGCCGGGTCAGCGCGGGCAGCACCGCGACGAGCAGCAGCAGCCCGGTGACCAGGCTCAGCCGCATCAGCACCACGCCGAGCAGCACGTTCTGGCCGGCGAGCAGGACCACGCCCTGGGCGAGCAGGATGAACAGCGGCCCGTAGGGGGCGGGGGTGTCCTGCCAGAAGAAGTGGACGTTGTCGGTGAAGATCCCGCCCATGGTGTCCGGCCCGACGACGTACGGGTCGTACCCGGCCAGCGGCAGCGCGCCCTGGGCGAGGTAGCTGTAGGGGTCGCGGGTGAACAGCGGCGCCGTGACCAGCATCGGCAGCATCCACACCGCCGCCGTCGTCAGCACCGCGCGGCCGCCGGCGCTGCGGGCGAGCACGGCGCGGCCCAGCCGCACCCACGCCCACACCATCAGCACCAGGCCGACGTAGATCACGATCGTCGCGAGCATCGCGCCGTGGCCGTAGCGCCAGAACGACAGGGCCGAGTTGCCGATCACCGGGTCCCGCATCGGGATCCCGCCGCCGCCGAACGAGCCGAGGAACATCAGCACGGTCCCGGCCAGCCCCAGCAGCAGGATGCCCCGCGGCGGCGAGCCGAGCCGCTCGACCAGACCGGGCCCGGCGGGCCGCGGGGTGGCGGGTGGGGGCACGACCGGGCCCGCGCCGGGGGCCGGCGTCACCGGTTGGGGAGCCGCCGGGCGGGGGAGCGGGGGCGAGGGCTGAGCCGTCATCGTGTCCGTGTGTGCTGGTCGGGCGTCGTCGGGGTCATGATTCCACGCCCCTCGGCGCTCCTACTCGGCGCCCGCCCGCAGTGGCCGTCGTCAGTGACCCGTGCGTGCCCCGACCCCGTGCCCGGCGCGCTCGGCCGGGCGCGGACCGGTGATCCGCTCCGCCGCCAGCCGCCCGGAGATCAGCACCGGCGGGATCCCGACGCCGGGGGTCGTGCCGCACCCGGCGAGCACCGCGTTCGTCGTCCCGCGGACCAGGTTGCGCGGCCGGAACGGGCCGGTCTGGGCCAGCGTGTGCGACGCCGAGAACGGCGTGCCCGCCGCCATCCCGGCGGCCGCCCAGTCCTGCGGGGTCCACATCCGGGTCCAGCTCGGCTCCGCCGAGGTGTCCACCAGGCCGCGGTCGGCGAGCACCCCGAACAGCTCCCCGGCGTAGGCCGGGCCGACCCGGTCCCAGTCGATGCCGGGCGCCACCGCGGTGTTCGGGCAGGGCGCGAGCACGCTCATGACCTCGCGCCCGTCGGGCTGCAGCGACGGGTCGGTCAGCCCGGGCCGGGTGACCAGCAGCGACGGGTCGGACATCAGCTGGCCCTCGTCGATGATCTCGCGGAAGGTGCCGTCCCAGGAGCCGCCGAAGGAGATCGTGTGGTGGTGCTGCGCGGTGCCGGGGGCGGGGGCGGGCATCCCCGCGTGCACGACGACGGCGCTGGGCGACCAGCGCAGCCCGACCGGGCGTCGCGGCGCCCCGCCGAGCAGCGCGTAGGCCGCGGGCAGCTCGGGGGTGAGCACGACCGCGTCGCACGGGGTGCGCGACTCGTCGGTGCCGTCGGGGCCGGTGTGCCGGACCGCGGTGACCCGGCCGCCGGAGCGGTCCAGGCCGGTCACGGTGCGGCCGTAGTGGATCTCCGCGCCCGCGTCGGCGGCCGCGCCGGCCAGCGCGGTCCCCATCATCCGCATGCCGCCGCGGGGGAAGTACACGCCCGCGATCGTGTCCATGTAGGCGATCACGCCGTAGGCGCCGAGCGCGTCGCGGGGGGAGACCCCGGCGTAGAGCGCCTGGAAGGAGAACACCCGGCGCAGCCGCTCGTCGGGCAGGAGGCGGTCGATCCGCCGCCCGAGCCGTCCGAACCCGCCGAGCGCGGCGAGCCGGGCCAGGTCGGGGCCGAGCAGCGACAGCGGCGAGTCCATGTTCGCGCCGATGAAGTGGTCCATCTCGGCGCGGTAGAGGTCGGTGAGCCAGCGACGCAGCCGTCGGTACCCGGCCGCGGAGTCCGGGCCGCAGGTCTCGCGGATCTCGTGCTCCATCGCGGCGGCGTCGGTGTGCACCGCGATGGCCGAGCCGTCGGCGAACTCGGCCCGGTAGGCCGGGTCGAGCCGGACGAGGTCGAGCCGGTCCGCGGTGGACTCGCCGACGGCGGCGAAGGCGGAGTCCAGCAGCTCCGGCATGGTCAGCACGGTCGGGCCGGTGTCCAGGGCGTAGGTCCCGTGCGCGTCGGTCACGTCGAGCCGCCCGGCACGGCCGCCGGGGACGCTCTCCCGCTCGACGATCGTGACCCGGCGGCCCGCGCCCAGCAGGTGCAGCGCGGTCGACAGCCCGGCCAGCCCCGCCCCCACGACGACGACGTGGTCGGAGGGCCCCTCGATCCGCCGCATCCCGCTCACCACGCCCGTCGGGTGGCGCGCTCGGCCAGCTCGAACAGGTGCGACCGGCCCGGTTCGGCGACCGGTGCGGAGTCGAGCGCGTCGAGCGCGGCGCCGGTGAGGGCGGCGATCCGCTGCTCCACCGACTGCACCGCGCCCAGCTCGGACAGCGCGGAGCGGGCCCGGTCCAGGCTCGCGGCGTCCAGGTCGGGGTCGCCGAGCGCGGCGAGGACGACGTCGGCGGCGGCCCGGTCCCCGCGCTGCTCGGCCCGCTGCAGGGCCGCGGCGACCAGCAGGGTCCGCTTGCCCTCGCGCAGGTCGTCCCCGGCGGGCTTGCCGGTGACCCGGGGGGCGCCGAACACGCCGAGCAGGTCGTCGCGCAGCTGGAACGCGACCCCGATGTCGGCGCCGTAGCGCCGGTAGGCCGCGACGACCCGCGGGTCGGCCCCGGCGATCGCCGCGCCCAGGTGCAGCGGCCGCTCCACGGTGTAGGCGGCGGTCTTGAAGCGGTCGATGGTCAGCGCGGTCGACTCCGCGGTGTCCCCGGAGGCCTGCGCCAGCACGTCGAGGTACTGGCCGGAGAGCACCTCGGTGCGCATCGCCCGCCACGGCTCGGCGGCGCGGGTGTGGGCGCCCTCGGGCAGCGGGGCGGCGTGGAACATGTCGTCGGCCCACACCTGGGCCAGGTCCCCGACGAGGATCGCGACGGCGGCACCGAACCGGGCCGGCGGGCCCGACCAGCCGTTCGCCGCGTGCATCCTGGCGAACTCCACGTGCACCGTCGGCCGGCCGCGCCGGGTCGAGGAGGCGTCCATCAGGTCGTCGTGGACCAGCGCGCACGCCTGGATCAGCTCCAGCGACGCGATCGCGCTCCGCACGCCCTGGGCGTGCGGGTCGGCCGGGTCGCCACCCGCGCCCCGCCAGCCCCACCAGGCGAAGGTGGGCCGCAGCCGCTTCCCACCGCCCAGGACGAACCCGGCCAGCGCGTCGGCGGCCTGTACGACGACCGGGTCGATGCCCGACACCTCGGCGCGCCGGCGGTCCAGGTACCCGGCCAGCACCCGTTCCACGTGCTGGGGCAGCGCGTCGTCCAGGGGGGCCGGACCGGTCGTGGACGGGCCGGGGGACCCGGACGGACCGGACGGTGCGGACACGGGGGAGACGGGGGAGACGGGGTCTGCCACGTCGACCAGGCTATCGGTGCGCCGCGGACCCGGCCCGTCGATGCGGTGGTGGTGCACGTCATGGCCGCTCGGGGGCGGTGCGGACCCTTCGGCGGACGACCGGTGGGTCGTGCGCCCCGTAAGGTCGTCGCCGTGACGACGAGTTCCGCATCCACGGTGACCGAACGGATCAGCGTCGACCGACCCTTCTTCGCGGTGGAGTTCTTCCCGCCGAAGGACGACCAGGGCGAGGCGGAGCTGTGGCGCGCCATCCGTCGCCTCGAGGTGCTGGACCCCGCCTACGTCTCGGTGACCTACGGCGCGGGCGGCTCCAGCCGCGACCGCACCGTCCGCACGGTCGAACGGATCGCCACCGACACCACGCTCTGCTCGATGGCGCACCTGACCGCCGTCTCGCACTCCACCGACGAGCTGCGCCACGTGATCGGGTCGCTGGCCGCCGCGGGTGTCCGCAACATCATGGCGCTGCGCGGGGACCCGCCCGGCGACCCGCTCGGCGAGTGGGTCGCCCACCCCGAGGGACTCGAGTACGCCGACCAGCTGGTCGCGCTGATCAAGCGGTCCGGCCCGTTCTGCGTGGGCGTCGCCGCGTTCCCCTACGGCCATCCGCGCTCGGCCGACCTCGACGCCGACACCGAGCGGCTCGTCGGGAAGTTCCGGGCGGGGGCGGAGTTCGCCGTCACCCAGCTGTTCCTGGAGCCCGAGGGCTTCCTGCGGCTGCGTGACCGGGTCGCCGCCGCCGGGTTCGACCAGCCGATCATCCCCGGCATCATGCCGCTGACCTCGGAGAAGACCTTCCGCAAGGGTCCGGAGCTGTCCGGCTCACCGCTGCCGGGAGCACTGGTGGAGCGGCTCGCGCCCTACTCCGGCGACGCGGCGGGGTTCCGCGCCGCGGGGATGGAGGTCACCGGCGAGCTGTGCGAGCGGCTGCTCGCCGAGGGCGTCCCCGGGATCCACTTCTACTGCCTCAACCGGTCCACGGCGACGACCGAGCTGGCCGAGCGGCTCGGGCTGGCACCGCGCCACGAGGGGGCCCGGCACTCCACCCCGGCCTGACCCCGGACCGCAGCGCCCGTGCCGGTCCGACGGCCGGGCCGGTGGTCAGGCCGGGCGCACCAGGTGCAGGTCCGGGGCCGGTCGGGCGCCCGTCGGCCCGACGTCGGCCCAGGTCGTCTTGCCGCCGCGGTGCGGGCGCACCCCCCAGCGCTGTGCGAGCCGGCCGACGATCTGCAGCCCGCGCCCGCGGGTGGCGGTGGGGTCGTGGGGCTGCTCGCGTCCGCGGACGACCGAGCCGTCGCGCACGCGCAGCCGCACCGCGCCGTCGCGCACCCGGGCGGTCACCAGCATCGGGGTGTGCGCGTGGTCGATGCCGTTCGCGACCAGCTCGTGCAGCACGAGTGCCGCGTCGTCGAGGGTCGAGTCGTCCACCAGCGGCGTCAGGAACCGCGTCAGCTCGTGCCGGGCCGCGCGGCACGCGGCCGCGTCGGGCTCCACCCTCAGGATCCAGGACTGCGCGGTCACGGCCCGCCCCCTCCCCGTCCTGCCGGGCCGTCCCACCCGACCCGAACCGGTTACCCGATGTGCCCCCGCCGCACACGTCCGCGGTCACCCACCCGTGGGCCGCCCGGAGCGGGTACGGTCACAGATCCGACGCGTAGAGCCAACTGCGCGTGCCCGCAGCTGCGAGCACGACGTGGAGGCTCCGCTTGCGCATTGCCGTCAGCCGTACCCCCGAGGTCCCGAGAACCTGCGGCGCGGGAATCACCGCCGCCTCGCTGGCCGCCGCCGGGCACACCGTCCGGGTGTTCACCGACGTCCCCGACGACCCGGACCTGGTCGCCCGGGCCGGCAGCGACGCACTGCGCGTACAGCCGTGGGACGCCGGGCAGGACACCGCACTGGCCGCGGCGTGGTCCGACGACCCGCCCCAGGTGGTGCACGCGATCGGTCTGCGCGCCGGGGCCGCCGCCGCCGCGACCGGGGTGCCGGTGGTGCAGGTCTACCCGCCCGACACCCCGGGCCCGGCCGTGGTTCCCGCGGCCCGTACCTGGTCGTCGCCGGGGGTGGCCCGGGTGCTGGCCTCCAGCGAGGAGCAGCACACCGCCCTGCTGCGCCGCGGGGTGCCGCGGGCGGCGTTGCGGACCGTGCCGACCGCCGTCGACACCGACGCCTTCACCCCCGACGGCCCGGCGCTGCGCCGGGGCGAGCGGCCGCGGCTCCTCGCGGTCGGCTCGCTGGCCGACGGTGCCGGGGTGGACACGGTGATCCGGGCGCTGGCCCGGATCCGCACCGCCGAGCTGCTGGTCGCCGGCGGCGCGGCGGGCCAGGACCCCGACCGCGCGCGCCTGTTCGGCATCGCCCGCGAGGCCGGAGTCGCCGGACGTGTCCGGTTCCTCGGGCCGGTCGAGGGTGACCTGCTCCCGCGGCTGCTGCGCTCGGCCGACGTCGTGGTCGCCGCGCCGGAGCACGACGTCGGGGTCGGGGCGGTCCTGCAGGCGATGGCGTGCGCGCGACCGGTCGTGGCGACCGGGGTGGGCGGGCTGCGCGACGTCGTCGTCGACGGGGTGACCGGGATGCTGGTCCGCCCGGCCCGGCCGGCCGAGCTGGCGGTCGCGCTGCGCGGCGTGCTCGGCGACGACGCCCTGCGCGTCGGGTTCGGGATCGCGGGCCGGGACCGTGCGGTGTCACGGTTCGACCGGGTGCGGATCGCCCAGGCCCTGACCGCCGTCTACGGCGAGCTGGTCGGCGAGCCGGTCGTCGAGCCTTCCGAGGACGACGACCCCGAGGCCCGCACGCCGGTGGGCGCCCTGGGCTGACGCGGCGGCCGTGCTCCCTGGCACCTACGCGGCGTCGCTGATCGCGCACGCACCGTCGGTATGGGGCTCGGTGTCCGGTACCGCCTGCGCCGTGCGAGTGGTCATCCGCGTGACTGGTGAGCGACGCTAAGCATCAGCTCCTACCGTGATCGGCATGCGCACAGCCGACGATCAGTGGGACATCAGCAGCAGCGTGGGCGCCACCGCCCTGGCCGTCGCCGCGGTGCGGGCACTGGAGACCCGCCGCCCCGACCGCCTGGTCGACGATCCGTACGCCCAGCGGTTCGTCGATGCGGCCGGGACGCTGTCGGCCGTGCCGCAGGACCCGGACGACCCCGCCGACCCGTGGGTCGTGCAGGCCGGCTACCAGGGCGTGCGCTCCCGCTTCTTCGACGAGGCCCTCACCGGCGCCGGGACGACCCAGGTCGTGCTGCTCGCCGCGGGCCTCGACGCGCGGGCCCTGCGGCTGCCGTGGCCCGCCGGGACCACGGTGTTCGAGGTCGACCAGCCGAAGGTGCTGGACTTCAAGGACGGGGTCGTCGCCGAGGCGGGGATCACGCCGACCGCGCGCCGGATCACCGTGCCGGTCGCCCTGCGCCACGACTGGCCCGCCGCGCTCACCGCCGCCGGTTTCGACCCGGCCCGGCCGACCGCCTGGCTGGCCGAGGGGCTGCTGCCCTACCTGCCCGCCGACGCCGAGCAGCTCCTGTTCGAACGGGTGCACGCGCTGTCGGCGCCGGGCAGCCGGATCGCCGTCGAGCACTTCGGCGACCAGGTCGAGCGGATCGCGGACGACCCGTCGTTCCGGGTGGCCGCCCAGGAGATGCTGCCCGGCACCGACGTCCGCGAGCTGTTCTTCGCCGAGCCCCGGACCGAGCCCTGCGACGCCTGGCTGCGCCGCCACGGCTGGACGGTCACGGCCCGTACGGCCCGCGACGTCGCCGCGGACTACGGGCGACCGCTGGGCGGCACGGTCGTCGACATCCTCGGCGCGACGACGCTGCTGTGGGCCGACCGGCCCTGAGCGGCGGGCTCAGCGCGCGGCGCGGGCGTCGACGAGCAGGGCGAGGTGCAGCGTCGTCCGCACCTCGGGGTCGGTGAGGTCGAGGTCCAGCAGGGCGGACAGGCGGCGCAGCCGGGCGTAGGCCGCCGGGCGGCCCACCCCGAGCCTGCGGGCGACGTCGGCGACGACCCCGCCGGTGTCGACCAGGGCCCACAGGGTGTCCCGGGCGTCGGTCCGCGCGGCCGCGGGCAGTGCGCCCACCGGGCCGAGGACGTCCGCGGCGAAGCCGAGCAGATGGGGGTCGTCGCCGAGGCGGTGCACCAGCCCGCGCAGCGCGGGCACCCGGACCGGGCCGCGGCCGCCGGTCGCGGCGTGGGCGGCCGCGTCCTCGCGGGCCCGGCGCAGCAGGTCCGGCAGGTCGGCGACGGAGCCGGGCCCGGCCGTCGCCGCGGCCACCGTGGCGGGCAGCGCGGCGAGCAGCGGGCCGCCGTCGCCGGGGACGAGCGCGACGAGCTCGCCGGGTGCGGGGGAGGCCACCGTCGCCGCCGGTGCGACGACGGCGAGTGCCGCGTCGAGGCCCTGCTCCGGGGAGTGATCGCCGGTCGCGCGCAGCGCCACCACCGACAATCCGACGGCGGTGTCCAGCCCGCCGACGCGGGCGCGCACCGCCAGCCGTCCGGCGTCGGACGGGACCGCGACGGCCAGGTCGGCGACCAGCGCGTCGCGGGCGGCACGCAGCAGGACGACCGGATCCGGGTCGAGCAGCGACACCGCGTCCGCGGCGGCGTCGAGCACCGTGCGGACCCGGTCGGCGGTGCCCGGCGTCGGCCGCGACGGCACCGTCAGCCGCCCCCACCGCGCGCCCGGCCGCCCGACCGGCGCGGTCGCCCAGCCCTCGGGCCCGGCGGGCCCGGCGAGGCGCGAGCGCGCCACCCAGTCCCGCAGGTCCGGGCCGCCCGCCGTGAGCAGGACCCGGTGCGCGAGGTCCTCGCACACCACGGGTGCGTCGATCCGGCGGGCCAGCTCGTCGACCACGCGCTCGGGCCCCACCCGGTGCAGGGCGAGCGACCGGAACGCGGCCTCGGCGCCCGGCGGCCCGGGGAGGTCGTCGCCGCGGTCGACGATCTCCCCCAGCACGCCCGCGACGATCTCGGCGAAGCGCACCGTGCGGCGCAGCTCCACCAGTGGGAACCCGGCCGCGCGGGCGGCCTGCACCAGCCCGGCGGGTAGCGACGGCAGCTGCTGCCCGATCTCGACGACCAGCCCGACCGCCCCGGCGGCCCGCAGCGCGTCGACGTAGCGGGCGGGGACGGTGGTGGGGTCGGCCACCGGCATCCCCACCGACAGCACCAGCACCCCCGGGGGCAGCGTCCCCGCCGGGTCGGCGACCTCGCTGACGTGCACCCAGCGTACGGGGGTGCCCAGTGCCGCCCGCCCGGCCCGGACGGCCGGTGCCCCCGCCCGGACCTCCGGACGGGCCAGCACGTCGGCGATGGTCGGGTGCACCGGGGATCCACTCCGTTCGCCGGAAGGCTCAGGACGATACGGATCGTATCCCTGACCGGAGCCGTCGCGGCGCCGACGATCGGAGGTGTCCACGCCGCTACCGAGGGAGCCCCACGTGACCGCCGTCGAGAACCCGACCCGGACCGAGGCCGGTGCCACCCCGGACGCGCCCGCCCTCTCACCGCACGCCGACGCTGCGGGCCGGCACCTCTGGATGCACTTCGCCCGGATGCACGGCCGCGACGGCGCGAACCCGATCCCGGTCATCACCCGTGGCGAGGGCGTGCACCTGTGGGACGACCGCGGGCGCCGGATCCTCGACGGCCTCGCCGGCCTGTTCGTCGTCCAGGCCGGGCACGGGCGGCGCGAGCTGGCCGAGGTCGCCGCCCGGCAGGCGTCGGAGCTGGCGTTCTTCCCGGTCTGGGGCTACACGACCCCGCCAGCGGCCGAGCTCGCCGAGCGGCTGGCCCATCTCGCCCCCGGCGACCTGAACCGGGTCTTCTTCACCTCCGGCGGCGGCGAGGCCGTCGAGAGCGCCTGGAAGGTGGCCAAGCAGTACTTCAAGCTCCGCGGCCGCCCGCTCAAGCACAAGGTGATCTCCCGGGCGACGGCCTACCACGGCACCACGCACGGGGCGATGGCCGTGACCGGGCTGCCCGCGATGAAGAAGGACTTCGAGCCGCTGGCCCCCGGCGGGTTCCGCGTGCCCAACACCAACCTCTACCGCCACCCCGAGTTCGACGGCGACGCCGAGGCGCTGGGCCGCTGGGCCGCCGACCGGATCGAGGAGGCCATCGCGTTCGAGGGCGCCGACACCGTCGCCGCGGTCGTGCTGGAGCCGGTGCAGAACTCCGGGGGCTGCCTGACCGCGCCGCCGTCGTACTTCGCCCGGGTCCGCGAGATCTGCGACCGGCACGACGTGCTCCTCGTCGCCGACGAGGTGATCACCGGCTTCGGCCGCCAGGGCGTCCCGTTCGCCAGCGCGAAGTTCGGGTTCACCCCGGACATCATCACCTGCGCGAAGGGCATGACCTCGGGTTACGGGCCGCTGGGCGCGATGATCGCCTCGGAGAAGGTGATCGAGCCGTTCCTCGCCCCCGGCGTGACGTTCCCGCACGGCTACACCTGGGGCGGGCACCCGGTCTCCGCCGCCGTCGCGCTCGCGAACCTCGACCTCATGGAGCGCGAGGACCTCTACGGCAACGTCGCGTCCCACGCCGACGCGTTCGGCGCGACCCTCGGCCGGCTCCGCGACCTGCCGATCGTCGGTGACGTTCGCGGCGACGGCTACTTCTGGGCGATCGAGCTCGTGCGCGACCGGGAGACCCGGGAGACCTTCGGCCCGCAGGAGCGGGAGCGGCTGGTGCGCGGCTTCCTCCCCGGTGCGCTGTTCGAGGCGGGCCTGTACTGCCGGCCCGACGACCGCGGGGACGTCGTGATCCAGCTGGCACCGCCGCTGATCGCCGGACAGGCCGAGTTCGACGAGATGGAGCAGATCCTGCGGCACGTGCTCACCGAGGCGGCGGAGGTCGTATGAGTTCGTAGGGACCCGCCGCGTCGGGTTGTTGACCAACCGGCGGGTAACTAGGTTGAACGCGCAGGCGCCGCACCGCGGCGGGGCATGCGACGGGGGGCTCCATGACGACCGACGACCTCACCGGCGGACGCGAGGTCGTCGTGACCCAGGCCCGGTCGCACACCGAGCGCGGCATCCTGCGGCGCTCGGCCGAGGAGCACCACCCGGGCGCGAGGGTCGTCGGGATCGGGCCGAACGGCGAGGTGCCCTCCGCCCTGGGGGAGGCCCTGCACGGCGACGACACCGTGATCGTCCCCGCCCGCGTGGCCTGGGTGACCCCCGAGCCGGAGGACAGCGGCGCGGTCGGCAAGCTCACCGGGCTCGCGACCTCGGCCGTCATGCGGATGGCCTGGTCGCCGCTGCACCCCTCGATGGCCCGGCACCGCCCGGCCGCGTCGCGGGTCGTGGTGGGGGAGGCCGCGACCGTCGCCGACCTGGTGTCGCGGTTCGTCGCCCAGGAGAGCGGGCGGCCCGGCAGCAACGGCTTCACCCGCTTCGTCGCCCGCCAGGCCGTGCTGGCCTGCGACCGCGCGGAGCGGCGGATCCTCGGCGACCGCTACAAGGTGCCGCGCCGGATGGTCGAGCAGATCACCTCCTCGTCGCGGTTCGCGGCGCTGGTCGACCGGCTCGCCCGGCAGACGGGCACCCCGGCCGCCGAGGTCGAGCAGCGCCTGGAGTCCTGCCTGCACGAGATGGCCGCGGTGCAGAGCCCGCCGGCGATCGACGTGTTCCGGGCGATGATGGGCCCGATGCACTCCAAGGCCTGGGACGTGCAGGTCGACGAGTCCGGGCTGGAGCGGCTGCGGGAGCTCAACAAGGAGCACGCACTGGTCTTCCTGCCCAGCCACCGGTCCTACGCCGACCCGCTGCTGTTCGCCGAGGTGCTGCACGACCGCGACTTCCCGCGCAACCACGTGCTCGGCGGCAACAACCTGTCGTTCTGGCCGATGGGGGCGCTGGGCCGCCGGGCCGGGATCGTGTTCATCCGGCGCACCTTCGGCGGGGACACGATCTACAAGGCCGCGATCCAGGAGTACCTGGGGCATCTGCTCGCGAAGCGCTTCAACCTGGAGTGGTACATCGAGGGCGGCCGCAGCCGCACCGGCAAGCTGCGCAAGCCCCGCATCGGGCTGCTGCGGTACCTGGTGTCCGCGCTGGAGGAGCGCCCCGAGCTCGACGCGATCCTGGTGCCGGTGTCGATCGTCTACGACCAGCTGCACGAGGTCGGTGCGATGGCCGCCGAGCAGCGTGGGGCGGCGAAGAAGGCCGAGGGCCTGGGCTGGCTGCTCGGCTACTTCCGGGACCAGCGCCGCCACATCGGCACCGCCCGGGTGCGCTTCGCCGAGCCGTTCGCGCTGCGCCAGGCGCTGGCCGACGCCGGGCCGGGCCGGGCCCAGCTGGAGAAGGTCGCGTTCCGGGTGTGCGCCGGCATCAACCGGGTCACCCCGGCCACCGCGACCTCGCTCGCGACCTTCGCGCTGCTCTGGGCGCAGGACCGGGCACTGACCCTGCAGCAGGTCCGGGAGGTCGTCGCGCCGTTGGCGGACTACCTGGAGGCCCGCGGCATCCCGGTGCCGATCGCCGAGCTGCGGACCCGGCACGGCCTGCGGATGACCCTCGACCGGCTCGCCGAGGCCGGTGTCGTCACCATCTACGACGGCGGCACCGAGCCGGTCTTCGCCATCAGCACCGGCCGCCACCACGTGGCCGCGTTCTACCGCAACGGCGCGCTGCACCACCTGCTCAACCGGGCCATGCTGGAGATCGCGCTGCTGCGCGTGGGCGACGCCGACCCGGACGAGGACATCGTCGAGGTCGCATGGCGGGAGCTGGCCCGGCTCCGGGACCTGCTGAAGTTCGAGTTCTTCTTCTCCACCCGCCGCGAGTTCCGCGCCGAGATCATCGGCGAGCTCGACCTCGTCGACCCGCAGTGGCGGACCCGCGCGGCGGACCCGGCCGACGTCCGCGGCGCGCTGCGGCAGGCGCCGCTGCTGGTCGCGCCGGGTGTGCTGCGCTCGTTCTTCGACGCCCAGCTCGTCGTCGCGGACCGGCTCGTCGCGCTCGGCGAGGAGCCGATGACCGACGAGAAGGAGTTCCTGGAGGACTGCCTGGGCGTCGGCCGCCAGATGCTGCTCCAGCAGCGGGTCGACCGCGCCGACTCGGTGTCGCGTGAGCTGTACGCCACCGCCGTGCGCCAGGCCGACAACCGCGACCTTCTCCGCGAGCCGGAGTCCGGCGCGGCCGGTGCGCCGCTGGCCGACCGGCGCGCCGCCTGGCTGACGGAGGTCACCGCGGTGATCCACGATCTGGGACGGCTGGGCGAGCTGCAGCGCGCCCGCCTCGAGGTGGTCCTCGGTTCCGGCGAGACGACGACGGTCGCGGCCTCCGCCGCCGCGGGCGCCGTCGTCCCGCCGGCCGGGGCGCAACAGCGTGCGGAAGGGGACTCGGGTGTCGCCAGCTGACGGTGCGCGGGACGGGGACACCCGGGCCAGGATCCGGGCCATCCGGGAGGCCGAGCCCGGACCGGGCACGATCGCCTACTTCGACTACGACGGCACCGTCATCGACGGCTACTCGGCGGGCGCGTTCTACCGCCGACGGCTGCGTGAGTTCGACGTCGGCCCGGTCGAGATGGTGCGCACGGTGCTCTCGGGCATGCGCGGCATCCGCACCGACGACGACTTCAAGGAGTTCCTCGCGATCACCCTCGCGACCTGGAAGGGCCGCAGCGAGGACGAGCTGCTCGCGCTGGGCCGGACCCTGTTCCGCGACGAGATCGCGGCCGCGCTGCACCCGGAGGTGTGGGAGCTCGTCGCCGCGCACCGGGAGCAGGGCCACCAGGTCGTGATGGCGTCCTCGGCGACCCGGTTCCAGGTGCAGCCGATGGCCGAGGAGCTGGGCGCGGACCGCGCACTGTGCACCGAGCTGGAGGTGCGCGACGGCGTGCTGACCGGCCGCGTCGCCGGGACCTCGCTGTGGGGGACCGGCAAGGCCGACGCGGTGCGGGCCGACGCCGCGGCGCACGGCGTCGACCTCGCGGACTGCTTCGGCTACGCCAACGGCACCGAGGACGCGGAGTTCCTCTCCGCCGTCGGGCACGCGGTGGCCGTCTCGCCGACCGACTCGCTTCGCAGGCTCGCGGTGGAGCGGGGCTGGCCGGTGCTCGACTGCGCGCCGCGGGGCGGGCTGTTCCCGAGCGTCGCCGACCTCGCCCGGACCGCGGTGTTCTACGGCGGCCTGCTGGGTGGTCTCGCGACCGCGGCAGGGGCGGGTCTGCTGCACGGCTCGCGGCGGCGCTTCGTCGACATGGCCGCCGGGGTGGGGTCCGACGTCGCGTTCGGGCTGGCCGGGATCGACGTCGAGGTCAGCGGCGCGGAGCACCTGCACTCGGCGCGCCCGTGCGTGTTCGTGTTCAACCACCAGTCCAAGTTCGACGTGCCGCTGATGATGAAGCTCCTCCGCGAGAACTTCACCGGCGTCGCGAAGAAGGAGGCCGCACAGATCCCGGTGTGGGGCCAGCTGTTCTGGGCCGCCGACGTCGCGTTCGTCGACCGCGGCAACTCCACCGCCGCCCGGGAGGCGCTGCGCCCCGCCGTGGAGAAGCTCCGCGACGAAGGGGTCTCGCGGGCCATCGCGCCGGAGGGGACGCGCTCGGCGACGCCGCGGCTCGGCCCGTTCAAGAAAGGCGCGTTCCACATCGCGATCCAGGCCGGTGTCCCGATCGTCCCGGTGGTCATCCGCAACGCCGGCGAGATCATGTGGCGGGGTGCGCAGACGATGCGCGGTGGCACCGTGCAGGTCGCGGTGCTCCCGCCGGTGGACACGTCGTCGTGGGTGCCGGAGGACGTCGGGAAGTACGCCGACCAGGTCCGCGACCAGTTCCTCGACACGCTCGCGGCCTGGCCCGAGCGGCGGATCGCGCAGGACGGACGCAGCCAGGAGGACCCGGCATGAGTGACACTCCGCTGGCGTGGGGTTCTCTCCGCGAGATCTCGTCGTTCGAGACGATGATGTGGCGTGCGGAGGCCGACGACCCCCGGTTCCGCTCGCCGGTCCTCGCGGTCGAGCTGCTCGACGTCCGGCCGGACTGGGACCGGCTCGTGGCCGCCGTCGACTGGGCGACGCGGATGGTGCCGCGCTTCCGCGAGCGGATCCGCGAGCCGCTCGGCGGGCTGGGCACGCCCTACTGGATCCACGACGTCGAGTTCGACCTGCACTACCACCTGCGCCGGGTGCGCATCCCCGGCGCGGGACCCGACTTCTGGCCGGAGCTGTCCTCGATCGCCGAGCAGTTCATGATGACGCCGTTCGACCGGGAGCGGCCGCTGTGGGAAGCGACCCTCGTCGAAGGTCTCCCGGGCGGTCGCGCCGCGTTCCTGCTGAAGCTGCACCACGTGCTCACCGACGGGATGGGTGTGGTCCAGCTGCTGTCGCAGCTGCACAGCCGCAAGCGGGAGCACGACGAGGAGAAGCCGCAGCCCCCCGCACCCGCCACCGAGACGCCCGACCCGCTGGCCGAGGTCGACCGGCTGGTGCGCCGTGAGGCCGGCATCGTCCCGGCGACGGTGCGCGCGGCGCGCGACGTCGTCGGTGCGCTGACCCACCCGCTCTCCGCGGCGCGCGACAGCGCGCGCTACCTGGAGTCCGCGCTGCGGGTGCTGTCGCCGCCGCCGGGCACCGGGTCGGAGCTGCTGCGCCCGCGCGGGACGTCGTGGCGGTTCGTCGCGCTCGACGTCTCCTTCCCCGACCTGCGGGCGGCCGCGAAGACGGTCGGCGGCTCGTTCAACGACGCCTACGTGGCCTCGCTGCTCGGCGCCTTCCGCCGCTACCACGAGGAGATGGGCCACCCGGTCCCCGGCGACGCGGTCCTGCGCACCTCGGTTCCGATGTCGGTGCGCCGACCCGGGGACGCCGACGGCGGCAACCGGTGGGCGCCGGCCCGGCTGCGCGGCCCGATGGGCATCGCCGATCCGGCCGCCCGGCTGCGGGCGGTCGGTGAGCAGATGCGTGCGGCCCGCGAGGAGCCCGCGCTGGAGAGCCCGGATGTCGTCGCCCCGCTGCTGGCCCGGCTGCCCGGACCGCTGCTGACGCTGGTGGCGGGCGGGTCGACCCAGGGCAACGACCTGCAGGCCTCGAACGTGCCGGGCCTGCGGGCGGAGGCGTTCCTGTGCGGGGCACGGATCGAGCGGGTCTACCCGTTCGCGCCACTGCCCGGCTGCGCGGCGATGATCACCGTCGTCACGCACGGCGAGCTCTGCTGCGTCGGCGCGAACATCGACGCCGCCGCCATCACCGACCGCGACACCTTCGCGCGCTGCCTGGCCGAGGGGTTCTCCGAGGTCCTCGCCCTGCACCCGGGATCGGCCGAGCCGGTGGTGGTGGCGTGAGCGCCGTCCACGTCGGCGGGTCCGGCGAGCCGTTGCTGCTGCTGCACGGGGTGACGTCGTCGTGGCGGGCCTGGAAGCCGGTGCTGGCGATGCTCGAGGAGCACCACGAGGTCTGGGCGGTCACCATGCCCGGCCATCTGGACGGCCCGCCGATGCCCGAGGGCGAGTTCAGCATCGACCTGCTGGTCGACGCGCTGCTCGACCAGCTCGACGGGCTCGGAGTGCCCGAGCGGCCGCACGTCGTCGGGAACTCCCTCGGCGGCTGGGTCGCGCTGGAGCTGGCCCGCCGCGGGCGAGCCCGGTCGGTGGTGGCGCTGTCCCCGGCCGGGACGTGGGAGATGCCCGCCGACCTGTACCGGCTGCTCGCGAGCTTCCGGATCGGCGCGATGCTCGCCGGGTGGGCGCCGGTCCGGGCGCTCGCCTCGTGCGGCCTGATCCGCCGGCTGATGCTGCGCGCGCTGTCCGAGCGCACCGACCGTTTCACCCCCGAGGAGGTCGCCGAGCTGTTCGCGGACTTCCTCGGCTGCACGGTGCTCGACCCGCTGCTGTCCGCCGCGCGGATGGACAACGCGATGGCGCCGTTCGAGGAGCTGCCCTGCCCGGTCCGGATCGCGTGGTCGGGCTCGGACCGCACGATCCCCTACAGCCGTTACGGGCGCCCCATGATGGACGCCGTGCCCGGCGCGGAGTTCGTCGTGTTGCCGGGGGTCGGGCACGTGCCGATGGTCGACAACCCGGCCCTGGTCGCGTGGACGATCCTGCAGCACACCCGCTACGAGGTGGCCTCGTGACCGGGCCGGCCGCCGGGGCGCCGGACGGGGCCGTGGACCTGGCCGCGGCCGTCGAGGGCTGGGCGCCGGAGCCGCTCGTCGGCACCGACGCGGTGTCCGCGTGGTCGGTCGCCGCGTTCTCCGGCTTGCTGGACCTCGACCCGGTCGCCGCCGAGGGCGACCCGCTCCCGCCGCTGTGGCACTGGTTCGCCTTCCTCGACACTCCGCCGACGTCCGCGCTCGGCGACGACGGGCACCCCGGCGAGGGTCGCTTCCTGCCGCCGATCCCGGACCGGCGACGCATGGTCGCGGGCGGCCGCCTGACGTGGCACGCCCCGTGGCGGGTCGGTGAACCGGTGACCCGCCGCCAGGAGCTCGGCCCGGTCCGCGTGAAGCAGGGCCGCAGCGGGCAGATGGCCTTCGTGACCACCCGCGCGGAGTTCCACCGCGGTGACACGCTCCTCTGCGTCGAGGAGCAGGACATCGTCTACCGCTCGCAGCCCGCGGGCACCGGGCGCGGGATCACCGCCCCGGACCCGGCGCCGCGTCCGGAACACGAGTGGGGATTCACCGTGCCGACCGGCCCGGAGCTCCTGTTCCGCATGTCGGCGCTGACCTACAACACCCACCGCATCCACTACGACCTGCCCTACGTCACCGAGGTGGAGGGCTATCCCGGGCTGGTCGTGCACGGCCCGCTGTTCGCGCTGCTCGGCCTGGAGATCGCGCGCCGCCACCGCCCGACGGCGTTCGTCCGCGGCTTCGAGTACCGCCTCACCGCACCGGCCTTCGCCGGCGCGGACGTCTGGGTCGGCGGGACCCCGGACGGGGACCGCATCGTCGTCGCCGCGGGATCGGACGGGGCGCCGGAGTCGGTGCGGGGGAGCATCGAGCTGGCGTCCTGACCGGTCAGGTCCGCGGGGCGTAGCGGCGGACGAACCGCCGCTGGCCCGAGGTCGCCGCGTCCCACGTCACCGCGCACCCCGCCGTCCGCCCTCGAAACACCGGGCGTCACGCACCGGTGGCCCCGACCACCGGTACCCGCCTCCCGCCGGGCCGCGACCGGCTCCCGCGGGATCGATCAGCACGATGCGGCCCTCCGCGGGGCGGAAACGTGCTGATCGCCGAGGAGTCACGATGTCTCGGGGTCCGCCATCGCGGCGAGTGCCTGGGCCAGCGCCTCCTCGACGCGGGCGGCCTCGACACCGGCCGCGGACAGGACGCCGTCGCCGTCCTCGGTCTCCAGCAGCGCGAGCAGGACGTGCTCGGTGCCGACGTAGTTGTGTCCCAGCCGCAGCGCGTGGCGGAACGTCAGCTCCAGGGTCTTCTTCGCGTCCGGGTCGAACGGGATGAGGGCGGGGAGGGTGTCCGCGGGGGCGGGCAGCGCGGCGGTGGCGGCCTCGCCCAGCGCCGCGGTGTCGGTGCCGAGCCCGGTCAGCAGCAGCACCGCGAGCCCACGGGTCTCGGAGAGCACGCCGAGGAGCAGGTGCTCCGGCGTGATCCGGTCGTTGCCGGCCGCACGGGCCGACTCCTGGGCGGCGACGACGACGGCCCGCGCCCGCGGGGTGAAGCGCTCGAAGCCGCCCGCCATGTCGGTCCCGGGGTCGGCGCGGGGCACGAACCGCTTCTGCGCGGCCTGCTTGGACACCCCCATGCTGCGGCCGATCTCGGTCCACGAGGCGCCGGATCGCCGCGCCTGGTCCACGAAGTGGCCGATCAGGTGGTCGGCCACCTCGCCGAGGTGGTCGCCGGCGAGCACTGCGTCGGACAGCTGCTCCAGGGGGTCCTGGTGGACGGCGGTGATGGCTCGGATGAGGTCGTCGAGACGGACGGTGGTGCCCGGAGGCGTCGGAGTTCCCATGCGTCAACCGTAAGTTGACGCAGGCGATCCGTCAACACTGGGTTGACGGTCATTCGTGCTCGGGCAGCAGCGGCACCTGCAGGCCCTCGTCGTGGCCGAGGCGGCTGGCGCGGCCGACCGAGGCCGATCCGAACCGGCTCCGGACGGCGTCGAGCGCGGTGTCCAGGGCGGGTCCGGCGTGCGCGTCGAGCGGCAGCTCCAGCTGCAGGGCGTCGTCGCGGTCGAGGTTGGTCAGCGACAGGCCGAGCAGGGTGATCCCGCGGCCGTGGATCTCGGGCAGCGCGTCGACGAGCAGTCGTCGTGCCGCGGACAGGATCGTCGGGGTGTGGGCGGTCGCGACCGGCAGGGTGTGCGAGCGCGTGATGCGGGCGTAGTCGCCGAACCGCACCCTCAGCACGACGGTGCGGCAGACCCGGCCGCCGGCGGGAGTGCCGATCGCGCCGGTGTCCGCCGGATCGCCGCCCGATTCGGCGGCGTCGAACGGGTCGGCGGTCCCGTCCGGCTCGTCGCGGTCGGACCCGCGAGGGGCGCGCAGTCGCCGGGCCAGCCGGTCGACGGTCGAGGCCAGGATGCCGTCCAGCTCGGCGTCCGTGCGCGGGCGCCGGCCCAGGGCCCGCTGCGACCCGATCGACCGGCGGGTCCGGTGGGTGTCCACCGGCCGGGGGTCCTGCAGGTGGGCCAGGGCGTGCAGGTGGCGGCCGGCGCCGGGTCCCAGGTAGGAGACCAGCGCCGCCTCGCCCAGCGCCGCGACGTCGGCGACGGTCCGCACCCCGACCTCGTGCAGCCGGGCCGCGGTCACCGCGCCGACGCCCCACAGGCTGCGCACCGGCAGCGGGTGCAGGAACTCCCGTTCCCGGTCGGGGTGGACGACCAGCAACCCGTCGGGCTTCGACGCCCCGCTGGCCACCTTCGCGAGGAACTTCGTGCGGGCCACGCCGACGCTGATCGGCAGACCCGCCTCCCCGGCCACCCGCTCGCGCAGCCGCGTCGCGATCTCCCGGGGGGTCCCCACGATCCTCTCCAGACCGCCGACCTCCAGGAACGCCTCGTCGATGGACAGCCCCTCGACCTCCGGGGTCGTGTCGCGGAACAGCGCGAACACCGCGCGGCTCGCCTCGGAGTAGGCCGCCATCCGCGGCGGCACGACGATCGCCTGCGGGCACAGCGCCCGCGCCTGGCGCCCGTTCATCGCGGTCCGCACGCCGTAGGCCTTCGCCTGGTAGCTGGCCGCCAGCACGACACCGCCGCCCACGATCACCGGCCGCCCGCGCAGCCGCGGGTCGTCGCGCTGCTCGACCGACGCGTAGAACGAGTCCAGGTCGGCATGCAGGATGGTGGCCAGGCCGCGCACGAACACATGTTCGCATGCGGCCGGGGCGACGGCGAGGGCTCGGTGTGGTGGCTCAGGAGCCCCCGGTCCGGCTGCGCCAGCGCTCGCGGGCCCGCCGGGCGGCCTTCGCCACCGCGGCGTCGGGGTGGTGCTCGCCCAGCGCGGCGAGCACGTCGCCGACCCGGGGATGGTCGAGCTGCCACAGCATGTCGAACACGTCGAGGGACTCGGGCGGGAACTCGGCGGCGAACGCGTCCGGCCAGTCCTCGGCGTCGACGGTGTCCAGCGCGACGGCCAGCACGTCGACCGAGGCGACCAGCAGGAGCTCCGGCTCGACGGCGTCGGGGTCCAGCTCCCCGCGCGCGACGAGCCGGCGGGCCACCATCCCGCGGTGCGGGCCGTCGAGGTGCTCGCGCAGCAGGGTGTCGACGGTGTCGGCGCCGAACCGGTCCGCGGCCACCCCGGTCGCGGTGAGCGCGACCAGCAGCGACTGTCCCGGCGCGAGCGCGGCGGCCACGAAGTCCGCGACCGCGCGGGCCGGGTCGGGCTGCGCGGCGTGCCAGGCGTCGATGTCGCGGCGCCACTCGTCCGGCGCGACCTCTCCGGCCAGCTCGACGATCTCCGCGGCCGAGGCGACCGCCGGGTCCGGGCGGGTCGGGTAGTGCAGGTCCTCGGCGGCGAGCAGCAGCAGCGCGCAGGCGACCCCACCGGGGGTCAGCTGCACGATCCCGCCGACCCGCACCTGGCCGACCAGGTCGTCGGGCTCGGTCCGCGAGCCGGTCCAGGCGACGACGCCGAGCCGCTCCAGCTGCTCCAGCAGCAGCTGCGCCCGGCCCTCGGCGACGCCGGTGTCGCCGGGCTGCTCCTCGGTCCAGTCGAGCAGCACGTCCAGGGCGTGGCACAGGTCGTCGTGGTCGACGCCGTCCTCGACGTGGCGCAGCAGGAACAGCAGGGCCGGGGTCGCGTCCTCCGATGGCGGGCCGTCCCCGGCGCCGAGCAGCGCCTCGATCGTCTCGTCGTCGATCCCGGCCCCCGGCACCGGGGCCTCGTCGTCGAACCCGAGGACCACGTCCTCGAGCGGTGCGGGCAGCGACGGGTGGGCCGACGAGCCGGCCGGGCGGTCGGGGTCGGTCCCGTCGTCGACGACGGCACGCGGCCAGCCGGTCGAGAGCGCGCCCACGTCGCGGGCGGCCAGCACGAGGTCCTCGTGGGCGGTGGTGTCGTCGAGCCCGGCGAACCGTGGCACGGCCACCAGCCTGCCCTTCTCCCGGCGCACCGCGCCCGCGCGCACGCTGGTCTCCAGCACCCAGGTGAGCGTCCGCAGCCGGGTGGAGCGGTCGAGGCGGCCGTAGCGGTCCGGCTCGTCGCCGGTGCCGAGCAGGTCCACCAGCTCCCGCGCGTCGGCCAGCCGCAGGTTGCCGGTCGCGGTCAGCGGCCTGCCGCGGTCGCCGCACCAGGCGGCCAGCGCGCGGGCGTCGTGCAGGATCCGGGCCTGCGCCGCGGACGCCGCCCGGTCGGCGGGCGAGGGGATCCGCACCGGGTCCGGGTCGTCGCCCAGCTCGGTCAGCAGCGGGGACCCGGCTCCGGCCTCCAGCTCCTCGTACTCCTGCACGTACTCCCCGCACAGCCGCCGCACCTGCGACGGCCGCGGCCCGCCCGGGGCGAGCAGCCCCCGTTCGTCGAGGTACTCGATGAACGCCGCGACGCTCGCGGGCACCAGACGCACCGGCAGCCGGTGCTCCAGCACGACGTGCGGGCACCAGCCGTCGAGGAAGGTCTCGACGTGCTCCAGGGGCCAGTCCGCGAGGTCACCGTCCGCCGCCAGCCACTTGTACTGCAGCAACAGCTCCGCCGACATCGGCTCGGCGTCCACCTCGTTCTCGGTGAGCCACGCCGCGAACCCGTCGAGCAGTTCCTGGGCGGCCGCGTGGAACTCGTCGTCGGAGTCCGGGCCGAACCGCATGCGCATGGCCCGAGTGTGCACGCCCGGCGGGCCGGCCACACCCACGGCCACGGATCGGCGTGTCCGGAGCGGGCCACCGGCTCGGCAGGCAGGATGGCCGGGACATGACCACACTCCTCGCCCTGCTCGCGGCCGCGGCCGCCATGGCCGGCAACACCGTCGCCGCCCTCTGGGAGGCCCGCGGGAGCCGGCTGGCGAAGTACGGGCGGCCGGTGTGGCTGCAGCCGTGGTTCCTCGCCGGGCTGTTCGCCGACATCCTGGCGTGGGTGCTCACCGTGGTCGCGCTGCGCTACCTGCCGGTCTTCGCGGTCCAGTCGATCCTCGCCGGCGCGATCGCGCTGACCACGCTGGCCGACCACGGCTGGAACCCGTGGAACCTGATCCGGCGCGACCGGTGGGCCGTCCTGGCGGTGCTCGCAGGCCTGGTCGTGGTGGCCGCGAGCGCCGAGCCGGACCGTCCGGACGCGCTGCCCCCCGTAGCCACCCCGGTCCTGCTGGTGTCGTTCGTGCTGATCCTCGCCGCCGCACCGTTCGTGTGGCGGGCCGGGCGGCCGATGCTGCTGGCGCTGCTGGCCGGGCTCGGGTTCGGCGGTACCGCGCTGGCCGTGCGGGCCATTCACCCCGGGCCGCTGCGCTGGGAGACCGCGGGCAGCCTGCTGCTCGACCCGCTGGTGTACGGCGTCGTCGCGATGGGCGTGCTCGGGGTGCTGGCCTTCGCCCGCGCCCTGCAGGACGGCGCCGTCGGTCCGGCGACGGCGGTGCTGTCGGTGACCGAGGTCGTGGTGCCGGGTGTCGTCGGGCTCGCGCTGCTCGGCGACCGGATCCGGCCGGGCTGGGAGGGCGCCGCGCTCGCCGGGGTGCTGGTCGCGCTGGCCGGGGTGGTCGTGCTGACCCGTCCCGACCCGGAGTCGGTGCGCCGCCGGGTGCACTGAGCCGGGCCCCCGAGCGGGGAACAGCCACGGCCGGAGTCGGTGTTGCCCCCACATGACGAGCACCTGGACCTCCGCGACGACCGAGAGCACCGAGCGCGCCGCGCACGACACCTGGCGCGCCGACCGCGAGCGGACCCTGGCCGAGCCGCACGGCTGGCTGTCGCTGACCGCCCTGCACTGGCTCGACGACGGCGAGGGCGGGCTGCCGGGGCTGCCCGGCACCTGGCGGGTCGCGGGCCCGGACGCGGTCGCGGTCACCGCCGAGGCGGCCGACGGCGTCGTCCTGCCCGGCACCGACGCGCCGCTCGACGGCACGGCGCACCTGCACCCGGTGGACGGCGCACCCGGGGTGATGGTCACCGTGGGGGAGCGGGTCGTCGAGATCGCGCGGCGCACCGACTCCTATGCGCTGCGCGTGCGCGACCCGAGGGCGGTCACCCGGACCGCCTTCACCGGTGTCCCGGCCTGGGGTTACGACCCGGCCGCGGTCGTCGACGCGGTGTTTACCCCCTACGACGCACCGCGCACCGTCACCGTGGACGCCGTCGTCGCCGGCCTGCAGCACTTCCCGACCGCCGTCGGCGAGGTCGCCTTCACCTGGGCGGGCCGCCCGCAGCGACTGGTGGCGCTGGCAGGCAAGGACGGGGGCCTGTCCCTGCACTTCCGCGACGCCACCTCCGGGGACACCACCTACGGCGGCGGGCGCATCCTGCGCACCGACGACCCCGCCCCGGACGGGACCCTGCGCCTCGACCTGAACCGGGTGGTGAACCTGCCCTGCGCGTTCACCGCGTACGCCACCTGCCCGCTGCCGCCGGCCGGGAACACCCTGGACGTGCCGGTGGAGGCGGGTGAGCGGACCCCGTCGCGGCCCGACCAGGTCTGAGGCGAGGGGCGGCCCGGCACACGGGGAGCGTGTGCCGGGCCGACGGCACGCCGCGGCGGTTGCAACCTCCCCGCAACCGGTGTCGTGGGTCACGCGGGTGGTGTTCACTCCGGTCGTTGCCCCGACGACCGCGGCAGGACGGCGAGCGCCGCCACGGTCGTGGCGAACCGCTCGCTGGAGGTGCCCGTGACGACCACGCAGGAGAAGACGGCGGCACGCACGACCGCGGAGGGCTGGCTCACCGCCTTCGCCGACGCCCTGTCCGCCCGCGACATCGACCGCGCCGTCGGGCTGTTCGCCGACGAGAGCTACTGGCGCGACCTGGTCGCGTTCACCTGGAACCTGAAGACCGTCGAGCACCACGACGGCATCCGGGACCTGCTGACCCACACCCTGGACCCGACCGACCCGTCGCACTGGGCGCTCTCCGCCGAGCCGACCGAGGCCGGCGGTGTCACCGAGGGGTGGTTCACGTTCGAGACCGCCGTCGGGCGCGGCTCCGGGCACGTCCGCATCGTCGACGGGAAGGCGTGGACCCTGCTCACCACCCTCGACGAGCTGAAAGGCCACGAGGAGCCCCGCGGGGAGAACCGGCCGCTCGGCACCGAACACGGCGCCAACCCCGCCCGGGTCACCTGGAAGGAACGCCGCGACGCCGAGCTGGCCGAGCTGGGCCACACCCGCGACCCCGAGGTCGTGATCATCGGCGGCGGGCAGGGCGGCATCGCGCTGGGCGCCCGGCTGCGCCAGCTCGGTGTCGACACGATCATCGTCGAGCGCAACGAGCGGCCCGGCGACTCCTGGCGCAAGCGCTACAAGAGCCTCGCCCTGCACGACCCGGTCTGGTACGACCACCTGCCGTACCTGAAGTTCCCGGACAACTGGCCGGTGTTCGCGCCGAAGGACAAGATCGGCGACTGGCTGGAGTTCTACACGCGGATCATGGAGCTGAACTACTGGGGCTCCACCACCGCGAACAGCGCGGAGTTCGACGAGGCGTCCGGTCGCTGGCGCGTCGTCGTCGACAGGGCGGGCGAGCGGATCACCCTGCGCCCGCGCCAGCTCGTGATCGCGCTCGGCGTCTCCGGCAAGCCGAACATCCCCGACTTCCCCGGGCAGGAGCAGTTCCGCGGCGAGGTGCAGCACTCGTCGCAGCACCCCGGCCCGGACGCCTACCGGGGCAAGAAGGTCGTGGTCATCGGCTCGAACAACTCCGCCTTCGACATCTGCGGGTCGCTGTGGGAGGTCGGCGCCGACGTCACCATGGTGCAGCGCTCGTCGACCCACATCATCAAGTCCGACACGCTGATGGAGTACGGGCTGGGCGACCTCTACTCCGAGCGCGCGGTCAAGGCGGGCGTCGACACCCACACCGCGGACATGATCTTCGCGTCGATCCCCTACCGGATCATGCACACCTTCCAGAAGCCCGCCTACGACAAGGCCCGCGAGGTCGACGCGGACTACTACCGGCGGCTGGCCGCCGCCGGGTTCGAGCTGGACTTCGGCGACGACGACTCCGGCCTGTTCATGAAGTACCTGCGCCGCGGCTCGGGCTACTACATCGACGTCGGCGCCGCCGAGCTCGTCGCCGACGGCGAGGTGAAGCTGGTCCGCGGCCAGATGCAGGAGTTCACCGAGAAGGGCGTGAAGCTCGCCGACGGCACCGAGCTCGACGCCGACCTCGTCGTCTTCGCGACCGGCTACCGGTCGATGAACGGCCTGGCCGCCGACATCGTCGGCCAGGACGTCGCGGACACGGTCGGCAAGGTGTGGGGCCTGGGCTCGGACACGACCAAGGACCCGGGTCCCTGGGAGGGCGAGCAGCGCAACATGTGGAAGCCCACCCAGCAGCAGAACCTGTGGTTCCACGGCGGGAACCTGCACCAGAGCCGGTTCTACTCGCTGTACCTGGCGCTGCAGCTCAAGGCGCGGGAGGCGGGCATCGACACCCCCGTCTACGGGCTGCAGGAGCGGCACCACCTCTCCTGACCGCCGAGCAGGAGAGCCACCGGGGTGGCCGCGCGCCGGGATCGCGCGCGGCCACCCCGTACTAGCGTTGCGCGGGTGACCACCTCCGACGGCGCGGTGCCGTCCACCCGGGCGCTCTGGGCCGAGCTCGAGCCGGTCCACGACGTCGTCTACTTCGCCCCCGAGGCGCAGGCCGCCGCCGGGGCCGCCGGGTTCCGCGGGTTCTGGCGGGGCTACTTCGCGATGCGTGCCGCGCCACTGGGGCCGGTCGGCGCGGCACCCGTGACGGCCGCGTTCCACGGCTTCCACCCGTCGATGGTCGCCCGCGCACTGCCCGCGGTCTGGTCGCTCGGCACCTCCGCTGCGGCGCTCGCGGCCCGCCTCGCCGGTGCCACCGCCGCACTGCGCCGGTCCGGTCTCGACGGTGCCGGCCCGGCCGCCGACCCGGCCGCGCTGCGCCGGGCCGCGGAGCTGGCCTGGGCGGCCGCCGGGGAGGTCGACGTCGACGGCCGCGTCCTCGCCGCCGCGAACGCCGCACTGCCCCGCCCCGACGGCGACCTCGAGACCCTCTGGCAGGCGACGACGACGCTGCGAGAGCACCGCGGGGACGGCCACGTCGCCGTCCTGGTCGCGCGGGGCGTCGGCCCGGTCGCCGCGCACCACCTCAAGATCGCCGCCGGGGAGACCGACGGCGAGTGGCTGCGCACCGCCCGCGGGTTCGACCCCGAGACCTGGGCGGCCGGTGCGCAGGACCTGCGTGCCCGCGGCTGGGTCGACGCCACCGGTGCGCTCACCGCCGCGGGCGCGCAGGAGCACGACGAGATCGAACGGCTCACCGACCGGGCCGCCGCCCGCCCGTGGGCCGCCCTCGGCGCGGACCGGACCGCCGAGCTCGCCGCGCTGCTGGCGCCGATGGCGTCGGCGGTGCTCGCGGCCGGGGACGTGCCCGCGCACGGCCCGGTCGGGCTCGTCCGGGACGCCCGATGAGGACCGCCACGACGGTGGAGGCCTCCGGCGGCGACTGGCGCGAGACCGTCGAGTTCGTCGTCGAGGCCGAACGGCTCGGTCTCGACGACTGCTGGGTCGCCGAGGCGTGGGGGTCGGACGCGCCGTCGGCGCTGGGCTACCTCGCCGCCCGCACCGAGCGGATCCGGCTCGGCTCCGGGGTGATCCAGGTCGGCACCCGATCGCCGGTCGCGGTCGCCCAGGCGGCGCTGACCCTGCACGACATGTCACAGGGCCGGTTCCTGCTCGGCCTCGGCGCGTCCGGCCCGCAGGTGATCGAGGGCCTGCACGGGGTGCCGTTCGCGCGCCCGCTCACCCGGCTGCGTGAGACGATCGAGGTGGTCCGGGCCGCCTGCGCGGGGGAGCGCATCGACTACGACGGCGAGACCGTCGCGATCCCGCTGCCCGGCGGCGAGGGCCGCCCGATGCGGCTGTCGACGACGCCCGTGCCGGACCTGCCGGTGTTCGTCGCGGCGCTGTCCCCGCGGATGCTGGAGCTCACCGGGCGGGTCGCCGACGGCTGGCTGGGCACGAGCTTCGTCCCGGAGGGCGCCGAGGCCTACCTCACCCACCTCGACACCGGTCTGCGCGCGGCCGGGCGGGCCCGGTCCGCGATCGAGGTCTGCCAGGGCGCCGAGGTCGCCTTCGCCGCCGACGAGGCCGAGCAGGCGGCGATGGCCGACGCCCGCCGCCCCGGCATCGCGTTCAGCCTCGGCGGGATGGGCACCGCCGAGCGGAACTTCTACTACGACGCCTACCGGCGCCAGGGCTGGGGCGAGCGCGCCGACGCCGTCCGCGCCGCCTGGCAGCGCGGGGACCGGGCCGGCGCCGCGGCCCTGGTCACCGACGAGATGGTGCTGGGGACGACGCTGATCGGCACCCACGAGCGGGTCGGCGCGCGGCTGCGGGACTGGGCCGCCGCAGGCGTCGACACCGTCCGGCTCTACCCCGCGGGCGAGACGCTCGACGAACGACTCGGCACCCTGGCGCGGGCCGTCGAGCTGGCCCGGGCCGCGGGGTGAGCACACGGCGGCGGCGCGCCGCTGCTCGGACTACCCACGCGGCGCTCGTAGGCTCGACTCTCCCCAGGTCAGGCACGCCTCACCGGTTGTCGGACGGATCACGAACGGGTGTGGGCGCCCCACGGTCGGGGCACTCCCGGTACGTCCCGAACCGACATCGGAAGGAGCGGTGAGCACCATGGCCACCCCGATCACCAGCCCGCTCGACGGCGGCGCCACCGACATCACCGGCCGCGTGCTGCAGGAGACCCTGGTCGACCTCGTCGACCTGTCCCTGGTCGCCAAGCAGGCGCACTGGAACCTCGTCGGCAAGCAGTTCCGTGACATCCACCTGCACCTCGACGAGCTCGTCGACCTGGCGCGCGAGCACGGCGACTCGGTCGCCGAGCGTGCCGCCGCCATCGGCGTCGCCCCCGACGGTCGCGCGAGGACGGTCGGCCGCGACACCGGGCTGCCGGAGTACCCGGCGGGCTACGTGTCCGACCAGGACACGGTGCTGACCATCTCGGCGACCGTCGACGCCGTCGTCGACCGGCTGCGTCCGCGGATCGAGCAGGCCGGCAAGGCCGACCCGCTCACGGAGGACCTGCTCATCGAGCTGGGCCGCGCGCTGGAGGAGGCCCGCTGGATGTGGCAGGCCCAGGCCGCCGGCTACCGCGGCGAGGTCTGAGCAGCACCCACCACACCGGCCCCGGACGTCCCCACCACGGCGTCCGGGGCCGTCGTGCGTCCGCAGGCGTGAGGCCCGGAGCGTGAGGCCTGCGGTGTGAGATCCGCAGCGTGAGATCTGCGGCGTGAGATCCGCGGTGGGTCACTGCACCGCCGTCGCGGCCGCGGTGACCGTCGCCCGCCAGATCGCCATCGCCGCCCACAGCACGAACACCCCGACCGGCAGTGGCAGCGCATCGGGCAGGTCCGCGCCGTAACGCGGCCGCAGCGCGCCGGCCCGCCACACCCGGCCCGCCTCGTTGACCGCGTCGGCCGTGGTGAGCAGCGCGAACCGGTGCCCGACCCCCGAGCCGCTGAGCCGGTAGGCCAGGTCGCCGACCTCGACCGTCCACCGAGGGCGCGACAGCGGCCCGTCCGGATGGTCGACCGAGCGCTGGATGCGGGCGCGGACGTCGCCCTCCAGTGCGAACCGGGCGATCCCCTCCGAGCGCAGCGCGTAGGGATGCCCGTCGATGACGAGGTCCCGGTGGGCCTGCCAGGCCCGTGCGCTCCACCCGGTCACGGCTCTGCCGTCGGCGGTGACCTCGTAGCGCACGCGGAGCAGCCCGGCCGGAACGGAGGTGGCACGCAGCTGCACCCGCCCAGCGTGCCACCTCCGGTGGCCGCCGCGGGAGGATCATCCGGTGAACCGTGCGATCGTCCTCGCGTTGCTGGCCGCCTGCGCCGGGGTGGTGGACGTCTGGGCGGTGGTCGCCCTGGGTGGCGCCTTCGCCGGCGTCGTCACCGGCAACCTCGTGACGGCGGGGCATGCCGTCGCCGTCGCCGACCCGGTCGAGCTGCTCCCACCGGCGGTCGCGGTGGCGGGCTTCGTCGCCGGGGTCGGTCTGTGGTCGCTGCACCGGCGGTGGCGGCGGGACGCGGTGTCCGCGCCGCTGCTGGCCGAGCTGGTCGTGCTGGTCGCACTCGCCGTCGCGTGGCTGCTCGCGTCCGCCGCGACGCTGCCGCTGCTGGCCGGGGCCGCGGTCGCGATGGGTGGACAGAGCAGCGTCGCCCGGCTGCTCGGGGAGTCCACGACCTACATGACCGGCACCCTGACCGGTGCGGTCGCCGACCTGGTCACCGGCGACGGGCGGCGATGGTCGGCGCTGCGCCAGCTCGGCGCGCTGGTGCTCGGGGCCGTCGCGGGCGGGCTCCTGCTGGAGCACCTGCGGCCCGCCGTGCCCGCGGTGGCGGCGCTGCTCGCCGGGGCGGCCGTCGTCGTCCACGCCGTCGGCGCCCGGCGGGTGCAGGATGGTCGGGTGGGGCCCGCCGCCCCGTAGGACCCCGCCACTCGTGGGACGACGTAGAAGGAGTACCGACCGTGCCGCTGCACCCGCAGGTGGAAGCCCTCCTGACGCTCTTGGCCGAGCAGGGCGGTGACCCGCCGGAGACCATGACCGTCGAGCAGAACCGGGCCATGCTCCGGGGGATGGCCGCGGTGTCCGGCCCGCCCGAGCCGGTCGCGGCGGTCCGCGACGACCGCGCCGGTGACGTACCGGTCCGCATCTACACGCCCGAGGGCACCGGCCCGTTCCCGATCCTGGTCTTCTACCACGGTGGGGGCTGGGTGATCGGCGACCTCGACAGCCACGACCCGGTGTGCCGGTCGCTGGCCAACCGGTCCGGCGCGGTCGTCGTCTCGGTCGACTACCGGCTCGCGCCCGAGCACCGGTTCCCCGCGGCCGTCGACGACGCCGTCACCGCCCTGGACTGGGTGCACGCCCACGCCGCGGAGTTCGACGGCGACCCGGCCCGCATCGCCGTCGGCGGCGACTCCGCGGGCGGGAACCTGTCGGCGGTCGTCGCCCAGCACGCTCGCGACCACGGTCCCGACCTGCGGTTCCAGCTGCTGGTCTACCCGGCCGTCGACGGTGCCGACGAGAGCCCGTCGATGACCGAGAACGCACAGGGTCCGCTGCTGACCCGGGCCATGATGGAGTGGTTCATGGGCCACTACCTCACCGACGAGAAGGACCTGCGCGACCCGCGGATGTCTCCGGCCCGTGCCACCGACCTGTCCGGGCTGCCGCCCGCGCTGGTCGTCACCGCGGAATTCGACCCGCTCCGCGACCAGGGCGCTGCCTACGCCGCGGCGCTGAACGCCGCGGGGGTGAAGGCGGAGCTGCGCGAGTCGCCGGGCATGATCCACGGGTTCCTGCAGTTCGGCGCCGCGGTCGACGACAGCCGTGCCCTGCTCGACGAGGCGGGCGCCGCCCTGCGCACCGCTCTGGCCTGACCCACCCCCGCACCCGCTCCTCCCCGTGCGCCGAGCCCGCGGCGTCGTCGTGCGGGGCGGGGTGGGCGGGGGCGCCGGGGAGGTCGGGGAATGCCGGTCCCGGGCCGGTCGTTGCGGATGCTCAGAAGGCCGTCCGACCCGAGGAGCACCGTGCCCCGCCTGTCCCCGCCGGTGGCGTTCGCCGTCGTCGCCGCGACGTTCGTCTGGTTCCTCGCCGCGTCGTCCGCGCCGTCCCCGCTCTACGTCGTGTACCAGGAGAGCTTCGCCTTCAGCGAGTTCACGCTCACCACGGTGTTCGCGGTCTACGTCCTCGCGCTGATCGCCGCCCTGCTCGTCGCCGGGTCGCTGTCGGACCACATCGGGCGCAAGCCGGTGCTGCTCGGTGCGATCGCGCTGGAGGCCGTGTCCCTGGTGCTGTTCCTGCTGGCCGACGGCGTCGGCTGGCTCCTGGTCGCGCGCGTCGTCCAGGGCGTCGCGACCGGCGCGGCGACGGCGACGCTGCCCGCGACGCTGGTCGATCTCGCCGCCCGCGGTGACCGGCCCGAGCGCGCCGGCGTGGTCAACGGCACGGCGCCGCTGTCCGGTCTCGCCGTCGGGGCGCTGGGCTGCGGCCTGCTCGTCGAGTACGCGCCCGCGCCGACCCGCCTGGTCTGGGCGCTGCTGCTCGCCGGCCTGGTCCTGGCCGCCGTGCTGGTCGCCCTGATCCCGGAGACCATCGACCGTCGGCCGGGGGCGCTCGCGTCGCTGCGCCCGCGGGTCGGGGTGCCGCCGCGGGTGCGGTCCGGGTTCGCCGTGATCGTGCCGATCCTGCTGGCGAGCTGGGCGCTCGCCGGGCTCTACCTCTCGCTCGGGGGCTCGGTGGTCGCGCAGGTGTTCGGTGTGCGCGACCACCTGGTCGGCGGGCTCACCGTCGTCGCGCTCGTCACGCCCGGCGCGGTGACGGCCTTCGCGCTGCGCGGGCGCGTCCCGGTGACGCTGCTCGTCCCGGCGGCCTGGCTGCTCGCCGCCGGCACCGTCGTCACGCTGGCCGGGGTGCTCACCGGAGTGCTCGCGCTCGCCGCCGTCGGCGCGGTCGTCGCCGGGCTGGGTTTCGGCTCGGCCGCCTACGCCACGTTCGGGACGATGTCCACGCTCGCCGCCCCGCACGAGCGCGGCGAGCTCTTCGCGGCCCTCTACACGCTCGCCTACCTGGCGTTCTCGGTGCCGGCGATGGTCGCGGGCGTCGCCGCGACGCTGGGGGAGCTGCGGCCCACGGCGCTGGTGTACGGCGGCGTCGTCGCGGTGCTCGCCGTCGTCGCGGCGGTGCTGGGCCGTCGCGTCCCCGTCCCCGCGACGGGCGAACCGGTCCCCGCGCCGACCCGCGGCAGCTGATCGGCGGACGGCCCGACGGGTATGCGTTACCCCGTCCGTCGGTGAACGCGGCCAGGCGACCACTCGTCGCCTACTCCGCGTCGGCGGGTGTCACGGGTTGTGACGAGTGGTCTCGGCGTGGTTACGGTGTCGGCCGCTCCGGGCCCTCCCCGTACTCCGGCCCGGGCGGCACCTGCTCCCCGAGGTAGAGGAACGACGATGGCTGGACGACACCGCAAGCCCACCGAGACCGGCCGTAAGGTCGCCCGGATCAGCGCGTTCGCCGCGGTGGCGGCGGCTCCGCTGGGCGTCGTGGGGACCGCGGCGGCGGCCGAGTCGACGTCGTCGGCCGCGCCGTCGGTCGAGCGGACCGCCACCTGGGACAAGCTCGCGCACTGCGAGAGCACCGGGAACTGGGACGCCGACACCGGCAACGGGTTCAAGGGCGGACTGCAGTTCACGCCGTCGACCTGGAAGGAGTTCGGCGGCCGGAAGTACGCCCCGAGCGCCGAGCAGGCGACCAAGGCCCAGCAGATCGAGATCGCGAAGAAGGTGCAGGACGAGCAGGGCTGGAAGGCCTGGCCCGCGTGCACCGAGAAGCTCGGCTGGCGCTGAGCGGCCACACTGGTCGCATGGATCTGGACGCGGTACGGCGGATCGTCGCCGAGGACTCCGGGCTGTGCACCGTCGCGGTCGTCCGCGCCGACGGACGCCCGCACACCTCGCTGGTCAACGCGGGCGTGCTCGACCACCCCGTGACCGGCGCCCCGGTGGCCGCCTACGTCACCTACGGCCTCGTCAAGCTGACGGCGTTGCGCGCGCGACCCGCGACGTCGCTGCACTGGCGGGCCGGGTGGCGCTGGGTGGCCGTCGAGGGCAACTCGGAGATCATTGGGCCGGACGACCCGCGCGACGGCGTCGACGTCCCGCAGCTTCTCCGGGACGTGTTCGTCGCCTGCGGCGGCACCCACGACGACTGGGGCGAGTACGACCGGGTGATGGCCGAGCAGCGGCGGGCCGCGGTGCTCGTGGCGCCGGAACGGGTGGTCGGGAACCGCTGAGGTCAGCCGGCGTGGGCCGCGCGCAGATTCGCCATCATCCGCGAGGCCTCGCCACGGAGACGGTCACAGATCGACCTGCCGGTGTACGCCCCGCCCGTCTCGGCCAGCGGTGTGACCTGGACCTGAGCACGGAGCGACGCGGTGTCGGCGACGTCGAGCACGAGCTGACAGAGCGGTAGACCCGTCCCCGGGGCAGCCAGCGATCGCTGGACGGCGCCGAACCCCGCGACCTCGACGATCTCGGAGCTGCCGGGCTCGAAAGCCTGAGCTGCATCGACGTGGAAGGTCTGGAGTGTGTAGCCCAGACCGTCGCGGGTGCTCCATGTGCAGTCGTTCGACGTGCCGTCCTGGCTCGTGCCGGGTTTCGTCGTCCGGACGCCGAGGCGATCGCGATCCGATGGAGCGAGGCCGTCGCACGGGTCCACCGTCGTGACGTCCAGTTCGAACGGCCGAGACGGGAACGACACCGGCCGGTCCTGCTCGTCGTGGCGGGCAGCGCCTCCGCAGCCGGTGAGGAGCACGGTGACGGCCAGCCCGATGACCAGCCGGGTGCGCATCACGAGTCGTCCCCGAACTCACGTGCAAGATCGGTGTCGGTGACGCCGTACTCCAGCGCCGTCGCGCGCAGGGCCGTGTGGGCTGCGCGGAGCTCGGCACAGTGGGCCCAGTGCCCGGCCAGGATGTGGTCGATCTTCCGCTGGAAGAGGTCGCGGGCGTCGAGGGACACAGGATCCTCGGCGCAAGGTCTGAGGTCGAGGCCGTTGAGACTGGCGTTGAGCATCGACTCCATGTCGTCGGCCCGGGTACGGAGCACGCGTGCCACCGCGAGGACGTTGTCCGCGCTGACCTGGGAGATGAGGCCTTCGAACGACCGCTGCTGCTCCGGGCTGAGCGTCACCGGGCGAGCATAGTCGGTGTTCGTGTTCGCCCGGGGCGGATCAGCCGATTCCCGGCGAGAGTGATGGTGCCGCTCCTGATCCACGGATACCCACCCACCACGGGCGCGGCCACCGGTGCCCGATCGCGGACCCGGCGGAACCGAGTCGCACCCGGCGTCGTCCAAGCCGCATGACCACCTACGCCCACGACCCGGTCGCCTCGACGATCGTCGCCTGCTGGTCCACCGGCGACGGCGCTGTCGCCCACCGGGCCGCCCGCGTCCCGCGGACCCTCGACCACTCCCTGGCCCGCCGCACCGCGACCGCGCTGAGCGCCCTGTCGAGGCACCTGTGGGCCGCCTACGCCGACCAGGCCGCGCACGAGATCGACCCGGCGGAGCTGGCCGCGGCGGTCCGCCACCCGAACCAGCCGGTCGGGGACCTGCTGCGCGTCATGGAGGACGGCTGTGTCGAGACCGCGCACCTGCTCGGCCGGATCGTGGCGCGGGCACCGGGGCGGGCGTTCCGCGACGCCGTCGTCGCCGACGTCCGCGCCGAGACCGACGCCGTCCTCGACGCCGACGACGGCGTCCTCACCGGCCGCTCCGCCCAGGCCGTCGCCCACCCGCGGTGCGACGCCCCGGCCGAGCAGCTCCTCGTCGCCCACTCGCTGCTGCACGACGACCCGCTCGGGCCGCCCGCGATCGTGACGTCGGTCGAGCCGAACGCGGCCGCCGTCGCGACCCTGCGCTGGCTGCGGGCCTCCGCCGCGGTCGTCGCGGAGCGGGTCGGGCATGCGGTGCCCGACGTCGTCGCGCTCGCCGAGGCCATCGGACACGAGGACCTCGCGGTGGCCCGGCACGTGCTGTGCACCCTCGCCGGGGCCGCCGAGGAGGAGGTGGTCCTCGACCTGTTCCAGGAGGCCGTCCTGGCCCGGCAGGGCTGGTTCGTCGTGTGCCCGGAGCAGGCCCCGCACCCCGAGCACGGCCACCGGGCGGTCTCGACCGTGCTGGACCCGCTCGAGCCGGCGTCGTGCCTGCTCGACGGGCTGGTCCGCGGGCTGCACGGCTGCTTCCGGGTGTGGCTCGACGACGTCGTCACCCGGGAGAACCCCGGCACCGACCCGCGGCTGGTCGGGGCCACCCGGATCGCGGAGCTGCGCCGGCTCTACACCGAGGAGGTCCGGCGCTCGATCGGGGCGGGGCGCTGAGCGCGCTGGTGGGTCGGGCCGCCGATCGCCGAGCCGGGCGTCGGTGACGCTCAGCCGACGACGACCGGGCCGCGCACCTCGTTCGGGGTGCAGGCCCAGCCGCCGACCCGCGTCCGCTCGGTGCTGCCCCGCACGACGACCGGCCCGGTCACCCGGGCCCCGCACACCTCGACGACACGGGCCCGGGTGGCGGTCACCGGGCCGGTCACGTCGGACCCGCGCAGCACCAGGCTCGCGCCGCCGGTCACCGTGACCGGCCCGCGGACCCGCGCCCGATCCAGGCAGAGCGCCCCCGAGCCGACGGTCAGCGGACCGGTGTACGCCCCGGTCACGGTGCGGGTGCACGCCGGCGTGGCCGGGACCCGGTTGCGGGAGTCGACGGCGTAGGCGACCTTGCCGGGCTTCGGGGCGGTGATCGGGCGGGACAGGTCGCCGAACTCGCCCTTGTCGGCGGCCTTGCCGTCGTTCCAGCGGGCCATCCGGCCGAGCTGGTCCGCGGTCCGGCCGGGCGCGATCTCGGTGTCGCCCGGCGTCGAGGACATCAGCTGCGAGGCGTCCTTCACCGCGCGCAGGTACGAGGCCGGGTCGTGCAGGTCGTAGCGGCCCAGGTCGATCCGGGTGCGCAGCCAGGAGGCCCAGAAGAACTCCAGGTACTCCGGGGCATCGGCGGGCGGGGCGTAGCCGATGTCGCGGGTGAAGTAGACGAGCCCGCGGTAGGGGTCGTCGGGCAGCAGCGCCAGCCCGATCCGGTCGGGGAGCTGCTGCGGGGTGATGGTGGTGCCGTCGGCGGTGCGCAGCCACACCCAGGAGCGGGCCTGCATCTGCGCCCAGAACGCGGCCGGCGTCAGCCGGGACAGGTTCGCCTGCACCCGCATCCGGACCCGCACGTCGGGTCCGCCGTCGGCGGTCTCCAGCAGTGACGTCGTCGTGTGGTGGCCGTCGGTCAGGTACAGCGCGTTCCCGGGCCCGACGACGACGGTCTTCATCGCCGCGAGCGACGCCGGAGTCTCCGCACCGGTCGCGATCGTGCACCGGAACGACGACGGGTCGCGCAGCGTGGCGCCCGGTCCGTCCTCGGCGGCCTCGCCCCGCCCGTCGGCCTCGCACCAGTCGTCGAACCGCTTGTTCGGCGTGCCGCGGTCGGTGTCCTTCGTACCCGCGTAGCGGCCCAGCTTGTAGTGGATCTGGTCGTGGCCGATGTTCGGCTGGGTGGGCCGCAGGTCGCGCAGCCGCACCTCCAGCAGGTCGCCCTCGCGGGCCTGCGCGGCAGACGGGGCGATCGGTGGCACTGCGGACGGCACTGCTGTCTGTGCTGCGGACGGCACTGCTGCCGGCGCGGCGAGCGGCGCTGCGGCGGCGCCGGTCGTCGCACCCACGACGAGCGCCGCGACGGTCGCGACGAGGACGGTGCGGACGGCGGTTCGGGACACGGGCACTCCTCGTTCGGGCCCGGCCGGTCCGGCACGGTGATCACCCGAACGGGGACGATCGCGGCCGGAGCGGACGCCCCGGCGACCACCCGGCGTCGTCGGGGTGGCGCGCGGGTGAACGATCACGCCGTCCCGGGCCGGCGCCCCGCGACCAGCTGCACCGCGGTCCCGGCGACGGGCAGCACCAGCAGAAGCGCCAGCGCCGCGCTCAGCCCGAGGACGGCGGCGAACCCGCCGATCACCGCCGCCCCGATCCCGGCGCCGGTGAGGAAGCACAGCGTCGCGACCCCGATCGCGCCGCTGCGCCGGTCCTGCGACACCGCGGCACCGACCGAGGCGATCATCGCGGGCTGGCCGGTGCCGAACGCCAGCGTCACCAGCATCGGGGCGAGCGCCAGCACCCACGGCAGGTGGGTCGCCACCCCGGCCACGCCGAGCACCAGCCCGACGACGGTCGTCGCGCAGGCCAGGGTGAGTGTCCGGTGTGCTCCGATCCGGGTCTGCAGGAACGCCGACGCCGCCGGGCACGCCAGCGCCACCACCGCCGAGGGCACCAGCACCAGCCCGGTGGACAGCGGGCTCCAGCCGCGCTCGGCGAGCTCCAGCGGGATGCCCAGCAGCAGCGCGAACCAGCTGGCCGGCACCACCGACGCGCACAGCGAGCTGCGCACCACCGTCGCGTTCCCGACCACCCCGCGTGGCAGGAACCCGTCGGGACGGGCCCGCACCCACAGCGCCGTCATGGGCACGCCGACGGCGAGCAGCACCCCACCGGCGACGGCCGCGACCGCACCGGCGCCGGGCGACTGCACCAGCAGCACCAGGCCGGTCACCGCGGTCGCGACGATCACCGCGCCCGCCAGGTCCACCCGGGCGCCGTCGCCACGGACCACCGAGTGCCGCCACAGGTAGGGGAGGGCGAGCAGCGCCAGCGCGGGCAGTGCGACCGCGGCCCGCCACCCGCCCACCGTCGTCAGCGCCCCGCCGATCAGTGGCCCGAGCGCGGACAACGCGGCGGAGGTCCCGGCCAGCCGTCCCAGCGCGCCGCCGCGTCGCTCCGGCGGGATCCGGGCCGAGAGCAGCGCCGAGGCCAGCACCGGGATCGCCGCGGCTCCGATCCCCTGCACGATCCGGGCGGTCATCAGCAGCCCGAAGTTCGGCGCCGCCGCGGCGGCGAGTGCCCCCAGCCCGAGCAGGCCCGCTCCGATGCACAGCGGGGCCCGGATCCCGACGGCGTCGGCGAGCCGTCCGTGCACCGGCGTCGCCACGGCCAGCGCGACGGCGTACCCGCTGACCATCCAGGTCGCGGTCGCGGTCCCGACCCCGAGGTCGGCGGCCAGGTGCGGGAGCGCGACCGTCACCCCCGACGTCGACGTGCCGGCGAGGCCGAAGAGGAGTCCGAGCACGATCGACAGGAGCACACCGGCGATCCTCACCCGCGACGGCCACCGATGCACCGTGATTCCCTGTGTCCGTGCCGACCCCACCCCTCGTCCGCGCGGCGACCGCCGAGGACGCCGACGCCTGCGCCGCCGTCTACGCCCCCTACGTCCGCGACACCGCGATCAGCTTCGAGATCGAGCCGCCCGGTCCGGTCGAGATGGCCGAGCGGATCGCGGCCGCCCAGGAGCGTCACGCCTGGCTCGTCGCGGTCGGTCCCGGCGGCGCGGTGCTCGGCTACGCCTACGGCGGGCCTTGGAAGTCCCGCGCAGCCTACGGGCGGACCTGCGAGGTCTCGGTCTACCTGGCCCCCGAGGCCCGCGGCCGGGGTGTGGGCCGAGCGCTGTACGAGGCGCTGTTCACCGAGCTCGTCGCGCGCGGCATGGTCGTCGCCGTCGCCGGGATGACCGAGCCGAACCAGGCGAGCGCCGCCCTGCACCGCGCGCTGGGCTTCACCGAGGTCGGCACGTTCCGCGGGGTCGGCTGGAAGCTCGGTGCGTGGCGCGACGTGACCTGGTTCCGGCGGGCGCTGGTCGAGGCCCCGCCGGACGGCCCCCGGGACTGAGCCCGTCGGGGGAGTGTGCGGGCCCTCGCCGCTCGTCGTCCGATGCGGGAGCTCGCCCACGTCATATCTTTACGTATCAATATTGATGCAGCAACATTAAGGTGTGTCCGACGATCCCGCCGTCACGATCCATGAACTGGCCGCCGAGCTGAGCCGGTCCGCCGAGGCCCTGCTCGGCTCCCGCACGGCGATGTCGTTCGCCCGATACCGCGTCCTGCGCGCGTTGCGCCAGGAGGGCACCTCCACCCAGCACGCCCTCGCCGTGCGGCTCGGGATCGGCGACGCCGCGGTCAGCCGGATGCTGCCCGGTCTGATCGAGCAGGGCTGGTGCGCGGTCACCGACGACCCGGGGCACGGCCGTCGACGACGGGTGGAGCTCACCGCCGCCGGGCGCACGGTCGAAGCCGACGGAGCAGCCCTGCTCACCGAGGCCTTCCACGGTGCGGCCGCCGACGCGGGCATCGACGTCGGCCCCTTCCTCGCGGCTGCGGCCGCCCTCACCGAGCGGATCCGGATCTCGCTACCCGCCTCCGCGGACAGGAGCACGTCATGAGCATCACCGCCCCACCCATCGACCCCGAGCTGAGCGCAGCGCTGGCGCGGGCCGGACGCCCGGCCGTCGCCGTCGGGATGACCGCGGCGACGCTGCACGACCAGCGTGCCGTGCTCGAGGCCATGACCCCCTCCTTCGACGACGTTGCCGCCGACACCCGGTTCCGCCTCACCCGCCGGACCGTCCCGGGACCGCAGGGGGCTGCGGGGGTCGACGTGCTGGTCGCCACCCCGGCCGGTGCCACCGGAGGGTGTCCGGTGCTGGTCACCACGCACGGCGGCGGTCTGGTGGCGGGCAGCGGCCTGCTCGGGCTGCCCGGTGTGCTCGACCTCGCCGCCTCGATCGGCGCGGCCGGGGCCGTCGTCGTCTCGGTGGACTACCGGCTCGCGCCCGAGCATCCCTTCCCTGCGGCCCACGACGACACCTGGACCGCACTGACCTGGGTCGCCGGGCACGCCGAGGAGATCGGCGGCGACCCACGGAGCCTGGTCCTGTACGGAGGCAGCGCCGGTGCGAACCTCGCCGCCGGGGTGGCCCTGCGGGCCCGGGACACGGGGGAGGTCGCCGTCCGCGGGCAGCTGTTGCTCTACCCGATGCTCGACGACCGCGCCGCCGGCGTCTCGGCGGCACAGATGCACGGGCACGGGGTGTGGGACGACGTCACCAACCGCACCGCATGGGACGCCGTTCTCGCCGGACGGCCGGCGACGCCGTACGCGGCCCCCGCCCGGGCGGTGGACCTCGCCGGACTGCCCCCGACCTACCTGGAGGTGGGCTCGGCAGAGACGTTCCGCGACGAGACCGTCGACTGGGCGTGCCGGATCTGGGCGGCGGGCGGCGACGCCGAGCTGCACGTGTGGCCCGGCGCGGTCCACGGGTTCGACCTGTTCGTACCGGGGTCGACCGTGGCCGGGCGTGCCCGGGCCGCCCGCCGCGACTGGCTGCGGCGGCTCGTCGACGGTGCGGGCGAGCGGGACTAGACCGCGACCGCCCCGGCGCGAGCCGGGCGCCGGGGCCTGAGGTCGTCGGCCTCGGACCGCGTGCGAGCATCGGTGCCCGTTGCGCCCCGCACCGCCCGGCCCGTCGGCCGGCGGCGCGAGGGCGCGCCCCGCCCGCCATCCCGGGCCGGGGGAGCGGTACCGCACGGGGAGCACCATGGACGGCCTGCGCCGCGAACTCGACGGGCGCCAGATCGGCATGATCGCCGTGGGCGGCGCGATCGGCACCGGGCTGTTCCTCGGCTCCGGGCTCGCGATCTCCCTCGCCGGTCCCGCGGTGATCGTCGCCTACGTCGTCGCCGCGGTCGTCGCGCTGGTCCTGGCCTACGCGCTGGCCGAGATGGTGGTGCGCCACCCCGAGGCCGGCGGGTTCGGGCCCATCACCCAGCGCTACCTCGGGCCCGGCGCCGGGTTCGTGCAGCGCTGGATGTACTGGGCCGCGCAGGTCGTGAACATCGGCAGCGAGGTCGTCGCCGCCGGGCTCTACCTGACGTTCTGGTACCCCGACCTGCCGCTGTGGATCCCGGTCGTCGGGTTCTCCGTGGCGATGCTGGCGGTCAACGCGGGCGCGGTGCGCTTCTTCGGCGAGACCGAGTACTGGTTCGCGATGATCAAGGTCGTGACGATCGTGGCGTTCATCGCCGTCGGGCTCGTCGCGATCGTGTTCGGGCTGCCCGGGCAGGAACCGGTCGGACTCGGGGCGCTCACCGCGCACGGCGGGTTCGCCCCGAACGGGATCGGCGCGATCTGGCTCGCGCTGACCGTGGTGACCTTCTCGTTCCTCGGCACCGAGGCCGTCGCCGTCACCGCGGCCGAGTCGTCGGACCCGGTGCGCGACATCCCACGGGCCGCCCGGCGCACCGTCCTGCGGCTCGCGATCTTCTACGTCGGTGCCATGCTGGTGGTGGTGACCCTGGTGCCCTGGAACACCGTGACCACCGGCGACGACGTCGCCGAGTCGCCGTTCGTGCGGCTCTTCGCCCAGGCCGGGGTGCCCGCGGCGGCCACGGTGATGAACCTCGTCGTGCTGACCGCGGCGCTGTCGGCGATGAACACCAACCTCTACGTGACCGCGCGGATGACCTACTCGCTGGCCCGCGACGGCTACGCGCCCCGCTCGCTGGCCCGGGTCAACCGGCACGGCGCCCCGCAGCGAGCACTCGCGCTGTCCGCGGTCGGGCTGGCCCTCGCGTCCCTGGTCTCGGTATTCGCCGAGGCCACCGCGTTCCCGCTGCTCGTCGGGCTGGCCCTGTTCGGGGCGCTGGTGACCTGGCTGCTGATCTTCGCCGCGCACCTCGCGTTCCGCCGGTCGGGAGCCGGCGAGGCATCCCCGGTCCGCCTCTGGGGCGCGCCGTACACGACGGTCGCGGCGATGCTGTTCGTCGCCGCGGTGCTGGCGACGACGCCGTTCACCACCCAGTTCGCGACGGCGGCGCAGGCGGGTGTGCCCTTCCTGGTCCTGCTCGTCGTGGTCTACCTGGTGGTGCGGCGCCGTCGCCGGCGGGTCACGCTGTCGTGAAGGGGACCGATACCCCCGCGCCTGCAGGTCATGCCGGCGCGGGGGACCGTGTCACCAGATCCGGACGCGCCGGTCCGGGTCGGTGTAGAGCCCGTCGGACTCGGTCACCCCGAACGCCTCGTGGAAGGTGTCGAGGTTCGTGACGACCGCGTTGCACCGCAGGTCCGGCGGCGAGTGCGGGTCGGTGGTGAGCCGCCGGATCGCCTCCGCGTCGCGGGTCACCGCCCGCCACACCTGCGCCCACCCGAACAGCACCCGCTGCTCACCCGTCAGACCGTCGATCACCGGCGGCTCGAAGCCCTCGTGCGCGATCGCGTACGCCTTCAGCGCGATCGTCAGCCCGCCCAGGTCGCCGATGTTCTCGCCGACCGTCAGCGAGCCGTTGACCTTGTGGTCGGGCAGCCCGGCGGGGGACAGGCCGTCGTACTGGTCGATCAGCATCTGTGCGCGGGACTCGAACTCGGTCCGGTCGGCGGACTCCCACCAGTCGGTGAGGTTGCCGTCGCCGTCGTAGCGGGAGCCCTGGTCGTCGAAGCCGTGCCCGATCTCGTGGCCGATGACCGCGCCGATGCCGCCGTAGTTCGCGGCGTCGTCGGCGTCGGCGTCGAAGAACGGCGGCTGCAGGATCGCTGCCGGGAACACGATCTCGTTGAGCCGCGGGTGGTAGTAGGCGTTGACCGTCTGCGGGGTCATCAGCCACTCGCCGTGGTCGACCGGGCCGCCGAGCTTGGCGTACTCGAAGTCGTGGCGCCACTGGGCCGCGCGACCCGCGTTGCCGAGCAGGTCGGCCGGGTCGATCTGCAGGTCGGAGTAGTCCTTCCAGGAGTCCGGGTAGCCGACCTTCGGTGTGAACTTGCCGAGCTTGTCCAGCGCCCGCTCCCGGGTGGCCGGGCTCATCCAGTCCAGGGTGGAGATCGACCGGCGGTAGGCCTCGACGATGTTGTCGACCAGCTCGGTGATGCGCTCCTTGGCCCGGGGCGGGAAGTGCCGCTCGACGTAGATCTTCGCGACGGCCTCGCCCAGCGCGCCCTCCACCAGCGACACCCCGCGCTTCCAGCGCTCGCGCAGCTCCGGGGTGCCGGACAGGGTGCGGCCGAAGAAGTCGAAGTCGGCCTCGACCAGGTCCGCGGAGAGGAACTCCGCGCACGACCCGGCGACGGTCAGCGCGAGCCACGCCTGCCACTGCTCCAGCGGGCGCCCGGCCCACAGCTCACCGGCGGCGGTGACGAAGCTCGGCTGGCGGACGATCACCTCGTCGTAGGCGTGCGCGGGCACCCCCAGCGCGGACTCCCACTCGGCCCAGTCGAAGCCAGGGGCCGCGGCGCGCAGCTCCTCGCGGGTCATCAGGGTGTAGGTCTTCTCGGCGTCGCGGTTGAGGACCCGGTCCCAGGACGCGTCGGCCAGCGCGGTCTCCAGGTCCATGACCTGCTCGGCGACGCGCTCCGGCTCGGCCAGCCCGACCAGCTCGGCGAGGCGCCGCAGGTGCTCGACGTACTTGGCCCGGATCTCGGGTTCGCCCTCGTCGCCGTAGTACGACTCGTCGGGCAGGCCCAGCCCGGCCTGGTTGAGGTTCACCAGGTATCGGGAGGAGTCCTTGAGGTCGGTCGCGATGAACTCGCCGAACAGCGCGGCCCGGCCCTCGCGCTGACGCCGGCCGAGCACGGTCGCGAGCGCGGCCCGGTCGGTGGCGGCGTAGATCTCGTCGAGCAGCGGGCGCAGCGGCGCGGTGCCGAGCTCCTCGACCCGCTCGACGTCCATGAACGAGCGGTACAGGTCGCCGATCTTGCGGGCCTCGGTGCCGGGCTCCGACGACGCCGCGCACTCCTCCACGATCTCGTGGACCTGGTCCTCGGCCCGGTCGCGCAGGACGCGGAACGCACCGTCCTGCGAACGGTCGTCGGGGATCTCGTGGGTCGCCAGCCACCGGCCGTTCACGTGGGCGAACAGGTCGTCCTGGGGACGGACGTCCGGGTCGACCCAGCTGAGGTCGAGACCGGAGCGCTTCTCGGTCGGGGACTCGGTGGTCGTCATGGGTCCATCCTGCCTGCCGGGTGCGACGGTTTCGAGCAACCGACGCCGGCACGCCCGCGCGGCCCGGTCCGTCGCGGACGTGGGAGTGCTGCGAATCCGCTTACCCGGTAAGCGAGTTCACAACCGTCACATCCTTGGGACGGACGGGACGGACGGGGCGGATCGGCGGCACCGAGTGGCGGCGGCACCGAGCGGCGGCACCGAGCGGCGGCGGCACCGGGTACGAGCGCGACGGGCCGGTGCCGGCTGGTCGACTCCACCGGGTCCGGGGCGGTGCGCGCCGAAGGTGTCCGGACAGGTCACCGCGCAGTGGACGCCTGGTTGTCCACCACCGGACGGCGGACGCACCATCGCGGACGTGACGATCCACCTCGATGCGCCGGTCACCCGGCCCCGTTCCACACCCGCCGTCGATCTCCTGGAGGGTGAGCGCCTGCTGGCCCGCCTCCCGGGCGACGGGGCGGACCGATGTGGCGCGGACTTCGAGGCCTTCACCCTCACCCCGCTCGGGCGCACCCTGGGCGCCGAGATCACCGGCATCGACCTGCGTGACCGCGTCGACGAGGACCTGCGGGCCGAGCTGCACCGGGCCCTGCTGGAGTGGAAGGTCCTGTTCTTCCCCGGCCAGCACCTCACCAGCGACCGGCAGCGCGAGCTCGCGCTGCTCTGGGGCGACCTGGAGACCAACCCGATGCTCGACACCGGCGACGCCGCCGACGTCGTCCGCTTCGGCACCGGCAGGCGCACCTACGAGAACATCTGGCACGCCGACACCACGTTCCGTCCCGCACCCGCCATGGGCGCCATGCTGCGGATGGTGCAGACGCCACCGTTCGGCGGGGACACGATGTGGGCCGACATGGCCGTCGCCTACGACAACCTCACCGACGAGGTGCGGACGCGCATCGACGACGCCGTCGCGGTGCACGACATGGTGCCCGGCTTCGCCCGGTTCCTGGACCCGGAGCGGCTGGCCCGTGGCCGCGACCTGTTCCCGCCGGTGACCCACCCCGTCGTCCGGACCCATCCGGAGACCGGGCGCCGCACGCTGTTCGTGAACGCCTCGTTCACGACGGAGATCGTCGGGCTCCCGCGCGAGGAGTCCGACGCGCTGCTGCGGCACCTGTTCGCCCAGGCCCACGTGCCCGAGTTCCAGGTCCGCTACCGCTGGTCCGAGGGGACGCTCGCGTTCTGGGACAACCGGGCGACCCAGCACTACGCGGTCGGCGACTACCACCCGCACACCCGGGTCGCCGAGCGTGTCGCGATCGCGGGCGACCGACCCTTCTGACGGTCAGGAGGCCGCGCCGCCCCACCGGCGGCGGCGCGGCCGGTCGGCGGGCTCGTCCTCCATCGGGGCGGCGATCGCCAGCCGCCCGACCTGCTCGTTGAGGACCTTCAGGTGCACCCGGACGTCGTCGTGGGTCGGGTCCAGCACCGCCTGCTCGGCGATCTCCGCGGCCTGGTCGACCGACTGCTTCAGCGACGCCTTGGCCTTGTTCAGCCGGGCGGCGATCCGCTTGGCGGGCGGTTCGGTGAGCCGGAACCGGGCGGGCTCGATCGAGTCGCCGACGGCGGCCAGGCGCTGCACCGCCTCCAGCTCCGAGTCCAGCCGCTTGCCGATCTCGGTGAGCCACGTCCGCACCTGCATCGCCGAGATCACCGTGGTGATCCGGTGGAAGCGCTGCACCTGCTCGGTGTACTCGGCCACGTAGGTCCGCCAGTACCGCGACAGCGGTGCGGGGGAGGGCTCGGATCCGGGGCGCAGGAGTGACACGCCCGCAGGCTACCGGTGCTCACCCGGCCAGCCGGATCGTCGTCCCCGGGCCGAGCGGCAGCCCCAGCAGGACGAACACGCAGAGGATGACCACCCACACCACGAACACCGGCACGACGAACATCGCCATCCGCGAGAACACCGCGCCCAGGGTGAACGAGCGGTCGTAGCGACGGCAGGTCAGCTGCAGCACGTACAGGTAGGGGTTCAGCGGCGAGATCGGGTTGGTGATCGCGTCACCGATCCGGTAGGTCGCCTGGATGACCGCCGGGTGCAGGCCCAGCCCGACGAACACCGGCACCAGTACCGGCGCCAGCACCGTCCACAGCGACGCCCCGGAGAACACCACCATCGCCAGCACCGAGAGGCTTATTCAGGCCCCGTGAAATAACGATCTAGCCCGGCGTGTCGGGTTGGGCGACAGCCCGTCCATCGCGAATATTGGTTTGCCGAATCAATCCGAGATGAACGGGCTGCCGCAGTATGTACTATACCACTGGTTTCCGGCGTGATGAAATTCAGGATCTTGTCGCTATAGTGTATGAGCAGGATCAGCGGGACGCGACGGAGGCACGTTTGTCTTGGCCGCCGGTTCTGGGGTTGTTCTGGTCGGTGGTGATCACGTTGGCGTATCTGCGCGGGAATCGTGTGCAGTGGGAGTTGGCGGAAACCTATGGGGTGTCGCAGTCGACGGTTAGTCGAGCGATCACGGGGGTGACACCGTTGCTGGCACAGGCGCTGCGGAGTGTCGTTCCGACGGCAGAGGAGCTTCGTGCCGATCGGCAGTACATCATCGATGGAACCTTGCTGCCCTGCTGGTCATGGGCCGCGGTGCCGGGTCTGTGGTCGGGCAAGCATCGCACCACCGGCGTCGTCGTCCAGGTCGCAGCCACCCTGGAAGGGCAGCTGTCGTGGATCTCCGACCCGACCCCAGGCTCCCGACACGACCTATATTGCCTCGACCAATCCGGCGCCCTCGACCACCTCGCCACATACCCCCCGATCGGCGATAAAGGATACATCGGGCGCGGCATGCTCACCCCGTTCAAAAAACCACCCGGCCGGGAACTTCTCGACTGGCAAAAAACATTCAACAAGAGCCTCAACCACACATGCGCCACCATCGAACGAGTCATCGCCCATATCAAAACGTGGAAAGTTCTCCACGCAGACTACCGGCGGCCCTACGCCACATTTAAAACGACAATCTCGGCAGTCATCGGACTCATCTTCTACACACTTACCTGACGGAGCCTGAATAAGCCTCCGTGCACAGCACCAGCGCGAGCAGCAATGCGCCGAGCCCGGTCAGGCCGATCGTGCGCAGCCCGGCCGACCCCTCCACCGCCAGCCACGTCCCGACCCCGCTCCAGGTGAACATCGCGATGAACTGGCCCGCGGAGAAGGCGATGACGACGAACCCGAGCATCCCCTTCAGCGACTCGGCCATCATCTCCGGCACGTCCGACGGGCGGGTCACCACGCCCGCGGCGATGCCGTAGGCCAGGCCGGTGACGAGGAAGGTCAGGAACAGCAGCGGGACGATCCCGTCGAGGAACGGGGAGTCGATCAGGGACCCGTCGTCGCCCTGCAGCGGGCCGCCGGGCACGAGCCAGGCCGCCAGCGCGCAGGCCAGCCACACCGCGAGGGCGACGCCCGCCACCCGCAGCGCGCGCCGCTCCCGCGCAGTGACCGTCGTGTCCGGCTCACCCGCCGCGTCCGGCTCCGGGTCGACCGGGGGCAGCCCCGGCTCGACGCGGTGCACCAGGATCCAGCCGAGTACCGCGGGCAGCACGAGCGCCGACACCGCCTGGAACCAGTAGTTCATGAGCACCCCGACGCCGATGTCCGGCGGTGTCCCCGGCGGCAGCACCGACTCGGTCAGCGCGGCCAGGTTCGCGTCCAGCGCACCGACGATCAGCCCGGAGCCGTAGCCGACGGCCGTCGCCGCGAACGCGCCGAGCGCCCCGGCGACCGGATGCCGCCCCACCGAGGCGAACGCGAGCGCCGCCAGCGGGGGGAGGATCACCATCGCCGCGTCGCCCATGAAGTGGCCCTGAACGCACAGGTACGCCACCGCGTAGGGCATGAAGCGCCGCGGCACCCGGGTCAGCGCGATGTTCACCAGCGACCGCAGCAGCCCGGTGCGCTCGCAGATCCCGACGCCCAGCAGCATCGTGAGCACCACGCCCAGCGGCGGGAAGCCGATGAAGTTGTCCACCATGGTGGTGAGCAGCTGCTGCAGGCCCGCCACGGACAGGATGTCGCGGACCGGTTGTGCCTGCGGGGCGCCCGGCAGCTGCGCGGTCGCCCCGTTCGCGGCCAGCACCGCCGAGCCGACCCCGAGTAGCAGCAGGAGGATCCAGAACAGGAAGAACGGGTGCGGCACCCGGTTCCCGACCCGCTCGATGCCCCGGATCACCGGTCCGGGCCGGTACGCCGCGGTCACGGGATGCGCCCGTCGGTCGCCAGCACCGGCGCGTCGGCGGGCACGGTGTCGGGGTAGATCAGCCCGCTGCCGGTGTTCAGCACGACGACCGTCTCCGACCCGTCGAGCCAGCCCGACTCCCGCAGCCGGCCCGCCGCGGCGACGCAGGCCGCGCCCTCCGGGCAGATCCAGGTGCCCTCGTCGCGGGCGAGGGCGTGCTCGGCGGCGAGCAGCTCGTCGTCGGAGACGGCGACGGCGGTCCCGCCGGTGTCGTACACGGCGTCGAGGACGAGGAAGTCGCCCAGCGCCTTGGGCACGGTGATCCCGAACGCGACCGTGTGCGGGTCGGCCGGGGCGGTCGACTCGCGCAGCCCGGCCTCGAACGCGTCGACGATCGGGGCGCACCCGGTGGCCTGCACCGCGACCAGCCGCGGCAGCGGACCGGAGATCCAGCCCAGCTCCCGCATCTCCGCCAGGGCCTTGTGGATCGCGATGATCCCGACGCCGCCGCCGGTCGGGTAGAGGATCACGTCCGGGCAGCGCCAGCCGAGCTGCTCGACGATCTCGTAGCCCATCGTCTTCTTGCCCTCGATGCGGTACGGCTCGCGCAGCGTCGAGGTGTCCTGGTACCCGGCCCCGTCGGAGTTGCGGCGGGCGACGGCGTCGGCGACGAGCCTGCCTGCGTCGCCGATCAGGCCGTCGACCAGGTACAGCTCCCCGCCGGAGACGACGACCTCGCGCCGGGTGATCTCCGGGGCGTCGACCGGCATCGCGATCAGCGCGCCGAGCCCGGCCCGCGCGGCGTAGCACGCCCAGGCGGCACCGGCGTTGCCGTTGGTGGGCATCGCGACCGCGCGGACGCCGAGTTCGGCGGCACGGGAGACGCCGACGGCGGCACCGCGGGCCTTGAACGCCCCGGTCGGGACCAGGCCCTCGTCCTTCATCCGCAGGCCCGGCAGCCCGAGACGGGCACCGGCCCGGGGGAGCGGCAGCAGCGGGGTCATGCCCTCGCCCATCGTCACCACGTGCGCGGGGTCCCGCACGGGCAGCACCTCGTGGTAGCGCCACAGGTCCGGCGGGCGGGCGGCGATGTCGGCCGGGGTCACCAGGGTGCGGGCGCGGTCCAGGTCGTAGCGGGCGAGCAGCGGGGCGCCGGAGCCCGAGGTGCCCTGCACGGTGTCGGCGTCGAGGATCTCGCCGGTGCGGGAGCACTCCAGGTGGGACAGCGTCGAGAAGTCGGGCACGGGTCCACCTGATCGCCCGTCGTGCCGCGGCGCAACCCGGAGGGCGACAGCGCCCCCGCGGGAAGTGACCGCGGACACGACTACGCCTTTCGGACGATCCGGTAGCCTCGGACAGCGAAAGCGTGAACGTTCAACGATCGAGAGGGATCCATGCGCCCGCTTCCCACGCCGTTCTCCGACATCGCACTCCTGCTGGTCCGGCTGCTCGTCGGCGTCGTCCTCGTCGCCCACGGTCTGCAGAAGCTCTCGAACGGAGTCGGCGGTGTCGCGTCGGGCTTCGCCGGCATGGGCATCCCGCTGCCGACCGTGTCCGCGCTGTTCGTGATCGCGGTCGAGCTCGGTGGTGGCCTTCTGCTGCTTGCCGGTGCCGCGACGACCGTCGCCGGGCTCGCCGTCGTCGTCGCGATGGCGGGGGCCTACCTGTTCGCGCACGTCGGTCTGAACCCGTTCGTCGACTCGGGCGGCTGGGAGCTGGTCGGCGTGATCGCCGCGGGCGGGCTCGCGCTGGCCGCGGCCGGACCGGGGCGGTTCTCGGTCGATGCGCTCGTCGCCGGACGCGGCCGCACCCCGGCCCGGCACGCGGTGGGTGTCTCCTCGGGGGAGTAGGACCCGCCCCCGCGGGGGATCCCGCCGCATGCCCGAGGGACACACCGTGCACCGGCTCGCGCGGCTCCAGCGCCGCCGCTACGCGGGCCGGCCGGTGGCGGTGTCCAGTCCGCAGCGCCGGTTCAGCACCGGAGCCGAGATCGTCGACGGGCGGGTGCTGGTCGACGTGCAGGCCCACGGCAAGCATCTGTTCCAGCACTACGGTCCGGACACCACCGTGCACGTCCACCTCGGGCTGTGGGGCCGGTTCCCGAACCGGGAGCTGCCCCGGGAGCCGCCGCGCGGCCAGGTCCGGATGCGGATCGTCGGCGAGACCCACTACGCCGACCTGCGCGGTCCGGCCGCCTGCGAGCTGCTCGACGACGCCGGGGTGGCGCAGCTGCGGGCCCGGCTCGGCGAGGATCCGCTGCGCGACGACGCGGACCCGGCCCGTGTCCGGGAGCGGTTCGCCCGCTCCAGGGCCCCGCTGGCAGCGGTGCTCATGGACCAGTCGGTGATCGCGGGCATCGGCAACGTCTTCCGTGCCGAGACGCTGTTCCGTACCGGTCTGGACCCGATGACCCCGGCCCGTGACCTCGACGACCGGTCCTTCGCGCTGCTCTGGGACGACCTGACCGCGATGCTCCACGACGGCGAGCGGTGCGGCCGGATCGAGACGCTGCGTCCCGAGCACGACCCGGCCCTGCTAGGGCCGCCCGACCGCGGCGCGGTGTGCGCCAGCGTCGTCTACGCCTACCGCCGCACCGGGCAGCCCTGCCTGGTCTGCGGCGCCCCGATCGCGCACGCCGAGGTCCGCACGCGGAACCTCTTCTGGTGCCCCGGTTGCCAGTCGGGATCCTCCGCGCGGCCGCTCACCGAACGGTGACGACCGATGTCCGATCTGTCCTGTACCGGCCGGTAGCGGTACCGTTGGCGCCATGCTGTCGACCGGTCCCGTGCGTCCGGAGACGCGGCGCCGGCCGATCGTCCGGTGGGACGCGGCGCTGTCCGGGGCCGCGCTCGTCGTGACCGGGATGCTGGTCGCGCTCGGGATCTTCGGCGCCGTCTTCCTGGTCGCCTTCTTCGAGTACTGCCCGCCGCGCACGTGCAGCTCGTCGGCCGTGCTCGTGTCGGTCGGCGGCTCGCTGGTGGTCGCCGCGGCCGCCGGCGTGGCCGGTCTCGCCATGACCGTGCTGCGGGTCGTCGAACGTCGTCCGGCCTGGCCGTTCGCGCTGGCCACCCTCGCCGTGGCCGCGTCCGCCGTCGCCTTCGGCGCGGTCCACTACGCGAGCGCGATCGGGTACTGACCTGCTCGGGGGCCGATCCCCCGAGCGCGTGCGCCGGGCCGGGTCCCACGGCCCGTACCGGTGCGCGCTCCGCGGTGCCGCCGCGACCGGTCGGTCACCGTCGAGGGTCGACCGCCCGGTCGGTCGCCTCCGCCGCCGCTGCCTCCGCCGCCGCAGCGCGCTGCGCGGTCCGGCGGAAGCCGATCGCGATCGCCGCCGACATCAGCATCATCACCGCGACCACCCACATCCCGGCCCGCGAGTCACCGGTCAGGTCCTTGAGCCATCCCGCGACGAACGGACCGACGAACCCGGACAGGTTGCCGAAGGAGTTGATCAACCCGATCCCGGCTGCGGCGCCGGCGCCGGTGAGGAAGGCGTTCGGCAGCGACCAGAACGGCGGGATCGCGGCGAAGACCCCGATCGCGCAGACGGTCACGCAGGCCATGACCAGCAACGGCGAGTCCATGTACAGGGCGCCCGCGATCGCCACCGCCCCCACGACGGCGGGGACGGCCACGTGCAGCGGCCGCTCCCCGCTGCGGTCGGAGCGCCGGGCCCACAGCAGCATCGTCACCGACGCGATCGCGTACGGCACCGCGGTGATCAGGCCGACCTCGACCAGCGAGTAGTCGGCGCCGAACTGCTGCTCGAACCCGGCGACGATCTGGGGGAGGAAGAACGCCAGGACGTAGAGCCCGAACACGATCCCGAAGTAGACGACCGACAGGGCCACCACCCGGCCGTCCCGCAGGGCGGCGGCGACCCCGCGGTCCTGCCCGGCCGCCGCCGCGTCCTCGGCGGCGATCCGCTCCTCCAGCGCGACCGCCTGGTCGGTGGGCAGCCACCGGGCCCGGGTCGGACGGTCCGGCAGCAGCCACAGCACCGCGATGCCCAGCAGCACCGCCGGGATGCCCTCGACGAAGAACATGAAACGCCAGCCGGCGTCGAAGCCCAGGGCGCCGTCGCCGATCGAGATCAGCCACGTCGACAGCGGCCCACCGACGACCGAGGACAGCGGCACGGCCAGGAAGAACAGGGCGACGATCCGCGCCCGCTCGACCCTCGGGAACCAGTAGGTCAGGTACAGGATGATGCCCGGGAAGAAGCCGGCCTCGGCGATGCCGAGCAGCACCCGCACGACGTAGAAGCCGATCTCGCCCTGGACGAACGCCGTCGACGACGCGACGACGCCCCAGGTCACCATGATCCGGGCGATCCAGATCCGCGCCCCGACCCGGTGCAGGATCACGTTGGACGGGACCTCGAAGAAGAAGTACCCGACGAAGAACAGGCCGGCGCCCAGACCGTAGGCGGCCGCGGACAGGCCCAGGTCGGCGTTCATCGTCAGCGACGCGAACCCGACGTTGACCCGGTCGATGTAGTTCAGCAGATAGGCCAGGGCGAGCAGCGGGATGAGCCGCTTCGTCGCCGTCCGTACGGCCGTCGAGACCAGCACGCCGTCCCCCTCCGTTGCGGTGCGCACGCCAGCGCAGTCTCGCCGCCGGAGGTCAGTCCTTCAACCAGGCGTAGGCGGTGTGCCGGGACACACCGAGCGCCGCCGCCATCGCGCTGACCTCGCAGCCGGCCTCGCGCCCGGCCCGCAGCAGCTCACGGCGACGCTCGCGCGGGGCGTCCGCGGCGGCCCGCAGCTGTTCGAGCACGGCCGCGGACTCGGCGGACTCCCGGCGTCGGCCCACCCCGGGCCGGGAGAACGCGCGCAGGGCGTCGGCGTCCCAGACCTTCCGGCCGTCCGGGCCGGGGTCGGGCAGCGGGGGCGGTGCCTGGCCGCGGGAGACGTAGGAGTTCCAGGTGCCCACCTGCACGCCCCAGTGGGCGGCGCACTCGTCGCTGGTCCAGGTCGTCACGACAGGAGGGTGCCACGGCCCGCCCGGCCCGGCGGTGTCGGTCCGTGGCGGGGTCGGGAACGGTCCGACGGCGCGGTCATCCTCCCGGCGGTGCACCGAGAGGGCCTGCCAGCAGGTCCCGCACGGCGGCGGCGCAGTCGGCCGGGGTCCGGCCGGGCCGCCCGTGGGGGTCGGCGACCGCGTTCATCGCCCCGAACAGCAGATCGCGGACGAGTTGGGGAGCGGGCCCGGCGGCAATCGCCCCCGCGCGTTGCGCGTCGTCGACCAGCTCGGTCCACCGGCTCCGGTAGCGCTGCAGGAGCACGCGGTAGGTCGCGAGCGACGCGTCCCGGCCCGGCTCGGGCATGGTGAGCACGACCGCGGCGTAGTCGCTCAGCTCCACCAGGGCGTCGAGGTGCGCACGGACGGCGGCCCACAGGCGGGCCCCGGCATCGGCGGCCACGAGCGGGGCCAGGGCGTCGTCGAGGTGGCGCAGCGACTCGCGCAGGCCCTCCTCGAGCACCGTCGCGATCAGCTCGTCCTTCGAGCCGAAGTGGAAGTAGACGCTCCCTGTCCGCAGTCCCGCGGCCTCGGCGATCCCGCTGAGGCTGACCCCGACCCGCCCGTCGCGGGCCAGCAGGGAGGCGGCCGCGTCGAGCAACCGGCGTCGGGTCCGGTCCCCCTTGGACGGACGGTCGGGCGCGGCGGGCACGGTCGCCATTCTCATCTCCCACCGCCACGACGACGTCGGAGCGCCCCGGAACGCGGCGCTGCCGGAGTGCTGCCCCAGTATTCTATGCTAGCTTAAAAACTAACGACCATTAGTTTCTGGAGGAGCCATGACGATCCCCTCGCCCCCGGCCGCCCGGGACGCCGCACCGCTGGACCCGACCGAGGCGTTGGGCTGGTACGGGAGCTGGATCGACGCGTGGAACAGCCACGATCCGGAGCGGGTCCGCCCGCTGGTGACCGACGACTTCCGGCTCGAGACGCCGACGACGCGCAACTCCGGCTGGGACGTACGGGGACCTGACGCCGCCGCCGACTACATGCGTTACGTGCTCACCGCCTACCCGGACCTGACCTGGGAACGCACCGGGCCGCCGCTGCTCGCGCCCGACGTCCCGCGCGCCGCCTTCACCTGGCGCGGGACCGGGCACTTCACCGGCACACTCACACCGCCCGGGATCCCCGGGACCGGCCTCCCGTTCGACTTCGTGGGCCTGGAGGTCTTCGACTTCCGGGACGGCCGCGCCGACCGACTGCACGCCAGCTACGACCTGATGGGGCTGCTGCGCCAGACCGGGGTCCTGCGCAGTGGCTCGGGGCGCCGCTGACCCGCCCGTCCGACGGCGGGGCGGCCGACGGCCGGTGGTCTCACGGCCGCAGCGCGGCGACCACCCAGCGCAGCGACGTCCGGTCGGTGCAGGTCGCGAGCAGCTCGGCCTGCTCGATGCTCTCGGCGTCGCGGCGACGGGCGTCGAACAGGTCCTCGACCAGGCCGGGCACGTCGCGGTGCTCCCCGGGCAACGGCTCGTCCCCGCCGGGCAGCCCGAGGCGGGCGACGACCAGCCGCAGCGTGCGGTGCCCGATCAGCCGCATGCCCGGGGACAGCAGCGCCGAGTTCCGCGGGGGAGTGGTGCCGGCGGCGGACTCCTGTCCGGGCAGCGGGACCGCGCCGGGCGGGACGCCGGGCAGGCTCACCGCGGACACCGCGATCACGCCGCCGTCGAGCAGGGCCCACGCGTCGATCGCGGGGCGGTGCGTCTCCCGGCCCGACGCGGTGGCCAGATCCTGCTCGGCCAGCCAGCGACGCAGCCGCGGACGCAGGTCCCAGCGCACGTCGAACACGCCCTCGGCCAGGTCGGACGAGGTGAACACCTCGTCCCACCGCGGGCCGCCGGACGCCCCGTTCCCGACACCCGTCTCGGGCTGGATCGCCATCTTCGTCCCCCGACCCGGGGCACGCGCGGTCCCGGGGGATCAGGATAGGACGGTCCGCACGGGCGTACAGGCTGGTGCACACGGCCGTACCCACAGGTGTGACGGCACGACCGACGCGGCGACGAGCGGCGTCCCCGACACGCCGATCAGCAGGCGATGCCACGCAACGTGAGCGAATCTGCCGATGTCTGCGTGACAGATGACACGATCGAGCGAGTCCGCCGCAGGCGGTAACGAGGCAGGATGAGTCGAGCGATCCACAAGTGACGGCGACGTGGAGGCGACATGGACGGGCAGTTCGACAGGGTTCCGGCGGTGCACCCGGGGATGATCCCCGCGGCACGGCGGTCGGTGGAGAACCTGCCGTCCGGACGAGGCGTGGTCGACGGCGAGCGGGGCCGCGTGCTGGCCCGCTACGCGCGGCTCATGCGGTCCGGCCGGCCGGAGGTCTGCCTGCCCGGGCGGCGCGAGATCGAGGACCGCGAGCGGTTCGGCGCCTCAGCGACCGGCAGCGACGGCAAGGTCATCTACCCGGACCGGGACGCGGCCGAGTGTGCCGCCCGCGAGCTGGAGGCCCTCGGTGGGCGCCCGCAGCGGGCCTACCTGTGCCGGCGGTCCCGCCGCGGGCACTACCACCTGACCACCGACGCCGTCGCCCAGCGCCGTCGCGACCCGGCGCAGCTCATCCCGCAGCCGCGCCGCGGCGACTGAGTCGGACCCGACCCGATCCACGACGACCCCCGGTGCCGATGGCGCCGGGGGTCGTCGTGCGTCCGCGGCCGGTTCGCGGCGGATGTCACACCGATGTGATGCGCAGCACACGCTGATCGTCTAGCGTGGGGTGTGGCAGCGGTCACGTCACCGCCGAGCCGACGTCCCACCACCACGCATCGGAGGGCCCCGTGAACCCGCACCTGCTGGAGGAACGCGTCGCCACCGTCAACGGCGGCCGCGACCTCGCCGACCCCGCCCGCGCCCGGCTGCGCGCCCACAAGGCCACCGCCGACGCCTGCCGTCGGCGCGCCGCCGAGCGTCGCGCCGAGCTGGAGCGCGCCCTGGCCGGGGGCACCACCGGCGACGCCCTGGACCTCATGCTGGAGCTCGACGCACTCGAGCGGGTGCAGGACCGCATCGACAACCGGCTCTCCGAGCTCTGCGACGCGCTCACCGAGCCGCGCACCCCGCGCTACGGCGACGCCCAGCCCGTGTAGCCGTACCCGCGGCCCGTGTGGATCACCCGCACCCGTGGTTCGATGACCGGCGGACACCGCCGTCGGACCACGAGGGAGAGCACACGTGCGTGCAGTGCAGGTCAGCGAGCTGGACGGGCCGTCCGCGGTCCGCGTCGCCGAGGTCGAGCCGCCGGTCCGCGGTGACGGCGAGGTCCTGATCGACGTCGCCGCGGCCGGGGTGAACTTCCCGGACGTCCTGCTGACCAAGGGGATGTACCAGTACAAGCCGGAGCCGCCGTTCACCCTGGGCTCCGAGTGCGCCGGCACGGTGCGCGAGGCGGGCCCGGACAGCCGGTTCGCCGCCGGGGACCGGGTCGTCGCGTTCACGATGTCCGGGGTGTTCGCCGAGACCGTCTCCGCTCCCGAGCAGCACGTCTTCCCGCTGCCCGACGAGGTGGAGTTCGCCGCGGGCGCCTGCCTGCCGATGAACTACCTGACCGCGCACTTCACCCTCGACACCCGCGGTGGCCTGCGGGCGGGGGAGACGGTGCTCGTCCAGGGCGCCGCGGGCGGCGTCGGGACCGCGGTCGTCCAGCTGGCCGCCGCGATGGGGGCCACCGTCATCGGTGTCACGTCCACCGAGGCCAAGGCCGAGGTCGCGCGGCGCGCGGGCGCGGCGCACACCGTCGGCGTCGACGGGTTCAAGGATGCGGTCAAGGAGCTGACCGGCGGCGCGGGCGTCGACATGGTCGTCGACCCGGTCGGTGGCGACCGCTTCACCGACTCGGTCCGCTGCCTCGGCCCGCTCGGCCGCCTCATGGTCGTCGGGTTCACCGCGGGTGACATCCCGACGGTGAAGGTGAACCGGCTGCTGCTGAACAACGTCGACGTCCGCGGCGTCGGCTGGGGCGCCTACGCGCTGGGCCGCCCGGACTTCATCCGCGCCGAGTGGGACGCCCTGCTCCCGCACCTGCGCTCCGGCGCGCTCACCCCGCTGATCAGCGAGCGCTTCGGCCTCGACGACGCCGCGACCGCCCTGTCCCGGATCGACGACCGCACCGTCACCGGCAAGGTCGTGCTGCTGACCTGAGCCGGGTCAGCCGGCCGGCTCCAGGTTGTGCCGGACCGCGGCGCGCGGCAACGGCGCCGTGGTCTCGGCGGCCGCGGTGCGCGGCGCTGTGGTGCCGGCGGCCGTCGTGCGCGGCGCTGTCGTCTCGGCGGCCGCCCTGCGCGGCGCCGGGGTGGGGCCGACGTGGCGGTGCGGCGCCGGCACCGCCACGGACTCGGCGACGTGCAGCCGGTGGCGGGCGGCCACCGCCCGCCCGGCCGGGCCGGTCACGGACAGCGCGTGCAGCGCCAGGGCCCGGTGGGCCGGCACCTCGCAGCGGCGCAGGAAGCGGTCCAGCTCGCGTACGGCGTCGCCGGGGTGGCGGGCCAGCGCCCACGCGGCCAGCTCGGCCTCGGCGACGTCGGTCCGCACCCCGCTCATCCGCACGCACACGTACTCGACGTCCTCGTCGGCCAGCTCGCCCGGCGCGGGCAGGTGCATGCCCTGCTCGGTCAGGTACTCGTGCACCGCCCACAGCCCCATCGGGGTGAGCGCGACCACCGTGGGGTCCGGGTCGTCGCGGTGCGCGACCCGGGACAGCTCGTCGAGCTCGTCGGCGTCGAGGGTCTCGGTCAGCTCGATCGCGCCGAGCAGCTCGCAGGCGTCCAGCAGGGCGGTGACGTCGCGGCGCCACAGCCGCTGCTCGACGTCTCCGGCGAGGTCGTCGACCACGCAGCCCGCCTCGTCGTTGACGGCGTCGCGGACCTGGCGGTGGAAGTGCTCGAGCGGGGCCGGCCCGCCGCCGGTGGCGTACAGGCCGACCCACAGCATCGGGAACGCCTGCGACATCGACATCCCGAACAGCGACGGCGCGCCGAACACGTCGGTCCCGCCCAGGCTGTCGCCGAGGCGCCCGACGGACTCGAACACCCTGCGCCACAGCTCGATCGGCCGGTTCAGCAGCGGGCCCGCGCTCTTGACCGGGAGCAGCCGCCCGCGCACCACGCGGACCAGGCGCGCCGAGCGGGCCCAGCGCAGCAGCAGCGACACCTCGGGCAGGTCGTCGCTGGTGCGGGCGGTCTCGCGGTAGATGTGGTCGAGCTGCAGGTGCGCGGCGAGGTCGAGCGCGTCGGTGCGGTCGAGGCGGCCGTCGGAGGCGAGCCGGCGCCCGGCCCGCACCCACAGGGTCAGCTTGCGGAGCAGCTCGAGTGCCTCGGAGCGCTCCGCGGCCTCGACGAGCGCCGCGGCGCCGGGCATCGGCACCGGCGGCAGCTCGGGGTTCCACTCGGTGCGGGTGGGCCGCTGCGCCTCCCGCCGCATGATCTCGGCGAGCGCGTGCCGGTCGACGTCGGTCTCCCCGGCGCCGGCGCGGTCGAGGAACCGCTGGACGGCAGCCGGGTCGGCCGGGTCGACACCGTGGCGGTGCAGCTGCACGCCCCAGAACTTGCCCAGGTCGTAGTTGCGCTCGTCGGCGAGACCGTCGTGCAGTGCGGGGGTGGAGTCGAGGACCTGACGGTGCAGCGCGTCCGCCGGGTGCGACTGCGGGTCGAACCAGTCGTGCTCGTCGAGGAAGTCGATGAGCGCGTGGAAGGCGGGGGCGACGTCGTCGGGCTCGAGCACGGTCACCTTGCGCGGGAACCACATGCCCAGCGCGTCGGCGATGTGCGAGCGGGTCCAGCGGCCCAGCCTGCGGTCGCGGGCGTACTTGTAGTCCAGCACGGCGGCGACGAGCGTGGTGTCGACCTCGACGCGACGGCGGCGGGCCCAGAGGGAGAACTGCTCCAGCAGGCGGCTGCGGGCCTCGGCGTACCCCTGGTCGTCCCCCGGGGTGAAGACGAGACGCATCCGGCCCACTGTGTCAGGTCCCTCCCATCCGCTCCGGCTGCGGCGCAGCACTTTCCGATGATCGTCGGTGCGCGCGGGGGCCGTGCACCGGGTGGTCGCAGGAGGTCCAACGAGCGCGGTCGGCCCGGGTCACTTCCCGACCGCTCACCATCGGTGGGCGGTCGGTCACGGGTCGTCCGATCGTCCGGCCGCCCCCCGCGACCGTGAGCCCTCGACCCTGCCACGGACGACGACGGCCGGACACCCCGGGGAGGGGGTCCGGCCGCCGTCGTGTGCGACGAGAGGCGCTCAGTCGCCGCCGACCGGGCTGTCGCGCCGTTCGGCGGTCGCCCGCGTCGACCCGTCGCCGGTCGGTCCGTCCGGTCCGTCGGTCCCGGTCGCGGCGGCACCGTTGCCGCTGCCGCCGCCGGGGGCGTTCTCGTCGTCCGGGTCGAACGCGCCGACCTTGACGTAGAAGTGCTCGCCGTGGTTAACGGTGGCCCAGTCGACCGCCTGCTCCAGCACCTGTGCGCCCTTCTCGTCCCGCAGCACGACCTTGTCGCGACGCAGGTCCTTGAACAGCGCGAAGCACAGCAGCACCATGATCACCACGAACGGTGCCGCGACCAGGATGGTGAGGTTCTGGATGCCGTCCAGGGCGTTCTCCCCGCCGGTGACCAGCATCAGCACGGCGACCGCGCCCATGACCGAACCCCAGAAGACCACGACCCACTTGCTGGGCTCGATGGTGCCGCGCTGGGACAGGGTGCCCATGACGATCGACGCGGCGTCGGCGCCGGAGACGAAGAAGATCGCGACCAGGACCATGACGAGCAGGCCGGTGAAGGTCGCCCACGGGTAGGCGGCCAGCATCTGGAACAGCTGGACGTTGGAGTCGTCGGAGAACTGTGTGCCCTGCTGGGCCTGGGTGATGGCGGTGCCGCCGAAGATGCAGAACCAGACCAGCGAGACCAGGCTGGGTGCGAGGATGACGCCGCCGACGAACTCGCGGATGGTGCGCCCGCGCGAGATCCGGGCCAGGAACATGCCGACGAACGGCGTCCAGGAGATCCACCACGCCCAGTAGAAGATCGTCCAGCCGGAGAGCCATTCGAGCATCGGCTCGCCGCCGACGGCCTCGGTGCGCCCGACCATCTCGAAGAACTGGGAGAAGTAGGCGCCGATCGAGGTCGGGATCAGGTCGAGGATGATCACCGTCGGGCCGACGACGAACACGAAGAACGCGAGCACCGCCGCCAGCACCATGTTGGTGTTGGACAGCCACTGGATGCCCTTCTCGACGCCGGAGACGGCGGAGAGGATGAACGCGGCGGTCAGGACGACGATGATCGCGGCGAGCAGCCAGGGGCTCACCGGGCCGTCGACCCAGCCGACGGTCTGCATGCCGCCGCCGATCTGGAAGGCGCCCAGGCCGAGCGAGGCGGCGGAGCCGAACAGCGTCGCGAAGATCGCGAGGATGTCGATGGCCCGGCCGATGGAGCCCTCGGCGGCCTTGCGGCCGATCAGCGGGACGAACGCCTGGCTGATGAGCTGCCGGCGGCCCTTGCGGAACGTGGAGTAGGCGATGGCGAGGCCGACGACGGCGTAGATCGCCCACGGGTGCAGCGTCCAGTGGAACAGCGAGGTCGCCATCGAGGTCTGCAGCGCGTCGACGGTGCCGGGCTCGGCGGAGCCGGGGGGCGGTGACCGGAAGAAGGTCAGCGGCTCGTTCACGCCGAAGAACATCAGTCCGATGCCCATGCCGGCGGAGAACATCATCGCGATCCAGGAGACCGTGCGGAACTCGGGTTCCTCGTCGTCGGCGCCGAGTTTGATGCGTCCGAACCGGCTGAAGGCCAGGAAGAGTGCGAAGGCGACGAAGGCGGTCGCGGCGAGGATGAAGCCCCAGCCACCGCCACGCATCAGCCCGCCGAGCATCGTCTCGGCGGTGGCACCGAGGGTGTCGGCGCTGAGCAGCCCCCACAGCACGAACAGCAGCGCGAGCGCGGCTCCGACGCCGAACACGATCCAGTCGGTGCGGGGACGGCTGTCCCCGGTCGTGCCCGGACGGTCGTCCGGTGGTGATTGGGCCTGTGTCATACGTGGTCACGCCCGCGTGCCGGGCGCATCCCCCCTCCGCTCTCGTTCGTGCAGAAATGGTGCACAAGTCGTTTTGTGTGCCGAAAGTGTAGGTACTCGGCCCTCCCCGTGTCGCAGTGCGAGCCGAACCGTGATGTCGGCCGGTGACGTCGGCGACGTCAGCCCGTGGTCCAGCCCTCGTCCGAGACGCCGCCCGGGACCGGCGCGGCCGGGTCGTAGGGGGTGCGGGTGAAGACGAAGGTCGCCAGCCACAGGTGGTCGCGGGCGATCCGCAGGGTCTCCCCGGCGAAGTAGCCGTCCAGGCCGACCCAGGTGCCGTCCGGGCCCGGACGGAACCGCGACGCGCGCCCGGGCCTTCCGAGCCCGCCCAGGTGCAGCAGGCCGCCGCCGACCGAGCGCAGCACGTACGGCGACGGCCCCCAGAACCACGGGCCGAGCAGCTCCGGATCGACCGGGCAGGGCTGCGGGGTCCACGGCTCGACGACGCGGGGCTCGGCGACGCGCAGGTCGTTCAGCAGCCCGGCGGGCAGCCCGCCGTCCATCCCGGAGGTGGTGTTGCCCATCGCCAGCGCGCCGGTGCCCTCCTCGCGGTCCACCCAGAGCCCGGCGAGGAAGCCGGGCATGGCGCCGCCGTGCCCGACCAGCGTCGTCGTGCCGCCTCCGGGCCGTTCGTGCCGCTGGACCTGCACGCCCAGTCCGTAGCCCGCCCAGATCGACGACGACGGGTCGACGCCGGCGGGCAGCGTCATCTCCTCGACCGTCGCCGGCGAGAGCACCCCGCCGGTGTCGCCGAGCAGCAGCGCACCGAGCCGGGCCAGGTCCGCCGCGGTGCACCACAGCTGCCCGGCGGCGGCCATCACCCCGGCGTCGTGCTCGGGCTCGGCCAGGACGAGGTCGGCCCACGGGTGCACCGCTCGGCCCGCGGCGGCGGGCTGCTGCGGACGGGGCGAGGTGCGGGTCATGCCGAGCGGGAGCAGGACCTCGTCGCGGGCGACGTCGGTCCAGGCGCGGCCGCGCAGGCGGGCGACGACCTCGCCGAGCAGCCCGAACCCGAGGTTGGAGTAGTGGAAGCGGCGCGCCGCGGGCAGCACCCGGTCGGCGTCGCCGAGACCCAGCTCGTCCAGGGTGCCGCCGGGGGTGCGCTCCCACCACTGGCCGGGGCTCTCCGAGCCGGCGCCGGCGAGGTGGGACAGCAGCTGGCCCAGGGTGCGGTCGCCGAGCGGGGTGCCGGGCACGTGCCGGTCCAGCGGGTCGTCGAGGTCGAGCAGGCCCTCGTCGCGCAGCCGCAGGACGGTGACCGCGCAGACGGTCTTGGAGATGGAGCCGATCCGGTACTGGACGTCGTCCGCGGCGGCCGGGCCGTCGGCACCGTCGGGCAGGGCGCCGCGGCCGGCGTGCCAGACCAGGGCGCCGTCGCGGACCACCCCGGCGACGAGCGAGGGGACGCGGCCGTCGCGCTGGGCGCGGGCGACGCGGGCGAGCAGGGTGCGCTGGGTGCTGGGGAGCAGCTCGGTCACGCGGGCGAGCCTAGATCCCCCGGATGTCGGCGAACGACCGCAGCCGGACCGCCCGCTCCGACAGCGCGGCGGGCACCGGCTCGGGTACCGGCATCCGGTCCGCGGCGGTCAGCGGGCCCAGGTCGAGCCCGGTGAGCTCGCCGATCCGGGCCACCGGCACCTGGAAGGTGCGGTAGGGGCCCAGCGGCGGCGGGTCCCCGGCCGGCGGCTCGGCGAGGTCGCCGAGCTCGGGCGTCTGGTCGAGCAGGTAGGCGGTGGTGCCCAGTGCGCCGCCGGTGACGAAGGCGCCGATCTTCCAGAACAGCCGCGGGACCAGCACACCGCGGTACTCCGGGTCGTCGTCGGCGAGCACCGGGCCGGTGAACACCACCAGCCGGCGGTCGTTGTCGCCCGCGTTGTCGAGCAGGTAGTCCTCCAGGCCGCCCCAGGTCTGCTTGTCCTGGTTGAAGGCGGCGGCCTGCGGGGCGGCGTTGGTGTAGTGGAACGTGTCGGACTCGGCGGTCGCGGCCTCGGTCGGCTTGCCCCAGACCGGGTCCTGGCGGCGCACCAGGTGGCCGCGGTCGAGGTCGTTGTCGGCGTAGAGCTCGGGGCCGGCCTGCTGCTCGGCGGGCAGCCGGTCGTCGAGGCGCCAGTCGTCGGAGCGCTCCAGCTGCCGCAGGGTCGCCCCGTCGATCGCGACGGCGGTGGCCGCGGCCAGCCGCCGGTCGGGCCGGTGCAGCGTCGAGAAGTGGGTGTAGGGGAGCAGGACCGTGTCGATCCCGGGGAGCGTCGGCATCGGCGTCGCGACGCCGAGGAAGTCCTGGTCGAAGCCGGGGGAGGCGGGGGCGCTCATCGTCGTGACGGTAGCGGTGCGGGGTGAACGACGGGTGCGGCTGCGCCGCCGTCGGCGAGGCGGCGCAGCAGCGGCGCGGTGCGGAACCCGACCAGCGAGCGCATGACCAGCGACGTCGAGGTCCGTTCCACCCCGTCGATCGCGAGCAGGTGCCCGGCGATCCGGTAGAGGTCGTCGGCGTCGCGGGCGACCAGGTGCACCATCAGGTCCTCGGGGCCGGAGATGCCGTGCACCTCCAGCACCTCCGGTACCCGGTCCAGCGCGTCGGCGACGGCGGCGAGCTCGCGCTGCACCACCCGCACCGTCACGAAGGCGGTCAGCGGGTAGCCCAGTGCCGCCGGATCGACGCGCCGCTCGAAGGTGTCCAGCGCACCGAGCCGGTCCAGCTTCGCCAGCCGGGCCTGCACCGTGTTGCGGGACAGGCCGACCTGCTCGGCGAGGGCGAGCACCGTCGCGCGCGGGTCCTGCGCCAGGGCCAGCAGCAGCCGGGCGTCGTGGCCGTCGAGCGCGGCGCGGCCGTCGCCGGTCGTTCCCGTCACGTGGTGCCTCCGTCGTGTCCGTGGGTGCGCAGTATGCCGTGCCCGCACCGATCCAGCCCCGCCCGGACCGTGCAGTCTGCTCAGTGTGCACCGACCCGGTTGTGCACTCGTCCGAGCTGATGGTGGGCTGACGGAGCAGGCTGCATGGGGCGACGAGGCTGGAGTGGTGTGCGATGGGCACTCAGGCGGTGGCGACGGACACGCTCGTCGAGATCGAGAAGCGGGTGTTGTGGCTGGCGACCGCGATCGTCGACGCGGCCAACCGTCGCGGTGACCCGAGCGGGCTGAAGGTGGGCGGGCACCAGGCGTCGTCGGCGTCGATGACGACGATCATGACCTCGCTGTGGTTCGAGCACCTGCGGGCCGGGGACCGGGTCTCGGTCAAGCCGCACGCGTCCCCGGTGCTGCACGCGATCAACTACCTGCTCGGCGAGCTCGACGAGCGCTACCTGGGCACGCTGCGCGCGTTCGGCGGGCTGCAGTCCTACCCGTCGCGGTCCAAGGACCCCGACCCGGTCGACTACTCGACCGGCTCGGTGGGGATCGGCGCGACCGCCCCGGTCTGGGGTGCGCTGGCCCGTCGCTACGTCGACACCCACTTCGGGGGTGCCGGCCACGGCAGGCAGTACTCCCTGGTCGGCGACGCCGAGCTCGACGAGGGCGCGGTCTGGGAGGCCATTCTCGACCCGATGGTCGGCGAGCTCGGCGAGGTGGTGTGGATCGTCGACCTCAACCGCCAGTCCCTGGACCGGGTCGTCCCCGCGATCGGCGCGCCGCGGATCGAGGGCATGTTCTCCGCGGCCGGCTGGCAGGTCCTCACCGTCAAGTACGGCAGGCTGCTGCACGAGCTGTTCGACCGGCCCGGCGGCGACGCGCTGCGCGCCCGGATCGACACCATGCAGAACGCGGAGTACCAGCGCCTGCTGCGCTGCGACGCCGACGAGGTCCGCACCCGGCTCCCCGACGGACACGCGGACCTGGCCTCGCTCGTCGCCGACCTCGACGACGACACCCTGCTCGCCGCGGTGCGCAACCTCGGCGGGCACGACACCGCCGCGCTGCGCGACGCGTTCGCCGCGATCGACGACACCCGGCCCACGGTGATCCTCGCCTACACCGTGAAGGGGCACGGCCTCGCGACCGCGGGCCACCCGCAGAACCACGGCTCGATCCTGGGCGCCGACCAGGTCCGCGAGCTGGCCGACGCGGTCGGCGTCGACCCCGAGGACCCCTGGCGGCGCTTCGACCCGGAGTCCCCGGCGGGCGAGGCCGTGGCGCGCGCGGCGGCGCGGCTGCGCCGCGACCCGGTCGACGAGCAGCCGGTCCCGCCGCTGCCGACCGACATCGGGCGCACCCCGACCGGGCGCGCCACCACCCAGGCCGCGCTCGGCCGGGCCCTGCTCGACCTCACCCGCGAGTCCCCCGACGCGGCGAAGCGGGTCGTGACGCTGTGCCCGGACGTGTCGTCGTCGACGAACCTGGGCGGCTGGGTGAACAAGGTCGGCGTCTGGTCCACCGCGGAGCGCAAGGACTGGTTCGACGACGACCCCGAGACGATCCTGCACTGGCGCGAGCGGCCCACCGGTCAGCACCTGGAGCTGGGGATCGCCGAGGGGAACCTGGTCGGGGCGCTGGGGGAGCTGGGCGCCACCTGGTCGCGCTGGGGCCGTCCGGTGCTGCCGATCGGGGTGCTCTACGACCCGTTCGTCGAGCGCGCGTTGGAGCCGTGGTCGTTCGGGATCTACGCCGGCGGGCAGTCGATCCTGGTCGGCACCCCGTCCGGGGTGTCGCTGGCCCCCGAGGGCGGCGCCCACCAGTCGGTGACGACGCCGTCGGTCGGGCTGGAGCAGCCCGGCTGCGTGACCTACGAGCCGGCGTTCGCGATCGACACCGAGTGGACGCTGCTGGCGTCGTTGGCCCGGCTCGGTCGCCCGGACGGCACCAGCGCCTACCTGCGCCTGTCGACGCGGCCGGTGGACCAGAGCCTCGCGGCGGTCCCGGCCGACCCGGCCGCGCGCGAGCGGCGCCGCCGCCAGGTGGTCGCCGGGGCCTACCCGCTGCGCCGCGCCGCGGGCACACCCGCGCTGACCATCGCGGTGGCCGGGGCGCCGACGACCGAGGCGCTCGCCGCCGCCGACCGGCTCGCCGAGCTCGGCCACGACGTCGACGTCGTCGTGGTGACCAGCCCGGGTCTGCTGTTCGACGCGCTGCAGGCCCGCTCCGGGCGCCCCGCCCGACCGCAGGCCGAGCCGTGGATCCTGGAGTCGGCGTTCCCCGTGCGCCGGGCCGCGCCGCTGGTCACCCTGCTCGACGGGCACCCGCACACCCTCGCGTTCCTCGCCGGGGTCAACCGGGTCCCGGCGACGCACCTGGGCGTGCACCGCTTCGGGCAGTCCGGCGATCTGGCGTCGGTCTACGCCCACCACGGGCTCGACGCGGACACGGTGGTGGCGGCCGGGCTGGACCTGCTCTAGGAGGAATCGGACACCGGGTGACGTACGTCGCTGGATCGCGCAAACGACAATGACTACGGTTACCGACCATGCTGCTTCTGGGGTTGGCGTCGGTCACCTTCCGTGAGAGATCCGTACCGGACGTCGTGCGCCTGGCGGTCGACGCCGGGTCCGAGGTCGTGGAGTGGGCCGGGGACCGGCACGTCCGTCCCGGTGACCGGGCCGCGGCGTCGGCGGCCCGCGGTGCGTGCGCGGGCGCCGGGCTGCGGATCGGGACCTACGGCAGCTACCACAAGGCCGGGGCGTCGGATCCCGACGCGTTCGCCGACGTCGTCGCGACGGCGGCCGAGCTCGGCGCCCCGCGGGTACGGGTCTGGGCCGGGACCGCGGCCTCGGCCGACGTGTCGCCCGCCGAGCGCGCCGCCACGGTGGACGCGCTGCGGCGCTGCGCCGACGCCGTCGCCGAGCAGGGGATGGGGCTGCTGGTGGAGCACCACGTCGAGTCCCTCACCGACGGGCTCGACACCGCGCTGGCGCTGCGTGCCGAGGTCGACCACCCCGCCCTGGTGACCCACTGGCAGCCGCGCGAGCTGCCCGACACCGACACCTGCCTGGCCGAGGTCCGCGCGCTGCGCCCGCGGACCGTGCACGCGTTCTCCTGGGGGGCCGACGGCTACACCGAGCGGCTGCCGCTCGCCGACCGCGCCGACCTGTGGGCCCCGGTGCTCGCCGAGCTCTCCGCGCAGTCCCGCGAGGACGGCACCGACACCGAGGTGCTGCTGGAGTTCGTCCCCGGCGACACCGCCGCCTCCCTGCTCCGCGACGCCGCCGCGCTGCGCGACCTGCGGGCCGGACGCGACCTGGCCGGTGCGCGATGAGCCGCCGCCCGGACCCCCGTCCCGTGCCCGCCGGTGCGGGCGACCGGCCCGCCGCGGCCCGAGCCGCCGCCTCGCGCCGATCCGCCCGGTCCACCGCGGCCCGGGTCTCCCGCGTCGCCGCGGTGCTGCCGGTCGCGGTGGTCGCGCTGCTGCTCGCCGGCTGCGGTGGGGCCGCACCCGCCCCGCAGGCTCCCGCCGACCGGCCCGCCGTCAGCCGCGACGTCGCTCCGCTGGAGCCCGCGCTGTCGGTGACCGACCCGCGTGGCACCACCGTCACGGTGCCGGCCCCGCCGAAGCGCATCGTCTGCCTGACCGGCCTGTGCGACGACATGGTCGTCGAGCTGGGCCTCACCCCGGCCGGCACCTCCACCCCGGCCCTTCTGAAGAACCCCGTGCTGCTCGGTGACCGCGCCGCGCAGGTCCCGACGGTGAAGGGTAGCTTCGGCAGCGAGGACGTCGAGTCCATCGCCGCGCTGCGTCCCGACCTCGTGATCGGGCTCGGCGGTGTGCACGAGCCGCTGCGCGCGGCGATCGAGCGGTTCGCCCCGCTCTGGCTGGTGCAGCCCACCACCTGGGAGGAGTCGGTCGGCTACCTGCGGAACCTGGGGTCGCTGACCGGCCGCACCGCCGAGGCCACCGCCGGGGAGCAGCGCTTCCGCACCACCCTGGCCGACGGCGTCGAGCAGGCCCGCGCCACCGGCAAGGCCGACCGGAAGGTGCTGCTGATGTATGGCAGCGCCGACACGATCGGCGTCGACACCACCGACACCGTCAACGGGAACCTGCTCGCGCCGCTCTACGACTACCCGTTCGTCCCGCGTGGCGCCGACGTCGAGACCGCCAGCACCTACAGCGTCGAGGAGATCCTCGCCCAGGCCCCGGACGTCGTGTTCGCCTTCTCGCTGCTGTTCTCCTCCGAAGACCGCACCCTCACCGACCAGCTCGCCGACAACCCGGTCTGGCAGCAGGTCCCGGCCGTGCAGGCGGGCCAGGTGCACGAGATGGACCCGCGGCTGTGGGGCAGCGGGCGCGGCACCCGCAGCCTCGGTGCGATGGTCGAACAGTCGCTGGCCGTGGTCCCCGGGCGGTGAGACGGCTACTGGTCCTGCTCGCCGCCGCGCTCGGGGCGGTGCTGCTCGCCGCGCTGGTCCTCGGGACCGGCACCCCGGCCGTCGCACCGCACCGGCTTCCGGCCGTGCTGGGGGCGGCGAGCGGGGTCGAGCACGTCGTGGTGACCGAGCTGCGGGTGCCGCGGCTCGTGCTCGGCGTGCTCACCGGCGCGGCGCTCGGGCTGGCCGGGCTGCTCCTGCAGGACGGCCTGCGCAACCCGCTCGCCGTCCCCGAGCTGCTCGGGGTCTCCTCCGGGGCGGCCGCGGCGGTGGCGATCACGCTCGTCACCGGGGTCGCGGTGCCCTTCGCGCCGCTGCTGCCCGCGGTCGTCGGGGCCGTCGTCGGGGGCGGGCTCACCCTGCTCGCGATCCGCGGCGCCGTCGGCCCGGCCGCGGTGCTGCTCATCGGCGCCGGGGTGGGCGCGGCGCTGCAGGCGCTGCTGCTCGCCGCGGTCGCGATGACCGGGTCCACCGAGCAGGGCGTGCTCGTGCGCTACCTGCTCGGCTCGCTCACCGGCACCACCTGGGCCACCGTGACCCCGGTGCTGCCCGCGCTGGCGGTCGCGTTCGTCGCGGCCGTCGCGGTGCTGCCGCTGCTGGGGCCGCTGCGGCTCGGCGACGACGCCGCCGCGGCACTCGGACTGCGCACCGGTGCGGCCCGGGCCGCGGTGCTGGGGGTGGCCTGCCTGCTCGTCGCCGCCGTCGTCGGCCCGGCCGGGCCGGTCGCCTGGGTCGGCTTCCTCGCCCCGCAGCTGGTGCGGGCACTGCACCCGGCGGCCCGACCGCTGCCGCGGGCGGTGGGCTGCGCCGGGGCGGGCGCGGCGGTGGTCGTCGTCGCGGACCTGCTGGCCCGCACCGTGCTGTACCCGGTCGAGCTGCCGGTGGGCGGGTTCACCGCCGGGGTCGCGGTCGTCGCGGGCGGGCTGCTGCTGGCGTGGCGACGTCCGCGCGCCGTCCGCACGGCCCGTCCCGGCGCGGTGGTGGCCCGGTGAACCGGCCGGCCGGGCGGGGGACGGTCGGCCGGGTCGCGACGGTCGCGTCCCGGTTCGCACTCCTCGGGACGGCCGCCGCGGCCGCGGCCCTGGCGGGGCTGCTGGTCGGCACCGCGGTCGGTCCCGGCACCGCACTAGCGGCGCTCGCCGGGACCGCGGACCCGCTGGCCACCGACCTCGTCGTGGGCCTGCGGATGCCGCGGGTGCTGGTCGGGCTCGCGGCCGGTGCCTGCCTCGGCGTCGCCGGGACGGTCCTGCAGGCGGTGCTGCGCAACCCGCTCGCCTCGCCGGAGGTGACCGGGGTGGGGTCCGGCGCGGTGCTCGGTGCGGTGCTGGGGACGGTGCTCGGCGGCCCGGTCGGCACTCCGCTGGGTGTGCTCGTCGTGGCGCTGCTCGGCGGGACCCTCGGCGGCGGTGTGCTGTGGCTGCTCGCCGGCCGGGCGGCCGGGCCGGGCACCGCGGACCCGCTGCGGCTCGCCGTCGTCGGGGTACTGGTGTCGGCGGTGCTCGGCGGGACGACGTTGCTGCTGCTCACCGCCCGCCCGCAGCTGGCCGGGTCGATGGTGCGGTGGCTGGTCGGCTCGCTCAACGGCCGCGGCTGGGAGCACTGGGACGCGCTGTGGCCGGTGGCGCTCACCGCGGTGGTCCTCGCGGTGCTGCTCGGCCCGGTGCTCGCCGTGCTCGGCGTCGACGACGACCACGCCCGCGGCGTCGGCCTCGCGGTGTCCGGGTGGCGCTCGGCCGCGGTGCTGCTGGCCGTGCTCGCCACCGGCGGGGCGGTCGCGGCGGTCGGGGCGCTCGCGTTCGTGGGACTGCTCGCCCCGCACCTGGCCCGCGCGGTGCTCGGGTCGCGGGGCGCGGCCGATCCGCGGCTGCTGGTGCCCGCGGCGGCGCTGGCCGGGGCCGGGACGGTCGCCGCGGCCGACGTCGTCGCCCAGCTGCTGACCGCGCTCGCCCCGGTCGGTGACCGGCCGATCGGGGTCCCCGCGGGAGCGGTGGCGGCGGTCGCCGGCGCGGTGGTGCTCATCGGGATCGTCCGCCGACGGTCCCGCACGACGGTGGGAGGTGCGCTGTGACGGTGCTCAGGGCCGAGGGGGTGACGGTGCGCTTCGACGGGCGCACCGTGCTCGACGTCGTCGACCTGGCGGTGGACCGCGGACAGTGGCTGTCGCTGGTGGGACGCAACGGCTGCGGCAAGACGACGCTGCTGCGGGTGCTCGCCGGGCTGCACCGGCCCGATGCGGGCTCCGTGCACCTGGTCGACCGGCCGCTGGCCGGGACCCCGCGCCGTGAGGTCGCGAAGCGGGTCGCGGTGCTCCCGCAGGCACTGCCGCCGCTGGGCGGGGTCACGGTGCGGGCACTCGTCGCCCAGGGCCGCTACGCGGTCCGCGGGCCGCTGGGCATGCTCGGCGGCGGCGCCGACGCCGCGGTCTCCGACGCGCTGGCGGCCACCGGCACCCGGGCGTGGGCCGACACCCCGGTCGAGCTGCTGTCGGGCGGGGAGCGCCAACGGGTGCGGATCGCGCTCGCCCTGGCCCAGGACGCCCCGGTGCTGCTGCTCGACGAGCCCACCACCTACCTCGACGTGCGTCACCAGCTGGAGGTGCTCGACCTCGTCCGGGAGCTGCAGGTGCAGCGCGGGCTGACCGTCGTCGCGGTGCTGCACGACCTGGCCCAGGCCGCGCGGTGCGCGGACCGGATCGTCGCGCTGCGCGACGGGCGGGTGCACGCCGACGGGCCGCCCGGCGACGTCGTCGACGAGCCGCTGCTGGCCGAGGTGTTCGGGGTGCGCGGGGTCGTCTCGACCCACGAGGGGCGGCTGACCTGCAGCTACCTGGACTCCACCCCGGCCCGGCCCGTCAGCGCCTGACGGCCCACCCACCCCGCCGGGCGCGGCGCGCCGACGACCGGGTCGCCGCTCCCGGGCGGATCGCCGGTGCAGCGACGTGCACGTTTCCGCCCCTGCGAGGGCGGAAACGTGCATCTCGAGGGTCGGGCGCGCGTCGGGATCGGTGCTGCCGGCACCGGGGCGGGGTGTCCCGGACGGGGTCGTCCGGTCAGCCGCGGGCGGCCCGGCGCAGCGGCGGCGTGAGCCAGGCCAGCGCGACCCCGGCGGCCAGCACCGCGGCCCCGGCCGCCAGCCCACTGCGCGGGCCGGACGGCGTCGTCGCCACCACACCGGCCAGCGCCGCGCCGGCGGGGGTGCCGAGGCCCCAGGACAGCATCCGCGCCGTCGTCGAGACCCGGGCGCGGGCGTGCTCGGGGGTGACCTGCAGCCGGTAGGTGACGGCGTTGAGCACGACCGTCGAGTAGGCCGCCCCGAACGCGGTGGCGGCGAGCAGCGCGGGGGCCCAGTGCGTCGCCGAGACCACGGCGACCGCGCAGGCCAGCGACACCGGCAGCCCGGCCAGCGCCAGCCGGGCCCCGCCCCAGCGCTCCGACAGCCGTGGGACCAGCCGGGCAGCGGCCAGCCCGCCGACGCCCCAGCAGGCGAACAGCAGGCCGAGCCGGGCGTCGCCGTCGGCGCGGATGCCGAGCACCCGGTCCGCCCACGGGACGGTCATCGCGAGCCAGGCGCCGCCCGCGACGGCCTGGGTGGTGCCGACGAGGGTCAGCGTGCGCACGACCGGGTTGCCCCACAACAGGCCCAGGCCCTCGCGGACGTCGGCGAGGATCCGGGTCGGTGCGCGGGTGCCGGGCCCGGGGGACAGGCTCCCGGCGATCGAGCGGATCAGCAGCGCGGAGGCGACCGCGGTGAGCGCGGTGACCGACAGCAGCCCGGCCGGGGCCAGTGTCGCGACGGCGAGCCCGGCCAGCGGCGGCACGAGCAGCTCGACGACGGTCGTCGCGCCGTAGAGCGTGGAGAACGCCGCGGTGATCCGGTCCGGGCCGACCAGCGTGGGCAGGGCGCCGAAGTTCGCGGCGTCGAAGAAGACGAAGCCGGTCTGCACCGCGACCGCCGTGCCGAGCACCTGCCACGGGGTGAGCACCCCCGCCCACCACGCGAGCGGGATCCCCGCCAGCACCAGCCCGCACGCCAGGTCGACGCCGACCATCAGCCGCCTGCGGTCGACCCGGTCGGCCAGTGCGCCCGCGAACAGCCCGAACAGCAGGTACGGCAGCGCCTCCGCGGTCGCGATCGCCGCGGTCCACGCGGGTGAGCCGGTCAGCCGGTAGACGAGCACGGGCAGCGCGACCGCCGCGACCAGCGACCCGCCGACCGCGACGACGCGGGCGGTGAGGTAGCGGCGGAGATCGGTGCTTTCCTGCGCGGGGGCGGTCGGGGCCGTCTCGCTCACGAGGTCCTTCCGTCGGGATTGCGCGAACCATAGTGTGAAACGAGAGTCATCTCCAATAGTAGCGACGAGAGATGTGCCACTGTTGAAAATCGATGTCGATTGTGACCAGGATGTGACGGTCCGGAACCGGACGATGTCACCCACTGGAGGAGAAAACGATGAAGGACATCTTCACCGAGCTCGAGGCCGAGCGCGCCCTGCCGCACAACTCCGCGAGCCACTCCAACGCCCTCGTCGAGAACCCGTTCGCGACCGAGCAGGCTGCCGAGCAGGAGTGACACCCGCCGCGGGCCCGGCACCGGTGACGGTGCCGGGCCCGTGGTCTGCCGTGACCGACCGACGGACCAGGGAGTGCCAGTGGAACGACTGCGACCGGGCGTGAGCGTCTTCGAGGTCCCCGGACGGGGCTCGGCGCTGCGGGAGGCGTCCGGCCGGCTGCGCGGGGTCGACCTGCCGCGCGACACGGTCGAGGCACTGACCCGCTGGTTCGACGGCGTCGACCCGGTGCCGCCGCCGGGGCTCGACCCCGAGCGGGGCGCGTTCGCCGCGGCCGGCTACCTGGACGAGACCCCGCCGCCGCGGACCGCCACCGTGACCGTCGCCGGGCGGGGGGCGCTGGCCGACGCGGGCGCCGCCGCGCTCGCCGGGCCGGGGATGCAGGTCCGGCGCCGGGACCTGGACTCCCTCGCCGCCGCGCTCGCCGGCGAGGCCGGGACCGGCGCCGCCACCGGCACGGGCACCGGCACCGACACCGACACCCCGACCGACACCGCGACCGGGACCGACACCGCGACCGGGACCGACACCGCGACCGGGACCGGGACCGACACTGCGACGGGGACCGGGACCGGCACCGATGCGGTGTGCGCCGTCGCGGACGGACCCGCACCGGCCGCCTGGACCGCGCTGGACACCCTGCCCGCGCGCGGGACCGCCTGGTTCCGGCTCGCCGTCGAAGGACGGCACGGCATCCTCGAACCCCCCGCCGTGCACCCCGGCGACGCCGGGCACGCCGACGTCCGCGCCCGCCGCCTCGCCGCGGCCGGATCCGGGCACCCACACCTGCTCGCCTACTGGGACGCCGCCCCCGCCGCTCCGACCGGCCCCGGTGACCACGCCCTGCTGGCCGCGCTGCTCGCCGCCGACGTCCGCGCGTGGATCGCGGGCCACGACACCCCCGCGACCGGCGACCTCGTGCCGGCGGCCCTGCCGGCACGACGCCGTCTGCGGGTGGTCGACCTCGACACCGCCGCGATCGCCGACCACGCACTGCTGCCGGTGCCCGACAGCGCGCCGTGACCGAGCCCGGCCTGACCCAGCCCGACTCGACCCAGCCCGACCCGACCGAGCCCGACCCGACCGAGCCCGACCCGACCGGGCCCGACCTGACCGAGCTCGACCTGCCCGGCGCGGACGGGGTCCGGCTCGCCGCGACCCTCGTCCGCCCCGCCGCCGCGACCTGGCCCGCCGTACTCGTCCGCACCCCCTACGGCCGCGGACGGCTGCTGCCCGAGGCCCGCGGCTGGGCCGCGCACGGGTTCGGCTGCCTCGTCGTCGACGTCCGGGGCCGCGGCGGCTCGACGGGGGAGTTCCGGCCCTACGCCCACGAGACCGACGACGGCGTCGCCGCGCTCGCCGCGCTGCGCGCGATCCCCGGCTGCGACGGGCGGATCGTGCTGGCCGGTGCGAGCTACGGGGCGCACTGCGCGGTCGCCGGCGCCCTCGCCGACCCCGACGTGTGCGGGGTGCTCGCCGCGGTCCCCGCGCTCGGGCCAGGGGAGACCGCCCGCGAACCCGGCGGCGCCGCCCGGCTGGCCTGCCGGATCGGCTGGTGGTCCGAACACGGTGGACCCGGACACGGTGCGGGCGCTCCGCGCGTCGCCCCGTCGGCGGCCGCGACGCTGCCGGTCACCGCGGCGCTGACGCCGGCCCCGACCGGCTGGCCCGAGCTGTGGGATGCGCCCGAGGAGACGCCCTGGCTGTGGGACGGGATCGCGCGGGCCGCGATGCCGCTGCTCGCCGTCGGGGGCACCGCGGACTCGTTCGCCGCCCGCACCCGGGAGCTCGCACGGCGCTGGGGCGGACCGTCCCGGCTCGTCCTCGGGCCGTGGGGGCACGAGCTCGACGCCTCCGCGCCCGGCGCCGTCCTCGCCGGACGGCGGATCGGCGCGGTCTACGCCGCCTGGGCCCGTGCCGCGGTCGGGAGCCCGCCGCGGGGGCGCGGCGCACTCGTCGCGGTGGGGGAGAGCGGGCGGTGGGTGCGCGCCGGTGACAGCCCGACGCTCGCGGTCGACGCCGTCCCGCCCGGTCGGTTCCCGGTCGCGTTCGTCGCCGACCCGGAGCGGCCCGTGCGGTCCCGGCCGCCGGGCGCGCCCGTCCCCGCCGCCCCGGACCCCGGGCCGGACGCCGACGCCGGCGACCGGGTCGTCGCCCACACCCCACCGCTGCCGGCAGGTGCGCTCGCCGGGCCGCTGGTCGTGACCGTCACCGGTGACAGCGACGCCCCCGACGCCGACTGGGTCGTGCGGATCGGGCTGCGCGGCCACGACCTGGTCACCGCCGTGCACCGGCACCGCGGCCCGGCGACGCGGGAGGTCGTCGTCACCACCCCGCCGGTCGGCGCCGCGCTCGACGGGGGCGACCGGCTGCGCGTCGAGATCGCCGGGCACCACTGGCCCGCGCACGCCCGCAACCCGCACACCGGGCAGGACCCGGCGCACGCGACGGAACTGCGCGCCGACCACCGCACCGTGCACGCACTGCGGCTGGACCTGCCGCACGTCCGACCCGGCCGCGACGAGGTCGCCGCGGCCGCCATCCCCGAGGAGGTCACCCTGTGACGGCACCGACCGTTCCCGTACTGCCGGTGGAGGCGCTGGTCGACCCGCTGAGCGGGATCGTCCGCCGGCTGGTCGACGTCGCCCCCGTCCCGGGTCTGCCGACGGCCTACACCGCCGTCACCGCGGAGGTGTCCGACGCGCGTCGGCTCGGCGCCTGGCCCGCGGACCGGGTCAGCCTCGGCACCACCTTCGGCGACCGCGACGGCGCCCGCACCGCCGCGCTCGGCGAGGCGGTCGAGCGCTACTGCGGCAACCGCGTCCCGCGCGACCTGCCGCTCACCACGGCCGCGGAGCTGCGCGCCGCGGGAGACCGGTGCTGGGGGCCCGAGGAACTGCCGCTGCTCGCGCCCTGGCAGGACGGACGCCCCTACCGGCGCTTCACCGACGACCTGCCGATCCGCTGGATCGCCGGCGTCGAGGCCGACGGGGAACCGACCTGGCTGCCCGCCTCCTGGGCGCTGCTCAACCACCACAGCGGCGCCCGCCGCGACGAGCCCCGCTTCCACCACCTCAACTACGCCGGCATCGCCACCGGCGACGGCGCCACCGACGCCCACCGACGCGGCCTGCTCGAGCTCGTCGAACGCGACGCGCTGGAACGCTGGTGGCACCTCGGCCTGCCCTCCCACGGCATCGACCGGGCCTCGGTCCCCGGGCTCGACGCCGCGCTGGCCGGGGCCGCGTTCGACGTCCACCTCGTCGAGCTGCCCACCGAGTACCCGGCCGCCGTGGTCGGAGCCGTCGTCGTCGACCCGGAGACCGGGATCGTCGCCGGGGGCGGCGCCGCCCGCTTCGACGCCGCCGAGGCCGCCACCAAGGCGGTGCTGGAGGCCGTGCACACCTGGGTCTTCACCCGCGGCCTGCTCGACCCCGACGGCTGGGTGTATGCCTCGATCGACGCCGGGGTCCTCGCCCGCGGCCTCTACCTCGACCACCGCGCCGACCGCCACTACCGCGACGACGCGGGCGAGCGCTACGCCGCCGTCCGCGACCTCGGCGCCCAGGTGCAGGTGTGGCTCGACCCCCGCGTCCAGGAGGAGCACCTTCCCCGGTTCACCGCGCCCGCGACCCACGGCCCGCTCCGCACCGGCCCCGCCGGTGACCTCGCGTCGCTGACCGCGGCGCTGCTCGCCGACGGCCACCGCATCGCCCGTGTCGACCTCACCACGCCCGACGTCGCCGAGACCCCGTGGCGGGTGGTCCGCACCTGCGCCACCGGGCTCGTCCCGAACGCGCCCGCCGCGTTCCGGTACTGGGGGCTGCCCCGCTGGCGCGACACCGCCCGCGCCCACGGCCTCGACCTCGACCCGGCCACCGGGCCCGACGGGCTGGTGCACTGCCCGCCGCCGTTCCTGTGACGGCGCCGACCCAGGACACCGCCGCGGCGTTCCGGCTCGCCTGGTCCGGTGCCGACCCGGGCCCCACCGACCACGCCACCCGCCCCGCCGAGGCGGCCATCGCGACCCGGCCGGTGCCCCTGGCCCGCGACGGTGACGGCACCGGTGCGCTGCTCGCGCTGTCGCTCGCCGCCGACCCCGACCGGGTCGTCGGCGGGGTGCGGCTGCGCCGGGTGCCCTCGGCGGGCGGCCGCTACCCGGTCGACGCGCGGGTCGGCGGCCGTGTCCACGACCCGCTCGCGCACGCCCTCGACGGCGGACCCGCGACCCCGGACCGTGCCGCCCCGGGTCGTGCCGCACCTGACCGGACCGAACCGGACCGCGCCGAACCGGGGGCCCACGCCGACGTCGTCCTCGACCTCGTCCCCGAACGGACCGTGTGGCGCTACGGCCCCCGCTCGCTGCCGGTGCTGCTGCTCGACCTCGGCCACGCGGCCGCCGCCGTCCTCGCCGCCGCGGCGACCCTGCGCCGGCCGCGCACCGCCCACCTCGTCCCCGACGGCGCCCACTCCCGCGTCGTGCTCACGACCGGCCCCGCCCCGGACGACGCCGTCGGGCTGGGCGCCAGCGCGGACCCGCACCCGGCGGCGGTGCTCCGCGCACGCCGGTCGGCGCCGTTCGAGAACCTGCGCCCCCCGGTCGCCGACCCCGGACTCGACCGGGTCGCCCGGACCCGGCTCGGCGCGGGACAGCACGCCGCCGTGCTCGGCGCGGGCCACCCCCTGCTGGCCGCGCTGACCCGGCGGGCCTGCGGCCTGCCGGACCTCACCGGCGTCGGCGGGCTGCTCGTCGTCACCGGGGACGTCGACCCCGGCCCGGACACCGTCGCCCAGCACGTCCGGGCCAGCCTCGCCGTCCACGACGCCTGGCTGGCCGCGACCGCGGCCGGGCTCGCGGCCCGCCCGGTCGGCTGCTGGGTCGAGGCGGTGCTGCGCGGCCCCGGCGGCCGGGGCCGGGTGCAGCACGCCCTCGCGCTCGGCGGCTGAACCTGCAGGGACCGGACCGGTCAGGTCGCGGGCGGCAGCGGGGGAGCGGGCGGCTCGTGCGGCGGCTCGTCGTCGCCGGACTTCCCGCCGGGCTTGTCGTCGCCCCCGCCGGCGAGGAACCGCTCGAACTCCGCGGCCAGCTCGTCGCCACTGGGCAGCTCGCCGCCCTCCAGGCCGTCGCGCAGGTCACCGGACTCCCGAGCCGCGACGACCTGGTCGTACTGCTCCTCCAGCGCCGACACGACCTGCCCGACCTCCTCCGACCCCGCCATCTGCTCGGCGATCTCGGACTCCGCCTGCTCGGCGGCACGGGTCAGCGTCTCGGTCGGCAGGTAGAGCCCCGCCGACAGCCCCGCGTGGTCCAGCAGCACCCGCGCGGCCTGCGGGTACGCCGAGCGCGACAGGTAGTGCGGCACGTGCACGGCGTAGCCCACCACGTCCTGCCCGGCCTGCCCGAGGCGGTACTCCAGCAACGCGGCCGCGCTGCCCGGGACGTCGGCGGTCGCGAACCACGGGGTGTGGCCCTCCACCAGCTCCGGGCGGGTGCCGTGCGCGGTCACCCCGATCGGACGGGTGTGCGGCACGGCCATCGGGATGCCCTGCAACGTGATCACCAGCCGGACCCCGAGCTGCTCGACCAGCAGCCCGACCGCGGCGACGAACCGCTCCCACTGCATGTCCGGCTCCGGACCGGCGAGCAGCAGGTACCGCGTGTCCCCGGTGTCGGTCAGTGCGACGACGTCGAGCTCCGGCGGGTCGTAGTCGGCCCAGCGGTCGGTCTCGAACCGCAGCGGCGGGCGTCGCGACCGGTAGTCCACGAGCTGGTCGACGTCGAACCGGGCCACCCGGACCGCCTCGCGCTCGTCGGTCAGCGCGCCGACCGCGAGCGCACCGGCGTTGCCGGCGTCGACGAACCCGTCCAGCACGACGATCAGGACCGGCTCGTCGAGAGCCGGCGCGGCCGGGTCGACCTGGTACAGCTGAGCGGGATCGAGCACCGGCGTCCTCCGAGTCGTGGCGTGCACCGCGACCCTATCCGGAGCCCCCCACCGGCTGCCCGGTCACCATGTGACCACCGACCCCGTGTGACGCGACCCCGCGAGGACACCCCGGACAGCCGGGATGGACCAGAATGGCCGTCCGTCATGCACTCGTCACGTCGCGCTTACCTCGTCTGGTCCGTCGGTCTGTTCGCCTACGTCGTGGCGGTGCTGCAACGCAGCTCCTTCGGCGTCTCCGGGCTGGAGGCGGCCGACCGGTTCGACGCGTCCCCGACCGTGCTCGCCGGCTTCCTCGTCCTGCAGCTGCTCGTCTACGCCGCCCTCCAGGTGCCGGTCGGGCTGCTCCTCGACCGCTTCGGCGCCCGCGCCATGGTGCTCGCCGGCGCCGTCACCATGACCGCGGCGCAGGTGCTCGTCGCCGTCGCCACCTCGCTGCCGCTGGCCGTCGCCGCCCGGGTGCTCGTCGGCATCGGCGACGCCCTGACCTTCATCTCGGTGCTGTCGGTGCTGTCCACCTGGTTCCCGCCCCGCCGGGTACCGCTGATGACACAGGTCACCGCCCTGCTCGGCCAGTTCGGCCAGGTGCTCTCCGCGATCCCGCTCGCCACCGTCCTGCACGCCTACGGCTGGACGACGGCGTTCCTGTCCGCCGCCGGGATCGGTGTCGTCGCCGCGGTCGCGGTGCTCGCCGTGTTCCGCGACCGCCCGCCCGGCAGCCCCGCCCCGGCGCCCGCGAGCAGCCCCCGCGAGGTCCTCGACGGCCTCACGGGCGCCTGGGCACACCCGGGCACCCGGCTCGGGCTCTGGTCGCACGCCGGCACCCAGTTCTCCGGCCTGGTGTTCGCGCTGCTCTGGGGCGTGCCCTACCTCGTCGCCGGGCAGGGGATGAGCCCCGCCGGTGCGTCGGTGATGCTGACCCTGCTCGTCCTCGTCGGTGCCGTCGTCGGGCCGGTGTTCGGCGAGTTCACCGCCCGCCACCCGCTCCGCCGGTCCTGGCTCGTGCTGTCGGTCATCGGCGCGACCGCGCTGGTGTGGACGGTCGTGCTGCTCGTTCCGCCGCCCGCGCCGCTGTGGCTGCTCGTCCTGCTCGTGGTGGTGCTCGCCGCGAACGGCCCCTGCTCCGCGGTCGGCTTCGACTACGCCCGGACGTCCAACCCCGCGCACCGGCGCGGTACCGCCGTCGGGATCGTCAACGTCGGCGGGTTCACCGCCTCGCTCACCACCACGCTGCTGGTCGGGCTCGTGCTCAGCATGTCCGGCGGCTACACCCCCGAGGCGTTCCGGCTGGCCTGGCTCGTGCAGTTCCCGATCTGGGCACTGACCGCCGTCGCGGTCGTCCTCGCGCGACGCAAGGCCCGCCGGGTCATGGCCGCCGAGGGCACCGTCGTCCCGCCGCTCCGGGAGGCGCTGCGCCGCAACCGGCGCCGGAGACGGGTCCGGTAGACGACGACGGGGGGCGGGACCCGATCGGTCCCGCCCCCCGTCCCCGCCGGGCGGTCTGGTCACCCGGTGCGACCTGCTCGTTCGGCGAGCCTCACACCGTGCTGCCTGCTCGTTCGGCGAGCCTCCCTCGGTGTGGTCTGCTCGTTCGGCGAGCCTCACTCGGCGAGCAGCCGGTACAGCGCCTTGCGCGCCTCGGTCAGTGCCTCGGTCGCGGACGCGACCTGCGCCTCGGAGCCGGCCTCGGCGACCTGCCGCGCGGCGGCGGCGAGCCGGCCGAGCTCGGTGACCAGACCGCTCGCCGGGTCGGACTCGGCCTCCTCGGCGTCCTCGGCGAACGGCGCCCACACCGCGTCGAGCTCGGCGCGGTGCTCCTCGACGTGCCGGGTGCCCTCCTCGGTCAGGTGCACGACCCTGCGGCCCTCGGTCTGCTCGGAACGCACCAGACCCTCGTCCTCCAGCTGGGACAGCATCGGGTAGACCGAGCCGGGGCTCGGCTTCCACTGCCCGCCGGAGCGACCGGTGATCTCCTGGATGATCTCGTAACCGTGCCGCGGGCCGTCGGCGACGACCGCGAGCACCGCGGTGCGCACGTCGCCGCGGGCACGCTTGCCGCGGCGGCCGCGATGCCCACCCGGGCCGAACCCGGGGCCGAAGGCGCCGGGCCCGAACCCGCCCGGGCCGAAGGGGCCGCCGGGGCCGAACGGCCCACCGGGGCCGAACGGCCCACCGGGGCCGAACCCGCGGCCGGGGCCGAAGCCCCGCCCGTCAGGGCCACGTCCTCGGCCGCGGGTGCGGCCCCGGCGGTGGCCGGGTCCGCCCTCGTGGCGGGTGTCGTCACGGTCGTCGCCGTGAAAGTCGGGGGTGTCGTGCATGGCTGCCTCCTCCGGGCCGCAGGGGAACCCGGCGCCGCGGTGGCCCCGGGGGTGTCGGCGGGTGCGGGGCCCGAACGGGCTCCGGAACATGTCGCGCGTGGTCATGACGCGTCGTCCTCTCGTCGTGAGCCTCCCTCTTCGATCGGCTCGTGTGCCATCACGATATATCGCGACTGCTCGCCGATGCAACATGGATTGCCCACGAATCTCCTGAGGGTGCGCGCGGCGGCCCGTGGCGGGTTCACTGTCCCGGCGGGCCGGCGGGCGGCCCGCCGGACGTGCGGGGGAGTCGTGGGCCGTCACGACGCAGGGGCCGGGCCGGCCGGCGAGGCACCGGAGGACACGGCCGAGGAGATCGACCTCAGCGAGGTCTCCGCCGAGCAGCTGCGGGACCGGCTCTCCGCGCGGTCCGACGGCCGCGACGACCAGGTCGTCGCGGCCGCGCGCGAGCTGCGGGCCAGCCTGGACCGACTCGGCGAGGGGCTGGCGGCCCGGCGCGCGGCGCTCGTCGGACGGGCGGGGGAGATCGCCAGGGCTGCCGTCCCCTATGTCGGCGGCGCCGTCGCGACCGGGGTGGGTGCGGTGCTGGTGGTGCGCCGGGTCCGCCGTCCGCGCCGCAGTCGGTAGGTCGCAGTCGGGTAGTGCGGCGCGGTCCGACCCGGGCCGCTGCGGGGCGGCGGCGGCCGAGCTCGGCGCACACCCGCAACGGGGCGAAGTCCGGCAGGTTCAGCCCTGGCCGGCGGTCCGGTGCGCCGAGGTCGGGGGCGTCGTCGGGCCCGCCGCGTCGGCCAGCGCGTTCAGCAGCTCCGCCGCACCCGCCCGTCGCTCGGGCGGCACCCGGTCCAGCAGGTCGGCGACCGCGGCGCGACGGTGGGCGTCGATCTCGCCGATCAGCTCCCGTCCGGCCGGGGTGAGCTCGACGAGCAGGTGTCGTCGGTCCTCCGGGTCGGGTCGACGGTCGACCAGACCGGCCCGGCCGAGACGGACGAGGACGCGGGTGGCGTTCGACGGGTGGACGTCGAGCTCCCGCCCGACCGCGGCGACGTTGGTCTGCCCCGCCTCGGCGATCAGCATGAGGACCCGCAGCTGGGGCACGGTCACGGCATCCCCGGCCGCCGCCACCGCGCGCACGCTGATGCCGGTGAACGCGCGCGCGAGCGCCAGGCCGGCCTCCACCGCCGCGCCGTCCGGGTGATCCCGATCTCGGTCGTCCGTGTCGATCATCCCCGTCCACCTCCCTCACCAGCGATCTTTACCCCGCACTGACCGTTGCGTCGATCAATCTTTGCCATTGCACAACTACTGCGCAAGCGCAACAATAGGGGCCGTCGAAGGGAGAGTTCCATGAAGGTGTCGGACATCCTGCGGATCAAGGGCGACACGGTGCAGACCGTGTTGTCGTGGAACACCATCGCCGAGGCCGCGACCCGGCTCGCCGGCCCGCCGGCGATCGGCGCGCTCGTCGTCTCCGACGACGGCCGTCGGGAACGCGTCGACGGCATCGTCTCCGAACGCGACATCGTGCGCCGGCTCGCCGACGCCATGGGGCTGATGAACCGCTGGCGGCACCGCCACCTGCCCGTCGTCGACGGCGGACGGCTCGTCGGGATGATCAGCATCGGTGACGTCGTCAAGCAGCGGCTGGCCGAGATGGGCACCGAGGCCGGGGTGCTGCGCGACATCTACCTGGCCTCGCACTGACCCGCACTGGCTCGCACTGACCCTGGACCGCACGACCGCCCCGGTCGTCCCCGGTGTGACCTGACCGTTTCGCCGGGAACGACCGGGGCGAGCCGTGCGTTGGACCGGACATGACTGCAGCGAGTGCCACCGCAGGTCGCCGCGCCGGCCGCACGGCCGCGTTCGCGACGCTCTTCCGTGCCCTCACCCGTCGCGGCCGCCCCGGCGAGCCCGGACCCGTCGAACGGTTCCGGGCGCTGCCCGCCATGGTCGGCGACGCCTGGCGCGGCACCTACCCGCACCTGGGCAGGGGCCGGGTCGCCCTGTTCCTCGCCGCGCTGGCCTACCTGGTGTCGCCGGTCGACCTGGTGCCCGAGGCGTTCCTGACCGTGTTCGGCCTCGGCGACGACGCGATCGTCGCGATGTGGCTGGGTGGGGCGCTGCTGGTCGAGGCCGACCGCTACCTCGGGTGGCGGCGGACCGCACCGGCGGTCGTCGACGGTCAGGTGCAGGTCGACCGGACGTAGTCCCGGATCCGCTGTGCGGCGGCCTGGTACTCCGGGTCCGTCCGTTCCTGGGCGATCCCCGGGTCGCGGGCGACGGCGAGGGTGTCCCCGCCGTTGGCCTCCAGCAGCGCCAGCTGACGCTCGACGAGCTGGTCCACCCGTTCGAAGTCCGCGCGGATCTCCTGCGGTGCGAGCGAGGTGACCTGCTGGTTCGCCCGCCGCACGTTCGCGGTGACCTCGCCGACGTCGGAGATCGAACGGCCGATGCCCACCCCGCTGAACGGCTGGGTCGCGGTGCGGCTGGCCTCGACGGCGTCGCAGAACGGGCTGGAGGGACGGTTCTGGGTCGTGGTGACCGGGCGGGACGAGCTCGGCTGGGTCGCCAGCGAGCTGCCGCAGCCCGCCACCAGGAGCAGGGCCAGTACCGCCGGGACGAGCAGTCCTGGCCGCCGTACAGCCGTCATCCCCGATCCTCCGCTCACCGGCCGGGACGGTGCCCGATCCGTGAGTGAAGTCTAGGTCGCGGGGTGTGAGGTGGATGTCGTGGCCTGCGAAACCGGCTCGCCGGGGACACCCTCGGTCGGCGATCCTCGTTCCTCCCGTGGCACACGGCCGCGGGACGAACGAGAAGGAGACGAGGCGTGTACACCCTCACCGGCACCGCGGCGCCGGTTCGTCTGTGGACGGACCCGGAGACCGTCGAGCCGGGCGCACTGACCCAGCTGCGCAACTGCGCGGCACTGCCGTGGACCCACGGGGTCGCGGTCATGCCCGACGTCCACCAGGGCTACGGCGCGACCGTCGGCTCGGTGGTGGCGATGCGCGACGCCGTGTCGCCGGGAGCGGTCGGCGTCGACATCGGCTGCGGCATGTCCGCGGTGCGGACCGACCTGACCGCCTCCGACCTGCCGGACTCGCTGTCGCGGGTCCGCGCCCAGATCGAGCGCGACGTCCCGGTCGGCCGGGCCGGGCACCGCGAGGGCCCGGATCTGGCCCGCCTCGGGATGGACGACGAGCTCGACTGGGCCGGGTTCTGGCGCGGCTTCGACCAACTGCACCATCTGCGCGACGCGTCCTGGACGAGTGAGGACAAGCTGCGCGGCAAGGCGCACCAGCAGCTCGGCTCACTCGGGGGCGGAAATCACTTTGTAGAACTCTGCCTCGACGGCGACGACCGGGTCTGGCTGATGCTGCACTCCGGGTCGCGGGGGATCGGCAACATCCTGGCCAATCTGCACATCGAGAAGGCCAAGGCGCTGCCGCACAACCAGGAGCTGCCCGACCGCGACCTGGCCGTGTTCCTCGCCGGCACCCCGCAGATGGCCGCCTACCGGGCCGATCTGCACTGGGCGCAGGAGTACGCGCGGCTCAACCGCAGGGTGATGATCGAGTTGTTCAAGGCCGCACTGGTCCGGTCGCTGGGCCGCCCGATCGGCTTCGAGCCGGAGGTGTCCTGCCACCACAACTACGTGTCCGAGGAGATCTACGACGGCGTCGAGCTCATCGTGACCCGCAAGGGCGCCATCTCCACCGAGGGCGGCCGCAAGGGGATCATCCCCGGCTCGATGGGCACCGGGTCGTTCATCGTGTCCGGGCTGGGGAACGAGCAGGCTTACCGGTCGGCCTCGCACGGGGCCGGGCGCCGGATGTCGCGGGGCGCGGCGCGCCGGCAGTTCTCGGTCGCCGACCTGCAGGCCCAGACCGAGGGCGTCGAGTGCCGCAAGGACGCCGGTGTGATCGACGAGATCCCCGGCGCGTACAAGGACCTCGACACGGTCATGGCGCAGCAGACCGATCTGGTCCGGGTGGAGCACCGGCTGCGCACGGTGCTGTGCGTGAAGGGCTGACGACGGCCCTGAGACGGTGCTGACGACGGCGGCGGGGCCATCCGGTCCCGCCGCCGCCACCGTCGTGGGTGACCTGGGACCGTGACGGCCCGCCGCGGTCTCATCCGCGCGATGCGGTCCGGACGAAGCCGGTGCCCGTCACGACGGCGACCGCCAGCGACACCGCCACCGCGAGGACGGCCCGGTCCGGCGTCGCGGCGGAGAGGGTCCAGGCCATGGGCCCGGCCAGCCACAACGGCGTCGCGGCCAGGACGCTCCCGCCGAACAGCAGCCCACCGGTGATGCCGAGCAGCCCGGCCACCGCCGCGACCGCGACGTGCAGCCGCACCTGTAACCACAACGTCACCGCCAGCACCGCCCACCCGAGCGGAACGGCGACGGCCAGATGCAGCGCCGCGTCCCCGACCGGGGCGCCGGCCACGACGAGCAGACCTGCCACCACCACCGTCACGACGACCACCACCGCTCCCAGCACGGCGAGCAGGTCCCGCGGTGCGCGGGCGCCGCGGGTGAGCACCACCCGCCACGCCGGTTCCTGTGCCTGCCACGCCAGGATCGCCAGCGCGGCCGAGCCACCGGGCAGGACGGCGAGCCCGAAGACCGCCACCACCCGCTGCACCGGGTACACCACCGCCACCGCGACCAGCACGAGCAACACTGCCCCGGCCAGCGGGCCGATCGCGGTGCGGCGCAGTGACGTCGCGATCCCGGTGACCGGGCCGGTCCGGACCGGGCCTGCCACCGCCGCCGGAACGAGGACCGCCGCCAGCAGCGCCGAGGCGAGCACCGGCGGCCACCACGGCAGCGACCACACCGGCGAGCCCGGTTCCAGCGGGACTCCGTTGAAGTGGACGCCGATCAGCGGCAGCACCGGGCGCACCGCCCAGGCCGGCGGCACGAGCCACCATGTGTCGGACTCCGCGGACACGGTCCCCACCACCTGCCAGACGACACCCAGCCCGACGACCGGCCACGGCCCGAGCAGGCGGGCCGCCGCCGTCGCCGCGACCAGCCAGCACAGGCCCCCCGCCCACACCAGCAACGCCGCCGAGGCGAGCACCCCCACCGGTGCGGCGCCGAACCCGAGCAGCATCCCGGCGGGTGCGTAGGGCAGGAACACCAGCAGCGACGTCACCAGCGACAGCCCCGCCAGGACGACGAGCCGGGCCGCCCGCGTCGCCGACGGCCGGGTTGCCCGCCACCCGGTCCCGCCGCCGCGTGAGCGCCGCTCCCGCCGCTCGACGAACGCCACCAGCAGCGCGACCAGGACCGCCGCGAACGCGGTGACGTACCCGACGTGCCACATCAGCAGCGACGACCAGCTCCGCTGTCGTGACACCAGCAGCTGTCCGGCGACCGACAGCAGCGCGACGACCGGCCCCACCCACAGCAGGTACGCGGGGGTGCTGCGCCGGGTCCGCAGCAGCTCCGCCTGCAGCACGCTCACGCCGGCACCTCCGGCCCGGTCCCGCGGGTCAGGGCGAAGTAGGCGCGTTCCAGCTCGCCGTCGGGCGCGAGGCGGGCCAGCGGCCCCTCGTGCACGAGCCGCCCGCCGGACAGGACGCCCACGTCGTCGGCGGTGCGGGCCACCTCGCCGAGCTGGTGGGAGGACAGCAGCACGGTCCGGCCCCGCGCGGCGAGACCGCGGATCAGCTCCCGCAGCTCGACGACGCCCTCCGGGTCCAGCCCGTTCTGCGGTTCGTCGAGCAGTAGCAGCTCGGGGTCGGTGAGCAGGGCGACCCCGACGGCGAGCCGGGTCCGCATCCCGGTGGAGAACCGTGACGTCCGACGACGGCCGGTGCCGGAGAGCCCGACGAGGTCGAGCACCTCCTCGACCCGGCTCCGGGAGGTGCCGGTGAGCAGGGCGTGCACCCGCAGGTTCTCCGCGGCGGACAGATGGCCGTAGAGCGCCGGACCGTCGAGGGTCGCCCCGACCCGCGCCAGCATCGTGCGCCGCCACGGCTCGCCGAACAGCGCGACCGAGCCCGACCGCGGCCGGCGCAGACCGAGCAGCACCCGGAACGTGGTGGACTTGCCGGCGCCGTTGCGGCCGAGCAACGCGTAGACGGTGCCCGGCCGGACCTGCAGCGACAGCCCGTCCAGCACCCGTCGGCGGCCGAGGACGACCGACACGTCGTCACAGCGGACGGCGGGCGTGACGTGGATTCCCATGGCGCGCAGTGTCATCGCCGGCTGCGGGCCGCCGCCTCCTCCCGTGGGACGGTCCAGGGCCCCCGGCTCCTCCCGGGGGAGGACGGGGTCAGCGCGCCGTGGTGTGGGCGAGCACGACGAGCGCCACCCGGTCGCGACAGCCGAGCTTGGTGAGCAGGTTCCCGACGTGGGTCTTCACCGTCGTCTCCGCGATGTGCAGGCGCTCGGCGATCTCGGCGTTGCTGGCACCGGCGGCGATCTCCCCGAGCACCTCCTGCTCGCGCGCGGACAGCGGCGCCAGCGGGTCCGGCCCGGGTGCCGGCGCGCCCCGGGGCGCGCCGAGCCGGGCGCGGAGCAGCTCCGAGGGCTCGGTCCCACCGCCCAGCACAGCCCGGCCCTCGTGGACCGCCCGCACCGCGGCGACCAGCTCGGCCGGCTCGGCGTCCTTGAGCAGGTAACCCCGTGCCCCGGCCCGGGCCGCCGCGACGACGAACTCGTCGACGTCGAACGTGGTCAGCACCAGCACCCGTGGCCGTTCCCCGCGGGAGGTCAGCCGTCGGGTCGCCTCGACGCCGTCGAGCACCGGCATCCGCAGGTCCATCAGCACGACGTCGACATCGTGCTGCCGGCACAGCTCGAGGGCCTGGGCGCCGTCGTGCGCGGTGCCGACGACGGTGATGCCCGGTCGCCGGTCGAGGAAGGCGGCGAACGCCGAGGCCAGCAGCGGCTGGTCGTCGACGACGGCGACCCGGATCATCGGGTGCCGCTCGCGACCGGTGCGTCGGGCCCGGCCGGCGCCGCGTGGGGTGTGCCGGCCGGGGGCAGCCACACCGCGAGGACGTGCTCGTGGTCGTCGGCGTGCACGGTGACCCGGCCACCGACCGCGGCGACCCGTTGGCGCATCCCGGCGAGACCGTGCCCCGAGCCTCCCACCGCCGTGCCCGGGCGGTTGCGGACCTCCACCCGCACTCCGCCGCCACCGCCGTCGGCGTACAGGGCGGCGGTCACCGGCCGGGCACGGTCACCGTGCTTGACCGCGTTGGTCAGTCCCTCCTGCAGGACCCGCACCGCGACGAGCGAGGTGGCCGGGCCGAGCAGCGCGTCGACGTGGGCGAGTCCCTCGTCGTCGGGCACGTCGGCGTCGAGGAGGAGGCCGGTGTCCCGGATCCGGTCGAGCAGGGCCGGGACGGCGGTCCGTGTCCCGCCCGGGACGAGGTCGGCGGCGGCGGGGGAACGGAGCAGGCCGACCAGCGTGCGCAGCTCGGCCATCGCCTCCCCGGCGGCGTCCTTGATCGTGGCCAGGGCCCGGACGGCGTGCTCCGGCTCGTCCTCGGCGATGCACAGGCCGGTCGCGGCCTCGACCCGGATCAACGCGACGGTGTGGGCGACGATGTCGTGCACGTCGGCCGCGATCCGGTTCCGGTCGTGGGCGGCGACGAGCTCTGCGTGGGCCAGCGCCCGCGCCCGGACCTCGGCGAGCTCGGCGGTGTGCCGGTCGGCGACCTCACGTTGGCGCAGCGCCCACAGGTAGGCCACCGCGATCACCAGCACGTGCACGGCGATCATCGGCGCGAGCTCCCCGAGCCGCTCGAAGGGCTGCAGCCCCTGCCCCGCCCTGAACAACTGCAGCGCCGGGCTGACCGGGATCCCGGCCAGTGCCACGGCGACGGCGACCACGCCCCACCCGCGCCGGCGGCAGTAGCGGGTCACCGCGACGACGGTCAGCGGCGCGCAGAGCAGCAGCGGCGACACCCCCATGCCGACCGGTGCGGACCAGAAGTTCAGGGCCAGCACTCCCAGCAGCACCGCGGTGGCCACCGCGGAACCGGTGAGGTGCCGCCGGCGCACCGCGAGGGCGGCGGTCAGACCGGTCGCGACGAGCGCCTGGACGAGGTAGGCGGTCGCCCCCCACGTCCACCACTGGGCCCACTCGGCCAGCGTGCACACCAGTCCGGCCGCGGCCAGGCCGACGTCCAGCAGCGGGATCCTTCGCACCGGCCACCTCCTCCCGGGATCGCGTCAGTGCACCACGGGACACCGACGATCACCAGGATTCAGCCGGCGAGGACCTTCCGCAGCACCCGGGGCCGGTCGGTGATGATCCGGTCCACCCCGGTGGCCGCGACCTGCCGCATGTCGTCGGTGTCGTTGACCGTGTAGACCCCGGTCTGCATCCCGCGGGCCCGGACCTCGGCGACCAGGGCGGCGTCGACGACCCGGAACGACGGGTTGATCTGGGTGACCCCGTGCGCGGCGGCGTCGTCGAGCTGCGCCGTGGTCGGGCGCCCGCCGAACAGCCATCCGGCCGGGATCTCCGGGGCGGCCTCGGCGAAGCGGCGCATCGCGTCGTGGTCGAAGGACTGCACGACGACGCCGGAGCGGAGGCCGTCGACCTCGTAGGCGACCTCCTTCTCCACACCCGGGTACCGCGCCGGGTCCTTCAGCTCGACCAGCAGGTCCGCGCGGCCGCGGAGCCGGTCGGCGAACTCGGCGAGGGTCGGCACGCGCTCCCCGGCGAAGGCGGGGGAGAACCACGACCCGGCGTCGAGGCGGCGCAGCTCGGCGAGGGTGAACGTGCCGACGGGCGCCAGGGCGCGGGTGGGGAAGACCCGTTCGACGTCGGTGGTGCGGGCGAGCGTGGCGTCGTGGACGAGCACGAGGTGGCCGTCGGCGGTGCGCTGGACGTCGACCTCGACGGCGTCGGCCCGCTGGGCCAGCGCCTCGTCGGCGGCGGCGAGGGTGTTCTCCGGGGCGTCGGCGGAGGCGCCGCGGTGCGCGACGACCTCCGGGCCGGTCCGGGGACGGTCGGTGTCGGCGAGGGCGACCGTGGCTGTCGCGAGGAGGGCGGCGGGGACGAGAAGGGTACCGAGCAGGCGTCGCACGAGGTGAGTCCTCAGGATCGGGGGCGGTACCTGGGAACCATCGTGGCGCGGCCGGTCCGGCCGGTGTCGCGCGAGTGTCCTCCGGTGGACGACCCGGCGAGGACCTGGTGGTCAGGGTCGGGTGACGGCCGCCTCGAACGCGGGCAGGTAACCGTCGCGGTAACCCTGGGGGGTCGGGTGGTAAATCGCCGGGGCCGACGCCGGCGGGGGAGTGATCCACGGGTCGGCGGAGCAGACCCCGTGTCCGGCGAACGCGGCGCGGACGTCGACGAACTGGCCCCGGAAGCGTCCGGCCGCGTCGGCGAGGGCGGCGTCGAGGGTGTCGGCGGCCCGGTTCAGCGCCTCCCGGCGGACGGCGTTCGGGACGCCGGGGACGTCGCAGTCGGGGCCCGGCTCGAACAGTCGCGGGTAGCCCAGGACCAGGATCTTCGCCCCGGGGGCCTGCAGCCGGACACCGACGATCGTCGAGATCAGCCCGCCGGGAGCGATCCAGCGGGCGGCGCGCTCCCCGCCCCGGATGGCGCGCAGGCAGGTCTCGTCGTCGCGGGCGGTGCTGCAGACGGCCAGGATCGGCCCGAACCCGGTGTCGTTGCCGCCGACGGTGATCGTCACCAGGGTGGTGTCGGCGGAGACCGTGCGCACCTGCCGGGCGATCACCTCGCCGCTGGTGGCGCCGCTGCACGCGACGCTGACGAACGACGCCGGGTCGTGGCGGGCCGCCCACAGCGCCGGGTAGGACGCGGCGCTGCGCCGGCAGTCGCCGGTGGCCGGGTCCGGCCGGGCCCCGACCCCCGCGGCGTAGGAGTCGCCGAGCGCGACGTACCGGACGGGGGCCGCGGTCGCGACGGCCGGTGCCGGGTCGGCGAGTGCCGCCGGCGCCAGGACGACCAGCAACGCGCACGTCAGCAGGGGGACCAGGAGGCGGCGCACCCGTTCAGACAACCCCGGCGGCACCCCTGCGGCAATCCGGGCACCGGGTGAGGGGGTGCACGCGCCGTCGACGACGAGGTGCGCCGAACGGGTCCCGGCCGGGCCGCGTCCGCGGACGACACGCCGCGGAGCCGCCGCGCACGCGTCATCACTGTGGGTGAGTGCGCCCAAGGCGCCATGCCCGGCCACGACCACTCGACCCCGGCGCACTACAGGCGGAAAATCCAGCTCAGGGCCCTGTCCGAGGTGGACCGACCGGATCGGCGGCACGGTGAACGGCAGGTGGCCGGGGCGAGTGGCCGGCCTCGTCCGCTCACCGCCCGCAACGTCCCGTCGGTCTCGTGATCACCCGTTCGGGTTTGTCCGTCCGGTGCGTCCGGCTAGCGTCGGAATCAGATCACGGAACGGTCACGAACCGGACGCGGCTTCTCCCCAGGGGGCCGCCCGCTCCCCACGGGTTGTCCGCCGTTCCGCGATCCGGAAGGAATCGTCGTGGCACGGCATCGCTCCCCCCGGAGCCGTCGGACGAGCCTCGCGATCCCGGCCCCGCAGCTCGCGGTGGCCGGGATCGGGGCCCCGGTCGGCTCGTTCCCCGCAGGTCCCTACGTCCGGCGTGCCCGTGACATCCGGACCGAGGACGGTTCGCGCTGGTCGGCGTCCACCCGGATCGCCGCCGCCGTCGTCGCGGTGGGCGGCATCGCGGCCACCGCCCATGCGACCGTCGGCTCCGGCGACCTGCCCGGGACCGTGACGTCCTGGTTCGACGCGGCGGGATCGTCGTCCGTGTCGAACCAGGACGCCGCCCTTGCCGCCGCGGTGCCCGCGCCCCGGCCCGCCGCGGACACCGCGACCTCCCCGATCGCGGACCCGGCCACCATCGCCTCGCTCGCCGCCCCGGCCGCCGCCCCCTCCGCGGCCGCGCGCACCGTCGCCGCCGCGGACGCAGGCCGTGCCAGGGCCGCCTCCGCGGTCCAGGCCGCCACCGCCTCGGTCGACCAGGTCCGCAAGGCCGCCGAGGAGCGCGCCCGGGCGGTGGAGGCCGCCCGCGCCGCGGTCGCCACCGGCGCGCTGCAGTCCGCGTCCGCGGGCGGTGCGGTGTCGATCGTGACCGGCCGGGTCACCTCGGGCTTCGGATCCCGCTGGGGCACCCAGCACATGGGGCTCGACATCGCCGCGCCGATCGGTACCCCGATCCACGTGCCGCTCGCCGGCACCGTCATCAGCTCCGGCCCGGCCAGCGGGTTCGGCATGTGGGTCCGGGTCCGGCACGCCGACGGCACGGTCACCGTCTACGGCCACATCAACCGCTCGCTGGTCTCGGTCGGCCAGAAGGTGGCGGCGGGCCAGCAGATCGCCGAGGTCGGCAACCGCGGCCAGTCCACCGGCCCGCACCTGCACATCGAGGTCATGGACCCGAGCGGAACCAAGATCAACCCCAAGCCGTGGCTCGACGCGAACGGGTTCCGCTACACCTGAGTCACGAGCTCTGGACCGCCTCCAGCGCCCGGATCTTGTTCGTCGCGTCCAGCGCGGCGACCTTGTAGGCCTCCGACAGCGTCGGGTAGTTCAGGACGGTGTCGACGAGGTAGTCCACCGTCCCGCCGCAGCCCATGATGGCCTGCCCGATGTGCACGAGGTCGGTGGCGTTGGTGCCGAACACGTGCACCCCGAGCAGCCGGCGGTCCTCGGGCGACACCAGCAGCTTGAGCATGCCGTAGGAGTCGCCGACGATCGCGCCGCGGGCGAGCTCGCGGTAGCGGGACAGCCCGGTCTCGTACGGGATCGCCGCCGCGGTCAGCTCGGCCTCGGTCCGCCCGCAGAACGAGATCTCCGGGATCGTGTAGATGCCGATCGGCTGCAGCTCGTGCAGCTCGCGGACCGGCTCGTCGAACAGGTGGTAGGCCGCCAGGCGGCCCTGGTCCATGCTCGTCGACGCCAGCGCCGGGAACCCGATCACGTCGCCGACCGCCGCGATGTGCTCGACCGAGGTCCGGTACTGCTTGTCGACCTCGATGCGGCCCCGGTCGTCGGCCTGGATGCCCGCGGCGTCCAGGCCCAGCTCCTCGGTCATGCCCTGCCGGCCCGCCGAGTACATGACCATGTCGGCCGGGATCTTCTTGCCGCTGGCCAGGCTGGTCACCGTGCCGCGGCCGTTCACCTCGACCGAGGACACCTCCTCGCCGAACCGGAAGGTGACCGCCGAGTCCCGCAGGTGGAACTTCAGCGACTCCACGACCTCCGGGTCACAGAAGCCGAGCATCGAGTCCCGCTTCTCCACCACGGTCACCCGGGTGCCGAGCGCGGCGAACATCGAGGCGTACTCGATGCCGATGACCCCCGCCCCGACGACGACCATCGAGCCCGGCACCCGGCCGAGCTGCAGCACCTGGTCGGAGTCGACGACCCGCTCGCCGTCGAACGCGACGGTGTCCGGCCGGGCCGGGCGGGTCCCGGTCGCGACCACGAAGTGCGAGGCGGTGACCTGGTTGTGGTCACCCCGCCCCGACCCCTCGACGACGACGGTGTGCGGGTCGGCGAAGCGCGCCGTCCCGGTCAGGATGTCGACGTGGTTGCGCAGCAGCTGGTTGCGGACGATCTCGGTCTCCCGGCCGATCACGTGCCGGGTGCGGGCCAGCAGGTCGTCGATGGTGATCTCGGACTTGACCCGGTAGCTGGCGCCGTACATCTCGCGCTGGCTGAACCCGGACAGGTACAGCACCGCCTCGCGCAGCGTCTTCGACGGGATGGTGCCGGTGTTGACGCAGACGCCACCCATCATGTGGCCGCGGTCGGCGATCGCCACCCGCTTCCCCAGCTTCGCCGCGGCGATCGCGGCCTTCTGCCCGCCGGGACCGGAGCCGATCACCAGCAGGTCGTAGTCGTGGGCGGGTGACTCGTCGGCACTCACCCGCACAGCGTGGTGGTCGGGGTGCCGCGCGGCAACCGTGCGGGTGTGAACAGCGTGTCACGGCCGGTAGGAGCGTCTCCGCTCGTCGGCGAGGAAGTGCGCGGTCTCCCGGGTGGCGGTGTAGAGCGAGCGGTAGTGCGGGTGGAAGCGGTCGTACACCTCGCGGGCCGCCGGGTCCGGCTCGATCGTGCGGGCGACCGGGTTCCAGTCGCGCAGCCGCGGCTCGGCCCCGGTCGCGACGGCGGCCAGCCACGCGTCGCCGAGCGCGGCGCCGACGGTCTGCTCCGGCACGTCCTGCGGGACCCCGGTCACGTCGGTGACGATCCGGGTCCACAGCCCGCCCTGCACCCCGCCGCCCACGGCGACCAGGCGCTTCGTGCCGCCGCCCGCGGACCGCATGACCTCCAGGTTGTGCCGCACGCCGTGCGCGATGCCCTCCAGCGCGGCCCGGTAGACCTCGCCGCGGGTGTGCCCGGTGGTCAGCCCGGCGAGGACGCCGCGGGCGTCCGGGTCGAACAGCGGGGTCCGTTCCCCGGCGAAGTAGGGGAGCAGCAGCAGCCCGCCGCTGCCCGGGGGCACCTCGGCGGCCTCGGCGACGAGCTCGGTGAACCCCTCCCCGGTGAGGTCGCGCAGCCAGTTCGTGATCGCCCCGGAGGTCGCCATCCCGGCGGCCAGGGTGAACGACCCCGGTTCGACGCCGCGGGTCGTCCACATCGCCGGGTGCGGGTGCGGACGGTCGATGACCTCGATGAGGAACATCGTCGTCCCGTACATGACCATCACCTCCCCGGCGCCGGTGACGCCGGCGCTGGTGGCCTCGGCCCACGCGTCGACGGTGCCGGCGGTGACCGGCAGCCCCTCCGGCAGACCGGTCGCGGCGGCCGCCGCCGCGGTCACCCGCCCGGCGACCTCGGTCGGCCACAGCAGCCGGGGCAGCGTGATGCCCGGGGCGGTGCGCTCGGCCCAGTCGGGCGCCCAGTCCGCGGCGGTCAGGTCGTACATCGGGTCGCACTGGCTGGCCGAGTGGTGGTCGAGCACGTACTCGCCGGTGAGCCGGTGCACCAGGTACGACGAGCACATCAGGAACATCTCGGTGCGCGCGAACACCTCCGGTTCGTGCCGGGCCAGCCACCGCCACTTCGGCCCCACCGCCTGCGACGAGAGCGGTGTCCCGGCCCGGGCCAGGATCGCGTCGACGCCCAGCTCCGCGTTCAGCTCGTCGATCTCGGCGCCGGCGCGGGTGTCGACGCCGTAGAGGATGGCCGGGCGCAGCGGGCGGCCGTCGCCGTCGGCGGGGAGCAGGGTCGGCCCGATCCCCGACACCCCCAGCCCGGCGAGCTCGGCGCCGTCGTCGAGGGCGGGCAGCAGCTCCCGCACGATCGCGACGAAGTCGCCCCACCAGACGGCCTCGGCGTCGTGCTCGACGTGGCCGGGCACCGGCTGCGCGGTGTCGTGTGCCCGGTCGGTCCGGGCCAGCACCCGGCCGCCGGCGTCGACGAGGACGCCCTTCGAACCCGACGTGCCGATGTCGACGCCCAGATGCACGCGCATGGGACGTTCCTACCTCCCCCGGCCCGTGGTGCACACAGTGCGGGTGCAGAACGTTCGTGCAGGTCGACCTGCCGACCGACGCGCCACCCCGAACCATCCACGACACCCCCTCAGGAAGGGGTGTGACGCCCGGCTGTCCACAGCCGGGCGGGTGACGGTGTTCCGCACGCCCCGGCCCGGGCCGACCGTGGTGCCATGACCGCCTGCCCCCAGCCCGAACCCGCCCCGCCGCCGCCCGGGACGGCGGACCCGCCCGACCCCGGTCCACCGGAGCCGTTCGGCCCGCCGCCCCCGCTGGAGAGCCCCGCCGAGCTGATCGCCGCGATCCCGGTGCTGCTCGGGTTCCACCCCCGGGACTCGCTGGTCCTCGTCTCGCTCACCGGCTCGCGTCACGGGGGCGGGGTCGGGCTCACCGTGCGGGTCGACCTCCCGCGCTCGTCGGCCTCGGCACGCCGGGTGTGCCAGGAGGCGGTCGGGGTGCTCGTCGGCGAACGGCCGGCCCGGGCACTGGCACTGGTCGTGCGCGACCCGGGCCCGGGCGGGCCGAGCCCGCGCCGGAGCCGCCGGGACATGGGGTCCGCCGCGCGGCGGGCGCTGCTCGACGCCGGGATCGAGCCCGTCGCGGTGCTCTGGGCGACGGGCACCGGGGCGGGGGACCGCTGGGGCTGTTTCGACCAGCCCTGCACCTGCGGCGGCATCCTGCCCGACCCGGCGTCGACCGCCCTGGGGGTCACGGCCGCGGTCCGCGACGGCCGGGCCGTCCTGCCCGACCGCGCTGCGGTGCTCGCCCCGCTCGACGGCGACGCCGGCGCCCGCCGCCGCCGGGCCCGGCTGCGCGACACCGGCGCCGCGCCCGCCAGGGTCTCCGCCGCGGTCGGCACCGCGCTGCTCGACGCCTGCCTGGACGAGGCCGCCGCGAGCCGGCTCGTCGTCGACGACCGGCTGGCGCTGGCGCTGTGCGGCGCCCTCGACGTCGGTGACGTGCGCGACGAGGCGCTGCGCCGCTGCCTGGGCGGCCGCGCGGCGGACGCCGAACAGCTGTGGGCGGTACTGGCCGCAGCCCTGCCGTCACCGCAGCGGGCGCACCCGCTGGCGCTGCTCGCGGTGTGCGCCCTGCTGCGCGGTGACGGCGCCCTCGCGGCCGGGGCGGTGCAGCGGGCGCTGGCCGAGCGGCCCGACCACGTGCTCGCCGGGGTGGTGGCGAGCAGCCTGCACGGCACGCGTGACCCGAGCTCACCCTCCGCGCGGTGGGCGGGCCCGCGCGGACTGCGGCGGCTGCTCACCGCGATGCTCGACCCGGACGCGACCGACGACCCGGCCGCCCGGTGAGCCCGTCGGTCGAGGCGGCGGGCCGCTGCTCGGCCGGCCGGCACCCCGGTCGACCGACACCCCGCCGACCGGCACCCCGGCCGGGACACCGACGGCGGTCCGGGTCACCGGGACCGGGCGAACTCCCAGGCGTCGGCGACGATCTCGGCGATCGCGGTGCGCGAGGGCTTCCAGCCCAGCTGCTGCGCGGCCTGCTCGCTCGAGGCCACCAGCACCGCCGGGTCCCCGGCCCGGCGTGGCGCGACGACGGCCGGGATCGGGTGCCCGGTCACCGTGCGGCAGGCCTGCACGACCTCGAGCACGGAGAACCCCTGACCGCTGCCGAGGTTGTAGATGTCGTGCCGGCCCGCGACGGCGTGGGTCAGCGCGAGCAGGTGGGCCTCGGCGAGGTCGTCCACGTGGATGTAGTCGCGCACGCAGGAGCCGTCGGGGGTGGGCCAGTCGTCGCCGTAGACCGAGATCGACTCCCGGGTGCCCGCGGCGACCTGCAGGACCAGTGGGATCAGGTGGGTCTCGACCGCGTGCCGCTCCCCGAGCGGGGTGTCACCGGACAGGTGCGCCCCGGCCACGTTGAAGTACCGCAGGCTCGTCGCGGCCAGGCCGTGCGCCCGCGCATAGGAGGTGATCATGTGGTCGATCGCGAGCTTGCTCGCCCCGTAGGGGTTGGTCGGCCGGGTCGGCGCGGTCTCCGGGATCGGGACCTGCTCCGGCTCGCCGTAGGTGGCCGCGGTGGAGGAGAACACCAGCCGAGGCACCGCGTGCTCCCGGACGGCCTCCAACAGCCGGAAGGAGGCCACGACGTTGCCGTCCCAGTACTTCTCGGGCTGCTCGACGGACTCCCCGACCAGCGAGCGGGCGGCGTAGTGCAGCACGCCGTCGAACCCGCCGCGGCCCAGGACCTCCCCGGCGCGGGCGCCGAGCTCACCCTCGACGAACTCCGCCCCCGCGGGCACGGCGTCGCGGTGGCCGGTGGACAGGTCGTCGAGCACGACGACCTCGTGGCCGGCGTCGAGCAGGTGTGCGGCGCACACGCTGCCCACGTAACCCGCGCCGCCGGTGACGAGCAGCTTCACGTGTCCGGATCCTCCTCAGATCGCGCGGACGAGCACGGCGTGCGCGACCGGCGGAGCGACGGTCGACTTCTCGTCGTCCGAGCTCACCGGCACCGGGTCGCCGAAGCGGGAGATCGGGCCCACCTCGACCGCGTTGCCGGGCACGATCCCCGCGAGCTTCAGCTCGCCCATGAGGTCGGAGTCCAGCTGCACGTGCTCGGCGATCCGCCGGATCTCCACGCGACCGCCGCCGCGGCGGGCCAGCTCGTCGAGCCGCTGCAGGCCGACCTCGAGGGTGGGCGGCACCGACGACGACGCCGAGGTGTCGTCACCGCGCTCCAGCTCCTCCAGACCCGGGATCGGGTTGCCGTAGGGCGAGACGGTCGGCTTGTCGAGCAGGTGCAGCAGCTTGCGCTCGACGTCCTCGCTCATCACGTGCTCCCAGCGGCACGCCTCGGCGTGGACGAGCTCCCACTCGAGCCCGATCACGTCGATCAGCAGCCGCTCGGCGAGCCGGTGCTTGCGCATGACGGCGACGGCGCGGCCGCGACCCTCGTCGGTCAGCTCGAGGTGGCGGTCCCCGGCCACGACGACGAGTCCGTCGCGTTCCATGCGGGCCACCGTCTGGCTGACGGTCGGCCCGCTCTGTCCGAGGCGTTCGGCGATCCGCGCGCGCAGCGGGACGACGCCTTCCTCCTCGAGTTCGTAGATGGTGCGGAGGTACATCTCCGTGGTGTCGATGAGGTCGTTCACATGGGGCCCCTTCGTTCGACGTCCAGTCTACCCAGCGCGGCTCCCGCGCATGGCGAGCCCGTCCGGGGCAGGATGGGGCGCGTGTCCGGATCCATGATCCCCCCTTCGGAACTCGCTGGCCTGCTGGGGCCCGCCCCGGCCGCCGATACCGCGCGACCGGTGGTGCTGGACGTCCGGTGGCGTCTGGTCGGCCCGCCCGGCCGCGCGGACCACGAGGCGCACCGGATCCCCGGAGCGGTGTTCGTCGACCTCGACACCGAGCTGTCCGCCGGCCCCGCGCGCCCGGGGCCCGGCGGGCGCCACCCGCTGCCCGGAGCCGCTGCGCTGCAGGAGGTCCTGCGTCGGGCCGGGGTCCGTGACGACGCCGGTGACCAGCTCGTCGTCGCCTACGACGACCTCGACGGCTCGGTCGCCGCCCGCGCCTGGTGGCTGCTGCGCTGGGCCGGCGTCGCGCCCGGCCGGGTCCGGGTGCTCGACGGCGGGTTCGCCGGCTGGCAGGCCGCACGCCTGCCCGTCGCCGGGAACGCCCCGGGTGCAGGGGCACCGGAGCCGGAGCCCCTGCCGCCCGGTGACCTGGTGGTCCGGCCGGGCGGGATGCCCGTCGTCGACGCCGACGGGGCCGCCGCGCTGGCCCGCGACGGGGTGCTCCTCGACGCCCGCGCCGCCGCCCGCTTCCGCGGCGAGACCGAGCCGGTCGACCCGCGTGCCGGGCACGTCCCGGGTGCCCGCAACACCCCGGCCGCGGCGAACACCGGCCCGGACGGGCGCTGGCACCGCGCCGACGCGCTGGCCGAGCGCTTCCGCGCCGCCGGCGTCGCACCGGGCGTCGCGACCGGCGCCTACTGCGGGTCCGGTGTCAACGCCTGCGCCCTGGTGCTGGCGCTGGAGGAGTCCGGCCTCACCACGCCGGACGCCCCGGCCGCGCTGTACCCCGGGTCGTGGTCGGAGTGGAGCGCCGACCCGGACCGCCCGGCCGAGATCGGGGACCGGCCGTGGGCCGCGCGGGAGTGACCGCGCCCGCCGGCCTGGCATACGGTTCCGGCCCATGAGCGCTCGCACGTCGGTGGTGTGGACTCCGGAGTTCCTGACCTACCAGCTGTCCGAGGACCACCCCCTCAACCCGGTGCGGCTGGAGCTGATGATGGAGCTCTCCCGCGGGCTGGGCGTGCTCGACGGCGTCGACCTGGTCGTCCCGGAGCCCGCGGGCGAGGTGGACCTGACCCGGGTCCACCCCCCGGGCTTCCAGACGGCGGTCAAGTCCGCCCCCGAGTCGCCGTTCGGTGTCGGCCACGGGCTGGGCACCGCCGACAACCCGATCTTCTTCGGCATGCACGAGGCGTCCGCGCTGATCGCGGGCGGCTCGGTCGCCGCCGCCCGGGAGATCGCCGAGGGCCGCGCGGACCGCGCGGTGAACATGGCGGGCGGGCTGCACCACGCGATGCGCGACCGCGCCGCGGGCTTCTGCGTCTACAACGACTGCTCGGTCGCGATCGCCTGGCTGCTGGAGCAGGGCTACGAGCGGATCGCCTACGTCGACGTCGACGTCCACCACGGCGACGGCGTGCAGGACTGCTTCTACGACGACCCCCGGGTGCTGACGATCTCGATGCACCAGCATCCGCTCACCCTGTGGCCGGGCACCGGCTGGGCGGGGGAGACCGGCCGCGGTGCCGGCGAGGGGTACGCCGTCAACGTCTCGCTGCCCCCCGGCACCGGCGACGCGGGCTGGCTGCGGGCCTTCCACGGCGTCGTGCCGTCGCTGCTGGAGTCCTTCCGCCCGCAGGTGCTGGTCACCGAGTGCGGCGCGGACACCCACTCCGAGGACCCGCTGGCGAACCTGGAGCTGTCGGTCGACGGCCACCGGGCGATCTACCACGCGCTGCGCGAGATGGCCGAGACCACCGCGGGCGGCAAGTGGCTGGTCCTCGGCGGCGGCGGGTACGCGCTCTACCGGGTGGTCCCGCGCTCGTGGACGCACCTGATGGCCGTGGCGCTGGACCGTGACGTGGACCCGGACACCTCGATCCCCGCGGACTGGACGGCGCTCGCCGCGACCCGGACCCGGTCGCCGCTGCCGGTGTCGATGTCCGACGGCGCCGACCCGGCGTTCGAGCGGTGGGGCGGCTCGTTCGGCGAGCGCGTCGACTCCGCGATCCTGGAGACCCGTCGTGCGGTGTTCCCGCTGCACGGCCTCGACCCCGACGACCCGCGGGACTGAGACCGACCATGACCGAGACGACCGACGAGACCCCGGCCACCACCCCCGAGCATCCCTACCCGCGGCACTGGGAGGCCGACGTCGTCGCCTCCGACGGCGGGATCGTGCACCTGCGCCCCATCCTGCCCAGCGACGCCGACGCGCTGCTCGACTTCCACTCCAAGCTGTCCGACCGCACCCGCTACCTGCGCTACTTCGGCCCGTACCCGCGGATCTCGGCGCGGGACCTCGAGCGGTTCACCGTCGTCGACCACCGGACCCGGGTCGCGTTCCTGGCGCTGCTCGGCGACGAGATCATCGCCGTCGGCCGCTACGAGGGGCTGACCCCCGGCGGAGGAGCCGCCGCGCAGGACGGGGCCGGCACCGACAAGCCGGTCACCTCCGCGGAGGTGGCGTTCGTCGTCCGTGACGACCACCAGTCCCGCGGGCTCGGCTCGATCCTGCTGGAACACCTCGCCGCCGCCGCCCGGGAGAACGGGCTGTCCCGGTTCGAGGCCGAGGTGCTGGTGGAGAACCACGCCATGGTGCGGGTGTTCCGCGAGGCCGGCTACGGCGTCACGCGGGCCTTCGCCGAGGGCGTGCTGCACCTCGAGTTCGACATCGACCCGACCGAGAAGTCGATCGCGGTCCGCTACGCGCGCGAGCAGGCCGCCGAGGCCCGCAGCGTCGCGAACCTGCTGCACCCGACCTCGGTCGCGGTGATCGGCGCGTCCGCGGACGAGACCAAGATCGGGCACGCCGTCCTGCTGAACCTGCTGCGCGCCGGGTTCACCGGCCCGGTGTACCCGGTCAACCCCGACGCCCGCTCGGTGCGGGGCGTGCGTGCCTACCCGTCGGTGATCGACATCCCGGACGAGGTGGATCTCGCGGTCGTCGCCGTCCCGGCCGCGAACATCGACGAGGTCATGGACTCCTGCCTGGCCAAGGGCGTGAAGGTGCTGGTCGTCATCAGCTCCGGCTTCGCCGACGCCGGTGACGCCGGCGGCACCGTCGCCGAGCGTCGTCTGGTGGCCGAGGCGCGGGCGCACGGGATGCGGGTGGTCGGGCCGAACGCGCTCGGCGTCGCCAACCCCGACCCGGCGGTGCGGCTCAACGCCACCCTCGCGCCGCGGTTGCCCGGTCACGGGCGCACCGGGTTCTTCTGCCAGTCCGGCGCGCTCGGCAGCGCCATCCTCGCCAACGCCCGCACCCGCGGGCTGGGGCTGTCGTCGTTCGTGTCGGCGGGCAACCGCGCCGACGTGTCGGGCAACGACCTGATGCAGTACTGGCAGACCGACCCGAACACCGAGCAGGTGCTGCTGTACCTGGAGACCTTCGGCAACCCGCGCAAGTTCGCCCGCGTCGCCCGCAGGCTCGCCCGCACCAAGCCGGTCATCGCGGTGAAGTCCGGGCGGCACACCGGGACGCTGCCGTCGCTGGCCTCGGTCGCGGCGCCGATCGACGAGTCCAGCGTGCAGGCGCTGTTCGAGCAGGCCGGCGTCATCCGCGTGCAGACCCTCCCGCAGATGTTCGACACCGCCCTGCTCATCGCCCACCAGCCGCTGCCGAAGGGCCGCCGGGTCGCCGTCGTCGGCAACTCCACCGCGGTCAACCTGCTGGTCCTCGACGGGCTGCTCGACGAGGGTCTTGAGCTGGCGGGGGACCCGGTCGACGTCGGGACCCAGGCCTCCCCGGAGGCCTTCGCCGGCGCGGTCCGCGCGACCCTGGACGGCGACGTCCGCCCGGACGCACTCATCGCGGTGTTCGTCCCGCCGGTCGCGGTGGCGGGCCGGGACCACGCGCGCGCCCTGCGTGACGCGGCGGCCGGCGCCGGGGTCCCGGTCGTCGCGGTGTTCCTGGCCGCGGAGGGCATCCCGGCCGAGCTGTCGGTCCCCGGAACCGACGGCACCCCCGGCCGCGGGTCGGTGCCGAGCTTCGCCAGTCCCGAGCGGGCGACGTCGGCGCTGGGCCGGGTCAGCCGCTACGCGCAGTGGCGCGACACCGCCGTCGGGGAGTTCGTCGTGCCCGAGGGCATCGACGCCGACCGGGCGCGCGAGCTCGTGGCGTCGTTCGGGCCGGACGTCACGCACCCCCTCACCGACGACGAGGCGGTCGGCCTGCTCGCCTGCTACGGCCTGGAGGTGATCACCTTCCGCCGGGCGAAGGGCGCCGACGACGCCGTCGCCGCCGCCGGGGAGCTCGGCTACCCGGTTGTCATCAAGTCGACCGCGGACCAGTGGCGTCACCGCGGCGACTTCGTCGGGGTGCGCCTGGACCTGGTCTCGGAGGAGGCGCTGCGCGGCGCGCACGCGGAGCTGTCACGGGTCACCGGCTCCGACGAGGTCTACGTCCAGCGGATGGCGCCGAAGGGCACCTCGTGCACGGTGGAGGTCGTCGACGACCCGTCGTTCGGGTCGCTGGTCGCGTTCGGGCTGTCCGGGATGGCGACCGAGCTGCTCGACGACCGTGCCTACCGCGTCCTGCCGGTCTCGACCGAGGACGCGGCCCGGCTGGTGCGGGCCCCGCGGGCGGCGCCGCTGCTCACCGGCTACCGCGGCACCGACCCGGTCGACCTCGCCGCGCTGGAGGACGTCGTGCTGCGGATCGGACGGCTCGTCGAGGACCTGCCGCAGGTCCGCTCGCTCGCACTCGACCCGGTACTGGCCTCGCCGCAGGGCGCGTTCGTGGCCGGCGCACGGGTGACGATCGGCCCGGTTCCCGACCGGCGCGACGCGGGCCCCCGCCGCCTGCGCTGACCTCGACCACAGAGGACACCGTCGCACCCCGTGACTGCGCGTGGCACCCCGCGCGAGGGGTGCCACACGACGTCCCGGGGTGCGACGGCGCGGTGCCGGAGGGCCCGGCGGGGGCGCACCGGGCAGCGTCGGGCTCAGGTGCGGAAGGTGACCTGCAGCGTCGGCGCGCTGGTGTCGGCGAAGAAGTCGTTGCCCTTGTCGTCCATCACGACGAACGCCGGGAAGTCCTCGACCTCGATCTTCCAGACCGCCTCCATGCCGAGCTCCGGGTACTCGAGCACGTCGACCTTGCGGATGCAGTCCTGCGCCAGGCGGGCGGCCGGGCCGCCGATGGAGCCCAGGTAGAAGCCGCCGTTCGCGGCGCAGGAGTCCACCACCTGCTTCGACCGGTTCCCCTTCGCCAGCATCACCAGGGACCCACCGGCCTCCTGGAACTGCTTCACGTAGGAGTCCATCCGCCCGGCCGTCGTCGGCCCGAACGAGCCGGACGCGTAGCCCTCGGGGGTCTTGGCCGGCCCGGCGTAGTAGACGGCGTGGTCACGCAGGTACTGCGGCATCGGCTCGCCCGCGTCGAGCCGCTCGGCGATCTTGGCGTGCGCGATGTCGCGGGCGACGACCAGCGGCCCGGTCAGCGACAGCCGGGTCCGCACCGGCAGCTGCGAGAGCTGGGCGCGGATCTCGTCCATCGGCCGGTTCAGGTCGATGCGCACGACCTCGTCGGACAGGTCGCCGTCGGTGGTCTCGGGCAGGTACTGCGCCGGGTCGCGCTCCAGCTGCTCCAGGTACACCCCGGACGGGGTGATCTTGGCCTTGGCCTGGCGGTCCGCCGAGCAGGACACCGCGACGCCGACCGGCAGCGAGGCGCCGTGCCGGGGCAGCCGGATGACGCGCACGTCGTGGCAGAAGTACTTGCCGCCGAACTGGGCGCCGATCCCGAAGTTGCGGGTCAGCTCCAGGACCTGCTGCTCCAGGTCGGTGTCGCGGATGGCGTGCCCGAGCGGCGAGCCCTCGGTCGGCAGGGTGTCCAGGTAGCGGGCCGAGGCGAGCTTGGCGACCTTGAGGTTGAACTCCGCCGACATGCCGCCGACGACGATCGCCAGGTGGTACGGCGGGCAGGCCGCGGTGCCGAGGCTGCGCAGCTTCTCGTCCAGGAACGCGGCGAGCCGCTTGGGGTTCAGCAGCGCCTTCGTCTCCTGGTAGAGGAAGGTCTTGTTGGCCGAGCCGCCACCCTTGGCCATGACCAGGAACTCGTAGTACGGGTCCCGGCCCGGCTTGGCGTACAGCTCGACCTGCGCGGGCAGGTTGGTGCCGGTGTTCTTCTCGTCCCAGAAGCTGATCGGCGCCATCTGGCTGTAGCGCAGGTTCAGCTCCTGGTAGGCCTCGAAGACCCCGCGCGACACCGCGGCCTCGTCGTCGCCGCCGGTCAGCACGGTCTCGGTCTTCTTGCCGACGACGATCGCGGTGCCGGTGTCCTGGCACATCGGCAGCACCCCGCCCGCGGACACGCAGGCGTTGCGCAGCAGATCGGTGGCGACGAACCGGTCGTTGCCGGAGGCCTCGGGGGCGTCGATGATGGCGCGCAGCTGCTTCAGGTGCGAGGGTCGCAGCAGGTGCTGGATGTCGGAGACGGCCGCGCGGACGAGACCGGTGATCGTCTCCGGCGGGACCTCGAGGAAGGTGCGGCCCGCGGCCTCGGTCACGGTTCCCGCGGGCAGGTCGAGCTCGCGGTACTCGGTGTCGTCCGGGCCGAGCGGGAGCACATCGGTGTGGTGGAACTCGGGCATGGCGGCGACGCTACCGGCCGTCGCCGGGCGGGCACCGCAGGTGGAGACGCAGGCGACGTGTGAGACGCACTAAGCGGATGACCCTCCGGTTAGTGTTGTAGTGTGGACCACATGCCTGGCTCGATCCTGGGAACCTCCGTCCGCCGCGTCGAGGACGCCGACCTGATCACCGGTGCGAGCACCTTCGTCGGGAACCTGGTCCTCGGTGCCGACGCACCGGCGGGCCTCGCCCACGTCGCGTTCGTCCGCTCGCCGGTGGCGCACGCGCTGCTGACCGGCATCGACACCACCGCGGCCGCGGCCGCGCCCGGCGTCCTCGCCGTGTACACCGCGGCCGACCTCGACCTGCCCGCCCACCACGGCCTGATGGTCCTCAACCCCGCGCTGCCGCGCCCGCCGCTGGCGACCGACCGGGTCCGGTTCGTCGGCGAGGCGGTGGCACTGGTCGTCGCCGAGAGCCGCGCCGCCGCCGTCGACGCCACCGAGCTCGTCGAGGTCGACTACGACCCGCTGCCCGCGGTCACCGACATCGAGGCCGCGCTCGCCGACGACGCCCCGCTGCAGTTCCCCGACCAGGGCAGCAACCTCGCCGCGGGCGAGCGGGGGACCGGCGACCCGCTGCAGGGCGCGGAGGTCGTCGTCCGCGCGCGGATGGTGAACCAGCGCGTCGCGGCCGTCCCGATGGAGGGCAACGCGATCGTCGCCGACCCGACGACCACCGACTTCCCGCTGACCGTGCACGTCTCCACCCAGATGCCGCACGGCTTCCGCACCCAGCTCGCCGGGCTGACCGGGCTGGAGCCCGAGCAGGTCCGGGTGATCGCCCCGCACGTCGGCGGCGGGTTCGGCGCGAAGGCCGGGGTACTCGCCGAGCACACCGCGACCGTCGTCGCCGCCCGGGCCCTCGGGCGGCCGCTGGCCTGGATCGAGACCCGCTCGGAGAACCTCGTCTCGATGCCGCACGGCCGCGGACAGGTCGGCTACTACGAGCTCGGCCTCACCCGCGACGGCCGGATGACCGGCCTGCGCGTGCGGGTCGTCGGCGACTCCGGGGCCTACGCCGGGTTCGGCGGCGCGCTCCCGCTGCGCACGACCTACCTCATGGCGACCGGCGTCTACGACATCACGAACCTGCGCTACGACGCCGTCTCCGCGCTGACCAACACCACCCCGATGGGCGCCTTCCGCGGCGCGGGGCGCCCCGAGGCCGCCGCCCACCTGGAGCGCCTGGTCGACCTCGCCGCCGTCGAGCTGGGCATCGACCCGGTCGAGCTGCGCCGGCGGAATCTGCTCGCGCCCGACGTCTTCCCCTACACCACCCCGACCGGCGCCCGGTACGACGTCGGCGACTACGACCTGCCGCTGCGCGAGGCGCTGCGCATCGCCGGCTACGACGAGCTGCGTGCCGAGCAGGCCCGCCGCCGCGAGGCGGGCGACCCGGTGCGCCTGGGCATCGGCATCGCGGTCTACGTCGAGGTCACCGCGGGTGGCGGGGGTGGCGAGTACGGCTCGGTGACCGTGCACGCCGACGGCTCGGCGACGGTGTCGGCGGGCACCTCGGCGCACGGTCAGGGACACGCGACCTCGTTCGCGATGCTGGTGTCGGACCGGCTCGGCATCCCGATGGACCGGATCCGCTACGTCCAGTCCGACACCGCGCTCGTCCCGCGCGGCGCCGGGACCGGCGGCTCGCGGTCGCTGCAGCTCGGCGGGACCGCGGTGTCCGAGGCCGCGCACGAGCTCCACGAGCGGGCCCGCAAGCTCGCCGCGCACCTGCTGGAGGCCGCCGCGGAGGACGTCGAGATCACCGGCGACGGCACCTTCGGGGTCGCCGGGGTGCCCGGCGGGCCGACCGTGAGCTGGAGCGACGTGCACCGGCAGGCCGAGGCCACGGGGGAGGAGCTGCACGTCGGCCTCGACTCCGCGCAGGACGGCGCGACCTTCCCGTTCGGGGCGCACCTATCGGTCGTCGAGGTCGACACCGAGACCGGGCGGGTCACGCCGCTCCGGCACGTCGCCGTCGACGACTGCGGGCGGATCCTGAACCCGCTGCTCGTGGAGGGCCAGCAACACGGCGGACTCGCCCAGGGCGTCGCGCAGGCGCTGCACGAGGAGGTCCTGTTCGACGACCAGGGCCAGCCGCTGACCTCCAGCCTCGCCGCCTACACGATCCCGACCGCGGCCGACCTGTTCTCCTTCGAGACCTCGACGACCGAGACCCCGACCCCGCTCAACTCGCTCGGCGCCAAGGGCATCGGCGAGTCCGCGACGATCGGGTCGACGCCCGCGGTGCAGAACGCCGTGGTCGACGCGCTGTCGGACCTGGGTGTGCGGCACATCGACCTGCCCTGCACCCCCGAGCGGGTGTGGCGGGCGGTCAGTGCGGCCCGCGCCGGGGAGCCGGAGCAGGCGTGGCGGGAGCCGCCCGCGGTCTTCGACGACCTTCCGGTGCGCGGCGGTGGCGCCGAGGACGACGCCGCGATCTGACCCGGCACCGGCCCGGGCCGGTGACGCCGTGGCGGATCCACACCCGCTGTCCGGCATCCACACCTGCTGCAACGGGTGTGGATGCCGGACAGCGGGTGTGGTTGCGGAGCGCCACGCCGCCGGGCGGGCGGGGCGGGTGGCGGCGCGACGGCGGGGGCGGTTCCCGGACGGGGCCGTCGCTGTCGCCGGGCCGGCGGAACGGGGGTCGCGCTCCGTCGCGGAATCGCCCGTACGGGTGAGTTCGGCGCGTCCACCGGCCGGGACGCGCGCCAACCCACCCCCCGACTGTTCCGCGGCCCCCCGGTGGCGCAGACTCTCGCCGGACGGCAACCGATACCGGGAGGCACCCGCACGATGAGGCTCGCGACGATCCGGACCGCGACCGGGCACCGGGCGGTGCGCGTCGACGGCGACACCGCCGTCGAGACGGGGGAGGCGGACGTGCGGGCGCTGCTGGAGCGTCCCGACTGGGCCGAGCACGCCGCGGGCGCCGCCGGCCCGGTGCACGAGACCGCGGGCCTGGACTACGCGCCGCTGGTCCCGTCGCCCGAGAAGATCATCTGCATCGGGTTGAACTACCGCGACCACGTGCTCGAGATGGGCAACGAGCTGCCCGAGTACCCCACGGTCTTCGGCAAGTACGCACCTGCCCTGATCGGCGCGTACGACGAGATCGAGCTGCCCGAGCAGTCCGACCGCGTGGACTACGAGGCCGAGCTGGCCGTCGTCATCGGGCGTTCGGTCCGCCGCGCCGACCGCGAGGCTGCGGCCGCCGCCATCGCCGGGTACACCGTGCTCAACGACGTGTCGATGCGGGACTACCAGCGGCGCACGAAGCAGTTCCTGCAGGGCAAGACCTGGGAGCACTCGACGCCGCTCGGGCCGGTGCTGGTGACGCCCGACGAGCTGCCCGCCGACCCGGCTGCCGGCGGCGCGCTGCGGATCTCCTCGGAGCTGTCCGGGGAGACCATGCAGGACTCCACGACCGACCAGCTCGTGTTCGGCGCGGTGGACCTGGTGGTCTACCTGTCGGAGATCCTCACACTCAACCCCGGCGACGTCATCGCCACCGGCACCCCGGGCGGTGTCGGCGACGCACGCACGCCTCCGCGCTACCTCACCGACGGCGCCGAGATCGTCACCGCGGTGGAGGGGATCGGCGAGTGCCGCAACGTGTGCCGGGCCGTGCGGTGACGTCCGGACACCCACCCGGGGACGGCCGTGCCGTCGTCCCGCCGCCGGTGAGTGACGCACTGGCCTGGGCCGGCGACGGTCAGGCCCACCTGCGCGGGCTGATGACCCGGATGGCGGGCGAGGCGTTCCGCGCCCCGTCGGCACTGCCGGGCTGGACCCGCGCGCACGTGCTCACCCACCTCGCCCGCAACGCCGACGCCATGGTCAACCTGCTGACCTGGGCGCGGACCGGTGTCGAGACCCCGGCCTACGCCGACCTCGCGTCCCGCGACGCCGACATCGAGGCCGGCGCCGGGCGCAGCTCCGAGGAGATCCGCGCCGACGTCATCGCCTCCTCCGACCGGCTCGCCGATGCGGTCCGCGCGATGCCGGAGAAGGCGTGGTCGGCGACCGTGCGCAACCCGCAGGGCGTCGAGATGCCGGTGACGGCGGTGCCGTGGAACCGGGCCCGCGAGGTGTGGATCCACGCCGTCGACCTCGACGTCGGCGCCTCGTTCAAGGACCTGCCGATCCCCATGCGGGAGGTGCTGGTCGCCGACGTGGTCGCGCGGCTGGAGCGCAAGCCCGGCTGCCCGCACGTGCGGCTGGAGGAGGTCCGCACCGGCGCGACGCTGGAGTTCGGTCCGGGGCCCGCCGGGCCGGACGGGGCCGAGCCGCGTGATCTCGGCACGGTCCGCGGCAAGGCGCACGACATCATGGCCTGGCTGCTGGGCCGCCCGTTCGACAAGGGGCTGCGCGACGCCGACGGGAAGATCCCGCCGCCGCTACCGGTCTGGCTCTGACCCCGGCTCCGCCGCGGGCCGGTCGCGGCCCTCGAACTCGTCCAGGCGCGCGGTGGCCCGGCCGAGCTGGCGGGCCATCTCGTCGAGCCGGGCCTGCAGCAGCGCCATCTCCGCGGTGAGCACGGCGACCGCGCCCGCGGCAGCGACCGGGTCGCCGATCACCCCGTCGGCCGCCTCGTCCCCGTGCGGGTCGGGGCGCTCGCCGAACCCCGCCGCGTCGGGTGTCGTCAGCGGGCCCGCCGCGACGTCGTCGGGCAGCAGGGTGAGCTCGGCCAGCTCGGCGAAGCGCTGCGCCGACAGCACCGGACGCGCCCCGGCGCAGCGCAGGCACACCGGTTCCAGCCGGCGCCAGCCGTGCTGCCCGGAGCCGGTGTCGGCCAGCACCGCGACCCGTGCCCCGCAGCGGCACGGTCGCATCCGGACCGTGCGCACCCGCTGCCGGGCGTAACGCAGGCCCAGCTCGTAGCGGCGGAACCGGCCGGAGGCGGCCACCTCGAGCAGGACCGCGCCCTGGTGCTCGGGCGCACACGCCAGCTCGCGGGCGTCGTCGGCGGTGTGGAAGCAGTAGAAGCCGCAGTCGCACCACCGCGACGGGCAGGCGTGCCGGCAACCGTGCGCGCACACCGCGTCGTCGACGGTGCGGTAGACGTGCGCCCGCCCGAGTGTCACACCGCTGAAGCCCGCCGTCGTGCCGTCCGCGGACAGCATGGGGAAGGCCAGCTTGTGGCCCTCCAGCGGGCCGGTCGGGTACTCCAGCGGGGTTCGGCGGAACAGCCCGCGCACCCGGTCAGTCCTCGCGGGACCCCGAGTGCGCCGGCTGGTCGAGCGCCGGCGTCCACTCGGTGAACTCGGGCTCGACGGTGCGCCCCGGACGCGGGCGCTCCTGGGCGTCGGCCACCCGGTCGGCCTCGTGGTCCACGGCGAATCCCTCGGAGATCTTGCGGCCCAGCCTCATGACGCCTCCCGTGTGCTCCGGGTCCCGGCCACCTGGTGGACGTGGCCGCCATCACCAGGCTGACCGTTCGTCGCGGGGTTGTCCAGGGCGGAACGGGTGAGGAGCAGACGGGACGGATCACAGCCGGCGCCCGGACCGGCGTCGGTAACGTCATGTGCCGGGACGGGGACCGGGGGTCAGCGATGCGGGGCGAGGCGCGCTACGGGCTCGAGCACGAGCTCGCGCTGCTGCGGGACGACGGGACGGTCGCCGACCACCGGTCGCTGACCCACGCGGAGGTCGCGGCCGTCGTCGACGAGCTGCCGGAGCTGCCCGACGACCAGTCGGACCTGCGGATCGGCGACGCCGGCATCCGCTGCAAGCGCTGGTACGCCGAGGGCTACGAGCGTCTCGACCCCGACGGCGAGCTGCTCCGGTTCGAGCCCAAGGGCATCGAGATCCGGACCTGCGTGCACGACTCGGTCGAGGCCGCCGTCGACGCGCTGGCCGCCGACGCCGTCACCCTGTCCGGGGTCGCCGCCCGGCACGGGCTGCGACCGGTCGCGTTCGGCCACCACCCCGAGCTGTCGGCCTACCGGCTGGACCCGCCGCCCAACGCCCACGAGCGGGCCCTGATGGCGGCCTCGCCGGAGGAGCGGACCTCCCACCTGCACATGGTCACCTGGGGCCCGGACCTGAACCTGTCGTTCCCGGAGTCGGGGACCGATCCCCGTGTGCTGGCCGACGCGGCGGCAAAGCTGACCTTCTACAGCCCGTACCTGGTGCCGTGGTCGTTCTCCTCACCGTTCCGCGACGGCCGTCCGTGGGGCGGGCTGTCGGCGCGCACCGCACGCCGGACCGGCCCGCGCCCCGCCGCGCTGGCGTACCTGCCGCCCGGCGCCCCGCTGCTGGCGACCGACCCCAGCCTGGTGCGGCACGCGGGCATCCCCGGCGAGGTGGGGCGGATCGAGTTCAAGGCGTTCGACGCCGTCCCGGTGGTCGTGGGGGAGGAGCCCGCCGAGGGTGTGGGCACCGAGCTGCCCGCGGCGCTGCTGAGCCTTCTGACCGGCCTGCTGCGCGACGACACGCTGCCCGGCCGTCGTCGCACCCCGGACGCGGCGGCGCACCGCCGCTCGGCGCTGCGGGGCTGGTCGGACGCGGCGGTCCGGGTGGGGTCCCAGGCCGTCCTCGACGCCGCGACCGCGGCACTGGCCGGCGACGACGCCCACCTCGCGCGGCTGGCGTCGCTGGACCGGCGGCTGGCGCGCCGGGAGACCCCCGCGGACCGGATGCTGGCCCGCCACCGCGCGGGCGGCGGCATCCCGGGGCTCGGGCACCCGGTGCCACGCGGGACCGGCTGACCCGCGGTCCGGCCGACCCGTGGGCGGAGGCGGACCATATGACCCGCGGGCCGGCGCGGACCGGCTGACCCGCGGACCGGCTGACCCGCGGGCCGACGCGGACACGGCGGAGCCGCACGCCGGAGCGGGTCGATGCGGACCGGCGCGGACCGGCGCGGACCGGCGCGGACCGGCGCGGACCGGTGGGGCCCCGGCGACGCGCGCCGGGGCCCCGGTCCGGCTCAGCGGTAGCTGTGCTCCTCGGCGGGGTACTCGCCGTGCGCCACGTCGGCGGCGAACGCGGCCGCGGCGTCGTGCAGCGCCGAGCCCAGCTCCGCGTACTTCTTGACGAAGCGCGGCACCTTCCCGCGGTTCATCCCGGCCATGTCCGACCAGACGAGCACCTGGGCGTCGCAGTCGGGTCCCGCGCCGATCCCGACGGTCGGGATGCGCAGCTCCCCGGTCACCCGCTTGGCGACGTCGGCGGGCACCATCTCCAGCACGACGGCGAACGCGCCCGCCTCCTGCACGGCCAGCGCGTCCTCGACGAGCCGGTCGGCGGCGTCGCCGCGGCCCTGGATGCGGAACCCGCCCAGCGCGTGCTCGCTCTGCGGGGTGAACCCGAGGTGGCCCATCACCGGCACACCGGACGCGGTGAGCGCCTCGACCTGCGGCGCGAACCGCGCACCGCCCTCGAGCTTGACCGCGTGCGCCCCGCCCTCCTTCATGAACCGGAACGCCGTCTCCTGCGCCTGCGCGGGGGAGATCTGGTAGCTCCCGAACGGCAGGTCGGCGACGACGAGCGCGCTGCGGGCGCCGCGCACCACGGCCCGGGTCAGCGGGATCAGGTCGTCGACCGTGATCGGGATGGTGTTGTCGTGGCCGAACACGTTGTTGCCCGCGGAGTCGCCGACGAGCAGCACCGGGATGCCGGCGTCGTCGAAGATCTCGGCGGAGTAGACGTCGTAGGCGGTCAGCATCGGCCAGCGCCGACCCTCCTGCTTCCACTGCAGCAGGTGGTGGACGCGGGTCCGCTTCGGCGGGGTCGCGGGCGCCCGGTACGGGGCCGCCACCTCTCCGCTCTCCTGTGTGCTCACCGGTGAGCTCCTTCCGTGCCTCGAGGCCCACGCTGGTCGTGGGTCCCCGGGTTCGCCGTCGATGGCGGACGCCAGGGTGGCAGCGCAGGGCCCGGACCGCCCCGTGGTGTGGGCACCCTCACCCGCGCCGTGACCCGCGACCGGTCACCGTCGGAGGTCGGTGGCATGCTCACGGTCATGCTCCCTCGGCTGTTGCGACCACGTGCCCACCGACCAGAGGCACCGGCCCCGGCCGGCCGGCGGATGCGCCCGGCCGCGCTCGCCGTGCTCGGCGCCGCGACCCTCGTCCTGGTCGGTGCGTGCGCCGACGCGGGCACCGGTGACCGGTCGCAGGCCGCGCAGAACCCGCCGGAGCTCGCGCAGTTCTACGACCAGCAGCTGCAGTGGGGGCCCTGCAACGACTACGCCCCCACCGCGGCCGACGCGCAGACCTACGCCGACCCGCAGTTCGACTGCACCCGGGTGACCGTCCCGCAGGACTACGCGCAGCCCGGCGACGGGAAGACCATGCAGATCGCGCTGCTGCGCAAGAAGGCGACCGGCGCGAAGATCGGCTCGCTGTTCGCCGACCCGGGCGGCCCCGGCGCCTCGGGCACCTCGTTCGTCGCGCGCCAGGCCGCCACCTGGGCCACCAACGGCCTGGGCGACCGGTTCGACCTGGTCGGGTTCGACCCGCGCGGCACCGGAGCCAGCCAGCCGCGGATCCAGTGCCTCACCGACGCCGAGAACGACGAGGAGCGCACGAAGGTCTTCGCCGACCCCTCGCCCGCCGGGATCGCCGCCGCCGAGGCCGACAGCCGTCAGTTCGCCGAGCGCTGCACCCAGCGCACCGGCGCCGACGTGCTGGCCAACGTGGGCACCCGCGACGTCGCGAAGGACATGGACGTCATGCGGGCCGCCGTCGGCGACCAGAAGATGACCTACGCCGGCTTCTCCTACGGCACCGAGCTCGGCACCGCCTACGCCGAGGCGTTCCCGCAGAACGTCCGCGCGCTGCTGCTCGACGGCGCGATCGACCCCACGCAGTCGACCATCGACTCCACGGTGAAGCAGAACGCCGGGTTCCAGCTCGCGTTCGACAACTTCGCCAAGGACTGCACCAGCCGCCCCGGCTGCCCGCTGGGCACCGACCCCGCGAAGGCGACCCAGGCGTTCCAGGCGATCATGCGCCCGTTGATCGACCGGCCCGCGCGGGTGGGCGACGGGCGCATCCTGAGCTTCTCCGACGCCCAGACCGGGGTCAGCCAGGCGCTGTACGTGTCCCAGCTGTGGCCGGCGCTGCAGCAGGGGATCTCGCAGGTCGCGAACGGCAACGGCGACCTGCTGATGCGCCTGGCCGACCTCTACTACGAGCGCGACGAGCAGGGCCGCTACTCCAACATGCTGCAGGCCTTCCAGGCGATCAGCTGTGTCAACCAGCCGGCGATCACGGAGCCGTCGGAGGCACTGGAGCTGGCGAAGCGGGCCGACGAGGCCGCACCGTTCCGCTCCACCGGCCGCGGCCCGGTCGGCGCCCGCGACGCGTGTGCGTTCTGGCCGGTCCCGCCCACCAGCGAGCCGCACACGCCGAAGGTCGACGGGCTCCCGCCGGTCGTCGTGGTGTCGGTCACCGGTGACCCGGCCACGCCGTACCAGGCCGGGGTCGACCTGGCGCAGCAGCTGAACGGCAGCCTGATCAAGGTCAACGGCAACCAGCACACCGCATCGCTGCAGGGTGACGCGTGCACCGACAAGCTCGCGATCGACTATCTGGTGAACCTCACGCTCCCGCCGCAGGGCGCGGAGTGCACGCTCGCGCCCAGCTGAGGGCCGTCGCCGGGGGTGTGCGGGCGACCACGACCGGGTCGGCCGCACACTCCCGAAACATCCGTGTAACACGGGCTTCCTAGGCTCCGCCGCATGGACCGCCAGCAGGAGTTCGTGCTCCGCACGCTCGAGGAACGCGACATCCGTTTCGTCCGTCTCTGGTTCACGGACGTGCTCGGCTACCTCAAGTCGGTGGCGGTGGCCCCGGCCGAGCTGGAGGGCGCCTTCGCCGAGGGCATCGGCTTCGACGGCTCGGCCATCGAGGGTTTCGCGCGCGTCTACGAGTCCGACATGGTCGCCAAGCCCGACCCGTCGACGTTCCAGGTCCTGCCCTGGGAGACCGCCTCGGGCGAGCACTACTCGGCGCGGATGTTCTGCGACATCGCCATGCCCGACGGGTCGCCGTCCTGGGCCGACCCGCGCCACGTGCTGACCCGCGCGCTGAACAAGGCCGGCGAGGCCGGGTTCACCTGCTACGTGCACCCGGAGATCGAGTTCTACCTGCTCCGCGACCTGCCCGGCGACGGCAGCCGGCCCGTCCCGGCGGACTCCGGCGGCTACTTCGACCAGGCCAGCCACGACGTCGCCCCGCACTTCCGGCGCAACACCATCGAGACGCTGGAGTCGATGGGCATCTCGGTGGAGTTCTCCCACCACGAGGGCGGCCCCGGCCAGCAGGAGATCGACCTGCGCTACGCCGACGCGCTGACCATGGCCGACAACCTCATGACGTTCCGCTACGTCGTGAAGGAGGTCGCGCTCACCCAGGGCGTGCGGGCCTCGTTCATGCCCAAGCCGTTCTCCGAGCACCCCGGCTCGGCGATGCACACCCACTTCTCGCTCTTCGAGGGCGACCACAACGCCTTCCACGACCCGGACGACCCCTACGAGCTGTCCGCGACCGGCAAGGCGTTCGTCGCCGGGGTGCTCAAGCACGCCCGGGAGATCACCGCCGTCACCAACCAGTGGGTCAACTCCTACAAGCGCCTCATCACCGGCGGCGAGGCCCCGACCGCGGTGTCCTGGGGCCACGCGAACCGCTCCGCGCTGGTCCGGGTCCCGATGTACTCGCCGGGCAAGTCGTCGTCGCGCCGGGTGGAGGTCCGCACCCTGGACTCCGCGTGCAACCCCTACCTCGCCTACGCGGTCATCCTGGGCGCCGGACTCACCGGCATCCAGAAGGGCTACGAGCTGCCCCCGCCCACCGAGGACGACGTGTGGGCCCTGACCGACACCGAGCGCCGGGCGCTGGGCTACGAGCTGCTCCCGCAGAACCTCACCGAGGCGCTCGACGTCATGGAGAAGAGCGAGCTCGTCGCCGAGTACCTCGGCGAGCACGTGTTCGACTTCTTCCTGCGCAACAAGCGGTCCGAGTGGGACGCCTACCGCCGGAACGTGACACCGCACGAGCTCGCCACGTACCTTCCGGTCCTGTGAGCGGCTTCGACGAAGAAGAGATCATCCTCGGCCCGCTGCCGAAGGGCATCACGCGGGCCGGCGAGGGCCAGTACAAGCGGGTGTGGAACGTGCTGGGCCACACCTACTGGGCGAAGGCGGTCAGCGAGACCAGCTTCGCCTTCGAGACCCTCGACCCGCCGGGCACCGGGGTGCCGCCGCACGTGCACACCACCCAGGACGAGCACATCCACGTCCTGGACGGCGTGTTCACGCTCTACCTGGACGGGCAGTGGGAGAAGGCCGGGCCGGGCGACACCGTCCTCATGCCCAGGGGTCTGCCGCACGCCTACTACAACAAGGAGCAGGGCGACGCGCGCGCCCTGTTCTGGGTGAGCCCGGCCGGCCGGCTGGCCCACCTGTTCGACCGGCTGCACGACCTGACCGACCCGGCCGAGGTCGTCCGGCAGTCGGCCCTGCACGACGTCGACTTCCTGCCCCCGGGCAGCGTCCCGGGCGCCGACTAGTCAGCGGGTGTTGCCCGACGCCCGGTGGTAGCCGGCGAAGATCTCCTCCAGCTCCCCGGGCGTGATCACCGCGTCGAGGTCGTCGAAGCCGTCGGGCGCGCGGCGCTCGACCTCGTCGATGACCCGCTCCGGGCCGCCCGCCCGGTTGCGGAGCACGACGTCGGCGGTCATCGGCAGCCGCTCGGCCTCGTAGGCGGCCAGCGCCGCCACCGGGTCGCCGCCCGCGGCCAGGTGCCGGGCGAGGGACTCGGCGTCGAGGATCGCCTGCCCGGCGCCGTTGGAGCCCATCGGGACCATCGGGTGCGCGGCGTCGCCGAGCAGCGTGACCCGGCCGTGCGACCAGCGCGGCAGCGGGTCGCGGTCGCACATCGGGAACTCGAAGATCTCCGGTGTCGCCGCGACCAGCGCGAGGTGGTCGACGTCGTCGAGGTGGAAGCGGCGGGCGTGGGCGAGGGTCTCGTCGCGGTCGGCGGGCCGTGACCAGTCCTGACGCTGGGGGGCGGGGTCGCCGTCGGCCCCGGTCGCGATGCACACCGCCCAGTTCGTGAGGACCGTCCCCGGGGCGCTTCCGGCGCCGACCGGGTAGACCACCAGCTTGGCCGCGTTCCCGCCCGCGACGACCATCGAGCGGCCCCCGCGGAACGCCGGCCAGTCGGTCGCACCGCGCCACATCGACACCCCGTTCCAGTGCGGCGGTCCCTCGTCGGGGAACAGGCCCGCGCGCACCGCGGAGTGGATGCCGTCCGCGCCGACCAGCACGTCGCCGGTCACGGTGGGCAGCGCGTCGTCGGTGAACCGGACCAGGACGCCGTCCGCGGACCGCTCGACGCCGTCGACCCGGTGCCGGGTACGGATCGCGTCGGGCCCCAGCCGTGCGCGCACGGCGTCGGCGAGCATCCGGTGCACCCGGCCGCGGTGCCCGGCGACCTGCGGGAACGCGAACCCGGCCGCCACCCCGCAGGGCCTGCGCAGGATCGGCCGGCCGAGCCGGTGGGCGTAGGTGAGGTCGGTGGTCGCGACCCCGACCTCGGCCAGCTCCGCGGACAGGCCGAGCCCGTCGAGGACCCGCACGGCGTGCGGCAGCAGGTTGAACCCGACACCGAGCTCGCCCGCGCCGGAGCCCTGCTCGAGGACCGTGGACCCGATCCCGGCCCGCTCCAGCGCGAGGGCCGTGGTCAGTCCTCCGATACCCCCACCGACGATCAGGACGTGCATTCCCCGAGCCTGACCGCTGAGCGCCCCTGAGGGAAGGGCCGCCCGCGATGGGGCAGGATCACCGGTCATGGACCGTCGCACGGGGACCTCGCTGGCCCGGCTCGGCCTCACCGGTGAGGACGCGGCCACGACCCTGCGTGGTCTGGGCTGGTGGGCGACCGACGGACCGGTGCCCGGCTGCGAGGAGATCATGTGGGCGCTGGCCCGCAGCCCCGACCAGTCCCTCGCGCTGCGCGCGGTCGAGCGACTGGCGCAGACCGCCCCGTGGCCCGCGATCGACCGGGCGCTGCGCACCGACCGGGGGCTGCGCGGGCGGCTGTTCGCGACGCTGGGATCGTCGACGGCGCTGGGCGACCACCTCGTCCGCCACCCGGACCGCTGGCCGCTGCTGGCCGACACCGCCGAGCGCGGGGACCCACCGCCGGACCTGGCCCGGCGCACCGCGAACCTGCTGCGCGCGGTCGGCGCCGACCCGGATGCGCCGACGCCGGGGACGGTCGGGGGAGCGCGGGCGTCGCTGACCGGGGCCGAGGCCGTCGCCGCGCTGCGTACGGCCTACCGCGACGAGCTGCTCGGCCTCGCCTCGGCCGACCTGGCCGCCGTCGGGGACCCGGAGCTGCCGGTGATGGAGGTCGACGACGTCGCGGCCCAGCTCGCCGACCTCGCCGAGGCCGCGCTGGCGGCGTCGCTGGCGGTGGCCGCGGCCGAGCAGGACCCGCCGGACGAGCTGCGTCTCGCGATCATCGGCATGGGCAAGTGCGGCGGCCGGGAGCTGAACTACGTCTCCGACGTCGACGTCGTGTTCGTCGCCGAGCCCGGCGGGGACCTCACCCCGGCCGCGACGAAGCTCGCGTCGCGGGTCATGCGCGTCGCGGGGGAGGCCTGCTTCGAGGTCGACGCGAACCTGCGCCCCGAGGGCCGTCAGGGTGCGCTGGTGCGGACCCTGGACGGGCACGTGTCCTACTACCGGCGGTGGGCCAAGACCTGGGAGTTCCAGGTGCTGCTCAAGGCCCGTCCGATCGCCGGGGACCCCGAGCTGGGCCGCTCCTACGTCGAGGCCCTCGACCCGATGGTGTGGCAGGCGTGCACCCGCGACGACTTCGTCGCCGAGGTACAGGCCATGCGTGCCCGGGTCATCGAGAACATCCCCTCCGATCAGCGCGAACGCGAGCTGAAGCTCGGCCGCGGCGGGCTGCGCGACGTCGAGTTCGCCGTCCAGCTGCTGCAGCTGGTGCACGGCCGGACCGACGACACCCTGCACTCGGGCAACACCCTGGTCGCGCTGGCCGCCCTGTCCGAGCGCGGCTACGTCGGCCGCGACGACGGAGCCAACCTCGCCGCGTCCTACCGGTTCCTGCGCCTGCTGGAGCACCGGCTGCAGCTGCAGAAGCTGCGTCGCACCCACCTGCTCCCGGCCGTCGACGACACCGACGGCCTGCGCTGGCTCGCCAGGGCCGCGCGGATCCGCCCGGACGGGCGCCGCGACGTCGTCGGGGTGCTGGTCGACGAGTGGCAGCGCAACGCCCGCCGGGTGACCCGGCTGCACGAGAAGCTGTTCTACCGGCCGCTGCTGTCGGCGGTGTCCCGGCTGGCCGCCGACGGCGCCGACGCCGTGCTGACCCCGGAGGCGGCGAAGGCACGGATGAAGGCGCTGGGCTGGGCGTCGCCGGAGGGGGCGCTGGGGCACCTGCGGGCGCTCACCGGCGGGGTGTCGCGGGCCGCGTCGATCCAGCGCGCCCTGCTGCCGGTGCTGCTGGACTCGCTCTCGACCAGCCCCGACCCCGACCGCGGCCTGCTCGCCTACCGGCGGGTGTCCGAGGCGCTCGCCGACACCCCCTGGTACTTGCGGCTGCTGCGCGACGAGGGCGCGGTCGCGCAGCGCCTGATGACCCTGCTCGGCACCTCGGCGCTGGTCCCGGACCTGCTGGCCCGGGCTCCGGAGGTGCTGCGGATGCTCGCCATCTCCTCGGGGGTGCAGAGCCCGGAGCTGACCCGGGACCCGGCCGAGGTGTCGATGGCGCTGCGCACCACCGTGGCCCGGCAGGCCACACCGGAGATCGCGGTGGCGTCGGCGCGGTCCTACCGCCGGCACGAGATGCTGCGGGTCGCCTGCGCCGACCTGCTCGGCCTGCTGCCGGTCGACGCCGTCTGCACGGCGCTGAACTCGGTGAACGAGGCGGTGCTGGCCGCGACCCTGGACGCGGTGCTCCGCGCCGAGACCGAGCGCCCGGCCGCCCTGGCGGTGATCGGGATGGGCCGTCTCGGCGGTGGGGAGTCGAGCTACGGCAGCGATGCCGACGTCATGTTCGTCTGCGCGCCGGCCGAGGGGGTCGACGACCACACCGCGGTGCGGTGGGCGACCCGCGTCGTCGAACGGGTGCGACGGCTGCTGGGCTCGCCGAGCCCGGACCCCGCGCTGCCGGTCGACGCGGACCTGCGCCCGGAGGGTCGCTCCGGGCCGATGGTGCGCACCCTGGCCTCCTACCGCGAGTACTACGCCCGCTGGGGCGAGGTGTGGGAGGCCCAGGCGCTGCTGCGGGCCCGGCCGATCGCGGGGGACCGGACGCTGGGCCGCGAGTTCACCGCGCTGGTCGACCCGATCCGTTACCCGGCGGACGGGCTGTCGGCGGCGTCGGTGTCGGAGATCCGGCGGATCAAGGCCCGGGTCGACGCCGAGCGGTTGCCCCGTGGCGCGGACCGCTCCACCCACACGAAGCTGGGCCTGGGCGGGCTCGCCGACGTCGAGTGGACGGTGCAGCTGCTGCAGCTCCAGCACGCGGGCGACATCCCCGAGCTGCGCACCCCCTCGACGCTGGAGGGGCTGCACGAGGCCGCGGAGGCCGGTCTGATCGGCGCCGAGGACGCCGCCGAGCTGGAGGAGGGCTGGCGCACCGCCGCCGCGGCCCGCAACGCGATCATGCTGGTGAAGGGCAAGCCCGGCGACCAGCTCCCGCGTTCGGGGCGTGAGCTGGCCGCCGTCGCCGTCGCGCTCGGGTACCCGGCGGGCGGCGACCCGGGGGAGTTCCTCGACGACTACAAGCGCGTCACGCGGCGGGCCCGCGCCGTCGTCGAGCGGGTGTTCTACGGCTGGTCCGAGGACTGACCGACCGGTGCGGCGCGCAGGGCGGCGGCGAACCACTCGAACGCCGGGATCGTCGGCTCCCGGGCCGGCCACCCGTTGAGGACACCGAGCAGCGTCCAGTAGCGCTCGACGCGGCGGTCGGCGAAAAGGTCGACCGTGTCCGCCCGGGCGGCCCGATCGGCCACCGAGAGCCCGGCGACGCCGGGGATCCGCTCCAGCGCCACGGCCGCCGCGGGGGAGGCCGGGTCGACCCCCGCGGCGAGTGCGCCGCCGGCGTGTTCGGCCACCGCGGCCGGGTCGGCCTGCCGCTCGCGGTGCTCGGAGACGGTGGCGCCGGCGACGGCCATCTCCCGGCAGCGGGCCCGGAAGCCCGGGTCGCCGACGAGCTCGGCCAGCTCCACCCAGGCCCCGACCTGCTCGGGGGTCGGGTCGTCGGGCAGCTCCGCCGGCATCGACCGCATCGCGGTGGCGATGCCCGCGCCGGGCGCGTCGGCGTCGACGCCGGCGAAGGCCTCGTTCACGAAGTCGTCGATCAGGTGCTGCCGCTGGGCCGCGGACAGCCGGGCGAGGTCGTTCATCAGGGTCACGCTCCGTTCGTCGGGTGGGGTGTCGCCGTCTCCGGTGCGGGCCAGCAACGTGCACACCGCGCGTTGCGTCCGCAGCTCCCGGATCCGGTCGTCCAGGGCCCGGACGTGTGCCGCCGCGATCTCGCCGACCCCCCGTCGGCGGGACAGCACGGCGCGCACGTCGTCCAGGCCCAGCCCGAGCTCGCGCAGGGTGCGCACGAGATCGAGCCGTGCGACCGCGGCCGGTCCGTAGACCCGGTGGCCCGCGCCGTTGCGGTCGGCGGGGACGAGCCCCTCGTCGGACCAGAAGCGGAGCGTGCGCACGGGAACCTCGCTGCGCCGGGCGAGCTGCCCGATCGTCAGCGTGACAAGGTGGTCATCGGTACGTGGTGCGGTCACGGGGTACAGCCTCGGGGGTTCCAGCGACTGGAGGTCAAGTGCGAATCGGATTCGGGATCCCGCAGTTCGGTGCGGCCGCTGCCCACGTGGACGGGACCATGCGGTTCGCCGCGGGCGCCGAGGAGCGCGGCGCGGCGAGCCTGTGGGCCGGCGACCGGCTGCTGGTGGCCGTCGACCCGACGGTCGGCTACGGCGGCGGGCCCGGCGGCCCGGGCAGCGTGCCCGAGCAGTTCACCGCCGCGCACGACCCGCTGGCGCTGCTGACCGCTGCGGCCGCGGTCACCGAGCGGGTGCAGCTCGGTACCAGCACGCTCAACGCACCCTGGTACCCGGCGGCGCTGCTGGCCCGGCAGGCGGCGACGATCGACAACCTGTCCGGCGGCCGGCTGCTGCTGGGGCTCGGCACAGGCTGGTCGCCCGAGGAGTACGACGCCGTGGGTGTCCCGATGCGCGAGCGCGGCGCCCGGCTCGACGAGACCCTCGACCTGTTCGACGCCTGGTGGCACGACGACCCGGTGGAGTTCACCGGCCGCTTCGCGAGCGTCGCACCGTCGCACGTGCACGCCAGGCCGCAGCACGTGCCGGTCTACCTCGCCGGGTTCAGCCCCCGGGCGCGGCGGCGGATCGCCGAACGGGCCGACGGGTTCCTGCCGGTCGTCACCTCCGACGTCACCGACCTCGACGCCGCGGTCTCGGCGCCCTGGGCGGACCTGCGCGCCGCGGCGGCCGAGGCGGGCCGCCCCGCCGACGCGGTCGGCGCGGTGCTGCGGGTGAACCCGAAGCCGGGGGAGACCGCCGCCGACGCGGCCGCGCTGGTGCGCCGGGTCGGCACCGACACCGACGTCGACCACGCCTTCGTCGACCTCATGTACCTGGCCGAGGACACCGACTCGGCGCTGGCGGCGGTCGAGGAGATCCTCGGCGCGGTCTGACCGGACCCCGCTGGTTCACTGGGGCCGTGGCAGACCTGGACGTGATCACCCGCGGGTACGAGCTCGTCGCGGCCCGGCCGGCGTCGCTGCTGGCCGCGCTGCTGGCACTGGTGGTCGTCGCGTGGCGGCCGACCTGGCGGCTGACGCGGACCGCGGTCACGATCGCCCACGAGGGCGGGCACGCACTCGTCGCGGTGCTGGTCGGGCGGGGTCTGGCCGGGATCCGGCTGCACGCCGACTCCTCCGGGGTCACGCACTCCACCGGCGCCGGGCGTGGGCCCGGCGTGGTCGCGATGTTCTTCGCCGGGTACGTCTTCCCTCCGCTGCTCGGCCTCGGCGGCGCGGTCCTGGTCGCCGCCGACGCCGCGCAGGCGATGCTGTGGATCGCCGTGGTGCTGCTCGCGGCGACGCTGCTGCAGATCCGCAACCTCTACGGCGGGCTGGCCGTCGTCGCCACCGGGGCGGTGCTCGTGCTCGTCGCGCTGCGCGCCCCGGCCGACCTGCGCACCGGGTTCGCCGCCGCGCTGACCTGGTTCCTGCTGTTCGGTGGGGTGAAGGCCTGCCTGGAGCTGCGCCGGGGTCGTCGCGGGGGCAGGCTGCGGCACTCCGACGCAGACCGCCTCGCCGAGCTCACCCCGCTCGGCGGCGGGGCGTGGGCGGCACTGTTCGTCCTCCTCGCGGTCGCCGCCACGCTCGCCGCGTGCTGGGTCGTGTTCGCCCCCGGCGGGGCGCCGGCCTGACAGCATGGGGTCATGGCAGAGGACTTCAACACCAGGGTGATCCGCGAGTTCCGCGAGAACGACGGCCGGGTCGGGGAGCCGTTCACCGGGCTCCCGATGATCCTGCTCCACCACATCGGCGCGAAGAGCGGCACCGAGCGCATCGCGCCGCTGCGCTGGTTCGCCGACGGCGACCGCTGGGTCGTCGTCGCCTCCGCGGCGGGCGCTCCGAAGCACCCCGCCTGGTTCCACAACCTGCTCGCCCACCCCGACGTGATCGCCGAGATCTCCGACGGTCACGGTGTGGTCGAGACCGTCCAGGTGCACGCGGCCGAGCTCGACGACGCCGACCGCGACCGCGTCTGGACGTGGATCAAGGAGAACAACGGCGGCTTCGCCGACTACGAGCGCCGGACCGACCGCAGGATCCCGCTGGTCGGCCTCACCCGGCGCTGACCGTCGCCCGGGGTGATGGCAGGGTTCCCGGCATGACCATCTCCCTCGAGCAGGCCCAGACCATCACCGCCGCTGCCCTGGCCCACGGCACCGAGCAGGGCTTCAACCCGCTCACGGTCGCCGCGCTCGACCCGGGCGGCGCGATCGTCGCGCTGGCCCGCCAGGACGGTTCGGGCTTCCTGCGTCCCGACCTCGCCGTCGGCAAGGCCAGCGGGGTGCTCGCCCTCGGCATGACCAACCGCGCGATCGCCGCGCGCGCCGCGGACTCCCCGGAGTTCTTCACCTCGGTGGCGAACCTCGCCGGCGGCAAGATTCTCTCCGTGCCCGGCGGGGTCTTCGTCAAGGACGCCGATGGCACGCTGCTGGGTGCCGTCGGCGTGACCGGTGACGCCTCGCTGAACGACGAGGCGGCCGCCGTCGCGGGGATCGAGGCCGCCGGCCTGGTCGCGGTCACCGGCGCCGAGTAGTCCCCGCGGGCTGTTCCCACGAGTCCCTCAATGTGCCGCGCCCCCGGGCGACGAGGTCAACCCGGGGACGCGGAGGGGACACGATCCTGCCGCCGAGGAAGGATCGTGCACGTGCGTGGTCGCCCCGGAGGGCACGGAGCGAGGCTGCGGTGTGCGCGTGGCCGGTGCCGTTCCTTGGACACCCGGTCGATGTCATCGAACGGAGTGGGTGGGCCGGTGTGGCCCGCACTCCGTGTGACCTGGAACACGGTAGGTCTGAGTCAAGCATCCGAGTTCCGCTCCTGTCAACGAGTCCGCGGACGCGGTCGGTGAGAGGAGCGCTGCACCGATTCCGCGTTTGGGATGCTCCGAGCGGCCCTGACCACGAGCGGGTGTCGCCGGCCCGGTCGTGCCGGTCGCGTGACGCGTGCACATCGGGGAGGACCCCGACCGTGGGAACTCCGGCACCTGATGGTGGGGCAGGGGTGTTCCGCGATGTTCCCGTGACCGTCGGTGGTTAGCGTCGTCGACATCCTACACGACATCGGGAACTGCGTGGTGGCGACGGGTGTACACCGGCGGCACCGGGCGTCTCCACGGTGCCGTTCGGAGCAGTCGGAGCTGACTGAGGTCCTCTCGTCCTCTGATCGCGTCCGAACGGTGACCATTGGGGACGTTTCGCCGCGAGCCCTACGGGTCACTCGGTGTCAGCTTGGTCCGGTACGCCAGACCGCTGCTCGTTCCACACGCCGCACAGAGGAGACACACCATGCTCTGGACCATTCTCATCGCCATCGTCGTCGGTCTGATCGCCGGTTTCCTGGCTCGCGCCATCGTCCCCGGCAACGACAAGATGGGCATCCTCCCCACGATCGTCCTCGGTATCGTCGGCTCGCTCGTCGGTGGGCTGCTCTGGTCGCTCATCTCCAGCGGTGGCGCTGGCCAGTTCATGAGCTTCTCGATCGGGGGCATCTTCGGCTCGGTGATCGGTGCGATCATCGTTCTGGTCATCTACAACGCCATCACGGGTCGCAAGAAGGTCGGTCGCTGATCTAGCTCTGCACCACGCCTCCAGCGCCGCCCGATCTCCGGATCGGGCGGCGCTGAGCTGTATCCGCTTGATCACTCGGGGCGTGCGATCGGTGCCACGACAGCCGAAGCTGCTACCGGCCGCACTGGCGGTGTCGTCGACCAGCCATGACGGCAAGGCCGTTGGTGATTGCCGCCGGGCCCGTGTCGATGTGCGTTTTGCACCTGGCAGCCAGTGCTTCATGAGGCTTATTCAGGGCCGCCTGGCGGGCTACCTCGCTGCGGTCCCGACCTGGAGAAACACCGCACTTCATGATCACCCTGAATAAGCCTCCATGCAGAATCCAGGCGAGCAGGCGTCCTACAAGGAGGCTTATTCAGGGCCGCCTGGCGGGCTACCTCGCTGCGGTCCCGACCTGGAGAAACACCGCACTTCATGATCACCCTGAATAAGCCTCAAGATGCCTCGTGTCGCTGACGCGGATGAGACCAGCACATCTTTCGGTGGACCTATTGTGTGCTGAGAGGGTCCCTGCACGTGTTCCCGGAGTTCCTGTTCGGGATCGAGCGGCCGGGTCGGCTTCAGGCCACCGTTGGGGTGAACCCAGCTCCTTCTGCAGTTCCTGGTGACCTCAGAGTGATGCTCGGTAGTCGAATCTGCCGCGGTGCGTTCAGTGTCCGCCCGGAGCTTGTTGTACAGGCGTCCTCCGATGCGTGGCCGACTCGTCCGCCGCCACTGCGCACCAGGCGGCCGGAGGGGCGCTTGGTGTCATCGTGAGGCCGAGCAGCGCGCTGGTTCCCATGGGCAGGCGCCGGCCAGTGCGACATCTCAGCACCTGCGTGTCGGAGGCTGACTCGTCCCGCCTCTTCGTGGGCCCGGCCCGTCGCACCGCGAGGGCCGTCGGGGAGACTGGGCCGGTATCCGACCTTCCGATCTGGAGCTCTTCATGCCGCACGGGACCGTCCGCTGGTTCGACGCCGAACGGGGTTTCGGCTTCCTCGCCCCCGAGGACGGTTCGCCGGACGTGTTCGTGCACGCCTCGGAGATCGTCGGGGGCGGCGGCGCACCCGTGCTCCGCGAGGGCCAGGCCGTGGAGTTCGAGCTCGGCGAGAACGACCGCGGCCCCCAGGCGCTGCGCGTCCGGGTCACCGCCGACGCGGCCGCCGGCAGCGCCGTGGGCCTGCTCGGCACCGTCAGCTGGTACGAGCCGGCCAAGGGCTACGGCTTCGCGACGCCGGACGGCGGCGGCGGCGCCGACATCTTCGTGCACAGCTCCGCCATCGTGACCGGCGGCGTGGTCGCCGAGGGCCAGCGGGTGGCCTTCCTGATCGTCGAGGGTGAGCGCGGCCCACAGGCCGGGCACGTGATTCCGCTGGGGGAGGGGGCGGGCCTGCCCGCCGCGAACGGCGGGGCGGACGGCGACGACGGCGCCGACGGGACGGTGACCTGGTACGACGAGGGCAAGGGCTTCGGCTTCGTCACCCCCGACTCCGGCGACGAGGACGTCTTCGTCCACGCCAGGGCACTGGCCGAGGGACTGACCTGGCTCGCGGAGGGCGACCGCATCGCCTTCGAGGTGGCCCAGGCGGAGAAGGGCCCCCAGGCCCGTGACGTGCACCTGGTCCGCAGCGGCGAGCCCACGACGCCGCGCCGGCCCGCTCCCGCCGCCGGACCGGCGTCGCGGGACGTTCCGGCACGGGGCGGCGAGGGCGTCGTCGTGCGCTACGACGAGGAGCGTGGCTTCGGGTTCATCTCCCCGGACGCCGGCGGGGACGACCTGTTCGTCCACGTGTCCGTGATCCGGGACGCTGAGGCGCTGCAGAAGGGCGACCGGGTCCGGTACGCGGTGCGCCAGAGCGACCGGGGTCCGCAGGCCGACCGCGTCGAACGTCTCTGACGTCTCGAACGCCTCCGACGAGGCGGCCCGCCGACCGGTCGCACACCGGGCCGCACGCACCGAGGCCCGGCTCCCTCACGGGGCCGGGCCTCGGCGTGACCTGGTTCAGGTGCGGAGCACACGTCGTAGGAGTGATCGGGCCCCGGGCTGAACCGAACACTCCTCGTCCGGCTCGAGCGATGCCCTGCTCAGCGGCCGATGCTGTCCAGCTCGGCGAGGTCCCGCTCCGACAGCGAGAGGTTGGCTCCGGCGATGTTCTCCCGCAGGTGCGCGACCGAGGAGGTCCCGGGGATGAGCAGCACGTTGGGCGAGCGCTGCAGCAGCCACGCCAGAGCGACCGACATCGGGGTCGAGTCCAGTCGGGAGGCGACAGTGGACAGTGCCTGGGACTGCAGTGGGGTGAAGCCTCCGAGTGGGAAGAACGGCACGTAGGCGATGTCGTCCGCGGCGAGCTGGTCGATCAGTTGGTCGTCGTGCCGGTGGGCCAGGTTGTACATGTTCTGCACGCACACGATCTCGCCGATGCTGCGCGCCTCCGCGACCTGCTCGGTGGTGACATTGCTGACCCCGAGGTGTCGGATCAGGCCCTCCTCCTGGAGCTCGAGCAGTGTGCCGAACGCCTCCGCGATCGATCCCGGCTGGGGGCCGTTGGCATCGCCCATGCGCATGTTGACCAGGTCGAGGACGTCGACCTTGAGGGACTCAAGGTTCTCCTGGACCTGTCGGCGCAGGTCGTCGGGGCGTCGCGCAGTCGGCCAACCGCCCTGTTCGTCACGTCTCGCACCGACCTTGGTGGCGATGAGCAGCGACTCAGGATAGGGATGCAGGGCCTCAGCGATCAGCTCGTTCGTGAAGCGCGGTCCGTAGGCGCCGCTGGTGTCGATGTGGGTGATACCTGCCGCCACAGCGGTGCGGAGCACCGCCACCCCGCCATCGTGATCGGCCGGTGGCCCCATCACCCAGGGGCCGGCCAGTTGCATGGCGCCGTATCCGAAGCGGGTGATGGGCGTCCCGCCCAGGTCCCATGTACCGCCGGGAAGGGAAGGGTGAGCCATGGAGTGCCTCTCGTCTTCGGTTGGGGGTGGCGTCTCGTGCCACCGTCGTCCAGTATCAGTGCGCAACTTCCCAACAGGAAGAGACTTATTCAGGGTGATCATGAAGTGCGGTGTTTCTCCAGGTCGGGACCGCAGCGAGGTAGCCCGCCAGGCGGCCCTGAATAAGCCTCGAAGTAGGCACTTACGAGTGCGTAACTCACCGACAAGGCAAGGTTGGACGCCATGGTGACGACGAAGGCAGCGCAGCGGGCGCAGGCGAAAGCGGAGTACAACGCCTTCTTTGCTACGTGTCCCAGCCGGCAGCTGCTCGACAGGCTCTCCAACAAGTGGGTCGTGCTCGTCCTCTGCGCCCTCGGGGATGAGGCGGATGGCGGCGACGGCCCGCGCTCGCGCACGATGCGCTACTCGGAACTCGCCCGCCTGCTGGCCGGGGTCAGTCAGAAGATGCTCCCCCAGACCCTCCGCAGCCTCGAAGCCGACGGTCTGGTCACCCGCACGGTGACCCCGACCGTTCCCGTCACCGTCGAGTACGCACTGACCGAACTCGGGGGCTCACTGCTCGACCTGACTCGTGGTCTGCGACTGTGGGCCCAGGACCACATGGACGAAGTCCTGGCCCACCGCAGCGCCGTGAGCGCGAGCACTGCGCCCTGATCCGGGAAGAGCCCCAGCGGCTCAACTCCACATGTCGTCGGGAGACGTCACACGTCACGTCAGCGCAGCACGGGGAACCGCGACCGGTAGGTGACCAGTCCCCTCCCCGCACGAACGGCCCGGGCTCGCACATCCGGAGCAGCAGTCCTCACATCGACGGGACGAGGACGGTGCGGTCGAAGGGGCCACCGTGTGCGGCCGCGTGGGCGACGGCGTCGTCGACCCGGTCGAGCCCGAAGCGTGTGACGCGTTCGTGGGTGAGTTCGAGGGCCCCGGTCGCGACGAGCCGGATCAGGCCGACGTTCGCGGTGCGCGGATACATCCATTGGCCCCGCACGGTGACCGAGTTTCGCATGATCCAGGGGTAGGGGAGCGCGAAGTCCGCTCCGCCGAGCATGCCGACGCCCCCCATCAGCACGACTCGCCCGTGTTCACGAACGGTCATGGCCGCCGCACGTGCGGTCGAGCTGGGTGCCTGGGGCGGCAGGAGGTCGAGAACCATGTCGATCGGTCGGTCCGCCGCCAGGACCATCGTCGCGCGGTCGGCGGTCTCGTCCCCGCTGAGCTCGACCGGGCTGACCCGCCCGCCGAACCGTTCGGCGAGCAGGTCGAGCGCAGCCCGATTTCGGCCCGGTGCGACCACGTGACCGGCGCCCATCGCCAGTGCGACGGCGACCGCGCTGCTGCCGAGGTTGCCGGTGGCCCCGCTGACCAGCACCGTCTCCCCGGCTGACAGTCCGCCGGCCAGGAGGCCGCCGTAGGGGATGAGATGGATGCCCAGTGCGGACCAACGGGCGGGGTCGTCCGTGGCCGTGCCGGGCAGGAGATGCACGTTCTCGGTGGGGACGCGCATGAGCTCGGCGAACGGGCCGTCGTGCAGATGCCGGGCCAGTCGCGCGCCGCCGTCGCCACGAGAGCTCCACCCCTGCAGCATGATGTCCGGTGTCAGGGCGTCGTCGCGTGCGCGGACCGTCGGGTCACACCAGACGAGATCTCCCGCCCGCAGCCTGGTCGCGTCGGGTCCCACCTCGACCAGGCGGCCGATTCCGCCGAGTCCCGGTACGACGGGTGGTTCGAGGGGGTAGCGCCGCGTTCCGTCGAAGACCTCGGAGGCGTACGGGAGCACACAGGTCGCCAGCACCTGCACCAGGACCTCGCCGTCGCCGGCTTGTGGATCAGGGACGTCGTGGACGACGAACGGGGAGCCGAAAGCGGTCAGTGTCGCTGCGCGCATGGAATGTCCTCTCTCTCGTCGGACACGTTAGGGCGACGCAGGGCATGCAGGAAGCGACGATCGAGCACATCTGGTATGCGTAGTCAGCATGGACTTGTCGAGCGTGGGGCTGCGGGTGCTGTGTCGGATCGCCGAGTCGGGCAGCTTCACCGCCGCCGCAGCTCAGCTGGGCTACACCCAGTCCGCGGTCTCACGTCAGGCGGCGGCGATCGAGCGCAGCGTCGGCGCCACGCTGTTCGAGCGGCGCACCGACGGGGTGCGGCTCACCCGGGCCGGGATGACGCTGCTGCGCCACGCACGGGCGATCCTGGATTCGGTGGACGAGGCAGAACGCGACCTGACCGGCGAGGCTCCGCCGACCGAGCTGGTCAGGCTCGGGTTGGTTCCGGGCGCCGGGCTGATGATGCTGCCCGCCCTGTTGAGGCGTCTGGCCGAGACGGCGCCCGGGATCCGGGTCCACACACGCGACGGCACCACACCCGGTCTGGCGCGGGCACTGCGTGCCGGGTCGCTGGACGTCGCCGTGCTCACGGCGCGCCCGCCCTACCGTCCGCCGGACGGTGAGTCGCCTCGCCTGCACGTCACCGCGGTCCAGGACATCGAGCTCCGCCTGGCGGTTCCGGCCACCGGCGCGTTCGCGGGGCGAACCTCGGTGCATGTCGACGAGCTGCTCGACGCGTCGTGGATCGTCACCCCGTCCTCGAGTGCCGAGCCGCTGCTCGGTGTCTGGCCGGGGCTGCCCGGGCGGGCACGCATCGTCCACCGCGCCCACGACTGGTCGACCAAGTTGCAACTGGTCGCGGGTGGTTTCGGGGTCACCACGATCCCGGAGGGACTGTCGTCCGTCATACCTGCGGGTGTGATCACCGTGGATGTCCAGGGTGCTGCGCCCGAGGTTCGTCGGGTGCTCGTGGCTCGGCTACCTGGTGCCGCCACGCCCGCCGTCGAATCCGTCATCGAGGCGATCGGGTCGACCGTCTAGGTGTCCCCGCCGACGAACACGTCGTCGGTGGCCACCGTCCTGGCGGCCGGGCACGACGACGGCCCGTCCACCCCGGAGCAGCCAGGGGAGAACGGGCCGGTCGTGTGGACGTTGGACGGGCCTGGTGAGGGCCTGATCATGGCGCCCGACCCTGTGTCACCAGGTCGGGCGCCATGGTCGGTCACACGTCGTAGTACAGGGCGAACTCGTACGGGTGCGGGCGCAGCCGCAGCGGGTCGATCTCGTTCTCCCGCTTGTAGGAGATCCAGGTCTCGATCAGGTCCGGGGTGAACACGCCGCCCTCGAGCAGGTAGTCGTGGTCGGCCTCGAGCTTGTCGATGACCGCACCCAGCGAGGACGGGACCTGCGCGATGTCCTTGGCCTCCTCGGGCGGGAGCTCATAGAGGTCCTTGTCGATCGGCGCCGGCGGCTCGATCTTGTTCTTGATGCCGTCGAGACCGGCCATCAGGATCGCCGAGAACGCCAGGTACGGGTTGCCCGACGAGTCGGGGCAGCGGAACTCGACGCGCTTGGCCTTCGGGCTGTCACCGGTCAGCGGGATCCGGATGCAGGCCGAGCGGTTGCGCGCGGAGTAGACCAGGTTGACCGGCGCCTCGAAGCCCGGGACCAGGCGGTGGTAGGAGTTCACCGTCGGGTTGGTGAACGCCAGCAGCGACGGCGCGTGGTGCAGCAGGCCGCCGATGTAGTAGCGGGCGGTGTCGGACAGGCCGCCGTAGCCGGACTCGTCGTGGAACAGCGGCTGGCCGTCCTTCCACAGCGACGAGTGCACGTGCATGCCCGAGCCGTTGTCGCCGAACAGCGGCTTCGGCATGAAGGTGGCGGTCTTGCCGTTCTGCCACGCCACGTTCTTCACCAGGTACTTGAAGAGCATGACGTCGTCGGCCGCACGCAGCAGCGTGTCGAACTTATAGTTGATCTCGGCCTGGCCGGCGGTGCCGACCTCGTGGTGCTCGCGCTCCACCTCGAAGCCCGACGCCTGCATCGCGGTGACGATGTCGGCGCGCAGGTCGGCGTAGTGGTCGACCGGCGGGACGGGGAAGTAGCCGCCCTTGTAGTTGACCTTGTAGCCCAGGTTGCCCCCGACCTCCTCGCGGCCGGTGTTCCACCAGCCCTCCGCGGAGTCGATGTGGTGGTAGGCCTGGTGCGGGTCGGTGCCGAACCGGATCGAGTCGAAGACGTAGAACTCCGCCTCGGGCGCCATGTAGGCGGTGTCGGCGATGCCGGACGCGGCCAGGTACTCCTGCGCCTTGCGGGCCACGTTCCGCGGGTCCCGGGAGTACGGCTCACCGGTGATCGGGTCGTGGACGAAGAAGTTGATGTTCAGCGTCTTGTGCTTGCGGAACGGGTCGACGCGCGCGGTGGTGGTGTCCGGGAACAGCGCCATGTCGGACTCGTTGATCGCCTGGAAACCGCGGACGGAGGAGCCGTCGAAGGCGGCGCCGTTCTCCAGGAGGTCGCCGGCCGTCTTGGCGGGGACGGTGAGGTGCTGCATGACGCCGGGCAGGTCGCAGAACCTGATGTCGACGTACTCGACCTTCTCGTCCGAGATGTACTTGAGTACCTCTTCGGCGTTGCTGAACACTCTCTCGGGCTCCTTCATTCGCTGGTGGAGATCGTGGGTGACGGTAGGAGCGGCGTGTTGCTCACCCATCACTCATCTGTTTCACCGACGTTAACTGACCCGACCGCGAGATCGATCACGTTCGTCATCGGTGTCCGGTCCGGTCCCGCTCGGTGCTGCGGTTACGCCGCCTACGCTAGAGAGCATGGCCCGTTGGATCGAGTCCTGGCTCCCCGGTTCATCCGCAGGAGGTTCCGCCTCTGCCGGACACCCCGGCGAGCGCTTCGGGCTGCCCGCGACCGGCCACTACTCGGTCGCCGGGTTCGGGCGCCGGATCGCCGGCGTCGTCCTCGACTGGTTCCTGGCCTACCTGCTCGTGCTGCTGGTCGCCGGGGTCGACGCGCTCGGCTCCCCGGAGTTCGGCTGGTGGGTCCTCGGGACCTGGTTCGTGATCACCGCGCTGACCGTGTCGGTGCTCGGCACCGCGCCGGGGCACCTCGCACTCGGCATGCGCGTCGCGCGCACCGACATGGCGACCCACGTCGGCGTGCCGCGGGCGCTGCTGCGCACCGCGATGATCGCGGTGGTGCTGCCGCCGTTCCTGCGCGACGCCGACGGCCGCGGCTGGCACGACCGCGCCAGCCGGACGGTCGTCGTGCGGGTGCTGTGGGGCTGAGCCCGCCGGGTCACACGCTCACCGGGGGAGTGCCCAGCACCGACGCCCGGGTGCCGGCCAGGTGCCCCCGCAGCACGGCCACCGCCGCCTCGGTGTCGCGGGCGCGCAGCCCGGCGAGCAGCTGCCGGTGCTCCGAGACCAGGCGCTCGGCGCGGCCGGGGAAGCGCCCGCCGAGGGCGCCCATGTTCATCCGCAGCTGCCGGTCGCGCAGCGAGCCGTAGACCTCCAGCAGGATGCTGCGGCACCCGGCCCGCACCAGCACGGTGTGGAACGCCCGGTCGGCCTCGACGAAGGCGAGCTCGTCGCGGGAGGCGACGGCGGCGAGCTGGTCCTCGATCGCGGCGTCCATCGCGGCGGCGATGTGGGCGAGGGTCTCGTCGTCGACTCCGACGACGGTGGCGATCGCGTGCGACTCGATCACGTCCCGGGCCTCGACCACGGCGTCCACCTCGCCGGGGGAGACCGGCACGACCAGCGCGCCGCGCTTCGGGAAGAGCTTCAGCAGCCCCTCGGCCTGCAGCTGCAGGAACGCCTCGCGGACCGGGGTCCGGCTCAGCTGCAGCGGCCGCGCGACCTGGCCCTCGCTGATCAGCTCGCCCGCGGGCAGGGTCCCGTCGAGGATGCCGGCCTTGGTGAACCGGTACGCCCGTTCGGCGGCGGTCCCGCCCGCCCGTGACCCGTCGTCCACGTCCGAATCATGCCTGACCGCGCCCGCCCCGGATCCGAGAGGCTTGCCCGCCCCGGTCGACGTCCCTACCGTTCATCCCCAAGGACACGGCATAGATGCAAGATGGATACCGGGAGGACCGGGTGATCCTCGCTCACGGTGCGGTGCAGGACCGGGGTGTGACGCCGCTCCTCGACGACCTCGTCCGGCGCACCACCCAGCGCCTCGGCGGAGGTGGCGGGGCCGTGACGCTGCTCGGTGACCGGGCGCCGGTGGTCCACCGCGAGCCCCTGCCCCCGGTCGACGACGTGTTGGCCCGGCTGGTCCGGGAACCGCGCACCCTCCTGATGGAGGGGGACGGCCCCGGCAGGTCGGACGTGCTCGGCACCCCCCTCTGGTGGGACGACGAACTGCTCGGGGCCTGTGCTTTCGGTGGGGGTGGATCCTTCTCCGCCAGCGACGTCGCCGCGGTCGAGGGATTCGCCGCACAGGCCGCCGTCGCGGTGATGGCGGCACGGCTGCTCACCGAGGCCCCGGTCGCTGCGACCGCGGACGCCGGGCACCGGCTGCTCCCCGAGCTGCGGGCCGAGCTGGACCGTGCCCTGCGCGCGCTCGGGGCCCGGGGCGGCGTCGTCACCCTGGGCACCGAGCGGGTGCCGGACCCGGTCGTCGCGACCGGGGTGCGCGAGGTCGCGCGGCTGCTGCTCGACAACGCGGTGCTCCACTCCGGCGCGGGCACGGTGCGGGTGGGGCTGGCGTTCGAGGCGGGCGAGGTCCGCCTGCTCGTCGACGACGACGGCCGCGGCTTCGACCCCGTCACCGCGCCCCGGTCCGGGCTGGACCGGGTCGAGTCCACCGTGCGCGCCGCGGGTGGCCGGCTGGAGATCGACAGCGTCCCGGGCTGGGGGACGCGGGTGCGGGCCTGCTGGCCCGACCCACCCACCCCGTACGCGGCCGGCCCGCTCGCGGCGCCCCCCACGGGCCTGCAGCCGGCCCGCGGCCAGCACCTGCTGACCCTGCGCGAACGGGAGGTCCGCGCGCTCGTCGAGCAGGGCCTGGCGGACAAGCAGATCGCCACCCGGCTGGCCATCTCGGTCAAGACGGTGGAGAAGCACGTCGGCGCGGTGCTGCGCAAGACCGGCGCCCGCAACCGGACCATGCTCGCCCGCTTCGGCGCGGCCACCTGAGCATCCCCGGCTCCCCGAGCACGCCCGGCCACCCGCCGCGGATCCCCTGGGCGAGGGCGTTCCGGTACCCCACACGGTCACCCCGCACGATCGAGGCGTCCGTGCCGGACGGCTGGGCCGGACGGCCCTCCCCGGAGGGTGTGGGGGTGGGGGTGAGGTAGGGAGAGTCCTCATACCTCGCGGGTCCCCGCGCTCCTAGCGTCGTCGACGTACCCGGTACGGACCGGGTCGCCCGACTCGACGAGGAGTGAGGCCCGGATGGCACGACTGACCCTCCAGGACGCCGAGAAGGCGCTGGCCGCCGGACTGGCGAAGGCGACCGAGATCGGCCAGCCGATGAACGTCGCGGTCGTCGACGACGGCGGTCATCTGCTGGCCTTCGCCCGCCAGGACGGCGCGATCCGCGCGAGCATCGACATCGCCCAGCGCAAGGCGCGCACCTCGATCCTGATGGACCTGCCGACCGCCGCGCTGACGCCGCTGGTGCAGCCGGGCGCCGAGCTCTACGGCCTGGAGCACACCGCGGGCGGGATGGTCGCCTTCGGCGGCGGCATCCCGGTCCACCGCGACGGCGAGCTGGTCGGCGCGGTCGGGGTCAGCGCGGGCTCGGTGGAGCAGGACGTGACGGTGGCCGAGGCCGCCGTCGCGGCACTGGCGTGAGCCGGGGGGACGCCGGCGAGCTCGCAGCCGAGTTCGCCGGGACGTTCGTCCTGATCCTCATCGGCTGCGGCACCGTCGCCCAGGTCGTCACCTCCGACGGCGCCGCGGGCGACTGGTCGACGCTGGTGTGGGGCTGGGGCGTCGCGGTCACCATGGGCGTCTACGTCGCCGGCCGGGTGAGCGGCGCCCACCTCAACCCGGCCGTCACCCTGGCACTGGCGGTGTTCAAGGGCTTCGCCTGGCGCAAGGTCGCGCCCTACTGGCTGGCCCAGACCGCGGGCGCGTTCCTCGCCGCGCTGGTCGTGCGTGCCGTCTACGCCGGCCCCATCGCGGCGGTCGACCCCGGCCACACCGTCGCCACCCAGACCATCTTCTCGACCCTGCCCGGTGAGCACGTCTCGATCCTCGCCGCGTTCGGTGACCAGATCGTCGGCACCGCCCTGCTGGTGTTCGTGATCTTCGCGCTGACCAACGCGCTCAACAACCCGCCCGGCGCCAACATGGCCCCGTTCATGATCGGCTTCCTGGTCGTCGGCATCGGCATCGCCTTCGGTGCCAACGCCGGCTACGCCATCAACCCGGCCCGTGACCTGGGTCCGCGTCTGGCCTCGTTCGTCACCGGCTACGACACCGCGTTCGTCACGAGCACCGGCGTCCCGTACTGGTGGCTGCCGATCGTCGCCCCGCTGCTCGGCGGCCTGATCGGGGGCGGCGCGTTCGTCCTGCTGGTCGAGCGCTTCCTCGCCCCCGCCGAGCTGGAGGCCGCCGCCACCGGCGACGTGCCGGTCGGCCGCATCCCGCACCCGGAGGTCCCGGCCGAGCCGGCCGTGGCGTCCCGCCTGGAGGAGACCCGATGAGCACCACCCTCGGCCCCGCCGACTACCCGCTGTCCGTGCAGCGGCCCGACCTGCTGCGCACCCCGACCGGTCGGCCGCTCTCGGAGGTCACCATGGCCGCCGTCGTGTCCGGGGAGATCCGCAACGAGGACCTCCGCATCTCGGCGGAGACGCTGACGCTGCAGGGCGAGATCTCCGACGCCGTCGGCCGCCGCCAGCTCGCCGAGAACATGCGGCGCGCCGCGGAGCTGACCACCGTCCCCGACGAGGAGGTCCTCGCGATCTACAACGCGCTGCGGCCCCGCGCGTCGTCGGCCGCCCGGCTCGCGGAGATCGCCGACCGGCTGGAGAACGACTACGCCGCCACCACCTGCGCCGCGCTCGTCCGCGAGGCCGCGCAGGTCTACGCGGCCCGCGACCTGCTCGCCCGCGAAGGAGACTGACCGATGACCAGCACCCTGCCCGAGGCGGCCACCCCGGCGACCGGGGCCAGGACCTCGAAGCGCACCGACATGCTCGAGTCCCGGCCGGTCAACCTCGACGGGTTCGTCGAGGAGTGGCCCGAGAAGGGTCTCGTCGCGATGGAGAGCGACTTCGACCCCGCGCCGAGCGTGCGGGTCGAGAACGGCGTCATCGTCGAGATGGACGGTCGCGAGCGCGCCGCGTTCGACTTCATGGACACCTTCATCGCCGACCACGCGATCGACGTCGAGGTCGCCGAGCGCGCCACCGCGATCCCCTCGACCGACATCGCCCGGATGCTCGTCGACCCGGGTGTGACCCGGGCCGAGCTCCTCGACATCACCCGCGGCCTCACCCCGGCCAAGCTCCTCGACGTCGTCAAGCTGCTCAACGTCGTCGAGATCATGATGTCGATGCAGAAGATGCGGGCCCGCCGCAGCCCCGCCAACCAGGCGCACTCCACCAGCGCCCGGGACAACCCCATCCAGGTCGCGGCCGACGCCGCCGAGGCCGCGCTGCGCGGCTTCGCCGAGATGGAGACCACCCTCGGGGTCCTGCGCTACGCCCCGCTCGTCGCCATCGGCCTGCAGATCGGCGCCCAGTCCGGGCGCGGCGGCGTCATCACCCAGTGCGCGCTGGAGGAGGCCACCGAGCTCGACCTGGGCATGCGCGGCATCACCGGCTACGCCGAGACGATCTCGGTCTACGGCACCGAGTCCGTGTTCGTCGACGGCGACGACACCCCGTGGTCGAAGTCGTTCCTCGCCAGCGCCTACGCCTCCCGCGGCATCAAGATGCGCTTCACCTCGGGCACCGGGTCGGAGGTCCAGATGGGCAACGCCGAGGGCCGCTCCATGCTGTTCCTCGAGATCCGCTGCATCCTGATGGCCAAGGGCGCCGGCGTGCAGGGCCTGCAGAACGGCTCGATCAGCTGCATCGGCGTACCGGGCGCGGTCCCGGGCGGCATCCGCGCCGTCGCCGCGGAGAACCTGGTCTGCAACATGGTCGACCTGGAGTGCGCGGCCGGCAACGACCAGTCGTTCTCGCACTCGGCGATGCGCCGCACCAGCCGGCTCATGCCGCAGCTGCTGTCCGGCCAGGACCTGGTGTGCTCCGGCTTCTCCGGCGTCCCGAACTCGGACAACATGTTCGCCGGGTCGAACCTCGACGTCGAGGACTACGACGACTGGAACACCATCCAGCGCGACCTGCAGATCGACGGCGGCCTGCGCCACGTCCGGGAGCCGGAGATCCTCGCCGTGCGGGAGAAGGCCGCCCGCGCGATGCAGGCCGTGTTCGCCGAGCTGGACCTGCCGCGGATCACCGACGAGGAGGTCGAGGCGGCCACCTACGCCAACTCCAGCGCCGACTACCCGCTGCGCGAGGTCCTGGAGGACCTCAAGGGCGCCCAGTCGGTCATGGACCGCGGCATCACCGGACTCGACCTGGTCAGGATCCTGGAGCGCACCGGCTTCCACGACGTCGCGGAGAACCTGCTGCAGGTCCTGCGCCAGCGGGTGTCGGGCGACCTGCTCCAGACCTCGGCGATCCTCGACGAGAACTTCGTCCCGCAGGCCGCGATCAACGACGCCAACGACTACGCCGGCCCGGGCACCGGCTACCGCCTGACCGGTGAGCGGTGGAACGCCCTCAAGAAGCTGCGTCACGTCACCAGTGCCGAGAACCCCGAGGAGGAGGTCTCGTGAGCATCGCGACCGACAACCCCGCCCCGACCCCGCTGTCGTTGACCGAGGTCGGGCCCGCCGAGCGCGGCACCCGCCCCGACGAGGTCGTCATCGCGGTGTCCCCGGCGTTCGCCGGGTTCTTCACCCGCACCATCGTGAACGTCCCGCACGCCGAGGTGCTGCGCCAGCTCATGGCGGGCATCGAGGAGCAGGGCGTCACCTCCCGGCTGATCCGGGTGTGGGACACCGCCGACCTGGCGGCCATCGCCCACACCGGCGCGAAGCTGTCCGGCTCCGGGATCTGCGTGGGCCTGCTGTCGCGGGGCACCACGATGATCCACCAGAAGGACCTCGCCCGGCTGTCGAACCTGGAGCTGTTCCCGCAGTCGCCGCTGCTCGACGCCGAGGTGTTCCGCGGCATCGGCTCCAACGCCGCCCAGTACGCCAAGGGGGAGTCGCCGCAGCCGGTGCCGACCCGCAACGACCAGATGGCCCGCCCCCGCTGGCAGGCCAAGGCGGCGCTGCTGCACCTCAAGGAGTTCGAGCAGATCCGCCACGGGGTGCGTCCGGTCGAGGTCACCCTCGGTGCATCGGTCGACGCGGGCTGAAGGAGACACGGTGCACGGGACGGACGGCTCGCGGCTGGTCGTGGGCGTGGACATCGGCAACTCGACGACCGAGGCCTGCGTGGCCTCGATCGACGCGCACGGCCGGGTCGACCACCTCGGGACCGCCCTGACCCGCACCACCGGGGTCAAGGGGACCCCGGACAACACCGCCGGTGCGGTGACCGCGGTCCGCCGGGCGCTGGAGGGGGCCCGGCGGACCGCGGCCGACCTCGACGAGGTGCTGCTCAACGAGGCGACCCCGGTGATCAGCGGTCTCGCGATGGAGACCATCACCGAGACGATCATCACCGAGTCCACGATGATCGGGCACAACCCGTCGACGCCCGGGGGTAGCGGCCTCGGGGTCGGGACCACGGTGTCGATCGACGACCTCACCGGCGACGGCCCCCTCCCGGACGGGCCGGTGATCGTCGTCGTCGGGCGGGGGTGGGACTTCGACCGGGTCGCGCAGGTTCTCACCGCGGCGCACGAGCGCGGGTGCGAGCTGGTCGCGGCGGTCCTGGCCCAGGACGACGCGGTGCTCGTCGCGAACCGGGTCCCGGTCGCGATCCCAATCGTCGACGAGGTCGGCGCGGTCGAGCGGGTGCCGCTGGGCATGGTCGCGGCGGTGGAGGTCGCCCTGCCGGGCCGCACCATCCGGACCCTGTCGGACTCCTACGGCCTGGCCACGGTCTTCGGGCTCGACCCCGACCAGACCCGTCAGGTCTCCCCGGTCGCGCGGGCGCTGACCGGCAACCGGTCGGCGGTCGTCGTCCGGACCCCGGCCGGTGACGTCACCGACCGGCGCGTCCCGGTCGGCGAGCTGGTCCTGACCGGGGCCGGGAAGACCCTGCGGATCGACGTCGACGCCGGTGCCGAGGCGATCATGGACACGCTGGCCAGGGTGCAGCCCCTCGACGACGCGACCGGGCAGCCCGGCACGCACGTCGGCGGGATGCTCGCGCAGGTCCGGGACACGATGACCGACGTGACCGGGCAGCCGGCCGCGGAGATCCGGATCCGCGACGTGCTGGCGATCGACACGTTCGTCCCGCGGGAGGTGCGGGGCGGTCTGGCCGGCGAGGTGTCGCTGGAGAACGCGGTCGCGCTCGCCGCGATGGTGCGCACCAGCCGCAGCCGGATGCAGGTCGTCGCCGACCGGGTCGCCGAGAGCCTCGGCTGCACGGCCCGGATCGGCGGCATCGAGGGCGAGATGGCGGTCCGCGGGGCGCTCACCACCCCGGGCACCGACACCCCGATCGCCATCCTCGACATGGGCGGCGGTTCCACCGACGCGGCGCTGCTCCTGCGGGACGGCACGTGCACCGCGGTGCACGTGGCCGGCGCGGGCGAGCTGGTCACCAAGCTGATCGACTCGGAGCTGGCGCTCGAGGACCGGGAGACCGCCGAGCAGGTCAAGTGGTACCCGCTGGCGAAGGTCGAGAGCTTCTTCCACCTCCGCCACGAGGACGGCTCGGTCGAGTTCTTCACCGAGCCGCTGCCCTCGCACGTGTTCGCCCGGGTGGTCGTCATGACCCCGGACGGGCCGGTCCCGATCAGGACCCGGCACTCCATCGACCACGTCGTGCGGGTGCGCCGCGAGGCCAAGCGCCGGGTCTTCGTGGTGAACGCCCTGCGGGCGCTGCGCCAGGTCGCGCCGGGCGGTTCGCTGCGCATGCTCGACTTCGTCGTGCTGCTCGGCGGGTCCGCGCTGGACTTCGAGATCCCGCAGATGGTCGCCGACGCCCTCGCCGGACAGGGCGTGGTGTGCGGGACCGGCAACGTGCACGGCACCGAGGGGCCGCGCAACGCCGTCGCGTCCGGGCTGGTCGACGCGCACGCGAGCGCACTGGTCGGCAGCGGGGAGCCCGCGGCATGAGCCGGCCGGGCCCGGCCTCGGCCCCGGAGCCGCCGTCGGTCGTCGTCGGTCACCACCCGGACACCCCGGCCCCGGTGCTGCGCGAGGTCCTCGCCGGCGCCGAGGAGGAGGGCGTCCCGGTCACGACCTGGCCGGACCCCGCCGCGGCCGGCGGTCCCGACGGGCTCGTCGCACTGGCCCACCGGGCGGCGCAGCGGTCCCGGCTCGACGTCGGCGTGGGGATCGACGCCGACGGCTCGGTGGTCGTGCACCACACGAAGCTGCCCACCGACCGGCCCGCCTTCACCGAACCCGCACCCGGCCCGGCCGGGTCGGGCGGTCCGGGCGGGTCGGGCTCGGGGGACCGGCCGCACGGGCGCCACGCGGGCGCGGCGGCGGCCCGGATCGTGACCGGGCTGCCGCTGCCCGGACCGGCCGGTGTCCGGCCGTGACGCACCTGCCGCCGTCGGCGACGCTGACGGGACGGGTGACCGCCCGGGGCCTCCTCTGGCTGACGGTGCTCGCCGCGCTGGTCACGTCGTCGACGGCGGCGCAGGCGGTCGCGGTCGTCGCCGCGGCGGGGGCGGTGCTGTGGGTCGGGCCGCTCGCCGGGACCCTCGCGAACGGCTCGCCCGGGACGATCCGGGATGCGAGGCTGCCACGGTGACCGGCCCGACCCACAGCACCGACCACACCGACCTCGCGGGCCCGGCCACCGCCCCGCAGGTGAGCGAGGTGCTGGCCGGGTTGGCGGCGGTCGGACCGTTCTTCGAGCTCCTCGACGTCACCGAGGAGCGGGCGGCAGGGCGGTCGGTCCGCCCGTTCGCCGCCGTCCTGGCCCCGGACGCGCTGCTCGACCGGGTCGAACGAACCCGGATCGCACTCGGGGCCGAGCCGCCGCTGGGCCGGCGGATCGCCGCGTCGATCGCGGTGCAGGGGCTCGCGGCGAAGCTGCTGTCCGGGCCGGTCGCGGCGCTGGCCCTGTACGGCGTGCTGGTCGACCTGCGGCCGCAGACGCTGTGGTGGTCCGCCACGCCGCTGGGCGACGTCGTCGCGCTGGACCCGCCGCGGATGGTCCGCCGCCGGGTCCCCGGGGTCGACGCGCTGGCCCCGCTCGTCGACGAGGTGCTCACCCCGCTGGTGGAGATCGCCGGCGAGCGCTTCGGGGTGTCCGCGACGGTGCTGTGGGGCAACGTCGCGTCGTCGGTCGCGGGAGCCAAGCGGGTGCTCGACATCCAGCGCCCCGACGCTGCGGACGCCGTCGCGGCCGTCGCCACGGACCTGCTGGAGCACCCGCGGCTGACCGGTACCGGGGAGCGGCGGGCTCCGGTGGCCCCGGACCACGCCTGGACGTTCCGGCGCCGGTCCTGCTGTCTGTACTACCGGGTGCCCGGCGGCAGCACCTGCGCCGACTGCGTCCTCGCGGACCTGCGCGGCGAGCCGGCGTCCGGCGAGACGGCCGACTGAGCCGACGGCCGTCGCCGCTGCGGGCCGCGCGGCCGGGCGCGGAGCGGCCCGGCCGGCGGTGGGACCGGCGGCCGGGTCAGCAGCGGGAGGGTCAGCGGCGGCGGACGGTGCGCTGGATGCTGCGCATCTTCGCGCCCTGGGGCATCGGCCCCTTGGGCATCGCCGCGGCGCGGCTGCCGAGGGCGTTGAGCTTGCCCTCCAGGGAGTCCATCTCGGCGGCGGAGATGTTGCGGGGCAGCTTCATGAGGTGGCGCTGCAGCCCCTTGAGCGGGACCTGACCCTCCTCGTTGCCCACGATCACGTCGTAGATCGGGGTGGTGCCGGCGACCCGCGCGGTGCGCTTCTTCTCCTGCGCGAGCAGGGTCTTCACCCGGTGCGGGGCCCCTTCGGCGACGAAGATGATCCCGGGCCGCCCGATGACCCGGTGCACCGCGTCGAGGTGGGTGGTGCCCGCGACGCCCTGGGTGATCCGCCACTGCCCGCGCATGTTGTCCAGCGCCCAGCCCGCGGCACCCGGTTGCCCGTCGGCCTTCACGTAGATCGAGCGCTGGACGCGGCGGCCGAAGATGCTGAACGCCGCCAGCGCGCCGATCAGGATGCCGAAGGGCACGAAGAACCAGACCAGGCCCAGCAGCCAGCCGATGAGCGTGACGACCACGATCGACCCGACGAACACGCCGATCATGATCGGGAGGAGCTTGGAGTCCTCCTTGCGCTGCATCTGGAACGCCTGCCAGATCTGCTGGCGGCGTTGCTTCGACGCGGCCTTCTTCTGGGCCTTGAGCGCCTTCTTCTCGTCGGGCGAGGGCTTACGGGGCTTGCCGGGCATGTGACCAGCCTACGTCCGACCGGTGATCGACGGTGCGAGCAGGTGTCAGCTGCGTGCCAGCAGGGAGCTGGCCTCCTGCGCGGCCGGGCCGGAGTCGGCCAGGTGCGCCAGAGCGGGGGAGAGCTCCTCGCCGCGGTGGGCCACGGTCTGCGCGTAGAGCCTGCCGGCCCGGTAGGACGAGCGGACCAGCGGACCGGCCATGACACCGGCAAAGCCGATCTCCTCGGCGGCCTTCGAGTGCTCCACGAACTCCTCGGGCTTGACCCAGCGCTCCACCGGGTGGTGGCGCTTGGTCGGGCGCAGGTACTGGGTGATCGTGATGATCTCGCAGCCCGCGTCGTGCAGGTCCTGCAGCGCCGAGGTGACCTCCTCGGGGGTCTCGCCCATGCCCAGGATCAGGTTCGACTTGGTGACCAGACCGAACGCGCGCGCCTTGCCGATGACCTCCAGCGACCGGTCGTACCGGAACGCCGGACGGATCCGCTTGAAGATCCGCGGGACGGTCTCGAGGTTGTGCGCGAACACCTCGGGGCGGGACTCGAAGACCGGGACGAGCTGGTCGTCGATCGAGTTGAAGTCGGGGGCCAGCAGCTCGACGCCGGTACCCGGGTTCAGCTCGTGGATCTTGCGGACGGTCTCGGCGTAGAGGCAGGAGCCGCCGTCGTCCAGGTCGTCGCGGGCGACACCGGTGACGGTGGAGTAGCGCAGCCCCATCTGCTGCACCGACTCCGCCACCCGGCGTGGCTCGTCGGTGTCCAGGTCGGCCGGCTTGCCGGTGTCGATCTGGCAGAAGTCGCAGCGACGGGTGCACTGCTCCCCGCCGATGAGGAACGTCGCCTCCCGGTCCTCCCAGCATTCGTAGATGTTGGGGCAACCGGCCTCCTCGCACACCGTGTGCAGGCCGCCCGAGCGGACGAGACCCTTCAGCTCGGTGTACTGCGGACCGGTCTTGGCGCGGGTGCGGATCCAGGACGGCTTGCGCTCGATCGGGGTCTCGCTGTTGCGGACCTCGAGGCGGAGGAGCTTGCGGCCTTCGGGTGCGATGGTCACGCGCCCAGCCTACGCCCGGGGTCGGGTGTGACGCCGGTCGCGGCGGCCGTGACCTGCCACAACCGGGCGGCGAGCACCGGGTCCTGCGCGGCAGCGGACCGGCGGGCCGGACCGGCCGGTCAGTGCGCCTCCAGGGGACCGGACGGGCCCAGGTAGTCCCCACCGTGCACCGGCCCGGTCGCGGCGGCCCACTGCGCGGCGATGCCGTCCTCCACCGGCTGCACGACCAGCCGTTCGGCGGCGAGCAGCACCTGGGCCCGCAGGCCGCCGCCGCCCGCACGCCGGTAGGAGTTCGCCAGCAGCTGCGACGCCGTCATCCCCGGGTGGGCCGCCACCGACAGCACCGGCTGCCCGGACAGCCGCAGCCGCCGGTCCAGCTCGGCCGCGAACAGCAGGTTCGCCAGCTTCGAGGCGCCGTAGGCGAACACCGGGGAGTACCGGCGCCGCCGCCAGTGCAGGTCGTCGAGGTCGAGACGGGCGCTGCGGTGCCCGATGCTGGAGGTCGACACCACCCGCGACGGGCGCTCCGGGTCCCCGGCGCCGCACAGCGCGGGCATCAGCAGCCAGGTCAGCGCGGCCGGGCCCAGATGGTTGGTGCCGATCTGGAGCTCGAACCCGTCCGCGGTCTCACTGCGCGGCCCCACCGCGACGCCCGCATTGTTCACGAGCACGTCCAACCGGTCCCCGGTGCGCTCGCGGATCCGGGCCGCCGCGGCCCGCACCGAGGCGAGGTCGGCCAGGTCGAGCAGCACCAGCTCGCCGCCCACCTCGCGGGCCGCGGCCCGGCCCCGCGCGTCGTCGCGGGCGGTCATCAGCACCCGCGCCCCGGCGCGGACGAAGCGCGCCGCCAGCGCGCGGCCGAGGCCGGAGGTCGTGCCGGTGACGACGACGGTACGGCCGCTCAGGTCGGGGAAGGACTGCACGGCGGCACCGTAGCGGCAGACCCCGACAGCGATATGACGGCGGCCGGGCGGGCGCCGGGCGGGGCCGCTAGCGTCGGCGTCCGTGGACTTCCGGATCTTCACCGAGCCCCAGCAGGGCGCCCGCTACACCGACCTCCTGCGGGTCGCGCGCACCACGCAGGACGCCGGGTACGACGCGTTCTTCCGCTCCGACCACTTCCTTGCGATGGGTGACGGCAGCGGCCTGCCCGGCCCGACCGACGCCTGGGTGACCCTCGCCGCGCTCGGCCGCGAGACCGAGCGCATCCGGCTCGGCACCCTGGTGACAAGCGCGACGTTCCGGCTGCCCGGCCCACTCGCCGTCGCCGTCGCCCAGGCCGACGAGATGTCCGGCGGTCGCGTCGAGGTCGGGCTCGGCTCGGGCTGGTTCGAGGCCGAGCACCGGGCACTGGGCATCCCGTTCCCGCCGCTGGCCGAGCGCTTCGAGATCCTCACCGAGCAGCTGGAGATCCTCACCGGGCTGTGGGCGACCCCGCTCGGCGAGCGCTTCACCCACCAGGGGCAGCACTACACGATCACCGACTCCCCGGCGCTGCCGCGCCCGGTGCAGGACGCGCCGCCGGTGATCGTCGGCGGGATGGGGAAGAAGAAGACCCCGGCGCTGGCCGCCCGGTTCGCCACCGAGTTCAACGTGCCGTTCCAGCAGCCCGAGGCCGTCGCCGACCAGTTCGGGCGGGTCCGCGAGGCCTGCACCGCGGCCGGGCGCGACCCGGGCACGCTGACCTGGTCGACCGCGCAGATGCTGTGCCTGGGCAAGGACGACGCCGAGGTCGAGCGCCGTGCCGCCTCGGTCGGCCGCGACTCCGCCGAGGTCCGGGAGAACTGCCTGGCCGGCACCCCCGGCCAGGTCGTGGACCAGCTCGGCCGGTGGTCGGAGGTCACCGGGACGACCCGGTTCTACCTGCAGATCCTCGACCTGTCCGACCTCGCCCACATCGAGGACTTCGCCGCGACGGTGATGCCGCAGCTGACCTGAGGCACCGGGGCCGGGGTCAGCCCAGGCCGGACATCAGGTCGACCTGGCGGACGACCGGGTGCTCGGTCACCGGCAGCCGCCCGTCGAGCGCGTCCAGCACGGCGGCGGCCGCCGGGCCGGCGACCTCGTCGACGGTCACCGCACGGTCCAGCTCCGCGCTCAGCGTGGTCACACCGGCGTCGGCGATCCCGCACGGCACGATCCTGCCGAAGTCGCCCAGGTCGGCGTCGCAGTTGATCGCGAAGCCGTGCTGGGTGACCCCGCCGGCGATCCGGACGCCGATCGCGGCGACCTTGCGCTCGGGGGTGAAGCCCTGCGCGGGCAGCCACACACCGGACCGTCCCTCGACGCGGCCCGCGTCGGTGACGCCGAGGTCGTGGCAGACCCGGATGAGGGCCTCCTCCAGGCGGCGGACGTAGTCCACGACGTCCATCGGCTCGCCGAGGGCGACGATCGGGTAGCCGACGAGCTGCCCCGGCCCGTGCCAGGTGATGCGTCCGCCCCGGTCGACGTCGACGACCGGGGTGCCGTCGGTGGGCCGGTCCTCCGGCCGGGTGCGCCGGCCCGCGGTGTAGACGGGCGGGTGCTCCAGCAGCATCAGCACGTCCGGCCCGCCGTTCTTGCGGGCCTGCGCGTGCGCCTTCTGGGTGTCCCACGCCGCCTGGTACTCAACCCGTCCGAGCCGGTCGACCCGGACGTCGTCGGTGCGGGCGCGGCAGGACAGGTGCGGAGCGGCCATGGCGGCGAGCCTACGCCGCACCCAGCCGGGCGAGGACGGCCTGCGCGGCCCGGCGACCGCTCACCAGCGCCCCCTGGGTGGACGGTGTGTCGCGGTGGTCGCCCGCGACGAACAGGTTCTCCCCGAGGTCGACGTCGCGGCGGACCGGGCGCCCCGCCTCGAACAGCGGCAGCGCCTCGTCGACCTGGGCGGTGTGCAGGTGCAGCCAGTCGTCGGTGCCGACCCCCCAGATCCGGGCCAGCTCGCGACGCACCGCGGGCTCGTCGAGCCCGGTGGATCCCGGGGTCCCGACGATCGACGACGCCACCAGCGGGCGCCCGTCGGCGGAGTAGCCCGGCGCGGCCGCGGTCAGCACCATCGTGTTGACGACCGGCCCGCCGGTGCCGTCCAGGTGCAGCAGCGCAGCGGCCGTCGGGGCCTGCGGCGGGACGTGGAAGAACGTGGTCAGCGCGTTCATCCGCGGCTCGGCGACCCCGGGCAGCAGCGCGGCGGCAGTCCGCGGGTCCGCCGCGACGACGACCGCGCGCGCCGACAGGGTGCCGCCGCCGGTGTCCAGCTCGGGCGCGGGTCCGCCGCGGACGGCGTGCACCCGGGTCCCGAGCGTCACCGTGCCCTCGGGCAGGGCCGTGGCGAGGCGCCGGGGGAGTGCCTCCATGCCGTCGTCGGGGACGACGATCGTGCCCAGGGCGAAGCTGCGCCACACCAGCCGCACGAACGCGGTCGAGGTCTCCAGCGCCGTCTCGGCGAGCACCCCGGACAGGAAGGGGCGCAGGAACCGGTCGGTGATCGCGCCGCCGAGGCCCGCGGCGTCGAGGTCCTGGGCGGCGGAGGAGCCGACGAGCGTCGCGGTCCGCGACGGCGGCGAGGCCAGCACCTTCGCCGTCCACGCGACGAGCTTGGCCTTGTCGATCGGGCCGAACAGGTCGTCCAGCGCGGTGGCCGGGGCGGACGCGGGCCGGCGCAGCGGGTTGACGAAGCGGTGCAGCTCGCCGTCGCCGGCCCGGATGGCGGTCCCGGGCTCGAACGCCCGCGCGCCCAGGGTGTCGAGCCCGTGCGGGGCGAGTGCGGCGTGCAGCGCGGGGTAGGAGCTGTTCAGCACCTGGAACCCGCGGTCGCAGCGGAACCCGTCGACGACGTCGGTCGCCATCCGGCCGCCGACCCGGTCGGCGGCCTCCAGCACGCGCACGGTCAGCCCGCGCCGGTGCAGGACGGTGGCCGCGCGCAGGCCGGCGAGGCCCGCCCCGACCACCAGGACGTCGACCCCGGACGGGGTCATGACCCGACCGCGGCCGAGAGCGCGTCGCCGATGGTGTGGTGGCGGAACTGGAACCCGGCGTCGAGCAGTGCCGCCGGCACCGCCCGCTGACCGCCGAGCAGCATCTCGCGGCCCATCTCGCCGAGCACGGTGGAGATGACCGGGCCGGGGACCGGGAACGGCGCGGGACGCCCGACGGCGGCGGCCATCTCCTTGGTGAACTCGGCGTTGGTGACCGGTACCGGGCCGGTCACGTTCGCCGGGCCGGACAGCGACTCGGTCTCGACGGCGAACCGGATCGCGGCGACCTGGTCGTCGAGCGAGACCCAGGGCATGTACTGGGTGCCCTTGCCGATCCGCCCGCCGAGGAAGCCCTTGAACAGCGGGCGCAGCATCGCGAGCAGCCCACCGGACGGGGACAGGACCAGACCGGTGCGGACGAGCACCACCCGGGCGCCGGCGTCCCCGGCGGGGGCGGTGGCGGCCTCCCAGTCGCGGCAGACGTCGGCGAGGAACCCCGAGCCCGACGGCGCGGACTCGTCGACGACGACCTGGCCGGTGTCGCCGTAGTAGCCGACGGCCGAGCCGCTGACCAGCACCGGGACCCGGTGCCGGGCCACGGCCTCGGCGAGGACCTCGGTGGGGACGTTGCGCGAGTCGCGGATCAGCTGCTTGCGGGCGCCGGTCCACGGCCGGTCGGCAATGCCGGCGCCGTTGAGGTTCACGACCGCGTCGACACCGTCGAGGGTGCCGTCCTGCAGGGTGCCGGCCGGTGGGTCCCAGCCGCGCTCGTCGGGGGCGGCGGGGGTGCGCCGCACCAGGCGCAGCACCTCGTGCCCCGCGCCCCTCAGGTGGGCGACCAGGGCTGTTCCGATGAGTCCGGACGAACCGGCCACGACGACTCGCACGGCGGAGATCCTTCCCGGTCCCGGGCGGACGCGCGAGCCGGACATACCGCGACCGTCGTCACCGGTCACCCGGACCGGTGACGACGGCGGCCCGCCCCGGGGAACCGGGACGGGCCGCCGTGTGTCGTGCGGGGTGCCTACAGGCCGAGCTCGGCCTCGAAGGCGCCCTCCTCCAGACGGGCCTTCACCGCGGACAGGAAGCGGCCGGCGTCGGCGCCGTCGACCAGGCGGTGGTCGTAGGTCATCGGCAGGAAGCACACCGAGCGGACGGCGATGACGTCGTCGCCCTCGGGGCCGGTGACGACCTTCGGCTCCTTCGAGATCGCGCCGGTGCCCAGGATGGCGACCTGGGGCTGGTTGATGATCGGCGTGTCGAACAGCGCGCCGGCGGACCCGATGTTCGTGATCGTGAAGGTGCCGCCGGACAGCTCGTCCGGGCCGATCTTCGAGGCCCGGGTGCGGGCCGCGACGTCGGCGATCTTCTTGGCGATCCCGGCCAGCGACAGGTCGTCGGCGTCCTTGATCACCGGGACGAGCAGGCCGCGCGGGGTGTCCACGGCGATGCCCATGTGGACCGAGCCGTGGTAGGTGACCTGCTTGTTGTCCTCGGAGATGGAGGCGTTCAGCGACGGGTACGCCTTGAGTGCCTCGATGGTCGCCTTGGCGATGAAGGCCAGGAAGGTGAGGTTGGCGCCCTCGCGGCGCTTGAAGTCTTCCTTGACCCGGTTCCGCAGCTTGACGATGCGGGTGAGGTCGACCTCCTGGACGGTGGTCAGCTGCGCCGAGGTGGCGAGCGACTCGTTCATCCGCTGCGCGATGACCTGGCGCAGGCGCGGGAGCTTGACCGTGGTGCCCGGCTCCGGCGCGTCGTCCGCGCGGGTCGGGACGGCCTGCGGCGTCTTCGGCGCGCCACCGGAGGCGGGCTGCCCAGCCGGGGCGGACGCGGCGGCCGGCGTCTCCTTCGCGGGGGCCTTCGCCTGCTCGGCGGCGGCGAGGACGTCCTGCTTGCGGATTCGGCCGCCGACGCCGGAGCCGGTGACCGAGTCGAGGTCGACGCCGTGCTCCTGGGCCAGCTTGCGCACCAGCGGGGTCACGTAGGGCTTCTCGCCCGAAGAGCCGTTCGAGGAGGGTTCGATGCTCCCGGTGGGGGAGTCCTCGGAGCCGGCCGGGGCCTTCTCCTGCTTCTCCTCGGCCTTGGGGTGCTCGGCCTTCGGCTCGGCCTTCGGCTCGGCCTTCGGCTCGGCCTTCGGCTCGGCCTTCGGCTCGGCCTTCGGCTCGGCCTTCGGCTCGGCCTTCGGCTCGGCCTTCGGCTCGGCCTTCGGAGCCTCCTTCTTCGGCTCCTCCTTCTTCTCGGGCGCCTTCTCCTGCTTCGGCGCCTCGTCCTGCGCCGGGGCGGCGGAGCCGTCGCCGACCAGCGCGAGCTGCGCGCCGACCTCGACGGTCTCGTCCTCGGCGACGGTGTGCTCGAGCACGGTGCCCGCGACCGGCGAGGGGATCTCGGTGTCGACCTTGTCGGTGGAGACCTCGAGCAGCGGCTCGTCGACCTCGACGGCGTCGCCGACCTGCTTGAGCCAGCGGGTCACGGTGCCCTCGGTGACCGACTCACCGAGCTCGGGCATCGTCACCGGGGTGCCGGAGCCCCCACCGGACGACGAGCCACCGGAGGACGGCTTCGGGGCCTCCTCCTCGGCCTGCTCGGGCTCGGTCTCCGCGGGCTCCTCGGCCTTCTCGGAGGAGGCCTGCTCGGAGGACGAGTCGGAACCGGCGCCGTCGGCCTCGTCGGCGTCGCCGATCACGGCGAGCTCACCGCCGACCTCGACGGTGTCGTCCTCGCCCGCGATGATGCGCTTCAGCACGCCCGCGGCGGGCGACGGGATCTCCGTGTCGACCTTGTCGGTCGAGACCTCGAGCAACGGCTCGTCGACCTCGACGGTGTCGCCCTCGGCCTTGAGCCAGCGGGTGACGGTGCCCTCGGTGACACTCTCGCCCAGGGCGGGCATCTCAACGGTGACGGCCATGTCGGGTGGAGCTCCTCTTGTTCCGCGTGGGTGTTCGGGTCGTGGGGGCCGGGATCAGCCGTGGGTGTGCAGCGGTCTCCCGGCCAGTGCGAGGTGGGCCTCTCCGAGGGCCTCGCTCTGCGTGGGATGGGCGTGGATCAGGGCGGCGACGTCGGTGGGCAGAGCCTCCCAGTTGTAGACCAGTTGCGCTTCCCCGACGAGCTCCCCGATCCGGGAGCCCACCATGTGTACGCCGAGGATGCGTCCGCCCTGTCCGGCGGGTCCCTGGGCGACGAGCTTGACCGCCCCGGAGGTCTTCAGGATCTGCGACTTCCCGTTGCCCGCCAGGTCGTAGGTCAGGGTGTGCACCTCGCCGTGGCGGTCCCGCGCGGCCTGCTCGGCCAGCCCGACCGAGGCGACCTCGGGGTCGCAGTAGGTGACGCGCGGGATGCCGTCGTCGGTGACCGGGCGGGGCGCCAGCCCCGCGACGTCCTCGGCGACGAAGATCCCGTGGGCGAAGCCGCGGTGGGCGAGCTGCAGGCCGGGGGTGACGTCCCCGACGGCGTACACGCCGTCGAGGTTGGTGCGCAGCCGCTCGTCGACGGTCACGAATCCGCCGTCCATCGCGACGCCGGCCTCGGCGAAGCCGTGACCGGTGGTGTTGGGGCCGCGGCCGACCGCGACCAGCAGCAGGTCGGCCTCGATCTCCTCACCGGACTCCAGCGACACGGTGACGGTGTCGCCGCTGCGGGTCGCCGTCGCGAGCCGCACCCCGGTGCGGGTGGTGATCCGGCGACGCCGGAACGCCCGCGCGAGCTGGGTCGAGCAGAACTCGTCCTCGTTGGGCACGAGCCGCGGCAGCGCCTCGACGACCGTGACCTCGGCCCCGAACGAGCGCCAGACGCTGGCGAACTCGACGCCGATCACGCCGCCGCCGAGCACCACGACCCGGCGCGGGGCCTCGTCGAGGGAGATCGCGGCGTCGGAGGTGACGATGCGGTCGTCGAGCTCCAGGCCGGGCAGCGACCGGGCGTAGGAGCCGGTGGCGAGCACGACGTGGCGGCCGGTGATCCGCTCGTCGCCCCCCCGGACGGTGCCGGGGCCCTCCAGGGTGCCCGCGCCGGGCACCACGGTGATCCCGCGGGAGGCGACCAGGCCCTGCAGTCCCGTGTACAGCCGGGAGACCACGCCGTCCTTGTAGGCGTTCACCCCGGCCATGTCGACGCCGTCGAAGGTGGACCGGACGCCGACCTGCGCGCCGTCCCGGGCGTGGTCGGCCACCTCGGCCGCGTGCAGCAGTGCCTTGGTCGGGATGCAGCCGCGGTGCAGACAGGTGCCGCCGAGCTTGTCCTTCTCGACCAGGACCACCGACAGGCCCAGCTCCGCGGCCCGCAGCGCGCAGGCGTAGCCACCGGAGCCGCCACCCAGGATCACCAGGTCGGCGGAACGAGCGCCCGGGTCGGACACCGATCAGCTCCCTCCGGGGGTCACCGCCGGTGGACCGGCTCCGCCGGACGGGACCCCGCTACGCGGCGACCATCTTGTCATCCGGTCGCGGCTGCGCCACTGGGGTGTCGGGAGCAAAACGGTGATCCCGTTCGTTGGGCACCTGGAGCTACCGTGTCCGGTTCGTAGGGGTGGGACCGGATCGAGGAGAGGATGACGCGCATGGGTCTGCTCGACCTGTTCCGGTCACGGGGACCGTCGGGTGCCAGGTCCGGCCGGGGATCCGGCTCCGGGGGGAGGCGTGGCGCGTACGCGGAGGGGGAGGCGCACCTGCGTGCGTGGTCGGCCGCCCGGATCGGGGTCGAGGCCTTCGTCGAGCCCCGCACCACGGTGACGGAGACGACCGTGGTCTTCGTCGCGCACGACGGCGAGTGGACCCGCAGGCGGGTCGCGAGCCCGAACGCGGCGAAGAAGCTGGCCCGGTCGCTGCAGATGCCGATCTACGACGTGCAGCTCGTCGGCTACCCGAACCGGATGCGCGAGCACGACGCCCGCGACCGCGTCCTGCGCAAGCGCGAGCGCCAGGAGCGGATGCTGCGCGAGCTGCGGGCGAAGGACCGCGACGCCTGACAGTGCGGATGTAGGTGGGCCCCGGGTCAGGGGCGCAGTGAGCGGGCGCGTCGCTCGCCGAGCGCGCGCATCGCGGGCTCCAGGCGCAGCGCGGGCCCGGGGGCCAGCGCGGTGAGCCGCAGCAGCGCACCCCGCCAGGCGGGCAGCGTCCGGTAGACCCGGCCGGTCCCGAACATCCCGACCAGCGCCGTCGCGACCAGCGCCGTCGCGACCTGCTCGGGGGTGACCAGCACCCCGGACCGCACGAGCGCCTGGCCCTGGCCGCCGGGCGTCATCGACCGCAGCAGCTCGGTGTTCACCCCGTCCGGGCACACCGCGTGCACCCCGATGCCCTCCCGGCGCACCTCCGAGGCCAGCGCGGACACCAGCGACAGCGCGCCTGCCTTCGACGCCGCGTACACCGACAGTCCCGGTACCGGCCCGAGGCCGGACAGCGACACGGTCACGCCGATCTCGCCGCCCCGGGTGGTCCCCGCGTCGGCCTGCTCGCGGAACGCGGTCACCGCGGCCCGGGCACCCCAGATCGGGCCCAGCAGGTTGACCTCGACCAGCGCGCGGGCCCGGTCCTCGGCGATGTCGGTGACGGTGCCGTCGAACCCGACGCCGGCGTTGCTCACCCAGGCGCCCAGCGGCGCGAGCTCGCGGGCCCGGGCCACCGCCGCCGCGGACGCCGCGGGGTCGGTGACGTCGCAGGCGGTGCCGGCGGCCGCCCCGATCCGGGCCGCGGTGGCCCGTGCCGCTGCCTCGTCGAGGTCGGTGACCAGCACCCGGTAGCCGCGCCCGACGAGCTCCCGGGCGATCTGCTCGCCGATGCCGCGGGCCGCGCCGGTGACCACCGCGGAGCGGGGCGAGTGCGCGGGGACCTCGTGTCGACGACGCTGCCGGCTCATGCGCGGCAGTATGCCCTACCCGCGGGTAACCCCCGGCCCGGTGTCGCGGCCGGTGCCCGTCAGGGCCAGACTCCGGACCCGTGACCGCCGCGATGCACCTGCCCCGCTTCCTCGTCCGCCAGCGGATCACCCTCGGCGTGAACCGCTACGACGTGCACGCCGCGAACCCCGACGGCAGCGCGGGGGCGCTCATGGCGTTCGCCCAGCAGAAGCGGTTCGCCTTCAAGGAGCAGGTCACCTTCTGGTCCGACGACAGCCGCTCCCGCGCGGTGTTCTCCTTCCGCGCCCGCCAACGCCTCGACGTCCGCGCCGAGCACGACGTGTTCGACGAGCACGGCCAGGTGATCGGCACCTTCGGCAAGCGGTTCGGGGCGAGCCTGCTGCGCTCGACCTGGACGCTGACCGCGCCCGGGATCGCCGCGACCGGACGCGAACGCAGCCTGGGCGTCGCGCTGCTGCGCCGGGTCGCGGAGAACCTGCCGCTGCCGTACCACTTCGACGTCACCGACGACGCCGACGGCACCCTGCTGATGAGCAGCGACCGGCGGTGGTCGCTGCGCGACTCCTACGACGTCGCCGTCCCGGACCCGCGCGTCGATTTCCGCCTGGCCGCCGCGTTCGCCGTCGCGCTGGACGCGTTGCAGGAACGCTGAGGCCGGTCAGCCGTTCGCGGCCACGTCCTCCAGGAACGCCAGCAGGGTGCGCACCGGGACACCGGTGCCGCCCTTGGTGGTGTAGGCGCGCGGCCCGCCGGTGTTGAACGACGGCCCGGCGATGTCGATGTGCGCCCACGGCAGCCCGGCGGGCACGAACTCCTTGAGGAACACCCCGGCCAGCAGCATCCCGGCGAACCGCTGTCCGCTGACGTTGCTGATGTCGGCCACCCGCGAGTCCAGGTCGCTGCGCAGGTACTCCGGCAGCGGCATCGCCCAGGCGTCCTCGCCGGTGGCGGCACCGTGCGCGGCGACCCGGTCGCGCAGCTCGTCCGACCCCATCACCCCGGCGGTGCGCATGCCGAGCGCGACGAGCTGCGCGCCGGTCAGCGTCGAGGTCTCCACCAGGTAGTCGGGGCCGTCCTGGGCGGCGCGGACGATCGCGTCGGCGAGGATCAGCCGTCCCTCGGCGTCGGTGTTGAGCACCTCGACGGTGGTGCCGCCGAACATGGTCAGCACGTCGCCGGGCTTGTACGCCGTCGACGACGGCATGTTCTCCGCCATCGGCACGGTCGCGGTCACGGTGACCGGCAGCTCCAGCTTCGCGGCCAGCACGACGGTCGCGACGACCGCGGCCGCCCCGCCCATGTCCGAGGTCATGTCGGCCATGCCGGCGTTGGGCTTGAGCGAGATGCCGCCGGTGTCGAAGGTGATGCCCTTGCCGACGAGCGCGACCCGCTTCGGCGGGGCGGCGCCGCCGTTCCAGGTCAGGCGGACCAGCCGCGGCGGGTTCGCCGACCCCTTCCCGACGCCGGTGATGCCGCCGTAGCCGTTCTCCCGCAGCTGCGCGTCGTCGAGGACCTCGGTGACCAGGCCGGCACGCTCGCCGAGGGCGACCGCGTGCGCCGCGAAGGTCTCCGGGACCAGCACGTTCGGCGCGGTGTTGACCAGGTCCCGCGCGGTGACGACGGCCTCGGCGACCAGCGTCGCCCGCTGCACGGACCGGTCGTCGGTGCCGGTGAACGACCAGCTGCCGACCGGGGCGGCCGCGGCGTCGGTCGAGGTCCGGTGCCGGTCGAAGCGGTAGCCGCCCAGGACGGCGCCGACGACCGCGGCCTCGGCGTCGACCGCGGACAGCGTGCTCAGCGCCGAGCCGGTCCCGGCCAGCGCGCGGGCGGCGGCACCGGCGCCGCGCCGGACCGCCTCGGACGCTTTCGGTCCCTCGGCCGGGCGGCCCAGACCGACCGCGACCAGCCGTGGCGCGGACAGCGCTCCGCGGGTCGGCAGCGAGACGACCTGCTCGGCCTTGCCGGTCGCGCCGACGGTGGTGAGCAGCTCCAGCAGCTCCCCGGAGTACGCGGCGTCGACGCCGTCGGCGCCCGCGGCCAGGGCCGGGCCGGTGCCGTCGGCGGCGTCGGCCGCGGGGGCGTACAGACCGACCACGACGGCGTCGACGACCGCCTCCGTCTCGGCACCGCTGTGCGCGGCGGTCTGGGGGAGGGTCGGGACGTCGATCGGCACGGGTGGCACTCCTCGGGTCGGACGGGAACGGTGGGTATCGGACGAGTGGTTCCGCCTCGCCCGATCTCACCCTGCGTGGCCGGTGCGCGTGTCCTGTGCGCCGGGCGGGTGGGGAGCCGGGTGGCGGGCGGGACGACGAGACCGGACCGAGATGGTAATGACACCCCCGCGGCGCCGCGCGGCACAGGGGTGGATGGGAAGGTGAACGGGTGCCTCGCCCCCCCGTACCGGATGCCGACCGTGACCGCGGTCGTCGTCGCCCTCGCGGCGACGTTCGGTACCGGGCTGTACGCCGCACTCGGGCCCGCTGCGGCGTCGGCGGGCACCTGGTTCCCGCTCGGGGTGCTGCTCGCCGCGCTGCTCGCGCTCGGCGTCGTCGCCTCGACCGCGCACCTGTCGCTCGCCCGCCCGGCCGGTCCGGAGCTGGCCCGCGGTGACCTGCCCGCCCCGGCGCTGCGGCTCGGGGCGGTCGCGCGGGTGACCTCGCGGGTCGCCGCCGGGTCGGCGGCGGCACTGGTGTTCGGTGCCTACGTGCTGCCCACCCAGCCGGTGACGATCGCGGTGGTGGCGGTGCTCGCCGTCGTCGCGGTGAACGCCTTCGGGGTGCGGATCTCGCACGGCGCCGCGCGCGGTCTGGTGGTGGGCACGCTGCTCGCCCTGACCGTCGCGATCGCGGTGGGCCTGAGCTCGGAGGGGCCGCAGGCGGTGCTGTCCTCGGCGATGCCCGCCGCGGCGACCGGGGCCGGCATCGCCGGCGACGGCGCCGGGACGCCCGACGACCCGGCCGTCGCCACGCTGCAGGCCGCGATCGAACCGGGCCCGCTCGGGGTGCTCGCGGCCGCCGGGTTCGTCTTCCTCGCCTTCACCGGTCTGTCGCGCGTCGCCGAGCTCGGTGGCAGCCTGCGGGACCCGGTGCGGGCGATCCGCCGGGCCCCCGCGCTCGCGGTCATGATCACGACGCTGCTGCTGCTCCTGCTGTCGGCGGCGCTGCTGCGCGGGCTCGGGGCGTCCGGGCTGGCGTCGGCGTCGGCTCCGCTGGCCGCACTGATGGACACCAGCAGCAGCGCCCAGGTCGGGGTGCTGGTGCGGATCGGGGCCGCCGCCGCCACGATCGCCGCGCTGCTCGGTGCGCTCTCGCGGGCCGCGGCCGGGGCCGCCCGGCTGTCCCGCGAGGGGGAGCTGCCCGCGTTCCTGGGGCGGGGCGGGTCGCGTGGCACGCCGTGGGTGGCCGACCTGACGCTGGGGGCGCTGACCCTGGCGATGACCCTGCTGCTGTCCGCGACGACGGCGATCGTGGTCACCGTGGTCGCGGCCCTGGTCCACCACGCGGTGGTGCACGCCGCGGTGCTCCGGCTGCCGGGGCGCCCGGTGCGGGCGGCGGTCGTCGCCGTCGCCGGTGGGGTGGGGTGCCTGGTCGTCGCCGCGGCGATGCCGCTGTGGCCGCTGCTCGCGACGGTCGGGGCGCTCGCCGCGGGCTGGCTGCTCTGCGCGGTCACCGCGCGCTCCCGTGCCCGTGCCGCGGACGAGGAACCCGTGCGCCGCACCGATCCCGAGGAGCAGGCGGCCTGAGGCCGATAGGGTCGGGCGCGTGACCGACGAGCTCCTGCCCAGCCCACTGCACGACCGGCACGTCGCCCTCGACGCCACCCTCGGCGAGTTCGGGGGATGGTCGATGCCGATCTCCTACCCGGGCGGCACCGTCGCCGAGCACACCTCGGTCCGGGAGACGGCGGGACTGTTCGACGTCAGCCACCTCGGGACCGTCCCGGTCACCGGGCCGGGGGCGGCCGCGCACCTGAACGCCTGCCTCACCAACGACCTCGGCCGCATCGGCCCGGGCCGGGCCCAGTACACCCTGGCCTGCGACGCCCGCGGCGGCGTCGAGGACGACATGATCGTGTACCTGGCGGCCGACGACGACCTGCTGCTCGTCCCGAACGCCGCGAACTCCACCCGGATCGTCTCCGCGCTCGCCGCCGACGCCCCGCCCGGGGTCGTGATCACCGACCGGCACCGCGAGCTCGCGGTGCTCGCGGTGCAGGGCCCCCGGTCCCGCGAGGCGCTGGTCGCGGCGCTCGGTGCCGCGGGCGACGCCGTCGCCGGGCTGGACTACATGGCCTTCACCGACATCGAGGGCGGCCTGGGCGACGGCGGCGTGCGGATCTGCCGCACCGGCTACACCGGCGAGCTCGGCTACGAGGTCGTCCTCGCCGCCGGGGCCGCCCCCGCGATGTGGGACGCCCTGCTCGACGCCGTCCGCGCGGTCGGCGGCGGGCCCTGCGGGCTCGCCGCGCGGGACACCCTGCGCACCGAGATGGGCTACCCGCTGCACGGCCACGAGCTGTCCACCGAGATCAGCCCGGTCCAGGCCGGGAGCGGCTGGGCGGTCGGCTGGGACAAGCCCGCGTTCTGGGGCCGCGACGCGCTGCTGGCCGAGCGCGCGGCGGGCCCGGCGCGGCGGCTACGTGCGCTGCGGGCGACCGGGCGCGGTGTCCCGCGGGCGGGCATGACCGTCCTGGACGGGGAGGGCGGCAACCCGGTCGGCGTCGTCACCTCCGGGACGTTCTCGCCGACGTTGCGCACCGGCATCGCGCTGGCCCTGGTCGACACCACACCGCAGGTGGCCGTCGGGGACACGCTGGTGATCGACGTCCGGGGCCGTGCGCTGCCGGTGGAGGTCGTGAAGCCGCCCCTGGTGCCCTCGCACGTGCGGTGACCCCGTTCCGATGGTCGGGAATCCGACTGTCTGCCGGATGGACGCCGGGGATACCGTTCGTGTCATGAGCGCGCCGAAGTTCTCCGTGACCCGCAACCCCGCCCCGGCGTCCCCCCAGCGGCGCGCCGACGTACTGGCCGCCCCTGGTTTCGGCCGGTACATGACCGACCACATGGTGACGATCCGGTGGACCGCCGGGACCGGCTGGCACGACCCGGCGGTCGTGCCCTACGGCCCGCTGACACTGGACCCGTCGTCGATGGTCCTGCACTACGGGCAGGAGATCTTCGAGGGGCTCAAGGCCTACCGCCAGCCCGACGGCTCGATCGCCTCGTTCCGCCCCGACGCCAACGCCGCCCGGTTCGCCGGCTCCGCGCGCCGGCTCGCGATGGCAGAGCTCCCCGAGGAGCTGTTCCTCGCCTCGCTGTCCGAGCTGCTCGCCGTGGACTCCGAGTGGGTGCCCGAGGCGGGCGGCGAGGACTCGCTCTACCTGCGGCCCTTCATGATCGCGACCGAGGTCGGGCTGGGGGTGCGGCCGTCGTCGGAGTACCTCTACGCGGTCATCGCCTCGCCCGCCGGGCCGTACTTCGCCGGTGGGGTCCAGCCGATGGACGTGTGGCTGGAGACCGAGTACACCCGCGCCGCGCTCGGCGGCACCGGCACCGCCAAGTGCGGCGGGAACTACGCGGCGTCGCTGCTGCCGCAGTCGGTCGGCGCCCAGCACGGCTGCGCCCAGGTCGCCTACCTCGACGCCGAGGAGCGCCAGTGGATCGACGAGATGGGCTCGAACAACCTGTTCTTCGTCTTCCGCGGCGACGACGGCTCGGTCGAGATCGCGACGCCGGACCTGCGCGGCTCGGTGCTCGCCGGCATCACCCGGGACTCGCTGATCACCGTGGCAGAGGACCTCGGGATGTCCGTGGTCGAGCGCCGCATCTCCGGCCAGGAGTGGCTCGGTGGCGCCGCGAGCGGCGTGCTGACCGAGGCGTTCGGCTGTGGCACCGCCGCGGTGATCACCCCGATCGGGACGGTCAAGCACAGCGGCGGCGAGGTGACCATCGGCAACGGTGAGCCCGGCCCGGTCACCCTGCAGCTGCGTGACGCGCTGACCGCGATCCAGCGCGGTGCGGCCCCGGACCCGCACGGCTGGATGCACACGCTGGTGCCGGCCTCCGCGTCGGTCTGAGACGCGCAGTCGGGCGGCGCGGTCTAGTGGTGGGGCCGTGCCCGGGGCACGGTTCCGCCGCCGACCTCCTTGACGATCCGGATCACCGGCGCCGTCTCGACGTGGGCGACGGACGGCAGCGTCGCGACCTGCTCGGTCAGATATCGGTAGACCCCCTGCTGGTCGGCGCAGAGCACCGTGGCGCACAGGTTCGTCGGGCCCGTGGTGGCGGCGGCGAAGGCGACCTCGGCGTGCCCGGCGAGGGCCTCGCCGACGGGAGCGAGGTCTGCCGGCGGTACCGAGAACCAGCACAGGGTGCGCACACCGCGGCCGAACAGGCGCGGGTCGACATCGAGATCGAGATGAACCGCTCCGCGGCGACGTAGCTCGTGCAGCCTGCGACGCACGGTCGAGGCGGACCAGCCGGTGCGTGCGGCCAGCTGCTCGTAGGTGCTGCGTCCGTCGTCGGCCAGTGCGGCGACGAGCTCGCGGTCGCCGTCGTCGAGGCGGACGGGCCCGCCCGGTCCGTCCGGCGGTGCGGGTCGCAGGCGGGCGGCGGCAGCCGCGTCGAGCGGCCCGAGCTTGGCCACCGGACTCTCCGCGCCGCCGTAGAAGGTGTGCAGCACCGAGTGCGCGCTCACGGCCTCCACCCGTGATGTGCGGGGGAGCCGGTCGAGCAGCAACGTCTCGCTGTCCGTGTCGTGTTCGGCGCGCACTGCGCACACGATCTCGGTACCGCCCGAGGTGAGCATTACCCACGAGGTGTCCGGTCGCCGCGCGAGTGCCTCCGCGACGGCGACGGCGGCGGACGGCGCACAGCGCACGCGCAGGAACCACTCCACGGCGCCGGTCGCGACGGCGGCCGGGCGGCCCACGACCCGGATCGTTCCGGTCGAGCGCAGCCGGGTGTAGCGCCGGGCGACCGTCCGCTCGGAGACCTCCGCCACCTCCGCGATGAGGCTGAACGGGGCCCGGCCGTCGAGCGCCAGCGCGTGCGCCAGCCGACGGTCGATCTCGTCGAAGTCGTCGTCCATCATCTCGGAGCCTACGGCGCCGGAATCCGCCGGATCAGTGCGGTTGAGCGGCGGTGATCACCGAACACGGTGAACAGTCGGCTCGACGCGGACACACCGACCCGAGGAGCTTCCGATGACAGACCCCGTGGACACCGAGGTAGTCGTGGTGGGGGCCGGGCCCACCGGTCTCGTACTGGCCGAGGAGCTGTGTCTCGCGCAGGTGCCGTTCGTCCTGGTCGACCGGTTGGCCGAGCGCAGCACGCTGTCCAAGGCCGGGGGGATCCAGCCCCGCACCCAGGAGGCGCTCGACCAGCGAGGCCTGCTGGAGCCCCTGCTCGCCCAGGACTTCGCCCGGCCGGTCCCGGCCCACTTCGCCGGCATCCGGCTCGACGACCCCGATGAGCGGCTGGCGTGGCGGACCGCGCCGCAGGTGGAGATCGAGAAGCTGCTGGAGGGGCACCTCGCCACGCACGGCGTACGCGCCCGGCGCGAGTGCGAGCTGACGGCGCTCACCCAGGACGACGACGCGGTCACCGCCCTCTGCGCCGACGGCACCACACTGCGCGCACGCTGGCTCGTCGCCGCCGACGGCGGCCGCAGCACCGTGCGCTCCCTTCTCGACGAGCCGTTCCCCGGCACTCCGGGGACGGTGACCGTCGTCGCTGCCGACGTCCGGCTCAGCGGTGAGTACCAGCTCGTCACCCACACCCGTGGCGACGACGGGACCTGGACCGAGATCTTCCCCCTCGGCACCGACCGGCAGGGGCGCCCACTGCACCGCCTGGCCCTGGGCGGGCCACGCTCGCGGCCCCGCGACGTCCCCGTCACCGAGGAGGAGATCCGCGACGGCCTGCGGGCGGTGTACGGGACGGCCGTGGAGCTGCTGGAGACCAGCTACGCCTACCGGATCACCGACGCCGCCCGCCAGGCCGCCCGCTACCGTCACGGACGGGTGTTCCTGGCCGGCGACGCCGCCCACGTCCACCTGCCCCTCGGCGCCCAGGGCATGAACACCGGCATCCAGGACGCGATGAACCTCGGGTGGAAGCTCGGCGCCGCCGTGCACGGCTGGGCCGGGCCCGGACTGCTCGACACCTACCACGACGAGCGCCACCCGGTCGGCGCCGCGGTCCTGCGCAACGTCGCGGCCCAGAGCCTGCTGATGGACTGGGCCGGCACCGGAGCCCCCGGCGTCACGGCGGCCCGGGACCTCGTCGTCGAGCTGGCCGCGCTGCCGGAGGTGCGTCGGAGGCTGACCGAGACGCTCTCCGGCCGGACCGTCCGCTATCCGATGCCCGGCGCGGGAGAGCACCCGCTGGTCGGTCGTCCCGCCCCCGACGTCGACCTCGGTCCGGCCCGGCTCCACGAGCTCCTGCGCGCCGGTCGTGGTGTGCTCGTCGATCCCCGGGGCCACTACGGCGAGCAGGAGCGCCGCTGGAGCGGCCGGATCCAGCGCGCCGGCCGGGGCGCCGACACCGACGCCCTGCTGGTCCGGCCCGACGGCTACGTCTGCTGGGCCGGCGCCCCCTCGACCCTCGACGTCGCCCTCGGCCGCTGGTTCGGGGAACCGCGGTGACCCGCCCGACGGCCCGTCAGCCCGGGAGCGCGGCCGCCAGCACGACGAGGACGGCGGTGCCGCCCACCTCGCAGGCCGCGCCCAGCACGTCGCCGCTCATCCCGCCGAACCGGCGCCGGGTGTGGTGGGCCAGCCCCACCACCAGCAGTGCCGCGAGCAGGACCGCCCCCACCACGGCCGCCGTCGTCACGACGGTGCCCGCCGGACCCGTCGCGGCCAGCGCCACGGTGGCGGCCGAGGCCAGCCCGGCCCACCACAGCGGCGCGACCCACACCGGCTGTGACCCGGCGACCGTCGCACCGAGACCACCCGGGCGCGCGGCGGGCGTGCCGCGGCGCGCCACCCAGCAGAACCCGGCGCGCCCGGTCGCCGCGGCCAGCGCACAGACCACCAGCACGACGACCGGTGGCGCGGCCACCAGCTGGGCGAGTGCCGCGGCGCGGGCGCCCAGCACCACCAGCAGCGTGACGACGGCGAACGGTCCCGCCCCGCCGTCGGCCATGATCCGCAGCGCCCGCTCCGGCGGGCCGTAGCTGCCCAGACCGTCAGCGGTGTCGGCGATGCCGTCGATGTGCATCCCGCGCGTCGCCAGGGCACCCGCCCCGACCGTGAGCAGGCCCGCGACCAGCGGGGACACCCCGGCCGCGACCAGACCGGTGAGCAGCGCCCCGCCCGCGACGCCGAGCCCGGCACCGACCAGCGGCGCCCAGCGCAGCGCGGCCGCGGCGACGCCGTCGGGCAGCGCGCCGTCGTCGGCGGTGCGCACCCGGGCCGGCACGACGGTCAGCCAGCTGACCGCCAGCGCGAGCCCGGCGAGGGGACCCGGCCGGGGTCCGCTCACCGCCCGGCGCCGGCCGCCGCGGTCACGTCGCCCGGCACGACGCCGGTGTCGCGCGCCGTCCCGGTCTCGGCGAGCAGCCGCGCCGCGGTCACCAGCAGCGGCAGCGCCGTCACCGCGGCGGTGCCGTCCTCGGTGCGCACCGCCAGGTCCAGCAGCGGCACCAGCGACAGGTGCTCCAGGACGAGTGTCGCGGCCGGCTCGGTCGACGGCTGCGCCGCGACCCACCAGTCCTTCGCCCCGGGGGCCAGCTCGTCGGCCAGCAGCGCCGCCGCGCCGACCGCCAGACCGTCGAGCACCGCGGGCACCTTCCGCTCCGCGGCCCGGGCGAGGAAACCGGCGAGCACGATCAGGTCCGTGCCGCCGACGGTGCGCAGCAGCGCCAGCGGATCGCGCAGGTGCGGACGCGCCCGGCGCAGCGCGTCGCGGATCGCGACGGCCTTGCGCATCCAGGCGCGGTCGTCGATCCCCGACGCCCGCCCCACGACGGCGACCGGCTCGGCCCCGGTCACGGCCGCGACCAGCGTCGCGGCCGGGGTCGTGACGCCGACGGCGAGCGTCGCCGGGATCAGCAGGTCCGCCCCGGCGTCGATCTCGGCGTCGGCCAGCCGGCGCCCGGTCAGCCACGCGGTGGTGGCGCGCTCACCGTCGAGGGCGTCCTCGCGGTCGATCCGGCCGGTGCCGTGGGCGACGAGCCAGCCCGGTTCGGCACCCTCGGCCCCGGACACCAGCCCGACGTCGACGACCCGCACGGTCGCCCCGGCGGCCCGCGCGGCGACGGTCACCGGCAGCCGTCCGGCCGCGGCGGCGGTCGCCCGCACCGCGGACACCTCGGGCGGGTAGGCCGAGACACCGTTCGCGGCGATGCCGTGGTCGGCGGCGAGCAGCACCACCCGGGCGTGCACCGGGGCCTGCGGCGGGCAGACGCCCTGGCAGGAGGCCAGCCACACACCCAGCTCACCCAGCCTGCCGAGCCCACCGGTGGGCATCGCGAGCCCGTCCACCAGCGCGACGGCCTCGCGGCGGCTGCGGGAGTCCGGCCGCCCGACGGTGACCGGGACGATCTCGACGTCGGACTCCGACACCGAGTCGGGCGTCGGCGCGGCCCCGGCGACGGCGCCCGCGGCGGCTCCGGTCGCGGGGACGACCGCACCCGGCACCCCGGCCGGGGTGCCGGCGACGTCGCCGGCGGGATCCGCGACCTCCGCCCCGGCGGCCCCGGCAACGGGGACCTCGGGCTCCGGGGTCTCTGCTGCCGGGGTCTCTGCCGCCGGCGTGCCTGCCGCCGGAATGTCGCCGGTCGGGACACCGGACACCGGACCCGCGGAGGCCGGGGCCGCCGCGTCCGAGGACCCGGCCGGAACCTCGGTGACCGGGGCCGGAGCGACGGCCGGAGTCCCGGCGGTGCGACCCGGGGGCAGCGCGAGCGCCCGCCCGGCCACCACCAGCACGACGTCGTCGCACACCCGCGCGACGGCGGCGTTCAGCTCGCCGAGGCGGTCGCGGAACAGCCGCCCGGCGCGGGTGTCCGGCACCACGCCCAGCCCGGTCTCGGCGGAGACCAGCACCAGCGGCCCGGGCGCGGCGGCGACCGCGGCGACCAACCCGTCGACGGCGGCGTCGACGCCGGCGGGCACGACCGGGGCGGCCCAGGCGCCGGCGTCGTCGAGGACCCCGGTCAGCCAGGTCGCCAGGTCGTCGACCAGCACCGGGCCGGGCCGGGCGAGGGCGGTGGCCAGCTCGGTGCCGACGACCTCCTCGGTGGTCCAGTGCGCGGGGCGCCGGGCGGCGTGCGCGGCGATGCGCGCGTCCCAGTCGGTGTCGCCGGGGATCGGCCGACCGGTCGCCAGGTAGCGGACCGCCGCGTCGCCGGGCAGCCCCTCGAGCAGTTCCTCGGCGTGCCGCGACTTGCCGGAGCGCGTGCCCCCGAGGACGAGTGTCCGCAGTTCGACGGGAGGAGTCACGCCGCACATCGTGTCCTACCGGTCCCCGGTAGCGTCGCGAAGGTGCTCGATCATCTGGTCCTGGCCACCCCCGACGTCGACGACACTGCCGCTGACCTGGCCGGACGTCATCTCCACACGATCGAGGGCGGACCGCACGTCGGTGTCGGCACCCGCAATCGGCTGGCCGGGATCGGGCCGGGCCGCTACCTGGAGGTCGTCGGCCCCGACCCCGCCCAGGACGAGCCGGGCGCACCGCGCCCGTTCCGGATCGACACCCTGACCGCGCCCGCCCTGGTGACCTGGGCGGTGCGCGTCGAGGACCTCGACGCCGCGCTCGCCGCGGCCCGCGCCGCCGGGCACGACCCGGGACCGGCCCGGGACATGTCCCGCAGACGCCCGGACGGCACGCTCCTGGCGTGGCGGCTCGCGTTCCCGCCCGACGACGCGGGCGGGGTGCTGCCGTTCCTCATCGACTGGGGCACCACCCGGCACCCGGCCGCCGACCTCCCGGTCCCGGCGAGCCTGCGGACGCTGCGCCTGACCCACCCGGAGCCGGAGCGGGTGACCGCGCTGCTCGACGCGCTCGGCGCGGGCGGGGAGGCCGAGGTCGTCGCGGGGGAGACGCCGTCGCTGCAGGCCGTCCTGGACCTGCCCGGCGGGCCGCTCGTGCTCTGAGAGCAGGGGCCCGCCGGGACCGTGTCAGACCGTGTCGCCGCGCTTGACGCGCGGCTTGGGCACCCGCATCCGTCGCGGCTGGGTGGCGCGGGAGAACGCGTACCACCCGGTGCCGAGGCCCTTGATCTCCTCGTCGGGGAACTTCGCGCGGGCCTTCTTCAGGACCTGCATGCCCAGCAGCGTGCCCTCGACGACCATCACGATCAGCATCAGGAACGTGAACAGCGTGACGTACTGCTGGATCATCGGGTTCTGGATCAGCGCCGCGACCAGCACGAGCGCGGCCAGCGGCAGGAACAGCCCGATGACGTGCGGGCGCGAGTCGACGATGTCACGCACGTACGCCCGCACCTTGCCGCGGTCACGGGGGAGCAGCACGCGGTCGTCACCGGCGTCCATCCGCTTGCGGCGCTCCAGCGCCTTCGCCCGGCGCTCGTCCTTCGACGGCCGGGTGGCGCGGGCCAGCTTCGCGGCCTCCCGCTGGGTGCGCGGCGGGGGCGGCGCGGGGCCGCGCCGCCTGCCTTCGGCGTCACGGCGCTTCGGTGTCGCCCGGCCCTTGCCGGGGGTGGTGCGGGGACGCGAGCGGGTCGCGCCCTCGTCCTCCGTCTCCGCAGCGTCCGTGTCCGCCGGGGACTCGACGGCCGACTGACCGGCCTGGTCGGAACTCTCGGAGCGGCGCAGGAACCTCACAGGAGCTCACAATACGGGCCGCCGCTAGCCTGCCCCGCATGCGCATCGTGGTGGCTCCCGACTCGTTCGGCGGAACGCTGAGCGCACGGGAGGCGGCCGAGGCGATCGCCGCGGGCTGGCGTCGCGGGGTGCCCGGCGCCGACGTCGCGATCGTCCCCCTCGCCGACGGCGGCACCGGCTTCGCGGAGGTGTTGCACACCGCGCTCGGTGGGACCCTGCACGAGCAGGAGGTCACCGGTCCGCTCGGCGACCCGGTGACCGGGTCCTGGCTGCGCGTCGGGGACACGGCCTACCTGGAGTGCGCCTCGGCGTGCGGCCTGCACCACGTCCCGCGCGAGGACCGGATCCCCGGGGTCGCCCGCACCGCGACGACCTCCGGGGTGGGGGAGCTGCTCGCCGCCGCCCGGGACGCCGGGGTCACCACCGCCGTCGTGGGGCTGGGCGGGTCCGCCACCACCGACGGCGGCGCCGGCCTGCTGGCCGCCCTCGGCGCCGTCCCCGTCGACGAGGACGGTCTCCCGCTCCCACCCGGCGGCGCGTCCCTGGACTGCTGTGCCCGCCTCGACGGGACACCCGACCTGGGTGGGGTGACCCTGGTCGCGGCGAGCGACGTCGACAACCCGCTGCTCGGACCGCACGGCGCCGCCGCGGTGTTCGGCCCGCAGAAGGGCGCCGACGACGCCGCGGTCACCGAGCTGGACCGCGCGCTGACCGTGTTCGCCGGGGTGCTCGCCGGCCTGGCCGGGCGCGAGGTGCGCGACCTGCCCTCGGCGGGGGCGGCGGGTGGTCTCGGTGCCGCGCTGCTCGCCCTCGGCGCGCGGGTCGAGTCCGGTGCCGGGCTGGTCCGCGACCTGGTCGGGCTCGACGCCGAGCTGGACGCCGCCGACGTCGCGGTGACCGGGGAGGGCAGCTTCGACTGGCAGTCGCTGCGCGGCAAGCTCGTCACCGCGGTCGCCCGGGGCGCGGCCGAGCGCGGCACGCCGTGCGTGGTGCTGGCCGGTCAGGTGAGCGTCGGGCGCCGGGAGGCCGCCGCGGCGGGGGTCGACGCCGCGTTCGGGGTGGCCGAGGAGTTCGGGCTGGAGGCCTCGCTGGCCGACCCGGCCGGGACCCTCGCCGACCTGGCCGAACGTGTCGCCCCGCGCTGGAGCCGGTGATCCCCGTCACCCTCCCGGCGACGAATCGCACGGTCTCCGCGCGGATGCGGACCTGCGGGACGTCGTACTATGGATTCCGACGCCCGGTGGGAACAGGGCGGACCACGCACGTTGTTGGGAGAGTCATGACCGTTGACAACACCGTGAACGCGGGCGCGACCACGGAGCAGACGCACGGCGTGGAGCTGACCGACTCCGCTGCCGTCAAGGCGCGCACCCTGCTCGAGCAGGAGGGCCGTGACGACATGCACCTGCGCATCGCCGTGCAGCCCGGTGGCTGCGCCGGCCTGCGCTACCAGCTCTTCTTCGACGACCGGTCGCTCGACGGTGACCTCTTCCGTGACTTCCACGGTCTCAAGGTCGGCGTCGACCGGATGAGCGCCCCGTACCTGCAGGGCGCCACGATCGACTTCGTCGACACCATCGAGAAGCAGGGCTTCACGATCGACAACCCGAACGCGGGCGGCTCCTGCGCCTGTGGCGACAGCTTCAACTGACGTCGCACGACAGCACCTCCGAAGGGCCCCGCCGGTGATCTCCGGCGGGGCCCTTCGGCTCGGGTGACGTAGGCTCCCCCGTGTGCCTATTGCCGTGACGGGGTCGATCGCCTCCGACAATCTCATGCACTTCCCCGGGAAGTTCTCCGAGCAGATCCTGGCCGAGCAGCTCGACCGGATCTCGGTCAGCTTCCTGGTCGACGACCTGACGATCCGCCGGGGCGGCGTGGCCGGCAACATCGCCTTCGCGCTCGGTGTGCTCGGCCAGAACCCGGTGCTGATCGGCGCCGTCGGCGCCGACTTCGCCGAGTACCGGAAGGTTCTCGACGACCTCGGTGTCGACACCTCCGGGGTGCACACCCACGACGACGTCCACACCGCCCGCTTCGTCTGCACCACCGACGACGACATGCGGCAGATCGCGTCCTTCTACACCGGCGCGATGGCCAAGTCGAAGGAGATCGAGCTCGCCCCGATCGCCGAGCGCGTCGGCGGGTTCGACCTGGTGCTCATCGGCGCCAGCGACCCCGACGCGATGCTGCGCCACACCGACGAGTGCCGCGAGAAGGGCTACCCCTTCCTCGCCGATCCGTCCCAGCAGCTGGCCCGCATGGAGGGTCCCGAGGTGAAGCGCCTCATCGAGGGCGCCACCTACCTGGTCACCAACGACTACGAGTTCGAGCTGCTGCTCAAGAAGACCGGCTGGACCGCCGAGGAGATCGGCGCCAAGGTCGGTACCCGGATCACCACCTTCGGCGAGCGGGGTGCGCTGATCGTCGAGGCCGACGGCACCGAGACCCGGATCGACGTCGTCCCGCCGACCGAGCTGGTCGACCCGACCGGTGTCGGTGACGCCTGGCGCGCCGGGTTCCTCACCGCGCTCGGCGCCGGGCTGTCGCTGGAGCGCTCGGCCCAGCTGGGCGCGCTCATCGCGACCTACGTCCTGGAGTCCGACGGCCCGCAGGAGTGGACCTGGGACCGCGACGCCGCCCTCATCCGGCTGCGCGACGCGTTCGGTGACGCCGCCGCCGACGAGATCCGGGCCGTCCTGCCCGGCTGACCCCGCCGTAGTAGCCGAACGGGCCGGCACCCCCAGGGGTGCCGGCCCGTCGTCGTGCGGGGACCGCTCAGATCTTGACCGGGTAGGTCGGGGTCGGGACCTCGGGAACGATCCGCTTCTCGACGAAGATCCCGTGCCACAGCAGGAAGACCAGCACCGCCCAGATCCGGCGGGAGTGGTCGACCGGGCCCTCGCGGTGCGCGTCGAGCATGCGGTGCACGGCCTGCAGGTCGATCAGGTGCCCGGCCCCGGAGTTCTGCAGGATGTCGCGCGCCCAGGCGTACATCTCGTCGCGCAGCCAGTGCCGGATCGGCACCGGGAAGCCCAGCTTCGGCCGGTTCAGCACGTGCGGCGGGATGATGCCCTCGCAGGCCCGGCGCAGCGCGTACTTCGTGGTGCCGTTCGAGCCGTGGGTGATCTTCTGCGACTGCGGCAGCGACGAGGCGATGTCGAAGACCTCGGGGTCGAGGAACGGCACCCGCAGCTCCAGCGAGTGCGCCATCGTCATCTTGTCGGCCTTGACCAGGATGTCGCCACGCAGCCAGGTGAACAGGTCCACGTGCTGCATCCGGGCGACCGGGTCCCAGTCGTGGCTGGCGAAGTAGTGCGGCGCCGTCACGTCCTGGTGCGACACCCGCGGGTCGTAGCCGCGCAGGACCTCGTGGAGCTGGTCGTCACGGAAGATGCGGGCGTTGCCGTAGTAGCGCTGCTCCATCGAGAGCGACCCGCGGCGCAGCAGGTCCTTGCCCCGCATGCCCTCGGGCATCTTGCGCGAGGCCCGGCGCATGAGCGGCTTGAGCGTGCCGGGGACCTTCTCGAACGGTGACAGCGACAGCGGCTCGCGGTAGATCGAGTAGCCGCCGAACAGCTCGTCGGCGCCCTCGCCGGACAGGACGACCTTGACGTGCTGGCGGGCCTCGCGGGCGATGAACCACAGCGGGACCAGCGCCGGGTCGGCGCCCGGGTCGTCGAGGTACCAGATGATGAGCGGCAGGGCCTCCATCATCTCGTCCGGCTTGACGGTGCGCACCACGTGCCGCACGCCGATCGCCGCGGCGGACTCGGCGGCCACGTCGACCTCGGAGTAGCCCTCGCGCTCGAACCCGGTGGTGAAGGTGATCAGGTTCGGGTTGTGCTCCTTGGCCAGCGCCGCGATCGCGGTGGAGTCGATCCCGCCGGACAGGAACGCGCCGACGGTGACGTCGGCCCGCATGTGCTTGGCGACCGAGTCGCGCAGCACGTCGGCGATCTCGCCGTGCACGATCGCCTCCGCCTCGGCGCTGGCCGGGGCGTGGCTGGGCAGCGAGATGAACTTCGGCGCGAAGTAGCGCTGGTGCAGCGGCTCCTCGCCGGGGCGCACGGTGACGTGCGTGCCGGACTCGACGCGCGAGATCATCCGGTGCAGCGACATCGGCTCGGGCACGTACTGCAGGGTCAGGTAGTGCTGCAGCGCGGCCGGCTCCAGGTCGAGCCCGATCTCGAGCTCACCGGCCAGGGACAGCAGCGACTTCTTCTCGCTGGCGAACGCGGTGCCGACCGGGGTGGTGGCCAGGAAGAGCGGCTTGATGCCGAACGGGTCGCGGGCCAGGAACAGCTCGCGCTCCACGACGTCCCAGATGGCGAAGGCGAACATGCCGCGCAGGCGCTGCACGGCGTCGGGGCCCCAGTAGTGGAACGCCGCGACGATGACCTCGCCGTCGCCGTCGGTGGCGAAGGCCGCGTCGTAGGTCTCGATCAGCTCCTCACGGAGCTCGAGGTAGTTGTAGATCTCGCCGTTGAAGACGATCGTGTAGCGGGTGTCCTCTCCCGGCACCGGCCCCCAGTGCAGGGGTTGGTGGGAATGGTCGACGTCGATGATCGACAGCCGGTTGAACCCCAGGACGAGGTCGTGGTCGTTCCACGTCTCGCTCTCGTCGGGTCCCCGGTGCCGCGCACAGCGCAGCCCGTCGGCGATCGGGTCGACCCGGGTCGCGGCGTCCGCCCCGGCGGTCAGCAATCCCAGCAGTCCGCACACACCGGTCAGTATGCCGAGTCAGCCGGACGGGTCTCGCGCGCCCCGGTGCGAAACGGTCTTCCCGCTGAGAGACTGCCGGTTTCCCCTGCGGCGGTGACGACGTTCACGCGCCGGCCGGGAACCCCCGGGGGGCGCGGCCCGACCGGGGTTCGTCTAGGCTCTACGCGAGGTCGAAGACGGTGCTCCATACGGGTGGCACAAGATCCCCTTCGGCCGCGGTGTCGTGACGGCGGAGCAAGGAAGAACGTGCTGGCAGTGCGGCGTACGCAGGAGACGACAGGAAGGCGGCGTGCAGTGGCCCGAACCGAAGGCCGCTCCCGGATCGCCCGGGCGGCGAAGGTGGCCGTGGTCGGCCTGCTGGCGGCGCCGGCTCTGGCCGGTTGCTCGGTCCAGGAGGTCATCCGGTTCGGGTGGCCCGAGGGGGTGACCCCCGAAGCCGAGTCGATGCGCCACCTGTGGACCTGGTCCGCGATCGCGGCGCTGATCGTCGGTGTCATCACCTGGGGCGCGATGTTCTGGGCGATGATCCTGCACCGCAAGCGCAAGGACGACGACGGCTCGCTGCCGCGCCAGACGCAGTACAACCTGCCGGTCGAGCTCGTCTTCACCGCCATCCCGACAGTCATCGTCGCCGTCCTCTTCGGCTTCACGGTGAACGTGCAGAACTTCGTCGACAAGGAGAACCCGACCGCGGGTGGCCCGGCCGACCTGCGGGTCGACATCGTCGGGTTCCAGTGGAACTGGGAGTTCTCCTACCCCGACGAGGCCGGCCCGGGTGGACGCCCGGTGAGCACGCTGGGCACGAGCGACACGATCCCGATCATGGTCCTCCCGACCGACCGGTCGATCCAGTTCACGCAGCGCTCGCCCGACGTCATCCACTCGTTCTACGTGCCGGAGTTCCTCTTCAAGCGCGACGTCTTCCCGTTCCCGGAGCGGAACGAGCAGGACAACACCTACATCATCGACCGGATCGACCGTGAGGGTGCGTTCGTCGGTCGCTGCGCCGAGCTGTGCGGCACGTACCACTCGCAGATGAACTTCGAGGTGCGTGCCCTGGAGCCCGCGCTGTTCGACCGGTACATCCAGCTCCGCAAGGAGATCAACCCGCAGACCGGGCAGGCCTACTCGACCGGCGAGGCGCTGCAGGCGCTGAACTGCGGCGAGTGGTGCGCGCCGGAGGCGATCAGCACGCAGCCGTTCTCGACCGACCGCGGCCAGCTCGCCGCGCAGGTCACGGGCTGAGGGAGGACGCGCACCCATGAAGATCGAGTCCCGGCTCTTCGAGATCGTCACCGGCTTCTTCATCCTGGTCGCGCTGGCGTACATGTTCATCGCCGGTGAGGTCGTCGGCGTGACCGCGCTGTGGCTGACCGCGGGTCTGTCGCTGATCGTCGGCACGTACTTCCGGTTCGTCTCGCGCCGTCTGGAGGAGCGTCCCGAGGACAACCCCGAGGCTGAGGTGTCCGACGGCGCCGGTGAGGTGGGCTTCTTCTCGCCCGGCAGCTACTGGCCCCTGGGTCTGGCCGCCGCGGCGGCGTTCGCTGCGCTGGGTGTGGCGTTCTGGTACGCCTGGATGATCGTCGTCGGCATGACGCTGGTGCTGATCGCCGTCGGTGGGCTGGTGTTCGAGTACCACCGGGGTCCCGCCGCCCACTGATCCACCGCACCGTACGAACGGCCCCGCCCGGGAATCCCGGGCGGGGCCGTTCGTCGTTGGCCGGGGCCTCAGCTCGTCGGCTGTGCCGTGGTGGCCCTGGTGTAGTGCCGCTCGATGTCCTCGACGAGCGTGGGGCCCTCCGGCTGCCAGCCGAGCAGCGCCCGGGTCCGGTCGCTGAGGGCGACGACGTCGAGCGCGGCGAAGGCGCCCAGGTGGCCGAAGTGCTCCGGCTGCACCTCCCGCACCGGCACGTCGAGCCCGCGGCCGATCGCGCCGGCGATCTCGCGCATCGGTACGCCCTGCTCGCCCGCGGCGTGCAGCACCGTCCCGGCCGGGGCGGACTCGCAGGCCAGTCGGAACAGCCGTGCCGCGTCGGTGACGTGCACGGCGGGCCAGTGGTTGCTCCCGTCGCCGACCTGGCCGCTGATCCCGGTCCGGCGTGCGGTCTCGACGAGCACGGACACGAAGCCGGTGTCGCCCGCGCCGTGCACGGTGGGGGCGAGCCGCACGCTCGCCGAGCGCACGTCCGCCGAGGCGAGGGCCAGGACGTCCCGCTCGGTGGCCATGCGGTGCGCCGCCGGGCTGTCGGCGGCGGGCGGGTCGTCCTCGGTGACGGGCGTGCCGGAATGGTGTCCGGCCAGTCCGGAGGCGATGACGAGCGGACGGCCGGTGCCCTTCAGCGGTGCGGCGAGTGCGGCGACGGCCGCCCGGTCCGCGGCGACCGCGGCGGGGAAGTCGCCACCGAAGGCCAGGTCGTGCTTGAAGGCGAGGTGGACGACGCCGTCGACCTGCGCGGCCGTGGCGGACAGCAGGTCGAGGTCGTCCAGGTCGCCCCGGACGACCTCGGCTCCCGCGGAGTCGAGAGCGGCAGCGCCGGCGTCGGACCGGGACAGTCCGACGACGCGGTGGCCCGCCCCGAGGAGCTCGGGGACGAGGGCGGAGCCGATCCAGCCGGTCGCCCCGGTGACGAGGATGCGCATGTGGTGCCTCCGTGAGTGATGACGACCAGGTGATGTCACCTGATGACATCACCGTACACCGGGATGACACGAGGTGTCATCACGTAGGCTGCGCGCATGGGCAGATGGGAGCCGGACGCCGCCGGACGGCTGCGTGGAGCGGCCCTGGACCTGTTCGAGGAGCACGGCTTCGACGGCACGACGGTGGAGGACATCGCGTCCCGGGCCGGGGTCACCAAGCGGACGTTCTTCCGGCACTACGCCGACAAGCGGGAGGTGCTGTTCGGCGGGGACTCGGGGGAGTCGTTCGTGGCCCTGTTCGCCGCGGGGCTGGCCGCCGTGGGCCCGGACGTGCCACCCGAGCGTGCGCTGAGCGCCGCGCTGGAGCACGCGGCCGGCGCGTTCGACCCGGGGTGGGAGTTCGCGCGGCGCCGGCAGGGGGTGCTGATGGCGAACGTCTCGCTGCGCGAGCGGGAGCTGGTGAAGATGGAGGCGGTCACGCGGGTGCTCGCCGAGGGACTGCGTGACCGTGGCGTGGGCGAGCCGGGTGCGACCGTGGCGGCCGAGGCGGGCGTCGCGGTGTTCCGCACCGCGTTCACCCGCTGGGTCTCCGCCCCGGTGCCGGGTGACCTGGTGGCGGAGATCCGGGTGGTCTCCGCGGCGCTGCGCCGGGTGCTCGCCGGCGGGTGACCGGCGGCCCGGACGGGCCGGACCGCCGGCGAACGGTCAGCCGCGGGCGGCGCGGCCCAGCGCGTCGCGGGCGATGATCACCTGCTGGATCTGGCTGGTGCCCTCGTAGATCCGGAAGAGCCGGGCGTCGCGGTAGAACCGCTCGACCGCGACCCCGCGCATGTAACCCGCCCCGCCGTGCACCTGGACGGCGCGGTCGGCGACCCGGCCCACCATCTCCGAGCAGAAGTACTTCGCGGCGGCGGGCCCGGAGACCATGTCGGTGCCGTCGTCGAAGCTGCGAGCGGCGTCGAGGACCAGACCACGGCCGGCACGCGCGTCGGTGACCGAGTCCGCGACCAGGCCCTGGACCAGCTGGAACCGCGCGATCGGCTTGCCGCCCTGCTCCCGGGTCCTGGCGAACTCGACGGTCTCGTGGACCAGGCGGTCGGCCATCCCGACGCAGACGGCGGCGATGTGCAGCCGGCCGTGGGCCAGGCACTTGGCGGCGACGAGGAAGCCCTTGTCGATGCCGTCCTCGCCACCGACGACGTTCTCGAACGGGACGCGGACGTCGTCGAGGTACACGTCGGCGGTCCACGCGCCGAACTGGCCCATCTTGTGGTCCTTCGGCCCGACCGAGAGGCCGGGGGTGCCCTTCGGGACGAGGAAGGTCGAGATGCCGCGGTTGCCGGGGGCGTCCGGGTCGGTCCGCGCGAACACCATGATCACGTCGGCGACGGGGGAGTTGGTGATGTAGCGCTTGGAGCCGTTGAGGACCCAGCCGTCGCCGTCGCGGACGGCCCTGGTGGTGAGCGACGACGGGTCGGAGCCCGCGTCGGCCTCGGTCAGCCCGAACGAGGCAGTGACCTCACCGGACGCCAGCCGGGGCAGCCACTGCTTCTTCTGCTCCTCGGTGCCGCCCTCCAGCAGCACGTGCCCGGCGATGCCGTTGTTGGTGCCGAACAGCGAACGCAGCGCAGGCGTCGTCCAACCGAGCTCGAACGCGAGCCGGACCTCCTGCGACGCGGTCAGACCGAGGCCGCCGTACTGCTCGGGGATGGTGAAGCCGTAGAGGCCCATCTCCTTGCACTGGGCGACGATGCGCTCGGGGACGGCGTCCTCGGCGTCGATCCGCTCCTCCTGCGGCACCACCTCGGTGCGGATGAAGTCACGGACGGAGTCCAGGACGTCGGTGAGGTCGGCGGGGTCCACGGGCACACCTTCTCGCGTCGTCGCGTCTGTTACCGGGTGGTAGCTCACCATGTCGCCCCCGCCCCACGCGACCCCGGCGCGGCGTTCGTCACCGCCTATCCTGCGCAGGGGACGACCGGCAGGCGAGGAGGTGGGCCGTGATGGCGGAGGAGCAGGCCGTCCGGCCGCGGCCGGACCCCGACGAGCCGGGCGGCAGCCACCTGGACCCGCACCTGGTCCGTGCGTTGGAGGGCTGGGGCAACGGCGCGCTGCGCGAGTACCTGCTGCGCGACGGCGGCCTGCACCTGCCGCACGCGCCGGGCTGGCCGTCGACGTGGCCGGGACGCACCCGGCTCGGCGCGCAGATGGCCTACCTGCTGGCCGGGCTGCCGCTGGCGGTCGTCAGCGGGGTGGTGGTGCTGGTCGGGCTGGTGCTGGGGGCGAGCACGTTCGTCATCTGGATCGGGCTGCCCATCACCGTCGGTCTACTGGCCGCGGCGCGTGGGTTCGCCGAGCTGGAGCGCCGGGCCACCGAGGGCGCGACCGGCGGTCCGCTCCCGCCGCACCACTACCGGCCCAACCGCGGGCGCTCACTGATGGGACGGCTGTTCCGGGCGCTGGCCGACCCCCAGAGCTGGCGCGACGTGGCGCACGCGGTCGCCGCCCTGCCGGTCCGGATCCTGACCGCGGTGGTCGCGCTGGTGTGGGCGGTCACCGGGCTCGGCGGGCTGTTCTACGTGTTCTGGCAGTGGTCGTTGCCGCGCGGGCCGGAGAACTGGACGCTGTTCGGGTCCGTCACCGGCATCGACTCCACCCTCGGCGACGTCGCGCTCAACACCGGGCTCGGCGTACTGCTGCTCGTGACCCTGCCGACGGTCGTGCGGTGGCTGACCGACATGCGCGCACTGCTCGCCCGCGGCCTGCTCACCAACCAGACGGCCGCGCTGCGGGCCCGCGCGCTGGCTCTGGCCGCCGGGCGGCGGGCGGCCGTCGCTGCCGAGGCACAGACCCTGCGCCGGCTCGAACGCGACATCCACGACGGGCCGCAGCAGCGGCTGGTGCGGCTCGGCATGGACCTGGAGTCCGCCGTCCGGCGCCTCGACGACGATCCCGAGCGCGCCCGCCCGCTGCTGCACGAGGCACTGGAACAGAGCCGTGAGGCGCTCTCGGAGCTGCGCGCGCTGTCCCGGGGCATCGCGCCGCCGATCCTCGCCGACCGCGGGCTCGGCCCGGCGCTGCGGGCCGCCGCGGGACGCTGCCCGGTCCCGGTCGACCTCGACGTCGGCCTCGACGACGGTGCCCGGCTGCCCGCCCTGGTCGAGAACACCGCGTACTTCGTGGTGACCGAGGCGCTCACCAACATCGCCAAGCACGCCGGCGCGACCGCGGTGACGGTCACGGTGACCGTCGACGAGACGCTGCTGCGGGTCAGCGTGCGCGACGACGGCCGCGGCGGCGCCCACCCGGGCAAGGGCCACGGCCTGGCCGGGCTCGCCGACCGGCTGGAGATCGTCGAGGGACGCCTGGAGGTCGACAGCCCGCCCGGTGGCCCGACCGTCCTGACCGCGGAGGTCCCGGTCGCCGGTCTCGGCGACGCGTGACCCAGGATGGGTCCATGACGATGCGGGTGGTGCTCGCCGAGGACTCGGTGCTGCTGCGCGAGGGCCTGGTACGGCTGCTGGAGGAGGCGGACGCGACGGTGCTCGCCGCCGTCGGGGACGGCACCGCGCTGGTCGCGGCGGTGGGGGAGCACCAGCCCGAGGTGGCCGTCGTGGACGTCCGGATGCCGCCGTCGTTCACCGACGAGGGGTTGCGGGCCGCGCTGGAGATCCGCCGGAGGTTCCCGTCGGTGGGGATCCTCGTGCTGTCCCAGTACGTCGAGGAGTCCTACGCCACCGACCTGCTGGAGGCCGGTGGCGGGGTCGGCTACCTGCTCAAGGACCGCGTCTCCAAGCTCGCCGACCTGTCCGACGCGCTCGGCAGGGTCGCCGCGGGCGGCACCGTGCTGGACCCGGAGGTCGTCTCCGCGCTGCTCACCAAGCGCCGCCGGCGTGACCCGCTGGCCGAGCTGTCCCCGCGCGAGCGCGAGGTGCTGGAGCTCATGGCCCAGGGCCGCACCAACATCGCGATCGGACGGCTCATGGTGATCACCCAGGGCGCGGTGGAGAAGCACATCTCCTCGATCTTCACCAAGCTCGGGCTGCCGCCCTCCTCGGACGACCACCGCCGCGTGATGGCGGTGCTCGCCTGGATGGAGGGCTAGACCGACCGGAGGTCGAGCTCCAGCTCGGCCGGACCGTCGTCGCCGACGGTCACCGGGATGCCCCAGTCCTGCTGGTAGCGGTGGCAGGCGGCGAACCCGTCCGACGGGTCGTCGCAGGCCGCCGCGGTCACCGCGACCTGCAGCACCCCGGTTCCGACGGCCGGGTCCAGACGCAGCTCGCGGGTCAGCCCGGTCGCGGTGCCGCCGCCGCCCCGCAGCAGCGACGGCGGGTCGGCGACCACGGTCAGCGACGTCGGGTCGCCGTACCGGTCGTCGAGGTGCTGGCCGGTGGGCGGGGTGAACCCGATCCGCAGCGTCACGTCCGGGGCGAGCGTCGTCGGGGTCCGCCGGACGACGTGGGCGTCGCCGGCCACGAGCGACCCGGCCGGGACCGGCAGCCGCACCAGCCGGTGCGCCGCGGACTCGACGACGACCAGCGTCTCGCCGTCGACGAGCAGGTCCGACGGTTCGGCGAGCCCCTCGGCCAGCGTCGAGACCCGGTTCGTGGCCGGGTCGAACCGGCGCACGGCACCGTTGTAGGTGTCGGCGACGGCGACCGAGCCGTCGGGCAGCACGGTCACCCCGAGCGGGTGCTGCAGCAGTGCCTGCGCGGCCGGGCCGTCGCGGTGCCCGAACTCGAACAGCCCCTGCCCGACGGCCGTCGCGACCGCGGCCCCGGGGCCGTCCCCGATCCGGCGCAGCGCGGAGATCTCGGAGTCGGCGACCCACAGCGTCCCGTCGGGACCCACCGCGAGCCCGGAGGGCTGGGCGAAGAACGCCTCGTCGAACGCCCCGTCGCGCAGCCCCTCGGTGGTGGTCCCGGCCAGCACCCGGGCCTCGCCGGTGGCGGGGTCGAGGGTCCACAGCTGGTGCGGGCCCGCCATGGCGACGACGACCGTGCCGCCCCACCACGCAAGGTCCCACGGCGAGGACAGCAGCGTCGACGTGGCGCCCACCGCGACCCGCTCGCGCAGCTGCTCGCCGGTCCCGGCCAGGGTGGACACGGTGCCGTCGGCCAGGTCGACCCGCCGGACCGCGTGGTTGACGGTGTCGGCGACCAGGACGGCGTCGCCGGAGGGGAGGATCAGCAGCCCCTGCGGCTCGGAGAACCGCGCCGCCGACGCCGCGCCGTCGGCGAACCCGCGCTCTCCGGCCCCGATCCGCCGCACCTCGGTCTCCAGGTCGCCCGCCAGCTCGACGAGCTGGTGGTGGGCGGTGTCGGACACGAGGAACGTGCCGCCGGGCAGCGCGACGGCCGAGCCGGGGAAGCGCAGCGCGGTGTCCGGCGCGGGCGGCGGGACGTACGGGTCGTCCCCGCGGCGCAGCCGGTCGCCGTGCGTGGCGACCAGCTCCCGGACAAGCGCGGCCAGGCCGGGGCCGTGGCCCTCGCCCGCCATCCGGGCGACGACGAACCCGTCCGGGTCGACGACGGCCAAGGTCGGCCAGGCGCGGGCGGCGTAGGCGTCCCAGGTGGTGAGCTCGGGATCGTCGAGGACGGGGTGGGTGACGTCGTAGCGCTCGACCGCGGCCTCGACGGCGGCCGGGTCCGCCTCGTGCACGAACTTCGGCGAGTGCACCCCGATGATCGTCAGGACGTCGCCGAACTCGGCCTCCAGGGGCCGCAGCTCGTCGAGCGCGTGCAAGCAGTTGACGCAGCAGAAGGTCCAGAAGTCGAGCACCACGATCCGCCCGCGCAGCCCGGCGAGGGTCACCTCCGCGCCCCCGGTGTTCAGCCAGCGCCGCCCGCGCAGCTCGGGCGCCCGCACCTTCATCCGTTCACCGACCGTCACACCGGCCCCAACGACCGACCGGCGCGCGGGTGTTCCCCGACGGCGCCACACTGGTCGTCATGCCCGAGCTGCCCGAGGTGGAGAACGCACGCACCGTCCTCGCCGAGGCCGTCGGCCGGACGATCACCGACGTCGACGACCGCGACGAGTGGGTCTGCCGCCCCCACCGGCCCGGCGACATCGCCTCGGCACTCGAGGGCGGACGGTTGACCCGGGCGAACCGGATCGGCAAGACCCTCTGGTGCGACACCGCGACCGCGGACGGCGACGCGGGCCCCGCGCTGGGCGTGCACCTCGGGATGGGTGGGCGGATCGTCGTCACGAACTCGGGGCGCGAGCGCATCGGCGGCGGCCCGGCCCGCCCCGACCGGCAGCCGCGCAAGGCCGAGTGGGACCGGTTCACCCTGACCTTCGACGACGGCGGGCAGCTCCGGCTGTTCGACAAGCGCCGTCTCGGCCGGGTCCGGCTCGACCCCGACCTGTCCGGCCTCGGACCCGACGCCGAGGGCATCGACCCCGCCGAGTTCCGCGAACGCCTGCTGCGCGGCACGTCGGCGGTGAAGGCCCGGCTGCTCGACCAGTCCGTGCTGGCCGGCGTCGGGAACCTGCTGGCCGACGAGACACTGTGGCAGGCGAGGATCTCGCCGACGGTCCCGGTCCGTGACCTGACCCGCGCCGACCTGGACCGGCTGCACCGCGACCTCGGCCGCGCGCTGGAGCGGGCCATCGCCCACGGCGGCGTCCACACCGGTGAGGTCGTCGAGCACCGGCGTCCGGGCGGGCACTGCCCGCGCTGCGGGACGGAGATGGTGCACGGGACCGTCGGCGGGCGGTCGACCTGGTGGTGCCCGCGGGAGCAGGTCTGAACCCGGGCTGAGCGACCGCACGTGTCCGCCCCCGTCCGCGCGGCCGGACGTGACGTCGGCGAGCTCGCCCACCGGGTAGGCGAATCCCGCGGTTCCACCCTCCCGGGAGCCGTGCACAATCACCCCATGCCGGACGCGTCCGACACTGCTCTGCTGTACGTCGACCGCGGCCTCGTGCGCGCCGACGACACCCCACCCGACCCCGGGGTCCAGCGCCGGGCCCACCTCCTGGCCCGGACCGCCCGCGGGGTCCGGTGGGCGGTCCCCGCGCTGCTGCTCGTCGTGCTGGTGCTCGCGTTCACCCCGGTGGCGGGCGCGGCGTTCTGGGCGCCGGCGGTCGTCGTGCTGGTCGCGGTGGTGGCCGCGGTGCTGCTGCTGACCCGCGCCGCCGCCGTCGCCCAGGCCACGGCGGGACTCCCGGTGCCGATCGAGATCACCGGGAAGGTCGCGACCGCGACGCGTGCCGTGCTCGCGATGACCGGTGCGCTGCGCACGCACCGGAAGGCCGCGGGCGCCGCCGAGGGGGTCGCGCTGCTGCGGCAGTGGACGACGGCGACGGAGGCACTGCGCGCGGCGTGGCTGCGCGAGGACATCGGTGCCTGGCACGACCACGCCCGCACCCTCGCCGCGGCGGGGGAGCGGGCCACGCGGGTCACCGGCGCCCTGACCGGCGCCGGGACACCGGACGGTGACCCCGGGGCCTGACCGGCGTCGGGCCGGGTCAGGCCGCGGCGACGTCCCGTCGCCGGGTCCGCCGGTCGAGCACCAGCGACAGCACCGTCACCCCGGTGAACGCGAGCGCCGCCCCGAGCGTCCATCCGGCGAGTACGTCGGACAGCCAGTGCACGCCCAGGTAGATGCGGGTGAACCCGACGGCTCCGGCCCACAGCACCGCGAACGCGGTGAGCAGCACCCGGCCGCGCGGGCGCAGCACCGGCCACAGCACGAGCACCAGCGCCGTCCAGGCGGCGGCGACCATCGTCGCGTGTCCGGAGGGCAGGGACTCGTTCGCGATGAAGGTGACCTGCAGGTCCGCGGGTGGGCGGGCCCGGTCGAGCAGCTGCTTGATCACCGTGAACACCACGCTCGCGACGAGCGGCACCGCGGCCAGGCACAGCCCCTCGGCGGCCCGGCCGCGCAGCGCGAGCACGGCCGCGCCGACCAGGGCGACCGCGGTGCTGCCGACGGTGTTCCCGAGCTCGGTGACCACCAGCGCCACCACCGTGACCCCCGGGATCCGGTCCGCGGCGAGTCCGATCGCGGTCTCGGTGTCACCGCTCTGCAGCACCCCCGTCGCTGCCAGGGCGATCAGCACCCCGGCGAGCACGAGCAGGGCCGCAGCGACCGGACCGGTGACGCGGGCCCGCAGCGGGGCCGACCGTGGATCGTTCACCGGGCGATTCTCGCCCGGCGGGACGGGGCCCCGCCGGGCGAGGGGTCTCAGCGACCGCGCCAGGCGCGGTAGCGACCGATCAGCGCGGCGGTGGACGCGTCGAGACCGGACTCGGCGGCGTCCGGCGGGTTCGAGCCGTAGAGCGCGGGCCCGAACTGCTTGGCCATGACCTTGCCGAGCTCGACCCCCCACTGGTCGAAGGAGTCGATGCCCCAGATCGTGCCCTCGACGAAGGTGACGTGCTCGTAGAAGGCGATGATCTGCCCCAGCACCGACGGGGTCAGCTTCTCGGCCAGGACCGTCGACGACGGCCGGTTGCCCGGCATCACCTTGTGCGGCACGACGTCGGCCGGGGTGCCCTCGGCCTCGATCTCCGCGGCGGTCTTGCCGAACGCCAGCGCCGCGGACTGGGCGAACAGGTTCGCCATGAACAGGTCGTGGGAGTCGGCCGCGTCCTCGCCGGGCAGGTCGTGGTGCGGACGGGCGAAGCCGATGAAGTCGCACGGCACGAGCCGGGTGCCCTGGTGCAGCAGCTGGTAGAACGCGTGCTGGCCGTTGGTGCCCGGCTCGCCCCAGAAGATCTCGCCGGTGGTGGTGGTGACCGGGGTGCCGTCACCGCGCACCGACTTGCCGTTGGACTCCATGGTGAGCTGCTGCAGGTAGGCGGGCAGCCGGTGCAGGTACTGCGAGTACGGCAGCACCGCGCGGGTGTCGGCGCCGAAGAAGTTCGAGTACCAGACGCCGAGCAGCCCGGAGATCACCGGCAGGTTCTGCTCGAGCGGGGTGTGGCGGAAGTGCTCGTCCATGGCGTGCATGCCGGCGAGGAACTCCGCGAAGTGCTCGCGGCCGATCGCGCACATCAGCGACAGGCCGATCGCCGAGTCCACCGAGTAGCGCCCGCCCACCCAGTCCCAGAACCCGAACATGTTGTCGGTGGAGATGCCGAACTCCGCCACCTTCTCGGCGTTCGTGGAGACCGCGGCGAAGTGCTTCGCGACCGCTCCGGTGTCGTCCGTCCCGAGCCCGGACAGCAGCCAGGACCGCGCGTTGCGGGCGTTGGTGAGCGTCTCCTGGGTGGTGAACGTCTTCGACGAGACGACGAACAGGGTCGTCGCCGGGTCGAGGTCGCGGGTCTTCTCGTACAGGTCGGTCGGGTCGATGTTGGACACGAACCGGCACTCGAGGTCGCGCTGGGCGTAGTCCCGCAGCGCCTCGTAGGCCATGACCGGGCCCAGGTCGGAGCCACCGATGCCGATGTTGACCACGGTGCGGATCCGCTGCCCGGTGAACCCGGTCCACGCCCCGGAGCGGACGGCGTCGGTGAACTCGCCCATCCGGTCCAGCACGGCATGCACGTCGGCGACGACGTCCTGGCCGTCGACGGTGAGCGACGCGTCCCGCGGCAGCCGCAGGGCCGTGTGCAGGACCGCCCGGTCCTCGGAGGTGTTCACGTGCTCACCGGTGAACATCGCCTCGATGCGCGCGGGCAGCCCGGCCGCGCGCGCCAGGTCCGTCAGCAGACCGACGGTGTCTCGGGTGATGCGGTGCTTGGAGTAGTCGAGCACCAGGTCGGCGCCGGTGGCGGTGAGGGCGGTAGCGCGGTCGGGGTCGTCGTCGAACAGCGACCGCAGGTGTCGGGGTTCGACCTCCGCCGCGTGCTCGGTCAGCGCCGTCCATTCCGTGGTCGCCGTGATGTCGTGGCTGTTCGTGTCGGACACGCGGCCATCATGGCGCAGCACCCCGGCGCGAGCGCGCCGGCACGAGCCGGGGCGCGTCGCTGGGCCGCTCGGGCGAACCGCCCGTCGTACGCGACGATCCGCGGGACGAGCGGCACGTCCGGAACGCCGGGCTGCACGACGTGACGACCGTCGGTGACCCCCTGCGGAGTGGTCGTCGAACTACTGCGACATGCGGGTGATGGCCGCACGGAAGGTGCGACCCTCCGTGCTCGTGACCTGCGGTGATGCGCCCGTGAGGCGACCGCTCGTCCGGTCGTGCCGCGTGACGCACCGGCCGCAGCGCTCCCCGGTTGGGTGACCGGCCGTCCGGTGCGCCTCGTCGCGCCGTGCGGCCATTTCGTCGCGCAGAGTTGCTGAACTCGGCAGAGTAGCACGTTCGTGCGCTTAGGGTCTTGTGCATTCCGTGGTGACGAGCTCACCCGCGGTGACCAGCTCGCTCCTGGAGGAACCGTGTACCGCTCCCTGACCGGAACCCCGCGCGACGTCGCGCTGCTCGTCGCCCGTCTGCTGCTGGCCTACATCATGGTCATGCACTCGTGGAAGAAGATCGACGCCGGTCTGTTCGACACCGCCGCCGTGTTCGCGAAGTTCGGCATCCCGCTGGCCATCGGCGCGGCGGCGTTCACGATCGTGGTCGAGCTCGTGTTCTCGCTCTCGGTCGCCCTCGGTGTCCGCATGGTCGTCCCCGGTGCACTGATGACCTTCGTGATGGCCGGCGCGATCTGGTTCGTCCACGGCAAGAACGGCCTGTTCATGGCCGACAACGGCTGGGCGCTGGTCGGCACGATCATCTGCGCCACGCTGATCCTCATGTCCAGCGGCCCGGGCCGGTTCAGCGTCGACGAGCTCCTGGCCCGCCAGGCGGCCCGCCGCATGGAGCAGACCCAGGCGATCCCGCGCCAGACCGTCTCGGTCTGACCCGTACCTCCCGGCCCGCCCGCGCGCCCCGGAGCCGGGCGGGCCGGTGATCCTCCTACCGGCCCGCCCGGCGAGCGCGACCACGGCCCGCACCCCGACGCCACGGGGTGCGGGTCGTTCGCACGTCCGGCGCTAACCTCCGCGGGTGAGCCAGGAGCCGACGACCGAGAAGCGGGCCCTGCCCCGGCTGACCGCGATCCGGTACGTGACCCCGCTGCGCGAGGGCGGGTCGCTGCCCGGACTGATGGAGGCCGACGACCTCGGCACCTATGCGGTGAAGTTCACCGGCGCCGGGCAGGGCCGTCCGGTGCTGGTCAACGAGATCGTCTCCGGGGAGCTGGCCCGCGCGCTGGGCCTGCCCGTCCCGCGGATCGCGACGATCGTCGTCGACGGGACGCTCGGGCGCACCGAGCCCGACGAGGAGGTCCAGGAGCTGCTCCGGAACTCCGACGGGCTCAACCTCGCCGTCGACTTCCTGCCGGGGGCGCTCGACCTGGACCCGGTCGCGTTCGACGTCGGGCCCGGGTTCGCCGGGCGGGTGCTCTGGTTCGACGCGCTCGTCGGGAACGTCGACCGCTCCTGGCGCAACTCGAACATGCTGCTCTGGCACCGCAGGCCCTACCTGATCGATCACGGCGCGACGCTCACCTTCGCCCACGACTGGTCGGCCGCGTCGCGGTTCGCCCACCGTCCGTTCGACGCCGGCGACCACGTGCTGCTCGGTGCGCACCCCGACCTCGACGCCGCCGACGCCGCGCTCGCCCCGCAGGTCACCCCGGCCCTGCTCGACGAGGTGCTGGCGCTCGTCCCCGACGAGTGGATCGCCGACGTCGACGGCGTCGGCGGTCCCGACGCCGTCCGTGCCGCCTACGCCGAGGCCCTGCTGGCCCGGGTCGCGGCACGCGGGGACTGGTTGCCGGGCGTCGCCGCGACGGTGGCCGCGGGCAGACCCCGGCCGGTCGACCGGGCGCCCCGCCGTCCACCGTGGCTGCGGATCGGTGGCGTCGGCGGCGGGGAGGACCGGTGAGCGACCTCGTCCCCTACGAGTACGCGCTGCTGCGGGTCGTGCCGCGGGTGGAACGCGGGGAGTCGATGAACGCCGGGGTGCTGCTGCACTGCCGGGCCCGCGACGTCCTCGCGGTGCGCGTCCACCTCGACCGTGCCCGGCTGGCCGCGCTCGACCCGACCGCCGACGCCGACGCCGTCGACGAGCTGCTGGCGACCGTGGCCGCGGTCGCCGCGGTACCCGAGCCGCCGCGGTCGGACCGGCACGCCACCGGCGCGCTGGCCGCTCGCGGCCCCGGCGCGGGGGAGGACATCGGACGCCGCTTCCGGCGCCTCACCACCGCCCGCAGCACCATCGTGTGCCCCGGCCCGGTGCACACCGGGCTCACCGCGGACCCGGCCGCGGAGGCCGAACGCCTGCTGGCCCGGCTCGTCCTGCCACCGTCCTAGGCGCGGACGCCTGGGCCGGTGCCGGGGAACCCAGGGCCGTGCCGCCGGTGCCGCCGGTGCCACTGGTCGCGCGGTCCTGCCCGGAGGACGTGCCGGCGTTCTCCGTCCGGGGGCTGGTCGGCGCGGGGGCGATCATGTTGCATCGGGGGATGACCGACGCACACGACGGGGTGGACCCGGTCGCCCTGACCCGCTGGCTGGCGGCCGAGGTGCCGCAGGTCGAGCTCGGCGACGGCCCGGTGGCCGTGGAGCGGATCTCCGGCGGACACTCCAACCTCACCTTCCGGATCACCGACGCCCGCGGCACGCCGTACGCACTGCGCCGCCCACCGACCGGGGGTGTGCTCGCCACCGCACACGACATGGGCCGGGAGTGGCGCTTCCTGACCGCACTGGCCGGCACCGCGGTCCCGGTGCCGGAGCCGGTCGCCCTCTGCACGGACACCGCGGTGCTCGGCGCCGGCTTCTACCTGATGGGCTGGGTCGACGGTGTCGTCCCGGGGGACCGCGCCGCGGGCGAGGCCGTCCCCGAACCGGAACGGCGGGCCTGCGGTCTCGACACCGCCGAGGTGCTCGCCGCACTGCACTCCGTCGACCCCACCGAGGTGGGGCTCGCCGACCTGACGCGGCCCGGCCGCTACCTGGAGCGGCAGCTGCGCCGCTGGCACCGGCAGGCGCACGCCGGCGCGTTCACCGACCTCGCCGCGCTCGACGCCGCGCACGCCGCACTGGTCGAGGCGATGCCGCCGGAGCCGTCCGACGGTCCGCGGATCGCGCACGGCGACTACCGGCCGGGCAACCTGTCGTTCCGCGGCGGCCGGATCACCGGTGTCTTCGACTGGGAGCTGGCGGCCCTGGGGGAACCGCTGGCCGCCCTCGGGTGGCTGCTGGCGTCCTGGGAGCGTCCCGGCGACACCCTGCCCGCGATCACCAGCGGCCCGACCGCGGCGCCCGGCTGGCCCGACCGTGACCTCGTCGCCGCCCGCTACGCCGCCCGCTCCGGGCGGGCGCTGGACCAGCTGCCGTACTGGGTGGCGTTCGCGCACTGGCGCTGCGCCTGCATCGGGGCCGGGGTCTGGACGCGGTACGCCCAGGGCAACATGGGCTCGGGCGCCGAGTCGGGGGAGGCCCTGGAACGCCGTGGCGAGCGGGTGGTCGCCGACGCGGAGGCCGCACTCGCCGCGTTGCGGCGGGGGCGGACGGGGCGTCGTCGCGGGGCGTAGTCTGCTGCCCACCACAGGTGATCACCCGGCGCGGGTGGTCACCGCCGCGCGGCGCCGCACCGACGCCGCGCACGGCCCGTCCGCGACCGGGGGAGTACGACGATGTCCGAGGCCGACGACCGCACCCGAGAGATGAGCCGGGAGACCGCCCGGCCGCGTCCCCGCAGCGGGGTGAACCCCGGCCGGCTGTGGGCCGGCGGTGTGGCGACGGCGGTGACCGCCGCGCTGATCGCCCTGGTGGGGCTGCTGATCCTCCAGGTCCTGCTGCAGATCCCGTACCTGGCCCCGGCCGTCTCCGAGCCGCTCGACGGGTGGGCCGCGGCGCAGAGCCTCGCGATCTGGGCGGCGGTCGCCGGTCTCGCGGCGACCGGTCTCGCGCACCTGCTGCTGGTCGCGGTGCCGAGCCCGATGTCCTACTTCGGCTGGATCGCCGGGCTGCTCACCGCGCTGGCCGCGGTGTCCCCGCTGATCCTCACCGAGCAGCCCTGGACGGTCCGCATCGCCACCGCGGTGATCCACCTCGTCATCGGGATGTCGATCATCAGCCTGGTGACGACGACGGTCACCAGCGCCACCAACCGGGCCTGAGCTCAGACGTCGACGGGGACCCGGGCGTCGCCCAGGCGGACCGGCAGCGTCCGGTAGCCGCGCAGCACCCGGGTCCCGCGCAGCTCGGCGGGGCCGTCGGCACGCAGGTCGGGGTAGCGGTCGAACAGCGCCCGGAGCCCGACCTCGCCCTCCATCTTCGCCAGTGCCGCACCCAGGCAGTAGTGGATGCCCTGGCTGAACGCGACGTGCCGGTCGGCCCCCTCGCGCCCGACGTCGAAGCGGGCCGGGTCGGGGAACACCTCCGGGTCCCGGTTCGCACCGCCGAGGTGGGTGACCACCAGCGCGCCCCGCTCGACCGGGAACCCGCACACCTCGGTGTCGCGGGCGGCGACGCGCGCGGTCCGCTGGACGGGGGAGTCGTAGCGCAGGATCTCGTCGGCGGCGTTCGGCCACAGCGCCGGGTCGGCCTGCAGCCGGGCGAGTTCGTCGGGGTGGGTCAGCAGCAGGCGGGTGCCGTTGCCGATCAGGTTGACCGTCGTCTCGAACCCCGCGGCGAGCAGCAGCATCGCCAGCGACAGCAGCTCGTCGTGGGTGAGCCGGCCCTCCTCCTCGTCGTAGGTGGCGACCAGGGAGGACAGGATGGAGTCGTTGGGCTCGCGGCGCAGCCGCTCGAAGTGCCCGGCCATCCACTCGGTGAGCGCGTCGATGTCGCGCTCGGACCGGCGGAACTTCGCGTAGTCCAGTCCCATGTCCAGGGAGTAGGCCCCGCCGGCGCCCCACTCGAGGAACTGCTCCCGCATCTCCACCGGGGCGCCGAGCATCTCGGTGATGACCGTGGCCGGCAGCAGCGAGGCGTAGCCGGAGATGACGTCGGTGCGCCGGTCGGCGCCGGCCCGGGCCTCGAGGTCCGCGAGCAGCTGCGCCGCGATCTCCTCGGTGCGTCCGCGCAGCGACGAGATCGCCTTGGCACTGAACGAGCGGGTGACCAGCTTCCGGATCCGGTTGTGGTCCGGCGGGTCGATCGCCAGCAGCGACGGCGGTTCGGCCGGCCCGAGCGGCCAGGTCCCGCCCGCCGCGAGCAGCGCGCGCAGCAGGCCCGGGGCGTTCTCCGGCATGCGCATGCCCACGCAGAAGTCGGGGCTGCGCAGCACCTCGGTGGTGATCTCGTGGTCGACCGTGGTCCAGGTCAGGGCCGAGCGCACCATCCGGCCCTGACCACGGATCTGCTCGTAGGCCGGGTACGGGTCCCGGACCACCTCCGGGCTGATGATCATGTGGGCGCCCAGGTCGCCCTTGCCCGCCTGGCGGGTCACCTCCTGGCGCATCGCCCCGTGCCGCAGCACCCACCGGATCCACCGTCGTACGCCTCGCGATGCCGCCATGCCGGCCTCCCCGCCTCGTCGTCGAGCTCGAATCCGAAGCTACCAGGGGTAAGTTACCGCGGGTAGGCGCGTTTCGCCGCCCCGGCGGGGGGTGGCCCCGGGGTCACCGGGTACCAATGACGGGTGACCGCCGTCGGGGAGCCGCGCCTGCTCGCGGTCAGTGACCTGCATGTGCGGTACGCGGAGAACGGCGACATCGCCGCGGGGCTGCGCCCGTCGCACCCCGGCGACTGGCTGATCGTCGCAGGTGACGTCGACGAACGGATCGAGAGCGTCGTCGCGACGCTCGCCGCGCTGCGCGACCGCTTCGCCCGGGTGCTGTGGACACCGGGCAACCACGAGCTCTGGACCCGCGCCAAGAACGTCCGGGCCGACTCGGTCGAGCGGCTCTCCGGTGTCGCCCGCTACGACGAGCTGGTCCGCCGCTGCCGGGAGATCGGGGTGCTGACCCCGGAGGACGCGTGGCCGGTGTGGGACGGGCCGGGCGGGCCGGTCGTCGTCGCGTCGCTGTTCGTGCCCTACGACTACTCGTTCCTGCCCGCCGGCACCTCGACCCCGGAGGAGGGGCTGGCCGCGGCCCACGCCGCCGGTGTCGTCTGCACCGACGAGTACCTGCTCCACCCGGACCCGTACGCGACGCGGGCGGAGTGGTCCGCGGCCCGGGTGGCCGCCACCGCCGCCCGCCTCGACGCGCTCGACCCGGACCTGCCGACCGTCCTGGTGAACCACTGGCCGCTGGTCCGCGAGCCCTGCGACGTCCTGTGGTACCCGGAGTTCGCGCTCTGGTGCGGGACGACGGCGACGGCGGACTGGCACCGCCGCTACCGGGCCCGGGCGGTCGTGCACGGTCACCTGCACATCCCGCGCACGGTCACCGTCGACGGCGTGCCGTTCGTCGAGGTGTCGCTGGGCTACCCGCGGGAGTGGCGACGCCATTCCGAACGGGTCGGCGGGCACTTCCCGGACCAGTTGCCGCGCACGGTGTTGCCTGCATCATAGTTAGGCAAGGCTTACCTTGCTATAGCCTCGGGGTCCGTCGACACCCGAGGAGAACGATGACTGCGCTGCGCGTCGCCGTGATCGGTGCCGGTCCGGCCGCCGTCTACACCGCCGACACCCTGCTGAAGTCCGACGCCGACGTCACCGTGGACCTGTTCGAGAAGCTGCCCGCACCGTTCGGGCTGGTCCGCTACGGCGTCGCCCCGGACCACCCGCGGATCAAGCAGATCGTGCACGCCCTGCACCGCGTGCTGGACCGCCCCGGTGTGCGGTTGTTCGGCAACGTCCACGTCGGGACCGACATCACCCTGTCTGACCTGCGCGAGCACTACGACGCGGTCGTCGCGGCCACCGGCTGCGAGCGGGACCGGGACCTCGACGTCCCCGGGATCGACCTGCCGGGCAGCCACGGCGCCGCCAGCTTCGTGCAATGGTACGACGGCCACCCCGACGTGCCCCGGGACTGGACGCTCGACGCGTCGTCGGTCGCGGTGATCGGTGCCGGGAACGTGGCCCTGGACGTCGCCCGGATCCTGGCGAGCACCGCCGAGGACCTGGCGAGCACCGAGATCCCGGACTCGGTCCACGCCGGCCTCTCCCGCAACCCGGCCACCGACGTGCACGTGTTCGCCCGTCGCGGGATCGCCCACGCCCGGTTCAGCCCGATGGAGCTGCGCGAGCTCGACCACGTCCCGGGCGTCGAGGTGATCGTCGACCCGGCCGACGTCGAGTTCGACGACGTCGCCGCCGCCGAGGTCCGCTCGGCCAAGCACGTCGAGATGGTGGTGCGGACCCTGCAGGGGTGGGCGCTGCGCGACCGGCGCGGCGATCCGCGCCGGGTGCACCTGCACTTCCTCTCGCGCCCCGAGCGGATCCTCGGCACCGACCGCGTCGAGGGCATCCGGATCGAGCGCACCGAGTACACCGGCCACGGCGACGTCCGCGACACCGGCCGGTTCACCGACTTCCCGGTCGGTGCGGTCTACCGGGCGATCGGCTACACCGGCTCGCACCTGGCCGATCTGCCGTTCGACCACGAGCACGGCGTGCTGCCGCACCGCAAGGGGCGGGTGCACGACATCGACGGCCAGGAGCTGCCCGGCGTCTACGCCGTCGGCTGGATCAAGCGCGGACCGGTCGGGCTGATCGGGCACACCAAGGGCTGCGCGTCGGAGACCGTCGCGAGCCTGCTGGCCGACGCCCCGCAGCTGCCCCGGGCGCCCCGCCGCGATCCGGCGGAGGTCGAGGCGCTGCTGGAGCGCCGGGGCGTGGCGTACACGACCTGGAGCGGCTGGCTCGCGCTCGACAAGCACGAGCGCAGCCTCGGCGAGGCGCGCGGCCGCGAGCGGACGAAGGTCGTGCCGCGCGAGGACATGGTGGAGATCAGCAGAACGGGATGACCTTCCGGCCCACGACGCCGGATGCCGGGGTGGGTGGTCGCGGAACTCCGCGGCCGCCCACCCGATCACTCCCGCGGGTCCCGCGGCGCGGGCAGTGCCCGCGGGGGCCGGCGGCCGACCGGTTCGCGCCGTCCGTGCTCCCGGGACGGGACGAGCAGCCACCACAGCACCCACACTCCCGGGCCGCTGGCCAGCAGGATCGCGGTGGCCAGCCACCCGTCGCGCCACAGGGCGCCGGCGACGATCCAGCCCGCGATCCACACCGCCATCGCGACGAGCCGGATCCGGATGCGACGACCGTGCTCGACCGCCAGCGGCTCGGTCAGGTCGGTGACGACCTGGACCCGTTCGCGACGGCGGCGCATGCCGCCGACGCTACGCGGGGTCAGCCGCGCGTGCGCTCCCCGAAGCGGCGGCGGAACTTCTCGACCTGGCCCGCGGCGTCGAGCACCCGCGCGTTGCCCGTCCAGAACGGGTGCGACGCCGAGGTCGTGTCCACCTTGATCAGGGGATAGGTGTTCCCGTCCGACCACTCGACGGTCTCGCGCGAGGTCTCGGTCGACCGGGTCAGGAACTCGTCGCCGGTGGACGTGTCGCGGTAGACGACCGGGCCGTACGGGGGGTGGATGCCGGGCTTCACGGTGTTCCTCCTGCGTCGCGGGTGTTGCCGTCATAGTAATCGACAATGATTACTGTTTGCAGGAAGGGGTGCCGGTGGACGGGTTCACGGTGGTCCGGTGCGGGGCCTGTGCCCACGCGCCGTCGGGATTCGACGAGGACGCGCACGGCACCGTCGCAGCCCTGCCCGGCATCGACGAGGTGCTGGTGGAGGGTCTGCGCGCGGTGGTGCAGGACAGCGCCCACGGGGTGCTCGTGACCACCGGGTGCCGGCTCGGGCCGGGCGTCTGTGCGGTCCGCCGGCCCGGGCTGATGCTGCTGGTGCAGGCCTGCGACGCGACCCGCACCCGTCCCGAGTCGCCGGTGGTCGCGGTCGGCCCGGTCCGCAGCACCGACGACGTCCGCGCGGTGACCCGCTGGCTCCAGGACGGCGCGCCCGACCCGCAGGCACTGCCCGCACGGCTGCGTTGCGCGATCACCCCGGAGACGGCCCGGGTCTGATGCCTGCCTCTCCGAGAGGCCGGGCCCGCCGCTCCGTCTTGCAAGGAACCTTGCCGATCGGCAACCTGGCGGTGTGGACGACACCGGACGTGACGTGCTCGCCGGGGTGGGCCCGCGGCTGCGGGACCTGCGCCGTCGCCGCGGCGCCACCCTCGACCAGCTCGCCGCGGAGACCTCCCTGACCGCGAGCACGCTGTCCCGGCTGGAGACCGGGAAGCTGCGGCCGACGCTGGAGCAGCTGCTGCCCCTGGCCCGGGCCCACGGGGTCCCGCTCGACGACCTGGTGCAGGCACCACCGACCGGCGACCCCCGCATCCACCTGCGCCCGGTGCGCCACCGCGGGCTGGTGTTCGTCCCGCTGACCAGGCGCGGTGGTGGGGTCCAGGCCTTCAAAGTGATCTACCCTCCGGCGGCCGCGTCGGCGACGACCGCCCTGCAGACCCACGAGGGCTACGAGTGGTTCTACGTCCTCGACGGCCGGGTGCGGCTGGTCCTCGACGACACCGAGCACCTCCTCGATCCCGGCGAGGTCGTCGAGTTCGACACCGGCACACCGCACTGGATCGGCAGTGCCGACGACCGGCCCGCCGAGACGCTCGCGCTGTTCAGCCTGCAGAGCGAGCACGCACACCTCAGCCACGGCGCAGCGGGTCCGGGCCGCCACTGAGCCCGGTCCGCCCGCTTTCTCCCTCGCGCGGCCGGGTCGTGGTCGGGCAGGGTCGGGGTGTGAGCACCCTGCGCCGGGACCCGATGCCGTTGCGCGGCCGGACCGCGCTCGTGACCGGCGGTGGCCGTCGCGGAGGGATCGGGCACGCGACCGCCTGCCGGCTCGCCGCGTACGGCGCGGCCGTGGTCGTGCACCACTTCGCCCCGCACGACGCGGCGCAGCCGTGGGGCGCCGACGACGTCGACGACGCGCTGGCCGAGGTGCGGACGCACGCGACGGCGCCCGTCGCCGGGGTGCACGCCGACCTCGCCGACCCGTCCGCGCCGCAGTGGCTGCTCGACACCGCCCGTGAGCTCGCCGGGCCGGTGGACCTGCTCGTCGCCAACCAGGCGCTGTCGGGGTCCGACGGCCCGCTGGGGGAGCTGTCCGTGGAGCTGGACCGGCACTGGGCGGTCGACGCGCGTGCCTCGATCCTGCTGGTCCAGGCGTGGGCGAATGCGCACGACGACACCCGTCCCGGGGGTGCGGCCGTCCTGCTCACCTCGGGGCAGGCACGCGGGCCGATGCCCGGTGAGGTGGCCTACGCCGCGGCGAAGGCGGCCGTCGCGGGGATCACCCCGACCCTGGCCGACCAGCTCGCGGACCGGCGGCTGCGGCTCAACACGGTGAACCCGGGGCCGGTCGACACCGGCTACCTCGGCGCGGACGCGTTCCGCGAGATGGCCCCGATGTTCCCGTTCGGCCGGTTCGGTGAGCCGGACGACCCGGCCCGGCTGATCGCCTGGTTGTGCACCGACGAGGCGGCCTGGATCACCGGACAGGTGATCGACTCCGAAGGTGGGTTCGCGCGGCACCGGAACGGGTGGCGCCCCGGGTGAGGTGGAGCGGACGACGGGATTCGAACCCGCGACCCTCACCTTGGCAAGGTGATGCGCTACCAGCTGCGCTACGTCCGCATGCGCACCGTCCCCGGTGCGTGCCCGACCACGATAGCCCACCGGATCCCGGTCTCCGCGCCGCACCCCGGCGATGATCATTACTGCGCCCGGGGTGCGGGTACACCGCCGTCATGAGCGGACGGTTGGACGGGACGACGGTGATCGTGACGGGAGCGTCGAGCGGCATCGGTGAGGCGACCGCACGGGCGCTGTCGGCCGAGGGTGCGACGGTGGCGCTGCTGGCCCGGCGCCGGGACCGGCTCGAGGAGCTGGCGGACTCGCTGCCGGGGTCGTCGGTGCACCCGGTGGACGTCACCGATAACGACGTGTTGCACGCCGCCGTGGCGGCCGTGGTCGAGCAGCACGGCGGGCTGGACGTGCTGGTCAACAACGCCGGCGTCGGGGCCTGGGGCCCGGCGGCCGAGGCCGACGTCGCGGACTGGCGCAGGATGATCGACGTCAACCTCATGGGCGTGCTGTCGGCGACGCACGCGGCCCTGCCGCACCTGGCGACGGCAGCCGGTGGCCCGCGCGGCGTCGCCGACGTGGTGACGATCAGCTCGGCGGCCGGACGGCGGGTCCCCTCCCCGCACAGCAACGTCTACGCGGCCACCAAGCACGGGGTCGGCGCGTTCTGCGAGGCGCTGCGCCAGGAGTACGCCGAACGCCACGTGCGGGTGGGCCTCGTGGAGCCCGGCCTCGTCACCTCGGAGATGACGACCTCGGGTGCGCAGTACGCGCCGGACGTGACCTCGACGGGCGAGCGCGGGGTGCTGCAGCCGGCCGACATCGCCGACGCCGTCGTCTACATCGTGACCCGCCCGCGGCACGTGGCGGTCAACGAGGTGCTGGTGCGGCCGGTGGAACAGGTGCGGTGAACCCTCAGTCGACTGTCCAGTTCCCGTCGGCGGTGATGACGAGTAGTAGGCGTCCACCGTCGGCGGGAGGTATGACTGTCCCCTCGTATGCGCCGATCTCGTTCACGACGAGGTCGGAGTCGGAGCCGCTGATGGCGTAGACGACGAAGTTGCTGCTGCCATCGTGAGTGAGGCTAGCAACGTCGCGTGGGGAGTCGACCATGACGACGTCGTCCGCGGATCCCGTCAGTGGGAACGAGCCGACCTCGCGTGCGGTGTTGATGCCTCCGATCGTCAGCGTCCATGCGGCGTCCGCGGTGATCTGGAGCCGGGTGAGGGGAGCGGTCGAGGACGATCCCCGAATGCCGTACAACGAGGCTTATTCAGGCTCCGTCAGGTAAGTGTGTAGAAGATGAGTCCGATGACTGCCGAGATTGTCGTTTTAAATGTGGCGTAGGGCCGCCGGTAGTCTGTGTGGAGAACTTTCCACGTTTTGATATGGGCGATGACTCGTTCGATGGTGGCGCGTGTGTGGTTGAGGCTCTTGTTGAATGTTTTTTGCCAGTCGAGAAGTTCCCGGCCGGGTGGTTTTTTGAACGGGGTGAGCATGCCGCGCCCGATGTATCCTTTATCGCCGATCGGGGGGTATGTGGCGAGGTGGTCGAGGGCGCCGGATTGGTCGAGGCAATATAGGTCGTGTCGGGAGCCTGGGGTCGGGTCGGAGATCCACGACAGCTGCCCTTCCAGGGTGGCTGCGACCTGGACGACGACGCCGGTGGTGCGATGCTTGCCCGACCACAGACCCGGCACCGCGGCCCATGACCAGCAGGGCAGCAAGGTTCCATCGATGATGTACTGCCGATCGGCACAAAGCTCCTCCGCCGTCGGAACGACACTCCGCAGCGCCTGTGCCAGCAACGGTGTCACCCCCGTGATCGCTCGACTAACCGTCGACTGCGACACCCCATAGGTTTCCGCCAACTCCCACTGCACACGATTCCCGCGCAGATACGCCAACGTGATCACCACCGACCAGAACAACCCCAGAACCGGCGGCCAAGACAAACGTGCCTCCGTCGCGTCCCGCTGATCCTGCTCATACACTATAGCGACAAGATCCTGAATTTCATCACGCCGGAAACCAGTGGTATAGTACATACTGCGGCAGCCCGTTCATCTCGGATTGATTCGGCAAACCAATATTCGCGATGGACGGGCTGTCGCCCAACCCGACACGCCGGGCTAGATCGTTATTTCACGGGGCCTGAATAAGCCTCAACGTTGTTCCGGAGTAGCTTCCGATCTCGTTGACGAGGGTGTCCTCATCCGACTTGACGATCACGTTGCTGGAGCAGTCCTTGCAGGAGAACGCGACGATCGCCGTGTCACGAGGAGTGTCGAGGCGCACCACCTCGTCTCCCGTCCCTGTGAGGCTCTGCGGCGCAGGCTCCGGAGGCGGTGCGGGTGTCGTCGGAGGGCTGTAGCTGTAGGTCGGTGGGGCGACCGCCGGGGCTGCCGCAGGTGCCGCGGCTGTGCCACTCTGGGCGCTGTCGCGCGGGCCAGCCGAGGCAACTGCCGCGCCGATGATCGCCATTGTCGCCACCACCCCGACGGCCAGAGCTAGCGTCCACCTCGGAGGGCGGACGGGGGGCGGGGTGGGCGTGGGAGCCGGTTCGGCGGTGCGCTGGGCCGGGATGACCCACCACGGAGCCTGCCCGCCTGACGGATCAAGCTGTGGGGGAGGGGAGAAGCCGGCCGACTGGCGCCGATGTGCACCGTGGCGCTGCTGCGGACTGGTCATCGTGTACCCCCGAACGTCGGAACTCTTCCGTCGTCGCGGGAGTGCGGATGCCCGTTAGCCCCGATTCGGCATCTTCGTCAAAGTTGATGAGCTCGGAAAGCAAGATCCCCGGGGCCGGAGATCCGGCCCCGGGGATCCGGGAATGGTGCGCGATACTGGGATTGAACCAGTGACCCCTACCGTGTCAAGGTAGTGCTCTCCCGCTGAGCTAATCGCGCGAGGCGGCGGCGGGAATCGAACCCGCGTACAGGGCTTTGCAGGCCCTTGCCTAAGCCACTCGGCCACGCCGCCGGAAACCGGCCTGCTGTCGCGGCCCGGCAGAGCGGACGACGGGATTCGAACCCGCGACCCTCACCTTGGCAAGGTGATGCGCTACCAGCTGCGCTACGTCCGCATGTCGCACTGTTCCCGAAGCGTTTCCGCGAGTTCCCGGTGCGTTGGGAGAACAGTAGCGCACGGTCCGTGGCCGCTGTCGAGGGGGTACCCGATGATCGTCTGCCCAGGTCGGCGGTGCCACGACGGCCGGAGGCGTCCGGGGGAGCGCGCTGCCGGCCCCTCGCGGGCGGGTCGGAGACGGCGGGTCGGAGATCCGGTCACGCCCGGGAAAAGTAAGATCCCCGAGGCCGAAATGCGGCCCCGGGGATCCGGGAAATGGTGCGCGATACTGGGATTGAACCAGTGACCCCTACCGTGTCAAGGTAGTGCTCTCCCGCTGAGCTAATCGCGCGTGGGAAGAGAAGTCTCCGAGCGGACGACGGGATTCGAACCCGCGACCCTCACCTTGGCAAGGTGATGCGCTACCAGCTGCGCTACGTCCGCACCGTGCACCGCGTCCCGGGCCGTGAGGCCCGTCCGCGGCGCGGTGAGAGAACACTAGCACCCGCCCCGAGGGGGGTCCGACCGCCCCCTCTCTCCACCACCGGATATCCTCTCACGTGCGGAGACGTGCTCCGCCCGGTGGTGGGGTGCCTCGGTTCAGTCCCGGGCGGTGGTGTCCAGCAGGTCCGCGAGGGCGGCGTCGAAGTCGAGCCACGAGTACTCGGCGGCGGCGGGCACGGCGTCGTAGGTCGCCTGCAGGAACTCCGACAGCGTCGCCGCAGAGGTGGTGAACAGGGCGTGGCCCGAGGGGGAGGTGAGCTCGAGCTCGATCCGGGTCGGGTCGTCGCTCATCGGCTGCACTCGGACGTCGCCGGTGCCGGCGGAGTCGACCAGGCCGTCGCCGAGCAGATCGCGGGCGAAGACCCAGTCGACCGTGGTGTCGTGGCCGGTCTTGAACGAGGCCTGGACGGCGTAGGGGTCGCGGCTCGTGTAGGACAGTTCGACCTTCACGGGCACGACGGGCGCGTCCGGAGCGATGAGCTCGAACATGGCCGTCGCCCGGATCGTCTTGGACTCGTCGCGCATCGGTGATCCTCTTTCGTGGGGGCGTTGCGTGGGGCGTCAGTGTGGGAACGAGAGAGAAGGCCTCGGGGTGACGGGTTCGATGCGCATGAACGTGGGTCACCGTGGGATGACCCCCGATCGAGTCACAACGGTGTAACTCACCGCGTGCGACGACAGGGCTGAACGGGGCTCGGCGCCGTCCTGGCGTGTGAGCCGCGCAGCGCAGAACGACTACTCTCGTCGGAGTCCGAACCGGAACGGGTGCGGACACCGAACACAGCAATCGTGAGGACAACGCTGGTGGCAGGCATCGCCGATCCGCCGGACCGCCCCGAGCACGGGCGGGCCGCCGGGCCTGCCGCGCGCCGTGATCCGTCACGTCGCGACGACGCCGGGGACGCGCATCTCGTGCAACGGATCGTGTCCGGGGACTCGACCGCACTGGGCGAGCTGTACGACCGGTTCGGGCGCCAGGCCTACTCCCTCGCACGCCGCATCTGCGCCGACGAGGGTCTCGCCGAGGACGTCGTCCAGGAGGTCTTCCTGGCCTTCTGGTGCGACCCGTCGCGCTTCGACCCGGCCAAGGGCCGGTTCGGCACCTGGCTGTTGACCCTGGTGCACCACAAGTCCGTCGACGCCGTCCGACGGGAGAGCGCCATCCGGCGTCGCACCGTCCCGGCGTCGGAGGACGGCTCGGAGTGGAACGCCCCGCCCGGGCCGGGCGCCGACGAGGGAGCCATCGGCGCGCTGGTCGCGGGCCACGTGCGTGACGCGCTCGATCAGCTGCCCGCCGACCAGCGGAAGGTCCTGGCACTGGCGTACTACGGCGGCTACACGCAACGCGAGGTGGCCGCGATGACAGGGGTGCCGCTGGGCACCGTGAAGTCCCGCATGTTCACCGGGGTGGCCAAGCTCCGGAATCTGCTGGGCCCCGTGGTCGGGGACGCCGGGGCGGACCTGGCGGGAGGGCTGTCGTGAACGACAACGAGGGGAGGCCCTGTCCGATGAACGAGCAGACGGTCGGCTGGGCGCTCCACGCCCTCGAGCCCGACGAGGAGATCGAGGTGCTGCAGCACCTCGAGGGCTGCGACGAGTGCCGTCGGCTCGCCGCCGACGTGGCCGAGACGACCACCGTCCTCGGCGGCGCGGTGCAGCAGGTGGAACCGCCCGCGTCGCTGCGCGACGCGATCCTGGAGCAGGCCCGGAACACCCCGCAGGTCGGACGGGCGGGTGACCGGGCGGTCCCGCGCCACGCGCTGCGCGACGACGTCGCGTCCTCCGGCGCCTCGCCCGAGGGCGGGGCGCGCCCGTCGGGGTCCGAGCGGCCCACCGTCGCCGCGACACGCCCGCCGGCGGGGCCCGGACGCGGCCGCGCCCGGAACGGGTGGCTGCGCCGCCCCGGTCGGGTACTGGTCGCCGCGGCCGTCGCACTCGCGGTGATCGTCAGCGGGGGAGTCGTCGTCGGGCAGATGCGGTCGATGCAGGCCGAGCGTGACGCGAGCCTCGCGCAGGCCCAGGAGATGCGCGACGTACTCTCCGCCATCGCGCAGCCCGGGACCCCGCACGCCTTCCTGTCCCCCGAGCCGGGGGGACCGATGGTCGCGGCCGTCGTGATGAAGGACGGACAGCGGGAGGTCATGCCGATGGGGCTCGACCCGAACGAGCCCGCCGACCAGACCTATGTCCTGTGGGGGCTGAACGGGGACGGAACTCCGCGGGCGATCGGCACGTTCGACGTGCGAGCGGGGCAGTCGGGACCGGTATCCGTAGAATCGCCCGACAGCGGGAGCTACGGGACATACGCCGTCTCGCTCGAGCGCGGAAGGGAGGCCCCTCCCGCGCCGACCAAGGTAGTCGCGGCCGGGCAGGTGGAGACCTGAGTACGACGGAGAAGGACGGCATCGGTGTGACGGCGGCCGGGAGCACGACCTCCGGGCGCCGGTACACCGGCGTCCGCAGGAAGTACCGGCGGGCGAAGGTCCGCTACCGTGCGTTCCGGGCGGGGGTGGCCCGCAGCCCGGTGCTGGACCTGACCTACCGCATCACCATGGGGGTCCTCGGCACCGCGATCGTCATCATCGGGATCATCGCGCTGCCCGCGCCGGGTCCCGGCTGGGCGATCATCTTCCTCGGCCTGGGCGTGCTCGCCGCCGAGTTCAGCTGGGCCCAGCGGCTCCTGCACTGGGTCCGCGTCCGCTACGACGGCTGGGTCGCCTGGATGGGCCGCCAGAACCGTGTCGTGCAGCTGCTGGTGATGACCTTGATCCTCGGCACGGTCGCGGTCTGCGCGTGGCTGTTCGGGATCTTCGCGACGGTCGGAGGCTGGGTGGGGATCCACTGGGAGTGGCTGCACTCGCCGCTGCTGCCGTTGCTCCAGCCGCCGCCCCCGCCGGTGCCCGTACCCGGATCGGAGCTGGTCACGGGCCCGCGCTGATCCACGGGCGACCCCCGTGAACGGCGGGGGGACGGGCTGTGTAGAGTTGGTTTCACCACTGAGGGCGATTAGCTCAGGGGGAGAGCGCTTCGTTCACACCGAAGAGGTCACTGGTTCGATCCCAGTATCGCCCACAGTCAAACCCCTGGTCAGTTCCTTGTAGTGAGAGAACCGACCAGGGGTTTCGTGTGTTCGATGGGTCCTGCTTGCCCAACTGCCTGACTATTGCTGTTCCCCGGGGAACAGGTCGTTGATGGCGGTGGCGCCTTCGTCGATCACGGGGCGGATCTGCTTGCGGTAGACGAGTTCGGTGACCGAGCTGCTGCCCGCGTGGCCGACCAGCCGGGCGATCTGGTCGACGGTCATGCCGCTGTCGGGCAGCAGGGACACGAAGCTGTGCCGCAGCTCGCGTGGCGTCCATTGGGGTGCAGCTGGCGAGGTGTCGGCCGAGACATCGACGAGGCGTACCTGTGGCCGGAGATCCTGGGCCGGCAGATGACCCCGGTCAATGAGCGTCGCCGAGCTCCTGGAGCTGCGTCCGACCCAGGTGACGGTCCCGCACGACACCTGACGGCAGCCCCGCGGCTCTGCCCGTGCCGCGCTGGAGGTCTTGACCGAAGTTGGGTCGTTCCTGTTCGAGCAGCACGAGATCACCGAGGCGCCGTGGGCCAAGTCCGTTCGAGGGAGCTGACGGGCAAGCCGTCGAGCCTCGGCGAGGGCGAGATTGCGGCATCGCAGCTAGCGTCTTCCTGCCGGTGGAGGTAGCGCTCTAGCAGCTCAGACCTCTGGCGATCCGGTGTCCGTCCTTGGCTTCCCACCGCTACGACGGAGGAGTAGGGAACGTCGAACCAGGTAGACGATGCTTCCCATGGCGGTGAGAGTGCCGACGATGGATACCGCCCACCACTCGCTCATCGTGCCGATGGTGTTGACGACCGTGCCGAAGCTGAGCACCAAGAAGCTCATCGGGAGCCAACGCGGCACGTCGCGATCGGGGCGGCGCCCTACATGCATCACGAACATGGCGGCCGTGCAGACCACGGCACCCCCCGTGCCCAGCAGGCCAAGCCACAGCCCCAACGTGTCGTAGCTCAGAGCGTCCTCCCGCGATCGACCTGCCGCTGGTGTCACGGTAGCGCTGCGGTGTCGCAACTATCCATTGCTTCGTCAAGGCGGCGCCGACGGCGCCGCGCGGCACTGTGTCTGATGCAGCCGCAAGCGCTCGCGCGGGGCTGCAACCCTCAGGACCCCTCGAGGTGCTATGACTTGCGCGTGACTGGATCGGCGCTTGCCCTCCAAGAAGCACTCGACGTGCACCGCCGAAGCGTCGACACAGACTTTTTTGATCTCTCCTTGCGCGAGCTTGCCCGCATGGCAGAAGAGGGCGAGATCAGAATTGCGCCAGAGTTCCAGCGCCAGTTTCGGTGGAACGACGACTTGCAGAGCGCCCTTATTGAGTCATTTCTGCTAGGGCTTCCCGTTCCTCCAATCTTTGTCGCCACGAATCTCGATGGAACCTGGGAAGTCGTCGATGGGCTCCAACGGATTTGCACGGTGTTGCGCTACCTAGGAATCGACGCCCAAGAGTCCGAGGACCTGAAGTTTGCGGACCGCCCCTTAAGGCTCCAGGCGCTATCCACCCTTGAAGTATTCAATGCAACCGGGTTCATCGATCTACCTCGCCCAGTGCGACTGATGTTTGAGCGGCGCTACCTGCGAGTCCAGGTCCTCTCGGACAAATCCGACTTGGACGTGCGCTTCGAGCTATTTCGACGCCTGAACGTCGGGGCAGTCGCGCTGACTCCGCAGGAGATTCGAGGCTGCGTTTATCGCGGACCGTTCAACACAATGGTCGCCGACCTTAGTCGCGACAAGAACTTCAGAGATACTGTAAAGCTGCAGCAGCAGAACCAAAGCAATGCCACATTTGAGGAGATTGTCCTCAAGTTCTTTGCCTACCTGAATAGTGCCGACGCGTACGACGGAAAAGTTACCCAGTTCTTGAACTCGTACATGGGCGAGAGAGCGGCTGACACCGACCTGGCCGACGATCGAGAACTCTTTACGAAGGTGGTTGCACACCTAGCTAAGGTTACCGACGGCAAGCCATTTCTTCGCTCGCGGACTAACATTACCCCGGTAAATCAGCTGGAGGCCGTGCTCGTTGGAATAGGCCGGGTTCTCCGGTCAGGTGCGGAGCCGGTCACGCCACGTCCCGGTTGGCAGGACGACCCAGCGCTCGTCCAAGCGAGCACGAAAGGAACCAACACGCGTACGACATTCCACGCCCGGCTCGATCGCGCCGAGCAAATCTTCCAACCATGACGTGGCAGACCGAGGATCTATTCGACGCCGCAACTGACCTTGTCGACCGCGAGGCGCGGCGTCTTCACGCGCTAGGAGCGATTGCCAAAAATCATCCAGACAAGTTTGACAAAGAAGGCGTGTTCGCCATGAGTCGAGCATTGACCTACGTTGTTTGTGGTGGAATCCTAGAGAAGTTGATGCGCGATCTACCGGCCGCAATATCGGATGATGTCTTGAGTCTGCGACTGCAGCGATCGGATGTTCCATCATCACTTCTCGCTGTGCTTGCTGCAAGCTCCTTTCAGAAATGCAATCAGCGGACGACTCGCACGCTGATTGCACGAGTTGGTCTTCTGGCGGAAGCTTTCCAGCATGCAAGTGACGCAAGACCAATGACCGCATTCGGTGACGATCTTGCGCTTGCCGATGGCACAACAATAGCTGTTGCCCAGTTCGAAGCCCTTTGGGTTCTCCTTGACTTACCCGGCCACTGGCACAATATCCCTGCAGATGCACTGCTGATGCGCGAACTGACGCAGAAGCGTAATGACGTAGCTCACTGGGATATCGACCCCGTCGATGTCGGGAAGTCGCGTAATACGGCAGATCTAGTCAAGATCACGACCCAGCTTCGATCCCTGCTTGATCACGTGGGACTGACGGTGTGCGAGTGGCTCGACGGGCTGACCAACTCCCGACCCATCCAAGCGGCGCAGGCCCCTGGAGGCTTATTCAGGGACGCTCAACAGACTGCTGCGTTGAGACGCTGGCCTGGGGAAGCGCCTTGCTTCATGATCATCCTGAATAAGCCTCCTGGTTCGTGAACGGACGACGAGCCCTCGCCGGGTGGCAGATCTCGGGGAGGGGGGTGCGCCATCTACCCGACCTCCCGGAGGACTACCATACGGCACGCCGGGCGCAGGTCTGGCAAGGTCGGCGGCGGCGGGCGAGCCGCCGCGCCCGACGTGCCGCGCGGTCTGGCGTTGCCAGGTCGAGGAGATGGCGCTTCGGTCCAGGCGCGTGGAGGCGGAGCATTTCCGGAGCGGGACCGCCGGGCGCATCCGAAACTGGCTGACACGGGCCGTCAGGAAGCGGCAGCTCAGACGACATAAGACGATACGAGGCGACCAGGCATAAGCGACAGCTTCTGCCTTAACGCCGAGGTACTCGGCGCGGGTGAGGGGTGAGCTGCGAGAACCCCATCCGGTCGGATGGTCACGGCTTGGCGATAGACGCGTTCCCAGCGCGGCAGATCCTCAGGGTCGACGGCGTCGGCGGGCACTTCCAACGTCGTGAATGTGGTGGGGTCGAAGAGATCGAGGCTGCTGCGGCCGTCGCGGAGCCGGATGTGGGCGGCGCGGGTGCCGGGCTCACCGGACGGGCTCGCCGGGTCCTCGACGCCGCCGGTCCCGTAGTGGAACCCGAGCACCAGGGTGGTGGCGTCGATTTGTTCCGGGGGTGGCGGAGCGCCAGGTGTCTTGCGGGAGCGGAGGGGTGCCTGGCTGACTGTTCGTCGTGCGACGGGGAGTCGTTCGGTCTCGTAGGAGGCGAGCCATGTGTCGTCCCCTCGGCAGGCGAAGGCGAGTCGCCATGCGAGCCGTGCGCGTCCTGGACGCCGGTGTTGCCGCCGAATCCACCGTAGGGCGGCATGACGTGGGCGGCGTCGCCGACGAGGAAAGCTCGACCGGCGCGTAGCCGCGTTGCGACGTAAGCGCCAGTCCGCCAGGTGGCGATGTCGTCGATGACCGGTTGCAGGTCGGGAATGCCGGTTGCCGCACGGATCGTGTCGCGGACGTGCTGGTCGAGGTCGTCCGGGTCGGAGCCGGATACATGGGTGCCGAGTTGCCAGCTCCGGCCAGAGGCGTTGCCGCGGGCGAAGAGAAACGCGCCGGCCGATCGGGCGAACAGAGCCTCTGTGTGTCGGCCTCGGAGGGCTGGTTCGAGGTGTGCGTGAAAGAGTGCGCTCACGGCAGTGCCCGGGAGCGACTCGCCGCTCCAGCCGATGTTCAGGGCGGTCCGGGTCGGGCTGTGTGCACCGTCGGCGGCGATGAGGTAGCGGGCTCGTACGGCGTGGCCCTCGATCACGGCGTTGACGCCGTCGGCGTCCTGGCTCTGGATGTGCGCGGTGTGAGCGAAGCGGACGTCGGCGCCGAGTTCGTGGGCTCGGTCGCGGACGAGAGGTTCGATCCGCTGCTGGTCGCATGACCATGCCGGAGACGGGCTCAGATCGGCGGTGTCGTCCTCAGCCGGTACGGGGATCCAGGTCTCGTGCTCCGCGGCGAGGGTGTCGGCGACGGTGAAGCCACCATTGGGCTCGCCGGCGGCCAGAACCTGGCCCTCGATACCGAGTGCACGGAAGATCTCCATCGTTCGCGCATTGACCAGCCGCGCCTTCGTGTGACGGGAGGTACCGGGGCGTCGCTCGACGAGGAGCACGTGTAAGCCGTGGAGGCCGAGTAGCGCTGCTGAGGCGAGCCCGGTCAGGCCGCCGCCGACTACCAGTACGTCGGTGGTCGGCGGTAGGGCACGGGGCTGGGGTGCGGATGTCATCGAGTTCGCCATGGGTTGCGCCGTCGTTCCCGTGGCTCTGTCGTCAGATCCTCCGCCATCGAGGTGGTCAGCTCCGCGAGACGGCCAGCGAAGTCGGTGATCTCGTCCTCGGTCCAACCCTCAAGGTGACGCCCGAAGATCGATGCAAGCTCCGAGCGAAACCGGTCGACCGTCGACTCGCCCTCCGACGTCAGAGCGATGCGGTACGAGCGGCCGTCCGTCTCGTCGCCGACTCGCTCGATCAGGCCCGCTGTCGCCAGCTCGCTCGCGGCCCGGCTGACCGACTGTGCCGGTACGTCCAACTCCTCGGTGACCTCGGACGGGCGGACTGGTCGTTGCGCGGCCAGGTTGAGTAACCCCAGGTGAACCGGACCCCAGGCGGATCGGGCCGCGGCCCTGCGCTGGACCTGTGCGGCGCGATCCAGGGATCGGATGATGCTCCAGATCGATTTACTTACTTCCATGAAGGAACTATACCATCGAGGTCGTGCGACGAGTCAAGTCGCACGAGGAGCGGGCGGGTCGGCGGTGGCCGCGGGGAAATCGGGCTATGGGCTGGGGCAGCTCTGTGCTCGCTAGTGGTCATCGTCCAGCGTCGCTGGAGAATTCGATCTTGGGTCTGCGGATTCAGCGGTATCGCTGTTGCCCGCCCGTGCCGGAAACTCCGAGTGCGATTGGCCGACTTTCGATCGAGCTCTGGCCATAATCGCGGACATGAGCTGACCGCTATTCTCACTACGGTGATGCCATGATCGATTCGTACGTCCATGTCGACGGTGCCCGCGAGAACAACCTGAAGAACGTCTCTGTGGACATCCCGAAGCACAAGATCGTCGTGTTCACCGGTGTCTCGGGATCGGGGAAGACGTCGCTGGAGGCTTATTCAGGCTCCGTCAGGTAAGTGTGTAGAAGATGAGTCCGATGACTGCCGAGATTGTCGTTTTAAATGTGGCGTAGGGCCGCCGGTAGTCTGTGTGGAGAACTTTCCACGTTTTGATATGGGCGATGACTCGTTCGATGGTGGCGCGTGTGTGGTTGAGGCTCTTGTTGAATGTTTTTTGCCAGTTGAGAAGTTCCCGGCCGGGTGGTTTTTTGAACGGGGTGAGCATGCCGCGCCCGATGTATCCTTTATCGCCGATCGGGGGGTATGTGGCGAGGTGGTCGAGGGCGCCGGATTGGTCGAGGCAATATAGGTCGTGTCGGGAGCCTGGGGTCGGGTCGGAGATCCACGACAGCTGCCCTTCCAGGGTGGCTGCGACCTGGACGACGACGCCGGTGGTGCGATGCTTGCCCGACCACAGACCCGGCACCGCGGCCCATGACCAGCAGGGCAGCAAGGTTCCATCGATGATGTACTGCCGATCGGCACGAAGCTCCTCTGCCGTCGGAACGACACTCCGCAGCGCCTGTGCCAGCAACGGTGTCACCCCCGTGATCGCTCGACTAACCGTCGACTGCGACACCCCATAGGTTTCCGCCAACTCCCACTGCACACGATTCCCGCGCAGATACGCCAACGTGATCACCACCGACCAGAACAACCCCAGAACCGGCGGCCAAGACAAACGTGCCTCCGTCGCGTCCCGCTGATCCTGCTCATACACTATAGCGACAAGATCCTGAATTTCATCACGCCGGAAACCAGTGGTATAGTACATACTGCGGCAGCCCGTTCATCTCGGATTGATTCGGCAAACCAATATTCGCGATGGACGGGCTGTCGCCCAACCCGACACGCCGGGCTAGATCGTTATTTCACGGGGCCTGAATAAGCCTCCTGGTGTTCGACACGATCGCCGCGGAGTCGCAGCGACAGCTCAATGAGACCTTCACGGCATTTCAGCGCAACCGGCTGCCACGGTACGGCCAGCCGGACATGGACTCCATCGAGAACCTATCGGTAGCGATCATCGTCGATCAGAAGCGCATCGGCGGGAACTCCCGATCCACGGTCGGCACGATCACCGACCTCTACGCGCTGTTGCGGCTCTTGTTCTCCCGCGTCGGCCGCCCCTACGTCGGGTACTCGAACGCGTTCTCCTTCAACGATCCGCAGGGCATGTGCCCGGACTGCGACGGCCTGGGCCGGCGCAGCGAGGTCGACATCGACAAGCTGATCGACCGCGGGAAGTCGCTCAACGACGGCCCGATCCGCCATCCCGCCTTCAACCCGGGCGGCTGGTTCTGGAAGCTGTACGCGAACTCCGGGCTGTTCGACAACGACAAGAAGCTGTCGGACTACAGCGAACAGGAGTGGATGTAGCTCCTCTACGGCTCCGACGCGTCGATCAAGCTGGGTTGGAAGGGCGGGGAGATCAACTCGAAGTACGAGGGCATCATCCCCAAGATGGAGCGGCTCTACCTGCGCAAGGAGCCGGACGAGATGAGCGCCAAGAACCGCAGGGCGCTCAAACAGGTCGTGAATGTGACGACCTGCTCGTCCTGTCGAGGGCTGCGGCTCAACCCGCAGGCGCTGGCGTGCAAGGTCAACGGGCGCAATATCGCCGAGTACGCGGCGATGGAGATCAACGATCTCGTCGACGAGGTCAAGCAGATGGGTGGTGCCACGGCTGCGACCGTCGCGCAGAGCCTCGTGGACGGGCTCGGGCACCTGCAGATGCTCGGGCTCGGCTACTTGGGCCTCAACCGGGAAACCTCGACGTTGTCGGGCGGTGAGTCACAGCGGATCAAGATGGTGCGCCATCTCGGGAGCGCGCTTGTCGAGGTCCTCTACATCTTCGACGAGCCCACGATCGGCCTGCATCCCCACGACGTCGTCCGCCTCACCGACCTGATGCGTCGGCTCCGCGACAAGGGCAACACCGTGCTGGTCGTCGAGCACGACCGCGATGTCATCGAGATCGCCGACCACGTCGTGGATGTCGGCCCGCGGGCGGGAAAGGCCGGGGGCGAGATCGTCTTCACCGGATCTGTGAAGGAACTCCACGGCGCCGACACCCTCACCGGGCAGTTCCTGCGCCGCCCTATGCCCCTGAAGGTCGAGGTACGCACGCCGACCGGGCAGCTCCGCATCACCGACGCCGCCGTGCACAACCTCGCGAACGTGACTGTCGACGTGCCCGCGGGAGTGCTCACTGTCGTCACCGGAGTGGCGGGTTCCGGTAAGAGCAGCCTCATCCGCAACTGCTTCCGGGCACAGCACCCGTCGACGGTCATGATCGATCAGTCGGCGGTCAGCACCAACCGTCGCTCCAACCCGGCCACCTATTCGGGCGCCATGAGGCTTATTCAGGCCCCGTGAAATAACGATCTAGCCCGGCGTGTCGGGTTGGGCGACAGCCCGTCCATCGCGAATATTGGTTTGCCGAATCAATCCGAGATGAACGGGCTGCCGCAGTATGTACTATACCACTGGTTTCCGGCGTGATGAAATTCAGGATCTTGTCGCTATAGTGTATGAGCAGGATCAGCGGGACGCGACGGAGGCACGTTTGTCTTGGCCGCCGGTTCTGGGGTTGTTCTGGTCGGTGGTGATCACGTTGGCGTATCTGCGCGGGAATCGTGTGCAGTGGGAGTTGGCGGAAACCTATGGGGTGTCGCAGTCGACGGTTAGTCGAGCGATCACGGGGGTGACACCGTTGCTGGCACAGGCGCTGCGGAGTGTCGTTCCGACGGCAGAGGAGCTTCGTGCCGATCGGCAGTACATCATCGATGGAACCTTGCTGCCCTGCTGGTCATGGGCCGCGGTGCCGGGTCTGTGGTCGGGCAAGCATCGCACCACCGGCGTCGTCGTCCAGGTCGCAGCCACCCTGGAAGGGCAGCTGTCGTGGATCTCCGACCCGACCCCAGGCTCCCGACACGACCTATATTGCCTCGACCAATCCGGCGCCCTCGACCACCTCGCCACATACCCCCGATCGGCGATAAAGGATACATCGGGCGCGGCATGCTCACCCCGTTCAAAAAACCACCCGGCCGGGAACTTCTCGACTGGCAAAAAACATTCAACAAGAGCCTCAACCACACACGCGCCACCATCGAACGAGTCATCGCCCATATCAAAACGTGGAAAGTTCTCCACACAGACTACCGGCGGCCCTACGCCACATTTAAAACGACAATCTCGGCAGTCATCGGACTCATCTTCTACACACTTACCTGACGGAGCCTGAATAAGCCTCCTGTCCGAGATCGAGGCCGACCACAGTTTTCGACGATTTCGCGATCCCTCCGGCGCGGTGCTGGAGGCCGGTGACATGCCGCCGGGGCGGGTGATGCATCGTCGACGGCTCAGCGCACTGCTCGTCTCTGCTGTCGGTGAGGAGAACATCCGCACCGGCAAGGAGGTGGTCGACTACACCGAGGACGACGTCGCCATCACCGTGCACTACGGCGATGGCGACGAGGAACGTGCAGACCTGCTCGTCGGCGCCGACGGCCTGAACTCCCGGGTCCGCGGTAGGCTCGTTCCGGGCTCGGAAAGTCACTACGACGGCGATGGTCACCACGTCTGGCGGGCGGTACTGCCGTTCGACGGCGATCTGGGTGACGGTTGCCCCACCATCGGGCACCACCGCACCCGCGGCACGGTCACACGGCTCGCCGACGGTACCTGTTTCTGGGTGCTGGCCCAGTTCGGCGTTACCGGCGGCCTCACCGGAAGCCCCAGGCAGGAGGCCCTTGCCAGGGTGGACAACCTGCACGAAGGACCTTCCCGGTCCGTGCTGCGTGAGGTCGTCCTGGCCACCCCGGAGGAGTCGGTGATGGACAACCAGGTCGCCGTGGTGCCGGAGATCCCGCACTGGAGGAGTAACCGTGTCGTGCTCGCCGGGGACGCCGCACATGTCATGTCCCCACACATCGGATCCGGTGCCTCACTGGGCATCGAGGACGCGCGTGTGCTGGGCGACCTGCTCGGTCGAGCCGACATCGCACCGGCACTGGACAGCTATCAAACCGATCGCGTCGCCCGATATCGGCAGGTGCGCGAGTACGCCAGGGCGATGGCGACCGCACCGACCCCGATGTCGTATGTGGAGCGCTTCTCTCACTATCTGAACTGGTTGAACGACACCGCAGCAACTTGAACGGGCGCTGCCCGCCGGGTGCTGCGGTGACCGCGCAGCCGCGCGGGTGAGGTCCCGCCCGCACCGGGCTACTTCGTCGTCGCCCGTGACGACCTCACCTCGCTCACGGTCCGCGCAGGCTCTGCTGGGGCCGCGGCCGGCGCCCGGCCCGGAGGCGGCGTTGCTGACCTCCCCCGGGACCGGGTCGCCCCGCAGCTACGCCCCATGGCCGGGCACACGGCGTCAGGCAGGCGGACGAGAGCGCCCAGGTTCGAGCACGACCTTGCCGTGCGAGGCGCATGGCGCATCCCACGGGGCATCAGCGTTGTGGAAGCTGTGTTCTCTCCGACGTGGCGTGACAGCAGTCGGTCCTGAACGGCGCGACGGCGCAGTGTCGGATGCGGAGCCAGTGTCCGGTGAGGCGTCGGAGTGGTCAGTCTCGATGGGGACGGGGACGTGCCGAGGACGGGTGTCGTCTGGGCGAAAGCGATCCGCCACCCGTCGCCATGCTTGACCATCAGGTACGTCAGTGCGCCCGAACTCGCTGGTAGTGCATCCGCCGAGTCGGACCGCCGGTCGTGCAAGGTCTTGATGCAGCTGACCAGGGCGACGTCCGCGTCGGGAAATCGGACATCGACGACCTCGACGGTGGTCTGGACCTCGGAGAGAGGCGAGTTCAGTGCACCCGCCATGGCGTCGGCCAACGCCGCCCGGCCGAGGACCCGCCTGCCGGGGAAGTTGACGACCACGGCGGCCGGAGTATGGAGGGCGAGCAAGGTGTCGATGTCGTTCTGCGCGCGGCTTGCCTCTGCCACGACGTCACGGATGCGATGTTCGTCGTCGTGGGTGGGCGCAGCAACCGTCTCGCTCATTCCGCGAACGTATGAGCTGAAGCAGAGTTCAGGTCAATACGGCCTCTGGCACTCGGTTGCCCGAGAGTCAATGCCACAGAGCGCCAGTCTTGCGTGGTGGCGGTGCACGCAATCCATGACGTATCTCTCGACAGTTGATCGTCTATCGGAGGTGGAGATGACGTTCCGGCTGGCTGCCTATGGGGTGTGCCTGAGCGATGAAGGCGTACTGCTGGTGCGCGACGCACCCACGAGTACGTGGTCTCTCCCGGGTGGTGGGGTCGAACACGGTGAGGACCCGTTCGACACGGTGATCCGGGAGATCGCCGAGGAGACGGGCTATGAAGCGGTGGTCGAGAGGCTTCTCGGTGTGGACTCCCGTGTGATCCCGAGGGAGTCGGCATGGAGCGGCGCCGAGCATCAGAACGTCGGGGTCTTCTATCGGGTTCGTGTGGTCGGTGGTGAGAGGCGGCCCGAGGTGAACGGCGCCACTACTGAGCCTGCTTGGGTACCGATTGTCGATACAGGTGGGCTCCGTCGCTCGTCACTCGTCGATGTAGGCCTGAAGCTCGCTGCGACACAACCGGCTACGGGCCACGTGGAGACCGTCCCGGTCGGTGGCCTCATTCAGTACTGAGCAGCGCTGACACATGCCACGAGGCGGCCCGTGGCGGCGGCCCCGGTGCAGGGGGGCTCAGCCGACCGGCCTCCCGCGCCCGCCCCGCAGCACCCGCGCCACCGTGCCGGGGCGGGCGAGCACGCTGGGGTGCTCGTGCATCATCGTGACCGCGGACAGGCGCCGGTTCAGCTCGGGATCGGTGAACGACGCGGCCTGCAGTCGCCGTCCGAACCAGGACGCGATCGGGTACCCGCGAGGGTAGGGACCGTCGACGTGTGGCAGCCGCAGGTCTGCCAGGGTCGAGATGCTCCAGGCGGCGTCGACGACGACCTGCACGTCGTCGAGGTAGCCATTGGCGGGCTCCGCCAATGACGGAGCGGAGCGCAGGTACGACGACAGGCAGGAGGCGTGCAGCGCGGCGGAGGTCATCCCCTGCCCGTAGACGGGGTTGAACGAGGCGATCGCGTCACCGACCGGGATGATGCCGGCGGGCAGTCGTCGCAGGGACGCGGTGTCGCGGCGACGGCTGTCGGCCTGGTGGTAGGTGACGCCGTCGCCGATCATCCGGGCGCCGGTGGCGATGTCGCCGAAGGCAGCCGGGAAATCCCGGCTGCAGCGCTCGCGGAAGTCTGCGGGGTCGCGAGTGGGCCGGTCGTCGCCGTAGCCGGCGACCAGGACGATCCACCGGTCGTTCTCGACCGCCTGGATCCCGGCCTGACGGGCGACCCGGCCGTCGTCGGCGTCGGAGGTCGCGATCACGACGCCGGCATCGCTGATCGCAGGGTCACGCTCGAACAGGGCGCTGGCGTAGTTCAGCCTGATCGGCATCCGTTGCCAGGTGGGACGCGGATGACCCCCCTGGTCCAGCCACTCGGCGAGCCTGCTCGACCGGCCGGTGGCGTCGACGACCAGATCCGCGGGCTCGGTCACGACCTCGTCCCCGACCCGCACCCGGGCCCCGGACACCCGCGCGCCGTCGAACACCAGCCCCTCCGCACGACCTGCGACCACACGGATCCCGGGGACGGCGGTGGTGGCCCGCCGGACCATGTTCTCGAGGAAGGGACGGGTCGTCACCAGGGTCGGCTCGTCCTGCGGCGTGGCGGGGAGCGGGCGGAGGCGGCCGTTGACCCAGAGCTCCACCGTGGCGGGGTCGGGCGGCACTGCGCCCTCGCGGATCGCGGTCGCGGTGATGCCGGGGAACCAGCGTTCGAGCTGGACCTGCCCGGCGGGCAGCAGCGCGTGCACCTGCCCGCCCTGCGGGACGCCGGGCCGGGGCTCCGGGCCGGTCGGGTCACCGTCGGGGTCGACGAGCAGGACCTCCTCGGCGTGGTCGGCGAGCACGCGCGCGGCGAGCATCCCGGCGATGCTCGCCCCGAGCACCACGGCGCGGCCCATGACGGTCCGTGGTCCCCGTGGTGGGTCTGGGGTGGCGATCTCGGCGAACACGCGGGCCGGGGGGCGGGGCACGGACGGCCTCCAGGGGATCGGTGGGTCCGGTCTGAGGACCGAGCCTACGTCGCCCCGTCCGTTCCCCGGTGTGACGACGGGGCGGGGTCGGTTCCCCCGGTGTCACAGATCGATGTGCAGGAGCGGGCAGCCCGAACGGTACGGACGGGAACGACACCGGAGAGGGCGTTCGAGAAGGTCCGTCGTGGACGTCGTCCATCGCCCGTCCCCGTGCGTCCGAGGACGAGGACTGCTCGACGTCGAAGGTCAGAGCCCGGCCGCGTCCGCGCCGTGCTTGGCCTGCGCAGCGGTGAAGCCCTCGAACTTCAGCTGGTCGATCAGACCCTGCCGGGAGAACGAGCTGAACTCCATGTAGCTCTTCGCGGACCGTGCCGCCTGCTCGTCCCAGTCGACGGTCACGTGGTCGACGGCATACGTCGCGTCGGCGGTGGAGAAGTGCTCGAACTCGAGCTGCTTGATGAGACCCGTCCGCGAGAACGAGCTGAAGTCGAGGTAGCCCTCGGCCGACTCGACGGCGTTCTGTCGGCTCACCGACAGCGCGGGCACGGCCGGGGCGGCGTAGGTCTCGGGAGCGGACGCCGCGCTGCTCGGTGCCGGGGCGATCACCGCCGGTGGCGCGGCGGCCACGGTGGACGGCACGACGGCGGGTGCGGAGGACGGGGCCGCAGCGACGGGGGACGCCGCGTCTCCGTCGCCCGAGCCTCCGGCAGCTGCGGCGGCGACGATCACCACGGCGAGCCCGCCGACGACGAACGGCCACTTCCGTCGTCGAGCCGGAGCCGGAGCCGGGTGAAGGGGCGGTTGCGCCCAGGTTGCGGTCGGGAGGTTCCGCTGCTGCGGGATCCGGCCCGGCGGCGGGTACTGGCCGGGCGGCACGCCGTGGCCGGCCGGGGTGGTGCTCCAGGAGGGGCCCTGTGGGGTCTGCGGGGTCGTCATGGCCCCTATGTCGCGCGAGACGACCGAGTGTTGCCGGGTGCGGCGGCGGATCCCCAGAATTGGGGAAGGGGTGTCGTGAAGCCGGTGGCTTCCCTGGTGCCCCTGTCAGGAGAGCCCGGTCCCGCGCAGTGAGTGCTGGAGCGGCCCGGCGACCCAGTCGTCGACCTCGCGCGGTGACCGCAGCCGTACCACTGTCAGTGCCGGGTGCTCCCGGGCGACCGCGGGTACCAGTTCCCGGTACTTGTGCCGGGTCGCGACGGCCCAGCGCACGATGTTCTCCCGGTCGACGAGCAGCCGGCGCAGCGGAGGCTCGACGGTGCCGTTCCACAGCACCTCACGGCGGCGGCTGCGCCGCCACGTCCGCCGCAGCACACGGGGGAACGTGACGGTCCAGAACGGCAGGTCGAGCCAGACGAGCAGGTCCGCGCGGGCCGCCAGGCGCGGGCGTGCCGTTCGGTACTGCCACTCCGTGACCCACGTGTCGGCGGCGGTGAACCGGTCGACGTCGTCGAGAAAGGACGGGCGCGGCATCCAGCCGGGGCCGTGGAACAGCGCGTCGATGTCGGTGTGCGGACCGCCCGTCACCGTGGCGAGGCGGGCGGCGAGCGTCGTCTTCCCGGATCCGGAGACCCCTGCGACGAGAATGCGGCGCGGCCGGGTGGGCAACGGGTCGTCCCAGCGCAGCACCCCTACACCGTACGGCCGGAATGCGACGGGAAATCCGTGCGACGAGGGCGCGCATCGCGGCTAGCGTGCGACGGACCGTGCACCGACCCGAGGAGGTGAGTCCCGTGACCGCGGTACCGACACGGGCGCTCCCACCCGGACGGCAGGCCGTCCCGGAGCGCCGCGAGCACTCCCGGAAGGCACGACCATGCATGTCATCAGCACCGAGCACCTCGACGACCACCTGACCGAGCACCGGTTCACCCTCGACGGCGTCCCCGGCGTTCTCTGGTCACCCCGCACGACCGGCGGCCCGACCCCGCTGGTCCTGCTGGGCCACCCCGGCGACCTGGCACGCATGCACCCGAGGCTGCTCGGGCGGGCCCGCTCCTGCGTCGCCGACGGGTACACCGCCGCGACCCTGGAGCTGCCCGGTGCCGGCGGACGACCCCGCCTGCCCGACGTCGACGCCGCCCGTGCCGAGCTGCGCCGGGCGGTCCGGGCGGGCGAACCCGTTCCCGACGCCGTCGTCGAACGGCTGGTCACACCACTGGTCGAGGCGTCGGCCCCGGAGTGGCGGACGCTGCTCGACGCGCTGCCCGGGCACGACCCGGTCGCCTGGTCGGGCGGGATCGCCGCGATCGGTGTCCGGATGGCGCTGGAGCCGCGGATCGCGGCGGCGCTGCTGTTCGCCGGTAGCCGGCTGCCGCGCGCGACCCTGGACGAGGCCCGGCGGGTCACCGTCCCGCTGCTGATGCTGCTGCAGTGGGACGACGAGGGCAACGACCGCCGGCAGGCTCTCGACCTGTTCGACGCGCTCGGCAGCGACGCGCTCGGCATGACGGAGAAGACGTTGCACGCCAACACCGGCGGGCACACCGGCGTTCCTGCGTTCGAGGGCGGCGACGCGGCCCGGTTCCTCGCCCGGCACCTGCGGTGCCGGGGCCTGTCCGGATGATCCGGTGCCCGCGGCCGGCCGAATCGGACGAGGCCGTCGTCAGAGGGCCCCGACGCCGGGGTGGTGGGAGAGGATCCGGTCCAGCCGCGACCCGACCTCGTCGCAGTTGAGCCGCACGACGTCCAGGAAGGCCGCGAGGACGGGCGAGGTGTCCGACGCCCGGAACGACAGCTGCAGGTCGGGAAGGCGGACGGCCGGCGTGACGTCGCAGAACCGGACGTCGTCGCGGGCCAGCAGTCGCATCCGCGACGGCCCCAGCCCCACACCGACGCCGCACGCGGCGAGGCCGACGATCGTGTGGATGTCACGGGCGGTCGCGGCGCCGTCCAGTGCCGTCGGCGCGTCCGCGAAGACGGTCTGCAGCCAGGCCCCGACCCCCGGCTCGTCGGCTCTGCCGGACACGACGAGCCGCTCGCCGGCGAGCTGTTCGATGGTGACCGACCTCGTCCCCGCGAAGGGGTGGGTCACGGCGACGGCGGCGACGAGGTCGTCGGTGCCGATGGGCACCGTGACGAGCTCCTCGGCCCCCGGGCCCCGGGGTGCCCCGCGGCCGACGGCGACGTCGAGCTCGCCCGCGAGCAGACCCGCGACGCCCGCCGGGGTTCCCGTCTCGAGTGCCTCGAGCCGGACGTCCGGCCGGGCGCGCTGGAACCGGCCGAGCACCCCGGGCAGCGGTGCGAGCAGCGCCGAGCCGATGAAACCCAGCCGGAGCCGCCCGGTCTCCCCGCGTGCCGCTCGTCCGGCGTCGACGACGGCTCCGCCCATCTCGTCGAGCGCGCTCCGGGCGCGCGCGAGGAACGCCGTGCCGGCCGCGGTCGGGAACACCCCCTTCGGCGTGCGGTCGAACAGCCGCTCGCCGACCTCGCGTTCGAGAGCGGCGATCTGGGAGGACAGCGGCGGCTGTGCGATCCCCAGCGCCGCGGCCGCCCGGCCGAAGTGCCGGTGCTCGGCGAGCGCCTGCGCGTACCGCAGATGACGTGCTTCCACCCGCGCCACGATAGCTCGGAGGTATCGCGCTGCCGTACGTGAGATATGAAGGTGGATGACGCCGGCCGGTGCCGGTGTGGTGGGGGCGTGTCCGCAGAACCGAAGACCTCCCTGAACCATCCCGCCACCGGCACCTCCGTCGTGCTCCTGCACGGTGCCTGGCACTCCTCGCTGCACTGGGGCCCGGTGCGGACGGTGCTGGCCCGGCACGGGCTGACGAGCCACGCCCTCGACATGCCGGGGCACGGCCTCGCCGCCCCGTACCCGTCGGGCTACCTCCTCCCGGGGCAGCCGGGGCTCACGACGGAGTTTTCCGGGCTGGCCGACCTCACCCCCGACGTCGTCGTGAAGGACCTGCTGGGGCAGCTCGCGGACATCCGGCGGCGCACCGCCCGGCTGGTCCTGGTCGCCCACAGCGCCGGTGGCGGGCCCGCGTCCGCCGTCCTCGAACAGGAGCCGGGCCTCGCCGACCACGTCGTGTACCTCTCGGCGTTCGTCCCCGCGGGCCGTACCCGGTTCACCGACTACATCGGCGCGCCGGAGAACGCCCACGCCACGCACGCACCCCGGATCGGCGACCCGGACCGGATCGGCGCGATGCGGATCAACCCCCTGTCCCACGACCCCGCCGAGGTCGAGGCGATCCGCACTTCGTTCCTGCACGACTGGCCGGCCGGGCTGCCCGCCTGGCGGTCGCTGCTGCAGCCCGACGAGACGACGGCGATCCTCTCCGACCCGTTCGCCGTCACCGCCGGCCGGTGGGGCACCGTGCCCCGCAGCTACGTCCGGCTCACCGACGACCGCGCCCTCCCCGTGGCGACCCAGGACCTGATGATCGCCGAGGCCGACCGGGCCGCTCCCGGCCGCGGGTTCGAGGTGCACTCGTTGCCCGGCGGCCACTCGCCCTTCCTGACCCGTCCCGACGAGCTCGGCGGGCTGCTCGCCGACCTCGCCACCCGGCGATGAGGCGCCTCGCGCTGCCCGTCCTGCTCTCGGGCACGTTCGTGCAGCTGATGAGCGTCACGGTGATGCAGATCGTCGTGCCCGACGTCCGCGCTGACCTGGCTGCGGGCGCGGGCGCCGGTCAGCTGGTCGTCGCCGGCTACACCCTGACCTTCGCCTGCACCCTGATCACCGCCGCGCGCCTGGGCGACCGCTGGGGGCACCGTCGCCTGTTCGTCGTCGGGACCGCGATCTTCACCGCGGCCGCCGCCACCGGCGCGCTCGCCCCCGACGCCGACGTGCTCGTCGTCGCACGGCTGGTACAGGGCATCGGCAGCGGGTTGGTCGCGCCGCAGGTCCTGTCGATCATCCAGCGGTCGGTGGACCCCGGGCGGCGGGCCCGGGCGCTGTCCTGGTTCGGCGCGACGATGGCCGTCGCCTCGTTGGCCGGCCCGGTGCTCGGTGGGGTGCTGCTCGAGCTCGACCCGTTCGGCGCCGGATGGCGTGCGGCCCTGGCCGTGACCGTCCCGGTGGGGGTGGCCGCGCTGGTCCTGTGGCCCGTGCTCCCGCGGACCGGGGGAGGGGTCGCCGACCGGGTCCCGCTCGACGTGGCCGGGGCCCTGCTCAGCGTGACGGGTCTGTCCGCCGTCGTGCTCCCCCTGGCACTCGGCGGGGAACAGGGGTGGCCGATGTGGACCTGGGCGTCGTTCGCGGCGGCGGTGGTGCTGCTGTCGGCCCTGGTCGTCCAGCAGCGTCGCGCCGCGTATCCGCTGGTCCAGCCGGCAGCGCTGGGCACCGCCACCGCCCGCCTCGGCATCGGGGTCGTGCTGGTGTTCAACGCGGGGGTGCCGTCCTTCGTCCTGCTGCTGTCGCTGCACCTGCAGGGGCCCGTCGGGTTCGGTCCGCTGCGCACGGCCGGGACGATCGCGACCTACGCCGTCGGGGCGCTCGCCGGGAGCGCGCTCGCCGAGCCGCTCGCGCGACGGTGGGACGTGTCGATGCTCGCCGGCGCATCGCTCGTGCTCGCCGCGGTGTGCGGTGCGACCGTCGTCGTGGTCGACCACCCCGGCCCCGCGCTCTGGGCCGTGCTGGCCCTGGGCGGGATCGCGTTCGGGGCGTTCACCGCCTCGGCCTTCACCCTCGTCCTGGCCGAGGTGCCGGCCGGAGCGGTGGGCACGGTGTCCGGGCTGCTGCCCACGGCGCAACAGCTGGGCGGGACGATCGGGGTGGCGCTCTGCGGCGCCGCCTACACCGCCGGGGCCGTGCCGTCGTTCGGGCGTGCCGGCGCCTACCAGGTCACGGTGTTCCTGCTCGCCGCGGCCGTCGCCGTGGCCCTCGCCCGCGCGACCCGTTCGCGCACCGCCCCCGAGTTGGAGGCCCGTCATGGATGAGGACGCGGCGGGCACGAGAACCTGGTCCGCAGTTCGGTGTCACCCGGCGACGGTGACCTCCCCCGAGGGCTGGACGAGCAGGTTCTCCGTCGTCGGGGTGCGGCCGCGGAGACGGTCGTGCAGCCATTCGACCTGCAGGGTCCGCCAGCCGGGCCCGAACGCGACCGACGAGGCCTCGGTCATCGAGTGCCGGGCGCCCGCATAGAGGGTGACCGAGGTCGGGGAGGGGGAGCGTCGCGCCATCTCGTGGACCCACGAGGAGGGGGACAGGTCGTCCGCCGCACCGCCGACGATCTGCCACGGCACCGGCATCGCCTCGGCGTGGGGTCGCAGGTCGTACCGGGCGGCCATCGCGTCGAAGGCGTCCTCGTCGTCGTAGAGCCCGGCCATCCACATGTGGCGCGCCTTGAACGTCGGCGGGGCCTCCTCGAAGATCGTGTGGGCGCCCGGTTCGAAGCAGGGCAGCGCCACCGAGCAGCCGAGCAGATCGGGTTGCCCGGACGCGAGCTGGGACATCCAGAACGACCCGAAGCTGGTGCCCGACGCCACGACGCGGGTGGCGTCGAGGTCGCGACGGCCGCGGATCCAGCCCATCACGGCGTCGCCGGCCTCGGCCCAGGCGGTGGGGGTGACGTGGACACCACGGATCGCCGCCTCGCCCTGGCCGGGACCGTCCAGAGCGAGCACGGCGACGCCGCGGGCGAGCCACGGGCTGCCGGTGCGCGCGACCAGCATCTCGCGGGGTGCGTCCATGCCCCCGATGGCCAGCACCGTGGGCAGCGGACCCTCGGCGCCGCGGGGGAGATGGAGCCATCCGGGCAGCGCGGCGTCACCGAACGGGACGTCGACCCGTTCGACACGGTGTGCGGCGCGGCGGGCCCACGCCAGGTAGGCGGCGTTCTTGCGCTCGTCGAGCTCACGGGCCAGCCCGTCGTCCTCCCAGACCGGCCAGCAGGCGAGCGACCACATCTGGGCCGCGGCGAAGTGGTGCACCGCGGCGCTGTCCGGGTGGCCGCGCCGCTCGGCGTCCTCGGCCCGGCGCGCGCGTCGCTCGGCGAACGACCGCACCACCGGGACGAAGTCCGCGAGCTTGTTGATCCCCGCCCGGAGCGCGGCCGTCTCGGCCGGCGCGAGCTCGTCGCCGACGGCACCCAGGTGGTAGCCCAGCCGGGGCTGGTCGAACTCGACGTCGCGGACCCGCAGGGCCTCGTCGACCAGCCACCGCTGTTCCCGGAACCGCCGTGGTCCCCGTCCTCGGGTCATCGTCGTCCTCTCGTCGTGCGCGGGCCGCCACCCGGCGGGGCGCCGGCCGCCCGGTCCACGGCGGCGCGCAGCGGTCCACGGTGTGCCGGGCCGTGCCCGGGCAGCAGCAGGTCGGCGTCCACGCCGGCCAGAGCGCCCAGCGCCGCCCGCATCTCGTCGTCGGTCCCGTGGTTGAACCACGCCGGGAGCAGCTGTGGCCCGGTCGCCGGGGAGAGTGCGTGCCCGGTGACGAGGCTGTCGCCGGTGATCACGGCACCCGAGGCCGGGAGGTGGAAGGCGGTGTGGCCGGACGTGTGACCTCCGGTCGGCACCGGTACGGGAGACCCGGGGAGGTCGAGGGCGCCGCCGGTCGGGAACGGCTGCGCATGGGCGGCGGCGACGTCCCGGCCCGCCCCGGCCCGGGCGACGCGCACCGCCCACGGCAGGACGGCCGGCCGCCAGAGCCCGGCGACCACCCGCGCGGGAGTCAGCTGTTCTCGGCGCTCGCGACGGGCGTGCGCCACCTCGACCGGGTGCAGGAGGACCGGGGTGCCGTACCGGGCGTGGAAGGGGTTGACCGCGCCGAGGTGGTCGACGTGGGCGTGGGTCACCAGGATGGCGACCACGTCCTGCGGACGGAGGCCGAGGGTCGCGATGGAGAACTCGACGGCCGCCACGTCCCCGGGGTAGCCGCCGTCGACCAGGGTGAGGGCGTCGCCCTCGCGGAGCAGGACCCAGTTGACGTCGGTCCCCGTCACGAGGACGGTGCCCCGGTCCACCTGCTCCACCAGCGGCGGCCCGGCCGGTCGCGGTCTCACCGCTCGTCGGGGCCGCGGGGGGCGGGCCGCGGTGCGGCCAGGGCCGCGACGCCGACGGTGATCCCGACCGCGTTCAGCCCCGCCCCGAACCAGTTGCTCCCACTGCGCGGTGACCGCAGGGCGGCGGCGAGGTGGTTGAGCCCGAACAGGGTCGACAGCACCGCGAAGCCGCGGACCTGCGCGCGGTCGGCCTCGGGTCCCAGCCCGGCCAGTCCGGCCGCGGTCACGAGGGTCCCGACGTTCCAGACGGCGATCTCGCGCTGCCATCCGGCGTTGCGGCCCCACGCGGCGCCCCGGGCGAACCGGCGGCCGAAGACCCCCTGCAGGACCGCGGCGAGTGAGAAGCCCGCGATCCACACGTTCCGCGCGGTGCGGACCGACGGCCTGCGCATCGTCGTACCCCCCGCTTGTTGAACCCACGTACAACAAGGGCCGACGCTAGTAAGCTGCCACTCCCATGTCAAACAGCCCGTCCGCGCCGGCGTTCCGGCGGCTGGACACCGAGACCCGTCGCCGGCAGCTGCTCGCGGCCGGGGCGTCGCTGTTCGCGACGCAGCCCTACGACGAGGTCTGGGTCGACGACGTCGCCCGGGCGGCGGGGATCAGCCGCGGGCTGCTCTACCACTACTTCGGGAGCAAGCGCGGTTTCCTGTCCGCCGTCGTCGAGCAGGAGGCCGCGACGCTCCTCGCCGTCACCGAACCCGACGACCGCCTGCCACCGGCGGAGCGGCTGCGGGCCGTGCTCGACGCCTACCTGGACTACGTCGAGGCCCACCCGCACGGCTACCGCGCCCTGTTCCGGGGCGCGCTCGGAGCCGACACGGCCATCCGGTCCATCGTGGACGGGAACCTGGCCCGCCAGCAGGAGCGGGTGCTGCGGGCCGTGGTCGGCTCCGGCCCCGCGCCGGAACCGGTGCGGCTGGCCGTGCGCGGCTGGCTGTCGTTCCTCGTGGCCGTCTGTCTCGACTGGCTGGAGAACCCGGTCCTCGACCGGGCCGCGGTGCGTGAGCTCTGCGCGGACACGCTGACCGGGGCGCTCCGCGCGAGCGGCCACGGGACGCCGACCGGCTGACGACGGGTCAGCCGACCCGGGGGAGTCCCAGGATCCGGCGGCGCAGTGCGTCCCGGCCGCCCTCGGCCGGTGCCGTCCCGTCGACGAAGTCCTGCAGCAGCGCCACGAACCGGGCCGGCTGTTCGGCGTGCGGGAAGTGCCCCGCGCCGTCGAACACCTCCAGGCGGCTGTCGGGCAGCCGGTCGTGCGCGGCGAGGGTGTGGGCCGGCGGGATGACCCGGTCGCGGTTCCCGCCGACGAGCAGCACGGGCACTTCCTCGAGCAGGTGCAGGCGCTGCGCCCCGTCGAGCCGCTGGCCGGACGGCTCCAGCGCGCGCCGCGCGGTCTGGACGAACGCGCCGCGGGTGCCGCGGTCGGCGAAGGTCTCCAGCGCGGTGTGCACACCGTCGATGTCCGAGCGCGGCACCCGGCCGACGCGGTGGGCGAGCCGGTGGGCGGCGCGACGCATCCACGGCGCGGTCAGCGACGCCGCGGACCGCAGCACCAGCTCGGTGCCCGGCAGGCTCGCCGCCCGCAGCGCGAGGGTCAGGTCGTGGCCGAGACCACCGGAGGACACGAGCACGACCCGCTCGGTGAACTCGGGGAACTGGTGCGCGAACTGCATCGCGACGCCGCCGCCGAACGAGTGCCCGACGCTCGTCGCCCGCTCGACGTCGAGTGCGGCCAGCAGGTCCCGCAGCCCGGTCGCGTAGCCGCGGAGGGAGTAGTCACCGCTGCGCGGTGCCTCGCTGGCGCCGTGCCCGAGCAGATCCGGCGCGATCACGTGCAGGCCGCCGCCCAGGGCGTCGAACACCGGGGCCCAGGTGCGCGAGCTGGCGGCGAGACCGTGGACGAGCAGGACCGTCGGGCCCTCTCCGCGACCGGTCTCGCGGTAGCTCACGCGCTGTCCGTGCAGCAGGATCTCGCGCTCCTGAGGGGACTGGTCGTCCACTGGGCACCTCCGTACGTCGACGACTCCATGATCCTCTCCGGGCGGGTCCGCGGCGGTGGGGCCCGCCGGTGTTCCGGAGGCGTCGGCGAGGGGGGCTGTCAGGGGGTGGCGGCGCCGTCGAGGGTGACACCGGCCCGTTCCTGCGACAGGTCCCACATCCGGCGGGCGGCGTCGGCGTCGCGCAGCGGCCGGTACAGCTCCTGCTCGGCGGGCGGCCCACCCACCCGCCCCGGCCCCTTCGGCCCGTACAGCACGGCGTGCCCGGCGTCCGGTGCGGTCGCGGCGAGCAGCGCGGTCAGCCCGGCCGAGTTGGCGGTCCCGATCAGCAGGCCGGCCCGGGACATCGCGCCGAGCACCCGTCGTCCGAAGGTCTGCCGCTCCCGGCCCAGGTCGGGGCGGGCGGCCAGCAGGTTGGTCGGCGCGACGCCCGGGTGGGACAGGTTCGCGGTGATGCCCCAGCCCGCCGCGCGGCTGCGCCGGTCCAGCTCCAGGCCGAACAACCCGAACGCGATCTTCGAATGCCGGTAGGCGGCCATGCCGTCGTAGGAGCGCTCGGAGTCCGGGTCGTCCCACAGGACCGGGCCGCGGGCCGCGGCGACGCTGATCTGGCAGACCACCCGGGCCCGGCCCTCGCGCAGCAGCGGCAGCAGGTGCGCGACGAGCGCGACGTGGCCCAGATGGTTGGTGCCGAACTGCAGCTCGAACCCGTCGGCGGTGGTGCGGCGCTCCGGCGGGGTCATGACGCCGGCGTTGTTGATCAGCAGGTGGACGGGCCGTCCCTCCGCCCGCAGGGTCTCCCCGAGCGCGGCGACCGATGCCAGCGAGGACAGGTCGAGCTCGCGGAGCGAGACGGTCGCGCCGGAGTGCCGGTCCCGGATGCGGTCGGCGGCGGCGGCGCCCTTGGCAGCGTTGCGGACGGGGAGCACGACCTCGGCACCGGCGGCGGCGAGCCGGTCGGCGATGCCGATGCCGATGCCGTCGCTGCCGCCGGTGACGACGGCGCGGCGCCCGGTCAGGTCGGGAAGGGTCAGGTCTGGGGTGCGTGTCATGGGATCAGCCTGTCCGGGGCGCGGCCCGGTAGCCACTGATCGTCGATCCGTGGCTGCGGTGGCGGCCCGCGCGGTAGGAATGGCTGCAGGACACGAGGAGGGGTGCGCATGGTCGACCGGGCCGGGCTGGCGGAGTTCCTGCGGCACCGCCGCTCCGCGCTGCAGCCGGAGGACGTCGGGCTGCCGCGCGGGCGCCGTCGTCGGACCGGAGGGCTGCGCCGGGAGGAGGTCGCGGCGCTGTGCCACATGTCGGCCGACTACGTCGCCCGTCTGGAGCAGGAACGCGGGCCGCACCCGTCGGAGCAGATGCTGGTGGCGATCGCGCAGGGCCTGCACCTGTCCCTCGACGAGCGCGACCACCTCTTCCGGCTCGCCGGGCGGCGCCCGCCCGCGCGGGGCGCCGACAGCGCACACGTCGCCCCGGGTCTGCTGCGGATCCTCGACCGGCTCGCCGACACCCCCGCCGAGATCGTCACCGAGCTGGGCGAGACCCTGCGGCAGACGCCGACGGGCGTCGCGCTGACCGGGGACTCGACCGTCCACACCGGAGCGGCCCGCAGCCTCGGCTACCGATGGTTCACCGACCCCGCCGCCCGGGGGCGCTACGTCGCCGAGGACCACGGGCTCCTGTCGCGCCTGTACGCGTCGGGGCTGCGCGGGATCGTCGGGCTGCGCGGGCCGGGGTCGCGGGCCGCCGCGCTGGCCGAGGACCTGCTGGGGCGCAGCGCCGAGTTCCGCGCACTGTGGGACCGCCACGAGGTGGGTCTGCGACCGCCGGACCCGAAACGGCTCGTCCATCCCGAGCTCGGGGTGCTGGAGCTGAACTGCCAGACCCTGGTCGACCCCGACCAGGCGCACCTGCTGTTCGTCTACACGGCCGTCCCCGGCAGCGAGAGCCACGAGAAGCTGCGGCTGCTGTCGGTCGTCGGCGATCCCCAGGACGCCGCGCCGCGGCCCTGACGGTTCGCACCCGCGAACGCCGGCGGGCTTCCTCCGGGTCCCCGGGCGGTTCCGCCGTACCCGTTCGTCACCTGCGGCGACACCCGTGGCGACAGGAGTCACACGGTAGGGGTGTGATCACGTCCCCCGAACGACGTGATACCGGCAACGGCGGTTGCAGAGGGTTCCCATCTCGGTAGCGTGCGGTCCGTGTCCACTCCGATCAGTCCGCGCAGCCGTCGTCGCGTCCTGCACACCGTCGCGAGGACGGCGACGTCGCTGTTCGTCGTCGGTGCGGTCGCCGCGGCCGGGTGCGTGGGCGTGGCGGGCGGCACGTCCGCGGCGGTCACCCCCGCCGCCTACGCCTCGATCCCCACGGCGGGTCTGTCCGTCGCGGCGACGGTGACGATCGACGGCACGCCGTATCCGAACCCGCTGCGCATGGTCGACGGGACCGGCGTCACCGACGTCGCCCAGTGGGAGGGCACCCGCCGCGCGGAGCTGCTGGCGGCGTTCCGCGAGAACGTCTACGGCCAGCCGCTGCCCAAGCCGACCAAGCAGACCTTCGACGTCCGGACCAGCGACGACGGCGATGTCGTCCTCAAGAAGGTCACGATCGGCATCACCGGCCCGGAGGGCACCGGGTCCTTCACACTGCGGCTGTTCGTGCCGAAGGGGCAGACCCCGCGCGGCACCTTCCTGATGATCGACCACCGGGGCTCGGTCTCCGACGACCCGGGTCAGTCCTCGGACTACGCACCGGTCTCGACGATCACGAAGGCGGGGTACGCCTTCGCCCAGATCGACGCCGACCAGATCGCGCCGGACGACAGCGGCAGCTACCGCAGCAAGATGATCAACCTGTTCTACCCGTCCGGGAGCGACCTGCCCGACGACGCCGGGCGGGCCATCGCCGCCTGGGCCTGGGGTGCGAGCCGGGCGATGGACTACCTGCAGACCGACAAGGACATCGATCCGTCGAAGATCGCGGTCATCGGGCACTCCCGCTCCGGGAAGGCCGCGCTCTGGGCCGGTGCCCAGGACCCGCGATTCGCCGCGGTCATCTCCAACAACTCCGGCTCGACCGGTGCGAAGCTCGCCCGGCGCGGCGACGGGGGAGTGGGCGCCGAGACGGTGTCACGGGTCAACAGCTCCTTCCCGCACTGGTTCCCGCAGACCTACAAGAACTACGGCGACAAGGTCGACGAGCTGCCCGTCGACCAGCACGAGCTGATGGGGCTCGTCGCACCGCGCAAGCTGGTGATCGCGAGCGCCAGCGACGACTCCAACGCCGACCCGGAGGGCGAGTTCCTCGCCTACAAGGCGGCGACCGAGATCTACGCCCTGTACGGCCTCGGCGACAACGGTCTGGGTACGACGGGCTGGGAGCCCGCCACCGACAAGGCCTTCTCCGGCCCGGCGATGAGCTACCACCTGCGCTCCGGCGGGCACGGGCTCAAGGCGGCCGATTGGAACATCTACCTGAAGGGCGATCTGTTCACGCAGGCGTCGCTGCGCTGACCGCGCACGATTGGTACGACCGTACTCGAATGACCGTTTCGGGTGATCTTTCCTGAAACGTATACGTCGAGCGTTTGACGTCCAGCGGAAGGGCGTCGTCGTCCGCGGAGCCGGGGTCGGGCCGGCTCTGATCCCGCGGTCCTGCAGGTGGAGCACGCGCCGGCGGTGTCCGCGGTCGGTTCCGTGAGCGATCGCGTGGGTGATTCCGTGGGTGGTTCCGGCAATTCCCGTCGGCCGTCGTATGCGCGCCGCCGCGGTGTCGACGGGAAGCGGTACAGGGAGGCTTATTCAGGCCCCGTGAAATAACGATCTAGCCCGGCGTGTCGGGTTGGGCGACAGCCCGTCCATCGCGAATATTGGTTTGCCGAATCAATCCGAGATGAACGGGCTGCCGCAGTATGTACTATACCACTGGTTTCCGGCGTGATGAAATTCAGGATCTTGTCGCTATAGTGTATGAGCAGGATCAGCGGGACGCGACGGAGGCACGTTTGTCTTGGCCGCCGGTTCTGGGGTTGTTCTGGTCGGTGGTGATCACGTTGGCGTATCTGCGCGGGAATCGTGTGCAGTGGGAGTTGGCGGAAACCTATGGGGTGTCGCAGTCGACGGTTAGTCGAGCGATCACGGGGGTGACACCGTTGCTGGCACAGGCGCTGCGGAGTGTCGTTCCGACGGCAGAGGAGCTTCGTGCCGATCGGCAGTACATCATCGATGGAACCTTGCTGCCCTGCTGGTCATGGGCCGCGGTGCCGGGTCTGTGGTCGGGCAAGCATCGCACCACCGGCGTCGTCGTTCAGGTCGCAGCCACCCTGGAAGGGCAGCTGTCGTGGATCTCCGACCCGACCCCAGGCTCCCGACACGACCTATATTGCCTCGACCAATCCGGCGCCCTCGACCACCTCGCCACATCCCCCCCGATCGGCGATAAAGGATACATCGGGCGCGGCATGCTCACCCCGTTCAAAAAACCACCCGGCCGGGAACTTCTCGACTGGCAAAAAACATTCAACAAGAGCCTCAACCACACACGCGCCACCATCGAACGAGTCATCGCCCATATCAAAACGTGGAAAGTTCTCCACACAGACTACCGGCGGCCCTACGCCACATTTAAAACGACAATCTCGGCAGTCATCGGACTCATCTTCTACACACTTACCTGACGGAGCCTGAATAAGCCTCAATGCAGGGAATGCGTCCGACCTGCGCCGATGCCTTTTCGAGACTGACCGCTCCGGGCGTGCTGTCGCGATCCGGTCACCGACCGTCGTGCGCAATTCCGTGTTGCTCGGTGCAATGACGGCGGACGCAATAGATTCGTAACCAGAGAACCGGGATGCTGTGGTTACCGTGCGACCCACCACCGAACCGCACCGGCCGCCTGCGCACCACGCAGGGCGCGGCCGTCCCGGACAGACAGGACTCTGATGCGATCACCTCGAGTCGCGGCGCTGCTCGCGCTCTCCCTGACCTCCGCGCTGGTGCTCGGCGCCTGTGGCGGCGGGGGAGGCGGCACCACGGGCGACGCCCAGGGCGCCCCCACGATCTCGGTCTTCGGCACCGAGCCGGAGAACGCGCTGCTGCCGGGCAACACTCGCGAGACCGGCGGTAGCAAGATCCTGGACGCCCTGTGGTCCGGGCTGGTCGACTACAACCAGCAGGGCGAGCCGGAGAACAAGGTCGCCGAGTCGATCGAGTCGACCGACTCGCGGAACTGGACCATCCGGATCAAGGACGGTTGGACCTTCCACGACGGCACGCCCGTCACCGCGAAGAGCTTCGTCGACGCGTGGAACTACGTGGCGCTGAAGACCAACGCCCAGTCCAGCTCGGAGTTCTTCTCCAACATCGCCGGGTTCGACCAGGTCAACCCGGACGAGGGCGAACCCACCGCACAGACGATGTCCGGGCTGCGCGTCGTCGACGAGCGCACCTTCACCGTGGCGCTGTCCGCGCCGTCGCCGATCTTCGTCAACACCCTCGGCGACGTGGCGTTCTACCCGATGCCGGAGTCCTTCTTCGCCGACCCGGCCGCGTTCGAGGCCAACCCGGTCGGCAACGGCCCGTTCCGCTTCGAGTCCCGGGTGCCGGACCAGAACGTGACCGTGACCCGCTACGACGAGTGGGGCGGCGAGCAGCCGGTCGCCGTCGGTGGCGTCGAGTTCCGCTTCTACGCCGACAGCGAGGCCGCCTACCAGGACGTTGTCAGCGGGAACCTGGACTTCCTGGAGGCCATCCCCGGCTCGTTCCTGATCGACAACCTGTACCAGCAGGATCTGGCCGACCGGAACGGCAACCAGCCCTACGCCGGCATCAACACGATGACCTTCCCGATCTACGACCAGCGCTACGCGAACCCGCAGCTGCGGCAGGCGATCTCGATGGCCGTCGACCGCGAGGCGATCATCGCCAACGTCTACAACGGACTCGTGAAGCCGGCCACCGGTTTCATCCCCGAGGGTGTGCCCGGCAAGGTCGACGACCAGTGCGGCGAGCTGTGCACCTTCTCCCCGCAGCGGGCCAAGCAGCAGTTCGACGCGTCCGGCTTCACCGGCCCGATCGAGCTGATCTCCAACGTGGACTCCGCGATCAACCGCGAGTGGATGCAGGCCGCCTGCGTCAGCATCAGCAACACCCTGGGCGTGCCCTGCAACTTCGTCCCGGTCCCGACCTTCTCGGAGTTCCTGGAGCAGCGCCGGGCGGAGAACCTGACCGGCATCTTCCGCTCCGGCTGGGTCGCCTCGACCCCGACCATGGAGTACGTGCTGCGGCCGCAGTACACGACGGGTGCGGCGAACAACAACAGCGGCTACACCAACCCGCGCTTCGACGCGCTGGTCCAGCAGGGCTCGACCGCGGCCACCGCCGAGGAGGCCTACGCGCTGTGGGCCGAGGCCGAGCGCATCCTGATCCAGGACATGCCGGCCGTCGCGATCAACGACCAGTCCGCGCAGTTCGGCTGGTCCCCACGGCTGCAGAACGTCGAGATGACCTACGGCCGTGAGCTCGACCTGGAGACCGTGACCGTCCAGGGCTGATCCCGCCCCACCCCACCACCCGCACCGGCGGCCGGGCGATCCCCGGCCGCCGGCGCACGTACCCGGAGGTGACCCGTGGGGCGCTATGTCCTGCGACGACTCCTGCAACTGGTGCCGGTGTTCCTCGGCACCACGTTCCTCATCTACTTCATGGTCTGGGCGCTGCCCGGCGACCCGCTCGCCGGCAAGTGCGGTGACCAGGCCTGCCCGCCCGCGTTCATCGAGCGCATGCGGGAGGAGTACGGGCTCGACCGGTCGATCGTCGTCCAGTACTTCACCTATCTCGGCAACCTGCTGCGGGGCGACTTCGGCGAGAACTTCCGCGGCCAGGAGGTCGCGACGCTGATCGCGAACGCCTACCCGGTCACGATCAAGCTCGCGATCGTCGCGCTGGTCATCCAGGCGGTCATCGGCCTGACCGCGGGCGTGCTCACCGGGCTGCGGCCCGGCGGTTTCCTCGACAACGTCGTGCTCACCGCGACGCTGTTCCTGGTCGCGGTGCCGGTGTTCGTGACCGGCTACGTGCTGCAGTCCGTCCTCGGGCTGCGGCTGGGCCTGGTCCCGCCGACCGTCCCGGCCGACCCGGGGTTCCTGGACCTGGTCGTGCCCGGCTACGTGCTCGGCAGCCTGTCGCTGGCCTACGTCGCGCGGCTGACCCGGACGTCGATCGCGGAGAACCTGCGCGCCGACTACGTCCGCACCGCGACCGCTAAGGGCCTGAGCCGGCGCCGTGTCGTCGGGGTCCACCTGACCCGCAACTCGGCGATCCCGGTGATCACGTTCCTCGGCGCCGACTTCGGCACGCTCATGGGCGGGGCGATCGTCACCGAGGGCATCTTCAACATCCGCGGCATCGGTGGGCTGATCTTCGGCTCCATCCAGCGGCTCGACGGGGTGGTCGTGACCGGCGTCGTCGTCCTGCTGGTGATCGTCTACCTGCTCGCGAACCTCGTCGTGGACGTCACCTACGCGCTGCTCGACCCGAGGATCCGCCTTGACTGACCCCACCACCGCCACCGCGGACAAGCCCGTCGCCACCGACGGCCGCGCCGAGGTGTCGGCCCGCACCCGCAGCCTCAGCGGCGACGCCTGGCACGACCTGCGCCGACGGCCGCTGTTCCTCGTCGCGGCGGGCCTCATCGCGTTCCTGCTGGTCATGGCCGCGTTCCCGCAGCTGTTCACCTCGGTCGACCCGACCGCGGGCGACCTGTCCCGGGCCCGGCAGGACCCGTCGGCCCAGGCCTGGTTCGGCTACGACCACCTCGGCCGCGACGTCTACGCACGCACCGTCCACGGCACCCGCGTCTCGATCGTCGTCGGGGTGCTGGCGACGACGGCGGTCGTGCTGGTCGGCTCCATCATGGGCCTGATCGCCGGGTTCGCCGGCGGCTGGGTCGACTCGCTGCTCGCCCGCGTCGCCGACGTCTTCTTCGGGGTGCCGTTCGTCCTCGGCGCGATCGTCGTGCTCTCCACCTTCCGCGCGTCGGTCGGGCAGAGCGTGATGGGCATCAGCGGCCTGGTGATCGGCACGATCGGGCTGCTGTCCTGGCCGATCGTCATGCGGATCATGCGGTCCGCCGCGATCGCCGCCCGGAGCCAGGACTACGTCAAGGCCGCCCGCGCGCTCGGCGCGAGCCCGTGGCGGATCATCTGGCGGCACATGCTGCCCAACACCATCGCCCCGGTGATGGTGTACGCGACGATCGCGCTCGGCGCGTTCATCGGGGCGGAGGCCACGCTGTCGTTCCTCGGTGTCGGTCTGCGCGACCCCGTCGTCTCCTGGGGCGTGATGATCAGCGAGGCGCAGAGCTACCTGCGGACCTCGCCGCACCTGCTCCTGTTCCCCGGCGCGTTCCTCGTCGTCACCGTGCTGGCCTTCGTGCTGCTCGGCGACGCCGTGCGCGACGCGTTCGACCCGAAGGGCCGGTCATGACCCCGCTGCTCGAGGTGGAGGACCTGCACGTCGAGTTCAGTACCCGCGACGGCGTCGCCCGGGTGCTGAACGGCGTCGGCTACCAGGTGCGTGCGGGGGAGACCCTCGCCGTCCTGGGGGAGTCCGGCTCCGGTAAGTCGGTCACCGCGAACACGGTGATGGGCATCCTGCCGACCCCGCCCGCGACCGTCACCGCGGGCTCGGTCCGCTACCGCGGCGAGGAGCTGCTCACCGCGACCGAGGAGCGGCGCCGGGAGCTGCGTGGCGAGAACATCGCGATGATCTTCCAGGACGCGTTGTCCGCGCTGAACCCGGTGTTCACCGTCGGGTTCCAGATCGGCGAGCAGCTGCGGACGCGGCGCGGGATGAGCAGGCGCGACGCCCGCACCCGCGCCGTCGAGCTGCTCGACCTGGTCGGCATCCCGGGGGCGAAGCAGCGGATCACGAACTTCCCGCACGAGTTCTCCGGGGGGATGCGCCAGCGCGTCATGATCGCCATGTCGCTGGCGCTCGACCCCGACGTGCTCATCGCCGACGAGCCGACGACCGCGCTCGACGTCACCGTGCAGGCCCAGATCATGGACCTGCTCGCCGAGATCCAGCGCGAACGGGAGATGGCGCTGGTCCTCATCACCCACGACCTGGGTGTCGTCGCGGAGGTCGCCGACCGGATCGCGGTGATGTACGCGGGCCGGATCGTCGAACAGGGCGACGTGCACCAGCTCTTCGCGAATCCGGCCCACCCGTACACCGAGGCGCTGCTCGCGTCGATCCCGCGGCTGGACAGCAAGGGCACCGAGCTGCGGGCGATCACCGGGCTCCCGCCGACGCTCACCGCCATCCCCGACGGCTGCCCGTTCCACCCGCGCTGCCCGCGTGCGGTGGAGAGCTGCCTCGGTACCGACCCGCCGCTGATCCCGCTGCCCGGAGCGCGGGCGTCGGCGTGCCTGTTCGCGGAGGACCTCGTATGAGCGAGCCCGTTCTGGAGGTCACCGACCTCGTCAAGCACTTCCCGGTGAAGGTCGGTGCGGTCGTCAAACGCACCGTCGGCCACGTGCGTGCCGTCGACGGCGTCTCGTTCTCGCTGAACAAGGGCGAGACGCTGGGCATCGTCGGCGAGTCCGGCTGCGGGAAGTCGACCCTGGCCCAGGTGCTGATGCGGCTGGAGCCGCCGACGTCGGGCTCGGTGCGCTTCCACGGCGAGGACATCTTCGCCCGCCGTGGGGCGGAGCTGCGGGCGCTGCGCCGGCAGATGCAGATCGTGCTGCAGGACCCGTACACGTCGCTGAACCCGAGGATGACGGTCGCCGACATCGTCGGGGAGCCGTTCGAGATCCACCCGGAGGTCGCGCCGAAGGGAGAGCGACGGGCGAAGGTGCAGGAGCTGCTCGACGTCGTCGGGCTCAACCCGGACTTCGTCAACCGCTACCCGCACCAGTTCTCCGGCGGGCAGCGTCAGCGCATCGGGATCGCCCGTGCGCTCGCGCTGCGCCCGGAGATCATCGTGTGCGACGAGCCGGTCTCCGCGCTCGACGTGTCCATCCAGGCGCAGGTGATGAACCTGCTCGGGAACCTGCAGCGCGAGTTCGGGCTGTCCTACATCTTCATCGCCCACGACCTGTCCGTCGTGCGGCACCTGTCCGACCGGGTCGGCGTGATGTACCTGGGCAAGATGGTGGAGCTCGGGACCGAGGACGAGATCTACACCCGGGCGTCGCACCCGTACACCCAGGCGCTGCTCTCGGCGGTGCCGGTGCCTGACCCGTCGGTGCGCGCGGGGCGCACGCGGATCCGGTTGACCGGTGACGTCCCGAGCCCGGTGGATCCGCCGAGCGGCTGCCGGTTCCGGACGCGCTGCTGGAAGGCCACCGACATCTGCGCGACCGAGGAGCCGCCGCTGGTGACGCGGCCGGGCGGGCACCACCCGAGCGCCTGCCACCACGCCAGTGAGGAGTACCTGCTGCCGACCTGAGGGTGCCCGTGCCCGGGCCCACCGCGGTCAGTCCGGTCCGCGGTAGGTGTGTCCGGTGGGTGTGGTCGTGAGGACGGTCCCGTCGGGTGTTCGGGCGATGTGCCATCCGGGTTGTTCGCGGATGTGGTTGTGGAACTCGCAGACCCCGCGGCCGTTCTCCAGTTCGGTGTGTCCGCCGTCGGTGTGGCGGTGGATGTGGTCGATGTGGCGGAGGGGTGCGTCGCAGTAGGGCTCGGTGCACCGGTTCCCGGCGCGGGCTTTCACGAGGGTGGCGAGCAGTCCGGTGAAGGTGCGTTGGCGTGAGTCGCCGCCGATGACAAGACCCTGGTCGGTGAGCAGCCGGCGCAGGGACGCGGTGCCGTCGCTGGTGGCGAGCAGGTCGGCCGGGACGGGTCCGAGTCCGGGGATCTCCGCGGGGAGTGGGGAGGTGGGGTCGAGCAGGGCCTGGACGGGGACGGTGACCTGGACTTGCAGGTTGACCGCGGTGGCGGTGGTCTGTCCGGTGAGGCGTTCGACCAATGTGTCGGCGAGTACCTGTCCGCGGCTGCGGGTCAACGGTGCCGGGTCGACCTGGACCTGCACGAAGGCTTTCTGTAGTGCGGCGAGGCAGGCGGCGCCCTGTGCGACGGGGATGTAGGCGGTGAGGTAGCTCATCGCGTCCGGTGCCGGGCGTAGGGTGACCCGGCGTTCGGCCGCGGCGGCGTGGACGCGGGCTCGGAAGCGTTCGGGCGCGATTTCGGCGACCAGGCGGCGGGTCATGGCGCGGAGCCGGCCGATGCCGAGCCGGGTGAGGTCGTGTGTGGCGAGGCGGGTGTCGAGGTGCCTGCGCTGGTGTGGGTCGAGGTCGCGGCGTTCGACGGCGATGGCGGTGACCTTGGCGGCGCTGAGCTCGCCGGCGGTGTGGAGGCCGCGGATGTGGTCGAGTCCGGTGTGCAGGTCGCGGGCGTTGGCGATGCGGGTGCGGGCTTCGGCGGTCGAGACCCGGCAGGCGAGCTGGACCTGGGCGACGACACTGCGGTGGAGCCGCTCGACGTCGGCCCGGGAGCGGTTGGTCTGGTCGTCGGTGAGGTGGTTCTCGACGTGGGCCCGGGCGAACGCCCGGATCCGACTCGCCTGCAGTGCGGCGAGGGAGGCCTGGACGGACTCGATCTGCTGGACCTCGTCGATCAGGTCGGCCTCGGAGAGCAGGGTGGTGTCGTCGCCGATCGCCTGGTCGATCAGGAGCTGGATCAGGGCGAGGTCACCGGAGCGGAACCTGCCGGAGCCCACGCCGGTGGCGTGGGCGGGTGGCTCCTGGGTCGAGGTCACCTCATCGATGCTACTCGAACAGGTGTTCGATCGCTAGTTTCCGTTCGCGATCGCGAACTCCCTACCTGCGGGAGTGGTACCGCAGCGAGCTGTCGCCTCGGTGGCGCCCGGCCGATCCCGTCAGGTGGCAGGAGCTGGGGAGGCCCCGTGCCGGACGAGCGCGTCGCTCAGATCCGTGCGCCGTACCGGCGGGCATCGTCGCGGGAGAGCGTCCGCCCCGCCCCGCACACGGGGCAGCGCATCTCGTAGCGGCTGCGCAGCGGCAGGACCGGGACGAAGAACAGCGTGAACCGGGTCCGCCGGTGCACCGCGGGCTGCGGCCCCGGGTGACCGCAGGTGCCGCAGCCCAGCGCGACCAGGCCCAGTGGGCGCTCCTTGCCCGACAGCCCGAAGATGACCAGCACGTCCCCAGGTTAGGGGCGTGCGAGCTCCCGCAGCGCGGCGAGCGCCCCGGCCTCGACGAGGTCGGCGTTGATCGCGGCCCCCGCGAACGCTCCCGCGGCCGCCGCGGCCCCCACCTGCGCGCTCAGATCGGTGACATTGCCCGCGAGCCACACGCCCTCGACCGTGCTGCGGCCCGTCGGGTCCGCGACGAGGTGCTGCCCCACCCCTCTCGGGTGCTCGACCGGGACCAGGCCCAGCTCGGCGAGGAAGCCGGCGCGGGCCTCCAGCCGGGTCGCCACCGCGACGACCTCGCGCGCCAGCACACCGGACGGCGTGACCAGCCCGGTGATCGCGCCGTCCTCCCGCACCACCTCGCTCACCGGCCCGTCGACGACGGCGATGCCGAGCGCGGCGAAACGTTCCGACTGTTCCGCGGTCGGCTCCACCGTGTGCGACACGTAGACCACGTCCGCGCTGAGCTGCCGGAACAGCAGCGCGTGGTGCGCGGAGCCGGTGGCGGTCCCGAGGACGGCGATCGGGCGGTCACGCACCTCGTAGCCGTGGCAGTACGGGCAGTGGACGACGTCGGCGCCCCACCCCTGCGCGAGTCCCGGAATCTCCGGCAGCACGTCGACCAGCCCGGTGGTGACGAGCAGCCGCCGGGCGTCGAGGGTGGTGTCGTCGGCGAGGGTCACCGTGAAACCGTCGTCGGTGCGCCGGGCGCCGACGACCTCGCCGTCGACGACCGTCCCGCCGTAGCGGCGGACCTCCTCCCGGCCGGTCGCGAGCAGCTCGGCCGGGGCGACGCCGTCGCGGGCGAACAGGCCGTGCGCGGCGGTGGCCGGTGCGTTGCGGGGCAGGCCGGAGTCGACCACGACCACCGACCGCAGGGAGCGGGCGAGCATCATGGCCCCGTTGAGTCCGGCCGGGCCGCCGCCGATCACGACGACGTCGTGGCGCTGTGCTGTGTCCATGTGCCCAGCCTGACGAGTGGCCGGACAGGACGGCAAACATCGTTGCCGAGATAGCAAAGTGCAGAATGGGTGCATGCCCCTGCATGTCCACCACGCCGGTGACCCGGCGGGCCCGCCGGTGCTCGCGGTGCACGGTGTCACCGGCCACGGCCTGCGGTTCGCGCCGCTGTTCGCCGCCCTGCCCACCCTGCGCTGGATCTCCGTCGACCTGCGCGGGCACGGCCGTTCGCCGTGGGTCCCGCCGTGGAACCTCGAGCAGCACGTCGAGGACGTCCTCGAGGTCCTCGACGCCGAGCACGTCGAGCGGGTCGCCGTGGTCGGGCACTCCTTCGGCGGAGCGGTCGCGGCCCGGCTGGCGCGGACCGCACCCGAGCGCGTCACCCGCCTCGCGCTGCTCGACCCGGCGCACGGGCTGGACCCGCAGGACATGCTGGAGTCCGCGGAGGCCGGCCGCGCCGACGAGGGGTTCGCGACCCGTGACGACGCCCGCGCCGCCAAGGCCGCGTCCTGGAGCGGTGTGCCCGCACCGCTCGTCGACGCCGAGGTCGCCGAGCACCTGGAACAGCGCGACGGTGCCTGGCGCTGGCGCTACAGCCGGGCGGCCTTCGTCACCGCCTGGTCGGAGATGGCCCGCCCCGCCGCCGTCCCGCGGGCCGGCCTCCCGACACTGGTCGTGCCAGCCCTGCGGGCCGACTTCGTCACCGACGACTGGCTGGCCGCCTGCCGCAGTGCGCTCGGCGACGACCTCACCGTCGCCCCCGTCGACACCGGACACATGGTCTACCTCGAACGCCCCGACGAGGTCGCGGCGCTGCTGGCGGAGCACCTGCGGTGAGCGACCGCGAGGACGGGCGGCTGCGTGAGCTCGTCCGGATGCGCCGGGTGCGCGACCGCATCGACCGGGAGTACGCCAGCCCGCTGGACGTCACCGAGCTCGCCCGGGCCGAGCACGTCTCGGCGGGGCACCTGTCGCGGGCGTTCCGGGCGGCCTACGGTGAGTCGCCCTACAGCTACCTGATGACCCGGCGCATCGAGCGCGCGATGGCCCTGCTGCGCCGCGGTGACCTCACCGTCACCGAGGTGTGCTTCGCGGTCGGCGGCTCCTCGCTCGGCACGTTCAGCACCCGGTTCACCGAGCTCGTCGGAATGTCGCCGAGCGTGTACCGCGACGCCGTGCGCGACGGGACCGCGGGGCTCCCGGCCTGCGTGGCGAAGCAGGTCACCCGACCGGTCAGGAATCGAGAAGCCACGGTGGCGCCGACCTCCCTAGCGTGAACGCCATGACCGCACCCGCCATCACGATCCACGCCGGCTTCCTCCCGCACACCGACCCGGAGGCGTCGCTGGCCTTCTACCGCGACGCGCTCGGCTTCGAGGTCCGCCTCGACGTCGGCCAGGGCACGATGCGCTGGCTCACCGTCGGCCCGCCCGGGCAGCCCGACGTCTCGCTCGTCCTCGCCCCGCCCGCCGCCGATCCCGGCATCACCGACGAGGAACGCCGCACCGTCACCGAGATGATGGCCAAGGGCACCTACACCGCCGTGCTGCTCGCCAGTAACGACCTGGACGCGGCGTTCGACAGGCTCCAGGCGAGCGGGGCCGAGGTCGTCCAGGAGCCGGTCGACCAGCCGTACGGGGTGCGCGACTGTGCCTTCCGCGACCCCGCGGGCACGATGGTCCGCATCCAGCAGCGGCCCTGAACGGGCCGGACGGGGGATCCACCATGCACGCAGCCGACAGTCACGACCTCATCCGCGTGCACGGTGCGCGCGAGAACAACCTGCGCGACATCTCCGTCGAGCTGCCCAAGCGCCGGCTCACGGTGTTCACCGGGGTGTCCGGCTCGGGCAAGAGCTCCCTGGTGTTCTCGACCATCGCCGCCGAGTCCCAGCGGATGATCAACGAGACCTACAGCGCGTTCGTCCAGGGCTTCATGCCGAACCTGGGCCGCCCCGACGTCGACGTCCTCGACGGCCTCACCACCGCGATCATCGTCGACCAGGAGCGGATGGGCGGCGACGTGCGCTCCACCGTCGGCACCGCCACCGACGTCGGGGCGCTGCTGCGGATCCTGTTCAGCCGCCTCGGCAAGCCCTACGCCGGCCCGGCCAAGGCGTTCTCCTTCAACGTCGCGACGATCAGCGGCTCGGGTGCGGTGACCGTCCGGAAGAACGGCCAGCAGGTCAAACAGCGCCGCGAGTTCGAGATCGTCGGCGGCGCCTGCCCGCGCTGCGAGGGCCGCGGCTCGGTGTCCGACTTCGACCTCACCGCCCTGTTCGACGAGTCGAAGTCGATCGTCGAGGGCGCCCTGACGATCCCGAACTACTCCGTCGACGGCTGGTACGGCCGGATCTTCGCCAACTCCGGCTTCTTCCCCGGCGACAAGCCGATCAGCAGCTTCACCAAGCCCCAGCGCGACGCCCTGCTCTACAAGGAGGCCACCCGGATCAAGGTCGACGGCGTCAACGTCACCTTCGAGGGGCTGATCCCGCGGATCCAGAAGTCGTTCCTGGCCAAGGAACGCGAGGCGATGCAGCCGCACATCAGGGCGTTCGTCGACCGGGCCATCGTGTTCCGCACCTGCCCGGACTGCGACGGCACCCGGCTCTCCGAGCTCGCCCGGTCGTCGAAGATCCGGGGATCTCCATCGCGGATGCCTGCGCCATGCAGATCTCCGACCTCGCCGACTGGGCCGGTGGCCTCGACGAGCCCTCCCTGGCCCCGCTGCTGTCCTCGCTGCGCGCGACCCTGGACTCGTTCGTCGAGATCGGGCTCGGCTACCTGTCGCTGGACCGGCCGTCCGGGTCGCTGTCCGGCGGCGAGGCCCAGCGCACCAAGATGATCAAGCATCTCGGGTCGTCGCTGACCGACGTCACCTACGTCTTCGACGAGCCCACCATCGGGCTGCACCCGCACGACATCGCCCGGATGAACGACCTGCTGCTGCGGCTGCGCGACAAGGGCAACACCGTGCTCGTCGTCGAGCACAAGCCGGAGACGATCGCGATCGCCGACCACGTCGTCGACCTCGGGCCGCGGGCCGGCGCCGACGGCGGCCACGTCGTCTACACCGGCGACCTCGACGGGCTCCGCCGCTCCGGCACGCTCACCGGGCGCCACCTGGAGTACCGGGCGACGCTCAAGCCGACCGTCCGGACCCCGTCGGGGTACCTGGAGATCCGCCGGGCGAACCGGCACAACCTGCGGGACGTCGACGTCGACGTGCCGCTGGGCGTGCTCACCGTCGTCACCGGGGTGGCCGGGTCGGGCAAGAGCTCGCTGATCCACGGGTCGGTCGCCGGGCGCGACGGGGTGGTCGTCGTCGACCAGGGCGCGATCAAGGGATCGCGGCGCAGCAACCCGGCCACCTACACCGGGCTGCTGGAGCCGATCCGCAAGGCGTTCGCGAAGGCCAACGGCGTCAAGCCCGCGCTGTTCAGCGCCAACTCCGAGGGCGCCTGCCCGAACTGCAACGGCGCCGGCGTCGTCTACACCGACCTCGCGATGATGGCCGGGGTCGCCACCACCTGCGACGTCTGCGACGGCCGCCGCTTCGACGCCTCGGTGCTCGGCTACACCTTCGGCGGTCGCGACATCAGCGAGGTCCTCGCCATGCCGGTCGCCGAGGCGGAGAAGTTCTTCGGGGCCGGCGAGGCCCGCACGCCGGCCGCGCACAGGATCCTGGAGCGCCTCGCCGACGTCGGGCTCGGCTACCTCACCCTGGGCCAGCCGCTGACGACGCTGTCCGGCGGGGAGCGCCAGCGGCTCAAGCTGGCGGTGCACCTGGGGGAGTCCGGGGGGACCTTCGTGCTCGACGAGCCGACGACCGGGCTGCACCTGGCCGACGTCGAGCAGCTGCTCGCGCTGCTCGACCGGATCGTCGACGGCGGCCGCTCGGTGATCGTCATCGAGCACCACCAGGCCGTGATGGCACACGCCGACCGGATCATCGACCTGGGCCCCGGCGCCGGGCACGACGGCGGCACCGTGGTGTTCGAGGGGACCCCGGCCGAGCTGGTCGTGGACCGGTCGACGCTGACCGGGGAGCACCTGGCGGCCTACGTCGGCGCCTGAGGACGCCCCGCGGCACGAGGTCCGCGGCGGCCGGCCGGACCGGATCGCGGGCGGGGCCGTCGCTCTCCGGTCACCCTCCGGTGCGGCTCCCGTCCCGCAACGAGTCCCGGATCTCGCGCAGCACCGCGGTCTGCTCCTGCACCGCGGAGATGAGCGCCGCGAGCTGGTCGTCGCCGTGGCGCATCTCCTGGTAGAGCGCGCTCACCGCGTAGGCGGTGGCGGCGGTGTGGCCGTCGGTCGCCTGGGGGTAGTCCTGCGCCTTGTCGGCCGCCTCGAGGCGGTCGAGCGCGTGCTCGATGACGTGCTGCCCGCTCTCGCGGTGGCTGTGCGGTTCCGGCATGTCCGAATCGTACTCATTCCGGGTGACCCGTTCCGGGTGACGTGACTCCGGGTGACGCGGCGCGGGCGACTTCGGTCGCGGTGCGCAGGACCTTCGGCGGGTGCGCCACCGGCGGCCCCCCGGCACGCTGACCGTCGATCCCGGGGGGTCGGGAGACAGGAGTGGACCGGTGGCCGTCCCGTTCGAGCGGAAACCTGCTGGACGGCGCCGGTCCGCCGCCTATGGTCGACGGGTGCCGGTCCGTCCCGCCGTGATCTCCGCCGTGCTGATGGTCGCGGTGCTCGCCGGGGGTCTGACCGTCGTCGGGACGTACGCCGTCGCCGGGGCCCTGCAGTGGTCGCTGCTCGTCGTCGGCGTGCTGATGATCGGCTCGATCGCGGTGCGCTATCGCATGCCGCGGGTGTTCGCGGTGGTGGCCGTGCTCGGGCCGCTGGTGTCGCCGGTCGCCACCTACCTGCCGCTGGTCGGGGTGTTCGTGATCGCGACCCGGCGCCGCGCGGTGGAGACGCTTCCGGTGCTGGCCCTGGCGGTCGGGACGGCCGCGATCACGCTGTACCGCGACGCTCCCGACGGTGCCACGGCGCTCGTGCTGCTCGGCGGGGCCGTCGCGTTCCAGGGGATCTCGGCGACCGCGGGCCTGCTGACCGGGATCCGCCGCGCGATGGTCCACGACCTGCGCGAGCGGCTCGCCCGCGCCGAGGCCGATCGGGCGGTGCGTGAGGAGCAGGCCCGCGCCGACGAGCGTCGCCGGATCGCCGGGGAGATGCACGACCGGCTCGGGCACCGGCTGTCGCTGCTGTCGGTGCACGCAGGGGCGCTGGCGCTGCGTGGGGACCTGCCCGCCAGCACCGTGCGCGAGACCGCGCAGGTGCTGCGCGACACCACGCACCGCGCGATGGAGGACCTCCGCACGATCGTGCAGGTGCTGCACGAGCCCACCGGCGACGTGCCCGACGAGATCGAGGACCTCGGAGCGGTCGAGGAGCTCGTCGCCGAGGCCCGCGCGGTCGGTGCGGACGTCCGTCTCCGGTCGACGGCGCTGCTGACGGTGTGCCCGCCAGGGCGCCCGCTGGCCGGGGTCGTGCACCGGGTGGTCCGCGAGGGCCTGACCAATGCCGCCCGGCACGCGCCAGGGTCCCCTGTGGAGGTCGCCCTCGACGGGCGGCCCGGCCGGGACCTCACCGTCACCGTCACCTCGGGGACGTCTGCGGCGGGGACGACACCCGAGGGTGCCGGGACCGGCCTGGTCGGGCTGCGCGAGCGGGTCGAGACCCTCGCCGGCGGGACGCTGACCCACGGCCCGACGCCGTCGGGCCACCAGCTGCGCGCGGTGCTGCCGTGGCGGGAGGAGACGGAATGACCGCGACCGCGATCCGGGTGCTGCTCGTCGACGACGACCCGCTCGTCCGCTCCGGCCTGCGGGTGATGCTCGACGGGCACGCGCTGCCCGGCGACGGCACCGGACCGGTGCGGCGCATCCAGGTGGTCGGCGACGCCGGTGACGGCGACGAGGTGCCTGCCGCCGTCGCCGCGGGGCGGCCGCACGTGGTGCTGATGGACCTGCGGATGCGTCGCGTCGACGGCGTCGCGGCGACCCGGGAGGTGACGTCGCGGCCCGACGCCCCGACCGTCGTCGTGCTGACCACGTTCGACGCCGACGAGCACGTCGTACGGGCGTTGCGCGCCGGGGCGAGCGGGTTCCTGCTCAAGGACGCCGCGCCCGAGGGGATCGTCGACGCCGTCCGCGCCGCCGCCGACGGCGACGCCGTGCTGTCCCCGGCGATCACCCGGCGGCTGATCGGCATCGTCCGCGGCGGCGGCGCCGGGTCGGTCGACCGCCGGCGCGCCGCCCGGGCCCGGCTCGACCGGCTCGCCGACCGGGAGCGCGACGTCGCCGAGGCCGTCGCCAGGGGTGGCTCCAACGCCGACATCGCCGCCGAGCTGCACATGTCGGTGGCGACGGTGAAGTCCTACGTCTCCCGGTTGCTCCGCGAACGCGGCCTGGACAACCGGGTGCAGATCGCGCTGCTCGTCCGCGACGCGACGGACTGACCCCGCCCGGCCCACTAGCGTGGCCGGGGTGACGACGAGCGAGACGGTCGCCGGGGCGATGGCGGACGCGGCCGCGGCCTGGCTGGACACCCTGGACGACGACCGGCTCGGCCCCGCCCGGGGCGCCGGCCCGACCGGTGACGCGGGGGCCGACGCCGAGCGCCGTCGCTGGTGCTACACCCCCACCGACCACGGTGGACTGCCCCTCGCGGCCCAGACCGCGGTCCAGCAGCAGCGCGCGATGCGGTTGGTCGCGTCGGGGCTGTCCGAGGCCGGCTACGCCACCGTGGCGACGATCATGGGGCTGGAGAACGTCCTGGACCGGGCGCAGGACTGGCCGACCCGCCCGTACCGGGAGCGGTTCCGGGACCCGGCGCTCTACTACCTGCGGGTGTTCGGCGACCCGGGCGGACGCACCTGGGGCTGGCGCTTCGGCGGCCACCACGTGTCGGTGAACGCACTCGTCGTGGACGGGCGGGTGGCCGCGGCCACGCCGTGCTTCCTCGGCGCGAACCCGGCGACGACGCCGCTGCTCGGCGGAGGGGTGGCGCGCCCGCTCGGACCGACCGAGGACCTGGCGCGGGAGATCGTCCGCGGCCTGCCACCCGAGCTCCTGGAGACCGTGGTCTTGCCCGGCGGGGCCCCACCGGACCTGGTGACGGCGAACCGGCCGCTGGTCGCGCCGGGCGACCGGCCGCTGCCGACCTCGGCGATCCGACGGGAGAGCCCACCCGGCCCGGTGGACCCGGTCGAGGGGACCGAGGCCGTCGCGCTGACCGGTGTGCCGCGCGGGCTCCCGGCGAACGCGCTCGACGACCGCGGCCGTGCCCTGCTGCGCCGACTGCTCTCGGCCTACCTCGACCGGGCGCCGGCTGGGGTCTCACCCGCCGCCCGCTACGACGACGACACCGCCCTCGACGAGGTCCACGTGGCCTGGGCGGGCTCGCTGGAGGCGGGGGAGCCGCACTACCACCGGCTGCAGGGGCCGCGGCTGCTGCTGGAGTGGGACAACACCCAGGGCGGCGCGGACCACGCCCACTCGGTGTGGCGGGACCCGGAGAACGACTTCGGCGTGGACCTGCTCGACGACCACCACCGGGCCTTCGCCCACCGGTGAGTCCCCTCACGACGGCCTGCGCCGCGGGGGCCCGGCGGTGAGGATCGGGGCATGTACCCGCCCCCGCCCGACCTCGCCGCGCACGCCAACGTCACCGCCGCCACCTACGACCAGGCGGCCGCCGACCCCGAGGCGTTCTGGTGTGCGCAGGCCCGCCGGCTGGAGTGGGACCGCGTGCCCGAGCAGGGCTACGACGGCAGCAGGTGGCCCGAGGTCACCTGGTTCGCCGACGGCACCCTGAACGTCGCGCGCAACTGCGTCGACCGGCACGTCGAGGCCGGTGCGGGGGACAAGGTCGCGCTGTACTGGGAGGGCGAGCCGGGGGACCGGCGCACCGTCACCTACGCCGACCTGCAGCGCGAGGTCGCCCGCTGTGCGCACGCGCTCACCGCGCTCGGGGTCGGGCGCGGCGACGTGGTCGTCGTGTACCTGCCGGTGCTGGTCGAGACCGTCGTCGTGATGCTCGCCTGCGCCCGGATCGGGGCGGTCCACTCGTTGGTCTTCGGCGGGTTCTCCCCGTCCGCGCTGCGGTTCCGGATCACTGACGGTGCCGCGAAGCTGCTGGTCACCACCGACGGCCAGTACCGCCGCGGGAAGGCCGTCCCGGTCAAGGCCAACGCCGACGAGGCCGCGTCCGGGGTGGACTCGCTGGAGCACGTGCTGGTCATCCGGCGGACCGGCTCGGAGGTCGACTGGACCCCCGGCCGCGACGTGTGGTGGCACGACGTCGTCGACACCGCACCCGAGGTCCACGAGGCGCAGGCGCACCCGGCCGAGAGCCCGCTCATGCTCGTCTACACCTCGGGCACCACTGGCACCCCCAAGGGCCTGCTGCACACCATGGGCGGCTACCTCACCCAGGCGTCCTGGACGGCGTGGGCCTGCTTCGACCACAAGCCCGACGACGTCTACTGGTGCACCGCCGACCTCGCCTGGGTCACCGCGCACACCTACGAGGTCTACGGACCGCTGTCCAACGGTGTCACGCAGGTGATCTACGAGGGCACCCCGGACACCCCCGAGCCGGGCCGGCACTTCGAGATCATCGCCCGGTACGGCGTCACCGTGTACTACACCGCGCCGACCCTGGTCCGGACGTACATGAAGTGGGGTCCGGAGGTGCCCGCGCGCCACGACCTGTCCTCGCTGCGGTTGCTCGGCAGCGTCGGCGAGGCGATCAACCCCGAGGCCTGGCGGTGGTTCCACGAGGTGATCGGCGGCGGCCGCTGCCCGATCGTCGACACCTGGTGGCAGTCCGAGACCGGCGCGGCGATCTGCGCGCCGCTGCCCGGGGTGACGCCGCTGGTGCCGGGCTCGGCGACCCGGCCGCTGCCGGGCCTGTCGGTGCGGGTGGTCGACCGTGACGGGCGCACCTGCGCCCCCGGCGAGGGCGGCATCCTGGTGATCGACCGTCCGTGGCCGTCGATGGCGCGCACGGTCTGGGGCGACCCCGAGCGGTTCCGCGCGTCCTACTTCGCCGACTACGCCGAGCAGGGCTGGTACAAGGCGGGCGACGGCGCGGTGATCGACGAGCACGGCTACGTGACGCTGCAGGGCCGCATCGACGACGTCATGAACGTCTCGGGCCACCGGCTCGGCTCGATCGAGCTGGAGTCCGCGCTGGTGAGCCACCCACGGGTCGCCGAGGCGGGCGTGGTCGGGGCGCCGGACCCGACGACCGGGCAGGCCGTGGTCGCGTTCGTGACCGTCACCGACGGCCCGACCGACGGGCTGACCGAACAGCTGCGGGCGCACGTGGCCCGGGAACTGGGGCCGGTCGCCCGGCCCCGCGAGGTCGTCCTCGTCGCGGAGCTGCCGAAGACCCGGTCGGGCAAGATCATGCGACGGCTGCTGCTCGACGTGACCGCCGGGCGCGAGCCCGGCGACACGACGTCGCTGGTGGACCCGGCCGCCTTCGTGGAGCTGGCGGCCGGGTACCGCCGGACCTGAGTCGGGCCGTGGTCGACGTAGCCGTCCTCCCGGTGGAGTCTGCCCGGAGTCGCTAGCGTCTCGCGGCATGATCGGTGCTGCGGACACCCGCGAGACGGCGACCGCGATGGCCGAGGCCGCGCGTGCCTGGCTCGACACCCTCGACCCGGGCCGGCGGGAGACGGCCGTCGGGCACGCCCCGACCGGTGACGACGACGCCGACGCCGAGCGCCGCCGCTGGTTCTACACCCCCACTGACCACGGTGGACTGACCTTCCACGACCAGCTCCCGCCGCAGCAGCGGGCCGCGATGAAGCTCGTCGGCTCGGGGCTGTCGCGGGCGGCGTACGTGACCGTCGCGACGGTGATGGGGCTGGAGAACGTCCTCGACCGCACCCGCGGCCGCGACCCGCAGATGTACTACCTGCGGGTGTTCGGCGAGCCGGGGGACATCGGGACCTGGGGCTGGCGCTTCGGCGGGCACCACGTGTCGATCAACATGCTGGTCGTCGACGGGGTGGTGGTCGCCTCCACCCCGTGCTTCCTGGGTGCCGACCCGGCGACCTCCGAGCTCCTCGGCGACGCCGTGCTCCGCCCGCTGGGCCGGGTCGAGGACCTGGCCCGCGACCTGGTCCGCGCGCTGCCGGCCGAGCTGCGCGAGCGGGCGGTGCTGCTCGACAAGGCGCCGCCCGACCTCGTCGCGGCCAACCGCACCGACCCGCAGGAGGGTGACAACTGGATCCCGCTGGCGGGGATCTGGCGCACCCGGGCGTTCGCCGACCCCGAGCAGCAGCGTGCGCTCGACGACATGAGCGAGGCCATCGAGGAGCGGGCCGCGTTCACCGACGCGCAGAAGGAGGCCGTCGCGCTGTCGCGCACCCCGGCCGGCGTGCCGGCGTCCGACCTGGACGCCGAGGGCCGCGAGATGCTGCGCGCACTGCTGGGCACCTACCTGGAGCGGGTCGCCGAGCCGCTGCAGCCGATCTCCCGCTACGACGACGCCGCCGCGCTCGACGCCGTGCACCTCGCCTGGGCGGGACCGCTGGAGGACGGCGCCCCGAACTACTACCGCGTCCAGGGACCACGGCTGCTCATCGAGTGGGACAACACCCAGCGCGACGCCAACCACGCCCACTCCGTGTGGCGCGACCCGTCGGCGGACTTCGGGCTCGACGTGCTCGGCGCGCACCGGGCGGCGCACCACCTCGGCCGAGGCGGTCAGTCCCGGTAGGCGGGTGCCCGGCTCGGGCCCTCCCGGTGGTCACGCTCCAGCAGCGGCCGCCACCGCGGCGCGACCAGGGTGGACAACACCACCACGCTGGTGGAGCGGGCCACCAGCGGGGAGCGGCCGAGCGCGAGCAGGGTGTCCTGCAGGTCCTCGTGCGACGACGCCGCGAGCCGGCACATCACGTCCGACGAGCCGGTGGTCGCGTACGCCTCGGTGACCGCGGGCAGCGCCGCGAGCTCGGCGGCGACGTCGCCCAGCTCGCCCTGCGCGATCTCCAGCGTCACGAACGCCTGCACGCCGTACCCGGCAGCCGGGAGGTCGACGTCCGGGCCGTACCCGGTGACGACCCCGGCACGTTCCAGCCGGTCCAGCCGTGCCTGCACCGTCCCGCGGGCGACCCGCAGCGTGCGCGAGAGCTCCAGCACCCCGGCCCGCGGCCGGTCGCGCAGCGCGGCGAGCAGGTCGACGTCGAGGGCGTCCAGGGACAGCACCTGGCGAGCCTATCGTTGGCAAGATGTTGGCAAGCGTTGACAAGCTTGCGCAACGAACGGCACGCTCCCTCCGTGGCACCCACCCTGACCGATGTCGCCCGGGCGGCGGGCGTCGCCCTGTCCACGGCTTCGCGGGCCTTCTCCGACCCGGACCGGCTCGGCGCCGACACCCGCCGGAAGATCCTCGCCGCGGCCCAGGAGCTGGGCTACGCACCGCGGGCCGTCGAGACGTCGCCGGCACCCGCCACCTCGACCGTCGCCGCGATCGTCCCGGACATCGCCAACCCGGTCTTCTCCCGTTTCGTGAAGGCGGCGCAGGCCCGGGGCAGGCAGAGCCGGACGACGGTGGTCGTCGCCGACACCGACTACGACCCGGAGCGCGAGCGCGAGACCATCGCCGACCTGCGCGGCCGGGTCGACGGCGTCGTCGTCCACTCGTCGCGTCTCGACGGGGCCGAGGTGCTCGACCTGGTCGGGGCGACGCCGTCGGTGCTGGTCAACCGGGAGGTCGCGGGCGGGCACTGCGTCACCGCCGACTCCGAGCAGGGGCTGCGCCAGACCGTCGACCACCTCGACGCGCTCGGGCACCGCCGGATCGCCTACGTCCAGGGCCGCCGGGACTCCTGGTCCAATCAGCACCGCACCGGGCTGCTCCGCGCGCTGGTGGCCGAGTACGGCCTGGAGCTGGACCTGCTCGGCTGGCACACCGAGACCGTCGACGGCGGTACCGCGGCCGCCGCCCGGGTCCTCGCCAGCGGCGCGACCGCGGTCGTGGCCCACAACGACCTCGTCGCCCTCGGCCTGCTCGCCGGCGCCCGCGCGCTCGGCGTGCGGGTGCCCGACGACCTGTCGGTCGTCGGCTTCGACGACATCCCCTTCGCCGCGTTGTCCGATCCGGGCCTGTCCAGCGTCGCCACCCCGATGGACCGCGCCGGGACGCTCGCCCTGGAGATCCTCGGCCGGGCTGCCGTCGGCGAGCGGACCGCGCCGCGTGCCATCCGTCTGCCCACCCATCTCGTCGTCCGCGGCACCACCGCCCCGGTGCGCGTCGCCCTGGAGGTCACCCCGTGAAGATCGTCGTCGCCGACCAGAACCTGCTCGGGGTCCGTGCCGAGCTGGAGGCCGGGCTCCCCGTGGGCAGCGAGATCGTCTGGCCCCCGGCGCGCGACACCGCCGCCGTCGCCGAGGCGGTGGCCGGCGCCGAGGTCCTGATCGGCGGGCGGTGCCCGAAGGAGGTCGGCGTGGCCGGGCCGGACCTGCGGCTGGTGCACGCGGCCGGTGCCGGGACCGACGGGATCGTGGTCGACGCGCTGCCCGTCGGGTGCGTCGTCGCGAACACCTTCCACCACGAGGACTCGATCGCCGAGTACGTCCTCGCGTCCACGATCCTGCTGCGCCGCGGGTTCCTCGCCCAGGACCGCGCACTGCGGGCGGGGGAGTGGCCCACCCCGGCCTACGACCCGTCCGCGCCATGGGTGGACTCGCTGTCCGGTGCCGTCGTGGGCCTCGTCGGTTTCGGGCACATCGGGGCCCGCGTCTGGGACCGGTTGCGTGCACTCGGCGCCCGCGGTGTCGCGGTGACCCGGCGCGGCGCGGTCGATGCGACCGCCACCGGCCTGGACTGGGCGGGCAGCACCGCCGACCGGCTGGGTGAGCTGCTCGCCGTCGCCGACGTCGTCGTGGTCAGTGCGCCGCTGACCCCGGAGACCGAGGGGCTGCTGGGCGCATCCGAGCTCGCCGCGATGCGCCCCGGAGCCGTACTGGTCAACGTCGGCCGTGGCCCGCTCGTCGACGAGCACGCGCTCTACGCGGCCCTGCGCGACGGCGCCATCGGCGGTGCCGCGATCGACGTCTGGTACGGCTACCCGCCCGCCGGGAGCACCCACGCCGCGCCGTCGTCGCTGCCCTTCGCCGAGCTGGGCAACGTGCTGATGACCCCGCACTCGTCGGGACTGACCCGCCAGACCTTCCTCGGCCGGGCCGCCGACATCGGCGCGAACGTGCATCGGCTCGTCGCCGGCGAGGAGCTGCGCGACGTGGTGGCGGTGGCCCGGTGAGCGACCGCATCGTCGCGGCCGAGGTCCTCCTGACCTCACCCGGGCGCAACTACGTCACGCTGAAGCTCACCACCGCCGACGGCGTCGTCGGCTGGGGCGACGCGACCCTCAACGGCCGCGAGCTCGCCGTCGCCGCCTACCTGCGCGAACACCTGTGCCCGCAGCTCGTCGCCCGGGACCCCGGGCGCATCGAGGACACCTGGCAGTACCTCTACCGGGGCGCCTACTGGCGGCGCGGCCCGGTCACCATGACCGCGATCGGCGCCGTCGACCTCGCACTGTGGGACATCCTCGGCAAGACCGCGGGGCTGCCGGTGTACCGGTTGCTCGGCGGCGCGGTGCGGGACCGGGTGCGCGCCTACACCCACGCCACCGGCTGGGAGACCGCGCAGCTGTGCGACGCCGTCGACGCGGCCGTCGAGCGCGGGTTCACCGCGGTCCGCGTCCAGACCGGGGTGCCCGGCCTCGACACCGTCTACGGCGTCGGTCGTGGCCCGGGCTACGAGCCCGCCGGCCGGGGCACCGTGCCCGCCGAGGAGACCTGGGACACCGCGGCCTACCTGCGCCACGCACCGGCCGCGCTCGCCGAGGTCCGGGCGCACACCGGGCCGGAGCTGGCGCTCCTGCACGACGCCCACCACCGGCTCACCCCGATCGAGGCGGCCCGGCTCGGCCGCGCGCTGGAGCCGGTCGACCTGTACTGGCTCGAGGACGTCACTCCGTGCGAGAACCAGGAGGTCCTGCGCCGGGTCCGCGCCCACACCACGACCCCGCTCGCGATCGGCGAGGTGTTCTCCACGATCTGGGAGTTCCAGCAGCTGATCACCGAGCAGCTCATCGACCACGCCCGGGCCGCCGTCACCCACGCCGGCGGGATCAGCTCCCTGCGCCGGCTCGCGGCACTGGCCGACCCGTGGCAGGTCCGGATCAGCCCGCACGGCCCGTCGGACGTGTCGCCGGTCGCGATGGCCGCGGCCCTGCACGTCGCGCTCGCGACGCCCAACCACGGGATCCAGGAGTACATGGGTCACCCCGGACCGGCACACGAGGTGTTCCGGCACGCCTGGAGCTGCGTCGACGGCCACCTGCACCCCGGCGACGCCCCCGGGCTCGGTGTCGACGTGGACGAGGCGCTCGCCGCCCGGTTCCCCTACGAGCCCGCCCTGCTGCCGGTCGCGCGCCGTCGCGACGGCTCGATGACGGACTGGTGAGGGCCGTGCCGGCCCGGCAGCACCCCGGAATCGTCCACCTCGGACTGTCCAACTTCCACCGCGCCCACCAGGCCGTGCACACCGCCGCCGCGCTCGACGCGGCCGACGGGCCCTGGGGGGTCCTGGGCGTGGCGCCGCGCAGCACCGCCGTCGCCGACGCCATGGTCGCCCAGGACCTGCGCTACGCCGTCGTCGAGATCTCCCCGGCGGGGGAGCGCGCCGTCGTCCCGGCCGTGCACACCGGGGTGCGGGTCGCCGCCCGGGAGCCGGACGCGGTGCTGGCCGCGCTGTCCGCCCCCGGCACCCGGATCGTCTCGCTCACGGTGACCGAGCACGGCTACACGCTCGACCCGGTCACCGGCGGGCTCGACCTCGACCACCCCGGTGTCCGCGCCGACCTGCGCGGTGACGCCGCTCCGGGCACCGCGATCGGCCTGGTCGCCCGTGGGCTGCTGCACCGGGCCCGCGCCGGCGCGGCTCCCGTCACCGTGCTGAGCTGCGACAACCTGCTCGGCAACGGCGACACCACCGCCCGGCTGGTGCACGGGTTCGCCCACGCCATGGCCCAGGCCGAGCGCGAGGAGCTCACCGCCTATCTGGCCGGGGTGACCTTCCCGAACAGCATGGTGGACCGGATCGTCCCCGCGACCACGGACGCCACCCGGGCCGCCGCCGCCCGCCTCACCGGTGTCGACGACGCCGTCCCGGTCCCCGCCGAGCCGTTCAGCATGTGGGCGCTGGAGGACCGGTTCGCCGCGGGCCGCCCGGCCTGGGAGTCGGCCGGTCGCGGTGTCCCGGGCGCGGTGTTCACCGACGACGTCGCCGGCTACGAGCTGCTCAAGCTGCGGCTGCTCAACGGCACCCACTCGCTGCTGGCCTACCTCGGCGCACTGGCGGGGCAGGACCTCATCCCCGGTGCCATGGCGCACCCGGCCGTCCGCGCCGCTGCCGAGCGGGTCCTGCACGACGAGTACCGGCCCACCGTCCCGGTGCCCGCGGGCGTCGACATCGACGCCTACGCCGCCCGGCTGGTGGAGCGCTGGTCGAACACCGCGCTCGGCCACCGCACCCGCCAGGTCGGCTCGGACGGCTCGCTGAAACTCGCCCAGCGGGTCCCGGGCCCGGCGGCCGAGCACGTGGCCGCCGGACGCATGCCCCATCACCTGGCGCTCACCGTCGCCGCGTGGCTGGCCTGCGTCGCGCCGCCGCCGGGGTACGACCCCGGCCCGCATGCCGCCGCGATGCACGAGCCGGCCCGCGAGCGGCTCGCCGCCACGGCGACCGGCCCGGCCGCGGACCACGTCCGTGCGGCCTGCGCACTGCTCGGCGGCGAGCCCGGACCCGGGTTCGCCGACCGCGTCACCGACCTGTTCATCGTCCTGACCCGGCACGGCGTCGACGCCGCCGTCGCCGAGGCCGCTGGTGGGAGGACCGCCGCATGACCGCTCCCGTGATCCCGGATCGCACCCGCGCGGCCGTGCTGCATGCCGCCTTCGACCTCCGGGTGGAGGACATCCCGGTCGTCCGGCCCGCACCCGGGGAGGTGCTCGTCGCCGTGGAGGCGGTCGGGGTCTGCGGTTCCGACGTCCACTACTTCACCGACGGGCGCAACGGCCGCAACGTGCTGCGCGCCCCGATGGTGCTCGGGCACGAGGCGGCCGGTGTGGTCGTCGAGCTGGGCGACGACGTCGACGGTCCCGCCGTCGGGACCCGGGTCGCGGTGGAGCCCGCCGTCGGGTGCGGGACGTGCCCGACCTGCCGCTCGGGTGCCTACCACCTGTGCCCCGCAGGCACCTGCCTCGGCTCGCCGCCCACGCACGGGGCGATGTCGGGCTACCGGGTGGTCCCTGCCCGCGCGGTGCACCCGCTGCCCGACACCCTCGACACCGAGACCGCTGCCCTGGTCGAGCCGCTCGCCGTGGCCGTGCACGCGGTGCGCCGCGCCGGGGTCGTGACCGGGCACCGGGTACTGGTCACCGGGGCGGGGCCGATCGGTGTGCTGGTCGCGCAGGTCGCGCGGGCCGCCGGGGCGCACGACGTCGTCGTCACCGATGTGCACGACGCCCGGCTCGACCGTGCAGCCGCGCTCGGCGCGACCGCCGTCGTCAACACCGCCCGCGACGACCTGCCGGCCGCCGCCTTCGACCGTCTGCTGGAGTGCTCCGCGGTGCCCGCCGCGCTGTGGCAGGGCATGCACGCGCTCGCCCCGGCGGGCCGGGCGACCGTCGTCGGGCAGGCGCCGCCGTCCGTCGACGGCCTGCCGCTGGCACTCATGCAGCGCTGGGAGATCGACCTGAACGCCTCCTTCCGCTCGGCGCACGCGTTCCCGACCGCCGTCGGGCTCGCCGCATCCGGCCGGGTGGACCTCGCCGGTGTGCTCACCGGCCGGTTCGCCCTCGACGAGGCACCCGCCGCGCTCCGTGCCCCGGGTGCCGATCCGCGCCACCTGAAGGTCGTCGTCCGTCCGCGCGGATGAGCGACCCACCCCACCCGTCGACCACCGCCCCGTAGCGGGGCCCGATCCATCCGAGGACGTATGGACACGAGCGGAACCACACCGGACAACACGGTCAGGGCCGCCGACCGCCCTGCCGACCCGCGGGCGACCCGCAGGGCCGCGTGGGCAGGCCTGGTAGGCACCACCCTGGAGCAGTACGACTTCGTCATCTACGGCACCGCGTCCGCGCTGCTCGACGCCGCGCTGCACGCCGCGGCACTGCTGCCGGACGCACCCCGCGGGCTGCCGTTCGACTGGTCCGGAGTGACCCTGCACGCCACCGGTGCCCCGCTGCTGCGGGTGCGGGTCGCCCACGCCGGGGACGGCGCCGTCCGGGTCGAGGCCGCCGACGCGGCAGGGGACCCCGTGCTGTCGGTCGACTCACTGGCCCTGCGCGAGCCCACCGCCCCGGCCGACCCGGCGCGGACACGCACCGCCGAGTCCCTGTTCCGGCCCGGGTGGACACCGCTGGAGGTCCCGCCGGGGATGCCCGAGCCGGTGCGCTGGGCCCTGCACGGCCCGGACGTCCACGGGGTGGCCGACGCGCTCACCGCCGCGCTCGGCGCCCCCGTCGCCGACGGGGGGACGCCGGAGCTCGTGGTCGCCGGTGTGGCCGGTGGCACGACCCCGGACGCGGTCCGCGCGAGCACCCACGCCGTGCTCGCGGTGCTGCAGGGCGCCGTCGCCGACCCGGACGGACCGCGCACGGTCTTCCTCACCCGCGGTGCCGCGGGCGCGGGCGATCCGGTCACCGACCTCGCCGCCGCCGCCGCGACCGGTCTCGTCCGGTCCGCACAGGCGGAGAACCCCGGCCGGTTCCTCGTCGTCGATCTGCCCGCCGACACCGTCGACCTGCCCGCCGAGGCCGCTGCGCCGCGGGTGCTCGCCGCGGCGCTCGCACGGGCCGACGAACAGCAGGTCGCCGTCCGCGGGACCGGGATCCTCGCCGCGCGGCTGGACCGGGCCCGGCCCGAGACCTCGGGACTGCTGCCCCCGGTGGGCGTCCCGTGGCGGCTCGACACCGCCGGCGGCGGCAGCCTGGCCGCGCTCACCCTCGCCCCCGCGCCCGACGCCGACGGCCCGCTCGGCGCCCGGGAGGTCCGGGTCGCGGTCCGCGCGGCCGGCCTGAACTTCCGGGACGTCCTCAACGCACTGGGCATGTACCCGGGCGAGGCGGGCATGTTCGGCGCCGAGGCCGCCGGCGTGGTCGTCGCGACCGGGCCGGAGGTCACGTCGCTGGCGGTCGGCGACGCGGTGGCCGGCATGCTGTTCGGCGGGTTCGGCCCGCTCGGCACGGCCGACGAACGGCACCTCGCCCGGATCCCGGACGGTTGGTCGTTCGAGCGCGCCGCCTCGGTCCCGCTGGTGTTCCTCACCGCCTACCACGGCCTGGTCGACCTGGCGGGTGTGCAGCCGGGCGAGCGGGTCCTGGTGCACGCCGGTGCCGGTGGCGTCGGCATGGCGGCGATCCAGCTGGCCCACCACCTGGGCGCCGAGGTGTACGCCACCGCGAGCCCGGCCAAGCAGGACGTGCTGCGCTCGCTCGGCGTCGCCGACGACCACATCGCCTCCTCCCGCGACCTCGGCTTCGCGAGCGCGTTCGGCGGCGTCGACGTGGTCCTCAACGCGCTCGCCGGCGAGTTCGTCGACGCCTCGCTCGGGCTGCTCGGGCCCGGCGGCCGGTTCCTGGAGATGGGCAAGACCGACCTGCGCGACCCGGCCTCGCTGCCGGCCGACATCGTCTACCGGCCCTTCGACCTCGGTCAGGTCGACCCGGAGCGGATCCGGGAGATGCTCGACGCCCTGCTGGTGCTGTTCGCCGACGGTGCGATCGAGCCGCTCCCGACCCGCACCTGGGACGTGCGCCGGGCTCCCGAGGCGTTCCGGTTCATGAGCCGGGCCCAGCACGTCGGCAAGATCGTCCTCACCGTCCCGGCGGGGCCCGACCCGGACGGCACCGTGCTGATCACCGGCGGCACCGGCGGGCTGGCCGCCGAGCTGGCCCGGCACCTCGTCGACGGCGGCGCGCGGCACCTGACCCTGGTCAGCCGCCGCGGCCCGGACGCGCCCGGCGCGGCCGAGCTCGTCGCCGACCTGCGGGCGGGCGGGGCGCAGGTCGCGGTGCACGCCTGCGACGTCGCCGACCGCGACGCTCTCGCCGCGGTGCTCGCCGGTCTGGAGCGGCCGCTGACCGCGGTGGTGCACGCGGCCGGGATCCTCGACGACGGCGTCGTCGGCTCGCTCACCCCGGAGCGGCTCGACCGCGTGCTCGCCCCCAAGGTCGACGCCGCCTGGCACCTGCACGAGCTGACCGCCGGGCTCGACCTCACCGCGTTCGTCCTCTACTCCTCGGTCTCGGGGGTCATGGGTAGCGCCGGGCAGGGCAACTACGCCGCGGCCAACGGCTACCTCGACGCACTGGCCCAGCACCGCCGCGGGCTCGGGCTCCCCGCCGTCTCCCTGGCCTGGGGTGCCTGGGCGCCGACCACCGGCATGACCGCGGCGCTCGACGCCGCGGCCCTGGAACGGATGGAACGGTCCGGGATGCCGCCGCTGTCGCTCGAGCAGGGCCTCGCCCTCTACGACGCGGCCACCCTGGTCGACGACCCGGTCGTCGTCCCCGCCCGGGTCACCGCGGGCAGCGGTGCCGGACCGGCACCGGACGCCGCGACCGTGCCGCCGCTGCTGCGCGGCCTGGTCCGCACCCGGCGCACCGCCGCGGGCGGCGGGGACGGCCGCGCCAGGGACCGGCTCACCGGCCTCGCCGCCGACGACCGGCCGGACGCGGTCCGCGCCCTGGTCCGCGCCGAGACCGCGGCCGTGCTCGGACACGCCTCGCCCGAGGGCCTCGACGGCACCGCCGAGTTCCGCCAGCTCGGACTCGACTCGCTGACCGCGGTCGAGCTGCGGAACCGGCTCACCGCCGGCACCGGGCTGAGCCTGCCCGCCACGCTCGTCTTCGATTACCCGACACCCGACGCGCTCGCCGCGCACCTGCTCGGCGAGCTCTTCGGCGACCCGGATGCCCCCGCGGACACCTCGGCCGCCGCACCGGCCCGCGCCACCGACGACGACCCCGTCGTCGTGGTCGGGATGAGCTGCCGGTTCCCCGGCGGTGTCCGGTCCCCGGAGGACCTGTGGCAGCTCCTCGTGGAGGAGCGCGACGCCACCGGTCCGCTGCCCACCGACCGCGGCTGGGACCTCGCCGCGCTGGCCGGCCAGGGGCCGGGCTCCAGCGCGACGGCCCGCGGCGGCTTCCTCGACTCGATCGCCGAGTTCGACCCGGAGTTCTTCGGGATCTCCCCGCGCGAGGCGCTGTCGATGGACCCGCAGCAGCGGCTGGTGCTCGAGGCGTCCTGGGAGGCGTGCGAGCGCGCCGGGATCGATCCGACCGCCCTGCGCGGCACCCCGACCGGGGTGTTCGTCGGCACCGGCGGCGCCGAGTACGCGCACCTGCTGTTCGGCTCGCCGGAGAGCATGGAGGGCTACTCCGGGACCGGCACCTCGGCCAGCGTCACCTCCGGCCGGGTGGCCTACGCCCTGGGCCTGGAGGGCCCCGCGATGACCGTCGACACCGCGTGCTCCTCGGCGCTGGTGGCGCTGCACCTCGGCGCGCAGTCGCTGCGCGCCGGCGAGTGCTCGCTGGCCCTCGCCGGTGGCGTGCAGCTCATGTCTACCCCCGGCGCCTTCATGGAGTTCACCCAGCAGGGCGGCCTCGCCCCGGACGGCCGGTGCAAGCCCTTCTCCGACGACGCCGACGGCACCGCCTGGTCCGAGGGCGTCGGCGTGATCGTGCTGGAGCGGCTGTCCGACGCCCGCCGCCGCGGCCACGAGGTCCTCGCGGTGCTGCGCGGCTCCGCGGTGAACTCCGACGGCGCCTCCAACGGGCTGACCGCCCCGAACGGGCCCGCCCAGCAGCGGGTCATCCGGGCGGCCCTGGCCGCGGCCGGGCTGACCGCAGCCGAGGTGGACGCGGTCGAGGCGCACGGCACCGGCACGGTGCTCGGCGACCCGATCGAGGCCCACGCGCTGCTGGCGACCTACGGGCGGGGGGAGCGCGAGCACCCGCTGCTGCTCGGGTCGGTCAAGTCCAACCTCGGCCACACCCAGGCCGCCGCCGGCGCGGTCGGCGTGGTCGCCACGGTGCAGGCGCTGCGGCACGGCGAGCTGCCCCGCACCCTGCACGTCACCGAGCCCTCCGGCCACGTGGACTGGTCGTCCGGGGCGGTGCGGCTGCGCACCGAGCGGACCCCGTGGCCGGACACCGGGCGGCCCCGCCGGGCCGCGGTGTCCTCGTTCGGGATCAGCGGCACCAACACCCACGTCGTGCTGGAGGCCGCACCCGAGCCGCCGCCCGTCGCGGAGCCCGCGGCCGGGCAGGTGACCCCCCAGGGCCCCGGCAAAGTCGTGATGGGTGGGTCCTGAGCTGCGGTGATGTGGGGGGTGGGGGTGGGTGCGGACACAGGCTTGGCGTGATCATGAGGGTGTCGAATCCTTGCTCACGTCAGGAAGCCTGTGTCCGCAGTGTCAGTGTCTCCGATCGTTGCTGCTCTGGAAGGCCTGGAGGTCGGTCCTGACGCGGGGAGAGCCGCGCCGGTCGGTGAGGCGGCGGGGTTGTCGCTGGTGGAGGCCCTGTCGCGAGTGCCGGACCCGCGGAAACCACGCGGTGTCCGCCACGGTGTCCTCGCGGTGTTGCTACTGGGGGCGTGCGCGGTGTTGGCGGGGGCCCGGTCGTTCACCGCGATCGCCGAGTACGCCCATGACGTCGGCCGCGCCGTGCTGGACGTGCTCGGGGTGGGCGCGGTCGCTCCGCACGAGTCGACCATCCGCCGGGTCCTGCAACGGGTCGACGCCTCGGCGCTGGAGGCGGCGTTGCAGTCCTGGGTGTTGCCCCAGCTCAGCGCCCAGCCGGCGGCGGAGGGCACACCCCGGCGAGAACAGCGTCGCGTGCTGGCCTTGGACGGCAAGACCCTGCGCGGCGCCCGCGTCCGTGCCGCCGACGGCAGGGTCTGGCTCCCGCATCTGGTGTCGGTGCTCGACCAGACCAGCGGTGGCGTGCTCGGCCAGGTTCAGGTCGCAGAGAAGGGCAGCGAGATCACCGCGTTCACCGCGCTGCTCGACCCCCTCGACCTCGACGATGTACTGGTCACCGCGGACGCTCTGCACACCCAGCGAGCCCACGCCGACTACCTACACCGCCGCGGCGGGCACTACCTGATGACGATCAAAGCGAACCAGCCCACGCTGCTGGCACGGGTACGGGCGCTGCCCTGGACCCAGATCGGCGTCGCTGATCGTCAACGCGGGCGTGGGCACGGCCGCGTCGAGACCCGCACGATCAGCGTGGTCAGCCTGCACCCCTGTCCCGACCTGGGCGCAGAGTTCTTCCCCCACGCATCCCAGGCGATCAAGCTGGTGCGCCGGCGTCGCCCACTGCGGCCTGGCGGGAAGTGGAGAACCGAGACCGCCTACGCGATCACCAGCCTGACCAGCACCGACGCCGATCCAGGACTGCTCGCCCGCTGGATCCGTGGGCACTGGTCGATCGAGAATCGCCTGCACTGGGTCCGTGATGTCTGCTTCGACGAAGACCGCGCCACCGCCCACACCGGTCACGCCCCGCAGGTCATGTCGGCGTTGCGGAACCTCGCGATCACCGCGCTACGCCTGCACGGCGTCAGCAACATCGCCGCAGCACTCCGCCACCACGCCCGCGACCCCCATCGACCACTGACCACCTACAAGATCATCTAGCGACTTTGCCGGGGCCCTGGCTCCGCGGTCGCCCTGGGCGAGAGTCCTGTGCCTTTTATGGTGCCTTTTCATGCGAGCTTCCCGCGCTTATTATTACGGACGGGCGTCTCCTTCCGTACAGGGGAGGCAGTGGCGCCTGTTTCGGCGTCCACTCTGCTGGAGCTGCGACTTCAGAGGGTGTCGCAGGATGGGTTTAGCATTTGCCTGCTCGGGGTTTGGGTGCGTGCAGGAGTAGGGTGTCCGCCCGATGCGCGGACCGGCGTGCGCGGGGTCTGTTGCGCCGTCGTTGGGGTCGTGCGCCCTCGGCGCTGTCGGCCCGGGAGGGGCCCCGTAATTCCCGAGAGGGACTTTGTTTCTCCCGAGAGAGCCCAAGATCGTTTCCGGGGGCGTCTTCTGGACTTACCCCTGGGTGTTCTCGGGTTGGTCATTGCTGTGACCTGCTGTTGTGTGGGTGGTGGAGTGAGTCCCGGTGGGTCGGGCTGGCGCCCGACACGTCAACCACCCTGCTTCGCTGACGGCCGGTCGAGGTGTCGGGCGCCAGCCCGACCCACCGGGAGGGTGGTCGCGGAGCGGCCATGATCATCAGTACGTAGTTCCATGCTTTGAGAGAAGGAAGGTCAAGGTCAACTGACTGCGGCAAGGGTGGGTGGTTTGAGCTGGTTTGGGCGTATCTGTCCGTAGTGTTGCACGTAGAGTGTTTATGTGATCACGTTGTGTATGCGTCGGGTATGCAACAAGGGCGGGGTTGTGCGTCTGCGTCGGAGACGGGACTGATTAGGTTCGCCGCGTGAGGAGTCGTACTTGGCGAATGATGTCCCGTTCCGGGGTAGTTCTGATTGTAGTGCTGGCGTGTTTGCTTTCCGTGGTGGGAGTCTCCGCTGCGGCGAGTGAGGCGCCAGAGGTGGGGGTAATGGCGGCGCGTCCGAAGCCGCCGGTGTCGTATCAGGCGTACGTGCGGAAGGTTTTTAAGAATTCTGTCGGCGGGCCGGTGTTCTACCGGAGGGGCTACTGGTATGCGGAGACCCCGAACGAGGGGTTCGGCTACGACAAGGTTTTCTGGAAGCATAATATCAAAAATGATCAGGTGGTGGCCGCCGTGGTGGGCGGCCCGATGCAGGTTATCAACAAGGGAAATAATAGGTGGAACCACCGGGGCGGATTCGACCGCCGAGTATGTAAGATTAGTGGCTGCACAGTAGTCGAGAGAGTGCGGGTCCTGGTCGCGATTGATTACAATCCTTTCTGGCTTGCTCCGAAGTCGGGAATGTTCGGAGTGGTGACTGCGTTTTGTGAGCTTGGGAAGGATCGGCCTCGCTGTCCTGAGTGGATCAATCAGGTTTTTGGCGGTCCGGCTCGGTCGACTCCAGGAGTGAATCCCGGTCAGGAGAAAGAGCAGATTGTGTATAAGGGTTCGGATGGGGAGCGGGTCATGTATGAGGGTCCGCTAGTGGCGAATCCCGGCCAGGAGGAGGAGCAGGTCGTCTACAATGGCCCGTATTCTGGCCCGTATTCTGGCCCGGGAGGGGTGGGGTGACTGATCCTGGTGATGTGGAGTTCGCGGATGTTGAGGCGGAGGGATGGGCCGCTGCCGTAGGGCATAGCTTTGTTGAGGCAGCGCGTCTCTGGGTTGCTGAGGGGGTTGATGGTCGCAGCGAGCTGACTATTGAGGAGTGCTGGATATCCTGCGATTTGTCGTTACTGTTCACTTATCATCTCGATAGGGATTCGCTGGGTGGTCGGTTCGCGAACCTGCACATTTGTCCATTGACCGGATATCCCTTGCATTTGGTTCAGCGAGGAGTGTCGTACTCCGCTGGCACGTATGCGATGAACCTGTTTGATGGCGTACCGGTTGGTGTCGGCGTGCCCAGGATCGAGTGGACAAGTCTTGATGGTCGGCGGTGGTGGGGGGACGTACCGGAGCGGGGCTGGGTGGATGCGGTGTTCGGCCCTCGGGCGGTGTCGATTCGGTAGTGGTCGTGGGCAAGTCGATCCGGACCGGAGCCCCTGGGCGGGTGGGTCCCGCAGAGCGGGTCGCTGCGCTGAGCCGAACAACCCCAGGCTGCCGCGCCGCTTCCGGTCCCCACCCGCCAGAGCGGGCTCCGTTCCGGATCGACTTGCCCACGAACCACCCGGCGCAGTGACCACTCACGACAAGCCGGCCTCACGCAGATGACGGACGCTCCGCCGTCCATTCTAAAGGAGAGTCCGGATCCCATTCCCCTTCCACGGGAGGAGGAAAGGAATCAACGAATAACTCGACAACCCCGCTTCGGCGGCGAAACCCAAGTGAGCGCGTATAATTGCGCCCGCCGCCATGGTCGACTGAAATCTCTTCCAAGATGTTCACGGCGACCATCCCGAGGGCACTCTCCTCAGAGTCTTTTACGGTCCCTACTGGGAAGCCCTTCATTCTTTCGTCGACATACTCATTGATCTCTACCGGGGGTGCAACTAGCACTACCCCCAGCGGGTGGGACTTGTCTGCTGAGGGCAAGAGCCTGTATGAATCTCTTTTCCCGTGCCTAATGAACCTAAAACCCGCCTCTCTCAGGAAAGAGAAGATCCACTCTCTGCGATCGCATGCGTCCACTATCAACACCCCCTGTTGTCGGGAAATGCGGATCGAATTACATTCGATCCGTTCTCGGTGAACATCTTGAACTGCTGCTGACGGACAGTCTGATTCGTCCGGTTATTCCTCAAGAACAGAACGCGCACTCGGCATGTTTGATCCCCGTTCGCAGGCTTAAGAGAATCGGGGTCCTTCAGCATGGAGTCGATGGCGAGATCGGCAACATCCCTCCAGTTAGTTCCCGTGCCAGCGGCCATGCGTTCAAAGTCGAGTCGGTGTCGCGAAAGGATGTGCCGATACCCTCTATCTAGGTTGCCGCACAGCAGCTGATACCTAGCGCGAGGAACCTGCGTTGTGAACTCCCGGACGAGCTTCGTTTCAGGGTGGTTCTGCCGCAAGCACCCCAAGGGGGAGCTGGAGGCGGAGGTTGCGCTTTATTGCCCACGCTCTTGAAACCAGGTGCCACCCCAGCGAGCGAACTGACACTCACTGAACGCTCCGCAACCTCAGCCGCAGCAACCCCTGTAACCGCACCCATCGAAACAACCACAACTAACGCTGCCCCGGCAACACGACACGCGAACTTCTTCGTTCTCACGAACGCATCCGAACACGCCCCCCCCCCCCATTAGTCAAGAACCACTACCCGAAGTAATCACATGAACACGCTCAGCTACTACGGACAGATATACCCAAACCAGCCCAAACCGCCCACCCTGCCGCAGTCAGTTGACCTTGGCCTTGACCTTTCTTCTCTCAAAGCATGGAACTACGTACTGATGACCATGGCCGCTCCGCGACCACCCTCCCGGTCAGGGCCCCGGCAAAGTCGTGATGGGTGGGTCCTGAGCTGCGGTGATGTGGGGGGTGGGGGTGGGTGCGGACACAGGCTTGGCGTGATCATGAGGGTGTCGAATCCTTGCTCACGTCAGGAAGCCTGTGTCCGCAGTGTCAGTGTCTCCGATCGTTGCTGCTCTGGAAGGCCTGGAGGTCGGTCCTGACGCGGGGAGAGCCGCGCCGGTCGGTGAGGCGGCGGGGTTGTCGCTGGTGGAGGCCCTGTCGCGAGTGCCGGACCCGCGGAAACCACGCGGTGTCCGCCACGGTGTCCTCGCGGTGTTGCTACTGGGGGCGTGCGCGGTGTTGGCGGGGGCCCGGTCGTTCACACGCGATCGCCGAGTACGCCCATGACGTCGGCCGCGCCGTGCTGGACGTGCTCGGGGTGGGCGCGGTCGCTCCGCACGAGTCGACCATCCGCCGGGTCCTGCAACGGGTCGACGCCTCGGCGCTGGAGGCGGCGTTGCAGTCCTGGGTGTTGCCCCAGCTCAGCGCCCAGCCGGCGGCGGAGGGCACACCCCGGCGAGAACAGCGTCGCGTGCTGGCCTTGGACGGCAAGACCCTGCGCGGCGCCCGCGTCCGTGCCGCCGACGGCAGGGTCTGGCTCCCGCATCTGGTGTCGGTGCTCGACCAGACCAGCGGTGGCGTGCTCGGCCAGGTTCAGGTCGCAGAGAAGGGCAGCGAGATCACCGCGTTCACCGCGCTGCTCGACCCCCTCGACCTCGACGATGTACTGGTCACCGCGGACGCTCTGCACACCCAGCGAGCCCCACGCCGACTACCTACACCGCCGCGGCGGGCACTACCTGATGACGATCAAAGCGAACCAGCCCACGCTGCTGGCACGGGTACGGGCGCTGCCCTGGACCCAGATCGGCGTCGCTGATCGTCAACGCGGGCGTGGGCACGGCCGCGTCGAGACCCGCACGATCAGCATGGTCAGCCTGCACCCCTGTCCCGACCTGGGCGCAGAGTTCTTCCCCCACGCATCCCAGGCGATCAAGCTGGTGCGCCGGCGTCGCCCACTGCGGCCTGGCGGGAAGTGGAGAACCGAGACCGCCTACGCGATCACCAGCCTGACCAGCACCGACGCCGATCCAGGACTGCTCGCCCGCTGGATCCGTGGGCACTGGTCGATCGAGAATCGCCTGCACTGGGTCCGTGATGTCTGCTTCGACGAAGACCGCGCCACCGCCCACACCGGTCACGCCCCGCAGGTCATGTCGGCGTTGCGGAACCTCGCGATCACCGCGCTACGCCTGCACGGCGTCAGCAACATCGCCGCAGCACTCCGCCACCACGCCCGCGACCCCCATCGACCACTGACCACCTACAAGATCATCTAGCGACTTGTGCCGGGGCCCGCGCCGATCCCGCCGGTCCCGCCGGTGGCCAGCCGGTGCCGTCCCGGTCGGGGTCCGGGGTCCCGGACAGCGGCGGTGGTGACCGGCGCCAGCCGCGGGACGCGCACCACCGTCGCGGACGACGACCTGCGGCTCGTCCCCGGCGGTCAGGCCGGGCAGCGCCGCCACCGAGTGTTCGGAGACGTCGATGTCGGCGAGCAGGAACCGGCCGGGGTTCTCCGACTGTGCCGAGCGGACCAGCCCGGCGGCAGCGGCCGCGGGCAGGTCGCGCGGCGCCTCCCCCGGCGGTGCCGCGGCGCCGCTGGTCACGAACACGACGGTGCAGCCGGCGAGCCGGTCGTCGGACAGCGCCTCCTGCAGCAGTGCCAGGGTGCGTCCGCCCAGCTCGCGGGTCGCGGCCGGGACGTCGTCGGTGTCGGGCGCGGCGAGCGGGACGAGCACGGCGTCCGGGACGCCGGCGGCGGCGTCCGCGACGGCGCCGAGGGTGTCTCCGAACGCGTCGACGGTGTGCCCCGCCGAGTGCACCCCGTAACCCAGGTGCCAGTGGTCGACGCCGACGATCCCCCATCGCAGCCCGCCCGGGTCGGGTGCCTCACCCGCCCGTTCCGGCCAGTCCTGCGTCAGCAGCGGCAGCCGTCCGGTGGCGGGGCCACCGCGCCCCGAGGTGGTGCGCAGCTCCAGCGCCTCCACGGTCAGGACCGGCAGGCCCGCCCGGTCGCTGGCCCGCACGCTCACCGATCCCGGGCCCGCGGCGGTGATCCGCACCCGCAGCGTCGTGGCGCCGGAGGCGTGCAGGACGGCCCCGGACCAGTCGAACGGCAGGCCCGGGGTGTCCTCCTCGAGCAGCACGATCGGGTGCAGCGCCGCGTCGAGCAGCGCCGGGTGCACGCCGTAGCCGCCGGTGTCGCCGGTCGTCCCGGCGGAGATCTCGGCGTACACGGAGCCGTCGTGGCGCCAGGCGCGCGCGACACCGCGGAAGGCCGGGCCGTAGTGCAGCCTGCCGTGCTCGGACAGGCCCTCGTAGAACCCCTCGAGGTCGACCGGTCGGGCCCCGGCGGGCGGCCACTCGGCGTCGTCCGGCGCCGGGACGGCGTCGTCGGCGGTGGTCAGCCGTCCCGACGCGTGCAGGGTCCACGGGCCGTCCGGGTCGCCGGCGGGCCGGGCGTGCACGGTCACCGGGCGGCGGGGGTCCGCCGCCGCGGGGTCCTCGGGGGCGCCGACCCTGACCTGCAGGGCGACGGCGTCGTGCGGGCCGAGCTCGAGCGGCTCGGTCAGGGTCAGCCCCTCGACCCGCTCGCAGCCGGTGGCGTCGCCCGCGCGCAGGACGAGCTCGAGGAAGCCGGTGCCGGGGAAGAGCACCCGCTCGCCCACGACGTGGTCGGCCAGCCACGGCTGCTCGGCGAGCGACATCCGTCCGGTCAGCACGGTCTCACCGGACCCGGCGACCGAGACGGTGGCGCCGAGCAACGGGTGGTCCGCCGAGCCGAGACCGAGGCCGGAGGCGTCGGGGACACCGATCGCGGCGGTGCCCGACGGCCAGTGCCTGCGGTGCTCGAAGGCGTAGGTCGGAAGCTCGACCCGGCGCGCACCGGTCCCGGCGAACCCCGCCGCCCAGTCCACCTGTCCGCCCGCGACGTGCAGCTCGGCCAGTGCACCCAGCACCGAGTCCTGCTCGCTCCGGCCGGTGCGCAGGGCCGGGACCAGCACCGCGCCGTCGGGGGCCGAGGCCGCGGCCAGTGCGGTCAGCGTGGAACCGGGCCCGACCTCGACGAACGCGCCGATGCCCAGCCCGGCCAGGGTGGCGACGCCGTCGCCGAACCGGACCGGGTCGCGCAGCTGGCGGACCCAGTACTCGGGCCGGGCCAGCTCCTCCCGGGTGGCCGGGCGGCCGGTGAGGTCGGAGATCAGCGGGATCGACGGCGCGGCCGCGGTCAGGTCGGCGACGATCTCGCGGAAGTCGTCGAGCATCGGGTCGAGCAGGGGCGAGTGGAACGCGTGCGAGACGGCCAGGCGGGTGGTGCGGCGTCCCTCGGCCGACCAGCGGGCCGCCAGCTCCTCGACGACGGCGGTCACCCCGCTGACCACCACCGAGCGGGGCCCGTTGACCGCGGCCAGCGCGACCTCGTCGGTGTGCCCGGCGATCAGCGGCACGACCTCGTCCTCGGTGGCCTCGACGGCGACCATCGCGCCCTCGCCGGCCATGGTCTGCATGAGCCGGGCCCGGCCGGCGACGAGCGCGCAGGCCTCCTCCAGCCCGAACACCCCGGCGACGTGTGCGGCGGCGAGCTCGCCGATGGAGTGGCCGAGCAGCGCGTCCGGGCGCACGCCCCGGGACTCCAGCAGCCGGAACAGCGCGACCTGGCCGGCGAACAGCGCGGGCTGGGCCCACCCGGTCTCGGTCAGGGTGTCCGGGTCCTCGCCCCACAGGACCTCGCGCAGCGGGCGCTCCAGCCACGGGTCGAGGTGGCGGAACACCGTCTCGATCGCGTCGGCGAAGACGGGCTCGGTGGCGTACAGCTCGCGGCCGGCCCCGAGGCGCTGGCTGCCCTGTCCGGAGAACAGCAGCGCGGTGCTGCGCCGGGTCGCGGTGCCGCGGGCGAGCTCGCGGACGCCGTCCGGGCCTGCGGCGAGCACGACGCGGTGCGGATGGGTGCCGCGGGTGCTCGCCAGGGACCAGCCGACGTCGAGGGGACGGGGGGCGTCCGGTCCGGTGGCCAGGGCGGTGATCCGCTCGACCTGGCCGTCCAGCGCACCCGCCGTGCGGGCCGACACCGGCCAGGGCACGGTGCCCGGTGTCCCCGGTGTCCCCGGTGCCGCCGTGGTCCCGCCGGGGGCGGCGCCGGGCTCGGGGGCACCGTCGTCGGGCTCCGGCTCCGGGGCCTGTTCCAGGACGAGGTGCGCGTTGGTGCCGCTGATGCCGAACCCGGACACCCCGGCGCGGCGCGGCCGGTCGGTGCGCGGCCACGCCTGCGCGGTGGTGAGCAGCTCGACCTCGCCACCGGACCAGTCGACATGCGTGGTGGGGCGGCTGACGTGCAGGGTGCGCGGGAGGGTGCCGTGCCGCAGCGCCTGCACGGTGGCGATCACCCCGGCGACGCCCGCGGCGGCCTGGGTGTGCCCGAGGCGGGACTTCACCGCGCCGAGGCGCAGCGGGTGCTCCCGGTCGGCTCCGTAGGCCGCGATCAGCGCCTGGGCCTCGATCGGGTCGCCGAGCACGGTGCCGGTGCCGTGCGCCTCGACGGCGTCGACGTCGGCCGGGTCGAGACCGGCCGAGGCGAGTGCGGAGCGGATCACCTGGACCTGCGACGGGCCGTTCGGTGCGGTGAGACCGTTGGAGGCGCCGTCGGAGTTCACCGCGGACCCGCGCAGCACCGCGAGCACCGGATGCCCGTGCGCGACGGCGTCGGACAGCCGCTCCAGCAGCACCACGCCCGCGCCCTCGGACCAGCCGGTGCCGTCGGCGTCGTCGGAGAACGCCTTGCACCGGCCGTCGGCGGCGAGACCGCCCTGCCGGGTGAACCCGGCGAAGTTGCCGGGGGTGGCCATCACGGTGGCGCCACCGGCGAGCGCGAGACCGCACTCACCGGCCCGCAGCGCCTGCGCCGCCAGGTGCATCGACACCAGCGACGACGAGCACGCGGTGTCCACGGTCACCGCCGGGCCGACGAACCCGAGTGCGTAGGACAGCCTCCCGGAGATGACGCTGGCCGCGGTGCCGGTCCCGGCGTGGCCCTCCACGTCCTCCCCGGACCGCATCAGCACGTGGCCGTAGTCCTGACCGTTGGTCCCGACGAACACACCGGTCCGGCTGCCGCGCAAGGTTTCCGGGTCGATCCCGGCCCGCTCGACCGCCTCCCAGGTGGTCTCCAGCAGCAGCCGCTGCTGCGGGTCGGTCGCGAGCGCCTCGCGCGGGGAGATCCCGAAGAATCCGGCGTCGAAGTCACCGGCGCCGTCGAGGAACCCGCCGCGCAGGGTCGCGCTGTGCCCGCGCTCGCCGCCGGCGAGCAGCGCGAGGTCCCAGCCCCGGTCGGTCGGGAACGGCCCGATCACGTCGTCGTCGGAGCACAGCAGCCGCCAGAGGTCGTCGGGCGAGTCGATCCCGCCGGGGAACCGGCAGGCCATGCCGACCACGGCGATCGGCTCCCGCACACCGGCCTCGGCCTCCTCGAGACGCCGGCGCGTCCGGTGCAGGTCGGCCGTGACCCACTTCAGATAGTCGACGAGCTTCTGGTCGTCCGGCACGGCGGGCACCTTCCTTCTGGGCTGACGGGTCGGCGGTCAGGAGTGGTCGGAGCCGTTGCGGGCCCGGCCCAGCTCGTTGTCGATGAAGGCCAGGACGTCCTCGGCGCTGGCCTCGCGGATCCGGTCCTCCACCCCGGCCCCGCCGGGGCCCCGGTCGCGGGCCTCGTGCCGGGCGAGCAGCCGGCGCAGACGCGTGAGGACGTCGGCGCCGGTGAGGTCGGCGGGATCGGCCGAGGCGAGGGCCGCGTCGAGGCGGTCGAGCTCGGCGGTGAGCGCGGGCACCGGGCCGGTCGCGCCGACCAGCTCGCCGACCAGGTGCCGGGCCACCGCGAGCGGGGTCGGGAAGTCGAACACCAGGGTCGAGGGCAGCGTCAGCCCGGTCGCCGCGGTGAGCCCGTTGCGCAGCTCGACCGCCGCGAGCGAGTCGACGCCGAGCGCCCGGAACTCCTTGTCGACCGTGACCTCGGCGACGTCGTGCCCGAGCACCGCGGCGGCGCTGCGGGTGACGAGGGACAGCACGTGCTCCTCGCGGCGCTCCGGCGCCATCTCCGTCAGGGTCCGGGCCAGGTCCTGCGACGACGTCCGGTCCGACGCGCTGCGCCGGCCACCGACGACCAGGCCGCGCAGGATCGGCGGTACCGGTCCGGCCGGACGGCCCCCGCCACCACCGAGGCGGACGGCGACCTGGACCGGGTCGGTGCGGGTCACCGCCTCGTCGAACAGGGCCAGGCCGTCGGCGGTGTCCAGCGGCGGCATCGCGGTGCGGGCGGCCCGTTCCGCGACGGCCTCGCCCATCCCGGCCGCCCAGGGGCCCCAGGCGAGCGACAGCCCGGGCAGGCCGAGGTCGTGCCGGTGTCGGGCCAGGTCGTCGAGGGCGACGTTCGCGGAGGCGTAGTTCGCCTGCCCCGCGGCGCCGAGCACGCCGGCGACCGAGGAGTAGAGGACGAACCCGCGCAGCCCGGCGTCGCGGGTGAGGTCGTGCAGGTGCCAGGCGCCGTCGACCTTCGGGGCGAGGACGGTGTCGAGCCGCTCGTCGGTGAGCGAGCCGACGGTGCCGTCGTCGAGCACACCGGGAGGCTTATTCAGGCCCCGTGAAATAACGATCTAGCCCGGCGTGTCGGGTTGGGCGACAGCCCGTCCATCGCGAATATTGGTTTGCCGAATCAATCCGAGATGAACGGGCTGCCGCAGTATGTACTATACCACTGGTTTCCGGCGTGATGAAATTCAGGATCTTGTCGCTATAGTGTATGAGCAGGATCAGCGGGACGCGACGGAGGCACGTTTGTCTTGGCCGCCGGTTCTGGGGTTGTTCTGGTCGGTGGTGATCACGTTGGCGTATCTGCGCGGGAATCGTGTGCAGTGGGAGTTGGCGGAAACCTATGGGGTGTCGCAGTCGACGGTTAGTCGAGCGATCACGGGGGTGACACCGTTGCTGGCACAGGCGCTGCGGAGTGTCGTTCCGACGGCAGAGGAGCTTCGTGCCGATCGGCAGTACATCATCGATGGAACCTTGCTGCCCTGCTGGTCATGGGCCGCGGTGCCGGGTCTGTGGTCGGGCAAGCATCGCACCACCGGCGTCGTCGTCCAGGTCGCAGCCACCCTGGAAGGGCAGCTGTCGTGGATCTCCGACCCGACCCCAGGCTCCCGACACGACCTATATTGCCTCGACCAATCCGGCGCCCTCGACCACCTCGCCACATACCCCCCGATCGGCGATAAAGGATACATCGGGCGCGGCATGCTCACCCCGTTCAAAAAACCACCCGGCCGGGAACTTCTCAACTGGCAAAAAACATTCAACAAGAGCCTCAACCACACACGCGCCACCATCGAACGAGTCATCGCTCATATCAAAACGTGGAAAGTTCTCCACACAGACTACCGGCGGCCCTACGCCACATTTAAAACGACAATCTCGGCAGTCATCGGACTCATCTTCTACACACTTACCTGACGGAGCCTGAATAAGCCTCCGGCGGTGTGCACCACCGCGGTCAGCGGGTGCTCGGCCGGGACCGCCGCGAGCACGGCGGCCAGGTCGGCCCGCACGGCGGTGTCGGCCGCGGCCACGGTGACCTCCGCGCCGTGCGCGGCGAGCTCGGCCCTCAGCTCCAGGGCGCCGGGGGCGTCCGGGCCGCGGCGCGAGACCAGCAGCAGGTTGCGGTGGCCCCGGCCGGCCAGGTGCCGGGCCAGCTCGGCGCCCAGGCCGCCGGTGCCGCCGGTGACGAGCACGGTCCCGTCCGGGTCCCAGCCGGGCACCGGGCCGTCCCCGGTGCCGTCGGTGGGTCCGTCGGCCGGGGCGAGCCGGGGCACCCGGACCGCGCCGTCGCGCAGGACGAACTCGGTCTCCCCCGCCGTGAGCAGGGCGGGGAGGGTGGCGAGCGCGGCGAGCGACCCGGCGTCGGTGTCGGCGACGGCGAAGACGCCGGGGGGCTCGGAACGGGCCGAGCGGGCCAGCCCCCACACGGTGCCGGTGGCCGGGTCGGCGAGCCGTTCGTCCGGTGCGGCGGCGACGCCGCCGCGGGTCAGGAACAGCACCGTCAGGTCGGGGCGCTCGGTGGCCAGCCGGTCGGTGACGACGCCGAGCGTGCGATGGGCCAGCGCGCGGGCACGTCCGGGGACGGACCCGTCGGTGTTCGCGGGCAGCGGCACCACGAGCATGCCGGTGCCGTCGGGCACCGCGTCGACCGTGGCCACCACGCCGACCTCGCGTCCCGTCCCGGTCAGCGCCTCGGCCACCGTGCGGGCGACGTCCGGCTCGGCGCCGGCCGGGGTGGGGTCCAGCACCGCCCAGCGCGCCACGTCGACCGGGGCGAGGTCCTCGGCCGGGACCCAGTCGGTGCGCAGCAGCGCCCCGGCGCCGCGCGATGGGCGCACGGGCGTCCCGTCGGGGACGGCGAGGGTGGCGGCCACGGTGAGGACCGGGGCGCCCGCGCCGTCGTGGGCCGAGATCCGCACGCCGCCGGTGCCGTCGGGGCGCAGGGCGACCCGCAGCACGGTGGCGCCGGTGGCGTGCAGCCGTGCGTCGTGCCAGGCGGTGGCCCGCAGGGCGGGCTCCCCGGCGTCGGCGGCGGCGATGCGCACGGCCGCGTCGAGCAGCGCGGGGTGCAGTCCCCAGCCGACCGGCCCCCGGCCCGGGGTCTCCACCAGCGCGATCTCGACGAGGACGCCGTCGTCGGTCCGCCACGCTCCGCGGACCGAGACCGGGCCGTCCGCCGGGAGCGCACCGTCCGGGGCGATCTCCTCGGCGGTCCCGGTCGGCTGCGGGAGGACGGCGGGCACCTCGTAACCGTCGGGGCCGGGTCCGGCGAGCACGCCGGTGGCGTGCGCGACCCACGGGGCGTCCCCGGTGCGGGAGTGGACGGTGACCGGGTGGCGCCCGGACCCGTCGTCGTCGCCGGCGCGGACCTGCAGCGCGAGCGCTCCGGTGGCCGGGACGACGAGCGGGGTGTGCACGGTGAGCTCGGCGACCCGGTCGCAGCCGACCCGGTCGCCGGCCTGCACGGCCAGCTCGACGAGCGTGGCCGACGGCAGCTCGGCCGGGCCGTCGCCGCCCGCCCACGGCACCGCGGCCGCGGTGAGCCGCCCGGTGAGGACACAACCCCCGTCCGCGACGGTGACCGCGGCACCGAGCAGCGGGTGCCCGGCAGGTTCCTGGCCGAGGCCGCCCGCGTCGGCGGGGGCCGCGCCCGTCGCCGGCCAGAACCGGCGGTGCCGGAACGGGTAGGTGGGCAGGTCGACGGTGCGTGCGCCGGTGCCGGCGAGCACCGGGGCCCAGTCGACGTCGACGCCGGCGACGTGCAGCCGGGCGAGCGCGGTGAGCGCGGTCGTCTCCTCGGGCCGGTCGGCGTGCAGCAGCGGGGTGAGCACGGCGCTCTCGCCGGTGAGGTCGGCGGCGAGCGCGGTGAGCACACCGTCCGGGCCGAGCTCCAGGAACGCCGTCGCGCCGCGGTCGGACAGCCGGGCGACGGTGTCGGCGAAGCGGACCGTGTCGCGGACATGACGCACCCAGAACCCGGGGTCGGTCACGTCGTCGTCGCCACCGGTGAGCAGGGGGACGCGCGGCGCGTGCAGGGCCAGGCCCTCCACGACCGTCGCGAACTCCGCCAGCACCGGTTCCATCAGGGGTGAGTGGAACGCATGTCCGACCGGCAAACGGCTAGTCCTGTGCCCGGCGCCGGCGAGCGTGGCGGCGATCGCGGTCACCTCGGCGTCGTCGCCGGCGACCACCACCGAGGCCGGGCCGTTCACCGCGGCGATCGCGGTGCGCGGGGTCAGCAGCGGTGTGACCGTCTCCTCCGGGGCGGCGACCGCGACCATCGCGCCGCCCGCGGGCAGGGCCTCCATCAGCCGGGCCCGGGCGGCGACGAGGGTGCAGGCGTCGTCGAGGGAGAACACCCCGGCGACGTGTGCGGCCGCGATCTCACCGACCGAGTGCCCGCCGAGCAGGGCGGGGCGGATGCCCCAGGACTCGACGAGCCGGTACTGGGCGACCTGCAGCGCGAACAGCGCGGGCTGGGCGATCCCGGTGCGGCGCAGCTCCTCCGGGTCGTCGGGGATCGTGGCGCCGAGCCGGCCCAGCACGTCCTCGAGGGTCTCGGCGAAGACCGGGAAGCGGGCGGACAGCCCGCTCCCCATCCCAGGGCGCTGGGTGCCCTGCCCGGAGAACAGCAGGGCCAGCGTGCGGTGCGTCGCGGTCCCCCGCGCGACCTCGGCGAGGCTCCCGCCCTCGGGCCCGGTGAGCAGGACGGCGCGGTGCTCGAAGCGCGCGCGGCCGTGCACCAGGGAGTACGCGACGTCGACCGGGCGCCGGTCGCGCACCGCGGCCCGCACGTCGTCGAGGGCCGTGTCGAGCACGTCGGGGTGCCGGGTGGACACCGGCAGCGCCACCACGGCGGGGGTCACCCAGGGCCCCGGCAAAGTCGCTAGATGATCTTGTAGGTGGTCAGTGGTCGATGGGGGTCGCGGGCGTGGTGGCGGAGTGCTGCGGCGATGTTGCTGACGCCGTGCAGGCGTAGCGCGGTGATCGCGAGGTTCCGCAACGCCGACATGACCTGCGGGGCGTGACCGGTGTGGGCGGTGGCGCGGTCTTCGTCGAAGCAGACATCACGGACCCAGTGCAGGCGATTCTCGATCGACCAGTGCCCACGGATCCAGCGGGCGAGCAGTCCTGGATCGGCGTCGGTGCTGGTCAGGCTGGTGATCGCGTAGGCGGTCTCGGTTCTCCACTTCCCGCCAGGCCGCAGTGGGCGACGCCGGCGCACCAGCTTGATCGCCTGGGATGCGTGGGGGAAGAACTCTGCGCCCAGGTCGGGACAGGGGTGCAGGCTGACCATGCTGATCGTGCGGGTCTCGACGCGGCCGTGCCCACGCCCGCGTTGACGATCAGCGACGCCGATCTGGGTCCAGGGCAGCGCCCGTACCCGTGCCAGCAGCGTGGGCTGGTTCGCTTTGATCGTCATCAGGTAGTGCCCGCCGCGGCGGTGTAGGTAGTCGGCGTGGGCTCGCTGGGTGTGCAGAGCGTCCGCGGTGACCAGTACATCGTCGAGGTCGAGGGGGTCGAGCAGCGCGGTGAACGCGGTGATCTCGCTGCCCTTCTCTGCGACCTGAACCTGGCCGAGCACGCCACCGCTGGTCTGGTCGAGCACCGACACCAGATGCGGGAGCCAGACCCTGCCGTCGGCGGCACGGACGCGGGCGCCGCGCAGGGTCTTGCCGTCCAAGGCCAGCACGCGACGCTGTTCTCGCCGGGGTGTGCCCTCCGCCGCCGGCTGGGCGCTGAGCTGGGGCAACACCCAGGACTGCAACGCCGCCTCCAGCGCCGAGGCGTCGACCCGTTGCAGGACCCGGCGGATGGTCGACTCGTGCGGAGCGACCGCGCCCACCCCGAGCACGTCCAGCACGGCGCGGCCGACGTCATGGGCGTACTCGGCGATCGCGGTGAACGACCGGGCCCCCGCCAACACCGCGCACGCCCCCAGTAGCAACACCGCGAGGACACCGTGGCGGACACCGCGTGGTTTCCGCGGGTCCGGCACTCGCGACAGGGCCTCCACCAGCGACAACCCCGCCGCCTCACCGACCGGCGCGGCTCTCCCCGCGTCAGGACCGACCTCCAGGCCTTCCAGAGCAGCAACGATCGGAGACACTGACACTGCGGACACAGGCTTCCTGACGTGAGCAAGGATTCGACACCCTCATGATCACGCCAAGCCTGTGTCCGCACCCACCCCCACCCCCCACATCACCGCAGCTCAGGACCCACCCATCACGACTTTGCCGGGGCCCTGACCGGGAGGGTGGTCGCGGAGCGGCCATGGTCATCAGTACGTAGTTCCATGCTTTGAGAGAAGAAAGGTCAAGGCCAAGGTCAACTGACTGCGGCAGGGTGGGCGGTTTGGGCTGGTTTGGGTATATCTGTCCGTAGTAGCTGAGCGTGTTCATGTGATTACTTCGGGTAGTGGTTCTTGACTAATGGGGGGGGGGGCGTGTTCGGATGCGTTCGTGAGAACGAAGAAGTTCGCGTGTCGTGTTGCCGGGGCAGCGTTAGTTGTGGTTGTTTCGATGGGTGCGGTTACAGGGGTTGCTGCGGCTGAGGTTGCGGAGCGTTCAGTGAGTGTCAGTTCGCTCGCTGGGGTGGCACCTGGTTTCAAGAGCGTGGGCAATAAAGCGCAACCTCCGCCTCCAGCTCCCCCTTGGGGTGCTTGCGGCAGAACCACCCCTGAAACGAAGCTCGTCCGGGAGTTCACAACGCAGGTTCCTCGCGCTAGGTATCAGCTGCTGTGCGGCAACCTAGATAGAGGGTATCGGCACATCCTTTCGCGACACCGACTCGACTTTGAACGCATGGCCGCTGGCACGGGAACTAACTGGAGGGATGTTGCCGATCTCGCCATCGACTCCATGCTGAAGGACCCCGATTCTCTTAAGCCTGCGAACGGGGATCAAACATGCCGAGTGCGCGTTCTGTTCTTGAGGAATAACCGGACGAATCAGACTGTCCGTCAGCAGCAGTTCAAGATGTTCACCGAGAACGGATCGAATGTAATTCGATCCGCATTTCCCGACAACAGGGGGTGTTGATAGTGGACGCATGCGATCGCAGAGAGTGGATCTTCTCTTTCCTGAGAGAGGCGGGTTTTAGGTTCATTAGGCACGGGAAAAGAGATTCATACAGGCTCTTGCCCTCAGCAGACAAGTCCCACCCGCTGGGGGTAGTGCTAGTTGCACCCCCGGTAGAGATCAATGAGTATGTCGACGAAAGAATGAAGGGCTTCCCAGTAGGGACCGTAAAAGACTCTGAGGAGAGTGCCCTCGGGATGGTCGCCGTGAACATCTTGGAAGAGATTTCAGTCGACCATGGCGGCGGGCGCAATTATACGCGCTCACTTGGGTTTCGCCGCCGAAGCGGGGTTGTCGAGTTATTCGTTGATTCCTTTCCTCCTCCCGTGGAAGGGGAATGGGATCCGGACTCTCCTTTAGAATGGACGGCGGAGCGTCCGTCATCTGCGTGAGGCCGGCTTGTCGTGAGTGGTCACTGCGCCGGGTGGTTCGTGGGCAAGTCGATCCGGAACGGAGCCCGCTCTGGCGGGTGGGGACCGGAAGCGGCGCGGCAGCCTGGGGTTGTTCGGCTCAGCGCAGCGACCCGCTCTGCGGGACCCACCCGCCCAGGGGCTCCGGTCCGGATCGACTTGCCCACGACCACTACCGAATCGACACCGCCCGAGGGCCGAACACCGCATCCACCCAGCCCCGCTCCGGTACGTCCCCCCACCACCGCCGACCATCAAGACTTGTCCACTCGATCCTGGGCACGCCGACACCAACCGGTACGCCATCAAACAGGTTCATCGCATACGTGCCAGCGGAGTACGACACTCCTCGCTGAACCAAATGCAAGGGATATCCGGTCAATGGACAAATGTGCAGGTTCGCGAACCGACCACCCAGCGAATCCCTATCGAGATGATAAGTGAACAGTAACGACAAATCGCAGGATATCCAGCACTCCTCAATAGTCAGCTCGCTGCGACCATCAACCCCCTCAGCAACCCAGAGACGCGCTGCCTCAACAAAGCTATGCCCTACGGCAGCGGCCCATCCCTCCGCCTCAACATCCGCGAACTCCACATCACCAGGATCAGTCACCCCACCCCTCCCGGGCCAGAATACGGGCCAGAATACGGGCCATTGTAGACGACCTGCTCCTCCTCCTGGCCGGGATTCGCCACTAGCGGACCCTCATACATGACCCGCTCCCCATCCGAACCCTTATACACAATCTGCTCTTTCTCCTGACCGGGATTCACTCCTGGAGTCGACCGAGCCGGACCGCCAAAAACCTGATTGATCCACTCAGGACAGCGAGGCCGATCCTTCCCAAGCTCACAAAACGCAGTCACCACTCCGAACATTCCCGACTTCGGAGCAAGCCAGAAAGGATTGTAATCAATCGCGACCAGGACCCGCACTCTCTCGACTACTGTGCAGCCACTAATCTTACATACTCGGCGGTCGAATCCGCCCCGGTGGTTCCACCTATTATTTCCCTTGTTGATAACCTGCATCGGGCCGCCCACCACGGCGGCCACCACCTGATCATTTTTGATATTATGCTTCCAGAAAACCTTGTCGTAGCCGAACCCCTCGTTCGGGGTCTCCGCATACCAGTAGCCCCTCCGGTAGAACACCGGCCCGCCGACAGAATTCTTAAAAACCTTCCGCACGTACGCCTGATACGACACCGGCGGCTTCGGACGCGCCGCCATTACCCCCACCTCTGGCGCCTCACTCGCCGCAGCGGAGACTCCCACCACGGAAAGCAAACACGCCAGCACTACAATCAGAACTACCCCGGAACGGGACATCATTCGCCAAGTACGACTCCTCACGCGGCGAACCTAATCAGTCCCGTCTCCGACGCAGACGCACAACCCCGCCCTTGTTGCATACCCGACGCATACACAACGTGATCACATAAACACTCTACGTGCAACACTACGGACAGATACGCCCAAACCAGCTCAAACCACCCACCCTTGCCGCAGTCAGTTGACCTTGACCTTCCTTCTCTCAAAGCATGGAACTACGTACTGATGATCATGGCCGCTCCGCGACCACCCTCCCGGTGGGTCGGGCTGGCGCCCGACACCTCGACCGGCCGTCAGCGAAGCAGGGTGGTTGACGTGTCGGGCGCCAGCCCGACCCACCGGGACTCACTCCACCACCCACACAACAGCAGGTCACAGCAATGACCAACCCGAGAACACCCAGGGGTAAGTCCAGAAGACGCCCCCGGAAACGATCTTGGGCTCTCTCGGGAGAAACAAAGTCCCTCTCGGGAATTACGGGGCCCCTCCCGGGCCGACAGCGCCGAGGGCGCACGACCCCAACGACGGCGCAACAGACCCCGCGCACGCCGGTCCGCGCATCGGGCGGACACCCTACTCCTGCACGCACCCAAACCCCGAGCAGGCAAATGCTAAACCCATCCTGCGACACCCTCTGAAGTCGCAGCTCCAGCAGAGTGGACGCCGAAACAGGCGCCACTGCCTCCCCTGTACGGAAGGAGACGCCCGTCCGTAATAATAAGCGCGGGAAGCTCGCATGAAAAGGCACCATAAAAGGCACAGGACTCTCGCCCAGGGCGACCGCGGAGCCAGGGCCCCGGCAAAGTCGCTAGATGATCTTGTAGGTGGTCAGTGGTCGATGGGGGTCGCGGGCGTGGTGGCGGAGTGCTGCGGCGATGTTGCTGACGCCGTGCAGGCGTAGCGCGGTGATCGCGAGGTTCCGCAACGCCGACATGACCTGCGGGGCGTGACCGGTGTGGGCGGTGGCGCGGTCTTCGTCGAAGCAGACATCACGGACCCAGTGCAGGCGATTCTCGATCGACCAGTGCCCACGGATCCAGCGGGCGAGCAGTCCTGGATCGGCGTCGGTGCTGGTCAGGCTGGTGATCGCGTAGGCGGTCTCGGTTCTCCACTTCCCGCCAGGCCGCAGTGGGCGACGCCGGCGCACCAGCTTGATCGCCTGGGATGCGTGGGGGAAGAACTCTGCGCCCAGGTCGGGACAGGGGTGCAGGCTGACCACGCTGATCGTGCGGGTCTCGACGCGGCCGTGCCCACGCCCGCGTTGACGATCAGCGACGCCGATCTGGGTCCAGGGCAGCGCCCGTACCCGTGCCAGCAGCGTGGGCTGGTTCGCTTTGATCGTCATCAGGTAGTGCCCGCCGCGGCGGTGTAGGTAGTCGGCGTGGGCTCGCTGGGTGTGCAGAGCGTCCGCGGTGACCAGTACATCGTCGAGGTCGAGGGGGTCGAGCAGCGCGGTGAACGCGGTGATCTCGCTGCCCTTCTCTGCGACCTGAACCTGGCCGAGCACGCCACCGCTGGTCTGGTCGAGCACCGACACCAGATGCGGGAGCCAGACCCTGCCGTCGGCGGCACGGACGCGGGCGCCGCGCAGGGTCTTGCCGTCCAAGGCCAGCACGCGACGCTGTTCTCGCCGGGGTGTGCCCTCCGCCGCCGGCTGGGCGCTGAGCTGGGGCAACACCCAGGACTGCAACGCCGCCTCCAGCGCCGAGGCGTCGACCCGTTGCAGGACCCGGCGGATGGTCGACTCGTGCGGAGCGACCGCGCCCACCCCGAGCACGTCCAGCACGGCGCGGCCGACGTCATGGGCGTACTCGGCGATCGCGGTGAACGACCGGGCCCCCGCCAACACCGCGCACGCCCCCAGTAGCAACACCGCGAGGACACCGTGGCGGACACCGCGTGGTTTCCGCGGGTCCGGCACTCGCGACAGGGCCTCCACCAGCGACAACCCCGCCGCCTCACCGACCGGCGCGGCTCTCCCCGCGTCAGGACCGACCTCCAGGCCTTCCAGAGCAGCAACGATCGGAGACACTGACACTGCGGACACAGGCTTCCTGACGTGAGCAAGGATTCGACACCCTCATGATCACGCCAAGCCTGTGTCCGCACCCACCCCCACCCCCCACATCACCGCAGCTCAGGACCCACCCATCACGACTTTGCCGGGGCCCTGGGGGGTCACCTGCCCGGCCGCGGGCTCCGCGACGGGCGGCGGCTCGGGTGCGGCCTCCAGCACGACGTGGGTGTTGGTGCCGCTGATCCCGAACGAGGACACCGCGGCCCGGCGGGGCCGCCCGGTGTCCGGCCACGGGGTCCGCTCGGTGCGCAGCCGCACCGCCCCGGACGACCAGTCCACGTGGCCGGAGGGCTCGGTGACGTGCAGGGTGCGGGGCAGCTCGCCGTGCCGCAGCGCCTGCACCGTGGCGACCACGCCGACCGCGCCGGCGGCGGCCTGGGTGTGGCCGAGGTTGGACTTGACCGACCCGAGCAGCAGCGGGTGCTCGCGCTCCCCCCGCCCGTAGGTCGCCAGCAGCGCGTGGGCCTCGATCGGGTCGCCGAGCACCGTGCCGGTGCCGTGCGCCTCGACCGCGTCCACCTCGGCTGCGGTCAGCCCGGCCGCGGCCAGGGCCGCCCGGATGACCCGCTGCTGGGCGGGCCCGTTCGGGGCGGTCAGCCCGTTGGAGGCGCCGTCGGAGTTCACCGCGGAGCCGCGCAGCACCGCGAGGACCTCGTGGCCGCGGCGGCGGGCGTCGGACAGCCGCTCCAGCACGATCACGCCGACGCCCTCGGACCAGGCGGTGCCGTCGGCGTCGTCGGAGAAGGGCTTGCACCGGCCGTCCGGGGCGAGGCCGCCCTGCTGGGTGAACTCCATGAAGGCGCCGGGGGTAGACATGAGCTGCACGCCACCGGCGAGGGCCAGCGAGCACTCGCCGGCGCGCAGCGACTGCGCGCCGAGGTGCAGCGCCACCAGCGCCGAGGAGCACGCGGTGTCGACGGTCATCGCGGGGCCCTCCAGGCCCAGGGCGTAGGCCACCCGGCCGGAGGTGACGCTGGCCGAGGTGCCGGTCCCGGAGTAGCCCTCCATGCTCTCCGGCGAGCCGAACAGCAGGTGCGCGTACTCGGCGCCGCCGGTGCCGACGAACACCCCGGTCGGGGTGCCGCGCAGGGCGGTCGGATCGATCCCGGCGCGCTCGCACGCCTCCCAGGACGCCTCGAGCACCAGCCGCTGCTGCGGGTCCATCGACAGCGCCTCGCGCGGGGAGATCCCGAAGAACTCCGGGTCGAACTCGGCGATCGAGTCGAGGAAGCCGCCGCGGGCCGTCGCGCTGGAGCCCGGCCCCTGGCCGGCCAGCGCGGCGAGGTCCCAGCCGCGGTCGGTGGGCAGCGGACCGGTGGCGTCGCGCTCCTCCACGAGGAGCTGCCACAGGTCCTCCGGGGACCGGACACCGCCGGGGAACCGGCAGCTCATCCCGACCACGACGACGGGGTCGTCGTCGGTGGCGCGGGCCGGTGCGGCGGCCGAGGTGTCCGCGGGGGCATCCGGGTCGCCGAAGAGCTCGCCGAGCAGGTGCGCGGCGAGCGCGTCGGGTGTCGGGTAATCGAAGACGAGCGTGGCGGGCAGGCTCAGCCCGGTGCCGGCGGTGAGCCGGTTCCGCAGCTCGACCGCGGTCAGCGAGTCGAGTCCGAGCTGGCGGAACTCGGCGGTGCCGTCGAGGCCCTCGGGCGAGGCGTGTCCGAGCACGGCCGCGGTCTCGGCGCGGACCAGGGCGCGGACCGCGTCCGGCCGGTCGTCGGCGGCGAGGCCGGTGAGCCGGTCCCTGGCGCGGCCGTCCCCGCCGCCCGCGGCGGTGCGCCGGGTGCGGACCAGGCCGCGCAGCAGCGGCGGCACGGTCGCGGCGTCCGGTGCCGGTCCGGCACCGCTGCCCGCGGTGACCCGGGCGGGGACGACGACCGGGTCGTCGACCAGGGTGGCCGCGTCGTAGAGGGCGAGGCCCTGCTCGAGCGACAGCGGCGGCATCCCGGACCGTTCCATCCGTTCCAGGGCCGCGGCGTCGAGCGCCGCGGTCATGCCGGTGGTCGGCGCCCAGGCACCCCAGGCCAGGGAGACGGCGGGGAGCCCGAGCCCGCGGCGGTGCTGGGCCAGTGCGTCGAGGTAGCCGTTGGCCGCGGCGTAGTTGCCCTGCCCGGCGCTACCCATGACCCCCGAGACCGAGGAGTAGAGGACGAACGCGGTGAGGTCGAGCCCGGCGGTCAGCTCGTGCAGGTGCCAGGCGGCGTCGACCTTGGGGGCGAGCACGCGGTCGAGCCGCTCCGGGGTGAGCGAGCCGACGACGCCGTCGTCGAGGATCCCGGCCGCGTGCACCACCGCGGTCAGCGGCCGCTCCAGACCGGCGAGCACCGCGGCGAGAGCGTCGCGGTCGGCGACGTCGCAGGCGTGCACCGCGACCTGCGCCCCGCCCGCCCGCAGGTCGGCGACGAGCTCGGCCGCGCCGGGCGCGTCCGGGCCGCGGCGGCTGACCAGGGTCAGGTGCCGCGCGCCGCCGTCGACGAGGTGCCGGGCCAGACGTCGAAGCGGGCGTGCAGCTCGCGGCCCGCACCGAGCCGGACGCTGCCCTGCCCGGAGAACAGGACCGCGGTGCCCGGCTCCCCGGCGACGCCGCTGGCCAGCTCGATGAGACCGTCCGGGCCCGCGGCGAACACGGCGCGGTGCTCGTGCACCGCCCGGGTGGCGGCCAGCGCGGCGCCGATGTCGGACCGGGCGCCGGGGCCGGCCGGGTCGAGGGCGTGCAGCTGCGCGACCCGCTCCTGCAGGGAGCGCGCGCTGCGGGCGGAGACCGGCCACGGGACGAGCGCGTCCTCCGGCCCGGGGCGGGCCGGAGCCGGTTCCCCGGGCGGCGGCTCCTCCAGCACCACGTGGGCGTTGGTGCCGCTGATGCCGAACGAGGAGAGCCCGGCGCGGCGGGTGCGTCCGCCGGCTGGCCACGGGCGCGGCTCGGTGAGCAGCGCGATCCGGTCGGCCCAGTCCACCCGGCCGGTGGGTCGCTCGACGTGCAGGGTGCGGGGCAGCTCCCCGTGCCGCATCGCGAGGACGATCTTGAGCAGCCCGGCCATGCCGGCGGCGGCCTGGGTGTGGCCCATGTTCGACTTCACCGAGCCGAGCCGCAACGGCGCGTCGCGGTCGGCGCGGCCGTAGGTGGCCAGCAGTGCCTGCGCCTCGATCGGGTCGCCGAGTGCGGTGCCGGTGCCGTGCGCCTCGACGACGTCGACGTCGGCGGCGTCGAGCCCGGCCGCGGCGAGCGCGGCCCGGATGACCCGCTGCTGGGACGGCCCGTTCGGGGCGGTGAGCCCGTTGGAGGCGCCGTCGGAGTTGACCGCCGAGCCGCGGAGCACCGCGAGCACGGGATGGCCGTGCCGGCGGGCCTCGGAGAGCCGCTCCACGACGACCACGGCCGCGCCCTCGGACCAGGCGGTGCCGTCGGCGTCGTCGGAGAAGGCCTTCACGCGGCCGTCGGCGGCGAGCCCGCCCTGCCGGGAGAACCCGCCGAACGAGGTCGGGGTGGCCATCACGGTGACCCCGCCGACCAGGGCACGGTCGCACTCGCCGGCCCGCAGCGCCTGGGCGGCGAGGTGCAGCGCGACCAGCGCCGAGGAGCACGCGGTGTCGACGGTGACGGCGGGCCCCTCCAGCCCGAGCGCGTAGGACAGGCGCCCGGAGATGACGCTGGCGGCCAGCCCGGTGCCGGCGTGGCCCTCCAGGTCCTCTCGGGAGCCGAGGACGACGCGCTGGTAGTCCTGCCCGTTGGTGCCCACGAACACCCCGGTCCGGGATCCGCGCAGGCTCGTCGGTTCGGTGCCGGAGCGCTCCAGGGACTCCCAGGACGTCTCCAGCAGCAGCCGCTGCTGGGGGTCCATGGCGAGCGCCTCGCGCGGGGAGATGTCGAAGAACGCGGCGTCGAAGTCGGCGACGCCGTCGAGGAACCCGCCCCGGGCGGTCGCGCTGGCGCCGGGGCCGTCGCCGGCCAGCGCCGCGAGGTCCCAGCCGCGGTCGGTGGGGAACGGGCCGATCACGTCGCGGCCCTCGGTGAGGACGGTCCAGAGGTCCTCGGGCGAGGCGATGCCGCCGGGGAACCGGCAGGCCGCGCCGACGACGACGACCGGGTCGTTCCGGTCGTCCGGGCCGGCCACGGACGTGGTCGGGGCCGCGGCGTCATCGGCAGCGTCACCGGCCGGGTCGAGCTCGTCGAGCAGGTGCCGGGCCACCGCCCGCGGGGTGGGGTGGTCGAACACCAGCGCGGCGGGCACGGCGAGCCCGGTGACGGCGGCGAGCCGGTCGCGCAGCTCCACCGCGGTGAGCGAGTCGATCCCGAGGTCACGGAACGGGCGCTCGGCGGGGATCCGGTCGGTCCCGGTGTGGCCGAGCACGGCGGCGGCGGTGGCGCGCACCAGGTCCAGGACCGGCTCGATCCGGTCGGTGCCGCGCAGCCCGGACAGCCGGGCGCGCATCTCCCCGCCGGCCCGCTCGGTGTCCCGGCGGGCCGCGGCGGCCGCGTCCGCGGCGGCCCGGGCGCCGGGCAGCGCCGACAGCAGCGGCGACGGGCGCAGCGACAGCAGCGAGGTGAGCAGCTGCGGGCGGGCCAGCTCGGCGACCACCGGGGCGGCGGCCGGGCCGTCGGCCGAGCGCCACAGCGCGGACAGGGCCAGCGCCGGGTCGAGCGCGGTGGAGCCGGAGCGGCGACGGGCCCGGTCCGCGTCGTCGCCGGCGGCCATGCCGTCGCCGGCCCATGCCCCCCAGGCCACCGACACCGCCGGCAGGCCGTCGGCGCGGCGGGCCGCCGCGAGCGCGTCCAGGGCGGCGTTGGCTGCGGCGTAGTTGCCCTGGCCGGGGTTGCCGACCGCGCCGGCGACCGAGGAGAACAGGACGAACAGCGCGACCGGGTGGTCCCGGGTCAGCTCGTCGAGCAGCCGCGCGGCGGTGACCTTGGTCCGCCACACCGTGTCGAACCGGTCCGGGGTCAGGGAGTCGAGCGCGCCGTCGTCGAGGACACCCGCGGCGTGCACGACGCCGTCGACGGGGTGTGCGTCGAGCACGCGGGCCAGTGCGTCGCGGTCGGTGACGTCGGCGGCGACCAAGACCGGCTCGGCGCCGAGCGCGGTCAGCTCGGCGGACAGCTCGGCCGCTCCGGCGGCGTCGGGGCCGCGGCGGCCCAGCAGCACCAGCCGGCGGGTGCCGCGACGGGCGAGGTCACGGGCCACATGCGCGCCGAGCGCACCGGTGCCGCCGGTGACCAGGACGCAGCCGGGAGCCGGGGCCTCGGCGGTGGCGCCGACCGGGTAGGTGACCAGCCGCCGCCCCAGCACGCCGTTGTCGCGCACCGCGACCTGGTCCTCCTCACCCGCACCGGTGAGGACGGCGACGAGCCGGCGGGCGGCCCGGCCGTCGAGGTCGGCGGGCAGGTCGGCGAGCCCGGCCCAGCGGGTGGGGTGCTCGAGCGCCGCGACCCGGCCGAGCCCCCAGAGCGCGGCGCGCTCCGGGACCGGAGCGGGGTCGGCGCCACCGGTGCCGACGGCGCCGCGGGTGAGTGTCCACAGCGGCGCGTCGACACCGGCGTCGCCGAGGGCCTGGACGAGGGTGAGGGTGCCGGTGAGCGCGGTGTGCGCGTCGGGGTGCAGACCGAGCAGGGACACGAGGCGGTCCGCGCCGGCCCCGGCCGGGCCGACCAGGGCGGCCAGCGCGCCGCGGTCGGCGAGCGCCACGTCGTCGACGGCGACCGGCCCGGCCACCGTCGCACCGGCGTCGCGCAGCGCCGCGGCCACGGCGGCGGTGTCGGGATCGGTGCCGGGGTCGGCGGTCCGGGCGACCAGCAGGACCCGGCCCGGTCGCGCGGGGGCGGCGGGGGTGACCGGCTCCCAGGTCTCGCGGAACCGGACGGCGTCGACGGCGCCCTCGGCGCGGCGGCGGCGGCGCCAGGCCGACAGCGCCGGGACGACCGCGGAGACCGCGTCGTCGTCCAGGTCGAGGGTGGCGGCCAGCGACTCCAGGTCGCCCTGCTCGACAGCGGCCCAGAACGCGGACTCCCCCGGGTCGGCGCCGCTGGCGCGGGCGGCGGGGTCGAGCCAGTACCGGTCCCGGCGGAACGGGTAGACCGGCAGGTCCACCGGCCGGGCCCCGGTCCCGTCGAACCACGGGCCCCACCGCACGGGCCCGCCCGCCACGTGGAGCCGGGCGAGCGCGGTGGCGAGCGCGGTCTCCTCGTCCCGGTCGCGGCGCAGCGTCGGGACGATCCCGTCGGCCAACGGTGCCAGCACGGCGTCCGGACCGACCTCCAGCAGCGTGTCCGCCCCGGCGGCGCGCGCGGCGTCGACGACGTCGGCGAACCGCACCGTGGCCCGCACGTGCCGCACCCAGTACGCGGGGTCGGTGATCTCGTCCCCGGCGAGGGCACCGGCGGTCCCGGACAGCACCGGGATCCGCGGCGCGGACAGGCGCAGCCCGGCGACGACACCGGCGAACCGCTCCAGCACCGGCTCGACCAGCGGCGAGTGGAACGCGTGCGACACCGGCAGCCGGGTGCCCTCGACGCCGAGCCGGGCGCGGACCGCCTCGACGGCGGCGGCCTCGCCGGAGAGCACCACCGAACGAGGTCCGTTCACGGCGGCGACGTCGGCGAGTGCGGTCCCCTCGGCCGCCAGCGCGGCCCGGGCGGCGTCCTCGGTGACCCGCAGCGCCACCATCACGCCCCCCGCGGGCAGCTCCGCCATGAGCGTGGCGCGGGCGGTGACCAGGGCGGCGGCGTCGGCGAGCGAGAGCACACCCGCGACGTGGGCCGCGGTGATCTCGCCGACCGAGTGGCCGCCGACGGCGACCGGGCGGACCCCGAAGGACTCCAGCTGCCGGTACAGCGCGGTCTCCACCGCGAACAGCGCCGGCTGGGTGACCGCGGTGTCGGCCAGTGCGTCGGCGTCGGTGCCCCACATGACCTCGCGCACCCGGGGGTCGAGGACCGCCAGGGCCTCGTCGAGGGCCGCGGCGAACACCGGGAAGCGGGCGTGGAGCTCGCGACCCATCCCGGCCCGCTGGGCGCCCTGCCCGGAGAACAGCAGCGCCGGGCGCCCGCCGCCCGCGGTGCCGCGGGCGACCTCGACGGGTGCGGCCGCCCCGTCGCGGCCGGCCAGCAGCACGGCGCGCCGGTCCAGGCGGGTGCGGCGGGTGGCGAGGGTCAGGCCGGTGTCCAGCGGGTCGGTGCCCGCGGCGGTCACCCGGGCGGCGAGCGCGTCGAGGGTCTCGTCGTCGACGGCCGACAGCGGCCACGGCACGACCGCGGGCACCACGTCGGGGGCGGGCGCCACCTCGGGCGGTGTCTCCGGCAGCGTCTCCGGCGGGGCCTGCTCGACCAGGACGTGCGCGTTGGTCCCGGACAGCCCGAAGGAGGAGACGCCGATCCGGCGCGGACGCCCGGTCGAGGGCCACGGCGTGTGTCCGGTGAGCAGCGACACCGCGCCGTCGGCCCAGTCGACGTGCCCGGTGGGCGCGGCGACGTGCAGGGTGGCGGGAAGCTCGGCGTGCTGCAGCGCCAGCACCGACTTGATCATCCCGGCGACGCCGGCGGCGCCCTGGGTGTGGCCGAGGTTGGACTTCACGGTGCCGAGCAGCAGCGGGTGCTCGCGGTCCCGACCGTAGGTGGCGATCAGGGCCTGGGCCTCGATCGGGTCCCCGAGCACCGTCCCGGTGCCGTGTGCCTCGACGGCGTCGACCTCGGCCGGGGCGAGCCCGGCGTCGGCCAGGGCGGCGCGGATGACGCGCTGCTGGGCGGGCCTGTTGGGGGCGGTGAGCCCGTTGGAGGCGCCGTCGGAGTTGAGCGCGGTCCCGCGCAGCACGGCGAGCACCGGATGTCCGTGCGCGCGGGCGTCGGACAGCCGCTCCAGGACCAGCATGCCCGCACCCTCGGACCAGCCGGTGCCGGACGCGTCGTCGGAGAAGGCGCGGCAGCGACCGTCCGGGGACAGCCCGCCCTGGGCGTCGAACCCGACGAAGTTCATCGGCGTCGACATCACGGTGACGCCGCCGACGAGGGCGAGGGAGGTCTCGCCGCTGCGCAGCGACCGGACGGCGAGGTGCAGCGCGACCAGCGACGACGAGCAAGCCGTGTCGACGGTCAGCGAGGGCCCCTCCAGGCCGAAGGTGTACGACAGCCGCCCGGACATGACCGCGGCGGCCAGCCCGGTGCTGGCGTGTCCCTCGACGTCCTGGTCGGACTGCACGACCAGGTGCGTGTAGTCCTGGCCGTTGGTGCCGACCCAGACCCCGGTGGCGCTGCCGCGCAGTGAGGCCGCGTCGATGCCGGCCCGCTCCAGGGACTCCCAGGTGACCTCCAGCAGCTGGCGCTGCTGCGGGTCCATCGCGGTCGCCTCGCGCGGGGAGATCCCGAACACCGCGGGGTCGAAGGTGGTGGCGCAGTCGAGGAACCCACCACGGCCCTCGACCCCGGCCAGCGGGCCGTTGGCCCACCCGCGGTCGGTGGGGAACCCGGTGACGACGTCGCGGCCCTGTGCGAGCAGCTCCCACAGCTCCTCGGGCGAACGCACGCCGCCGGGGAAACGGCAGCCCATCCCGACGACGACGATTGGGTCCGCACCGTCCGCGGTACGGGTGACCGCGGCTGGCGTGACGGAGGTGGCGCCGAGGATCTCCTCGAGCAGCAGCGCGGCGACCGCACGTGGGGTCGGGTGGTCGAACACCAGCGTCGCGGGCAGGGTCAGCCCGGTCGCGGCGGCGAGGTGGTTGCGCAGCTCCAGCGCGGTGAGCGAGTCGACGCCCAGGCGGCGGAACTCGGCGTCGTCGGTGATCGCGGCGGGCGAGTCGTAGCCCAGGACCGCCGCGGCGGCGGCGCGGACCAGCGCGGTGAGCCGGTCGGCCCGGTCCTCGGGATCGAGTCCGGCGAGCCGGTCGGCCCAGTCGTGCGCGGTGCCGCCGCGGCCGTCGGCGGCGCGGCGGCGTCCGGTCCCGGCGAGCCCGCGCAGCAGCGCGGGCACCGCCCCGGTCGGTGCCGGCGCGGCGAGGGCGCGCGGCAGGACCGCGAGGACCGGCTCGTCGAGGCGCAGGGCCGCGTCGAACGCGGCGAGGCCCTGTTCGACGCTCAGCATCGGGGCGCCGGCCGCGGTGATCCGGCGGGTGTCGGCGAGTGTGGCGGTCATGCCCGCGTCCTGCGCCCAGGCTCCCCAGGCCAGTGAGACGGCGGGCAGGCCGTGTCCGCGGCGGTGCGCGGCGAGCGCGTCGAGGGCGCTGTTGGCGGCGGCGTAGTTGCCCTGGCCGGGGGCGCCGAGCATGCCCGAGACCGAGGAGTAGAGCACGAACGCGGCCGGGTCGAGGTCGGCGGTGAGCTCGTGCAGGTGCCAGGCGGCGTCGACCTTGGGGGCGAGCGCCGCGTCGAGGCGCTCCGGGGTGAGGGCGGCGACGACACCGTCGTCGAGGACGCCCGCGGCGTGCACCACCGCCGTGAGAGGGCGCTCCAGCCCGCCGATGACCGCGGCGAGCGCGGCCCGGTCGGCGACGTCGCACGCGTGCACGACGATCCGCACGCCCGCCTGCTCCAGCTCGGTGACGAGGTCGGCGGCGCCGGGGGCCCCGGCCCCGCGGCGGCTGAGCAGGGTGAGGTGGCGGGCCCCGCCCGCGACGAGGTGACGGGCGAGCTCGGCGCCGAGCCCGCCGGTGCCGACGGTCAGCAGGACGGTGCCCTCGGGGTCCCACGGCCGTCCGCTGCCGGAGCCCGCGGGAGCGGGTGCGGGGACCAGCCGCGGGGCGCGGACGGCCCCGTCCCGGACGGCGACGGCTGTCTCCCCCGCCGCGAGCAGCGCGGGCAGCCGCGGGAGCAGCGCGGCGGAGGCGGGGCTGTCGTCGGTGTCGACGAGCAGGATGCGGCCGGGGTTCTCGGTCTGGGCCGAGCGCAGGAGTCCGCAGGCAGCTGCGGCGGCCGGGTCGTCGCCGCCGGTGGCACCGTGGGTGCGGACCAGCAGGGCTCCCCCGCCGGCGCGGGTGTCGTCGCCGTCCGCGGCGAGGTGGGCCTGGACCGCCGCCAGCGCCCGCGCGGTGAGCGCGTGCACCCCGGCGGCGCCGGCAGAGGGGTCGCCGGTGAGGTCGAGCACGGTGGGATCGAGCACCGTGGGATCGAGCACCGTGGGATCGGGCACCGTCGGGCCGGCGGCGGGGAGCTCGACCGGCACCCAGTCGGTGCGCAGCAGCAGCCCCGCCGCGTCGTGCGCGGCGGTGGTCGCGGAGTCCGGGCGCGGCGCCGGGCCCAGCGTCACCGGGCCGGTGGTGAGCACCGCCGCGCCGGTGACGTCGGTGGCGGTCAGCCGTACCGCGGTGGCGGCTGTGGCGGTGCCGTCGGTGCCGGCGGCGCCGGCGGTGCGGTCCCGAGTGATGCGGACCCGCAGCACCGACGCGCCCGCGGCGTGCAGCCGCACGTCCCGCCAGGTGACGGGGGCCAGCGCGGTGGGGCCGTCGAGGACGACCGGGTGCAGCGCGGCCTCCAGCAGCGCCGGGTGCAGGCCCCAGGCGTCGCCGTCCTGCTCGGGCAGCGCGACCTCGGCGAACAGGTCGTCGTCGCGGCGCCAGACCGACCGCACACCGGCGAAGACGGGTGCGGCGGGCAGCCCGGCCGCGGCGAGCTCGTCGATGCCCGGGGCGAGGTCGGTGACGACGGTACCGGCCGGAGGCCACGCGGTGTCGGTGGTCGCGGCCGGGCCGGTGGTTCCGGGCGCGGCGAGGGTGCCGGTGGCGTGCCGGGTCCAGGGGCCCTCGGTGCCGTCGTCCGGGCGGGCGTGCAGGTGCAGCGGGCGGTGCCCGTCGGCGTCCGGCGGGCCGACGCGCAGCTGCAGCCGCATCGCGGTGCCCGCGGGCAGGTGCAGCGGCGGGTCGACGGTCAGCTCCGCCACGCCGGCGGCCCCGACGGTGTGCGCGGCGTGCAGCGCGAGCTCCAGCACGGCGGTGGCGGGGAGCAGCCCGGGACCGTCGGCCGAGGCCAGCCACGGGTGGGTGGCGGTCGACAACGACCCGGTGAGCAGCACCTCGTCGGACCCGGCGACGGTGGTGACCGCCCCCAGCAGCGGGTGCCCGGCCGGGGACACGCCGAGGCCGGCGGCGTCGGCGACCCGCACCGACACCTCGGGCCAGAACCGGCTGTGCGCGAACGCGTAGACCGGGAGGTCGACCGGCCGGGCGCCGGTGCCCTCGTGGACCGCCGCCCAGTCGACGGGGACCCCGGCGGTGTGCAGCCGGCCCAGGGCGGCCAGCAGCGCGGGCTCCTCGGCGCCGGTGCGGCGCAGGGTGGGCACCAGCTCGGCGGTGCCCGCGGCGCTCGCGGTGAGCGCACCGCTCGGCCCGGCCTCGACGAACACCCCGGCCCCGGCCGCGGCGAGCGCGGCCAGTCCGTCGGCGAAGCGGACGGTGCCGCGCAGGTGCCGCACCCAGTACTGCGGGTCGCACAGCTCGTCGCCGACGAGGCCACCGGTCAGGTTGGACACCACCGGCAGCGACGGCCGCCGGTAGGTCAGGCTCTCGGCGACCGACCGGAACCGGTCGAGGACCGGGTCCATCAGGGGCGAGTGGAACGCGTGCGAGACCGGCAGGCGGGTGTGCCGGAACCCGCCCGCGATCGCGACGACCTCGTCCTCCGCGCCGGACAGCACGACCGCGGACGGGCCGTTCACCGCGGCGATCGCCACCCCGGGGGTCAGCAGCGGTCGCACCTGGTCCTCGGTGGCCTCGACCGCGATCATGGCGCCGCCGCGCGGGAGCGCGGCCATCAGCGCGGCGCGGGCGGAGACCAGCCGGCAGGCATCGGCGAGCGGGAACACCCCCGCGACGTGTGCGGCGGCGATCTCGCCGACCGAGTGCCCACCGACCATGTCCGGGACGACACCGAGCGAGCCCAGCAGCCGGTACAGGGCCACGTGGAAGGCGAACAGCGCGGGCTGCGCCGACCCGGTGTCGTCGGAGACGGTGTCCAGGGCGTCGGCGGGCAGGCCGAGCTCGTCGAGCACCTCGGCGAGGGCGTCGGCGAAGACGGGGAAGCGCCGGGCCAGACCGGAGCCCATTCCGGCACGCTGCGAGCCCTGCCCGGAGAACAGCAGCGCCGTCCTGGGCCTGCCGGTGACCGTGCCGGTGCAGGTCCCGGGGGTGGGGGCGCCGTCCAGCCAGGCGGCGAGGGCGTCGCGGTCGGCGACGGCGAGCCGGTGCTCGAACGCGGTGCGGGTGGTGGCCAGGGCGCAGGCGACGTCGAGCGGGCGGACACCGGGCCGGGCGTCGAGGTGGTCGAGCAGCCGCCGGGCCTGCCCGGCCAGCGCCTCGGAGCTGCGCGCGGACAGCAGCCACGGCGGGGTGGCCGCGTCCGGGTGGCGGGGTGCGTCCTGCGCGGGGGGCTCGGGCTCGGGAGCCTGTTCGAGGATGAGGTGGGCGTTGGTGCCGCTCACCCCGAACGAGGAGACGGCGGCGCGCCGGGGCCGCCCGGTCTCCGGCCACGGTCGGGCCCGGTCGAGCAGCTGGATCCCCTCGGTCCACTCCACCCGGGTGCTGGGCCGGGTGACGTGCAGGGTCTGCGGGGCGACGCCGTGCCGGACGGCCTGCACCATCTTGATCACGCCGGCGACCCCGGCCGCGGCCTGGGCGTGGCCGAGGTTCGACTTGACCGAGCCGAGCAGCAGCGGGTGCTCGCGGTCGCGGCCGTAGGTGGCCAGCAGCGCGCCGGCCTCGATCGGGTCGCCGAGCACCGTGCCGGTGCCGTGCGCCTCGACGACGTCGACCTCGCCCGGCCCGAGACCGGCCCGCTCCAGCGCCGCGCGGATGACCCGCTGCTGGGCCCGCCCGCTGGGCGCGGTGAAGCCGTTGGAGGCGCCGTCGGAGTTGACCGCGGACCCGCGCAGCACCGCGAGCACCGGGTGCCCGTGCGCGACGGCGTCGGACAGCCGCTCCAGCAGGACGAGTCCGGCGCCCTCGGCCCAGCCGGTGCCGTCGGCGTCGTCGGAGAAGGAGCGGCAGCGTCCGTCGCGGGCCAGCCCGCCCTGGCGGCTGAACTCGACCAGTGAGCCGGGGGTGGCCATCACGTTGACGCCGCCGGCGAGCGCGAGACCGCACTCACCGGCCCGCAGCGCCTGCGCCGCCAGGTGCATCGACACCAGCGACGACGAGCAGGCGGTGTCCACGGTGACCGTGGGGCCCTCGAGGCCGAGCTCGTAGGACAGCCGCCCGGAGACGGCGCCGGCGGCGATGCCGGTACCGATGTCGCCGGTGGCGTCGTCCATCGAGCGGATGAGCAGGTGCGCGTAGTCCTGGCCGTTGGTGCCCACGTAGACGCCGGTGCGGCTGCCGCGCAGCGTGGACGGGTCCAGCCCGGCGCGTTCGACGGTCTCCCAGGCCAGCTCCAGCAGCAACCGCTGCTGCGGGTCCATGGTGACCGCCTCGCGCGGGGAGATCCCGAAGAAGCCGGGGTCGAAGTCGGCGACCCCGTCGAGGAACCCGCCCTGCAGGCTGACCTCGGTGCCGCGGTCGTCGACGGTCCCGGCGTGCAGGGCGTCGAGGTCCCAGTTGCGGTCGGTGGGGAACCCGCCCACGGCGTCGCGGCCGGAGTCGACGAGCTGCCAGAGCTCGTCCGGGTCGGTGACACCGCCCGGGAAGCGGCAGCCCATGGCGACGATCGCGACGGGCTCGTTCGACGCCGCCCGCAGGTCCCGGTTCTGCCGGCGGAGCCGCTCGGTCTCCTTGATCGATGCCCGCAGGGCGACGACGACCTTCTCCGAGGGGGTGCTCATCAGGTCAGCTCCATCAGTTCTGCGACGGGTCGGACAGGTCGTCGAGTGCGGCCCGTACCAGGTCGTCCACGGACATCGAGTCGATCTCGGGGTCGGTTCCGGAGCCGTCGGCCCCGGTCGGGGTGTGGCCGTTGCCATCGCCGTTGCCACTGCCGTTGCCATGGCCGTTGCCGTGGCCCCGGGGGTGGCCGTTGCCGTCGCCGTCGCCCCGGGGGTCGACGTGACCGGGCGTGCCGTCGGCGGCCAGCGCGAGCAGGGCGTCGAGCAGCCCGGCGTCGCGCAACCGCTCCAGCGGGAGCCCGGTGAGGGCGGCCCGCACCGCCGTCTCGGCCGCGCCGTCGGCGCCCGGCACCGCGGTGCCGGACGTGTCGCCGGTCAGTCCGGCGAGCACGTGCTCGGCGAGTGCCTGCGGTGTCGGGTGGTCGAACACCAGCGTCGCGGGCAGCGTCAGGCCGGTCGCCGCCGAGAGCCGGTTGCGCATCTCGACGGTGGCCAGCGAGTCGAAGCCGAGGTCCCGGAAGGGCCGGTCGGCGCCGACCCCGTCGGCGTCGTCGCGGCCGAGCACGCCGGCCGCGATCTCGCGGACCGTCCGGAGCACCGCGTCGAGCCGGGCCGCCGCGGGCAGCGCCAGCACCTGCTCGCGCAGCGCGTCCACCGGCGGGGCTCCCGGGCCCGTGCCGCGCCCGGGGGCCGTGTCGGCGCCGGGCATGTCCCGCAGCAGCGCCGTGGCCCGGGGGCCGGGCGCCGCCGGCCCCTCCACCGCGACGACGACCGCGTTGTCGGCGCCCTCGGCGACGAGCTGGCGCAGCACGGTGCAGGCCCGGCCGGGGTCGAGCGCACCGAGCCCGGCCCGGCGGGCGTGCTCGGTCGCGTCGGCGCCCTGCGCCATGCCCCCGCCCGCCCAGGCACCCCAGGCGATCGAGGTGCCCGCGGCGCCGCGGGCCCGCCTGCGGGCGGCGAGCGCGTCGAGCACCGCGTTGGCCGCGGCGTAGTTGGCCTGGCCGGGGTTCCCGACCGCCGAGGACGCCGAGGAGAACAGCACGAAGGCGTCCAGGTCGCCGGTGAGCTCGTCGAGCAGCAGCGCCGGGGCGACCTTGGCGTGGAACACCTCGGTGAACCGGTCGGGGGTGAGCCGGTCGAGGACGCCGTCGTCGAGCACACCGGAGGCGTGGACGACCCCGGTGAGCGGGTGCTCGTCCGGGATCGCGGCGAGCACCGCGGCCAGCCGGTCGCGGTCCGCCGCGTCGCCGGCGACGACCTCGGCGTGCGCGCCGAGCCCGGCCAGCTCCGCGGTCAGCTCCGCGGCGCCCGGGGCGTCCGGGCCGCGGCGGCTCAGCAGCACCAGCCGGCGGGCACCGGCCCGGGCCAGGTCGCGGGCCACGTGCCCACCCAGTGCGCCGGTCCCGCCGGTGACCAGCACGGTCCCCCGCGGCTCCCACGTCGTGGCGGGACGCGGCGCGGGTGCGGGCAGCAGCCGCCGCCCGTACAGGCCGTGCGGGCGGACCGCGAGCTGGTCCTCGCCGTCCCGGCCGGTGAGCGCGGCGGCGAGGCCGCGCACGGTCCGGGCGTCGGTGGCGGGCCCGAGGTCGACCAGGCCGCCCCACCGGTCCGGGTACTCCATGGCCGCGACCCGGCCCAGGCCCCAGACGGCGGCGGCACCGAGGTCGTCCCCGACCGGGTCGTCGGCGGCGACCGAGACCGCGCCGCGGGTCAGCACCCACAGCGGTGCGGTGACCCCGGCGTCGCCCAGCCCCTGCAGCAGCGTCGTGACCCGGGCGGCCGCGGCCGGCCCACCGTGCGGGTCGGCCGGGCCGGGCAGGGCGAGGACACCGTGCAGGGTCGCGGCCTCGGTCGCGGCTCCGGTCGCGGCGACCAGCCGGGCCACCTCGGTGCGGTCCGCGTCCGCGGTGACCGAGGTCCACACCGGCTCGATCCCGGTGGCCGCGGCCAGGTCCGCGACCATCCCGGCGTCCGGGCCCGCGGGGTCCCCGACGACGAGCCAGGGCCCGCCGGGGACCGGGTCGCGGCCGGTCACCGGCCGCCAGCCGATCCGGTGCCGGACCGCGTCGAGCGCGTCGGCCTCCCGGCGGCGTTCCCGCCAGCCCAGCAGGCCGGGCAGGACCTCGGCGAGGGCGTCGGCGTCGACGTCGAGCTCGTCCGTGGCGTGGTCGCCGGAGAGCAGGTCCCACAGCTCGTCCCCGGCGCCGTCGTCCGGGCCGGGCCGGGCGGCCGATGCCGGGGTCGCCGCGGTGGTGCTCCAGTAGCGCTCGCGCTGGAACGGGTAGGTGGGCAGGTCGACGCGCCGGGCCGGGACCCCGGCGAAGACACCGGCCCAGTCGACGGCGGCGCCGCGCACGTGCAGCCGGGCGAGCGCGCCGAGCAGGGATTCCTCCTCGTCGTGGTCGCGGCGCAGCGCCGGGACCGCGACCGGGTCGGTGGCCGCGCCGGTGCCGAGCTCGCCGATCAGCGACGACAGCGACGCGTCCGGCCCGAGCTCGAGCACGGTGCGGGCACCGCGCGCGGCGAGGGTCGCGGCGGCGTCGGCGAACCGGACGGTGTCGCGGACGTGGGCCACCCAGTGGGCGGGGGTGTGCACCGGCCCGGTCCCGGTGCCGTCGGCGGTGACGACCGGGATGCGGGGCCGGTTCCAGGTCAGCGACGCGGCGACGGCGCCGAACTCCTCGAGCACCGGGTCCATCAGCGCCGAGTGGAACGCGTGGGACACGACCAGCTCGCGGTGCCGCCAGCGGCCGGCGACGGCGAGGACCGCCTCCCGGGGGCCGGCCAGCACGACCGACTCCGGACCGTTGACCGCGGCGACCGCGACGGTGTCCGCCGGGTCACCGGTGAGGTGCGCGCGCACCTCGTCCTCGCCGGCGCGGACCGCGACCATCGTGCCGCCGCGGGGCAGTGCCTGCATGAGCCGCGCCCGGGCCGAGACCAGGGTGCAGGCGTCGTCGAGGTCGAGCACGCCGGCCACGTGGGCGGCGACGAGCTCGCCGACCGAGTGCCCGGCCAGCAGGTCCGGGATGACCCCCCAGGACTCGACCAGCCGGTACAGCGCCACCCCGACCGCGAACAGCGCGGGCTGGGCGACGCCGGTCTCGGCGAGCGCGTCCGGGTCGTCGCCCCAGAGGGCGTCGCGGACGCCGTCGGGCATCCGGTCGAGGACCGCGTCGAACGCGTCGGCGAAGACCTCGAACCGGGCGTGCAGCTCGCGTCCGGCGCCGGGGCGCAGCGCGCCCTGGCCGGGGAAGACCATCGCGAGCCGGCCGGTGCGGGTGACCTCGCCGGACACGAGGTGCCGGGCCGGGGACCCGGTGGCCAGCGCGTCGAGGCCGGCGAGCAGTGCCCCGCGGTCGGCGGCGAGCACCACCGCGCGGTGCTCGAACGCGGCCCGCCCGGTCGCGGCGGAGAACGCGATGTCGGCCGGGACGGCGCCGTCGTGGGCGGCGACGGCGCGCAGCGCGGACGCGCGGGCCCGCAGCGCCGCGGGTGTGCGGGCCGAGACCGGCACCGGGAGCAGGGTGCGGGCCACCGGCGCCTCCGGGGCGGGTGCGGGAGGCTGTGGCTCGGCCTGTTCCAGCACGACGTGGGCGTTGGTGCCGCTGGCGCCGAACGAGGAGACCGCGGCCCGGCGGGGGCGGCCGGTCTCCGGCCATGCCTGCGGAGCGGGCACCAGCCGGACCGCGCCGGAGGACCAGTCCACCCGCGAGGTCGGGGTGTCCGCGTGCAGCGAGCCGGGCACGGTGCCGTGCTGCATCGCCATGACCGTCGCGATCACCCCGGCGACGCCGGAGGCCGCCTGGGTGTGGCCCAGGTGGGATTTCACCGCGCCGAGCAGCAGGGGATGCTCGCGCTCGCGGCCGTAGGTGGCCAGCAGCGCCTGGGCCTCGATCGGGTCGCCGAGCCGGGTGCCGGTGCCGTGGGTCTCCACGACGTCGACCTCGTGCGCGGCGAGCCCGGCCGCGGCCAGCGCGCGGGTGATCACGCGCTGCTGGGCGGGTCCGCTGGGGGCGGTGAGCCCGTTCGAGGCGCCGTCGGAGTTGATCGCCGAGCCGCGGACGAGGCCGAGCACACGGTGCCCGAGCCGGCGTGCGTCCGACAGCCGCTCGAGCACCAGCACACCGGCGCCCTCGGCCCAGGCGGTGCCGTCGGCCTCCTCGGCGAAGGGCTTGCAGCGCCCGTCCGGGGACAACGCGCCCTGGGTGCTGAACTCGACGAACCCGACCGGGGTCGACATCACGGTGACACCACCGGCCAGCGCCGCGGTGCACTCGCCGGTCCGCAGGGCCTGTGCCGCGAGGTGCAGCGAGACCAGCGACGACGAGCAGGCGGTGTCCACCGACACCGTCGGACCCTGCAGGCCCAGGGTGTAGGCGACCCGCCCGGACAGCAGGCTCGCCGACTGCGCGGTCTGCCACTCCTGGCCGTAGGTGTCGGCGGAGACGCGGTACTCGCCGCTGCCGCCGCCGATGAACACGCCGGTGTCGGAGCCGCGCAGCACCGACGGGTCGATGCCGGCCCGTTCCAGGGCCTCCCAGCAGGTCTCGAGCACGATCCGCTGCTGCGGGTCCATCACCACGGCCTCGCGCGGGGAGACGGAGAAGAAGTCCGCGTCGAACCCGGCGACGTCGTGCAGGAACCCGCCGCGGCGGGTGACACTGGCGAGACCGTCCAGGTCCCAGCCGCGGTCGGTGGGCATGTCGCCGGTCGCGTCGACGCCGTCGCGCACGAGCTCCCACAGGTCCTCCGGCGAGGTGACCCCGCCCGGGTACCGGCAGGCCATGCCGACGATCGCGATCGGCTCCCCCGCCGCCGCGGCGGCCGGTGCGGGCGCCGCCGCGGCGGCGACGGTCGCACCGCCGAGCTCCGCGAGCAGGTGCCGCGCCAGCTCGGCCGGGGTCGGGTGGTCGAACACGAGCGACGCGGGCAGTGCCAGCCCGGTCGCTGCGCCGAGCCGGTCCCGCAGGTCGACGGCGGTGAGCGAGTCGACGCCCAGGTCCCGGAACGGGACGTCACGGTCGACCGCGGCCGGGTCGTCGTGGCCCAGCACGCGGGCGGCGACGGCGCACACCATCTCGGTCAGCTCCGCGGCCCGGGCGCCCTCGGGGAGCTCGGCGAGGCGCGCCCGCAGCGCACCGTCGTCGCCGGCGCCCGGCCGGTCGGCGGGCGCGGCCTCGGGCAGCAGGGCCAGCAGCCCGTCCGGTCCGCCCTGGGCCAGGGTCGGCGCGAGCAGCTCCCAGGCCACGTCGGCGACGACCTCCTCCGGTCCGCCGCCGGCGACGGCGGCCGCCAGCGCGGCGAGCGCGGTGTCCGGCTCCAGCTCGGGCAGCCCGTGCAGCCGCAGGTGCGCGGCCACGTCGGCCGTCGACGAGCCCGTCCACGGCCCGAACGCGACGGCGGTGGCGGGCAGGTCGCGCGCCCGGCGGGCGCGGGCCAGCCCGGCGGCGCGGGCCCCGGCGGCGGCCTCGTCGGCCCGGCCGCGGACGTGCCAGGTGCCGGCGACCGAGCCCAGCATCACGAACGCGGTCAGCTCGTGGTCCGCGACGAGCGCGTCGAGCTCGGCGGGGGTCCAGCGGGCGTCCGGTCCCCCGCCGTGCACGACGGCGGTGACCTCCGCGGGCACACCGTCGCTGTGGCCGAGGACGGTCACCTCGGTCCCGGCGGGGTCGAACCCGGTGCCGGGCGCGTCGGTGAGCAGCAGTGCCCGCGCACCGGCGGCGGCCAGCGCCGTCAGCACCCGGGGGTCGGTCCCGTCGGCGAGGACGGTCGCGCCGGTGACCCACCCGGTGGACCCGCCGGGCGCACCGCCCGGGACGCGGACCAGGCGCCGGGCGTGCACCCGGCCGTCGCGGACCGCGAGCTCGCCGGGGCCCGCCGTGCGCGGCAGGTCCACCGCGGTGCTCGGGTCGGTGCTCCCGGCACTCCCGGCGCTTTCGGCACTCCCGGCGGCCCCGGCGGTCCCGGCGCTCCCGGCGGGGAGGTCGACCCGCACCACGGTGCGGTCCGGGTGCTCCCGGGCGGCGACCGCCGTCCGGGCCCAGCGGTCGGCCTGGTCGGGGTCGCCCTGCTCACCGTCCAGGGCGACGGCGCCGCGGGTCAGCACCCAGAGCGCGGCCCGGGAGCCGGCCTCGTCCAGCGCGGCGAGCAGCGCGGCGGGGTCCGGGGCGTCCGCCGCGCCGAGGTCGAGGAGGACCCGTCGTGCGGCGGCGAGGGTGTCGGGGTCGGCACCGGCGGGCACCGTCTCCGGCCCGGTGGGTGCCGTCGGGACGTCCACGACCGGCCACTCGACCCGGTAGCGGGTCGCGGCGGCGGCGTCACGGGTCCGGCGGCGGCGTCGCCACGAGCCCAGCGCGGGCAGGACGGCGTCGACGGTGTCGCCGTCGAGGCCCAGCTCCTCGGCCACTCGGTCCCGGTCGGACCGTTCGACGGCCGACCACAGCTCGGTCTCGGCCGGGTCCGCGGCACCGGGTGCCGCGCCGGCGGCGATCGTCGCCGGCCAGTACCGCGTCCGGCGGAACGGGTAGGTCGGCAGGTCGGCGCCGGGGCCCTCGCCCAGCGGCCAGCCGCTCCAGTCGACGTCGGTGCCCGCGGTGTGCAGCCGGGCCAGCGCGACCGCGAGGGTGTGCTCCTCGTCGCGGTCGCGGCGCTGCACCGGCACGACGGTGACGTCGTCGGCGACCGCGGCGAGCGCGGCGTCCGGGCCGACCTCGACGAACGTCGTCGTACCCGCGGCGCGCAGCGCGGTGACCGCGTCGGCGAAGCGGACGGTGTCGCGGACGTGGGACACCCAGTACTCGGGGTCGGTGACGTCACCCGCCGCCTCGACCGGGATGAGCGGCGGCGCGAGCTCCAGGCCCGCCACGACGGCCCGGAACTCGTCGAGGACCGGGTCCATGAGCGGGGAGTGGAACGCGTGCGAGACGGTCAGGACACGGTGCCGGAACCCGGCGGCGGCCGCGGTGACGGCGTCGGTGTCCCCGGCCAGCACCACCGAGTCCCGGCCGTTGACCGCGGCGAGCGCGACGACCCGGCCGGGGGTGTCGTCCAGGTGCGGGGCCACCTCGTCCTCCGAGGCGGCGACGGCGACCATGGCGCCCTGCTCGGGCAGGGCGTCCATCAGGCGGGCGCGGGCCGCGACCAGCGCGGCCGCGTGCTCGAGGGTCAGCACCCCGGCGACGTGCGCGGCGGTGATCTCGCCGATCGAGTGGCCGGCGACCCGGTCCGGGTGGATCCCGAACGACCCGAGCAGCCGGTGCAGGGCGACCTCGACCGCGAACAGCGCGGGCTGCGCCCATCCGGTGCGCTGCAGCGTGGCGGCGTCCCCGGACCGGACGACGTCGCCGAGCGGACGGTCGAGGTGGACGTCGAGGTGGGCGCAGACCTCGTCGAACGCGGCGGCGAAGACCGGGAACCGGTCGTACAGCGCGGCGCCCATGCCCGGCCGCTGGCTGCCCTGGCCGGTGAACAGGAACGCGGTGCCACCGCTGCCGCGGGCGACGCCGCGGGCGAGCTCCTCGACGGTCCCGTCGGTCCCGTCGGTCCCGGCGAGGAGCACCGCGCGGTGTGCGAGCGTGGCGCGGCCGTGCACCAGGGTGCGGGCGACGGCGGCCCGTCCGGCGTCGTCGGCGGGTGCCGGCGGGAGGGCGGCGAGCTGCTCGTCGAGGGCGTCGGCGGCGGCGGCCGACACCGGCCACGGCACGGCACCGGCCGGCGGAGCCGGGGCGGGCACCGGGTCGGGGCCCGCCTCCAGCACGACGTGCGCGTTGGTGCCGGACAACCCGAAGGCCGAGACCCCGGCCCGCCGCGGGCGACCGGTCTCCGGCCACGCGGTGGTGTCCTGCACCAGCTCCAGCGGCCCGCCCGCCCAGTCCACGTGCGGGGACGGGGTGGCGGCGTGCAGGGTCCGCGGGAGGACGCCGTGCCGCATCGCCAGCACCATCTTGATCACACCGGCCATCCCGGCCGCGGCCTGGGTGTGGCCCAGGTTGGACTTCACCGAGCCGATCAGCAGCGGGTGGTCGCGCCGCCCCGCGAAGGTGCCGGACAGTGCGCGGGCCTCGATCGGGTCGCCGAGCACGGTGCCGGTGCCGTGCGCCTCGACGGCGTCGACCTCGGCCGGGGCGAGCCCGGCGTCGGCCAGCGCGGCGGCGATGGCCCGCTGCTGCGACGGCCCGTTGGGGGCGGTGAGCCCGTTGGAGGCGCCGTCGGAGTTCACCGCGGAGCCGCGGACCAGGCCCCACACGGTGTGTCCGTTGCGGCGGGCGTCGGAGAGCCGCTCCAGCACCAGCATCCCGGCACCCTCGGACCAGCCGGTGCCGTCGGCGCCGTCGGCGAAGGCCTTGCAGCGCCCGTCCGGGGCCAGCCCGCCCTGCGCGCTGAACTCCACGAAGGCATCCGGTGTGGACATGACCGAGACGCCGCCGGCGAGTGCGAGCCCGACCTCGCCGGAACGCAGCGCCCGGGTCGCCCAGTGCAGCGCGACCAGCGACGACGAGCAGGCGGTGTCGACGGTGACGGCCGGTCCCTCGGTGCCGAGCACGTAGGCCAGCCGGCCGGACAGCACCGACGCGGTGGTGCCGGTCGCGGCGTGGCCGAGCACCTCGGCGTCGCCGGCGCGGCGCAGCACCTCCCCGTAGTCCTGGCCGTTGGTGCCGACGAACACACCGGTGCCGGTGCCGCGCAGCGTGGACGGGTCGATGCCGGCCCGCTCCAGCGCGGTCCACGCGGTCTCCAGCACCAGGCGCTGCTGCGGGTCCATCGCCAGCGCCTCGCGCGGGGAGATCCCGAAGAACGCGGCGTCGAAGTCGGCGACCCCGGTCAGGAACCCGGCGCGGGTGGTCGCGGTGTGTCCGGCCAGCGCGTCCAGGTCCCAGCCGCGGTCGGTGGGGAACCCGGTGATGGCGTCGCCGCCGTTCTCCAGCAGCGTCCACAGGTCCTCCGGCGAGGCGATCCCGCCGGGGAAGCGGCAGCCGAGGCCGACGACGGCGATCGGGTCGTCGTCGGCCGCGGCGGTGACGGGCCCGGCCGGGACCACGCCGTCGGAGGCCTCCGGCCCGCCCAGCTCGGCGAGCAGGAACGCGGTGAGCTCACGCGGGGTCGGGAAGTCGAACACCAGCGACGCGGGCAGGGTGAGCCCGGTCGCGGCGGCGAGCCGGTTGCGCAGCTCCAGGGTGGTCAGCGAGTCGAACCCGAGGTCGCGGAACGCGCGGTCGTCGTCCACGGCGGCGGCGTCGGCGTGCCCGAGCACCGCGGCGGCCTCACCGCGGACCAGGGCGGCGAGCGCGGCCCGGTCCCCCGGCCGGGGCCGCACGTCCGGTGCGGGGGCACCCGTGGTGCGGGCCCGGGCCTCGGCCAGGTCCGAGAGCAGCGGCAGCGGGCGCAGCGCGGTGAAGGCCGGCAGGAACCGGTCCCAGTCGATGTCGGCCAGCACGGTCGCGGTGTCGCCGCGGTCGAGCGCCCGGTCGAGCGCGGCGACCGCGCGTTCCGGTGCCAGCGGGACCAGACCGCCGCGGCGCACCCGGTCGGCGACCACGCCCCGGTCGGCCATGCCGGCGCCGGCCCACGGTCCCCAGGCGAGTGCGGTCGCGGGGAGACCGGCGGCGCGACGGTGCTCGGCGAGTGCGTCGAGGTAGGCGTTGGCACCGGCGTAGACGCCCTGCCCCGGGGCACCCACGACGCCGGCGGTCGAGGTGAACAGCACGAAGGCCCGCAGGTCGAGGCCGCGGTCGACGGTGAGCTCGTGCAGGTTGCGGGCCCCGGTGACCTTCGGCCCGAGGACCGCGTCGACCGAGCCGGTGCTCACGGTGTCGAGCACGGCGTCGTCGACGACGCCGGCGGCGTGCACGACAGCGCGCAGCGGGCGGTCGGCGGGCACGGCGTCGAGGACGGCGGCCAGCGCCTCGCGGTCGGTGACGTCGCAGGCGACGGCGTCGGCGCCGGTACCGGCCTCGCGGAGCGCGGCGACCAGCTCGGCGGCACCGGGCGCGTCCGCGCCGCGACGGCCGAGGAGCAGCACGTGCGCGGCCCCGCGGGCGGCGAGCCAGCGGGCCACGTGCCCTCCGACGCCACCGGTACCGCCGGTGACCAGCGCGGTCCCGCCGGACAGGTCGACGGACCCGCCCGCCGAGCCGAGGGCGCCACGGCCGGTGTCGCGCACCAGACGGCGGGCGTACACCCCGGACGCGCGCACGGCGACCTGGTCCTCGTCACCACCGGCGGCGAGCACGGCGGGCAGCCGGCGCAGTGCCGCCGTGTCGGTGCCCGCCGGGAGGTCGACGAGGCCGCCCCACCGCTGCGAGACCTCCATCGCGGCGACCCGGCCGACGCCCCAGGCGACCGCCCCGACCGGGGCGGCGACCGTCTCCGAGCGGCCGATCGCGACGGCGCCCCGGGTCAGGCACCACAGCGGCGCGTCGACGCCGGCGTCACCGAGCGCCCCGACCGCCGCCGCCACCCGGGCGGTCAGGTCGGCGGCGGTGGCGCCGGTGTCGGGGCCGGTGTCGCCGAGCAGCAGGAGGACACCCCGGGGTGGTGTGTCCGTGTCCCCGGTGACCACCCCGGCGACCGCCTCGGCGAGTGCGGCGCGGTCGGCCAGGATGCGGGGGCCGCCCGGTACCGCCGTGGCGGGGGCGCCGAGCGCGTCGAGCACGGCGGCGGTCCAGGTGCCGTCGTCGTGCGGCAGCACCAGCCAGTCCCCGCCCGCCGGGGACGCGTCCGGCACGGGTCCGACCGGCTTCCAGGTGACGGTGTAGCGGCAGCGGTCGACGTCGGCGCGCTCGCGGATGTCGTGGCGGCGGGCGGCCAGCGCCGGGACGAGATCGGCGACCGCGGCGGGCTCGAGGTCGAGCGCGGCGGCGACGGCGTCGGTGTCGCCGCGCTCGACGGCGTCCCAGAACGCGGCGTCGGCCGGGTCGGCCGTGGCACCGGTGTCGGCGGTCGCGGGGGCGGCCTCCGGCCAGAACCGGGTGCGCCGGAACGGGTAGGTCGGCAGGGCGACCGTGCGCGCACCGGTGCCGTCGAACACCGCGGCGGGGTCCGTCGCGGTGCCGTGCACGGCGAGGGTGGCGAGCGCGACGGCGACGCTCGCGGTCTCCGTGCGGTCCCGGCGCAGCAGCGGGACCAGGACGGAGTCGTCGCCGTCCGGGCCGGGGCAGGCGCGGGCGGCGGCGCACAGCACACCGTCCGGGCCGAGCTCGACGAAGCTGCGGGCGCCGTCGGCATGCGCCCGGGTCACCGCCGCGGCGAACCGGACCGGCTCGCGGACCTGACGCACCCAGTACTCGGCGGTGAGCGGCTCCGCGGCGGTCAGCGGGGCGCCGGTCAGGGTGGACACGACCGCGATCTCGGGTGCGACGGCCGGGATCCCGGCGGCGACGGCGCGGAACGCCTCGAGCATGCCGTCCATCCGCGGCGAGTGGAAGGCATGGCTCACCCGCAGCGCGGTGGTGCGGCGCCCCCGCGCGGCCAGTGCCTCGGCCACCGCGCGGACCTCGTCGGCCTCACCGGAGAGCACCAGCGACCGCGGCCCGTTGACGGCGGCGACGCCGACCCCGGCGGTGAGCAGCTCGGTGACCTCCTCCTCGGTGGCCTCGACGGCGACCATCGCGCCGCCGTCGGGCAGGGCTTCCATCAGGCCGGCGCGGGCGGCGACCAGGCGGCAGGCGTCGGGCAGGGTCAGCGCGCCGGCGCAGTGCGCTGCGGCGATCTCGCCGACCGAGTGACCGACGAGCACGTCCGGGCGCAGCCCCCAGGACACCGCCAGCCGGTAGAGGGCGACCTGCAGGGCGAACAGCGCGGGCTGGGCGGCGCCGGTCCGGTCGATCCGCTCGGCGGCGGCCGGTGTCTCGTCGAGCAGCAGCGGACGGACCGGGGCGTCGAGCAGCGTGTCCAGGTGTGCCAGCACCTCGTCGAGGGCCTCGGCGAACACCGGGAAGTGCCGGTAGAGCCCGGCGCCGGCGCCCGCCCGCTGGCTGCCCTGGCCGCTGAACAGGAACGCCGTCCGTCCGCGGCCACCGGGCCCGGGGCGGACCAGCGCGGGGTCGGGCCGGTCGTCGCGCAGCGCGCCGAGTGCACGGGTGAGCTCGCCGGTGTCGGCCGCGACGACCGCGGCCCGGTGCTCGAACGACGTGCGGGTCGTGGCGACCGAGTGGGCGAGGTCGGCCGGTCGGACCGACGGCTCGTCGCCGAGCAGCTCCAGGAGCGCGGCGGCCTGGGCGCGCAGCGCACCGGCGTCGCGGGCCGAGAGCACCAGCGGGACCTCGCGCCCGTCGGCCTCGGGTCCGTCGATCTCGGGGGCGCCGGTCTCGGTACCGCCGAGCGGGGTGGCGGCGAGCAGGCCCGGTCCCTGCTCCAGCACGGTGTGCGCGTTGGTGCCGGACAGCCCGAACGACGAGACCGCGGCACGGCGCGGGCCGGTGGTCTCCGGCCACTCCTGGGGCCGCTGCGGCAGCGTGATCGTCCCGGACGACCAGTCGACGTGGGTGGTCGGAGTGGCCGCGTGCAGGGTCGGCGGCACGATGCCGTGCTGCATCGCCAGCACCATCTTGATCACGCCGGCGACGCCGGAGGCCATCTGGGTGTGGCCGATGTTGGACTTCACCGAGCCGAGCACCAGCGGGGCCCGCCCGGCGCGCTCGCCGTAGGTGCTCTGCAGGGCCCGCATCTCGATCGGGTCGCCGAGCGCCGTTCCGGTGCCGTGCCCCTCCACGACGTCGACGTCGGCGGGGGTCAGACCCGCCTCGCCCAGCGCGGCGGTGATCACCCGCTGCTGCGCGGGACCGCTGGGGGCGGTGAGCCCGTTGGAAGCGCCGTCCTGGTTGATCGCGCTGCCGCGGACCACCGCGAGGATCGGGTGCCCGTGGCGTTCCGCCTCCGAACGGCGGGTCAGCAGCAGCATGCCGACCCCCTCGGCGAGGGTCATGCCGTCGGCGTCGTCGGAGTAGGCCTTGCAGCGGCCGTCGGCGGCGAGTGCGCGCTGCCTGCTGAACCCGACGAACGCGCCGGGGGTGGCCAGCACGCTGACACCGCCCGCGAGGGCCATCGTGGACTCGCCGTCGCGCAGCGAGCGGCAGGCCAGGTGCAGCGCCACCAGCGAGGAGGAGCAGGCCGTGTCCAGGGTGACCGCCGGGCCCTCCAGGCCGAGCAGGTAGCTCACCCGCCCGGACAGGATCGACGACAGCGTGCCGGTGACGAGGTGGCCCTCGGCGCCGTCGGACGGGTCGCCGCCGGAGGCACCGGCGCGGACGTTGTCGTAGTCCTGGTAGCTGGCCCCGACGAAGGTGCCGACCCGGGTCCCGCGCAGGCTGGACGGGTCGATCCCGGCGCGTTCGACGGTCTCCCACACGGTCTCCAGGACCAGGCGCTGCTGCGGGTCCATCGCGAGTGCCTCGCGCGGGGAGATCCCGAAGAACGCGGCGTCGAAGTCGGCGACCCCGGAGAGGAACCCGCCCCGCACCGAGTAGGTGCTGCCCGCGGCGTCGGGGTCGTCGTCGAACAGGGCCGCGGCGTCCCAGCCACGGTCGGCGGGGAAGGTGTCGATGGCGTCGCCGCCGTCCACCATGAGCTGCCAGAGGTCGTCGGGCGAGGTGACCCCGCCCGGATAGCGGCACCCCATCCCGACGACGACGATCGGGTCGTCGGCCAGGTCGGCGCGCGCCGCGGGGCGCGGCACGACGGGCCCGGCGGCCCCGGTGCCGCCGCCGAGCTCGCCGTCGAGGAAGCGGGCCAGCGCGACCGGGTCCGGGTGGTCGAACACCATCGTGGTCGGCAGGGTGAGTCCGGTGGCGGCGACGAGCCGGTTGCGCAGGTCGACGGCGGTGAGCGAGTCGAACCCGACGTCGCGGAACGCCCGGCCCTCGGCGAGCTCGTCCGGTCCGCCGAGGCCGAGCACGGCGGCGGCGGTGGTCCGGACCAGGTCCAGTAGGGCGCGGTCGCGGTCGGCGGGGGTGAGCTCGCGCAGCCTGCGGGCCAGCCCGGCGTCGCCGCCCGCGGCGGGGTCGGCGGCGGCCAGCGCGGCGACCTCGGGGACCTCGTCGAACAGCGTCGTCGGCCGCGCCGCGGTGAACACCGGGTGGTAGCGGCGCCAGTCGATGTCGGCCAGCGTCAGATCGGCCTCGCCGGTCTCGACGGCCCGCTGCATCGCGTCCAGCGACAGGCGGGCGTCCATGAACACCAGGCCGCTGCCGGTGATCTGCTCGGGGTCGATCCGGCCGAGTCCGAGGTCGTCGGACCAGATGCCCCAGGACAGCGCCGTCGCGGCCAGGCCGCGGGCCCGGCGGTGGCGGGCGAGCGCGGACAGGTAGGCGTTGGCCCCCACGTAGGCGGCGTGGTGGCCGCTGCCCCAGGCACCGGAGATCGAGGAGAACAGGACCAGCTCGGCGACGTCGTCGCCGAGCAGCCGGTCCAGGTTCGCCGCGCCGGTGACCTTGGCGTGCAGCACCCGCTCCACCTGTGCGGGATCGGTCTCGGCGATGCTGCCGAGCTCGATGACCGCGGCGGTGTGCAGCACGGTGTGCACGGTGCGCCCGGCCGCGGCCAGGTCGTCGAGGACGGCGGAGAGCGCGTCGAGGTCGGTGATGTCGCAGGACCGGATCTCGACGTCGGCGCCCAGCCCGGTCAGGTCCGCGGCGAGCTCGGCGGCACCGGGGGCATCGGGTCCGCGCCTGCTGAGCAGCACCAGGTGCTCGGCGCCCTGGTGTGCCGCCCACCGGGCGACGTGCGGGCCGAGCGTGCCGGTGCCGCCGGTGATCACGGTGGTGCCGTCGAACGACCACGGGCGCGGCCGGTCGTCGCGGGCGGCGGCGCGCTCGATCCGGCGGGCCAGCGCCCCGGACGCGCGGATCGCGAGCTGGTCCTCGCCGGTGCCCCCGGCCAGGACCGAGACCAGCCGCTGGGCGGCGCGGCGGTCGAGCTCCGGAGGCAGGTCGACCGTGCCGCCCCAGCTGCGCGGGTGCTCCAGGGCCGCGGTCCAGCCGATCCCGGTCGCGATCGCCCGGACCGGGTGCGAGGGCGGGTCGGCCGGGCCGGTGCCGACCGCGCCCCGGGTGAGGGACCAGACCGGGGCCGTGAGCGGGCCGCCGTCCCGGTCGGGGTCGGTCAGCGCCTGGACGAGCGCGAGGGTCCAGGCCGCGCCGAGCGGCAGCGCGGGGTGGCCGGGGGTGGGGGCGTCGACGTCGCCGAGCAGCGACACCACACCCCGGACGCCGGTGCCGTCGGTGGCGGTGCCGTCCCGGGTGCCGTCCTGGGCGGGGTCCTGGGCGGACAGGCCGGCCAGCCGGCCGGCGAGCACCCCCCGGTCGGCGCAGGCCGCGTCGAGGGCGATGCGGTGCACCGTGGCGCCGTGCCCGCGCAGCGCGTCGGCGACGGCGTCGGCGTGCCCGGGGTCGGCGAGCTCCGACGTCGGGTCCGGTTCGACCAGCACCCAGGTGCCGTGCAGCGCCGCGAGCGGGAGCCGCCCGAGCGGGGTCCAGGTGGTGCGGTAGCGCCAGGAGTCGGTGGTGGAACGGTCCCGGCGCCTGCGCCGCCACTCCCCCAGAGCGGGCAGGACCGGTGCGAGCACGGCCTCGTCGACGCCGAGGTCGGCGGTGAGGGCCGGCAGGTCGGCGGCCTCGACGGCGTCCCAGAACGTGTCGTCGGGGGCCCCGTCCTCCCCGCCCGGGCGGGGCGGGAGCACCGGGTCGCTCCAGTACCGCGCGTTCTGGAACGGGTAGGTGGGCAGCCCGATGCGGCGGCCCGTGGCGGCACAGCGACCCCAGTCGACCGGCACACCGCGCACGGCGAGCGCCGCGGCGGAGGTGTAGAGCCGGTCCAGCCCGCCGTCGTCGCGCCGGAGCGTGCCGGTGACCACGGCGCGTGCGCCCGCGGCGGCGACGGTGTCCTCCAGCCCGGCGACGAGGACGGGATGCGCACCGACCTCCACCAGGGCCCGGTGGCCGGCGGTGAGCAGGGTCCGGACGGCCTCCTCCAGCCGGACCGTGCCGCGCAGGTTGCGGTACCAGTAGCCGGAGTCGAGCTCGGCACCGGTGACCCACTCGCCGGTGACGGTGGACAGGAAGGGCACCTGCGGTGCGAGCGGTGTGATCCCGGCCAGCTCGTCGGCGAGCTCGGACCGGATGTCCTCGACGTGCGCCGAGTGCGAGGCGTAGTCCACGGCGATCCGGCGGACCCGGACGCCGTCCGACGCGAGGGCCTCGAGGAGCTCGTCGAGGGCGGCGGAGTCACCGGACACCGCGACCGCGCCGGGCCCGTTCACCGCGGCCAGCGAGAGCCGCTCACCCCACGGCTCGATCCGGGCCGAGACCTGCTCGGCGGGCAGCGCGATCGAGGCGATGCCGCCGCGGCCGGACAGCCGCCTCGCGATCGCGAGGCTGCGCCGGGCGACGACCGCGGCGCCGTCGGCCAGGCTCAGCGCCCCGGCCACGCACGCCGCGGCGATCTCGCCCTGGGAGTGTCCGACGACCGCGTCCGGCTCGACGCCGAGGGAGCGCCAGAGGGCCGCCAGCGAGACCATCGCCGCCCAGGACGCGGGCTGCACGACGTCGACCCGGTCCAGGGTCGGGGCGCCGTCGACCTCGCGGAGCACGTCGAGCAGCGACCAGTCGACGTGCGGGGCCAGCGCGGCCGCGCACTCGGCGAGGCGCTCGGCGAAGACCGGGGACTGTTCGGCCAGCCGGGCCCCCATGCCGGCCCACTGGGCACCCTGGCCGGGGAAGACGAACGCGACCGGACCCGCCAGGTCCGCGACCCCGGTCACGACGTCCGCGGCCGCCGGGTCCGCCAGGGCCGCGGCCATCGCGGCGGTGTCGCGACCGACCACCACGGCGCGGTGCTCGAAGGCCGTTCGTGTGGTGGCCAGCGAGAACGCGACGTCCGCTGCGGCCGCGGGGACGGCATCGAGGTGGGCACGCAGCCGCGCCGTCTGGTCGGCGAGCGCCTCCGCGGTCCGCGCCGAGAGGGGCCAGGCGACGACGGGGCCGTCGGTGGCCGGCGGCTCGGTCGCCGTGGGCCCGGTCGCGGTGGGCACGGTCGCGGTGGGCTCGGTGGCCGGCTCCTCGGGAGCCTCCTCCAGGACCAGGTGCGCGTTGGTGCCGCTGATGCCGAACGCCGAGACCGCGCAGCGGCGGGGGCGCTCGCCACGCGGCCAGGGCCGCGCCGTGGTGAGCAGCTCCACGGCACCGGCGTCCCAGTCGATGTGCGACGAGGGCGTGCCGGCGTGCAGGGTGCGCGGCAGCAGGCCGGCCCGCAGCGCGAGCACCATCTTCAGCACGCTCGCGACGCCCGCCGCGGACTGGGTGTGCCCGATGTTGGACTTCACCGAGCCCAGCCAGAGCGGCCGCTCCGCGTCGCGGTCGCGGCCGTAGGTGGCGAGCAGCGCCTGGGCCTCCACCGGGTCGCCGAGCGCGGTGCCGGTGCCGTGCGCGTCGACCGCGTCGATCTCGTCGGCGGCGAGCCCGGCCGCGGCCAGCGCGGCCCGGATGACCCGCTGCTGCGACGGCCCGTTCGGGGCGGTGAGCCCGTTGGAGGCACCGTCCTGGTTGACCGCGGAGCCACGGACGACCGCGAGCACCTCGTGGCCGTGGCGGCGGGCGTCGGAGAGCCGTTCGACCAGCACGACGCCGACGCCCTCGGACACGGTCATGCCGTCGGCGTCGTCGGAGAACGCCTTGCACCGGCCGTCGCGGGCCAGCGCGCGCTGCCTGCTGAACGCGATCAGCGGCTTCGGGTTCGGCATGACCGTGACACCGGCGGCGACCGCGAGGTCGGACTCGCCCGACCGCAGTGATGCCACGGCCAGGTGCAGCGCGACCAGCGACGACGAGCAGGCCGTGTCCACCGTGACCGCCGGGCCCTCCAGCCCGAGCACGTAGGACAGCCGTCCGGACAGCACGCTGGGCAGGGTGCCGGTGACCTGGTAGCCCTCCGAGCCCTCCTCGCTGCCGCCGTACTCGGCGTAGCTGGCACCGACGAAGGCGCCGGTACGGGTGCCGCGCAACCCGGCCGGGTCGATCCCGGCCCGCTCGATCGACTCCCAGGTCGTCTGCAGCAGCAGCCGCTGCTGCGGGTCCATCCCGAGCGCCTCGCGCGGGCTGATCCCGAAGAATCCGGGATCGAAGTCGCCCGCCTCCGGCAGGAATCCCCCGGCCAGCGAGTAGGTCGCGCCGGGGGCGTCCGGGTCGGCGTCGAGCAGGGCGGCCACGTCCCACCCGCGGTCGGCCGGGAACTCGGTGATGGCGTCGACGCCGTCGTCGAGCAGGGCCCAGAACTCCTCGGGGGTGCCGGCGCCGCCGGGGAACCGGCAGCTCATCCCGACGATCGCGATCGGCTCGTCGGCCGGGCCCGCGGCGTGGACGGGGGTGTGCGGGGGGCCGTCGACCGCGGGGTCGGTCGCCCCGCCGAGCTCCCCGTCCAGGAACGCGGCGAGCACGGCCGGGGTGGGGTGGTCGAAGACCAGGGTGGCGGGCAGCTCGAGACCGGTGGCGTCGCCCACCGCGCGGCGCAGCTCGACCGCGGTCAGCGAGTCGACACCGAGGTCGCGGAACGGCAGGTCGAGGTCGATGCCCTCCGGGGAGTCGTGTCCGAGCACCGACGCGGCGGCGGCGCGGACCAGCGTGACGATCCTGCGGCGGCGCTCGGCGGGGGCCAGGCCGCGCAGCTCGCCGGCACCGGCACCGGCCGGGGCGGCCGCCACCGGTGTCGTCCGCTCGGCGAGGTCGGCGAGCAGCGGGCTGGGGCGCACCGAGGTGAACACGGGCAGGTAGCGGGCCCAGTCGACGTCGGCGACCGTGACGGTGGTGTCCCCGTCGGCCAGCGCCCGGACGAGCTCGTCGAGGGCCGCGTCCGGCGCGAGCAGGGCCAGTCCGCGTCGGGTGAGGTCGTCGGCGGTGTGCTCGGCGGCCATCCCGATCTCGCCCCACGGTCCCCACGCCACCGAGGTGGCGGTCAGGCCGCGGGCCCGGCGGGACTCGGCGAGGGCGTCGAGGTGTGCGTTGGCGGCCGCGTAGGCCGTCTGCCCGCCGCTGCCCCACACTCCGGCGATCGAGCCGACCAGCAGGAACAGGTCGAGATCGCGGTCACCGAGCAGCTCGTCGAGCAGCTCGGCGCCGGTGGCCTTGGCGGCCAGGACGGCGGCGAGCTCGTCGTCGGAGGTCTCGGCCAGTGCCGTGCGCTGGCCGAGACCGGCGGCGTGCACGACCCCGGTGAGCGGCAGCTCGTCGTCGCCCGCGGAGTCCAGGACGGTGGCGAGCGCGTCGCGGTCGGCCGCGTCGCAGGCGGCGAAGCGGACCTCGGCCCCGCGGGCCTCCAGGTCGGCGCGCAGCTCCTCGGCGCCGGGGGCGTCGGGACCGCGGCGCCCGGTGAGCACCAGCCGCCCGGCACCGAGGTCGGCGAGCCGCCCGGCGATGGCGGCACCCAGGCCACCGGTGCCACCGGTGACCAGGACGGTGCCGTGCACCCGGTACTGCTCGGGCAGCGGACGTCCGGGGCGCCGCGCCAGCCGACGGGCGAGCAGACCGGTGTCGCGGACGGCGAGCTGGTCCTCCCCCAGCCCGGACAGTGCCGACAGCACTCCCGCCGGCACCTCGGTCGGGTCGCCGCCTGCGGGCAGGTCGACGGTGCCGCCCCAGCGGTGCGGCAGTTCCAGGGCGACGGCGCGGCCGAACCCGGCGACGGCCGCCTGGTGCGGCGACCGGGCCAGGTCACCGCCGCCGGTGCCGACGGCCCCGCGGGTGATCGCCCACAGCGGTGCGTCGACCGCGCGGACGGCGGCGACGGTGAGTGCGAGCCCGCCCGAGAGCAGCGGGTGCGCCGACCCGTCGGCGGCGAGCAGCGACACCGCGCCGGTCCAGCGGCCCGACGGTGCGGCGCCGACCCGCTCGGCGAGCACGGCGTGGTCGGTGCAGGAGGCGTCGACCTCGACGAGGTGGACCCGGGCGCCGTGCACGCTCATCGCGTCGCGCAGGGCGGACGGGTCGAGCACGCCGGGGTCCGGCGCGCCGGCGGCCGGGGCGAGCAGCAGCCAGTCGCCGTCGAGCACCGGGCTGTCGGTGACCCGCACCGGGCTCCAGGTGACCCGGTAGCGCCAGCCGTCGAGCTGTGTGCGCCGACGGCTGCCCGAGCGCCACGACGACAGGGCGGGGAGCACCGCGTCGAGCGCGGCGCGGTCGCCGGCGGGCAGCCGCAGCAGGGCGCCGAGGTCCTCGGCGTCGCCGCGGTCGACGGCGTCCCACAGTGCCCCGTCCGCCGCCCCGCCCGCAGTGGTGCCCCGTGCCGGGCCGAGGTCGGCGACCGGCCAGAAGTGGGTGTGCTGGAAGGCGTAGGTGGGCAGTGCGACCCGTCGGGCTCCCGGGTACGGCGCGGCCGGCTCGGTGGCGACGCCGTCGACGTGCAGCCGGGCCAGCGCGGCCAGCGCGCAGAGGTCCTCCTCGCGGCCGGCGCGCAGGACCCCGGTGACGGTGGCCGCGTCGCCGAGCACCGCCCGGACGGCGGGAGCGAGCACGGTGTCCGGTCCCACCTCGACGACGGCGCCGGTGCCGGCGTCGCGCAACGCCGCGACCGCGTCGGCGAACCGCACGGTGGAGCGGACGTGGGCGACCCAGTAGTCCGGCGAGGCCAGGTCGCCCGCCACGGCCGGTGCCCCGGTGACGGTGGAGACCATCTCCAGTGCGGGCTCGGCGAACGTCAGGCCCTCGACGACCCGGCGGAACCCGTCGAGGACGGGCTCCATCAGGGGCGAGTGGAAGGCGTGGCTGACGTCGAGCCGGGTGGTGCGGCGGCCCTGCGCGGCGAACGTGGCGGCGACCCGCTCGGTGGCGTCGGCGGCACCGGAGAGCACGACCGAGGTCGGCCCGTTGACCGCCGCGACCGCGACGCCGTCGGTGAGCGCGGCGCGTGCCTGCTCCTCCGTGGTCTCGACGGCGATCATGGCCCCGCCGTCGGGCAGGGCGTCCATCAGGCGGCCGCGGGCGGCGACGAGCGCGGCGGCGTCGGCGAGGTCGAGGACCCCGGCGACGTGCGCGGCGGCGATCTCGCCGACCGAGTGCCCGCCGACCCGCGCCGGGCGCACGCCCCAGGAGGTGAGCAGGCGGTAGAGGGCGACCTCGACGGCGAACAGCGCGGGCTGGGCGTAGCGGGTCCGTCCGAGCAGCTCGGCCTCGGCGCTGCCCTCGGCGGCGTGCAGCACCTCGTACAGCGGGCGGTCCAGGTGCGGGTCGAGGGCGGCGACGACCTCGTCGAGGGCGGTGGCGAACGCGGGGAACCGCTCACGCAGCCGCGCCCCGGCGCCGGCGCGTTGGCTGCCCTGTCCGCCGAACAGCACGGCGACCGGTCCTGCGGCCGCGGCCCGTCCGGTGAGGACGCCGGGGTCCGGCTCGCCCGCGGCGAGTGCTGCGAGCCCGCGCAGCACCCCGTCCCGGTCGTCGGCGACGACCGCGGCCCGGTGCTCGAACGCCGACCGGGTGGTGGCCAGCGAGAACGCGACGTCGGCGAGGTCGGCGCCGGGCTGCTGCTCCAGCCGGGCGCGCAGCCGTGCGGCCTGGTCGCGGACGGCGCCCTCGGTGCGCCCGGACACGTGCAGCGCCACGGCGCCGGTGCCGGGGTCGATCACGGTGGGCGCCACGGCGGGGGCCGGCGGCGCCTGCTCCAGCACGATGTGGGCGTTGGTGCCGCTGATCCCGAAGGAGGACACCGCGGCCCGGCGGAGGCGGCCGGCCTCCGGCCAGTCCGTGGGCTCGGTGACCAGGTCGACGGCGCCGGACTCCCAGTCGACGTGCCGCGACGGCGTCCCGACGTGCAGGGTGCGCGGCACCCTGCCGTGCCGCATCGCCTGCACCATCTTGATCACTCCGGCGACACCGGCCGCGGCCTGTGTGTGCCCCAGGTTCGACTTCACCGAGCCGAGCAGCAGCGGGGTGTCCCGGTCCTGCCCGTAGGTGGCGAGCAGCGCCTGGGCCTCGATCGGGTCACCGAGCACCGTGCCGGTGCCGTGGGCCTCGACCACGTCGACGTCGGCGGTGGTCAGCCCGGCCGAACGCAGGGCCTGCCGGATGACGCGCTGCTGCGCCGGGCCGTTCGGCGCCATCAGGCCGTTCGAGGCGCCGTCGGAGTTGACCGCGCTGCCCCGGACCACGGCGAGCACCTCGTGCCCGTTGCGGCGGGCGTCGGACAGCCGCTCCAGGACGACGACGCCGACGCCCTCCGCCCAGCTGACGCCGTCGGCGGCGTCGGAGAACGCCTTGGACCGTCCGTCCGGTGCGAGCCCGCGCTGCCGGGAGAACTCGATCAGCGCGACGGGGGTGGACATGACGGTGACGCCGCCGGCCAGTGCGAGCGAGCACTCCCCCGCCCGCAGTGCCTGCATCGCCCAGTGCATCGCGACCAGCGACGACGAGCAGGCGGTGTCGAGGGTGACGGCCGGGCCCTCCAGCCCGAGGGTGTAGGCGACGCGGCCGGAGACGATGCTCGGCGAGGTGCCGCTGCCCTGCATCCCCTCGGACGGGGCCGTGCCCGCGCCGTAGTCGCTGTACATGACCCCGGCGAACACCCCGGTCCGGGTGCCGCGCAGGGTGCCGGGGTCGATGCCGGCGTGCTCGACGGCCTCCCAGGAGGCCTCGAGGAGCAGCCGCTGCTGGGCGTCGGTGGCGAGCGCCTCGCGCGGGCTCATGCCGAAGAACGCGGCGTCGAACTCGCCGGCGTCGTGCAGGAACCCGCCGGAACGGGTGTAGGACGTGCCGGGGTGGTCGGGGTCGGGGTGGTAGAGCGCGTCGAGGTCCCAGCCGCGGTCGACCGGCAGTCCGGACACCGCGTCGCGGCCCTCGTCGACCAGCCGCCACAGCTCGTCCGGGCCGCCGACGCCGCCCGGGTACCGGCAGCCCATGCCGACGACGACGATCGGGTCGTCCGCGGTCCGGGCCGCGGTGGTCGCCGGCGTCGGGGTGTCCGCGGTGGCCGCGGCACCGGCGAGCTCGGTGGTGACGTGCCCGGCCAGCACCCGCGGTGTGGGGTGGTCGAAGACCAGGGAGCCTTTTTCATCGTGAATCCGCTGCTCAGGGGCCTGATGAGGGCGGTGGTGCAGCTGGGTGAGCCTCCCGGTAGGACAGCAATCGACCAAGATCGGCTGTCTGCCCAGGAGGCTCGGCGTGTTGTCCTACCCTGCTGCGATCGCGTTGTCGACTCACACCCTTGCCCGGCTGCGCAGCATGATCGGTCGTCAGCGGCGTGCCAGCGGGGGGGCGTTGGTGGCGGATCACCGCCGGTCAGCAGGCGTTGCTGGTCCTCGCGCACCTGCGTAACGGTGACACCTACGCCCGCCTCGCCGCCGGGTTCGGAGTCGCTACCAGCACCGCCTGGCGTTATGTCCACGACACCCTGGCCCTGCTCGCCGCCCTCGCCGAGGACATCACCCAGGTCGCAGCCAGGGTGGTATCGCTGGCCTGGGTGCTGCTGGACGGGACCCTGGTCCCGATCAACCGGGTCGCCGGGCAGCGCCGCTACTACTCCGGACGACACCGCCGCCACGGAGTGAACGTCCAGATCCTCGCCGACCCGTTCGGCCGACTGATATGGGCGTCTCCACCACTACCTGGGGCCACCCACGATGTGACCGCGGCCCGCGCCGTCGGGGTGATCGACACCCTGACCAGCCGGAACGTCGAGACGTGGGCGGACAAGGCCTACCAAGGCGCCGGAGGGACGATCCGGACCCCCTACAAACGGCACCGGACCCGACCACACCTGTCGACCGGGCAGAAAGCGGTGAACCGCGCTCACACCCGGATCCGGTGCCGAGTCGAACAAGCCGTCGCCGAGCTCAAGGGCTGGCACGTGTTGGACCGGCTCCGCTGCTGCCCCCGCTACGCGAGCACCGTCATCGCCGCGATCACCGTCCTGAACCGGATCGAAACCCGCCGCTGACCAGCAGATTCACGATGAAAAAGGCTCAGGGTGGCGGGCAGCCGCAGTCCGGTCGCGGCACCCAGGGAGTTGCGCAGGTCGACCGCGGTCAGCGAGTCGAACCCGAGCTCGGAGAACGGGCGGTCGGGGTCGATCTCGTCGCCGCCGGTGTGCCCGAGCACCGCGGCCACCCGGCCGCGGACGAGCTCCAGCACCGCGGCGGCACGCTCGTCGCCGGACAGGGCCGCGAGCCGGCGGGCCAGCGAGCGGGAACGTTCGGTGCCCGCGGCGGAGCGGCGGGCCCCGCGGACGAGGCCGCGCAGCAGCGGCGGGACCTCGGGCAGCCCGCGCAGCACCGACAGGTCGAGCGGGAGCGGCAGGACCAGCGGGGCCGGTCCGGGGACGGCGGCGTCGAGCAGGGCCAGCCCCTCCTCGACGGCGACGGCCGGCATCCCGGCCCGGCGCAGCCGCTCGGGCTCGGCTCCGGCGAGCATGCCGGGGCCGTCCCAGGCGCCCCACGCCAGCGACGTCGCGACGAGCCCGGCGGCGCGCCGGTGGGCGGCGAGTCCGTCGAGGAACGCGTTCGCCGCCGCGTAGCCGGCCTGGCCGGGGGTGCCGAGGACACCGGCGGCCGAGGAGAACAGCACGAACGCGGTGAGCTCCCGGTCGGCGGTGAGCTCGTGCAGGTGCCAGGCGGCGTCGGCCTTCGGGGCGAGCACCCCGCTGACGCGTCCGGCGGTCAGTCCGTCGACGACGCCGTCGTCGAGGACACCCGCGGCGTGCACGACCGCGGTGACCGGGTGCGCGTCGAGCAGCGCGGCGACGGCGTCGCGGTCGGTCACGTCGCAGGCCACGACGGCCACGTCCGCGCCGAGTCCGGTCAGCTCGGCGGTGAGCTCCGCCGCGCCGGAGGCGTCCGGGCCGCGGCGCCCGGCGAGCACGAGGCCGCCGACGCCGTGCTCGGTGACCAGGTGCCGGGCGACGAGCGCGCCGAGCCCGCCCGTGCCGCCGGTGACCAGGACGGTGTCGGCCGGAGCCCAGCCGGGGGTGTGGTCCTCGGCCGGGGCGGGCAGCCGGACGAGCCTGCGGGCGTGCACCTCGCCGTCGCGGCAGACGATCTCCGGCTCGTCGACGGCGAGCGCGGCGGGCACCAGGTCGGCGCGTCCGTCGGCGGGGCCGGGGTCGAGCAGGGCGAACCGGCCGGGGTGCTCGGCCTGGGCCGAGCGGACGAGGCCGCGCACCGCGTCGGCGGCGGGCCCGTCGCCGTCCGGGACGACGACGAGCCGGGCGTCGGTGACCGCGTCGCAGGCCAGCCAGTCCTGCAGCAGCGCCAGCACCGCGGCGGTGGCGGCGTGCGCCCCGGCGACCGGGTCGTGGACGTCCCCCGTGGCCACCGGGGCAACGACGACCGGCACACCGGCGGCCTCGGCGGCGGTCGCGACGACCGGGGTCCTCGGGTCCAGCCCGAGCTCCGCGACAGCGGTGGCCGGGCCGAGCAGCGCGGTCTCGGGGACCGGGGTACCCGCGGCCGGGGTGACGACCGTGCTGCCGATGCCGTACAGCGCGCGGGGGCGGGCACCCGGCTCGGGCACGGCGGCGTCGGCGAGCGGGCGCAGCGCCAGGGACTCGACGGTCGCGACCGGCTCGCCGTCGGGGTCGCGGACGTCGATCGCGACCCCGCCCGCGACGGGCGTGAGCCGGGCCCGGACCGCGGTGGCGCCGGAGGCGTGCAGGCTGACGCCCTGCCAGGAGAACGGCAGCCCACCGGTGTGTTCCCCGGGTCCGGCCTCGCCGAGCAGCGCGGTGGCGTGCAGCACGGCGTCGAGCAGCGCGGGGTGGATGCCGAACCCGTCGTGCTCGGTACCGGCGGGCAGCTCCACCACGACGTCGACGCCGGATCCGGCGCCCGCCGCGGGGTCGACGGGCGTCGCGGTGCGCAGGCCGCGGAAGACCGGGCCGTAGCCGAAGCCGTGCCCGGCCAGGCGTTCGTAGAGCTCGGCGCCGTCGACGACGTCCCCGTCCGCCACGCTCCGGTCGGGTCGCGGACCGGGCCCGGAGGCACCGGTCGCGAGCAGACCGGTGGCGTGGGTGATCCACGGGTGCTCGTCGTCGTCGGCCGGGCGCGAGTGGATCCGCACCTCGCGGACCCCGTCCGGGTCGGCGTCGCCGACCCACATCTGCACCTGGACGGCACCACGCTCGGGCAGCACCAGCGGGGTGGAGAGGGTGAGCTCCTCGACGCGGTCGCACCCCGCCTCGTCGGCGGCCCGGACGGCGAGCTCCAGGAACGCGGTGCCCGGCAGCAGGACGGTGCCGTGCACGACGTGGTCGGCGAGCCACGGGTGGCTGTCGACCGACAGCCGCCCGGTGAGCAGGGTCCCGCCGGCCCCGGCGAGCGACACGACGGCGGACAGCAGCGGGTGCCCGCTGGCGCCCTGCCCGGCGGCGCGGAGGTCACCCGCGCCGGACGGACGGCGCGGCCAGTAGCGCCGGCGCCGGAAGGCGTAGGTCGGCAGCGTGGTGCGGCGCGCACCGGTGCCGGCGAACCAGGCGGCCCAGTCGACGCCGACGCCGCGCAGGTGCAGCCCGGCGGCGGCGGCCGCGGCGGTGACGGTCTCGTCGTGCCCGGCGCGGAGCACCGGCAGCGCGGTGACGGCCGCGCCGCTGTCGGCGGCGCGGTCGCGGACCATGGGGGTGAGCGCGGCGTCCGGGCCGAGCTCGACGACGACGCCGGTGCCGTGCTCGATCAGCCAGCCGACGGTGTCGGCGAACCGCACCGTGTCGCGGACCTGGCGGACCCAGTGCTCCGGCGAGCCGAGCTCGTCGAGGGTGGCCTGGGTGCCGGTCACCGACGACACGACGGGGACGAGCGGCTCGCGGACGGTCAGCCCGGCGACGACCTCGCGGAACTCGGCCAGCACCGGGTCGGCGTGGTGGGAGTGGAAGGCGTGCGAGACGCGCAGCCGGGTCGTGCGGTGGCCGTCGCCGGCGAGCCGCGCGGAGGCCTCGGCGACGGCGTCGGCGTCGCCGGACAGCACGACCGACCGGGTGCCGTTGACCGCGGCCAGCGCCACCTGCTCGCCGAGCAGGCCGGCGACCTCCTCCTCGCCCGCGTCGACGGCGACCATCGCCCCGCCGGCGGGCATGCCCGCCATGAGCCTGCCGCGCGCCGTGACCAGTGCGGCGGCGTCGGGCAGGTCGAGGACCCCGGCGACGTGTGCGGCGGCGATCTCGCCGACCGAGTGGCCGGCGACGGCGTCGGGGACGACCCCCCAGGACCGGACCAGCCGGTACAGCGCGACCTCGACCGCGAACAGCGCGGGCTGGGCGTAGGCGGTGGCGTCGAGCGCGTCGGGGTCCTCGCCCCACAGCACCTCGGTCAGCGGGCGGTCCAGGTGCCGGTCGAGCTCGGCGACGACCTCGGAGAGCGCCTCGGCGAAGACCGGGAAGCGGGCGGCGAGGCGGCGCCCGGCGCCGATCCGCTGGGCGCCCTGGCCGGTGAACACGAACGCGGTGCGGGTGCGCGGCCCGGCGGTGCCGAGCAGCACCGCGGGGTGCGGCTCGCCCGTCGCGATCGCCCGCAGCCCGGCGCGCAGCCGGTCGGGATCCTCGGCGACGACCGCGGCCCGGTGGTCCAGCGCGGCGCGGGTGGTGGCGGCGGAGAAACCCAGGTCGAGCAGCGGGGCGGGCGCGTCCCCGTCGAGTGTGTCGAGCAGCCGCTGTGCCTGGGCCCGCAGCGCCTCGGCGCCGCGCCCGGACAGCAGCACCGGCACCGCGGCGGCGATGTCGGCCACGACCGGGGCGGGTGTCTCCGGGGCGGGGGTCCCACCGTCGTCGCCCGCGGGGTCGGTGTCGGTGGCGGGGGCCGGGTCCGGTGCCTGCTCCACGATCACGTGGGCGTTGGTGCCGGAGAGCCCGAACGACGACACCCCGGCCCGCCGCGGTCGTCCCCGGTCCGGCCAGGCGACCTGCTCGCGGACCAGCTCGACGGCGCCGCTCGACCAGTCCACCTTCGTCGACGGCGTCCGCACGTGCAGCGTCGCGGGGACGACGCCGTGCTGCAGGGCCAGCACCATCTTGATGACACCGGCGACGCCCGCGGCGGCCTGGGTGTGCCCGAGGTTGGACTTGACCGAGCCGAGCAGCAGCGGCTGTTCGCGGCCGCGGCCGTAGGTCGCGAGCAGCGCCTGGGCCTCGATCGGGTCGCCGAGCGCGGTGCCGGTGCCGTGGGCGTCGACGACGTCGACGTCGTCGACGCCCAGCCGCGACTGCGCCAGCGCCTGCGTCAGCACCCGCTGCTGGGACGGTCCGTTCGGCGCGGTCAGCCCGTTCGAGGCCCCGTCGGAGTTCACCGCCGAGCCGCGCAGCACCGCGAGCACGTCGTGGCCGTGCCGCTGGGCGTCGGAGAGGCGTTCCAGGACCAGCACCCCGACGCCCTCGGACCAGCCGGTGCCGTTCGCGTCGTCGTCGAAGGCGCGGCAGAAACCGTCCGCGGCGAGCCCGCCCTGGCGCCCCATCTCGGCGAAGGTGACCGGCCCCGACATGACGGTGACCCCGCCCGCCAGGGCCAACGAGCACTCCCCCGCCCGCAGTGCCTGCGCCGCGAGGTGCAGCGTGACCAGCGACGACGAGCAGGCGGTGTCCACCGTGACGGTCGGCCCGACCAGGCCGAGGACGTAGGAGACCCGGCCGGACAGCACACTGCTCGCCGTCCCGGTCAGCTGGAAGCCTTCGGCCTCCTCCGGACCGATCGGGTACTGCTGGCCCATCGCGCCGGCGAAGACACCCGTGTCGCTCCCGCGCAGGGTGCCGGGGTCGATCCCGGCCCGCTCCAGCGCCTCCCAGGTCACCTCCAGCAGCAGCCGCTGCTGCGGGTCCGTGGCGACGGCCTCGCGCGGGGAGATGCCGAAGAAGTCGGCGTCGAAGTCGGGGGCGTCGTAGAGGAAGCCGCCGACGTTCGCGTCCGGGTCGGCCCCCAGGGCGGCCAGGTCCCAGCCGCGGTCGTCGGGGAACGGGCCGATCCCGTGCCCGCCGTCGGACAGCATCCGCCACAGCGCCTCGGGACCGTCCACCCCGCCGGGGTAGCGGCAGCCGATGCCGACGACCGCGATCGGCTCGTGCGCGGCTGCCTCGACGTCCTGCAGCCGCTTGCGGGTGCGTCGCAGATCCGCGCTCGCCCGCTTCAGGTAGTCCCGGAGCTTCTGTTCGTTGTCCATCGCGGGGCACACCCATCTCGAGGTACGGCGGACTCACGCCTGTGCGGCGGTGCCGTGGTCGTCTGTGGACTGCGGGGCGCTCGCCGGCCGCGTTCGGGGGGCGGGGGCGGCGGCCGCGGGCCTGCGCGGATCACCAGGACATGGCGGGTACCAGGTCGCCGTAGCTGTCCTCGCGCCGGAGCTGCGCCAGGTCGGAGTCGACCATCATCCGCATCAGCTCGGGGAACGACGTCACGGGCGTCCAGCCGAGCGCCGCCGTCGCGCGGGTGGTGTCCGCGCACAGCACCTCGACCTCGGCCGGACGCACCAGCGCGGGGTCGACCACGACGTGGTCGCGCCAGTCCAGCCCGACGTGCTCGAAGGCGATGCGCACCGCGTCCCGGACCGAGTGCATGACCCCGGTGCCGATCACCCAGTCGCCCGGCTCGTCCTGCTGCAGCATCGCGTGCATGGCCTGCACGTAGTCCCCGGCGAAGCCCCAGTCGCGGACCGCGTCGAGGTTGCCCAGGTGCAGCTTCTCCTGCCGGCCCGAGGCGATCCTGGCCGTCGCGAGCGAGATCTTGCGCGTCACGAACTCCGTGCCGCGGCGCGGGGACTCGTGGTTGAACAGCATCCCGGACACCGCGTACATGCCGAAGGACTCGCGGTAGTTGCGGGTGATGCAGTGGCCGTACACCTTCGCGACGCCGTACGGGCTGCGCGGGTGGAACACCGTCGACTCCGACTGCGGGGTCTCGGCGGCCTTGCCGAACATCTCCGACGACGACGCCTGGTAGAACCGGATCCCGCCGCCGTCCGAGCCCCGCGACCCGGACAGGCCGCCCACCATCCGGATGGCCTCGAGCATCCGCAGCACGCCCATGCCGTTCACCTCGGTGACCAGCTCGGCCTGCTGCCAGGACATCGGCACGAACGAGATCGCGCCGAGGTTGTAGACCTCGTCGGGCTGCACCCGGTCGACCACCGACACCAGGGTGGCCTGGTCCAGCAGGTCGCCGTACTCGAAGGACAGGTCCGCGGCGAGACGGCTGATGCGGGACTGGCGCGGGTTCGACTGCCCGCGGACCAGACCCCACACGTCGTAGCCCAGCGACAACAGGTACTCGGCGAGGTAGGAACCGTCCTGCCCGGTGATCCCGGTGATCAACGCGCGCCTCGGCATGGGGTCGTCTCCCTCCGACGTGTGGTGGGTGTCCCCCACTCCGGCGGCGACGGTAGGTTCGCGCCGACTAGTGATTCGTCGAGACATGACCGGTGCGCCGCACCGTGCTCTGGGGATTTCCGGGCCGCCGCCGTGGTCGGGTGCACGCGTCCGTTCCCCGCGACTCGCTCGCCGGGCCCGCCGTGCCGGAGAGGGACACCCGTGGTCCGAGATCTCGTCCTGTTCCTGCGCACCGGCCTGCGGCCGTACCGGCTCACCGTCGCCGGGATCGTGCTGCTGCAGCTGGTGCAGACCGCCGCCGTGCTGACCCTGCCCACCCTCGCCGCCGCGGTCATCGACATCGGCATCGTGCGTGGCGACGTCGGGTTCGTCGGCCGCATCGCGGCCGTGATGGCCGGGGTGGCGGTGCTGCAGGTCGTGGCGTCGGTCGCGGCCCAGTGGCTCGCCGCCCGGGTCGCCGCGCAGCTCGGCTACGACCTGCGCACCGCCGTGGTCTCGCGGGTGCTGTCGCTGTCGGCCCAGCAGGTCGGCCGGTTCGGTGTCCCGTCGCTGATCACCCGCTCGGTGAACGACGTCCGGCAGGTGCAGCAGCTGTGTCTGGCCCTGTTCGACGTCGCGGTGACGGCCGTGGTGATGTCCCTGGGCGGGCTGGCGCTGGCGACGGCCCTGGACCCGTGGATCGGGCTGGTGCTGGTGGGGCTCTTCGTGGTGGTGGCGGTGACCATCGGGCGGCTGCTGGTGCAGATGTTCCCGCTCTACGACCGGCTGCAGACCGCGACCGACCGGGTCAACCGGATCCTGCGTGAGCAGATCGCCGGGGTACGGGTGGTCCGGGCGTTCGTGCAGGACCGCCGCGAGCACGCGCGGTTCGCCGGGGCGAACCGCGAGCTCCACGACCCGGGGCTGCGGCTGGGGTACCAGATGGCGACCTTCCCGGCGCTGGTCACCCTGGTGATGAACGTGTTCGCGGTCGGCCTGGTGTGGCTGGGGGCGGGACGGGTCGACGCCGGGCTCATGCCGCTGGGTGTGCTGACGGCGGTCCTGGGCTACCTGGCGCTGATCGTGCTGTCGATGGTCATGACGATCGTCGTCATCACCGGCGCGGCCCGGGCCCGCACCTCGGTCGCCCGGCTGACCGAGGTGCTCGACGCCCCCGTCCCCGAGCAGCCCCGCGTCCCGTCGTTCCCGACGGTCGGGCCGGCCGACGGCGGCCGGGTCGAGCTGCGCGGGGTCGGACACGTCGCCCCGGGTGCCGAACGTCCGATGCTCGACGGTGTCGACCTCACCGTCGCCCCCGGCGAGACGGTCGCGGTGCTCGGCGGCACCGGCAGCGGGAAGAGCACGCTGTTGTCGCTGGTCGTGCGGCTGCTCGATCCGACGTCGGGCAGCGTCCGGGTGGACGACGTCGACGTCCGGGAGATGGATCCCGACGAGCTGGCCCGCCGGGTCGGTCTGGTGCCGCAGACCGCGCAGCTGTTCGCGGGCACCGTCGCCACGAACCTGCGGTTCGGCGCCCCCGCCGCCACCGACGAGCAGCTGTGGGACGCGCTGGCCGCCGTCCGCGCGGACGAGCTGGTGCGGGGCCTCCCGGACGGGCTGGAGTCCGCGGTCTCGCCGGACGGCCGCAACCTCTCCGGTGGACAGCGACAACGGCTCGCGCTGGCCCGCACGCTGCTGCGCAGGCCACGCGTCTACCTGCTCGACGACTGTTTCTCCGCCCTCGACACCACCACCGAACGCGAGGTGCGTGCCGGGCTGGCGGCACGGACCGGCGGCGCGACGGTGCTGCTGGTCACCCAGCGGGTCGCCACCGCGGCCACGGCGGACCGCATCGTCGTCCTCGACGGGGGCCGGATGGTGGCCTGCGGTGACCACGACACGTTGCTGCGCGAGGACCCGGTCTTCGCCGAGATCGTGCGGTCCCAGCAGGCCGTGGCCGAGCCGGTCGTCGGAGGCCTGCGATGAGCGACGGCACGACGGAGGTCACCGCGCAGGACACCGCAAACGGCACAGCGGACGGCACGGCACGGTCCGGGGGCCCGCGCGCGACGGCGAGGCGGGTCGCGGGACTGTTCGCCGCGCACCGCCCCGCGGCCGCACTGATCGTCGGGCTCGGGCTGGTGGCGACGGCGACGAACCTGCTGGGGCCCGTGCTCCTGGGGCGGGCGACCGACCTCGTCGCGGCCGGGCTGATCGGTCGCTCGGTGGGTCCGGACACCACCAAGGAGCAGGTCGTCGCCGGGCTGCGGGCGTCGGGGGACGAGACTCTCGCCCAGGTCGCCGGGACCGTCGACTTCACCCCCGGAGCGGGCGTCGACATGGCCGCCCTCGCCGCGGTCCTGACCGTCGCCGCTGTGCTGTTCGTGGGCTCGGCGCTGCTGGCCCGCTGGCAGGGCCGGGTCGTCGCGCGGGTCGTCCAGCGGATCCTGTTGGACCTGCGCGAACGTCTCGCCCGCAAGATCAGCCGGTTGCCGCTGGCCGAGCTCGACCGCACCCCGCGTGGTGACCTGCTCAGCCGGGTCACCAACGACGTCGACAACCTGCAGCAGTCGCTGCAGCTGGCCGTCGGCCAGCTCTTCGTGACGGTGGCGAACGTCGTCGGGGTGGTCGTGGTGATGGCGGTGCTGTCCCCGACGCTGGCCGCGGTGGTCGTGGTCGCGGTGCCGGTCGCCGCGGTGCTGGCCGCACGGGCGGCGCGCCGCGCGCAGCCCCGGTTCGCCGAGCTGTGGCAGGCGACCGGCGCGGTCACCACGCACGTGGAGCAGGCCTACGGCGGGCACGCCCTGGTCAGCTCGATGCGCCGCCAGCAGGCCGTCGCCGAGGAGTTCGACCGCCACAACCGGGCGCTGCGGGAGGCGGAGCGACGCGCCCAGGCCGTGACCGGCACGATCGAGCCGAGCACCCGCTTCGTGACCGACCTGGCCTACGTCCTGGTCGTCGTCGTGGGCGCCCTGCAGGTCACCGCGGGTGCGATGACGATCGGCGGCGTCCAGGCGTTCACCCAGCTCGTGATGATCTTCAGCAGGCCGGTGGTGAGCCTGGCCGGGTTCTCCGCGCAGATCCAGTCCGGACTGGCCTCGGCCGAGCGGGTGTTCGCGCTGCTCGACGCCCCCGAGCAGTCCGCCGACCCGGTCGACCCGGCCCGGCCGGCGACGGTGCGGGGGCTGGTCGAGTTCGACCGGGTGGGCTTCCGCTACCGACCCGACACGCCGCTGATCGAGGACCTGTCCCTGCGGGTGGAGCCCGGCTGCACGGTGGCGGTCGTCGGTGCGACCGGTGCCGGGAAGACGACGCTGGGCAACCTGCTGCTGCGCTTCCACGAACCGCACGCCGGGCGGGTTCTGCTCGACGGCGTCGACGTCGCGACGATGGCCCGTGACGAGCTGCGGCGCATGATCGGCGTCGTGCCGCAGGAGCCGTGGCTGTTCGGCGGCACGATCGCCGAGAACATCGCCTACGGCCGTCCGGACGCGAGCCGCGAGGAGGTCGTGGCGGCGGCGCGGGCCACCTGCGTCGACGAGATGGTGCGCCGGCTCCCCGACGGCTACGACACCGTCGTCGACGTCGACCGGCCCGGCGTCAGCGCCGGTGAGCGCCAGCTGATCACGCTGGCCCGGGCGTACCTGAGCGACCCGGCGGTACTGCTGCTCGACGAGGCGACCAGCTCCATCGACACCCGCACCGAGGTGCTGGTGCAGGAGGCGATGGCGGCGGTGCGACGCGGCCGTACCGGGTTCGTCATCGCGCACCGGCTGTCCACCGTGCGCGCCGCGGACCTGATCGTCGTCATGGACGCCGGACGGATCCTCGAGCGCGGCTCGCACTCCGAGCTCCTCGCCCGGGGCGGGGCCTACGCCCGGCTGCACGCCGCCGGGACGACCGCCGACGACGCATCTGGGGTTTTGCCCGCTGCTGCCGGGGTTGACTCCGGGCGAGGGGACGGCGCGCAGATCCGGACCCCGTGAGGCGGTACCCGCACCCGCGAAGGGACGAGATGACCACGAGCACCGAGAGCCGACCGGCCGGCGACCCGATCCCGGACGACGGCACGACGCCCTGGATCCGCCGCTACCACCCCACCCGGTCCGCGACCCGGCGGCTCGTGTGCTTCCCGCACGCCGGCGGGTCGGCCAGCTACTTCCACCCGGTCTCCGCCCGGTTCCCCGACGACGACGTGGTCGCGCTGCAGTACCCGGGGCGGCAGGACCGCCGGCACGAGCCGTGTGTCACCGACATCGACGAGCTCGCCGACCTGATCGCCGCCGAGCTGTCGCGGCTCTCGTCGCTGCCCACGGTGTTCTTCGGGCACAGCATGGGGGCGACGCTGGCCTTCGAGACCGCCTGGCGGCTCGAACGCGACGGTGCGGGCCCCGGCGCGGTGGTGGTCTCCGGCCGCCGGGGACCGACCACGAGCCGTGACGAGGCCGTGCACGAGCTCGACGACGACGGTGTCCTCGCCGAGATCACGCTGCTCGACGGCACCGACTCCGCGGTGCTCGCCGACGACGAGGTCCTCCGGATGTCGCTGCCCGCGATCCGGGGCGACTACACGGCGATCGAGGGCTACCGCTGGACCCCCGGCCGGACGCTGTCCTGCCCGCTGGTGTCGCTCACCGGGGACGCCGACCCGCGCACCACCGTCGAGGAGGCCGCGGCGTGGTCGGAGGTGGCCACCGGGGGCTTCCGCTCCCGGGTGTTCCCCGTCGGGCACTTCTTCATCGCCGCGCAGGCGGCCGCGGTCCAGGCCGAGCTCGCCCGCGAGCTGGACGGCGTGGCCCGGTGAGCCGGCCGGCCGCCGTCGCGCTGTGGGTGCTGCAGGTGGTGCTCGCGCTGGTGTTCGTGGGCTCGGCGTTCGGGAAGCTCACCGGCGACCCGGCGATCGTGGCGGTCTTCGACGCGCTCGGTCCCCTGGCCTGGCTCCGCTACCCGGTCGCGGTGGCGGAGATCGTCGGCGCGGTCGGGCTGCTCGTCCCGGCGACGACGGCACTCGCCGCCGCCGCGCTCACCCTGCTGATGCTCGGCGCGGTGTCGGTGCACCTGTTCGTCGCGGGTGGGTCCGTGGTCCCCGCACTGGTCGTGCTGGTGCTGTGCGCGGTGACGCTCGTCGGCCGCCGGAAGGATCTCCAGCGTCCGGTGACCGCCGGGCGGACGGGACCCGCCGGCGAACGGTCCTGACCCGCTTCGCCGGGGCCCGCCCCGAGCCCTTGCCCTCCTCCGCCGCGCCCGGAACCGTCACCGGAGACGACCCCGGAACCGACCTGCAGGAGGAGACCCGATGACCGCCGTCCAGGAGCCGCGCACCAGCGCGAGCCACCCGCTGGCCCCGACCACGGAGGCCGAGGTCACCGCCGTCCGCGAGGTCCTCGTCGCGGCCGGGCTGCTCACCGAGCACGTCCGCTTCGCGTTCTTCGCCCCCGAGGAGCCGCCCAAGTCCGAGGTCCTCGCCCACTCCGACGGCGCCGACGTCGACCGCAGCTTCCGCGCGGTGCTGCTGGACCTGGGCACCGGCCGCTCCCACGACACGGTCGTCTCGGCCACCCGGTGCGAGCTGGTCTCCTGCCGGGAGCTGGAGCCCGAGCGGGAGGGGCAGCCGCCGATCATCGACTCGGAGTTCGAGTTCATCGAGGACGTCCTGAACGCCTCGCCGGACTGGCTCGCCGCGCTGGAGCAGCGCGGGCTGGAGCCCGCCTCGGTGCGCGCGGTGCCGCTCTCGGCCGGCGTCTACGACATCCCCGGCGAGAAGGGCCGCCGGCCCGCGCGCGCCTTCGGGTTCCGTCAGGACCACGAGGCCGACCACGCCTGGGCGCACCCCGTCGACGGGCTCGTCGCCTACGTCGACCTGACCGCCCGCACGGTCGACCGGGTGATCGACACCGGCGTCGTGCCGGTGCCCGCGACCAGCGGGAACTTCGACGATCCTGCCGTGCAGGGCGAGCACATGACCTCGCTGCGGCCGATCGAGATCACCCAGCCCGAGGGCCGCTCGTTCACCGTGGAGGACGGTCGCGTCCGCTGGGGCAAGTGGGACCTGCGCGTCGGGTTCAACGAGCGCGAGGGCCTGACCCTGCACCAGATCGCCTTCGACGACCGTCCGATCTGCTACCGCGCCTCGGTCGCGGAGATGGTCGTGCCCTACGCCGACCCGGCGCCGGTGCGGTTCTGGCAGAACTACTTCGACTGCGGCGAGTACATGTTCGCCCGCTACGCCGACTCCCTGCAGCTGGGCTGCGACTGCCTCGGCGACATCCACTACCTCGACGCGGTGGTCGCCGACGACCTCGGCAACCCGCGCACGATCACCAACGCCATCTGCCTGCACGAGGAGGACCACGGCGTCCTCTGGAAGCACACCGACATCTTCACCGGCGCCCGCGAGGTGCGCCGCCAGCGCCGCCTGGTGATCTCGTTCTTCACCCCGATCGGCAACTACGACTACGGCTTCTACTGGTACCTCTACCTCGACGGCACCATCGAGCTGGAGTGCAAGGCGACCGGCATCGTGTTCACCTCCGGCACGCCGGGCGAGTACGCCACCGAGGTCGCCCCGGGCCTGGGTGCGCCGTTCCACCAGCATCTGTTCTCGGCGCGGCTGGACATGACCGTGGACGGCACCGCGAACGCCGTCGAGGAGGTCGAGGCGGTCCGTGTGCCGATGGGCGAGGGCAACCCCCACGGCAACGCGTTCGCCCGGTCGGCGACCCGGCTGACCCGCGAGTCCCACGCCCAGCGGGACGCCGACCCGGGGTCGGGGCGGGTCTGGCACGTCGTCAACACCGAGAAGACCAACGCGCTGGGACGCCCGGTCGGCTACGTCCTGCACCCGCACGGGCAGCCCACGCTGCTGGCGGACCCGGCCTCGTCGATCCACGCGCGGGCGACGTTCGCCGCGAAGGCGCTGTGGGTGACCCGCTACGACCCGGCGCAGCGCTACCCGGCCGGTGACTTCGTCAACCAGAACCCGGGTGGGGACGGGCTGCCGTCCTGGGTGGCCGCGGACCGCGACCTCGACGGCCAGGACGTCGTGCTGTGGCACACCTTCGGGCTGACCCACTTCCCGCGCCCGGAGGACTGGCCGGTCATGCCGGTCGACCACACCGGCTTCGTGCTCAAGCCGGCCGGGTTCTTCGACCGCAACCCCACCCTCGACGTCCCGCCGGCGCCGACGAGCTGCCACTGACCGCCCCCTCCCGGCCGGCGCCGCCCAGGTCGTCCCGCCGCCGCACGGGTTCCGTCCCGTGCGGCGGCCCCGGCACCCGTGCGGCGCCCGCGGGTGCCCGACGACGGGCGGGGTGTGACGACGGCGCCGGGCCGGGCGGGGCGCAGCGGTGGCGGACTAGGGTCGGTCCCGACCGCTCCACCCCGTCGCACCAGGAGGAACCCCGTGGCTCTCGCCGCCGGTGACCAGATCCCCGACGTCACCCTGATGACCCCGTCCGCCGAGGGGCCGAAGCCCGTGCAGAGCGCCTCGGTGCTCGGCACCGGCACCGTCGTGCTGTTCGGTGTGCCCGGCGCGTTCACCCCGGCCTGCTCCGACACCCACCTGCCCGGCTTCGTCCTGCGCCGCGACGAGCTCAAGGCCAAGGGCGTCGACACCGTGGCCTGCACCTCGGTCAACGACGCGTTCGTCCTGGAGGCCTGGGCCGAGTCCCGCGGCGCCGGCGACGCGGTGCTCATGCTCGCCGACGGCAACGGCGACTTCGCCAAGACCGCCGGCCTGGACATGGACGGCTCGTCGTTCGGGCTCGGCACCCGCTCGAAGCGCTACGCCGCGATCGTCACCGACGGCGTCGTGCGCTGGATCGGTGTCGAGGACGTCCCGTCCTCGGTGGACGTCTCCGGCGTCGAGTCCGTGCTCGCGCAGCTCTGAGGTTCCGGGCCGACCGGCACGCGGGCCTACACTGGCCCGCGTGCCGAAGGTCCTGGGCTCGCTCGCCACGCACCGCGAGCAGGTCCGTGAGCGCGTGTTCGACGCGCTGCGTGTGCAGCTCTACGAGCGCGGCTTCGACACGGTGACCCTGTCCGGGGTCGCCTCGGCCGCCGGTGTGGGGCGTTCGGCGCTCTACAACCACTTCCCCGACCGCCAGGCCCTGCTCGTCGCCTTCGTCGAGCACGAGGCGCAGCGCTACGTCGCCGATCTCGACGCCGCGCTGGCCGATGCGCCGGGCCCGCGCGAACGACTCGCCACCTTCTCCCGGCTCCAGCTGCGCCGCCTCGCCGAGTTCCACCTCCCGCCCGGCCAGGCACTGGCCGGCGCGCTCGACCCGGCCGCCTACCGCCGGATCGCCGCGCACGCCGACCCCATCGGGGACCGGCTGGTCGCGGTGCTGCGCGAGGGCGCGGCCGCGGGCTGCATGGTCGAGGACGACCCCCGGGTGCTCGCCGCCGTCGTCGCCGGGGCGCTGTCGAGCAGGCGGATCGTCGACGTCGACCCGGCCGAGCTCGACGCCACGGTGGAGACCGCGGTCGCGGCCGTGCTGCGAGCGGTCTCGACGGTTGCGCGCGACTGAGGCTAGCCTTACTCGTGTTCGCGCCCTAGCATCGTGATCTGACACGGTGTCAGATCCGGCGCCGTGCCGTCGCACCAGACGTCACGTCACGGGAGGGCCGATGGCCGCCACGACCCCCATCGCGGGCACGCTGTCCGCCGATCTCCGCCAGGCTGTCTGGGCGGTCCACGAACGGGCGCACCACTCGTCCTACATGGGCGCGCTGCTCGACGGCGCCCTCCCGCTGGACGCCTACACCCTGCTCGCCGAGCAGTACATCGCGATCTACACCGCGCTGGAGGCGGCCGGGGACACCCTGGCCGCCGACCCGGTCGCGGCCCCGTTCGTCATCGACGAGCTGCGCCGGGTGCCCGCACTGCACGCCGATCTCGACGCACTGGGCGGCGGGGTCCCGCGGGTCCTGCCCGCGACCGCGGCCTACGTGGCGCGGCTGCGCGAGACCGCGGCGGACCCGGCGCTGTTCGTGGCCCACCACTACACCCGCTACCTGGGTGACCTGGCCGGCGGCCAGGTCGTCGGGAAGATCCTGCAGCGCACCTACGGCATCGACGGGCCGGGGCGGCTGTTCTACGACTTCACGGCCCTCGGCAGTCCCTCGGCGTTCCGGGCCCGCTACCGCGCCCTGCTCGACGACGCCCCCTGGACGCCGGCGCAGCGCGAGCGGCTGCTCGCCGAGGCGGTGCACGCCTTCGAGCTGAACATCGCCGTGCTCACCGAGATGGCGCAGGAGGTCGGGCTCGGGCAGCCGCTGGCGTCCTGAGCCGGAATCGGGGGAACTAGGATCGACGCCCGTCCCCCGACCACGATCCCAGGAGTGTCCCGGTGTCCAGCCCCGGCATCGACCCGGACGAGCTCGCGACCGCGCTGAAGGTACTGGCCCAGGTCGACGAGCTGCCACCCGAACACCCCGACGCCGTGGTCGTCCGGCGGGCGACCGCCGGGATCTGGAAGTCGGTGCGGCTGCGGCGTCGCGCGGAGAAGCGCCAGGCCGAGAAGTCCTCCGACGAGGCCGTCACCGCCGCCACCGCGACCGGGGCGGCCGGACGCATCGACGACGAGACCGCCGGGATCCCGCTGGTGTCGACCACCCCCGGCGCGACGGCGGGGACCCTGCACCGCGCCCGCGGCTGCTACGTGTGCAAGACGCGCTACACCGTCGTCGACGCCTTCTACCACCAGCTGTGCCAGGACTGCGCCGCCGCGCACCGCGCGCACCGCGAGGCCCGCACCGACCTGACCGGGCGCCGCGCGCTGCTCACCGGCGGCCGCGCCAAGATCGGGATGTACATCGCGCTGCGGCTGCTGCGCGACGGTGCGCACCTCACGATCACCACCCGCTTCCCGCGCGACGCCGCCCGGCGCTTCGCCGCACTGCCCGACTCGGCGCAGTGGCTGCACCGGCTGCGGGTGATCGGGGTGGACCTGCGCGACCCGGCCCAGGTCGTCGCGGTCGCCGACGAGGTCGCCGCCGCCGGACCGCTCGACATCCTGGTGAACAACGCCGCACAGACGGTGCGCCGCTCCCCCGGCTCGTACTCCGCGCTGGAGGCGGCCGAGCAGGAGGAGCTGCCCGCGGGCGAGCTGCCGGAGATCGTGTCGTTCACCAGCGCCTCGCGCGAGCACCCGGTCCTGCTCGCCGGGGCGGTCCCGGGCGGGCGCGACCTGGCCGCGCTGGCGACGACGGCCCGTTCGGCGTCGCCGGAGCGGATGGCCGACGGCACCGCGGTCGACGCGGGCGGTCTGCTCCCCGACACCGCGGCGGTCAACAGCTGGGTCGACCACGTCCAGCACGTGGACCCGCTCGAGCTGCTCGAGGTGCAGCTGTGCAACCAGACGGCGCCGTTCGTGCTGGTCTCGCGGCTGCGCCCGGCGATGGCGGCGTCGAGCGCACGCAACAAGTACGTCGTGAACGTCTCGGCGATGGAGGGCGTGTTCGGCCGCGGCTGCAAGGGGCCCGGGCACCCGCACACCAACATGGCCAAGGCCGCGCTGAACATGCTGACCCGCACCAGTGCCGGGGAGATGTTCGCGACCGACCGGATCCTGATGACCGCGGTGGACACCGGCTGGATCACCGACGAGCGGCCGCACCCGATGAAGCTGCGCCTGGCCGAGGAGGGGTTCCACGCACCGCTCGACCTCGCCGACGGCGCCGCCCGGGTCTACCACCCGATCGTCGCCGGGGAGGCCGGGGAGGACCTGCACGGAGTGTTCCTGAAGAACTACCGCGTGTCGTCCTGGTAGAGGGGTCCGGCCGTCCCTGTCGGGGGTCGCCGCTACCGTGCGGTCCGTGCTGGAGATCCATCGGGCCGAACGCGCCGACACCCTCGTGGAGGCGCTCGCCGACGTGCTGGCGGTCGGCTCGGGTAACCCGTTCGCGGCCGAGACCGTCGCGGGCCCCGAGCGCGGGGTGGAGCGCTGGCTGGCCCAGCGGCTGGCACACCGGCTGGGTGCGGGGTCGGGCAGCGGCGGGGTCTGCGCGAACGTCCGGTTCCCGGCCCCGGCCGCGCTGCTCGGCGGGGTCGTCGCGCACGTCACCGGCACGGACCCGGCGACCGACCCGTGGTCGCCCGGCCGGTCGGTGTGGCCGCTGCTGGAGCTGATCGACGAGGCCGTCGCCACGTCCGGGGACGACCGGTTCACCGCCCTGGCCGCACACCTGGAGCGTGGTGGGCACGGCCGCCGCTACGCGCTCGCCCGCACACTGGCCGGGCTGTTCGGCTCCTACGCCACCCACCGCCCCGAGCTGCTGCGCCGCTGGCGCGCCGGGGAGGACGCGGTGCCCGCCGACCTGCGGTGGCAGCCCGAGCTGTGGCGGCGCCTGCGCACGGCGCTCGGGGTCCCCGGTCCCGCCGAGCGGCTCGACGAGGCGGTGGCCCTGCTGCGCGGGGGCGCCGACCCGGGACCCGAGGTGGGGCCGCGGCTGTCGTTGTTCGGCCCGACCCGGCTGGCCGCCGAGCACCTGGCCGTCCTGGAGTCCCTCGCGGCGCACCGGGAGGTCCACCTGTGGCTGCCGCACCCGTCGCCGGTGATGTGGGAGGCGGTGCGCGCCGGGCGTTCGCCGGGGGTGCCGTCGCGTGCCACCGACACCAGCGCCGAGGCGGTCCGTCACCCGCTGCTGCGCTCGCTCGGCCGCGACACCCGGGAGCTGGCGCTGCGGCTGCCCCCGGCCGGGCCCACGGTGGCCGACACCCACCACCCGGCCCCCGCCGACACCGGCCCGCCGACGCTGCTGCGCCGCCTGCAGGCCGCGCTGCGCGACGACGCCGTGCCGCCCGCCCCCGCGGACCGTCCGCTGCTCGACCCGGCCGACCGCAGCGTCGCGCTGCACTCCTGCCACGGCCCGGACCGGCAGGTGGAGGTGCTGCGCGAGGTGCTGCTCGGGCTACTCGCCGCGGACCCGGACCTGGAGCCGCGCGACATCATCGTCATGTGCCCGGACATCGAGGTGTTCGCGCCGCTGATCACCGCCTCCTTCGGTCTCGCCCCGGACGCGGACACCCCGGACGGCGCGGGCCCGTCCCGCGAGGAGCTGCACCCCGGGCACCGGCTGCGGGTGCGCCTGGCCGACCGGGCGCTGCGCCAGGCGAACCCGCTGCTGGGCACCGTGTCGTCGCTGCTGGAGCTCGCCGGGTCCCGGGTCAGTGCCTCCCAGGTGCTCGACCTGGTCGCCTCCGCCCCGGTGCGGCGCCGATTCCGCTTCGACGACGACGCGCTGGAGCGGCTGTCCGAGCTGGTCACCGCGGCCGGGGTGCGGTGGGGGCTCGACGCCGCGCACCGCCGGCCCTACCGGCTCGAGGGGGTCGGGCAGAACACCTGGCGAGCCGGTCTGGACCGGATGCTCGTCGGCGTCGCGATGGCCGAGACACCGGGCGCCCCGGCCTGGCTGGGCACCGCTCTGCCGCTGGACGAGGTCGACTCCTCCGACGTGGACCTGGTCGGGCGGCTCGCCGAGTTCGTCGACCGGCTCGCGACCGTGCTCGGTGCGCTGCGCGGGCCGCAGCCGCTGTCGGCGTGGGTGGACGCGCTGGTCGAGGGGCTGTCGGCGCTGACCGACACCACCCCGACCGACGCCTGGCAGGCCGGGCAGGCGCGCGCGGAGCTGGCCGACGTCGTCGCCTCCGCGGGGCCGCAGGCCGCCACCGTCGACCTCGACCTGCCCGACGTGCGCGGTCTGCTCGCCGAGCGGCTGCGCGGTCGGCCCAGCCGGGCGAACTTCCGGACCGGCACGCTGACCGTCGCGACCTTGGTCCCGATGCGGGCCGTCCCGCACAAGGTGGTGTGCCTGCTGGGCTGCGACGACGAGGTGTTCCCCCGCGCGGGCGCCTCCGACGGGGACGACGTGCTGGCCCGGGATCCCGTCGTCGGCGAGCGCGACCCGCGCGGGGAGGACCGCCAGCTGCTGCTCGACGCGATCTGCTCGGCCACCCGGCACCTGGTCGTGGTGTCCTCCGGTGCCGACGAGCGCACCGGGGCCGACCGACCGCCGTCGGTACCGGTCGGGGAGCTGTGCGACGCGATCGACGCCTGCGTGCGGACCACCTCCGGCACCCCCGCCTCACGGGCGCTGCGGGCCCGGCACCCGCTGCAGCCCTTCGACCGGCGCAACTTCACCCCCGGCGCGCTGCTGGCCGACGGGCCGTTCAGCTTCGACCGGGCCGCGCTGCGCGGCGCCGAGGCCGCGGCCGGGCCGCGCACCGTGACCCCGCTGTTCGGTGCGGACCCGCTGCCCCCGCCGGAGGACCCGCCGGACGGGGTGGTCGAGCTCGACGAGCTGGTCGCGTTCGTCGAGCACCCGGTGCGGGCGTTCCTGCGCCAGCGGGTGCGGGTGCTGCCGCCGGAGGAGAACGTCGAGCCCGACGACGCGCTGCCGGTCGAGCTCGACGGCCTGGCCACCTGGAAGATCGGTGACCGGCTGCTGACCGACCGGCTCGCCGGGGCCGCACCGCAGGCCGTGGCGCGGGCCGAGACGCTGCGCGGGGACCTCCCGCCCGGCGGGATCGGCCACCGGGTCCTCACCGAGGTCGGCGGGCAGGTCGAGCCGCTGGTCGCCGTCGCCGCGTCGGTCGCGACCGGCGAGGCGGGCTCGCAGGACCTCGTCGCGCAGCTCACCGGCACCCCCGAGGACGGCCGCGCCGTCGCCGGGACGGTGCCGGGCCTGCACGGCGACGTCGTGGTGCGTCTCGAGTACTCGCGGCTCAAGGCCAAGCACCGGCTGCGGGCCTGGGTGCAGCTGCTCGCGCTCACCGCCGCACACCCCGGCCGGTCCTGGACGGCGGTGACCGTCGGCCGCGGCCCCGGCGGCGCGGCGCGCTCGGTACTCGGCCCGGTCGACCCCGGCCTGGCCCGTCGCACCCTGGCCGACCTGGTCGCGCTGCGCCGCGAGGGGCTGCGGGCGCCGCTGCCGCTGCCGACCGACGCCGCCGCCGTCTACGCCCGCAACCGCGCCCGCGGCGTGGTCCCCGCCAACGCGTTCGCCGCGGCGGAGAGCGAGTGGTCGCGCTTCGAGCACGCCGAGGCCCCGCACGTCTTCGTCCGGGGCGGCGCGGGCGGCCCGCTGGTCGTCCGTCCCGAGCCCGGTTCCGGCGGTGAGCCCACCCGGTTCGGGGAGCTCGCCGTCCGGTTGTGGGCACCGCTGCTCGACCACGAGAGGCAGGACGCGCCGTGAGCACCACGAGCCTGCTGTCGGCACCGACCTTCGACGTCGACGGCCCGCTGCCGACCGGCACCGTCGTGCTGGAGGCGAGTGCGGGGACGGGCAAGACCTACACGATCGCCGCGCTCGCGACCCGCTACGTCGCCGAGGGCGTCGCGGACCTGGACCGGCTGATGCTGGTCACCTTCGGCCGCGACGCCACCCAGGAGCTGCGCGAGCGGGTCCGGGAGCGGTTGGTGGGCACCGAGCGCGCGCTGGCCGCGGTGCTCGCCGGCGCCACCCCGCCGACTCCCGACGCGGACCCGGTCGTCGCGCACCTGGCCGCCACCGACCCGGCCGAGCTGGAGCGGCGCCGGGCCCGGCTGGCCGTGGCCTCGGCGTCGTTCGACGCGGCCACGATCGCCACCACCCACCAGTTCTGCATGCAGATGCTGGCGGGGCTGGGCGTGGCCGGGGACAACGACCCGGACGCGGAGTTCGTCGACCACGTCGACGACGTCGTCACCGAGGTCGTCGACGACTTCTACGTGCGCAAGTACGCCGCGCCGAACGCGGGCCGCCCGGCGTTCGACCGGGCCGCGGCGCTGGCGCTGGCCCGCCGCGCCGTCGGCGACCCGCAGGCCGAGCTGGAGCCCCGCGACGCCGACCCGACCACCCCGGCCGCCACCCGCTACGGCTTCGCCTCCGCGGTGCGCCGCGAGGTCGACGCCCGCAAGCGGCGCGCCCGCATCTACAGCTACGACGACATGCTCACCCGCCTCGCGACGGCGCTGCGCGACCCGGTCCGCGGCCCCGCCGCCCGGGAACGGCTCCGGTCACGGTTCTCGGTGGTGCTCGTCGACGAGTTCCAGGACACCGACCCGCCGCAGTGGGAGATCCTCTCCCTGGCCTTCCACTCCGCCCCGGGGACCACCCTGGTGCTGATCGGCGACCCGAAGCAGGCGATCTACGCCTTCCGCGGCGCCGACGTGCACAGCTACCTGCGGGCCGCCGACGCGGCGGCGACGAAGCGCACCCTGTCGACGAACCGCCGCAGCGACGCGGCGCTGCTCACCGCGCTGGACGCGGTGTTCGGCGAGGCCACCCTCGGCGACCCCGGGATCGTCGTCCACCCGGTCCGGGCCCACCACACCGGGCGGCGGCTGACCGCCCGGCACGACGCCCCGCTGCGGCTGCGGCTGATCGACCGGGACCGGCTCGACCTGACCGGGCGCGGCCTGGCCCGGGCCAAGGGCGCCCGCGCGGTCGTGGCCCGCGACGTCGCCGTCGACCTGTCGCAGCTGCTCGACGGCACCGCCCGCTTCGCGGGGGACCAGCTGCGCCCCGGCCAGGTCGCGGTGCTGGTAAGGACCAACGCCCAGGGCATGCTGGTGCGGGACGCCTGCGCCGAGGCCGGGGTGCCCGCCGTGCTCACCGGCACCAGCAGCGTGTTCACCACGCCGGTCGCCGCGGAGTGGCTGACGCTGTTGGAGGCCGTCGAGCAGCCGCAACGCTCGATGCGGCTGCGCGCCGCCGCGCTGACCCGGTTCGTCGGGCACACCGTCGCCGACCTGTGCGGGCCCGACGCCGAGGGACTGGTCGACCAGCTCGGCGCGGACCTGCGGGCCTGGCACCAGGTCCTCGCCGAGCGCGGGGTCGCCGCGCTGCAGGAGGCGGTGTTCGCCCGCTACGCCCCCGCCGAACGCCTGCTGCGCAGCCCCGACGGCGAGCGCGACCTCACCGACGTGCGCCACGTCGGCCAGGTGCTGCACTCCGCGGCGCTGGAACGACACCTGGGCCCGACGGCCCTCACCGAGTGGCTGCGGCACCGGATCGGCGAGGCCGCCCGCGACACCTCGGCCGAGCGGAGCCGGCGGTTGGAGTCCGACGCCGACGCCGTCCAGATCGTGACGGTGCACCGGTCCAAGGGGCTCGAGTTCCCGGTCGTGTACCTGCCCTTCGCGTGGGACCGCTGGGTGGACGACCGGCCCGAGACGCTGCTCTACCACGACACCCCGCCCGGCTCCGACGGTCCGCGGCGGCTGCTCGACGTCGGCGGGTCCACCGGCCCGGACCGCACCCGGCGCACCGCGCTGCACCAGGCCGAGGAGGCCGGCGAGGACCTCCGCCTGCTGTACGTGGCGCTCACCCGCGCCTGCAGCCAGGTCGTCGCCTGGTGGGTCCCCGGGACCACGACGGCGGCGTCGTCGCTGCACCGGGTGCTGTTCGGGCACGCCGGGCCCGGCGCGGATCCGGAGCCGACCGCGAAGGTCCCCGGCGACGCGAACGCGCTGGCGTTCCTGCGGGAACGGCTCGCCCCGGCCGGCGCGTCGGTGGAGACCGTGAGCGACCGCGACCCCGTCGGGCGCACCCCGGTCCCGCCGGGCGCCGAACCGGCCGTCGCGACGTTCTCCCGCACCCTGGACACCGCGTGGCGGCGCACCTCCTACACCGCGCTGACCGCGGCGGCGCACGCCGCGCACCACCCGCACCCGGCCGTCGACGCCGAGCCGGAGCCGGTCGCGACCGCCCCCGGGGTGCTGACCGAGCCCGAGGACGAGGGCATCGTCGACGAGCCCGACGCCGCTCCGCTCCCCGGTGCCGGCGGAGGCACCGCGACGGGCGCCGCCGACCCGGCCGCGTTCCCCTCCCCCATGGCCGACCTGCCCTCCGGAACCGGGTTCGGCACCCTGGTGCACGCCGTGCTGGAGCACCTCGACACCACCACCGCGGCCGGGGGCGACACCGCGCTGCGCGCCGAGGTCGTTGCGCACGTCACCGAGGAGCTGCGCCACCAGCCGGCCGACCTCGATCCCGACGAGCTCGCCGACGCGCTCGTCCCGGTGCTGCGGACCCCGCTCGGGCCGAGCGCGTCCGGGCTCGCGCTGGCCGACGTCGCCCCGGGCGACCGACTGTCCGAGCTGGACTTCGAGCTGCCGTTGTGCGGCGGGGACACCCCGACCGGGCGGCTCACCCTGTCCGGGCTGGCCGCCGCGGTCCGCAGGCACCTCGGGTCCGACGACCCGCTGCACGGCTACGCCGACCTGCTCGACTCCCCCGACCTCGCTGGGCAGCCGCTGCGCGGCTACCTGACCGGCAGCATCGACTCGGTGCTGCGGATCCGCGACGGGGCCGGGGAGCGGTTCCTCGTCGTGGACTACAAGACGAACTGGCTGGGCCCGACCGGCCCGTCCGGGCGCGACCCGCTGACCGCGGCGCACTACACCGCCGACCGGCTGGCCACGGCGATGGCCGACGCGCACTACCCGCTCCAGGCCCTGCTCTACGCTGTCGCACTGCACCGCTACCTGCGGTGGCGGCTGCCCGGCTACGACCCGGACACCCACCTCGGCGGGGTCGGCTACCTGTTCCTGCGCGGCATGTGCGGGCCGGACACCCCGGTCACCGGGTCCGGGCCGCTGGCCGCGCCCTGCGGTGTCTTCGCCTGGCGGCCACCCGCCGCCCTGGTCGAGGAGCTGTCGGACCTGCTGGACGGAGGCACCCCGTGACGACGACCGCACCCTCCACCCCGGCACCGACGGCAGCGACGGCAGCACCGCCGGTGCCACCGGCCCCCGAACGGGACCCGTTCGGCCCGCGGGCCGCCCGCACCGCGACGGGGGTGCTCGCCGCGTTCAACGAGGCCGAGATCCTCGCACCGGGAGACATCCACGTCGCCCGGCGGCTCGCCGCCCTCGGCGGGCGCGGCGACCCGACCGCCGCCGACGATCCGGCCACCCCCGAACCCGAACCCGTGGTGCTGGCCGCCGCGCTCGCCGTCCGCGCGATCCGCAACGGGTCGGTGTGCGTGGACCTGGCCAGCGCCGCGGACACGACCGCCGGCGAGGGCGAGGTCGCCGTCGACGTGTCCGGGCTGCCCTGGCCGGAGCCCGCGGCGTGGCGCGCGGCGTGCGCGGCGAGCCCGCTGGTCGCCGTCGGCGAGGACGGTCCCGCCGGACGGCCGCTGCGCCTGCTCGGGGACCTGCTCTACCTGGAGCGCTACTGGCAGGAGGAGGAGCTGGTCCGGCGCGAGTTCACCGCGCGCGCCGGGCCGGTGGCGGCCGGCGACCCCGACCGGCTGTGCGCGGCGCTGGACCGGCTGCTCGGCGACCCCGGCGCCGAACGGCAGCGCCTCGCCGCCGCGGTCGCCGCGCTGCGACCGGTCGCCGTGATCGCCGGTGGCCCCGGCACCGGCAAGACGACGACGGTCGCGGCCCTGCTCGCCGTCCTGCACGACCTGCACCGCGCGACCGCCCCGCCGGGGGCGCCGGGTCTGCGGGTGGCGCTCGCCGCGCCGACCGGGAAGGCCGCGGCCCGGCTGACCCAGTCCGTCGCCGAGGCCCACGGGCGGCTGCCGGAGACCGACCGGGCCGCCGTCGCGGGGGCGACCGCGTCGACACTGCACCGGCTGCTGGGCTCGCGGGGCACCTCGGGCCGGTTCCGCCACCACCGCGGCAACCGGCTGCCGCACGACGTCGTGGTCGTCGACGAGACGTCGATGGTGTCGCTGACGATGATGGCGCGGCTGCTGGAGGCCGTCCGGCCCGACGCCCGGCTGGTGCTGGTCGGGGACCCGGAGCAGCTCGCCTCGGTGGAGGCCGGCGCGGTGCTCGGCGACCTCGCCGCCGCGGGCGGGCGGGCCGAGCCCGCGCTGCAGGACGCACTGGCCGCCTGCGGCGCGTTCCGCGTGGACCGGCCCGTCCCGGCATCCGGTACCGCGGTCACACCGGCGCCCGCCGAGCCCGGACCGCCCGTCGTGGTCCGCAACGGGGTGGTGCGGCTGGAGCGCAACTGGCGCTTCGGCGGCACGATCGCGGACTTCGCGGCCGCCGTGCAGGACGCCGACGCCGACACCGCCGTCGCCCTGCTGCGTCGCGGCGCGGCCGACCTGTCCTTCGTTGACGGCGACGCGGCCGAGATCGAGCCGTCCCGGCTGGACACCTTCCGCCAGGACGTGGTCCGGGCCGCGGTGGACGTGATCGGTGCGGCCGATGCCGGGGACTCCGCACGGGCGCTGCGGGTGCTCGACGACCACCGCGTCCTCTGCGCGCACCGCCGCGGCCCGCACGGGGTGGCCCGCTGGACCGCGGAGATCGAGCGGTGGATCGAGACCGAGCGTCCCGGATTCGCCGCCGAGGCCCCCTGGTACCCGGGTCGTCCGTTGCTGGTCACCACGAACGACTACGACCTCGGGCTGTTCAACGGCGACACCGGGGTCGTGGTCCGGACCGCATCCGGGCGCCGCGCGGTGTTCGCCCGGGACAACTCCTCGGTCGCGTTCGAGCCGGCCCGGCTCGGTGGTGTCGGCACCGTCCACGCGATGACGGTGCACCGCAGCCAGGGCAGCCAGTTCCGGCGGATCACCGTCGTGCTGCCGCCCGCGGACTCACCGCTGATGACCCGTGAGCTGCTCTACACCGCCGTCACCCGGGCGAAGGAGGCCGTGCGGATCATCGGCACCGAGGAGGCGGTGCGCGCCGCGATCGGCCGCCCCGCCGGGCGTGCGAGCGGCCTGCAGCAGCGGCTCGGGACCTGAGGTCCCGGGCCGCGCCGGCGCGGGCACGGCTCACGCGGCCGGCGGGGCCTGCTGCTTCTGCTTGCGGCCCGCCTGCACCGAGACGAGCACCACCAGTGCCAGGCTGATCCACAGTGCGTACTTGTCGATGGCGAGCACCACGTCGACGGCGTGCTGCCCGAGCCCGAACCCGAGCCCGGCGACGAGTCCGGTGATCAGCGCGGCACCGATCGCGTCGAACAGCAGAAAGGTCCAGAGCCGCATCTTCCCCAGGCCGGCGACGGCGAACACCGCCGCGGCCGGGATGCCGGGCAGCGCGGACGCGACGACGGCGATCGGCATCGCCCAGCGCGGCCAGCTGCGGATCCGGCCGACGAACCGCTTCGCGAGGTCACCGGGCGCCCACAACGCGACGATCTTCTCACCCCACCGGCGCCCGGCCAGCCAGAACAACCAGTCGAACTTGATCATCCCGAACACGCCGGCGGCGATCACGACCCACAGGTCCGCCTCCCCGATCCGGGCGAACGCCGCGCCCGCGCCGACCGCGGAGAGGCTGCCGGTGACCGCGGCGAGCCACACCGGGTGCGACGCCAGCAGGAACGGCCGCAGCGGCATCGTCGCCAGCATGAACACGAGCAGGCCGAGGGTGGAGAAGACGAGCACCTTGTCGCCGCGCGACATCGGGTGGTCCCACGGCATCGCATCGCGCCAGGCCTGCTTGCCCGCCTCGATCTCCTCCGGGCTGTAGTCGCGCCGCCACCACCGCGTCCGTGCGGGGGCCTCGCCGTCCCCGTCGGGGACCGCCCCGTCCGCGGCGGGTGCCACCTGCTCCCCGGCGGGCGCGGCTCGTCCGGTGTGGTCGTTCGTCATCGTCGTCCCCTCGTCCGATGGCGTTCCCTCGGCACAGGACCCTAGGCCGGACGGGGTCCTGTCCGAATCCGCAGGGAGGACGACATGCCCACCGCCCCGTCCTCGTCCGGGCGGAGGAGGAAACCGCTCGGCGGCGTCCCGCGGCGCGGCTACGCTCCCGCTCTGTGCCGCCCGCCGCACCGACCGACGGACCTCTCCTCGACGCACCCGTCGCCCTGCGTCCGCTGGTGCGCGCCGACCTGCCCCTGCTGCAACGCTGGCTGGCCGCGCCGCACGTGCACCGGTGGTGGTTCCACGAGACCACCGACGAGGCCCTCGAACACGACTTCGGGGCGGGGCTGTGCGGGGAGGAACCGGGCGAGGACCTCGTCGCCGAGCTCGGCGGTGTCCCGGTCGGGCTGGTCCAACGCGCCCGCTGGGCCGGAGAAGGCCGGGTTCCGCCGGATCGCGACCGGGGAGCTGCCCCCCGACAACCCGGCCGACCCCCCGCTGTCCCACGTGCTCCGGCTCGACCGACCCGCCCGTCCGGGATGATCGCCGGATGACTCCCGTGACCAGCGCCGGCCTCCTGCTCCACCGGACCGGCCCGAACGGCCCGCAGGTACTGCTCGGCCACATGGGCGGACCGTTCTGGGCCCGCAAGGACGACCACGCCTGGTCCCTGCCCAAGGGCGAGCACCCTCCCGACGAGAGCCCGCTCGACGCGGCCCGCCGCGAGTTCACCGAGGAGATCGGTGCCCCGCCACCCGACGGCGACCCGGTCCCGCTCGGCACGGTCCGCCAGTCCCGCAAGACCGTCACCGCCTTCGCGCTGGACGGGTCCGGCTTCACCGGCGCCGACGCCGTCGCCGACCGTCCCGACGACGGCAGCTGGGTCGAGATGGAGTGGCCGCCCCGCTCCGGGCGCACCCTGCGCTTCCCGGAGCTGGACCGCGCCGCGTGGTTCGACCTCGCGACCGCCCGGGAGAAGATCGTGAAGGGGCAGGTGCCGCTGCTGGACAGGTTGGCGGAGCTGCTCGGCGGGTAGTCGACCCCCATGGCGAACAGCATCAAGGACGAGGAGATGTACGAGCGCCTCCGCGAGGAGGGCAACTCCAAGGAGAAGTCCGCGCGGATCGCGAACGCCGCGGCGGCGCAGGGACGCGACACCGTCGGACGGCGTGGCGGTGAGCACGGCGACTACGAGAACCAGACCCGCAACGAGCTCTACGCGCAGGCGCAGAAGGTCGGCATCGAGGGCCGCTCGGACATGACCAAGGACGAGCTGATCGAGGCCCTGCGGAAGCACTGACCGGCGGCCTGGCAGGGTCGCGGGCATGAGCCGCCGCCACGACCACGACGCCGGGGGCGACCCCGAGATCCTCGCCCGCAAGGCGGAGCTGCGCGAGGAGGTCTGGACCGCGCTGACCGAGCAGAAGGTTTCCCGGTTCCCGGGTGCGCGGAACCGGATCTCGAACTTCGTCGGTGCGGAGGCCGCGGCCCGGCGGCTGCGCGAGCTGGACGTGTGGCGTGCCGCCCGCACCGTGAAGTCCAACCCGGACTCCGCACAGCTCCCGGTGCGGCAGTACGCGCTGGAGGACGGCAAGACCGTCTACATGGCCGTCCCCAGGCTGGCCGAGGACGACCCGTTCTTCCTCCTCGACCCCGACCACCTGGCCGACCCGCCGCGCCGGGCCGTGTCGATCAAGAATGCCACCCGGTCGGCCCGCCGCGTCGCCGTCGACGAGCTGGAGCCGGTGGACATCGTGGTCACCGGCTGTGTGGCGGTCGGCGCGGACGGAGCGCGGCTGGGCAAGGGCGGCGGGTTCGCCGACCTCGAGTTCGCGTTGGCCCGCGCGGCCGGGCTGATCTCCGACGACACCCTCGTCGTCACCACCGTGCACGAGCTCCAGCTCCGCGACGCCGGGGTGGTCCCGTGGGCCGACCACGACGCGCCGGTCGACCTCGTCGTCACCCCGGACCGCGTCGTCGACTGCCGGCAGCACCGGCGCCGCCGCCCCGAGGGCGGCATCGTGTGGAGCTCCCTGACCGAGGACAAGATCGCGGCCATTCCGCTGCTGGGACGGCTGCGCGAGGAGGCACGCGCATGAGGATCGTCTGCGAGCGCGGGGACATCACCGAGGCCCGCGTCGACGCCGTCGTCAACGCCGCCAACTCCGGCCTCCGCGGCGGGGGCGGGGTCGACGGCGCCATCCACCGTCGCGGCGGGCCCGCGATCCTGGCCGAGTGCGAGCGGCTGCGTGCCACGGAGCTGCCCGACGGGCTCCCCACCGGCCGGGCCGTCGCGACGACCGCCGGGAACCTGCCCGCCCGCTGGGTGATCCACACCGTCGGCCCGGTGTACGCGAAGTGCGAGGACCGGTCGGCGCTGCTGGCGAGCGCCTACCGCGAGTCGCTGCGGGTCGCCGCCGAGCTCGGCGCCCGGACGGTCGCGTTCCCCGCCGTCTCGGCCGGGATCTACGGGTGGCCGCTCGACGACGCCGCCCGGATCGCCGTCGCCACCGTCCGGGAGGTCGCCGACGCGGGCACCGCGGTGGCCGAGGTCCGGTTCGTCCTGTTCAGCGACGACGTCCTCGCCGCCTTCGAGACCACCCTAGGCTGACCCCATGATCACCGTGAACGGCCACACCCCGCAGGTCCACGAGCAGGCCTGGGTGGCGCCCGGCGCCGTGCTGGCCGGCGAGGTGAGCGTCGGCGCGGAGACCGGGATCTGGTACACCTGCGTGGTCCGGGCCGACCTCGCACCGATCACCCTCGGCGCCCGCACCAACGTCCAGGACGGCTCGGTCCTGCACGCCGACCCCGGCTTCCCCACGACCATCGGCGACGGCGTCACCATCGGCCACCGCGCGGTCGTGCACGGCTGCACGGTGGCCGACGACGTGCTGATCGGCATGGGCGCGGTGCTCATGAACGGGGTGCACGTCGGCGCCGGGTCGCTGATCGCCGCGGGGGCGGTGCTCACCCAGGGCACGGTCGTGCCGCCCGGGTCGCTGGTCGCCGGGGTCCCGGGGAAGGTGCGTCGTGAGCTCGGCGAGGCCGAGCGGGACTCGATCCCGCTGTCGGCCGCCGCCTACGTCCACCTGCTGGGGCTGCACCGCGACGCGAACACCTGACCCACCGATCGGCCCCGGCGGCCGGGACCGGGAACGGGCGGTCAGCCGAGGTCAGCGGCGGGTCAGGCGTCCGGCGAGGGTCGCGACGCCGTCCCCGGTGAGCCGGTCCAGCACGGCGGGGCGCCCGCACACGGCCAGCAGCAGGTCGATCGCGCGTCCCCGCACCGGCGCGCCCTGCCCCGCGTCGAACCCCGCGTCGTCGGCGACGAACCGCAGCCCCGCCACCCGGCGCCGCGTGGTGAACGCGAGCGGGACCGTCCCGACCACGAAGTCGAGCGCGACGCGCACGTCGGCGGGGTCGGGGTCGAACGGCAGCCCGAGCGGGACCACGACGTCGCCGGTGTGCACGATCGCGTCGGTCATCGGGCCCCGCGTCCCGATGCCGGGCGGGGCGACGGAGCTGTCGGCCCGCTCGCGCAGGACCGCGACCAGCTCCTCGACCGGGCGGGTGGCCTCCCGCCGCGCGGCCCGGTCGACGGCCCGGTCCAGGTTCCCCCGTGCCCACAGCACCTGGACCAGGAACGACGGGATCGTCGTGGTCAACGCGGACACCAGGTGTCCGGCGACGGTCCGCACGTCCCACCCGGCGCACAGGCTCGGCGCCGCGAGCTGCGCCGCGTCGAGCGAGGACACCAGGTCGGCGAACGCACGACGACGGCGGGCGGAGATCTCGACGACGGCGGCGTCGGGCAGGTCGGAGGTGGTCACCGCGGCGAGCGTAGGGCAGTTCAGACCCGGCCGTGGAAGGCGCGGATGTGCGCCTCGATCCGGTCCGCCGCCAGCGTCGGGTCGCCGTCGGCGAGGGCCGCGTGGATCTCCCGGTGCTCGGCCCGCAGCCGCTCGCGCAGTGCGGGCCAGTCCCCCTGGGACTGCATCGCCTCGAGCAGCATCCCCCGCACCGACTCCCGGATCGCCCGGGTCAGCTCCCCCACCAGCCGGTTCCCGGCGGCCGCGGCGATGGCGACGTGGAAGGCGATGTCGGCGTCGCTGAACGCGGCCGGATCGAGATCGGCGTCCATGACGTCCAGCGCGGCCGCCCATTCCAGCAGGTCCGACGCCGAGCGCCGACGCGCGGCGAGCCCGGCGGAGAACCGTTCGAGCATGACCCTGGCCTCGGTGACGTCGTCGACCGGGAACGAGTCGACCGCCAGGTGCAGGGCCAGGACCCGGCCGAGCGCCCGCGCCGGGGCCGGCACGACGACCGTCCCGGAGTCGGCGCCGGTGCCCACCTGCGAGCGGATCACACCCTGCGCCTGCAGCACCCGCAGCGCCTCGCGGACCGCCTGGCGGGAGGCGCCCAGCGTCGCGGCGAGCTCGCGCTCCGGCGGGAGCCGGTCCCCCGGGCGCCACTCGCCGCTCGTCAGGCGCTCCTCGACGTGGGCGAGCACCATCTCGTAGGCGGCGGGAACAGGCACGTCGTCCTCCTGCTTGTGTGTGGTCCGACCATACCGTTACCTTGGTCGGACCACACCCTCCGTCCCACCACGTCACCGGAGGCGCCATGCCGATCCCACCGCCCCGCGTCGGCCTCATGGTCACGTGTCTGAACGACGCCCTGTTCCCGGACACCGGCCGGGCCGTCGTGTCCCTGCTCCGCCGGCTCGGCGTCGACGTCGACTTCCCCGCCGCCCAGACCTGCTGCGGGCAGCCGATGGTCAACACCGGCTATCTCGACGAGGCCGTCCCGCTCGTCCGCAACCACCTCGACGCCTTCGCCGGCTACGACGCCGTCCTCGCACCGTCCGGCTCCTGCGCGGGTTCGGTGCGCCACCAGCACGGCCTGGTCGCGCGCCGCTCCGGCGACCCCGGCCTGGTCCGCGGCGTGGAGGCGGCACCGCCGGTCTACGAGCTGAGCGAGTACCTGGTCGACGTGCTCGGCGTCGTCGACGTCGGGGCGTACTTTCCGCACCGCGTCACCTACCACCCGACCTGCCACTCGCTGCGGATGCTCGGGGTCGGCGACCGGCCGACCCGGCTGCTGCGCGCGGTCCGCGGGCTGACCCTGCTCGACCTGCCGGGCGCGGCCGAGTGCTGCGGGTTCGGCGGGACGTTCGCGGTGAAGAACTCCGAGACCTCGATCGCGATGGGCAACGACAAGGCCCGCCACGTCCGGTCGACCGGCGCCGAGGTGCTCGTCGCCGGGGACAACTCCTGCCTGATGCACGTCGGCGGGCTGCTGTCGCGGCAGCGGTCGGGGATGCGGGTCATGCACCTGGCCGAGGTGCTGGCCCAGACCGAGCCGGTGGTCGCCGGGGACGACCGGGCGGGCGACGAGCGCTCCGTCGGCAGCCGTGTCGAGGCACGTTCCGCGGAACTGCGCGCCGGAGGGGTGGCCCGGTGAGCGGCACCTTCCTCGGCACCCCGTCGTTCCCGACCGCGGCGAAGCACGCGCTGGAGGACTCGCAGCTGCGCCGCAACCTCGCGCACGCGACGGGGGTCATCCGCACCAAGCGGGCCGGCGTCGTCGGCGAGGTCGACGACTGGGAGCAGCTGCGGCTGGCCGGTGAGGCGATCAAGAACCGGGTGCTGCGGCACCTGCCCGACTACCTGGAGCAGCTGGAACGCTCACTCACCGCGGCCGGGGCCACCGTGCACTGGGCGCGCGACGCCGCCGAGGCCAACGCCGTCGTCGTCGACATCGCGCGGCGCCACGGCACCGACGAGGTCGTGAAGGTCAAGTCGATAGCCACCCAGGAGATCGACCTCAACTCGGCGCTGGAGGCCGCGGGCATCCACGCCTGGGAGACCGACCTGGCCGAGCTGATCGTGCAGCTCGGCGACGACCTGCCCAGCCACATCCTGGTCCCGGCGATCCACCGCAACCGCGCGGAGATCCGGGAGATCTTCCTGCGCGAGATGGGCCGCGCCGGACGCGCCGCGCCCGCGGACCTGACCGACGAGCCGAAGCGCCTCGCCGCCGCCGCCCGGGAGCACCTGCGGGAGAAGTTCCTGCGGGCGAAGGTGGCGGTGTCGGGGGCGAACTTCGCCGTCGCCGAGACCGGGACGCTCACCGTCGTCGAGTCCGAGGGCAACGGCCGGATGTGCCTGACCCTGCCCGAGGTGCTGGTGTCGGTGGTCGGGATCGAGAAGGTCCTGCCCACCTTCCAGGACCTGGACGTGATGCTGCAGCTGCTCCCCCGGTCCTCGACCGGCGAGCGGATGAACCCCTACACCTCCACCTGGACCGGGGTCACTCCCGGCGACGGGCCGCAGGAGGTGCACGTGGTGCTGCTGGACAACGGCCGTACCGACGTGCTCGCCGACCCGACCGGGCGGCAGGCGCTGCGCTGCATCCGCTGCTCGGCCTGCCTGAACGTGTGCCCGGTCTACGAGCGCACCGGCGGGCACGCCTACGGCTCGGTCTACCCGGGCCCGATCGGCGCGATCCTCACCCCGCAGCTGCGCGGGGTGGGCAGCGACCCGCAGACCGACTCGCTGCCCTACGCCTCCAGCCTGTGCGGGGCGTGCTTCGAGGTCTGCCCGGTCCGCATCGACATCCCCGAGGTGCTGGTGCACCTGCGCGCCGAGGTCGTCGACGCGCACCAGCGGGCGAGCCGGGTGCCCTCGGTGCAGGACGTCGCGATGCGGGCGGCGTCGTGGACGCTGTCCTCGGCGACCCGGACCGGCGCGGCGGAGAAGGCGGCCGGGTTCGGTGGTCGGCTGGTCTCGCGGCTGGGACGCACCACCCCCGGCGGGCGGACCGTGCTGGGCGCGGTCCCCGGTCCGGCGAGCCCGTGGGCGGACTCGCGCGACGTCCCGGTGCCGGCGGAGGAGTCGTTCCGGGAGTGGTGGAAGCGGACGGACGGCGGACGGAGCCGGACCATCAACACCGACGGCGGTCGGAGCCGGACCATCGACACCGACGGCGGCCGGGACGGGGGCGGGGCATGAGCGCGCGTGAGGCGATCCTGGTGAAGGCCCGGCGGGCCCTGTCCGACGTCCCCGACGTCGAGCCGGTGCTCGACGTCGAGGTGGTCCGCCCGGTTCCCGACCGGTCACTGTCGCACGCGCAGGTCGTGGACCTGTTCGACGAGCGGGTCGCGGACTACCGCGCCGTCGTCGAGCGGGCGGGCCCGGACACCGCGGCGGCGCGGGTCGCCGGCGCGCTGGCGGGCCGGACCCCGCTCGCGGGCTCCGGCCCGCTGCGGATCCTGGTGCCACCGGGCTTCCCGGCCGGGCTGGTTCCCGCCGACGTCGAGGTCGTCACCGACGGGCCGGGCGTCGCGGTGGCCGAGCTGGACCGGTGCGACGGCGTGCTGTCGACGGCCGCCATCGGCATCGCCGAGACCGGCACGATCATCCTCGACCACGGACCGGGCCAGGGCCGCCGCGCCGCGACCCTGGTCCCCGACCTGCACGTCTGCGTGATCCGCGCCGACCAGATCGTGGCCGGGGTGCCGGAGGCGGTGGCGGCGCTGGACCCGGTGCGGCCGCACACCTGGATCAGCGGGCCGAGCGCGACCAGCGACATCGAACTGGACCGGGTCGAGGGCGTGCACGGGCCGCGGACACTGCACGTGGTGATCGTCGGGGACTGACACCTCGTCGGGTCCACCGGCCAGGTGGCCCGGCGTCGGGGTGGGGATCCGGAAACGTGATCGTGACACCGGAAGGGCTATCGCGGCCGTCCGGACGGCCGTACGGTCGCCGGCAATGTATACAACGGTTCGACTCGCGGTGGTGCTGCTCGGTGCCCTGCTGCTGACCGGCTGCATCGCCGTGCAGCCGGTGCTGCCGGCACCCCCGCGTCCGGTGGTCCCCGGCGTGGCCGTCTCCCCCGGTACCCCGGTCCGCGACGGCGGTGACCTGGTCATGGGGCTGTCCAGCGAACCCGACCGCCTGGACCCGACCACGTCGTCGTCGCTCTACACGCGCTACGTCATGAGCTCGATCTGCGAGAAGCTCTACGACATCGACGCCGAGGGCACGGTGCTCCCCCAGCTCGCGACCGCGCTGCCGACGGTCAGCGCCGACGGCCGGTCGGTGGAGATCACCGTGCGGGACGGGGTCCGGTTCGCCGACGGCACCCCGCTCGACGCCGCCGCGGTCGTCACCACGCTGCGCCGCCACCTCACGCTGCCGGACTCGAGCCGCCGGTCCGAGCTCGGCCCCGTCGCGGGCATCGACGCGACCGGACCCCGCACGGTGCGGATCCGCTACCAGCGACCGTTCGCGCCGCTGACGGCGTCGTTGGCCGACCGCGCGGGCATGATCATGTCCCCGACCGCGCTGGCCCGGCCCGGCGTCGAGTTCTCCGCCGACCCGGTCTGCGTCGGACCGTTCCGCTTCGCCGAGCGCATCCCGCAGACCTCGATCACCGTCGTGCGGGACCCGCTCTACTACGCCGCCGACGAGGTCCACCTGGAGGCTTATTCAGGCCCCGTGAAATAACGATCTAGCCCGGCGTGTCGGGTTGGGCGACAGCCCGTCCATCGCGAATATTGGTTTGCCGAATCAATCCGAGATGAACGGGCTGCCGCAGTATGTACTATACCACTGGTTTCCGGCGTGATGAAATTCAGGATCTTGTCGCTATAGTGTATGAGCAGGATCAGCGGGACGCGACGGAGGCACGTTTGTCTTGGCCGCCGGTTCTGGGGTTGTTCTGGTCGGTGGTGATCACGTTGGCGTATCTGCGCGGGAATCGTGTGCAGTGGGAGTTGGCGGAAACCTATGGGGTGTCGCAGTCGACGGTTAGTCGAGCGATCACGGGGGTGACACCGTTGCTGGCACAGGCGCTGCGGAGTGTCGTTCCGACGGCAGAGGAGCTTCGTGCCGATCGGCAGTACATCATCGATGGAACCTTGCTGCCCTGCTGGTCATGGGCCGCGGTGCCGGGTCTGTGGTCGGGCAAGCATCGCACCACCGGCGTCGTCGTCCAGGTCGCAGCCACCCTGGAAGGGCAGCTGTCGTGGATCTCCGACCCGACCCCAGGCTCCCGACACGACCTATATTGCCTCGACCAATCCGGCGCCCTCGACCACCTCGCCACATCCCCCCCGATCGGCGATAAAGGATACATCGGGCGCGGCATGCTCACCCCGTTCAAAAAACCACCCGGCCGGGAACTTCTCAACTGGCAAAAAACATTCAACAAGAGCCTCAACCACACACGCGCCACCATCGAACGAGTCATCGCCCATATCAAAACGTGGAAAGTTCTCCACACAGACTACCGGCGGCCCTACGCCACATTTAAAACGACAATCTCGGCAGTCATCGGACTCATCTTCTACACACTTACCTGACGGAGCCTGAATAAGCCTCCAGCAACGGTGTCACCCCCGTGATCGCTCGACTAACCGTCGACTGCGACACCCCATAGGTTTCCGCCAACTCCCACTGCACACGATTCCCGCGCAGATACGCCAACGTGATCACCACCGACCAGAACAACCCCAGAACCGGCGGCCAAGACAAACGTGCCTCCGTCGCGTCCCGCTGATCCTGCTCATACACTATAGCGACAAGATCCTGAATTTCATCACGCCGGAAACCAGTGGTATAGTACATACTGCGGCAGCCCGTTCATCTCGGATTGATTCGGCAAACCAATATTCGCGATGGACGGGCTGTCGCCCAACCCGACACGCCGGGCTAGATCGTTATTTCACGGGGCCTGAATAAGCCTCGATACATCGGGCGCGGCATGCTCACCCCGTTCAAAAAACCACCCGGCCGGGAACTTCTCGACTGGCAAAAAACATTCAACAAGAGCCTCAACCACACACGCGCCACCATCGAACGAGTCATCGCCCATATCAAAACGTGGAAAGTTCTCCACACAGACTACCGGCAGCCCTACGCCACATTTAAAACGACAATCTCGGCAGTCATCGGACTCATCTTCTACACACTTACCTGACGGAGCCTGAATAAGCCTCCTGGACTCGATCACCTACCGGATCATGAACGACGCCAACATCCGGGCGGCGAACCTGCGCAGCGGGGACGTCGACGTGGCCGACACGATCTCCCCGCAGGACGTCGACGCGCTGTCCCGCGAGACCGACGTGAGTGTCCTGCAGATCCCCTCGCTCGGCTACCAGGCGATGACGGTCAACGTCGGCAACACCGCCGGCACCGGGAACCCGCCGGGGCGCATCGACACCCCGCTGGCGCGCGACCCGCGCGTGCGACGGGCGCTCGCCCTGTCGGTGGACCGGACCGTGCTGGTCAACGCGGTGTTCAACAACTGGTACGAGCCCGCCTGCTCGCCGATCCCGCCGGGGAGCACCTACGCGAGCCCGGCGAGCGACGCCTGCCCGCCCTACGACCCGGAGGAGTCCCGCAGGCTGTTGGCCGGTGCCGGGGCCCCGGTGCCGTACCCGGTGACGATGAAGGTCTCCAACTCCCCGGACACGCTGCGGCTGGCCCAGGCGCTGCAGGCCGCGGTCGCCCAGGGCGGGTTCGCGATCACCGTGGAGCCGGTCGAGTACTCCACGCTGCTCGACGTCCAGGACCGTGGCGACTTCGACCTGCTGCAGCTGGGCTGGTCGGGCCGGGTGGACCCGCACGGCAACATCGCCTCGTTCCTCACCACCGGGGCGGGCAGCAACTACTCCGGCTACTCCGACGCAGGCGTCGACGAGCTGATCCGCCGGGCCGCGGCGACGATCGACCCGGCCGCCCGGGCGGCCCTCTACGGACAGGTCGTGGAACGGGTGCAGCGCGACAACCCGATCATCTACCTGTACCGCCTGCGGAACCTCACGGCGCACTCCGCGGACGTCGTCGGCGTGCAGACCTTCGCCGACGGCGTCGTGCGGCTGAGCCGGGCCGCGTTCGTCGACGGCGAGGTGGGCTGACGCTGCGCTACCTGGCGGTGCGGGCCGGGCAGGGCCTGGTCACCCTGCTGCTGGCCTCGGTGGTCGTGTTCGCCGGCGTCCGGGCGCTGCCCGGCGACCCGGCGCTGGCGCTGGCCGGGGAGGAGGCGACACCGGAGACCGTCGCCGCGATCCGCGACCGGCTCGGCCTGGACGGGTCGCTGGTCGAGCAGTACCTGCGGTTCCTGGGCAGCGCGCTGACCGGGGACCTGGGCGAGTCGACCCGGACCGGGACGCCGGTGACCGAGCTGATCGCCGCGACACTGCCGGTCACGGCGTGGCTGTCGCTGTACGCGATCGTCGTCGCCGTCGCCGCCGGGATGGCCGCCGGGACGCTGGCCGCGGTGTACCGCGGACGCGGGGTGGACGCGGCCGTCAGCGGGCTGTCGCTGGTCTCGCTGTCGGTGCCGAACTTCTGGCTCGGACTGTTGGCGATCCTCTACCTCGCGGTCGGGCTCGGGCTGTTCCCCGCCTCGGGCTACGTCGCCGTCACCGAGGACCCGCTGCGCGCGCTGTGGCACCTCACCCTGCCCGCGCTGATCCTCGGGACGGGGCTCGCCGCCATCGTGATGCGCCAGACCCGTGCGTCCATGGTGGACACCCTGACCGCCGACTTCGTGCGTACCGCGCGGGCGAAGGGAGTGTCCCGTGGCGCCGTGGTGCTGCGGCACGCCCTGCGCAACAGCCTGCTCGTGGTCCTGACGATCGTCGGCCTGCAGCTGGGCGGGCTCGTGTCCGGCGCCGTCGTCACCGAGCGGATCTTCGGGCTGCCCGGCTTCGGGAAGCTCACGCTCGACTCGGTCTTCACCCGGGACTACCCGGTGATCCAGGGAGTGGTGCTCGTCGTGACGCTCGCCTACATCGTCATCAACCTGGCGGTCGACGTCCTCTACTCGGTCGTGGACCCGCGGGTCCGGGTCGAGGGGAGGTCGCGATGACCGCCGTCGAACCCGTCGGGCCCCAGCCGACCGCGCCGTCCGGCGGCCGGGTGCTCGCCGCGTTCCTGCGGAGCCGCTCCGGGCTCGTCGGCGGGGTGCTGCTCGTCCTGGTCGTGCTGGCCGCGCTGCTCGCCCCGGTCCTCGCGCCCCACTCCCCCGGCGCGGTGCACTTCGAGACCCCGTTCCAGCTGCCGCGCACCGTCGGGTTCCCGCTGGGCACCGACGACCTGGGCCGCGACGTGCTGTCCCGGATCCTGTACGGCACCCGGGCGTCGTTGCAGGTGGGACTGCTCGCCGTCGCGCTGGCCGTGCTGGTGGGCACGCCGCTGGGGCTCGCCGCCGGATGGTGGCGGGCGGCCGACGTCGTGGTGTCGCGGCTGACCGACCTGACCCTGGCGTTCCCGTTCCTGATCGTCGCGGTGGGACTGGCCGCGATCCACGGCGCGAGCCTGAGCGGCGCGGCGATCGCGCTCGGTGTGGCGCAGGTGCCGACGATGATCCGCGTCGTGCGCGCGGAGACGCTGCGGCTGCGGGAACGGGAGTTCGTGCTGGCGGCGAAGACGATGAACGCCTCGGGACCGCGGGTGCTGCTGACCCACGTCCTGCCCAACGCGGCGTCCTCGGTCATCGTGCAGGCGACCGTGATCATGCCGGTGGCGGTGATCGGCGAGGCGCTGCTGTCGTTCCTCGGCCTCGGGATCCAGCCACCGGACCCGAGCCTGGGCATCATGCTGTCCGACGCCCAGCAGTACCTCTACCGGGCTCCGTGGTCGGCGGTGTTCCCCGGTCTGGCGATCCTGCTGATCTGCCTGGCGTTCAACCTCGTCGGCGACGCGCTGCGCGACGCCCTGTCCCCGGGGGCACGACAGTGAGCGCGCTGCTGGAGCTGCGCGGTCTGCGGGTGGGGTACGCCGACTCCCGCGGCACCGTCACCGACGTGCTGCACGGGGTCGACCTCGCGGTCGGCCGCGGGGAGAAGGTCGCCGTCGTCGGCGGGTCCGGGTCCGGGAAGTCGACCGCCGCGGCGGCCGCGCTCGGCCTGCTGCCGGGGACCGGGCGGGTGACCGGCGGGCGGATCCTCTTCGACGGCGAGGACCTCACCACCGCCGGGGAGGCCCGGCTGCGGGCATTGCGCGGGGCGCGGATCGGTCTCGTCCCGCAGGACCCCATGTCCAACCTGAACCCGGTGCACCGGGTCGGGGCGCAGATCGCCGAGGCCCTGACCACCCACCGGCTGGCGCGCGGCCGGGCGGCGCGGGACCGGGCCGTGGAGCTGATGGCCGAGGCCGGGATCCCGGACCCCGCGCGCCGGGCGCGGCAGTACCCGCACGAGTTCTCGGGAGGCATGCGGCAGCGGGTGCTGATCGCGATGGCGCTCGCCGCGGAGCCGGACCTGCTGCTGGCCGACGAGCCGACCTCGGCCCTCGACGTCACGGTGCAGCGGCGGATCCTCGACCACCTCGCCGGGCTGACCGACGCCCGCGGCACGGCAATGCTGCTCATCACCCACGACCTCGCGCTGGCCGCCGAGCGCGCCGACCGGGTGGTGGTCATGCACGAGGGCCACGTCGTCGAGACCGGGCCGGCCGAGCGCATCCTGACCCGGCCCGACGACGACTACACCCGCCGTCTGGTCGCCGCCGCACCCGCGATCGGCGGCGGGACCCGCGCCGCCGATCCACCCGCGCCGCCGCGACCGGTGCTCGAGGTGACCGGCCTGGTCCGCGAGTTCCGGGTGCGCGGCTCACGTGAACGGGTCCGCGCCGTCGACGACGTGTCGTTCACCGTCGACGCCGGCACCACCACCGCCCTCGTCGGGGAGTCCGGGTCGGGCAAGACGACGACCGCGCGGATCGTCCTCGGGCTGGACCGGCCGACGGCGGGCACCGTGACCGTGGCGGGTACCGATCCGTTCCGCTCGTCACGACGGGACCGGGCGATGGTGCGCCGCACCATGCAGCCGGTGTTCCAGGACCCCTACGGCTCGCTGGACCCCACGTCCACGGTCGCCCGGATCGTCGACGAGCCCTTGCGGGTGCTGCGGATCGGGGACACCGCGTCGCGGCGCGACCGGGTCGCCGAGCTCCTGGACCAGGTGGCCCTGCCGTCGGGAGTGGCAGCACGTCGCCCGGACGAGCTGTCCGGCGGCCAGCGGCAGCGGGTCGCGATCGCCAGGGCGCTGGCCGCCCGGCCGCAGCTGGTCGTGTGCGACGAGGCCGTCTCCGCCCTGGACGTGCTGGTGCAGGAGCAGATCCTGGAGTTGCTGACCGGCCTGCAACGCGACCTGGGGGTCTCGTTGCTGTTCATCACCCACGATCTCGCGGTCGTGCGCCAGGTCGCCCACCGCGTCGTGGTGCTGCGCGCGGGCGCCGTGGTCGAGCAGGGCCCGACCGCACGCGTGGTCGACACCCCCGCGCAGGACTACACCCGCGAGCTGCTCGCCGCGATCCCCGGGCGCGACGTCGGCGCCACCCCCTGACGACCGGACGGGGACGTGCGTCCACACTGCACCGGCGGCGAGGAGGTGGGTCCGGGTGGACGGGCAGGACGGCGGTAACCGGTACGGCTCGGCCGACGGCAAGGCGCGGCGGGTGCTCGCGGCGCTGCGGGCGGACATCGTGACCGGGGTGCTCGCCCAGGGCGAGCGGCTGACCGAGGCCCGGCTGTGCGAGCGCTACCGGGTCTCGCGCGTCCCGGTGCGCGAGGCGCTGCGCACGCTCGCCGTCCAGGGTTTCGTCGAGGTCCGTCCGAATCAGGGTGCCACCGTCGCCACGATCGACGATGCCGACGCCGAGGACCTGTTCGCCGTGCGCGGCACCATCGAGGAGATCGCCGCGGCCCGCTGCGCGGCGCGGGTGGCCGGGGGCGAGGACGCGGTGGTGGACCTGCTGGGGCTGCTCGTCGCCGAGGGCGAGGCCGAGCTGGCGTCCGGCCGGACGGAACGGCTGCCGGAGCTCAACACGCGCTTCCACCTCGCCATCGCCGAGCACAGCGGGTCGGCGTCGCTCCCGTCGCTGCTGCGGCACGTCTCCGACCGGATCGAATGGATCTACGCGATGGGGGTGTCCGTGGCCGGTCCGCGGTCGTGGGCCGAGCACCGGGCCATCCTCGCGGCGATCGCGGCGGGTGATCCGGCGTCGGCGGGGGCCCTGGCCCGGGCACACGTCGAACGCGCCGAGCGCCATCACCGCGGGGTGGGCTGAGCGGGTCGTCGAGCCGTCGGCCTCCCCGGCACCGGACAGTGCCGATCGGCCTCGCCGGCGTGGGCCGGCGTGCGGACCTGCCGCGGACCGTCGGGCCGGGCTGAGGGTCAGTGTTCGTGGGTCCAGGTGTCCGGGGCAGGGTCCAGGTCGACGCCGAGGACGGTGGTGAGCCGGGCGACGGTGAGGTAGTGCCCGACCAGGACGATGACGGTGACCAGGTCGCGGTCGTCGAGGGTCCGGCGTACGGCGGCGAGGACGTCGTCGGGGATCGGGAGGCCGGGGACGAGCAGGTCGACCAGGTCGAGCAGGCGGGCGAACCCGGTGGGCAGCACCGACCGGTCGGCCCCCGCGGTGGTCTCGATGACGGCGATCTGCTCGTCCGACCAGTGCTGACGCGCCTGGTCCAGGTGCTGCCACCGCTCGTAGGCACTTCCGGTGAGGGCGGCGACGCGCAGGATGACCCCTTCGCGCCAGGCGGGCGCCAGCGCGGAGGCGCGCAGGGCGTTGGCCGTCTCCGGCAGGGCCTCGGACAGCCGGGAGTCCATGAGGGTCAGGGTCCGGGTGAGGTTCGAGGGGAACCGTTCGTACTGGGCGCGGTGACGGGGGTCCATGTCGGCGGGCTCGGGCAGCGGGATGCGGGCCATCGCGGGTTCCTCAGGCGACCTGGTCGAGGAACCCGACCAGGTGGCGGGTGACGGTGTCGGGCTTCTCCAACGGTGCGAGGTGGGCGGCGGCGGGCACCACGCGCAGCCGGGCGTCCGGGATGGTGTCGCGCAGCTGCCGGGACGCGGGGACCGGCGAGCTGGAGTCGTGCTCCCCGACCACGACCATCGTCGGGCACGCGATCCGGGGGAGGTCGGCCGCGAGCTCGAAGCCGGCGATCATCTCCCACATCGCGGCGTGCACCTGCGGGTCCTGGGCGAGCAGCGTGCGGGTGGCGCGCTCGACCACGTCCGGGCGCCGGGCGCGGGTGTCGGCGGTGAACCAGTGCCCGAACAGTCCCTCCAGCACCGCCGTCATGCCCTGCGTACGCGCCTGCGCGGCCCGGGCCCGCATCGCCGCGCGGCCGGCGTCGGAGAACGAGGCCGCGGTGTCGATCAACGTCAGCGAGGCCGTGACGCCCGGGTCCGCGACGGCGGTGGCCTGGGCGAGCATCCCGCCCAGTGACAGCCCGACCAGATGGACCCGGTCGGCCTCCAGATTCGCCAGCACTCGGCGCACGAACCCGACCGCGCGATCGAGCTGCCAGTCGCCGGGGTCGCCGGTGGTCCGCCCGTGGCCGGGCAGGTCGACCGCGACGACGTCCCGGTCGGGCGCCAGGGCCGCGATCTGACGATCCCAGTAGGTCAGGTCCAGCCCGGCAGAGTACAGGAGGACCACCGGGGTGCCGCCGCGGGGGCCGGTGCGGACCAGGTTGACGGTCCGCGTCGAGAAGGTGCTGTCGTCCACGACGACGACTGTCACCTGCGGACACCGATCACGTCCAACGATAGGTTTTCCTGAGACCTATTCATCGGATTCATGGATCGGGGAGCGCCGTGGAGCTGCGCCAGCTCGAGATCTTCCTTGCGGTCGCCGACACCGGGAGCTTCACCGCCGCCGCCGAGTCCGTGCACCTCGTGCAGTCGGCGGTCTCGGTCGCGGTCCGGGCGCTCGAACGTGACCTGGGCGCGGTGCTGTTCGAGCGGACCACCCGCCGGGTCGCGCTCACCGACGCGGGCGCGGCCCTGGTCGCGCCCGCCCGCACCACGCTGGCCGCGGCCGCCTCCGCCCGCGACGCCGTCGAGGAGGTGACCGGGGGGATCCGCGGCACCGTCGCCGTCGGGATCATGCACGCCCTGCCCGGTGTCGACCTGGCGGCGCTGCTCCAGCGGTTCCATCAGCAGTGGCCCCGGGTGACGATCCGCCTCGGCACCGCACCCGACGGGACCGTCGGGCTCGTGCGTGGTGTGCGCGAGCACCGCCTCGACCTCGCCCTCGCCGCGGTCGATCCCACGGCGTGCCCACCGGCGATCGAGGCGCACGAGCTGTTCCGGGAACCGATCCGGCTCGCCTGCCCGCCCGGGCACCGGCTCTCCGGTCGTGAGCGTGTGTCCCTCACCGAGCTCCGCGGCGAGTCGTTCATCGATGTCCCTCCCGGCTGGGGCAGCAGGGAGAGCGTCGACCGGGTCCTCGCCGCCCACGGTGTCGCACGCGAGGTGGTCATCGAGGTGGGAGACGTCGCCACCGTCGCCGAACTGGTCCGCGCGAGGCTCGGGCTGGCGCTGATCGCGCCGTCCTCGGCGCCCGAGCCGGTCCGCCGTCGGCTCGTCGACCTCTCACCGCATCCCGAGTTCGTCGTCTCCCTCATCACCGCACGCGACCGGCCCCCGTCCGCCGCCGCCACCCGGCTGATCCGTCTGGTCCGGCACGCCGCCGGGGAGGCCGGCAGCCCGCCTGCCACGCCGTGACCGGGTCGGGACGACCTCCCACGAGCTCACACCCCGTCGTCGCCGAGCGTCCGCACCACCACGGTCGCGATGTCCTCCGCCGAGCGCGACGCCGGGCCCGCGGGGAGCACCAGGTGGCTGACCGTGAGCCGGGCGGCGGTCTCCGCGGCGAGTCGCACGTCGTGCTCGCGGGCCCCGGGCCGGACCCGGCGCAGGTATCCGGCGGACCGCTCGGCCGCGGCCGCGATGATCGGGCCGGAGTCGGTGCCGAACGCGGACGGGACCGCCGCGTCGCCGCTGAGCAGGGCCTTGAGCAGCGGGTTCTCGGCCCCCTCGGTGAGCGCGGCGCCGACGGCGGCGACCCAGGCCGCGTGCAGGTCGGTCTCGCCGTCGAGGGCGGCCTCGATCCGGTCGAGGAACCGGTCGGTGGCCCGCAGCACCAGGGCGGCGGCGAGCCCGTCGCGGTCGCCGAACTCGCTGTAGAGGGTCTGCCGGCTGACCCCGACCCGGCGGGCGAGCTCGGGCATCGACGGGCGTTCCCCCGCGACCGCGAGGCGTTCGGCGACGTCGAGCACCTCGCCGCGCAGCTCGTCGCGGGCTCGCCGCGCCATCGTCCGCCGCTCGCTCATGGCCGACATCATCGCACGGCCCGTCCATCATCTGGACAGTTTCGTCAGAAGTGTCTAACTTCGGCCGGGACACCGCCGTCGACGTCCGAGGAGCAAGCCCGTGAAGCTGGTGCAGCAGGCGCGTGAGCGCTGGTCGTCCGTCCTCACCCTGCCCGCGCCCGAGGCGGTCGACCGGTCGCTGCTGAGCGGTGCGGTGCGCGGCCGGCGCCCCGCGGCGTTCGGCCCGGCACCCGAGGGGCTGCGCGAGGTGCCCGGCGACGACGGGCTCCCCGTTCTCGGTCACGCCCTGACCTACGTCCGGTTCGGGCACCGGTTCACCCGCGCCCGCTCCGAGGCACTCGGCCCGGTCTGGTGGATGCGCACCCCCAACGGCCGGGCGATCGTCGTGACCGGCCCGGCCGCGACCCGGGAGGTGCTCACCAACCGGGACAAGGCGTTCTCCCAGGAGGGGTGGCGCGCGACGGTCGACGCGTTCTTCCACCGCGGGCTGATGCTGCTGGACTTCGACGAGCACCGCGCGCACCGGCGGATCATGCAGGAGGCGTTCACCGCGGACCGGATCTCCCGCTACGTCGCCGCGACCACCCCGGTCGTGCGCGAGGTGCTGCCGACCTGGCCGGAGCGGCTGCGGCTCTACCCGGCGCTCAAGCGGCTCACCCTGGACGTGGCGCAGGCGGTGTTCATGGACGCCCGCTCGGGTCCCGAGGCGGAGGCGGTGAACCGGGCGTTCGTCGACTGCGTCCGGGCGGCGAACTCCTTCGTCCGCAAGGACCTGCCCGGGACCCGCTGGCGGCGCGGGCTGCGCGGACGGGTCGTGCTGGAGAACTGGTTCCGGGAGAACCTGGCGGCCAAGCGCGCGGGCGAGGGGACCGACCTGTTCTCGGCGCTGTGCCACGCCCGCACCGACGACGGCGAGGCGTTCTCCGACGACGACGTCGTCAACCACATGATCTTCCTGATGATGGCCGCCCACGACACCTCCACCACCACCACGGCCTCGGCGGCGCACCACCTCGCCCGCAACCCGGTCTGGCAGGAACGCTGCCGCGCCGAGTCCGACGCGCTCGCCGAGCGGATCGGGGACCGCGTCCCGACCGTGGCCGAGCTGCGCGAGCTGACGTCGCTGGACCTGGTGATCCGGGAGGCGCTGCGGCTCGACGCACCGGTCCCGGTGGTCATGCGGACGGCGGTGAAGGACACCGCGGTGGCCGGGCACCACGTCCCGGCCGGGACGCGGGTCGTCGTCGCGCAGGCGGTGAACCACTACGACCGCTCCTGCTGGACCGACCCGGAGCGCTTCGACCCCGAGCGGTTCGGGCCCGACCGGCGCGAGGACCGCTCCGACCGCGACGCGTGGATCCCGTTCGGCGGCGGCGTGCACAAGTGCATCGGACTGCACTTCGGGACCCTCGAGGTCACCGCCATCCTGCACGAGATGCTGCGCCGGTACCGGTGGGCCGTCGAGCCGTCCTACCGGTTGCGCTGGGACAACACCTCGCTGCCGGTGCCGGTGGGCGGGATCCCGGTGCGGCTCACCCCGCGCTGACGGCCCACTCGTCGCGGGCGATCCGCACGGCCAGCTCCAGCAGCGCGACGGCCGCGGCGTGCAGCCGCTCCCCCACCGCGCGGTCCGCCTCGCCCGCGGCGACCCGTGCCCAGGTGCCCTCCAGCACGACGCCCAGCTTGAACGCGGCCAGCCCCGCGTACCAGGTGATGTCGGTGGTGTCGCGGCCGCCCGCGTCGGTGTAGGCGGCGACGAGCTCGGCCCGGGTGGGGAGACCGCCGTGCCCGGCGAGCTCGGTCCCCGCGCCGAACCCGACCGGGTCGACCGGCCAGGTGACCAGCAGCCAGCCGAGGTCGAGCAGCGGGTCGCCGACGGTGCACATCTCCCAGTCGACGAGTGCGGCCACCCGCGGCCGGGTGCGGTCCAGCAGCACGTTGTTCAGGTGCAGGTCCCCGTGTGCGACGCCCGGTTCCGGCTCGGGCGGGCGGTGACGGGTCAGCCAGTCCGCGGCGACGGCCACGTCGGGCAGGTCGCCGGGGTCGTAGCCGGGCACCTCGGAGTAGGACGCGAGCTGCGCGGTCCAGCGCGGCACCTGCCGTTCCAGGAACGGACCGGGGCGGCGCAGCCCGTCCAGCCCGACCGCGGCCGGGTCGAGGCGGCCGAGCCGGGCCGCGGCCCGGGCCACGTCGAGCACCGCGCCGTGCCGCAGCGCCGGGGTCGCGGCCTGCTCGGGCGAGACCCGCTCGCCGGGGTTGACGCCGTCCACGTCGGTCATCAGGTAGAACGGCCTGCCGAGCACATCGGTGTCGGTGCAGGCGGCGACGAGCTCCGGGTGCGGCACGTCGGTGCCGCGCAGCGCGCCGAGCACGGTGATCTCGCGGGCGATGGTGCGCGCCGATTCCGGTCGCGGGTGCACCGGCGACGAGCGCAGGACCAGCGGTCTGCCGTCGACCACGGTGCGCAGCACCACGTTCTGGGTGCCGCCGCCGACCGGTTCCAGCTCGCCGGACCACTCGCCGAACCCCTGTCCGCGCAGCCACGCCGCGAGCGCGGTCCGGTCGACCACACCCGACGGGTCCGCGGGGCTCACGTCGACCACGCCATGCCGCCGTCGACCTTGATCGTGGCGCCGGTGGTGTACCCGGCGTCCGGGCCGGTCAGGTACAGGATCGCGCCGACGACCTCGGCCGCCTCCCCGACCCGTCCGGCGGGCACGGTGCCGGCGACGTGCGCACGGAACTCCTCGGTCCAGTGCTCGGCGATGTCGGTCCGGACCGGACCGGGCATCACCGTGTTGACCCGCACCGACGGCGCGTACGCGCGGGCCAGCCCGACGGTCAGCGCGTTGAGCCCGGCCTTGGCCAGCGCGTAGGGCAGCTCCCCGGGGCCGGGCATGACCGCCGCGACCGAGGAGACGTTCACGATCGCGCCGCCGCCCGCCGCGGCCATGAGCTCCCCGCAGCGGGCACCGAGCCGGTAGGCGCCGCGCAGGTTCACCGCGAGGACCTTGTCGAACAGCTCCTCGGTGACCTCGGTGAGCGACCCGTAGAGCGGGGACATGCCGGCGTTGTTCACGAGCACGTCGACCCGGCCGTACTCGGCGAGCACCCGGTCCACCAGGTCGTCGCAGTCCGCCCAGCGGCCCACGTGGCAGCCGACGCCGAGCGCCGGCACGCCGTGCCGCGCGGTCAGCTCCGCGGCCAGTGCGGTGCACGCCTCGGCCCGTCGGCTGGCGACGACGACCGTGTCCCCGCGGGCCGCGTACGCCGCGCAGGCCGCCCGTCCGATCCCCCGGCTCCCGCCGGTGACGACGACGACCCGGCCACCCTCCGTCCTGCCGCTCATGTCAGGACGCCCCGGAGCTCCCGGCGTTCCACTCCCGGTCCTTGCGGTCCTCGGACTCGGTGCGCTCCCTGGCGATCTCCAGCGCGCGGGCCGCGGTGGCCCGGTCCGGGTACGGGCCGAGCCGGTCGGCGGACCGGCAGCCGTCGGCGGTCTCCACGGTGCCGTGCTTGAGGCAGTAGAACCATTGCTCGTCGCTCATGGGACCACCCTGGCACCGATCCGCCCCGCCTGTCTCCCGCCGCGCCGCGCCGACGATGGCAGGCTGGGGCCCATGGCACTGGTGCTCGGGGTGGACTCGTCCACCCAGTCCTGCAAGGTCGTCGTCCGCGACGCCGACACCGGCGAGCTCGTCCGGTCCGGGCGCGCCGCGCACCCGGACGGCACGGAGATCGCGCCCCGGCTCTGGTGGGAGGCGCTGCAGGCCGCGATCGACGACGCGGGCGGCCTCGACGGCGTCGCCGCGGTGTCGGTCGCGGGCCAGCAGCACGGCATGGTCTGCCTCGACGAGCGCGGCGAGGTCGTGCGCGACGCGCTGCTGTGGAACGACACCCGCTCGGCGGCGGCCGCCCGCGAGCTCGTCGAGGAGTTCGGCGCGCAGCAGTGGGCGGAGACGACCGGCGTCGTCCCGGTCGCCTCGATCACCCTGGCCAAGCTGCGCTGGCTCGCCGGCCACGAGCCCGAGAACGCCGCCCGGACCGCGGCGGTGTGCCTGCCCCACGACTGGCTGACCTGGCGGCTCCGCGGTGGCGGCGTCCCCGGCGGCGCGGGGCTCGACGAGCTGGTCACCGACCGGTCCGACGCCTCGGGCACCGGCTGGTTCGACGGCGTCGACTACCGCCCCGAACTGCTCGAACGGTTCTTCGGGTCGACACCGACGCTGCCGCGGCTGCTCGGCCCGGCCGAGTCCGTCGACGGGCCGGGCGGGATCCGGGTCGCCGCCGGGGCGGGCGACAACGCGGCCGCCGGGCTGGGGGTCGACGCCGGTGGGGACGTCGTCGTCTCGCTGGGCACCTCCGGCACGGTGTTCGCCCGCTCGGAGCGCCGCGCCCAGGACCCGTCCGGGATCGTGGCCGGGTTCTCCGACGCCACCGGCGCCTACCTCCCGCTGGTGTGCACGCTCAATGCCTCCCGGGTGCTGGATGCGACCCGGCGGTTCCTCGGGGTGGACCACGACGAGCTGGGCCGCCTGGCGCTCGCCGCCGAGCCGGGCGCGGGCGGGCTGGTCGTGGTGCCCTACCTGGAGGGCGAGCGGACCCCGAACCTGCCCGACGCGACCGGCGCGCTGCACGGCTGGACGCTGGCGTCGGGGACCCGGGAGAACCTGGCCCGGGCCGCGATCGAGGGCATGCTGTCCGCGCAGCGGGTCGGGCTGGAGGCGCTGCGCGAGCAGGGCGTCACCGTGTCCGGGGTGACGCTGGTCGGCGGGGCGGCCCGCTCCGAGGCGGTCTGCCGGATCGCCGCGCAGGTGTTCGAGGTGCCGGTCCGGGTGCCCGAACCCGGTGAGTACGTGGCCGACGGCGCCGCCCGGCAGGCCGCGTGGGCGCTGCACGGCGGGGCGACCCCGCCGTCGTGGAGCGCCGGGGCGGAACCGGCGCGCTACGAGGCCGAGCCCGCTCCGGCGGCGTGGGAGCGCTACCGCGAGGCGGCGGGGGCGTTCCTGGACCGGGTCGCGGCATGACCACCGAGGGCCCGAAGCGGCTCCTGGTCCTCGGCAAGATCACCGACATCCTGGACGCGTTCACCCTGCAGCGCCCGGTGCTCGGGCTGGGCGAGATCCAGCAGGCGACCGGCATCCCGACCTCGACGGTGCAGCGCCTGGTGTCCAACATGGTCGCCGAGGGGCTGCTGGACCGGGTCGGGGACCGGGTCCGGATCGGGATCCGGATGGCCTACTGGGCCGGAGCCGCGGCCCGCGGGGTCGACCTGCTCGAGCTCGCCGGGCCACTGCTGCGCGAGCTGCGCGACACCACCGGGGAGACGGCGGCGCTGTTCCGGGCCGAGGGCGGGCACCGGGTGTGCGTCGCCGTCGCCGAGACCCGGCACGCGCTGCGCCGGGAGATGCACGTCGGGCGGATCGTGCCGCTGCACACCGGCTCGGCCGGACGGGTGCTGCTGGCCTGGGCCCCCGAGCTGGCCGAGCAGGTGCTCGCCGGTCCCCTGGAGCCCCTCACCGACCACACGGTGACCAGCCCGCAGCGGCTGCGCGAGCTGCTCGCCGACACCCGTCGCGACGGGTTCGCGATCACCGTCGCCGAGCGCGACGACGGCGGCTCCGGGCTCTCCGCCCCCGTCTTCGACCACGCCGGCGAGGTCGCGGCGGCGCTCACGATCAGCGGACCGACCATCCGGTTCGGCCGCTCGGAGTGCGAGAAGTGCGTGGACCTGCTGGTCGGGGCCGCGGAGCGGCTCACCCGGACCCTCGGCGGGCGCCCGCCGGGCTGACCCGGCGCGCGCCGGAGGCTCAGCCGCGGGGCCCCGCCGTCCAGGGGAACGCCGTGGCGTTCGAGCGGACGCCGCGCGCGGTCGCCGAGCGCATCGGCTCCCCCAGCTCGGCGAGCAGGTCCTCCGACCACGTCACGAGCCCGGCCAGCACGGCGGGGGTCAGCCAGTCCGGGCGCAGCGCGAACAGCAGGTCCTCGCTGGCGGTGTTGCCACTGGCCCCGGGCGCGAACGGGCAGCCACCGAGGCCGCCCAGCGCGCCGTCGAGGACGGTCGCGCCGTGCTGCACGGCGGCGAGGGCGTTCGCGACGCCCTGGCCCCAGGTGTCGTGGCCGTGGAAGGCGACGCGGCGGCCGTCGGCGACCGCCGCGACGCGCCCGACCAGCGACCCGACCTCGGCCGGGTTCGCTTGCCCGAGCGTGTCGCAGACGACGACGTCGCAGGAGCCCGCGGTGCGCGGGTCGGCGACGATCCCGAGCACCCGGTCCGGGTCAACGGGCCCGTCGAACGGGCAGGTGAACGCCGTCGCCAGGCACAGCTGGATGCGTCCGCCCGCGGCGCGCGCGTACTCGACGGCCTGCGGCATCGCGTCGAGGGAGACGGCGGTGTCGCGGCCGACGTTGGCGTTGTTGTGCGCGTCGGACACGGAGAAGCAGTACTGGACGTTGCGCGCACCGGCCGCCACCGCCCTCTGCACGTGCCGCGGCGTCGCCACCCACACCCAGCAGCGCTCCAGCTCCTCCGGCGTGAGCGCGGCGACGACGTCGAGGGTGTCGGCCAGCGGCGGCACCAGGTCACCGCGGGCCAGCGACCCGATCTCCAGCTCCGGCACGCCCGCACCGAGCAGCGCGCGGACCAGCTCGACCTTGCGGTCGGTGGGCAGCGGCTTGCCGGTGAGCTGCAGCCCGTCGCGCAGCGTGACGTCCCGCAGGACGATCCCGTCGGTGCTCATGCGTCCTCCCCCGATGCGGCCCGGATCGTGTCCGGGGTGTACCCGAGCAGACCCCCGAGCACGTCGTGTGTGTCGGCGCCCAGGTCGGGCCCGACCGAGCGGACCGGGACCGAGCGGTCGCCCAGCACCGGCACGATGCCGGGGAACCCGACGCGGGCGGGCTCGTCACCGCCGGTGTCGACGTCGAAGTACTGGACCATGTCGCGGGCGCGGAACTGCTCGTCGGCGACGATGTCGGCGGCGGAGTGGATCGGCCCGGCCGGGACCCCGGCCTCCTCCAGCTTCGCGAGGACCTCGTCGCGGGGCAGCGAGCGGGTCCAGGCCTCGATGGCGCCGTCGAGCTCGTCGCGGCGCGCCCAGCGGCCGGCGTTGGTGGCCAGCTCCGGGTCCGTCCCGAGGTCGGCGCGGCCGATGACGGTCATGAGCCGGCCGAAGATGGAGTCGCCGTTGCCGGCGACGACGACGCTGCCGCCGCAGGCGCAGACGTAGGCGTTGGACGGGGCGATGCCCTCCATCCGCCCGCCGACCCGACGCCGCTCGACGCCGTAGGCGAGGTGGTCGGGGACGAGCGACTCCATCATCGAGAACACGGCCTCGTTGAGCGCGACGTCCATGCAGCGCCGGTCCAGGCCGGGCCGGTCGGCGCGGCTCTCGCGCTGGTAGAGGCCCATCATCGCGGAGAACGCACCGTAGAGCCCGGCGATCGAGTCCCCGATCGACACCCCCGTCCGCGACGGCGGCCGGTCGGCCTCCCCGACCAGCGCGCGCAGCCCGCCCATCGCCTCGGCGACGGCGGCGAACCCCGGCCGCGACGACAGCGGTCCGGTCTGCCCGAACGCGGAGATCCGCACGAGCACGACGTCGGGGTTGACGGCGTCGAGCTCGGCCGGGCCCAGTCCCCAGCGCTCCAGCGTGCCGGGCCGGAAGTTCTCCAGCACCACGTCGGAGCGGGCGGCCAGGTCCAGTACCGCCTGCTTCCCCGCGGCCGAGCGCATGTCGAGGGTGACCGAGCGCTTGTTGCGGTTCAGCGTCCGGTACAGCATCGAGGTGTCCCCGGCGTAGAGCCGCCAGTTGCGGACCTCGTCGCCCGTCCCGGGGCGCTCGACCTTGATCACCTCGGCGCCGAAGTCGGCGAGCAGGCGACCGGCGGTGGGGGCGGCGATGTAGTTGCCGAGCTCGAGCACCCGGACCCCGGACAGCGGAAGTTGCGACACGACTCTCCCTAGACGACGAGCGACAGCGGCAGGATCACGATGATCGCCACGACCGAGGCGATCGAGACCCCGACCGAGCAGGTCTTGAGCGTCCCCCGCACGGACTGCCCGAGCAGCGACTGCAGCAGCCAGAACGTGTTCGACGTGACGTGCACGGCGAACAACGCGCCGGCTCCGGCCGCGAGCGCGATCAACACGGGGGCCAGGCCGATCACCGGGGCGACCGGGGCGAGCACGCCGGCCGCGGTGATCGCCGAGATCGTCACCGACCCGATCGCGACGTGCAGCACGGCGGCGATCAGCCACACCATCAGCAGCGGGGCGGCGGTGCTCGCGGAGAAGAAGCGACCGAGGATCTCGCCCAGCCCGGCCTCGCCGATCGTGGTGGCGAGCGAGCCGCCGACCCCGGTGAGGATGAGGATCTGCCCGCTCTCGCGGAACCCGTCGGTCACGGCGGACTCCACCATCTCGCGCCCGTGGGCGACCCCGACGACGGCGGTGGTCCCGATCAGCGCGAGCAGCAGCGCGATCACCGGCTCACCCAGGAACGCGAGCACCGGGTGGGTCACCCCGGCGGCGTCGAGGACGGCGCCCGCGGCGATGAGCAGCAGGCCCACCAGCAGCGGCCCGAACAGCAGGGCCAGCGGGAGCTCGCGACGCGCGGTGCCGGACACCGCGGTGCCGGCGGCCGCCCCGCCCGCCCGACCGGCGCCGCCGGCACCACCACCCGGGGCCCCCTGCCCGGCCCCGGGGCCCGGAACAGCTCCCCCCGACGGCGGGAGGTCCCCGCTGGGACCGTCACCGGGTGGGGCGGCGTCGGCCGGAGAGGGGACGGCCGCGGCGGCGTCGGTCGCGGCGGCGTGCGGGGCGACGGCCCCCGGTCCGCCGGGTACGCCCGCGGCGACCGGTTCCTGCTCGTCGCGCGCCGGGTCCCACCAGCCGCGACGCAGCAGCACGGACATGATCGCGGTGGCGATGAGCACCGTCGGCACGACGACGACCAGGCCCAGGATCAGCATCTGGCCCAGCGGCACCCCGAGCACACCGGCGAGCGCGACCGCGCCGACCCCGGGGACCATGAACACGATCCCGCACTCCAGGCCGATCGCGAGCGCGGTCGCCATCCGTGGCAGTCCCCGGTCCCCGATGCGCGGGGCGATCCGGCGGGCCAGCGGCGCGGAGATGACGAGCAGCACGTCGACGAAGATCGACTGGAGTGCGGTGGAGACGGTGACGGCCGTGGCGTAGGGCATCCCGCGCGGACCGCAGGCCGCCAGCAGCGCCGAGACCAGCCGTTCGATGGCGCCCGCGTGGTGCAGCATCGCCCCGGTCAGGACGCCGAAGGCGATGAGCAGCCCGACGTCGGCCAGGATGTCGCCGAACCCGCCGGTGACCGCGTCGACCGTCCCCGTCACCCCCAGGCCGGCGGTCAGACCCAGGTAGACGGCGCCGATCACGAGCGAGATCACCGGGTTGAGCCGGAACCTCACGATCAGCACGACGACGGCGAGCACGGCGACAGCCGTGTTCACCACGATGACGGTGTCCGACACGATGGTCCCCCTGGGCGTCGACGACGATGTCGTACCCACATCATGAACACAGACCCACCATGCGAGCAAGCCTGGCGGTCAGGTCACGGCCAGCGCCCCGCCGAACCCGATCAACGCGGCGCCGGCGACGACGTCACCGGCGCGGCGCACGCGGCGCCGGGTGAAGAAGCCCCGCGCCCGGTGCACGGCGAGGACCAGGCCGACCCCGTAGACGCCGCCGAGCACCGCCACCGACAGCGCCAGCAGCAGCGCGTCGGCGATGGTCGTCACGCCGGGGACGAGGAACTGCGGCAGCACCGACAGGTACATGACCAGCACCTTCGGGTTGGTGATGTTCGAGCCGAAGCCGACCAGGAACGACCGCCGCACCGGCACCCGCGGACCGCCGTCGTCGTCGACGGCGGGGTAGTCCCCGCGGCGGGCGGCCCGCAGCGCCTGCACACCGAGCACACAGAGGTAGACCACCCCGGCCCAGCGGATCACGGTGAACACGGTGTGCGAGCCGGCGACGAGCACGCCGAGCCCGAACGCCGCGGCGCAGCCCTGCAGGACGTTGCCGGTGAACACCCCGGCCAGCGTCGACAGCCCGCCCGCGCGCCCGCAGACCAGCGAGGCGCGCAGCATCACGAAGGTGTCCGGGCCGGGCATCAGCACGAGCCCGACGACGATCAACAGGTAGGCACCGTAGGACGTCCAGCTCACGAGAGGCCATCGTAGGCTGCTGCCCCGTGAGATCCCGCCGGCGCCGCACCTCCCGGGAGGCGTCCCCGCTCCCGACGGTCGACGGCCTCGCGCCGGCCCGCGTCCGGACCCCGGCGACCCAGGGGTGGGCGACGATGCGCGACCACCTCGTCGACCGGTTCCCGCACGTCGCGGACCGGATCGACGCGCGCCTGGCCGCCGGGGAGATCGTGACCGCGGCCGGTCCGGTCACCCCGGCCACGCCGTACGCGCCCTCGACGACGCTGTGGCTCTACCGCGACGAGCCCGACGAGGTGCCGGTGCCGTTCGGCCTGCCGGTGCTGTACGCCGACGACGACGTGGTCGTCGTCGACAAGCCGCACCTGCTCGCGACGATCCCGCGCGGCAGCCACGTCCGCCAGACCGTGCTGGTGCGGCTGCGTCACGAGCTCGGGCTGCCCGCGCTCAGCCCGGCGCACCGGCTCGACCGCGCCACCGCGGGGGTGCTGCTGCTGGTGGTGCGGCCCGAGCTGCGCGGTGCCTACCAGACGTTGTTCGCCCGCGGCCGCGTCACCAAGACCTACGAGGCCCTCGCCCGGTTCGACCCGGACCTGGAGCTGCCGCGCACCGAGGTGTCGCGGATCGTGAAACGCCCCGGGGTGTTCGCCGCCGTCACCGAGGAGGGCGAGCCGAACGCCGAGACCCGCATCGAGCTCGACGGGCGGCGCGGGGACCTGGCCCGCTACCGACTGACCCCGCGCACCGGGCGGACCCACCAGCTGCGGGTGCACCTGAACGGACTGGGCGTGCCGATCCTCGGCGACGACGTCTATCCCGAGCTGCGCCGGCGGGCGCCCGAGGACTTCACCCGCCCGCTCCAGCTGCTCTCCCGCGCGCTGGAGTTCGACGACCCGCTGACCGGGGTGCGGCGGCGCTTCGTGAGCGGCCGCACGCTGCAGGCGTGGGACGACCCGGACGGCTGGGCCGCCGGGACGCCGCACGAGTGGTGATCAGCCGACGCTGCGGTCGCCGTCGTCGTCGAGGTGGTGACCGTTGTGGCGGCCGCCGGGGACCGGCACCCCGTTGGCAGCGCCGTTGACCGCACCGTTGGCAGCGCCGTCGGCCGGTCCGTGCTCCTCCGCTGCGCGGTGGCGGCCCTCGCGCAGCCCCCGCTGGTAGCTGGACAGCCGGTTGCGTACGCGGTCGGGCTGGCGCTCGCGGGACCCGGCCGGCGCGACGCCGTTCGGGGTGTCCCGCCACGACGGCGGCACCATCGCCTGCCCGGGCAGCCGCTGCGGCAGACCCTGCGCCGTGGTCGGCAGGTCGACGACCCGGTCGGCCCGGATGCGGGCGGCGTCGAACTCGGCGTCACCCGCGGTGCGCCAGTTGTTCCCGGTGACCGGGAGCGCCGTCGTCTCGGTCGATCCCGGCTCACGGAACCAGGCCGAGGCGACCGCCGCGAAGATCGGCGTGTCGTCCGCGTCGTCCACGGGCACCGGAACCTCCGAGTCGAACGGTCCGAACAGCTCCACCGGCGGGGTCGTCCCCGGGGCGCCGGTGACGGGCAGTGCCTCGGTGGCCGGGGCCTCCTGCGGCGCGGGCGGCGGGCCCCCGTTGCGCGACGGCCCCGCGCCCGGCGACGGCGGCCCGTACGGCGGACGGGACCCTGGTCCGGGCCCACCGGGGCCGGAGCCGGCCGGACCGCGCCCGGTCGAGCCGGAGCCGTTCGGGCCGACGCCGTTCGGACCGGAGCCGTACGGGCCGTTGCCGTTCGGGCTGTTGCCGTTCGGGCCGGAGCCGGCGAAGGGGGCCGCGGCCGCGATGCCGCCGGCCGGACGAGGCGCACGGCGGGGCAGCCCGGCGGATGCCGCCGGCTCGTCCCGCTCGGGCGCGACCGGCGGCCAGCTCCGCTCGGGCTCCGCCGCCGGGGCGTCCCGCGGCGGCCAGGGCACGTCCGCCGCCGCAGCGGGGTCGGGGGTGCCGGCCACGTCGGGGGCACCGTCCGGCGCCGGGCGGCGCAGCGATGCCGTCGTCCCGGTGCCGACCTGCTCGTCCGGCTGCGGCTCCGCGGTGGGGCCGGCGGGCGCGGGCGGCTCGGAGCGGCCACCGCCGACGACCGACGACGGCAGGTGCAGCACGGCGATCGGGGCGACCGCGGAGTTCCCCGCGGGGCCACGGACGCCGAGCCGGGCGCCGATGGCGCGGGCCAGCCGCGCGGCCACGTGCAGGCCGATCTCCTGCGGGGCGACCGGACCGCCGGGCGTCGCCGAGCCCAGCGCCCGGTCCAGCTCCTCGACCGGGGTGCGGTGCCGCGGCGGCTGGGTGCCCTGGAGCTCGACGACGATCCCGCCCTCGGGACCCCACCGGGTCAGCAGCTCGATGCGCTCCCCCGCCGGCGTGACGCTCGCGGCGTGGGCCAGCAGCTCCGCCAGGATCTGGCCCAGCACGGGCTCGGCGGCCGCGTCGACCGAGACGCTCGGCGTCGGCGGGACGATCGTGCGCGAGGCCGCCTCGCTCGCCGAGACGACGGTGTTGAGCGCCTGCCCGAGCGGGGTCGGCGGGGCGGCGAGCCGGGGACCGCGGGGGGCACCGGCGAGGACGAGGATGTGGTCGCCGTCGCGGGCGCCGCGGCGGGCGGCCGCGGCCAGCTCGGCGAGGTCGGCCAGCGCACCCGGGCGCAGCTCGCCGGCACGCAGCCGCTCGGTCAGCAGCTGCTGACGCTCCGAACGGGCCCGCAGCCGGTGCGCGATCGCGGCCAGCACGGCGTCCCCGGCCGAGGCCCCCGCCGGGCCGGACGGGTGGGGCGGCGGGTCGTCTCGCGCCACGCGATCGTCCTCCGAACCGTTCGGACGGCGCCCGGGTCGGACGCCACGTCAGTACCCGCTCGGGTAGCGGGCGGGACGGTTGCGAAGCCTACTCGTCGGTCCGCCCAGCGCTTGTTCTGATGCGGTGGGCGGTGGATCGTGGACGGGCGGGCGGCGCAACTCCGCCGACGGGTCACCGGGAGTGCCCGGACGGGCACGACGGGCGGCCGGGCGGCCGCGCCGGAGGGGTCTCACTCGAACCGCGACGGGTCCCCCGCACCGTGCCGCACGATCTCCGGCTCGTCGCCGGACAGGTCGACGACGGTGGTCGGCTCGGTGCCGCAGTCCCCGGAGTCGATGACCGCGTCGACCTGGTTCTCCAGCTCCTCCTTGATCTCCCAGCCCTGCGTCATCGGCTCGTCGTGGCCCGGCAGCAGCAGCGTCGAGGACAGCAGCGGCTCCCCCAGCTCGGCCAGCAGCGCCTGGGTGGTGGCGTGGTCGGGGATGCGCACGCCGACGGTCTTCTTCTTCGGGTGCAGCAGCTGCTTGGGCACCTCCTTGGTGGCCGGGAGGATGAAGGTGTAGCTGCCCGGGGTGGACGCCTTCACCGCGCGGAACACCGCGTTGGAGATCTGGACGAACTGCCCGAGCTGTGCGAACTCCGCGCACACGAGGGTGAAGTGGTGTCGGTCGTCGAGCTTGCGGATCTGCCGGATCCGGTCCAGGCCGTCGCGGTTGCCCAGCGAGCAGCCCAGCGCGAAGCACGAGTCGGTCGGGTAGGCGATCAGGCCGCCGGAGCGCACGAGGTCCACGACCTGTCCGATGCTGCGCGGCTGCGGGTTCTGCGGGTGCACGTCGAAGTACCGGGCCATCGCGCGAACGTACCGGCTCGGCGGCCCACCCGGGGACCTCGACGACCGGGCGGTCGCGGTGCGGCCGGGAAACCGTTGCCCGCGACGCGCGGAGGGGACCAGGATGCGATCCATGCACGTCGTGGAATACCGGCCGGAACGGCACGAGTTCGCCTGGACCTTCGGGGGCGTGCCGCCGGTGCGCCGGGTCGCGCCCGGGACCTGCCTGCGGCTGTGGACCGAGGACGCGTTCTCCGGGCGGCTCACGTCCACCTCGGACCGTCCGAGCGCGGTGCTCGACATGAGCGAGGTGAACCCGCAGACCGGGCCGTTCCACGTGGAGGGCGCCGAGCCCGGCGACACCCTGGCCGTCCACCTCGTGGAGCTGACCCCGGCCCGGGACTGGGGCGCCTCCACGCTGATCCCGCTGTTCGGGGCGCTGTCGACGACCGAGCGCACCGCGCTGCTGCACGAGCCGCTGCCCGAGCGGACCTGGATCTACCAGCTCGACCGGGCCGCGGGGACGGTGCTGTTCGAGGCGACGAGCGCGGACCTGCGTCTGGAGCTGCCGTGCAACCCGACGCTCGGCACCGTCGGTGTCGCCCCGCCCGGGCGGGAGGTGCGCAGCTCGCTGGTCCCCGACGTGTTCGGCGGGAACATGGACACCCCGGAGATGCGCGCCGGGGCCACCTGCTACCTGCAGGTCAACGTGCCCGGCGCGCTCTTCTCGGTCGGCGACGGCCACTACCGTCAGGGCGAGGGCGAGAGCTGCGGCACGGCGGTCGAGGGCGCGATGGACGTCGTGCTGATCGTCGAGCTGATCAAGAACTCCCCGGCCCCGGCCTGGCCGCGGATCGAGACCGACACCCACTACGTCGTCGTCGGGTCCGCCCGCCCGCTGGAGGACGCCTGGCGGGCCAGCCAGGTCGGGATGATCGCCTGGCTGGGCGAGCTCTACGGGCTGGACCGGCTGGACGCCTACCAGCTGCTCACCCAGGCCGCCGAGTCGCCGCTGGCCAACGTCGTCGACACCAACTACAGCGCCGTCACCAAGATCGCGAAGGCGCTGCTGCCCACGGCCGCGGCCTACGGCGGCGTCCACCGTCACCTGCGCGAGCAGGCCCGCTCCCTGTAGAGGAAGGCCCCTGTCATGGACATGCTGTTGAACGGCCGCGTCGTGCTCGTGACCGGAGGGTCGCGCGGGATCGGGCGCGCGGTCGTCGCCGGGCTGGCGGCGGAGGGCGCGCGGGTCGCGTTCTGCGCCCGCGACGCCGACGGGGTCGCCGCCGCCGAGCAGGAGCTGCGCGCCGCCGGCGCCGGTGAGGTGGCCGGGACCGCGGTGGACGTCGCCGACGGCGATGCGCTGGCCGGCTGGGTCGCTGCCGCCGCCGACCGCTTCGGTGCCGTCGACGCGGTCGTCGCGAACGTCTCGGCGCTCGCGATCGGCCCTGGCGAGCAGAACTGGCGCTCGAGCTTCGAGATCGACCTGCTGCACACGGTGCGTCTGGTGGACGCCGCGATGCCGCACCTGGAGCGCAGCGACGCCGCCTCGGTCACCGCGGTGTCGAGCGTCTCCGGTCGCGAGATCGACTTCGCCGACGGCTCCTACGGCGTCATGAAGGCCGCGCTGGTGCACTACGTCTCCGGCCTGGCCTTCGACCTCGCCCCGAAGGGCATCCGCGCCAACGCCGTCTCCCCCGGCAACGTCTACTTCCCCGGCGGGGTGTGGGCGAACGTCGAGCAGAACGACCCCGCGCTGTACGCGCACGCGATGGGGCTCAACCCGACGGGCCGGATGGGCACCCCGGAGGAGACCGCCTACGCGGTCGTCTCGCTGGTCAGCCCGCGGGCGAGCCGGATCAGCGGCACCAACCTGGTGGTCGACGGGGCGCTGACCCGCGGGGTGCAGCTCTGAGGCCTCACCCCAGCGCCTCGCGCACCACCCGCTCGACCGGGGCCGTCCCGGCCATCAGGTCGAACGCCGGCTCACGCGCGGGTTCCAGCGGAGGCTGGGCGATCACCCGTGGCCGCCGGGCGGCCGGGGACATCGCCTGGGCGCGGTGCACGACGAACGGGTGCACCAGGTGGACATCGCCGGCGCGGCCGGTCGCGGCGACCTCCCGGCATCGGGCGGTCGCGCGGACCGCCTCGCCGCAGAACGGCAGCCAGTCCGCGCCGGCGGATCCGTGCGGTGCGAGCAGCCGGGCGACCTCGTGGTGCGAGCCGGACCGCAGCAGCGTCGGGGCGTCGTCCGGTCCGACGTCGGTGTAGAGGAACAGCATCAGCAGGGACCGGCCCCGCCCGGGAGGTGCACCCAGCCGTCGCGGAGGAACTGGTCGATCATCGTCTGACAGGGTCCCCGGTCGTGTGCTCGTGGGCGACCGGATTTCCGTCGAACCGGACAGCCCATCCCCTACCGGTCTCGGGTTAGGGTCGCCTCACCTGACCGAAGGAGATCGTCCGTGACGCCGTCCCGGGCCGCGGTGGCCCTCGCCGCCCTGCTCACCCTGCTCCTCGCCGCGTGCTCCTCCACGCCCGGCGCCGACCCCACCGACGACGGGGGCACCCGCACGGTCGCCACCGCACGGGGCGAGGTCACGGTCCCGGCCGCGCCGCGGCGGGTCGTCGTGCTGGAGCCGGTGCAGCTCGACACCACCGTCGCCCTCGACTCCCCGCCGGTCGGGGCCGCGGTCCTGTCCGAGGGCACCGGGGTGCCCGCCTACCTCGGCGACGCCGGCGCGCGGGTGACGGTCGTCGGGACCGTCGCCGAGCCCGACCTGGAACGGATCGCGGCCCAGCGGCCCGACCTGATCCTGGGCACCGAGTCCCGGCACGCCGCGCTGTACGACCGCCTCGCCGCGATCGCGCCGACGGCGTTCATGGCCTCGCAGGCCGACCCGTGGCAGGACAACGTCCGCTTCGTCGGCCGGGTGCTCGGCCGGGAGGCCGACACCGACGAGCTGCTCACCCGCTACCGGGACCGGTGCGCCGAGGTCGCGCGCACGCACGACACGGCCGGGCGCACCGCGCAGATGATCCCGCCCCCGCGACGGCCTCCTGACCCTCTACGGGCCGACGTCGTTCGCGGGCGGCACCCTGGAGTGCGCCGGGTTCACCATCCCGCCCCGGGACTGGGAGAACTCGATCTCGGTGGACCTGTCCCCCGAGCTGGTCCAGCAGGCCCGCGCCGACGAGGTGTTCCTGACCGCGACCGACCCGGCGTCGCCGTCGGCGGTGCCGCCCGCCGTCGAGGCGGTGCGCGCGCAGGTCTTCCCGCGGCTGCACCCGGTCGACCAGTCGGTCTGGATCACCGGGGTCGGTCCGCTCGGCGGGCAGAAGGTGCTCGACGACATCGAGCGGACGCTGGGCCGGTGAGCCCGCTGGCGGGGTCGCCGAACGTCCTGTTCGCCGCCCGGGTGCTCGCCGTCGGCGTGCCCTCCCCCGGGTTCCGGCGGCTCGTCCTGGGCGGGCCGGAGCTGTCGCGGTTCGCCCCGCACGGCCGGGACCAGCGGATCAAGCTGCTGGTCCCGACGGAGGTCGGCTACCCCGCCTCGCTCGCGTCGGGCCTGCCCGAACGCGAGTGGCGGGCCCGGCTGCGGGAGCTGCCCGCCGACACGCGGCCGGTGCCGCGCAGCTACACCCCGGTGGCGGTCCGGCCGGGGCGCGGCGAGGTCGAGCTCGACGTGTTCTGCCACGCCCGGCCGGGTCCGGCGAGCGCGTGGGCGGCGGCCGCCCGGCCCGGCGCCGCCGTCCTGCTCTCCGGGCCGGACGTGCGGCGCGGCAACCCGGACCACGGCGTGCAGTGGGACCCGGGCCCCGCCACCGAGGTGCTGATCACCGGCGACGAGACGGCGCTGCCCGCCGTGCGCGGCATCCTCGCCGCGCTCCCGCCGCACCACCGGGCCCGGGTGCTGGTCGAGGTCGGCGACCCGGCCGACGCCGTCGGGCTCGCCGGCGCCCATCCGGGCGTGACCGTGGAGGTCTGCCGGCGGCCGGGGCGATCGCTGCTCGAGGCCGTCACCGACTGGGTCGGGACCCACGGTGCCGCGGCCGCCCGCCTGGGCGACCGCTTCTACACCTGGAACGCCACCGAGAGCACCCGGGTGGCGCGGGTGCGCGGCCTGCTGCACGAGGCGGGCGTCGCCCCGGACCGGGTCCACGCGCAGGGCTACTGGCACGACCGGCCCCGTCCCGCTGCCCGCTGATCACCCGGACGTCATCCGGGTGTGGCCCGGTCGCCATGCCCGGCGCGCAGCGTTGCCAGACGTGGACGAGACCCCGGTCGAGCCTCAGGCCGACGCCCCCGCTCCCCTCATCCCGCACCCCGGTGCGGTCGACCCCGGGCACTTCCGGGTCGACGACTCCGACGACGACGACCCGACCCTCGTCGACCCCGAGGGCAGCCCGGTCGACACCTGGCGCCAGGGCTACCCCTACGACGACCGCCTGTCGCGCCAGGAGTACGAGCACCAGAAGCGGCTGCTGCAGATCGAGCTGCTGAAGCTGCAGAACTGGGTCAAGGACACCGGCAACCGGATCGTCGTCCTGTTCGAGGGGCGCGACGCCGCCGGCAAGGGTGGCACGATCAAGCGGTTCACCGAGCACCTCAACCCCCGCGGCTGCCGGGTGGTGGCGCTGGAGAAGCCGACCGAGCGCGAGGCCGGCCAGTGGTACTTCCAGCGCTACGTGGCGCACCTGCCCTCGGCCGGGGAGATCGTGCTGTTCGACCGGTCCTGGTACAACCGGGCCGGCGTCGAGCGGGTCATGGGCTTCACCGACCCCCGCTCCTACATGGAGTTCCTGCGGGCCACCCCGGAGCTGGAGCGGATGCTCGTCCGGTCCGGGATCCATCTGGTGAAGCTGTGGTTCTCGGTCTCGCGCGACGAGCAGCGCACCCGCTTCCTCATCCGCCAGGTCGACCCGGTGCGCCAGTGGAAGCTGTCCCCGATGGACCTGGCCTCGCTGGACAAATGGGAGGCCTACACCGAGGCGAAGGAGGCGATGTTCTTCTACACCGACACCAAGGACGCCCCGTGGACGGTGATCAAGAGCAACGACAAGAAGCGCGCGCGGCTCGAGGCGATGCGCCACGTCCTGGGCCTGTTCGACTACCCCGGCAAGGACACCGGGGTGGCCTCCCCGCCGGACCGGCTGATCGTCGGGCCCGCCGCGGAGATGTTCGAGCAGGACGAGGGCCCGAACCGCTTCCCGCCCCTGACCGACCGGCACCACTGAGCGGCGGGGCCGTGCTCAGGCGGGCTCGGCCACCAGCGTCATGGTCAGCGAGTGACCCACGCCCAGGCCGGGGCCCGCGGCCCGTTCGAGTCCGAGCAGGGTCCCGGCGAGCCGGGCGGCCTCGGCCCCGGCGAGGGGGCCGGCCCCCCGGTACGGCTCCAGGACGCCGTTCCACCGGTCGGCGAACCCGCGCAGCCAGGCCAACGCCTCCTCCGGTGCTCCCTCGGTCGCCGGGGTGAACCGGAGGTCGTCGGGGTCGACCCGGGACGGGTCGCGGACCAGGTCGTTCAGCAGGGTCCGGAACCGCGGCACCGACGGGTGGAAGGTGCCGGTGGCGGTGTGCCGCCCGACCAGGACCGACCGGTCGACGGCGGTGCGCGACACCAGCCGCGCGCCGCTGCCGGCCAGCGCCGCGTCGACGGTGGCGTCCAGCTCGGCACGGCCGTAGAACGTCATCGGCTCGGAGATCGCCTCGCCGCCGCCGGCGAAGAAGCTCATCGCGTAGTCCCAGCGCTCGGTGTCCCAGCGGGGCTGCCACTCCACCGAGTACCGGCCGAGGACGTCGACGACGACCGCCGCCCGTCGGCCCCGGGCCGCCACGGCGGCCAGCACCGACCCCAGCGCGGCGACGAGCTCGTCGCGGGTGAGGTGGGAGTAGGGGACGCCGCAGGACAGGTACAGGTCGAACGCACCGTCGGGCAGCGCGTCGCGCACGTCGCCGAGCACGAACGACGCCGACGGCGAGCCGACGGTGTCCCGTGCGGTGGCGACCATCTCCGGGTCGACGTCGAGGCCGACGTAGCGCAGCCGGTCCTCCGCGACGATCGGCGCGGCGCCCGGTTCCGGGCGGGTGAGGAGGGCGAACCCGTCGGCGGTGCCGGACCCGACGTCGAGCACGGCGACGGGGGCGCCGGGCCGCAGGTGCAACGCGGCCAGCGCGTTCGCGATGACCCGCCGGGTGACCGGCTCCTCGGAACCGGCCTTGACCGGGTCCCGTCGCGCCGGGGACAGGTAGTGGGCGCTGGCCCCGCGGTAGGACGGGGCCTGATCGGAACGGCTCACCGTTCCTTCCTACACCGAGAAGATCATTCTCGGCTCACCGCGGGCGGCCGGGGTCGGGCCGGCCGCCCGCGGGAGGTCGGCGGACGCTCAGGCGAGGTCGTCCAGCTCGCCGTTCCTGATCGAGGTCAGGAAGGCGGCCATCTCGGTGGCCGGGAAGGCGAGCACGGTGCCGTGCGGGTCCCGCGAGTTGCGGACGGCCACGGTCCCTCCGGTCACGACGGCGAGCTCGACGCAGTTGCCCTGGTAGCCGCTGCGCACGCTCTTGCGCCACGTCAGCGAATCGATCGCCGCGGCGCCGCTCAGGTGCATCTGGTCCATGCGAATGCTCACCTCATCTGCATATGCATTCTCCGTTGCGTCAAACGCTAGCAGTGGGCAAGCGGCTCGGTCGTGCAAAACAGGACGGAACGCGCCCGACGGTCGCCCGTCCGCGCCCGACTGCGGTGCACGGGCCGTGGGCGGTCGACGTCGGAGCGTGGTGCCCGGGGCCCGAAGACGGGCGCCGCTCGTCGCCCGGGAGCGACGTCGGTGCAGGTCAGAGCTCGGCGCGCAGCTTGCTCAGTGCCTGCTTGGTCTCGGCCGGGCTGAGCGCGTCGATGGTGAGCCGGTCCATCGAACGGCCGTAGCGCTCGACGTCGGCCCGCTTGTCCAGATAGGAGGCCCCGGTCATCTCCTCGAGGTAGACCAGGTCGGGCAGCTCGGGCTCGGCGAAGCGCAGCATGGTGAAGGCGTGCTCGGCGCCGTAGCCGGACAGGTCCCAGGGCAGCAGCTGGACGACGACGTTCGGCAGCGACGACAGCTCGATGAGGTGGTCGAGCTGGGCACGGAAGACTCCCTCCCCGCCGACCGGTCGGTGCAGCACGGCCTCGTCGAGCACGGTCCAGAAGGTCGGTGCGTCCTTGCGGTGCAGCACGCGCTGGCGTCGCAGCCGCACCTCCAGGCGCTTCTCGACGTCGGCCCGCTCGACGGGCGGCAGGTCGGTGTGTCCGCCGCTGACGACCGCGCGAGCGTACTCCTCGGTCTGCAGCAGCCCCGGGACGAACAGCAGCTCGTAGGACGAGATGCGCGACGCCGAGGCCTCCAGACCCACGAAGTCCTCGAACCAGCCGGGGACGACGTCGTTGTAGCGGGCCCACCAGCCGCTGGAGTTGCTCTCCTCGGCCATCGACAGGACCTGGTCGCGCTCGGGGCCCTCGGCGACGCCGTACATCGTCAGCAGGTCGGCGACGTCGCGCTGCTTGAACCCGACCTTGCCCGACTCCAGCCTGCTCATCTTCGAGTCCGAGCCGCGGATCGCGTACGCCGCGTCGGTCCGGGAGATGCCCGCGCGCTCCCGCAGCCGGCGCAGGTGTGATCCGAGCACGATGCGCCGCGCGGTCGGGCCGCGGTCGGCACCGGGCGGGGTGGGGCTGTTCGGGCTGGGGACCACCGGGACGGGCTCCTGCGGTTGCGGGGGACTGCCGATCGGGTGACCGAGCCTACACAACGGTTCCGCAGGTCGTCAGCGGTCTCGATCACGGGACACGTCCGGACGGTGACGGTGCGTGCCCGATCGGGTCGGTCCGCTACGGTGACCGCACCGGTGATCGGCGCCACGACGGGCGTCGTCCGGGCACCGACCGACGCACCGGCGCGACGCCGCCGACGACGCAGTGAGGACTCCGCCGATGGCCCAGCCGACCGAGGGTCGCGCTCCCGCGTACATCGACACGACCAAGGCCAGCATCGCCCGGGTCTACGACTACGCCCTCGGCGGCAAGGACAACTACGAGGTCGACCGGGAGACCATCGAGCGGGTCCGCAAGATCGCCCCCGAGGTCAACCTGCTCGCCGTCGACAACCGGGCGTTCCTGATCCGGGCGGCGCGCTTCGTCGCCACCCAGACCTCCATCACCCAGTACCTGGACTGCGGCTCCGGCCTGCCGACCGCGGAGAACACCCACCAGGTGGTCCAGCGGCTCCAGCCCGAGGCCCGGGTCGCCTACGTCGACAACGACCCGACCGTCATCGCGCACGGCCGGGCGCTGCTGGAGGACAACGAGTTCACCCGCTTCTCCGCCGCCGACATCCGCGAGCCGGAGTCGGTGCTGGCCGACCCGTCGGTGCAGGGCTTCCTGGACCTCGACCAGCCGGTCGCGCTGTTCCAGATCGGCACCATCCACCACTTCGACGACGCCGTGGACCCGCAGGCGATCATGGCCCGCTACGTCGAGCGGCTCGCCCCGGGCAGCGTCGTCGCGATCGCGCACTTCTTCGACCCGGAGAACGCCGACAGCGAGCTGGCCCGGCGGATGGAGCAGGTCTTCGTGCACAGCCCGATGGGCAGCGGCCGGTTCCGCACCCTCGCCGAGATCACCGGGCTGTTCCCCGGCCTCGATCTGGTCGACCCGGGCATCGTCCCCTGCTACCGGTGGTGGCCCGACGGTCCGCAGCTGCGCGGCGAGGACCCGGTGCAGCGGTGCATCGTGGGCGGGGTCGGCATCAAGCGATGAGTTCGCGGGGCCACCGCGGTCGAGAGGGGTGAGACCCACCGACCCCGGGAGGCCCCCGTGCCCGTCACCCTGGACCCCACCGCCCAGATCCTGCGCGACGCCGTCGCCACCGGGTGCGTCCCCGGACTCGTCGCGGCCGTCGACCATCCCCGGCACGGCACCGGGGTGCACGTCCTCGGCGACGACGGCGCCGGACACCCGCTGCGCCGCGACACGATCGTGCGGATCGCCTCGGTCACCAAGCCGGTCGTCGCGGTCGCCGCGCTCGCACTCGTCGAGGACGGGATGCTCGACCTCGACGAGCCGGTCGCGGCGTGGCTGCCGGAGTTCGCCGCGCCGCGGGTGCTGCGTCACGAGGCCGCCGGGCTCGACGACACCGTCCCCGCGCGCCGGCCGATCACCCTGTACGACCTGCTGACCTACCGCTGCGGGATCGGGATGCTCCCCCGGCCCCCGGCCGAGCTGCCGGTGCAGCGCGCGACCGCAGGGCTCGGCAGCGACGGACCACCCGGGTTCTACCCGCTCCCCGACCCCGACACCTGGACCGCGCGGCTCGCCGCGGTGCCGCTCGTCGCACAGCCCGGGTCGCGCTGGCTGTACCACACCTCCGGTGACCTGCTCGGTGTCCTGCTGGCCCGCCGCTGCGGCACCGACCTCGCGACGGTGCTCGCCGAGCGGGTGTTCGCCCCGCTCGGCATGCGCGACACCGGCTTCTCGGTGCCCGCCGCCGACCGGGACCGGTTCGTCCCGCTGCTGGCCGCCGCACCCGGCGGCGGCTTCACCGTGACCGACCCGGTCGACGGCGCGTGGTCGACCCCGCCGGTGTTCCCCTCCGGAGGCGGTGGCCTGGTCTCCACCCTGGACGACCTGCTCGCGTTCACCCGGGCCCTGCGCGCGGGCGGCAGCCCGGTCCTGTCCCCCGGCGCGGTGGCCGAGCTGACCTCCGACCGGCTGAGCACCGCGCAGCGGGCCGGTGCCGCCCCGTTCCTCGACGACGGCTGCGGCTGGGGCCTGGGCCTGGCCGTCGAGGACGGCGGACGCTACGGCTGGGACGGCGGCCTGGGCACCGGCTGGCGCTCCGACCCGTCGAGCGGTGTGATCTCCCTGCTGCTGACCCAGGTGATGTGGGACGGGCCCGAGGGTCCCGCGCTCCTGCACTCCTTCCGCGCCGCGGCGCACTCCTGAGAGGACCCACCATGGACTGGACACTCGAGGTCGTCGTGCTGCCGGTGTCGGACCTCGACGCCGCGGTCGCCTTCTACCGCGACCGGGTCGGCTTCGACCTGGACCACGACACCCGCACCGAGCACATGCACATCGCCCAGCTGACGCCGCGGGGCTCGGGTTGCTCGATCGTCGTCGGCTCGCTGCCGGCGCAGAACGAGATGGCGCCGGGCTCGATGCGCGGGCTGCAGCTCTGCGTCGCCGACGCCCGGGCCGCGCGCGACGAGCTCGTCGGACGCGGGGTGGAGTGCAGCGAGGTGACGGTGCTCGACGAGCGCGACGGCGGCACCTTCTTCGGCTTCGCGGACCCCGACGGCAACACCTGGGCGGTGCAGGAGCTGCGGGTCCGGGGCGAGCGGCCGCTGATCCCGGAGTCGGCCCGGGGCCGCTTCGGCGGCTGAGCACGGCAGGTCACACCGATTGCGCGACGGTCCCCGCAGGCGCATACTCGCCTTAATTCAACGCCAGTTGAAATGAGGGGGCATGATGTCGGAGCGGACGACGTGCTGTGTGGTCGGGGGCGGCCCGGCCGGGATGATGCTGGGCCTGCTGCTGTCCCGGGCCGGGGTCGAGGTGACCGTGCTGGAGAAGCACGGCGACTTCCTGCGGGACTTCCGCGGGGACACCGTGCACCCCACCACCCTGGACCTGCTCGACGACCTGGGGCTGGGCGAGCGGTTCGCCGCGCTGCCGCAGAGCCGGGTCGAGGAGGTCGTGATCCCCGAGGGGCGGGGCGGCGCGCAGCGGATCGGGAACCTGTCGCTGCTGCGCCGGATCGGGGTCCGCCACCCCTACATCGCGCTCGTCCCGCAGTGGGACCTGCTGAACCTGCTCGCCGACGCCGCCGCCGACGAACCCACCTTCGATCTCCGGCTCGACACCCGCGCCACCTCGCTGCTCCGGGAGAACGGGCGGGTCGCCGGCGTCCGGTACGCGACGACGACCGCGCCCGGCGAGGAGACCACCGGCGAGATCCGGGCCGACCTCACGGTCGCCTGCGACGGCAGGCACTCGATCCTGCGGGACGGTTCCGGCCTGCCCGTGACCGAGTACGACGTCCCGTTCGACACCTGGTGGTTCCGGCTGCCGCGCCGCCCCGAGGAGATGCACGCCTCCCTCCGCCCGCGGATCGGGAACGGGCGCTTCGCGGTCGTCATCCCGCGCGAGGGCTACTACCAGATCGGCTACATGGCACCCAAGGGCGCCGACGCGCGGCTGCGCGCCGCGGGGATCGAGGCGTTCCGGGCCGACCTCGCCGAGCTGATGCCGGAGTACGCCGACCGGGTCAGCGACATCGCCTCGATGGACGAGGTGAAGCACCTCGACGTGAAGCTCAACCGGCTGCGCCGCTGGCACGTCGACGGGCTGCTCTGCATCGGCGACGCCGCGCACGCGATGTCCCCGATCGGCGGCGGCGGGATCAACCTCGCGATCCAGGACGCGGTGGCCACCGCGACCCTGCTCGCCGCCCCGTTGCAGCGGGGCACCCTCACCGAGCGGGACCTCGGCCGGGTCCGCAACCGCAGACTGCTCCCGACGGTGCTGGTCCAGGGCCTCCAGCGGATCATGCACCGCACCATGGCCGGCCCGGCGCTGACGGGGCGGCGCGACGGTCCCCCGGTTCCGCTGCTGCGGCTGATGCATCGCGTCCCGGCGCTGCAGATCGTGCCCGCCTACCTCGTCGGCGTGGGGTTCCGTCCGGAGCGGGCCCCGGACTTCGCCCGCCGCGGCCCGGTGCCGGCGGCCTGAGACCCGGTGCCCGCCCGCCGCGAGGGGCGGGCACCGTCGCTCAGCGGACCGGCGCGCCGTCGGCCGGGACGACCGCGCCCGCATCCTGCGGCACGGTCAGGTCCCGGTCGACCGTCTCCGGCGCCATCCGGGCCGCGACCAGGCTGATGACCGCCATGCCCGACATGTAGACCGCCACCGGGATCCACGACCCGGCGAACGCCCCGATCAGGGCGGCGCAGATCAGCGGCGCCACCCCACCCCCGAGCGCGGAGGAGAACTCCCGGCCCAGGGTGACACCGGCGTAGCGGTAGCGGTTGCCGAACAGCTCGGGGAACCAGCTCATCTGGACCCCGACGGCGCCGTTCACCGCCAGGACGAAGCTCACGATCATGGTCACGACGATCGCGGCCCGGTTCCCGGTGCCGAACGCGATGAACGCGGGTCCCGGCAGGAGGACCATGGCGGCGAGGATCGTCGAGTAGACCGGACGGCGCCCGAACCGGTCCGACAGCGCCCCGAACCCGAAGGCCGCGATGCCCCCGCAGATCGCCCCGACCAGGAGCACCTGCGGCACGAACGACGCGTCCACACCGATCGAGGACACCAGGTAGGACGCGACGAACACCTGGAAGGTGTAGGACTGCGCGCTGGCGCCGACGTTCATGAACAGGACCAGCAGCATCGGCCGCCGCCCGTGCCGGAACACCTCGCCCGCCGGTCGGCGCGGCGCGACGTGGGTCTCCTTCAGCTCGGTGAAGACCGGGCTCTCGTCGAGCCTGCGCCGGATGATCATGGCGACGACGGTGACGACCAGGCTGGACGCGAACACCAGCCGCCAGCCCCACGCGAGCAGCGCCTCCTGGCCGAGCTGCTGGACCGCGACCCAGACCACCGCGCCCAGCGCGGTACCCAGCGCCGCACCCACCATGACCAGCGAGGCGTAGCGGCCCCGGCGGCCACGACCGACCGTCTCGGTGAGCAGGGTCGCGGCGCCGGCCTGCTCGGCGCCGGCCCCGAACCCCTGCAGGAACCGGCAGAGCACCAGCAGCACCGGGGCGAGCACCCCGATCGTCCCGTAGGTCGGGAGCAACCCGATCAGCAACGTCGAGCCGCCCATCAGCATCAGGGTGACGACGAGGATCCACTTGCGGCCGAGCCGGTCGCCGTAGCGGGAGAAGAACAGCCCGCCCAGTGGCCGGGCGAGGAACCCGACGGCGTAGGCGGAGAAGCTGGCCAGGATGCCGGCCGCCGGGGAGATGTTGGGGAAGAACAGGGTGGAGAACACCAGGGTGATCGCCGGTTATGATGGTTCTATGGTCACAGCGATCTACTGCCGGGCGTCCAGCGCAAAACAGCAGGTCAGAGAAGATGGCGTCAAAGGTTCTATAGACCAACAGCTGGCCCTGTGCTTTGAGAGAGCCGAGGCGCTCGGCATCTCTGACGAGGTGCTGGTGCTCGCCGAAGTCAAGAGCGCCACCAAGAAGGACAAGAAGACCGGGCGCGTCCACCGAGCCAAGTTCGACGAACTGTGCGCAGGCATCACCTCCGGCGCCATCACCCACGTCATCGCGTACGACTCTGACCGGATCATGCGCGACCCACACGACGGTGAAACCTTCATCGACGCCTGCGACGGTCGCAACGTCCACATCGATACGTTGCAGTCCGGCAAATACAAGATCGCGACACCCGACGACCGGCTCATGACCCGCATGGTCGTAGCCATGAACGCCCGCGAGATTGAAAAACTTAGAGAACGCACCAAACGGGGCCTCGCAGCCCGCGCAGACGCAGGGCTACCCCACGGCGGCCCACGCAGCTTCGGATTCCAAGCTGGGAACATCCACCACGACGCCGTCGAAGCCGACGCAATCCGGAGCGCGACTCGACAGGTCCTCGCGGGTAGCTCACTGAGATCGATAGCGATCGAGTGGAACAAGGCCGGTCTCAGAACCGCTGGAGCCGCGCCCAGGAGCTGGACGCCGGGCACCCTTAGGGGGGTGCTGCTGAACCCCCGCAATGCAGGGCTCATGACCCGCGACGGCTCAATTAGCGCAGTCAAGCCTCAATGGGAGCCAATCATCACTTACGAGGACTGGAGCTCCATGCACGCGATCCTTAACGAGCCCAGCCGAAAAACCAACGTGGGCGCACCGCCCCGATGGCTTCTAAGTAATATTGCGCACTGCGCGTGTGGGGGTCGACTCAGAGTCAAAGGTTCCGGCTGCAACAGGTCCAAAACAACTTGCCCTCGGTATGAGTGCAGCCGATACACCCACGAATACCCGGCAGACGGTCACAGGGCCCCGGGCCCCCATTCAAGCACGCGAGCAGAAGCTCTCGACGAGTTCGTCTCCGGCAAGCTTGTTCGGGCGTACCACGAAGCAGGCGTGGGTTTTCCGCAACCTCGGGCTGTGTTCAACGCGGAGTCGCTCACCGAGCGCCGCGCAGAAATCCAGAACAAGCGTGAAGAGCTTAAGAGTCTTTGGAGGACTAGCGTCATCACGGCCGATGAACTCACAGTAGAACTGGCGATGCTCGACCGCCGCCTGGAACAGGAACCCGCGACCATGATCCATGAGACTCCCGAACGGAACGCGACACTCGATGAACTCTTCACGGAGTGGTCCGAACTCCCGCTCGATCAGCGGCGACAAATCGTCAAGGACTCCGCGTCTGTGAAGGTACTCGCAACAGGTCGCGGCCGACGAGTAGCCCTGAAGGACCGAGTCATCCTTGAGATTCAGATCCCACAGTGATCTCAGCCGCCGGAGACCTGCGCATGCTGATGTGACAACTCAGCAATAGCTGCGTCCACTTCGCTCGTGTCGTCAGCGTCGTCGCGTTGGAGTTCCAGCTTCACGCGACGGCGCGCGCCTTCGGACATCGCGAGATCGTTCATCGCGGACATGACCGAGTGGAACAACTGACCGGAGAACCGGTTATCTCGCAGAGACCGCGTCAACGCGTCGCACACGTAGCAGAGGATCGCGATGTCGGACTGCTCGTAGAATCGGGCCTGACCGGATTCACGTGCGGCTCGATACAGTTCGCGCGCACGCGGGTGCCACGCGGGGTCCGGCTTGTGCCACACGGGCTCAGCACCGGCGGGAGCCTTCTGCACGAGCTTGTCTTCGGCGGTGTGATGGCCGTGCTTCTGTTCGGTGCGCTTGGGCACGGGAGCCATGATGGTAAAGACCTCTCGTCAGCGTGGTTCGAACTCGATCGCGACTGAGCCGTTGCGGCCCTTGAGATCGATGTCGATGTCAAGAAACTCGGTGCCGTCGGGGATTTCACGCCACACGCGGCTTGCATTACGGAACACGGTGGGACCCCAGATAGGGCCTGTGCCCGGCGGCGGTCCGTCGTTGGGTGCGTTCTTTTGGAACGCGACCTGCATGGTTCCACCGAGTTCACCGGTGATCGAGACGAATGCTCGCTTGAACAGCGCTGATGTGGAGCCGACCATCGCAGGCACCCGCAGATAATTCTTGCCGTGTGTCAGTTCTCGTTCGATCATCACGGGTTTGACCTTCTTTGACGTCGGTGTCGATGCTGCCGAGGCATCAGCGCCCCGCATCAGTGCGAGTACATCGGCGCGCATGCGGGCCATGTCGTAGCTTCTACCGGGTCCGCAACCGGGGTCCCATTTGCCGGTGATACTGGATTCCAGGTGGCCCCGGCACCACTCGGCGTTCGGCCGGTGAAGCAGTTGCGAGATGACGGTGCCGAGTTCAATCGCGGACCTATATTGCGCGTCGGACATCGGCGTGTTGCCGGGGTACACGATTTCGTGGCCCCACACGAACTTGTTGAACGCGCGCGTCACCGGCAGCGGGCCCATGGCTCTACCGCCGGAGGCACCTGCGTGGTTCGCCGGATGCGCCGCGATCACGGTGACGGAGCCGTCAGCGTTGCCGGACGTGTTGCACAAGGGCCCCGGGAGTCCCGGTCGGCCGTTCCAGAGCACCTGAGGCGGTGTCACGGATGCTGGCGTCGCCGTGTGGTGCCAGATGAGTCCCTGGTAGTCGCTCGTCTGGCCGTTGCCACGGCGCTCGTAGCCCGGCTACACGTGCACCGTGACGGCTCGCGCACGGAGGGCCGCTATGACGCGGTTGGCGAAGTCGACGCTCATGCGTCGTACCCACGCGGCGAAGCGTCGACGGCGCCGATGACCATGACGCCGTCGTCGTGCTCGTCGTGATGAATGTGGACGTGCGCGTCATCGTCGCCGACGCAGTCGCGCAAGTGTTCGCGGACGTGGGCCTCGGTCGCCTCAAGCGCAGTGTCGAGACCGTCGACGCCATCGGGCACGAAGCGCTCGTAGCGGATCACGAGCAATCAGCTCCTCATCGAGGCTTATTCAGGGTGATCATGAAGTGCGGTGTTTCTCCAGGTCGGGACCGCAGCGAGGTAGCCCGCCAGGCGGCCCTGAATAAGCCTCATCGTGGGCTGGAGTGCCAGGATTCGAACCTGGACTATCCGTTTTAGAGACGGAGGAGCTGCCGGTTACTCAACACTCCACCAGTATGCTACGCACAGTAACAATCGGTAACAGTAAGCGACTTTTCACATGGGTGCGAAATGAGAGCCTATGCACACCGTTTTATGTTTATACTTAAAGGGGTTAACCCCCCCCAGTCACTAGTAAATAGGAATACAACTAAACACGCGCGCGGGCGCGTAATTCACTATGGAGCGCGCGACGGATGCGCAACAGAATCGCGATACTTGCGGCGTTGACGGCCCGCGAAAGCCTCACGTTGCGTCTTCTCCGTATGACACGTATCACAGATCGCGCCGAGGTTCGACGGCGCATCGGTGCCGCCGGAACGCCGGTTGACGATGTGGTCCACGGAGCGCACGCGGCGTGTCGTCGCGCACACATAGCACGTGTACGCGTCGCGACGAAGTATCTACGCGCGCACACGCTACGGAAGCGGAGCGCCGTATCTGCGACGTGCGTCGAGCCAGGTCATAAGCTGAAAGGGGCCGAAGTGTGAGACATAGAACGTGGTGCGCGCCCGTCATTGAGACCATCAATCAGCAGGGAGCAAGAGGGCTCGACCGGAAACTGATTGCCCTGAACATGGTCCCGGAGCCGCGAGCGCGCACCACGTAAGTTCATTTTAAGGGGCCCGAATCGACATGGTCGAATCACCCCCTCACTTAAGTATTCCTTGAATAAGAGAAGTCACCGGGCTCCACGGAAAGCAGCTCACGCAAGTACTTCCGAGCCGTGCGCCACAAAGTATGAATACGATTCCGATTAACACCGTACAAGTCTGCGATTGCTTGTTCCGACAATTGTGCACGGAATAGAAGGTCCACGACAGCCGCACACGGTTCGCCACAATCGGCCGCCACCGACGCGACGAGCTGACGCCAACGATCGGAACGCGTGACGACAGACTCCGGACACACGAGGTCCACCCGAGACCACATCGGCAGCCAGTCATCGTGGCCCGAGAGCTCTGTCGGCTCACCGCGATCGGCGACGAGTGCACGCACATCGGCCAACGCGAGCTTCGCAGCCCGCCGCGAGGCCTAGCCAACAGACACATTGTGAACGTCTGGATCGTACCAACGCGACATGCGTTCCAACGTCCGCGACAACACGTCCGGCTCGTCCATCGGCGCAAAGCGGCACACGTGGCGCACCGTCTTACGTATCGCACCGAACTCGTCGTGGCCAATATCCCGCCAGTACATGACGATGGGTTCCGCGTTCAGGTAGCAGTTCAGGTAACGACGAGCTCTAAGTGAAGACTACCACAGCGCGGCGCAAGGATCGAGCCCCCGGACGGCCTCGATGACCCCAGGACTACATCACGGCTCATGAGCTCAAGCTACTAAGTAGATCTGACAGATCCACTTAGCCGGTTCGTCAGTACAGCTCCGACCACCGGTGAGCTGGCCGGGAACATGCGGCTTCAAACCGAATCGGCTGGCCACGGTCGCCCGGTGGTGCCCACTCGAAACAGAACGCCCGCTCGATCTCCGCACACACGTCGGCAACGTCGGCTTCCGGTATTTCCCAGACGGCTTCATCGTGCACGAGCGCTCGTGTCATCCGTTGAATGTCCAACGGCATCCGGATCGCGGCGGCCTCGAACAGTACGTCCCGCGCGGTGCCTTGGCCATACAGCGCAGGTGCCTGTGTATGCGACCGGTCGACAACCGGTCGCATCCGACGACCGAAACCGTTGTCGAGTAGATTACCGGACTCGGCCTCTTCACGCACCTCGCGCTTCCATTGGGCAAGTCTCGGGAACTGAGTCGCGATCGTGTCCACGACACGTTGGGCTTCGTTTCTGCGAACACCCGCGCTGTCGGCGAGCTTCAGAACACCCATCGAGTAGTTGACGCCGTGAGAGATGATCTTCGCGGTCTTGCGATACCGCGCGGGGTCACTGTCATATGTGGCGTCGCCGTAGGCCATGCGGGCCACGACCTCGTGCGCGTCGACGCCGGGTTCAAACAGCTTCGCATACTCACGATCGCCACTGTGAGCTGCGACACATCGAGCATCTACTTGCGACAGGTCCGCAGACACCAACACGTGACCCGGTGACGCAACAAACACGTCCCGCTCGTGTTTGCCGAGCACCGTGAGTCCTGGACGCGTCACCGACGTACGACCGGACGCCTGGAACAACGTGATCCGTGGATGCACGCGACCGTCATCGTGCACGTACGTGTCCACCGTGTCATAGACACTGCGCACGCCGACAAGCGCACCGATCGCCTCACACAGGCCCGAAGACTGCGGATACTGCGACGCGATGTCGGCCAACGCGTCAGCTGAGAACGACGGTTCGCCGGTCGGCGTCAGCGGTAAATACTGCTCATGGACGCCCAGATTCTCGAACGCCGCGACCAGTGCACGTTTACCGGCCGCCGTCGCGTGTGGCGCCGCCGCAGGCTCGCCGGTGCTCGTCACCGTGGGCACATCGTGCTCACGGATGAGCCAGTTCACCAGTTGCGTGCGACGATGAGCAGCCTCTGCGACACGGTGACGCAAACGGTCCTGGTCCACGAGCAGACCCACGGACTGCACCTGCGAACACACGGCATGCACTCGGTGCTCCCGCCACAGATACTCGTCGTCGGGCACCAGCGGGACGAGTTTCCGATACAACGACTCCACGGCCAACACGTCGCCGCGCAGGTACTCCAGATACTCCGGATCATCGACCGGTATGCCGCCGAAACCACCGTGTAAAAGCGACAGCTCCAGCAAGTCACCGGTTTTACCTGCGAGCCCGTGCGCGCGTGTCGCCGCAGCCAGCGAATAGCGACTACGTGACGCGTGAGCGGCATCGGACGGGTCCACCAGGGACGCCGCGATCATCGTGTCAAAAACACGCCGGTCACGGGTCCATGACAGCACGTCGAAGCCGAGCGCTGGCACATCGAACGACACCACATTATGGCCAACGAGCAGCGACGACGTCGACACGAGACGCCGGAACGACTCATACGAGTTCGACACCGTGTACTGATGATCACGTGAGAGGCCGCCGAGTCGAAAGAACACGTCCGGCGGCATCGTGAACCGGCTGCGAGCGTCGTGACTCTCGATGTCCACGAACACGGGCGAACAGGTTCCGCTCACGTGTGAACCTTAGCACACGTGGCGGCCGACACGAAGTCTGAAGCAATGTCAGGACCAACTCGGCACAGGATGGTGGCGGCCATGAGCCGGGACCTCGCGGAGGTCATGACGGGTGTCGACGCAGATCGAACTGCCGCTGAACCGTACGTGTGGCGGACCCACGTGACATCACGTGGGTCCGCCACATGTGTTCACAGTTCGATGGTCTCCGTGTGCGTGAACGAGTGGTCACGCCAGGCACCTGCGAGCCTCATGCGTCGCTCGTACTCGTTGTACGTGACGCGTTCGGTACCGCGCTCGTCGTGCTGTGGCGTCACGCGGTAGTCCGGGTTCACGCGACCGTCGGCGAGCAAACCGATCGACACGGTCCTGTCGTCGGTGTCGACGTGGTGCGCATGGGCCGCGAGCACCTGAGCGCGCCACCGGCGCCCGTACACGTACCGGGTGCCGGTCCGCTTGTGCTCACGTGCGCCGATCGCGCGTGCGAACGACTTGTAGGCGCCCGTGCGCTGCTGTCGACCGTCCGCGTGGCACCACGTCAGCCACGCGGACCACACGTCGCGTGCGTGCACGTACACGTCGTCGTCGTCGACGCGCGTCAGCGTGTCGGCGGCGAACTCGGCGATCGCGTGCGCGATGGTGCCAGGTTTCGGCTTCACGTCGCTGTGTGTGACGACCGACCGTATCGGTTCCACGGCTGGCTGCGTGACCGGTTGCTGTGGTTGCTGCAGTTCGCTGCCATTATCAGCGCTGTAGCTGTTCTGTATAGCGTCGGCACTATACAACTCCTCTCTCTCTACGTTCTTGCTGATGCCGGTTTCAACTGCATCAACTGCAGCAACCTCCTCAATAGCTAGGTGACCAGCGGTTTCGTCTGCTGCAGTTGACTCCGTGGGAGTGTCGTCAACTGCAGCGCCAACTGCAGCACTCGGCTTGAGTCGACAGCCTCGGAGCAGCGAGACGCACGTCTGGCCGCCGTGACGGCCCCGAGCAAGCTCAAGTGCTGCAGTTGAACCTCCGCGTGCTGCAGTTGCCGCTCGGAGCTCCCGGCTGAATCTGGCGTACTTCGGGGACCGGATAATGTCACTCTGTGTAGCCAACCAGAGTTGCCACCGGTCCCAGACGAGCTTCGTCGGAAGCTCGTCGTTCGGGTCGCCGGTGATCTCCAGCGACTCGTCGGCGAACCGCAGCAGCGGCTCCGAGTCCTCGCGGGACTCACGTGTCGCCTCGCGCACGGCGTCCGGCGTACCAAGGCCCGTTCGCAGGTACTCGTGGAGCCCGCGCACGAGCCAGGCGAGCACTCCGGATGACTCCGTGTCGATGATCCGCTGAGCCAGCAGCGGGTCCTCGCGACCTTCAAACGACTGTTCGAACGGCACCTGATCGCATCGAGACCAGAACGCGTGCTCCCCGGAGCCCACGTTGGGCGCGTGGTTACTCGTCATCACCAATGTGTGCGACGGCTCGAAGTTCCACTCGTCTTCTCGCATGCGTCGCGCGGTGAGCCGGTCGCCGCCGGTGAGCTCCTTGACGCGCGACACGTCCCATCGAGCGTCTCGGTCGAGTTCCTGGGCCACCGCGAGCCGACGACCGTACAGCGATGCGACCGCCGTGAGATGGCCCTCGTGGCGGCTCAAGGTCAGCAGTTCCTTGTTGACGCCGGTGGCGTACTCGCCGAACACCGCACTGATGATCTTCACGAGCACCGATTTGCCGTTGCGTCCGGTGCCGGTGAGCACCGCGAACTTGTGCTCGCGCACGTCGCCGAGCAGCGCGCAACCGAACAGCCGCGCCAAGTACGACCTGATGTCGGCATCGGGTTGCACCTCACGCAGGAACCGGTCGAACTGCGGACACGTGGCATCCGGTCGATACTCCACGGGACTCTGTTGCGTGATCAGGTCCGCCGGATCGTGTGCGCGTAGCTGTCCCGTGGTCAGCTCGATCGTGCCGTTGGCGACGTTGAACAAGTTGCTGTCGCTGTTGAACTCGCCGCCGTGGACCTGCGTTGCGTCGGTGCGCCGCACGTGATCCAGCGCGCTGGACACACGCGAGGCCGCGTGGAGCCATGACGTGGCATCGGTCTTCGTGCCGTCGGCACGCTGTTGATACGCGTTCACGTCACGGATCGTCTGTTGCGTGAGCTTCTGGGCAATATCGTGTCCGCCCACGGAGTCCCATCGGCCGTCGGCGTAGCTGAACCAGCGCTGCTGATCAATCGCGTACCGGAGCCGGTCGCCGTGTCTACGGATGACTTCGTCGCAGAGCTCCAGATCAGTTGCGCGCAACTGAACGTGGTCGCCGTCGCGTTCGGTGCTGATTTTCGCCCGTGCGCCCGCGAGTGCTCTGTCGAACTCGTCGCAACCAGTGTCGCGGTCGATCACCGTCGCGTACGTGCGCTTGAGCTTCCGCAACGAGTCCGTCGACGCGTTGAGCGCGCACAGTCGCATCACCGACGAGACCATGGCGTCGTAGTGCGAACGTCCGTTCGTGTTGTGCTGTTCGCTGATCGCGTCCGCGAGGGCCTTGTCAGCCTTCGACGTGGGGTCCCCGGCCAGTCGCTGGAGCCACCGTGGCGGCAGCATCGGCAGCTCACACGTCGCAGGCGCCATGTCGCACGCGTTCGAGTGCGCGTCGTACCAGCGGTACTGGGACCCGCTCGGATGAGTGCTGGGCTCCGCGACCAGGTACCGGTGCTGGGGCCTGATCACGTCGATGGACGTGCTGAGCGCACCGGACACGTGGGACCAGTCGAACTCGTCGGGCACGCGGTACACGCGAATGCCACTGCGTGTGGGCTCCGATCGAGAGCTACTGATCCACGTGGGTGGCAGCCCGCCGAGCTCTGCTTGAAGCTTCTCCAGTTCGTCGGCGCCGTGCTTGTCGCCGTAGTCGTCGACGTCGATGCCGACCACGTTCGACGGGAGTCCCAGTGCGATGTTGTGCCAAGCCTCATCGCGGGTCCACGCGTCGACGTCGGCCTCAGTGACGGCCTTGCGCTGGTATCCGGTGAAGCCTTTCGGTGGCGGGAACTTCTTGTGCGGTGGCAGCGGCATCGGGTACCAGCCGCGCTTCAGGTACTCGCACGCGTACGAGCCCATGTCGGTGTCCACGGTATCGACTCCGTTAATGATAATAGTGTTCGATAACAGAAGACCCCGGGGGCCTCAAGTGGTCCACGGGGTCTCGACGCACGTGCGGGCAGCATTCATCGCCGCTGCACGTGAGCTGCGTAGATACAGCTCTCGTCTACGGGCCAGTGTGCCACAGACTCGCGGCTACCACAGGGGGCTAGACACGACGCAGGCACCTGGTTACAGTCGTCGTCATGGCGCGTGCTACGGGGCGCGCCTAGCCCTGACAGTGTCTTTGCCGACGGGCTTTCCCGTGTGTGTAACGCTTATATGGAGCCGCTGATATGTCGTTGCTTGCTGCCATGGACGACGGACCGGATGAGCCGGAGTTCACGTCGTTTCGACCCGAACAGCCCGGCGAATCGGTGGAAGGCACCGTCGTCACCGTGTCGTCGACGACGAGCGACTACACGTCGACGCCGGTGCCCGTGGTGACCGTGCGGACCGACGACGGTGAACTCCGTCAGATTCGCGGCTATCACTCGCATCTGAACGCGGAGCTATCGCGGCTGCCGCTGCTGACCGGCGACCGGCTCGCAGTGCGGTTCGACGGTCGCAAGAAGACCCGCGACGGTGCGCACAAGTTCTGCATGTACACGGTGCGGCACCGGTCGTCGAACGCTAGCTGAATCCTTCCGATACGAGCCGGGACCATACACGCGTATGGTCCCGGCTTTTGTTTATTCATACTGAGGTATCCATCGATATGGACACGCAACGTGCCATGACGGTCACAGACAGTGATGGCCTCCGCATCTATGTGCATCCCACGACCGGCGAGCGGTTCCGATCGGTGACGTCGGTGCTCGCTGCCGCCGCGAAACCGGCACTCGAACGGTGGAAGACCCGCACGATCGCCCAGTACGCAGCCGACAACAGGTCTATGCTGGCCACGAAGTCCGCAGTCGACGCGTTCGAACTCATACGATCGAGCCAGTACACGACGACCGGCGGCGCTGCTGCGACCGGCACCATGGTCCACACGCGCGTGGAATCGCTGCTGCGCGGTGACCCGGTGCCCGACGATCCGTCGCTGTCGTACGTCGACCGCGCGTACCAGGAACTCACCGACGAGTTCGACGTCGAGCCGCTGTTGATCGAGTCGACCTTGGTCAACCGCACGGTCGGTTACGCGGGCTCAGCGGACCTCGTCGCACGTATAAGACCCCGTGCGACACGCGCACGCGAGTGGTCCACGGCGGTCATCGATCTCAAGACCGGTAAATCGGTGTACGGGTCCATGGCGCTTCAGCTCACCGCGTACGCCGACGCAGAGCACGTGTTGACCGTCGACGGCGCCGAACGCGAGATGCCCCGCGTCGACGCGTGCTATGTGTGGCACCTGCGACCGCGTTCGTGGTCGCTGCGACCGATGCGCTACGACGCGCACACACGTCGCAGCTTCACAGCACTCGTCGACGTCGACCGGTGGCTGCGCACCGAACGCGACGCCGTCGGCGCGCCAGTGAACGCTGCGGCCATCGCACGACAGCGTGTGAGCGCGTGAGCGTCGCGGGCATCGATCCATCGCTGACGAGCACCGGTGTCGCGGTGATCTCGGGCTTGACTACACCGGTATCAACAACGGTGTAGTCAAGCCCGTCAGCGTGGCTCTCGGTGGAACCACCGTTGCGGGACCTCGCGCGAATCCGCGACATCGTGGACCGCGTCGATGCTCTCGTCGACGGCTGTGAGAGGGCCTGTATCGAGTCGCTGCCTTTTGCTCGCAAGACAGGTAAATACGTGGAACGGGCCCACTTGTTCTACGCGCTCATCGACAGGCTCACTGTTCGCGGTCTCCGCGTGGAGACCGCGACACCGTCCGAGCTGAAACGTTTTGCCACGGGTCGAGGTACCGCGTCGAAAAGCGACGTCATCAACGCGGTGCGTAAGCAATTCGGTGACGATGTGTAGCCATCACGCGACGACGATCGAGCCGACGCGTTGGCACTCGCGTGGCTCTCCACAGTCCGACATGGACAGAGAGTGTCCACAGTGCACGCTGCGTGACCTGCAGTAACCCAAACGTGCGATGCCCTTAAGGTTGCAACCCCCCCCCCTGAGGCCGGTTACGGTGATACTGTTCACAGGCGAGCATTGAAGGGATCAGAGCAGTGAAGACCTCGCTGTGTAGTGCGATTAGCAAGCTTGTTTCTCTGAGTTCTTACCGGGACGGCGCTATCTGCGAGTTACTGTGTTCAACAGGTTTTAAGGGTGCCACGCCACTGGATGACTGGCTCACGTATGAAACCGGTGCGATCCGCGTGCACGTCGACTTTTGGTCCATTGATGCCACGACTATTAACGGCACCGATTCTGAACTGACGCCTGCGGTGATTGCCGCGTATCTTGACCGATTTCATCACGGCGCGTATCCGGAGCTGACGTCCTGATGTCCACGACTTATGCTGAAAACGATCGCAACACCGATATTGACTGGCGGGCCCTTGACGAACTGACGCGTCAAGTCTTCGCTGACCTGTCCGCTATGGGTCGTGCGCCGAACTACCGCAACGGTCGCCGTGGCAACCGAGGTTTCGAGACTCCGCTGAACCTGAGGGCCCTTGAGCTCCACGAGCAGCTCAAGGACCATGTGCAGTCCGCTACCGGTGGTTCACGTGTGCCGCTGGCTATCGTGGCGTCTCGGCAGTCGGAGCACTGGCTCCTGCGGCTGCGACAGCTGATCCACCGTGCGCAGGTGCTCTGCGGCACCGCCGATGTGATGCCGCGCCGCAACGCGTTGTGCCCCCGGTGCCTCGACACGGGTCATCTGCTGGAGCACGTGGCCGACGGCGTCATGGAGTGTCCGCGCACGTCGACCGTGTGGACCCGCGACGTGTACATCTCGTGGGTGCTGCAAGGTTGTCTTGAGTCTGATGCGGTGCACTTGCGTCGTGTGACGCGTCGACCGAAGTCCCTGCGTGCGTGGCTTCTGGGTCTCGCGCGACTGGTGCCTGATCGCATGCGCACGGAGCCGCCCGCGCACACGGTGCCTCAGCACGTCGACGACTGTGTGACCCATGTACCGGGTGCCGGTGCACGGGCGGTCGACGACACGATCGACGGCTGCGGTGACATGTTCGACGGCGACACCGTCGTGCACGCGCGCCGCGACACTGGCACTGACACGGTGATCATGACCGCGTCGGACTACGTGGACGCCGACAGCGTCATGGTCGACGGCGTCGAACTGCTGATCCCGATCGTGGAACCGGAACCGGAACCGGATTTCAACACCGACATCGAGTCGCCCGACACGATCCCGTTTGATCCGGACGCCGGTGAGACCGCGCGACCGGCAACAATCGAGGACGCCACGCGGGGACACACACACGTCGAGACCGACGACGGCGTCGAATTGTGGGTGCCCGACACGTATGTGCCGGTCATGGACCGCACCTATACGCCGATAAATCCGACGGTCGACGCGCAACGTGAATCGTTGCTGAGATCATTTTTCAACCGACGAAAGAGGTGACAATGGCGCGAACCATCAGTACCGACGATTTACCGCCGGTTACAATGCTTTGGGACGGCACAACATTGTGGTGCCACGGACCCCAATTGTGCAAGTGGTTAGGCCTGGAGCCTGACACTGTTATCGATTTCCTGGATGGCTTTGGTACCGAGATCAGCACAAGCCATGGCCGCGACAGGTTCCGCGTTGATCAGCAGTGTGTACGGACGCTCCAAGATTTGCAAGCGCTCTACGCTCGATAAGTCTTAAACTTCTTACCTGAGGGAGTATTTTTCGCATGGCTACTGTTGTTTCCGCGCCCGTGGAGCCCGTGAAGATTCGCACGGAGCTCGTCGCGGGCACACCGGTGAGGTTCGGCGTCCGGTCCGTGGGCACACCGTTCGCGGTGACCCGTGATCTGGCGCCGCTCACGAGTGCTTCGTTCGCGCGCATCGAGCCGCAGCACAAGCGCTACTGTGTCGTCGAAGGCCGCGTGGTCTCGGTGCTGCTCGAATCCGGCCTTGATCAGCTGTTCGCACCGAACAGTCTGCTGCACCAGCGGCTCGCGACACTGATGCGCTCGCAGACATCGCGCGGCCGTCAGCGTGCGAGCGTCGACGTCACCACGCATCGGTACCAGCATTTTCCGCTGCGCTCGGTGCAGCTCGACGGCGCACCGTGGTTCCTGACCGCCGATGTCACACGGGTGCTCGGCTTCTCGCGCACGGCGCTGCACCGGTCGCCGCACACGAGGTTGTGGCACCATTCGGGCTTCACGGGGGCCCGTTCGCTCGTGCACGCCGACGGAGTCCGGGAGCTCGTCGGCAAGCGGATGCCGCTGTCGAACCAGTTCGCGATCTGGTTTGAGGCCGACGTGATGTCGTGCTCCGACGACACTGCGGTCCACGCGGCTTAACTACACGGGCGGCTTGCCTGTTTCAATAGCTCGGCGATCTCGGAAACATCAACGATGTGTCGGGTTGCCACTGCGACCGTGAGCTCGACCGCAGTGGCGACCGGCATGTCGAGTCTGTAGCCGTTGAGCGCGAGCATCCCGAAGGCCGCCCCGAGCGCGGTCCGCTTGTTCCCGTCCATGAGCGCATGGTTGGTGGCGAGCGACTGCAGCAACGCTGCGGTCTTCTGCCAGAGGTCCGGGTACGCGTCGGCGCCGAACGCAGAACTCTGGGGCTCGACCGGTCGCGCACTCCGCGAGCCTCAGTAACTCATCGCGTGTCAAGTACCGGGTCACAGCTCGGCGAGCTCCGCAAAGGCTCCGAGTAGCGCGCCGTCATATCCGCGAGAATCTCGGCGAAGTCCACATCGTTGTCGAGCATTTCGTGGACCGCCGTCACGACAAGTTCGTGCTGCGAGCACCCGTCACGTTCGGCTCGGACCCGGAGTCGGCGCGCGTCGGCCTCGCTCAGTCGTAGTGTCATCGCCATGAACCGATGATACCCGCCGGTATCAGGTCCACGGCGTGTTGATGCCACGGGCCCGCGCGAAGTGATCTTGAACGCGGAGTTTCCGCAGGTCGCCAAGCTTGTTGACGCCAACAAGCTGACCCCGTGGACTCGCACATCACGGTGCTCATCGCGGTCGACTCACCACGTCCACCGTCGCCGCTGCTGGCTACATCCGGTGGGAGGACTTCGCCCACGCGAAGCTCTCTGCCGAGAACGCTGCCGAGCCTGTGACCAGGCTTTTTGACGGCACCGGCAAAAAGTCCAAGGGCGGTCGACCTGGCGTCGACTACCGGCTCACGCGACGTGCGTGCTACTTCGTCGCGATGAACGGTGACCCGCGTAAGCCCGAGATCGCGGCCGCACAGTCGTACTTCGTGTCCAAGACCCGTGAGGCGGAGCTCGGCACGCAGTTCTCGATCCCAGCGCCGCGTACGTACACCGAGGCCGTGTCCTCGCTGGCAACGGCGTACACCGAGTTCGCAGGGCGCATGCTAGAGCTTGCCGCGACCTCCGAGCGTTGCGAGCAGTTGGAAGCCGCCGCCGTCGTCAACGAGCCCAAGGTCGACTTCTACGACCGGTTCATCGACTCCGACGGCTTCTATCCGATGTCGGAAGTGGCGAAGATGCTCGGCTTCGGACGTAACCGGCTGTATCGGCGGCTACGGGAGCTCAAGATCATCCAGCCGGACTCCACGGAGCCGTACCAGCGGTACATGCAGCATTTCGTGCTGGTGCCGGAGACGAAGAACCACCGCGTGTTCAAGGTCACGAAGCTGACACCGTCAGGGCTCACGTGGCTATCGCGACGGCTCGACGTGTGCGTGCCGCCGCCCAGCGGTCTTCGGCTGGTGACCGCGTGAACGACCTGTCGAGAGCTCGTGGGCCGCCGCACACGTGCACGGCTGACCTGACCTCACCCTGAACAAGGAGCCTGTTGATCATGTCTTCTGAACTGTCGACACCGGTCACGGTGTTCGATGCGCTACGACGTGTCGATGACGACGCGACCGAGTGGTGGTCCGCGCGGGACCTGATGCCACTGCTGGGCTACGACAAGTGGCAGAAGTTTGAGGACGCAATCGAGCGTGCGAAGTTGACCTTGAACGCGGAGTTTCCGCAGGTCGCCAAGCTTACCGGACCCGGTAAGCTTGAGGCCGAGAGCCCCCACATCGCGGCGTTCACCGCGACCGTCGACGCCGGTAACCTTGGTGCTCAGCAGCGCTCGGATTACCGGCTCTCACGGCATGGCTGCTACCTCGTGGCCATGAACGGCGATCCGCGTAAGCCCGAGATCAAGGCCGCACAGACGTACTTCGCGGTCAAGACCCGTGAGGCAGAACTCGGCGACCGGTCGCCGTCGGCGTCTCAGGTGCCGTCTACGTACCGGGACGCGCTGGCCGAGATCATCCGGCAGCTCGACCGTAATGCGGAGCTGTCGGCGCAACTCGGCGAGGCCCTACCGGCGATCGAGTTCCACCGAGAATACGTCAACACCGATGATGTGGTCACCGTGGGCGTCTGGGGCTCGCATTTCGGGCTCTCGGCTCCGAAGGCCCGGCAGCTGTTGCTCGACCGCTCGTTGATCTACCGGCTACCGGTGGGTTCCCGGTGGTCGACATCACGTGCTCAGCGGGTCACCGAGTACGAGTACCGAGCCTACGCGGGTCGCACAGCGGCCTGGTTCGAACTCAAGCCTCAGTACGACGTCCGACGGCACCACAACGGTCAACTGCGGCACACGCTGTACGTGCGGCACACACACGCGCTGTCGGTTGCTGCCGCGTGTGGTCTTACTACGAGTATCGAAACGGAGTTGTGTACGCGATGAGTGTTTTCAACGTGGGTGACCTGGTGGCGTCCACGGTGTCCGAAGACGCCGGTCACGTCGGTGAGATCACCGACCGGTCCGACACCGACGACGAACTGTTCACGGTCAACTTTGACCTCGATCGCTTCGTGGTCCGGCACGCGCGGGACCTCGTGTGGCTGCCGCAGCTGCACACGCGCTGGTGGGACCGCGTGTCTCTCCGCACGGTGACGGTGGCAGGTCTCTCAAGCCGCTTCGTGGCTCTGGACGCCGACGATGGGACACGCCTGGAGGTCGCCGTGGACCGGTTCGAGGACCACTGTGAGCCCGTGGAGTCCGACCAGTACGTGTTGGACCCGGATGATCCGTTTGAGTCCGCGCTGTTGACGATGGCGGCCATGAATCGCCGTAAGCGTGCGGACTACGCGCTCGATTCCAATCTGTGGAGTAACTTCACCGAGGTCGCGACCGCTATCGGTGTGGGACCGCTCGACGTGGTGAATATGAACATGGAGCAGAAGTCCTCGCGGCTGCGGGCGCTCAAGTCCAACGACCGCGAGCCCGCGAACGAGTCGGTGATCGATTCGTACCTGGACCGCGCGGTGTATGCTTGCATCGCGTATGTGATGGCACGCGATGATGTCGCGTGATGTCGCGATCAGACACATATTGGATGCGTATTCGCTAATTTTCGCCCGCACTATGAATAATGCCAGTGCTGCTACACTTAGTGCCGAAGTGTACGACTCGCTGGAAGCCCTCGGAGTGCACGCGGCAGAAATCGCTGCAGTGCTTCACCGCTAATGCTGATTAATACGAGGTGTATTGTGAGTTATCTCAAGAAAGCGGCCGTAATTGCTGCCTTATTTGCCCTGGTCGCGGCGCCGTCGCTCGTCGTGACACCGGCTGCGACCGCGAAGCCGTTTGCCGCCCGTGCGATCATTGCGTGCGAGTCCGGCGGCGATCCACGGGCCCAGAACAAGTACTCGTCCGCCAGCGGCCTGTATCAGTTCATCGACTCGACGTGGCGGGCCTACCGTGGTGATTCCACGGCGTCTCGGGCTGCGTACGCGTCGGTGCGCGAGCAGCACGCAGCCGCGTATCGACTGTTTGCCGATCAGGGCTATAAGCCGTGGTCGGCGTCAAAGTCCTGCTGGTCACAGCTCATCTGAAACTGATATAGCATAAAAGGAACCCCGCTCACATGCCCTGTGAGCGGGGTTCCCTTGTGTCTGTACATTTTGTACATTTGTCAGCCGAGGTCCGCGACGAGTTGCTCCAATTCGGCCCGGATCATGTCCGCATGCAGGCACATGGTCGAATCTCCGTCGAGATCACCCCGGTTGCACGCGGTCTCGATGAGATGTGCCACGGCGACCGCGTCATCGAGCGTCGCGTCGAGGTCAGCTCTGTCGGCGCTCGCGCTGCTCGTCAATACGAGCCCCAGTGTCGCGATGGCCGCAAGGGTGCCGGTGACGATCGTGGGCACCGGATCGCGCCGACGGTCGCTGTCGCTGGCGCGCTATGATCGTGTCGGCCACGGCTCACGGATCACGTTCGGGTCCTTCCGTGTCGACACCGCGTTGTGCGCAGAGCCGCTAGAGTTCAAACAGCTTCCGGTCGGCCGCGATCAACTCACGGCGCAACGCCACGTGTTCTTCGGCGTACCGGTCACGGTCGGCCTCGATGTGGGCCGTACGTCGCGACAACAGCGTCGTGAGCCCTGTCAGTACACCGGTCGCGGCCAGCATCAGGCCGCCTACGAGCTCCGGTGCGATCATCTGCGCTCCAGCCGCTCCAGCCGACGGTCGATCGACGCAAGACGTTCCCGGAAGTCCTTCCGTGGATAACCCAACGTGACGCTGATCTTCTCGTCGTCGTTCTCGTCGATGTCGACCTTGAGCTGTTGCACGCGTAACTGTGACTGCACGTCGAGCCGACCGGACTTGACCACGAGGGTCACGGTGTCGCCGAGCCAGAAATGCTGTGGACCCGACCAGAAGCCCGGCGCTAGCTCCACGGTGTACGACGGCCGGACCACGGTGCTCTGTGCGAGTGTCCAGTCCGCGCGTTGTTCCAGCGCGGCGAGCTGCACGATGTCTTCGGAGTATGATCTGTCCCAGCGTCCTTCTGCGGCGACGGTTGCCATACGTTCCACGACGTTCGCGCTGTCGCCGGTGGCTTCTGGGTCGCGACCCGTGAGCCGTACCGCGTTCGCGTAGTCCGCCGAGTCGACTTGACGCGATATGCTCTGCACCGTGGCGGCCGTGTCGGTGTACAGCAACACGGTCTCGACCTTCGTGGCGCCGCGCTACGGATGCCAGACGTCGAGCTGTAGCCCGAGGCTGTCGGTGTCGGTCGCGGTGATATCCCAGTCGAACCCGTTGATGACCTCGGAGAGTTCCTGAATCTTTTCGCCGATCGACGAGCCGAGCTCGTAGCTGCGGTCACGTCGGACACCGGTCGCCACGTGACCGGCGCGGATGCCCATGTCGCCGCCGGTGCGCTGTTGGGCCTGCTGTATCAGGTCCCACGCGATGTGTGCCTGATCGGTGTTGTCCCAGCGCTGTCGTGCGCCGTGCATCAGCAGCCGTCGACGAAGTAGACACCGGTAGTCCACCGAAGGCACCGTGACGCTGTGTCCGTCGGCGTCGAGTACATCGGAACTCTTGCCGATGCGGCCCCGATACAGCAGCGAGCCGCGCAGGTCCGCTCGCTGGCGCCGGTACACGTAGAGATCGGTGCTCAGTTCCACGATGTCGCGACACGACGGGTCCCGGCCGTCTATCGTGAACGAGGCCTCCGAGTTGTCCGTCAGATTGAACGTCACCGTGCGCGAGTGGGCCGCGTTGACGTCGCAGACGATCGCTGCCGGATTCCACGGACCCACCGCAAACGTCCACTGGGCTGCCGACGACATCAGTAGGCTTTCGCGCGATAGCAGATGCCGTCAAAGCTGAACCAGCTCGGATACTCGTCCGCGCGGAGTGTCGTGTCCCAGAGGAACCGCCACCAGATGGCGCCGGATGCCTAAATCGCGACGTGGTAGTCGCCGTTGCTGCTGAGCCCACACACGTCGCGGATGCCGGTCGGCCGGATTTCCGGCGGCAGCACCGGTCGTGCACGTTGGCCGCGACCGTCGAACGAGTAGAAGACGCCGTTTTTCAGCTCCGCCGATGTGCCGACGCGCCGCAGCCAACCCCCGAGCGTCACCCAGCCTTCGCGGTTCTTTGACCACGTGAGCGGTCGACTGGCGTCCGGTGCCTGGTAGTATCGGCTGTCGATGCCTGTCGCGCCGAACGTACCGACGATGTCAGCGGAACCGCTGCTGGCATGCCGTCGCGCGTCGACAACGGTGCCGTTGCTGTCGATGTGGGCCAGCGCGATCGCATCGGTCGGCATCTCCACGGCACTCGTGATGATCCATGTGCTGCGGTCCGTGGCGCCGTCTCGCTTGTCGTGGACCTGTGCAAACACGACCGTGTCTGGCGCGACATCGACGGTTTCTGCAGCCGTCGACGTGCACAGGTACATGCCGGGCCCGGAGAGTCGTTCGCCGCCGTCGATGACGCATCGGCCCGCTGCGACCACGACTGTCGAGTTGTCTCCGCGTGTCACTCGGAGCGCGCCGGAATCTCGGTCCACGACGCCTGCACGTGCGAACGCCGAGGGCATCACGGTCTGCCGGTCCTCGCCGAGCGGATACTCGATCACCGGCGCACCGGTGCGAGCCTGCATCCACAGCGGTGTCTAAAGCATCTGGGTCTCCTGGTCAGAAGCTGTTCGCGCGGAACATGCAGCCGTCGAAACTGAACCACGTCGCGTTCTGGGTCAACGTTGTCTCATACGGGAACCGGAACGACACACGACCTGATGGATGTACCGCGTAGTGCGCGGGACCGTTCGCTGTGAGCCCGATGAAGTCGCGGATACCGGTCGGTCGCGCGTCGACTGGCAGTAAAGCGGCGTTCGTGTTGCCGTCGAACCATGCGGTCTGGTTCGCGCGCATCGTGTAGTTGCCGCCGGTGCGCCGGACCCAGCCCGAGAGCACGACCCAGCCGTCCGGATTCTTCATCCACGTCAACGGTCGCGTGGAATCACGGCCGCCGTAGGCCGGGTGCATGCCGGAAGCGTACATGTCGCCGCTGAGTGCCGGTGTGCCGACCACGGACCTCTGACGCAGGTCACTGATGGCGGCTGCGGTCACCGACACCGCGTCGGCGCTCACGGTGACGGTTGCGAGCTCGATCGCGGAGCCCGGCAGCTCAGGTCGACCGGAGCCTGGGTCTTCCAGCAGCTCGATCGACCACTCGTACGCAGGCGCGTACACGCCGTTTGCCAGCGAGTCCCGCACACGTGCGACCAGCAGATGCTCCCGTTGACCTGACGCGGGCTTCGGCGGCACTGCGACGTTGATAGGCGTCGTTGACCGGCACAGATACGTGCCCTGGTCGCTGACGTCGTCGCCGACGATCGCGCAGCAGCCCGGTGCGACATCCACGGAGAAGTTCGCGCCCTGGGCACGCTAGGTTACCTACAGGTCTCCGGCATCATAGTCCAGGACGCCTTCGCGGGAGAAAATGCTCGCGATGAGCCCCCGGTCCTGTGCGGCCGTGTACGTGATCTCGGCGTCACCCTCGGCGGCTTCCATCCACAGCGGTGTCTACAGTGCCATCTGTTGGGCCTCTTCCTGTGTCAAATCCAGCTCGGACGGAACTCGATACTCGCACGAGCCCCAGTGTCCACGCCGGACGTCGGATTAAAGCGGATCGTGTTGGTGCCCGGCCTGATCTTCCACCAGCTCGACGACGCGAAGTCCAGCCGGTGCAGCCGCGACAGTGACGCGTTGCCTTGCGCGTACACGGTCGCGTGGGCCGAGTCGAGTTCCACGAACTCGCCTGCGGCCAGCCGAAACGACGAGTCGAACACGACCGCGTCACCGGTGTCGTCGCACGTGAGCCGTGGTCCCGTACAGGGTCCGTGGAGCCGCGCGGTCCACTCTGATGTGCTCGTGCCGGGATTGTCGAACGACACGACACCGGTCGCGCCGGTAGCCTCGTACACGCGTGGCGAACGCAGTCGATACACGCGGCCCTGTCGGCCGTCGGCGCCCAGGTCGATCTCGTAGCGCACCGTGTCGGCAGCGGTCCAGATGCCCTCAGGTGCTGTCCATTGCACCGAGACGTCCCGGAACCACGACGACGTGTGGATGAGTTCGCAGACCGCGTACTGGTCCACGCGTACGCGTAGCGCGCGCCGGGGCCACGGTTCCCAATCGGTGTCGGTCACGATGAGTCGTGGACGTGCGGCCGGTCCCAGCATGCGTGTCAGCGCGTCCACTTTCGCCGCTGGCGTGGCTGCGAGCCGACACTCCAGCGACACTGCGCGGGCACCGTGGAACCGTGTCCTGTCGATGACGCCGGAGCCCGCGACCCGCACAGTCGTGCTTGCGCGGACCTCCGGAGATGACACGACGAGTTTCGTCCACACGATGTCGTCGTTGTTGCCCCACGACGGGTCTTGGAACGTGAACTCGCGGTCGTTGTCGACGAGCTAGACGCTCGTGATCACCGGCTGCTCACCTCCGTTAGGCTCGGGCTGCGAGGAAACTCGCGCGGTTCAACATGTGGTCGATGTCGACGGTCTCCCGCACGTGGATGTCACCGAACTGGATCGTGCGGCGTACACTCTGTCGACCGTCGCGTGCGGTGGCGCGGTCCCGGTGGACCTGACGTAAGGCCGCTGATGCCGTCGACCACTGGTGCGGTGTCAGCACGGCTTCGGGCTCGCCGTGTGTGCGGATCGTCTGGTAGCCGTCGACAGCTGCCAGCCAGCCGCCGTTGCGGTAGCCGCCCTTCCGGTTGAAGCCAGCGGCCAGTGACCCGTAGCGCTTGATCGACCACCGCATGCCCGCGAGAATGTTCGACAGCGGGTCGCGCTGGCCGAAATTGTGCCGGGGATCAGCGTAGGCGCGGTACGTGGACCCGATGACCTGCATAAGCCCAATCGACGGGTCACCCCGGCGTGCGTTGGAGTCCCACAAGTTGATCGCGTTCGGATCGCCGGAGGACTCCTGGTTCATGCGACGCAGAACCACCGGCAGCAGCGACGCCGGTTGACCAAGCATGCCAAGCGCCTACAGCACCAACGGAGCCCACCGCTGAACACCGGTGCCCGGAACATCGCCGCCCGGTGCGCCGCCGGAGTCGCCCGCGATGCCGAACAGCTTGTCCCGTGTGCTGTCGAACAACGTGTCGACCTGGCCGCGCGCCATGAGATGCGGCAGCTCTCCACCGCCGAACAGCGACTTGACACTGTTGCGCAGTGGACCCGTCACCGCGTCGAACAGGGCCCTGACCTTGTCGAGCATCCAGTTGTAGCCGGACTCGACCCAGCCCGACACCGTGTCGGCGAGACCTCCGCCCGCGTTGGCCCAATGCACATGGTTCACGTGACCCGCGCGGGTCTGTGGATTATACGTGTGGGGCCGACCGGATTTCAGATTCACCGCGCCTGGCTGTGTGTGAATCAGCTCGTAACTGCTCGGATAATTGCTGGCGATCCACCGGTTGACCGACAGCATAAACGGCATGTCTAGTGGCCGTGGACCTGCAATGTCAATTGCTTTTCCTCTGCCGTGCATGTCGGCAGCGCCCGGCCGCATAGTGTCAGTGATGCGGGCCCGTGGGATTCCCTGCTTAATCGCCGCCGACAGTTCTTGCCACGTCACCGGCCCACCGGTGGCGAAAGCCGGTAATCCGCCGGTCAGCAACCGTTCACGCCATCGAGCAACAGCTCCGTGACCGCCCGCAGCACGTACTTCCCGCGCGGTCAGTACGTGCTCGCCGTGGGACAACCGGGCAATGATGGAATCGCTGGTCGCACTGCCGGGCCCCCGGACAGCACCGCCGACAGCAAACGTCGGCGCGGGCTTGAAGTCCGGTAACGGGATAATCGCTTTCGCCTGGTTCCAGAGGCCGCCGATGCCCTTGTTGTACACAGTGTCGACCACCCACACGACAGGCTTTTTGAAGCCGTCACGCAACCGATCCCACACGCCGACGATGCCGTCGACCAACAACGTGAATGTGTCTTTGAACCAGCGGACGCGGTCCGCGAACGCCTGAAACAACGGGTGCAGATGCGTGCCATACACCGACGTGAACATGTCCGACATCCGCTGCCAGCCAGCTTTGATCAGGTCGAACACCGGCGATAGGGCATTGTTCCACAGCCAGCTGCCGACAGCGGCAAACGCCCGAAACACAGGCGCCACAATCGTGTCGTAGCACCACTGGATCAGAGTACACATGAGCTGCCACGCCAACTTGATGCCGTTACATGCGGGTCTCAACGCGTTCTCGCTCAGCCAGCTAGCCATCTCGGCGAAAGCCTCGAACGTCGGCTTAATCAGCGTGTCGTAGCACCACTGGAACGCGACGCCGAGACCCTTCCAGGCAAGTACCAGCGGACCGATCGCCAGCGCAATGATCGCCTGGCCGACAAAGATGGCGATATCGTGGAATAGGTCGAGAACTGGTTTAATCAGCGTGTTCCAGGTCCACGAGATCGCATCTCCCAGGCCCGTCCAGGCCACAGTGAATACGCTGGATATCCAGTCGCCCACCGATTGCAGCTTCGCCCACAAATTGAGAATGCCTTCGCGGAACCAGTCCACATTGTTCCAAGCCCACACGATGGCTGCGACGAACGCCGCCAGCGCGATCACGACGAGCGCAATCGGATTTGCCGCCATGACCGCGTTGAACGCCGCCTACGTAACCGTGCAGATTTTCATCCACGTATTGACCAGCATTTGCTTCGCAACGGTCCACGCGAGCCCGTTGCGGAACGCTGCGTACGCATTCGTGCACAATTCCACGGACTTCTTGGCGCCGTCCCACGCAATTTTCGAACCCTGCACGACCGGCGTCAACGCAAGCTGCGCAGCCTATACGGATGCCACCGCGATCTTCTGACCGATGAACGCCGCAGACACCGCGCCGATCGCGATACCCAGAGCCGCCGCGACCGACTCGTGCGCCGAGAGCCAGTCGCCGAACTCGCCCAGCACGTTCATGAGCGGCCGTAACGCGACCATCGCGGCACCAAACGCGACGCCGAGCCCTACCATGATGCCCCGGAACACCGGAAGCGCGCCCTGGACGAGTCGCGCGACCGCTGACCGGAAGTCCTCGATCGCAGCCGTGACACCCCAGTCGTCAGCGGTCCTCTTGATCTCCCGGAACGTGCCGGGGATTTGCCGGAGCCCGTCACTGACTCTCGCGCCGAGCTGTGCGATCTGTGGCGCCCACCGGTCGGTCATGGGCTCCAGCATCTCGCCGAGCGTTATGCGCACGTTGTCAGTGGCGATCTTCCACTGGTTCTTCATCGATGTACTGGCGCTCTCGGAGCCAGCAATCGTCATCTGGAATGCTTTACTGCTTCCGCTGCCGATCGTGGTCAGCACGTCGTCGATCTTCACGACGCCTTCGGTGACCATCTTCTTGAGCTGTTCGGTCGTGACGCCCATGTGCTCGGCAAGCGAGGCATAGATCGGGACGCCGGTCTAGGACAGCTGCTGAAGGTCCGAGGCGTACACGCGGCCGGAGTTGACCATCCGCAGCAGCGCGTCGTTGGCGCGTTCCATCGCGGACGAGTCGCCGCCAGCATTCGTGATCGAGGCGCCCACATTGCGGAGGACATCTTCGGCCTGCTGGCCCTTGACGCCCATGTAGGCGAGCTGCTGGCTCGCTTTCGCGTAGGCCTGGTACTCGATCGGTGAGTTCGACGAGAGCCGCTTCAACCGCTCCATCATGTCCCCGGCGTCCTGCGCGGACCCGTAGAGTCCCGTCAGCGTCAGCCGCGTGTTCTAGATGTCCTGTGCGGCCTGTAGTGCGCTGGAGCCGAGGCTTCCGAGTCCCACGGCGGCTGCGAGCCCACCGGCCCTCCGTGCGACACCTCGCAGTGGAGTGTCGATGCCGTTCTGGATCGATGCACCAATCGACTGGGCCGTTGCACGGATAGAGGTTCCCACGCGGGCGAACGTGGAGCCGAGTCCGCCAATCGCGCGGCGACTGACACCGCCGAGTGTGCCCATGCGCCCGGAGAACGCCGATGACGCCGCGCCGAGCTGTGTGAACCCGGCATGGAAGTTCCGCAACGGTTGCGCTGCGGCCTCGAACGCGCGGCGACTGAGCCCACCCAACGAGCCCATGCGACCGGTCAACGCCGATGCGGCACCATCGGCGCTACGGAAGCCCGCGTGGAAGTTCCGTAGCGGCGCCGACGTGCTGTCGAGTGCCCGGCGCGTCGTCGCACCGAACTGGTGCATGCGCGCCGCGACACCGTTCGCCGTCGACTCCACGCGTTGAAAGCCCGCCGCGAACTGCGCTACGGCTGCCGACGCACGTGGCATCTGCGCTGCGAACGCCTGCGCCACGCGCACGGACGCACGCGCCGCATGGCTCTGCACGCTGTCGAACGCGCGACGCATGCCGACGACCATGCGATCGGTCGCGACCCGCATGGGTACACGCACCGGCTGGAGCTTCGCAGCGGTCAGATCACGGCGGACCTGACGTTGGAAGCCGCGCACATCGGGTACCACGCGGACACTGACCTGGGCGGTCGTGAGCGCCACTGTCGTTCACCTTCCTGGTGTAAGCACTGCTGAGAGCGCATCGAGCTGTTGACGTGACCGACGCCGCTCAAGCCGGTCGAACGCGGTCTCCGGTCTCGGCATGAATCGGGTCGACGGCGCCCGACCGCTCTCGGAGTTCACCGCGACCACCGTCGTGCGCAGCGACAGCAACAGGTCCGCGATGTCGGTCAACCGCGCAAGCACCGGGTCATAGCCCCGGTAGCTCGGCGCCACGCGATCAGCACCGGCGTCGCCCTGAACGCCCATGCGTTCGGCGTACTCGTCGTCATCGAGCATCGCGGCTTTGAACGAGCCGTGCTCCGGCAGCCGCGCGCTGAGCCGCACGAGTTTGCTCCACCGGTGTTCGCCGCGGAACCAGTCCAGAAGATCGAGCCCCAGCTCATGGTGCAGGTCGTATTCCAGCTCGGGTCCGTAGCGGTCGATGAGCTCCCAGCAGCGGATCAGTTTCCCATGTCGTCGAGACCCAGATCGCGCATCACGTCGGTGACGAGAGCTTGTAGCGCGGTGATCGGCTCATCCCCGGCGACCCGGCGCAGCTTCGCACCGTTCTCGTCGCCGAAGAGCACGTCGATCTGGGACCACTGGTCGTTCGCGTCCAGCGTCGACAACCGCTCCATCGCCGTCGACGACGGCACATACACGCGCACGACGCCCTCAGCGCCGAGATCGACCTCGGAGTACTTCTCGCGGGACTCGCGGACATAGGCGTCCCACGACCTGCGCTCAGACCTGCTGCTCATCACTTCGTCGGCCCGGGCTTGGCAGCGTCATCATCGGAACCGGAACCGGAACCGTTGCCACCTCGCGGCGGCTTCGGCGCAGGCTCAGGCGACGGCGACGGCGACGGCGAGTCTCCGCTGAAGTCCATGTCGGCGGCCCTCGACTCAAAGCCGGGCCCCGCGAGCACCTGCCGGAAGCTGTACTTGAGGTCCTGGTCCACGGTGGCAGACCACGTCAGTGGATACGTCAGCGCGTCCTCATCCGACCAGGTCAGCTCGCCGTACTCGGAGATCGTCGCGCGCGGCAGCACGTTGATCACGTAGAACGCGTCGCTCCCGGAGCCGTCGATGCCGATCGCGATCAGGCGCCAGTAACGCGTCGACGGCGCGACCTGACGCGTGTAGCTCAGCTCCCCGTCGACAAGTCGGGCCTCCGACAGGTCCACGTTGTTCGACAGCTCCAGCGTCAGCCGCGAGGTCTCCTGCGCGGTCATCGCGAGCCCGGTGACGTCCTTGGTGATGTCACGGCGCGTGGGCTCCACCGAGCCGTGGGACTCGATGTCGCTGCTGTCGGTGTCACGGGACCACTTGTAGCCGTCCTTCTTCGACACCCAGCCGATCGTGCGGTACTCCGGCGGCAGCTCCTGCAGCGCGCCAGCCACGGTGAACGTCTCCGGCACCGGTGCGCTCATCGGCGCCACCGCGACCACCGCGTCGAGAACCTTGCGAATGTTGCCTGCCTTCGCACGCTTGAGCGTGAGAAGGTCCGTGTCAGCCATGTGAGCTGTCCTCCATGTAGGGACTGCGTCTGCGCAGTCCGAATCGGTAGCTGGAACTCACCGCGCGGATGTCCAGCCGTGGGTCCGAGAGCTGCTGAGCGGGCGTGACGGTCGACGCGGTGTCGATCAACACCGTGTCGACGACGGTCGCGGCACACGCGAGTACCCGCTGCCGTACGAGACCGTCGAGCGCCCATGACTCCACGCGCGTGGCGCCGTAGCACGTGGTCTCCACGATCGGAGAATCGGTGAGGCCATCGTCGGAGCCGCCGGTCCGGCTCACGCGCACCATCGGCGGTGTGAATCCCTCCGGTGCCTCGGTCACCGTCGGCGCGATGTCGGCGAACAGTGTCACGAGCACCTGTTCGATGTCCGGGAACGGCTCCATGTCGCTCATGCCGACTGCGCTGTACGCCGGAGCCAGAACGAGCCGCGCATACGGCTCGTGCCGAACTCGACTGATGCCGCGTACGGCGCGCTCACCGTGACGTGTGCGACCACGCGGTCGCGCGTGGTGCCGCTGTTGCGCTCGGTGAAGACGTCTACAGAGCCCGCGAGAGCCCCGGTGCGTCGCGGTGCGCTGGCTTGCGCCGATCGCGCGATTCGCCGAGCGACCGCAGCAAGCTCCCGTTCGAGCCTGTCGCTGTTGAGCACCTGCGACAGGTCCACGGAACCTTCATAACGCACGACCTGTCACCCTTCGTATCGTTTTAGCTGCACTACGTAACCGCCGAGTCGTGACGTGAACGGGGACTCCGCACGGGCCGGAACACCGTCCACGTCGAACCAGCTGCCGTCGATGTTGACTTGATCGCCTGCACGGGCCTCCGTGCTCTGTGCGGGCACATAGCACTCGATCCGAGTGCTCGTGCGGTTCTGGCGGCCGTCGGAGTCGTCATGGCTCGACGCGATCCCGATCACCCACGGACTCGTGTCCCAGAACTCGGCGGCCTCCGCGCGGTCGCCGAACGCATCCGGTGGACCCGGTCGACGAAGTTTCACCCGGCGCCTCATGCGAAGTCCCACCACCAGTCAGGTTTCGAGCCACGGCGAACACCGTCGTCGGCTGCACTGATCACCGGCCGGATCGTGAACGCCCCGGTCGCGAGCCCCAGCAGCGCCCACTCGTCTGCGGTGAGCCAGTCGCCGGAGCCCGTCGACGACTGGTCCCGGATCGAGAACGGCCCGATGACCTCGAAACTGCTGGTACCGCCGGTCGGATTACTGATCCGCCGCGCGACGACACTCGCGATCACGTAGTTGACTCGGTCGGCGAAACCGGCCTCACGCGCCACGCGGTCGTCGAGGTCCGGTATCCGCGCCCGCAAGCGTGCTTCGGTCATGGCGATCATGCGCGCGGCGAACTCGCGCTCGGTGTCGGCGAGCTCCCGCATGAGCAGCGTCTCGACGTCAGCGACCGTCGCGTGCATTCCGTCGGCCTCCCGCAGGTCGATGGCCCCAGATGGAATCCGGGGGTCGTACCGGTCGCGACTCCGGTGGAGTCGACTCCGCTGGTTCCGGGGATTCGGTCACCGGGTCCGACTCGGGCTCCGGTGGGTTCGACTCCACGGGGTCCGTAGCTGATCCCGGTGGAGTCGGCTCCGGCCCGGGCGACCCGGTAGCTGGTCCCGGCTCCGGTGCCGGAGGAGTCGACTCCGCTGGTTCCGGTGTCGGCTCCACCGGGACCGCGATCAGCTCCGGTGTTTAGGCCTGCTCCGGGTCCTTGGCGGGCTTACGACCGCCGCTGGCAGCAGCAGGCTTTGCCTTGTCGCCGCTGGTCGCGAGTTCCCACGCGACGAATGCGGTCGGGTCGTTGACGTACCAGCCGAAGGTGCACTCGGCGAGCACCGCGACCTGGTTCGTCTCCCACATCGAGACTCCGCGCACGACCGCCTGGTCCGAGACCTTGATCCGGATCGCGTCGGCGAAGCCGTAGGCGAACTGGGAGAAGTCCCCGCCGATCAGCTTCACGTCGGTACCGGCGTTGTTCCCGATACGACCGGAGACCGCCTTGCCGAACGCCACCGGTAGGCCCAGGAAGCTTCCGACCTGCGCGGTCAGGTTCACCGGGCCCTTGGACTCGACCCCGGTGGCATATGCCAGGTTCCCGAGCCGGTCGCGTGCTGTGGCGAGCTTCGCACGGAACTGCGGGTGCGCGGCAAAGCCGGTGAAGTCGAAATTCTTCTGCTCCGCCGACACGATCAGGTCGTAGCCGGTGAGAATCTGCTCCACGAGACTGTCGGTCGCGTTGACCTGCAGCTTATGGTCGTCGGGGATCGAGCCGATCACGGAGCCGTTGGCGTCGGTGCCCTGGATCGGCTCACCGGTCAGCGAGTTACGGTTGTGGAACGCCGCGAGCTCCACCGCGCGGGAGATCGCGCCGGACAGCTTACCCGCAAGCTCGCTGTAGAGCCCGTCCGGATTCGCCCGCAGGAACTCCTCCGACACGGGCACGATCGTCGCGAACTTCACCGGCGAGAACGTACGCTCCTCACCGTAGGCGAAACCCGACAGCGGCTTGAGGTGACCCTCACGCTCGACGAGCTTCGTGCCGACGCCGACCTGACCGGCCTCGGGATTCGTCGACGCCCGCCGGATCACGTTCTCTCGGATCGACACCGGGATCTGCTATCCCAGGGACAGCAGCGACGAGTTCTCCGCGACCTTGGTGAAGATGTCGCCCGAGACCTCCTTCGGCAGTAGATGCTCTGGCGTGTCCGGGCGCCCGAGGCGTCCCTGACCGTGCGCGATGTCGTCGGTGAACCGGGGATCGATGGGCGCGCCAGAGGCGACATTCACCGGGGCCATAGTCTTCGTCCTTCGTGTAGTGGTCAGTCCCGCCCTAGCTGCGCCTGAATCAAGTCGCGGAGCTGGTTCGCGGGATCAAGTGGTGCAGCATCGCGACGGTTACCGCGACCCTGCGAGTGGTCGACACCGTGCGCGGTGGACCCAGTCGGCGCCGGACGTGTCTGTGTGAACATCCGTGCGAGTTCCACCGCGTCGGCCGTGATCTCGGCGGCATCGGTGCCGCGCAGTCTCGACGCGAAGTCCTCCACGTTCTCCAGCGGCACGCCTGCGTTCACCGTGGCCCGGTAGCGCAGATGCTCCAGTTGGGCCGTGTTCAGCGCCTCCACGTGCTGCGCGTTCTGCTCGGTGAGCTGCTGGTTCTACGCGGTCAGCGCGTTCTCGGAGCTTCGCCGTCGGGCGCACTCGTCGCGCACCGCGCGGAGCTCCTTACGCCAGTGCTCGGGAAGTTCCTCGAACTTGAGCTCGGCCGTGGCGCCAGTGTCGGTGTCTGTCATGGGTCCTCCTGGGGCCTCATGCGGCTCGCCGGGAGCCGTCGGTAGCCAGTGAGCGCCGGAACGCGGTCACTGCTGAGGCACCCGTGGTGCCTCGTGTGGAATCGATCCACTGCTGCTCTGCGCGCATGAACTCTGCGCGACCTGGAAATGAATGTTTTGTGAACACCGGTACGACGACGCAATCACAGTGATTGTGGAAACTCGTCATGGCTCCCGCGCTGACAGCCGACCGGTACACGGGCCCACGGCTGATCAACATCAGGCAAAACGCACACGACGACGTGCCGCCGCTGGTGCGCGCGAACCCGAGCGCGGACCGATCTGTGTGCGTCAGGTCCATGACTCGCAACCGTGGCGCAGCACGTGTGTGTCGAGTCACGGTCGCTACCGCGTGTGGCAACGACGTGAACCGGTGCCCCGGCCGCAGACCCACACGCGCGAGACCCGACGCGAGCGCCGAAGAGCCATAGCGCCGCTACGGTAAGCTGACATGCGACCGCGCGCCGACGTGAACGTCACGTTGACTCTGGTAGAACTCGTCCGCCAGGTGCTCCAGCACCCGACGGGCGCCGAGCACCGTGGACTCCAACGCCCCCGCGACCGCGACGACATCAGACTCGACCGGCTCCGCATCCAACAGCGGCGTCAACACCGACGCTGCTGCCACACTCACACGAGCCGCGACGACGTTCTGGGACCGCTTGAACTCACTCAACCGCACCGCGTGGAGCTTCCTCGCGCGGTGGCGGCACCAACGACTCAAGTACCTGCTGCAACGGATCACCCGACATTAGCGACCGGTACAAGGCCCGCTTGTCCGCGTCATAGCCGAGTTCCAGCCACGCGCCTTCCACCGGCAGAATCCGCGACTGCACGAGCTTCACGACCGCATCAGCTTTCGCCGCCACCGTGGGCGTCGACGCATCCGACCACGTCGTCGACACCGGTAACTGTGCACCCGCGACCAGCCGCAACGCGATGTCACTGACCTGCGACCACGCGGAGCCGAACCCAGACTGCTTACGTTCAGCACGCTTGACATGCCGCGACTCGCCCGAGCGGATCGCATCGGCAGAACTCGGATTCCCGTTCGGCGAAATCCCCAGATAGTGCACCGGTAGGCCCGTCAACGACGACACGACCTTGCCGTACAGCTCAATCGTCTTCGTGAAGTTCTCAAGGCTTGCCCCGTCGAGCTGCACCACGCGGGCCTCAGCGTTGCTCAGCGCGTTCAACCGGCCGAGATAGCCCTCCCACACCGGGATCGGCTCGCCGGTTTCCGCGTCCACGAAGTCATCGCGCGATGCACCGATCACGTACCTCGACGGCACCGCCAGTGTCTCCGACGCCGCCGACAGATTAGTCGCCGTCCGACACACCGCGTCCACGATGGTCATCACGTCTTTCATCTCGGTCTCACCGAACCAGTCGGTGACCCGAGACCTGTTGACCACCGGCACGACCGGCACGACACCCAACCGGTGTTCGTCCTCGTCCACGAGATGCCAGCGCGCATGACGCTGCTGGTAGCTTCTCGTGACGTTCGGCCCATACAACGTCACGAACAGCTCGCCGGTCTCCGGCTCAATGTAACGGCGCAGAGCCGCCCGCAAGTGACGCCCGAACTGGTCGAACTCCACCGTAAGCGCCTCGGAAGACTCCACCGTATAACGCGGCACCGACGGCTCGTCCGGATCACGGCCGACGACCACAAACGCGATGCCTTGCACGAGAGCTTCCGTGTGCGCCGCATCGGAGGCAACCACCATGTCGTTGCGCTTCCACCACGACCACAGCAGCTCATCGGCGCCCGGATCACCCGTGCGGAAACCGCTGACATCGAGTCGTTCGGCTAACGCGTCCACCGTGGTCCGGCACCAGTTCACCACCGTCTGAAGCGACTGCATTTCCGGCGGCGTCGCAAGACCCAACATCGCCAGGCGCTGCGAGCCTCGATAATAGCGGTCCCGCGTCCGCCGCTTCCACTAGAGGCTGCTGCCCGTCGCGAGCAACCGCTCGATCAGCTCCACATCCGGCATCACCGAAACACCACTACCTTTGAGCCCTGAGATCGCCGTGTGTACGCGTCGGACTCCAACACCGATCGGCGCATGAGTCGTGCGAGTACCAACGACACCGCACCATCGATCTTACGGTCCCGGTGACCGCGCCCCAGCGACACGTATTCTCGATACGGGCGGCGCTGAGCGTTGACCACATGCGTCGTCAACAGCGGGTCCCCGACATGCGGGCACGACTTGTTCGCGATGTCGTCTGCGACGAGTTCTGCGGCCCGCGCGACATCGAGCTTCAACGCGCGCATGTCGAAACCAATCAGGTGCTTCGCCGACGCATCAAGCCACAGCCGATCGCCGTACGCGGTCGGCCAGTCCACCAACACGCGACCTTCCAACGGATGTACGTCCGCAGCGAACGCGCGGACCTGAAACCGATCGAATGCGTCCGCGACAGCCGCGTCGAGCGCCGCCACGTCCAGGTCCCGATGCATCGTCGCTGGGTCCCACGTGAATAGCGGCTGTGCGAGCCCGTCCGACAGTCGACAGCCGATAAGGACCGTGGCGTCTTCGGTGAGCGCCGGGTCTAGAGCCAGCACGATCTCGTCGCCATCGACGATTCGATCGTCACACGCGTTGGCGTCCCAGTCCTGTTTCGAAACCCATGAACTCAGGTCCGACACGATCAGATTCCCGAATTCGCGCATGGAACTCGCCACGGGTTTCATCGGCGCCATGATCTTTGACAGAACCTGCGACTGGTTCACCCACGGACACTCATCGTAAATGTATGCCAGTGTCCGTTCGATCGACGCCGGGTCCGACCAATCGGTGTCTGCGGATGCCTCCCGCGACCAATACAACAGCGGACGCTCGTTCACTGTAGCACCAGTGCGTTCGTTAAGCCAGCTATCGTAGATGTCTTCCGCGACGGAGCCCGAGCCCGGTGACCATGTGTTCATGAGTGCGAGCACCCGGGAACCGTCGACCTTCGTCGCGTTGTCGTCAATGGTCTCCCACAAGCGTCGACCACCGTTGGACACTGTCCACTCGGAACACTCGTCCGCGATGACCAATGTCGGGCGAGAGCCGCGAATCGTGGCAGCCCGCGAGGAGACCACGGTGATTTTGCCACCGGCTACGTTACGGGCCCCCGGCGAGAAGATGTGCTTCTTGCCGGGGTCCAGATCGTAGTTCTTGACGAGTTCTGTGCCGCGCGCGTTCCAGCCCGCAACATAGTTGAACGTGTTCTAAGTCTGGCTCTCCGAGACCGCCGCGATCTGAATCAGTGGCATCGACTGCCGTCGACCCAGGAGCTCACCGCAGCGGTTCCGAGACTGGAACCCATTGAATCGCACGGGCCCCGTGAGTTCCACGGTCGCGAGCCAGGCTCCCAGCGGAGACTTCAGCGAGCCGCGCGCGAGCCTAATCGCGCCGCCACGGTAGTAGAACTCTCCGTCGTCGCGTAGCCGGTACCAGTGGCAAATGAACGCGTACTACGACCGCGTGGGTACGAACAAAGCGCCCGCAGACTTGCCGTCGAGGACCCGGAGACCGTTCTCCAGGGACCACCTCACGATCGCGGGACCCAGTGTCGCAAACATGTCAGGTTCGTACGGTGGCAGCGTGTCGGTTCCGACGAGGGGCTCGGTCATCAGGGTCTCTCCGGTGCGGTAGGGTGCTCTGACCTGGGACTTTGGCAGACGTGTGTGATGACCATCATGATTCGGGAACACGAGTGCGGCGACGACCCCGTAGAGGAGGAAGTCGTACCACTCGACGACGGCGCCGACGAACGAGCCGGCAGCGGCACGCCGCGCTCCGGCCGGTGCGCCCGGCAGCTGGGCTGATGACACCTGTGTCATGACCTTCTCCTGTACGCGTCCTTGCGTTGTGCGCTGTAAGCACACTCGTGCGCTGTGCGCACAACCGTACGGCGCGCCGAGCACTGGTCGCAAGACCGGGGCGCTTCCGGCCCGCCGGTAGGGTCGGGCGTCCGACGGGAGAGGGGTCCGATGACGGCGGAGCCGGCCGGCCAGGAACGCCACTTCGTGCGGGCGGTGGAGCGGGCGTTCCGGGTGGTCCGCGCGTTCGGGCCGGACACGCCGTCGATGACGCTGAGCGAGGTCGCGTCCCGCACCGACCTGGACCGGGCGACGGCCCGGCGACTGCTGCTGACGCTCGTCGACCTCGGCTACGCGCGCCGCTCCGGGCGGGACCGCTTCGAGCTGACGCCGCGGGTGCTGGAGCTCGGCTACGCCTACCTGTCCGGGCTGTCGCTGGTCGACGTCGCGCTGCCGCACCTGCAGGCGATGTCCTACGAGCTGCGGGAGACCGCGTCGCTCACCGAGCTCGACGGACCGGACGTCGTGTACCTGGCCCTGGCGCAGAGCTCCCGGCTGAGCGGGCTGCGCATCACCGTCGGCACCCGGTACGAGGCGTGGGCGACGTCGATGGGCCGGGTGCTGCTGGCCGGCCTGCCCGACGACGAGCTCGACGCGCACCTGGCGTCGGTGACGGTGCAGCGGCGCACCGACCACACGGTGCGCGACGTGGCGGCCCTGCGCGAGGCGGTCGTCGCCGCGCGGGAGCAGGGCTGGGCGCTGGTGGAACAGGAGCTCGAGGACGGCCTGCGGGGGATCGCCGCGCCGGTGCGGAACCGGTCGGGGCGGGTGATCGCCGCGGTCAACGTGTCCACCCACGTCGGCGTGGCCTCACGGGAGGAGCTGACCGGGCGGCACCTGCCGCGCCTGCTGGAGGCCGCCGCGGGGATCGAGGCGGACCTGGTGGCCTCGGACCTCTGAGGCCGTTCCGCCTGCTCAGCGCTCGTACGGGCCGGCGAGCGAGGGGGCCACGGGACCGCGGCGGTCGGTGACGCGCGTCCCGGTGAGACCGGGCAGCCGCATGCCGGGGACGGCGTCCTCCGCCCGGGTCGCGTCGCGCGCGGCCTCGTCGGCCAGCCGGCCCACCTCGCGCCCGACGAGGTCGAGCCGGGCCGTCACCGCCTCGCCGGCCGGGTCGTCCCACGCGGCGGCGACGGCGGCGCGGATCCCGGCGAGCAGACCGGCGGTGTCGTCGAGCCGGTCCACCAGCGCCCGCAGGGCTGTCGCCTGGTCCGCGGCGCCGGCGTCCGGGCCGCCGGTCAGCACGGTCCCGCCCCGCCGGGGCCGGGCCGGGGGTCGGGAACGTCCCGGAACGCGGTGGCCGCGGCGGTGTCCACCACCCGGGCGGTGGCCGCGGCGCGCCGGGCCGCGTCGGCCAGCGACGCCAGCTCGTCCGCGACCCGCCGCAGCCGGACCGCGCGGTCCCCGTCACCGGGGCCGGTCGCGGGGGCCTCGGTCAGCCCGGCAGCCAGGTCCGCCAGCCCGCGGGCCGCGCGGTCCAGCGCATCGGGGTCCCGCCGCACGTCCGGTCGCATCGCCCCAGCATGGCGACGGGCCCGCGCCGGCAGGCCCGGACGCGCGGATCCGGTTCGCCATCGCGAACCGGTGTCGCGGCAGGCCGCACGGACGACGTCGGGGCCGCCACCCGGTGTGGGTGACGGCCCCGATCGGCGTGCGTCGGTCAGCGCGCGGCGGCGACGATCTCGGCCAGCCGGCCCGCGACGGCATCGGCCTCGTCCTCGCTGGGCGCCTCGACCATCACGCGGACGAGCTGCTCGGTGCCCGACGGGCGCAGCAGCACCCGGCCGGTGTCGCCCAGCTCCGCCTCGGCCTTCGCGACGGCCTCGGCCACGTCCGCCGACGCGGCGACCGCGTCCTTGTCCGCGACGGGCACGTTGCGCAGCACCTGCGGCAGCACCGTGACCACCGAGGCCAGCTCGGCCAGCGGGGTGCCGGTCTGCGCGACCCGCGACATCAGCCGCAGGGCGGTGAGCAGACCGTCGCCGGTCGTGGCGTGGCCCGGCAGCACCACGTGCCCGGACTGCTCGCCGCCGAGGGTGAACCCGCCCTCGCGCAGCCGTTCCAGCACGTAGCGGTCGCCGACCTTGGTGGTGTCCAGGGTGATCCCGGCCTCGCGCATGGCGATGTGCAGGCCCAGATTGCTCATCACCGTGGCGACGAGCGTGTCGTGCGCGAGCTCGCCGGCCTCGCGCATGGCGAGTGCCAGCACCGCCATGATCCGGTCACCGTCGACGACCGCACCGGTCGCGTCCACGGCCAGGCAGCGGTCGGCGTCACCGTCGTGGGCGATGCCGAGATCGGCGCCGTGCTCCAGGACCGCGGACCGCAGCAGGTCCAGGTGGGTGGACCCGACGCCGTCGTTGATGTTGAGACCGTCCGGCTCGGCGTGCAGCGCGATCACGTCGGCGCCCGCCTGCCGGTAGGCCTCCGGCGCGGCCAGCGCCGCGGCGCCGTGCGCGCAGTCGACGACCACGCGCAGCCCGGACAGCGAGCCCGGTGCGGCGGACAGCAGGTGCGCGACGTAGACGTCGGTGGCGTCCGGCGCGTCCCAGACCCGGCCGATGCCGTCACCGGTCGGTCGGGCACCGAGACCCTCGGCGAACTGCTGCTCGATCGCGTCCTCGACGTCGTCGGGCAGCTTGTGACCGCCCGCGGCGAAGAGCTTGATGCCGTTGTCGGGCATCGGGTTGTGCGACGCGGAGATCATCACGCCGAGGTCGGCGCCGGTCTCGGCGACCAGGTGCGCGACGCCCGGGGTCGGCAGCACGCCGACCCGGATCGCGTCCGCACCGGCCGAGGTGAGCCCGGCGACGACCGCGGCCTCGAGCATCTCGCCGCTCGCGCGGGGGTCGCGTCCGACGACCGCGAGGGGCCGGCGGCCGGAGCCGTTCGAGAGCGTGCGGGCGGCCGAGGCACAGACACCAACGGCGAACTCCGGAGTGAGGAGTTCGCCGTTGGCCAGGCCCCGGACGCCGTCGGTTCCGAAGAGACGAGGCATCCGGTGTGCGATCAGCGCTTGGAGTACTGGGGCGCCTTACGGGCCTTCTTGAGGCCGTACTTCTTGCGCTCGACGGCGCGGGCGTCACGGGTCAGCCAGCCGGCCTTCTTCAGGGGCGGGCGGTCCTCGGAGTCCAGCTCGACCAGCGCACGGGCGATCGCCAGACGCAGAGCGCCGGCCTGACCCGCGGTGCCGCCACCCTTGAGGTTGGCGAAGATGTCGAAGCGCTCGGTCTTCTCGACGAGGACCAGCGGCTCCTTCACGATCTGCTGGTGCAGCTTGTTCGGGAAGTACACCTCGAGCGGCTTGCCGTTCAGGGTGAACCCGCCGGTGCCCGGCAGCAGCCGGACGCGGACGACGGCCTCCTTGCGGCGGCCGACGGTCTGGACCGGGCGGTCGCCCAGCACGGGGGCCTCGGCGGCGAACTCGTCGGCGTCGAAGTCGGCGGCGTCACCGATGGTGTAGTCGACGTCGGCGACCTCGGTGTCGGCGGCCTCGGTCTCGGTCGCCTCGGCGGCCGCACCCTCGGTCTCGACCGCGTCGACGACCTCGTCGGGTCCGTTCTCGGGGCTGGTCACGGGCTGTCCCTCTTCGTTGCTCGGGGTGGTCACTGGCTGACCTGCTTGATCTCGAACGGCTGCGGCTTCTGGGCCTCGTGCGGGTGCGCCGGGCCGGCGTAGACCTTCAGCTTCTTGGCCATGGCGCGGCCGAGGCGGTTCTTCGGCAGCATGCCCTTGATCGCCTTCTCGACGAGGCGGTCGGGCTGGCTGTCGATCATCTCGCCGACGGAGCGCTGGCGGAGGCCACCCGGGAAGCCGGAGTGGCGGTAGACGAACTTGTCGGCCCGCTTGTTGCCGGACACCGAGATCTTCTCCGCGTTCACGATGACCACGAAGTCGCCGTTGTCGACGTGCGGGGCGTAGGTCGGCTTGTGCTTCCCGCGCAGCAGCGTGGCAGCGTGGGTGGCGAGCCGACCGAGGCGCACGTCCTCGGCGTCGATCACGTGCCAGGCGTGCTGGATGTCGCCGGGCTTGGGGCTGTACGTGGGCACGGATCTACCTCGTCGTCGTTCTCGGCTGGTGGGCCGTCCGCACGGGTTCCGGCCCACTCTCTAGTCTCTGGTTCCTCAGCGTGCTGCTGGTGGACGCCGGAGGGACGCTCGATCCCGCCGCTGTCGCCGGAGGACGGCGCCCGCGGGTCTCCACCGCTGCACAACGAGAGCCAAGCGTACCCGCCGGTTCCGGGGGCGGACGCAAGGGGGTCGTCCGGGCCCCCGGACCGGGGGTCAGGCGAACCGGGCCCGGTTCGCCTGCTCGGTGTCGCGGTAGTTCTGACCGGCCTGGCCGACCAGCTTCCCGATGGTGCCCAGCGTGGTGGTCAGCTCGGCCGCCGAGGTGTCCCACTTCTGCTGCGACGCCTGGTAGGTGCTGGCCGCGTCGCCGGTCCAGGCCCCGACCATCGGCGCCAGGTAGCGCCGCAGGTCCTCGAGCTGGGAGTTGATGCGCGCGGTCGTCGCGACGGTGTCGGCCGACGCCCGCTCGAGCGCGCTGAAGGTGACCTTGATCTCGGATCCCACGGTGTAGCTCCCCCTCACCCGAGCACCGACGTGATGGCGGTGCGGTTCTGGTCCTCCTGCTGCTGGTACGTCGTCGCCGTGCCGCTGAGCTGCTCACCGATCGCGCCCAGCGCCTCGTTCAGCCGCCGCGCCTCGGTGTCCCACTTGGCCATCAGCTGGGCGAACGCCGTCGCCGCGCTGCCGGACCACTGGCCCTGCAGCGGCCCCAGCTGGCTGCGCAGGCGGGCGAGCTCGCCGTTGACGGCGTCGCTCACCGCCCGCACCTGGCCCGCCGCGCGCACCATCTCCTCGGTCGTCGTACCGAACCCGTCGGCCATGGACCCCACCTCGTCCCCGTCCCGTCGCCCGGCCGGTCGGGTGTCCGGCGACCGGGCCCGGGGACGCGGTGTCCCCGGCCCGCGCACAGTGGCAGGGCGGCCGGGCCGCCGTGGCCGAACGGCGCGGACCGTTCGCGACCGGGAACGCCGCCCGGGTCACCGCACCCGGTGCAGCGAGGCGACGACCTCGACGCAGGCGGGCGCGACCGGGGCGGCGGCGGGCCTGCGGCACCCGGCGACGAGCTGGTCGGAGCCGTCGAACACGACGTGCCAGTCGACGACGGTCCCGTCGCCGGGGTCCTCGCTCCACCGCAGGACCGGCCGCCCGCCGACCGTCGCGCTCGCCGGGCCCTCCCCGTCGACCAGCGCGGCGAGCTCGCGACGGGCACGGTCGGGCTCGCGTCCGGCGTCGTAGCCGAGCGGGCTGCGCTCCAGCACGAGCAGGTCGGCACCGTCGGGGCCGCCGACCGGGGTGAGCAGCACCCGTCGACGCTGCGGGTCGCCGCCGGTGTGCTCCCAGCCGGTGGGCAGGGTGGCGGCGTAGCCGTACTGGACGACCGTCGCCCCGGCCGGTGGCGCCGGGTGCGGGCCCGCCAGGAGCAGCCCGGCGCCGAGCAGGACCGCGCCCAGCGCCCCGGCGACGACGATCGCCGCCCGGGCCCGGTCCGGGCCGTCCGCGAGCGGGGTGGCGGGGACGGGCGCCCCGGCCGGTCCCGGCTCCGCCGGGCCCGCTCCCGCGCCGGGGTCACCGGGCCAGGGGGCGGTACGCCCGGCGCCCGGGCCAGGACCGGGGCCGCCGCCGGGGGCCGGTCCGGGCTCGGTGCCCGGCCCGAGGCCCGGCTCGGTGACCGGCCGTGAGCCCGGCCAGGTGTCCGGCCCGGTGTCGGTGGACACACCGGCCCCGAGCACGGCCGCCCCGACCACCGCCGCCACCTCCGGACCCCAGGGCTCGCCGCCGGCGGGACGCAGCCCGGCGACACGCACCGGGCAGGGCAGCACCGGGCGGGGCAGCCGGGATCCGGCACGATCCGCGGGCCGCGCCGGGTCCCGGCCGTCCGCGCACCCGGCCGTCCCGGGGCCCGGCCCACGGTCGTCCCCCCGACGGTCCGGGCAGGCACCGGACCCGGCGCGCCGATCCGGGGCGTCCGCCACGAGGAGCGGGCCGACCGTCCCCGCGACCACGACCAGCTCCGCACCGGTCGCCCGCACGAGCGACGCGAGACCCCCGGGGTCAGCGAGGTCCGAGAGGTCAGCGAGGTCCGAGAGGTCGGTGCCCGGCTCCCCCACCGGCTCCGGCACCCCGTCGCGCACGAGGGTCGCGCCGTCGTCGTCGACGACCAGGACCGGCCCGTCCGGCAGCTCCGGTTCGGCCGCGAGCACCGCGACCGAGGCCGGGACCACCAGCACCCGCGGACCTCCGGGGAAGGCACCGCCCGCCGTCGTCCCGACCCGGACGACTACGCCGGGCGGATCGTCGCCGAAGAAGTCCGCGACGGCCGTCGCCGGGGGTGTGCCGGGTGGAGCCGCGGCGACCAGGCGCAGCCCGCCGGCGTCGGCGGCGGCGAGCAGCACCGCGTCGCGGCAGTCGTGCACGGCGACCGCGACGCCGCTCACCCCGGCTCGGTCCAGGCCAGCTGCACCCGGCGCGCCCCGGCCCGCCGGTCGACCAGCACGGCCCGTCCGGGCGGCATCGGCCCGGGGCGGACCTTCTCCAGCAGCGCACCTTCGTCGGGGCTGCCGGAGCCGACCAGGCCGGGGGCGCCGAGCTCGCGCAGCCGCCCGAGGACCGGGTCGAAGAGCGCCCGCCCGGCGCCGCCGGTGCGCCGCGCGAGGACGACGTGCAGCCCGACGTCGCGGGCCTGCGGCAGGTACTCGGCGAGCGCGAGCAGCGGGTGCGTCCCGGTCGACCCGGCCGCGGGGACGACGAGGTCGTAGTCGTCGACGAGCAGCCACACGTCCGGTCCGCTCCACCAGGACCGTTCCCGCAGCTGGGCCGGGGTGACGTCCGGACCGGGCAGCCGCCGTCCGAGGGAGCCCGCGATCTCGGCGCAGGCGTCGGTGGTGGCCTGCGCGGTGGAGGTGTGCGCGAGCAGGTGGCTCTGCGGGATCCCGCCGAGCAGCGTCCGCCGGTGGTCGACGACGACGATCCGCGCCCGGTCGGGCGTCCACCGCGCGGCGATGCCCTGGGCGAGGGTCCGCAGCAGCGTCGTCTTGCCGCCACCGGAGTCGGCGAAGCAGAGCAGGTGCGGCTCGTCCGGGTCGAGCTCGACGGTGGCGAGCCGGTCCTCGTCGACGCCGAGCGCGGGCCCGCGGCCCGGTCCGGGCGGGAGCTCGGCGACCTCGATCCGGGCGGGCAGCAGCCGCACCGGGCCGACCGACGGGCCGTCCCAGGCGTCGTCGATCGCCCGGGCGGGGTCGGTGCCGGGTACCAGGCAGGGCGCGGCGAGGACGGTGGCCTCGCCGTCGGCGGACAGGCCCTGCCCGGGCAGCGCCGGCACGGCCGCGGCACGACGCCGGTCCACCTCGGAGTCCGACGGGTCACCCAGCCGCAGCTCGACGCGGCTGCCGAGCTGGTCCTTGAGCGCCGGCCGGATCTCGGCCCAGCGGGCCGCGGACAGCGCGAGGTGCACGCCGTAGGCGAGCCCGCGGGCGGCGAGCGCGGTCAGCTTCTCGTCCAGGTCCTCGAACCCGGCGCGCAGCGCCGCGTAGCCGTCGACGACCAGCAACAGGTCGGTGGCGGGCACCTCGGCGAAGCCGCCCGCGGCGCGCCGGGCCCGGAACTCCTCGATCCCGGCGACGCCGTGCGCGGCGAACAGCTGCTCGCGCTCGTCGACGGCGGAGACGGTCTCGGCCACCACCCGACGCACCAGGTCGGTGCCGCGACGGTCGGCGACGGTCCCGACGTGCGGCAGCCCGGCCAGCGGTGCCAGGGTCCCGCCACCCAGGTCGAGCACGTGCACGCCCAGCTCGGCCGGGGTGTGGGTGAGCGCGAGCGCGGTGACGACGGTGCGCAGCGCGGTCGACTTCCCCGACCGCGGCCCCCGACGACGGCGAGGTGCCCGGCCGCGCCGGACAGGTCCAGCACCAGCGGGTCGCGCCGCTGGGCGTAGGGCCGGTCGACCAGACCGATCGGCGCGGCGAGCCGTCCCACCGGCCCCGGCGCGCACAGCCCCCGCCCGGTCCGGACCAGCGGGTCGCCCAGCACCACCGGCAGCGGCGGCGGCTCCGCGAGCGGCGGCAGCCACACCCGGTGCGCGCGCGGGCCGGGCCCGGACACCGCCTCGGCGATGCGGTCGAGAACGGTGCCGGTGGGGGCCGGCGCGGGGTCCGGCGCCGGGAGCTGCACCGAGGCGGGCAGCGCCACCGGGCCCGCGCGGAACGGCAGCGCGACCCGCGGCGCCCCCGGGGCCCGCCGGCGCGCGGGGCGCGGGGTGTCCGGGCCGGAGACGTAGGCGGCCCGGAAGCGCACGAGCTCGTCGGTGCCCGCGGACAGGTACGCGGCGCCGGGCGTCGGCGGGAGCAGGTGCGCGTCGGGCACGCCCAGCACCGCGCGGGACTCCGCGGCGGAAAACGTGCGCAGCGCGATCCGGTAGGACAGGTGCGACTCCAGGCCGCGCAGCCGGCCCTCCTCCAGGCGCTGCGAGGCCAGCAGCAGGTGGATCCCGAGAGAACGGCCGAGCCGGCCGATCGTCACCATCAGGTCGATCATCTCCGGCCGCTGGGCGAGCAGCTCGGAGAACTCGTCGACGACGACCAGCAGCGACGGCAGCGGGTCCAGCGGCGCCCCGTCCCGACGCAGCGCGTCGTGCTCGGCCAGCGACGACAGGTTCCCCGCGGCGCGCAGTACCTCCTGGCGACGGGTGATCTCCCCGGCGAGCGCGTCGGCCATCCGGTCGACCAGGGTCAGCTCCTCGGCCAGGTTGGTGATCACCGCGGAGGTGTGCGGCAGCCCGGCGAGCCCGAGGAACGTCGCGCCGCCCTTGAAGTCGACGAGCACCAGGTTGAGCTCCTCGGCGGTGTGCGTCGCGACCAGCCCGAGGACCAGCGTGCGCAGCAGCTCGCTCTTGCCGGAGCCGGTCGCGCCGATGCACAGCCCGTGCGGCCCCGCACCGCCCTGTGCGGACTCCTTGAGGTCGAGCAGCACCGGTCGGCCGCCGCCGTCGGTGCCCAGCGGGACCCGCAGCCGCTCCGCGGGGCCCCGTCGCGACCGCAGCACCGCGACGCCGCCGGGGTCCGTCGTGGACAGACTGAGCAGCGACGGCAGCCCGGCCGCCGAACTATCCACACCGGACGCGACGACGTCGGCGGTACCGTCCGGGCGGTAGCGCGCGAGCCGCCGCGCCAGCGCCAGTGCCTCGGCGACGACGAGCCCGTCGGGGACACCGACCTCCCGGCCGCCCGGCCCGCCGCGGCGCAGCGTGCGCACGCCGTCGGGCCCGGTGCCGGCGGCCAGACGCAGCACCGACGCCGCGGGTCTGCGCCCGCCCGCGGGCCCCAGCCGCAGCACCGTGACGCCGGGCAGCCCGGCCCAGGCACCGGGGGTGTCGGCCGCCCCGTCCAGCACGACGAGCAGGTGCTGCTGGGCCGCGGACGGCTCGTCCACCCACCAGCGCCGCACCCGGTCCGGGTCGTCGGTGATCATCCGGACCGGCCCGACGGCGTCGGTGCGCCGCGGATGCGCCACGTGCGGCAGCCACTTCGCCCACTCCCAGCGCGCAGCCGCACCCCCCGGTGCGACGACGGCGAGCCGCGCGTCGTCGGGACCGTGCCAGGTGACGTACTGGGCGACCAGCGCCCTGGCGAGGTCGAGCACCGGTGCGGCGTCCGGGTCCGGCTCGAGCCAGATCGTCGCCGACGCGCGGGTGTCGACGGCCACCGGGAGATCGTCCACCGTGGACCAACGGCGCAGGAACCGGCGCAGCGCCAGTGCGGACAGCGGTTCGAGTGTCTCCATCGGACCGGTGTGCGGCGCGGTGAGCCGGGTGGCGAGCCGCTGCGTGCCGCGCCCGGCCCGCAGGCGGCCGAAGTCGTCGTCGCCGGGGCGGCGCTCCCACAGCCGATCCGCGGCGAGCACGTCCGGCCAGGCTGCCGGGTCGGGGTGCACGGTCTCCAGCGCGTGCCGCTGCTCGGCGGCGATCGCGCGGGCCCGCCCGCCGAGGACGTCGAGGTAGCGCAGGTAGTCGCGGCGGTCCTCGTCCATCGTCGCGGTGCGTGCTCCGGCGCCGCGGCCACCGCCGGCCAGCATGCCCAGCGCGGACAACGCGAACATCCCGCCGAACAGCCACGTGCTCGTGTCCCCGCGCCCCAGCACGACGAACAGCAGCGCGCCGCCGACCATCGCCAGCGGCAGCAGCCGTTGCACGAGGCCGCCGGGGACCGGGCGCTCCGGCTCGGGCGGCGGTTCGAGCACCAGCTCGCCGCCGGGCAGCTCGGGCACCGAGCGCCGCGGACGTCGCATCCCGACGGTTCCCGCCATCGCCTGCCTCCCGTTCACGGTTCTCCCGAACGCCCACGGCGGCACCGCGGCCGTCGGATACTCGCAGCCGCCCCGGGCCCGCCGGGGCCGTTCGGAGAGATCCGTCAGGGAGCCGCTCGTGACCTCCGTCCTGCCCGTACCGGCCGCGACCGACCCCGGCGACGCGACGTCCGCCGACACGGCCGGGCCCGTGCCCGGCCGTTGGACCCGGGTCGGGGTGCACACCCCACGCGGGCGCCTCGACGTGGCGCTGCCCGCCGACGTCGCCGTCGCCGAGCTGGTCCCGATGGTGCGTGAGCTGCTGGGCCGCGCCACCGCGGACATCCCGCAGGCGTGGCGGTTCACCGGGCCCGCGGGCGGACCGCTGCCCGCGGCCGCCACCCTCGACGAGCTCGGCGGCCGCGAGGGCGAGCTGCTGCACCTGGGCCCGCCGCGCCCGGCACCCGCGCCGCCCGTCCTCGACGACGCCGCCGAGACCGTCGCCGGCGCGGTGCGCGAGGCGGCCGACGCCGCCGGGACGGCGCGCTGGTCCGGCACCGCCGCGGCGGCCCTGGCGACGGCCGCCGCGGGCGCCGTGCTGTCCACCGTGGACGGACCGTGGCGGCCGTGGGCGTGCGCACTCGCCGCCGCGGGCGCCGTCGGTGCGCTGATGGTCGCCCACCGCGGCCGCTACGACGACCGGCTCACGACCGCCGCCGCACTCTGCGCGGTTCCCGCCGCGGCGACGGCCGGGCTCACCGCGCTGCCCGGACCGGCCGGGGCGGGAGCGCTGCTGCTCGCCGCGGCCGGGGCCGGACTGGCCGCCGCCGCGGGCCAGGCGATCGCCCGGGCGGTGTCCCCGGTCCTGCTCGCGGTGGCCCTGGCCGCGTCCGGGACCGCCGTGGCGGCGCTGGCCCGGCTCCTGCTGGAGGCCCCGGTGACGGCCGTCGCCGCCGGTCTCGCGGCCCCGGCACTCGCCGCCGGACCGCTGCTGCCGCGGCTGGCGCTGCGTCTGGCCGGGATCCCGGCCCCGGCCGTCCCGACCGACGCCGACTCCGTCGCGGGCGCCGAGCAGGTGCTGCCCGGCGCGGAGCTGACCGCCCGGGCCGGGCTGGCCCGCGGGCTGCACACCGGGACGCTGGCCGGCACCGCGGTCGTCGCCGCCGGGGCGGGCGCCGTCGCCGCGACGGGGGGCTGGACCGGTGGCCTGCTGCTGGTGGTGACGGCGGCGGTGCTGCTCCTGCGGGCCCGTGCGCTCGTCGAGCCCGCGCCGGCCCGCATCCTGACCGGGTCCGCGGTGGTCGCGGTCGCCACCGCCGCCGTCCCGGCGGCGCTCGCGCTGGACCCCGCGCCGCGGCTCGCCGTGGCGGCCGGGCTGCTGCTCGCCGTCGGGCTGGGGGCCGCGGCGGCACGGGCAACGCCGTCGCCGCCGGCCCGCCGGGCGCTCGACGTGTGCGAGCTCGTCCTCACCGCCGCCGCCGTGCCCGCCGCGCTGGCCGCGATGGGCCTGTTCTCCCTGGTCCGCACCCTGTGACCGGACCGGCCCGGCACCCCACTGCCGCCCCACCGACGGCAGCACCGCGGATCGCGCCGCTGCTGGCGGTGCCGCTGCTGGCCGCGTCGGTCCTCGCGCTGCCCACCCCGCCCCCGACGCCCGGTCCCGTCGCCCCCGCCATGTCCTGCGCCGTCCACACCCCCTGTGGGGTCGCCACACCCCGCGCAGCAGGTGTGGGAGCAGGCGAAGGGGTGTGGACGCGGCCGGCCGTCGCGGCGGCCGATCCCGGGCCGCCGGGACCGGCCGACGGGTTGCGGCAGACCCGCGCCTGCACCCCGCCCGGCGACGACGGCCCGGGCGCCGCCCGCGGTGCGGTCCCGCAGCCGCCACCGGGGCTCGCGACCGGCGCGGGGCAGCTCGTCGCCGTCGTCGACACCGGGGTCGCACCGCTGCCCCGGCTGGCCGGACGGCTCGTCGGCGGCGGGGACTACCTCACCGGCGGCGACGGTCTCACCGACTGCGACGGCCACGGCTCCGACGTCGCGCTGCTCCTCGCCGGGGCCGCCGACCCGGTCACCGGGCTCGGCGCGGGCATGGCACCCGGCGCGCGGATCCTGTCGCTGCGCCAGTCCTCTGGGCGGTTCGCCGTGCGCGGCACCGCCGGCGCCGAGCGACCCGCCGGCGAGATCCGCACCCTGGCCGCGGCGATCGACCGGGCCGTCGCACTCGGTGCGAGCGTCGTCAACGTGTCCGAGGTGGTGTGCGTGCCGTCCGCGCAGGTCGACTCCGCGGGGGGCGCACTGCGCGAGGCCGTCGACGACGCCGAGCGGGCCGGGGTGCTGGTCGTCGCCGCCGCCGGGAACATCGACGAGGCGGGCACCTGCACCGGCGACCCGGACCTGCGGCCGCTGCCCGCGTCCTACGACTCGGTCCTCGCCGTCGGGGCGGTCGACGGCGACGACGTCCCCGGCGACTTCTCCGTGCCCGGTCCCTGGGTGGACCTCGCCGCCCCGGGCCAGGACCTGCCCCGCCCGTCCGGACCGGACGGCGCGGTGGTCCGCGGGACGTCGTACTCGGCACCGCTGGTCGCGGGGACCGCGGCGCTGCTGCGCGAGCGGTTCCCGATGCTCACCCCGCGCCAGGTCGCCGACCGGTTGCGTGCCACGGCCCGCCCCACCGCGGGCGACGGCCGCACCGGCCACGGCGTGCTCGACCCCGGGGCCGCGCTGACCGCCGAGCCGCTGCTCCTGACCCCGGACGGTCCCGCCGGTCCCGGCGACCGCGCCGGCTCACCCGGGGCGGGACGGGCGCCGCTGCCGCTCGCGACGACCCCGCCGCCGGACCTGCCGGCGGTGGCCGGGGTCGGGGCGGTCGCGGCGGTCGGCGGGGCGCTCGTCGCGGCGCTGGCGGGGCTGCGGCGCCGCCCCCGGCGCCCCTGACCTCCGGCCTCCGACACTCCTTGCCCTGCACAGCCGCTCGCCCAGCAGCCGCCCGCAGCCCGCCGGTGTCGCCGCCGCCCCCGTGCGCGGCCGCCCCCCTGTGGGGCCGACCCGTGTGGGGGCCGATCCGTGTGGGGGCCGACCTGTATGGGGGCCGATCCGTGCGCGGCGGCGCACGGTCAGCCCGGCAGGTCCGCCACCTCCCTCGCGGCCGCGACGCTCAGCACGCCCGCCCGCGGCAGCAGCCGCACCATCTCCGCCGGAGCGTCCCCCGCCACCCCGATCCCCAGCGCCCGCCCGGTCTCGGCGTCCGCGACGCCGTGCACCGCGCCGGAGGCGGCGAGCAGCAGGCGCGTCCCGCCGTCGCCGTCGCCGGTGTCGGCAGGCCCGGTCCGCAGCGGCCCCGGACCGGTCACCGGCAGCACCACGGTGTCGAGGGCGGGCCCAGCGTCGTCGGCACCGGCCAGGCGCACCCGGACCGCGCCGGGCGCGACCGGCTCCTCGGTCCCCGCGACGAGTGCGCGCCGCCCCTCCCGCCAGGTCCCGCACAACACCGGCGGCACCTCGGTCACGGCGGACACCTCGGCCCGGGCGGCGGGCCACGCCTCGGCACCGGGCACCCGGGTCTGCGGGACGTCGTCGACCAGGCCGGGCGGCAGCGTCGCCGGCTCGGCCTGCCCGGTCCGGGAGCGGACTGCGTCGGCGAGGGTGACCGGGATCCGGGCGAGCCCGCCGTCGACCACCAGGAAGTACGTCGACCCGGCGCCGAGCGACTGGCTGCGCACGACCTCCCCGCTCCGCCCCAGCCCCGCGACGGGAGTCGGCTCCGGCGTGGGCACCTGCAGCGGCGCGCCCTCCGGGATCGCGGAGAGCAGGCCGTCGCCGACCCGGCGGACGGGCGCGCCGAGCAGGCCGAGGCCGTCGAGGGCGTTCCGGTCGGCTGGGTCGAGCCGGTGCCGGGCGCCGTCGTGGACGAGGTAGGTGGCGCTGCCCTCGGCGGTCAGCAGGACGACCGGTTCCGGACCGGCCGGCGCGGGGTCGAGCGACCCCGCCAGCACCGTCGTGGTGCCGGTGCCGGTGCCCTCACCGCGGGTGTCGCAGACCGCCCACGCGGGCGGGACCGGGACCCCGTCGAGCGGGACGCCGACGGTGCCGGGCACCGCGGCGGGTGCGGTGCGCGGCGCCGCGGCCAGCGCGTCGTCGGGCACCGGGACGGGCACGGCGTTGGCGCCGTCGTCGCGTCCGTGCGCGGCCAGGACCAGCCGCCCGGCGACCGGGTCGGGCACCGGCACGAGCAGCTCGGACCGGTCGGGGGCACGGACCACGGCGTAGAGCACACCGCTGCGCTCCCCCTGCACCAGCGCCCGGGAACGCCAGTCGGTGGCCGGGTCGACCCGGGCCAGCAACGCCGCCACCCCGAGCGCGAGCAGCCCGACCAGCACCCCGGCGAACACCGCGCGATGCTGGGACCGGATCTGTTCGTGCCGCGGCACCGGGTCCGCGCGCACCAGGGCGGCCTCCATCCGGCGCACACCGAAGCGGTGGGCGTCGACCTGGTCGCGGGTCGCCGGGGCGCGCTGCACGCGCGCGGGGGCGGAATCGGTGCGCACCGCACGGACGGTAGGACCGCCGCGGCCCGACCGGACCCTATCCGCGGACGCTGCGTAGAAGTACGCCACCTGACCGCTGCGCGCGGCCCGGGCCGGTGCCGCGGCCGTGGGGCCGGGTCAGGCCTCGCGGAGGGGACGGCGCAACTGCTCGGCCAGGGCGCCGTCCTCGCCGAAGAGGGCGTCGCGCCAGCGCTGCTCCAGCTCACGGGTGTCGTGCCGGTCGGGGTGGAAGCGCGGGTGCCCGAAGACGGGCATCCGGCCCAGCACGCGGCGCAGGAACTGGCCACGGCCGAACAACAGGCGGTAGCCCTCGCGCAGGTCCCGCGGCCGTCGCCAGACGCCCTGCTGCACGAGCAGGTACACCCACCCGAACACGACCGCGGGCAGCACGGTGGCGACGACCAGCGGTGCGGCCCGGCCGCGCTCGGGGCCGTCGGTGCCGATGAGCTCGTAGACGTCCCAGGTCACGGACTTGTGCTCGAGCTCCTCGAGCGCATGCCAGTGCCACAGCTCGCGGATGTCGGCGTGCACCCGCTCGGCGAACTCGTCGCTGCCGAGGATGTCCTCGGCCATCACCGCGGTGAAGTGCTCCATCAGCGCGGTGCAGGCGAGCTGCTGACGCGGGGAGGTGCGGTCGAGGACCTTCAGGGCGAGCGCGACCGCGGCCTCCGGCACGTGCACCGGGAAACCGCGGGAGCGGAACGCCTCGTTGAGCCGGTCGTGCTCGCGGCTGTGGATGACCTCCTGCGCGGTGAACCCGGCGACCCTGGCGCGCAGCTCGGGCTCGGTCACCCGGTCCCGGAAGTGGATCACCGAGCGGACGAAGAAGTCCTCCCCCGGCGGGAAGATCGCCGAGAGCATCGCGAGGAACAGCGTCGCGGTCGCGTTGTCGGCGTAGGCCCAGCGGGCCATCTGCTCGGGCAGCCGGAAGTCCAGGTGGCGCGGCGGGATGCCGACGTCGCCGCCGGTCAGCCTGCGCGGACGTGCGCCGGTTCCGTCATTGGTCGCCGTCTCGGTCACGTCGGTCCTCCGGTCGTCGTCGACGAGCGGGTCGCATCTGGTACAGAAAGTATCCCGTACATCGCGTACCCCTTACTGGCCGATCATGGGTGGCGCCGGGCGCGGTGTCAACCAGGAGCGGGATGATGGCCGGGTGAACGGATCCGTGACCCCCGGCGACGGCCGCGCCCGCCGCTGGGCCGGGCAGCGGGCGGCCCGGCGGGCCGAGGTCGTCGAGGCCGCGATGGCCGCGATCGCCGAGCACGGACCGGAGGCCACGACCGAGCAGATCGCCGGTCGTGCCGGGGTCCCCCGGCCCGCGCTGTACCGGCACTTCGACGGCCTGGAGGACCTGCAGGGCGCGATCGCCGAGGCCGCGCTGGGCCTCTACTCCGAGGCGCTCGCACCGGTGTGGAGCCCGCGCGGGACGCCGCGGGAGATGCTCGTCGCCGCCATCGCGGCGCACGTGCGGTGGCTGGCCGCGCACACCGAGCTCTACCGCTACGTGCTGCGCGCCGCCGGGGTCACGACGGCCGTCACCGACATCCGGCACCGCATCGCCGACCGGATGACCGGTCTGCTGACCGGGGGCTACCCCGGGCTGCCCGCGACCGTCGCGGCGCCGCTGGCCGCGGGCGCGGTCGGACTGGTCGACGGGGCGACCGAGCGCTGGCTCTCCTCGACGGACCCGCTGCCGCTCGACGAGCTCGCCGAGCACCTCGCCCGGTGGGTCTGGTCGGTGCTCGACGCGGCGTTGCGCGAGGTCGCGATCGAGCTCGACCCGGACGTCCCGCTCACGGCGGGCTGAGCACTACTCCGCGACGCCGATGTCCTCGTTCCACAGGTCGGGGCGCTCGGCGACGAACGCGGTCATCATGTCCACGCAACGCGCGTCGTCGAGCACCTGCACGCGCACCCCGTGCTCGGCCAGCCAGTCGTGGCCGCCGTGGAAGGTCCGGGCCTCCCCCACGAGCACCGCGCCGATCCCGAACTGCCGGATCAGCCCCGAGCAGTACCAGCAGGGCGAGAGCGTGGTGACCATCGTCGTGGACCGGTAGTCGCGACGGCGGCCCGCGTCGCGGAACGCCGCGGTCTCGCCGTGCACCGTCGGGTCGCCGTCCTGCACGCGACGGTTGTGGCCGCGCCCGAGCACCTCCCCGTCCGGTCCGACGAGTGCGGCGCCGATCGGGATGCCCCCCGAGGCCAGCCCGGCCATGGCCTGTTCCACCGCGACGTCCAGCCAGCTCGGATCCATGCGCGCGAACCTATACCGAGATCGCGTCGAGGCGTTCGCGCAGGAACGGCGCGGACACCACCGGCTCCAGCGCCGTGCGCCCGAGCGGCGGCGCCAGCGGCGTGACGACGGCGTCGTGGTCCAGCTCGAAGAAGAACACCAACGACACCAGGTCCTCGGTCGGCGCGTGGGTCTGCGGCGGCAGCACCCGGTGCCGCCCGGCCCGCCAGCGGTGCCCGGTCCAGTGCGCGAGCAGGTCGCCGACGTTCACCGTCAGCGCACCCGGGGTGTACGGCGCGTCGGTCCAACCGTGCCCCTCGACGTCGACCTGCAGCCCACCCGCCCCGGGCTCCCGGTCGAGCAGGGTGACGGTGCCGAAGTCGGTGTGCGGGCCGATCCGGAACTGACCGGGCAGCGGTGTCCCGGTCTCGGTCATCGGCGGGTAGCGGTTGATGTTGAACGTCCACGTCGGGTGGGTCGCGAGGTCGCGCAGCGTCGACGGCTCCTGCCCGAGCGCTCCCGCACACAGCTCCAGCAGCGCGCCGGCGACGCGGGTCATCGCCGTGCAGTAGGCGGTCACCGCCTCCCGCAGCGCCGGGACCTGCTCCGGCCAGACGTTCGGCGGGAACCACACCGCGTCGACGTCCGGGTCACCGGTCGGCGCGAAGGGCCCCACCGCGAAGGACTCCTTGAGGTCGGGCGGGGAGTCGCCGCCCTCGACGCGGTCGTTGGCCTCGACACCGGGGGGCAGCCATCCCCGTCCGCCGACGCCGACCGCGTAGCCGTGCTTGACCGGCTCGGGCAGCGCGAAGAACTCGCGCGCCGCGGCCCGCACCGCCTGCGCCGCGGCGTCCGGCACACCGTGCCCGACGACCTGCAGGAACCCGGCCCGTTGCAACGCGATGTCCACCGCGGCCGGGGCCGGCGCGGCCAGGTCCACGGTCGGGATGAGCGCGGTCACCGCGTCCCCCCGTGCGTCGCGACGGCGGTGCGGCGCACCAGCAGCGCGTAGAGCCCGGCCGAGAGCACCAGCCCGACCAGGAAGGTCACGTCGCCGATCCCGGGCAGCAATCGCGGCACCAGCCCGGTGAACAGCTCCTGGTTGGCGAACAGCAGCACCGACACGACGACGCCGACGCCGAGCGCGATCGGGCCCGCGTGGTTGCGGTACGTGCGGTCGTAGAGCAGATCGAGGTCGGTCGGGCGCAGCCACTGGTCGGTGAGCACCACGCCGAGCCACGGCCCGACCCAGTACACGACGACCAGCAGGAACGCCTCGTACCCGGCCGCGGCGTCGCCGAGCGCGACCAGCGCGATCACGAACCCGACCGCCCCGAACGCCAGCGCGACGACGGCACGCGCCCGCGCCAGCGGCACGTCGATGCCGAGGGCTAGGAACGCCATCGCCCCCGAGTAGACGTTGAGGACGTTCGCCGCGACCGCCCCGACCGCGATGGCGACCAGGGTCAGCACGGCCAGCCAGCCGGGCAGCAGGCCGGTGTAGTTCGCGACGGGGTTGTCCGAGTCGAGCCCGGCCGCGGCCGCCGCCCCGACCGACGCCGCGCCGACGGACATGAACACCGTGGTGGACAGGAACAGGCCGCCGCCCGCGGCGAGACCGGTGGCGCGCGCCGACACCGAGCGGGGCAGGTAGCGGGAGTAGTCGGCGGCGTACGGGCTCCAGCCCGCCGAGTACCCGACCACGGCGCCGACGGTCAGCAGGAACCCGCCGACCCCGCCCACCCCGTCCGGCGACGCGGCCGCCCCCGGGTCCGACCCGAGGAGCACCAGCACCGCCCCGACCCCGAGCACGAGCGCGAGCAGCGGGAACGCGAGCCGCTCGAAGGCCTGCACCAGGTTGTGCCCGAAGAACGCGACGGCGACCTGGACGACGACCACCGCCACCAGCCACGCGACCGTCCCGCCGCCGGTGATCGCCGACAGCGCGAACGCGGCGCTGACGCTGTTCACCGCGAACCAGCCGAAGCCCGAGGTGATCGTCATCAGGGCGGCGGGCAGCGCGTTGCCGCGGTGACCGAAGGCGAGCCGCCCCAGCACCATCTGCGGCACCCCGGCGGCCGGTCCGCGGGCGGACAGGATCCCGTGGGCGATCGCGGCGAGCAGGTTCCCGACGACGATCGCCGCGATCGCCGCGATCGCCGTCTGCCCGAACGCCGTCACCGACAGCACGCCGACGAAGATCGTCGCGAACTCCAGGTTCGGCGAGGTCCACGTCCAGAACAGCTGGCGCGGCCTGCCGTGCCGCTCGGAGTCCGGTACGGGCTCGGTGGAGCCCGGTTCGACGGCGACGATGCGGTCGCCGTACCCGCGGTCCGCGGCCACGCCGACGGTGTTCTCGGTGGTCATCGGGTCACTCTGACTCCCGGGACACCCGGGACGGAACCTCGGTAACCGACTGTTGACACGGGTTGGGCCGTCCGGTCGGTAGTCCTGCGGATTCCGCCGGCGGGCCCGGTCCGCCACGATCGTCGGCATGCGGACGTACCTGAACGTGGCCCTGCAGGCCAGCGCCCTCCTGGCCTTCGTGGCCCTGCGGTTCACCGCACCGGGCTGGTTCCTCATCATCCTGATCATGACCCTGGTGGGTCCGGCCCTGCTGACGGTGCCGACGGTCCTGTCGCTGACCGTGATCCGACGCCGCGTCCTCACCCCGGCGGTGACCGCCCCGTTCCTCGCCTGCGCCGGCTTCCTGCTCGCCGGCGGGCTGCTGATGCCCGACTTCGGCGACAGCGAGGACTCCGAGCGCGCCCCGCTGTCGGTGCTGCTCGAGTCCGCCGGGCTGTCCGCCGGGCCGACCGAGCCGCTGTACGTCCTCGGCTCGCTGGCCCTGCTCGGCTGGTCGGTGTCGCTGGTGTGGCTGGGCGTGGCCCTGGCGCTCGACGCCCGCCGGACCCACCGCGTCGCCGGGCCGCCGCACCCGGCGTGGGTGCGGCCGATCGGCTGAGGCCGCACGCCCCCGTCCGCGCATCCGGGCCGGTCGCGACGGGGCCTGCTCAGCCCTCGCCCGGCACCCGGATCCGCCGGGTCCGCTCGGCGCGGGCGGCGAGCTCGTCGTCGGCGGGGTAGTCGACGCCGGTCAGCGACAGGCCGTGCGGCGGCGCGACGGTCACCTCGGAGGCGCGCACCTCGCGGCGCAGCAGCCCCGCGGGCCAGTCGACGGGCCTGCGACCACGGCCGACCTCGAACACCGCGCCGACCAGGCTGCGGACCATCGAGTGGCAGAACGCGTCCGCCGAGACCGCCGCGACGAGCACACCCGGCTCACCCGGCGCCGGCGACCAGTCGAAGCGCTGCAGCGCGCGCACGGTCGTCGCGCCCTCGCGGCGCTTGCAGAACGCGGCGAAGTCGTGCTCGCCCAGCAGCAGCGCCGAGGCGGCGTTCATCGGCTCCGGGTCCAGTGGGTACGGCCAGGCGACGGTCTCCCGCGCCCGCAGCGGCTCGGCACCGAACGGGGCCGTGGTGACCCGGTAGCGGTAGTGGCGGCGCAGCGCGGAGAAGCGGGCGTCGAAGGTGTCGGGCACCTGCCCGAGGTCGTGCACCCGCACGTCCGGCGGCAGCAGCCGGTTCAACCGCCGCAGCAGACCGTCGATCTGCGGGGCGAGGGTCGCCGGGAGGTCGACGTGACAGACCTGCCCTGAGGCGTGCACCCCGGCGTCGGTACGTCCGGCGACGGTGAGCCGCAGCGGGGTGCGCAGCACGGTCGACAGTGCCTCGGTGAGCACGCCCTGCACGGTGCGCCGGGTCGGCTGCTGCGCCCACCCGGAGAAGTCGGCGCCGTCGTAGGCGACGTCGAGTCGCAGCCGCACGGTGCCCGGACCCGGAACACCGGAAACGCCGATGAGCCCGCCGTCGGTGACGGCGGGCTCATCGGAGTGGTGCGGACCGATCAGGAGTCGGAACCCTGCTGGGACGCCGGCTTCGCGAAGCCGGCCGCCTCGGCGGCCTCCTCGGTGGCGAACCAGACCTCGGCCACGGTGCGGTCGTAGAACGCCGAGCCGGGGACGTGGTAGAGCTTCGAGTCCTCGTTGCCCTTGATCTCGAAGCCCTCGGGGGCCTCGGCCGGGTCCTCCAGCGGGGCGTGCGAGCCCTCGCCGTAGGGCGCCTCGGACGTCTCGGACGCCTTCAGCTCCTCGGCGGCCGCGGTCGAGTCGGCCTGCGCCTGCTCGATCTTGGCCTCGGTCACCTCGGCCGCGGCCGGGGCTTCCTGCGAGGCGGCCGCGCGACGGGCACGGTTGGCCTCGTCGGTGACCGTCTTCTGCTGGACCAGCTCGATGACCGCCATCGGGGCGTTGTCGCCCTTGCGCGGCATCGTCTTGGTGATCCGGGTGTAGCCACCGTTGCGGTCCGCGAAGAACGGGCCGATCTCGGTGACGAGGCGGTGCACGACCGACTTGTCGCGGATCACCTTCATGATCTCGCGCCGGTTGTGCAGGTCGCCGGCCTTGGCCTTGGTGATCAGCCGCTCCGCGTACGGACGCAGCCTCCGGGCCTTGGCCTCGGTGGTGGTGATCCGGCCGTGTTCGAACAGCGAGGTCGCCAGGTTGGCCAGGATCAGCCGCTGGTGCGCGGGTGACCCGCCGAGGCGGGCACCCTTGGTGGGCTGGGGCATGGCTACAACTGCTCCGTTTCTGCGTAGTCCTGACCGTCGTCACCGAAGGTGTCCGGGTCGAACCCGCTCCCACCGTCGACGCCGTAGTCGCTCGCCGCCGCCGACGGGTCGAACCCGGGCGGGCTGTCCTTGAGGGCCAGGCCGAGGCCGACGAGCTTCATCTTGACCTCGTCGATCGACTTGGCGCCGAAGTTGCGGATGTCGAGCAGGTCCGCCTCGCTGCGGCCGACGAGCTCGCCGACCGTGTGGATGCCCTCGCGCTTGAGGCAGTTGTAGGACCGGACCGTGAGGTCCAGCTCCTCGATCGGCATCGCGAACGCCGCGATGGTGTCCGCCTCCTGCGGGGAGGGGCCGATCTCGATGCCTTCGGCGTCCACGTTCAGCTCGCGGGCCAGGCCGAACAGCTCGACCAGGGTCTTGCCGGCCGAGGCCAGCGCGTCCCGCGGGGTGATGGACGGCTTCGACTCGACGTCGAGGATGAGCTTGTCGAAGTCGGTGCGCTGCTCGACTCGCGTGGCCTCGACCTTGTAGGTCACCTTCAGCACCGGCGAGTAGATCGAGTCGACCGGGATCCGGCCGATCTCGGCACCGGTGGCCTTGTTCTGCATCGCCGGGACGTACCCGCGGCCGCGCTCGACGACGAGCTCGACCTCGAGCCGGCCCTTGTCGTTGAGCGAGGCGATGTGCAGGTCCGGGTTGTGCACGGTGACACCGGCGGGCGGGACGATGTCCCCCGCGGTGACCGCACCCGGGCCCTGCTTGCGCAGGTACATCGTCACCGGCTCGTCCTCCTCGGAGCTCACGACGAGCTCCTTGAGGTTGAGGATGATGTCGGTGACGTCCTCCTTGACCCCCGGCACGGTGGTGAACTCGTGCAGGACGCCGTCGATCCGGATGGACGTGACGGCGGCGCCGGGGATCGACGACAGCAGCGTCCGGCGCAGGGAGTTCCCGAGGGTGTAGCCGAAGCCCGGCTCGAGCGGCTCGATGACGAACCGCGACCGGGTCTCGGTGACGACGTCCTCGGACAGTGAGGGTCGCTGAGAGATCAGCATGGGTGTGTGCCTCCTTCGCACCTGCGACAACCGCTATTTGATGTCGCAGAGGAACCGCCGCCCCTCCCTGCGGGGCGGCGGCGTGTCGAGCTACTTCGAGTAGAACTCGACGATGAGCTGCTCGGTGACCTGGGTGTCGATCTGAGCGCGCTCGGGCAGCTGGTGGACGAGGATCCGCAGGGTCGACGGGACGACCTGCAGCCACGCCGGGACCGGGCGGTCGCCCTGGGTCTCCTTGGCGATGACGAACGGGTCGGTGTTCCGCGACTTGTCCCGGACATCGATGATGTCGTAGCGCGACACCCGGTAGCTGGGGATGTCGACCTTCTTCCCGTTGACCAGGAAGTGGCCGTGGTTCACCAGCTGACGGGCCATGCGCCGGGTGCGGGCGAGGCCCGCGCGGTACACGACGTTGTCGAGGCGCGACTCAAGGATCTGCAGCAGCTCGTCGCCGGTCTTGCCCTCCCGGCGGTGCGCCTCCTCGTAGTAGGCGCGGAGCTGCTTCTCCTGCAGGCCGTAGCCGAAGCGGGCCTTCTGCTTCTCCTGCAGCTGCAGGAGGTACTCGGTCTCCTTGATCCGGATCCGGCCGTGCTGGCCGGGCGGGTAAGGACGACGCTCGAACGCCTGGTCGCCGCCGACGAGGTCGGTCTTCAGTCGGCGGGACTTGCGGGTCATGGGGCCGGTGTAACGAGCCATGGTGGTTCTCCCTTCCCCTAGACCCGGCGCCGCTTGGGCGGGCGGCAGCCGTTGTGCGGCTGCGGGGTCACGTCGGAAATGGTGCCGACCTCGAGGCCGGCTGCCTGCAGCGAGCGGATCGCCGTCTCACGGCCCGAGCCCGGGCCCTTGACGAAGACGTCGCACTTCTTCATGCCGTGGTCCATCGCCTTGCGGGCGGCGTTCTCGGCGGCCAGCTGCGCGGCGAACGGCGTCGACTTGCGCGACCCCTTGAGGCCGACGTGCCCGGACGAGGCCCAGGCGATGACGGCACCGGTCGGGTCGGTGATCGACACGATCGTGTTGTTGAACGTGGACTTGATGTGGGCGTGACCGTGCGCGACGTTCTTCTTCTCGCGACGGCGGACCTTCTTGGGTCCGGCACCCTGACGTGCGCGGGGCGGCATTACTTCTTACCTGCCTTCTTCTTACCGGCGACGGTCTTCTTCGGACCCTTGCGGCCGCGCGCGTTGGTCTTCGTGCGCTGACCGCGGACCGGAAGGCCGCGACGGTGACGGATGCCCTGGTACGAACCGATCTCGATCTTCCGGCGGATGTCCGCCTGGATCTCACGGCGCAGGTCACCCTCGACCTGCAGGTTCGCCTCGATGTACTCGCGGAGCTTGCTGACGTCCTCGTCGGTCAGGTCCTTAGACCGGAGGTCGGGGCTCAGCGCCGTGGCCTCGAGGATCTCCTTGGACCGGGTCCGTCCGACCCCGAAGATGTAGGTGAGCGCGATCTCCAACCGCTTTTCGCGGGGGAGGTCGACGCCGGCAACACGTGCCATGCGGCGTTGTCTCCTTGTTTGTCGTCCCAGGTCTTCCCGATGCCCGTCCCGTTCCGCCGCTGAGCTGAACGGGCCCCGGCCTGGTTCCGGGGGTGCTACCGGGCCCGTGTGGCCCGGCAGGTGCATCGGGGGCTTCTGCTGCGCGATCAGAGGATCGCGACCGGTACCGCTCTGCTCAGCCCTGGCGCTGCTTGTGGCGCAGGTTCGAGCAGATCACGATGATCCGGCCGTGACGGCGGATCACCTGGCACTTGTCGCAGATCTTCTTGACGCTCGGCTTGACCTTCACGTCGTCTGCCTCTGTGTGTCGTTCTTGTGGGTCTCGCGACCGACCGTGGTGGAGCTGGTCGTCACTTGTAGCGGTAGACGATGCGGCCGCGGCTCAGGTCGTAGGGCGACAGCTCGACGACCACCCGGTCCTCCGGAAGGATCCGGATGTAGTGCTGGCGCATCTTCCCGCTGATGTGTGCGAGCACCCGGTGGCCGTTCTCCAGCTCCACCCGGAACATCGCGTTCGGCAGGGGTTCGACGACCCGGCCCTCGACCTCGATCGCCCCGTCCTTCTTGGCCATGTCCTCCGCTATCCGTGACAGGTGTCGGTTGCCCCGATCGACAGCGGTGCCGACGACCGGTTCGGCGCGCGCGGACGGAGCCGGACCGGGAACACTGTGGGATACACGGAGCACACGGAGCGGACGTCACACGACGCGCCGAAGGTCCAGTGTACGGAGGCCGTGCGAGGCCGGCGCAGGCGGGGGTGACCGGCGTGGTAGACGTCCGGGTCGCCGACGGTAACGGACCGGCCCGGTCACGGACCAGTACCCGCGCGGAGCGCGTCGGGCTCCGGTGGGGCGGCGCTCAGGCGCCGGGGCGGTCCGGTGCTCCGGCGGGCGCGGTCAGCAGCCACGGCCCGTCCTCGGTGACGGCGACGGTGTGCTCCCAGTGCACGGCGCGGCCGCCGGCCGCGGTGACGACCGTCCAGCCGTCCTCCAGCTCCAGGGTGTCCGGATCCCCCGCGACGAGCATCGGCTCGACGGCGAGGGCCATGCCGGGGCGCAGCCGCGGGCCCTTGCCCGGCTCGCCGTGGTTGGGCAGGAACGGGTCCATGTGCATCGAGGTCCCGATGCCGTGGCCGCCGTACTCGGCGACGATCCCGTAGTCGGCGCGGTCGGCCTCGGCGGCGGCCCGGCACGCCTCCTGGATGGCGTAGGAGACGTCGGTCAGCCGGGCCCCGTCGCGGACGGCGAGGATGCCGGCGTCCATGGCGCCGCGGCAGGCGGCTGACAGCGCCAGGTCGGCGGGTGCGACGTCGCCGACGGCGATGGTCACGGCGGAGTCGCCGTGCCAGCCGTCGACGATCGCGCCGCAGTCCACCGAGATGAGGTCGCCGTCGGCGAGCACCTGCTTCGGCGACGGGATCCCGTGGACGATCTGCTCGTTCACCGAGGCGCAGATGCTCGCCGGGAAGCCGTGGTAGCCGAGGAACGAGGGGACACCGTTGCCGTCGCGGATCGTCTGCTCGGCCAGCGCGTCGAGCTCCGCCGTGCTCACCCCGGGCTTCGCGTGCTCGGTGACCGCGGCCAGCGTGGCCGCGACCAGCGCGCCCGCCACCCGCATCGCCTCGAGCTGCCCGTGGGTCTTGAGCTCGATGTCCCGACCCCGGTAACGGGCGATCGCCCCGCGGATGCCGCCGCGACCGTTCATGTGCTCTTCCCTCGGTTCCCGTCGTGGTGCCGGTTCCGGCACCCCTCCGGGTCCTCAGCCGTCGTTGCGGTTCTGCAGCGCCGAGAAGACCCGGTCGGTGATCTCGTCGATCTCGCCGACGGCGTCGATCGTGACCAGCCGGTCACGGTAGTGGTCCAGCAGCGGAGCGGTCTCCTCGCGGTAGACCCGCTGCCGGTTGCGGATGGTGTCCTCGTTGTCGTCGCTGCGGCCGCGGCCGAGCAGCCGCTGGACCACGACCTCGTCGTCGACGTCGAACTGGACGACGGCGTCGAGCTCCAGCCCCTTCTCGGACAGGATCTTCTCCAGGGAGTCCGCCTGCGCCACGTTGCGCGGGAAGCCGTCGAGGATGAAGCCGTTGGCGGTGTCGGCGTCGCCGAGCCGGTCGCGCACCATCCCGACGGTCACCTCGTCGGGGACGAGGTCCCCGGCGTCCATGTAGCGCTTCGCCTCACGACCGAGCTCGGTCTCGTCCCGCAGGTTCGCCCGGAACAGGTCCCCGGTCGAGATGTGCGGGACGTCGAGCCGCTTGGCCATCTGCTCAGCCTGGGTCCCCTTGCCGGCACCGGGCGGTCCCACCAGAACGAGTCGCACGAGAACCCGACCTCCTGAAGTCTTGTCGTCCATGGCGCCGGCGTCCTCGCCGGCACACGATGCCCGAGGCACCACGATCGGGGCCGGGGCCCCGCACCGGGGTTCCCGCTCGGCCACGTTGCGGCGAGCCTAACGCAGGAAACCTTCGTAGTTACGCTGCATGAGCTGGCTCTCGATCTGCTTCAGGGTGTCGAGGCCCACGGTGACCATGATCAGCACGGCCGTGCCGCCGAACGGGAAGTTCTGGTTCTGGCCGCTGCCGGTGATCCCGAGGAAGAAGTTCGGGAGCACCGCGATGACACCGAGGTACAACGATCCCGGCAGCGTGATGCGGCTGAGCACGAAGTTCAGGTACTCCGCGGTGGGCCGGCCCGGGCGGATGCCCGGGATGAACCCGCCGTACTTCTTCATGTCCTCGGCGCGCTCGTCGGGGTTGAACGTGATGCCGACGTAGAAGTACGTGAAGAAGATGATCAGTGCTACGTACAACACGATGTGCACGGGATTGGACTGATCGACGAGATAGGTCTGCACGAACTGCTGGAACCAGCCGCCGTCGTTCCCGGCGAGCCGGGCGACCAGGTCGGGCAGGTAGAGCAGCGAGCTGCCGAAGATCACCGGCACGACGCCGGCCTGGTTGACCTTCAGCGGCAGGTAGGTCGATGTGCCGCCGTACATGCGCCGACCGACCATGCGCTTGGCGTACTGCACCGGGATCCGGCGCTGGCCGTTCTCCACGAACACGACGCTCGCGATGATCGCGAGGCCGAAGACGCAGACACCGGCGAAGACCAGACCGCCCGAGTTCTCCAGGATCAGCCGGCCCTCGGCCGGGATGCGGTGCGCGATCGAGGCGAAGATGAGCAGCGACATGCCGTTGCCGATGCCGCGCTCGGTGACCTGCTCGCCCAGCCACATCACCACCGTCGTCCCGGCGACCATCACGATCACGATGACGATCAGGGTGAAGACCGACGAGTCCGGGATGATCGGCAGCGCACAGCCCTGGAACAGCTGACCGCGCTCGGCCAGCGCCACGAAGCCGGTGGCCTGCAGCACGGCGATGCCGATCGTCAGGTACCGCGTGTACTGCGTGAGCTTGGCCTGGCCGGACTGGCCTTCCTTCTTCAGCTGCTCGAACCGCGGGATGACGACCTGCAGCAGCTGCACGATGATGCTCGCGGTGATGTAGGGCATGATGCCCAGCGCGAAGATCGACAGCTGGAGCAGCGCCCCACCGGAGAACAGGTTGATCAGGGAGTAGACGCTGGCGTTGTCGCCGCCCTCGACCTGACGGACACATTCCTGGATGTTGGGGTACGACACCCCCGGCGAGGGGATGTTCGCCCCGAGCCGGTACACCGCCACGATCGCCAGCGTGAAGAGGATCTTCTTGCGGAGATCCGGCGTGGTCAGGGCCGCCCGGACTGCGCTGAGCACTCGGTGATCCTCCTACGACGTCGGCGGCCCGACACCGCCTGCGCCGGCCCCTGAGGGGTCGGCCGGGTTGGTCGACGCGCGTTCCGCGCCTCGCGGGACACCCGGGCCGGTGTGTACCGGCGGGGGCTGCGCGCCTCGAGGCGCGCCAGGTAATCGGTGGACACTCGGTCCGGACGTGACTGTAACAGCGGCCCGGGAACGCCTCGGCGCCGCCCACGGGCCGGGTCCACCTGGGGTGGACCCGGCGCCACGGACGGCGCCGGGGGACGTGCGGTGGGGCCTACAGCTCGGAGACGGAGCCGCCCGCCGCCGAGATCTTCTCGCGCGCGGACGCGGAGAACTTGTGGGCCTTCACGGTCAGGGCGACGCCCGAGAGCTCGCCCTCGCCGAGGACCTTCACGAGCTGGTTCTTGCGCACCGCGCCCGCCTCGACCAGCTCGGCCGGGCCGACCTCGCCCCCCTGCGGGAACAGGACGGCCAGCTCGCCGACGTTCACGACCTGGTACTCGACCTTGAAGCGGTTCTTGAAGCCCTTGAGCTTCGGGAGCCGCATGTGCAGCGGCATCTGCCCGCCCTCGAAGCGCGGGGACACCGTCTTGCGGGCCTTGGTGCCCTTGGTACCGCGACCGGCGGTCTTGCCCTTGGAGCCCTCACCGCGACCCACACGGGTCCGCGCCTTCTTCGAGCCCGGGGCCGGCCGCAGGTCGTGCAGCTTGATCACGGAGTTCTCGTTCTCGCTCACGGCTGCACCTCCTCCACCGTCACGAGGTGGCGCACGGTGTGGACGTAACCGCGGGTCTGCGGGTCCGCCTCACGCACCACCGACTGCCGGATCTTGCGCAGACCGAGCGAACGCAGCGTGTCGCGCTGGTTCTGCTTGGTCCCGATCCGGCTCTTCACCTGGGTGATCTTCCATGTGGCCATGTCGCTCACACCTTCGCCGCGTCGGCCTCGGCGCGCTGGCGCATCATGCTCGCCGGGGCGACGTCCTCCAGCGGCAGACCGCGGCGGGCCGCGACCTCCTCCGGACGCTGCACCGACTGAAGCGCCGCCACCGTGGCGTGCACGATGTTGATGGCGTTGTCGGAGCCGAGGGACTTGGACAGGATGTCCGAGATCCCCGCGCACTCCAGCACCGCGCGGACCGGGCCGCCGGCGATGACACCGGTACCCGGGGAGGCCGGGCGCAGCATGACGACGCCGGCGGCGGCCTCACCCTGCACACGGTGCACGATCGTGCCGCCGATGCGGGGGACGCGGAAGAAGTTCTTCTTCGCCTCCTCCACGCCCTTGGCGATCGCGGCCGGCACCTCCTTGGCCTTGCCGTAGCCGACGCCCACCAGGCCGTCACCGTCGCCGACGATCATCAGCGCGGTGAAGCTGAACCGGCGGCCGCCCTTGACGACCTTGGCCACGCGGTTGATCGTGACCAGCCGCTCGATGTACGGGGTCTTGTCCTGGGCCGCCCCGCCACGGCCACCGTCCCGGCGGTCCCGGTTGTTGCGGTTGTCGTTCCCACCGCTGCCACCCGGGGCTCCGCCGTCACGCCGCGTACGTCCCGGCATCAGACAGTCCCTTCGATCTTCTCGGTCTGGTTCATCAGAACTCCAGGCCTCCCTCGCGGGCGGCGTCGGCCAGGGCCGCGATCCGGCCGTGGTAGGCCAGCCCGCCGCGGTCGAACACGACCGCGGAGATGCCCGCTTCCTTGGCCCGAGCGGCGATGAGCTCGCCGACCTTGGCAGCCTTGGCCTTCTTGTCGCCCTCGACGCCACGCACCTCGGCGTCCAGGGAGGACGCGAAGGCCAGCGTGTGGCCCGCCAGGTCGTCGATCAGCTGGACGGTGATGTGCCGCGAGGAGCGGTTGACCGCCAGCCGCGGACGCACCGGCGTCCCGGAGATCTTCTTCCGGAGCCGGGCGTGCCGGCGGATGCGCGAGTCGCGGCGCTTGCGCGCCACCTGGGACGCCATCCGGCGGCGGGCGGCACCCGACACCGTCTCGTTCGTCTCGGCCATCACTTACCCGTCTTTCCGACCTTGCGGCGGACCTGCTCGCCGGCGTACCGCACACCCTTGCCCTTGTACGGGTCGGGGCGGCGCAGCTTCCGGATGTTGGCAGCGGTCTCGCCGACCAGCTGCTTGTCGATGCCGGAGACCGAGAACCGGGTCGGCGACTCGACCGCGAAGGTGATGCCCTCCGCCGGCTCGATGACGACCGGGTGCGAGTAGCCCAGGGCGAACTCGAGGTTCTTGCCCTTCAGCTGCACGCGGTAACCCACGCCGTGGATCTCCAGCTTCTTCTCGTAGCCGGCGCTGACGCCGACCACGATGTTGTTGACGAGGGAGCGGGTCAGGCCGTGGTAGGCCCGCACCTCACGCTCCTCGTTCGGGCGCTTCACCAGCACCGTGCCGTCGTCGTCACGCTCGATCGTGATCGGCTCGACAGCGGTGTGCGAGAGGGTGCCCTTGGGGCCCTTCGCGGTGACCGTGCGGCCGTCGATGGTGATCTCCACGCCCGACGGGACGGTGATGGGCAGCTTTCCGATGCGCGACATCGTTCGTTACCCCTCTCTCACCAGACGTAGGCGAGGACTTCCCCGCCCACGCCGCTCCGGTAGGCCTGCTGGTCGGTCATCAGACCCCGAGAGGTCGAGATGATCGCGATGCCGAGGCCACCCAGGACCCGCGGCAGATTCGTCGACTTCGCGTACACACGCAGACCGGGCTTGGAGACCCGGCGCAGACCGGCGATGCTGCGCTCACGGTTGCGGCCGTACTTCAGCTCGACGACCAGGGACTTGCCGACCTCGGCGTCCTCGGTGTGGTGTGCCGCGATGTAGCCCTCCTTCTGAAGGATCTCCGCAATGGCGACCTTCAGCTTCGAGTGGGGCATCACGACGCGGTCGTGGTAGGCCGAGTTCGCGTTCCGCAGACGGGTCAACATGTCTGCGATCGGATCGGTCATCGTCATGGTGTATATCTCTTTCCCGCCGTGGTTCCTCGTACCGGCGCGGTGCCCCTGTGCGGGGCACCGCGCCGATGCGGGCCTGCGGCGATCGGATCCGCTGCCCCGCGGACGCGGGGCGGTCGGATCACCAGCTGGACTTGCTCACACCCGGCAGCTCGCCGGCGTGCGCCATGTCTCGCAGGCACACGCGGCAGAGGCCGAACTTGCGGAACACGGCACGCGGCCGACCGCACTTGTTGCAACGGGTGTAACCCCGCACGGCGAACTTCGGCTTCGCGTTCGCCTTGTTGATGAGCGCCTTCTTCGCCATTCGCTCAGCTCTCCTTGAACGGGAAGCCCAGGTGGCGCAGCAGCGCCCGGCCCTCGGCGTTCGTGGTCGCGGTGGTCACGACCGTGATGTCCATGCCCCGCGGCCGGTCGATGGAGTCCGGGTCGATCTCGTGGAACATCGACTGCTCGTTCAGGCCGAACGTGTAGTTGCCACGCCCGTCGAACTGGTTGCTCTCGAGGCCGCGGAAGTCGCGGATACGGGGCAGCGCGATGGTCAGCAGCCGGTCGAGGAACTCCCACATCCGGTCGTTGCGAAGGGTCACCTTCGCACCGATCGGCATGCCCTCACGCAGCTTGAACTGCGCGATGGACTTGGTGGCGCGACGCAGCTGGGGCTTCTGGCCGGTGATGGTGGCCAGGTCGCGCAGCGCACCGTCGATCAGCTTCGAGTCGCGGGCGGCGTCACCGACACCCATGTTCACCACGACCTTGGTCAGGCCGGGGATCTGCATGACGTTGGTGTAGCCGAACTCCTCGCGGAGCTTGTCGAGGATCTCGTCGCGGTAACGCTGCTTGAGCCTCGGCAGGGTCTTCTCAGCCGTGGTCATCTCAGATCTCCTTCCCGTTGCGCCTGGAGATCCGGACGCGGCGGGTGGTGCCGTCCTCGCCCTCGACGGTCTTCTTGCCGATGCGGGTCGGCTTGCCGTCGGAGTCGCACACCATCACGTTCGAGACGTGGATGGCGGCCTCCTGGGTGACGATCCCGCCGCTCTCGGCCCCGCGCTGGTTCTGGCTGATCCGGGTGTGCTTCTTGATCCGGTTCACGCCCTCGACCAGCACGCGCTGGCGCTCCGGGTAGGCCGCGATGACCTTGCCCCGTGCACCCTTGTCCTTGCCGGCGATCACCAGAACGGTGTCGCCCTTCTTGACCTTCATCTTCGCCTTCATGTCAGAGCACCTCCGGGGCCAGGGAGATGATCCTCATGAACTTGCGGTCGCGCAGCTCGCGCCCGACCGGGCCGAAGATACGGGTCCCCCGAGGTCCGTTGTCCGCCTTGATCAGGACGGCGGCGTTCTCGTCGAAACGGATGTAGCTGCCGTCGGGACGGCGCTTCTCCTTCTTGGTGCGCACGATGACCGCCTTGACGACGTCACCACGCTTCACGCCGGCGCCGGGGATGGCCTCCTTGACCGTGGCGACGATGACGTCGCCGATCCCGGCGTAGCGCCGCGCGGAGCCGCCCAGCACCCGGATGCACAGGATCTCCTTGGCACCGGTGTTGTCGGCGACGCGCAGCCGCGACTCCTGCTGGATCACTTCGACTCCTACTTGGCCTTCTCGAGGATCTCCACCAGCCGCCAGCGCTTGGTCGCCGACAGCGGGCGGGTCTCCATGAGGCGGACACGGTCGCCGATACCGGCGGTGTTCCCCTCATCGTGCGCCTTGACCTTGCTGGTCCGGCGGATGACCTTGCCGTACAGGGGGTGCTTCACCCGGTCCTCGAGGGAGACGACGATCGTCTTCTCCATCTTGTCGGACACGACCAGGCCCTCGCGGACCTTGCGCTCCCCGCGCTCCTCGTTCTTCGTCTCAGCCGAGTTATCGCTGCTCACGCCGCGCCCTCACTCTCGGTCGGTGCGGCGGAAAGGCCGAGCTCACGCTCGCGCATGACGGTGTAGCACCGCGCGATGTCGTGACGGACGGCCCGCAGCCGCCGGTTGTTGTCCAGCTGCCCGGTGGCCATCTGGAAGCGGAGGTTGAACAGCTCCTCCTTGGCCTCCCGGACACGCACGACCAGCTCCTCGTCGGAGAGCTCGCGCAGCTCGGCGGCCTTGGTGTTGCCACTGCTCGCCATCAGATGTCACCACCCTCACGGGACACGATCCGGCACTTCATGGGCAGCTTGTGGATCGCACGGGTCAGAGCCTCGTGCGCCACCTCGCGGTTCGGGAAGCTCATCTCGAAGAGCACCCGGCCCGGCTTGACGTTCGTGACCCACTTCTCGGGCGAACCCTTACCGGAACCCATGCGGACCTCGGCCGGCTTCTTGGTCATCGGGATGTCCGGGAAGACGTTGATCCAGATCTTCCCGCCACGACGGATGTGCCGGTTGATCGCGATACGCGCCGACTCGATCTGTCGGTTCGACACGTAGGCCGGCTCCAGCGCCTGGATGCCCCAGTCGCCGAAGGTGACCGCGGTACCACCGCTGGCCATGCCCTTGCGCTTGGGACGGTGCTGCTTGCGGTGCTTGACCTTGCGTGGGATCAGCATCGGTCAGCTCTCCCCACCGTTGCTCTGGTTCTCACCGGAGGCCGGGGCCTCGGCGGTCGCCGTCGCGGCGCCGCCGGCCTGGCCCGCGCTCTGCGCGGCACGCCCGGCCTCGGTGCTGGTCGCAGTGGTGCCCGAGGCACCGGAACGGCGCCGGGCCGGACGCTCGCGACGCGGACCGCGGCCCGGGGCCTCGGCAGCGGCCGGAACGCCCTCGCGGCGGCCGCCGACGACGTCGCCCTTGTAGATCCAGACCTTCACGCCGATGCGGCCGAAGGAGGTCCGGGCCTCGAACAGGCCGTAGTCGATGTCGGCACGCAGCGTGTGCAGCGGGACCCGACCCTCGCGGTAGAACTCCGACCGCGACATCTCGGCACCGCCGAGGCGGCCCGAGCACTGGACCCGGATGCCCTTGACCTGCGGGCTACGCATGGCCGACTGGATGGCCTTGCGCATCGCACGCCGGAAGGCGACCCGGTTCGACAGCTGCTCGGCGACGCCCTGGGCGACGAGCTGCGCGTCGGACTCGGAGTTCTTGACCTCGAGGATGTTCAGCTGGACCTGCTTCTTGGTCAGCTTCTCGAGGTTGCCCCGGATCCGGTCGGCCTCCGCGCCACGGCGGCCGATCACGATGCCCGGACGCGCGGTGTGGATGTCCACCCGCACGCGGTCCCGGGTCCGCTCGATCTCGACCTTGGAGATGCCGGCCCGCTCCATGCCCTTGGAGAGCATGCGGCGGATCTCGACGTCCTCCTTGACGTACTCGGAGTACTGCTTGTCGGCGTACCAGCGCGACTTCCAGTCCGTGGTGATGCCCAGGCGGAAGCCGTGCGGGTTGATCTTCTGCCCCATCAGCGGGCCCTCCCCTTCGCACCACGACGGCCGGCCTTCTGCGGAACCGACTCGACCTCGATGGTGATGTGGCTCGTCCGCTTGCGGATGCGGTACGCACGCCCCTGGGCGCGCGGCCGGATCCGCTTCAGCGTCGGGCCCTCGTCGACCATCGCCACGGCGACCACGAGGGTCTCCGGGTCCAGGTCCAGGTTGTTCTCGGCGTTGGCCGCAGCGCTCGCCACGACCTTCGCGACGGGCTCCGCCGCGGCCTGCGGCGAGAACCGCAGGATCGCCAGCGCCTCGTCGACCGGCAGGCCGCGGACCAGGTCCACGACGCGGCGGGTCTTCATCGGCGAGCTACGGACGAACCGTGCCACGGCGCGCGCACGAGTCGGCTCGAGCGCAGCGCCGGTGGTCTCGGCAGTGTCTGCCATCTTCTCCACCTCTCCTTGTCGCTACTCGGGCCGGCTTCTAGCGCCGACGCGCCTTGCGGTCGTCCTTGATGTGACCCCGGAACGTGCGGGTCGGGGCGAACTCGCCCAGCTTGTGCCCGACCATCGAGTCGGAGACGAAGACCGGGACGTGCTTGCGGCCGTCGTGCACCGCGATGGTGTGACCGATCATGTCCGGGATGATCGTGGACCGACGGGACCACGTGCGGATCACGGTCTTCTTGCCGGACTCGTTGAGGGCGTCCACCTTCTTGAGCAGGTGGTCGTCCACGAAGGGGCCCTTCTTCAGGCTGCGCGGCATGTCTTACCTCCCTGCTCAGCGCTTCTTGCCGGTACGGCGCCGGCGGACGATCAACTTGTCGGACGGCTTGTTCTTGCGGGTACGGCCCTCGGGCGTGCCCACCGGGTTCACCGGGTGGCGGCCACCGGAGGTCTTGCCCTCACCACCACCGTGCGGGTGGTCCACCGGGTTCATGACGACACCACGGACGGTCGGGCGCTTGCCCTTCCACCGCATACGGCCGGCCTTGCCCCAGTTGATGTTGGCGTGCTCCGAGTTGCCCACCTCGCCGACGGTGGCGCGGCAGCGCACGTCGACGTAGCGGATCTCGCCGGAGGGCATCCGCAGCTGCGCGTAGGGCCCGTCCTTGGCGACCAGCTGGACGCCGACACCGGCCGAGCGCGCGATCTTCGCGCCGCCACCGGGGCGGAGCTCGATCGCGTGCACGACGGTGCCCGTCGGGATGTTGCGCAGCGGCAGGTTGTTACCCACCTTGATGTCGGCCCGGGGACCGTTCTCGATCTTGTCGCCCTGCTTGAGCTTCGCCGGCGCGATGATGTAGCGCTTCTCGCCGTCGGCGTAGTGCAGCAGTGCGATCCGCGAGGTGCGGTTCGGGTCGTACTCGATGTGCGCGACCTTCGCCGGCACGCCGTCCTTGTCGTGACGACGGAAGTCGATCAGACGGTAGGCGCGCTTGTGCCCGCCACCCTGGTGACGGGTGGTGATCCGCCCGTGCGCGTTGCGGCCGCCCTTGTTGTGCAGCGGACGCAGCAGCGACTTCTCGGGGGTGTCGCGGGTGATCTCGGCGAAGTCCGACACGCTCGAGCCACGACGGCCCGGGGTGGTCGGCTTGTACTTACGAATGGCCATGGGTCAGCTCGCTCCCTCAGCTCGCCGGGCCACCGAAGACGTCGATCGCCTTGCTCTCCTCGGAGAGCGTGACGATCGCGCGCTTGGTGTCCTTGCGCTTGCCGTAGCCGGTGCGGGAGCGCTTGCGCTTGCCCGGGCGGTTCAGCGTGTTCACGCTGGTCACCTTGACCCCGAACACCTTCTCCACGGCGATCTTGATCTGGGTCTTGTTCGCGTCCGGTGCCACGACGAAGGTGTACTGGCGCTCGTCGAGCAGCCCGTAGCTCTTCTCCGAGACGACCGGCGCGAGCAGCACGTCCCGCGGGTCCGTGATCACTTGTCGGCCTCCTCAGCGCGGCGGCCGGCAGCCTTCGGCTTCGCGATCGGGCCGGCCAGGAACTCGTCCAGCGCCGCCTGCGTGAACAGCACGACGTCGTTGACGAGCACGTCGTGGGTGTTCAGCTGGTCGGGCGCGATCAGGTGGACCTGCGGCAGGTTGCGCAGGCTCAGCAGGGCGTTCTCGGCAGAACGCTCGACGACCGCGAGCACCCGGCGGGCGTCGGGCACGACGGCCTCGATCACCTTGCGGGCGGACTTGGTCGACGGCGCGTCACCCTCGGCGAAGGCGGACACGACGTGCACGGCTCCGGCGCGGGCCCGGTCGGAGAGGGCGCCACGCAGGGCGGCGGCCTTCATCTTCTTCGGGGTCCGCTGCGAGTAGTCGCGCGGCGTCGGGCCGTGGACGATGCCACCACCGGCGAACTGCGGCGCGCGGATCGAGCCCTGACGGGCGCGACCGGTGCCCTTCTGCCGGTACGGCTTCTTGCCACCGCCGCGGACCTCGCCGCGGCCCTTCACGTCGTGCGTGCCCTGACGCGCGGCGTTGAGCTGCGCGGTCACCACCTGGTGCATGAGGGCGATGTTCGCCGTCACGTCGAAGACGTGGTCCGGGAGCTCGACGCTGCCGGAGGCGGAACCCTCGGGGGTCTTGATCTGCACGGTGCTCACTTGCCATCACCCTTCGCGGGGGTCTTCACCACGACGAGGCCACCGCGCGGACCGGGGACGGCGCCCTTGACGAGCAGCAGCCCGCGCTCGGCGTCCACCCGGTGGACCTTCAGGTTCTGCGTGGTCTGGCGGTCGGAACCCATCCGGCCGGCCATCCGCACACCCTTGAACACGCGGCCCGGGGTGGCGCAGCCGCCGATGGAGCCCGGCGAACGGTGCTTGCGCTGCGTGCCGTGCGAGGCGCCCAGGCCCTTGAACCCGTGGCGCTTCATGACACCGGCGAAGCCCTTGCCCTTGGTAACGCCCACCACGTCGACCTCGGCCACCTCGGCGAACGCCTCGACGGTGACCTCCTGGCCGGTGGTGTACTCGGCGGCGTCGGAGGTGCGGAGCTCCAGGACGTGGCGACGGGGGGTGACGCCGGCCTTGGCGAAGTGGCCGGACTCCGGCTTGTTCACCTTGCGCGGGTCGATGGCCCCGTAGGCCAGCTGGACGGCGGTGTAGCCGTCGGTCTCCTGCGAGCGCACCTGCGTCACGACGTTCGGTCCGAGCTGGACCACGGTGACCGGCACGATGCGGTTGTTCTCGTCGAACAACTGGGTCATCCCGAGCTTGGTGCCCAGGAGGCCGGTGACCTTCTTCGTCTGCTTGGTGGCAGTCGTCTTCTTGAATGCAGCAGTCATCGTCTCCACCCCGCCGTCACTGAATGTTGACGTCGACGCTCGCCGGCAGGTCGATGCGCATGAGCGCGTCGACCGTCTTGGGCGTCGGGTCGAGGATGTCGATGAGTCGCTTGTGCGTGCGCATCTCGAAGTGCTCGCGCGAGTCCTTGTACTTGTGCGGCGAGCGGATGACGCAGTACACGTTCTTCTCGGTAGGCAGCGGCACGGGGCCGACGACCCGGGCACCGGTACGCGTCACGGTCTCCACGATCTTGCGAGCAGACGCGTCGATTGCCTCGTGGTCATAGGCCTTGAGCCTGATGCGGATCTTCTGTCCCGCCATGGTCGTCGGTCGTCCTCTTCTTCCTGCCGCGGGGGTGTCGCGGTTCGGCCCCGTAAGAACTCGCGCCGTGCTGCCACCGGATGTCCGGCGGGCCGGCTGCGGCCCGTGCTCTGTTCAGGTCTCTGTCGGCCCGGAGTCGCGCGTCCAGTTCCCTGGAGCACTCGTCCTGCCGGGGCTCTCCGGTCCACGAGGTCGGGCGTGTCGCGCCCTACCCGCATGGTTCTGCCCGGGTCACCGCGTCCCACCCCCATCTGGGGCGGGCATGTCGCTCGGAATCTCCCCGGCCTCACAGCGGACCGTGGTACCGGGGCTGACAACGAACATGGCGCGTGGTTCGCGACCTCTGAACTACCGGGAACCGGGAACAGGGGCGGCGCTCCCACGCGCCATGCTCATCGTGCAACCCGTCAAGGATGACACACCGCTGTGCGGCACCCTCGACCGGGGGGGTGGGTAACGGGGCCGCCCCTGGTGGGACGACCCCGTCACGTCACGCGTTGATCTTGGTGACCTGGCCGGCGCCCACGGTGCGGCCACCCTCACGGATGGCGAACTGCAGGCCCTCCTCCATGGCGATCGGCTGGATCAGCTGAACGCTCATGGTGGTGTTGTCACCCGGCATGACCATCTCGGTGCCCTGCGGGAGGGTCACGACGCCGGTCACGTCGGTCGTCCGGAAGTAGAACTGCGGACGGTAGTTGTTGAAGAACGGGGTGTGACGGCCGCCCTCGTCCTTGCCCAGGATGTACACCTGGCCCTCGAACTCGGTGTGCGGGGTGATCGAACCCGGCTTCACGACGACCTGGCCGCGCTCCACGTCCTCACGCTTGATACCGCGCAGGAGCAGACCGACGTTCTCGCCGGCGCGACCCTCGTCGAGGATCTTGCGGAACATCTCGACACCGGTGACGGTGGTCGAGGTCTTGTTCGGCCGGATCCCGACGATGTCGACGGTCTCGTTGACCTTGACGATGCCGCGCTCGATACGGCCGGTGACGACCGTGCCGCGACCGGTGATCGTGAAGACGTCCTCGACGGGCATGAGGAACGGCTTCTCGACGTCGCGCTCGGGCTCCGGGATGGCCTCGTCGACCGCGTCCATGAGCTCGACGATGGCCTCGGCCCACTTGTCGTCGCCCTCGAGCGCCTTCAGCGCCGAGACGCGCACGATCGGGAGGTCGTCGCCCGGGTAGTCCTGAGCCGACAGCAGCTCGCGGACCTCCATCTCGACGAGCTCCATGATCTCCTCGTCGTCGACCATGTCCGCCTTGTTCAGGGCGACGACGATGTACGGCACGCCGACCTGACGCGCGAGCAGCACGTGCTCACGGGTCTGGGGCATCGGGCCGTCGGTCGCGGCGACCACCAGGATCGCGCCGTCCATCTGGGCGGCACCGGTGATCATGTTCTTCACGTAGTCGGCGTGCCCGGGGCAGTCGACGTGCGCGTAGTGCCGCTTCTCGGTCTGGTACTCGACGTGCGCGATCGAGATCGTGATACCGCGCTGGCGCTCTTCGGGCGCCTTGTCGATCATGTCGAACGCCGACGCCTCGTTGAGGGTCGGGAACTTGTCGTGCAGAACCTTGGTGATGGCCGCCGTCAGCGTGGTCTTGCCGTGGTCGATGTGACCGATGGTGCCGATGTTGACGTGCGGCTTGGTCCGCTCGAACTTCGCCTTCGCCACTGCTGGGTCCTCCTGGACTCGTGTCTGTACTCCGCCGTGCTGACGGCAGGTCTGTCGGTGTCGGGTGGTGCGGGCCGCGGACCTTACCGATCCGCGGACCGCACCCTCCGAGCAGGTCGGGCACTGGGGCCCGCCCCGGGGAGCTCTTACTCGCCCGTGGCCTTCGCGATGATCTCCTTCGCCACGTTCGCCGGAACCTCGGCGTAGGAGTCGAAGACCATCGTGTAGTTCGCCCGGCCCTGGGTCCGCGACCGCAGGTCGCCGACGTAGCCGAACATCTCGGACAGCGGCACGGTCGCCTTGACGACACGGGCACCGGCCCGCTCCTCCATGGCCTGGATCTGGCCGCGGCGGGAGTTCAGGTCACCGATGACGTCGCCCATGTAGTCCTCGGGCGTCATCACCTCGACGGCCATCATCGGCTCGAGGATGGCGGGGCTCGCCTTGCGGGCCGCCTCCTTGAACGCCATGGAACCGGCGACCTTGAAGGCCATCTCCGAGGAGTCGACCTCGTGGTGCTGACCGTCCAGCAGCGTGAGCTTCACCCCGACCACGGGGTAGCCGGCCTGGATGCCGTACTGCATGGCGTCCTGGGCACCGGCGTCGACCGACGGGATGTACTCCCGCGGGACACGGCCACCGGTGACCTTGTTCTCGAACTCGTACAGCGCACCGTCGCCGCTGGTGAGCGGCTCGAGCTTGATGATGACGCGGGCGAACTGGCCCGAACCACCGGTCTGCTTCTTGTGCGTGTACTCGAACTTCTCGACGGCCTTCTTGATGGTCTCCCGGTAGGCCACCTGCGGCTTGCCGATGTTGGCCTCGACCTTGTAGTCGGACTTCATCCGGTTGACCAGCACCTCGAGGTGCAGCTCGCCCATACCGGCGATGATGGTCTGGCCGGTCTCGTCGTCCAGGGAGACCTGGAACGTCGGGTCCTCCTCGGCCAGCTTCTGGATCGCCAGGGAGAGCTTCTCCTGGTCCGCCTTCGACTTGGGCTCGACGGCGACCTGGATGACCGGGTCCGGGAAGGTCATCGACTCGAGGACGATCGGGTTCTGCGGGTCGCAGAGCGTGTCACCGGTGGTCGTGTCCTTCAGACCGATGACCGCGTAGATGTGGCCGGCCACGGCCTCGTCGACCGGGTTCTCCTTGTTGGAGTGCATCTGGAAGAGCTTCCCGATGCGCTCCTTCCGGTCCTTGGTCGAGTTGATGACCTGGGCGCCGGCGGCGACCTGACCCGAGTAGACCCGGATGTAGGTCAGCTTGCCGAAGAACGGGTGCGCGGCGATCTTGAAGGCCAGCGCCGAGAACGGCTCGTCCTTCGACGGCTTGCGGCTCGCCGGCGTCTCACCGTCGGTGAGGAAACCCTCGACCGGCGGCACGTCGTACGGCGACGGCAGGTAGTCGATCACCGCGTCCAGCATCGGCTGGACACCCTTGTTCTTGAACGCCGAGCCGCAGAGGACCGGGTACGCGGCGCGGTCGTTGACCAGCCGGCGCACGCCGTTCTTGATCTGCTCGACGGTCAGGTCCTCGCCACCGAGGTAGAGCTCCATGAGCTCGTCGTCGGTCTCGGCGACCGCCTCGATGAGCTGGGTGCGGTACTCCTCGGCCTTGGCCTGGAGCTCCGTCGGGATCTCCTCGACGGTGTAGTCCTCACCCTTGGCGACCTCGCCGCGCCAGGTGAGCGCACGCATCTCGACCAGGTCGACGACACCGATGAAGTCGTTCTCGGAGCCGATCGGGATCTGCAGCGGGAGCGGCGTCGCGTTCAGCCGGTCCTTGATGGTCTGGATGGTGAAGTAGAAGTCCGCGCCCAGCTTGTCCATCTTGTTGACGAAGCAGATGCGGGGGACGTCGTACTTGGTGGCCTGCCGCCAGACCTGCTCGGACTGCGGCTCGACCCCCTCCTTGCCGTCGAAGACCGCGACCGCACCGTCGAGCACCCGCAGCGACCGCTCCACCTCGACGGTGAAGTCGACGTGCCCGGGGGTGTCGATGATGTTGATCTGGTGGTTCTTCCAGAAGCAGGTCGTCGCGGCGGACGTGATCGTGATGCCGCGCTTCTGCTCCTCCTCCATCCAGTCCATCGTGGCGCCGCCGTCGTGGACCTCACCGATCTTGTAGTTGATCCCGGTGTAGAACAGGATCCGCTCGGTGGTGGTCGTCTTACCGGCGTCGATGTGGGCCATGATGCCGATGTTGCGGACCTTGGTCAGGTCCGTCAGCACGTCCTGTGCTGCCACTAGCTCAGCTCTCCCTCGATCGCGAGATGGCGCCCGACGGTCGGCCGGTCACCAGCGGTAGTGGGCGAAGGCGCGGTTCGACTCCGCCATCTTGTGCATGTCCTCGCGCCGCTTGACGCTGGCGCCGAGGCCGTTGCTGGCGTCGAGCAGCTCGTTCATGAGGCGCTCGACCATGGTCTTCTCGCGGCGCTGACCGGAGTAGGTGACCAGCCAACGCAGCCCCAGGGTGGTCTGCCGGACGGCACGGACCTCGACGGGGACCTGGTAGGTCGCGCCACCGACGCGGCGGCTGCGGACCTCGAGGGCCGGCTTCACGTTGTCGAGAGCGCGCTTCAGCGTGACGACCGGGTCGGTGCCGGTCTTGTCACGGGTGCCCTCGAGGGCGGCGTAGACGATGCGCTCGGCGAGCGACCGCTTTCCGTCCTTGAGGACCTTGTTCACCAGCTGGGTGACCAGCGGCGAGCCGTAGACCGGGTCCGAGACCAGCGGACGCTTCGGGGCGGGGCCCTTGCGGGGCATCAGCTCTTCTCCTTCTTCGCGCCGTAGCGGCTGCGGGACTGCTTGCGGTTCTTCACGCCCTGGGTGTCCAGCGACCCCCGGATGACCTTGTAGCGCACGCCGGGGAGGTCCTTCACACGACCACCACGCACGAGCACGATGCTGTGCTCCTGCAGGTTGTGGCCCTCACCGGGGATGTACGCGGTGACCTCGATGCCGCTGGACAGGCGCACACGGGCGACCTTGCGCAGGGCCGAGTTCGGCTTCTTGGGCGTGGTGGTGTACACGCGGGTGCAGACCCCGCGGCGCTGGGGGCTTCCCTTCAGCGCGGCGGTCTTGGTCTTGGAGACCTTGTCCTCGCGGCCCTTGCGGACCAGCTGCTGGATCGTGGGCATGAACCGTCTACTTCTTCCCGTCGACGTGGCTCGACTGTCTTGCTCGCCGTGACACTGGTGATCGTGGTTCGGTGTCCCGGACTCCGGGCGCCGGCGTGGCTGCCGGCTCTCACCGGACTCCGCCACCGTCGCGCCGGACCCCGAGGTCGGGCGTGTCGTCCCGGGCACGCTCGGGGCCGGAAGGGCCCCGCGGAGGCTGCCGGGACGTCCGGCGTGCCCTGCTCCGGGGCGCAACCACAGACCTGAGGGTCGGAACCATCGGATCGGTGCACACCACGGGACACGCGGACCTGCCCGACCGGAGCCGAGCACAGAACACGAGAGTACCCGGCCCTCTTCAAGGCGGTCAAAGCGGGTCCGTTCCGGGCGTTCGCCTCGGACCTGCCTTCGGGTCCATCGGGGGCTTCGATGGTCCTCGGATCCCCCGGGATGACACTCCGGAGGAGACCTGTGGTGACCCGACGATGCCGTACGACGCCGCCTCTGGCAAGCGGACTCACCCGCTCGTCGCAGATCGACGGCCGCTCGTCGCGGTCGGATCGGTGGTGGGCGATGACTGTGTCCCAACGGGATCCCGCCGTGTCGATCACGGTGTGGATCACCCTGTGGACGACGGCGACGGAGGGACGGTTACGGTCCGGTATGCACCTGCCGACGGCCGTCAACCGCCTCGCCACGCGAGCACTCATCGCGCCCTTGCTCGGTCCCACACTACCCGTCGCCCTCCGGCGGCGTGGACTCGACCTCGTCGGCGCGTCCCTCCCGCTCCCCCGCGGCACCCGCCGGGGCCTCGGGACGCTCGGCGGGGTGCCCACCGCGGTGGTCGCACCGCCCGGGCCGCTCGCCCCGCACCGGGTGCTCTACCTGCACGGCGGCGGGTACCTGGTGGGGTCGTCGTCGTCGCACCGGCCGCTGCTCGCGGGGCTCGCGCACGCCACCGGGAGCGCCGTCCTCGCACCGCACTACCGGCTCGCGCCGGAGCACCCGTTCCCGGCCGCCCTCGACGACGCGTACGCCGTCTGGACCGCCCTGCGCGCCGCGGGGATCCCGGCTCGGCACATCGCGGTGGCCGGCGACTCGGCGGGCGGCGGGCTGACGATGTCGCTGCTGCTGCGGCTGCGCGCCGCCGGTGAGGACCTCCCGGGCTCGATCGGGCTGATCTCGCCGTGGCTGGACCTGTCCTGCACCGCCGACGCGCTCACCCGCAACGTCGCCTCCGACGCGATGCTGGACCCGTCGTGGCTGCCCGACGCCGTCGCCGACTACGCGGGCCCGCACACCGGGGCCCCCGAGCTCCTGCCGCTGGACGCCGACCTGGCGGGGCTGCCGCCGCTGCACGTCGTCGCCGGCGCCGACGAGATCCTCGTCGACGACGCCGACACCCTCGTCGAGCGTGCCCGCGCGGCCGGGACCCCGGTCACCTACGAGCGCGCACCCGGCATGTGGCACGCCTTCCCGACCCTGGCCGGGCTGCTCGCCGAGGCCGACGCCTCGCTGCGCGCGCTGGGCTCCGCCCTGCGCGCGGACTGCCTGCGCTGAGGCCCGCACCGGGGCACAGGCCCCGGACGCACGAACGGGGCCGGTCACCGCCACGGGAGAGCGGTGTCCGGCCCCGTCCGGGACCTCCTCGGTCACGGTCCGGACCCACCGTCGCGGGTCCGGACCGAGCGGCTACCTCAGCGCTGATGCGCGCTGCGCGCTAGCGGTAGTCGCGACCGAAGTCGTAGTCGTCCAGCGGCACCGCGGCACCGGTGCCCGTGCCGAAGACGTCCGGGCTGTAGTAGCCGTCGTCGTAGCTCGGCAGCGCGTAGGCGGCCGCGCGGGCCTCCTCGGTCGGCTGGACCTGGATGTTGCGGTACCGGTTGATGCCGGTACCGGCCGGGATCAGCTTACCGATGATCACGTTCTCCTTGAGCCCGACGAGCTTGTCGCGCTTTCCGTTGATCGCGGCATCGGTGAGGATGCGGGTGGTCTCCTGGAACGACGCCGCGGACAGCCACGACTCCGTCGCCAGCGAGGCCTTGGTGATCCCCATCAGGACCGGACGGCCCGACGCCGGCTCCAGCCCCTCGGCGACGACCCGGCGGTTCTCGGACTCGAACTCGCCCCGCTCGGCCAGTGCGCCGGGCAGGAACTCGGTCGCACCCGAGTCGATGATCGTGACCCGGCGCAGCATCTGCCGGACGATGACCTCGATGTGCTTGTCGTGGATGTCCACGCTCTGCGTGCGGTACACCTTCTGCACCTCACGCACGAGGTGCAGCTGCACCTCACGCGGGCCCATGACACGCAGCACCTCGTGCGGGTCCGCCATGCCCTCGAGGAGCAGCTGGCCGACCGTCACGTGGTCGCCGTCCGCGAGCGGACGCTCGGTGCCGTCGACGGTGGTCATCCCGAGCCACTGCCGCTTGGACAGCTTCTCGTAGACGATCTCCTCGCCGCCGTCGTCCGGGATCAGCGTGATCTTCCAGAACCGGTCGCCGTCCTCGATGCGGATGCGGCCGTCGACGTCGGCGATCGGCGCCTTGCCGCGCGGGACCCGGGCCTCGAACAGCTCGGTGACACGCGGCAGACCGGTCGTGATGTCGTCGCCCGCGACGCCACCCTGCTTGAACGTACGCATCGTCAGCTGGGTGCCGGGCTCACCGATGGACTGCGCGGCGACGATGCCGACGGCCTCGCCGACGTCCACCAGCTTGCCGGTGGCCATCGAGCGGCCGTAGCACATCGCGCAGATACCGGTGGCCGAGGCGCAGGTCAGCGCGGACCGGACCCGGACCGTCTTGACACCGGCCGCCACGAGCGCGTCGAGCACGGTGTCGCCGAGGTCGTCGCCCTTGCGGACGAGCACCGTGCCGTCCGGTCCGGTGATCTCCTCGCCGGAGGTCCGGGCGTACACCGAGGTGCGCAGGTAACGGTGCGGGATGAACCGACCGTCGCTCGTCTCCTCGGTGACCGCCATCGGGATGGCGCGCTCGGTGCCGCAGTCGACCTCGCGGACGATGACGTCCTGCGACACGTCGACCAGACGACGGGTCAGGTACCCGGAGTCCGCGGTCCGCAGCGCGGTGTCCGCCAGACCCTTACGGGTGCCGTGCGTGGAGATGAAGTACTCCAGCACCGACAGACCCTCGCGGTACGAGGCCTTGATCGGACGCGGGATGAACTCGCCCTTGGGGTTCGCGACCAGACCCTTCATACCCGCCAGCTGGCGGATCTGGGTCATGTTGCCCGCGGCCCCGGACTGCACGATCGTCGGGATCGGGTTGTCCTCGGGGAAGTTCTGCTCCATCGCCTTGGCGACCTCCTCGGTCGCCCGGCTCCAGATCTTGACCATCTCGTCGTTGCGCTCCTGGTGCGACAGGGCACCACGCTGGTAGCGCTTGTTGATCTGGTCGGCCTTCGCCTCGTACTCCTCGAGGATGCCCGCCTTGGCCGGCGGGACCAGCACGTCCGCGATCGAGATCGTGACGCCGGAGCGCGTGGCCCAGTAGAAGCCCGCGTCCTTCAGCCGGTCCAGGACCTGCGCGACCTCGGTCATCGAGTAGCGCTCGGCCAGCTCGTTGACGATCGTGGCCTGACGCTTCTTCGGCAGCGGCTCGTTGACGAACGGGTAGTCCGCCGGCAGGAGCTCGTTGAACAGCACCCGCCCGAGCGTGGTCTCCGCGGTCCAGACGCCGTCCTCGGTCACGGTCTCGGCCGCGGCGCCCGGGGTCGGCGTGACGTGCGGGAGCCGGATCTTGATCGGCGCCTGCAGGTGGAGGACCTTGCGGTCGTAGGCCATGATCGCCTCGGCCGCGGAGCCGTAGTGGTTCCCGGCGCCGTGGGCGTCCTCGCGGAGACGGGTCAGGTGGTACAGACCCGTGACCATGTCCAGACGCGGCATCGCCAGCGGGCGACCCGACGCCGGGGACAGGATGTTGTTCGACGACAGCATCAGGACCCGGGCCTCGGACTGCGCCTCGGCCGACAGCGGCAGGTGCACCGCCATCTGGTCACCGTCGAAGTCCGCGTTGAACGCCTCGCAGACCAGCGGGTGCAGCTGGATGGCCTTGCCCTCCACCAGCTGCGGCTCGAAGGCCTGGATGCCGAGACGGTGCAGCGTGGGCGCACGGTTCAGCAGCACGGGGTGCTCGGAGATGACCTCCTCGAGCACGTCCCACACCTGCGAGCGGCCGCGCTCGACCATCCGCTTGGCCGACTTGATGTTCTGCGCGTGGTTGAGGTCCACCAGGCGCTTCATCACGAACGGCTTGAACAGCTCCAGCGCCATCTGCTTGGGCAGACCGCACTGGTGCAGCTTCAGCTGCGGGCCGACGACGATGACCGAACGGCCCGAGTAGTCGACGCGCTTGCCGAGCAGGTTCTGGCGGAACCGGCCCTGCTTGCCCTTGAGCAGGTCGGACAGCGACTTGAGCGGGCGGTTGCCCGGCCCGGTCACCGGCCGGCCGCGACGGCCGTTGTCGAACAGCGCGTCGACGGACTCCTGGAGCATCCGCTTCTCGTTGTTGACGATGATCTCGGGCGCGCCGAGGTCGATCAGTCGCTTGAGGCGGTTGTTCCGGTTGATGACCCGGCGGTACAGGTCGTTCAGGTCCGAGGTCGCGAAGCGGCCACCGTCGAGCTGCACCATCGGGCGCAGGTCCGGCGGGATGACCGGGACGCAGTCGAGCACCATGCCCATCGGCGAGTTGCCGGTGGTCTGGAACGCCGCGACGACCTTGAGGCGCTTGAGCGCACGCAGCTTCTTCTGGCCCTTGCCGGACCGGATGATCTCGCGCAGCTTCTCGGCCTCGGCCGGGATGTCGAAGTTCTCCAGCAGCTTCTGGATCGCCTCGGCACCCATGGCACCGGTGAAGTAGTCGCCGTAGCGGTCGTAGAGCTCGCGGTAGATGGACTCGTCCGCGATGAGCTGCTGGACGTCGAGCTTGGTGAACGTCGTCCAGATCTCGTCGAGCCGGTCCAGCTCGCGCTGGGCGCGGTCGCGCAGCTGGCGCATCTCGCGCTCGCCGCCGTCCTTGACCTTGCGGCGGACGTCGCCCTTGGCACCCTCGGCCTCGAGCTCGGCGAGGTCCTGCTCGAGCTTCTGGGCGCGGGCCTCGAGGTCGGCGTCGCGGGTCTGCTCGACCCGGCGGCGCTCCACGCTCATCTCGTTCTCGAGCGTGGACATGTCGTTGTGCCGCAGCTCGGTGTTCACCGAGGTGATCACGTACGCCGCGAAGTAGATGATCTTCTCGAGGTCCTTGGGAGCCAGGTCGAGCAGGTAGCCCAGCCGGCTCGGGACGCCCTTGAAGTACCAGATGTGCGTGACCGGGGCGGCCAGCTCGATGTGGCCCATCCGCTCACGACGCACCTTGGCGCGCGTGACCTCCACGCCGCAGCGCTCGCAGATGATGCCCTTGAACCGGACGCGCTTGTACTTGCCGCAGTAGCACTCCCAGTCCCGGGTCGGACCGAAGATCTTCTCGCAGAAGAGCCCGTCCTTCTCCGGCTTCAGGGTGCGGTAGTTGATGGTCTCGGGCTTCTTGACCTCACCGTGCGACCACTGGCGGATGCCCTCGGCGGTGGCCAGGCCGATGCGCAGTTCGTCGAAGAAGTTGACGTCGAGCACGTATGTCCTCTGTTTCTTCGTTTAAAGGGCGGCTGGTCGGACGGGGGTCAGTTGACGACGTCGTCGACGGTCATCGACTCCGAGCCCGGGCGGCTGGACAGGTTGATGCCCAGGTTCGCCGCGGCACGCTCGAGGTCTTCGTCGTCGGCGTCCCGCATCTCGATCGCCGCACCGTCGCTGGAGAGCACCTCGACGTTCAGGCAGAGCGACTGCAGCTCCTTGAGGAGCACCTTGAACGACTCGGGGATCCCCGGCTCCGGGATGTTCTCGCCCTTGACGATCGCCTCGTAGACCTTCACGCGGCCCACGACGTCGTCGGACTTGATCGTCAGCAGCTCCTGCAGGGTGTAGGCCGCGCCGTACGCCTGCATCGCCCAGCACTCCATCTCACCGAAGCGCTGGCCACCGAACTGCGCCTTACCGCCCAGCGGCTGCTGGGTGATCATCGAGTAGGGGCCGGTCGACCGGGCGTGGATCTTGTCGTCCACCAGGTGGGCCAGCTTCAGGATGTACATGTAGCCGACCGCGACCGGGAACGGGTACGGCTCACCGGAGCGGCCGTCGAGCAGCTGCGCCTTGCCGTCCGGACCGACCATCCGCTCGCCGTCCCGGTTGGGGCGGGTCGAGCCGAGCAGACCCGTGATCTCGTGCTCGCGCGCACCGTCGAACACCGGCGTCGCGGTGTTCGTGTCGGCGGGCACCGAGTAGAGCTCCTCGGGCATCTGCGCCGCCCACTCGGGCTTGCCCTCGATCTCCCAGCCGGACTTGGCGATCCACCCGAGGTGGGTCTCCAGGATCTGGCCGATGTTCATACGACGCGGCACACCGTGGGTGTTCAGGATGATGTCGACCGGCGTGCCGTCCGGGAGGAACGGCATGTCCTCCTGCGGGAGGATCTTGCCGATGACGCCCTTGTTGCCGTGCCGGCCGGCGAGCTTGTCGCCGTCGGAGATCTTGCGCTTCTGGGCCACGTAGACGCGGACCAGCTCGTTGACGCCCGGGGCCAGCTCGTCGTCGTCGTCGCGGGAGAAGACCCGGATGCCGATGACCTTGCCGTTCTCGCCGTGCGGGACCTTCAGCGAGGTGTCGCGGACCTCGCGCGCCTTCTCACCGAAGATCGCGCGGAGCAGGCGCTCCTCCGGGGTCAGCTCGGTCTCGCCCTTGGGCGTGACCTTGCCGACCAGGATGTCGCCGGGCTGGACCTCGGCGCCGATCCGGATGATGCCGCGCTCGTCGAGGTCGGCCAGCACGTCCTCGGAGACGTTCGGGATGTCCCGGGTGATCTCCTCGGCGCCCAGCTTCGTGTCGCGCGCGTCGATCTCGTGCTCCTCGATGTGGATCGAGGTGAGCACGTCGTCCTGCACGAGGCGCTGCGACAGGATGATCGCGTCCTCGTAGTTGTGGCCCTCCCACGGCATGATCGCCACGAGCAGGTTCTTGCCCAGCGCCATCTCACCGTTCTCGGTGCAGGGACCGTCGGCGAGCACCTGGCCCACCTCGACCCGCTGCCCCTCGTCGACGATGGGCTTCTGGTTGTTGCAGGTGCCCTGGTTCGAGCGGCGGAACTTGTTCAGACGGTAGGTCTGACGCTGGCCCTCGTCGTCCATGACGGTGATGTAGTCGGCGCACAGCTCCTCGACGACACCGGCGGACTCGGCGGTGACGACGTCACCGGCGTCGACGGCGGCACGCAGCTCCATGCCGGTACCGACCAGCGGCGACTCCGAGCGCAGCAGCGGCACGGACTGGCGCTGCATGTTCGCGCCCATCAGCGCGCGGTTCGCGTCGTCGTGCTCGAGGAACGGGATCATCGCCGTCGCGACCGACACCATCTGGCGCGGCGAGACGTCGATGTACTCCACGCCCGAGGGCGAGATCAGGTCGACCTCGCCGCCCTTGCGGCGGACCAGCACGCGCTCGTCGGCGAAGGAACCGTCCTCGTTGAGCTGGGCGTTCGCCTGGGCGACGACGAAGCGGTCCTCCTCGTCGGCGGTCAGGTAGTCGATCTGCGAGGTGACGACACCGTCGACGACCTTGCGGTACGGCGTCTCGATGAAGCCGAACGGGTTGACCCGCGCGAAGGAGGCCAGCGAGCCGATCAGACCGATGTTCGGACCCTCGGGGGTCTCGATCGGGCACATGCGGCCGTAGTGCGACGGGTGGACGTCGCGGACCTCCATGCCGGCGCGCTCACGGGACAGACCGCCCGGGCCAAGCGCCGACAGACGACGCTTGTGGGTCAGTCCGGCCAGTGGGTTGTGCTGGTCCATGAACTGTGACAGCTGCGAGGTGCCGAAGAACTCCCGGATCGCGGCCGTGATCGGCCGGGTGTTGATCAGGGTCTGCGGCGTGATGGCCTCGACGTCCTGGGTGGTCATCCGCTCGCGGACGACCCGCTCGGTGCGGGACAGACCGACCCGGACCTGGTTCTGGATCAGCTCGCCGACGGTGCGCAGGCGCCGGTTGCCGAAGTGGTCGATGTCGTCGGTCTCGACCGGGATCTCCCGCGCGGAGTCACCGGAACCCACGGTCATCGTGGTCTCGCCGGCGTGCAGCCGGACGAGGTACTCGATGGTGGTGGCGACATCCTCCTCGGTCAGCGTGCCGACCGAGTTGTCGATGTCGAGACCGAGCTTCTTGTTGGCCTTGTAGCGACCGACCTTGGCCATGTCGTAGCGCTTGTCCTTGAAGAACAGGTTCTCCAGGAGCGCCTGGGCCGACTCGCGCGTCGGCGGCTCGCCGGGGCGCAGCTTGCGGTAGATGTCGAGCAGCGCCTCGTCCTGGCCCGCGGTGTTGTCCTTCTCGAGCGTCGTCATGATCGTCTCGGAGAACCCGAAACGCTCACCGATCTGCTCGGCGGTCCAGCCCAGGGCCTTCAGCAGCACGGTGACCGGCTGGCGGCGCTTGCGGTCGATACGGACACCGACGGTGTCGCGCTTGTCGACGTCGAACTCCAGCCACGCGCCCCGGCTCGGGATGATCTTGACCGAGTAGACGTCCTTCTCGGTCGTCTTGTCGATCGCGTGGTCGAAGTAGACACCCGGCGAACGGACGAGCTGCGACACGACGACGCGCTCGGTGCCGTTGATGATGAACGTGCCCTTGTCGGTCATCACGGGGAACTCGCCCATGAAGACCGTCTGGGACTTGATCTCACCGGTGGTGTTGTTGGTGAACTCCGCCGTCACGAACAGCGGGGCACCGTAGGTCATGTCCTTGTCCCGGCACTCCTCGACGGAGGCCTTGACCTCGTCGAAGCGAGGGTCGGAGAAGGACAGCGACATCGACCCGGAGAAGTCCTCGATCGGCGAGATCTCGGTGAGGATCTCCTCCAGACCGCTCACCGGAAGCTCGTCACCGGCCTCGATCCGGCGCTGGAACCAGGCCTCGCTGCCGACCAGCCACTCGTAGGACTGGATCTGCAGGTCGAGAAGATCGGGGACCTCCAACGGCTGGGCGATCTTCGCGAAGGTGACCCGGGTGGGTGCGCCGGGGTAGTTCGGGTTCGCCGAAGCGGAGAGGGTCGAGGTGGTCGCGGCGGCGCGGGAGACAGCCAAGATGCGTCCTTCCGAGAACTGCGCTTCTCGTCTGGCGTGCGCCGGTGGCGGGCGCTACCGTCTCCCTCGATCCGATCGGGGTCCCCCCGGATCGCGAGCCGGTAGCCGGCCACGTCGCACGCCGTCTGTTGTCGGGCACTGACGGACGACCGAACCCCCGTACCCATGTCCGCCGAACCCTCTCCGGCGGCCGACGGATCGGTCCGGAAGTCTTCCCCGGTCATGAGCGCGTGAGCCTGGACGCAGACAGCGCAAAGAATGACTATAGACGCTGCGAGCGCAGCTGTCGAGACAGGTCGCCGATTCCAGCATGCAGGCAACCACCGTTGCCCAAGGGTGACCTGCACGCCGCACCGAGTCAAGTCCCACTTCGTCGACGAGCGGTCACCCTGCCGGGACGACCGGTCCACCGACGACCGTTCAGGTCGATCCGCGTGACGGTTGACACGGTGTCGTCGGGACGCCAACGATCGGTCACAGGTCGGTGACGGCCGACGGCGACGAAAGGACGACGATGTCCGACAGCACTCCTCCCATGCGCGAGGTCCTCGGCGACGACGCCCCCAGCAACTGGGGCAAGTGGGGTCCCGACGACGAGCTCGGCTGCCTGAACTACCTGGACGCGGGCGAGGTCCTCCGCGGCGTGCGGCACGTCCGCTCGGGCGAGGTGTTCACCCTGCAGATCCACATGGGACGCACCGAGTCGCCGGGCGACCCGCTGTGGCCGGGCCGCGAGGGCATCAAGCGGCAGAACGTCATGGACGAGGCCACCTGGGACTCGGCCGACGCGCCGCAGTTCCCCGGCGGGCTGCACTACGCCGACGACACCGCGCTCATCTTCCTGCAGGGCTCCACGCAGTACGACGCGCTCGGCCACGTCTGGTACGACGGCAAGCTCTGGAACGGCTACGACGCGCGCTCCACCGTCGAGGCGATGGACCGGGCGTCGGTGCTGCCCATCGCGGAGAAGGGCGTCGTCGGGCGGGGGGTGCTCATCGACATGGCCCGGCACCGCGGCAAGGAGTGGCTGGACAAGGGCGAGACCTTCGACCACACCGACCTCGAGGCCGCGGCACGGGCGCAGGGCGTCACGATCGAGCCGCACGACGTGCTCGTCATCCGCACCGGATGGATGAAGTACTGGTACGAGCTGAACGACCCGGCGACCTTCTACACCGACTTCACCGAGCCGGGGCTCACCTACTCGCGCGAGCTCGTGGAGTGGTTCCAGCGCAAGGAGATCCCGAACCTCGTCACCGACACCATCGCCAACGAGGTGACCAGCGAGCCGCACACCGGCGTCGCGCTCCCGCTGCACTGCGCGCTGATGCGCAATCTCGGCGTCGCCCTCACCGAGATCGCCTGGCTCGACGACCTCGCCGACGCCTGCGCCGCCGACGGCCGGTGGAGCTTCCTCTACGCCGCCGCCCCGCTGAAGGTCGTCAACGGCACGGGGGCACCGGTCAACCCGATCGTGATCCGCTGATGTCCTACGCCGACCGCCCCTGGCTGGCCCGCTACGCCGAGGGCATGCCGCACGACATCACCCCGGACCACACCGACGCGCTGTCGATGTTCCGTGCCGCGGTGGCGCGCAACCCCGACGGCGACGCGCTGCGCTACTTCGACGGCGCGCTCACCTACCGCGAGCTCGACGAGCTCAGCGACGCCTTCGCCGCCGGGCTGCTCGCCGGCGGGTTCACCGCGGGCGAGCGGGTGGCGATGTACCTGCAGAACGTGCCGCAGTTCGTCCTGGGCCTGGTCGGCACCTGGAAGGCGGGCGGGATCGCGGTGTCGATCAACCCGATGAACCGCGAACGCGAGCTGGAGCTGCTGCTGCGCGACTCCGGGTCGTCGGTGCTGGTCTGTCTGGAGTCGCTCTACGACGGCGTCGCGCGGACCGTGCTGGCCGGGCTGCCCGGCGTGCGCACCGTGCTCACCACCTCCGAGCGCGAGTTCCAGACCCGCGACGACCCTCGGGCGCTGCCCGCCGCCGCGCGTCCGGACCTGTCCGGCGACGACGTCACCGACCTCGGCGCGTTCCTGGACGCGCACCGGGGCACCGCTCCCCCGCCGGTGTCGTTCAGCGCCGGGGACACCGCGTTCCTCACCTACACCTCGGGGACCACCGGGCCGCCCAAGGGCGCGATGAACACCCATGGCAACGTCGTCTTCACCAGCCAGGCCTACGCCACCTGGTGCGGCCTCGGCGACGACGAGGTCGTCCTCGGCATCGCCCCGCTGTTCCACATCACCGGGCTGATCGCGCACGTCACGGTGGCCCAGTACCTCGCGGCACCGCTCGTGCTGTTCCACCGGTTCGAGCCCTCGCTCGGCGTCGACCTGATCCGCGAGCAGCGTCCGACCTTCACCGTCGGGGCGATCACGGTGTTCATCGCGCTGATGAACGCCCCGAACGCCGACCGGGAGGCGCTCGCGTCGCTGCGCACGATCTGCTCGGGCGGGGCGCCGATCCCGCCGTCGACGGTCACCGCGTTCCACGAGGCGTTCGGGCTGTGGATCCACAACATCTACGGGCTGACCGAGACCACCTCGCCGTCGCACGCCACGCCGATCGGCACCCAGGGGCCGGTGGACTCCGCGTCCGGGGCGCTGTCGGTCGGTGTCCCGATCTACGGCACCGTGGTCCGCATCCTCGACGACGACGGCGCGGAGCTCCCGCCCGGCGAGATCGGGGAGATCTGCACGTCCGGGCCGCAGGTCGTCGCGGGCTACTGGAACAAGCCCGAGGAGACGGCGGGGGCGATCCCGGGTGGAGAGCTCCGTACCGGGGACGTCGGCTACATGGACGCCGACGGCTGGTTCTACATCGTCGACCGGAAGAAGGACCAGATCAACGCGGGCGGCTACAAGGTCTGGCCGCGCGAGGTGGAGGACGTCCTCTACGAGCACCCCGCCGTGCGGGAGGCCGCGGTGGTCGGCGTCGCCGACGAGTACCGGGGCGAGACGGTGAAGGCCTTCGTGTCCCTGCGGGCGGGTGCCTCGGTCACCCCGGAGGAGCTGATCTCCTTCACCAGGGAGCGGATGGCGGCCTACAAGTACCCGCGGCAGGTGGAGCTGCTCGACGAGGTGCCCAAGACCGTCACGGGCAAGGTGCTGCGTCGCGAGCTGCGGGCCCGCGAACGGACCTGACCGCCGGAACGACGACGGGGCGCCGACCCGGTGGGTCGGCGCCCCGTCGTGCGAGCGGTGCTCAGGTCACTTGAGCGAGACCTTGGCGCCGGCCTCCTCGAGCTTCGTCTTGGCGGCCTCGGCGGCCTCCTTGGCGACACCCTCGAGCAGCGGCTTCGGCGCGGACTCGACGAGGTCCTTCGCCTCCTTCAGGCCCAGGCCCGAGACGACCTCGCGGACGACCTTGATGACCTGGATCTTCTTGTCACCGGCGGCCTCGAGGACGACGTCGAACTCGTCCTTCTCCTCCTCGGCGGGGGCGGCACCGGCGGCGGGGGCACCCGCGGCGGCGACGGCGACCGGGGCGGCCGCGGTGACCTCGAAGGTGTCCTCGAACTTCTTCACGAAGTCCGAGAGCTCCAACAGGGTGAGCTCCTTGAAGGCGTCGAGCAGCTCGTCGGTGGACAGCTTCGCCATGGTGGCGGTCCTTTCTACGAAAGACAGATGGGGGTGGTGGTCAGCTCTCGGCGGAGTCGCCGTCGGCCTCGGCCGGAGCGGCGGACTCGCCGGACTCGGCCTTCTTGTCGGCCAGCGCCTGCGCGAGGCGGGCGACCTGCGAGGCCGGGGCGTTGAACAGCCCGGCGGCCTTCGACAGGTTGGCCTTCATCGCGCCGGCCAGCTTGGCCAGCAGGACCTCACGGGTCTCGAGGTCCGCCAGCTGCTCGACCTCGGCGGTGGACAGGGCGCGCCCGTCCATGTACCCGCCCTTGATCGTCAGACCGGGGTTGTCCTTCGCGAACTGCTTGATCGCCTTCGCGGCCTCGACGGGCTCACCCTTGATGAAGGTGATGGCCGTCGGGCCGGCGAGCAGGTCGTCCAGGCCCTGGACCCCGGCCTCCGCCGCCGCGCGCTTGACCAGGGTGTTCTTCGCGACGCGGAAGTTCGCGTCCGAACCCAGGTCCCGGCGCAGCTGGGTCAGCTTGGCGACGCTGAGCCCGCGGTACTCGGTCACGACCGAGGCGTCCGACTCGCGGAAGCGGTTGGTGATCTCCTCGACCGCTGCGACCTTCTCAGGTGCTGCCATCGCTGCCCTCCTCTCGGGGGTCGGTCTCGTGCACGTGGGACGTGCTTGGGGGTGCCACCGACGCAGTTCCCACTCCGACCCCGGAGACGACGAACGCCCCGTGCGCAGCAGCACGGGGCGTCGGAAGTTCGTGGGGCGCCCGCGCGCCCGGTGTCGCCTCGTCCTCCTGCGCGGGCCGTCCGGCTGTTCCCGGAACCTTCGTGCACCCGGAACCCGGGCGCGGACCTGCGGTCTTCGGTGGATCGTGGACCACCATACGCCGGTGCCCCGCACCCCCGTCGACCGGGGGTACGGGGCACCGTGGCGGGCGCGTGGGCCGGGTCAGGCCGGCGTCATCGCGGAGATCTTCCAGCGGCCGTCGACGAACTGGGCGTCGACCCGCAGCCGGGCCGCCGCGGCCCCCTCCTGCGGGGCACCGCCGTCGGCCTGGCGCCGGATGACCTGGTTGACGAAGGCGTAGACGGTCGCGCGGTCCCCGTCGATGCTGGCCACGGCGAGCTTCGGGATCGTCGCGGTGACCACGGCCTTCTGCTGCGGGGCGAGGTCCTTCACGCTGCCGAAGATCTTGTCGAACTCCGGCTGGAAGCCCGGGGTGATGACGGCGCGGGCATCGCCCTCGGCCTGCTGGAGGCGGGCGTAGTCGAACGAGTAGACCTTCGTGATCGCCTCGCCGACCTGCTCGCTGACCTGCGTGGTGGTGCCGACGTCGCTCAGCGCGGTGTTGGCCGCCGAGCCGGTGAAGGTCGTGCGGTACCACTCGGCGCCGAAGAACGCGGCGGCCGCGACGAGCAGCACCGTGACGGCGAGCAGCAGCCCGGTCGCGCGCCGGGTCGTCGGGGCGGACAGCAACGACCGGCGGCGCGGGGTGCCGTCGGCGTCGGCCGCACCGGCATCGTCCGCGTCGCCGGCGTCGGCCGGGTCGGAGGCGTCGGTCGTGCCGGGGGTGTCGGAGGCGTCGGTGCGCCCGGCGTCGCCGGAGCGGACCGGGGTGGCGGACGGGACCGCGGCACCGGAGCGCTCGTCGAGGGCGACACCGCCGGTGCCGGTCTCCTCCTCGTCGGGCTCGTCGGTGCGGGTGCGCGGGCGGCCCGCGACCTGGGGCCTGCGGATGCCGCCCGCGGGGCGGCGGCGGGGGGTGGACATGCGGTGACCTCCTGGGGTGGTCGACCTGGGTGCGGGGCGGCGCGGGGCACCGCCGGGGGCCGGGGGTCGGGCCGGAGGGTCAGCCCGTGCCCGGGGTGACAAGCGGCTCCAGGGCGTCGACCTTCCAGCCGTCGTCGGTACGGACCATGCCGAGCTCGATGCGCTGGCGGGTCACGGTGGGCTGACCGCCCTCTGGCGTGACGTTCACGTCGACGCCGGCGAGCACCCGGGCGGTCCCGGCGCGCGGGTCGACCTCGGTCACCGCGGCGTCGGTGACGGTCGCGGTGGTGGTGCGCTTCTGGTCGGTGACCAGCTTGGCGTAGGCGTCGCGGTTGGACACGAACTCGTCGCGGACCGACCCGGCCGAGGACTGGATCCACAGGTCCAGTCCCTTCTGGGCGTCCTTGTGGTCCAGGGTGTTCAGGTTGATCACCGCCTGGCGGGCGTCACGGAGTGCCGCGTCGCGGGCCTGCGCGACCTGGGTGGCGTCGCTGTTCAGCGCGAACAGCCACAGGCAGCCCAGCACGACCGCGAGCACCGCCGCGACGACGGCGGCCACGGGCAGCGCCCTGGCGAGCGGCCCGGGCGGGGTCTGGCCGCCGTCCCGGCCGGTGGCAGGCTCCACGGGCGCGGAACCGTCGGGGGTGTCCGCCGTCGTGTCGGCCTTCGGGTCGGCCTTCGTGTCGGCGTCGGAGCCGGCAACGTCGGTGTTCATCGGGGAGCGTTCCTCCTCCCGGCTGCGGGGGCACAGCCGCTCGGCGACCGCACCGGGCGGCCGTGGGCCGGCCGTGGGGGTCCGCGTCGTCCGGCGGACGGCGGTCCCCCGCGGTCGTCGTGCCGGCCGGGCCCGGGTGTGGCCCGGCCGTCGTGCCGGTCGCGCCCCGGACGGGGCACGACCGTCGTGCTCAACCGCCCAGGATCTGGGCGAAGCTCGTCACCAGGCCCGGCGTCGCGACCCGCTCGGCACGGTCGTCGCCGAGCGACCCGGCATTCGGCCGCGGGGCCGGCCCGTCGGCGGGGTCGCCGCCGCCGTGCTGACCGTCACCGTGGCCGCCGAACCCCGAGTTGCCGGAGTAGTCCGGCACCTCGAGCGGCTGGGGCCTGGGCACATTCTGCATTCCGCGCACGTTGGTGGGGCTGCCGGGGGGCTCGGCGCAGCGGGCGTCCTCGTTCACCGGTCGCTCGGAGACGTCGAGGCCACCGCGGTTGGGCGTGCCCTCGTAGCCCCGGGTGCAGACCGGCGGGTCGGCGATGTTGACGACCAGGCCGAGGTGCGCGGTCCCGTCGCCGGGCACGACCTTCGGCGCGACCGACACCAGGCCGGGGTAGGTGACGAGCAGCTGACGCAGGCCCGCCTGACGCGGGGCCAGCAGCTCGGTCACCGTCCGCAGGTTCGCGATCGACTCGCCGAGCCCGGGGCCGCTCTCCCGGAGGAGGCCGCTGACCTGGTCGCCGAGGCGCGGGCCGTCGTCGATGATCCGACGCAGGTCCGGGTCGGACTGCTTGAGCTGCTCGGTGACCTCGCGCAGGCCCCGGCTGAACTCCTGGAACTGCGGCGCCACCTCGTTCTGCGTGGTGAGCACCGGGCGGGAGTCGCGGATCAGCGCGGTCGTCTGCGGCAGCGCGTCCGTGGCGGCCCTGGTGAACTCCCCGGTGGTGTCGAGCAGCTGCTGCAGCGGCTGCGCGGTGCCCTCGAAGCCCTGGCCGAGCTCGCGGACGACGGTCTGCAACGAGTCCTTCGGCACCGTCGAGACGAGCTGGTCCAGCTCGGTCAGAAAGGTGTTGATCTGGATCGGGGTCCGGGTGCGGTCCTGCGGGATCACCGAGCCGGCGGCGAGCGCCTCACCGCCGTCGGCGACCGGCTGGAGGTCGACGTACTGCTCACCGATCGGCGAGAGGTTCCCGACGACGGCCCGGGCGTCGGCCGGGATGGACGGCGCGGAGTTGTCGATGTCCAGCTGGACGTCGACGCCGCGGGCGGTCAGCGACAGCTGACCGACCCGGCCGACGCTCACGCCGCGGTAGGTGACGTCGGCACCGGTGAAGATCCCGCCGGAGTCGGCGAGCTGCACCGTCACCGGGTAGGTCGTCGCACCGAAGATGCGGTCGAGACCCGCGCAGCGGAAGCCCGCGTAGCCGACCGCCACGACGGTGACGAGCACCAGCGCGATCAGCTGCCAGCGGACGGTCTTGGTGATCACGATCCGCCTCCGAAGAGTCCGCCGAGCAGGCCGCCGCCGCCGGAGCCCCGCTCCGGCGTCGGGCTCGGTGTCGGGGTCGCCGAGGGCGCCGGGGTGGCCGGCGCGGTACCCGATGCGGGCGGCGCCGGCTCGGTGGTGGGCTGCTCGGGCCCCAGCAGCGGCAGCGCGGGCGCACCCGGGACCGCCGGGTCCGGCTGCCGCGGCGTCGCCCCGAGCAGCGGTGTCAGCAGCTGCGCGGTGGGCGGCAGCTGGGCCAGCTGCGTCGGGTCGAGTGGGAGCCCGAGCTGGTTGGAGTTGAGGATGTTGCGCAGGATCGACCCGAGGTCCAGGTCGAGCTTGGCGTACAGGTTGGCGTAGTCGCCGGCGACGGCGTCGGTGGCCGCGTCGGTGAACGGGACCGTCAACAGCAGCTGCAGAGAGTCCGGCAGGTTCTGGCCGGAGTCGGCCAGGTTCCGCAGCACCGGGCGCAGCGCCTCCAGGTCGGCGAGCAGGTCGTCGCGGGACCGGTTGACCACGTTCGTCGCGACACCAGACAGCCGGTCGAGCGCCTGCAGCATGCCGACCAGCTGGGTGCGCTGGGCCTCGAGCTCGCGCAGGCCGGGGCTGATGTTCTGCAGGGCGTTCTCGATCTGCGGGCGACGCTCGGCGAGCGTGGCGGACAGGCGGTTGAGCCCGTCGAGCGCCCGGTTGATGTCGTCCTTGGAGCTGTCGAGCGAGCCGACGAGCCGGTTCAGGTTGTCCAGCAGACCGCGGATCTGCGGCTCGCGCCCGGACAGCGCGTTGTTGAGCTCGGTGGAGATGGTCCGGATCTGGGCCACGCCGCCACCGTTGAGCAGCAGCGACAGCGCCCCGAGGACCTCCTCCACCTCGGCCGCGCGCCCGCTGGCCTGCAGCCCGATCTTCCCGCTCTGGGCGAGGTCGCCCTCGGCGGGGACGGTCGGCGGGGACAGCTCGACGAACTTCTCGCCGAGCAGCGAGGTCGTGCGGACCCGCGCGGTCGCGTTGGCCGGGAGCTTGACGTCGCGGTTCACCGACACGGTGACCAGCGCGTTCCACGACCCCGGCTCGACGGCGACCTTCTCGACCGCCCCGACCGGCACGTCACCGACGCGCACGATCGACTGCGGGACGAGGTCGACGACGTCGGCGAACTCGATCTGCACCGAGTACGGGTCGTCGCCCAGGTTCGCGCCACCGGGCAGCGGGATGCCCCGGAGACCGCCGTCCACCGCGCCGCAGCCGCCCGCGAACAGCGCCACCGCCGTCAGCAGCGCCGACACCCGGCCGACGCGGCCGCTGGAGCCGATCACGATCCACCTCCGAACAGGCCGAACAGTCCGCCGCCCCCGCGCTCCTCGGTCTCGGGGACCGGGGTGGGAGTGGCCTGCGGGGCCGTCGTGGTCGACGGCGCCGGGGTGGCCGGGGTGCTGGTGGCACCCGGTGCGGGCTGCCCGGCGGGGGCGGGAGCCTGCGGGTCGGCCGGGGCGCGCAGCTGGGAGCCCGGGTCGGTCAACGACAGCGGCGAGCCCCGCATCAGCTGCGGCACGGCCGGGTTGACCCCGGAGCCGCCGGCCTGCAGCTGCTCGAGCACCTGCTGCGGGGTCGGCAGCGGCACGGCGCCGTCGAGGATCGGCGCGAGGCCGTCGCACAGGGCGGCCGTGGGCTGGTCGAGGCCACCCGGGAGCTGGCCAGCGCCGCGGCGGAGGATCTCGCAGATCGCGACCGGCAGCGGGTAGGCCAGCTCGTTGATGTTGGCCCGGGTGTCCAGGGTCTCCGAGGCACCGTTGTAGATGTTGGTGAGGTTGCTCAGTGCAGCCGGGGCGACGTCGGCGATCTCGGACAGCGCCCGCTGGTGGTCGACGACCTCCTGCGACACGCTCGCGAGCTTGTCGACGTTCGACCGCAGGGTCGCCCGGTTGTCCTGCACGAAGTGCGCGACCTCGCCGAGCGCGTAGGACAGCTGGTTCAGCGCGCCGCCGAGCTCGCCGCGCTGGCTCGCGAGGAAGCCGGTCACGTCGGCCAGCTTCCCGTTGAGCTCGCGGATTCCGGGGTCGTTCTCCCGCAGCGTCCCGACGAACTTCTGCAGCTCGGTGACGGTGCCGAACAGGTCACCGCTGGAGCCGTTCAGGGTCGCCGAGAGTCCGCCGAGGTTGCGGATGGTGTCGTTGAGCGCCCGGCCGTTGCCGTCGAGGTTCTTCGCGGTGACGTCCAGGACGTCGTTGAGCGCACCGGTCTTGTTCGCCCCCTGCGGACCGAGGGCCCGGGAGAGCTCGGTGGCGGTCCGGGTGAGGTCGTCGACGCCGAGCGGGAACGCGGTGCGCTCCAGCGGGATCGGCTCGCCGTTCCACTCGGGGCCGCCGGTCCACACCGGGGTCAGCTGCACGTAGCGGCCGGTGACCAGGCTCGGCGAGACGACGGCGGCCTTGACGTCGGCGGGCAGGCGCACCTCGTCGTCGGTGATGGTCATGTCGACCCGCACCCGGTCGCCCTCCGGCGTGATCCGGTCGACCTTGCCGACCGGGACGCCGAGCACGCGCACGTCGTTGTCCTCGAACAGTGCGGCGGAACTGGTGAAGTAGGCGGTGATCTGGCGGCCCCCGCCGGAGGTGATCAGCCAGATCGCGCTCGCCACCAGGACGGCGACGACGGCGATCAGGGCACCGAGCTGGATCTGGCGCCGGTCGTTGGCCCAGGACCCCATCAGCAGTCACCCCCGAGCGGCACGACCGGCGGCAGCAGGCCGCACAGGTAGTTGTCGAACCAACGGCCGTTGCCGAGGGCGTTGCCGAACACGCGGATGAACACCGCTTCCTTGTCGAGGATCTCGCCGAGGTTGTCGCGGTTCTCCTCGAGCACCGCCTGCACGCGGTCGAGGGTCTCCAGCGCCGGACGCAGCTGCGCCTGGTTGTCGGCGACGAGACCGCGCAGCTGGATCGACAGGCGCTGCACGCCGTCGAGCAGGTTCGCGATCGCGTCCTTGCGGCGCTGCAGCTCACCGAGCAGCAGGTTGCCGTCGTTGACCAGCTTCACGACGTCGCCGCGGCGGTCGGCCAGCGTGGTCGACAGCTGCCGGGTGTTGGCGAGCAGCTTCTTCAGCTCGCCGTCGCGGCTGGAGATGGTGTTCGACAGCCGGGACAGCCCGTCCAGGGCCCCGCGGATCTCCGGCGGGGTGTCGCGGAAGGTGTCCGAGAGCGTGGTCAGGCTCGACGCGAGCTGCGTGGTGTCGAGCTGGTCGATCGTGCCGGAGAGGCCGTTGAAGGCGTCCACGACGTCGAACGGGGACTTCGTCCGGTCCCGGCCGATCGGCTCGTCGGGGTTCTGCTCGCCGTCGCCGCGCGGGTCGAGGGCGAGGAACTTGGAGCCGAGCAGCGTCGCGATCTCGATCGACGCCGTGGTCCGGTTGCCGACCCAGGCGTCGTCGACGGTGAACTCGACGTTCACGTGGTCGCCGTCGAGGGAGACCTTCTGCACCCGGCCCGCCTCGACGCCGGCCACGGTGACACGGTCGTTGGCCTGCAGACCCGCCGCCTCGGGGAACTCCGCGGTGTAGCGGGTGGCCCCGGAGAAGATCGCCTCGTAGTTGAACGCGGCCAGTGTCAGCGCCGCGATCAGCACGATTCCGATCACCGCCGTCAGGACGGGGCGCTTCTGCCCTGCCTGTGCCATCAGTTGCCTCCCGGCTGCAGCGCTGCTGTCGGGTCGCTGCTGGAGTCGACCGGGCCGCGGCCTGCCGCCTGGCCCAGCAGGCCGCCGACCGACTCGGTGGTCGGCTCACGCATCAACGGGTTGTTCTGGGCCCGGTTGTCCGGCTGGTCGCCGGGCTGCGAGCCGTCGGTCGGGGCGGTGTTGCCCGCCCCGATCCCGGACGGGTCCGGGCCACAGCGCCGCTCGGGGTTGCGGATCGGGCCGATGCCCAGGTCCTCCAGTGAGGTCGGCGGCAGGATCGGCGAGATGCCGATCTGGCCGTCGAGGCCGCAGAGGTAGAAGTTGAACCAGCTGCCGTAGGAGCCGACGCGGGCGATCCGGTTCAGCTTGAACGGCGTGTACTGCAGGAACCGCTCGATCGTGGGGCGTCCCTGGTCGAGCTGGGTCGCCAGATCGCCGAGGTTGCGGATGTCGTCGCGCAGCGGCGGGCGGGCGTCCTCCAGGAACGACCCGGTGACCTGGGTCAGCTCGCCGATGGACTGGATCGCATTGCCGATGGGCTCGCGGTCCTGGGCGAGTCCGGACACCAGCGCCTGCAGCGAGCTGATCAGCTCGTTGAGGCCCTCGTCGTTGCGGTTGACGGTGTCGAGGGTCAGGTTCAGGTTGTCGATGACCTGACCGATGACCTGGTCGCGGTCGGCGATCGAGTTGGTCAGCGACGACGTCGAGGCGAGCAGGCTCTGCACCGTGCCGCCCTCGCCCTGCAGGACCTGGACGATCTCCATCGACAGCTTGTTGATCTGATCCGGGTCGAGGCCCTGGAACAGCGGCTGGAAGCCGTTGAACAGCACGGTCAGGTTGACCGCGGGCCGGGTCCGCTCGATCGGGATCTGACCACCCGGGGGGAGGTCCTCCCCGGTCGGGCCCGCGCCCTGGTCCAGCGCCATGTACCGCTGGCCGATGAGGTTCTTGTACTTCAGGGTCGCGCTGACCGTCGCCGGCAGCGGGGTGGACGAGTCGACGTCGAACGCCACCTCGGCGACCCGCTGGTCGACGATGCGGACGTCCTTGATCGACCCGACGACGACGCCGGCGATGCGGACATCGTCGCCGGCCAGCAGGCCGGTCGCGTCGGTGAACCGGGCGGTGTACTCGGTGACCTGGCCACCGCGGGCGTTCGCGATGGTCAGGCCGAGCATCGTGGTGCCCAGCGCCGTGATCAGCGCGAAGACCAGGAACTTGACCAGCGCCGAGATCGGGAGCCTGCTCACGTCAGCGTCACCTCCGTGCCGCGCAGGAGCGGGCCGACCAGGGTCGCGCTCCAGGCCGGGACGGCCTGCGGGGAACCGCCCTGGTGGGCGGCCAGCAGCTGGGCGACGACCTGCTGCTCACCGGTGGAGTTCGCGACGCCCATGTCGACCGAGCCGCTCTGGTGCGCCCCGTCGTAGGACGACGGCTGGATGCCGGCCTGGCCGAGCGCGCTGGTCAGCGGGGGCAGCACGCCCGCACCGTTCTGCGCGCTCTGGTCCTGGATCAGACCGAAGCTGTTCGTGCCGTCGTAGGTGCCGAAGGTGTCGGTCCCGAAGTCCTCGGGGTTGCCCATCGGCTGCCCGGCCGGGGCCGGGCCGGGGACGGAGCCGTCGCGGAACGGGCCGTCCGGCGGGTACTGGGTGCCGGCCGGCGACGGGATCGGGTAGCAGCGCGGCCCGCGGTCGTCGCCGTAGCGGGGCTCGTCCTGGTTGGGCAGGTACTTGCCCTTGCTCGAGACGATCTCGAGGGTGATGTTGATGCCCACCCGGTCGGTGCCCGGCCGGATCGCGTCGTTGATCTTCGGGATCAGCTCGACGAGCTGGCGGGTCAGGCAGGGGAACTCGGGCGAGTAGCGCTCGAGCGTCTCCAGCGTCGGCCGGCTGGCCGCCGACAGCCCGATGATGTTCTCGCCGTTCGCGTCGAGGAAGGCCCGCAGGTCGTCCGACGCGCCGGTGATGGAGCGGTAGAGGTTCCGCAGCCCCTCGCGCTTCTCGACGATCGTGCGGCTGGTGACCGTCAGGTTGTCGAGCGCGTCGAGCAGGTCCGGCGCCGCCTGGTTCAGGTTGTCGGAGAACGTCGCCAGCTGGCGGATGTCCTCCTGCAGGTCGGGCACGGCCGGGTTGAGGCCCTCGACCAGCGTGTTGAGCTGGGTGAGGGTCTCGCCGAGCTGGTTGCCGCGGCCCTGCAGCGCCTGGGACAGCGCGCCGAGGGTGGTCGCGAGGTCCTGCGGGCGGACGGTCTGGAGCAGCGGCAGGAGATCGTCGAGCACCCGCTCGACCTCCAGAGCGGCCTGGCTGCGGTCCTCGGGGATGACGTCACCCGCGGCGAGGCGGGTGGTCGAGGGCGCGGCCGGCGGGACGAGCGAGACGAACTTCTCGCCGAACAGCGTCTTCGGCAGCAGCTGCGCGGTGACGTTCTCCGGGATCTCGTCGAGGTACTGCGGGTCCATCGACATGTCGATGCTGGTGGTCGTGCCGTCCGAGACGACCTTGTCGACCTGCCCCACGATCAGACCGTTGATCTTGACGTCGGAGCGCTCCTGCATCTGGGTGCCGACCCGCGCGACGTTGAGCGTGACCGGGACGCCGGAGGAGAACACCCCGGCGTACTGGGCGACGGCGAGGCCGAGCAGGACGACGATGACCGTGACGAAGGCCAGGCCCTGCAGCACGCGCTTGGTGGACCTCATCCGGCCACCCGCACCGAGGTGGAGGTGCCGAACATGACCAGGGTGAGGAAGAAGTCGAGCACCGCGGTGCTGACGATCGACAGCCGCACCGCCCGGCCCACCGCGACGCCGACGCCGGCCGGGCCGCCCTTGGCGGAGTAGCCGTAGTGGCAGTGGATCAGGATGATCACCGTCGCCAACACGATCACTTTGAGATACGACAGCAGTACGTCACTGACCGGCAGGAACAGGTCGAAGTAGTGGTCGTACGTGCCACCCGGCAGACCGTTGAGCAGCGTCACGTTGATCCGCGACGCGGCGTAGCTGGCGAGCAGGCCGAGCGTGTAGATCGGGATGATCGCGACGATGCCGGCGACCACCCGGGTGGTGACCAGGTAGGGCACCGAGGGCACGGCCATGACCTCGAGGGCGTCGATCTCCTCGGAGATCCGCATCGCGCCGAGCTGGGCGGTGAACCCCGCGCCGAGGGTCGCGGTCAGCGCCGAGGCGGCGACCAGCGGGGCGATCGAGCGGGTGTTGAAGTAGGCGGTGATGAAGCCGGTCAGCGCCTCGACGCCGAGGGCGTCCAGGGCCCGGAAGCCCTGCAGGCCGACCAGCGAGCCGACGAACAGCGACAGCGACGCCATGACACCGACGGTGCCGAGGATGACGATCAGCGCGCCGGACCCGAAGGAGACCTCGGCGAGCAGCCGGGCGACCTCCTTCTTGTAGCGGGTCAGCGCCTTCGGGATCCAGAGGATGGACCGGATGTAGAGCGAGAGCTGGTCGCCCAGCTCCTCCAGCTGGTTGAGCGGCGCCTGGGCGGCCCGGCGGGTCCGCGCTCCGAGTCGGGTAACCATCAGAAGCCCTTCGGCGGGACGAGCTCGAGGTACAGGGCGGTGAGCACGAGGTTGATGAGGAAGACGAGGACGAAGGAGATGACGACGGCCTGGTTCACCGCGTCACCGACCCCCTTCGCACCGGGCGGCGGGTTCAGCCCGCGGAACGCGGCGACGACGCCGGCGACGATGCCGAACAGGAACGCCTTCAGCTCGGACACGACGATGTCGCTGACCTGCGCGATCGCCGAGAAGCTGGAGATGTAGGCGCCGGGCGAGCCGCCCTGGATGATGACGTTGAAGAAGTACCCGCCCGCGACGCCGACGCAGGTCGCGAGGCCGTTCAGGACGACCGCGGTGATGCCCATGGCGAGCACCCGCGGGACGACGAGGCGCTGGATCGGCGAGATGCCGAGCACCTCCATCGCCGCGATCTCCTCGCGGATGGTCCGCGCACCGAGGTCGGCGCATACGGCGGAGCCGCCGGCGCCGGAGATCAGCAGCGCGGTGACGATCGGTGCGGCCTGCTGGACGATCGCGAGGACCGCGCCGGCGCCGGTCTGGGACTGGGCGCCGAACTGGCGGGTCAGCTCACCGAGCAGCAGCGCGATCGTCGCGCCGAAGGGGATGGTGAACAGCGCGGTCGGCAGCGCGGAGACCTTGGTGACGAACCAGGTCTGCTCGACGAGCTCGCGCCACTGGAACGGCCGGCGCAGTCCCTGGCGGCCGATCTCGGCGAACAGTCCGAAGAACTTGCCGACCGGGGTGAGCGCCCGGGTGACGGGACTGGTCATCGGTCACCGCCGGAGAGCTGGTGCCGGCCACGGGGGTCGGGGGTGTCGTCGGTGATCCGCGGGTGGATGTCGGTCGGGTGCTCGTCGCGGGCCTCGGAGATCGTGCTCCCGTCCTGAGCGGGGCGGGCGAACCGGGAGGTCGCGTCGGTCTCGGCGTGCTGCTCGCGGATCGCGTCCTGCGCCGACTGCGGCAGCTCGTGCAGCATCGCCTCGACGCGCTCCCGGCGACGGTGCACCGCCTTCCGGTCCGACATCCCCGTCGAGGCCACCAGCTGCGGCTTCATCGGCGGACGACCCTCCAGCTCACCCGCCTCCTCCATCTCCCGGGCAGCCTGCGCAGCGTCCTTCTCCTCCGACATCCCGATCGGACCCTCACGACGCCCGTTCAGGAACTGCGCCACCACCGGCTCGTCCGAGGTCAACAACACCTCCCGCGGACCGAACATCGCCAGATGCTTGCGATACAGCAGACCGATGTTGTCCGGCACCGTCTGCGCCGAGTTGATGTCATGGGTCACGATCAGGAACGTCGAATCCGTCATCGCGTTCAAATCGATGATCAACTGGTTCAGGTACGCCGTCCGCACCGGATCCAGACCCGAGTCCGGCTCATCGAACAAAATGATCTTCGGATCCAGCACCAACGCCCGCGCCAACCCCGCACGCTTGCGCATACCACCCGAGATCTCCCCCGGCAGCTTCCCCTCCGCACCCACCAGACCGACCATGTCGATCTTCTCCATGACGATGTCCCGGATCGCCGACTCCGACTTGCGCGTGTGCTCCCGCAACGGGAACGCGATGTTGTCGAACAAGTTCATCGACCCGAACAACGCACCGTCCTGGAACAGCACCCCGAACAGCTTCCGGATCTCGTACAGCTCGGACTCCGAGCACTTGCACAGATCCACACCCTCGATGACGATCGATCCCCGCTCGGGCTTCAGCAGCCCGATCAGCGACTTCAGGAACACCGACTTGCCGGTACCCGACGGCCCGAGCAACACCGACACCTCGCCCGCGGGCAGGGTCAGGCTCACGTCCGACCAGATGTTGGCCCGACCGAAGGACTTCGTCAGTCCCTCGACCTTCACCTCGACACCGGTCACGTGTCGCCTCCTCGCGCAATAGACCGACGAACCGCACCGGGGCCCGGGAACGCTGGGGAGCGGGGGCCAGTCGTCGGTGCTGAACGGCACAACGAGTCTGCGCGTCAGGGGTTACTTGCGGGTCGGCGGGGTCGCCGATCAGTGACCGTACCGTAGTCTACGTTACGGTTACCGAGGGTTACAGATCACCGCAGATTGTTGCGGACCGTGGGTAACAGTGCTCCCGGTCGGGTAGCAGGGCTGGTCCGAACGGCCTGAATGGGCGCGGTCGGCCGGTTCGGCCACCACCGCCCCACCCGCACAGAGGATCACCCGATCGGCGGCGTCACGTGCGGGGCGTACGACAGGATGAGGCGCTGGTAGTCGTCGAACAGGGCACGCAGGAGATCGCGGTCGCGGGGGTCGCAGGTCTGCTGGTACCCGGCCATCAGCGAGATGCCGAAGACGGCGAGCCTGCGGGCGTCGTCCGGGTCGGGCACCACCTCGGCCACCACCTGTTCAAGCGCGATCCTGCGCTGCACGTCCACGCGCGCCTGGGCACGACCGACCTCCGGGTCGATCTGGGCCCACGCCCGGATCGCGGCCTCGGCGTCGTGTCGCAGGGCCACCGTGAGCTGCTTGACCACGTCGATCCGCTCGACCGGGTCCGCGGTCGCCCGGGCCAGCTCGACGATCCGGTCGGTCTGCTCGGCCTCCCAGTAGCGCAGCAGCCCGCGGACGAAGCCCGCCCAGCCGCCGAAGTGGTGGTAGAACGATCCGCTGGTCACGCCGAGGGACCGGCACAGCGGGCCGATCTTCAGCCCGGCCGCGCCCTCGCGCGCGAGGATCGACATCGCGGCGTCGTAGTACTGCTCGGCAGCGATCTGCCGACCCGTCCTCCTGGCCACCCCGCCCCCTCTCCACCACCCGTGCCGGCCCACCAGGGTGCCACGCCGGACGCGCGTCCGATCAGGAGATCCTGCGCGGCGGGCGTCCGGTCCGCGCGTCACGCGTCGGGCGGACGGAACCCGGAGCAGGGCCGGACCGGCCGACCCGGCGCTGCCCGCCGGGGCCGGACGGCGTCGGTCCCGAACAACCGTGGCGGGCGGCGGAGCGGCTGCGCCCCACTCCCCCGGAAGGCCGCGGGACACCGACACGGGGACCGTCGGGGCGTCGACCACCGTCGTCGACACGTCCACGGCCACGTCCACGCCGACCTCCGCGTCCTCCGAGTCGGGGTACTTCCCCAGTAACGTAATCTACGTTACGTTCCGGTGGCAACGACGCACACTCACGACGACGTGGAGGAACCGTGCCCGGATTCACCGACGAGGACGAGCTGTACCGCTACATCGGCGGCATCTTCGAGACCGCGCTGGCGGACCCGGAGCTGTCGCCGAAGCTCCGCAGCACCGGCCTGGTCCTGCGTCAGCAGTGCACCGACCCGGACTCCGCGCTGATCATCGACCTGCCCGGGGCCAAGGTCTGGAAGGGCTCCGACGCCGGCGCCCCCGAGCCGCAGGCCACGATGACCATGTCCACCGAGACCGCGAACGCCTACTGGCACGGCACGGTCAACCTGACCTTCGCCATGGCCAAGGGCAAGGTGAAGGTCGATGGCACGGTCACCAAGCTCCTGCAGCTCGCGCCGTTGTCCAAGCGCCTGTTCCCCACCTACGTCGAACGTCTCAAGGCCGACGGCCGCGAGGACCTCCTGGTCACCAAGTGAGCCGCCGGGTACTGGTGACCGGTGCCGCGTCCGGGATCGGCGCCGAGGTCGCGCGCCGGTTCGTCGATGCCGGCGACGAGGTCGTCTCGCTGGACCTGAAGGACACCCCCGTCGACGTCGCGCGGCACGTGCACTGCGACCTGTCCGACGTCGCGTCGATCGACTCCGCCGTCGCCGCGCTCGGCGGGGAGTTCGACGCCCTGTGCAACGTGGCGGGAGTGCCCGGCACCGCGCCGGCCGAGCTCGTGCTGCGGGTGAACCTGCTCGGGCTCCGTCACCTGACCGAGTCGGTCGTCGAACGGATCCGCCCGGGTGGCGCGATCGTGAACGTCGCCTCCATCGCCGGCTACGGCTGGGCCGACCGGCTGGCGGCGCTGCGCGAGCTGCTCGCCACCGACACCGTCGACGAGGGGCTCGCCTGGTTCGCGGCGCACCCGCAGGCGGGCAACGCCTACAACTTCTCCAAGGAGGCCCTGATCGTCTACACGATGCTCATGGCCCCCGTGTTCGGCGAGAACGGGGTGCGGATGAACGCCGTCTGCCCCGGCCCGGTCGAGACCCCCATCCTCGGCGACTTCGAGGAGTCGATGGGCAAGGAGAACCTCGACGCGCTCGCCGCGTTCCTCGGCAGGCACGCCACCCCCGCCGACATCGCCGGCCCGGTCCTGTTCCTGGCCGGTCCGGAGTCCGCCTGGATCAACGGACACGCGCTCGTCGCCGACGGCGGCATCAGCGGTGCCGTGTTGACGGGCATGATCCCCCCACCCGAGATCTGATCCGGTTCCGACGACGCAACCGCGAGGAGGCAATCCCGTGACCACCACGGAGAAGCGCCCGTACGACCCGCTCGACATCTCCACCCAGGCGTTCTGGGCCCAGACCCCCGATGCCCGCGAGGAGCGGTTCGCCGAGCTGCGCCGCGAGCGCCCGCTGTCCTGGCACCCGCCGGCCGAGACCGACCTGCTGCCCGACCCCGACGCCCCCGGGTTCTGGGCACTGGTCACCCACGCCGACATCCAGGCCGTCAGCCGCGACGCCGAGACCTTCGCCTCCGGCCAGCAGTACGGCGGCGTGATGCTGGAGGACGTGCCCGAGGACATGCTGGAGGCCGCGCACTCCATCCTCGCGATGGACGCACCGCGCCACCACCGTCAGCGCAAGGTCATCAGCTCGGTGTTCACCCCGCGCCGGGTCCGTCAGATCGAGGAGCAGATCGCCGAGCAGGCCCGGCTCATCGTCGACGACCTGCTCGCCGGTGACGGCTCGGCGGACTTCGTGACCGCGGTCGCGGCGCGGCTGCCGATGTGGACGATCTCGCAGATGATCGGCATCCCGCCGGAGAGGCGGCAGGAGGTCGCCGACGCCGCCAACGCCATGGTCGGCTGGAACGACCCGGACTACATCGGCGACGGCGACCCGATGGCGGTGCTGCTCAACGGGCTGATGACGCTGCACACCGCGTCGTTCGAGCTGTCCGCGCTGCGCCGCGAGGCCCCCGCCGACGACCTGATGACCGCCCTGGTGCAGGCCGAGGTCGACGGTGACGCGCTCACCGACGAGGAGATCGCGGCGTTCTTCGTGCTGCTGTGCGTCGCGGGCAACGACACCACCCGGCAGACCTCCAGCCACGCCATCCTCGCGCTGGACCGCAACCCGGACCAGAAGCGGCTGCTGACCGAGGAGTTCGACGACCGGATCAAGCCCGCCGTCGAGGAGTTCGTCCGCTGGGCCAGCCCGGTGCTGACCTTCCGGCGCACCGCGACCCGCGACACCGAGATCCGCGGGCAGCGGATCGCCGAGGGCGAGCGGGTCGTGCTCTTCTACCACTCCGGCAACCGCGACGAGTCCGTCTTCACCGACCCGCACGTCTTCGACATCACCCGCGCCGAGAACCCGCACGTCGGCTTCGGCGGCGGCGGCCCGCACTTCTGCCTGGGCCACCACCTGGCCAAGACCCAGCTGCGCGCGCTGTTCCACCAGCTCCTCAACCGGGTCCCGGACCTGTCGGTGGGCGAGCCGGAGTTCCTGACCGGGAACTTCATCAACGGCATCAAGCGGCTACCGGTGACGTTCGGGACGGCGTCGTGAAGCTCGGCCTGGCGCTGGGCTACTGGGGCGCCGGGCCGCCGCCCCGAACGGTGGAGAAGGTCGACGCCGCCGAGGACCTCGGCTTCGACTCGATGTGGACGGCCGAGGCGTACGGCTCTGACGCGTTCACCCCGCTGTCCTGGCTCGGCTCCCGCACCACGCGGATGCGCCTGGGCACCTCGGTCGTGCAGATGTCCGCGCGCACCCCGACCGCGACGGCGATGGCCGCCATGACGCTGGACCACCTCTCCGGCGGCCGGATGGTGCTGGGCATCGGCGCGTCCGGGCCACAGGTCGTCGAGGGCTGGTACGGGCAGCCGTACCCGAAGCCGCTCGCGCGCACCCGGGAGTACGTCCGGATCCTGCGCGCCGCGATCGCGCGGGAGAAGGTGCTCTCCGACGGCCCGCACCACCCGATCCCGTACCCGGGCGGCACCGGGCTGGGCAAGCCGCTGCGCTCGACGCTGCACCCGTACCGGACCGACCTGCCGATCCTGCTCGCCGCCGAGGGCCCGAAGAACGTCGCGCTCGCCGCCGAGATCGCCGACGGCTGGCAGCCGCTGTTCTACGCACCCCGGAACGACGCGCAGTACCGCGAGTCCCTCGACGCCGGGTTCGCCGCCCGCGGCGGGCGCCCGGACGGCTTCGAGGTCGTCTGCATGGTGCAGGTCGTCGTCGACGACGACGTCGAGGCAGCCGCGGACCGGATCCGCCCGTTCCTCGCGCTCTACGTCGGCGGGATGGGCGCCAGGGGCGCGAACTTCCACTACGAGGTCTTCGCCCGCATGGGCTACGAGCAGGAGTGCGCCCGCATCCAGGAGCTCTACCTCGCCGGCGACAAGGACGCGGCCGCGAAGGCCGTCCCGACCTCGATGGTCGAGCAGGTGGCACTCATCGGTCCGACGGCGAAGATCGCCGAGGAGCTGCCGGTGTTCCGCGACTCGCTGATCACGACGATGGTCGTGGACGGTGCACCCGACCACCTGCGCACGATCCGCGACCTGGTCGGCTGAAGCCCCGGGGCCGTCCCACCCGCAGGGATGCGGTGGGACGGCCCCGGATCACCGTGCGGCGAGGTAGGCGGGCCAGCTGCCGTGTTCTGTGACGTCCCGGGCCCCGGGCGTCGCCGTCGTGCAGACGATCCCGGCGACCGGATCGCCGTCGTCGAGCAGGACCCGGCCCGGCGCGAGCGGCGCGGGCAGCACCAGGCCCGCGGCGGCCGCGGCGGGCAGGTCGAACACCTCCACCTCGATCGCCGCACCGCCCGCGCCGACCCGGAGCAGCCCGCCGCGCGGGACGTCGCCGTCGAGGGCGAGCAACCGGTACTCCGGCGCGGTCACCCGCACCGCCCGGAACCGGGCCCCGAGGGCGAGCAGCTCGTGGTGCAGCGGCTGGCCCCGCCGGTGCGCGGCGACGACCGCGAACACCCCGGTCAGCACGGCACCTCCGAGACGTGTGCTGCCACGATCCGCCAGGCGCCGCCGAGCCGCGCCCAGGTCTGGGTCTGCCGGCCCTCCCGCGCGCCGTCCGGGTAGCCGAACCGTGTGCTGACGACGGCCGCGTCGCTCCCGAGGGCGAGGACCGTCGTGCCGGACAGCATCCGCCCGGCCGGGACCCCGGGGTTCGCCCGGCGCCACGCGGCGATCTGGGCGCCGCCCTGCTGGCGGTCGGCGACGCCGTAGCGGACGCACCGGTCGTCGTCCCAGAACAGCTCGGTGAGGACGGCGACGTCGGCGTCGCGCAGCGCCCGCTCGTACCGGTCGAACGCAGCCCGCACCTGCGCGACGACGTCGGGCCGGTCCAGCTCGTCGGCCGTGGTGACCGTGCCGCGGGTCATGCCGTGGCCGGGCGGGGTCCGCCGACGGCGTCGGGGCCCTCGGTCGTGGCCGGGGCCGCGGCCGGCCGAGCCGGCTGCGGCTCCGCCGGGGCGACCGGCGCGGCGGGCTCCGGCGCGACGGCATTCCGGGCGGTGGCGCCACGTCGGGTGCCCCACCCGAACGCGGCCAGCACGATCGCCGCGAACAGGTAGCCGAGCGCGATCTGCCCGCCCACGTTCCAGCCGACGGCCTCGGCGTGCATCAGCCCGACGAACCCGAGCACCGCCCCGGCGGCGGAGTAGGCGGCCGCGGCGAAGAAGTTCTTGTCGATGACGAACGCGGTGATCGAGCCGAGCACCAGACCCGCGAGGATCGCGCCACCGCCGAGCAGCACGGTGCCGTGGTAGACCAGCCCGGCCCCGGCGAGGGCCTCCTCGCCCACCCGGGCCGCGGTCGTCCCCGCGGCCGACAACGCGTTGTTCATCAGCCCGGTGGCCCAGGCCGCGATGTTCGGGACGATCGCGATGACGACGGCGACGGCGTGGCGGCGCGGGGTCTCCTGGAACGCCTGGGCCCCGATCAGCAGGCCGATGTAGAGCAGGATCGGCACGATCGCCGGGGTCGGCAGCAGCGCTCCGAGCAGCGAGAACAGCCCGAGGAAGCACATCAGCGAGATGAACACCCCGGACGCCAGCGAGTACGTCGTCCGGCCGCCGGCTGCCTTCCAACCCGGGTGTCCGATGTAGACAGCGGGCGGGAACGGGCAGCCCATCGCGGCACCGACGACCGCGCCGGCGCCGTCCGCGGCGAGCACCGCGCGCATGTTGTACTCGTCGCCCGCGACGGCCGCGGACTCGATGTTCGTCATGCCCTCGGTGAAGTTGTAGATGCCCAGCGGGATCGCCGTGGCGAGCAGCGGGGCGACGTCGGCGAGCCCGGCACCGAGCCGGGCCAGGTCGACGGTCGGGAGGCTGATCGCGACGTCGCCGGCGGCGGAGACGACGTCGGGCACCGACATGTACCCGCCGACCCAGCCGATCGCGGTGCCGACGAGCAGCGCTGCCAGCCCCACCGGGATGTTCCCGGGCAGCTTCAGGTCGGTGAAGAACCCGATCAGGATGATCACCATGACCGGCAGCGCGATCCACAGGGCCTCGAACATCTGCGCGGCCGGTCGCATCGAGATGAACGCGATCGAGACGCCGGCGAGCGTGCCGAGCATCGCGGCCTGCGGGGTGAACCGCCGGATCCACGGCCCGACGAACGCGCCGAGCAGCACGATCAGCCCGATGATGAACGACCAGGCGAGACCGGCCGCCCAGGCGGTGAGCGGGTTCCCGGTGGCCAGCGCGATCGGCAGCATGATCACGAAGACGACGATGAACATGTGCGGCACGGACGGGCCGTAGGGCATGGCGCAGACGTCCGTGCGGCCCTCGCGGTGCGCCAGTCGGCGGGCGAGGTAGGTGTAGTAGACGTTGCCGATCAGCAGCTGGACGCCGAGCGCCGGGAGGATCACCCCGAACACCTCGGCGCCGGGGATGTTCACCACCCCGATGCACAGCCCGGTCAGGGTCAGCACGTTGACCAGCGTGTTGAACCCGAGCCCGAAGAACGCGTTGGTGTCCCCCGCGACCCACCAGGAGAGCCTCATCGGCTGGGGTGCGGTATCCGTCGTGGTCATGCCACGGCCTCCCTGGTCAGTGCGGTGAGCAGTGCGGACGAGGGCGCGACCCAGCCGAAGATGCCGCCCTGGGCGGTCACCATCTCCAGTGCGACGCGGTGGAACTCGGGGAAGTAGGAGCCGGTGCAGTCCGAGAGCACGAGGCACTCGTAGCCGCGGTCGTTGGCCTCCCGGACGGTCGTGTGCACGCAGACCTCGGTGGTCACGCCGGCCACGATCAGGCTGGTGATGCCGCGGGACCGCAGCTCGGCGCCGAAGGTGGTGCCGTGGAACGAGCCCTTGCCGGGTTTGTCGATCACGAGCTCGCCGGGCTCGGGCGTCAGCTCGTCGATGATGTCGTGGCCGTACTCGCCGCGGACCAGGATGCGGCCCTTGGGCCCCGGGTCGCCGATGCGCAGGCTCGGCTCGCCGCGGTTGAGCTTGGCGGGCGGGCAGTCGCTGAGGTCCGGGACGTGGCCCTCGCGGGTGTGGATCACGGTCATGCCCAGCGCGCGGACGGTGCGCAGTACCTCCTGCAGCGGCGGGATGACGCTGCGCAGCAACGACACGTCGTTGCCCAGGGTCTCGCCGAATCCCCCGGGCTCGCAGAAGTCCCGCTGCATGTCGATGATCAGCAGGGCGGTGGTCGCGGGGTCGGAGGTGAAGGTGCCGGGGTCGGCGTCGACCGAGATCACGAGTCACTCCAGGTGGTCGCCTCGACGACGGCGTCGGACGACCCGACGGCGCCGAACACCCCGCCCTGCATGGTCACCATGTGCAGGGCGGCGTCGTGGTTGGCGGGGTCGGTGGCGCCGGTGCAGTCGGCGAGGATCAGGCACTCGTAGCCGCGGTCGTTCGCCTCGCGCATGGTGGTGTGCACGCAGACGTCGGTGGTGATGCCGGTCAGCAGGATGTGGGTGATCCCGTTGGAGCGGAGGACCAGGTCGAGCTGCGTGGCGTAGAACGCGCCCTTGCCGGGCTTGTCGATCAGCACCTCGCCGGGCACCGGGGCGACCTCCGGCACGATCTCCCAGCCGGGTTCGCCGCGGACGAGGATCCGCCCGGCCGGTCCGGGGCTGCCGATCTCCGCCCCGATCCGCCGCGACCGCCAGCGCTTGTTCGCGGGCAGGTCGGACAGGTCCGCGGCGTGTCCCTCCCGGGTGTGGACGACGAGCATCCCGGTCTCGCGGGCGTGCGCCAGCAGCCGGGCGGTCGGGGCGAGGCCCTGTCGGGTGAGCCCGATGTCGTAGCCCATCCGGTCGACGTAGCCGCCGGGCCCACAGAAGTCGACCTGCCAGTCGATGCAGATCAGCGCGGTGCGGGCGGCGGGGACGGTGCCGTCGTAGGGCCAGGGGTAGGGACGGGCCGCGACCGGCCCGATGGCGGCGGTGCGGGTCGCGGCGTCGAGTGCGGGGTCGGGTGCGGTGTCGAGTGCGTCGGTCGTCATGGCGCCTCCGGTTCCGGTGGTCGGTGCGGGCAGAGGGGACGGGCACGGTGCGGGCGGTCTCATCGCGGCGGCCCGAGCAGCGCGGCCGCGGCGTGCAGCAGCCGGGCCTCGGAGAAGGCGGGGCCGAGCAGGGTGACCCCGAACGGCCGCCCGTCGTCGGTGGTCCCGGCGGGCACCGCGACGGCGGCGAGGTCCAGCAGGTTGGTGGCCTGGGTGTAGCGGCCCAGGACGAGGTTGCGCACGACCGGCTCGGCGGCCAGCTCCGCCCGGGTGAACGTCGTCGGCACGGTCGGGAGCAGCAGGACGTCCGCGGTCGCGAACAGCCGGGCGACCTCGGCGCGCAGCTCCTGCAGCCGGTACCGGGCGCGGAACGCCTCGACGGCGGAGAACCGGGCACCCGCCTCGATCACCGCGCGGGTCACCGGCAGCACGGCGTCGCGGTGGGTGTCGAGGACGTCGGCGAGGACGGCGAGCCGTTCGGCCACCCACGGCCCGCCGTAGAGCAGGTCCCCGGCCTCGCGCAGGGCCGCGGTGGGTGTGCCGACGGTGCCCGCGGCCCGGGCGGCGACGGTCGCCGCGACCCGGGCGAAGGCGTCGGCGATCCCGGTGTCGGCCGTCCCGTCACCGCGGTCGAGATCCAGGTCCTCCGGCAGCGCGACGACGACCGGGCCGGCGCCGGGGGCCTCCAGCGGGGCGGCCCGGGACCACGGGTCGTCCGGGTCCGGCCCGGCCAGCACCGCGAGCACCTCGGCGGCCCCGGCGAGGTCGCGGGTGAACACGCTGACGCAGTCCAGCGACCGGCAGGCGGGCAGCATCCCGGCCGTGCCCACGAGGCCGCGGGTGGGCTTGAGCCCGACGACGCCGTTCAGCGCGGCGGGCACCCGCCCGGACCCGGCGGTGTCGGTGCCCAGCGCGACCGGCACCAATCCGGCCGCGACAGCGACGGCGCTCCCCGAGCTGGACCCGCCGGAGATCAGGTCGCCGCCGAAGACGCTCTCCGGCGCCCCGTAGGGCGAGCGGCCCCCGTTCAGACCGGTGGCGAACTGGTCCAGGTTGGTCTTCCCGACGACGATCGCGCCCGCCGCGCGCAGCCGCCGGACCGCGGTGGCGTCGGCGTCGGGGGTGCGGGTGAACGCCGGGCAGGCGGCGGTGGTGGGGAGCCCGACGGCGTCGATGTTGTCCTTCACCGCCACCGGCACGCCCCACAGCGGGTGGCCGGCCGGGTCGAGTCCCTCCAGCTCACGGGCCCGCCGGTGCAGCTCGTCGACCGGGGTGCGGGAGATCCAGACGTGGTCGTCGCCGCGGGCGTCGATCCTGGCGGTCAGCTCCGCGACGACGTCCGCGGGTCGGAGGGCGCCGGAGGCGTAGCCGGCACGGAGGCCGGACACCGTCGCCGAGGGGCTGGACAGCAGCTGCATTCCGTCGATTGTCGACAGTTTTGTGTCACCTCAAGGTGTCCGAGGTAACAGCTGCGTGACGTCTGCTACTGCTCGTGCAGCTCGGGGCCGAGGTAGGCGCGGCCCCCGTGGTGGGCCAGCGCGTCGAGCACAGCCGCCCGGTCCCCGGCCACGACCGCCTCGTACAGCCGACGGTGCCGTCGCGCCCCCTCGGCCGGGGAGCGCTGCTCGGCCTCGCGACGCATGTTGGTCGCCATGTACAGCTGCAGCTGCAGGATGACCGGCTCGAAGACCCGGACGAGGTGCCGGTGCCCGGCCAGTCCGACCAGGGCCAGGTGGAACTCGCGGTGCGCCTCGGCGCGGTCGACCGCGCCGTCGTCGGCCGCGGCGCGTTCGATCCGTTCGGTGGCCCGCTGGAGGCGGGCGAGCCGGGCCGGGTCCCGGCGCCCGCTCCCGGCGAACATCTCGTCCACGGCGAACCGCTCCAGCGCGTCGCGCAGCCCGAACAGCTCGGTCATGTCCCGGGCCGAGAGTTCGCAGACCCGGACCCCGCGCCGCGGGAGGTGCTCGACGAGGCCCTGCTCGCCGAGCTGACGCAGCGCCTCGCGCACCGGCGCCCGGCTGATGCCGAACCGGCGGGTCAGCTGCTCCTCGACCAGGCGCTCCCCCGGCGCGAACACACCCCGCAGGATGTCCCGGCGGATCCGGTCGAGCGCCAGCTCCACCAGGCTCGGGGAACCGAGCTCCTCGAGCGGGGCCTCCGAGCTCACCGGGGCGACTCCTGGGACGACGGGACGGGAGGGTGACCCCACCAGCCTGTCAGATCCGGGTCGGTGCGAGTCGCCCCGGTCGTGCTCAGTACCGGATGAGCCCGCGGATGTTGCGCCCGGAGCGCATGTCCTCGTAGCCCTCGTTGACCTGGTCGAGGGTGTACTCCTTGGTGATCAGCTCACGCAGCTTGAGCTGTCCCAGGTTGTGCATCTCCAGCAGCCGCGGGATGTCGAACTGCGCCGCGGAGCTGCCGAACAGCGCGCCGCGGATCTGCTTCTCGTAGAGCGTGAGGTCGAGCAGCGACAGCGACGCCGTCTCCTCCTCGGCCCGGGCCAGCGCGGTGACGACGACCCGGCCGCGCTTGCCGACCAGCTGCAGCGCGGGCTGCAGGTCCTCACCCATCGCGACGCCGGTGCACAGGATCGCCGCCTCGGCCATCTGCCCGCGGGTCACCTCGCTGACGATCTCCCAGGCCTCGTCGATGCTCGCGGCGACGTGCGTGGCGCCCAGCTCGCGGGAGCGTTCCCGCTTGTGCTCGACCGGGTCGACGGCCACGACGTACCGGCACCCGGCCGCGCGGGCGCCCTGCACCGCGTTCGCGCCGATGCCGCCGATGCCGACGACGACGGCGGTGTCCCCGGCCCGCAGGTCCGCGGTGCGGACCGAGGAGCCGAAGCCGGTGGTGACACCGCAGCCGACCAGCGCCGCCAGGTCGAGCGGGAAGCCCTCGTCGATCTTCACGGCGGACTTCACCGGGACGACGGTGTGCCGGGCGAACGTGCCGAGCAGACACATCTGGCCCAGGTCCTCGCCGCGGGCGTGGAACCGGTAGGTGCCGTCGAGCTGCGGGCCGAGGGTGGCTCCGGCGCCGTCGTTGCAGAGGTTCGGCTGGCCCTTGGAGCAGTACGGGCAGCGCCCGCAGGAGGGCAGGAAGGTCATCACGACCGGGTCGCCGACCTCGAGCTCGGTGACACCCGGGCCGACCTCGATGACCCGGCCGGCGCCCTCGTGGCCGCCGACCATCGGCAGGACCGCGGGCAGGTCACCGGTCACGAGGTGTTCGTCGGAGTGGCACAGCCCCGACGCGGTCAGCTCGACCATCACCTCGCCGGCGTTCGGGGAGTCGAGCTCGACCTCCTCGATCTCCCACTTGCCACCGGGTTCCCACAGCACCGCTGCCGTCGTACGCATGGTGGTGGATCCTGGTCGCGCCGAGACCTCCGGCACACCCGTCGTCCGCGCCAGCGCTGGCCCCCGGGTGCCAGGCCGGCCCTCAGGCGCCGGCGAGCGGCAGGGTGAGACGGGCGACGAGGCCGCCGCCCTCACGCGGGAGCAGGCTCAGCTCACCGTCCATCGCGGACGCGAGCGCCTCGGCGATCCACAGGCCCAGCCCGGCCGTGCCGCGGCGCTCCCCCAGCGCGACGCCCTTGGCCGTCACGACGCCCTCCTGGCCCGCGGGCAGGCCGGGACCGCGGTCCCGGACCTCGGCGGTGAGCACGGCGCCGTCGTGCGACAGGTGCAGCTCCACGACCTCGTCGCCGGAGTGCCGGGCGGCGTTCTCGGCCAGGTTGGTGAGCATCCGGCGCAGCCGCTGCGGGTCGCAGTGGACCGCGGCCCCGGCCGGCTCGACGACCGGGTGTCGCCGGTGGGCGGCGATCCCGGCGGCGTCGAGCACGGCGTCGGCGAGCTCGACGAGCGCGACGCGGCGGGGTCGGTCGCGCCCGAGCGGGCTGCCGTCGGCGACGGCCAGGTCGGCCAGCCCGTCGAGCATGTCCTGGAGGTGGGCGGCGTGGTCGGCGAGCAGCCGCGACGCACGCCGGGCCGCGTCACCGTCGAGCCTGCCCGCCGCGAGGTCCGACGACAGCGCGGTCAGCGAGGCGACCGGGGTCCGGAACTCGTGCAGCACGACGCGGGCACCGTCGAGCCGGGCCCGGCTCTGGGACACGATCCGGTCCCGCAGCGCACGCTCGGACAGGTAGCGCTCGTGTTCGTTCTCCGCGCGGGCCCGGGTGGTCGCGATGTCGGCCAGCTGGTGTTCCAGCAGCCGCACCTGCACCCCGGTGAGCACGGCGGTCGCGAACAGGAAGCCGGTCCACCACAGTCCGGCCAGGAGCGCGTCGGCGACGGCGACGCGCGGCCCGGACCCGAGCAGGACCGCGACGGTGTAGCCGGCACCGAGCCCGAGCGCGGCGAACCGCGCGACGCGCGGCCCCCCGCGCAACGCGATCGCGATGACGACCAGCGGCAGCGCCCCCACCATCGGACTCGCGACGCCGCCGGTGAACCCGCAGGCGAGCACGCTGAGCACGCCGTCGAGCCCGGTCAACACGGCCGGGGGCACCGGCAGCCGCCCCCGCACCAGCGAGACGACGCCGAGCACCGCCGCGTACACCGTGCTCAGCCCGACCAGCACCGCGGCGACGACCGGCCGCTCGCCGGTCAGGTCCGGGCGGCTCACGACCAGGCCCACGGCGGCGAGCACCACGCAGAGCCGCAGCACGACGGCCTGGCGTTCCTCCCGGGTGCGTTCGGGGAGCTCACCGGGGTGCGCGGTCACGGTCGGGACCTCTCGGACGGGGACGCGGGTCGGGGCCACATTAGGCTCGGGGCATGCCGCCCGCGCCGACAGCGCCGCACGTCGTCGTCATCGTCGACGACCACGCCCTGTTCGCGCAGGGGCTCGCCCTGCTGCTGGAGTCCCGCGCCGGGGACACCTTCCGGGTCGCGGGCTCCACCACGGCCGGGGAGGAGGCCGTCGCGCTGGTCGGGCGGCACCGGGCCGGGATCGCGATCGTCGACCTCGCGCTGCCGCCGCTGGGCGGGGTGGAGACGATCCGCCGGATCAAGGCCGCCTACCCCGCCACCCGGGTGCTGGCGCTGTCGGGCACCGAGGACCTGGACCTGGCCGCGGCCGCGATGCGCGCCGGCGCCGACGGCTACCTGGGCAAGTCCGCCGACCCGGAGGTGCTGGTCGCCCCGCTGCTGTCGATCGCTGCCGGGGTGCGGGTGCTGCGCGCGGAGCTGCTCGACGCGCTGCTCGTCGCGGCCGACCGCACCGCCGACGGCCTGCTCGACCGGCTCGGTGAGCGCGACATCGAGCTGTGGACGCTGCTGGCCCGGGGCCTGGAGACCGCCGACATCGCGCGCCCGATGCTGGTCAGCGAGCGCACCGCCAAGCGCATGATCGCCTCGCTGCTGCACAAGCTGGGCGCGGCCAACCGGATCGAGGCGGCCGCGCTCGCCGGGCGCTGCGGACTGCTCGACGAGCACCCGGCCGGGCGCTGAGGGGCGGCACGGCCCGGGCGGGCCAACCCTGGCCCGGTGATCGGCTGCGCGCCCCGGACCACACCGGACACACTCGCCGCGACGCACCGGGCGACCCCACGTCCGGCCCCCATCCCGCGAGGAGGCGCTGATGGCCGTGTTCGCCGACGAGGCCGAGGTCTACGAGTACCTGGGCGGGGTGTTCCGGATCGGCATGGCCGACCCGGACCTGGTCGCGAAGCTGAAGCCGTCGGGCGTCGTCCTGCGGATCACCTACACGAACCCGGACGCGGTGCTCACCGTGGACATGCCGAACTCCGAGATCCACACCGGCGCCGGGCAGGGCCCCGACCCGAACATCGAGCTGTTCATGTCCGCCGACACCGGCAACCGGTTCTGGCTGGGCAAGGTCATCCTCCCGGTCGCGCTGGCCAAGGGCGACGTCCGCGCCAAGGGCCCGGTCTCGAAGGTCCTCAAGCTGCTGCCGATCGCCAAGCAGCTCTTCGGCCCGTACAAGGCCAAGCTCCAGGCCGAGGGCCGGGAGGACCTGCTCAAGGCCTGACCACGATCGGGTGAAGACCCCCCGGCCGTCCGGCCCGCCGCGACGGCGCCCGGCGAGACTGGGGGCCGACCCACCCGACGGAGGCGCCGGCGATGGACGACATCTGGCTGGACGTGCAGGCCTGGCAGCCGCTGCGGGGTGTGCTGCACCGGATGACCGAGATCCAGTGCGACGCACCCGACCCGCTGCCCGACGGCTTCGACGAGTGGCACGACTGGGCCGAGGCCTGCCTGCTGGAGGTCGCGCTGCGCGACGGCTGGCAGCACGGGCGCTACGCGTACACGATCCAGGAGCGGGACACGACCGGCCATCCCGTCCGTGAGATCGGCAAGGACATCTGGGACTACGAGGAGCCGGCTCGCGAGCCGACCGGCTGACCACCGGCGCCGGGCCGCTACCGTCGCCGGGAACCATTCGCGTGACGAGGAGGTCCACGGTGACACGGGGCAGGGGTCCGCTGGCCGGACTGAAGGTGATCGAGCTGGCCGGGATCGGGCCGGGGCCGCACGCGGCGATGATCCTGGGCGACCTCGGGGCGGACGTCGTCCGCATCGACCGGCCGTCGGGCGGGCTGAAGCTCGGGTCCGACTCGGTACCCGACCCGACGGCACGCGGCCGTCGTTCGGTCACCGCGGACCTGAAGGACCCGGCAGGCAGGGAGACCGTGCTCCGGCTGGTCGAGTCCGCCGACGTCCTGCTGGAGGGCTACCGACCGGGCGTCACCGAGCGCCTCGGCGTCGGCCCCGAGGACTGCCACGCCCGCAACCCGCGCCTGGTCTACGGCCGGATGACCGGCTGGGGCCAGGACGGCCCGATGGCGCCGCGCGCCGGGCACGACCTGAACTACATCTCGCTGACCGGTGCGCTGCACGCCATCGGCCGCGCCGGGGAACGCCCGGTCCCGCCGCTGAACCTGGTCGGTGACTTCGGCGGCGGCTCCATGCTCCTCGTCGTCGGCGTGCTGGCCGCGCTCTGGGAGGCGAAGGCCTCCGGGCAGGGCCAGATCGTCGACGCCGCCATGGTCGACGGCGTCAGCGTCCTCAACCAGATGTTCTGGGGCTTCCTGGCGCAGGACGCCTGGGTCGACGAGCGCGGCTCGAACCTGCTCGACGGGCACGCCCCGTTCTACGACACCTACACCTGCGCCGACGGCGGCCACATGGCCGTCGGGGCGCTGGAGCCGCAGTTCTACGCCCAGCTCATCGCCGGGCTCGGGCTCACCGAGGACGAGCTGGGCCCGCAGTACGACCGCGCCGGCTGGCCCGCCATGCGGGCCCGGTTCACCGAGGTGTTCGCCTCCAAGCCCCGCGACGAGTGGGCCGCGGTCTTCGAGGGCACCGACGCGTGCACCACCCCGGTGCTGTCGTTCGCCGAGGCCCGCGAGAACGCGCACCTGGCCGCGCGCGGCACCATCGTCACCTCCGACGGCGTGCCCCAGGCCGCCCCGGCGCCCCGGTTCTCCCGCACGGTCACCGAGACCGCCGGTCGCGGTACCGGCCCGGAGGACGTCGAGGACGTCCTGCGCGACTGGGCCTGACCCCGCACACGACGACGCCCCCGGTTCCGCAGGGAACCGGGGGCGTCGTCGTGTCAGGCGCTGATCAGGCGATCAGTCGGTCTCCTCGTCCGCGACCAGCAGGTTGCGGGTGCGGTTCGGGTCCACCGGGATGCCCGGCCCGGTGGTGGTGGAGACGGTGATCTTCTTGACGTAGCGGCCCTTGGCGGCCGACGGCTTGAGCCGCAGGATCTCGTCGTAGGCGGCGCCGTAGTTCTCCACCAGCTTCTCGGTGTCGAACGAGGCCTTGCCGATGACGAGGTGCAGGTTGGCCTGCTTGTCGACCCGGAAGTTGACCTTGCCGCCCTTGATCTCGTTGATGGCCTTCGTGACGTCCGGCGTCACGGTGCCCGTCTTCGGGTTCGGCATCAGGCCACGCGGGCCGAGGATGCGGGCGATGCGGCCGACCTTGGCCATCTGGTCCGGGGTCGCGATGGCGGCGTCGAAGTCGAGCCACCCGCCCTGGATCCGCTCGATGAGGTCCTCGGCGCCCACGGCGTCGGCGCCGGCGGCCTCGGCCTCGGCGGCCTTGTCGCCGGTGGCGAACACGATGACCCGGGCGGTCTTGCCGGTACCGTGCGGCAGGTTCACGGTGCCGCGGACCATCTGGTCCGCCTTACGGGGGTCGACGCCCAGCCGCATCGCGACCTCGACGGTCGCGTCGGTGTTCTTGCTGGACGTCTCCTGGGCCAGCTTCGCCGCGGCGAGCGGCGAGTAGAGGCGGTCCGCGTCGATCTTCGCGGCGGCCTCACGATAGGCCTTGCTGCGCTGTGCCATCTGTCCTCGTCTCCTCTGAGGTCAGGTCGTGGTAGGAGCCGCGCCCGGCTCTCCCACGCGTACGGGTGGTGTGGGGGGCTCGCTCAGCCGTCGACCGTGATGCCCATCGACCGGGCGGTGCCGGCGATGATCTTGGCGGCCTGGTCGAGGTCGTTCGCGTTCAGGTCGTTCATCTTGACCTGGGCGATCTCCCGGACCTGGGCCATGGTCACGCTGGCGACCTTGGTCTTGTGCGGCTCGCCGGAGCCCTTCTCGACACCGGCCGCCTTGAGCAGGAGCCGCGCCGCGGGCGGGGTCTTCAGCTCGAAGGTGAACGACCGGTCCTCGAAGACCGAGATCTCGACCGGCACGATGTTGCCGCGCTGGGCCTCGGTCGCCGCGTTGTAGGCCTTGCAGAACTCCATGATGTTGACGCCGTGCTGGCCCAGTGCGGGGCCGACCGGCGGGGCCGGCGTCGCTGCGCCTGCCTGGATCTGGAGCTTGATGATCGCGGAGAGCTTCCGCTTCTTGGGGGGCATGTCCGTTCCTCAGTGATCGATGTGCACGCCACGCGGCCCTGCCATGCCGCGGACGTTCCTCACGGGTGCGATCAGATCTTGGAGACCTGGTTGAACCCGAGCTCGACCGGGGTCTCCCGGCCGAAGATCGAGACCAGCACCTTGAGCTTCTGGGCGTCGACGTTGACCTCGGAGATGCTCGCGGGGAGCGTGGCGAACGGGCCGTCCATGACGGTGACCGACTCGCCGACCTCGAAGTCGACCTCGACGGTGGGGGCGCCGCCGGAGGAGGCGGAACCGCCGGACGCGGACCTGCCGGCCTCGGCGTCCTTCTTGGGGGCCTCGACCTTGGGCAGCAGGAACTTCACGACCTCGTTGATCGTCAGCGGCGACGGCTTGGACGTCGCGCCGACGAACCCGGTGACGCCCGGCGTGTTCCGCACCGCGCCCCAGGACTGGTCGTTGAGCTCCATCCGCACCAGGATGTAGCCGGGCAGCACCTTGCGCTGGACCTTCTTGCGCTGCCCGTTCTTGATCTCGGTGACCTCTTCGGTGGGCACCTCGACCTGGAAGATGTAGTCCTCGACGTCCAGGGTCTGCGCCCGGGTCTCGAGGTTCGACTTCACCTTGTTCTCGTAGCCCGCGTAGGAGTGGACGACGTACCAGTCGCCGGGCGCGCGACGCAGTGCGGCGCGCAGCTCCTCCTCCGGATCCACGTCCTCGTCCGGCTCCTCCGCGACGGCCTCGGCCTCGTCGGTGCCGTCGGCGGTCGGGACCGTCTCGCCCTCGCCGTCCAGCGTCTCCGCCTCGGCGCCGGGGGCGCTGTCGTCCTCGGCCTCGGTGTAGTCGCCGGAGACGGCGTCCTCACCGTGCGCCGCCTCGACGTCGGCGTCCTGGACGGACTGCTCGGGCAGCGTCTCGTCGGCCGCGTTCTCGGCGACGGCGTCGATCGCGGCCTCGTCGGCCGCCTCGTCGTACGCCTTGCTGTCGGAGGTCACGTCCTACTCGCTTCCATTGTTCGGTGTCGGTCGGAGCCGGTCGGCGTTCGTACTCGCGTCAGTTGCCGAACAGCAGGGCGACGCCCTCGGCGAACGCCGAGTCCAGCACGAACACCAGCGCCACCATGATCGACACGAAGATCAGGACCGCGATGGTGTACTTCACCATCTGGCTGCGGTCGGGCCAGATGACCTTGCGAAGCTCCGCGACGACCTCGCGCAGGAACCGGGCGAGCCGGGCGAAGAGCGACGGCTTCTTCTCCTTCGTCGCCGCGGCGGCGCGACCTGGGGTGGCGCGACCCTTGCCGGGGGTGCTCGCGGGCCCGGAGGCCCGCCGTCCACGACGGTCGGCGGCGTTGCTCGGGCGCTCCCGCCCGGGCCGCTCCGACTCGTGCTCGTCGCTCACGCGTGTCGCCCTCCGCAGGTGGCGGGCGTCCGCCCGCCCTCGGTCACGTCCTCCGCTTCGGGAGAACCCTCGTCGCTTCGTCCGTGCCGTCAGCCGCGCCGCCGTGATCTCCGGTGGCCTGCGGCGTCGTGGCAGGGGTGACAGGACTTGAACCTGCAACCTGCGGTTTTGGAGACCGCTGCTCTGCCAATTGAGCTACACCCCTTTGCCCCGGTCCACCAGGTGGCCGCGGGGCGGACGCAACGGATCATCCGGTGCGCCCGGCTGGAACGAGTGTACGCACCCGCGCCCGCGGGCCCGTACGCCGGGTCGTCTCACCCGGGGAGGACGACCTCGGCGCGGGCGCGGCCGAGCACCGTCTTCCCCTCGAAGGTCGCCTTGAGATCGACGACGGCGATCCGCTCGCCGTCCTGTTCGCGCACCTCAGCGACGGTGCCGGAGAGCTCGACGGTCGCACCGGTGTCGTCGTCCGGGACGACGACGGGCCGGGTGAAGCGGGTGCCGTAGCTGCGGATCGCGGCCGGGTCCCCGGTCCACGCGGTCAGCACGCGCCCGGCGAGCGCCATCGAGAGCATCCCGTGCGCGATCACACCCGGCAGCCCGGCGACCGCGGCGACGCGGTCGCTCCAGTGGATCGGGTTCAGGTCGCCGGAGGCACCGGCGTAGCGCACCAGGTCGGCGCGGGTGACCTGGACGGTCAGCGACGGCAGTGCGTCGCCCTTGGCGCAGTCCGCGGCGGTCCGCGAGGTCAGCGGTGCACTCACGCGTCCCCCTCGGTGCCCGTGTCCTCGCCGGCGGGGCTGACCAGCATCGAGTGCGTGGTCGCGACCGGCTCGCCCGCCGCGTCGGTGATCTCGCACCGCAGCGTCAGCATGTGGTTGCCGGCCCGGGTGCGCAGCTCGTCGACGTGCAGCACCGTGGTGAGCTCGTCGCCGGCGATGAGCGGCCTGCGGAACGTGACCCGCTGGTCGCCGTGGACCATGCGGGTGTAGTCCCACCCGAAGGCGGGGTCCCGGAGGAAGTCCTCGATGACCGGCATCGTGAAGCAGGTCGAGAACGTCGGCGGGGCCACCAGGTCGGCATGACCCGCGGCACGCGCCGCGTCCACCTCACGGAAGAGCGGGTCGTCGTCACCGATGGCGACGGCGAACTCGCGGATCTTCTCGCGACCGACCTGGTACGGCCCGACCGGGTCCGAGCTGTGCCCGACCCAGGACTGGTCGACCACCGTCAGCTCCGGGAGTCGCTACGCACTCAGCGGGTCTCGCGGTGCGCCCGGTGGGTGCCGCAGTTCGGGCAGAACTTCTTGATCTCGAGCCGGTCGGGGTCGTTCCGCCGGTTCTTCTTGGTGATGTAGTTGCGGTGCTTGCACTCCTCGCAGGCCAGAGTGATCTTCGGCCGCACGTCCGTGGCCTTGGCCATCGCGGGTGCCTCCCAGCATGTCTCGTGAATGATGCGCCAACGTGGTGACGATGGCCGGACTTGAACCGGCGACACAGCGATTATGAGCCGCTTGCTCTACCAACTGAGCTACACCGTCATGCAAGAAGCCTCGCCGCATGCGGCGAGGCCCCTTGTCGAGCCCCCTTACGGAATCGAACCGTAGACCTTCTCCTTACCATGGAGACGCTCTGCCGACTGAGCTAAGGGGGCGGCAGCACCGGTGTCCCGCGGGCCCCGAGGGGCTCACTCTCACCGACGGGAAGAACTTTACACCGAGGTTCCAGGGCCCCGAACGGGGGGCCCCGGAACCCGGTCACCGCACGTCAACCACGGTTCGTCACCAGCTCGACTTGCGGACACCCGGCAGTGCGCCGTCGTGCGCGAGCTCGCGCAGGCGGACCCGGGACACCCCGAACTTGCGGAGGTGTCCGCGCGGACGACCGTCGACCGAGTCGCGGTTGCGGACCCGGGTCGCACTGGCGTCGCGCGGCTGGCGGCGCAGCTCGGCGACCGCGGCGGCCCGCTCGGACTCCGGCGTCGTGGGGCGGGCGATGATCGCCTTCAACTCGGCGCGGCGCTCGGCGTAGCGGGCGACGATCGCCTTCCGCCGCTCGTTCTTCGCGATCTGTCCGGTCGTGGCCATCAGACCTTCACCCCGTTCGCCCGGACCTTCGCCACCGCGGCGGAGACGCCGATCCGGTCCACCGTCTTGATCCCCTTGACCGAGAGCGTGAGCTTCACCCAGCGGTTCTCCTCGGCCAGCCAGTAGCGGCGGGTCTGCACGTTGGGGTCCCAGCGCCGGCTGGTCCGCCGGTGGGAGTGCGAGACCGACTTGCCGAAGCCCGGCTCACGGCCGGTCAGGTCACAGCGCTTGGCCATCGCTCACCGTCCCGCGTGCGGGTAGGGCAGCAGGGCCATCTCCCGCGCGTTGCGGATCGCGGTGGCCACCTGCCGCTGCTGCTGGCCGGTGAGTCCGGTCACCCGGCGGGCGCGGATCTTGCCGCGGTCGGAGATGAACGTGCGCAGCAGCGCGGCGTCCTTCCAGTCCACGTGCTCGATCCCCCGCTGCTTCAACGGGTTGGCCTTGCGGCGCGGCGCGCGCACCGGCTTGGCGCGTGCGGGCATCAGCGCTCCTCCTTGAACTCGACGTGCCTGCGCACCTTCGGGTCGTACTTGCGCAGGACCAGGCGGTCGGGGTCGTTGCGGCGGTTCTTGCGGGTCACGTACGTCGTGCCCGTCCCCGCCGTCGAGCGCAGCTTCACGATCGGCCGGACGTCGGTCGACTTGGCCATCGCGCCCCTCCTCTCAACATGGGAATCGTTTTCGTTTACGATACACCGGACCGCGACCACGTCCGACTCCGGGAGGAAGACATGACCGAGCTGGTGGTCCTGTGCGGGACCGAGGCCGACGGGGTGGAGCGGACGATCACGCGGATGCGCGAGCTGGACCCGGGTGTCGTCGTGCTCCACCACGACCTGCGCGACCTGGGCCGCGGTGTGGTGCACCGGCGGCTGCGCGACGCGGACCGCGACGAGCGCACCGTCCTGGAGCTCGCCCACGGCTGTGTCAGCTGCACCATCCGCGAGGACGTGCTGCCGACCCTGGCCGCGCTGGCCGGGACGGTGGACCGGGTGGTGCTGCACCTGGACCCGCGTCTGGAGCCCGAGCCGGTGTGCTGGGCGCTGGGGGCGGTGGTGTTCGAGCCGCCGGGGCGCGAGGCCTGCACCGCGACCGACCTCGTCGACCTGCGCGGCGTGGTGGCCGTGCTCGACCCGGACAGCTGGCTGGACGACGCCACCGGGGACGCGACCCTGCCCGAGCGCGGGCTGTCCACGCTGCCCGACGACGAGCGGACCGTCGCCCAGCTCGCCGTCGGCCAGGCCGAGTTCGCCGACGTCCTCGTGTTGACCCGCGCGGTCGGGCCCGGGGGTGCGGACCGGACCGCCGCCGTCCTGGACCGGCTGTGCCCGACCGCACCCCGGCTGCTCGCCGGGCGTGCCGACCACCGGGTCTTCTGCGACGGGCTCGACCCCGAGTCCCGCCGCGGCGTCCCCGGCGGGGTGCACGACCCGCTGCTGCGCGGCGCACCCCCGCTGGACGCCGCCAGCGGCGTCCGCACCCTGCTGTTCTCCGCCCGTCGCCCGTTCCACCCGGACCGGCTGCACGAGGCGATCGACAGCCTGCTCGACGGCGTCGTCCGGGCCCGCGGACGGATCTGGCTGGCCACCCGGCCGGACGCCGTGCTGTGGCTGGAGAGCGCGGGCGGCGGCATGCGGATCGGGCACGCCGGCGACTGGCTCGCCGGTGCCGACGAGCAGGCCTGGACCGAGGCGGGCGACCAGCGCCGGGCGATGGCCGCGCTGGCCTGGCACCCGCGCTGGGGCGACCGCGCCCAGGACGTCGTCGCGATCTGCCACGACGCCGACCCCGACGAGATCGACGCGGCCCTGCGCGCCGCGCTGCTCACCGACGCCGAGATCGCGGCCGGCGAGGACGCCTGGTCCGCCCTGCCCGACCCGTTCGGCTGGGCCCACGACGAGCCCTGCGCCGAGTCCGAGCCCGTGGGGCCCGCCGCCCTGGACGACCCCACCGTCCGTTCCGACCGAGAAGGAGACCTCTGATGGCCGTTCCCAAGCGACGGACGTCGCGATCGAACACCCGGCACCGCCGGTCGCAGTGGAAGGCGACCACGCCCGACCTCGTGCCGGTCACCCTGGAGGGACGCCGACACCTGGTGCCGCGCGCGCTCGTCCCGGCCTACCGCCGGGGTCTGCTGCCGCCGCCCACCGGGCGGGACTGAGGAGACCCCTTACCCGCGGACCCCGCGCGGCCCGCGGGACGGCGTGATCGCCCGATGCCCGGGCGGTCCCCTCAGCCGCAGTGTCGTCACCATGCTGATGACACACATCCCGATGGACCCCCTCGTCGCCCTCGCCGAGCAGCGGCAGGCCCGGCTGCGGGAGGAGGCGGACCGGTACCGCGCGGCGCGGCTGCTGCGCGGCGCGACCGGCCCGTCGGCGGTGGGACGGCTGTGGCTGCGGCTGCGTGCCCGGCTCACCGCCTCCCGGCGGCCGGGACGGGCCCCCGGGCCGGCCGGGCCCGCGACGCTCCCGCCCGGCGAGGCCACCGGGGCCGCACCGGGACCGGGCCGTGCGCCGCACCCGGTGCGGGCCGGGACGCGTGGCTGAGCCGCGCGTCCGGGCCGAGCCCGCCGTCGTGGGCCCGGGAGTGTCGGTATCCCGTGCCACGATGCGCTCCATGACGGCGGCAGCGACCCACGGGGGCGGCCCCACCGGCCCGGACACGGACGAGCTGGTCGGCCGCGCGGAGGAGCTCTCCGGGCTGCTCCGCGACCTCGACGCGGCCCGGGCCGGGCAGGCCCGCGCCGTGCTGCTCGCCGGGGAGGCGGGGATCGGAAAGTCCCGGCTCGCCGCCGCGCTCGGCCGGGCCGCCGCGGAGGCGGGCGTGCAGGTCGTCGTCGGGCGGTGCCTGGACGAGGGCGGCGCCGCACTCCCCTACCTGCCCTTCTCCGAGGTGCTCGGCGCGCTGGACCGGGCGGGCACCGCGCTGCGGCCGGTGCTGCACGGGTTGTTGCCCGGTGCGCCGGAGGCACCCCGCCCCACGGGAGGGGACGGGGACTCCGGGCGTCTGCAGGTGTTCGACGCGGTGGCCGGTGCCGTGCGCGACGCGGCCGCGGCGGCCCCGCTGCTCGTCGTACTGGAGGACCTGCACTGGGCGGACCGCTCCACCAGGGAGCTGCTCGCCTTCCTGCTCGCCCGGCTGGGCTCGCAGCGGCTGCTGGTGCTGGGCACCTACCGCTCCGACGACCTGCACCGCAGGCATCCGCTGCGCGCGTCGCTGGCGGAGCTCGTCCGACTGCCCGCCGTCCGTCGGGTCGAGCTCGGGCCGCTCGCGCCCGACGCCGTGCTGGCGCTGGTCCGGGCCCGGGCGGCCACCGGGGGCGTCGACGAGGCCACCCTGCGCCGGATCGCCGCCCGCAGCGAGGGCAACGCCTTCTACGCCGAGGAGCTCGTCGCGGCGGGGTCCGACGGGCTGCCGGGCGGACTGGCCGACGTGCTGCTGACCCGGCTGGACCGGCTCGGACCACCGGCGCGGGAGGTGCTGCGGGTGGCCTCGCTGGCCGAGCGGAGCATCTCCCACGACCTGCTGCGCGACGCGTCCGGGCTCTCCGCGGCCGATCTGGATGCGGGCCTGCGGGAGGCGGTGTCGCACCACCTGCTCGTCGCGGATCCGGCGCCCGGCGCGGAGTCCTACGCCTTCCGGCACGCCCTGCTCCGCGAGGCCGTGCACGACGACCTGCTCCCGGGCGAACGGGTACGGCTGCACTCCCGGCTCGCCGCGCTGCTCGCCCGCCGGGACGACGCCCCCGGGGTGGCCGCCGCGCTCGCCCGGCATTCGCTGGCCGCCCACGACCTGCCGCGGGCGCTCGCGGCGTCGGTACGGGCCGCCGAGGAGGCCCGCCGGCGGCACGGCCCGGCCGAGATGCTGGCCCACGCCGAGCGGGCACTGGAGCTGTGGTCCGCCGTCGAGGACCCCGAGCGGCTCACCGGGGTCACCGAGAGCGCGCTGACCCGGGAGGCGGCCTGGGCGGCGAGCGCCTCGGGCGATCCGGAACGGGGCACCACCCTCGGGGCCCGCGCGGTCCGGGTCGCCGACCTCGGCGGGGATCCGCGGGCCGGGGCCGAGGCGCGCCGGCACTACGCGATGCGGCTGCTCGACAGCGGGTCCCGGGTGGACGCGGCGGTGGCCGCGGCCACGGAGGCCGTCGAGCTGCAGTCCGGGGGCCCGCCCGACACGGAGCTGGCCTGGTCTCACGCCGTGCTCGCGCGGGCGCACCTGAACGCCGACCATGCCGAGCCCGCCTGGTCCCACGCCCGCGCGTCGCTGGCGGTGGCCCGGGCGGTGCACGACACCGCGCCCCCCGCGGACGGGTCGGCCGGGTACCGCGACCTCAGCGCGGTCTGCGCGGACGCACTGATCACCCTGGCCTTCTGCGCCCGGCTGGAGGGGGACCCGCAGGCCGCCCGGGACCGGCTCGCCGGGGCGGCCTCGCTGGCCGCCGCCTCCGGGAACCAGGTCGTCGAGCTGCGGACCGTGTGGAACCGCGGGGTGTCGTTCGTCGAGGACGGCTTGCTCGACGCCGCCGCGGAGGAGCTCGCCGAGGGGGCCCGCCGGGCGGCCGCGTACGGGCTGCTCTGGGGCGGGTACGGCCTGGAGTTCCGGATCGCGCAGGTCCGCGTCGACGTGCAGCGCGGGGAGTGGGACGCCGCCGTCCGCACCGCCGCGGACGTCGACCCCACGCTGCCGCTGCGCGTCACCGGGATGCTGGCGGTGGCAGGCGCGGTGGTCGGCGTGGCCCGCGGAGACCTCGACGACGCCGAGGAGCTGCTCGCCGCGCTGGCCGCCGAGCCGCCGGCGCACGACCAGGCCGCGTTGTTGCAGGGCGTCGTCGGGGCCGAGTCGGCGCGCTGGCGCGGGGATCCCGCCCTGGCCGTGGACCGGGTCGCCGGCGCGCTCGGGGTGCTGCGGGCGGAGTACCCGCACCACCTCGGCGAGCTGGCGCTGTGTGCGCTGGGCGCGGCGGCCCGGGCCGACCTCGCGGAGGCGGCCCGTACCGCGGGCAACCCGGCGGGGGCCGACGCGCACGCCGGGGCGGCGACCGGGCTCGTCGACGAGGCGGCACGCACCGCCGAGCGCGGCCTGCCCCGCGGCACCTCGGTCGGGCCGGAGGGCCGGGCGTGGCTGGCCCGGGCCCGCGCCGAGGCCGCCCGGGCCCGCGGCGACACGGCGCCGCAGGTCTGGGACCCCGTCGTGGAGACCTTCGCCGGGTACGGCGACCTCTACCGCGCCGCGGAGGCCCGGTGGCGGCGGGCCGAGGCCCTGCTCGGGCGGGCGCACCGCGGTGGCCCCGGCACCGACGGCGAGGCCGACCGCCGCGCCGCCGTCGAGGACCTGGCGGTCGCCGCGTCCGAGGCCGACCGGCTCGGCGCCCGCCCGCTGGCCGAGGCCGTCGCCGCGCTGCGGGTGCGGGCCGGCGACGGTGGTCCCCGGCCCGGTCCGGCGGCCGGCGGCGGTGGTTCCCCGCTCACCCCGCGCGAGCACGCGGTGCTGGAGCTGGTCGCGCACGGGCTGACCAACCGGGCGGTCGGCGAGCGGCTGTTCATCTCCGAGAAGACCGTGAGCGTGCACCTGTCCCGGGCGATGGCGAAGCTCGGCGCCTCCGGCCGCGCCGAGGCGGTCGCCGTCGCACACTCCCGGGGTCTGCTCGCCCCACGGGAGTGAACCCTGCCCACCGGCTGTCCCCTCCGGACCGGACCGGGCCCGTGCGGGCCGTGACGTGCGCCACCGGTCGTGCCTAGGGTCGGTCGTACCGCACGTCACCGGCAGACCGATGGAGGTCGCATGGTCGCCCACGGGGTCGTCCCGCCGTCCCGGACCGGCAACGGAGCGGGGGTGCCCGCATGATCGCCCGCTCACCCGCCCCGGACCTGGACGTGCCCGCGCTGCCGGCCTCCGCGACGCTCCGCGGCGCCGCCGACCGGTTCGGCGACGCCACGGTGCTGCACCAGGCCGGGCACGAGCTCTCGTTCCGCGGGCTGCTGGAGCGCGCCTCGGCGTTCGCGCACGCGCTGCACGCCGACGGGGTCGGCCGCGGCGACGTCGTCGCACTGCACCTGCCGAACTGCCCGCAGTACGCGATCGCCTACTGGGGGACGCTGCTGGCCGGGGCCACCGTGACCCCGGCGAACCCGCTGCTCGCCCCGGACGACCTGGGGGCACAGCTCGCCGACGCGGGAGCCGTCGTCGTCCTCAGCTGGGAGGCGGCGCTGCCCGCGGTGCTCGCCGCACGGCCGGCGACGTCGCTGAAGCGCGTGCTCGTCACCGGCGCCCACGGGGACCCGGAGCAGCCGGGGCCGGAGGTGACCGGGCTCGGTGCGTACCTCGACGGCAGGCCGTCGACACCGCCGGGCACCGACCTGGAGGTGGACCCGGACCGCGACCTCGCCCACCTGGCCTACACCGGTGGGACCACCGGCCGGTCCAAGGGCGTGCGGGTCACCCACCGGCACGTGCTCACCAACGCCCTGCAGGCCGCCTGCTGGGGCACCGGCGCCCGGCCGGACGTGACCGCCACCGGGTACGGGCCCGGCGTCGTCCTGGCCGACCCCGGCCCCGTCTCGGAGTTCCCGACCCCGATCGGCACCGGGCGGGCGATCGGCATCGCCCCCTGGTTCCACGCGATGGGGACGATCGGCGGGCTCAACGTCCCGCTGCTCACCGGGACGACGACCATCGTGCACGCTCGCTTCGACCCGCGCGCCTACCTGGCCGACGCCACCCGGTTCGCCGTCACCACGCTGTCCGGGGCGCCACCGGTGTACGCCGCGCTCCTCGCCCACCGCGAGACCGCCGGGGACCTGTCGTCGGTGCGGTCGCTGACCTCGGGCGCGGCGCCGTTGCCTGCCGAGATCATCCGGGCGCTGCGCGACTGGCTCGGCGAGGACCTGGTCATCTCCGAGGGCTACGGCCTGACCGAGGTGACGATGGCCGCCACCCTCGGCCCCGCCGCCCGGTCGGCGGACCGGCGACCGGGCACCGTCGGGCTGCCGGTCGCGGGCACCGAGATCCGCATCTCCGGACCGGACGGCGAGGAGCTCGACGCCGGGGCCGAGGGCGAGGTGTGGATCCGCGGGCCGCAGGTCACCGGCGGCTACCACCGGCGCCCGGCCGAGACCGCGGCCGCCTTCGACGGCGACGGGTGGCTGCACACCGGCGATGTCGGCGTCCTCGACGAGGACGGCTACCTGCGCATCGTGGACCGGCTCAAGGACATGCTGCTCCACAAGGGCTACAACGTGTACCCGCGCGACCTGGAGGAGCGGCTGCTGGCGCTGCCGGGCGTGACCGGTGCGGCCGTCGTCGGGCGCCCGGTGGGGGTCGACGGCGAGCACCCGGTCGCGTTCCTGACCACCGCGCCCGACGTCGACGAGGGCACGGTCCGCGCCGCCGTCGACGGGCTGAACGAGCGTCTGCTGCCCTACCAACGTCTGCGGGAGGTGCATCTGATCGGGGCGATCCCGGTCTCGGCGGCGGGCAAGGTGCTCAAGCGGGACCTCCGCGAGCAGCTGCCGACGCCGCCCCCGCGCGCAGCGAAGGAGTGATGCACGACCACGCTGCGTGAGTGAAGGACCGCTACACGGGTGGGCGTGTACCCCCAACGAGTGGAGTAGTCACTCCGACGGTTGGCGTAGGGGGTGACCGGATAACAGGGTGGTCGTACGACACGACAGACGGGTGGAAGCAGGAGCCGGCGGCGCGCACCGGGTCCCGAAGAACCCCGTATCGACTCCCCCGAGATCGTGGTGATCGTCATGTCCGCGCCAGCCGTCCGCATCCCCAGCCCGCGCCGCCCCCTGGGCGCCGTCCCCGCCACCCCGTCGGTCCCCGCACCGCGGGTCGGTGGGGCCGTGCCGACGGACCGGGTCGAGGGGCGGCACCGTCGTCGCGAGGACCACGTCGACCTGCCCGCGCCCCGCCGGGAGCGTCCGCGGTCGACCTCCCCGCAGGCACCGGGCGTCCCCGCACCGCGGCCGGCGTCGCCGGGTTCGTCGGCGGGGCGTGCGGGTGCGGCGCAGCAGCACCGAACCACGCAGCAGCAGCGCGCCACGCAGCAGTACCGCACCACTTCGGCTCCGGCTCAGCGTCCGGCCCCGGCCCCGGCCCCGCGCCCGGCTGGCACGCCCGCGCCGCCCACGGGCAGTCCCGTCCCGGCACCCCGCACCGGCACCGGCGCTCCTGGCCGGCCGCACGGCGTCGTCGCCGCAGCTCAGGCCGCCGCCGGGCACGGACGCGCCGGCGGGCCGTCACCCGTCGCCCGCACCCTGGACGTCCTGGGCCGGGTCGGCAGCATCACCACGATCGCGGCCATGCTGGTCCTGTCCGCCGCGCTGGCCGGGCTCGCCGACGGCACCCCGCCGACCGGAGCCGCCGCCGAGGTCGCCGTGACGACCCTGCGCTGAGCAGGGGTCAGGCCGCGTCGGAGCGCGTCGCCCGCTCCGGCGGTACCGCCTTCATGACATGGTCCACCAGGTTCAGGACCATCCGGTTGCCGCCGAGGCGGTATCCGAAGTCCTCCCAGCCGAGCAGCTCGCGCGAGATCAGCTCGCCGACCGGTCCGGGGTAGATCCGGGTCGCACGGAACGCGGCCGCGCGGATCCGCATCTTCTCGTGGTGATCCATGGGCTGCGGGTCGGTCATACCCTCACCTCCACGTCAGGGGGACTGGACGTGGCGCGTCCTCCACACTGAGTGGCTCGCCTGCCCTCCATGGTGACACCCCCACGCCCGAGCAGCGGACGACGTGCGCAGGATCTCAGGGCCCGCGTCACCGCGGTGTTCCTCCCCGGTCACGCCGACGTTGCACGGGCGATCACCCGACCGGCCGGGCCCCGGTGGATACCGTGGCCGCATGGCCGACCGCACCCGGGACCTGCTCTGGTCCGACGTCGACACCCTGTACCAGGCGATCCTCGCCCACCCGTTCGTCACCGGGCTGACCGACGGCTCGCTGCCGCACGAGACGTTCCGGCACTACATCGTCCAGGACGCGCACTACCTGCGCGGCTACGCCACGGCGCTCACCGTGTGCGCGGCGAAGGCCCCGACCGACGACGACACCCTGATGTTCGCCGAGCACGCCGCCGGAGCCATCGCCGCCGAGCGCGAGCTGCACGCCGACCTGCTCGGCGCGCTCGGGCTCACCGCGGAGCAGGCCCGCGAGATCCCGGTCGCCCCGGCCACCCGCGCCTACGTCAGCTACCTGCTCGCGACCGCGTACGGCGGGTCCTACGCCGAGGGCGTCGCCGCGGTGCTGCCCTGCTACTGGATCTACGGCCGGGTCGGCGAGCACCTGGTCGGCGCCGGCTCCCCGGACCCGGTCTACCAGCGCTGGATCGACATGTACGCGGGCGAGGAGTACCACGCCGTCGTCGAGGCCGTGCTGGACGCGACCGACCGGGTCGGCGCCGCCGCGTCGCCGACCGAGCTCGGTCGCATGCGTGAGCACTTCACGACGACCTCGCGCTACGAGTGGATGTTCTGGGACGGCGCGTACCGCCGCGAGACCTGGCCGGTCTGATGACCTCAGCGGTCGTCGAACCGGTCCGGGATCACCAGGTGCAGGAAGAACGACACGATCCCGACGACGATCGCGCCCCAGAACGCCGCCCAGAAGCCGTCCACGGCGAACGGCAGGTTCAGCACCGACGACAGCCAGCCCGTCAGCATGAACATGAGCGCGTTCACCACGAGCGCGAACAGCCCCAGCGTGAGGATGTAGAGCGGGCAGCCCAGCGTCGCCACGATCGGCTTCACCACGGCGTTGACCAGGCCGAACACCAGGGCGACGCCGATCAGCGTGAGGATCGAGGTGGTGGTGCCCGCACTCTCCAGCCGGATGCCGCCGACCAGCACCGTCGCCACCCACAGCGAGGCGGCGACGACGAGCGTGCGGATGGTGAAGGTGAGCACGGGGCTCGGTGGGGTCATCGGTCGGTCACCGCCTGCTGGACCAGCGTCTGGAGCTGGGATCGGATCGGGTAGGTGCTGGAGGGGACGAGCTGGGTCATGAAGACGACCGCGATGTCGTCGACCGGGTCCACCCAGAACGCGGTGGAGGCCAGCCCGCCCCAGGCGAAGGTGCCCTCGTTGGCGAAGCCCTTCGTCGCCGGGCCGTCGATCACGGTGGAGAAGCCGAGGCCGAAGCCGACACCGGAGAACGCGGACTCGGAGAAGATGGGGCGCCCGACGGTGTCGAGGTCCCCGCCGCCGGGCAGGTGGTTGCGGGTGGCCCTGGCCAGCGTGCGCGGGCCGAGGATCCGGGCGCCGTCGAGCTCGCCGCCGCGGGCGAGCATCCGGGCGAACCGCAGGTAGTCGCCGGTGGTGGACAGCAGTCCGCCGCCGCCGGAGAGGAACGTGGGCTCGCGGGTCGCGGCCCGGGCGAGCACCTTGTTCTCGACCAGGCCGCCGCCGGGCCGGGCGTTGTAGAGCGTGGCGAGCCTGCCGGCCTGCGGGGAGTCCTCCGGCACCCAGAACGCGGTGTCGGTCATGCCGAGCGGCTCGGTGATCTCCTCGCGGAGGAACTCGTCGAGACGGCGGCCGGAGGCGACCTCGACGACCCGGCCGAGCACGTCGGTGGCCACCGAGTAGTTCCATTCGGTGCCCGGCTGGAACAGCAGCGGGAACGACGCGAACTGCTCGCTCGCGGTCGCGAGGTCCATCCCGGACGGTGCGCCGAACTCGAAGCCCTTGGCCCGGTACATCTCGTCGACGGGGTGGGCGTGGTGGAAGCCGTAGGTCAGGCCCGCGGTGTGGGTCAGCAGGTGGTGCACCCGCACCGGTTCGAGCGCGGCCACGGTGCCCGGGTTCTGCGCGGAGCCGCCGCTGTAGACGCGCTGCTCGGCGAACGCCGGGATGTAGCGCGACACCGGGTCGGTGAGCTCCAGCGCGCCACGCTCGGCCAGCATCAGCGTGGCGACCGAGGTGATCGGCTTGGTCATCGAGTAGATGCGCCACAGCGTGTCGTCGGTCACCGGGGCCGCGGAGTCGAGGTCGCGGACGCCGAGGTGGGTCAGGTGCGCGAGCCGGTCGTGGCGGGCGACGGCGATCGTCGCGCCGGCGAGGCGGCCGTCGTCGATGTACCGGCGGAAGTGGCTGTCGATCCGGGCCAGCCGGGCAGGGTCGAGGCCGACCTCCGCCGGGTCCGCCTCGAGCGTGCCGAAGGTCGGGGAGGTCACGGTCACGACCCTACCCGCGAGCCGCGTCCAGGGTTCTGACGATCCTGGGTCCGGGATCAGACCGGCACGATCTCGTAGCGGGCCAGGCGTTCGCCGCGCAGCGCGGTCGCCCGCAGCGCCGCCGCCAGTGCCCGCGACGCCCGCGGCAGCCGGGCCGCGACCTCGGCGGGTGGGGACGCCGCGTCGCAGGAGGCGGCCAGGCGCAGCCCCCACGGCTCCAGCTCGCGCGGGTCCTCGCAGGTCCAGTCGACCTCCAGCTCGCGCAGCGGGCCCGCGGCGAGCCGCCCGGCCGCGCCGCGGGACAGCAGGTCGGTGACGAGCTCGGCGCCCGGGAGCATCCGGGCGGCGGTGAACACGATCCGCTGCACGCCCTGCTCGGGCAGCAGCGTCAGCACCCGGTCGGAGACGACCAGGTGCGGGCCGGGCAGGTCGCGGGCCAGCTCCAGCCAGTCCTCGTCGAGCGCGGACCCGGCCACCAGGTGCGCCGGGCCCGCCAGCAGCTCGCGGCGCAGCTCGGCCACCCCGGGCAGCTCGACGTCGACCCAGTGCGCCGGGCCCTCGTCGCCGAGTCGTCCCGCGCGGTCGCCCAGCCCCGGCCCCAGCTCGACCACGGTCCCGCCCGGGTGCCGGCGCGCGAACTCGCGCACCCACTCGTCGAACACGGCGACCCGCAGCAACGTGGACAGCGTGTCGGCCCGTCCGGGCGCCGAGCCCAGGTCCAGATCCTCGGCGACGACGGCGGCGGCGTGGTCCCCGACCACCGGACGGCGGCGACGGGCGTCGCGGGCCCTGGCGTGTGCCGCGGGCAGCGACGTCGCCTCGAGCGCGTGCAACCGCGGACGGCGTCGTTGCGTCACGGTGTCCTTCCCCCCTCCAGCGGGCCTCCGCGTGGCGTCGGCGCTGGTCGCGCGAACGTACTAGTTGCCCGGCGGGGTGCCCGAGCCGGGAGGCGTCGGGCGGTGGGTGGCTCGCGGTCGGAGGCGCCGCGGCCCGGATCGGCTACGAGACGGTGCTGTCGGCGACGGCACCGGCCGCCGCGGCCTGAGCCCCGTCCCGGCGTGCGTCGATGACTTCGGCGCTCCCGGGCGGTCGGAGCCGGTGTGGGCACCGTGCCCCGCACCGGAACGGGGGTGGCCCGTGCACGACGACGCGCCGTCGCGGACATGGACCCGCACCGTCGTGCTCGCCCCCGGTGAGGTCCGCCCGCACGTCGAGGACGAGTGGCGGGGCGCCGTCGTCGTGGTCGACGCCGGGCGGATCGAGCTGTGCTGCGCCGCGGGCGGGAGCCGGACCTTCGGTGCCGGTTCGGTGCTGTGGTTCACCGGGCTGGACCTGGTCCGGATCCGCAACCCCGGCCCGGACGAGGCGGTGTTCCGCGGCATCACCCGCGGGCCGCCCTGACCCTCCGGTCCCTTCCGCTCAGCCGGCCGCGTCGAGCGCCCGCTGCCAGATCCCGTTGCGGGTGGCGACGAGCCCGAGCTCGCGCGGGTCGGTCACGCACACGCCTCGGGGGCGGTGGGTGTCCCACAGCGCCGCGTCGTCGAAGACGGCTCCGCAGCCACCGAACCTGCGGCAGCAGTGCGCCCGGTCCGGCCCCACCCACTCGGTCCCGCAACAGGACATCCGCATGATCCGCACGGCGGGCAGGCTACGGGGCACCCCCGACAGTTCCGGTGGGCGGCGGGACCGGGTCGGTGGCGAGCAGGTCGTACCAGACCCCGTCGTCGACGATCTCGTTCTCCGTGCCGTGCACCCCGTCGGCCCGCGGGCGGCCCCACAGCCGGAACCCGGCGCGCTCGGCGACGCGGCGGCTGGCCGTGTTGTCCGCCGCCGCGCCGAGCTGCAGCCGGTGCCGGCCCATCCCGCCGTCGGCAACCGGGGTGAACGCGTGCCGCAGGACGCGCCGGACCGCCGCGGACACCGCGCCGCGGCCGCGGGCGTCGGGGTGGGCGCGGTAGCCGACCTCGCCACCGGTCGGGGAGTAGGGCCGGTCGGTGCCGAAGACCGAGAGAGTGCCGAGGTAGCGGTCGTCGTCCGGGGCGGCGATCACCCAGCCGACGCCGGCGCCCAGGGAGCGCTCCAGCGGATGGTCGCGCAGCCAACGACAGGCGTCGTCGTCGGTGTAGGGCACCGGCAGTGTGGCGCTCCACCAGCGGGCGACGGGGTCATTGCACGCCTCGACCTGCCGGGCGAGGTCGGCCTCGGTGGGCGGGCGGAGCCGGACGCCGTCGCCGTCGAGCACCGGGTGCGGCCACCACGTCGTCGCGGGGGGACGGTCGGCGACAGGTGTGCCGGGCAGCAGGACGGCGGTCCAGGCGTCGACCAGGCCGCCGTCGGCGGGCAGGGCCAGGGTCCGGACACCTTCGAACCGGAACCCGCAGGCGTGCGCCACCCGCCAGGACGCGACGTGCCCGGCACGGCAGTCCCAGTGCAGCGCGGCGAACCCGGCGACGTCGAAGCCCCAGTCGGCGGCCAGCCGCAGCGCGCGGCTCGCGAACCCCCGTCCGCGCGCCCAGGGTGCGAGCAGGTAACCGACCGACGGCACCGGGTCGCGACGCAGGTCGATCGAGCCCGCGTAGCGGGGGCGGCCGTCGTGCTCGGCCTCCACCGCCCAGGCGAACTGGCGGCCCTCGGCCCACCGCTGCTCGGTGAGATCCACCCACTCGCGGGCCTCCCCCGACCCGAACAGTGGGGACAACGTGGTCCAGCGGTGGACGACCGGGTCGCCATGGACCTCGAGCATGGCCGGGGCGTCGGCGACGACGTGTCCGCGCAGGGTCACGACCCCGTCGGTCAGTGCGGGAGGGACGGTCACCGCGTCACCGTCACCGGCCACGCCCGGTCGGGGCAACCGGGTTCTCCTACGATCGACGGTGTCCGCAGGGGGCGGGCGAGGGGGAGGTGTCATGACCGCGCTCACGGAGCGACTGGTCGACCGCAGGCTCGGCTTCGGTGCCGACGAGCCGTACGTGCGCGAGCGTGACCTGCGCGTCCCGCTCTCCGACGGTGTCGTCCTGCTCGCCGACCTGTACCGGGCGCCGGGCCCGCTGCGGCCGCGTCCGACGGTCCTGATGCGCACCCCGTACGGCCGCGACGGCCTCGGGTCGATCATCGGTTCGCTGCTGGCCCGCCGCGGGTTCCAGGTGCTGGTCCAGTCCACCCGGGGCACCTTCGGCTCGGGCGGGCAGTTCCGCCCGTTCCTGCACGAGAGCTCCGACGGGCTCGACACGCTCGCCTGGGTGCGCGGACAGGACTGGTGCGACGGCCGCGTCTCGATGGTGGGCCCCAGCTACGTCGGACACACCCAGTGGGCGGTCGCCCCCTACGCCGACCCGGGTCTGTGCTCGATGAACGCCGACATCACCGCGTCGGAGTTCACCAGCACCTTCTACCCCGGCGGCGCGCCCGGCCTGCTGAACCTCGCGACCTGGGTGAACCAGATCGGCCGTCAGGAGCGCATCGGCGCGGTCACCGGCTTCCTCGCGACGCCGGTGTTCAGCCGTCGCAAGCGACGCGCGGTGACCTCCCAGCCGCTGCAGGCCGCGGACGTCGCGCTGACCGGGGCGCCGGTGGTGTTCTGGCGGGACTTCGTCGAGCACGCCGAGCAGCCGCGCGAGTTCTGGGCGCCCGCCGAGCACGACGGTTTCGACGCCGCCGCGATGCCGCCGGTCTGCATGGTGACCGGCTGGTGGGACCTGTTCCTCGACCGTCAGCTGGTGGACTTCACCGCGCTGCAGCGGGGCGGGGCGACGGCGCGGATCACGATCGGCCCCTGGTCCCACGGCGACCGCGGATCCCTGTCGACCATCGCCCACGAGATGGTCCACTGGCTGGGCATGCACCTGCACGGCGGCGAGCACGACGGCCGCGCCCCGGTCCGGGTGTACGTGCAGCACGCCGACCGCTGGACCGACCTGCCGTGCTGGCCACCACCGGAGGCCCGCCCGACCGAGTGGTACCTCGACGCCGGTGGCGGGCTGGGCCCGGACCGACCGGCCGGGACCACTCCGCCGTCACGGTTCGTCTACGACCCGGCCGACCCGACGCCGACGGTCGGGGGCCCGATGCTCCAGCCGCCGTCCAAGCAGCTGGACAACCGCACCGTCGAGGCCCGCGACGACGTGCGCGTCTGGACCGGCCCGCCGCTGGAGTCCGACCTGGACCTGCTCGGTCCGGTGTCGGCCGTGGTCTACGTGTGGACCGGGGCGGGGATCGGCGACGTGTTCGTACGGCTGTGCGACGTCGGCCCCGACGGGGCCTCGATGAACATCACCGACGCGATGCACCGGCTGGTGCCCGACCGCGAGGCAACCGCACCGGACGGCACGACGGTCGTCCGGATGACGTTGAGCCCGACCGGGTACCGCCTGCGGGCCGGGCACCGGCTCCGGGTACAGGTCGCCGGCGCGGCGTTCCCGCGCTTCGCCCGCAACCCGGGAACCGGTGAGCGGACGGCCACCGCGGTCGACGGGGAACGGATCTCCTACGAGATCCTGCACGATTCCGAGCACCCGTCGCACGTGGTGTTGCCGCACCACGCCTGACATCCCCCGTCCACATTTCCGGCTCCCCCGGAAATGCGGACATCCCCCGCTCCGGTCGGAAGAGCAGGGGATGTCCGAGAAGTGCAGGGGCACCGGTGACGGGACGACGGTCCCGTCACCGGTACCCGGTGGTGCAGGAGCACTCAGTCCTGGACGTTGGTCTGGGACTCGCCCTGCGAGCAGTCGCTGAAGCCCGGGGCGTCCTCGCCGTTGGTGGCCTGGCCACCGAGGATGCCCAGGACGCTGGCAGCGACGTCGGCGCTGTTCAGCGTGCAGGAGAGCACGTTGGCGTTGTTCAGGGCGTTGACGTCACCGACGTTGATCAGGCCGGACTGGACGCTGTTGCGGTCCTTCTCCAGGTTGTTGATCTGGTCGGCGTTGATGCGGTCGCCGCCGTGGCCGTGCCCGTGGCCCTTGTCCCAGCCGCCGTCACCCGCGAAGGCGAGCGGGGAGATGGCGAGCAGTCCAGCGGTGACGCCGGCGGTCAGGATTCCAGCCTTCTTCAGCACAGTTATTTCTCCGTTGTGTACGGGGTCCGATGTCGGACCGGCGTGTTCGGCGTGGGTTCGGGAGCCCCGCCGATGCACAGAACGCTATCCGCTCCATCCCCGATCCAACGAACTTTCTACCACTATCGGATGAGAGGCATTACCGAGCGCGAGGTTATTGCTCTCTTCCGGCAGCCGAGGGTCCGCGGAGATGTCGCTTCCGGACGCCCGTTGCGACGCTTCGTCACCACAGTGGACCCGAATGGACGCGCATCCTTTTGCTGCAACACTCTCCGTGACACGTCGTCCGCTCGACCGTGTCGATGCGTCACCCCGTCGATATCGAAAGAGTCGCTCCGGACACGCCATCGCAGCCGTCCTCGGATGGGTTGTTCACCCGTCACCCCATCGATGACGAGGCCACGAGCAGCGTGGGGGCTGTTCTGCCTGCAATCCGGGGGGGCGGACGCCTCCGTCGCGGTCGCGCTGAGCCGTGGCCACCGGTTCTTCCGGCTGGTCTCGGAGCGCCGGCGCGGTCGCCGGGCTCTGGCGACTGCACACCGCCCTGGTGGGGACGCGCGTCGCCGACCTGCGCGGTCATCGTGGCGCCCGATGGTGTGGGGCACCTCGTGTTGCAGAAGGACCCCGCCGCAGTGTCCGCGGCGCTGCATGTCCGGCTCACGCGTCCGACCGCACGCCCTGTCGCTGACGGTGCCACCGCAGCAGCGACCGTGGGCCCCAGATCGAGCGTCACTTGTTAGTATCGTTTAGTGGTGACGGAAGCACGTGGGCCGAGCTGGGACCCATCGCACTCGGCTCCCATCGAGCTCGAGCCGGTTCGACGACTGGCGAACACGCTGGATCTGTACCGGCACAGGGAGCATCTCGCGACGGCGAGCACCGCGACGGCAGCGCTCGGCCAGGACTGGCCGGGGCGAGGCGGGGTCGCGGACGAGGACCTGCCGCTCCTTCGCGACCTTCGCTCTGCCTGCCGGAACGTCCTCACCCACCAGCCGACGGACTCCTACGTCTTCCCGATGGCCGTCTCCGTTTCCGGCACGTCCATCGACGCATCTTCTGACCGTGCGCCGATCGAGCAGTACTCGACTCGGATTCTGCTGAGTTTGTCCTCAGCTCTGGCGGACAGTCGCATTCGCAGGTTGAAGTTGTGCGCGAACGACGCCTGCGGATGGGCGTTCTGGGATCGGTCCCGACCCGGGACAGGCAAGTGGTGCTCCATGCAGGTGTGCGGCGGCCAGAACAAGGCCCGCGAGTATCGGAAGCGGAAGCGCACAGCCTCATGAGGCCCACCCGGTGTCATCCTGCGCTGGGCGCAGCGTTGGTGGTGGCATCGTGTTCGGCGGTACAGCTTTCTGCCGCGCTCACCGCTCCGCTCGTGGGCCAGCTGGGGTCCGCGGCGGTCGCCGGTTGGCGGCAGGCAATGGGCGCTTTCGTGCTGCTCCTCGTCGTTCGACCGGCGCTACGTGGACGGACGGTGCGGGAATGGACCTGGATCGCGGTCTTCGGCGTCTCCATGGCCACCATGAACGTCGCGTTCTACTCCGCTGTGGCGGTGCTGCCGCTCGGAGTTGCGGCCACGCTGCTCTACCTCGGACCGTTCGCGGTCGCCTGCGCCGGGTTCCGCCGCGGACCGGCCTTGGTCCTTCCGGTGATCGCCTTGACCGGCGTCGTACTCATCAGCCGGCCAGGAACCGTCGACAGCGCCGGCGGCGTAGTCGTGGGGCTCACTGCCGGCGCCGCGCTCGCCGTCTACACCCTCTCGAGCCGCGCTGTGGGACAACGGGGCGGAGTGGACCTCTTGGCTCTCAGCGTCGCGGCATCGGCGGTGGTGCTGACACCGTTCTCGGTTGCTTCCGCACCGTCCCTGAACGGCCCGGGCCTCGCGATCCTCGTGACAACGGGAGCGGTAGGTGTCGCAGGGGCGTTCTGGCTGGACTTCCGAGCTCTACAACTCATCGGAAGCCGTGCGGTCAGCGTTCTGTTCTCCCTCGACCCGGCCATCGGAGCGATCGCCGGTGCGGTCCTGTTGAGCCAGCATCTCGACTTGTTGACCGTGGCAGGCCTGGCCGCCGTCGTCGCATCGGGTGCGGTTGCCGCGACGACGAGTAGCGCCGGCAGCAACGAACACTCCGAGAGGGGCGCAACTACGGGACAGGGACGTCAGCCCCCGGGGCAATGACTCTCCTGTTCGCCCACCACGGATCCTGTGATGTGGCGATGTAGCCGACCGCAGTTCGCGTACGACCACGTGCGTCGCCGGTCAGGACGACGCGGTCCGCCGCCGCGTGGAGGACGCGCTCCGCGACCAAGATCAGTCCGTGCATGGTCCGTGAACACCCGTCACGAGCCGTCCGGAGCCGGACACACCCGGACAACGAAAGAGACCCCCGGTTCCGGCGTTTCCGCTGGTCGGGGGTCTCTTTCACGTGCTGTGGCTGGTCCAGGATTCGAACCTGGGAAGGCTACGCCGACGGATTTACAGTCCGCTCCCTTTGGCCGCTCGGGCAACCAGCCGGGGTGCATCTCGGTCTCGCTGAGTGCGTGAACGAGGATACGACACGACCTGAACGACCCCGCCGAGGGGTCCCCGACCGACCCGGAGGAGAGACGATGGCCGACCCGTCGTTCGACGTCGTGAGCAAGGTGGACCGCCAGGAGGTCGACAACGCCCTGAACCAGGCCGCGAAGGAGCTGTCGCAGCGCTTCGACTTCCGCGGCACCAACACCACGATCGCCTGGGCCGGCGAGGAGGCTCTGACCTTCGAGTCGGAGACCGAGGAGCGGCTGCTCGCCGGCATCGAGGTCTTCAAGGAGAAGCTGATCAAGCGGCAGATCTCCCTGAAGGCGTTCGAGGCCGATGAGCCGCAGATCTCCGGCAAGACCTACAAGGCGAGCGGCAGGATCCTCCAGGGCATCGCGCAGGACAAGGCCAAGGAGATCAGCAAGGCCATCCGCGACGAGAAGCTCAAGGGCGTCCAGGCGCAGATCCAGGGCGACCAGCTGCGCGTCTCGGGCAAGAAGAAGGACGACCTGCAGGCCGTCATCGCGCTGCTCAAGTCCAAGGACTTCGGCATCGCGCTGCAGTTCACCAACTACCGGTGACCAACCGGCCCTGAGCTGCTGAAGCCCTGGCTCAGGGTGCCGGGTACAAGCCCGGTACAACCGTGCGCGGAGTACACCAGCGTCCGGGTCTGGTCGACGGCGTCCGGCCAGTACCCGACGTAGGTGTTCACGGCGGCCGCAGGCGTGGCCTGCTCCACCGTGACCTGACCCGGCTCCTCTAGACCGGCGGCGTCGGCCGCAAGTGCGCCCACGGCCGCGCCCGCTCCAGCTGCGCCGCCAGCGCCAGCAGCAGCGGCTCCGAGCCCGGCCGCCCGACGAACTGCACGCCCAGCGGCAGCCCGGACGCCGTCCGGTACAGCGGTACCGACGACGCGGGCCGCCCGGTCAGGTTCGCCAGCTGGGTGAAGGGGACCGGGGCGAAGTTGGCGTCGACCAGGCTCTCCACCAGCCCGAGCCGTCCGAACAGGCCGGACGCGCCGGCCCGCAGCAGCGCCTGCGCCCCGATCCGGGCCGCGGCCGGCAGGGCCAGCTCCCCGATCGGCCACGGCGGCCGGGCCAGGGTCGGGGTGAGGAGCAGGTCGTAGCGCTCGTGGAACGTGGCCAGTGCGCGGGTGTGGTCCTGGCGGCGGGCGAGCGCGGCGAGGTAGTCCGGCGCCGGGGTGGCACGCCCGATCGCGGCCATCACCCGCGTCTCCGTCTCGAAGGCGTCGTCGCCGCAGCCGGTCAGCGCCCGCGCCGAGGCCACCTGGGCCGAGATCGTGGAGAACCAGGTGGTGAGGAAGTCGGTGGCCAGCGCCCGGCCGTCGAGGGCGGGGGCGGACTCCTCCACGACGTGCCCGAGCGAGGTCAACAGCTCGGCGGCGTCGGTGGCCGCGGCGACCGCCTCCGGGTCGACCTCGGTACCCAGCGGCGACGCGGTGGCCAGCCCGATCCGCAGCGGCGCCGGGTCGTCCCGGACGGCGTCGGCGTAGGGGCGCTCCGGCGGGCGCACGACGTAGGGACCCTCCGGTTCCGGCCCGGCCGTCACGTCGAGCAGCGCGGCCGAGTCCCGCACGGTCCGCGACAGCACGCCCTGTACCGCCGCGCCGTGGAAGCCCTCCGCGACGTCCGGCCCGGACGGCGTCACGCCGCGGCCGGGCTTGAGCCCGAACAGCCCGCAGGCGGCGGCCGGGATGCGGATGGAGCCGCCGCCGTCGCTCGCGCCGGCCGCGGGGACGATCCCGGCGGCGACGGCCGCGGCGGACCCCCCGGAGCTGCCGCCGGGGGTGCGGGCGGGGTCCCACGGGTTGCGGGTCGGCCCGCCGAGCGCGGGCTCGGTGACGGCACGGGCGCCGAACTCGGGAGTCGCCGTGCGTCCGAACACCACGAGACCGGCCTCGGTCCAGCGCCGGACCACCGTCGACGTTTCGGGTCGCGGGTGGTCGGCGAGCGGGCGGGAACCGGAGGCCGTCGGGACCCCGGCGATGTGCTGGGCGAGGTCCTTCACCAGGAACGGGACACCCGCGAACGGCCCGCTCAGCGGGCCGCGTGCACGGGAGCGGGCGGCGTCGTCGAGCCGCAGCCGGATGGCGTTGATGCCCGGCTCGACGGCGTCGGCGCGGGCGACGGCGGCCTCCAGCAGGTCGGCTGCGCTCACCTCACCCGCGGCGACGAGCGCGGCCAGCCCGACGGCGTCGTGGTTGCGGTAGTCGTCCCAGGAGATCCCCACGGCGGGGATACAAACAGATCGGTCAGGGGGTGGACACCGGGGCGGGCGCCGGCGCCGGGGACGCGTCCGAGGTACCGGTGACCCCGACGACGATGCCGAGAGCCAGGACGACCGCGGCCGCGGCACCCAGGACGGCCGGCAGCACCGGCCGGGTGCGAGCCGGGAAGTCGGGCAGCCGGAATCCGCCGGAGGTCCGGGCCGCGCCACCCTCGGGGAGCGGGGCCTGACGGACCGGCTCGGGAAGCGGGGCCCGGCGGACCGGCTCGGGGTGCCGCCGGACGGTCGGGGCCTGGGCCGGGGGGGGCCCGACGGGAACCGCACGGGCGGGCGCTGGCCCGCCGAGGGCCGGCCCGTGAAGGGATGCCGGGCCGCGGGCGGGCGGGCCGGGTGCCGCGGGCCCGCCGGGGCGTACTGCCCGGGGACGTGACCGCCCGGGGCCTGCCGGGGCAGAACGTGGCCGGGGACGTGGCCGCCCGGGACCTGCCGTGGCGGGACCTGGCCGGGACGCCGGCCGCCGGGCCCGGCTGCGTCGCGGGGGCGCGGGACGACGGGCAGCGCGGTGGTCGGTGCGTCGTCGGAGGACCCGCCGCCCGGCGCCGTGTGCGGCGCCGCGGGGCGGGAGGAGCGGGGCTCCGGCGGCGTCGTTCCCGCGGCGGGGGTGGGGCCGGCCGGAGCGTCGGCGTCCGGGTCCGGGTCGGAGGAGGTCGTGGTGTCCGCCTCGGCGACCGTCGGCGCGACCGGGGTGTCGGCGTCCGAGGACGGTCGGGCCGACGGCAGCGCGACCGGCTCGTCCGGGCCGGCCTCGGTGACCACGTCGTCCCCCGGGCGGGCCGGTGACGGGGCCTCGACCGGGCCACCCTGGAGCGGCACCGACGGGGTCTCACCGGTGTCGGTGAGCGCGTGGCGGGGCTTCTGGGACGGGGTATCGCTCATGGGTCCTCTTCCGCAGGGGGAGCTCTGCTCTGAGAGCTTCATCGCTCCCGGCACCCCGAACCGTTACGGAACAGCGACCCGGGGTCGCGCAACCACCCTCGGAACGGTCCGGTCAGCGGCGGACCATCTGCTGGAGCCGCGCGATCCGGTCCTCGATCGGCGGGTGGGTGGAGAACCACCTCGCCATCTTCTCGCCGGGCCGGAACGGGTTCGCGATCATCAGGTGCGACTGCGCCGTGAGCCGCGGGTCCGGAGGCAGCGGGGCGGCCGCGGTGCCGTACTTGAGCTTGTGCAGCGCCGAGGCCAGGCCCAACGGGTCCCCGGTGAGCTCGGCCCCCGAGGCGTCGGCCTGGTACTCCCGCGACCGGCTGACGGCCATCTGCACCACGCCGGCCGCGATCGGGCCGAGGAGCGCGACCAGGATGATCGCGATCGGGTTCGGGCGGTCCTCGTCGTTGCCGCCGAAGATCGAGGCGAACATCGCGAAGTTCGCGAGGAACGACACCGCCGAGGCGAGCGCTCCGGCGATCGAGGAGATCAGGATGTCGCGGTTGTAGACGTGGCTGAGCTCGTGGCCGATGACCGCGCGCAGCTCGCGCTCGTCGAGGAGGTGCAGCAGACCGGTGGTCACGCACACCGCGGCGTGCCGCGGGTTGCGGCCGGTGGCGAACGCGTTGGGTGCGTCGGTCGGGCTGATGTGCAGCGACGGCATGGGCTGGCGGGCCCGCTGGCTCAGCTCGCGGACGATCCGGAACAGCTGGGGGTACTCGGCCTCGGTGATCGGCTGGGCGTGCATCGACCGCAGCGCCATCTTCGCCGAGTTGAAGTAGGCCCACCCGTTCACGGCGAACGCGACGACCAGGGCGATGACCAGTCCGCCGCGGCCACCCAGGACCCCGCCGATCGCGAGGATCAGGGCGCTCATCGCGCCGAGGAGGACGGCCGTCTTCAGACCGTTCATGTGGCTGTGCACGCCGGGGTCACCTTTCCGTGCGGTCCTGCTGGGGTCACCCTTCTCAACGGACGAACCGGGCAGCGCGTTCCCGGGTGTGACCGGGGCCCGGCCCGGGGCACCCGCCACGTGCGGGAGGCCGGCCCGGCGTGGAAGAGTCGGGTCCATGAGCGACGGCGATGTCACGACAGAGGTCCGGACCGAGGTCACCGACGGTGTCGCGGTGCTCACCGTGTCGAACCCGGCACGACGCAACGCGCTGAACCTGGACCTGTCGCAGAAGCTCGTCGCCGCCGTCGAGGCCGCGAACGCCGACGACTCGGTCGGCGCGATCGTCGTCACCGGTCAGGAGCCCGCGTTCTGCGCCGGCGGCGACCTCGCGGAGCTGCAGCAGGCCGACCCGGCGACGCTCAAGCGCGTCTACTCCGGGTTCCTCGCCATCGCCTCCTCCCCGCTGCCGACCCTGGCCGCGGTCAACGGCGCCGCCGTCGGCGCGGGGATCAACCTCGCCCTGGCCTGCGACGTCCGGCTGGCCGGCCCGACCGCACGGTTCGACGTCCGCTTCATGCAGCTGGGCCTGCACCCCGGCGGCGGCTACACGTGGATGGCCCAGCGCGCTCTCGGCGCCCAGGGCAGCGCCGCGATGACCCTGTTCGGCGACGTCCTCGACGCCCGCGAGGCCGAGCGCGTCGGTCTGGTCTGGCGCGCCTACGACAGCGACGAGGACCTGATGGCCGGCGCCCGTGAGCTCGCGGGCCGGGCCGCCGCCGCGCCGCGGGACCTGATCGTCACGACCAAGGCGACGATGCGGATCACCTCCCGGCTCGACGCGCACGCCGACGCCACCGACATCGAGGTCCGTGCCCAGGCCGAGACCGTGCACTCCGAGGCGTTCGCGGAACGCGTCGCGGCGCTGCAGAAGAAGATCAGCAGGAAGTGACCCGCGGCACGAACGTGACGCGGGCCATGTGACGTGATCCCGGGTCTCCGGACAGGGGGACGAACCGGGAGTTAACCTCGATGTATCGAGGGACAATTCGACGCCGAACTGGGGACCATCAGCCCATGACGACCAGCGACACTCCCGTCGAGGCACGCGACTCCGAGGTCGTGCAGCGCGACCGGGTGGTCATCCGGTTCGCCGGCGACTCCGGTGACGGCATGCAGCTGACGGGTGACCGCTTCACCTCCGAGACCGCGAACTTCGGCAACGACCTGTCGACGCTGCCGAACTTCCCCGCGGAGATCCGGGCTCCTGCCGGGACGCTGCCGGGGGTGTCGTCGTTCCAGCTGCACTTCGCGAACTACGACATCCTCACTCCGGGGGACCGCCCGGACGTGCTGGTGGCGATGAACCCGGCGGCGTTGAAGGCCAACATCGGTGACCTGCCCCACGGCGGCGTGCTGATCGTGAACACCGACGAGTTCACCAAGCGGAACCTGACCAAGGTCGGGTACGCGGCGAACCCGCTCGAGGACGGCTCCCTGGAACCCTACGCGGTGCACGGGGTCGCGATGGCGACCCTGACCCGGGGCGCCCTGGAGGAGACCGGGCTGTCCAAGAAGGACGCCGAGCGGGCGAAGAACATGTTCGCCCTGGGTCTGCTGTCGTGGATGTACCACCGGCCCTCGGAGTCGACCGAGCGGTTCCTGCGGGAGAAGTTCGCGAAGAAGCCCGACATCGCCGAGGCCAACATCCTGGCCTTCCGCGCCGGGCACGCCTACGGCGAGACGACCGAGGCGTTCGCGGTCACCTACGAGGTCGCCCCGGCACGGCTCGCGCCGGGGACCTACCGGCAGATCACCGGGAACGTCGCGCTCGCGTACGGGATCATCGCCGCCGGACGCACGACGAGCCTGCCGGTGTTCCTGGGCACCTACCCGATCACCCCGGCCTCGGACATCCTCCACGAGCTGTCCAAGCACAAGGCCTTCGGCGTGACCACCTTCCAGGCCGAGGACGAGATCTCCGGCGTCGGCGCCGCGCTGGGCGCGGCGTTCGGCGGCGCGCTCGGCGTCACCACCACCTCGGGTCCGGGGATCGCGCTCAAGGCCGAGACCGTCGGCCTGGCCGTGGCCCTGGAGCTTCCGCTGCTGGTGATCGACGTGCAGCGCGGCGGCCCCTCGACGGGGCTGCCCACCAAGACCGAGCAGGCCGACCTGCTCCAGGCCCTGCACGGGCGCAACGGCGAGGCCCCGCTCCCGGTGATCGCCCCCTGCACCCCTGGCGACTGCTTCATCGCCGCGGTCGAGGCCGCCGCGATGGCCGTGCGCTACCGCACCCCGGTGATGCTGCTGTCCGACGGCGCGCTGGCCAACGGCTCCGAGCCGTGGAAGATCCCCGACGTCGAGTCCCTGCCGACCGTGGACCCGGGGTTCGCGACCGAGCCCAACGCCCCCGACGGGTCCGGCGAGTTCTGGCCGTACCTGCGTGACCCCGAGACCCTGGCCCGGCCGTGGGCGATCCCCGGCACCGCAGGTCTGGAGCACCGCGTCGGCGGGCTGGAGAAGGCCGACGGGCGCGGCTCGATCTCCTACGACCCCGACAACCACGACCGCATGGTCCGGCTGCGCCAGGCCAAGATCGACGGCATCGAGGTGCCCGACCTCGTGGTCGACGACCCCGACGGCGACGCGGACTTCCTCGTCGTCGGCTGGGGGTCGACCTTCGGCCCGATCAACGCCGCGGCGCGGCGGGTGCGCAAGCTCGGCCACTCGGTCGCCACGGTGCACCTGCGCAACCTCAACCCGATGCCGGCCAACCTCGGCGAGATCCTGGGCCGCTACCGCACGGTGCTCTGCCCCGAGATGAACCTCGGCCAGCTCGCCATGCTGCTGCGCGCCCGCCACCTGGTCGACGTCAAGAGCTACACCAAGGTCGCGGGGCTCCCCTTCGGCGCCGAGGAGCTGCAGGACGTGTTCCTCGACTACCTCACCGGCAAGCACCCGGAGTCCGCGGCCGACACCACCCCACGGCCCGCCAACGAGACCACTGGAGCGCAGGCATGACCGCCACCGATCTCGGTCTGCCGTCCATCGGCGGCCTCGACGGGGTCCCGACGACGGACGCGAAGCAGACCGCGAAGGACTACACCTCCGACCAGGAGGTCCGCTGGTGTCCCGGCTGCGGCGACTACGCCGTCCTCGCCGCGGTCCGCCAGTTCCTGCCCACCCTGGGCATCAAGCGCGAGAACACCGTGTTCGTCTCCGGGATCGGCTGCTCGAGCCGCTTCCCGTACTACCTCAACACCTACGGGATGCACTCCATCCACGGTCGCGCCCCGACCATCGCGACCGGGCTGGCGACCTCGCGGGAGGACCTGTCGGTGTGGGTCGTCACCGGTGACGGCGACGCCCTGTCCATCGGCGGCAACCACCTCATCCACGCGCTGCGCCGCAACGTCAACATCAAGATCCTGCTGTTCAACAACCGGATCTACGGCCTGACCAAGGGCCAGTACTCGCCCACCTCCGAGGTCGGGAAGGTCACCAAGTCCACCCCCATGGGCTCGCTCGACCACCCGTTCAACCCGATCTCGCTGGCGCTGGGCGCCGAGGCGTCGTTCGTCGGGCGTGCCCTGGACTCCGACCGCAAGAGCCTCACCGCCGTGCTGCAGGCTGCGGCCGAGCACCGCGGCTCCGCCCTGGTCGAGATCTTCCAGGACTGCCCCATCTTCAACGACGGCAGCTTCGACGTCCTGCGCCGCGGCGACAACGAGAACCGGCTCATCCCCCTCACCCACGGCGAGCCGATCACCTTCGGCGCCCCGGGTGAGGACGGACGCGGCTCGCACGCGGTCGTCCAGGACGGGTTCGGCCTCGCCGTCGTCGAGACCGCGTCGGTCGACCCCGCGACGATCGTGGTCCACGACCAGACCGACCACGAGCTCGCCTTCGCCCTGTCCCGGCTCTCGGACCAGGACCTCACCCACACCGTCACCGGGGTCTTCCGCAACACCGACCGCCCCACCTACGACGACGCCGCACGCGCCCAGGTCCAGGCCGCGAAGGACGCCAAGCCCGACGCCGACCTGCAGGCCCTGCTCAACGGCCGCGACACCTGGACCATCGTCTAGGACCGGCCCGCGACCGACGACGGCCCCGGCACTCCCCAGGGAGTACCGGGGCCGTCGTGCGTCCACCGGTGTCCGGGCTCAGCGGGCCCCGGGGCGTTCGTTCCACGCGATGAACCCGGCCGCCCGGGCGGCACCCTCCGCGGTGAAGTAGAGGTCCGCCCGCGTACGGACGTAGTAGGGCGACTCGGGCGGATGGAACCGCCGCGACCCGCTGTGCACCTTCACCCGGTGTGTCTCGGGCGGGTCGCCGCCGTCGGCGGGTGCGAGCACCGAGTCCGGGTACGGGCCGGGCCGCACGCCCGGGGGCAGCGGCTCGGACGCCGCCGACGGGCCGATGATCAGGGAGTCGAGCGCCGCCAGCGCCGAACCACCGGCGGGCTGCCGCGTCCGCGACGGGATCGGCAACGGTGCGGGCGGGCCGCCGTCGTCCGACGCGGGGGCCGGCTCGGGTAGCGGCGCCGGTTCGACGTCGTCGCGCAGGGCGTGCCGGCCGGACGGCTCGTCGTCGTCCTCGGCCGCCGCGTCCTGCGGCGCGGGGTTGCTCTCGGGGCGGGGAAGGGGCACCGCGGGTGCCGTGGCACCGTCCGGTGCTCCGGCGCTGCCGCCCGGTTCCCCCACGACCGGTGCGGCGGGGGCTGCCGCGACGTCCTGGGCCGCGTCGCCGTCGGCCGGGGCTTTCTCGGCCGACGCGTCCTCGGTCAGACCGCCCTCGGCCGGCTCATCGCGAGCCGCGGCGACCTGGGCCGGGGCGTCGTGAGCCGCGCTGCCGTCGGCCGGGCCGTCCTCGGCCGGGGCCTCCTCGGCCGGAGCGCTCTCGGCCAGATGGCCCTCGGCCAGATCGCCGTGGGCCGGGGCGTCCTGGGCTACGGCAACGGGTTCGTCGGTCGCGGGTCCGTCCGCCCCGGTGAGGCCGACGGGTCCGTCAGCCCCGGTGGGGCCGGTCCCGCCCACGGCGGCGGTCCCACCCGTGGCCGCGGTCCCGCTCGCGGCGGCCGGCGAGGGACCGGGCGCCTCGGAGCCGGCCGGCACGTCGGCGGCCACCCCGGGGCGGGCTGCCGGTGGGACGACCTGCTCCCCCGCACCGTCGGCCACGGCGGACGGTGGCGGTGCGCTGTCCGGCGGCGGTGTGGTCGCCCCGGTCACCCGGGCCGGGTCGGCCTCCCCGACGGGCTCGAACAGCCCCACGGTCCCGGGTCCGCTCCCCGGGCCGGGCCCGTCGGACGCCTCCACCGTGCCGGGCGCACCCGTGGCCTCCGGACCGTCCTCGACGGCCCCTGCGCGGCGGCGGGACACCAGCACCCCTGCCGCCACGAGTACCACGAGCACCGCCAGCAGTACCCACATCCAGCCCATGCCGGACCTCCGTCCGCCCGGGACCCTCCCGGACCGCTGTCGCCGTGCTTGGTATCACGGATCGTGCCCGCCTCGCCGTCACCGCGCGCGGTGGCACACCCGTACCGGATCATCGTGCCCGTGACCCACCACCCGAAGCGACCATGACCGCCGCCCGTTCCCCCGAACGAACCACACCCGAACGGAGTGAGCGGAACCCCGCCGGGCTCGCCGCGGGCGTCGGCGCGTACGTGCTGTGGGGCCTGTTCCCGGCGTTCTGGCCGCTGCTGGACCCCGCGGCGCCGCTGGAGGTCCTCGCCCACCGCGTGCTGTGGACCGCCGTGCTGATGGCGGTGGTGCTGACCGTGCTGCGCGGCTGGGGCGACGTGCGCGGGCTCGGTCTCCGCGGGTGGCTCGCGACGGCCGCCGCCGCGGTGTTCATCGCGGTGAACCCCGGATTCCGCAGTTCGTGGGCAGATGTGAGGGCTGAATTCGGGGGTTGACCTGCAGGACCGCTGGTGTGGGAGCGGGGTGGGCGTGTGTCCATGCCCGCCGCGGTGCCTGTTGGCGCTGTTTGGGCTGGTTAGGCGGGGTCGAGGGTGGTGATCCGGGGTGGTGGGGTGACCCCGCAGGCCCGAAGAATGCCGGCCTGGGTGGTGGTGAGCTCGGTGGTCTGCACGACGGTGCCGGCCGGGCCGGTGAGGGTGATCGTGTGCAGCCGGCCCAGCTCGCGGGAGATGGTGCGCCAGGTGCGGCCGGTGCGGCGTTCGGCGACCCGGATCAGCAGCAGCGCCAGCCAGCAGAGCAGGACGTGGGCGCGGATGCGGAGTTCGAGGCGGTGGAACACCGGCCGCAGCTCGATGGTGGATTTCAAGTCGCGGAACCCGCGCTCGGCCTCCAGCAGGTTCTTGTAGCCCAGGGCGACGTCCTCGGCCGAGAGGTCCGGGTCGGAGGTGGACAGCAGGTACTTCCCGTCCAGCTTCGCTTCGGCGGCGATCTTGGTCCGGTCCAGTTGCAGCCGCCCGGACGGTGTCTGGCGCAGCCACCGGCCCAGGGCCGGGTGTTCACGCAGCGCGCATTCGGCCTTGACGTGCGCGGCCTCCTCACGTTCGGCGGCCCGGGCGGCGTGCCGCCACGCGGCCTTGCTGGTTGTGGTGGCGGCGCGGCGGGTGCGGGCGGCCTCGCGGGCTCGGGTGCGGGCGGACGCGATGCGGTCGAGCTCGGCGGAGATCCTGGCGATCGCGGCTTCGCGGGCGGCCTGGTCGCGTTCGGCCTCGTCGGGGTTGTGGCAGATGATCCACCGGACGCCGGGGGTGGAGTCGATCCGGACTTCCTTGACGCGCAGGTTGTCCCGAACCTGCTGGTAGCGGCCCTGGCGGGACAGTGCCTGGGCGGCGTGCGGGCTGCCGTCGCGCATCCGTTCGCCGGCGATGTAGTGCCCGCCCGCGCGCTGAAGGTAGGCCAGGTTGTCCCGGGAGGAGAACCCGCGGTCGACCACGGTGACCACGCGGCCCAGTCGCCACCCCCGTAGGTCGTCCTTGACCTGCGGCAGGATCGCCTGGTCGTTGGTGTTGCCGGGCCAGCACCAGCACCGGACCGGGATGCCTTCCCGGGTGACGGCCAGCCCGATGACGATCTGCGGCAGGTCCCGGCGGTGGTCCTTGGAGTGCCCGTAGCGCCGGAACCCGCCCGGGCCGCCTGGGCTTGCCACTGCGTCTGATCCGTCGACGCTGCTGTCGGTGCTGCTGTCGGTGCCCTCGGCGGGGTCGGGGTCCTCGGTGTCGCGCTCGAAGTAGGTGCTGGTCGTGTCGAAGAACAGCAGGTCGACCTCGAGGTTGAGCAGGTCCGCGACCGCGAAGAACACCGCCTCCTGCACCTTCGCGTCGGTGTCGGCCTCGATCAGCAGGTCCATCGCCCGATACGCCTGATCCTCGCTGAGCGCGTCCAGGCCGGGGATCGCCACGTCGTGGCCGACCCACTCGGCCGCGGCCAGCTTCGAGGACGGGTCGATCGCCCGGTTCGCCACCAGCGCGAACAGCACCCGCTCGACATCGGTGGTGAACCGGCGCCCACCCAGCACCTTGCGCAGGGCGGCCTCGACGTCCAGGGCCTTCCACAGCCCGTTCAGCAACCACGCCGCCCCGGCCGGGCGGGAGGCGATCAACCGCAGCCCCTCGGCCGCGGTACCGGCGCCCGCGGACTCAGCGGCGTCCGTGCCGGCGTCGGTGCCGGGTTCGCCCAGGTAGCGGTTGATCGAGCGGACCAGCCGGCGCAGCCCGTCGGGGTCCAGGCGGTCCTCCCGGCCGAGGTTGAGCAGCACGTTCGCCTTCGTGGTGGCACCGACGCGTTGGTTGTGGGCCAGGGCCAGGTAGCGCACGACCGAGCCGTCCTTGTTCCGCCGCTCGGTCGTCCGCAGATACATGACCGCAGCCGATCACACTCCGGGCAGCTCACACAAGCCTCAACCCGCCAAAACGTGTGCCCACGTTTTCGAGCACTCTCACGCAGGCGCAGCACGCTGACCAGGCCTTACTCCCCGCGGACCCCGCTCATGTGCCCATCAACTGCGGAACGCGGGTGAACTGGGGCCTGTTCATCTGGGGCGTCTCGGTGGGGCTGGTCGTCGAGTCCGCGCTCGGCTACTACATGACCCCGCTGGTCGGGGTGCTGTTCGGCGTCCTCGTCCTGCGGGAGCGGCTGCGGCCCGCGCAGTGGGTGGCGCTGGGGCTGGCGGCGACGGCCGTCGTGGTCATCGCCGTCGGCAACGGCACGGTGCCGTGGCTGTCGATGGCCCTGGCCTGCTCGTTCGGGATCTACGGGCTGTTCAAGGCGACCGCGCCGCTGCCCGCCGCGGCCGGGCTGACCGCGGAGGGCCTCGTGCTCGTCGTGCCGGCCGCGGTGTTCCTCGTCGTCCTGGCGCTCACCGGCGGCGGCACGTTCACCGGGCACGGGCCGTGGCACCTGCTGCTCATGCTGTCCGCGGGTCCGGCGACGGCGCTGCCGCTGCTGCTCTACGGCGCCGCGGCGCGACGGCTGCCGCTCACGACCCTCGGGGTGCTGCTCTACGTCAACCCCACGCTGCAGTTCCTGTGGGGCGTGCTGGTCGTCGGACAGCCGATGGCCCCGGCCCGCTGGGCGGGGTTCGCCCTCGTCTGGCTGGCGCTGGTGGTGTTCACCGTCGACCTGCTGCGACGGCGACGCCCAGCGGCGGCTCAGCCCACCCGCTCCACCGTGTAGTCGGTCAGCGTCCGCAGCGCCTCGATCGCCGGGCACGGCGGCAGCACCGCCAGCTCGGCACGCGCGCGGTCGGCGTACCCGGCGACGGTCTCGCGGGCCTTGACCAGCGCGTCACCGGAGCGGAGCAGCTCCAGCGCCTCGGCCACCTCGTCGTCGTCGCTGATCGGGGCGGCCAGCAGCTGCCGCAGCCTGCGCGCGTCGGCGGAGTCGGCGCCGTCGCGCAGGGCGTAGAGCATCGGCAGGGTGTGCACGCCCTCGCGCAGGTCGGTGCCGGGCGTCTTGCCCGAGTCGTCCGACGGCGACGCGATGTCGATGATGTCGTCGGAGATCTGGAACGCGGCCCCGATGACCTCGCCGAAGGTCCGCAGCGCCTCGACGTGCTCGGTCGGCGCACCGGAGAACATGCCGCCGTACCGGCCCGAGGTCGCGATGAGCGACCCGGTCTTCTCCGCGACCACCCGCAGGTAGTGCTGCACCGGGTCGTCCGACGCCTTGGGGCCCCGGGTCTCGCGCATCTGGCCGGTCACCAGCAGCGCGAACGTCTCGGCGATGATCCGCACCGCGTCCGGGCCGAGGTCGGCCACCAGCCGCGACGCGTGTGCGAACAGGAAGTCCCCGGTCAGGATCGCGACCGAGTTGTCCCAGCGCGAGTTCGCGGACTCCGCGCCCCGCCGCATGGACGCCTCGTCCATCACGTCGTCGTGGTACAGCGTCGCCAGGTGGATCAGCTCCACCACGGCGGCCGCCGTGATCACCTCGTCGCGTTCGGGATGCGGTCCCACCTGGGCCGCGAGCAGCGTGAACAGCGGCCGGAACCGCTTCCCGCCGGCCTCGATGAGGTGCAACGAGGTCTCGGTGACGAACTCGTAGTCGCTGTGCACCTCGCGGTGCAGCAGGTCCTCGACCCGCTTCAGCCCGTCCGCCGTGGCCTCGGCCAGGACCGGATCGGCCATCCGGATCCCGGCCACGCTCTGTGTCTCCACCCCCACAGCGTACGAATCTCAGCCCGCGAACGCGCCGCTGGCGGCCCATTCGAGGACAGGTGTGGGAAGAATCCCGAGAACGAGGGTCGCCAGCGTGCCCAGTGTGATGGCCACGGTGGTGAACGCCCCGGGCACGACGACGGCCGGACCGTCCTGGGCGGGCTCGGAGAAGTACATGAGCACCACGATGCGCAGGTAGAAGAACGCGGCCACCGCGGACGCGACCAGCGCGATCACCACGAGCGGCACCATGCCGTCCGCCGACGCCGCCGAGAACACCGCGAACTTGGCGGTGAACCCGCTGGTCAGCGGGATCCCGGCGAGCGCGAGCAGCAGGAACGTCATGATCCCGGCGACGAGCGGGGACCGCTTCGCCAGGCCCGCCCAGGCCGCCAGGTCCGAGGCCTCGCCGTCACCGGTGCGGACCAGCGAGATGATCCCGAAGACCGCGACCGTCGTGAAGCCGTAGGCCAGCAGGTAGAACATCAGGCCCGCGGTGCCCTGCGGGGTCAGCGCCATCGCGCCGAGCAGGATGAACCCGGCGTGCGCGATCGAGGAGTAGGCGATCATGCGCTTCACGTCGGTCTGGGTGAGCCCCAGCACCGCGCCGACGACCATCGACACGACCGCGACCACCCACAGCACGCCGCGCCACTCCCACACGGTGCTGCCGAAGCCGACGTAGAGCACCCGGGCGATCGCGCCGAACGCGGCGACCTTCGTGCAGGCAGCCATGAACGCCGTGACCGGCGTCGGGGCGCCCTGGTAGACGTCAGGGGTCCAGGTGTGGAACGGGGCCACCGAGCCCTTGAACAGCAGCCCCACCAGCAGCAGCGCCAGACCCGCGAACAGCAGTGTGTCCGAGGCCAGGGTGCCCGCGGCGGCCTGCGAGATCGCCGAGAGGCGCACCGAGCCCGCGTAGCCGTAGAGCAGCGCGATGCCGTAGAGGAAGAACGCCGAGCCGAACGCACCCAGCAGGAAGTACTTGACCGCGGACTCCTGCGACAGCAGCCGGCGGCGGCGCGCCAGCCCGCACATCAGGTACAGCGGCAGCGACAGGACCTCGAGCGCGATGAACATCGTCAGCAGGTCGTTCGCCGCGACGAAGGCCATCATGCCGCCGAGCGCGAACAGCACGAACGGGAACGGCTCGGTCTGCATCGTCGGTGCCTCGTCGGGCGCCCCGTAGGAGCGGTCGACGTGCTCACCGCCGACCGGGGTGGCGGGGCCGCCGCCGGCGCGGACCGCGGCCCGCTCGGCGGCCGAGGCGACGAACACCCCGCCCGGCTCCACCGACCGGTCCGCGATCAGCAGCAGGCTGGGGATCGCGAGGACGATCAACGTGCCCCAGAGGAACAGCGCCGGCGCGTCCACCGACAGGGCGGTGCCGAAGGTCAGCACGGCGGCCGGGGACCCGAGCGCGTACCCGGCCAGCGCGACGAGCGCCGCGACCAGCGTCAGGCCGGTCAGCAGCACCTGCACGGGCCAGCGCTGGTGCCGCGGGAGAAACGCCTCCAGCAGCACCGACACGCAGGCACCCGCGAACACGATCCACAGCGGCGCGGTGGCCGCCCAGTCGACCGCGGGCATCTCGATCGGGGCCACCTGGGCGGGGAGAACCAACGAGCTCATCGAGCGATCCCTCCAGCGACGACCGGGTCGGGCAGGCCGAGCTCGGTCATCGTCGCCGTCACCGACGGGTTGATCAGGTCGAGCACCGGGCCCGGGTAGAAGCCGAGCACCACGATCGCGACGATCAGCGGCGCGAGCACGCCGATCTCACGGGCCGTGAGGTCGGGGAAGCCGGAGCCCGTGCGCTGCGCGGCGACCGCCGGGTCGATCATCGACCCCGGGCCGACCGCGCCACCGCGCTCCAGCGCCGCCATGACCGCGGTGCCGCGCACCGGGCCCTGCATCGTGCGCTGGTAGAACCAGAGCACGTAGAGAGCGGCGAAGATGATGCCGATCGTCGCGATCACGGTGAACACCGGCCGGTTCGGGAACGACCCGACCAGCACCAGGAACTCCGAGACGAACGAGTTCGTGCCGGGCAGCGCCAGCGAGCTCATCCCGGCCAGCAGCAGGCAGCCCGCCATCACCGGCGCGATCTTCGCGACGCCGCCGTAGTCGGCGATCAGGCGCGAGCCGCCGCGGCTGATCAGCACGCCGACCATCACGAACAGCATGCCGGTCGAGAGACCGTGGTTGACCATGTACAGCGTCGCGCCGGCGAAGGCCTGGCTGGAGAACGCGAACACCCCGAGCGCGATGAAGCCGAAGTGTGCCACCGAGGTGTAGGCGACGAACCGACCCATGTCGGTCTGGGCGACCGCCAGCAGCGCGGCGTAGACGATCCCGGCGACGGCGAGCACCAGCACCAGCGGCGCGAGGACCTGGCTGGCCTGCGGGAACAGCGGCAGCAGGTAGCGCAGGAAGCCGTAGGTGCCGACCTTGTCGAGCACGCCGACCAGCAGCACCGCACCCACGATCGGGGCCTCGGCACCCGCGTCGGGCAGCCAGGTGTGGAACGGCACCAGCGGCGCCTTGATCGCGAACGCGACGAAGAAGCCGAGGAACAGCCAGATCTGGGTCGACTCCGGCACGCTCGACGCCATCGCCTGCAGCTCGGCCCAGGTGAACGTGCCCTGGCCCAGCTGCTGCTCGCTGACGACGAACAGCCCGATCAGCGACGCCAGCATGATCAGGCCGCCGAGCAGCGAGTACAGGAAGAACTTGACCGCCGCGTACTGCCGTCGCGGCCCGCCGAAACGGCCGATCAGGAAGTACATCGGGACCAGCATGGCCTCGAAGAACACGTAGAAGAGGAAGACGTCGGTGGCGGCGAAGACGCCGACCAGCGTCGCCTGGGTCGCCAGCAGCAGTGCGAAGTACCCGGCGGCCGAGCGGCCCTCGGGCAGCTTCTCCGCCCACGCGAACAGCATCAGCCCGGGCACCAGGAACGCGGTGAGCCCGATCAGCGCCAGCGCGATCCCGTCGACGCCGAACGCGATGTGCGTGCCGAACGCGGGGATCCAGGACATCGAGAACTCGAGCTGGAACCGGGCGCCGGCCTGCGCCGCGGGGATGGAGTAGAGCGCCCACGCGACGACGACGAGCACCAGCTCGAGCAGCGCCGTCGCCATCGCGACCGCCTTGGCGGCCCCGGTGTTGGCACGCAGCGGGTACATGACCAGCGCGCCGAGCACCGGCACCAGCAGCAGGACGATCAGGAACGGGTTGCCCCCGGAGCCGGGGACGATGGGAGCCGTGTCCAGGGGAGTCATGAGACGAACCTCACCGCCAGCATCGCGGCGACGACGATGACCGCCCCGCCGAGCATCGAGAGTGCGTACGACCGGACGAAGCCGGTCTGGAGCCGGCGCAGGCGGCCGGACCCGCCGCCGAACGCCGACGCGGTGCCGTTGACGGCCCCGTCGATGCCGCGGTCGTCGAACCAGGCCAGCAGCCGGGTCAGCGCGATGCCGGGCCGCTCGATGAACGCCTCGTTGAAGGCGTTCGCGCCGAGGTCCGCGCGGGCCGCGGCGACCACCGGCGACACCCGCTGCGGGCGCTGCACCGGCACCGGGGAGCGCCCGACGAACAGGTAGCCGGCCAGCACACCGAGCAGCGAGACGCCGACCACCAGCCACGGGATCACCGCGTGCGGCAGGGCACCGCCCTCGAGCTCGACGCGCTCCCCCACCACCGGGGCGAGCCACTCCGGGATCAGCCCGTAGAGCACGCCACCGCCGAAGACGGAGCCGACGGCCAGCACGATCATCGGGACGGTCATCGTCGCCGGGGACTCGTGCGGGTGGTAGTCGCGGCCGTCGGTGGACCGCACCGTGCGCCAGCGCTCCGCACCGAAGAACGTCATGATCATGAGGCGGGTCATGTAGAACGCGGTGAGACCGGCCGCGAGCGTCGCAAGCCCGCCGAACACCCAGCCCTGCCAGCCCTCCTGCGCGAACGCGGCCTCGATGATCGCGTCCTTGGAGAAGTAGCCGGACAGGAACGGGAAGCCGATCAGCGCGAGGTAGCCGAGGCCGAAGGTCACGAAGGTGACCGGCATCTTGCGCCACAGGCCGCCGAACCGGCGCATGTCGACGTCGTCGTTCATGGCGTGCATGACCGACCCGGCGCCGAGGAAGAGCCCGGCCTTGAAGAAGCCGTGCGTCAGCAGGTGCAGGATGCCCAGCGCGTAGCCGGCCGGCCCGAGCCCGGCGGCGAGGATCATGTAGCCGATCTGGCTGACCGTGGAGTAGGCCAGGACCTTCTTGATGTCGTCGTAGGCGCAGCCGATGATCGCGCCGATCATCAGCGTGACGACACCGATGAGCGCGACGACCAGCCGTCCGGTCTCGGACAGGTTGTAGATCGGCGAGGCCCTGGCGATGAGGTAGACGCCCGCGGTGACCATCGTGGCCGCGTGGATGAGGGCCGAGACCGGGGTCGGGCCCTCCATCGCATCCGGGAGCCAGGACTGCAGCGGGAACTGGCCGGACTTGCCGCAGGCGCCGAGCAGGAGCAGCAGCGTGATCGCGAGGACCGTGCCGCCGCCGACCTCGCCGATGCGCGCGAACACCTCCGTGTACTGCAGGGTCCCGAGCTCCAGCCAGAGCAGGAAGATCGCGATCGCCAGGCCGACGTCGCCGACCCGGTTCATCAGGAACGCCTTCTTCGCCGCCGTCGCCGCCGACGGCCGGTCCTGGTAGAAGCCGATCAGCAGGTACGACGCCAGACCGACGCCCTCCCAGCCGAGGTAGAGCATCACGAAGTTGTTGCCGAGGACCAGCACCAGCATCGCGGCGACGAACAGGTTCAGCTGCGCGAAGAACCGCCGCCGGTTCGGGTCGTGGCTCATGTAGCCCACCGAGTAGAGGTGGATGAGCGCCCCGACCCCGGTGATCAGCAGTACGAACGTCAGCGACAGCGTGTCGATCCGGAGCCCGAAGTCGACCTCCAGCGCGCCGGAGGACATCCAGGACCACAGCGACTGCTCGCGCAGGCGCTCGTCGGCGGGGAGACCGAGGGTCTGCAGGAATATCGTCACACCGACAACGAACGCGCCGACGACGGTCGCGACGCCGAGCCAGTGGCCCCAGGCGTCGGCCCGCCGTCCGGCGAGGAAGAGCACGAGGGCACCGGCCGCGGGGAGCGCGATCAGCAACCAGGCCAGCGAGGCGGCGCCGGTCGCCTGCGGGGCGGCCTGTGCGAGAAGGACGGTCACCTGCGCGCTCCTAGTACTTCAAGAGGTTCGCGTCGTCCACCGACGACGACTGGCGGGTGCGGAAGATGGCCGTGATGATCGCGAGCCCGACGACGACCTCACAGGCGGCGACGACCATCACGAACAGGGCCATCACCTGGCCGTCGAGGTTGCCGTTGATGCGCGAGAACGTGACCAGGGTCAGGTTCACCGCGTTCAACATGAGCTCGATGCACATGAACACGACCACGGCGTTGCGCCGCACCAGGACGCCGACGGCGCCGATGGTGAACAGCAGCGCCGAGAGCAGCAGGTAGTACTCGGGCCTCATCGGTGCTCCCCGGTATCGATGGACCGCGACCCGCGGGTGTCGATGGGCCGCGACCCGCGGGTCTCGGCGGCCTCACCGGAGGCGGCAGTCCGGTCGGGCGCGGGGCGGCCGGTCAGCGCGTGCGCGTCCGGCGTCGTCGTGTCGGGCACGTCGACCGCGACCGACTCGATGATCTCCGACAGCGACTCCGGGGCGATCGAGCCGTCGGGCAGGATCGCCGGGACCGCGACGGAGTTCGCCGTCGCGTAGACGCCGGGGCCGGGCAGCGGGGAGATGCGGGCGTGCTCACCACGCAGCCGCTTCAGCACCGTCGCCCGCTGGCCGATCTTGGTGTGCTGGCTGCTCTGCGAGCCGGACAGCACCATCGCGCCGAGCGCCGCGACCATCAGCAGGGCCGCGGTCAGCTCGAACGCCAGCAGGTAGTCGGTGAAGATCAGCCGGCCGAGGCCGGGGACGTTGCCGTTCCACCCGAGCCCGCCGGCCGCCAGTCCGGCCGGGGTGACGCTGGTCAGGCCGCGGGCGAGCCCGCCGACCAGCAGCGCGGCCAGCGCGACGCCGAACACGAGCGCCGCGGCGCGCTGCCCCCGCAGGACCTCGATGACCGAGTCCTTGGAGTCCCGTCCGACCAGCATGAGGACGAACAGGAACAGCATCATCACCGCGCCGGTGTAGACGATGATCTGCACGAACCCGAGGAATGGGGCGGACTGCACCAGGTACAGCACCGCGATCGAGAACATCGTCAGGACCAGCAGCAGCGCGGCGTGCACCGCGTGCCGGGCGAAGACCAGGCCGAGCGCGCCGGCCAGCGCCACCGGTCCGAGGATCCAGAACGCGACCGCCTCGCCGGTGCTCACCTCCCCGGCCGCCTGGGCCAGGACCGCGGCGGCCGTGGTCATCGGGCCTGCTCCTTGGTCTGGTCCTGGGCGGCGGCCCCGGAAGGCGATGGCACAGCGAGCGTCGGGCCGGAGACGTAGTAGTCCTGCTCGTCCTCGCCGAGGCGCATGGGGTGCGGCGGCTGCTCCATGCCCGGCAGCAGCGGCGCCATCAGCTGCTCCTTGGTGTAGATGAGGTCCTGCCGGTTGTCGTCGGCCAGCTCGTAGAAGTTCGTCATCGTGAGCGACCGCGTCGGGCAGGCCTCGATGCACAGCCCGCAGCCGATGCAGCGCAGGTAGTTGATCTGGTAGATCGCGCCGTAGCGCTCACCCGGCGAGTATCGGGCCTCCTCGGTGTTGTCCCCGCCCTCGACGTAGATGGCGTCGGCCGGGCAGGCCCAGGCGCACAGCTCGCAGCCGACGCACTTCTCCAGCCCGTCCGGGTGCCGGTTGAGCTGGTGGCGGCCGTGGTAGCGCGGTGCCGCCGGCGGGAAGTCCTCGGGGTACTCCTCGGTGACGACCTTCTTGAACATCGTCGAGAAGGTGACACCGAAACCCTTGAAGAAGTCGAACATCTAGCGCGCGTCCTTTCCGGCCGTGACGGCCTTCCGACGCTTCGGGGGTGAGTCGGGGACCACCAGGTCCAGCGGCGGGACGGGGTAGTCCGACGCCGGTTCGACCGGCGGTGCCTCGGTCTGCCGGTCGGGCAGCAGGAACGCCACCGCCAGCACGACGGCCAGCACGAAGCCGATCAGCGACAGCAGCAGCACGTAGTTGTCCGAGCCGGTGTTGACGAAGGCCCGGATGCCGAAGATCGCGACGATCCAGACCAGCATGACCGGGACCAGGACCTTCCAGCCCAGCTTCATGAACTGGTCGTAGCGGAACCGCGGCAGCGTCCCGCGCAGCCAGATGAACACGAACAGGAACAGCAGCACCTTGATGATGAAGGCGACGAACTGCATCCAGCCGTAGGCGTTGAGGAAGCTCAGCGGCCAGGGCCACATGCCGCCGCCGAGGAACAGCGTCACCGCCATCGCCGAGACGGTCACCATGTTCACGTACTCGGCGAGGAAGAACAGTGCGAACTTCAGCGACGAGTACTCGGTGTGGAACCCGCCGACCAGCTCCGACTCGGCCTCGGGGAGGTCGAACGGGGCCCGGTTGGTCTCGCCGACCATCGCGATCACGAAGACCACGAAGCTCGGCAGCAGCAGCCAGAAGTACCAGCCCGACGCCTGCGCCCCGACGATCGTCGCGGTGGACAGCGAGCCGGAGTAGAGGACGACGCCGACCACGGCCAGGCCCAGCGCGATCTCGTAGGAGATGACCTGGGCGGCCGAGCGCAGCGCGCCCAGCAGCGAGTACGGCGAGCCCGATGCCCAGCCGCCGAGCACGATGCCGTAGACGCCGATCGAGGAACAGGCCAGCACCACGAGCACGCCGACCGGGACGTCGACGAGCTGGAGCACCGTCGGCTCGCCGAAGATCGTGACCTCGCCGCCGAACGGGATCACCGAGAAGGCGACGAACGCGGGGATCGTCGAGATGACCGGGGCGATGAAGTAGACCTTCTTGTCGGCCATCGCCGGCATGATGTCTTCCTTGAACGCCAGCTTCAGACCGTCGGCGAGGCTCTGCAGCCAGCCGCCGGGGCCGGTCCGGTTCGGGCCCGGACGGTGCTGCATCCGGCCGACGACCTTGCGCTCCCAGTTGATCATGAACAGGGTCAGCACGACGCCGAGCGCGAACAGCCCGACGACCTTGATCAGGATCAGCCAGATCGGGTCGTCGGCGAGCAGCGCCTGGGTGTGCGTCAGCTGGTCCACCGGGGTGGGCGGCACCTGGGACAGGTTCACGACGCGCTTCCGTTCCCGGCCGGACCGACCGTCACGAGGTCACCGTGGCCCACCCCGAGCGTGGGGCGGACGTGCGAGCCGGGCGAGCAGGCCGGCAGCCAGACGACGCCGTCGGGCAGGTCGGTCAGCGCGACCGGCAGGGTGATCGCCCCGTGGTCGGTGCGGACCGTCGCCTCGGCGCCCTCGACCAGCGCGAGCCGCTCCGCGGTGGCCTCGTTGACCTTGACGTAGGGCCGCCGCGCCGTGCCGGCGAGCGCGGGCTCGTCGATCTGGAGGCTGCCGTCGTCGATCATCTGGCGGGAGGTGGCGAGGACCGCCTGGCCGTAGCCGGGACGCCGGGGCCGGCCCGCCGTGTGGTCCGGCGCGGCGGCGCCGGGGCGGCGCGAACCGAGCCGCTCCAGCTCCCCCGCCGCGGCGGCCGGGGTCTGGGTGAACAGGTCCGCGTCCATCTCGACGCCGAGGGTGTCGAGCACCCGGCAGTCCGGCAGCACGCCGGTCGCGTCCAGTGCGACGGCGAACTCGCGGCGGCGGCCCTCCCAGTTGACGTAGGCACCGGAGCGCTGGGCGTCCGGGGCGACCGGGAGGACGACGTCGGCGAGCTCGGTGACCGCCGAGGTGTGGATCTCCAGGCTGACCAGGAAACCGACCTCCCGCAGCGCGGTGATCGCCGCCGTCGGGTCGGCCATGTCCTGCGGGTCGACCCCGCCCACCACCAGGGCCGCGAGCGCCCCGCTCGCCGCGGCGGCGAGGATCGCGTCGCCGTCGCGGCCGGGGGTGGCCGGCACGGGGGCGCCCCAGACCTGCTCCAGCTCGGCGCGGGCGGCGGCGTCGGTGACGAGCCGGCCGCCGGGCAGCAGGGTGGGCAGCGCGCCCGCCTCGACCGCACCGCGGTCCCCGGCCCGGCGCGGCAGCCAGCCGATCGCCGCGCCGGTGCGGGCGGCGAGCGCGGACACCGCCGAGTACAGGCCCGGCGACTCCGCGGCGCGGTCCCCGACCAGGATCACCGCACCCGGCTGCTCCAGCGCGGCGACGACGTCGGCGCCCGGGTCGGCGACGACCGCGGCCTCCGCGCCGGGCACCGCATGCAGCACGGTGGCGCCGGTCTTCTCCGCGCCGTAGCTGGTGAACGGACCGACCTGGAAGTGACGCAGGCCCTTCTTCCGGTACGCCTTGCGCAGGCGGAGGAAGACGATGCCCGACTCCTCCTCCGGGTCGGTGCCGACGGTGAGCACGGCCGGGGCGTTCTCGATCGCGGTGAACGTGACCGAGTCCTCGGGCGTCCCGCCGACGACGTGCGCGGCGAGGAACTCCAGCTCCTCGTCCGAGTGCGGCCGGGCACGGAAGTCGATGTCGTTGGTGCCGGCGACGACGCGGGCGAACTTGGCGTAGGCGTAGGCGTCCTCGACGGTCAGCCGCCCCCCGGGCAGGACGCCGATCCCGCCGGCCGAGCGGGCCGCGAGCAGCCCCTCCGCGGCGACGGCCAGCGCCTCGGTCCAGGAGGCCTCGGTCAGGGTGCCGTCCGCGCGCCGGACCAGCGGCCGGGTGATGCGGCCCTGGCTACCGGTGTAGCGGAAGGCGAACCGGCCCTTGTCGCAGAGCCACTCCTCGTTGACCTCCGGGTCGTTGCCGGCGAGGCGGCGCAGCACGGTCCCGCGCCGGGAGTCGGTGCGCATCGAGCAGCCGGAGCTGCAGTGCTCGCAGGTCCCCGCGGTCGAGCGCAGGTCGAACGGGCGCGACCGGAACCGGTAGGCGGCACTGGTCAGCGCGCCGACCGGGCAGATCTGGATGGTGTTGCCCGAGAAGTAGGACTGGAACGGCTGGTCCTCGGCGATCCCGATCTGCTGCTTCGCCCCGCGCTCGAGCAGGTCGATGAACGGGTCGCCGGCGATCTCCTCGGAGAAGCGCGTGCAGCGCTGGCAGAGCACGCAGCGCTCGCGGTCGAGCAGTACCTGGCTGGAGATCGGCAGCGGCTTCGGGAAGGTCCGCTTCTTCTCCACGAACCGCGAGTCCGCCCGGCCGTGCGCCATCGCCTGGTTCTGCAGCGGGCACTCGCCGCCCTTGTCGCAGATCGGGCAGTCCAGCGGGTGGTTGATGAGCAGCAGCTCCATCACACCCTGCTGCGCCTTGTCGGCCCGCTCGGAGGTGTGCTGCGTCTTCACCACCATCCCGTCGGCGACGGTCATGGTGCAGCTGGCCTGCGGCTTCGGCATCGGCCGGCCGCCCATCTCCACCTCGACCAGGCACTGGCGGCAGGCGCCGGCCGGGTCGAGGAGCGGGTGGTCGCAGAACCGCGGGATCACGATGCCGAGGCGCTCGCAGGTGCGGATCAGCAGCTCGCCCTTGGGGGCGTCGACGACCTGGCCGTCGATGGTGAGGCGGACGTGGCCCTCGGGGACGGGTGTCTCCTCGGTGGCGTTCCGCTCCGGTGTCAGCGTCATGCGGGGGCTCCGGTCAGTGCTGTTCCGTTGGTCCGTTCCGCGAGCTCCACGTCCGCCAGCTGCTCCGGGCGGTCCACATCGGGCTGCTCCGCGATGAGGTCCAGGAACTCCTGGCGGAAGTACTTGATGGCGCTGGTGATGGGGCTCGTCGCGCCGTCGCCGAGGGCACAGAAGGAGCGGCCGAGGATGTTGTCGCAGACGTCGAGCAGGGTGTCGATGTCGGTCGAGGTGCCCTCGCCACGCACCATCCGCTGCAGCACCTGGACCAGCCAGTAGGTGCCCTCGCGGCACGGGGTGCACTTGCCGCAGCTCTCGTGCTTGTAGAACTCGGTCCACTTCATGACCGCCCACGGCACCGAGACGGTCTCGTTGAAGACCTGCACCGCGGTCGTCCCCAGCATGGAGCCGGCCTCGGCGGCGCCCTCGAAGTCCAGCGGGACGTCGAGGTGCTCTGCAGTGAACAGCGGTGTCGACGAGCCGCCCGGGGTCCAGAACTTCAGCGGGACCCCGTCCTTCATCCCGCCGGCGAGCTCCAGGAGCTCCCGCAGCGTGATGCCGAGCGGCGCCTCGTACTGGCCGGGCCGCTCGACGTGCCCGGAGACCGAGTAGATCTTCGGGCCGGGCGACTTCTCCCGGCCCATCGAGCGGAACCAGGCCGCGCCGCCGTTGACGATGGCGGGGACGCTGGCGATGGTCTCGACGTTGTTGACGACGGTCGGGCAGGCGTAGAGCCCGGCGGTCGCCGGGAACGGCGGCTTGAGCCGGGGCTGTCCGCGACGACCCTCGAGCGAGTCGAGCAGCGCCGTCTCCTCGCCGCAGATGTAGGCACCCGCACCGGCGTGCACCACGATCTCCAGGTCGAAGCCGGAGCCGAGGATGTCGCGTCCGAGGTAGCCCTTCGCCTTCGCCTCGCGGACGGCGGCGCGCAGCCTGCGGATGCAGTGCAGCGCCTCGCCGCGGACGTAGATCGCGCAGAAGTTCGCGCGGATCGCGTAGCTGGTGACGATGCAGCCCTCGATGAGGGCGTGCGGGTCGGCCATCATCGTCGGGATGTCCTTGCAGGTACCCGGCTCGCCCTCGTCGGCGTTGATGACCAGGTACTTCGGCTTCGCGCCGGGTCCGGATCCGCTGCCGTCGTCCTGCGGGATGAACCCCCACTTCATGCCGGTGGGGAACCCGGCACCGCCGCGGCCGCGCAGCCCGGAGTCCTTGACCAGCTGGATGAGCTGGTCGGGGTGGGCGGCGAACGCGGTCCGCAGGGAGGTGTAGCCCTCCAGCTGCTCGTAGGTGTCGATCGACCAGGACCGCGGCGACAGCCAGCGCCTGGTCAGGACGGGCGTGATCGGGTCCGGCTTGCGCACGGGCTCGGTGGTGCTCATGCGATCACTTCTTCTCCGGTAGCGCGGGCATCGCCGGCGGCTCGTCGGGCAGCGCCGGAGCGGTCCAGCCGTTCTCCTGGGCCATCCGGGCCCCGCGCACCGACTCGATCGCGCCGGACGGACCCTCGACACGGGCCGTCGTGTCGACGCCTCCGGCGTCGTCGGTGAACCCGGCCAGCTCCAGCTCGACGGTCCGTAGGTCGGTCAGCGGCGCGCCGCGGGTGGGCTGCGGGCGCTCACCGCGACGCAGTGCCTCGACGAGCTCCACAGCGGACTCGACGGTCTGGTTGTCGAAGTACTCGTAGTTGACCTGCAGCACCGGGGCGAGGTCGCAGGCCGCGAGGCACTCGGCGTGCTCGAGGGTGATCGATCCGGTGGTGCCGGGCTCCCCCGCGGTCTCCTCGTGACCCAGCGGGCGGTCCTCGGTGCCCAGCTGCGTGCGCAGGCGGGCGTAGATGTCGTCGCCGCCCAGCGCCGCGCACAGGGTGTTGGTGCAGACGCTCACCAGGTGCTCGCCGCAGGGGGAGCGCTTGTACATCGTGTAGAACGTCGCGACCGCGGATACCTCGGCCGTGGTGAGCCCGAGGGCCTCGGCGCAGTAGCGGACGCCGTCCGGGCTGACGTAGCCCTCGACCGACTGCACCAGGTGCAGCAGCGGTAGCAGCGCCGACCGGGACTCCGGGTAGAGGGAGATGATCTCCGCCGTGCGCTGCCGGGTCAGCTCGTCGAAGATCGGCGAGACCGGGCTCTTCTCCTGCGGGGGGACCGTCATCGGTCGCAACCTCCCATCACGGGGTCGATCGAGGCGACGGCCGCGATGACGTCGGCGACCTGGCCGCCCTCGCTCATCGCGGGCATCGTCTGCAGGTTCACGAAGCTGGGGTCGCGGACGTGGATGCGGACCGGGCGGGTGCCGCCGTCGGACACGGCGTGCACCGCGAGCTCGCCGCGCGGGGACTCGACGGCCGCGTAGGCCTGCCCCGGCGGGACGTGGAACCCCTCGGTGACCAGCTTGAAGTGGTGGATCAGCGACTCCATCGACTGCCCCATGATCTTGCGGACGTGCTCGAGGGTGTTGCCCATGCCGTCGCTGCCGATCGACAGCTGCGCGGGCCAGGCGACCTTCGGGTCGTCGACCATGACGCGACCCGGCCCCAGCTCGTCGAGCTTGGTCACCGCCTGCTCCATGATCTTGAGCGACTCGTGGATCTCGGCGACGCGCATCCGGTAGCGGGCGAAGCAGTCGGCCTCGGTGGCCGTCGGGACCTCGAAGTCGTACTGGTCGTACACCGAGTACGGCATGTGCTTGCGCAGGTCCCAGGCGAGCCCCGCCGAACGCAGGATCGGGCCGGACGCGCCGAGCGCCAGGCAGCCGTCGACGGGCAGGTAGCCCACGCCCTCCAGGCGCTGGCGCCAGATCGGCTGCCCGGTGAGCAGCCGGTCGTAGTCGGGCAGCCGGGAGTTCATGACCTTCAGGAAGTCGCGGACCTTGTCCTGCCAGCCCTCGGGCATATCCTGGGCGAGCCCGCCGGGCCGGATGAACGCGTGGTTCATCCGCAGGCCGGTGAGGAACTCCAGCAGGTGGAGCACCTCCTCGCGCTCCCGGAAGCCCGAGGTCATACCGGTCAGCGCGCCCAGCTCCATGCCGCCGGTGGCCAGCGCGACGAGGTGCGAGCCGATCCGGTTCAGCTCCCAGAGCAGCACCCGCAGGTGCTCGGCCCGCTGCGGGACCTCGACGCCGAGCAGCTTCTCGACGGCCATGCAGTAGGCGCCCTCGTTGAACAGCGGGGACAGGTAGTCCGCGCGGGTCACGAAGGTGACGCCCTGGGTCCAGGTCCGGTACTCGCAGTTCTTCTCGATACCGGTGTGCAGGTAGCCGATGACCGCGCGGCCCTGGGTGACGGTCTCGCCCTCCAGCTCCAGGACCAGGCGCAGCACCCCGTGCGTCGACGGGTGCTGCGGGCCCATGTTGATGACGATCCGGTCGTCGTGCTCGACCTCGAGCAGGTCGTCCCAGTCGCCGCCGGTGACGGTGTAGACCGTGCCCTCGGTGGTCTCCCGGCCGGGCGCGGCGTACGGGTCGGTGCCCGTGGTGGGGTCCGCGTCGGTGCCGATGCTCGTTCCGCGTGCGCTGCTCTCGGTGGTCACGAGTAGGCCCTCCGCTCGTCGGGCGGGGGGATCTCCGCGCCCTTGTACTCCACGGGGATGCCACCCAGCGGGTAGCTCTTGCGCTGGGGGTGGCCGTCCCAGTCGTCCGGCATGAGAATCCGGGTCAGCGCCGGGTGGCCGTCGAAGACGACGCCGTACATGTCCCAGGTCTCGCGCTCGTGCCAGTCGGCCGTCGGGTAGACGTCGACGACGCTGGACACGGTGGGCGGGTTCGCAGCGTCTCCGATGTCGAGGGCGACCTCCAGGCGCACCCGGCGCCGGTAGGTCATCGACAGCAGGTGGTAGACGACGTGCAGCGGCCGGTCGACCGGCGCACCGTCCGGCGCCGAGTAGTCCACACCGGACACCCCGGAGCAGAACTCGAAGCGCAGGCCCGGGTCGTCGCGCAGGGTGAGGGCGACCTCGTGCAGCCGGGCGGGCTCGACGTAGAGGGTCATCTCGTCGCGGTCGATCGTGACCTGCTCGATCGCCGAACGCGGGATGCCGCGCTCGTCGAGGGCCGCGCCGAGCTCGTCGGCGAACTCGTCGAACCAGCCGCCGAAGGGCCGCTCGGCCGGTGCCGGGGCCCAGCCGGGCAGGCGCAGTCCGCCGTAGCCGGAGGTGTCGCCGGAGCCGCGGACGCCGAACATGCCCGAGCGCGTGCGGGTCTCGGTCATCTTCTGGGCGGGGCGGGCGCCGCCCAGCGCGTCGGACGGGGTGGCCGCGTCCTCGGGGCCGGCCAGGTCGCCGGGGGCCTCGCCGCCCGCCGCCCGCTGTTCCTCGGCCGCGGCGCCGCTCTCCTGCGACGACGAGTGCGCGCCGCCGGTGGGCTCGGTCCCGTCCTTGGAGGTGCCGGTCGGCTCGGTCACGTCGCGTCACCTCCGCGGGCGGCGTCGGCCAGCGACGGCAGCTCCATGGTCTCCCCCGGCGCGAGCGCGTTCGGGGCCGGCTTGGGCTGCGAGCCCGGCTCCAGGTAGTTCGGGACGTCGGGGGTGTGCGTGGTCTTCAGCGCGCCGAGCCGCTTGTGCTTCGGCGCGTACTTGACCGACGACGGCACCATCGGCGTCCGGTACCCGGACTCGGCGAGCTCGGCGGCCCGCTTCGGGCCGAGCGGCTCGTCCATGATCTTGGCGTGGATCTTGAGGATCGCGTCGATCAGCATCTCCGGCCGCGGCGGACAGCCGGGCAGGTACATGTCCACCGGCACGACGTGGTCCACGCCCTGGACGATCGCGTAGTTGTTGAACATGCCGCCGGAGCTGGCGCAGACGCCCATGGCCAGGACCCAGCGCGGCTCGGGCATCTGGTCGTAGATCTGGCGCAGGACCGGCGCCATCTTGTTGCTCACCCGGCCCGCGACGATCATCACGTCCGCCTGGCGCGGCGAGGCCCGGAAGACCTCCATGCCGAAGCGGGCGAGGTCGTAGCGCGGGGCGCCGGTGGTCATCATCTCGATGGCGCAGCAGGCCAGGCCGAACGTGGCGGGCCAGAGCGACGACTTCCGGGTCCAGTTGACCAGCTTCTCGACATTGGTCAGCAGGACGCCGCTGGGCAGGTTCTCCTCGAGTCCCATGACGGCCTCAGCTCCACTCGAGCCCGCCGCGACGCCACTCATAGGCGTACGCGAAGGCGATCGTGGCGATGTAGAGCGTGATGGCCACGAACCCGAAGACGCCGACCGCATCGGCGACGACGGCGTACGGGTACATGAACACCAGCTCGATGTCGAACAGGATGAACAGCATCGCCGTGAGGTAGTAGGCGACCGGCACCCGACCGCCACCGACGACCGGCTGCGGCGAGGGCTCGATACCGCACTCGTAGGAGTCCAGCTTGGCCCGGTTGAACCGGCGCGGACCGATCAGCGGCGCGGACGCGACCGAGAACAGCGCGAAGCCCGCCGCCAACACGAACAGCAGGACGAGCGGGAGATAGGGATCGAGCATTCCTACACCTTCGTTGTCGCGGCGCCACCGTCGTTGGTGGTGATCGACGAGCCGGTCGCGGCGACCCTATGTCCGGCCCCCTGTGACCAAGAACCCAGGCGAGCCTTACCTGGCACGGGGTGCAGGTCACATGTCATCCGCATCCGTGCAGGTCGGCGCGCTGCGGGCCGCGTGACCCCCACCACCCTTGTGAAAAAGTTCACGAACTGCGCGAGCAGTGTAGGACGGTGCCGCGGTGATCGCGTGGGCGGATCGGGCGATGCTCGGGGAGTCCTTGCGGCGCAACGGGGCTCGACGCGGTGTCACCGGGTGGTGACGATCGGTCCGCCCGGCCCGACGAACCCCGGGGCGCCCCGCCGCAGCCCGGACCCGGCGCCCTACTACCGCGGTATTCGCTTACCCGGAGGCTTATTCAGGCCCCGTGAAATAACGATCTAGCCCGGCGTGTCGGGTTGGGCGACAGCCCGTCCATCGCGAATATTGGTTTGCCGAATCAATCCGAGATGAACGGGCTGCCGCAGTATGTACTATACCACTGGTTTCCGGCGTGATGAAATTCAGGATCTTGTCGCTATAGTGTATGAGCAGGATCAGCGGGACGCGACGGAGGCACGTTTGTCTTGGCCGCCGGTTCTGGGGTTGTTCTGGTCGGTGGTGATCACGTTGGCGTATCTGCGCGGGAATCGTGTGCAGTGGGAGTTGGCGGAAACCTATGGGGTGTCGCAGTCGACGGTTAGTCGAGCGATCACGGGGGTGACACCGTTGCTGGCACAGGCGCTGCGGAGTGTCGTTCCGACGGCAGAGGAGCTTCGTGCCGATCGGCAGTACATCATCGATGGAACCTTGCTGCCCTGCTGGTCATGGGCCGCGGTGCCGGGTCTGTGGTCGGGCAAGCATCGCACCACCGGCGTCGTCGTCCAGGTCGCAGCCACCCTGGAAGGGCAGCTGTCGTGGATCTCCGACCCGACCCCAGGCTCCCGACACGACCTATATTGCCTCGACCAATCCGGCGCCCTCGACCACCTCGCCACATACCCCCCGATCGGCGATAAAGGATACATCGGGCGCGGCATGCTCACCCCGTTCAAAAAACCACCCGGCCGGGAACTTCTCGACTGGCAAAAAACATTCAACAAGAGCCTCAACCACACACGCGCCACCATCGAACGAGTCATCGCCCATATCAAAACGTGGAAAGTTCTCCACACAGACTACCGGCGGCCCTACGCCACATTTAAAACGACAATCTCGGCAGTCATCGGACTCATCTTCTACACACTTACCTGACGGAGCCTGAATAAGCCTCCCGGTAAGCGAATACCGGTCCCCTTCCCTGCCGGGTTCCTCGTCGCGATTCCTCGTCGGGAGGCCGGGCCGAGCACGACCGTCGCACGAGGTCCAGGTGGGCCCGGGGTCGCGATTCCGTGACGTGACGCGGTCGGGAGTCGGCCTGCGTCGGACCGGGCCCTGGGGCCGAGGGGAGTGTCGGGAGAACTCGCTTACCGGGTAAGCGAATCCGTGGGTTCCGGTCCTCAGGACCTGGTCCCGGGGAGATGCCGGCTCCAGGGGCCGGCCGGCAGCGGGCGAGACGGCGGGGCGGGAACGGCGGGGCGGGCGCGGCAGAGCGGGGTGGGAACGGCGGGGCGGGGCGAGCGCGGCGGGGTGCGACACCCCGGCGGGGCGAGGCGACCCGGCGGGCAGGACCGGCGGAGTCAGGCCGGCTTGTACGCCCGGTGCAGCGCGACGGCTCCGAAGGTCAGGTTCCGCCAGGCTGGGCGCTCCCAGCCTGCGTCGGCGATCTTGGCGGCGAGCGAGGGCTGGTCGGGCCAGTCCCGGATCGACTCGGCCAGGTACAGGTAGGCCTCGGGGTTCGACGAGACCGTCCGGGCGATCGCCGGGAGGGCGTGGCCGAGGACCGCGTTCTGGTAGAGCACGCGGAAGGGGGCCCAGGTCGGCGTCGAGAACTCGCAGACGACCAGGCGGCCGCCGGGGCGGGTCACGCGGGCCATCTCGCGCAGGCCGGCGACGGTGTCGTTCACGTTGCGCAGGCCGAAGGAGATGGTGACGGCGTCGAAGCTGCCGTCGGCGAAGGGCAGGTGCAGCGCGTCGGCGGCGGCCTTCGGTACGTCCCGGCGGGCACCGGCCCGCAGCATGCCGAGGGAGAAGTCCGCGGCGACGCACCAGGCGCCGTCCTTCGCCAGCTCGACGGTCGAGACCGCGGTGCCCGCGGCGAGGTCGAGGACCTTCTCTCCCGGGCGGAGCCCGAGGGCACGGCGGGTCTGGATCCGCCAGTAGCGGTCCTGGCCGCCCGACAGCGCGGTGTTGGTCAGGTCGTAGCGCCGGGCGACGCCGTCGAACATGCGGGCGACGTCGGTCGGGTTCTTGTCGAGCTCGGCGCGGGACACGGACACAGCTTAGGCGACCCGGCCGGCCCTCACCGCTGACCGAACTGCTCGCGCAGCACCTCGCGCAGGCCCCTCAGGTACTCCGCGCGCACCCGGGCGGCGACGCCGGCCCACTCGGCCGACGGCGTGGCCACCCCGGTGCCGTCGCCGGTGAGGGCGCCCATGCCGTGCAGGGCGATCCAGCGGTGGTCGTAGTCGTGGGGCGCCGCCCGGTCCCAGGCGACGGCGCGGATCGCCGCGCGGCGGACCCGGGCCGGGTCGGCGAAGGCCCACCGGTTCACCGGCTCCCCGAACCGGTCGCGCAACACCGCCAGCGCCTGGGCAGCGGTGGTGTCGGTACAGCGGCAGGCGTCGTAGCGGGCCCGCAGCTGGCCCGCGTAGAACCAGCGGGCGGCCTCGGCCATCTCGCCGTCGGCGACGAGGTTCTCCGACAGGGCGAACAGCACCGGCGGCATCTGCCGGTGCGGGGCGTCGAGGACGTCGGCGCGGGCGGCGGACCGGACCGTGGGCGCGGGGTCGAGCAGATGGGACATCAGGCGGACGGCGGCGGAGGTGTCGACCGTGGCGAGCTCGCCACGGGGCGCGACGACGACGGTGCGGCTCATGGGCCCACCGTCGCCGACCTGCCGCGGCCCCGGATCCGCACGACTACGGAGCCGGCCCGATCGAGCCGCGACGATCAGCCTGACGATCCGGCTGAGAACGATCAGGCCGCGACGATCAGGCCGCGACGCGCTCCGGCGCCGCGGCGCGGAGCACCTCGCCGTAGTGGGCGAGCAGCTCGTCGCCGACCGCGGTCCAGGTGCGGCGCAGCACCGACTGGCGGGCGGCCAGGCCGAACTCCCGGTTGCGCTGCGGCTCGCACAGCGCCGCGACCGCGGCGACCAGCTCACGGTCGGCGGAGTCGGTGGCCGGGTCGCCGGGCGCTCCGCCGTCCGGACGGGGTGCCACGAGGTAGCCGGTGCGGTCGGGCAGCACGAGGTCGCGCGGGCCGCCCGCGTCGGGCGCCACGACAGGGACGCCCGAGGCGAGCGCCTCCTGCACGGCCTGGCAGAACGTCTCGGCCTGTCCGGTGTGGACGAACACGTCGAGGCTCGCGTAGATCTGCGCGAGCTCGTCGCCGCCGCGGTGCCCGAGGAACGCCGCCGACGGCAGCCGCTCGCGCAACCCGTCGGCGCTGGGGCCGTCACCGACGACGACCAGCCGCGTCCCGGGCAGCTCACCCAGCACGGCGAGCCGCTCGACCTGCTTCTCCGGGGCGAGGCGGCCGACGAACCCGATGAGCCGCTCGCCGTTCGGGGCCAGCCGGCCGCGCAGTGCGTCGCTGCGCCGCGACGGGGTGAACCGGCGGGTGTCGACGCCGCGCGCCCACTGGTGCACCCGCGGGACACCGCGCTCGCGCAGCGCCCCGGTCGCCCAGCTCGACGGCGCGAGGGTCCGGTCGGCCATGCCGTGCAGCCGGCAGGTCCAGCGCCACGCCGCCCGCGCGGTCAGCCCGAGCCCGTAGGCGGAGGCGAACCCGGCGACGTCGGTCTGGTAGATCGCGACCGTCGGCACGCCGAGGCGCCGCGACGCCGCCAGCCCCCGTGCCCCGACGACGAACGGCGCCGCCAGGTGCACCACGTCGGGCCGGAACCGGCGCAGCGCGGTCAGGATCCGCCTGCTGGGCACCCCGACCGGCATCGAGTTCACCACCGGCAGCTCGACGGCCGGGATCCGCACGACCGGGATCCCCTCGTGGGAGTCCGGCTCACCGGTGCCCGGCGCGATCACCACGACATCGTGACCCCCTGCCCGCAGGTGCTCGCACACCCGCAGCACCGAGTTGGTGACGCCGTTGACCACCGGCAGGAAGCATTCCGAGACGATTGCGACGCGCACGGCCGGAACGGTGACGGGGTCGGGACAGCGGGTCGGGTCCCTGGCGTGATCAACCACCCAACCCTGGGCGAACATCGAGTGGGCGGGTCACGAGTTGGCGCGTCCGGCACAAGGTGGACACCCGCGCGTCGTCGCCGGGACATCACCCGCCCGGACACTCGGGTCGCATGACGGCCGTGCCCCACACCCCGCCACACACGGTGCCCCCCCTGGTGCCGTCCCCCCGGCCGGTGGACCCGGCACTGCTCTCCCGTGCCCTCGAGACCGCGGGCAGGCTGGCCAACGACGCCGCCGAGGTGATCACCGCGACGCTGGGTCGCGAGCACACCGGTTCCCTCGACGCCTCCGCCAAGGCCAACCCCTTCGACTGGGTCACCGACACGGACCGCACCCTGGAGCGGCACACCCGCCGGGTGCTGGCCGCGGAGTTCCCCGGCTGCCCGGTCGTCGGCGAGGAGTTCGGCGCCGACACCGGTGCCGACACCGCGCCGCTGCGCTGGGTCGTCGACCCGGTCGACGGGACCGCGAACTACGTCGCGGGCCTGCCCTGGTGCGCCTACAGCCTGGCCCTGGTCGACGGCGACGGCCCGGCCGTGGGCGTCGTCGCCGACCCTGGGCGCGGGCAGATCTACGCCGCCGCCCGCGGGCGCGGCTTCCGGGCCAACGGCGTGCCGGTGCCGGAGCGGCGCACCGCCCGGGTCGCCGGGTCGCTCATCTGCGCCGAGGATCCCGAGCCCGGGTTCGTCGAGCGCGCCCGCGCCGCGCACGTCGGCGTGCGGGTGCTCGGCTCCGCCGCGCTGGCGATCACCCAGGTCGCGCTCGGCAACGCCGTCGCCGCGGTGCTGACCCGCTACCACGAGTGGGACATCGCCGGGGCGCTCTGCCTGGCCACCGAGGCCGGCGCGCTGGTGCTGGGCCGCGACGGCCGGTCGACGCCGCTGCCCGAGGGCGGGCTGCTCGTCGTGGCGCCGCAGGTAGTCGCCGAGGTCGGGGCGCTCTGGCGGGGCTGAAGCACGACATCGCTGCCCACCGCCCGACACGGCCGGGCGGCGCGGGCGGGTCGGGCCGGCGGCCTCAGACGGTGCCGGTGCGGGCCCGGCGGCGACGCAGCCACACGTACAGCGGACCGAGGAGGACCCAGCCGCCCGCGATCAGCCCGGCGATCGGGAGGATCCCGTCGACGGCGGTGCGACCCGCGACACGCACGTGCGTCGGGTCGGCGGTGTCGTACTCCACGTAGATGTTCTCGCCCGGGGTGAGCCCGACCGGGTAGGAGATGCCCGCGGCCGGGGTCTGCAGCCGGCCCTCGTCGTCGACGAAGCTGACCAGGGTGCGCCAGTAGTCCGAGCCCGGCAGGACGGTCGCGGCGGTGGTGCCGCGGTTGCCGTCGATCGCCGCGTCCTCCAGGAACGCGCCACCCAGCGCCACCAGCGCGACCAGCGTCCACACCAGCGCGACGACCAGGACGATCTCGGGCAGGTGGTACCGCGTCCGGCGGAGCAGCCGGGCCGCGACGGCCGAGGTCTCGGTCAGCACATCGCCGGTGGGACGGCCGCTCGGACTGGTCACGGGGCCCGATTCTAGGAGCGCCCCGGCACCCGGGTGTGTCCGGTGCCTCGCCCCCTCACGCCAGCCTCCCCGGCGGAGGTTGCCTACTCTCGAAGGGTGACCGTCGCACCGGCCAGCACCGCGTTGCGCGTCCGGACACGCCCCCTGCGACTCGACGGGCGGCTGCTGGACGTGCTGCCCGCCGACGCCGGGGCGCTGTCCTGGGTGCGCGACGGCGAGGGCGTGGTCGGCTGGGGCGAGGTCGCCCGGTTCACCGCGTCGGGGCCCGAGCGCTTCGCCGAGGCCGACCGTTGGTGGCGCCGAGTGGTCGACCGGCTCGACGCCGGCGCCGGCTACGACGATGTCCACCTCCCCGGCACCGGCGCCCTCGCGTTCGCCTCGTTCACCTTCGCCGACGGCTGCCCGGGCTCGGTGCTCGTCGTCCCGCGGGTGATCGTGGGACGGCGCGGGCACCGAGCCTGGATCACCGAGATCACCACCGCCGACGCCCCGGAGACTCCCGGCAGGCTGCCGGTCCCGTCGCCGGTGCGTCCCAGCGGACGGCTGCGCTACGCCGACGGCCAGGTCTCCGCGCACCGGTACCGGGCCGCCGTCGCCTCGGCGGTCGGGCGGATGCGCGACGGGGAGCTGGAGAAGGTGGTGCTCGCGCACGACCTGCTCGCCGTCGCCGACCGCCCGCTGGATCCACGGTTCCTGCTCCGCGGGCTGGCCCGGCGCTACCCGACCTGCTGGAGCTACGCGGTCGACGGCCTGGTCGGCGCCACCCCCGAGCTGCTGCTGCGGCTGCGCGGGCGCACCGTGGAATCGCGGGTGCTGGCCGGCACGATGTGGCCCGGGTCCGGACCGGACGCCGACACCGCGGGCGCGCTGATCGGCTCGTCGAAGGACCGCCGCGAGCACACCTACGCCGTGGACTCCCTCGCCGAGTCGCTGCGCCCGCTGGTGGCCGAGCTGCACGTGCCGGACGCGCCGACGGTGCTCACCCTCCCGAACGTCTCGCACCTGTCCAGCGACGTGCACGCCCGCCTCGACCCGTCCCGGCCCGCGTCGCTGCTGACGCTGGTCGGCGCCGTGCACCCGACCGCCGCCGTCGGCGGCACCCCGACCCCGGACGCGACGGCGCTGATCTCCGAGATCGAGGGTCTCGACCGCGGCCGCTACGCGGGCCCGGTCGGCTGGGTCGACGCCGAGGGCGCCGGCGAGATGGGCATCGCGCTGCGCTGCGCGGAGCTGCAGGGACGCACGGCACGGCTGTTCGCCGGGTGCGGGATCGTCGCCGACTCCGATCCCGACGGCGAGGTGCGCGAGGCCGCCGCCAAGATGCGCGCGGTCCGCGAGTCCCTGGAGGGCTGAGCCCCGACCGGCCGCGACGCGGGCCCGGGGGGCTCAGTCGAGCGCCGCGGCGAGCGTCCGGCGGAGCCCGGCGTGCGCGTCGCGCAGCCCGTCGCGGCGCGCCGCGACCCGGACCAGCCGCCGTCCCGAACCGGGCCGGGCCGCGAGCTCGCATGCGTCGCCGCCCCAGTCGGTCGCCGCCCAGCCCGCCGCCCGGGCCAGCGCGACGACGTCCACCCCGGTCGGCGTGCCGAAGACGCGCTCGAAGGCGTGGGCGTGCGCCGGGCCGCCCTGTTCGAGCAGGTGGAAGATGCCGCCGCCGTCGTCGTCGAGGACGGTGACGGTCAGGTCCGGGGACGGCTCCCCCGGTCCGACGACCAGCCCGGTGGTGTCGTGCAGCAGCGTGAGGTCGCCGAGCAGCAGCGCCGTCGGGCCCGGGTGCGCGAGCGCGGCGCCGAGGGCCGTCGACACCGTCCCGTCGATGCCCGCGACGCCGCGGTTGGACCGCACGGTGAGCCCGGGGCGGGGTACGGCGGCCAACGCGACGTCGCGCACCGGGTTCGACGAGCCGAGGACGAGCTGCCCGCCGTCGGGCTGGGCGGCGACCAGGTCACGGGCCAGCCGCAGGCCGGGCGCACCCGCGGCGGTGCCGTCGTCGAGCGCGGCGTCGAGGGACGTGGCCGCGACCCGGTCCGCGTCGCGCCAGGACCGCACCCAGTCCTCGGGCGGGGACAGCGCAGGCAGCGCGCCGACGGCCCGGACCGTACCGGCGACGTCGGTCCAGGGAGCGCCGTCCGGGCCGGGGTCGGCGAACACCGCCACCGACGGGTCGGCCAGCAGCGCGGCGACCCCCCGGTGCAGGGTGGGCCTGCCGAGCACGACGACCTGGGCGGGGCGCAGCCCGGGGCGGCCGAGCAGCCACGGGCCGGTGCGCAGCGCGTGCGGCCACCAGCGCGAGGACGGCTCCGCGACCAGCGGGGCCCCGCCGAGCAGCGCGGGGTCCGGCGCGGGCCCGCCCGCCCCGGCGACGACGAGCGTGCGCGCCCCCGGGTCCAGCTCCAGCGGCGGCAGCGTGTGGACCGGGCGGGACACCGCGGTCCAGGGCGCGCCACCGGGGCGCCCGGCGGGCAGGTCCGTGCCCGGCGGACCGGCGTCGTGCTGCCCGGTGCCCGGCCCGGCCGGGTCGTCGTCGGGCACGAGCGGGTCGGTGTAGGGCAGGTCGAGGTGCACCGGGCCGGGGGCACCCGCACCGGCACCGGTGGCCGCGGCGAGCATCCGCGCGACGACCGCCCGCCAGCGCCGCGCCTCCGGCTCGGTGCTGCCCAGCGGCACCGGCAGCGCGCCGGCCCAGCGCACCGCGCCGCCGTACAGGCCGGACTGGTCCACGGTCTGGCTGGCGCCGGTGCCGACCAGCTCCGGCGGCCGGTCCGCGGTCAGGACCAGCAGCGGGACCCCCGAGTGCGACGCCTCCAGCACCGCAGGGTGCAGGTTCGCCGCCGCCGTCCCGGACGTGACGACGACCGGGACCGGGCGGCCCGACGCCAGCGACAGGCCGAGCGCGAGGAAGCCCGCGGCGCGCTCGTCGATGCGCACGTGCAGCCGGACCGTGCCGCACGCGTCGGCCCGGGCCAGCGCGAACGCGGGCGGCGCGTTGCGGGATCCGGGGCACAGGACCGCGTCGGTGACACCGGCTCGCGCCAGCTCGTCGACGAGGACGCGCGCCTGCGCGGTCGAGCCGTTCACCCCATCACCCCTCGCGACGACGGTACCGGCGCGGTGACCGCGGTCCGCACCAGGCCGGTACCGATCCGGCCGGAACCGGTGAAATCACCCCACGAGGGCCCTACCGTGACGAAGGCGCAGAAGTCCGTCGATGGGGAGGGACCGTGTCCGAGCCCGGCAGGCCGGAACACCGCGGGTCCCGGGCGACCAGGACCGCGCCACCCAGGACCTGATCCGGTACGTACCGCCCGAACCGCGTCGCGCTCCGGCGGGACGCGGTTCGGGGGCGTAGAACGGGGTCGACCCGTCGCTCACCCCCGGGAGGCCGGAGACGTGCCACGCACCGACTTCACGATCAGCACCCCCGACGGCGACGGCCCGTGGCCGGGCGTGCTCCTCTACCCCGACCCCGGCGGTGTCCGGCCGGCCATCCACGACATGGCCGCGCACCTGGCGTCGCTGGGCTACGCGGTGCTGCTGCCCGACGTCTACCACCGGCACGGCGACTGGGCCCCGTTCGACTTCGCCACCGTGTTCTCCGACCAGCCCGAGCGGGAACGGCTGATGGGCATGGTGCGGTCGCTGACGCCCGAGCTCGTGGCGGTCGACGCCGAGGCCTGGGTGACCGCGCTGCTGGCGCGCCCCGAGGTCCACGGCACGGCGGTCGGCACCACCGGCTACTGCATGGGCGGGGTGATGAGCCTGCGCACCGCGGCGACCCAGCCGGAGCGGGTCGCGGCCGCGGCGTCGTTCCACGGCGGCAACCTCGCCACCGACGACCCGACCAGCGTGCACCGACTCGCCGACCGCATCCGGGCCGAGGTGTACGTGGCCGGCGCGACCGACGACTCCTCCTTCCCCGACGAGCAGAAGCAGCGCCTCGCCGACGCGTTCTCCGCCGCCGGGGTGTCGGCGACCCTGGAGACCTACCCGGCCGCGCACGGTTTCGCGGTGCCGGACGCCCCCACCCACGACGACGACGCCGAGCAGCGGCACTGGGAGGCCCTGCACCGCCTCTTCGGGGCGAACCTTTAGGGGTAGCGTCTGCGCTCGACATGAGCGCGACCCTTCACGTGACGGGCCTGGCCGCGGGCCACGGCGACCGCCCCCTGTTCTCCGGGCTGGACCTCGTCGTCGCACCCGGCGACGTCATCGGGCTGGTCGGTGCCAACGGCGCCGGCAAGTCCACCCTGCTGACGGTGCTGGCCGGCTCGCGGCCCGCGGACGACGGGTCGCTGACCCTGGCCCCGCCCGACGCGACCGTCGGGCACCTGCCGCAGGAGCCCGACCGGCGTCCCGGGGAGACGGTCGCCGGGTTCCTGGCGCGCCGGACCGGCGTCGCCGACGCGCAGGCGACGATGGACGCCGAGGCGGAGGGGCTGGCGTCGGGCACTCCCGGCGCCGACGACCGCTACGCCGCCGCGCTGGACCGCTGGCTGGCCCTCGGTGGCGCCGACCTCGACGAGCGCTCCGGGGAGGTGCTGCGCGAGGTGGGCCTGGCCGTCGGTCCGGACGCCCCGATGACCGGGCTGTCCGGTGGGCAGGCGGCGCGGGCGAACCTCGCCGCGCTGCTGCTGTCCCGCTACGACCTGCTGCTCCTCGACGAGCCCACCAACGACCTCGACCTCGACGGCCTGGAGCGGCTGGAGCGGTTCGTGGGCGGCCTCGCCCGGCAGGGCACGCCGACCGTGCTGGTCAGCCACGACCGGGAGTTCCTGGCACGCACGGTGAATCGGATCGTCGAGCTGGACCTGGTCCAGCAGCGGATCGACGTCTACGACGGCGGTTACGAGTCCTACCTCGCCGAGCGCGAGGTGGCCCGGCGGCACGCCCGCGAGGACTACGAGGAGTACGCGGGGAAGCTCGGGTCCCTCCAGCAGCGCGCCGCCATGCAGCGCAACTGGATGGCCCAGGGCGTGCGCAACGCCCGGCGCAAGACGAAGGACCCGGACAAGAACGTCCGCGCGCAGCGCCAGGAGTCCAGCGAGAAGCAGGCCGCGAAGGCCCGGCAGACCGAGCGGGCGATCGAGCGGCTGGAGGTCGTGGAGGAGCCCCGCAAGGAGTGGGAGCTGCGGATGGAGATCGCCTCCGCGCCCCGGGCCGGGTCGGTCGTCGCGCGGGCCGACGCCGCCGCAGTGCGCCGCGGTGACTTCGTGTTCGGCCCAGCCACCGTGCAGGTGGGCTGGGCGGACCGGGTCGTCGTCACCGGTGCGAACGGGGCGGGCAAGTCGACGCTGCTCGGGCTGCTGCTGGGGCGGATCACCCCGGACTCGGGTTCGGCCGGTCTCGGCTCGGGGGTGCTGGTCGGCGAGATCGACCAGGCCCGCGGGGCGTTCCTCGGGGAGGCGACGCTGCTGCGCGCCTTCGGCGAGCAGGTGCCGGACTGGCCGGAGTCCGAGGTGCGGACGCTGCTCGCGAAGTTCTCCCTGGGCGCCGACCAGGTGCTGCGGACGGCGTCGTCGCTGTCGCCCGGTGAGCGGACCCGCGCCGCGCTGGCGCTGCTCCAGGCACGCGGGGTGAACCTGCTGGTGCTCGACGAGCCGACCAACCACCTCGACCTGCCCGCCATCGAGCAGCTGGAACGGGCGGTCGAGGAGTTCGACGGGACCGTCCTGCTGGTGACCCACGACCGGCGGATGCTCGACACGGTGCGCGCCACCCGCCGCTGGGACGTGCGCGACGGGACCGTCACCGAACTCTGAGTCGCTCCGGGACGACCGTGGCCCCACCGGTGTCCGGCGGGGCCACGACGCGCGGTCGGCGTGGGGTCAGGCCTGCGGGGCGTCCGGGGCCTCGGGCTGCTCGACGATCGCGAAGCGCAGCTCCTGCTCGCCCTGCTCGGTCGCCACGGGCTGGACGGCGAGGACCTTGTCGTCCAGCAGCTGGGCCGCGGCCGGCTCGAGGAAGACGGTGATGCCCTCCCCTCGCAGCACGGTGTCCTGCGCGTCGCCCGCCTGCGCGAGGGCCAGCTCCAGCCCCTGCGCCGGGTCCGGCGCGGAGATGCGCAGGCCCCCGTCCTCGGGCAGCTCGGCGTCGGTGCTCAGGGTCTTGATCGCCTCGGCGGCGTTCTCGGTGATCGCCAACATCGTCCCCACCGTACGGACGTGTGCGCCCACGTCCACCGGGTCGCCCCGTGCCGGGCCCCCGTCGGGTGACGACCGGCGCCGTGCCCACCGGAAACAGTCGGAGTGACACGCGTCACCCTCCCCGTCACGACGACGGCCCGGCGCCCCTGCGCGAGGGTGCCGGGCCGTGGTGTCGCGGGGCGCGGATCAGCCGAAGTCGTCGGGGTCCGGGCCGATGCGCTTGCCGGTGTGGAGCTTCTCCACCGCGGCGATGTCGTCCTCGCTCAGCGCGAAGTCGAAGATCTCGAAGTTCTCCTTGATGCACTCCGGGTTGTTCGACTTCGGGAACACGATGTTCCCGAGCTGGATGTGCCAGCGGAGCACGACCTGCGCGGCCGACTTGCCGACCCGCTGGGCGATCTCCGTCAGCTCGGGCGCCTCGAGCAGTCCCTTGCCCTGGCCGATCGGGCTCCACGCCTCCAGCGCGATGTCGTGCTGCTGGAGGTACTCGCGCAGCTCGCGCTGCACCAGGCGCGGGTGGAACTCGATCTGGTTGACCGCCGGGACCGTGGAGGTCTCCTTCGCCAGCCGGTCGAGGTGGTCGGTCTGGAAGTTCGAGACGCCGATGGACAGCGCCTTGCCCGCCTTCTGCGCGTCCTCGAGGCCCTGCCAGGTCTCGACGTAGCGGTCCTGCTTCGGCTGCGGCCAGTGGATCAGGTAGAGGTCCACGTGGTCGAGGCCGAGCTTGGTGAGGCTCTCGTCGAGCTTGCGGACCGCGGCCTCGCGGCTGTGCCCGTCGTTGTTCAGCTTGGTGGTGATCCACAGCTCGTCGCGCGGGATGCCGGAGTCAGCGACGGCCTTGCCGACGCCCTCCTCGTTGCCGTACATCTGCGCGGTGTCGATGTGGCGGTAGCCGAGGTCCAGGGCCGCCTTGACCTTGTCCGCGGTGTCACCGGGCTCGATCTGGAAGACACCGAAACCGAGCTGCGGGATCTGCCGGCCGTCGTTCAGCTTGATCGTGGGAACAGTCATGTCCGTCGGCTACCCGCACCGGCGCGCGCTCATACCGGCCCGTGGGATCCGTCTCGGGCGGGAATGCGGGCCCGGCTCAGCGCCAGACCCGTGCGACCTCGGCGGCGACGTCCGCCGCCTGCGCCCGGCCGGCCCGCGCCGACGCGGGACGGCGGGCCGGGTCGAGCGGGTTGCGGCCGAACGCCCGGCGCGAACGCCGGTCCGGCTCGACGACGGCGACCCGGGCCAGCGCGCCGAGCGCCTCGGCCTGCACCCGCGGCGTCCCGGCCCCGCCGAGCCCCAGGGAGAGCGGCGCGATGACGACGACGCGGCCGTACCCGGCGGCGAGGTCGGCGTTGGCCGCCGAGCGGGCCCCGCCGTCGATCCAGCGGGTGCCCGTGGCCGTGACCGGCGGCCAGACGCCGGGCACCGCGCAGCTGGCAGCGACCGCGGTGGCGAGCTCGACGCCGTCGTCGCGGCCGAAGGCCCGGAACGCGCCGGTGTGGGCGTCGACGGCGGTCACCCGCAGGTCCCGGTCGGCAGGCCAGTCGGCGCCGTCGAGCCGGGACCGGATCACCGCGATCCGATCCGCCTCCGGCACCGTCTCGGCGTCGAGGGCGAGGCGGCCGATCCGGGCCCGCACCCGGGTCGCGTCGCGCGGGCCGGCGAGCGCGGCGAGGCCGTAGCGGACCGCGAGCCGCAGCCCGAGGGCCGCGGCGATCTCCCCGGACGGCGCGGCGAGCTGGGTCCGGGCGAGCGCGGCCGGGTCACGCCCGACCGCCAGGTTGGCGCCCACCACCGACCCCGCCGAGGTCCCGACGACGAGGTCGGCGTCCCGCAGGTCGACGCCGTCGGCGAGGAGCCCGGCCAGCAGCCCGTACATCCAGGCGACGCCGGTCAGCCCGCCGCCGCCCAGCACCAGCGCCCGTCGGTCGTCGGACATGGGTCCTCCTCGTCGGCGCCCTGCATGATCACCACGGGTGAGGGGTCCGGTGCCGGATCCGGCACCGGGCCCCTCACTCCCGACGATCACCCTCGCAGGGCGCGGTACGCGATCTGGGCCAGGTGCACCGGCTCCCGTTCGCCGGCCTGGCGGACCTGGGTGCGGCAGGAGTAGCCGTCGGCCAGCAGGGCCACGGACTCGTCGGCGGACCGGACCGCGGGCAGCAGGGCCCGCTCGGCACACGCCATCGAGACGTCGTAGTGGCCGTCCTCGAAGCCGAAGTCGCCGGCCAGACCGCAGCAGCCGGAGTCGAGCACGGTGGCGTCGACGCCGAGTGCCGCGAGCACCGCGCGGTCGGGCTCGGAGCCCAGCTCGGCGTGCTGGTGGCAGTGGATCTGCACCAGCGCCGCGCCGTTGCCCTCGCCCGCGACGGCGGACAGCTCGTCGGCGTGCCGGGCCAGCAGCTCGGCGAAGGTCGACACCTGGTTCTTCAGGGCCTTCACCCGGGGCTCGTCGGGCAGGAGCTCGGCGGCGTCGCTGCGCAGCGCCGCGGTGCAGGACGGCTCCAGCCCGACGACCGGGATCCCGGCGTCGAGCGCCGGGCCGATCGCGCGCAGGCTGCGCGCCAGCACCCGGCGGGCCGCGGTGACCTGGCCGGTGGAGGTCCAGGTCAGGCCGCAGCAGACGTTGCGCGGGGGCAGCTCCACCCGGTACCCGAGCCCGGTCAGCACCGCGACGGCGTCGGCGGCGATCTCCGGGTCGAAGTGGTCGGTGAAGGTGTCGGTCCACAACAGCAGCGGGCCGCGGCTGCCGGGCGGAACACCGAGGTCCGGCACCGTCGACATGGGCAGCCCGCGGGCGGCCTGGGCGGTGTAGGTCTCCCGGGCGATCGGCGGGATGGCGCGGCGGGCGTCGATGCCGCCTGCCTTCTTCGCGACCTTCGCCAGGAACGGGACCTGCGCGAGCCGGTTCAGCCCGTCGACGGCCGCGGCCGGCAGCACCCCGACCGCGCGCAGCCAGCGCGGGAGGGCACCCATCGAATAGTGCGTGCGCGGGCGCAGCTTGCGGTGGTAGCGGTTCGCGAGGAACTCGGTCTTGTACGAGGCCATGTCGACCCCGACCGGGCAGTCGGACTTGCAGCCCTTGCAGGACAGGCACAGGTCGAGCGACTCGGCGACCTCGTCGGACTGCCAGCCGTCGGTGATGATCTCGCCGTTCGCCATCTCGAACAGCAGCCGGGCGCGGCCGCGGGTGGAGTGCTTCTCCTCCTTGGTCACGTTCCAGCTGGGGCACATCACCCCGGAGCCGGTGTCGACGGCGCACTTGCCGACGCCCAGGCAGCGCCGGGTCGCCCGGTGGAAGCTGCCGCGGTCGTGGCCGAAGGCCAGCTTCGGCTCGTCCGGCATGGTCGGCATGCCGAGCTGGACGCGCAGGTTCTCGTCCATCGTCGCCGGGCGCACGACGCGACCCGGGTTCATCCGGTCGTCCGGGTCCCAGATCCCCTTGAATTCCTCGAACGCGGTGATGATCTGCGGCGGGTACATCCGCGGGAGCAGCTCGGCGCGGGCCTGGCCGTCGCCGTGCTCGCCGGACAGCGACCCGCCGTGCGCGACGACGAGGTCCGCGGCCGCGATCATGAAGTCTCGGAAGTTCTGCACACCGGGCTTGGTGAGCAGGTCGAAGTCGATCCGCACGTGCAGGCAGCCGTCGCCGAAGTGGCCGTAGTAGATGCCCTTGCGGCCGTGGGACTCCAGGACCTTGTCGAACTCGCGCAGGTAGGCGCCGAAGCGCTCCGGCGGGACGGCGGCGTCCTCCCAGCCGGGCCAGGCCTCGCCGCCCTCGGGCGAGCGGGTCAGCAGCCCGGCGCCCTCCTCGCGCACCTTCCACAGCGCGACCATCCGCTTCGGCTCACCGACGACGACGGCGCCGGTCGTGTAGGCCTTCATCGCGTCGACGACGGCCTGCGCGGCGGCCTCGGCCTCGGCGCGGGTGGCGCCGCCGGTCTCGACGTAGAGCCAGCCGTTGCCCTCGGGCAGCATCCGGCTGGTCGTCTCGTCGGGGCGCAGCGCCCGCAGCGAGGCGATCAGCCCGGCGTCCATGCCCTCGATGGTCAGCGGCTTCTGCTCGCGGACGATCATCACGTTGTCCGCGGCGTGGTAGGCGTCCGGGAAGCCGAGCACGGCCAGCGCGCGGGCGGGCGGGGACTCGACCAGGTCGACGGTCGCGGACAGGATCGTCGCGCAGGTCCCCTCGGTGCCGACCAGTGCCTTCGCCAGGTTCACGTTCCCCGGCACGAGCTGGTCGAGGTTGTAGCCCGACACCCGCCGGGTCAGCTCGGGCACGTGCCTCTCGACGTCGCCGGCGACCCTCGTGCCCAGGGCGCGCAGCGCGTCCGGGATCGCGCCGGTCTCGGTGCCCTCGCCGCCGAGGACGATCCGCTCGCCGCGGTAGGTGAGGACCTCCAGCTCGCGGACGTTGTCGACGGTCTTGCCCCAGGCCACCGAGTGCGAGCCGCAGGCGTTGTTGCCGATCATGCCGCCGATCGAGCAGCGGTTGTGCGTCGACGGGTCCGGGCCGAACGTCAGCCCGTGCGGCTTGCCGGCGTCGCGCACGGCGTCGCAGACGGCGCCGGGCTGCACGGTCGCGGTGCGGGCGTCGGGGTCCACGGACAGGATCGCGTCCATGTGCGTGCGGAAGTCCATCGCGACCGCGGTGTTGACGGCCTGGCCCGCGATGGAGGTGCGGGACCCGACCGGCATGACCGGGACGTCGTGCGCGCGGCACACGGCCATGGCGGCCTCGACGTCGGCGGCGTCGCGCGGGGCGATCACGCCGATCGGGACGCCCCGGTAGTTCGAGGCGTCCGCCGACCACATCGCACGGCTGCCCGCGTCGAACCGGACCTCCCCGCCGATGGCGGCACGCAGGTCGTTCTCCAGGGCGCGGTACGCGGTGGTCGAACGCGATCCGCCTTCGCTCCTCGCGGTGGTGGGACGCGCGGCGCTGTCGGTGGTCACGGGGCTCCTCTCGGCGCAGACTCCGGCCCGTGCGACGGGTCGGGACTGGGAGCCGACGCTACCCCGCGGTCCCCGGGTCGCTCCCGTCGACGGGAACCCGGTTGCGGTGATCCGGATCGCCTCGGCACGCTGCGCCGATGCCCCGTGACGAGCTCGCCGACACCGTGGTGCGTACCTGGGGCCCGGCGGGCGCGACCTGGCTGGCGACCCGGGACCGGCTGCTCGGCGACCTCGCGGGCGAGCTGGGCCTGGAGCTCGGCGCGACGCTGCCGCAGACCTTCCACGCGGTGCGCGCGGTGACCTGCGCGGACGGCACCCCGGCCGTGCTGAAGGCCGGCGTGCCCGACGGCCACCTCGACGCCGAGACCGCCGCGCTGCGCGCCTGGGACGGCGACGGCGCGGTCCGGCTGCTGTGGGCCGACCCGGCCCGCGGCGCGCTGCTGCTGGAGCGCGCCGAGCCCGGCACCGAGCTCACGGCCGTGCCCGACGACCGGGCCGTCGAGGTGATCGGGGGGCTGCTCGCCCGGCTGCACCGCGCGCCCGTCCCGGCGGGGCTCGACCACGTCGCGGTCGAGCGGGCGGCGTTCGACGCGCACCTGGCCCGCCCCGACGCTGTCCTGCCCCGGCCGCTGGTGGAACGGGCGGCGGCGGTGTGGACGCAGCTGTGCGGCTCCGCGGAGCGCGAGGTGCTGCTGCACGGGGACCTGCACCAGCACAACGTCCTCGCCGCGACCCGCGAGCCGTGGCTGGCGATCGACCCGCACGGCCGGGTCGGCGACCCCGGCTACGACTGCGGGCAGCTGCTGTACAACCCCCTGGACGCCGACCCGGCCGAGCTGGCCCGCCGCGCCCCGGGTCGGCTGGAACGGCTCGCCGACGCCGTCGGGATCGGGTGGGACCGCGCGGTGGCGTGGGGGTTCGCGGTGTGCGTGCTGTCGGAGGTCTGGGACGCCGACGGCGACGCCGGGTGGACCGGCCCCGGCCCCGCGCTCGCCGTCGCACAGCGGCTGGCGCCGCTCGTCGCGGACTGAGTCCTTACAGTGCGGCCATGACCGTCTCCGAGACCTTCGATCCGGACGCGTGGACACCGGTCGACGGGTTCGACTTCCGCGACATCACCTACCACCGCGCCCGCGACACCGGCGCGGTCCGGATCGCGTTCGACCGCCCCGAGGTCCTCAACGCCTTCCGGCCGGGCACCGTCGACGAGCTGTACCGCGCCCTGGAGCACGCCCGGACCAGCTCCGACGTCGGCGCGGTCCTGCTGACCGGCAACGGCCCCTCCCCCAAGGACGGCAAGCGCGCCTTCTGCTCCGGCGGCGACCAGCGCATCCGTGGCCGCACCGGCTACCAGTACGCCTCCGGGGACACCGCGGACACCGTCGAGCAGGGTCGGGCGGGGCGGCTGCACATCCTGGAGTGCCAGCGGCTGATCCGCTTCATGCCCAAGGTCGTCATCGCCGTGGTCAACGGCTGGGCCGCCGGGGGCGGGCACTCGCTGCACGCCGTCGCCGACCTCACGATCGCCTCCCGCGAGCACGCCCGCTTCAAGCAGACCGACGCCGACGTCGGCTCCTTCGACGGCGGCTACGGCTCGGCCTACCTCGCCCGCCAGGTCGGCCAGAAGTTCGCCCGGGAGATCTTCTTCCTCGGCCGGACCTACAGCGCCGAGCAGATGCACCACATGGGCGCGGTCAACGCCGTGGTCGACCACGCCGAGCTGGAGACCGAGGCCCTGCAGTGGGCCCGGGAGATCAACGGCAAGTCGCCGCAGGCCCAACGGATGCTGAAGTACGCGTTCAACCTCGCCGACGACGGCCTGGTCGGCCAGCAGCTCTTCGCCGGCGAGGCGACCCGGCTGGCCTACATGACCGACGAGGCGGTGGAGGGCCGGGACTCGTTCCTGGAGAAGCGCGACCCGGACTGGTCGCCCTTCCCCTGGCACTACTAGGTCCTCACTCCGCGGTCGGGCGCGGCCGGGGCACGGGGACCGGCCGCGCCGCGGCGCCCCGCGGGCCGCTCTGCTGCGGGACCGCGACCGCCGGGCGCTGCGGCACCGGGACCCGGACCGGCACCGGGGCCGGGGCGGGGGTCGGCACCGGGGCCGGAGCGCCGACCGGGCCGGACGGCAGCTCGAAGGCCAGTGCCGCGAGTTCACCGGCGTCCGCACGGTGCCCGGAGCCGGCGGGCCGACGGCAGCGCAGCGAGCGCGGGCTCCCGGTCGGGGACGCGTCGGCGGAGGCGGTGTACGGCATGGTGAGCTCCTTCGAACCCGTGACCGGCGGGCGGGTGCGCCGCCGCTCTCACCCCCTGAGTCGGGCGGGAGGCCGTCCGCGTTGCACGTGCCCTACACCGTTCCCCGAATCTGATGAAAGAGGCCGTTCGGACGCTGCTTCCGGTTGCGTGCGTCACGGCAGACAGGGTTGACAGCATGACTGTGCGTGCACTTCCGGTGGACGGCTCCGCGGAGTCGGTGATCCGGCTGGCCGCCGCGCTGCGGGCCGCCCTCGACGGCGCGGGGCCCGCGGTGCTGCCCGTGCGATCCGGGCCCGGTCCGGACGCGGGCGCCGGGCAGGCCGACCCGAACCGGCCCGGCACAGGCCAGGCCGACACCAGGCAGCCCGGCGCAGGGCAGGCCGACACCGGGCAGACCGCCGCGCTGCCGGGGCCGGTGGCGCGGGCGGCAGCCGCCGGGGAGCTGCCCGACGGGCTGGTCGCCGTCGTCGCCACGTCGGGATCGACCGGGGAGCCCAAGTACGTCGCGCTCACCGCGGACGCGCTGCGGGCCTCCGCCGCGGCGACGCACGCCCGTCTCGGCGGCCCGGGGTCGTGGCTGCTCACGCTGCCCGCCGAGCACGTCGCCGGGGTCCAGGTGGTGCTGCGGGCCCTGCTCGCGGACACGGCCTGTGTGGTCCAGGACGTCCGCGACGGCTTCCGGCCCGACGGCCTGGCCCGTGCGACCGGGCGGATGGCGCACGGCACCCGTCGCTACACCAGCCTCGTCCCGACCCAGCTGGCACGGGTCCTCGACCACCGCGCCGCCCCGCTGTACGCCCTGGCCGGGTACGACGCCGTGCTCGTCGGCGGGGCGGCGCTGGACCCGCGGCTGCGCGAGCGCGCGCTCGCCGCGGGGGTGCGGGTGGTCACCACCTACGGGATGAGCGAGACCTGCGGCGGCTGCGTCTACGACGGCGTCCCGCTCGACGGCGTCGAGGTCACCCTCGACCCGGCCGACGGTCGGGTGGTGCTGGGCGGGCCGGTCGTCGCCGGCGGGTACCTGGGGGCACCGGAGGCGACCGCGGAGGCCTTCGTGTCCGACGGGGGCGTCCGCCGGTTCCGGACGGGGGACCTCGGCACCCTCGCGCCGGACGGGACGCTGACCGTCCTGGGCCGGGCCGACGACGTCGTCAACACCGGGGGCGAGAAGGTCGCGCCGGCCGCGGTGGAACGGGCTCTCCTGGCGGTCGACGGCGTCCGCGCGGCGTGTGTCGTCGGCCTTCCCGACGACGAGTGGGGTCAGATCGTGGCCGCGCTCGTGGTGCCCGCCGCGGCCGCCCCGGACGATCACGCTCTGTGCGCCGCGGTCCGCGCGGCCTGCGGTCGGGCCGCCGTGCCGCGGTTGCTGCTGCGGGCCGACACCGTGCCCGAGCGCGGGATCGGCAAGCCCGACCGCACCGCCGTCGCGGAGCTCCTGACGAGGGCACGCTCCGCCTGACCGCTCACCCAGCGGAGTTGTCGGTCACGTTCAGCAGTGGGATCGCACCGTTGCGTCACGGTCTCCACCACCCGATCCGCGTACACACCTTGGAGTTGGTTCACACAGAGTGCGTTGCGCGCGCCCCTGAAATCGAGTGTGCTACGACCACTGGCGACTCAGAACCCACACCCATCACAGGGTTCCCCGTCGTCACACGAGTCACAGCTATCAGCGGGGGTTGTCCATGCGCAGCATCACGCGGGCCGGGCTGCGGGCCATCGGTCTGCTCGCCGCGACCGGCGCGCTCTGTGCCGCCGCCACGGTCCCGGCGATGGCCGGCGAGCCGGGCACGACGTGGCAGCCGGAGCTGAGCGAGGGCACCGGCAACGGTGTCGTCGTCTCGTCCGACGGGGCCCGGTTCGACCGTTCGACGGCCTTCGGGGCCCCGGCGGACGAGGGGGACACGGAGTCCTCCGCGGACCCGGCCGAGGTCGTCCCGACCGGGCTGCTGACCCTCGCTCCGCGCACCCTGGACACCCCGACCCGCGAGGTCGACTCCCGGCTGGTCGCGGACACCCCTCCCGGTTCGACGGCGTCGGTCGACGTCCGGGGCAAGCGGGCAGGCGGTGGCTGGACCGAGTGGATCCCCGCCGAGGGCTCCCGCACCGAGCTGCCGGAGGCCGTCACCGAGGTGCAGGGACGCCTGGTCCTCACCGCCACCGGGTCGGCCGGTCCGACCGTCCGGGAGGTCACCCTCACCGCGACGCCGAGCGCAGGCGCCGAGGGCGAGCCGCTCACCGAGGCCGCTCCGCGCAGCTACTCGGTGTTCGCGACCCGCGAGGGGCTCGTCGGCGGCACCACCGCGAACGGCCACAAGATCGTCAACCGGGACCGCTTCGTCGCGCTGCCGTCGCGTCGGGCGCTCTCGGCCAACGGCAAGACCGACTACTCGGTGAAGGTCTGCGCCCCCAACGGCCGCTGCGCGATCGCCCCGGTGTGGGACATCGGTCCGTGGAACACCAAGGACGACTACTGGAACCCGTCGAACCAGCGCCAGATGTGGAAGGACCTGCCCCAGGGCGTGCCGCAGGCCGCGGCCGCGCGCAACGGGCACAACGGCGGCAAGGACCAGTTCGGCCGCAAGGTCGCCAACCCGGCGGGCATCGACCTGGGCGACGGCATCTTCTGGGACGTCCTGGGACTGAAGGACAACTCGCAGGTCCAGGTCGACTACCTGTGGACCGGGTCGCAGCGGCTGTCCGCGATCCGCACCGAGGGTGCCCCGGACGTGCAGATCCTCGCCCGTCCCGAGGCCGGCGCGGAGTCGGTCGGGATCGCCGTCGACGCCACCGAGGTGCCGGTGCAGTGCACCTCGGGCGCGTTCGTCCGGATCGGCGACGGCCAGTACCTCCCGACGACGGCGTTCGCCGGGCTGCCGGGCGACGTCCCGGCCTGCGACGCCCCGGCCGCGCCCGCCGCGCCCACTCCGTCCGACGCCTCTGCCGCCGGGCCCACGCCCGCTGCGCCGTCCGCGCCCGGCGCCTCCGCTGCGCCTGGTGGGTCTGCTGCGCCCGCCGCGTCCGGTGGTTCCACTGCTCCCGCCGCGTCCGGCGGCACCGCTGCTCAGGCGGCCGCCGGCTCCGCTGCTCCGGCGGCGCCCGCCGGGCCCGCGGCTTCCCCCGCGCCCGGCGGGTCCGCGACCTCTCCGGGACCCGGCGGGTCCGCGATCTCTCCGGCACCCGGCGGGTCCGCCGGGGCGGCCGGCTCACCGGCTCCGGCCACCCCCTCCGCCCCGGCAGGCGTCGCTCCGGCCGCCCCCGCACCGTCACCCTCCGGGGCGGACCGGCCGGGCACCGGGGCTCCGGCCGCCGGCGGATCCACCCCCACGCCAGCACCCACGAGCGACGTCCCCGACGGCGCCAGCCAGGCCGCCCGCGTGATGCCCGGCTCGGCCCAACGCGCACCCTCCGGCACCCCCTGACCTCCCGGGTCCGCAGCCACACCCCTGGGCCGGTCCTCACACCCGTTGCAGCGGGTGTGGCGACCGGCCCAGGGGTGTGGCTGTGAGGTGGGACGGTTCCGGCGGGACGGCCCTGCGGCGGGATAGGTTTCCGGGGTGGCCACCACGGCAGAGTGGGTCGAGGGTGCGCGGCCGCGCACCCTTCCCACCGCGATCTCCCCCGTCCTCGTCGGGACCGGCGCCGCGCTCGGCGCGGGCGCCGTCGCTCCCGGCTCCGCACTGCTCGCCCTCCTGGTGGCGGTCGCGCTGGTGATCGGGGTGAACTTCGCCAACGACTACTCCGACGGCATCCGCGGCACCGACGACGAGCGCGTCGGCCCCCAGCGCCTGGTCGGCTCCCGGGCCGCCGAACCGGCCATCGTGAAGACCGCGGCGTTCGCCTGCTTCGGGATCGCGGCCGTCGCCGGGCTGGTGCTCACGGCGGTCTCGGGCCAGTGGTGGCTGCTGCTCGTCGGGGCCCTGTGCATCGTCGGGGCCTGGTACTACACCGGCGGATCGCGGCCCTACGGCTACGCCGGGCTCGGCGAGGTCGCGGTGGTCGTGTTCTTCGGCCCGGTCGCGGTGCTGGGAACCATGGTGACCCAGGCCGGGCGCGTCGACGCCGCCGCCGTCGGGGCCGCGGTCGGTGCCGGGCTGCTGACCTGCGCCGTGCTCGTCGCGAACAACCTGCGGGACATCCCGGGCGACCGGGTCGTCGGCAAGCGCACCCTCGCGGTGCGGCTCGGGGACCGCGGCACCCGGCTGCTCTACCTCGCGCTGGTGCTGGTGCCGTTCGTCGTCGCGGTCGGTGCCGCCTTCGACCGGCCCGGCGTGCTGCTGGCGCTCCTCGCACTGCCCGCGGCCGTGCGGCCGGTGCGGATCGTGCTCGGCGGGGCACAGGGCCCCGCGCTCATCCCCGTCCTCAAGGACACCGGCCTGCTCCTGCTGGCCTGGGGCGTGGCCGTGGCGGTCGGGCTCGCGTTCGGCTGAGACCGGTCCCGACACCGCCGGCGGATCGATCCGTCCCCGGACCGAGGCGCGCCATCCGCACGTCGGAGTACGGCGGTCGGCCGTACCGGGGCGATCCGTCCCGGGAAGGGGCCCGCGGGCCCACACGTCGGAGCGCGACCGGCCGGCGGGCCGGGGCGTCCGACCGTCAGCGGGCCGGGCCGTCGGCCGCCGACGGGGCCGGGTCGGACCCGGCGGACGCCTCAGCGCCGTCAGCGCCGTCAGCGCCGTCAGCGCCGTCAGCGATCGACTGCGACGCGGCAGACGGGGAAGCGCCCGACGGAGACGCGCCGGACGGAGACGCGGTGGACGGTGCTCCGGTCGCCGACGGGGACGTGTCGGCCGACGGGGAGGCCGGCTCGGCGGGTGTGACAGGGGTCGGCGGCGGGCCGACGTCGCCGCGCAGCTGGGCACGCAGCGACGCCCGCTCGGACGACCGGCGGGCCGTCGACGCGGCGATCGCCCGGTCCAGCCGCTCCCGCAGCCCGCGGAACAGCACCATCGACAGCGGCAGTGCCACGACGAGCGCCACGAGCAGCGCGACGAGCCACGGCACACCGATCAGCGCGAGGACGACCGTCATCACGGCGAGCAGACCGAGCCGCGCGAGCGTGTAGAGCGCCACCGTGGTGGCCAGCCCGGGCTCACCGGCACGCTCCCGCGCCGCGGCCTGCGGCGGGGTCGGAGACGTCATGGCCACCAGGGTACGGGCCGGACCGGCCGGGCCGCGGCTGCCCGGTTCCGCCCGGGCTCGGCACGGACGTCCGGATCGCCGCCACCCCACCGGGTGGCGGTCCCTCCCCGGATGCCCCCGGCTGTCCGGTTCGACTCGTTCACCGGCTTTGCCCTTTAAGAACCCTTTACCCACACAACACCGTTCGAGTACCCGGGGTCTGTGGTGTCACGATGGCCCGGAAAGAGAGAGCGGTACCCGGCCGGATGCCTCCGGCGAGCACCGTGACACATACTCCACGTGCACTTCGGGAGGATCCCCATGGCAGCTCCGACTCAGGCACCCGAGCGACTTCTCACCCCGGGTGAGGTGGCCACGCTCTTCCGCGTCGACCCCAAGACCGTGACCCGCTGGGCGTCGGCCGGGCGGATCGGCTCGATCCGTACGCCGGGCGGACACCGCCGGTTCCGCGAGTCCGAGGTCCGTGGCCTGCTGGCCGACCTCACCAGCGAGGCGAACAGCGGCCTGCGCTGATCCGGACCACGCACATGGGGTGAGGGTCTCGACTTCACCCGTACGTCAGGCCACCTTCGCTAGGCTGGACAGCGGAGGTGGCCTGATGTTGTTCTTCCTGATCCTTCTCGTCGGCGCGGCCGTGGTCGCGGTGCTGCTCGTGCGGACCCTGCGGTCCGAACAGGTGGTCTCCGACCGCATCCCGCGAGCGGAGTTCCCCTGGTCATCGGGCCAGCGGCCCGAGAAGCCACGGGCGACCGGCCCCGACGACGACCCCGACTTCCTGCGTGAACTCGACGAGAAGGTCCGCAACCAGGAGGACCCGCCCGAGCGTCCCTGAGCGGGTTCGCACGGCCGGCACCTCCACCAAGACGCCTTTACCGAAGGGCGGTCCCCCCGACCGGGCGGACCGCCCTTCGGTGTCTCCGCTCACATATCGGGCGTCGCCAGGCCCGTCCGTGGCCCGGGATCAGACCGGGAAGCCGTCGGCGACGGCCGCCGCCAGCTCCAGCAACGCCGTGCGGGTCGCCTCCTCCAGGCGGTCCAGGTCGATCTCCGCGCCCTCCTCCAGGTGCGGGTCGAACGGCACCTTGACCACGGCCCGGCACCGTCCGGAGAAGTGCTCGGCGACGCGGTCGAGGTCCACCCCGCCACCGGTCCCCCGCCGGTAGACGGTGTTGATGACGACGACGGCGTTGCGCACCAGCGCCCCGTAGCCGTGCGCGTCGAGCCAGTCCAGGGTCGCCGAGGCGCTGCGGGCCCCGTCGATCGAGCCCGACGACACGACGACGATCTGGTCGGCCATCCCCAGCACGCCGTACATCGCGGAGTGCATCAGGCCGGTGCCGCAGTCGGTCAGGACGAGGTTGTAGAAGTGCTCCAGCAGGTCGACCGCGCGCCGGTAGTCGTCCTCGCTGAACGCCTCCGACACCGCCGGGTCCTGCTCGCTGGCGAGCACCTCGAGCCGGGACACACCCTGTGAGGTGTAGGCCCGGACGTCGCTGTAGCGGCGGACCCGGTCGGCGTCGCGCAGCAGGTGGCGGACGGTCGCGGTGGTCTCCAACGGGATCTTCTGGCTCAGCGTCCCGCGGTCGGGGTTGGCGTCGACGGCCACCACCCGGTCGCCGCGGTGCGACGCGAACGTCGCCCCGAGGGTCGCGGTGACCGTCGTCTTCCCGACCCCGCCCTTGAGGCTCAGCATCGCGATCTTGTGCGAGCTGATCAGCGGGCGGTTCGCGCGGGCCACGAAGTCGCGCCGGTGCAGCTCCGCGGGGCTCTCCCCCGGGTTCACCAGGCCGCCGGTGAGCACGTAGACCCAGCGCCGCCATCCGCTCGTCGGCGGACGCCCCGCGCCACCGTGCCCCATGCGCGACGGCGCGAGGTCCAGCCCGCCGTGCGGCTCGTCGCTGCGGCGGTGCTGCGCGGCCCGGGCCTCGATCGCCTCGGGGGCCGTCCAGCGGGGCCGCTTCACCCCCGTCTGCGGGCGGCCGCGCGGCGGGGTCAGGGTGCGCTGGGGTCCGGTCTCCGCGGACTCGTCGTCCCACGCCGCGCGCCAGGGACGGTCCGTCTGACGGGGGCGGCGGTCGTCGCGGGACCGGTCGTCACGGGAACGATCCGTCCGTGGGGTCCCGGGCCGGGCGGGGGGCGTCGGGGCGGCTCCGGCGGGCTCCCGTGTCCCCTCGGTGGGAGCCGCGGCACCACGTCCGGGTGCGGCCGGCTCGGCGTACGGCTGATACCCGCCCCGCGCCGCGCGGCCACCGCTCTCCGCGGGGTCCGCGGGCCCCGGACCCGCGAGATCCGTGGGCGCCGGACCCGCCGCACCAGGGTGGGACCGACCCGTGGGATCCGGGTGCGCCACGGCGGCGGGCACGACCGGTCCGTCGTACCCGGCGGGCGCGGAGCGGTCCGAGGAGTCGTATGCAGCGACCGAGGAGCGGTCCCGGGAGTCGGCTGCAGCAGCCGAGGAGCGGTCCGGGGAGTCCGGGTCGGCCGCCGAGGAGCGGACCGGGGAGTCGGGCGCGGCCGCCGGGGAGTCGTCCCCGGACGTCGTGGCGCGGTCGCCGGCGCCGGCGGCCGTGCGCCCCCCGGACCGGTCGGCACGCCAGATGAGGTCCGCGTCGGGGTCGTCGTCGGGCACCGCGGAGGCGGGCACCGCCCACCACGGCTCGGAGTCGGTGCCCCCGGCCCGGTAGAGGCCGGTGTCGTCGGGGCCGTGGTCGTGCACGCCCGGGTCCGGGGAGGCGTCGTCGCGCCGGTGCCGGGGGTCGCCCGCGGAGGCCTGGGCGGGCTCCTCCTCCTCGGCGTCCGCGGCCGCCGCGGTGCCGGCGGGGGTGGTCGGGCGCGGGGTCTCGCGCAGGGCGGACAGGTCCATCCCGTGCGGCGGGGTGGACGGGTCGATCTCGTCGACCAGGTCGTCGTCGATCTCGGGCAGCTCGCTGCCCCACGCCGAGCCCGCCGGCGGGGTCTGCGTGCCGATGGCCGCGCGGCCCGGGGCGGGCGCCGACGCGGCGCGCTCGGCGGCCGTCGGGGTCCGCGGCGGCGTGTCACCGGGCTCGGCGGCCGGCTCCGCAGCGTCGTCACCGCCGGTCCGCCTGCGCCGTCCGAACGACCGGCCGGGGGACTCCGTCGTGGCCCAGCGCTCCCGCACGTAGCGGCCCACCGACCCGTCGGGCTGCTCGCCGGAACCGTTCTCACTCACGGGAAACGACGGTAGCCGGGCGGAACCCGGTGGTCGAGGCGCCTCACACCCCCGCGTACGAGTGCAACCCGGCGACCACCATGTTGATGAAGAACAGGTTGAACACGATCGTGGCGAAGCCCGCCGTGTTGATCCACGCCGCGGCGCCGGAGTTCTTCCACCCCGCGGTGGCCCGGGCGTGCAGGTAGGCGGCGTAGAGCACCCAGGCGACGAAGGCGACGGTCTCCTTCGGGTCCCAGCCCCAGAACCGGCCCCAGGCCGCCTCGGCCCACACCGCGCCGGTGATGATCCCGAAGGTGTAGAGCGGGAACGCGAGCACCGTCACGCGGTACGCCAGCCGGTCGAGCGACTCCGCCGACGGCAGCTTCGCGGCCCACGACGCCGGCTTCCCGTTCCGCTTGACCAGGAACAGCAGGCTCGCCACACCGGGGACGAGCAGCAGACCGGAGGCCAGCGTGATCGTCGTGACGTGGATGATGATCCAGTACGACTGCAGGGCCGGGACGACCGGCGCCGCGTCGAGGTAGAGCACGGTGCCGGTGACGAACATCAGCAGCACGACCGGCGTCAGCACGAACACCCCGGCCGGCCGCAGCCCCGGGTGCCGGCGCACGAGCACCAGCCACGCCCCGACGGCCATCAGGCACAGCGCCGAGGTGAACTCGTACATGTTGCCCAGCGGCCACCGGTAGGCGGCGAAGCCGCGCAGCACGATCGACCCGAGGTGGGTCAGGAACGCCAGCACCATCAGCGAGATGCCGATCCGGCCGTAGCGGTCGGCGCGGGAGCGGCGGCCGTCGTCGGACGGGGGTTCCTCGGGCGCGGCGACCGCCGTGGACCCCGCCCCGACCGGGGCGGGCTCCGACTGCCGGGCGGAGGCCCTGGCGACACGGCGGGCCGCGTACTCCAGCGACGCGAACACCAGCGCCAGCAGCAGCACGACGAGCGTCGCCTGGAACAGGCAGTCGCTCCACATCGCGGTGATCGGGTCGACGAGCATCTCCGGTTAACCGTCCTTCTTGTCCGTCGGGTCGAGCAGCTCGGTCGCGAGCCGGTCGAACTCCTCGCCGTAGCCTGCCCGGTCGGTCCGGGCCAGACCACCGAGGGTGATGCGCGCGCCCCCACCGTCGCGCGTGGTCACCCGCACCCAGAACCGGCGACGCGTGACCGACAGCGACAGCGCGAGGCCGCCGACCATCAGCACCGCCGCGGCCAGCACCCAGGACTGGCCGGGGTCGTGGCCCACCTGCAGGTTCACCCACGGGGTGACGCCGTCGAACCGGACGACCGTGCCGTCCGGCAGCCGGGTGGTGTCGCCGATCCCGAGCCGCGCGGTGGCGACGGAGCGCAGCTCGCCGTCGTCGATCTTGCTCTGGTCGACGCTGAAGATCGACTGGCCGCGGCCGTCGTCGATGCCGAGGTCGCCGAGGAGCACATCGACGTCGGCGGTCGGCGACCGCAGGTCCGGGTGCACCGACACCAGCCTGCCCTCGGGGTCGACCGCGCCGGTCGGCGCGAACGTCCCGGTGACGGCGAGCTGCGTGGTGCGCCGCTGCTCCGGGTCGGTGATGCCGGGGCGCTCGAACTTCGTCGCCCCCTCCGACAGCTGGGTGCCGGACTGGTCGACCGGACGCCACTGGACCTCGCCGGTGCGGCTCTGCCCGTCCGGCCAGGTCACCGTGAACTCCGGGGCGTAGCCGTATCCGGTCAGGTAGACGCGGTCGCCGTCGGTGCGCAGCGGGTGGTTGACCGCGATCTCGTCGGGACGCCAGGTGCTGACGCCGTCACGGACGTCCTGCCCGGTCTGGTACCCGACCGAGGCACCGAAGGTCGACGGCTGGCCGTTCGGCAGCCAGGTGCCGTCGAACCGGTCGACCTTCACGCAGAAGTCGTTGAGGTCGGTGCCGTCGACGCGCAGCCCGGCGCGGAAGCTGTCGTAGCCGAGGATCGAGCTGTTGCAGAACTCGCTGCCGTCGGCGCGCACGATGACGTCGCCCTCGTAGCCGTACATCTTCCCGCCGGCCAGGCCGAGCAGGATGCCGATCAGGCTGAGGTGGAACACGAGGTTGCCGGTCTCGCGCAGGAACCCCTTCTCCGCCGAGATCGTGCGGGAGCCGTCGTCCTCGGTGCGCTCCACGGTGCGCCAGCCACGCAGCAGCCGCCGGGCCCTGGCCAGCTCGTCGTCGACGCCGGCGGTGGTGTCGCCCTCGGCGTGGTGCGGCAGCCGCGCCAGGTTGCGCGGGGTCATCACCGGGGGCTGGCGGACCGAGCGCAGGTACTCGCCGGTGCGCGGGAACACGCAGCCGACCAGCGAGATCATCAGCAGCAGGTAGATGGCGGCGAACCACGGGCTCGCGAACACCTCGAACCCACCGACCGCGTCGATCACCGGCGCGATGGTCGGGTTGTCGCGGTAGAAGTCGTCCACGAGGAACGCGTTCAGCGAGCGCTGCGGCAGCAGGGCCCCCGGCATCGCCGCCAGCGCGAGCAGGAACAGGAGCACCAGCGCGGTGCGCATGCTGGTCAGCCCGCGCCAGGTGTTGCGCAGGAACGCCAGCGCGCGGACCAGCGGCCCGGGCCGCTGCGACGGCGGCGGTCCGCCGTCCGGTGTCGACACGGACGGCTGCGGTGGGGCCTGCGGCGGGGAGCTCATCAGATCGGCGGGGTGAATCCGGCGATCGAGACCTGCAGCGCGACCAGCCACTGGGACCACAGACCGGACACCAGCAGCGCCCCGACCGCGACCAGCAGCGCTCCCCCGGCGATCTGCACCGCCCGGGTGTGACGGCGCAGCCAGCCCAGCGCGCGCACCGCCCGGGTCGCGCCCAGCGCGATCAGCACGAACGGGATCCCGAGCCCGGCGCAGTAGGCCAGGATCAGCACGATCCCGCGCACCGAGCCGCCCCCGGTGCCCGCGGCGACGGCGACGACCCCGGCCAGCGTCGGTCCGATGCAGGGCACCCAGCCCAGGCCGAAGACCGCGCCCAGCAGCGGGGCGCCCGCGAGGCCGACCCGCGGCGTCCAGTGCGAGCGGTACTCGCGCTGCAGCGCGGGGATGGCCCCGGCGAACGCCAGCCCCATCACGATCATCACGACGCCGCCGATGCGCTGCAGCAGCGCCTCGTTGTCGATGAGGACGTCGGACAACCACACGACGCCGACCATGATCGCGCCGAACACGACGGTGAACCCGCCGACGAACAGCAGCGCGGCCCCGGCGACCCGCCAGCGGCCGTCGTCCCGGGCCGGTGCGACGGCGGCGGCCACGGCGCCGTCCTGACCGCCGTCCCGCGGTACGGTCGCGGTCCCGCCCCGGCGGGCGGCGGCGCGGTCGCCCGCCTCGGCCGAGGTGACCGGCGGGGACTGCGCACCGACGAGCCCGGCGAGGTAGGCGAGGTAGCCCGGGACCAGCGGGACGACGCAGGGCGAGGCGAAGCTCACCAGGCCCGCGGCGACCGAGACCAGCACTGCGAGCAGCAGCGGCCCCGAGATCGCCAGCGTCGTCGTCGCGTCCATCGCATCCCAGGGTAGAAGCCCTGCTCGGGGTGCCGCGCGGCGGGTTCTACAGCGTGTAGTTCACCGGGCGGCGCGCGACCGGCTGGTCACCCGGGGTCAGCGGGACGAACCGGCCCGCGGCTCGGCGGCCAGCCGCGTGATGAGCGGCAGCAGGTCGGAGCTGCCGACCGGGACCAGGAACACCGCGGCCACCCGGGAGTCGCGGTCGAGCACGATCGTCGAGGGGACGACGTTGCGCGGGTAGCCGTCGAGCCGGGCCAGGGTGCGGCCGGGCGCGTCGTAGATCGAGTCGTAGGTGATGCCGCGGTCGGTGACGAAGTCCAGGGCGGCCTGCCGGTCGTCGCGGACGTCGATCCCGAGGACGACGGCCTTGCCCTTCGCCGCCTCGGCCACCGCCTGCAGCTCGGGGGCCTCGGTCCGACACGGGCCGCACCAGGAACCCCAGATGTTGATGACCCGAACCGTGTCGGGGAAGTCGCCGATGCCGACCTGGGTGCCCTCGCGCAGCAGACTCTCGCCACGCAAGTCGGTGATCGTCTGACGGCTCTCCGGCGGGTCGCAGGTGATGCGCACCTGGCCGCCAGGAGCGACGAACTGGAAGTCCTGGCCCGGTCCCCCGCCCGCGGCGTCGCGGCCCACACCGCAGCCGGCGACGAGCACCAGCAGTCCCAGCAGGGCCGGCAGCAGGCGGCTCATGCGCCGGTCACCATCGCGCCGCTCGGGCCGGCCGGCTCGGCGTAGCGCAGCCCGGTCATCCGGGTGCCGGTGAACTCGATGCTGGTCAGCGAGGCCAGCGCGCACTGGCGGCGGCGCGGGTCGTGCCAGAGCCGCTGGCCCATCAGGTAGCGGCGCAGCGTCCAGATCGGCAGCTGGTGCGACACGCACACGACCTCGCGGCCGGGGGCGAGCGCCCGTGCGGCGTGCACGGCGCCGAGCATCCGGTGTGCGATCGCGATGTAGGGCTCGCCCCAGGACGGGGTGAACGGGTCGCGCAGCAGCCGCCACACCTGCGGGCGCTTGAGCGCGCCGTCGCCGACGCCGAACCGCTTGCCCTCGAAGAGGTTGCCGGACTCGATCAGTCCCTCGTCGGTGTGGATGTCGACGCCGTGGGCGTCCGCGATCGGGCGGGCGGTCTCCTGCGCGCGCTGCAGCGGCGACGCGACGACGGCGGCGACGTCGTTGCCGTCCAGGTACGCGGCGACGGTCTTGGCCTGGGCCCGGCCGTGGTCGGACAGGTGGTAGCCGGGGATGCGGCCGTAGAGGACGCCCTCGGGGTTGTGCACCTCGCCGTGGCGCAGCACGTGCACCACGGTCACCGGTCCCGACGCGGGCGGGCTGGTCCGGTCACCCATGGTCAGACCCCGTCCGGTCGGGTGGCGGCGGCCGCGGCGCCCGCGGCGGCGACGAGGCCGGTCTCGATCCGCTCGAAGGCCTCGTCGTCCAGCGCGGTGGAGACGAACCAGCCCTCGAAGGCGCTGGGCGGCAGGTAGACCCCGTGGTCGAGCATGGCGTGGAAGAACGCCGGGTAACGCCAGGTCTCGGCGGCCTTGGCACCCGCGTAGTCGGTGACCGGGTCGGCGGTGAAGAACGGGGAGAACATGGTGCCCGCGTACTGGATCGTGTGGGCGACGCCCTCCCGGTCCAGCGCCGCGGTCACCATGGCGCCGATCCGGTCGGCGTTGGCCGCCAAGGTGGCGTAGACGGCCTCGTCGGCGTGGCGCAGCGTGGTGAGCCCGGCGGCGACGGCGACGGGGTTCCCGGCGAGCGTGCCCGCCTGGTAGACCGGGCCGGCCGGTGCCAGGTACGACATGTGCTCGGCGGACCCGCCGAACGCGGCGGCGGGCAGGCCGCCGGACATGACCTTGCCGAAGGTGTAGAGGTCCCCGGCGACGCCGTCGCAGCCGAACCAGCCCTGACGCGAGGCCCGGAAGCCGGTCATGACCTCGTCGATCACCAGCAGCGCGCCGTGCTCGTGCGCGAGGTCGCGCAGCGCGGCGTTGAACCCGGGGACCGGCGGGACGACGCCCATGTTCCCGGCGGCGGCCTCGGTGATCACGCAGGCGATTTCCGGGCCGCGCTGCTCGAACACGGTGCGGACGGCGTCGAGGTCGTTGTAGGGCAGCACCACGGTGTCGGCGGCCTGGGCGCCGGTGACGCCCGGGCTGGTCGGCAGGCCGAGGGTGGCGATGCCGGAGCCCGCGTCGGCGAGCAGCGCGTCCACGTGGCCGTGGTAGCAGCCGGAGAACTTCACGATCACCGTGCGACCGGTGATGCCGCGGGCGAGCCGGATGGCGCTCATCGTCGCCTCGGTGCCCGAGTTGACCAGGCGGACCTGCTCGACCGGGGTGCGGTCGACGATCTCGGCGGCGAGATCGATCTCGCCCGGGGTCGGGGTGCCGAACGACAGCCCCTGCGACGCCGCGGACCGCACCGCCTCGACGACGGCCGGGTGCGCATGCCCCAGGATCATCGGCCCCCAGGAGGAGACGAGGTCGACGTAGGTGGCGCCGTCGGCGTCGGTGAGGCGGCAGCCCTCGCCCGAGACCATGAACCGCGGGGTGCCGCCGACCGAGTTGAACGCCCGCACCGGGGAGTTCACCCCGCCGGGGATCAGCTCGGTCGCCCGCTCGAAGAGGCGGGCCGACTCCTTCGGTTCCGGGTTGCTCACGGTGGTCCCTGCGCTTCCGGTGCTCACGGGCCCAGTCTCGCAGCCGGTGTCAGGACCGGCTCGCGCCCCCGAGCTTGCGGGCGGCGTACCACTCCTTCGCAGGGCGACCGAACAGCAGCGCGACCCCGGCAGCGGCGACACCGACGACCAGCACCGCGAACACCGGCTGCCCGCCGATCAACATGATCAGCAGTAGTGGGATCCCGTAGAGCACGAGCAGCACGATCAGCGCGATCCGCGCCCCGGCAGCACCGAGGAACGCGGCGACCGCCAGCGCGATCCAGACCAGTGCCAGCACCAGGAAGACCACGCCCATGACCCGCACCGCCTGGCCGAACTGGGCCATCGTCATCCCGGCCGCGGCCAGCGCGGCGTCGAACTCCCCGCGCGGGATGCCGGAGTCGTTCAGCAGCGACTCGTTGACGGTCACGAACAGCGAACCGATGCCGGTGACCACGAACGGCACCGCCGCCGCGATCAACGCGACGAGCGCGGTCACGACCTGACGAGGCCGGGCCGGACGGCCCTGTGGCCCGCTGCCGAGACCCGCCGGGGGGCGGTCCCCAGCCCGACGTGGTGTTCCACTGCGGGCCCTGCCCCGCCTGCGGCCCGGGGCCAGACTGCTGCCCGGGCCCCGGCTGCGCGGCAGAACCCGGCTGTGCTGCGGAGCCCGGGTGCCCGGTCGAGCCCGGCTGCGGTGCCGGCGCGGCGGGTGCCTGCGACGGCGACGGCGGCGTGGAGCCGCCGTGCCAGCCGTTCGGGTACGGGTTCTGCGGGTACTGCGGGTAGCGCCCCGTCGACGGCTCGGGCCGGTAGTACTGCGGGGCGTCGTGCTGTCCGGGGTCGCTGCTCACGTCGTCCACGGTAGCCGTGCCGGTGTCCGGTTTGCCACGTTCGGCGGTACCCGACGGCGCGATTCACTCTTCGCCGGACGCCCGGCCCGAGAGCCGCCCACAGCGCCGCCCACAGCACTGCCACGGCACGAGGCCGTACGCCGTCCGGTCGTCACCCGGCACGGCCACGATCGGGCGCGCGAGGTCCTCCGGCTCGTTCGGGAGGCGAACTCGAACTCGGGCCGGGAGCGGGGCCGGGCCCGGGAGCGGGCACGGGTCCGGGGCCGAGCTCGGGGCCCAGAGTCTGCGAATTCGCTTACCGGGTAAGCGAACTCGGAGAAAGGTGGCCTCGCTGGAACTTCCCCGGGCCGCCCACGGCGGACACGCTCTCCACCGCGCGAGCAGAAGATCGTCCCGACGGTGGCGGGATCAGCCCCGGTCGAGCCAGGACGCGACCTCGGTGGCCCAGTAGGTCAGGATCACGTCCGCACCGGCGCGGCGGATCGAGGTCAGCGTCTCCATGATGGTCCGCTCGCGCTCGAGCCAGCCCCGGGCGACGGCGGCCTCGACCATCGCGTACTCACCGGAGATCTGGTACGCCGCGACGGGCACGTCGGCGACGTCGGCCACCCGGGCCAGGATGTCGAGGTAGGCCAGGGCGGGCTTGACCATCACCATGTCGGCGCCCTCGTCGAGGTCGAGCGCGAGCTCGCGCAGGGCCTCACGCGCGTTGCCGCCGTCCTGCTGGTAGGTCTTGCGGTCGCCCGTGAGCTGCGAGTTCACCGCCTCGCGGAACGGGCCGTAGAACGCCGAGGCGTACTTCGCGGTGTAGGCGAGGATGCCGGTGTCGGTGAACCCGGCCTCGTCGAGCGCGGCGCGGATGACGCCGACCTGGCCGTCCATCATGCCGCTGGGCCCGACCAGGTGGGCGCCCGCGCGGGCCTGCTCGACACCCATCCGCGCGTAGATCTCCAGCGTCGCGTCGTTGTCGACGCCGCCGTCGGCGTCCAGCACGCCGCAGTGGCCGTGGTCGGTGAACTCGTCGAGGCACAGGTCGGACATCACGACAAGGTCGTCGCCGACCTCGGAGCGCACGTCGCGCAGGCCGACGTTGAGGATGCCGTCCGGGTCGACGGCGCCGGAGCCGGTCGCGTCGTGGTGCTCGGGGACGCCGAACAGCATCACGCCGCCGACGCCCGCGGCCGCCGCCTCCGCGGCCGCCTTGCGCAGCGAGTCGCGGGTGTGCTGCACGACCCCGGGCATCGAGCCGATCGGGACCGGCTCCGTCGCGCCCTCACGGACGAACATCGGCAGCACCAGCTGCCGCGGACGGACCTCGGTCTCGGAGACCAGCCGCCGCATCGCGGGGGTGGTCCGCAACCGTCGGGGACGCTGCGCCGGAAAACCCATGCGGACCAGGCTACGACCGCCCCGGACACACGTCGGCCCCGCACCACCTCGGAGAGGCGGGACGGGGCCGGACGGGGACGGCAGCGGCTCAGCGGCAGTGCCGATGCGCCCTTCGCTCCGCTCAGCGGCAGTGCCGATGCGCCCTTCGCACGCTCAGCGGCGGCGAGCCTTCACCTTCTTCGGCGGCGGCAGGTTGCCCTCGGCGCGCAGCTTCGCGGTGTGGCTGGCCAGCGCGTCGACCAGGGTCGGGACGCGGGACTCCTCGGGCTGCACGGCGACCCGCAGGCCGAACTCGCGCGCGGTCTCCGCGGTGGCCGGGCCGATGCAGGCGACCAGGGTCCTGGCGTGCGGCTTGCCGGCGATGCCGACCAGGTTCCGCACCGTCGACGACGAGGTGAAGCACACCGCGTCGAAGCCGCCGGTCTTGATCGCCTCACGGATCGGCGCGGGCGGCGGGGCGGCCCGGACGGTCCGGTAGGCCGTCACGTCGTCGACCTCCCAGCCGCGCTCCTGCAGCCCGGCCGACAGCGTCTCGGTGGCGATGTCGGCGCGCGGGAGCAGTACCCGGTCGACCGGGTCGAGGACGTCGTCGTGCGGCGGGAAGATGTCCAGCAGGCCCTCGGACGTCGAGGACTGGGCCTCGTCGATGTCGGGGACGAGCTCGGGCTCGATGCCGAACTCGCGGACCTTCTCCGCGGTCGAGCGGCCGACGCAGGCGATCTTCACGCCGGAGAAGGCGCGGGCGTCGAGGCCGAACTCACCGAACTTCTCCCAGACGGCCTTGACCGCGTTGGTCGAAGTGAACACGACCCACTGGTAGCGGCCGTCGACCAGGCCCTTGACCGAGCGCTCCATCTGCGCGGGCGACCGGGGCGGCTCGACGGCGATCGTCGGCACCTCCTCCGGGATGGCGCCGTGCATCCGCAGCCGCTCGCTCATCACGCCGGCCTGGTCCTTGGTGCGCGGCACCAGGACCCGCCAGCCGTAGAGCGCGCGCGACTCCCACCAGGACAGCTCGCCACGGCGACCGGCGGCCTCGCCGACGGTGAGGACGAGCGCGCCCTCCAGGTCACCGCCGTCGGCGGCGATCCGCCCGACCGACGACGAGATGGTCCGCTGGGTGGAGGTGGTGCCGCCCGCGGTGATGGCGACCGGCGTCTCGTCCGGGACGCCCTGGGCGGTCAGACCGGCGGCGACGTCGCCGAGCAGCGCGCTCGTCGCGTGCAGCACGACCGGACCCGGGCTCGCGGCCAGCGCGGCCCAGTCGACGCCCGCGCGGACGTCGGCCTCGACGTGCGCCGACCCGAGCGCGACACCGGCGTAGGCCGGGACCGCGGTCGAGGACGGGACGCCCGGAACCACGTCGAACGGCGTGCCCGAGGCGGACACGGCCATCGCCTCAGCGACGACGGCGTCGTTGGTCAGCGGGTCGCCGGAGACCAGCCGGGCCACCGAGCGGCCCTGGCCGGCCTCGCTGAGCAGGTCGCTCGCGATGTCGGCGGGCTGCCCGACGGCCGGGCGCACCTCGGCGCCGTCCGCGGCCAGGGCGAGGATGCCCTCGGGCACGTCCGGGTCGGTGATGACCAGCGGCGAGCCAGCGAGCACGTCCCGGGCACGCACGGTGAGCAGCGCCGGGTCCCCCGGTCCGCTGCCCACGAAGGCGATCCGCCCCGAGGTGTTGGCAGGTCCTGTCATTGAAGAAACTCCCGAATCAGCGGTTGGCGGGACCACCGGGACCTGCGGGGCGCAGGTCCTCGGCTCCCAGGTCGAGAAGCTCGAGGGCGACCGCGGCCCCGATCTTCTCTGCGTCGTCCATGTCTCCGGTGGCGGAGGCGCGCACCACGTCGCCCCCCGCGATGTCCCCGATCCCCAGCGCGCCGCGCAGCGACAGCCGGTCGACCGCGCGGCCGTCGTCGTCGAGGTCGGAGACGACCTCGGCGAGCGCGCCGACGGGGGTCGTGCACTCGGCCTCCAGCCCCGCCAGCACCGCACGCTCGGCGGTGACGGCGAAGCGCACACCGCTGTCGTCCAGCACCGCGGCCAGCACCGCCGCCAGGTCGGTGTCGGCGGTGCGGCACTCGATCGCCAGCGCGCCCTGGGCCGGGGCGGGCAGCATCTGCAGCGGGTCGATCAGCTCGTCCGCCTCGTCGACGCGGCCCAGCCTGCGCAGTCCCGCGGCGGCCACGACCACCGCGTCCAGCTCGCCGGACCGCACCTTCCCGATCCGGGTGTCCACGTTCCCGCGGATCGGCAGCACCTCCAGCCCCAGGCCGAGCGCGTGCAGCTGCACGGTCCGGCGCGGGGACCCCGTCCCGACCCGGGCACCACGGCCCAGCTCGCCGAGCACCCGACCGCCGGTGACCAGCGCGTCGCGGACGTCCTCGCGCTCGGGGACCGCCGCGATCGTCAGCCCCTCGGGCTGCGCGCTCGGCAGGTCCTTGTACGAGTGCACGGCCACGTCGATCTCGCCGGCGTAGAGCGCGTCGCGCAGCTGCGAGACGAACACCCCCACCCCGATCTGCGGGATCGGCGCCGACGAGCGGTCACCGCTGGTCGAGATGGTGACCAGCTCGCACGGGTGGCCGGCGGCGACGAGCCGGTCGGCCACGGTGGTGGACTGCGCGACCGCCAGCTTCGACGGCCGGGTGCCGATCTTCAGGACGCTCACGAGATCTGCTCCGGGGGACGGGACCCGATCGACGGGGTGACGTCGAACGGCACGGTGGGGTCGCTGAAGCGCAGGGCGGCGGCGACGTCGCCGCCGTCGACGCTGGCGTCGGCGCCACGGACCGGGGCGGCGACCGCGGCGGCGGCCTGCGGGTCGAGCTCGAACAGGGTGCGCAGCGCCGCGGCGTAGCTGTCCCCGTCCGGACCCTCGGCCAGGCGCTTCACCTGGACGGTGGGGGTGTGCAGCAGCTTGTCGACGACCCGGCGCACGGTGCGGGAGAGCTCCTCGCGGACCCGGGCGTCCAGATCGGGCAGCCGCGAGTCGAGGCGCAGCAGCTCGGCGTCGACGACCTCCGAGGCGCGCCGGCGCAGCGCGGTGACCGTCGGCGTGACCTCGGCCGAGCGCTGCCCGGCCAGGTACTGCTGGGCCTCGGCGTCGACCATCTTCTGGGCCACGGCGACCGAACCGCCGTCGGCGACGTCGAGCAGCCGACGCTGCAGGGTGATCAGGTCGACCATGCGCACGCCGGCCAGCTCGCCGACGGCCGGGTCGACGTCGCGCGGCAGGCCCAGGTCGCACACGACCAGGGGGGAGGTGCGGCCGTTCAGTGCCTGCGCGACCGGCTCGACGTCGACGACGTGGCCGATCGCGCCGGTACAGGCCAGCAGCAGGTCCGCGTCGCGCAGCTCGGCGGCCAGGTCGTCCATCACCGCGAAGCGCGCCGTGGTGCCCGGGTCCGCGTGCTCCCGGATCTTCTCGACGAGCCGCTCGCCGCGCTCGGCCGACCGGTTCAGCACGACGATCTTGCCCGCCCCGGCGCGACGCAGGTGGGCCGCGGCCAGCGCGCCCATCGCGCCCGCCCCGACGATGACGGCGCGGCGCCCGGCCAGACCGTCCCCGCCGAGCTCGCGGTCGGCGTCGCGCAGGGCCTCCGACACGACCGAGGCACCCGCCTCGTCGATACCGGTCCCGGCGTGCACCCGCTTGCCGACCCGCAGCGCCTGCTGCACCAGCTCGTGCAGGACCTTGCCGACGGCGCCCGCGCTGTCCGCGGCCGCGTAGGCCCCGCGCAGCTGACCGAGGATCTGCGACTCGCCGACCACCATCGAGTCCAGGCCCGCCGCCAGCGCGAACAGGTGCTGGACCGCCGAGCCCGCGTAGTGCACGAACAGGTGCTCGGACAGCTCGCCGATCGGGAACCCGGCATGGGCACCGAGCACGTCGGTGACGTCGCCGAGGCCGCCGTGGAACGCGTCCACGACCGCGCAGATCTCGATCCGGTTGCACGTGGAGAGGACGACCGCCTCCTCCACGTGCGAGCGGTCGAGCATCTCCTCGAGCAGCTTGGGCACGTCACCCGGAGCGACCGCGAGGCGCTCCAGCACCTCGACCGGCGCGCTGCGGTGCGACAGGCCGACCACGAGGACGCTCATGGCTCTACGACACCACCGATTCGTTCGTCTTGTCCGTCACCGCGGCGGCACCGGTGTGCCGTCGCGCCACGTGGAACGCGAGGACCTGCAGCTCGACCGACAGGTCGACCTTGCGGACCTCGACGTCGTCCGGGACCGTGAGCAGCACCGGAGCGAAGTTGAGGATGGACTGCACACCCGCCGCCACGAGCAGGTCGCAGACCTTCTGGGCAGCCGGCCCCGGCGTCGCGATCATCCCGATGGTGACGCCGTCACCGGCGCACACCTCGGGGATCTCGCGCGCGTGCCGCACCCGGATGCCGTTGATCTCACTGCCGACGAGGTCGTCGTCGACGTCGAACAGGGAGCTGACCGGGAAGCCCCGGCCCGCGAAGCCGGAGTAGCCGGCCAGGGCGTGGCCCAGGTTGCCGACGCCGACCAGCGCGACCGACTGCCGCTGGTCCATGCCCAGCTCGCCCTGCAGCCGACCCTGCAGCGAGGCGACGTCGTAACCGACGCCGCGCACGCCGTAGGAACCCAGGTAGGACAGGTCCTTGCGGAGCTTGGCCGAGTTGACCCCGGAGGCACCGGCGAGCTCCTCGGACGACACCGTCTCGACGCCCGCGTCGCGCAGCTCACCGAGCACGCGCAGGTACACCGCGAGCCGGGACACGGTCGCCTCGGGCACCGGGCGCGCGGGGCGCTCGCCGGTGCCGTCGGGCGCGGCGACGCCGGACTCGGGCGGCAGGGTCACGGGCCGTCCTCCTCGGGCGTCGGTCGGCGGGCGGCCGGGGTCCCGGTGGCCGTCCTGCTCACGGGGGCTTGTCCGCGGGCGGTCGGTCATCGAGACTGGGCGTGCTCCGTTCGGGGATGTACAGGGGCCGGTCGTCGGCGTGCTCGCGGCACGCCCGCGAACCGGCCGGGCGGGCCGGACGGGCTGCGGACGGACGAGACCCGGCGTCCTCGGCGCCGCAGGGGCACCGTGCCACCGGGACCGGCGACGGGAACCCACGGTAGCCGCTTGTGAAGGCACGCACAAAGTTGCGATCTTGGTCCTCTCCGTGCTCGACCCCGCCCCTGACCTGGAGCTACCGGTGATCGACGGGCAGGAACCGCTCGTCGTGCGACGACCGCCACGTCGTTCCCCACGACACCACCGTCACGCAGTCCTGACGACCGCTCGTGACACAGCTCTCCGCGCGGAGGGGGCCCACCGGGATCCAGGTCGGCGCCGCCCGTCGGCGCCGCTCAGGTCACGGTGACCGTGCGAGTCGGCCAGCCGGTCGCCGCCCCCGGCAGCGGGGAGCGGCGCTCGGCGGTCTGGACGACGCCGTCGCCGTCGGTGGCACGGCACACCAGGGTGTACCCGCCCGGCGGTAGGTCCAGCTCGGCGCGCCACTGCCGCCAGGTCGCCCCGCCGGCGGGCACCGGCGCGAGCTCGGCGGTCACCCAGGACCCGGATCCGCCGCCGTCCTGCACCCCGACCTCGACCCGGCGGATCCCCCGGGGCACCGCCCAGGCGGTGCCGGTGACCACGACCCGACCGGCGGGCACGCTCGCGTACGAGGCGGGCGACTCGATCCGCGCGGCCGTCTCCATCGGTCCGGGCGGGGCCCACCCGCGGGCGCGCCAGTAGTCGGCGCGCGCGCCGAACGTCGTGAACTCGATGTCGGTGACCCACTTGGTGGCCGAGACGTAGCCGTAGAGCCCGGGGACGACGATCCGCACCGGGAAGCCGTGCTCGGGCGGGAGCGCGACCGGGCCGTCGGGTCCGGCCATCGCGACCGCGAGCAGCGCGCCGCGGGCGGGGTCGAGCAGCAGCGACGACGGGCTGCCCGCCGTCCAGCCGTCGGTGGAGGTGGACAGCGCCTGGTCCGCGGCCGGGTCGGGCTCCGCGGCCGCGAGCAGCGGCGCGAGCTCGACGCCGGTGAACCGGGTGGTGGAGACGAGGTCGCCGCCGACCTCGTTGGAGACGCACGCCATCGTCACCCAGCGTTCGACGAGCGGGCGGGCCAGCAGGTCGTCGAGGGTGAGGGTGAGCTCGCGCCCGACCCGCCCGTGCACCCGCAGGCTCCACGACGCCGGGTCGACCGACGGGACCCGCAGCGCGGTGTCGATCCGGTAGAAGGCGTCGACGGCGGTGGTGAACGCGGCCGCGCCGGGCACCTGTGCCCCCGCGGGCAGCGTCGGTGCGGCCGCGATGCGGCCCTGCGCGGCGAGCATCCGGATCCGGGCGGTGAGCGCCTCGCGTGCAGGCCCGATGCGGCCCGAGGGCAGCAGCGGCGCGGCGGCCGCGGCCCCGGCGCCCAGCACGACCCCGCCCGCCCCCGCCAGCGCGGTGGTGCGCAGGAACCGCCGCCGGGTCAGCGACGACCGGACCGGCCGCCCGTCGGGCAGCGTCCCGTCCGCGGTCGGGGCGGGGATCCGGGCCGCCAGCGCGTGCAGCTTCCGGAACACCGTCACCGCGACGACCGCGGCGGCACCCGCCGGGACCATGTCGAGCTGACCGGCGCCCGACGCCGTCGCCGCGGCGACCACGCCCGCCAGCCCGAGCACCGCGAGCCCCCACGCACCGGGCCACGGTGAGCGGCGCGACAGCGCCCCGAGCCCGGCCGCGGCGAGCGCAAGGACGACGAGCACCCCGGCGACGACGGTGTAGCGGCTGCCGATCCCGGCCCCGACCGTCGCCGCACCGGCCAGCGCGGGCGGGGTGAGCGCCACGACCTGCTCGGCGACGGCGTTCACCGGCCCGGCGGCCGGGGCGATCAGCAGCGCGAGAGCCTGCCCGGCGCCGACGCCCAGTGCGGCCGCGGCCAGCCCGGCCAGGGCGGTGCGGGCGGGCGGCGCGGGACGGGCCAGCCGCGTCCCCCGGCCGGCCGGGCCTCCGGCGGGGAAGGCCCGACCGTCGACGGTGGAGGCCGGACCGTCCGGGGCCGGGCTCACCGCCGGGCCAGGTCCGCGCGCAGGCGCTCCTCGTCGACCCGGAACGAGTCGTGCTCACGGCCGTCGAGCAGCACCACCGGCACCTGGTCGCCGTACTCGGCGCGCAGCTCGTCGTCGGAGTCGACGTCGACGGTGTCCCAGCCGGTGTCCGTCTCGGCGCACACCCGGGCCAGCACCTCGGCGGCGTCGTCGCACAGGTGGCAGCCCACCCGGGTCAGCAGTCGTACCCGCATCTCACATCCTCGCCAGTGTCCTCCGGGCGATCTTGCCCGTCGGGGTGCGGGGCAGCTCGTCGACGAACGCGACGACGGCGGGCCGCTTGAACCGGGCGAGCCGGGCCGCGCAGTACTCGGCGACCGCCTCCTCGGTGAGCTCGGCGCCCGCGACGGGCACGACGACCGCCTTGACCGCGGCGCCGGTCCGGTCGTCGGGCACCCCGACGACGGCGACCTCGGCCACCGCGTCCAGCTCGGCGACGACCTGTTCCACCTCGCGCGGGTAGACGTTGAAACCGTTGACGATGACCAGGTCCGAGGACCGGTCGACGAGGTGCAGGTCGCCGTCGGCGTCGAGGTAGCCGACGTCGGCGGTGACGAACCAGCCGTCCTCACCGGGGCCGCCGCAGCCGTCGGGCCAGTAGCCGGAGAACAGGTTGGGACCGCGCAGCGCGATCAGGCCGGTGTCGTCGGCGGGGTCGGAGTCGTCGTCGTAGTCGAGGTCGTCGAGCGGGTCCTCGCCGCGCGGTGCCGGCTCCGGGTCGCGCTGCGGCAGCGGCTGCCCCGCGGGGTCGACCAGACGCAGCTCCACCCCGGGCAGCGGCCGGCCGACCGAGCCCGGCTTGGCCGGGCGGCCCAGGTCGTTGCTGGTGACGACGGGCCCGCCCTCGGTGAGGCCGTAGCCCTCGTGCAGGTCCAGCCCGCTCGCCGCGCGGAAGTCCGTGAGCCAGCTCGCGGGCAGCGGGGCGCCGCCGGAGGTGCACAGCCGCACCCCCGCCATCGCGGCGCGCAGCCGCTCGGGCCCGAGGTCGAGCAGCATCCGGAACATCGACGGCACCCCGGCCACGACGCTGACCCGCTCCTGCACGACCGCCTCGGCCAGCCGGTCCGGGGAGAACCGGCCGGGCAGGACGACGGTGGCGCCGGTCCAGCAGACCTGCAGCAGCCCGGCGGCGAGCCCGTAGACGTGGAACAGCGGCAGCGCCAGCAGGACCCGGTCGACCGCATTGACCGGTGCCGGGCGGAGCTCCCCCGCCTGCTCGCGGTTGGCCAGCAGCGCGCGGTGCGACAGCCGCACCCCGCGCGGACGCCCGGTGGTGCCGGAGGTGAACACGACCAGCGCGATCCGCTCGGGGTCGGCGGGGGCCCGGTCGACCGGGGCGTCCGGGACCGGGGCGGCCAGGTCCGGCGGGCCCAGCAGGGTCGCGCCGACGCCCTCGGCGCAGCCGGCCGCGACGGCGTCGTCGAGCCGGGCGACGACCGCGACCGGCCGGGCCTGGTCGAGCACGACCTCCAGCTCGCGGGTCACCGCGCCTGCGCCGAACGGTACGACGACCGCGTCGGCCCGCAGCGCTCCGAACAACGCCACGCAGTAGTCGGCCCCGTCGGGCAGGCCGATCGCGACCCGGTCACCGTGGCGGACGCCCGCCGCACGCAGCCGGGCGGCCTCGGCGGAGACCGCCGCGTCGAACGCCGACCAGGTCAGGGTGAGCGGTGCCGCGCCGGACAAGTCGCGGACGGCGTCGTGCCCGGGGCGCTCGGAGGCGTTGCGCGCCACCAGGTCGGCGAGGTGGGTGGGCCGCTCGGGACGGTGGCCCGGCGCGGGGTCGGAACTCGGCACGGCGGTCTCCATCCTCGGACCCCGCCGGGGCGGGGTCGGCTCGTCGGCACGCGTCACGGCCAGTGTTCCAAACCCGGCCGGGACCGTCGCGCCCCGAGGGACCGTTCACCGCTGTGTACGCCACGTGTCGATTCGGACACGCTTCGCGCACGGTTCGTCCACCGCGCGTATCGGGCCGCTCGCCGGAACGGGACGCGACGAGAGGCGGCGAGTGCGCTGCGCCACTCGACAGACGTCTATGCTCCGCCGCTACATGTAGTTCAACGCGTGAACCGCCGGTTCGTCGCGCGACTCACCCGAGGGAGTGGCATGCAGCTCGACGCCAGCGCGCCACGGTGCACACCGTGCCGCGGTGCACACCGTGCCGCGCCGCGCGGGACGCGCCGGCGGTCCCCGCCCGCCGGGTCGCCCGCCGAGCCGTACCCCGTCCAACCCCCCCGGGATCCATGACCCGGCCGACGCGACCGCACCGGCTGCTCCGACAGCAGCGCTCCGAGACCATCCCCGAGACCGTCCGTCCGCCCCGGGCCCCCGAACCCGGCCAGGACAGACCCGACACCGTCCGCCCCCAGCCGGACGGGGAGGTGTCCGTGACTTCAGCGACCTCTGCGCCGTCCCAGCCGACGGGGCCGATCGCGTCCGCTCCCCTGGTCGACGCTCCCCCCACGTACCCCGCAGGCCCTGCGCTACACCGCCCGGACGGCCGGACCACCCGGTCGGGTCCGCCGGGCCGTACCGAGCAGGACATGCCGATGCCACGACGGGCACCGCAGATCTCGCAGGAGCTGCAGCGACCGGAGGCCGACCCGGCCGACGAGGCCGCCCGCGCCGTCGAGGACGCGAACAGCTCCTGGGCGCTGGTCGAGGCCTGCCAGGCCGGCGACGTGGCCGCGTTCGGCGAGCTCTACGAGCGCTACCACGACGTCGTCTACCGGTACGTGCTGTTCCGGATGGGCGACCGGTCCTTCGCCGAGGACGTAACCCAGGAGACCTTCGTCCGGGCCCTGCGCCGGATCTCCTCGGTCAGCTACCAGGGCCGCGACATCGGGGCCTGGTTCGTCACCATCGCCCGGAATCTGATCTTCGACTACGTCAAGTCCAGCCGCTTCCGGCTGGAGCAGACGACCTCGGAGATCGTCGAGCTGTCGCCCAGCACCGGTGGCCCCGAGCAGCAGGTGCTCGACATGGCCACCAACGACGAGCTGCTGGCCTCGATCGCCAAGCTCAACTCCGACCAGCGCGAATGCATCCAGTACCGGTTCCTCAAGGGCCTCTCGGTCGCCGAGACCGCCGAGCTGATGGACCGCAACGAGGGTGCGGTCAAGGCGCTGCAGCACCGCGCGGTGCGCCGCCTCGCACAGCTCCTCCCGGACGGCCTGCGGTGAGCGGGTCTCCCGCCGGAACAGCCGGAACGCGAGAGGGTGTGTCGATCACTGCGCCGAACGCACTACTCGATGCGGTGAACGGTTGGAAGGCCGTAACCTCGTCCGCAGTCGGTCGTTGTACCGACCGGCGCGCACTGACGGCGCCACACGCGCCGACGAGCAGCGCGAGACTGCAGTGAGGACGGACGGCATGCCCAGGGCATGGGACGACGGGTATCCCGGCGACGACGGTTTCGACCGCGCGCCGGCGGGTGCCCCTGCATCGGAGGAGCTGGCGCACGAGATCGCGCTGGCCGCCGCGCTGGACCGTTCGCGGCGTGACCTCTCGCCCGATCCGCACGCCTCGGCCCGGATGCGGGCACGGCTGTTCGAGGTGCTGGCCCAGGAGGGCGTCGGGCAGCAGTCCGGCGGGCCCTCGTTCGGCGACCGGTTCGACCGCGTCGACCCGGCCGACCTCACCGCGCCGATCGGCCCGCCGATCGCCGACGACCTCGACTGGGACGCGGTGTCCAACCGCCGCGCCGCCGGCGAGCACGCCCCGGCCGCGGACGACCCGACCGGTCGCGGCGGCCGTCCGCGCCGTGGCCGCCACGTGCTGCCGTCGGACCACCCGGACCACCCCGAGCAGGTGAGCGCCCCGGCCGGACCGGCCCGCGACGCCGAGGCGGGGCCCGGCCGCGACGACTCCGCCCGTCCGGCGCCGTCCGGCGCCCGGATGCTGGACCGCCGCCGCCCGAGCGTGCGCAAGCGCTTCGGCGTCGTCGTCGGCGGGTTCGCCGCGCTCGCGGTGATCGCCGGTGTGACCTCGACCGTCAGCCGCGACGCCCTGCCCGGCGACGCGATGTACGGCATGAAGCGCGCCAGCGAGAGCGTCGGCGGGGTGTTCACCGTCGGCCAGCAGGCCGCGGCCGCCCGCCAGCTCGACCTGGCCCGCTCCCGGGTCGACGAGCTGGAGAGCCTGGTCGCGCGGTCCACGCCGCCGTCGCCGGACGCGGTGGCGTCCGCGATGGGCGACTTCGACCGGGCCACCAGCACCGGCAGCAGGCTGATGCTGGCCGGCGCGGGCACCGACGGCGCGGACACCTCGCGCCTGGCCGAGCTGCGGACCTGGGCGGCCGCCCAGTCCGGGCGCATCACCCGTCTGCAGTCCGACCTGCCCGCCGAGAGCCGCGGGGAGACCTCGGAGGCCATCCGCCTGCTGGACCGGGTGCTGACCCGGGCCGAGGCGCTGCGGGCCGGCACCGGCTGCGCCGCGGACAGCGGCGGCACCGTCGACGACCTCGGCCCGGTGCCCGGCGAGTGCCGCACCGCGGGTGGGCCGTCCTCGGCCCAGGCCGTCGAGCAGTCCGCGCCGGTGACGCCGTCGGAGACCGCGACCGGCACGCCGTCGCCGACCTCCGGTCCGGCCACCTCGACCTCCCAGACCCCGACCACCTCGGGGTCCTCGCAGGACGGCGGTGGGCTGCCGCTGCTGGACGGCGGTGGCTCGGCCACCTCCGAGAGCGGGTCGAGCAGCTCGTCGGAGCCGTCGGCGGAGCAGAACCGCCTGCTGCCGCCGATCACGATCCCGCCGCTGCTGCCGGGCCTCGGCCCGGTCACCCTCGGCTGATCCACCCCGGAGACCACGGGCACGGGCCCGGCGCCCGGTACGTCGACACGTGTCACGTACCGGAGGCCGGGCCCGCTCCCGCGTTCCGGCAGTAGGCTGGGGCCGCGCCCCGATCCCCTCGGGACGCGAGACGCCGTCGCACCAGGAAGGCCGCCGTGGTGAGTGATCCCGGGTCCGTCCCCCCTCTCGACCAGAGCGGGACCCGCGAGTCTCACCCGCCCATCGACACCGGGCTCTCCGAGGAGCCGGGGGTGCTGGAGCGGGCGACCGCACTCGACTCCGCGCAGCGGGCGGGGCAGGCCTCCGCCGCCGCGGCCGTCGCCGCCGAGGCCGACGACCACCCCGACGGCCCGGAGGGCGGGGACGGCGCACCGCCGGACCTCACCGCCGCCGCGTTCTTCGACTGCGACAACACGATGATGGTCGGCGCGTCGATCTTCCACTTCGCCCGTGGGCTGGCCGCGCGCAAGTTCTTCACCACCTCCGACCTGGCCGGGTTCGCCTGGCAGCAGATCAAGTTCCGGGTCGGCGGCCGGGAGGACAAGGGCGGCATCGCGGGGCACCGCGACACCGCGCTGTCGTTCGTCGCGGGCCGTCCGGTCGACGAGGTCGTCGCGCTCGGCGAGGAGATCTACGACGAGCTGATGTCGGACCGGATCTGGGCCGGGACCCGGGCGCTGGCCCAGATGCACCTCGACGCCGGCCAGCGGGTGTGGCTGGTCACCGCGACGCCGATCGAGCTGGCCCGCATCATCGCGCGGCGGCTCGGGCTGACCGGGGCGCTGGGCACCGTCGCGGAGTCCGTCGACGGGCTCTACACCGGGCGGCTGGTCGGCGAGATCCTGCACGGTCCGGCGAAGGCGCACGCGGTCCGCGCGCTGGCCGCGTCGGAGGGTCTGGACCTGCGTCGCTGCACCGCGTACTCGGACTCGGTGAACGACGTCCCGATGCTCTCGGCGGTCGGCACCGCGGTCGCGGTGAACCCGGACTCGGAGCTGCGCGACGTCGCGAAGGCCCGCAACTGGCAGATCCGCGACTTCCGGACCGGCCGCAAGGCCGCCAGGATCGGGGTGCCCTCGGTGCTCGGCGCCGGCGCCGTCGCCGGTGCGGTCGCGGCCGGGATGGCCTACCGCAAGCGCTGACCCGCCCGGCCGCTCAGGGCGGCGGGGCCCCGCGATAGCGCTCGGCGTAGCGGCGGGTGGCCTCGGCCCGCTCGTCGGCGGTGGCCTCCAGCCGCGTCGCGCGGGCGGTGCCCGCGGGGTAGCCGGCCTTCACCACCCGGTGCTCGACGGACTCCTCCATCACGAACAGCGCGTACTGCAGCGACACCAGCCAGCCGAGCAGCAGGGCGCTGAGCCGCAGCCACAGCGGGCCGGGGATCACCAGGGCCAGCGGCACCGACAGCAGCGTCAGCACCGCCGCGGTGCGCGCGAAGTGGCGCAGGTGCCAGGTCCGGCAGGTCGTGTCGTGCAGCACCCACTCGCGGTACCGCGGGGGCAGCCGCCCGCCGGCGGCGTACCACAGCCACCGCAGCGGGTCCGGCCGTCGGATCATCCCAGGAACACGTTGCGGCGCTGGGACAGCAACCGGTACAGCGTGTGCTGGATCGTCTCCCGGACCTGGTCGGTCAGGTTGAACACGAGCATCGGGTCGTCGGCGTCGGACGGCGCGTGGTCGTCGGTGCGGATCGGCTCGCCGAACTCGATGTACCACTTCGACGGCAGCGGGATCAGCCCCGCCGGGCCGAGCAGCGGGAAGATCGGCGTGACCGGGAAGTACGGCGCGCCGAACAGCCGGGCCAGCGGCGCCAGGTCACCGATCTTGGGGTAGATCTCCTCGGCGCCGACGATCGAGCACGGGATGATCGGGACCCCGGTCCGCAACGCGGCGGAGACGAACCCGCCGCGGCCGAACCGCTGCAGCTTGTAGCGGTCCCGGAACGGCTTGCCGATGCCCTTGAACCCCTCGGGGAACACCCCGACGAGCTCGCCGGAGGTCATGAGCCGCTCGGCGTCGGGGTTGCAGGCCAGCGTCGCGCCGGCCTTGCGGGCCAGCGAGCCGGACACCGGCATGGTGAACATGAGGTCGGCGCCGAGCAGCCGCAGGTGCCGGTGCGACGGGTGGTCGTCGTGCACCGCGACGGTGGTCATGACCGCGTCGAGCGGCAGCGTCCCGGAGTGGTTGGCGACGATCAGCGCGCCACCGGTCTCGGGGATGTGGTGGGTGCCGATGGTCTCGACCCGGAACCAGCGCTTGTAGAGCGGGCGCAGGGCGGGCAGCACCATCGCGTCGGTGAGCTCGCGGTCGAAGCCGAACTCGTCGATCGGGTAGTCGCCCGCGAGCCTGCGGCGCAGGAACTCCAGGACCTGCTCCAGCGCGGCCTCCCAGGCCGGGCCCTCGGTCTCCTCGGGCTCGGCCGCGGAGGGGACCGGCGCGGGTCGTGACGGCTCCTCCGCCCGCGCAGGCCGGGCAGGCCCCCGGTTGCCCCGGATCGGGATCACCCGCGCCTCGGCCATGCCGTCGCCCTTCCTCGTGCCACCGCGGCCGCCCGGCCGTCCCTGCTCGTGTGCCCGCATGCCGCCGTCCCGGCCCGTCACCGCAGCGCCCGGGCCAGGCCGAGCACGCCCCGTTCGATGGAGGCGATCCGCTCCGGGCCGAGGACCGGCGCCAGCGCCTTGCCGCGCACGAAGTCGTCGAACGCCTGGGTGGTGGTCCACCGTGGTTCGAAGCCGAAGTCGTTGATCAGCCGGGTGAGGTCCACGACCCGGCCGAAGTTGAGGAAGCGCATCTGCTCCGGGGAGAAGTCCACGACGCGCGCGCCCCGCAGCACCCGGCTGACCGGCCCGACCGCACCGCTCGGCACCGGGACGGCGATCTTGCCTGCGCGGCGGATGGCCTGGGACAGCATCAGCACCCCGTGCGCGGCGACGTTGAACACGCCCGGCAGCTCGTGGGTGGCGGCACGCTCCAGCACGGCGAGGCCGTCCTCCTCGTGCATCAGCTGGATCCGTGCGTCGTAGCCCAGCACGGTGGGGACGACCGGCAGCGCGAAGTAGCGCGACAGCACGGTGTCCATCCGCGGGCCGATGAAGTTGGCGAACCGCAGGACCGTGGTGGTGACGTCCGGGCGGCGACGGCTGAACCCGCGCAGGTAGCCCTCGATCTCGGCGGCGTCCTTGGCGTACCCGCCCGACGGCAGGTCCTTGGCCCCGATGGCCTCGTCGAACACGGCGGGGTCGCGCGGGCTGGAGCCGTAGACCGCGGTCGTCGACTTGAGCACGACACGGCGGACACTCGGCGCCTTCTGGCACGCGGCGAGGAGCTGCATCGTGCCGATGACGTTCATCTCCTTCATCGTCGCGCGGCCGCCCGACGATGCGGGGCTGGCCGAGAGCGACGCGTGCACGACCGTGTCGACGGCTCCCGAGGAGATGACCTTCGCGATGAGCGGGTTGCGGATGTCGGCGCGCACGAACTCGGCGCGGCCCATCCGCTTCAGCAGGTCCCGGGGCGGCGGGACGGTGTCGACACCGAGCACCCGGTCGATGGACGGGTCGGCCGCCAGCCGGGCCGCGAGGTGCCCGCCGAGGAAGCCGCTGACCCCGGTGACCAGCACGACGTTCGGGGTCGGCCGGTCCATGGGCGCTCCGTTCACCGGGGGCTGACGCGAGATCGTCCGATCGTAGACCCGCCCCGTCACACCGGGCAGGTACGCGGACACGTGAGGTGCGCGACGCGTCCGACCGGGGTACGGACCGCCACAACGACACCGGCCGCGCACCCGCCGGAGGGCGGGCACGCGGCCGGTGCGCGAGTCACTTGCCGAGCTTGCGGCGCTGCACCCGGGTCTTGCGCAGCAGCTTGCGGTGCTTCTTCTTCGACATCCGCTTGCGGCGCTTCTTGATGACCGAGCCCATGTGGGTGCTCCTCCTGTGTCGACGCAGATCGTCAGCGACCGCTCCACCGGGTGACCTCGGAGTGGGCCGCCCGCACGACCCGTGCACGTGGACACGAGGCGCGGGCCGGGCGACGCCCGCCGGAGCGGGCGACGACGCGATGCGACCGGTGGGGGTCGGCAGCCGGTTCACCAGTCTACCCGGGCGTACCGGCCGTCACCCCACCGGGGATCAGCCCGCGTCGAAGTAGGCGTTGCGCAGGTAGTCCTCGACCGCGCGCTGCGGCACACGGAACGAGCGACCGACCCGCGCAGCCGGCAGCTCGCCCGAGTGGACGAGCCGGTACACGGTCATCTTGGAGACGCGCATCATCGACGCGACCTCGGCCACCGTCAGGAACTGGACCTGGGACGACCGCAGGGGCTCGGGTCGTTCCGCCGCCATGGGGCACCGCCTTCCTCCCCCGAGAGGGGTTCCCCGGTTCGCCCGGTGGTGGGGGATGCAGGTGCAGTCTACCGGGGCGGATGTGACGATCGGTCCGCCAGAGGCGGGCTCGATCGTGCTACGGCACGGCGCGTCCGAGTGACTTTGCGTCATACGATGCGCTGAACGAGGTACCGCTGGGCCGGTCAGCCGCGACCGAGCGCCACCGAGCGGTCGTACGCTGCGGTGACCGCGTCGGCCAGTGCTGTGCGCAGCCCGTGCCGCTCCAGCTCGCGCAGGGCGGCGGCCGTGGTCCCGGCGGGCGAGGTGACGTTCTCCCGCAGCACCGCGGGGTGCTCGCCGGTCTCGCGCAGCATCCGCGCGGCGCCGAGCGCGGTCTGCACGGTCAGCTCGGTCGCGTCCGGGCGGGTCAGGCCCAGCCGGACCCCGGCCTCGATCATCGCCTCGGCGACGAGGAAGAAGTACGCGGGCCCGGAGCCGGACAGGGCGGTCGCGGCGTCCTGTTTCGCCTCGTCCAGGCGCAGCACCGCGCCGACGGTGGACAGCAGCGTCTCGGTCTCGTCGAGGTGCGCGGGGGTCGCGTGCGCGCCCGGGGAGATCGCGCACATCGCCGCGCCCAGCAGCATCGGGGTGTTCGGCATGACCCGCACGACCGGCGTGCCCTCGGGCAGGGCGCCCTCGAACAGCGAGGTCGGCAGGCCCGCGCACAGCGACACGACGAGCGCGCCAGGCTCCAGCACTCCGGCGACCTCGCCGAGCAGCGTGACGACGTCCTGCGGCTTGACCGCGACGACCACCGTCCCGGCCCCGCGCACCGCCTCGTCGACCGGGGCCGCGGTCACCCCCAGCGACGCGGTCAGCTCCTGCGCCCGGGCCGGGAACCGCTCGGCCACCACCAGGTCACCGGCGTCCCGCCCGGCCGCCAGCAGCCCGCCGAGCAGCGCCTCGCCGATCCGTCCCCCACCCAGTACCGCGATCCTCGTCATGGGAGGAGCGTAGGAACCCCTCAGCCGGCCTGTGGGGCCAGGGCGAGCTGGCGGGCCTGGCAGACGGTACGGCCGTGCGCGTCGACGACGGTGACGTCCTCGTCGAACTGCGCGCTCGACACCCCACCACCGGCGGACGGGCTCGCCACGGCGCCGGAGCGGGACTCGACCCGCAGCCAGCCCGGAGCCGGGCGGGCCCGCAGCAGCGCGGTGAGCTGCACCGTCGGCGCCCAGCCGAGGGAGCCGCCGAGGTTGAACACCGTCGGGGGCAGGATGTCGCCGGACATCAGCGCGAACAGCACGTCGGGCTCCTCCCCGCGCGGGCGGACCCAGCCGGCCATCTCCGGCGGCCCGGTCTCGCCGCGCAGGAACGGCAGGGCACCGCGCGGGTAGCGCAGCTCGCAGGCGGCGGCGAGGCCGCGCGCGCCCCCCTCGGCCGAGGCCGGGTCGAGCGCGTCCGGGTCCGGTTCGACGGCGAGCGCGGAGCCGTCGTCCAGGCGCGGGGCGTCGGTCGGGAGCACACCCGCGGTGACCGTGGAGTGCAGCATGAGCCGGCCCTGCTGGTGCAGGCGGACGGCGACCGTGGACACCGTCCGCCCGATCTTGAGCGGGTCGGTCGTGATCTCGACCGGCCCCAGGTCCGGCGCGCGCAGGAAGTCCACGGCGACGGCCAGCGGGTCGGGTGCGGGTGCCTCGTCGGCCGCGAGGCGGGCCAGCCCGGACTTGGCCATGAGCACCATCAGCAGGCCGCCGAACGCCTTGTCCCCGATCGCCCAGGTCCCGTCGAGCCGGGCGCGGAACCGGCCGTCACCGAGGTGCTCGATGTCGTGCGCGTCGGCGAACGGCCGGACCGTCGTACTGCTCATGCCGGCATGTTACCCACGGGTAGGAGCGATGGCGGACATCGTCGGCGTGAGGTGCAGCCGGGCGAACAGCAGCGACTCGGCGAGCAGCCCGGTGCGTTCCTGGCGGGTGCGGCAGCGCCGGGTCGACACCTCCAGCACGACGGTGCCGCCGTCCGCGGCGAACCGGGAGTCGGCCAGGCGCTCGCACACCTCGGCGCACGGCTGCGTCCCGCGGCCGGGGACCAGGTGCTCGTCGCGCGGGGCTCCGGAGCCGTCGGTGAGGTGCAGGTGGGTGAGCCGGTCGCCCATCCGCTCGGCGAGGTCGAGCGCGTCGACCCCGGCCGCGGCGGTGTGCGACAGGTCCAGGGTGTACGCGCCGAACCCGATCTCCGTCGGGTCGTGGCCCAGCGCGTAGGGCACGGTGCTGATCGCGCCGCGGGTCACCGGGAACATGTTCTCCACCGGCAGCGTGACGTCGTGGACCTCGTGGGCGCGGGCGACCTCGTCGGCGAAGACCCCGGCGTAGCGGCGCTGCCAGCGGAACGGCGGGTGCACCACCACGGTGCGCGCGCCCAGCCGGGCGGCGACCTCGACGGTGCGCCGCAGCCGGTGCACCGGGTCGGCGCCCCAGACCCGCTGGGTGACGGCCAGACAGGGCGCGTGCACCGCGAGGATCGGCACCCCGTGTCGGTGGGCGAGACGCTCGACCGCTCGCGGGTCCTGGCTGACCGGGTCGGTCCAGATCATGAGCTCGACGCCGTCGTAGCCCAGCTCGGCGGCGATCTCGAACCCGGCGGCGACGCCCTCCGGGTAGACCGAGGCCGTGGACAGCGCGACGGGTGCCGACCCGGTCGGGTGGGCGACGGGCGGGCGCGACGGTGTCACGAAACGTGGAGTCGTCGCGCCGTCGCTCATCGTTACCGGTCCAGCAACACCAGGATCGCCGGGGACACGGTCAGCAGCAGTCCGACGAGCACCGCGAACAACGTGGTCTTCAGGTCGTCGTTGCGCAGCAGGGCCCGCACGCCGAGCACCAGCCCGACGGTCAGCACGACCGCGAGCGACAGCGCGACGATCGGCAGCGAGGTCCACAGGAAGCGGAACAGCACCCAGATCGCCGCACCGGCGACGGCGCCGCCGATCCACTGGGCGATGACGACCGCCCAGGCCTGGCCGGTCCCGGCCGCACCGGCCGGGGCCTCGTCGTCGAGGCCCGCGGGCGGCTGCGCACCGCTGTCGGTGACGCCGTCGCGGCGCCCGGAGCGGCGGCGCGGGGGCTCGTCGTCCTCGACCGCGCCGGCGGCGAGCTCACCGTGGTCCTCGTAGTCGTCGTAGTTCTCGTGGTCGGCGTAGTCGGTGTAGTCGTCGTGGTCGCGGTCGTCCTGGGGGCGCTCGGGGGCCAGCACACCGGTGCGACCGCCGTCGGCGGAGCCGGGCCCGTCGTCGTATCCGGCGGGGCCGTGCCGGCCGTCGTAGCGGGGGTCGGCGTCGTAGCCCCGGTCCCGGTCGTCGTAGCCCTGGTCCCGGTCCTGATAGCCCTGCCGGACGTCGTAGCCCCGGTCGTCGTAGCCCTGCTGGTCGCCGTAGCCCTGCCGGTCGTCGTAGTCGTCGGCGAACGGGTCGTAGGCGCCGGTGGGCGGGCCCGCGTCGGCCGGACGCGCACGTCCGGTGGGGCCGTCGTGCTCGTCGTCCAGCGGCGGGGCGCCGAACTGGGTGGGCGGGCCACCGTCGTCGTCGGCCGTGGGGGTCGGGCGGCGGGCGCCGAGCCGGCTGGTCGGGATCTCGTCGGCGACGCCGTCGGCGGTGCCGGGCGGGGGGCCGTACGGACCGGACGGGCGCGGGGCGTCGCCGCGGGGTCCCCAGTCCTGGGTGGCGGGGCCGTCGTCGCGGCCGTAGGGGCGACCGTTCGGCGGGCCCTGCGGCTCGGGGGCGAACGGACGGGCCTGCGTGGCCGGTCCGGGGCCCGCGGCCCACTGCCCGGGGGGCGGGCCCTGTGGCCTGCGGGGCGGGGCGCCGCCGAAGGCCGCGGCCCCGTTCGGGCCGCTGCCGTTCGGGCCGCTGCCGTTCGGGCCGCTGCCGTTCACGGCGCTCCCGTGCGGGGCGCCGCCGTTCGGAGTGCCACCGTGGGCGGCACCGCCGTTCGGCGCGTTGCCGTTCGGCACGAACGGCTCCGGCGCGCGCCCGGTCGAGCCCTCGGAGGGGTCGGGGCGGCGCGCGGGCGGGAACGAGGGGTGGTCGAGGGGCGGCGGACCGTCGCCGCCGCGCGGGGCGAACCCGCCCGCGCCCTCGGGCGGACGGACACGGTCGGCGGCCGCCGGGCGTCGCGGCGGGGCGGCCACGTCGGTCCGCGCGGGTGCCGCGGACGACGGGGCGCCGGGGCCCTCGTCGTCCTCCGCGGCGCGACGACGGCGGCGTCGTCCGGGCTGCTGGCCGCCGTTGGCGGCCAGGAGCTCCGCGACCGTCCGCTGGCGAGGCTCTCCGCTGTCCACACTCATCACGACCACCGTGCCCTGTGCGTTGTCAAGGGTCCAAGCCCGCCCGGGGATGTCTGCGCCGAGCGGTCGTCCCCGTTCGTCCCATCGAGCATGTCGAAGCGCCGGAGGATCACTCCCTCGCGCAACGCCCACGGACAGATCTCGAGTTCGGTCACGCCGAGGGCGTCCATCGCCGCCTGCGCGACGACCGCCCCGGCGACGAGCTGGTGCGCCCGGCTGGCGCTCACGCCGTCGAGCTCGGCGAGGTCGGGGCCCGACATCCGGGTGATGAACGCCGACAGCTGGCGCAGGCCCTGCGCGGTCAGCGTGCGGCGGGCCCCCGGCCCGGCGCTGGACGGCGCGGCGCCGGCCAGCCGGGCCAGCGTCCGGAAGGTCTTGGAGGTGCCCACGGCCCGGTCCGGGCGGCCCGCGGCACGCAGCCGTCCGGCGATGGGGGCGATCTCGTCGCGGACCCGTTCGGTCAGCGCGGCGACCTCCGCCCGCGACGGCGGGTCGGAGGTGAACGCGTCGCGGGTCAGCCGCCCCGCGCCGAGCGGCACCGACGCGGCGACGTCGGGAGTCTCGTCCCGCCCGACGGCCAGCTCCAGCGAGCCGCCGCCGATGTCGAGCACGAGCAGCCGCCCGGCCGACCAGCCGCACCAGCGGCGGACGGCGAGGAAGGTCCAGCGGGCCTCGTCCTCGCCGGGCAGGACCTCCAGCGCCACCCCGGTCTCGCGCTGCACCCGGGCGAGCACCTCGGCGGAGTTCGTCGCGTCGCGCAGCGCGGAGGTGGCGAACGCCAGGAGGTCGTCGCAGCCGGCGGCCCGCGCGGTGTCCCGGGCCCGGTGCACGCTCTCCAGCAGCGCCTTCACCCCGTCGCGGCTCAGTGCGCCCTTGCGGTCGAGGTGCTCGGCCAGACGCAGCTGGTCCTTCTCCGACGACATGGGCTTCGGATGGGCACCCCGGTGGGCGTCCACCACCAGCAGATGGACGGTGTTGGACCCCACGTCGAGAACGGCCAGGCGCACCCGGTCAGGTTACCGACCTGTTATCGGCCGTCGGGCAACCCCTGGCTCACACGTCGAACTTGTAGCCGAGCCCGCGCACCGTGACCAGGTGCTTGGGCGCCGAGGGGGCGCCCTCGACCTTGGACCGCAGCCGCTTGACGTGCACGTCGAGGGTCTTGGTGTCGCCGACGTAGTCCGCGCCCCACACCCGGTCGATCAGCTGGGCCCGGGTGAGCACCCGCCCGACGTTGCGCAGCAGGTACTCCAGCAGGTCGAACTCCTTGAGCGGGAGCGCGACCTCGTCGCCGTTGACCGACACGACGTGCCGCTCGACGTCCATCCGCACCGGGCCGGCCTCCAGGACGCCGGTGCCGCCCTCGGTCTCGCCGCCGGCCTCGCCGCCGCGGCGCAGCACCGCGCGGACGCGGGCGATGAGCTCGCGCGCCGAGTAGGGCTTGGTGACGTAGTCGTCGGCGCCGAGCTCCAGCCCGACCACCTTGTCGATCTCGCTGTCCCGGGCGGTCACCATGATCACCGGCACGGCGGAGCGGGAGCGCAGCGCCTTGCAGACGTCGGTGCCGCTCATGCCGGGCAGCATCAGGTCCAGCAGCACGATGTCGGCACCGTTGCGGTCGAACTCGCTCAGCGCGTCGTTGCCGTTGGCCGCGACGGCGGTGGTGAACCCCTCCTTGCGCAGCATGAACGCGAGCGGGTCGGCGAAGGACTCCTCGTCCTCGACGATCAGCACCCTGGTCATCTCATCCTCCGGTTCCGGCGGTCTGGGGGGAGCTGCCGACGGCAGCCTCACCGTGCGGGGCGCCGCCGATGCCCATCCGGGCGGGCAGGCGCATGGTGAAGGTCGATCCGGTGCCGGGGCGGCTCCACAGCCGCACCTCGCCACCGTGGTTGGCGCAGACGTGCTTGACGATCGCCAGGCCGAGCCCGGTGCCGCCGGTGGCCCGCGAGCGGGCCGGGTCGACCCGGAAGAAGCGCTCGAAGACCCGCTGCTGGTGCTCGGGGGCGATGCCGATGCCGCGGTCGGTCACGGCGATCTCGATCGAGCCGTCGACCGCGCGCCGGCTCACCGACACCGACGAGTCCGCCGCGGAGTAGGCGATCGCGTTCTCCAGCAGGTTCGTCAGCGCGGTGACCAGCAGCGTGCGGTCGCCGTCGACGACCAGCCCCGAGTTCTCGTCGGCGGTGATCTCGACGGCGTGCGACTCGGCGGAGTTGCGGCTGCGGGCCAGCGCCTCGGAGACGACCTCGTCGACGTCGACGGCGGCCAGCGCGGGCAGCCGTTCGGCACCGGTGAGCCGGGACAGCGCGATCAGCTCCGAGACCAGGTTGCCCATCCGGGTCGCCTCGCGCAGCAGCTTGTCGCCGAACCGGCGGACCTCGCCGACCGCGTCCGGGTCTGGCTCGCCGCCGTCGGCGCGCTCCAGGCCGTCGAGGCTGTCGAGCAGGGCCTCGGCCAGCAGCGCGACCGCGCCGACGGGGGTCTTGAGCTCGTGCGAGACGTTGGCGACGAAGTCGCGCCGGGTCGCCTCCAGCCGGGCCACCTCGGAGGTGTCAACGGCCTCGACGAGCGCGAAGCCGTCGCCGAGGGAGCGGATCCGGGCCTGCACCGCGACCGGGCCGCGGGGCGTGCGGTCCAGCGGCGAGAGGTCGACGGTGTAGTCGCCGGAGGCGAGCAGCCGGTCCCCGCCCTGCACCCTCCGGCAGGCGGCGAGCGCGCGCGGGTCGAGCCGCTCGCCGGTGACGGCGCCGAGCGCGGCGGCCCGCCGGTTGTGCAGGAGCACCTCACCCCCGGCCCCGACGACGGCGAGCCCGGAGCTCGACTGCCGGAACGTGCGGTGCAGCAGCTCGCCGAGGGTGGGGCCGTCGACGGCGACAGGGTCCGCCGGAGGGCGGCCGGTGCCGGGGCTGGTCCGGCCGTGCGACGACCGTCGCGCCAGTGCCACCCCGGCGGCGAGACCGAGGAGCAGGGCGAGGGCCGAGATCAGCCACGCGAGCGTGGTCACGGGTGCATGGTAGGCAGCCGGGGGTACCCCCTGACCAGCGCCGGACACCGGATGGTGACGCCCGCGACCCCTTCGCGCGACACTGTTCGGTCCCCGTTCACCGTGGGTTCAGCGAACCCCGTCCGGTCCCCTCGTGTCCCACGAACGGGCTCCTCGTACGAGAGGTGCGTGCGAGGGGCCCGTTCGGGTGCGAGAGAGGGGTGGGCGCGGTCAGCGCCCCTGGTTCGCCACCACGGCGATGGCCTCCTGCGCCGCGGCCGGGTCGAGGTAGCGCCCGCCCGGGTTCGTCGGCGCCAGGTCGTCGGCGAGGTCGTAGACGAGGGGGATGCCGGTGGGGATGTTGAGGCCGGCGATGTCGGCGTCGGAGATCCCGTCTAGGTACTTCACCAGCGCGCGCAGCGAGTTCCCGTGCGCGGCGAGCAGCACGACCTTCCCGTCGCGCAGGTCCGGCACCACGGCCTCGGTCCAGTACGGCAGGAACCGGTCGACGACGTCGGCCAGGCACTCGGTCAGCGGCGCGTCGACACCGGCGTAGCGCGGGTCGGCGTCCTGGGAGAACTCCGAGCCCTTCTCGATGGGCGGCGGCGGGGTGTCGTAGGAGCGGCGCCAGAGCATGAACTGCTCCTCGCCGTACTGCTCCAGGGTCTGCTTCTTGTCCTTGCCCTGCAGGGCGCCGTAGTGGCGCTCGTTGAGGCGCCAGTCGCGCCTGACCGGGATCCAGTGCCGGTCGGCGGCGTCGAGGGCGATGTTCGCGGTGGAGATGGCACGGCGCAGCAGGGAGGTGTGCACGACGTCCGGCGCGACGCCCGCCTCGGCCAGCAGCTCGCCGCCGCGGCGGGCCTCGGCCTCGCCCTGGGAGGAGAGCGGCACGTCCACCCAGCCGGTGAACAGGTTCTTCGCGTTCCAGTCGCTCTGACCGTGACGCAGCAGTACGAGGGTCGGCATGGCGGACAGCCTGCCACCTACCCGCGGGAAAGGTCTCCGAGCACGTCCCCGAACGTGTCCACCAGCACGTCGACCTCGTCGTGGGTGACCACCAGCGGCGGGGACAGCCGCACCGTCACGCCGTGGGTCTCCTTGGCCAGCACCCCGCGCCGGGCGAGCGCGACGCACACGTCGCGGCCGGTGCCGATCCGCGGGTCGACGTCGACGCCGAACCACAGCCCCACCCCGCGCACGGCGGTGATCCCGGGCAGCGCGCGCAGCCGCGTGTCCAGGTGCGCACCGAGCTCGCGGGCCCGGGCCTGGTACTCCCCCGTCGCCAGCAGTGCGCACACCGCGGACCCGACGGCGGCGGCGAGCGGGTTGCCGCCGAAGGTGGAGCCGTGCTCGCCGGGGCGCAGCACGCCCAGCACGTCGCGCCGGCCGACGACGGCGCTGACCGGCACGATCCCGCCGCCGAGCGCCTTGCCGAGGGTGTAGAGGTCGGCGCGCACCCCGGACAGGTCGGTGCACAGCGTCGCCCCGGCCCGGCCGAGCCCGGACTGGATCTCGTCGCAGACCAGCAGCACGCCCCGCCGCTCGGTGAGCTCGCGGACCGTGCGCAGGTAGCCCGGCGGCGGCACGAGGACCCCGCCCTCGCCCTGCACCGGTTCGAGCAGCACCGCGACGGTGTCGTCGGTGAGCGCCGCGGCGAGCGCGTCGGCGTCGCCGTAGGGGACGCGGTCGAAGCCGGGGGTGAACGGGCCGAAGTCGTCGCGGGCGACCGGGTCGTCGGAGAAGGACACCACCGTCGTCGTGCGGCCGTGGAAGTTCCCCGCGGCGACGACGATCCGGGCCGCCCCCGGTGCCACGCCCTTCACCCGGTAGCCCCAGGCGCGGGCGATCTTGACCGCGGACTCGACGGCCTCGGCCCCGGTGTTCATCGGCAGCACGGCCTCGGTGCCGGTCAGGGCGGCGAGGTCGCGCTGGAACCCGGGCAGGCGGTCGTTGTGGAACGCCCGCGCGGTCAGGGTCAGCGTGTCCAGCTGGGCGTGCGCGGCCGCGGTGAGCGCGGGGTGGCGGTGCCCGAAGTTGAGCGCGGAGTAGCCGGCGAGCGCGTCGAGGTAGCGGACGCCGTCGACGTCGGTGACCCAGGCGCCGTCGCCGTGGGACAGCACCACCGGCAACGGCGCGTAGTTCGCCGTGCCGAACTCCTCGGCGAGGGCGATCTGCCGGTCGGTGCCCGGGACCACGGCGGTCACGACCGCAGCTCCAGCGTGGCGCACTTGATCCCGCCACCGCCGCGGCGCAGCTCCGAGGTGTCGACGCCGACGGTGCCGAACCCGCGCTCGGCGAGGTCGGCGGCGAACTTCTCGGCCTGCGGCGCGTGGACGACGGTGCGGCCGTCGGAGAAGCAGTTCAGACCCAGCACCGACGCGTCCTCGTCGGAGACGATCACCGCGTCCGGGAAGCGGAACCGCAGCACCTCCTGGGAGGCGTCGTCGAACGCCGCCGGGAGGTAGGCGACCGCGCCCGGCCCGCCGGCCGGGTCGAGCACCGCGAACGCCGTGTCGAGGTGGTAGTAGCGCGGGTCGACGAGCTGCAGGGACAGGACCTCGCGGCCGAACACCTCCGCGGCCTCGGCGTGCGCACGCGGGTCGGTGCGGAACCCGGTGCCGGCGTAGACGGTGTCGCCGACGAGCAGCAGGTCGCCCTCGCCCTCGTTGACGTGGCGGGCCTCGTGCACGGCGAACCCTGCGGCGCGGAACCACGCGCCGTACGCGGGCCCCTCGGCGGCGCGCTCGGTGTGCCGGAACCGGGCGGTCAGCGCGGTCCCGTCGATCACGGTGCCGCCGTTGGCGGCGTAGACCATGTCCGGGTACCCGGGCAGCGGGTCGACGAGCCGGACGTCGAACCCGAGGTCCCGGTAGACCGCGTGCAGGGTCTCCCACTGGGCCAGCGCGAGCCGGGTGTCGGTCGCCTGCTCCGGACGCATCCAGGGGTTGATCCGGTAGCTCACCGTGAAGTGCTCGGGGCGGCACATCATCACAGAGGTCATGCGCACAGCATGGCGCGCACACCCCGTGCGTTTCCCGGCATACAGCGCACGATCCGTGCGTGCCGCATCGGTTCCGAGCCGGATCCGGGCGTGCCGGGCTAGCATCCGGCGTCGTGGACGGGATCGACGCGATCGACCGCAGGCTGCTGGACCTCCTGCGGGTCGACGGCCGGGCGAGCTGGGCGGACCTGGGCGGGCGGGTGGGCCTGTCGGCGTCGGCGGTGCGGCGGCGGGTGGACCGGCTGACCGCCCGCGGCGTGGTGCAGGGCTTCACCATGCAGGTGGACCCGGACGCCGAACGGACCCCGGGCGTGGCGGCCTACGTCGAGCTGTTCTGCCGCGGCACGGTCGCGCCGGCCGAGCTGCAGCGGATGCTCTCCGCGGTGCCCGAGGTCGTCACGGCGGGCACGGTGACCGGGGAGGCCGACGCACTGGTCCTGCTGCGCTCGCGCGACGTGCAGTCCCTGGAGGACGCCCTGGAACGGCTGCGACTGGCGGCGAACGTCGACCACACCCGCTCGGCCGTCGTCCTCACGTGGCTGGTCACCCGTTGAACTCGCCGGGGCACGGGCGTACCGTATGAGTTGAGAGTTCAACTTCTTTCGATGGAGACCGGGATGCCCGTCCAGCGCCTCAACCACGCCGTCCTCTACGTCCGCGACGTCGCACGCAGCGTCGACTTCTACCGCGACACGCTCGGCTTCCGCCCCGTCGTCGAGCTCCCCGGTGGCCGTGGCGCGTTCCTGCAGGCCGAGGGGTCGACCAACGACCACGACCTCGCCCTGTTCGGGATCGGCGCGCAGGCCGGGGCCTCGCAGGCGGGTCGCGGCACCGTCGGGCTCTACCACCTGGCGTGGGAGGTCGACACGCTCGGCGAGCTCGCCAGGATCGGTGAGCAGCTCCAGGCTGCCGGGGCGCTGGTCGGCGCCTCGGACCACGGCACCACCAAGGCGCTCTACGCGCGGGACCCCGACGGGCTGGAGTTCGAGGTCTGCTGGTTGGTCCCGGCCGCCCTGGTCGACGGCGCCGACGACCACGACATGCGCATCGAGCCGCTCGACCTCGCGGCCGAGATCGCCCGATACGGCGCGGACACCCGCGGCGGGATCGGCGTCTCGGTCCCCGCCTGAGGCCCTGCGGCCCGAGGCGTTCCGGTTCCGGCGTGCGGCGTTCCGATCCCGGCCCGCGGCGATCCGGTTCCGAGTGCGGTGTTCCGGCCCCGGTCCGAGGCGCCCCGGTCAGTTCGGCTCGTTGAGGTCCACCCGGTAGCCCGAGCGGGCCGAGAACTGGGCGGTGACCGAGAACCGGTCGCCGCGGACCAGGGTGTGCCGCCACTCCACGGGACGCCCGGCGGACAGGCCGAGCCGCTCGATCGACAGCGCGGCGACGCCCTCGTCGATGCCGAGCAGCTCCCGCTCGCCGCGCCCGGGCAGCACCGCCCGGATGTTCTCCATGCCCCCGTCGACACGGATCCCGCAGCGGCGCCGGTACTCGGGGTAGATGCCGGTGTGGGTGAAGTCGACGTCGAGCAGGGGCGCCGCCAGCTCCTCGGGCAACCACACCCGGTCGACGGCGAGCGGCTCGGCGTCGGCGAGCCGCAGCCGCTCCAGGTGTACCAGCGGCGTGGACTCCTCCAGTCCCAACCGGGCCGCGACCACGCCGTCCGCACGGACCTCGAAGGTCCGCACCACGCTGCGCTGGGTGCGCCCGGCCGACTCGACCGCCACGTAGAGCGAGTACGGCTCGTCGAGCGGCTGCTCGATCTCCGAGCGCACCGTCGGGCGGGCGACCCGCCCCCGCCCGGCGACGACGGCGCCGTCCTCCCGCAGCCGGCGCAGCGCCTCCCGCACCGTGTGCCTGCTGACCGCGTAGTCGGCGGCCAGCGCGAACTCGCCGGGCAGTGCCTCGTCGAACTCACCGTCGGACAGCCGGCGGCGCAGGTCCGCCAGCAGCTGCTGCCACAGCGGCATCGCGCCGTTGCGGACCAGTGCTCGCGCCGTCATCGCCCACCCCCTTCGCGCGTGATCACCGTAGGCGAGCGCCGCGGGCTCACCGCACGGCGGCCCGCGTGTGACGCCGGGTGAGCAGCACGCCGACACCCACGACGACGGCCGCGATGAGCCCGGTCATGCCCAGTTCGAAGCGCGAGCCCTCGCGGGCGGCCATGTAGACGAGCACCACCGGGATCACGACGATCACCGCCCAGGTGAGCACCGGGTAGGCCCACATCCGCACCGGCATCGCGACGCCGTCGCGCTCCAGGACCCGGCGCATCCGCAGCTGGGACACCGCGATGACCAGGTAGACCAACAGTGCGATCGCGCCGGAGGTCGCGAGCAGGGTCTTGAAGACCTCCTCGGGGAAGGCGTAGTTCGCGATCACCGCGACGAACCCGACCAGCGTCGACCCGAGCACCGCGAACCGCGGCACACCCTGCGAGGTGGTCCGGTTGACCAGGCCAGGGGCCTGCCCGCGGCGGCCGAGCGAGAACAGCATCCGCGAGGCCGTGTACAGCGCCGAGTTCAGGCAGCTCGCGACGGCGACGAGCACCACCACGTCGACGATGAGCTTGGCCGACGGCACGTCCAGCGCCTCCAGCGCCGCCTGGTACGACCCGACCGCGGGCAGCCGCGGGTCGTTCCACGGCACGATCGCGACCACGAGCAGGATCGAGGCCAGGTAGAACACCGCGATCCGCCAGATCACCGAGCGGGTGGCCCGGCCGATCCCGCGCGCCGGGTCGCCGGACTCGGCCGCCGCGATCGTGACGATCTCGGTGCCCATGAAGCTGAACATCGTCACCAGCACCGCGGCGACCACCGCGCCCGGCCCGTTCGGCAGGAACCCGCCCTCGGACACCAGCCGGGACAGCCCCGACACCGACGAGTCGTCGCCCACGAACCCGGGCAGCAGGCCCAGCACCGCGAGCACCCCGACGACGATGAACGCGATGATCGCGACCACCTTGAGCAGGGCGAACCAGAACTCGAACTCGCCGTAGTTGGCGACGGAGAACAGGTTGGTCACCGTCAGCAGCACGGTGACGGCCAGCGCCCAGCCCCACTGCGGGACCCCGGGCAGCCACGAGTTGAGGATGAGCGCGGCGGCCGTCGCCTCGACCGGGATGACGAGGACCCAGAACCACCAGTACAGCCAGCCGACGGTGAACCCGGCCCACGGCCCGATCGCCCGGTCGGCATAGGTGGAGAACGAGCCGGAGTCCGGCTCCGCGGCCGCCATCTCGCCGAGCATCCGCATCACCAGCACGACCAGCGTCCCGGCGAAGAGGTAGGCCAGCAGCACCGCGGGGCCCGCGGTGGCGATCGCGCTGCCGGAGCCGATGAACAACCCGGCGCCGATCACCCCGGCGATGCTGATCATGGTGACGTGCCGGTCGCGCAGCCCCGCCCTCAGCTCGCCACCGGCCTCCGGCCGGTGCGTGGTCTCCGTCATGGCGCCTCCCCCTCCTCGGTGCCACAGCCGGCGGTGGCCGGTGCGATGCGCAATGGTCACCCGGGCGTCGCCCGTTGTCACACCCCGGGGAGGTCTCCGGGGGTGACGCCTAGCCTGGGCGGCATGGGATTCAGCGCGCAGCTGCGGGAGTCGACGGCCGCGACCTGGGACGCGGCGGTGGGGCACCGGTTCGTCGAGGAGCTGTGGTCCGGCGCCCTGGACCGTGGTGTGCTCCGGCACTACCTGGAGCAGGACCTGCAGTTCGTCGACTCGTTCCTCGCGCTGCTCGGCGCCGCCGTCGCGACGGCAGACCGGCCCGGCCCGCGGGTCCGGCTGGCCCGTCAGCTCGGGCTGGTCGCGAGCCCGGAGAACGACTACTTCGAGCGCTCGCTCGGTGAGCTCGACGGGAACGCCGAACCGGAGCGGGCCGCGCCGACCGTCGGGTTCGTCGACCTGATGGGCGAGGCCCGCGACGCCGGGTACGCCGAGACCCTGGCCGTACTGGTCGTCGCCGAGTGGCTGTACCTGGACTGGGCGACCCGGCCGGGCGCGACCACCCCCGACGACCGGATCTCCCGCGAGTGGATCGAGCTGCACCGCGGTGTCGAGTTCGAGGAGTGGGTCGCGTTCCTGCGCGACGAGCTCGACCGTGCCGCCGACCGGCTCGACCCCGCCCACCGCGAGCGGGTCGCGGCGCTGTTCGTGCGCGCGGTCGACCTGGAACTGGCGTTCTTCGACGCCGCCTACGCCGGCTGAACGCGGACGACGGCCTTCACGATCTGCGCCCTGGCGACGACGGCGCCGGCGCAGACGGCGGTCACCGAGGTGAACGCGGACCGGCCGGTGCGCCGGTCGAGCGTTCCGCGGAACGCGACCTCCCCGCCCCGCGGGGCCTGAGCGGGCAGCGTGACCGCGGTGGACACCGACACCGCGTGCTCGGCCTCGGTGAGGTGCGGCAGGACGGCGAGCAACGCCCCCACCTCCAGCCCGACGGCCAGCGCACCGGCGTGCGCACCGCCCGCGCCGCCGTCGGCGAGCTCACCGATCTCGAACGCGACCCCGGCGGCCGGGTCGGCGTCGTCGACCGGCCGGGCGCCCAGCGCGGCCTGCAGCGGGACGGCGAGGACGAGTGCGACCCGGTGGGCCAGGGCCGGGCCGGTCAGCAGCGGTGCGGTCACCGGGCCGAGTCTGCGCGCCGGGGGTGACCGGGCGTCGACGTCCGGATGACGATCCGGGGCAAGCGGCTGCGAGGATCGCCGGCATGGGAGCCAACCGACGGGCCGTGGTGGTCGGCGCCGGGATCGCGGGCCTGAGCTGCGCGCTCCGGCTGCGGGAGCGGGGCTGGTCGGTCCGGGTGCTGGCCGACGTGCCGGTGGAGGCGTCGACGTCGCACCTGGCCGCGGCCGTGTGGTTCCCGACCCGGGCCGGTCCGCGGGACAAGGTCCTCGACTGGGGACGGCGCACCTTCGCCGAGCTGGCCCGTCAGGCGGCCGACGGCGTCCCCGGCGTCGTGATGCGGGAGTCGCTGACCCTCTACCGGGCGGCGCCGGAGCCGCAGTGGTGGGCCGACGCCGTCGGCGACGTCCGCCCGGCCCGGCCCGACGAGCTGCCGCCCGGCTACGCCCACGGCCTGCGCTTCGCGGTGCCACTGGTCGAGATGCCGGTGCACCTGCCATGGCTGGCCGCCGAGGCGGGGCGGCGCGGGATCGCCCTGGAACGCCGGCGCGTCACCGGGCTCGACGAGGCAGGGCGGGACGCCGACCTCGTCGTGCACTGCTCCGGGCTGGGCGCGCGCACCCTGGTCGGCGACAGCACGGTGACCCCGGTGCGCGGGCAGATCGTGCGCGTCACCAACCCCGGGCTGACGATGTCGGTCCGCGACGAGGCGCACCCCGGCGGCCGCGCGTACGTGCACCCCCGCGCGCACGACTGCATCCTCGGCGGCACCCTCGACGACGGCGTCTGGGACGCGACACCCGACCCGGCCGCCGGCGAGGCGATCCTGCGGCGCTGCCGCGACATCGTCCCGGCCCTGCGCGACGCCGAGGTCCTGGAGCATCTCGCGGGCCTGCGCCCGGCCCGCCCCGAGGTGCGGCTGGAGGCCGAGCCCGCCACCGCGACCCGCCCGCGGGTGATCCACGACTACGGGCACGGCGGCTCCGGCATCACCCTGTCCTGGGGCTGCGCCGACGACGTCGCGGATCTCGCCGACGCCGCCTGACCCCGGTCCGGCCGTCCGCGGACGGCCGCTCGAGGCGGACGACCCGCCGTCGACGGGCAGGTCGGCGGCGAACCCGGCGCGGCCCCGGCGCCCGAGCCCTCCCGGGTGATGATCGGGGGCCTCACACGATGCAGAAGTCGTTGCCCTCCGGGTCGGCCATCCACAGGTGGTCCACATGTGGAGAACCTGGGGACAGGTGCTCCTCGACGACCCGTGCGCCCAGCGCACAGAGCCGTCGCGCCTCCGCGCCCAGCCGCTCGCCGCGCAGCTCGTCCGGCAGGTGCCGACCCCCGGTGACCTGCAGGTCCAGGTGCAGCCGGTTCTTCACCGTGCGGGGCTCGTCGACCCGCAGGAACGAGATCCGCGGGCCCGCGCCCTCCGGGTCGCTGATCGCGGCGACGTCGCCCCACTCGTCGGCGGGCACCTCGTGGTGGACCAGCCACGCCTCCCAGGTCGCGAACCCGGTCGGTGGCGGGGCGGGGGCGTAGCCGAGCGCAGCGCTCCAGAACTCCGCGAGCAGGTGTGCGTCGGCACAGTCGACGGTGATCGTCCAGGGAGTCGCCATGGGTGGAGGCTACGGCCGAACCCCGACGGTTCCGCGGCCGCGCGAGTCGCGCCGATGCCCGGTCACGGGGTAGCTTTCCGCTTCCGATCACCCGGTGCACCGGTGGAGGGCGAGTGAACGGTCAGCCTCCCGGCAACGGGGTGCGACGCCTGAGCTTCCGCATGGAGTCGGCGGCCGACGTCGAACGGTTCGTCGCGGAGTTCTACGGGGGCGCGGTGGTGCTGCCGGCGGGCGACGGCCGCGACTTCGAGGTGGGGAACGAGACCGTCGCCGCCCCGGGGTTCTCGCTGAGCGACCTGTGGGTCACCGCCGAGATCGACGCGATGGTCGACCCGGTCGAGAACGAGTTCGTCGTCGATCTGGTGCAGGGCGGACGCATGCGCCTGGACACCGAGGCGTACGGCACCGTGGTGCTGCGGCCCGGTGACGTCGGGGTGCTCCCGCCCGAGGGCCGTTTCCGCGACCTCGCCGAGGACATCGACCTCGACGTCGTGGGCCTCGACCCGGCGGCCCTGACCCGCTGGGCGGGGCAGGTGCACGGCGTCGCGACCGACCGGGTGCGGCTGACCGGGATCACCCCGCTGAGCGAGGAACACGCGCGCCGCTGGGCCGCCACCGTGGTGCACGTGCGGGACCGGGTGCTCGGCAACCCGATGCTGCTGGACGGGTCCGTCGCGCTGGACGAGGCGTTCGGGCTGCTGGCGTCCCGGTTCCTGGAGACGTTCCCGAACACCGTGCTCGACGAGGTCACCCGCCGCGGGCCGGCCCGCACCCCGGCGCTGCCCGCCCGCCTGGTCCGCCGCGTCACCGAGCACCTGCGCGCGCACGCGCACCGTCCCGTCGACCCGACGGAGCTGGCCCGGCTGACCGGGGCCCCGGCCCGGACCGTGCTGGCCGGGCTGCGCCGGGCCGGGACCGACCCGGCCACCGTGCTGTGGCGCGCCCGGCTCCACGGCGTGCGCGACGACCTGCGCGCGACGGGCGACGCGACGGCGGTGGAGCGCATTGCGGGCCGGTGGGGCTTCGTCCGGCCCGGCGGGTTCCGGGTGGCCTACACCCGCGCCTTCGGTGAGACGCCGGAGGAGACCGCGGGCCGCTGACCCGCCCCGTCGCACCGGTACGGTCGCCGGGTGTGGATCGAGCTGGCGCAGCGGCTGTTCGACGTCGTCGAGCCTGCCCGGCCGGCCTCCCCGGACGACGTCGATGCCATCGGCACCGAGCTGGGCCACGAGGTGCCCCCGGACCTGCGGGCGCTGCTCCTCGAGACCGACGGACTGCACGGCCGCCACGGCGCCGCCCTGGTCCATCCGGCCCGGCAGATCGTCGACGACAACCTGGCCCTGCGCCGCGACCCCGGCCTCGCCGAGCTCTACCTGCCCTTCGACCAGCTGATCTTCTTCGCCGACAACGGCGGGGGCGACCTGTTCGGCTTCCCGGCACTGCCGAACCGCCCGGAGGTGGTCGTGTGGGACCACGAGACCGACTCGCGCCACCGGGTCGCCGGATCACTGCGGGACTACCTCATCCGCCGGGCGGGCGGCGACGGCGACGACTGGTACCGCCACTGACCCACCGCCCCTCGGGGAAGTGGTCACCCGCTGCCCCGGCCGCCCGGACGACGTCGACCAGTACATGAGCGCTGTCCGGGCGGCCCTCGACAGCACTCAGGTACTTCTCGACGTGCCGGATCACGGCCGTCAGTAGGAGAACAGCTGGATCAGGTTCCCGCAGGTGTCGTCCACGACCGCGATCGTCACCTCACCGGCGGGGGTAGGTCGTTGGACGACGGTGGTGGCGTGCTCCGAGACGAGCCGGTCCACCTCGGCCTGCACGTCGTCGACCTCGAAGGCCGCCAGCGGGATGCCGTCCTCGACCAGCGCCGTCTTGTAGGTCTTCACGGCGGGGTGCACATCGGGCTCGAGCAGCAGCTGCGGCCCCTCCGGGTCACCGGGGGCGGTGACGGTGAGCCAGCGATGCTCTCCGATCGGAATGTCGTGCTTGATCTCAAATCCCATCACATCGCAGTAGAACCGCTTCGCCTGGTCTTGGTCGTCGACATAGACATTGAGGCTTATTCAGGCTCCGTCAGGTAAGTGTGTAGAAGATGAGTCCGATGACTGCCGAGATTGTCGTTTTAAATGTGGCGTAGGGCCGCCGGTAGTCTGCGTGGAGAACTTTCCACGTTTTGATATGGGCGATGACTCGTTCGATGGTGGCGCGTGTGTGGTTGAGGCTCTTGTTGAATGTTTTTTGCCAGTCGAGAAGTTCCCGGCCGGGTGGTTTTTTGAACGGGGTGAGCATGCCGCGCCCGATGTATCCTTTATCGCCGATCGGGGGGTATGTGGCGAGGTGGTCGAGGGCGCCGGATTGGTCGAGGCAATATAGGTCGTGTCGGGAGCCTGGGGTCGGGTCGGAGATCCACGACAGCTGCCCTTCCAGGGTGGCTGCGACCTGGACGACGACGCCGGTGGTGCGATGCTTGCCCGACCACAGACCCGGCACCGCGGCCCATGACCAGCAGGGCAGCAAGGTTCCATCGATGATGTACTGCCGATCGGCACGAAGCTCCTCTGCCGTCGGAACGACACTCCGCAGCGCCTGTGCCAGCAACGGTGTCACCCCCGTGATCGCTCGACTAACCGTCGACTGCGACACCCCATAGGTTTCCGCCAACTCCCACTGCACACGATTCCCGCGCAGATACGCCAACGTGATCACCACCGACCAGAACAACCCCAGAACCGGCGGCCAAGACAAACGTGCCTCCGTCGCGTCCCGCTGATCCTGCTCATACACTATAGCGACAAGATCCTGAATTTCATCACGCCGGAAACCAGTGGTATAGTACATACTGCGGCAGCCCGTTCATCTCGGATTGATTCGGCAAACCAATATTCGCGATGGACGGGCTGTCGCCCAACCCGACACGCCGGGCTAGATCGTTATTTCACGGGGCCTGAATAAGCCTCATTGCAGTAGGACACCTTCGCCATCACGTCGCTCCTGGAGGCTCTGGCCAACGCTGCGCTATCTCACGCAGCGGGCGGGTATCGATGTCGTGGAACTTGTAGCGGCCCTGCCGTCGGACGGTGACCAGTCCGGCGTCCTCCAGAACTGCGAGATGCTGGGAGACGGCCTGCCGGGTCGGAGAGAAGCCTCGTTCGAGTAGCGCGCCACAGAGCGCGAACAACGTCTGTCCATCGGTCGCCGTGAGCGCATCGAGCAGCGCGCGCCGAGTGGGATCGGCGAGAGCCCGGTAGATGTCACCCACGTCCGGAACTATAGGCAAGTAGCAACTTGCCTGTCCAGAGCGGCGGCGGGCCATGCCCGGCGACTCGACCCATGTCGAGCACGGCGGCGGCGTCCTAGGCTTTCGACACCGCGCGCAATGCCGATCACGAGGGTGGCCACAGGTGAGCCAGGGGCAGCTATCGAAGCAGCTGGTCCGATACATGCAGGAGCGGGGCATGACCGTGGTCGGCCCGCTGGAGCCACTTGCCGATCAGGGACGAGCCGGCAACGTGTACCGGTTCGTGGCAGCGCAGGCAGATGACCCGACATCCGCGAAAGCGATGACGCTCAAGACCTACGGCGCCACCGAAGCGGGAGCCGAACACGCGAGGCACGAATGGAATGCGCTCGTCTGCCTGCACCGAGAGCGCTGTGCGGTCCCCCCGCCGTACTTCGTTGAACCGGATATGACCGCCTTCGCCTGTCCGGTTGTCGCGATGGACCACATCCCCGGTGAGTCGCTGTGGAGCACCCTGCAGGAGACACCCGGCAGCCAGAGGACGCGACTTCTCGGCGAGTTCGTACGCACACTCGTGGCACTGCATCGGATCCAGCCATCGACGCTGCGCGGGCCGGCTCCGGAGGTCGACCCGCTCGACTCTCTCGGCCAGGAGATCTCCGAGATCCGACGCGACTGCGAAGGACTGCACGCCCCAGGCATGGCCGGAGTCGCGGAGTGGATACAGGAGAACAGGAACTCGGTTCACCCGGCGACCGATGTGATCCAACATCGCGACTACCACCCCTGGAACGTACTCGTCGGCCCCGATCGAGATCTGTGGGTCGTCGACTGGAACTGGGGCGTCGGGGATCCTCGATTCGACGTGGCGTGGACATGCAGCCTGCTCGCGCGAAGTGGACACGACGACATCAGCACCTTCGTCAAGAACGACTACGTCCGACAGAGCGGGAACCCGCTGGAGAGCTTCAGCTACTTCGAGGTGCTGGCAACGATCCGCTGGATGCTCAACGTGTTGCTGCCTTCACGATCTGACGCGCCGAAAGGCGACGTCGCGCTGCAGGACTTTCGAGACTTCCTCGTCGGCCCCATCGAACAGGCGGTGCGGACGATCAGAACGAACACGGGCCTTCACATCGAAGTCGCCCCCTAGTGCGGCGGCGAGCATCCCGTACCTGTTCCGTGAACCCCGTCACGGGCGGCTCGCCCACGTGGGTTCGACGCCCGCCGCCCGCAGCTCGGCGACGATCTCGTCGCGATCCTCCCGAACCTGACGCCGGTCAGCCGCGGTGAGACGGAACCAGATCAGGTCCGTGACCGCGCCGGCAATGTCCTCACGGACACCCAGCAGCCGCCCTACCGCCGCTCGCGCCTCGTACTTGTCCGCGGACGCCGCGATCGCCTCCGAGACCTCCGCGTACCGGTTCTGGGCCAGCGCGACGGCATCGAGGACCTCCAACCGCTGCGTCGCCAGCTGGATCTGACGCGCCTGGTCGGTCGAGTCCACCTGTCGCTCGACCTCGACAAGTGCGGCTCGCTCCAACGCCTCGCATTCGTCGTCGACAGGTCGAGCCAGCGAATATCTCAGGCGCTCGACCACGAGACGCCACAGGCCAGGCGACATCCTGATCTCCAGAGCCTGGTCCATCGGGGGCCACTCACCGTCGATCCAGGGAACCTGGTCCCAACCGGCCTGACGAACAGCGAGGGCGGCATCTTCGAGCTGGGTGTCCTCGTCGAATCTGGCGGAGTGACCGACATTGTCCATCATGGCGTCGATGACGGACCAGGAGCGGGCGGTCAACCGAGCGGTCGTTGCGTCGCTGTCGGTCATACCGTCGATGCTCGCCGATCAGCAGGACACGTACAACAACCGGATCTCGGGAGCGCCGGATCGGTGAAGCGCTACTCGATGTCGGCCCAGACGACGAACCCGCTCGTGCCGAAGACGACGTTGATGCGGTCGAACCGGAAGTCGTCCTCCCGCCACGCGTCCCGGGTGACGTCGCGGAACGCCCACCCGAGCGCCCCTGCCCACGCCCGCGCCTCACGTGGCGTGAGCCCCAGAAACTCGTCCGCGGTGTGCGTGGCCACCGTGAGAGTGTGGAGCGCGAGCGGCGGAACGGCCAGCGGTTTCGTCCGTCCACACCGGACTGCACCGTTCTGGACACCCCCCGGACCGCCCGGCATGCCCCCACAGACGACGGGACGGCGCCGTCCCCGCAGGTCACGACGCCGTCCCGGCAGTCCAGAAGGGTCAGGCCTGCTCGGTCTCCCGAGCCCGCAGGTCCTTCCGCAGGATCTTCCCCGCGGCCGACTTCGGGATCTGGTCGATGAACTCGACCACGCGCACCTTCTTGTGCGGCGCGACCCTCTCCGCGACGAAGGTCATGACCTCGTCCTCGGTCAGGTCCCCACCCGAGGACTGCTTCACCACGAACGCCTTCGGGACCTCCTCGCCGTCGGCGTCCTTGACCCCGATGACCGCGGTGTCGGCGATCTTGTCGTGGGTCAGCAGCAGCGCCTCCAGCTCGGCGGGCGGCACCTGGTAGCCCTTGTACTTGATGAGCTCCTTGACCCGGTCGACGATCGAGTAGACGCCCTCGTCGTCGACGACGGCGATGTCGCCGGTGTGCAGGTAGCCGTCGGCGTCCTTGGTGGCGTCGGTCGCGGAGTCGTTGTTGAGGTACCCGACCATCACGTTCGGGCCCTTCACCCACAGCTCGCCGCGCTCGCCGACACCGACCTCCTTGCCGGACTCCGGGTCGACCAGCTTGCACTCGATGTTCGGCAGCGCGAAACCGGACGAGTTCAGGTCGAGGTCGCCGCGGTCGTCGGGCATGCAGTGGCTGACCGGGGACAGCTCGGTCATGCCGTAGCCCTGCAGCACGGTGCAGTTCAGCCGCTTGGCGACGGCGCGGCCGAGCTCGCCGTCCAGCGGGGCGGCACCGGAGAAGATCGTCTTCACGCAGGACAGGTCGAACTTCTCGACGATCGGGTGCTTGGCCAGCGCGACGGCGACCGGCGGGGCGATGTAGAGCCGGTCGACCTGCAGGTCCTGGGTGATGGTCAGGAACTGCTCGAGGTCGAACTTCGGCATGGTGACGACGGTGGCGCGCGCGTGCAGCCCCTGGTGCATCATCACGGTCATGCCGTAGATGTGGAAGAACGGCAGGAACGCCATGATCTTGGTCTCGCTGGTCACGTTGCCCATGACCTGGATCTGGAGCAGGTTCGCCACCAGGTTGCGGTGGGTCAGCACCACGCCCTTGGCCAGACCGGTGGTGCCGGACGAGTAGGGCAGCACGGCGGTGTCGGTCGCGGAGGTCGTCAGCTCGGGCGCCGGGGCGCCGGAGCTCACGAGGTCGCGCAGCGAGTCGTGGCCCTCGGTGGCGTCGATGGTGAGGACGACGTCCTCGGACAGCCCGGCCTCCTTCGCCCCCACCACGGCGCGGTCGAGGAACGGCGAGACGGTGATGACCATCTTCGCGCCCGAGTCCTTGAGCTGGTGGGCCAGCTCGCCGCCGGTGTACATCGAGTTCGCGCTGGTCACGATCCCGTTGGCACGCAGGATGCCGTGGAACAGTGCCGCCCACTGCGGCAGGTTGGGCGCGAACAGCGCGACGACGTCGCCCTTCCCGATGCCGCGGGCGGCGAGCCCACCGGCGATCTTCTCGACCAGACCGTGGAACTCGGTGTAGGTCAGCTGGTCGCCGGTGGTGCCGTCGACGATCGCCGGCGCATCCGCCCGGTCGCCGAAGCCGTCGGCGAACAAGAACTCGGTGAGCGAGACGTCGGGGATCTCGACGTCCGGGTACGGGCTGCGCAACGACAAGGGTCGCTCCTTCGCGAGGTCCTACGGAGCAGAGGCGACGCCGATCATCGCCCATGAGGGGCGGCCGTGCCAGGACGGCACCGCGGGACCGGCCGGGGAGGTCCGGTCCCGCGGAACGGGCCGGGACCGCTGCCGGACCGGAAGGCCGGTGGCGAGGTGCCGTGCGGGGCCCCGTCGGGCCGGGTGACCCCGCCGCTCACCCCTCCGGTCGTGGCTCCGTCCGTGGCTCCGCCTGCGCCTCCGGCCGCGTCTCCGGCTGTGGCTCCGTGCGACGCAGCAGTTGGTGGGCCAGGGCCCCGACCAGCGCGGCCATCGTCACGCCGCTGCCCAGGACGAGCCGCAGTGTGACCGGGAGCGCCTGGTAGACCGTCGGCATCAGGACCGGCAGCAGCCCGGCCGCCAGGGCGAGCGTCGCCGTCATCAGCGCCCGGTCGTCGCCGAGCCCGCTCCGGGCGACCATGCCGACGCCGAGCGCGGCGACCATCGCGAAGACCACCACACCCGCGGCGCCGACCACCGCGCTCGGCACGGCCGCGACCCAGCGGGCGACCGGGGCACACACCGACAGCACCACGAGCAGCACGGCCGTGCCGACGGTGACGTACCGGCTGCGCACCCGCGACAGCCGGACGATGCCGATGTTCTCGCCGCTGGTGACCATCAGCGGTCCCCCGAGGAGCCCGGCGAGCACCGAGGTGACCCCGTCGCCCCGCACGGTCCGGGTGACGTCGTGCCGACCCACCGGCCGGTCCACCGCCTCGGCGGTGAGCACCGTCTGCCCGGCCGCCTCGGCCATCGCGCCGATCGAGAACAACAGCAGCGGCACCATCGCGGGCAGCAGGAGCTCGGGCGCGCCGAACGGGAAGGGCTCGGGCAGCGCCAGCAGCGGACCGGGCGCCGGCGGGGTGATCCGCCCCGCGACCGCGGCCACCACGGCCCCGGCGACGATGCCGAGCAGGACCGCGAGCCGGCTCAGGCCACCGGGCAGGACCCGATGGGCGACGACGATCGTGCCCACCGTGACCGCGACCAGCGCGAGCGCCCACGGCGACGGTCCCGCCGGGGTGTCCGACACGAGCCCAGCGTTGATCTTCACCAGGTTGACGCCGACGACGATGATCATCGTCCCGAGCACCACCGGCGGGAAGAACCGCATGAGCCGGGTGAACACCGGCGCCAGCACGACGACGGCCAGCCCGGTGACCACGACCGCGCCACTCGCCGCGGCCGGTCCCGCTTCCCGCGCGATCTGCGCGAACAGGGCCACCGCCGCCCCACCGGGCAGCATCACGAAGGGCAGCCGGGCCCCGATCCCGAACGGACCGATGGACTGCAGTGCCGTGCCGATCCCCGACACCAGCAGCAGCGCGGCGAGCAGGCGGGCCCCGGCGGCGGCGTCGAGCTCCAGCGCGGCGGACAGCAGGAAGGCCGACGAGACCGGCCCGGCCACCATCACCAGCAGGTGCTGCACGGACAGCGGCGCCAGCACCCGCAGCGGCACCCGCTGCCCGGTCGGGTCGACCGTCGGCGCGCTCACCGGTCCAGCCAGGGCAGCTCGTCGGGGGCGTACCGGTAGGCCCGGAACAACGCGTTCGACGGCCCGGGGAAGTTCCGCCGGACCCGTTCGTCGGCGTAGGTGCCGATCTCGGGCAGCACGTACTCCCAGCAGACCCTGCCCTCCCCGGTCACCTCGAACAGCCTGCCGAACCCGGACTCGGTGATCAGGGTGTTGCCGCCCGGCAGCCGCTGGACGGCTCCCATGAACGGGGTGAAGAACGCCTCGGGCTGCGGGTCCCGCCAGCTCCACACGACCTCGTGCAGGTCGGGGTCCAGCTCGACCACCCTGCTGAAGGGGACGCTCTCCCCCGGCCGGAACACGCCGTTGTCGAAGACCAGGATGTTGCCGTCCGGGAGCTCCTGGGCGTGGTGCTGCTGGGACACCGTGCCGGGCGCCGACCGGCGCAGGACCTTCCCGCTGGCCCGGTCGATCACGATCACCGCGGAGACCGACCGCAGGCTGGCGAGCACGGTGCCGTCGGCCATCGGCACGACGCTGTTGACCAGGGGCCAGTGCTCGCGCGGGTAGTGCGCCCCGAGCGGGTACTCGTCGGGGTCGAGGTGCTCGGCGGCGTGCCAGCGCCACGTCTCGGTCCCGTCGGCGTCGACCTCGGTGATCACGTCGGCGTACACCGCGCCCGCGTGCTCGGTGCCGGGGACGCCCCCGCGGACCGCCTCCGAGGCGGCCGGCCCGAGCTCCTCCAGCACCGTGTAGAGCACGCGGCCGTCGACGAGGTGGTGCGCGTCGTGGTGGGCGAGCGGGTCGCGGTGCTCGCGCACGACGGTGCCGTCGGGGGCGAGCTCGGCCATCACCCCGCCGCGGTACTTCTCCCAGAACGGGAAGAGCTCCGGGCCGTCGGGATGCACACCGTTGTACGCCAGGTTCCCGTTCGGGAGGATCCGCGCGTGTCTGCCCGCCCGCCACGGTGGCCGCCACTCGTGAACGACGGTGCCCGCCATGTCCACCAGCCGCACCAGGCCGGTCTCCGCGCCACCCGCCGCCAGCGGCGTGTACAGGGTGTACCCGGGGAACGCGTGCTCCGGATCGTGCCCGATCAGTCCGGTGCGCCGCCGTGCCAGCGTCCACTGGTCCATGAGAACCTCCCACAGGGATCAAACTTTTGACATCAAAAGTTTGAGCCAGTCCGGGCCGGGAGACCAGGCCCGTGTGTGAAAGGTGTGTGACATGTCAGGGCCTCAGGTGGGCGCCGTCGTCCGCGCGCTGCGCCGGGAGCGCCGCGCCACCCTCGCCGACGTGGCCGCGGCCAGCGGCCTGTCCGTCCCCTTCCTGTCCCAGGTGGAGAACGGCAGGGCCGCGCCCAGCATGCGGTCGCTGCAGGCACTGGCCGCGGCCCTGGACACCACCGCCGTCGCGCTGCTCTCGGCCGCGGAGGAGGCGGGCCGGGTCGACGTCGTCGCCCCGGAGGACAACGCCAACGCCGACGGGGCGGGCCGGGTCCGCACCCTCGTCCGCGGGGATCGGCACCTGCACGCGCTGGAGTTCACCGGCAGCACGGGCCGCGCCGGGGACTCCTTCCGCCACCCGCACGACGAGCTGCTCTACGTCGTGCGCGGGACCGCGCGGGTCTGGGCCGGCGACGAGGAGTTCGAGCTCGCCGCGGGCGCCGCGTTGTACTGCTCCGCCGGTGTGGACCACCGCTGGACCGCCCTGACCGATGACACCACCGTGCTGCTCGTGGGCATCAACGATCGGGCCAGGGTGTCGCTGCCGGCCGGCCCGCCGCGGGCGGCGGACCGCCCGTGAGGGTCAGTCGTCGAACAGGTGCTCGAACGCCGTGAGGTTCGCCGTGGACTCGCCGTGTTCGGTACGCCAGGCGTACTCGCGGCGGATGGAGGAGGCGAAGCCCAGCTCCAGGAAGGTGTTGAAGTCGCCGTCGGCGGCCTCCAGCACCGATCCGAGGACGCGGTCGAGCTCGTCCGCGGTGACGGCGTGCCGCGCCAGCCGCCCGACGAGGTGGATGTCCCCGACCCGGTCCAGGCAGTAGTGCACGCCGTAGAGCTTGGCGTTGCGCAGCAGCATGAACCGGTAGACGCCCTCGTGGTTCTCGTCGGGCCTGCGGCACACGAACGCCTGCACCGCGAGGGTCTGTTCGCGCAGGATCAGCCAGGTCTGGGTCTGGAGCCTGGCCTCGCCGGGGAGGGTGACCAGCCACTGCCCGGGTCCACGGTGGACGTACTCGGCCCCGGAGTCGGCGAGCGCGGCCCCGATCCGCTGCTCCAGCTCGCTCATGCGTCCCCCCGTCGCCGCGCCGCGAACTCGGTGCGGGCCTCGTCGTAGGCGCCCAGCAGGGCGTCGGTCGTCCGGTCCCAGGAGAAGCGGTGCGCGTGCGTCGCCGCGGTCCGCCCCATCTGCTCGCGACGGCCCGGGTCGAGCGCGAGCTCGCCCAGCGCGTCGGCCCAGTCGGAGATGTCGTGCCCGGTGACGAGCAGCCCGGACCGGCCCTCGGCGACGGCGACCGGCAGCCCGCCCACCCGGGTGGCCACCACCGGCGTCCCGCAGGCCTGGGCCTCCAGCGCGACCAGCCCGAACGACTCGTTGTGGCTCGGGACGGCGACGACGTCGGCCGCCCGGTAGACCGTCACCAGCTCGTCGCCGGCCCGCGGCGGCAGGAACCGGACCAGATCGGTGATCCCCAGCTCGGCGGCCAGCTCGTGCAGCGAGGTCGGCTCGGCCAGCCCCGACCCCGACGGCCCGCCCGCGACGAGCACGACGAGGCGTTCACGCAGCCCCGGTACCCGCGCGACCAGCTCGGCGGCGGCGCGCAGCAGCACGTCGGGGGCCTTCAGGCGCTGGATGCGCCCGACGAACGCCAGCACCACGGCCTCGGCCGGGAGCCCCAGCTCGGCGCGGGCCGCGGCCCGGTCGCCGGGCCGGAAGCGGTCGGTGTCCACCCCCGGCGGGATGGTGACGGTGCGGTGGGGGTCGGCGTCGTAGAGGTCGAGCAGCTGCTTGGACTCGATCTCGGTGTTCGCCACCAGCCGGTCCGCCTCCGCGACGACCTGGTCCTCGCCGATCACCCGGACCCGCGGCTCGGGGGTGTCCCCGGCGGCGAGCGCGGCGTTCTTGACCTTGGCCAGGGTGTGCGCGGAGTGCACCAGCGGCACCCCCCAGCGGTCCCGGGCCAGCCACCCGACCTGGCCGGACAGCCAGTAGTGGGAGTGCACGACGTCGTACCAGCCCGGGTCGTGCCGGGCCTCGGCCCGCAGCACCCCGGCGGTGAAGGCGCACAGCTGGCTCGGCAGGTCGTCCTTGCCGAGCCCCTCGAAGGGGCCCGCGGCGACGAACCGGACCGTCGCGCCCGGCTCCAGCTCGACCGTCGACGGCTGCTCCGACGACGTGGCGCGGGTGAAGATCTCCGCCTCGACGCCGCGGCGGGCCATCCGGATCGCCGTCTGTGCGACGTAGACGTTCATCCCGCCGGCGTCGCCGGTGCCGGGCTGCTCGGTCGGGGAGGTGTGCACCGACAGCACCGCGACACGTCGGGGCAGTCGTTCACTCACCCGAGCATCCTGACACGGCGCCGGAGCGCCAGCGCAGCCACCAGCGCCCGCAGCGGGTCGGCGGCGTGCCAGTCGTCGCCGCGGCCGGGCCACGCCGGGACGGTCACCGTCCCGCCGTCGTCGAGGTCGACGACCAGCTCCTCGTGCCGGTGCAGCCGCCCCGGGGGCGCGGGTTCCCCCAGCGCGGCCAGTACCGCGGCGACCTCGGGGTCGGCCGTCCACGGGCCGAGGGTGCCGGTGCCGCGGGCCGTCCCGGCGACCCGGTCCGAGGCCAGCGGCGCGTCGAGCAGCTCCGCGAGCGCGGCCGGATCGGGCCCGCCGGGGACCGCGGGCACCGCGTCCAGCGCGGGCAGCACCCACGGCGCGTCGAGGACGACGGCGCGATCGGTCGGCGCGACCTGCCCGGTCGCCGTGCGGACCCGGTCCGGCGGGTCGACGTCGTCGAGGTCCACCCGCCCGTCGGCGACGGCCGCGGCGAGCGCGGCGTAGGCGGCCGCGGCGACCTCCCCGCTCACCGTGCGGGCCGGGTCGGCCAGCCGGTCGAGCAGTTCGACGACCTCGTCCGGCCCGTCGACGACGACCCGGTCCCGGACCCCGACCGCGGCGAGCACCGCGTCGTCGACGCCGGGCAGGGCCGCGACCTCGTCGTAGAGCCCGGCCAGACCGGTCGCCGAGCGCAGCCGCCACGTGCTGGGCAGCCGGCCGTCGAGGCGGACGTGGCGCGACAGCCACCAGGCGGTGTAGCCGGTGAGCAGCGCCGCCCGGGTGTCGCGGTCGGCGGCGAGCAGGGCCAGCGCCGCGGGCCAGCGGTCGTCGGCGACGAGGTCGAGGTCGCGCACGGCGGGCGGGGTGTCACCGTCGTCGGGGTAGTGCTCGGCGTCGTGCAGCACGTCGGGGTCGAACGGGACGACCGTGAACCGGTCCAGCACGCCCGCGGCGACCAGGGCGTCGCGGGACACGTCGGCCCACTCCGGCCCCAGCACGCCGACCGGGGCGTCCGGGTCGAGCAGGTCCCGGACGGCGGCGTCGGGCAGGACGAGCTCGTCGGCGCGGGCGGGGCGGCCGTCGTCGTCGGTGAGCGCCAGGGACCCGAACCGCGGGTCCGGCGCGGCGGCGGGGGTGTCGAGCAGGGCGAGGACGGCACGGGCCGCCGCGGTGGTGTCCAGGCCGGCCTCGGCGTCGTCGACGGACCGCTCGACGGCCGCGTGCAGGGCGGGGGCGTCGAGCAGGGTGTCGCGGTCGGCGTCGGCGGCACCGAGACGGCGCAGCAGCGGATGGACGGCGTCGGGGTGGGCGATCCGCAGCTCGGGGAGCGCCGTCACGGCGGCCGGGGCGTCGCCGTCGGGGAGCAGCACCGAGGCGGGCCCGGGCACCAGACGACCGTCGACGAGTGGGACGGGCAGCGCGCCCAGCTCGGCCGCCAGCCCCGGGACGGTGTCGACGGCCGGGGCGAGGGCCGCGTACAGCTCCCGCCACCAGCCGGGAGCCGCCTCGACGCCGGTCAGCCGCTCGGCCAGCGCGGCCGCGCCGACCCGGTCCACGCCGAGCGCGGTGGGCGGGACGAACCCGGACGCGACGAGCCGGGAGAACGCCGGGTCGCACGCGGCGAGCAGCTCGGGCAGCCCGTCGGCGGGTACGTCGAGCCACTCCGCCCGATTCGGCGCGAGCAGTCCCGCGTCGTCCTCCGTGCCGTCCTCTGCGTCCTCCGCCGCCGCCGCCGGTGCGGTGCCGGTGGGGGATGCGGCGGCGGGGAGCCACGGGGTGTGGGTGAGGGTGGCGAGGAGGGCGTCGCGGAGTCGGCCGTCGAGCGGCGAGCGCGGGAAGCCCGGCTCCGGCACCAGCCCGGCGCGGTCGGCGGGGTCGACCCGCCGGACGAGGTCGGCGTAGGCGGCCGCCGCGGCGTCCACCAGCACGTCGACGGCCGGGTCGTCGGCACGGATCCGGCGGCGGTCCGGGTCGAGCGGGAACGGCGCGATCAGCCGGGCGGGCAGCGACAGCTGCTCGGCGCTGCGGGTGGGTGCGTGCAGGACCTCGCCGTCGTCGGGTCCGTACGGGGCGGGCCGGTCGCCGCGCAATCGCAGCGCCCAGCGGACGCCCGCGTCCCCGGTCACCAGCAGGTACCCGGTGTCCCCGACCCGCACCCGGCCGTCGCCGAGGTCGGTGCGGGCGACGGTCACCGGGCCCGCGGTCACCGACTCCAGCCCCGGGAGCGCCAGCAGCAGGTCACCGGCGGTACGGGCGAGCTCGTCGAGCAGGTCGTGCGGGTCGATGCCGGGTACCGGACGCAGCCGGACCTCGGTGGCGAACCCGGGCGGCGGCGGCTCCTCCTCCGGCGCGGGCCAGGCCAGCCGCAGCACCGGCACCCGGGCGTCGCGGGCCAGCTCGGCGGCCGCCTCGCCGCCCAGTGCGGCCACCTCGACCGCGGTCCGGGCGGCGGAGAACGCGACGCCGCCCGCGGCGGTCACCAGGCGCGGCGCGGTGCAGACGGCGAGGACCGCGGCGAACCCGACGCCGAAGCGGCCGGTGGCGCCTGCGGTGTCCCGCTTGGCCGAGGCCCGCAGCGCGGCGAGCGCGGCGACCCCGGCGCCGTCGAGCGGGGCCCCGGTGTTGGCGACGCGCAGCTCACCGTCCACCACGACCGCCCGGACCCGGCCGGGCAGGTCCGCGGCGAGCGCGGCGTCGGCGGCGTTCTGGAGCAGCTCGGCGACCCAGGTGTCGGCGTAGCCACCGCGGCGCAGGTCGTCCTCGGCGTTGACGTCCTCCCGGAACCGGGTCGGCGACGACGACCAGGCCGTCAGGACCCCGTCCCGCAGCGCCGCCGTGCCGAACGGGTCGGTGCCGTCCGCGACGCCGGTGGGGCTCAGGACCCGACCGGCTCGAGGTCGACGCCGTCGGCGTAGACCAGCGCCGAGACGTGGACCGGGGAGCCGGACGGCTCGGTGACCGAGGAGTGCGCGCCACAGCCGAACTCGACGGCGACGACCTGGGCGTCGGCCGGGGAGGAGCCGTTCGCGCAGACCCCGAACACCCCGTGCAGCGACCCGGCGAGCGGCACCAGGAACCCGCAGGTCCCGCAGGACGCCGGCGCGGACCGGGCGAGGTCGGCGGCCGGGCCGCGCTCCCCGTCCTGCCAGCGTTCGGCGGCGGCGATGCGGCCCTCGTAGGACAGCACCCGTTCGCGGCCGAGCCCGACCTCGCGGGCGAGCGCGTCGACGGCCGGGTCCCCGGAGTCGACGTAGCCCGGCACCAGGCGCGGGTCGTCGGCCGGGGTGGGCAGCAGGTCGCCGGGCTTGAGGTCGCCGGGACGCACGCGCTGGTCCCACGGCACCCAGTCGGGGGCGACGAGCGCGGTCGAGCCGGGCAGCAGCACCGACTCCGAGACCGTCACCGGGCCGTCGTCGGCCGCGGCGGCGACGGTGACCGCCCAGCGCCAGCCGCGGTAGCCGGGCAGGTGCGCGGCGAAGGAGTGGGTGACCGAGCCGTCGTCCTCGACGGTCGTGCCCAGGTGCGCGCCGACGGCGGCCACGGCCGCGGCGGCTCCCAGCTCGTCGGCTGCCTCCTCGACGGCCGCGGCCCGCGCCTCGTCCACCGCGTCGAACAGGTGCGACGGCGCGGGAGTCACCCTGGGCTGCGGCGTCTCCGCCCGCTCGTCACCGCAGTCGCCGACCTCGACACCCACCTCACCAGTGCTCACCTCACCAGTGTGCCACCCGCGCCCGGGCATCCTGGGCGGGTGCCCGCCCGAGCGCTGCTCCCCCGCCCGTCCGCGACGGGCCTGCTCCCCCTCCTGCCGGCCCTCGTGCTGGCCCTGGTGGCCTGCGGTGCCGCCGCCCCGGCGCCCGGACTGCCCGCCCCGGGCCCGGTACCGGTGGTCCGGCCGCAGGTCCTGGCCGAGATCCCGCACGACCCGCAGGCGTTCACCCAGGGCCTGGAGCTGCGCGACGGCACGCTCTACGAGGGGACCGGCCGGGTGGGGCGCTCACAGCTGCGCGCGCTGGACCCGGCGACGGGTGCGGTGCGGGCGGCCAGCCCGCTGCCGCCGGCCTACTTCGGGGAGGGCATCACCGTCGTCGGGGACCGGATCTGGCAGCTGACCTGGCAGGACGGGGTGGCGGTCGAGTGGGACCGCGCGACGCTGCGGCCGCTGCGCGAGGTGCCCGTCGACGGCGAGGGCTGGGGGCTGTGCCTGCTCGGCGACCGGGTGGTGCGCTCGGACGGCAGTGACCGCCTGTTCTTCCACGATCCGGCCGACCTGGCGGCGACCGGCTCGGTGGCCGTCACGCTGGACGGCGTCCCGGTGACCCGGCTCAACGAGCTGGAGTGCGTCGGGGACCGGGTGTGGGCCAACGTCTGGCAGACCGACGACATCGTGCGGATCGACCCGGCGACCGGGGTCGTCGACGCCGTCGTCGACGCGACCGGGCTGCTGCCGGCCGGGCAGCGGGCCGGTTCCGACGTGCTCAACGGCATCGCCCACGTCGACGGCGACGAGTACCTGCTCACCGGCAAGCTGTGGCCGACGACGTTCCGGGTGCGGCTCCCGGTGCCCCCGGCCTGACGCACGCTGCGCCGGCCGGGTGACACCACCCGCCGGGATCGCCGGAACCGGCGGTACCCGCCTGCACAATGACCGGGTGGCACCGATCCCGTTCCGCAGCCGCCGCCGGGCGGCCGCGTCGAGACGTGGCCGGGACCCGCGCACCACCCCGGTCAGGGCTCCGGCCACGACCCCGATCGCCTCGGACCCGGCGCTGCGCCGCGGGCGCCCCGCCGGTGCCGCCACCGACGAGCTGCCCCGCCCCGGCCCGGCCTCCGTCCCCCGCAGGCCGACGGTCACCCGGGTCGCCGTGCACCGCACCCGCGAGCTGGGCGGGCGCGCGGTCGCACTGTTCCGGCGCGCCGCGACCGCCGACGGCGCCGACCGGTCCGGGCTGACGGCGCTCACCTACGCCACGATGCTGACCTACGCACTCGACGCGGCGGTCGCCGTCGCGCTGGCGAACACGCTGTTCTTCGCGGCGGCGACGGCGGAGTCCACCGCGAACGTCGCGCTCTACCTGGCGATCACCGTCGCACCGTTCGCGCTGGTGGCGCCGGTGATCGGTCCCGCGCTGGACCGGTTGCAGCGGGGCAGGCGAATCGCGATGGCGGTGTCCTGCGCCGGGCGCGCGGTGCTCGCGGTGGTGCTGGTGTTCCACCTCGACGACTGGCTGCTCTACCCGGCCGCGCTGGGGATCATGGTGCTGTCCAAGTCGTTCCTGGTGCTCAAGGCGGCCGTGACCCCGCGGGTGCTGCCCTCGACGATCACCCTGGCGACGACGAACTCCCGGCTCACCACGTTCGGGATGGCCGCGGGCGGGGTCGCCGGGGCCGTCGCCGGCGGGGCTGCGCTGGTCGCGGGTGGGGCCGGGCCGCTGTGGTGGACGGCGCTGCTCGGGGTCGCCGGCGCGGTGCTCTGCCTGCGGATCCCCCGGTGGGTCGAATCGACCGCGGGCGAGGTGACCGCCGCGGTGCCCGCCGCCCGCCCGGGCTCGCGCCGCTCCCGCGTCCCCGCCACCCGGGCAGTGCTCGTCGCGCTGTGGGGCACGAGCACGGTGCGGGTGCTGACCGGGTTCCTCACGCTGTTCGTCGCCTTCGTGGTGAAGGCCGGGGCCGAACGGTCACCCGACGGCGACCCCGCCGGCCAGCTGGTGGTGATCGGGATGGTCGGTGCGGCCGCCGGCGTCGGGCTGTTCGTCGGCAACGCGGTGGGCGCGCGCAGCCGCTTCTCCCGGGTCGAGCCGGTGGTGCTGGCCGCGGCCGCGGCGGCGGTGCTGGCCGCGGCGGCGGTGGCGCTGCTGCCGGGCGTGCCGACGGCGGTGGTCGCGGCGCTGGTCGCGTCCACGGCGAGCGCGCTGGCGAAGGTCTGCCTCGACGCGGTGGTGCAGCGCGACCTGCCCGAGCACGCGCGGGCGTCGGCGTTCGGGCGGTCGGAGACCGTGCTGCAGCTGGCCTGGGTGCTGGGCGGCGCGATCGGGGTGCTCGCCCCGCACGACACGTTCCGCACCGGGTTCGTGATCGTGACCGGGGTGGTGGCGGTGTTCGCGCTGCAGGCCGCCCTGGTGCGCCGCGGCACCTCGCTGGTGCCGGGGCTGGGGCCGCGCCCGGCCGCCGTCGCCCGCTGAGGGCCGGGCCCGCCCGCCGGGCCCCGGTCCGTACGCTGGTCGGCGTGATCACCCGCCCCCGACCGCGCCCCCGCCGGTCCGCCGGTGTGCTGGCCGGGACCCTGGCCGCGGCCGCCCTCGTCCTCGCCGGGTGCGGTGGCGCGGCCCCGACGGTGACGTTCGACGTCGGCGGCACCGCGCTGGTCGCCGCACCCACCCAGTTCTGCGACACCAGCCTGCAGAACTGCCAGGACGCCCCGAACGCCCGGGTGACCGCGCCGGTCCCGCCCGGGACGGAGGTCCGCATCACGGTGCCCGAGGAGGTCTCCTCCGCGCCCTGGCAGGTCGCCTACGCGTTCACCCGCGGTACCGACCCGACCCCGGTCCAGCAGCGCAGCGCGATCGCCGCGCCGGGCACCCGCACCGACTTCACGCTGTCCCTGCCCGAGCCGGGCGACCGGCTCGTCACCGCGCAGGTGCAGGTGTTCGGGGCGCCGCCGTCGATCGACCCGGAGAGCACCGACATCCAGTTCCCGGTCCGCGCGACGTGGGTCCTGGTCGGCGAGCAGGGCTGAGCGGGCACGGACCCCGGTCCCAGCGGCACGGACCCCGGTCCCAGCGGCACCGTCCCCGGTCCCAGCGGCACCGTCCCCGGTCCCAGCGGCACCGTCCCCGGTCCCAGCGGCACCGCCCCGGGTCCGAGCCGTAGCGAGCCGGGTCTCAGCGGCCCGCGCCGAGCAGCCGGGCCAACGCGGCGTCGGAGTCGGCCTGCGCGTCGCGGTCGTGGGTCGAGGAGAACACCAGCAGCTCGTCGGCGCCGGTGCGGGTCACGAGGTCGTCGAGGCGCTCGGCGACCGTGTCCTCGTCGCCGACGACGGAGCGGGCCAGCGCCCGGTCCACGGTCTCCCGCTGGCGCCGGGTGGTCACCCGCCTCGGGTCCGGCGGTTCCAGCGGCGGGAACTCGCCGGTGGTGCGGGCCGCGGCGTGCGCCCACGCCTCGGACAGCGCCAGCTGCGGGTCCCCGACGAGCACGTCGACGGACACCACGAGGTGCGCCGCGTCCCCGGCCCGCTCGCGGTAGTCCGCCAGCGTCGCCGGGTCGTCGAGCACCGGGCCGCCGACGACGACGGGCAGCCCCAGGTCACCGGCCAGGGCCAGGCCCGCCCCGGTCGCGAGCAGGAACAGCGGCACGGCGTGCTCCAGCCGCGGCCGGGCGGTGACCGGGCCGCTGCCGTCGAGGTAGGCGCGCAGCTCGTCGAGGGCGGCGCGGAACGCGGCGTCGTCCGCGGCCCCGGCACGCAGGGCACGGCGCACCGGCTCGGTGAACCCGGGCGAGCGCCCGATCCCCAGGTCGATCCGCCCGGGGTGCAGCGCCTCCAGCAACGCGACCTGCTCCGCGACGACGAGCGGCTGGTGGTTGGGCAGCATGAGCCCGCCCGAGCCGACCCGGATCCGCGACGTCGCCGCGCCCACCGCGGCCATCAGGACCGGCGGGCTGCCCGACGCGATCCCGGGCACGGCGTGGTGCTCGGCCACCCAGAACCGGTGGTAGCCGAGCTGCTCGGCGCGCACCGCGCGCGACACCGTCCCGCGGACCGCGGCGGCGTCGGGCTCCCCGGCCCGCGTCCGCGAGCGGTCCAACATCGACAGGCGCACACCCGCCCCAACGCCGCCCGCCCCGGCGACCATTCCGCCCCGCCCCGCCCCGCTGCGGCCCGGCGGGGCGGGTGGGTCAGCCGTCCAGGTCGCGGGCCACGGCCCGCACGGCCTCGGCGGCCAGCTTGCAGGTCTTGCGGTCGGGGTAGCGCCCGTGCCGCAGCGCCGGCTGGATCTTGTTCTCCAGCAGCCCCATCATGTCCTCGATGAGGCCGTGCAGCTCCTCGGCCGGGCGGCGGGTGTTCTCCACCGCGGACGCCTGCTTCTCGACGATGCGCACGGACAGCGCCTGCGGACCGCGGCGGCCCTCGGCCATCCCGAACTCGACCCGCTGGCCGGACTTGAGCGCCTCCACGCCGGACGGCAGCGCCGCCTTGCGCACGTAGACGTCCTCACCGCCGTCCTGGGAGAGGAACCCGAAGCCCTTCTCCGCGTCGTACCACTTCACCCTGCCGGTGGGCACCGTCGTCCTCGATTCCTGCTTGCTGTGTTGCTGCGTGCACGACAAACGCGCCCGGGCTCCCCGGACGCGCCGTCACCGATGGTACGCCTGGGAACCCGTCCGGGGTCAGGCGTTTCGGACGTTCGCCGCACCCTCCAGGTCCAGCAGCCCGACCGACTTCTCGCGCATCTCGACCTTGCGGACCTTGCCGGTGACCGTCATCGGGAACTCGTCGACGACGAGCACGTAGCGCGGGATCTTGTAGTGCGCCAGCTTCCCGGTGGCGAACTCGCGCAGCGTGTCGGCGGTCATGGTCGCCGCGCCCTCGCGCAGCACCACCCAGGCGCAGAGCTCCTCGCCGTAGCGCTCGTCGGGGACCCCGATGACCTGGGCGTCGACGACGTCGGGGTGGGTGTAGAGGAACTCCTCGATCTCGCGCGGGTACACGTTCTCCCCGCCGCGGATGACCATGTCCTTGATCCGGCCGGTGATGTTGAGGTAGCCCTCGTCGTCCATCACGGCGAGGTCGCCGGTGTGCATCCAGCGGGCGCGGTCGATGACCTCGGCGGTCTTCTCCGGCTGCTCCCAGTAGCCCAGCATCACCGAGTAGCCGCGGGTGCACAGCTCGCCGGGCTCGCCACGGGGCAGCGTCCGGCCCGTCTCCGGGTCGACGACCTTGACCTCCAGGTGCGGGTGCACCCGCCCGACCGTGGACACCCGCCGTTCGAGGGTGTCGTCGGCGCGGGTCTGGGTCGACACCGGGCTGGTCTCGGTCATGCCGTAGGCGATGGTCACCTCGGTCATGCCCATCCGGTCGACGACCTGCTTCATCACCTCGACCGGGCACGGCGAGCCGGCCATGATCCCGGTGCGCAGGGTGGACAGGTCGTAGGAACCGAAGTCCGGGTCGTTGAGCTCGGCGATGAACATCGTCGGCACCCCGTAGAGCGAAGTGCAGCGCTCCTGCTGCACGGCGTGCAGGGTCGCCTTCGGGTCGAAGCCCTGCGCCGGGACGACCATCGTCGCGCCGCTGGTGGAGCAGGCGAGGTTGCCCATGACCATGCCGAAGCAGTGGTAGAAGGGCACCGGGATGCAGACCCGGTCGGCCTCGGTGTAGCCGCAGGTCCGGCCGACGTAGTAGCCGTTGTTGAGGATGTTGTGGTGCGACAGCGTCGCGCCCTTCGGGAACCCGGTCGTCCCGGACGTGTACTGGATGTTGATCGGGTCGTCGGCCGTCAGCGACGCCTGGACCTGCGCCAGCTCGTCGCGGCGGGAGGCGTCGCCCGCGGCCAGCGCGTCCCACTCGGGCGATCCGGTGATCACGACCTGCTCCAGGTCGGGGCAGTTCGGCCGGACCTCGGCGATCATCTTCTCGTAGTCGGAGGTCTTGAACGACGACGCCGACACCAACGTCGAGATCCCGGCCTGCTTGAGCACGAACTCCAGCTCGTGGGTCCGGTAGGACGGGTTGATGTTGACCAGGACGACGCCGATCTTGGCCGTCGCGAACTGGGTCAGCGTCCACTCCGCGGTGTTCGGCGACCAGATCCCGAGCCGGTCCCCCACGGTGAGCCCGGTCGCGAGCAGCCCGGTGGCCAGGTCGTCGACGGCGGCCCGCAGCTCGCGGTAGGTCCAGCGGCGCCCGGTCTGCACCTCGACGAGCGCGTCGTTGTCCGGGACCCGGGCGGCCGTGCGGTCGAGGTTGTCCCCGATGGTGTCGCCGAGCAGCGGGGTGTCCGAGATCCCGGACGCATAGGACGGGACGGCGGGGGTTCCGGCGGGGATCACGACGTCGTACTCCTCGGGTGGCTCAGTGCTGGTCGTCACATCCTCACCCCGGACGACGCGGTTGCCAACACCCGTCGGCAGCACGCGACATCACGACGAGGACAGGCGGCGCCTCCCGGACTGCGCGACCTTCGCCGCCCCGCGCCGTGCCCCGTGGGCCGCGCGGCGCAGCGGCCGCGGGGAGGACTCGGGCCAGGGCCCGACCGGCACCAGCACCCGTTCGGCCGGGGCGAACCCGGCGGGGTAGCCGGGCACCCGCCAGGTCCCGGCCGGCGCGTCCGGCGGCAGCCACTCCGGCCGCCACATGCCCAGGGCGAGGTCCAGGTCGGCCAGCCGGGGGGCGAGCTCGTCGGTCAGCTCGGTGCGCAGGTGCTCGGCCCACAGCCGTACCCGCAGGTCACGCACCTGGTCGCCGGAGGTGACGAACGCCGTCGACAGCTCGGTGTCGGTGCCGCGCATCGAGCGGGAGAAGAAGTTGGCCGACCCGATGGAGGCGAAGACGTCGTCGACCAGCGCCAGCTTGGTGTGGACGGTGAGGTCCTCGATCCGGTGCATGATCACGTTGCCGCGGTCGCCCGGGGCGAGCTGGTCGATCACGCCACGCTGGACGTCGCCGGTGACGCGGCGACGGAACTTGTTCACCCCGGCGTCGACCGGGTCCTTGCGTCCCGAGCAGACGAGCACGACCTTCACCCCGCGGGCGGCGGCGTCGCGCAGCAACCCGTAGAGCCGGAACGCCCGCCGCCCGCCCGGGACCTCGAAGAAGTACTGGTCCTCCAGGTAGACGTAGCGCCGGGCGCCGCGGATCGCCGCGGACAGCGTGTGGAAGACCTCCTGCACGCCGTGCCGCGGGAGCACCGTCCAGTGCCGCCGGTAGAGCATCCCGAAGTGGTCGATCTTCCACGGCCGCAGCGAGCGCAGGACCTGCACCGCGGTGCCCGGGGAGGGGTACGGCGGGGCCGGCGGCGGCGGCGGCGGCAGGTCGGCGACGAACGGCTCGGGGTTCATCGGCTCCCAGTCGGTGGGGCCGACCATGAACCGGCGCGGCGGGAGCGTGGCGGCCTCGGTCCACCGGCCGCGGTAGACCTCCCACACCCGGGCGGCACCGGGCCCGCGCAGCGCGGCGGCACCGTCGTGCCAGCCCCAGCGCTCCTCGCCGATGGACAGCCGGTCGTGCGGCTCGGCGTCGAACCGGTTGGCGGACAGGTCCAGCCCGCCGACGAACGCCGTCAGCTCGCCGCCGACGTGGGTGAGCACCACCTTCTGGTGGTGGCAGCCGATCCCGGAGCCCGACCAGTCGAGCAGCACCCGTCCGGCCAGCTGCGGGCGGCGGCGCAGCTCCAGCGCGGCGAACGCGTTCGCCCGGAACGGCCCGATCGCCACCCCGGGCACCGACCCGGAGAACACCGCCGCGGTGAGCAGCACGCGCAGGTCGACTCCGGCGTCGACGAGGCGCGCGAAGCGGTCGGCGAGCGCCTCGTAGCCCTCCTCGTCGGGGGCCAGGCCGCGCAGGTCCATGTCGGGTTCGAGGTTCAGGCCGGTGACCAGCACCGTGTCGCCGGGCCCCGCCCGGTCGAACAGGTCCCGCAGCCGGGCGAAGTAGTCGACGCCGTCGACGATCGGCTCCCACTCGGTGTCCTCGACGAACGTGGGGCACTCGGCGGTGGCGGGGGCGAGGTAGCGACGGGTGAGGGACGCGAGGTCGGCGGGGGGCGTGCCGGGCATGCGCCGGACGCTATCCGGGTGACCGGGGGTCGCGCCTATCCTGCGGGCATGGCACGCCCTGGCACGGTCGACCGGGTCTCCGCAGCAGTCTCGGTGGCGGGGGCGGTGGTGGTCGGCGGCTGGTTCGTCGTGGCCGGCCTGCAGACCGGTCGGGCGATCCCGTTCGTGGCGGCCGCGGTGGCCGTCGCGGTGTTCGGGTTCCTGGCCCGGCGGTCGTGGCGGCTCGCGCGCCACGCCGAGCTCGCGCCCGCGGTGCCGGCGACGGAGGTCGTGGTGCCCGGCGCCGGTGGTGCGACCTCGACGCTGCCGGACGCGGTGCGGGTGGTGCCCGCACTGTCGGCGGAGGGCCGGGAGCGGCTGGACCGGGTGCTGGACGTGCTGGTCGCGGCGGGGGTGCTGCCGGACGGGGTGGTGGACCCGGACCGGATCGCGGCGTCGGTCGCCGACCACGGCGAGCCGGTGACCAGCGGGACCGTGCTCGGCGCGCTCGACGAGGCGGGACCGGACGGCTGGGACGCGCTGCTGGACCGCCACCCGGCGCAGGACGGTGCGCCCGACCTCTCCGGGGTCCGCGGACCACGCCTCGCCTGGCTGAGGACCGACCGGACGGTGTGGGTCGCGGCCCCGTCGTACGACCCGGCCGAGCTGAACGACCTGCTCGACCAGCCCGCGTACGAGCTGTGGGAGTGGGCCGACGAGGCCCGGACCGACGGGGCCCGGAGCTAGAGCCCGCCGGTCTGCAGCAGCCGGTTCGGGGTGCCGCCGGTGTCGCCGCCGTCGATCTTCCCCGGGACCGCGTTGTCGACGATCCACTTCTTGACGGTGGTGGCCGGGGCGTCCCCGCGGGCCTGCTTGTAGAGCGCCGCCACCCCGGCCGCGAACGGCGCGGCCATCGAGGTCCCGCTGTAGGAGGCGGTGCCGCCACCGGGGACCGGCGCGACGATCCGGGTGCCCGGCGCGTAGAGCGCGACACAGCGGCCGGTCGAGGAGTTCGAGGCGCGCTTGTCGTCGATCGTCGAGTTCGCGACGACCAGCACGTCGTCGATCGCGCGGGGCAGCGCGGTGCAGTCGTCGCCGCCGGTGTTGCCCGCCGAGGACGCCGCGAACACCCCGGAGTCGATCATGCGCTGGACGGCCTGCTGGAGCATCGGCGAGCCGCCGTAGCTCCACGACATCACCGCGACCGCGGGGCCGCGCTTGTTCTTCGACACCCAGTCCAGACCGGCGATCAGCGACGACAGCGTCCCGGTGCCGTTGCAGTCGAGCACCTTCACCGCGCGCACGTTCGCGCCCGGTGCCACGCCGTAGTCCGTCGACGCGGCGATCCCCGCGACGACGGTGCCGTGCCCGTCGCAGTCGGTGTCGGTCCGGTCGATGGTGTTGAGCTCGAGCTTCGCCCGGCCGCCGAACTGCGGGTGGCTCGCGTCGACGCCGGTGTCGAGGACGAAGACGTCCACCCCGGCGCCGGTCGCGGTGTGCCGGTACTGCCCGTCCAACGGCAGGTTCGGCTGGTCGATGCGGTCCAGCCCCCAGTTGCCCGGCGCCTGCTCGGCAGTGGCGAGCGGGACGACCGGCGCGTCCTGGTGGACGGCCTGCGGGTCGAGCGGGGAGATCGTGCGGTCCTCCTCCACCCCGACGACGCCGGGCCGGTCGCGCAGCTCGGTCGCCTGGGCGGGGGTGAGGTCCGCGGCGAAGCCGTGCACCACGCTGTCGAAGGTGGCCGTGGGTTCGACGCCGACGGACTCGGCGGCGGCCCGGGTCTGTCCGTCGGTCGCCGTCTGCACCAGGTATCCGGCAGGCGCCGACTGCGCCGACTGCGCCGTCTCGGTGGCGGACGCCGTCGGTGCGAGAGGAACACCGAACGCGACCGCCAGGACACCGGCAGTGACCAGTCGGGCGGCGCGGGGACGCAGTGGACTCACAGACAGCGACGGTATGCGCCTGTGACGCCTGATGCGAGAGACACGATGGTGGTCCGGGTGACACATGGGACCACCCGGGTGACGGAGTGTTTCGGCACCGGGGGTGCCGGGCACGCCTGCCGACCGGGGTCCGGCAGGGCGCCGAGCTGCGCGATCAGCGGATCGGTCGCTGCGCTCAGGCGTGCCGGCCGTGCACGGCGACCTCGGTCGCCTTCACCGCGAACCACACCTCGTGGCCGGGTTCGACACCCAGTTCGGCGACGGCGGCCGGGGTGACGTCGGCGGCCAGCCCGGCCACCCAGTCCGGCCCCCCGGCGACGGGTACGGCCCGCAGCCGCACGGTGTCCCCGCGCGGCTCCAGCGCGGCGATCCGGACCGGGAAGACGTTGCGCGGACTGCCCCCGGGCCTGCTGCCGTGCACCGCCACCGCCGACGGCGGGAACACCGCGACCGCGGGCTCGCCCGCGGTGACCTCGACCGCGCGGCCCTGGATCTCGGTCCCGTCGGCGGTGCGCACCCCCGAGCCCTCGGCGGTGCCCGGCACCAGGTCCAGCCCCGCGATCCGGGCGGAGAACGCGCTCCGCGGACGGGCCAGGACGTCCCGGGCGGGACCGGACTCGACGATCCGGCCCCGGTCCAGCACGACGACGCGGTCGGCGAGCACGAGCGCGTCGAGCGCGTCGTGGGTGACCAGCAGGGCGGTCTGCTTGCCGTCGGCGATGACCCGGCGCAGCAGGGTGCGCATGGCGGGGGTGGCGTCGACGTCGAGAGCGGCGAGCGGCTCGTCGAGCAGCAGCAGCCCCGGGCGGGGGGCCAGCGCGCGGGCCAGCGCGACCCGCTGCTGCTGCCCGCCGGAGAGCTGCGCGGGGCGGCGGGCGGCGAGCCCGCCGACACCGACGGCGTCGAGCAGGTCACGGGCCCGGGACTCGGCCGCGGCGCGGGGCGTGCCCTGGGCCCGCGGCCCGAACGCGACGTTCGCCAGCGCCGACAGGTGCGGGAACAGCAGCGGTTCCTGGGCCAGCAGCCCGACACCGCGCCGGTGCGGCGGCACGAAGGTCCCGTCTGCGGTGTCGAGCAGCGTCCGGCCGTCGACGCGCAGGTGCCCGGCGTCCGGACGCAGCAGCCCGGACAGGATGCCGAGCATCGTGGACTTGCCCGCCCCGTTCGGGCCGAGCACCGCGAGCACCTCGCCCGCGGCGACCGACAGCTCCAGGTCCAGGGCGAACCCGTCCCGGTCCAGCCTCGCCCTCAGCTCCACACCGGGCTCCACCGTGTCGCCGCCGCTGCTCATCCGCGGCCGTCCAGACCCCGCGGTCGCCCGACGACGATCACCACCAGCGACACGACCACCAGCAGCAGCGACAGCGCGACGGCCCCCGCGACGTCGGTCTCGCCCTGCAGGTAGACCAGCAGCGGCAGGGTCCGGGTGGTGCCCTCCAGGCTGCCGGCGAACGCGATCGTCGCACCGAACTCACCCATGCAGCGGGCGAAGGCCAGGACCAGCCCGGACGCCAGGCCGGGCAGCACCAGCGGCACGGTGACCCGGCGGAACGCCAGCCCCGGCGACGCGCCGAGGGTGGCCGCCGTCGCCTCGTAGCGCTCCCCCGCGGTCCGCAGCGCGCCCTCCAGCGACACGATCAGGAACGGCATCGCGACGAAGGTCTGGGCCAGGACCACGGCGGCCGTCGAGAACGGGATGAAGATCCCGAACGCGGTGTCCAGCCCCTGTCCGACCAGGCCGTTGGCGCCGAGCAGGAACAGCAGCGAGAGTCCGCCGACGACCGGCGGCAACACCAGCGGGAGCAGCACGACCGAGCGGATCCCGCGCATCAGGCGGGGCAGCCGGTTGATCCGGCCGCGGGCCAGGACCACCGCGAGCGGCCCGCCGAGCAGCAGGCACAGCGTCGTGGAGATCGCCGCGGTCAGCAGCGACAGGCGCAGCGCCGACAGCGCGGCCTCGCTGGTGAGCAGGCGGGGGGTCTCGGCCCAGTCGGCCTCCCAGAGCAGGCCGAGCACGGGCAGCGCGATCACGGCGAAGCCGATGCCGGCCGGGATCCACATCCAGACCGGCAGGCCGACGCCGGTGCCGTGGCGGTCGGCGGCACCCTCGCGGCGCCGGGTCGGGGCCGGCGCGGCGGCGGTGCCGGCCCCCGGGATCACAGGTGTCCGCCCGGCGTCTCCACCACCACGTTCGTCGACTTGATCACCGCCACCGCGAGCGCACCGGGCTCGAGACCGAGCTCGCGCACGGCCTCGCTGCTCATCAGCGACACCACGCGGTGCGGCCCGCACTGCATCTCCACCTGGGCCATCACCGTGTCGGCCAGCACCGAGGTGACCAGGCCGACCATCCGGTTGCGGGCCGAGCGCTGCACCACCGAGGGGTCCGGCGGGGCGGTCGCGTGGTCGCGGGCGAACGCGGCGAGCGCGGCACCGTCGATGACCTTGCGGTTCGACGCGTCGGCCTGCACCGGCAGCGTCCCCGCGTCCACCCAGCGGCGGACGGTGTCGTCGCTGACGCCGAGCAGTCGGGCGGCCTCGGAGATCCTGAAGTGCGGCACGGTCGCGATACTAGGGTCGCGCCTGCGGCGAGGCCACGGCGGACCGTCGACGCACGACCTGCCACCCGACGACGGCGTGTGGTCTGATCCTCGGCGTGGACTTCGCACCCAGCGCCGTGGCCGCCGACTACACCGGGCGCATGCGCGCCTTCCTCGACGAGCGCATCCTGCCGTCCGAGGCCGCCTACGACGCCTTCCGTGCGCAGCGGCGCGGCACGCCGCAGGAGTGGGACCTGCCACCGGTGGTGGAGGAGCTGAAGGCCGAGGCCCGCGAGCGGGGCCTGTGGAACCTGTTCCTGCCCGACGTCTCGGGCCTGTCCAACGTGGACTACGCCGCGGTCGCCGAGGTGTCCGGCTGGTCGCCGGTGATCGCCCCCGAGGTCATCAACTGCCAGGCCCCCGACACCGGGAACATGGAGACCCTGCACCTGTTCGGCACCCCCGCGCAGAAGCAGGAGTGGCTGGAACCGCTGCTGGCGGGCGAGATCCGCTCGGCGTTCGCGATGACCGAGCCGGACGTCGCCTCCTCCGACGCCACCAACATCCAGACCCGGATCCGGCGCGACGGCGACGACTACGTCATCGACGGCCGCAAGTGGTGGATCTCCGGTGCCGCCGACGAGCGCTGCCGGATCTTCATCGTCATGGGCAAGACCGCCGCGGACGACGACGACACCGTGTCGAACCACCGCCGCCAGTCGATGATCCTCGTCCCGCGCGACACCCCGGGCCTCACCATCGAGCGGCACCTGCCGACCTTCGGCTACCAGGACCAGCACGGGCACTCCGAGCTACGGTTCGACGGCGTGCGGGTGCCCGCGTCGAACCTGCTCGGCGAGGAGGGCGGCGGCTTCGCGATCGCCCAGGCCCGCCTGGGCCCCGGCCGGATCCACCACTGCATGCGGCTGATCGGCATGGCCGAGCGTGCCCTGCACCTGATGACCGAGCGCGCACGGTCGCGGGTGGCCTTCGGCGGGCCGCTGGCCGACCAGGGCGTGGTGCGCGAGCAGATCGCGCTGTCCCGGATGGAGATCGAGCAGGCCCGGCTGCTCACCCTGAAGACGGCCTGGCTGATCGACGCGCACGGCGCCAAGGGCGCGGCGACCGAGATCGCCTCGATCAAGGTCGTGGTGCCCCGGATGGCCTGCACGGTGATCGACCGGGCGATGCAGGTGCACGGCGGCGCGGCGATGAGCGACGACACCCCGCTGGCCTACTTCTACGCGTGGGCGCGCGCCCTGCGCTTCGCCGACGGACCGGACGAGGTGCACGTCCGCTCCGTCGCCCGGCAGGAGCTGAAGGCCCACCGGACGTAACCGTGTGACTAGTTCTTCGACTAGGTACACGGTGACTAGTTCCGCACCTGCGACAACGTGGCCGCAGCCACGTCCGCGGGTGCGGAATACCGGTCTGAGCTGCGGAAACCCGCTCTGGGCGAGCGTCGCCGTCGGCGGCTAGCCTCGGCCCCATGACCACCCAGCTCGGCCTGCCGTCGCTGCGGGGCGGCACGTCCCGGGACCCGTCCCGCCCGGCCGACCCCCGTCTCGTCGACGGGTTCGGACGGGTCGCGACCGACCTGCGGATCTCGCTCACCGACCGCTGCAACCTGCGCTGCACCTACTGCATGCCCGCCGAGGGCCTGGACTGGATGCCGCGCTCCGAGCAGCTGACCGACGCGGAGCTGAACCGGCTGATCGCGCTCGCCGTGCGGGACCTCGGTGTCGAGGAGCTGCGGTTCACCGGCGGCGAGCCGCTGCTGCGCAAGGGCCTGGAGGACATCTTCGCCGCCGCGTCGGCGCTGGAGCCCCGTCCGGACATCTCGCTGACGACCAACGGCATCGGGCTCGCCCGTCGCGCCGAGGCCCTCGCGGCGGCCGGGGTGAACCGGCTCAACGTCTCGATGGACACCCTGCGCCCGGAGCGGTTCGCGCAGATCACCCGGCGCGACCGGCTGTCGGACGTCATCGACGGGATGGCCGCCGCGCAGGCCGCGGGCCTGGCCCCGGTGAAGATCAACGCGGTGCTGCTGCGCGGTGTCAACGACGACGAGGCCGCGGACCTGCTGGAGTTCGCGCTGGCCCACGGCTACCAGCTGCGGTTCATCGAGCAGATGCCGCTGGATGCCCAGCACGGCTGGCGTCGCACCGAGATGATCACCGCCGACGAGATCCTGGCGCGGCTCGAGGAGCGCTTCGTGCTCACCCCGTCCGACGAGGACCGCGGCGGGGCTCCCGCCGAGAAGTTCGTGGTCAATGGAGGCCCGGCCACCGTCGGTGTGATCGCCTCGGTGACCCGCCCGTTCTGCGGGGCCTGCGACCGGACCCGGCTCACCGCCGACGGCCAGGTCCGCACCTGTCTGTTCGCCACCGGCGAGACCGATCTGCGCGCCATGCTCCGCGGCGGCGCGACCGACGCCGAGATCGCCGACGTCTGGCGCGACGCGATGTGGGGCAAGAAGGCCGGCCACGGCATCGACGACCCCGGATTCCTGCAGCCTGCGCGCCCAATGAGCGCGATCGGAGGATGACCATGACCCTGTCCCTGGAGACCAGGACCCTCACCGTCCGGTACTTCGCCGCGGCCAAGGCCGCCGCGGGGACCGGCGAGGAGGCCGTGGAGCTGCCCGCCGGCGCGACGGTGGCCGACGCCGTCGCCGCGCTCGGCACCGCGCACGGCCCGGAGCTGGAGCGGGTCCTGCTGCGCTGCAGCTTCCTGCTCGACGAGGTGGCGGTGCGCGACCGCTCCGCGGTGGTGGGCGGGGCGGCCACCCTCGACGTGCTCCCGCCGTTCGCCGGCGGCTGAGCCCGCCGCGGCCCGCGGGCCCCGGCGTCCCCCGCGAGCGTCCTCCGGAAGCGTCCCCGGGGCCGCTCAGTCCTCGGGGACGGCCGCGACCCGGCCGGTCGGCACCCCGCCCGCGCAGCTCAGGGTGACCAGGACGTCCGGTACGTCGTCGCCGTCGAAGACGACCTCGGCCGGGCCGATGTCCTTGTCGTCATCGCGCTCCCAGCCCTGCGCGGGGTTGACCGAGACGATCCGCGGGGTCGCGCCCTCACAGCGGGCCAGGACGTTCCCCGCGGCCCCGGCCTGCACCACCGCGGGCGGGGCGGCCACCGGCACCGATGTCGGTGCCGGGGCGGGTGCCGGGGCGGCAGGGGCGGTGGAGGTGGCTGCGGCGGAGTGCTGGGCCAGCCGGGCGTCCACCTGCTCGGCGCTCAGCGGCTGTGTCTGGGTGCCGGCGAGGTCGCTGCCGATGCTCCCGACGGCCGTCAGGCCCAGGAGCAGGGCGCCGGCGGCCGCGGCGGTCCAGAGCGCGATCTGCAGCACGGGGCGGGTCGGTCGTTCCACGCGCACAGCATGCCCCGGACCCCGGTTAACGGATCCCTAAACGGGACACAAGCGACGGCTGGGACCCACCGCGGGCGCGGTCACGGCGGATAGGTTCTCCTCCCGTGGCCCAGATCCTGATCGTCGAGGACGACCCCGGCATCCGCGGTGCCCTCATCCGCGGGCTGACCGAGCGGGGGCACGCCGTCGACTCCGCCCCGACCGCGATGGCGGGGCTGGAGCACGCCGTCGGGAAGCGGCCCGACCTCGTGGTGCTCGACCTCGGCCTGCCCGACATGGACGGCACCACCATGCTGCGCATGCTGCGCGGCGCCAGCACGGTGCCGGTGATCGTCGCCACCGCCCGCGACGACGAGACCGAGATCGTCTCCGTGCTCGACGCGGGCGCCGACGACTACCTGGTCAAGCCGTTCGCCGCCGCCCAGCTCGACGCCCGGATCCGCGCGGTGCTGCGCAGGCTCGGCGACGGGGCCGGCGCCCCGACGGTCGTCGTCGGCGGGCTGTCGGTGGACCCGCGGTCGCGGCGCGCGGTGCTCGACGGCGCCGAGCTGGAGCTGACCCCGCGCGAGTTCGACCTGCTGCACCACCTCGCCGCCCGCGCCGACCAGGTCGTCGGCAAGCGGGAGCTGATGACCGAGGTGTGGCAGCAGCCCTACGGCGGCGCCGACAAGACCGTCGACGTGCACCTGTCGTGGCTGCGCCGCAAGCTCGGCGAGACCGCGCAGGCCCCGCGCTACCTGCACTCGGTGCGCGGCGTCGGGGTCCGGCTGTCCGCGCCGTCAGCGCCGTCAGCGCCGTCAGCGCCGTCAGCGCCGTCAGCGCCGTCGGGAACCGGACCGGGCACCGCCTGATGCGGCGGCGCATCCTCGTCCTCGTCGGGGCGACCGTGCTGCTGGTGCTGGTCGCGTTCGCGGTCCCGCTCGCGACGCTGATCCGCTCGGTCGCGGAGAGCTCGGCGGTGTCCGCCGCGACCGTCCAGGCCCAGGTGCTGACCCCGGCCGTCGCAGGCGGCGACCGGTCGGTGCTGACCCCCGCCGTCCAGAACGCCGACGGCCGCGACGCCTCCGACGTCTCGGTGTTCCTGCCCGACGGCACCGTCCTCGGCGCGCCCGCACCGCGCAGCCCGGTGGTCCGGCTGGGGCTGCTCGGGACGAGCGCGTCGACCGAGGCGCCCGGCGGGCGCGAGCTGGTGTTCGCGGTGACCGGTGCCGCGGGCGGCAACGCCGCGATCCGGGTGTTCGTCCCCGACGCCGAGCTCACCCGCGGTGTGACCCGCTCCTGGCTGCTGCTGGGCGGGCTCTCGCTGGTGCTGCTCGCCGGCGGGCTGCTGGTCGCGGACCGGCTGGCCCGCACCCTCGTCGACGCCGCCACCGACCTGTCCGGGGTGTCGGAGCGGCTCGCGGCCGGGGACCTGTCCGCGCGCGCCGACCCCGGTGCCCCGGCCGAGCTCGGCGTCGTCGCGGGGGCGTTGAACGGGCTGGCCGGACGGATCTCGGAGCTGCTGCGCGAGGAGCGGGAGAACGTCGCGGACCTCGCGCACCGGGTCCGCACCCCGCTCACCGCGCTGCGCCTCGACGCCGAGGCCCTGCGCGACCCGGACGACGTCGCCCGCATCTCGGCCGGGGTCGACGGCGTCGCGCGGGCGGTCACCGGCGCGATCGAGCAGGCCCGGCGACGCGGCGGCGGCACGGCCCGCAGCACGGACGCGGCGGCCGTCGTCCGGGAGCGGGTGGAGTTCTGGCGGGTGCTGGCCGAGGACACCGACCGTGCGGTGACCCTGCACCTGGCCGACGGCCCGCTGCCGGTGGCCTGCGCGCCGGGTGACCTGGAGGCGTGCGTGGACGCGTTGCTGGGCAACGTGTTCGCGCACACCCCGGACGGGACGGCCTTCGGCGTGGAGCTGACGGCCCGCCCGGGCGGGGGCGCCCGGATCGTCGTGCACGACGACGGTCCCGGCCTGCCACCGGGCACCGACCCCACCTCGCGCGGGGTCAGCGGAGGCGGCTCGACGGGCCTGGGCCTCGACATCGCCCGACGCACCGCCGAACAGGCCGGCGGATCCCTGACCGTGACCTCACCCCCCACCAACGGCCTCCGAGTGGACCTGACCCTCGCTCCACCACCCCCCTGACGACGAAGTCACCCGCTCCCACACGGGGTCGTGCGTCCCACACGGGTTCGGGTCCCGTGTGGGACACCGGAACCCGTGTGGGACCACTCAGTCGAGGGCGAGCCCCGCGCGCCAGGCTGTGTCGTCGGCCAGGTGCTCGGCGCCTACGGCTTCCTGGGCCAGGCGTGCACCTGACGCGAACAGGTCGCGGACGGGGCCGCGCAGCGCGGGATCGAGCCACTCGACGTCGGCGTGGTCGACGCTCGACGCGGCCGCCGGACGGCCGTGCTCCAGCAGCGCCCGGTACAGCCCGGTCGCGGGCCGCACCGGCGGCAGCCCCTCGGCGACGGCCAGCTCGCCCGCGCGGCGCGGGATCCGCAGCCCCGCCGCGTCGAGGTCGCCGAAGTACCGGATCGCGGAGTACCGGACCTCCGACGGCGGGGCCTCCCGCAGCGCGAGCACCGACGCGGTGAACGCGTCCCCGGCGCCCCAGGCGACCCCGCCGACCGCGCCCGGCTCGGGGCGCAGCGCCCGGAGCAGCGAGTCCATCGTGTCGGCGTTCTCGACGACGAGCAGCACCGGCCCACCCCCGGGCAGCGGCTCGCGGTGCAGCGGCGGGACGACCCGGCGCGCCCGCAGGGTCGCCAGGGAGAGCGCGCCGGGCAGGCGGCCGTCGAACGCCTTCTCGTCGCCGGTGATCTCCAGTGCGCGCTCCCGCAGCGGGACCTCGACCGCCCGCGCCGCGTGCCGGAACAGCCATTCGTTGACCTGCAGCAGCGTCGGCGACGGCCGGGGCAGGCCCGCCGCCCAGGACAGCTCGGCGTGCCACGGGGTGCGGTCCTGCGGCGCCGGGGCCGGGGCGGTACGCAGCAGCCGGACCGAGTTCGGCAACGGCGGGCTGCCGTCGTCGGCGCGGTCGGTCGGCTCGATCACCCCCGCGGCGGTCAGCTCGGCCAGGACCGCGGCCAGGTTCCGCCGGGCGTCGACGCTGCCGACCATCGTGGGGTCGGCCCGCAGGAACGCCGCGCGCACCGCCGAGCGCGGGATCCGGGTCCGCCCGGAGGCCCGCAGCAGCTCCGCGAGCCGTTCCGCGACCGGCCCGAGCGCAGCCCCTGCGTCCCCGGGCACGGTCATCCTGCCGATCCCGCGCCGTCGCCTGCACCGGCGCGGCCTGCACCGTCGTTGCCTGCGCCGGCGGGCACCACGGCCTCGGGGCGCCGGTAGATCCGCGCCGCGGTGATCCGGCCGCCGGGGGCGTCGGCGTCGGGCACCGACCGGGTGACCCGCTCGTCGACGGACAGGTACTTGCGTCCCGCGCGCAGGTCGGCGTCGTTGCGCAGCCGCACGAGCAGCGGGAACGACGACAGCGCGCCCGCGTCGAACAGCCCGGTCGTGTAGACCAGCTGCACGCCGAGGGCCTGCGCGACGCCGAACTGCAGCTCCAGCAGGTAGCCCGCCGACGCGCGTCCGATCGGGTTGTCGAGGAACAGCACGCCCGCGTGCGCCCGCCTGCCCTGCCCGCGCTGGTGCGCCCGCAGCGCCGCCATCGTGCAGTACAGGACGATCGCCGCGGTCAGCTGCTGCCCGCCGGAGAACACGTCCTTGATCGCGGAGACGCGCAGCCGCTCGGTGCGCAGCACGGCGTCGGGCTTCAGCATCTCGACCCGGACGCCCTTCGGCATCGCCGCCCTGACCCCGCGCAGCAGCATGGACATGCCGTCGCGCCGGTCCTTGGCCTTGCCGCCCGCCATCCCGGTGGCGGTGCGGTCGACGACGGCGCCGAGCTCGTGGCGCAGCGCCGCGTCGGGCAGCTCCTCGAACCGGATCCGCAGGAACTGCTGGCCCGACCAGTCGCCGAGGCCCTCGGGCAGCTGGGACAGCCGCTGGGCGAGGCGCACCGTGCGCAGCGCCTCGCCGACCATCCCGGACAGCCGGGTGACGATCCCGGAGCGGTGCCGCTCGATGTTCCCGAGGTCGTCGTCGAGGGAACGCAGCCGCGGGCGCAGCGCCGCGATCCACTCCGCGGCGAGGCCCGGCATCTCCGACCGGTCGACGCCGCCGATGTGGCGGTGCACCGGGGAGGTGAGGGTCGCGAACCGCGGGTCCTGCGCGAAACGGGCGACGGCGTCGACACCCTCGCGGACCTTCTTCTCGGCGCGCGTCCGCTCCCCCGCCGCGTCGCGGACGGCGTTCTGGTGGCGCTTGAGCGCGGCCTGCGCGGCTTCGACGTCGCCGTCGAACGGCACCCCGGACGGCTCGGGCGTCTCGTCCAACGAGGACACGACCAGCCCGAACCCGCGGGCGAGGTCGGTGGCGGTGCGGTGGGCGTCCTCGGCGGCGGTCCGGGCCCGGCGACGGCGTTCCAGCTCCGTGCCCGCCGCGTCCAGGTCGGCCGCGGCGCGGGCGACCAGCTCACGGCCGTGCTCGGCGTCGCGGGGCACGTCGTAGGGCGCGCAGTCCGCGGAGCGCCCCTCGGCACCGTGGTCGATCGGCCGCTCGCCGCCGGTGAACCGCTCCAGCTCGCGACGGGCGACGGCCAGCTCCGTCGCCGCGTCGGCGCGACGGCGTTCGGCCTCGTCGTAGGCGGCCCTGGCCTGCTCCGCGGCGGCGCGACGGCTGGCGGCGTCGGCGCCGTCGGGGGTGTGCAGGAACGCCGTCGCGGCCTCGACGACGGTGCGCGGCAGTCCGTCGACGGCGATCCGGCGCTCCCGCGCGTCGGCCTCGGCCCGCTCCAGCGCACCGTGCAGGTCGGTGTCGACGGCGGCCGAGGCGTAGGCGTCGCGGGCCCGCTGGAACTCCTCGCGCAGCTCGGCCAGCGATCCTTCTGGGGTCCCGTCCGGCTCCGCGTCCGGGTCGCCGATCTCCTCGGGGGAGACCGGGAGGGCCGCGGCCTCGTCGCGCAGGGTGGTGCCGATGCCGCGCTGCCGATCGCGGGTCTGCTGGGCGTCGGCGGCCTCGCGAGCGGCGCGGTCGGCGGTGGTCCCGGCGGCGTCGGCCTCCTCGCGGGCCCGTGCGGCGTCGGCCTCCCCGGTGCGGATCCGCTCCTCGTGCGTCGCCCGGCGGGCGAGCTCGGTGCGCAGCGCGGCCAGCGCGTCCGCCCGGCGACGCGTGTCCCCGGCGGTCCGTTCCAGGCCGGGCCGGTCGGCGGCGAGCCGGTCGGCGCGCTCGTCGAGGTCCTCGACCGCGGCGCGGGTCGCCTCGTGCTCGGCGACGGCCGCGGCCCGTGCGGCCTCGGCGATCTCGGCGGCCTCGGTGAGGTCGGCGAGGGTGGGACGACGGTCGCGCAGCGCGGCAAACCGGTCCCGCAGCCTGCGGTCGTCGTCGAGGACGGTCTCCAGCTCGGCGAGCCGGGCGGCGCGCTCGGTGGTCTCGGCGACGAGGCGGACCCGGACCTGCTCGGCGGCCTCCTCGTCGTGCAGGGCCGGGTTGGGCGGCACGACGAAGTCGATCCCGGGCGCCGGGTCGGCGTCGGCGCGCAGCGCGGCGGTGGTGCCGACCGCGACCAGGCAGGCCGGCAGCAGCCGCGCGGAGTCCAGCCGGGTGCGGGCCCGCTCGGCGTCGCGCGCGTCGTTGAGCAGTACTCCGCCGGCCAGGTGCGGCAGCCGCGCCAGCACGGTCTCCCGGTCGGGGGCGGGCAGCTTCGCCAGGTAGCGACGCCCGGACCAGGCCGTGATCCCGGCGGACTCCAGCACCGCGAGGACGTCCTCGATCTCGGGCGGGTCGGGCAGCAGGCCGCCGTCGCCGAGCGCGGCGAGCGCGCGTTCGTCGCGGCGCTGGTCGCCGTGCAGGGTCGTCCGTTCCCGCTCGGCGCCGCGGATCGCGGTGGTCAGGGTGTCGACGACCAGGCCCGCGTCGGTGTCCGGGCGGATCTCGTCGAGCCCGAGCAGCTCCGCGGGTCGGGTCTCCCCGGCGAGCGCGACGGCCTCGGCCTCCGCCGCGGATCGTGCGGCCTCGGCGGTCGCGGCGTCGGCGCGGGCGGCGGCCGCCGCGTCCTGTGCCGCGGTGCGGCGGGTCTCGGCGGCCCGGCGCTCCTCACGGATCGCCGCGGCGGCGGTGTCGGCGTCGGCGAGCGCGGCGGCGCACCGCTCGGCGTCGATCCGGGCAGCCGTCGCCTCGTCCTCGACGTCGGCGGCGGTCGAGCCCGCCTTCAGGTGCCCCGCGTCGACGGCGGCCGCAACCCGGGTGTCGAGCTCGTCGAGGGCCTCGCGGGCGGCGCCGGCCGCGCTCTCGGCACGGGCGGCGTCGGCGGTGCGGGTGACCTGCTCGCGACGGGCGGCCGCCGCGCGCTCCTCGGCGTCGGCGCGGCGGGTCTCCGCGGCGGCGGCGGCGTCGGCCTCCGCGGCGACGCGGGCCAGCGCGGCGGCGAGGGCGCGGGCCGCGTCCTGCCGAGCCGCGAGCGCGGGCCGGGACTTCTGCTCCTCCTCCTCGACGCGGGCGCGCAGCCGCGCGGCCTCGGCGGCGGCGACGCGGTGCGCCAGCACCGGTTCGACGGCGTCGCGGGCCATCGACACGGCCGACGCGTCGTCGCGCTCGCGGGTCGCCTCGGCCGCGGTCCGCTCCGCGGCCTCGACGGTGAGGACCGCGGTGAGTCTGCGCAGCTCACCGACGGTGTCCTGCAGCCGCTCCGCCGCACGGGCCGCGGACTGCTCGGCCTCGACGGCGCCGGCGGCCTCCTCGGCGGCGGTCACCGAGCGGGCCTCCTCGGCGACCCGGCGGGCCGCGATCCGCGACGCGGTCGCCGCCAGCTCGGCGCGCGCGGCGGTCTCGGCGTCGCGGGCCGCGGTCGCGGTGGCCTCGGCGTCGACCATCGGCTCCAGCCGGGACAGCGTGCCGTCGACGAACTCCCGCTCGGTCTCCAGCTCCTCGCGCTGGGCGAGCCGGTCGGCGTACCCGGCGACGAGCTCGGCGACGTTCTGCGGCTCCGCCGGGTCGAGCACCGCCCGCAGGAGGAAGTCGACGAACGCCTCGTCGGAGGAGAACGAGAACGCCTCGGCGGCCTCGCCCTCACCGGCGTTCATGGCGCGCTGGTAGCGGAACAGCTCCGGGTCCAGACCGACGTCGACGAGGTGGCGCGTCCAGTCCCGGTGCCCGGTCTCCCAGGCGAGCTCGGCGTCGGGGTGCTCGCGGTGCGCGGTCTGCAGACGCTCCCGGAACGCCGCCAGGGTGACCCGGCGGCCGTCGTGGGTGAACGGCAGGTCGTCGAGCCCCATCCCGGGAACCGGCCGGAAGGAGTACCACGCGTCGGCCAGCTTCTCCGGATCTGTGGAGGCGACGTGCCCGCGCCACTCCGACACCTTCCCGGTGACCAGGAGCCGCCCGGTGCCGACGTGCATCCACTCGCAGACGACGTGCGCCACGTCCTCGGCGAGCACGAAGTTCTCCAGCACCGTGGTGCTGGTGGTGCCGACGACCTGACGCCGCCCCGGCAGCAGCACCGAGAAGATCAGCTTGAGCAGGACGGACTTGCCGCCACCGTTCTCCAGGAACAGCACCGACGCCGGCGACGGCCGCCGCGGCGTCGTGCGGTCCAGCGCGTCCGGGGCGAACAGGTCCTCCTGCACGGCGACCTTCACCGGGGCGCCGACGCCCCGCAGGTCGAGCGCGACGTCCTGGTAGCGCGCGGCGGTCGGCCCGACGGAGAACAGGCGGACGCGGGTCAGCTCATACATCGCGTTCCTCCGTGGGTTCGTCGGTCGCCGGAGGGTCCGCCCGATCCGTCGGGCCGGGCTCGTCCGTCGCGCCGGCATGCGCTGTCGAGCCGGCATGCGCTGTCGGGCCGGCATGCGCTGTCGGGCCGGCATCCGTGTCCCCGACCGGGACCCCCTCCGGTGCGGATTCGCTTACCGGGTAAGCGAGTTCCGCACCGGCACCTCCCACATCGGCACCGACCGGTACGCCATCCGCCACCACGCCGTCTCCCCCGGCACCCTCCCGGGCGAATTCGCTTACCCGGTAAGCGAATTCCTGCGGGGCACCCGTTCCGTCGAGGCCGTCGGGGTCATCGGCGCCGTCGAGGACACCGGCACGTTCGGCGCCACCGGCGCGTTCGGGGCCACCGGTGCCGTCGAAGGCAGCGGCCGGGCCGCCACCCCGGGCAGCGGGCGACGGGCCGGCGGACTCCGCCGGCCCGGACAGCCCGGCCGCGCCCTCCGCACCGGCGCCCGGCGGGTCGAACACTCCGTCGTGCTCGGTCACCAGGGTCCCGGCGGCGGTCGCGGCGGGCAGGACGTTCAGGGCCAGCAGCTCGTCGAAGGCCCGCTGGGCGGCGAGCTCCCGCACCTGCACCTGGTAGCGCGGCGTCGTCCGGTAGGCGCCCTCCGCCCCGACCGGCACGAGGAAGCCCTGGTCGGCGAGGAACCGCAGGGCCTTGCCGACGATCCCGCGGGTGGTGGACTCCCCGACCCGGCCGTCCTTGGTCGCGGTGGCCTCCGGACGGCGCTGCCAGACCCGCCAGACCTCCTCGAGCTGCGGGGCGTCGGACTCGGGGTCGGCGGGACCCGCGGCACGCTCGTTCAGTACCCGGCAGGCCTCGCGGACGGCACCGTCGACGAGCTCCACCGAGACCCGGCCGACGTAGGAGTCGTCGCCGAGGTCATCGGGGCGGGGGAAGGCCAGCGCGGCGACGGCGAGGTGCGCGATGCCGTGCAGGACCTTGTCCGCGCCGCGGTTGGCCAGGGCGGTGCGGCGGGCGTACTCGTCCATCCGGATCTCGAAGACCGAGCCCTCGGTCGCGGCGAGGACGATGCCCGGGCCGGTGTCGACGGCGAGCACGACCAGGCCGAGGCCGGAGGCGACGCGCTGCACGGTCGTGCGGAACTCGTCGTCCTCCCGGTAGCGGCGGACCAGGTCGGCGTAGTCGGGGTCGCGTCCGGGCAGCGCCTTGGGTCGCATGCCGTAACCGACCAGGCGGGCCGCGGTCTCGGTGTCACTCATGTCTGCGCCGTCCGTCGGTTCGTCTGTCCACCCAGCACACCGGCCCGCGCCAGCAGCAGGTCGGCGCCGCCGAACTCGGGGTCGTCGAGGACCGTCCCGTCGTCGACGGCGACCAGCACCGACGGGTCACCCTGGGTCCGGGCCGTGGCCACCGCCGTCCCGACGGCGTGCACCGCCCGCAGCGCGACCAGCTGCGGTAGGTCCGCCCCGGCGGCGCGGGCCGCCGCGAGCGCCGCGGACAGCCGCACCGGGTGCTCGATCTCGTCGGGCAGCACGGCGTCGGCGGCAGCCCACGTCTCCACCCCGAACCGCTCGCGCGGCTGCGGGGCGAGCTCCGGCTCGGGCACCTCGGCGCCGAACGGGTCCCGGTCGCTCGGCGGCGTCAGCAACGTCTCGACCAGCCCGCCCAGGCTCGGCACCGACGGGTTGCGCACACCGGCCCCGGCCGCGAAGTAGCCGGTCACCGGGTCGTGCGCCGCCTCGACGGTCAGCGCCAGCGACGGCCGCAGGAGCTGCCCGAACACGTCCACGGCGGCCCGCTTCGGCTTCCCGGAGAACTGCTGGCGATCCTGCTCGGCGCGGAACGCGGCCCCCGCCTCCTGCAACCGCGCCTGCAGCTGGGTGTGCCGCTGGATGCAGTCGTCGACGACGGTCACCAGCTCCGCGGCCTGCCGGCGGCGCCCCGGCTCGGTGGCCTCGTCGCGGGCGTCGGCGATGTTCGCCTTGATCATCGTCTCGGCGCGGTAGCGGGCCTCGATGTGCGTCAGCGCCTCGTCGAGCAGCTGCGGGACCGCGTCCAGCCAGTCCACCGACCGGACGTCGCGGCGGGTGGCCTCCAGCTTGCGCCGCAACGACTCCGCGTACTGCACGGTCCGGTAGCGGGCCTGCTCGGCCGCCAGCCGGGCGTCGCCGAGACGACCGCGGACGATCAGCGTCTCCAGCTTCGTCTCGGCCGCCTCCTGGGCCGACTCGACGTCGGTGTCGAGCGCCCCGACCAGCACGTTGATCGCCTCGTCCGAGGCACGCAGGTAGATCCCGCCGTCCGGGGCGGCGACCTCGACGAGCAGCTTGAAGTCGAACCGGCGACGCACGTAGCGCCCCTCGTCGTCGGTCGTGCCGTACTCCACGGCGAACCCGCGGTCGATCGACCCCACGTTGATCAGGTTGTCGATCACCCACTGTGCGACGCGGACGTACTCCGACCGCGGGGCCCCCGGCACCTGCGCGCCGACGAACGGCAGCAGCCGCCGGACGACCTCCGCGTGGTCCGCACCGTGGTCGAAGTCCATGGCCAGGGTGACCTGGTCGATCGCCTGCAGCCCGATCTCGGCCATCTGGTAGCCGGTCGCGTCCCAGTCGAGCCGCCCCTTGCGGGCGTCGAGGTCGTGCAGCGGCGCCGTGCAGGCCAGGGCCTTCAGCCGGCGCGCCACTCCCTCGTCCGGGCTGATGGTCGACACCCCGACGACTGTAGTTCGACCGCTCCGGGCCCTAACGCCGCCTTAGGGCTCACGCAGCGCGACCTTGGGGCCGACGACGGCACAGTTCCCACCGTCACCGGGTCGCACCGACCCGGACCAGCCGAAACCCCCGGAGGAAGATCATCGTGCGTACCCCGCTCACCGTCGCCGCCGTCGCCGCCACCGGCCTCCTGCTCGTCGGCGGGGGCACCGCCCTCGCATTCGGGGCGGGCGGTGCCCCCGACGAGCTCGCCGTCGTCCCGACCGGCGCCGCCATCGCGCGCACCGCCGACCTGCTGCCCCCGGAGCTGCCCCGCACCGACGCCTCCGCGCCGACGACCGCCGCTCCTGCACCCGCCGCGCCCGCGGTCGACCGCGCCGCCGCCGAGCGTGCCGCCCTGGCCGCCGCGGGCGGGGGCCGTGTCACGAAGGTCGAGTTCGACAGCGACGACCGGGACGACCGCGACGACGACCGCGACGCCGGCGACGACGACCGGGACCACTGGGAGGTCGAGGTCCTGAACGGCACCATCGAGCACGACATCGACATCGACGCCGCCACCGGCCAGGTCCTCGACCACGACCGCGACGACCAGGCCGACGACCGGGACGATCACCGCGACGACCACCGGAACGACGACCGCGACGACGACTGACCCGGCCGCACCCGGCGCGCGACCGCTGTCCCGACCGCACCCGGCGCGACGCCGCCGTCCCGACCGCGCCCGGCCCGGCCCGGCGCGGCGCGGCACGGCGCGGCACGGCACGGCACAGCACGGCGCGGCGCCGCCGTCCCGACCGCACCGCAGGCCGGGGCGGCGGCGTCCGACGGCCGGGCCGGTCAGTCCCGGCCCGCGCTCCCGTCGGCCGCGGCCAGCACGGTCGCCCGCAGCAGCTCCCGCTCCCCGGACGGGGCGACGGCGTCGAGCAGCTCGTCGAGGGTGTGGCACAGCGTGTAGTGGCCGCTGAGGAACGACACGGTCCAGCCGTCGCCGAACGCGCGCACGTCCACGCCCCGCACCACGTCGTTCACCGCCCGGGCCGCGGCCCGCCGCCGGGGCAGCCCCACCAGACGCACCGCGTCCGGGTCCGGCGCGGGCGGCGGGCGCGGCGCACGCGGGCGTCCCAGCCACGGGTTCGGCGCGCTCACCGACCCGCCACGAGCGACGAGTACGACGGCCGGTCCGGCGCCGCCTCCGCCGCGATCAGGGCGTGCGCCACGGCCCGCGCCGTCACCTCCGCCGCGGCCGCCTGCAACGCGAACACCCCGGTCGCGTCCGGCGCGGACCGCGTTCCCGTGGCCAGCGCGAACGCGCAGTCGCCGTCGCGGATCGTGTGCACCGGGGAGATCGACCGGGCCAGGCCGTCGTGCGCCATCGTGGCCAGCCGGGTGCAGCCGACCTTGTCCAGGGCGGCGTCGGTGCCGACGACGACCAACGTCGTCGCCGTCCCCAGCGGGTTCACGTGCCCCGCGTACAGCTCCGTGAGCCGCTCCGGCGGGGCGAGGGCCGGAGCCACCCCGACGGTGAACTCGCCGGGAAGACCGTGCCGGGCGCCGTACACCGCACCGGTGGCCGGGTCCGCCGCCGCACCGGCCGAGTTGAGCACGACCAGGGCCGCGACCGTCGTCCCGGCGGCGGAGCCCTCGGTCAGTACCGCCGACGCCGAGCCGACGCCGCCGCGCAGCCCACCGGACACCGCGCCGGCGCCCGCCCCGACCGAGCCCTGGACGACCGGCCCGGCGTGCGCGTCGTCGTAGGCGGCCGCGCCGGTGTCGGCGGTCGGGCGGACACGGGCGTCGCCGCCGCGGCCGAGGTCGAACACCACCGCGGCCGGCACGATCGGCACGACGGCGCCGGGCACGGGGAAGCCCTCGCCGTCGCGCTCCAGCCGGGCCATCACCCCGGAGGCGGCGTCGAGACCGAACGCGCTGCCCCCGGACAGGGTGACGGCGTGCACCCGCTGGACCGTCGCGACCGGGTCGAGCAGGTCGGTCTCCCGGGTTCCGGGCGCGGCGCCGCGCACGTCGACACCCGCGATCGTGCCGCCCGGCGGAGCCAGCACCACCGTCGTCCCGCTGCGGGCGCCCGGCCCGCTCACCGCCGCGTGCCCGACCCGCAGGCCCTCGACGTCGGTCAGCCCGTTCCGCTCACCCGCTCGCACCGCACCATCCTGCCCCGCAACGCCACGGGCCGGCACCGCGGAACGCGGTACCGGCCCGGAAGAACCTGCGGGGGACTCAGCCCTTCGAGTCGCCGCGCAGGCGCTTGACCAGCACGAACAGCAGCACGAGCGCACCGATGCCGCCCAGCACGGGCGCGAGGCGCTTGAGCACCGGGGCACCCGCCGAGTCGAGCAGGTCGATGGCCTCGACCGGGCTGCTCTGCGGCTGGTAGGTGCGCTTCACCGGCGTCGGAGCGGCCTGCTCACCCGGAGCCGGCGGGACCGCCGGGATCGGGCTGGTCTCGTCGGCCGCGTGCTTCGGGCCGGCACCGTTGGACGACGCCCCGCCGGGCCCGGTCAGCTTGTCCGCGACGCAGCTCGAGAACTGGCCGATGATCTTGTCGGCGACGTCGGAGATGACACCCCGGCCGAACTGCGCCGGGCGGCCGGTGACGGTCATGTCGGTGACCATCGTGACCGAGGTCTTGTCCGGGCCGTCGGCGACCATCGTGCCGGTCACGATGGCCTTGGCCGTGCCGTTGCCGCGGGCGTCGCGGCCGGACGCGTCGATGACGACCTTGTGGTTGGCGTCGTCCCGCTCGATGTAGGTGCCCTTGCCCTTGTAAGTGAGCGAGATCGGGCCGAGCTTGACCTTGACGGTGCCCTGGAACGAGTCGCCCTCGTACTCGGTGAGGGTCGCCCCGGGGAAGCACGGCGCGATGAGCTCCGGGTCGTTGAGCGCCTTCCAGGCGTCCTCGATCGGCGCGGCGATCGTGAACTTGTTCTCCAGCTGCATGTGTCTTCCAAGCCTCCTCGAACGAACACCGGCGCCGGTCCGGGAACCCCGGAACCGGCGCCGGCGTCGGCGTGCTTCTGGTTCGTCAGCCGGCGGCGGCCAGCACCGCACGACCGGTGAGCACCTTCGCCAGGTGCTCACGGTAGTCGGCGGCGGCGTCGGCGTCACTCGGAGCGGAGGTGCCCTCCAGGGCGTGTTCCGCCGCGGCCTTCGCGACGTCCGGACCGGCGGACTTGCCCACCAGGGCCTGCTCCACACCGGTCGCCCGGATCGGCGTGCTGCCCATGTTGGTGAGTCCGACGCGGGCCTCGGTGATGGTCCCGCCGTCCACCTTCAGCGCGACGGCGACGGCCACCATCGACCACGCCTGGGCGACCCGGTTGAACTTCTCGTAGTGGCTCTTCCAGCCGGTGTACTTCGGGAACCGGATCATGGTGAGGATCTCGCCCTCGCCGATGGCGGTCGTGAAGTAGTCCTGGAAGAAGTCCTTCGCCGTGACCAGGCGGGTCCCGCCGGAGCCGAGGATGACGAACTCGGCGTCCAGGGCCAGCGCGGCCGCACCGAGGTCACCGGCCGGGTCGGCGTGCGCGAGCGCACCGCCCAGCGTGCCGCGGTGGCGGACCTGCGGATCCGCGACGGTCTCGGTGGCCCGGGCGATCAGCTCGACGTGGGTGTTCACCAGGTCGTTGCGCATGACCTCGTGGTGGGTGGCCATCGCGCCGACCATGACGTACTGGTCGTCCTCGCCGATCCGCTTGAGCTCGGGGATGCCCCCGAGGTCGATGATCGTGCTCGGCGCGGCCATCCGCAGACGCAGCACCGGCAGCAGGCTCTGGCCGCCCGCGAGGATCTTGGCGTCCTCACCGGCCGACTGCAGGGCCGTCACGGCCTCCTCGACCGAGGAGGGCCGGACGTAGTCGAACTTCGCCGGGATCACTGGGCCTCTCCCTTGGGGTTGTTCGGGTCGATGGATCCGAGGCCGGCGCCGGGGGCGTGGACGTCGCTCGGGGTCTCCTGCGGGTTCCTGCCCTTGGCGACCTGCAGGGCGCGCCACACGCGCTGCGAGGTGGTCGGCATCTCGATCTCGTCGACGCCGAGGTGGCGCACCGCGTCCAGCACACCGTTGAGGATCGCCGGGGTCGAGGCGATGGTGCCCGCCTCGCCGACGCCCTTCACACCGAGCGGGTTGGACGTCGCCGGGGTGGAGACCGTCTCGGTCGTGAAGCTCGGCAGGTCCGCCGCAGACGGGATCGTGTAGTCGACGAACGTGGCGTTGACCAGGGTGCCCTGGTCGTCGTAGTTCGCCTCCTCGAACAGGGCCTGCGCGATGCCCTGGGCGAGACCGCCGTGCACCTGCCCCTCGACGATCAGCGGGTTGATGACGTTGCCGATGTCGTCGACGCAGACGTACTTGCGCAGCGTGACCCGGCCGGTGTCGGTGTCGACCTCGATGGCCGCCAGGTGCGTGCCGTGCGGGTAGGAGAAGTTCTCCGGGTCGAACACGGCGTCGGAGTCCAGCGACGGCTCCATGCCCTCCGGGTAGTCGTGCGCCATGAACGCGGCGAACGCGATCTCCTGGATGGCCTTGCCCTTGTCGGTGCCCTTGACCGTGAACTGGCCGTTCGCGAACTCCAGGTCGTCCTCGGAGGCCTCGAGCAGGTGCGCGGCGATCTTCTTCGCCTTCTCGATGACCTTGTCCGCGGCGTTGACGATCGCGACACCGCCGACGACCAGCGAGCGCGAGCCGTAGGTGTCGAGGCCCTTCGGCGCCACCTGGGTGTCGCCGTGCAGGATCTCGACGTCCTCGAACGCGACGCCCAGCTTGTCCGCGACGATCTGCGAGAACGCGGTCTCGTGGCCCTGGCCGTGGGCGGAGGCACCGGTGGTGACCTCGACCTTGCCGGTGGCGAGCATCCGGATGCTCGCGGCCTCCCAGCCGCCGGCGCCGTAGTCCAGCGAGCCGAGCACACGGGACGGGGCGAGACCGCACATCTCGGTGAAGGTCGAGATGCCGATGCCCAGCTGGACCGGGTCGTTGTTCTTCCGGCGCTCCTCCTGCTCACGGCGCAGACCGGCGTAGTCGAACAGCTCCATCGCGCGCTGGGTGGCCTGCTCGTAGTTGCCGGTGTCGTAGGTCAGGCCCACGACCGTCGTGAACGGGAACTCCTCGTGCTTGATCCAGTTCTGCTCACGCAGCTCCATCGGGTCGCGGCCGAGCTCGACGGCCAGCTCGTCGAGCATGCGCTCGACGGCGAAGGTCGCCTCGGGACGGCCGGCACCGCGGTAGGCGTCGGTCAGCGTCTTGTTGGTGAAGACGTTGGAGCAGGTGAACTTCAGCGCGGGGATCTTGTAGATGGCGTTGAACATGAACGCGCCGAGGATCGGCACACCCGGCCCGACCAGGCCCAGGTAGGCGCCCATGTCGGCGTAGAGGTGGACGTCGAACCCGGTGATGGTGCCGTCCTTCTTGGCGGTCATCACGAGGTCCTGGATCTGGTCCCGGGCGTGGTGCGCGGTGAGCATGCACTCGCTGCGGGTCTCGGTCCACTTGACCGGCTTGCCCAGCTTCTGCGCCAGCAGGACGCAGAGCATCTCCTCGGGCAGCACACCGATCTTGCCGCCGAAACCGCCGCCCACGTCGGGGGCGATGACGCGCAGCTTGGACTCCGGCACCCCGAGGGTCACCGTGGTCATGGTGCGCAGGATGTGCGGCACCTGGGTCGCAGCCCAGATCGTCAGCTGCTCGCCGGGCGGGTCCACGACGCAGGAGCGAGGCTCCATGAACGCGGGGATCAGGCGCTGCTGACGGAAGCGGCGACGGACGACGACGGAGTCGCTGTCGGCCTCGGCGGCCTTGATGGCCTCGGCCACGTCGGCACCGGTGCCGGCCGCGGCGGAGTCGAACACCCAGGTCGCGGAGACGTTGGTGCCGAGGTCCGGGTGGACCAGCTCGGCGCCGTCCTGCGCGGCGGCCTCCATGTCGAGGACCGGCTCGAGCGGCTCGTAGTCGACCTCGACGAGCTCGGCGGCGTCGCGCGCGGCGGCGGCCGACCGGGCGACGACGACGGCGACGCCCTCACCGGAGAAGTTGACGCGGCCGACGGCGAGCACCGGGCGCTGCGGGGCCTTCTGGTCCGGGGTGATCGGCCACGCGCAGGGCATGCCGACCTCCTCCGCACCGAGGTCGGCCGCGGTGTAGACGCCGAACACACCCGGGGCCTTCTCGGCCTCGGACTTGTCGATCGAGGTGATGGTCGCCCGCGCGATCGTCGAGCGGACGACGGCGATGTGGACGGTGCCCGGAGGGGTGATGGAGTCGGTGTAGCGGGACCGGCCGGTGATGAGGCGCTGGTCCTCCTTGCGGACCCGGGCCTTGCCGATCTCGCCGGTCGTGGTGGGTTCGGCGGTCGTCGTCACGTCAGTTACCTCCCGCGACCGGGGCGGCCTGGCCGGAGGGCGCAGCGGCGACTCCCGGCTTCATGTTCTTCGCCGCGGTCTGCACGGCGCGCACGATGTTCTGGTAGCCCGTGCAGCGGCAGAGGTTGCCCTCGATGCCCTCGCGGACCTCCTGCTCGGACGGGTCGGGGTTGTCCCCGAGCAGGTCCACCGCAGCCATGATCATTCCCGGCGTGCAGTACCCGCACTGCAGGCCATGACACTCGCGGAAGGCCTCCTGCACCGGGTGCAGCTGACCGTCGCGGGCGAGGCCCTCGATGGTGGTGACCTCGGCGCCGTCGGCCTGGACCGCGAGCACCGAACAGGACTTCACGCTCTGTCCATTGAGATGAACCGTGCAGGCACCGCAGTTGCTGGTGTCGCAGCCGATCAGCGTCCCCGTCTTGCCCAGCGTCTCCCTCAGGTACCGCGCGAGCAACATGCGGGGCTCGACGTCGTCGGCGTAGTTCACGCCGTCGACGGTGACCCGGACCTCTGTCATGAACTCTCACTCCTCGTACGCGACCACGCACGCTCCGAAGCGCGGGGGTCTGACCGGGGACTCCGTCCGAGGAACGCCGTTCGCCGTCGCCTGACTCGCGACCACGCCGGCGCGCCCGGAAAAGTTGCCGCACGTCTCGTGTGGCGGCGCCCACATCACACTCCCGATCTTCCTGGGGTGCAAGGAGCCCGGAGCGGGCGGAGCGGAGGTCGGATGGCGTGTCGCCGACGTCACGGCGACAGCCTGTCGTGCGCAACCGCAGGCGCGGAGAACGCAGGCGAGAGCCGCCCGCAGAAACGGATCCGTGACGCAACACGAATCACCCGTTCAGACCAGCCCGGACGGAGTGGTTCCACGTCGCAGGTCAGGGAAGCCTAACCTGTGTCAGCGTCGGGCGCCAGGGCCGGCCGGACGCAGCGGGGCGGCGGTCCGGTGCTCGACCGCCCCCCACCACAGACCCGCCCCGTAGGCGAGGTCGTCGAGCCGGTGCGCCAGCAGGTGCAGCAGCGGTCCGGTGCGGACCCTCGGGTCACGGTCGCGGTGACGCCACCAGTCGGCCAGCCCCTCCGCCAGCGCCGCCACGACGACCGCGCGGCGGGCCCGGCGCGACACCAGGCAGCCGAGGGCGGCGACCGGCCAGAAGTGCCGGGTCAGCGCCGACGCCGTCTGCCACAGCGCCCCGGCCAGGCCGAGCGCGGTGAGCAGCGCCGCACCGCGCCGCGGCCGCGCGAGCCGAGGCAGTGCGCGGGACAGCCGTTCGGTCGCGACGCCGGTGACGACGGCGGCGAGCGCCGTCGCCCCCCGCCGCTGGACGAGCAGGAGCAGGCAGACCGCCGCCGTCCACGGCGACAGGATCAGCGGCGGGACCGCGCCGGGGTGCCTGCGCGCCAGCGGCGCCGCCCCGGTGCCGTAGAACGCCTTGCGCCGCAACCACTCACCGGGGTGCGTGCGGTGGTCGTGGGCGACGCGGGAGACGGGCTCGAAGCGCATCGCCCAGCCGGCGTCGTGCAGGCGCAGGACGAGGTCGACGTCCTCCGCGACGTGCATCCGCGGGTCGAACGCGACCGGGCCGACCGCCGACACCCGCACGAGCATCGCCGCACTCGGCACGTAGGCGACCCGGGACCGCGGCACGACCAGTGCCGGGTCGGGGCCCAGGTCCAGCGACGACCGCACCGCCTCGTAGCGCCCGACGGCCCCGCGCAGCCCACCGCCCCGCTCCGGGTCCAGCGCCACGATCCGCGGTGCGACGAGGCCGACCGCGGGGTCGGCGAGGTGGGCGAGCAGTGGGGGCAGCCAGCCGGGTTCGGGGACGACGTCGGAGTCGAGGAACACCACGAACGGGGTGGTCGCGGCGGCCAGGCCGGCGTTGCGGGCGGCTGCCGGGCCGCGCGGGGTGGCGTGCCGCAGCACGGTCCCCCCGGCCCGATCGACGGCGCGGCGCAGCGGTGCCGGGTCGGCGGACCCGTCGTCGACGACGATCGGGCCGGCCACCCCGGTCCCGGCCAGCGCGGCGAGGAGCCGGTCCAGCGGGCGGTCCTTCACCGGGACGACGACGGTCACCTCGGCCGCGGTGACCCCGGCCGGTGCGTCGGTGAGGGGGTGGGCGAGCCCGGCGTCGAGCAGGGTGCGGGCCAGGGACCGCTCGGTGGGACCGGTGACGACCAGCGGGCGCCCGGGGGCGGGCAGCAGCGCGCGGGCCCGCGCGGACAGGTGCACCAGCCGGGGCGGGGCGCCGCCGAGCAGGGCCGCCCCGCCGTCGAGCCGTCGGGTGCGCCGGTCGAGCACGACCCGGAAGCCGTCCGGGAGCCTGCGGTCCGCCGGGCCGGCCGGTTCCCCGGTGGACGGGCGGTCGGGGTCGGTCCGGGCGACGGTCACCTGCGGGAGCCTTCCATCCCCGGGCGTGGCCGGTCGACACCCGCACCTGCCCGATCGGCGTGGTCCGCCCGGGCCCGGCCGGGGCAGACTCCCGGACATGTCCGAGGTCCTCCCCCGCTACGGCTCGGCGACGCTGGCCGACGTCCTGCCCACCCTGACGCACGCGATCGGCGCCCCGCTCGACCAGCGGCCGCCCGCGTTCGTGCTGCCGCAGGCCCGGGCCGCGGTGCTGCTGCTGGTCGACGGCCTCGGCCACGAGCTGCTGCGCGCCCACGCCGACGACGCGCCGGTGCTGGCCGGGCTCGCCGACGCCGGGCCGCTGACCGTCGGCTTCCCCTCGACGACGCCGATCAGCCTGACCTCGCTCGGCACCGGGCTGCCCCCGGGCGCGCACGGCACCCTGGGCCTGCGGTTCCGCGTCGACGGGGAGCTGCTCGACGCGCTGGGCTGGTCCTCGGGTCGCCGAGACCTGCGGACGACGCTCGTCCCGGAGCGGGTGCAGCCGGAGCCGACGGTGCTGGAGCGCGCCGCGGCGGCGGGCGTCGCGGTGCGGTCGGTGTCACCGCTGGAGTTCCGGACGTCCGGGCTGACCCGGTCCGGGCTGCGCGGCGGCGAGTACCGCGGGGTCGCCGCGCTCGGCGACCTGGCCGTCGAGATCCTCGCCGGCGTCGAGGGGCCGGGGCCCCGGCTGGTCTACGGCTACCACGCCGACCTCGACAAGGTCGGCCACCTGTACGGCCCCGGGACGCCTGCGTGGCGCTGGCAGCTGCGCCAGGTCGACGCGCTGCTCGGGATGCTCCTGGCCGAGCTGCCCGCGGGCACGCTGCTGGCCGTCACCGGCGACCACGGCATGGTGACCGTCGACCGGACCGTCGACGCCGACACCACCCCGGCGCTGACCGACGGAGTGGCGCTGCTCGGCGGGGACCCGCGCGCCCGGCACGTCTACACCGGACCCGGTGCGACGGCCGACGTGCTCGCCGCCTGGCGGGCCGTGCTCGGCGACGACGCGTCCGTCGTCACCCGGGAGGAGGCGGTGGCCCGGGGCTGGTTCGGCCCGGTCGCCGACCGGGTGCTCGACCGGATCGGCGACGTCGTCGTCGCGATGCACGGGATGGCGGCGGTGGTCCGGACCGAGGCCGAGCCGTTCCTGTCGACGTTCCCCGGTCAGCACGGCTCGTTCACCACCGCCGAGCAGCTCGTGCCCCTGCTGGTGCACGCCGCGGGGTGACCCCTCGCTACGCCCGCGGCGGGCGGAGACGCCCGGTGCCGGGATCGGGGTCCCAGGCGGTGACGGCCGCCGACGCCGTCGCCGTGATCGCCGCGAGCAGGCGCCGGCCCTCCTCGGCCGACGCCCCGGCCGGGTCGCCGAGCACGCCGTTCGGGCTGACCGCGGCGATCCCCCCGGCCCGCAGCTCCGCGATGACCTCGCGCAGCGGCCGGGTGTCGCCCATCTCGGCGCGGTCGGCGCGGACCGTCCCGGGGTGCAGGTGGGTGAGCAGCGAGGTCTCGTAGCGCCCGGCGTGGGCGTCCAGCGGTACGCCGGGGACGTCGGCGAGGCAGGACAGCCAGCCGGCGTCGCGGCCCTCGTGGCGCAGCAGGGTCACCGCGGACCGCAGCGCGGCGACGTTGCCGCCGTGCCCGTTGAGCAGCACCAGCCTCGACGCCCACCGGCACGCCGAGCGGCCGTACTCGACGAGCACAGTGCGCAGTGCGTCCTCCCCGATCGACACGGTGCCGGGGAAGCCCTCGTGCTCGCCCGCGGCGCCGTAGGGCAGCGCGGGGGCGAGGACCAGTCCCGGGTCGGCGTCGTGCAGCGCCGCGGCGACCGCCGAGGCGACGGCGGTGTCGGTGCCCAGCGGCAGGTGCGGGCCGTGCTGCTCGGTGGAGCCGACCGGCACGAGCACCGTGTACGCCGCGGCCGGGTCGAGGTCGGGCCAGGTGAGATCCGCGAGCAGCACGGTCCCAGCCTGCCCGGTCGGGTCCCGGTCCGGTGCGGCGCGGTCGCCGCGAGGAGGACTACGCCACCCGGCAGCCCGGAGGCCGCTCGGCCGGCGCGCCGGGGCGGTGGTCACGGCGCGACAGCAGGGACCGGAGCCGAATGCAGGTCGAGCAGCGTCCCCTCGCGGATCGCGGCGTCGAACCGGCGCGGGGCCAGGGCGTCGCCGATGCGGTGCACCGGCCACGGTCCGTCGGCCAGTGCGGTCCAGAGGCGGGTGGCGGGGACGGTGGCCGTCGCGGCAACGACGGCGCCGACCTCGCGACGCTCGGTGCGACCGGTCGGGTGGTGCAGCAGCTCCACGGTGCAGCCCGGTCCTCCTGCGCAGCCCGGCCCCCCTGCGCTCTGCTCACCCCTGCGCAGCACCCCGAGCACGGCCCGGTCGGTGCTGCAGCGGATCCCGGCGGCGTGCGCGCGGCGGCGGAACCCCTCGCGGTCCAGGGTGAGCCCGAGGTCCTGCCCGACGACCAGCGCCGGGGTGACGATCTCGACGGCGTGCCCGCGGGCGGCGAGCAGCTCGGCGACCGAGGTGGCCTGGTGGAACCCGAGCTCGTCGACGACGAGCACCGGGCCCGCAGGCAGGCGAACCCCGGCCAGCACGTCGTCCGCGGCGGCGGTCAGCCGCTCGGGGTCCCACGGCGGGGTGGCGGGCACCGACCCGGTGGCGACGACGACCGCCGCGGGGTCCAGCTCGTCGACGAGACCGCGGTCGACGGTCGTGCCGTACCGGACCTCGACCCCGGCCGTGTGCACCTCGCGCAGCAGGTCGGCGACGACGTGGCCGAGCTCGGCCCGCCCGGGCGCCGTCGCCGCGAGGGCGAGCCGCCCACCGGGGGTGCCCGCGCGTTCGGCGAGCAGCACCCGGTGCCCACGTCCGGCGAGCGAGGCGGCCGCGGCGAGCCCGGCGGGCCCGGCCCCGACGACGAGCACCCGCCCCGGTCCGGGGTCGGCGGACCGGGCGATCGGGACGAGCCGCTCGCGTCCCGCGGCCGGGTTGACCGCGCAGCCCAGCGGCAGGTTCAGCCCGACCCGGCCGATGCAGTCCTGGTTGCACCCGACGCAGCGGCGCACCGGGCGCCCGGTGAGAGCCTTGGTCGCGAAGCCGGGGTCGGCGATCTGCCCGCGGGCGACGCCGACGAGGTCGCACTCGCCGCGCGCGAGGGCCGCGGCGGCCTGCTCGGGTGTGGTGAACCGGCCGACCCCGATCACCGGGAGGTGCACCCCGGCTGCCCGGACGGTGCGGCGCAGGGTCGCGGCGAGGTGCCCGGCGTAACCCGGCGGGGTGTGCATGGAGGGCTCGATGAGGTGCAGCGTCGAGGTGGCGACCCCGATCGAGGTGTTGAGGTGGTCGACCTGCCCGGTCGCGGCGAGCCGGCGGGCGAGGTCGGCGCCGTCGGCGGGGGTGATGCCGCCCTCGATGCGCTCGTCGACGCCGATCCGCAGGCCCAGCACCGGGCCCGGGCCGATCGCGGCGCGGACGGCGGCGACGACGTCGAGCACCACCTTCGCCCGGTCGCGGCCCCAGGCGTCGGTGCGGTGGTTGGTGGCCGGGGAGAGGAACAACCGCAGCAGAGAGGCGTGCGAGCACTGGAGCTCGACGCCGTCGAACCCGCCGGCGACGCAGCGCGCGGCGACGTCGGCGAACGCGGCGACGATCTCCCCGATCCCGGCGGCGTCGAGCTCGGCGGGGACCTCCCGGAACATCGGGTCGGGCAGCGCCGACGGCCCGACGACGGCCGCACGCGAGTACATCCCCGACCCTTGCGCACCGTTGTGGTTGAGCTGGGCGAGCACGAGCGCGCCGTGGGCGTGCACCGCGTCGGTGAGGGCGCGGTAGCCGGGCAGCACGGACGGGTCGTGACCGCGGATCAGCCGCTCGTACGGACGGTCCGACGGGTGGACGGCGTGCTCCTCGGTGATCACCAGTCCGGCGCCGCCCGCGGCGCGGGCCGCGTAGTAGGCGGTGTGCCGGTCGGTCGGCATGCCGCCCTCGGCGAAGCCGGTGAGGTGGGCGGTGAAGACGATCCGGTTGCGCAGCGTGGTGGGGCCGAGGCGCAGGGGGTCGCCGAGCCGGGGCCGCGGGATCTCCCCGTCCGCGGACTCCTGCGCCGCGGCCGTGTCACGTGCCCCGGCGCGGGCGGTGACGCCCGCCGTCGCGTCCGCCTCTGCGTCTGCCTCCGCCTCCGCCTCCGCCTCCGCCTCCGCCTCCGCCTCCGCCTCCGCGAGAGCGAACGCGGCCCGCCGCCCCTCCCGCACCGCCTCGGCGAGCGTCCGCGGCGCGACCCGGTCCCCCGCGAGGTGACAGCCGGGCAGCGCCGGGAGCGCATCCTGCGGCAGCCGCGGTCCGCAGTCGACGACAGCCGCGCACGGCACGGTCGTCACCGCAGCGGTGTGGACGTCCACCAGCTCAGCGACCCCGCCGCGCACCGCTCCCGGCCGGGTGAACAACGCCCGCCGGACACCGGCCCGTTCCAGCCGCGCGTTCGCCGCGGCCATGTCCCCGCAACGGCCGAGCTGGTGCCCGGCGACGGCGTCCGGGGTGGACAGCACCACCCGGTACCCGGCTCCGGCGAGCAGCTCCGCGACCCCCGGCCCGGTCCAGTCCCCGAGCGGGTCGACGACGAGCACCGGTGCGTTCCGCGGAACACGCGCGGAGGCGAGCACCGCGACGACCGCGTTACGGTGCCCGCCATGGAGGTCGTCGGCATTCTGCTCTACCTGGTCCTGGCGTTCGCGTTCTTCTACGTCCTCTACCACGTGGTCCGCCGCGCGGTCCGCGACGGGATCGCCGACGCCCGCACGCCCGCCGACTCCCGCATGCACGGGGACACCCGTATCCACGGGGACACCACGCCCGGCACCGGCCGCGACGACACCGGCTGACCGCGCCACCCCGCCGCAGAGCTCCGCCGCGGCGAGCACCGGGACGTCCGCGTCGACCACCGGTGGCGACGACCGGGATCCGGTCGCGAGCACCACCGCCACACCCCGCTCCCGGGCGGCGGCGAGCGTCGCGGCGTCCACCTCGGACCCCAGCCGGACGTCGACGCCGAGCCGGTCGAGCTCCGCGGCCCACCACGGCGCCGCGAGCGCGAGCCGGTCCCGGCCGGGCAGCACCGCTGCCGCGGGCAGCAGGCCGCCGAGCCGGTCGGCGCGCTCGTGCAGCGTGACCGGATGTCCGCGCAGTGCCAGCGTCCGGGCCGCTTCGAGCCCCGCGGGCCCTCCTCCGACGACGAGCACCGCCCGCCGGGGTGCCGTGCCGCGTTCCGCGGAACGCACCCGTCGACCGGCGACGCCCTCCGGGGCGCGTTCCGCGGAACGCTCCGGTAGCCCGGTGCCCCCTTCCGGACCGCGTTCCGCGGAACGCGCCCGAGGACCGGCGGCCCCCTCCGGGGCGCGTTCCGCGGAACGCGGCGGGACCGTGTGCGGCTCCGGGTCCGGGTCGGTCCGTTCGTGCCCCGACCGGGGCTCCAGCTCGTCGCCGACCACCGGGTTGCGCGGGTCCCGGGCCGCGGCGAGGGAGTTGGTGAGCAGGCACGGCCGGATCCGCTCCGGTGTCCCGGCCCGGGCCAGCGCGACGAGCCGCGGGTCCGCGATCTGCGCTCTCGTCATCTCGACGATATCGGCGTCGCCGCTGCTCAGCACCTCCTCGGCGAGGGCTGGGGTGGCGACGCTGCCGGCCAGGACGACCGTCGTCGCCCCGGCGATGGCGCGCCGCAGCCCGCCGCACCGGCCCCGGAGGAACGCCTCGGGCGTGTGCAGGTCCGGCCGGGTCGCGGCGACCGACAGCGCGCTCCCGACGACCGGGACGAGCAGGTCCACCCGGTCGGCGACGGCCCGGGCGAGGGCGAGGCCGTCGTCACCGGTGACGCCGGCCCAGGGCGCGAGCTCGTCCACGCACAGCCGCACCGCCAGCAGGGGGTCCGGTCCGATCGCGGCCCGCACGGCGTCGAGGATCTCGCGCAGCAGCAGGGCACGGTCGCGGCCGTACGCGTCGTCGCGGTGGTTGGTCAGGCCGGAGCAGAACTGGCGCAGCAGCGAGTGCTGTCCGGCGGAGATCTCCACACCGTCCACACCGCTGTCCACAGCCGCGCGGGCCGCATCGGCGAAGCCGCGGACCACCGCGTCGATCTCCGCGACCCGCATCGCGACCGGGACCTCGCGGGACACGACGTCGGGCACCGACGAGGGCGCCCACAGCGGGTGCCCGGAGTGCGCGGAGCTGCCCTGCCCACCGGCGTGCGCGAGCCCGGCGAGCACGAGCGTCCCGGGCGGCCGGCACGCCGCGACGACCGCCGCCCACCCCTCCGCGGCGGGCACCCGCGCGCCGTCCCGGTCGCCGAGATGCAGCTCAGCGGGCCCGAAAGATCCACGACTCCCGCTGAGCTGCATCTCGACGCACGCCGCCGCGGCAGCGCCGGGCCGTGCAGCAGGGCCGGACCGTGCAGCAGGGCCCTGCGGCGCGGCGGCAGGGAAGGCGGCGGGGGCGTAAGCGTAGGGATGATCCGAGGCGTGCACCGACGCCGGCTCGGTCACGACGATCCCGGCGCCCCCCGCGGCCCGGGCGGCGTAGTAGGCGACGTGCCGGTCGGTGATCTCCCGGGCCGCGTTCCCGAGGTTGGTCTCGTGCGGCCCGAACAGCACACGCGAGGGGGCCCGCCGACCACGCAGGTCGACGGGCCCCGTCAGCAGCAGGTCCGTGGTCAGCGGGTCGCGACCGGCTGCGCCGCGGGCACGGCGTCCGGCGCGAACCCGGCGAGCGGGTTCTCGTCGCAGGCCCGGTCCGGCCGGCGCGGCGGCGGGGCGAGCGAGAGCATCGTCGGCTGCTTCGGCGCACGGGAGTTGCGCGGCGCGGAGCGCGAGTGGTCCACGTCGGACTTCGGGATCACCGCGTCGGAGGAGCGCGCGGCCAGCATCGCCTCGCCGTAGCCCTGCACGCACTCCGGGTCCGGGCCGTCGAGCGGCAGTCCGGTGAAGAACTTCGCCGCCATGCAGCCGCCCTGGCAGGAGTCGTAGTGCGAGCACGACGCGCAGGCCCCACCGGTCTGCGGCTGGCGCAGCTCGGTGAACAGCTCGGAGTGCTCCCACACCTCCTTGAAGCCGCCCTCGTCGCGGACGTTGCCCGCCAGGAAGTTCTCGTGGATCGCGAACGGGCAGGCGTAGACGTCGCCCACCGGGTCGATCAGGCAGACCACCCGGCCGGCGCCGCACAGGTTCAGCCCGGGCAGGGCCTCGCCGTAGGCCGACAGGTGGAAGAACGAGTCACCGGTCAGGACCTGGTCGCCGTTCGCTACCAGCCAGTCGTAGAGCTGCTTCTGCTGGGCCTGGGTCGGGTGCAGCTCGTCCCAGACGTCGGCACCGCGGCCGGACGGGCGGAGCCGGGTGATGCGCAGCTGGGCGCCGTACTTGTCGGCGATGGCCTTGAACTCGTCGAGCTGGTCGACGTTCTCCCGGGTCATCACGACCGAGATCTTGGGGTGCTTGAAGCCCGCCTCGGCGAGGTTCTCCAGCGCGGTGATCGCGGTGTCGAACGAGCCGGGGCCGCGCACGTAGTCGTTGACCTCGGCCGTCGCGCCGTCCATCGAGATCTGGATGTCGACGTAGTCGGTCGCGGCGAGCTGCGCGGCACGTGCCTTGTCGAGCTTGACGCCGTTGGTGGAGAACTTGACGCCGACGTCGTGGGCGATGGCGTAGTCCAGCAGCTCCCAGAAGTCCGGGCGCACGGTCGGCTCGCCGCCACCGATGTTGATGTAGAAGACCTGCATGCGCTGCAGCTCGTCGATGACGGCCTTGGCCTCGGCCGTGCTCAGCTCGCGCGGGTCGCGACGCCCCGAGCTGGACAGGCAGTGCACGCACGCGAGGTTGCACGCGTAGGTGAGCTCCCAGGTCAGGCAGATGGGCGAGTTCAGGCCGTACTGGAAGTGGTCGACCAGCTTCACGGGCACCTCACTGTGGTGGTCGGCGGGGCGGGCGGGACTAGCGGGCGACGATCGTGCGGGACTTCAGCAGTCCGGCGAGGGCACGCAGGTAGGCGTCGTGCTGCGCCTCGGGGACGTCGGCGGCCACGACGGCCGACCGGGCGTCCGGCTGGTTCTCCAGGTCGCGCACGACCGAGACCAGCTGGGGCGTCTTGAGGAAGGACAGCTTGCGGGTCACGAAGTCGTACACCAGGGCGCCGAAGGGCTCCGGACGCAGCGAGACGCTCTCGCTGAGCCGGTACGGTGCCGCGGGGTCGAAAGCCCCCGCGGCACCGTCCGGAACCGTGGTGTCGAGGGGCTTAGTAGACACCGCACATGCCGTCGATGGAGACCTCCTCGACGAGGGTCTCCTCGGTCAGGGCGTCCTCGTTCTGGTGCTCACTCATGCGCAACCTCCGCTGGATCCGACTCTCGGCGAGAGAGGTGGTGAACCGCCCCGCCGGCCGGCGGTGGCAGCGGATCGGACGCTATTGGCACCCGGTGCCGGAAATCAATACTCGACATCCACGCCCGTCCGTTCGGACGGGCGGGCAGGCTGTCTCCCATGACGGTCGGGACGGTCCTGCTGCACCTCTGCACCCCCGGTGAGTGGCGGAGGTGGCTCGACACCGGAGCCGTGGCTCCCCCCTCCCTCGACGAGGTCGGGTTCGTGCACCTGTCGACGCCCGACCAGGTCGCCCTGCCCGCGCAGCGCCTGTTCGCGGGCCGGTCGGACCCAGGGCCCCGGCAAAGTCGTGATGGGTGGGTCCTGAGCTGCGGTGATGTGGGGGGTGGGGGTGGGTGCGGACACAGGCTTGGCGTGATCATGAGGGTGTCGAATCCTTGCTCACGTCAGGAAGCCTGTGTCCGCAGTGTCAGTGTCTCCGATCGTTGCTGCTCTGGAAGGCCTGGAGGTCGGTCCTGACGCGGGGAGAGCCGCGCCGGTCGGTGAGGCGGCGGGGTTGTCGCTGGTGGAGGCCCTGTCGCGAGTGCCGGACCCGCGGAAACCACGCGGTGTCCGCCACGGTGTCCTCGCGGTGTTGCTACTGGGGGCGTGCGCGGTGTTGGCGGGGGCCCGGTCGTTCACCGCGATCGCCGAGTACGCCCATGACGTCGGCCGCGCCGTGCTGGACGTGCTCGGGGTGGGCGCGGTCGCTCCGCACGAGTCGACCATCCGCCGGGTCCTGCAACGGGTCGACGCCTCGGCGCTGGAGGCGGCGTTGCAGTCCTGGGTGTTGCCCCAGCTCAGCGCCCAGCCGGCGGCGGAGGGCACACCCCGGCGAGAACAGCGTCGCGTGCTGGCCTTGGACGGCAAGACCCTGCGCGGCGCCCGCGTCCGTGCCGCCGACGGCAGGGTCTGGCTCCCGCATCTGGTGTCGGTGCTCGACCAGACCAGCGGTGGCGTGCTCGGCCAGGTTCAGGTCGCAGAGAAGGGCAGCGAGATCACCGCGTTCACCGCGCTGCTCGACCCCCTCGACCTCGACGATGTACTGGTCACCGCGGACGCTCTGCACACCCAGCGAGCCCACGCCGACTACCTACACCGCCGCGGCGGGCACTACCTGATGACGATCAAAGCGAACCAGCCCACGCTGCTGGCACGGGTACGGGCGCTGCCCTGGACCCAGATCGGCGTCGCTGATCGTCAACGCGGGCGTGGGCACGGCCGCGTCGAGACCCGCACGATCAGCGTGGTCAGCCTGCACCCCTGTCCCGACCTGGGCGCAGAGTTCTTCCCCCACGCATCCCAGGCGATCAAGCTGGTGCGCCGGCGTCGCCCACTGCGGCCTGGCGGGAAGTGGAGAACCGAGACCGCCTACGCGATCACCAGCCTGACCAGCACCGACGCCGATCCAGGACTGCTCGCCCGCTGGATCCGTGGGCACTGGTCGATCGAGAATCGCCTGCACTGGGTCCGTGATGTCTGCTTCGACGAAGACCGCGCCACCGCCCACACCGGTCACGCCCCGCAGGTCATGTCGGCGTTGCGGAACCTCGCGATCACCGCGCTACGCCTGCACGGCGTCAGCAACATCGCCGCAGCACTCCGCCACCACGCCCGCGACCCCCATCGACCACTGACCACCTACAAGATCATCTAGCGACTTTGCCGGGGCCCTGCGGTCGGACCTGGTCCTGCTCGTCCTCGACCCGGCCCGGATCGACGGCGCCGGGATCGACGTCCGGCGGGAGCCGGGCGTGCCGACCGACCCGGCGTCGATGCGGTTCCCGCACGCCTACGGGGCGGTGCCGGCGTCGGCGGTGCTGATGGTGCTGCCCTACCGGCCCGGCCCGGACGGCTTCTCCGCACCGGAGGTCCCCGAACCCGGCGCGGCGGCGCGGGCGATGGGGTTCGAGCCGTCGATGCTGCGCCGCGGCGCGAGCGCGGAGGAGCCCGTGACCGGCGGCGTCGCGGTCCGGACCGACGCCTGGCCGGTGTCGCGGATGCACAACCGGCTGCTGCTCGACCGCCCGGACCGGACCGATCCGGCCACCGTGCTCGCCGAGGCCGACCGGGCGCTCACCGCGCACGGCCTGCACCCGAACGCGCTGCTGTGGGGACCGGGCGCGGATGAGCTGGCCGACGGTCTGCGCGCCGCCGGGTGGTCGGTCGCGGCGAACGAGGCCATGACCGCCCCCACCACGACCGGCGCGACCCCGGACACGGCGACGGTCACCGAGCTGGACCACCACGAGCTCCGCGGGTTCCGGCGCGCCTCCTGGGCCCGGGACCTGCCCGGCACCGGACCCGACGACCTCGACCAGCTGGTCGACCGCGACACCGGCGACGACCGGGTGCTGGCCCTGCACCGCCTCGCCGTCGTCGTCGACGACCGGGTGGTGGCGGCCGCGACGCTGCGCCGCGACGGTGCGACGGCCTGGCTCGACGCCCTGGAGACCGACCGGGCCCACCGCGGCCGGGGGCACGGCCGGGCGCTGCTGGCCCGCTTCCGCGAGCTCGCCGCCGAGCACGGCTGCGACCTGCTCGCACTGGGCGCCGACGTCGACGACTGGCCGCGGGACTGGTACCGGCGCAGCGGGTTCACTCCGGTCGGCACCCACCTCGAGGCCGCCGCCCCGCGCCGGTGACCCCTCCGGGTCTGGCACGCCCTGTCCTGAGCCCGCCCGGCACCCGCGGAGATCCCTCCCGGCCGCCTCGGCCGTGACCGCACCGGGCACCCTGTGGTCGTGCAGTTGAGCCGTCGATCGTTCCTGCGGGCCGCCGGTGCGACCGCGGCGCTGGCGGGGATTCCGGCGCTGGCCGCGTGCGGGGCCCCGGCCGACACCACCGCCCCTCGGCTGGTGGCCGCGTTCGCCGGTGACGGCCCGCTCGGTGTCCCGGACCCGCACGTGGTGTGGCGGCCGGTGGACCGGGCGCGGGCGGCGGCCGTCGCGGACACGCTGCTGGTCTGGGACCAGGACATGACCCAACGGCCGCACCTGGCCGCGTCGGCGGCGCCGGACCGGACGGGGACGAGATGGCGGATCCGGCTGCGCGACGCCCCCGCCCACGACGGGCGCCCGCTGACCTCGGCCGACGTGCTGGCGTCGCTGCGCCGGATCACCGATCCCGCCACCGGGGCGACGGCGGCACCGCTGCTGGCCGGGCTCGACCTCGCCGCCAGCCGGGCGGTCTCGGCGTCGGAGGTGGAGCTGGTGCTCGGTGCCCCGGACTTCCTGTTCGGCCTCGTCCTGGGCGCGCCGGGCACCGGCATCGTGCGCGACGGCCGCGGCACCCCGCCGGTGGGCACCGGCGCGTTCCGCTGGCTGCCCGGGTCCCCGGACGCGCTCTACCGGCACGACGGCCACTGGCTGGGCGCTGCGCGCTCGCCCGCCGTGGAGTTCGTGGTGGACGACGACGAGGAGAACCGCTACCAGTCCCTCGTGGACGGTCACGTGCACTGGGCACACGACCTGTTCCCGCACAGCGCGCGCCGGCTGCTCGGGCGGGTCGGCACGACGGTGGTGTCCGCGCCGGGCTCGGCGACCCGCTTCCTCGACGTCGGCCCGGCCGGGTCGTCCCCCGGCACCGGTACGGCAGGCGGCACGACCGCCGGGGCGTCCGGCGACGTGCTCGGCGATCCCCGGCTGGCCGAGGCGGTCCGGCTCGGCATCGACCGGACCGAGCTCGTCCGCGAGGTGCTGCTCGACCTCGCCGAGCCGGGCGACGACCTGTTCGGCCCGGGCCTGGCGTATCACCCGGCCGGGTTCGCGCCGGTGGAGCGCGACGTCGCCCGCGCGCGGGAGCTCGTCGCGGCGGCGGGCGCGGACCGGCTGGAGGTGCCGCTGCTGTTCGACCCGTTCGACCCGATGTCGCGCCCGGCCGCCGACACCGTCGTGGAACAGCTCGCCGAGATCGGGCTGACCTGCACGCCACGCGAGCCGGACCCGCCCGACGCCGTCCCGACCCCGGGCATCCGGTTCCGCCGGGCCGCGGCGACCCCGCTCCCGCTGTACCTGCGCGCGGCCGCGGGCCCGGACCCCGCCGACGACGCCCCGCCCGTCGCGACCGCGGGCGAGGACGACGCACCGGCCGCGGCGGGACGGGCCGACGTGGGTGCCCTGCTCGCCACCGCGCGCGGGGTGCCGGACGAGGCACGCCGGGTCGAGGCCCTGCGACGCGCCCAGCTCCTGCTGCGCGACCGCTCGACCGTCTGGTCCTCGGGCGACGAGCACGTCGGCGTGTCCGCCGACCTGACCGGCGTCGAGCCCGCCCGGCCGGACACCGCCACCTGGGCCCGGTTCCACCGGCTGCGGATGGGGTGACCCGCTGCGGGCGGGGCTCCGAACCGCTCCCGGCCGCAGGACGGGCCGTGCCGCAGCCGGGTCACGGCAGGGCCACGGCACCGCCCGCCGGGCCTCAGGCGCCGGCGTGCTCGCGCAGCAGCGCCGCCGTCTCGCGGGTGACCTCGGCGTGCAGCCGACAGTGCTCGTGGTGGTCGGCGTGGGCGCCGCAGGCCGCGGCGGACGCCTCGCAGGCCAGCGCGGCGGCCGAGGCGGCGGCCTCGCCGACGGCCTTGTCCCCGGTGCGGCGGCCGAGCACGGCCGCGGCGGCGGTGCAGAGGTCGGCGGCGTCGAGCGCCAGCAGGACCTCGGTCTCCATCCCGCCGGAGGCGACCATCGCCGAGGCGCAGGCGGTGCTAGCGCGGGCGGCGTCGTGCAGCTTCTCGACGACGGCGGCCGGGGTGGTGACGCCGGCGGCGTCCAGGACGTGGTGGCTCACGGGATCTCCCTCTCGATGGTGGAACGGTCGGCGGCGGAGTACCCCACGGCGGGCCCTGCCTACCCGCCGCGCCTCGTCGACCACGACCGTCCGCCGGGCCGGTGCCGCCGGACACCCGTCGTCGCCGTGATCACCTGAACAGTTCGTCAGGTGTCACGTAGGGTCGGGGCGTGTCCGCCCTCCCCGCCGTCACCGCCTGCCGGGGGTGCTGCTGCGGCTCCGGCCGCAAGCACCCCGGCCTCGACCGCGACCACCACGACCGGCTGCTCGACCGGCTGACCGACGGCCTGGCCGGGCACGCCCGGCTGCGCACCAGCGAGTGCCTGGGCCCGTGCGCGGACTCCGACGTCCTGGTGGTCGCCCCGGCGCCCGGGGCCCGCCGGGCGGGCGCCCGGCCGGTCTGGCTCCGTGCGGTCCTGGACGCCGCGACCACGGACGCGGTCGCGGCCTGGGTGCGCGCCGGCGGGCCGGGACTCGCCGCCGTCCCGCCAGCACTCGCGGGGCACGTGTTCACCCCCGGCCCCCGGGCGACGGCCGAGGGGCGGGCGGCGGGCTGACCCCGGACCGCCGGTCACCGAGGGGGGTTGCATCCGCACCGATGGGGGGATGGAGTAGCTCCGCCCACAAGATGTAGTGTCCAGACCACTGGTGGTTCACCGGCCCGCCCGGGCCGGTGAGGCAAGAGGGAACCCGGTGGGAATCCGGGACTGCCCCGCAGCGGTGAACGGGAACGACCGCCGTCAACAGCACTGGGAGTGATCCCGGGAAGCGACGGCCAGTAGGTGTGAGCAGTGCGCCCGTGAGTCCGAAGACCTGCCACCGGTGCGCGTACCGACCGGTGCGCGCTGCTCCGGGGCCTCGTGGGACGGCACCAGGGTGCGGTGGGCCGCCGACGACACGCGACCCGCCGCCTCCTCGCACCGCGCCCGCCCCCGGAGGCGACGGCGACTCGCGAGGAGAGAGCCCGTGACGGCTTCCACCGCTGCACCGGCAACAGCACCCCCGGCCCTGCGCGTCATCCGGCGCGACGGCTCCGAGACCGGGTTCGACGCCACGAAGATCTCGGTGGCGACGACCAAGGCGTTCCTGGCGGTCGAGGGGGACTCGGGCGCGACGTCGTCGCGGCTGCACCACCTCGTGGCCGGGCTGACCGACCAGGTCGTCGCGGCGCTGACCCGGCACCCGGCGCACGCCGTGCACGTCGAGCAGATCCAGGACCAGGTCGAGCTCGCCCTGATGCGCGGCGGCCACCACAAGGTAGCCCGTTCCTACGTGCTCTACCGCGAGCAGCAGGCACGGGCCCGGGAACGCGACGGCGGGGACCGCGCGTCGGACGCGCCGGTCGTGCACGTCACCGGGCCCGACGGCAGCCGGACCCCACTGGACCGCGACCGGGTCGCCGCGGTGCTCGGCGAGGCGTGCGACGGCATCGACGACGTCGCGCCGGAGCCGGTGCTCGCCGAGCTGGACCGCACCGTCTACGACGGCATCACCGCCGACGAGCTGGCCCAGGCCCTGGTCCTGGCCGCCCGCACCCTGGTCGAGCGCGAGCCCGCGTACTCCCTGGTGGCGTCGCGACTGCTGCTGGACCGGCTCCGCGCCGAGGCCGTCTCGCACCTGGCGGGCACCCGGGAGACCCCGGACCACGCGACGATGACCGAGCGGTACGCGTCCTACACGAAGGACTACCTGCGCCACGCCATCGCGATCGGCCTGGTCGACCCCGAGCTCGCGACCTTCGACCTGGACCGGGTCACCGCCGCCCTCCGCCCGGACCGTGACCTGCAGATCGGCTTCCTCGGCCTGCAGACCCTCTACGACCGCTACTTCCTGCACGAGCGCGGCGTGCGCTTCGAGCTGCCGCAGGCGTTCTTCCTGCGGGTCGCGATGGGACTGGCGGTGCGCGAGATCGACCGCGAGGCCCGGGCGATCGAGTTCTACGAGGTCCTGTCGAGCTTCGACTTCATGGCCTCGACCCCGACGCTGTTCAACTCCGGCACCACCCGGCCGCAGCTGTCGTCGTGCTTCCTCACCACCGTCGACGACGACCTGGAGTCGATCTTCGGCGGCTACCGGAACAACGCGCTGCTGGCCAAGTACTCCGGCGGGCTCGGCAACGACTGGACCCCGGTCCGCGGCCTCGGCGCGCACATCCGCGGCACCAACGGCGTCTCCCAGGGGGTGGTGCCGTTCCTCAAGATCGCCGGGGACACGGCCGTCGCGGTGAACCAGGGCGGCAAGCGCAAGGGCGCGGCGTGCGCCTACCTGGAGACCTGGCACGTCGACATCGAGGAGTTCCTCGACCTGCGCAAGAACACCGGCGACGACCGCCGCCGGACCCACGACATGAACACCGCGAACTGGGTGCCCGACGAGTTCCTGCGCCGCGTGCAGGCCGACGCCGAGTGGACTCTGTTCTCCCCGGACGAGGTGCCCGACCTGCACGACCTCTACGGCACCGCGTTCGCCCAGCGGTACCGCGAGTACGAGGCGGCCGCGGCGCGCGGCGAGGTCCGGGTGCACCGCACGGTGCGCGCGGTCGAGCTGTGGCGGCGGATGCTGACCATGCTGTTCGAGACCGGGCACCCGTGGATCACGTTCAAGGACCCGTGCAACCTGCGCAGCCCGCAGCAGCACGCGGGGGTGGTGCACTCGTCGAACCTGTGCACCGAGATCACCCTCAACACCCGCGCCGGCGACGAGGGCGAGGTCGCGGTCTGCAACCTCGGCTCGGTGAACCTCGCCGCGCACGTCACGCGCGACGGGCTCGACGCGGACAAGCTCCGCCGCACGGTGACGACCGCGGTGCGGATGCTCGACAACGTCGTGGACATCAACTTCTACACGATCCCCGAGGCCCGCCGGTCCAACCTGCGCCACCGCCCGGTCGGCCTGGGCATGATGGGCTTCTCCGACGCGCTGTTCGTCCAGCGCATCGCCCCCGCGAGCGACGCGGCCGTCGAGTTCGCCGACACCTCGGCCGAGCTCCTGAGCTTCCACGCGATCACCGCGTCGTCGGACCTGGCGGTCGAGCGCGGCCGCTACGCCAGCTTCGACGGGTCGCTGTGGAGCCGCGGGATCCTGCCGCTGGACTCGCTCGACCTGCTGGCCGCCGCCCGCGGCGACGGCGAGCTCGAGATCGACCGGTCGTCCACGCTGGACTGGGACACACTGCGGGAGAAGGTCCGCACCCAGGGAATGCGCAACTCCAACGTGCTCGCGATCGCCCCGACGGCGACGATCTCGAACATCTGCGGGGTCGGGCAGTCGATCGAGCCGATCCACCTCAACCTGTACGTGAAGTCCAACATGTCCGGCGACTTCACCGTGATCAACCCGCACCTGGTCCGCGACCTCAAGGAGCGCGGGCTGTGGGACGAGGTGATGGTCGCCGACCTGAAGTACTTCGACGGGTCGCTGGCCGAGATCGACCGGGTCCCCGCCGACCTGAAGGAGCTCTACGCGACCGCGTTCGAGATCGAGCCGAGCCGGCTCGTGGCCGCGGCGTCGCGCCGGCAGAAATGGCTCGACCAGGCCCAGTCGCTGAACCTCTACCTGGCCTCCCCCAGCGGCCGCGCCCTGGACGAGCTCTACCGCCTGGCCTGGCGTTCGGGCCTCAAGACCACCTACTACCTGCGCACCCGCGCGGCGACGGCCGTCGAGAAGTCCACCCTCACCGGCACCGACGGCCGGCTCACCGGCGTGCCCAGCACCCCCGCGGCCTCCCCCGCCCCGGCGGCCCCGGCACCGTCGCCCGCGGCGACCGTGCCCGCGGTCCCCGTCACCGCCCCCGATCTCGACCCGGGCGCCGCCTGCTCGGTCGACGACCCCGACTGCGAGGCCTGCCAGTGAGCACCCCGACCACCGACCGCCACACGGGCGCCGACACCAGCGGGCTCGGCGAGATCGCCCGCGGTGCCGCTCCGATCGACGCCGACGACAAGCGCATGATCAACGCGCGGGCCGACGTCAACCAGCTCCTGCCGCTCAAGTACACCTGGGCCTGGGAGAAGTACCTGGCCGGCTGCGCCAACCACTGGATGCCGACCGAGGTCGCCATGCAGGCCGACATCGCGCTGTGGCGCTCCCCCGGCGGCCTCACCGACGACGAGCGCCTGATGCTCACCCGCAACCTCGGCTTCTTCGCCACCGCCGAGTCGCTGGTCGCGAACAACATCGTGCTCGCCGTCTACCGCCACCTCACCAACCCCGAGTGCCGCCAGTACCTGCTGCGGCAGTCGTTCGAGGAGGCGGTGCACACCCACACGTTCCAGTACGTGTGCGAGTCCCTCGGGCTCGACGAGGGCGAGCTGTTCAACGCCTACCGGACCGTCCCGTCGATCACCGAGAAGGACGCCTGGGCGCTGCGCTACACCCAGGCGCTGTCCGACCCGGACTTCCGCACCGGCACCCCGGAGAACGACCGCGCGTTCCTGCGCGACCTGGTCGCCTTCTACGTGGTGTTCGAGGGCATGTGGTTCTACACCGGGTTCGCCCAGATCCTCGCGCTCGGCCGGCGCAACAAGATGGTGGGCATCGCCGAGCAGTACCAGTACATCCTGCGCGACGAGTCGATCCACCTGAACTTCGGCATCGACTGCATCAACCAGATCAAGATCGAGAACCCGCACCTGTGGACCGCGGGGTTCGTCGCGGAGATCCGGACGATGCTGCGGGAGGCGTGCGAGCTGGAGGTCGCCTACGCCCGCGACACCATGCCCCGCGGGATGCTCGGGCTCACCGCCGAGTCCTGCGAGCGGTACCTGCGGTTCATCACCGACCGGCGCGCCGAGCAGATCGGGCTCGCCCCGCTGTTCGGGGAGCCGGAGAACCCGTTCCCGTGGATGAGCGAGGCGATGGACCTGCGCAAGGAGAAGAACTTCTTCGAGACGCGGGTGACCGAGTACCGCACCGGGGGCTCGCTGGACTGGGACTGACGGCGGAGCGGACGGGCCGGCCGACGTCGGTCCGTCCGCTCATCCGTTCAGGCGCACCTACCCGAAAGGCGAGGGATCTTCCGGGCACCGCCGCAGCAGCGTCGCCAATCACCGGCAGCAGCCATGACACCGCGGCTGCGGTGGGCGCACGGTGGCCGCGATCGCGCCGCCCGCTCCGGGCGGCCCCGACGCCGGGAGTCCGTCGATGTCCGCCCCCCAGCCCGTCCCCACCGGGGCCCCCTCCCCCACCCGCCGGTGGCGTGCCGCCCTCGACCGCCACGACCGCCGGTCGCTCGCCGGCATGCTCGGGTTCATCGCGCTGCTGCACGTCCTGGGGTTCGGCGTGCTCGCCTACACCCTCGGCCTGCGGCACGCCTTCGACGCCGACCACATCGCCGCGATCGACAACACCACCCGCAAGCTGCTCGCCGACGGCGGCCGCCGACCGCTGTCGGTCGGGTTCTGGTTCTCCCTCGGCCACTCGACGGTGGTGTTCGCCCTGACCTTCCTGCTCGGGCTCGGGGTCCGGGCACTCGCCGGGCAGGTCGGCGACGACGACTCCACCCTGCACGCCGTCACCGGGATCATCGGGTCGTCGGTGTCCGGGGTGTTCCTGTGGATCATCGGGCTGCTCAACCTGGTCGTGCTGGTCGGGATCGTCGGGGTGTTCCGGCGGATGCGGCGCGGCGAGTACAGCGAGGCCGAGCTGGAGGAGCACCTCGCCAAGCGGGGCCTGATGAACCGCTTCCTCGGTGGGCTGGCCCGGTCGGTGCGCAAGCCATGGCACATCTACCCGATCGGCTTCCTGTTCGGGCTCGGCTTCGACACCGCGACCGAGGTGACACTGCTCGTGCTGGCCGGCGGTGCCGCCGCGTTCGCCCTGCCGTTCTACGCGATCCTCGTGCTGCCGGTGCTGTTCGCGGCCGGGATGAGCCTGCTCGACACCGTCGACGGCGTCTTCATGAACGTCGCCTACGGCTGGGCCTTCGCCCGGCCGGTGCGCAAGGTCTACTACAACATCACCATCACGGCGCTGTCCGTCGCCGTCGCGCTGGTCATCGGCACCATCGAGCTCGTGAGCGTGCTGGTGCAGGAGACCGGGACCACCTCCGCGCCGCTGGTCGCGGTCGCCGACATCCCGCTCGACGACGCCGGCTACGGCATCGTCGGCCTCTTCGTCGTCGCCTGGCTGGTGGCGCTCGCGGTCTGGCGGTTCGGCCGGGTCGAGCAGCGGTGGGCCGCCGCGCCCACGGAGGGCCCGACGGAGGCCGTCAGGAGGTGACGGGCATCTGCTCGGCCACGTCCGCCATGTCCTGTTCGGTCGGCGCGTCGTCCTGGGTCAGGTCGCGCCGCCAGTACCCGGTGAACGCGACCCGGGCCTTGTCGAGTCCGCGCTCGCCGACCAGGTGGCGGCGGACCGCCCGCACCGCGGACGCCTCACCGGCGACCCAGGCGAACACCGGCTTCGCCGGGGTCGCCGGGAGCTCCACCGCGCGCACCGCGTCGAGCAGGGTGCCCGCGCCGCGGTGCACCCAGTGCACGTCGGCGCCGAGGAGCTCCTGCTCCTCCTCCGGTCCGGCGACCTCGACGACCGCGACCGCCCGGGTGCCGGCCGGGAGCTGCTCCACGATCGCGCCGATCGCGGGCAGCGCGGTCTCGTCGCCGACCAGCAGCCGCACCGGCTCGCCGTCCGGGCTGCGGTACCCCGCGACGGCCGGGCCCAGCACCCCGACCGGGTCGCCGATGGCGGCCCGCGCCGCCCAGCGGCTCGCCGGGCCGGCGTGCCCGCCCCCCGGCTCCCCCTCCCCGTGCAGCACGAAGTCGACGACCATCCGGCCGGCGTCGGGGTCCAGGGCGCGCACGGTGTAGGAGCGCATCCACGGCCGTCGTTGTTCGGGCACGGCCAGGTAGCGGGCATACCAGCCGGCGACACTGCCGTCGTCGGGGGCCGGCGGGATCTCGGGCACGCCGCCGTCGCGGGCGAAGAACAGCTTCACCTGCTGGTCGGGGGCGACCTGCTCGACGCCGACCAGGTCGTCGGAGTCGAGAGTGATCCGGCGCATCCGCGGGGTCAGCGGCTCGATGCCGCTCACCCGGGCGATCGCGTAGGACGGCAGTGGTGCGGTCATGAGGGCTCCCCGGTTCCGACGAGCCGCCAGCCGCGGGCGCGGCGGCGGGAGTTCCAGAAGGCGGCGTACCGGCCCTGCTGGGCCAGCAGCTCGGCGGGCGTGCCGACCTCGGCGACCCGCCCGTCGTCGAGCACGACGATTCGGTCGGCGCCGACCACCGTGGGCAGCCGGTGGGCGATCACCAGGACGGTGCTGCGCTGCGCCAGGACCCGCATCGACTCCGTGAAGAACCGCTCGTTCTCCGGGTCGAGCGCGGCGGTGGCCTCGTCGAGCAGCACGATGTCGGCGTTCTTGAGCAGCGCGCGGGCGACCGACACCCGCTGGCGCTCCCCGCCCGACAGCGACGTGCCGCCCTCCCCGACCCGGGTGTCCCAGCCGTCGGGGAGCCGCTCGACGATCTCGGTCACCCCGGCCAGCCGGGCGGCCTCGGCGACCTCGGCGTCGGTGGCGGCCGGGCGGCCGAGACGGACGTTGGCCTCCAGCGTCCCGTCGAACAGGTAGACGTCCTGGAAGACCAGCGCCAGCTGGGCCATCAGGTCCTCGGTGGTCTGGTCCCGGACGTCGGCACCGCCCACCCGCACGGTGCCGGTGTCGACGTCCCAGAAGCGCGCGACCAGCCGGGTCACCGTGGTCTTGCCCGACCCGGACGCGCCGACCAGCGCGACCGTCTCGCGCGGCGCGATTCGCAGCGTGACGTCGCGCAGCACCGGCGTCGACGGCTCGTAGCCGAACCCGACCCCGTCGAGCTCGACGGCCCCGGGCTCGTGCCGCTCCGCCGACCAGTGCGGCTCGGGCAGCGGCTCCTCGCGCAGCACCGCCACCAGCCGGCCCAGGTCGTTGCGGGCGATCCGGACGACGCCGGCGTAGTCGCCGACCTCGGCCAGCGGGCCGGTGAACCGGGCGGCCAGCGCGACCAGCGCCACCATCCGGAGGGCGTCGAGCGTGCCGCCGAGCACCAGGTACACGCCGGTCAGCAGGATCGCGCTGAACGTCAGCTGCACCGCGAACCCCCCGGTCACGATGCCCGCCGTCGCCAGCCACACCGAGCGCCGCCCCGCGCGGTACTGGGCGTCGATCGCGTCCTCCAACGGCCGGTGCCCGGCGGCGCCGCGGCCGAACGCCCGCAGCACCCGCTGGGTCCGGGCGAACTCCACGACCCGGTTGCCCGCGGCCACCGCGGCGGCGTCGTCGAGCGCGTCGCCGCGCCCCACCCAGGACGCCGACGCCCGGAACGCCAGCCAGAGCACCGGCACGCACACCAGCGCGGCCAGCGCGAGCCGCACGTCGAACAGCAGCATCGCCAGCACGATCGTCGCCGGCGTCACCACCGCGACGACCAGCGGTGTCAGCAGGTGCGCGAACAGCCCCGCGATCATCGTGGTGCCGCCGGTGGCGATCCGCGACAGCCGGCCGACCCGCTCCGAGGAGAACCAGCCCAGCGGCAGCGCGGACACGTGGTCCCCGAGCCGTTCGTGCAGCGTCGTCAGCACGACCAGGGCGACGCCGAAGCCCGCCATCGCCTGCACGTAGTAGAGGACGCAGGCGGCCACGACCGCCACCGCCAGCACCCCCACCCAGGTCAGGGCGGCACCGGTGTCCCCGGCGAACAGCGCCTCCAGGAACGGCACGAGCAGGACCGTCGCGACGCCCTGGAGGACACCGAACGCGCTCACCCACCCCAGGTAGGCGTAGAGCCTGCGCCGGTGTTCCGGCCCCAGGATCAGCAACAGGTCGCCGATCACGTCAGCTCCTCCCCCACCCGGTGGGCGGTCCACATCGCGGCGTAGCGGCCGCCGCGGGCCAGCAGCTCGGTGTGCGTGCCGGTCTCGCGCACGACCCCGCCGTCGACGACGGCGATCCGGTCGGCCCCGGTGACCGTCGAGAGCCGGTGCGCGACGACGATCACCGTCCGCCCGCGGGCCAGCTCCGACAGCGCATCCTGGATGTCGGCCTCGGACTCCGGGTCGGCGAACGCGGTCGCCTCGTCGAGGACCAGGACCGGGGTGTCGGCGAGCAGGGCCCTGGCGATCGACACGCGCTGTGCCTCGCCACCGGAGAGCAGCGCGTCCTCGCCGACGACGGAGTCGTAGCCGCGGGGCAGCGCCAGGACCCGCTCGTGGATCCGGGCGGCCCGGCAGGCGGCGTGCAGCTCCTCGTCGGGGGCGTCGGGTCGGCCCAGCCGCACGTTGTCCGCGATGCTCCCGTGCACGAGCTGCACGTCCTGCAGGACGAAGCCGACGTGGCGGTAGAGCACCTCGGGTGCGATCTCCCGGACGTCGACGCCGCCGATCCGGACCGCGCCGCCGGTGACGTCGTGGAACCGGGCGACCAGGGTGGCCAGCGTCGACTTGCCCGCCCCGGACGGCCCGACCAGTGCGCTCACCGTCCCCTCCGGACAGTCCAGGTCGATCCCGCGCAGCACCTCGCCGCCGCCGGGGTAGGCGAACCGCACCCCGTCGAACTCGACCCGGTGCCCGGACGGCACCCGCGGCGCGTCGGGGACCGGCAGCACCGGGGTGTCGAGCAGCTCGTGGATGCGGCGCGCGGCCGCGGCGGCGGTGCGCCGGTTCGACGCCCCGAAGCCGAGCGCGGTGATCGTGGTCGGGACGACGAGCGACACCAGGATCCCGGTCATCGCCTCGACCGGGGTGACCCAGCCGGCGTCGACGAACCACAGCACGCCCGCGCAGGACACGAGCAGCACCACCGGGGCGGAGAGCGCCATCGCGGCGAACGCCTCGACCCGCAGCATCGGCCCGACCCACTCGGCGTAGAAGCGGCCGAAGTCGCGGGCGGCCTCGGCGTAGCCGCGGTGCGCGCGCCGGGCCTGGCCGAAGGTCTTGACGACCGCGATGCCGGAGACGAACTCGACGACCGCGCTGCTGATCCGGGCGTTCCCGGCGGCCATCTGGTCGACCTTCGCGGCGTAGCCGCGCATCATCCAGGCGTAGGCGGCCGCGTAGAACGGCACCGTGACCAGCGCGAGCAGTGCGAGGCGCCAGTCCAGCCAGGCGAGGTAGCCGACCCCGGCGAGCGGCAGGACCCAGGCCGCGACCCACTCGACGGGATGGTGGGCGACGACCTGGTGCAGGTCGTGCACGTCGTCCTGGGCCGCCTTGCGCACCAGTCCCGAGGAGCGCTCGGAGAACCAGCCCAGCGGCACCCGCCCCAGGTGGGCGGTCATCCGGCGGCGCAGCACCGCCTGCAGCCGGACGTCGGCGAGGTGGGTGATCGCGAGCGCCAGCCCGGTCAGCCCGGCCCGGGCGCCGAGCCCGGCGAGGACCAGCCACACCGCGGCCTCGACGGCGGACCGGTCCACCGGGCCGGGTGCGAGCAGCGCGTCGGCGAGCCCGGCCAGAGCCACGAAGGGGACGAGCCCGGCGGCGGCGCCGAGTGCGCCGAGCACCTGCGCGACCCGGATCCGGCCGGCGACGGGTCGCAGCAGCTCGGTCAGCGCGGCGGCCTCGGCCCGCTGCCGCGACGGCGGGGCGTCGGGTTCGGCCGCCGGTGCGGCGACCTGGTCGGTTGTTGCCGTCACGACGTCTCCAGCAGCGGTCGCAGGGTCTCGATCAGGGCGGGGGTGGACGCCGGGTTCGGCGTCAGCAGCAGGGCGGAGTCGGCGACGGACAGCAGGTGCAGGCGGCCCTCGCGCACCAGCGGGCCGCGCGCCACCAGCGGTCGGGTGGTGAACTCCCGGCCCTCGCCGTCGGTGGGCACGCCGATCAGCACGACGTCGGCGTCGTCGAGCAGGCCGAGCTGCTCGTCGGGGAGCTGCGCGATGCCGGCCTGCCACGGCGGCAGCGCGGCGACCGCCGGTGGGACGGTGAGACCGATCCGCTCGAAGAACCGGACCGACGGGCCGTCCGGGGCGGTCACCAGATAGGTGGTCCCGGCCGCGTACTGGCCGAAGACGTAGCGCCGGTCCGGGCCCAGCTCCGCGCGGAACCGGGCGAGTGCGGCGTCGGACCGGGCGATCAGGGCCTCGGCGGCGTCGGCACGGCCGAGTGCGGCACCGATCATCCGCGTGAGGTCCTCGCCGGCGTCCTGCAGCAGCGCGTGACGGTACGACACCGTCGGGGCGATCGTCGCCAGCCGCGGATAGGCCGCCGCGTAGCCCGGCTGCGCGGTCGTCATCAGGATGAGGTCCGGCCGCAGCGCCGCGACGGCCTCGAGGTCGGGCGCGAGGGGATCGAGTGTCGACACCCCGGCCGGCAGCGGCGGGTCGACCCCGCGCCAGGACCCGTCCGGCGCGGCGGGGTTGCGCACCGCCCCGACGACCGGGGCACCCAGCGCGCTCGCGATCTGTGCGTCGCCCGCCCCCAGGACGACGACCCGCTGCGGGGGCGCGGGCACCACGGCCTCCCCCTGGCCGTGCGGGACCGTCACCGGGAACGCCGCACCCGCGGGCCCGGCCGGGTCACTCGTTCCGGTGACCCCGGGCGCGCACCCGGACAGCGCGACCAACCCGGCCAGGACCAGCACCGACCATGGGATCCGCACGCCGCCTCCTCTATGATGATTAGGCGAACCTTAGCTATCTCTGAATCGCGTTCGCAATCCCCTCCGACGTACGGTCCCGGGGTGAGCCCCACCACCGGCGCACGGGCGGGCAACCGTCCGGGCCCCAAGCCACGCCTGACCCGCGAGGAGATCGTCGAGGCGGCCGTCGAGGTCGGCGTCGACCGGCTGACCGTCGCCGCCGTGGCCGACCGGCTCGGCGTCGCGGCCGGCACCCTCTACCGCTACGTCGACGGCCTGGAGGAGATCGCCGGCGCGGCACTGGCCCTGGTGCTCGCCCGCACCCCGCTGCCCGACGCGTCGGCCGGCTGGCGGGCGTTCCTCGAGGCAGAGGCCGCACTCGCGTTCGACCTGCTGCTGCGCTATGCCGCACTCGCCCAGGACGTGGGGGCCGACCTCGGCGCGGTCGCCGGCGACCGGCTGGACCGGATCGTCGGCACGCTGCGGGACACCGGCGGCTTCGACACCGCGGCCGCGGTGCGGATCGCCGACGCCGTGCTCGACATCGTCGCCGACGGGGCGACCCAGACCCGCTGGGTGCGCGGCCCCGACGGCGGCCCCGGCGACCTGTCCGAGGCCGCGCGGGCCTACCTCGGGTCGGTCACGGAGGGGATCCGCCCGAGCCTGGAGGCGATCATGGCCGACCCGCACGAGCACGTGCTGGACAAGGTCGCCCTGGTCCTCGACGGCGTCGAGCTGCGCCGGGCCGCCGGGCGGCCCGGGTACGGCGGGGCCGGCTGAGCGGCCTCACCCGCCGTTGCGGTCGCCCTCCGGGTCGAGCAGGTCCCGGGCCGAGGTCCGGCCGCGCCAGGCGTCGAGCACGGCCGGGTCGACCCCGCCGGCGACGGCCAGCACCCGCAGCGCGACCGCCTGCGCAGCGCGCGCCGGCGCCGTCGCGGGGCGGGGGCCCGGCGGCTCGCCCGCGGCGACCGAGCGGACGACCTCGGCCGTGACCGCCTGCTGCTCCGGGTCGCCGAAGCGCTCCAGCAGCCGGTCGAAGCAGGCCGCGCGGGTCGGGTCGAACGGGATCGGCCGCCCGGTCAGGTCGGTGAGCGGGTGCGCCGGGTAGAGGTGCGCGCAGGGCAGGTGACCGGCGGGCACGGGAACGGTCGCCGCGTGCGTGCGGCCCTCGCGCAGCACGTGCGGGAGCAGGTGGGTGTGCGGCCCATCCGGGGAGCGGCCCTCCGGCGGCGGGATCGCGGCGTACACCTCGACCCGGCCGAGCGCGGTGGTGAACACCCGGTGCGGGCCCGCCGCGACCAGGGCGGCGGTCAGCGCGCCGTCGAGCGGGCCGCCCTCGGCGCGGCGCAGCAGCCCGAGCAGGTCGGGATCGGCCGTGCGCACGCAGGCGTCCACGGTGGCCGTACCGAGCCCGAGGTCGACGAGCACGGCGTCGCGGTCGGCCGGTCGCAGCGCGCAGCGGTCGGGGCCGAGCACGGTGACCGAGGTCCGCGCGGCCCTGCGTGCCGCGGCCGCGGGCAGGCAGAACGCGACCGCGTGGTTCCAGTGCTCGTGCGGGCCGACCGGCGTCCGGTAGGCCAGCGGCCGGGTCGCCGGGTGCGCCGCGATCCGGATCCCGCCGCGGGCGGTGACGACCGCACCCGGCCCGGACGGCACGACGGCCTCGTCGGGGGTCCGGACGAACTCGGCGATCGCGCCGGGCGCACCCATGCTCCAGCCCGCGTACGGGTCGGCCAGGTACGCACCCAGCAGCCCGGCCACGGCGTCCCCGGCCACAGCGTCCCCGGCCACGTCGTCCACGTCCACGCCTCTCACCCTGCCCCTCCGACGGGAGGGTTCACACCCCGACACGACCTGTCGCACAGTGATGGCAACAACGATCGGGAGGCATCGTGGACGAGCACCCGCACGACGGCCAGGAGTGCGCAGGCTGCGACTGGGAGGGCAGACCGGAGGCGTTCCGGTGGTTCCCCGAGCTGGGCAGGCCCCTCGACCCGGCGGGCGGGCGCGGCCAGGGTCACGCGGCCTGAGCTCACCGGGCGCCCACCCGTTCCCATCGGCGTCCCCACCACAGGGCCGTCCCGGCCGTCAGCACGACCGCCAGCGAGGGCACGAGCACCACCTGGGGCGCGCCGAACAGGTACTCGCGGCCCTCGGCCACCATCGCGCCCCACTCCGCGGTCGGCGGCTGCACGCCGAGCCCGAGGAACGACAGTCCGGAGACGGTGAGCAGGGTGCTCGCGAACCGGACGCAGGCGTGCGCGGCCAGCGGCGGGACGAGGTTCCGGGCGACGTGCCGGGTCAGGACCCGCCCGGGCCCCGCGCCGAGGGCGACCGCCGCCGTCACGTACTCCCGCTGCCGCTCGGCGAGGGCGAGCAGGTAGGCCTGCCGGGCGAACGGCGTCCAGGCGATCACCGTGACCGCCACCAGCAGGGATCCGACGCCCGGACCCAGCGCGACCGCGGCGAGCAGCCCGAACAGCACCACCGGGATCGCGGCCAGGACGTCGACCACCCGCATCACCGCCCGCCCGACCGGGCCCGCGACCGCGGCGAGCGACCCGACGGCGACCCCGACCACCCCGGTGACCAGCACCGCGGACAGCGCCAGTCCGACCGTCAGCCGTCCGCCGTGGACGGTGCGGGCGAGCAGGTCCCGGCCCAGCTGGTCGGTGCCCAGCGGGTGGGCCGCGGACGGGCCGGCGAGCATCCCGGCGAAGTCGACGGCGTCCGGGTCGGGCAGCGGCACCCAGAGCAGGCCTGCTGGAACGAGCATCGGCACCGGCCCCACCACGAGCAGGGCGGCCACCCCGGCCGCGACCCACCACGCGGTCCGCGCCCGGGCCCTCACCGCGACCCCGCCGAGCGCAGCACCGGGTCCAGGGCCGTCGCCAGCACCTCCACCAGCACCCCCGCGACCACCGCGACCGCGACGACGAGCAGCGTGCCCGCCTGCACCACCGGCAGGTCCTGCGCGACGACGGCCCGGTGCAGCAGGCGCCCCAGCCCCGGGATGCCGAACACGACCTCGACCACCACCGAGCCGCCCAGCAGCCCGGCGACGAACATCCCGGCCAGCGCGGTCACCGAGGTCGTCGCGAGCCGGGCGCCGTGCCGCCACAGGACCCGGTGCTCACCGAGCCCCTTGGCCCGCGCGACGAGCACGTGCGGCCGGGTCAGCACCCCGGCGCTCTCGGCGCGGACGAGCTGGGCGGCGAGCGCCGCCGGGTAGGCGGCCAGGGTCAGCACCGGCAGGACGAGGTGGGCGGGGTCGCCCCAGCCGAGCGCGGGCAGCGCCCCGGCCCACACCGCGAACACCAGCACCAGCCAGGGGGCGAGCACGAATTCCGGCACCGCGACCCCGGCGACGGTGCCCAGCCCGAGGAACCGGTCGAGCGCCCCGCCGGGACGGCGCGCCGCGTACACCCCGGCGGGGATGCCGACGACCGCGGCCAGAGCGAGGGCGAGCACCGCGAGCAGCCCGGAGACCGTCGCGGCGTCGGCGATCTGGCCGGCGACCGGGGTCCGCGCGACGTAGCCGTAGCCGAGGTCGCCGCGCAGCACCCCGCCCAGCCAACGCAGGTACTGCTCGGTGACCGGTGCGTCCAGCCCGAGCGAGGACCGCAGCCGCGCCTCGGTCGCCGGGTCCGGCACCGCCTCGGCGCTGCGGGCACGCAGGACCGCCCGCGCCGGGTCGACGCCGACCAGCCGCGGCAGCGCGAACACCAGCACCGACGCGGCCAGCAGCACCGGCCCGACGACGAGGAGCCGGCGCAGCAGGAGCCCGATCACCCCGTGGTCGGGGTGAGCTGCGGCAGCACCGGGCGGATCTGCAGCGGGTCGGGGACGAAGCCGGTCGCCCCGCGCAGCACGGCGGTGTTGAGCGGGTGCACGACCATGACGCCGACGGCGTCGCGGGTCAGCATCGCCGCGGCCTCGCGGAACATCCGCTGGCGGGCCGCCGGGTCGACGGTGGAGTTGAGCCGGTCGACCAGAGCGTCGTAGGCGGGGCTGCAGTACTGGTCGATCGCGTAGCTGCCGTCGCAGGTGTAGTCCGAGGTCAGCGTGCTCGCCGCGTCCGGGAAGTCGGACAGGTAGCTGCGCGAGTTGAGGAACATGTCGTAGTCACCGGCGAGGACCTTCGGCTCCTGGGCGTCGTAGTTCCCGACGGTGATCTCGACGCGCACCCCGGCGGAGGCGAGCATCGCCTGGATCGCGTTCGCCAGCGCGGGCAGCTCGGGCCGGTTCGGGAAGGTCCACAGCCGCACGGTCAGCGGGTTCTGCTCGGTGTAGCCGGCCTCGGCGAGCAGCTGCCGGGCCCGGGCGACGTCGGCGCCCGGCGGCGGAGCGGTCTCGCCCCAGGGGACGGCCCCGCCGAACAGGTCGGCCGCGGGCGCGGCCCCACCGGCGAGCACCTGCCGGGCCAGCACCGGGCGGTCGATCGCCGCGGTGACGGCCTGGCGCACCCGCAGGTCGTCGAACGGCTTGGCGGACTGGTTGAGCTGCAGCGGCACGGTGCGCGCGTTCGGGTACTCGACGACCGCGGCCCCGGCCGAGCGGACCTGGTCGAGCTGGGCCTGCGGCAGGCCCTCGGCGAACTGGACGTCACCGGACTGGATCGCGAGCGCCCTGGCCTGCGGGTCCTCGACGTAGCGGACGGTGACCCGGGCGGCGCCCGCCGGCTCGCCCCAGTAGTCGTCGTTGCGGACCAGCTGCGCGGAGTCGGTGCCGCTGACGGACTCCAGCACGAAGGGACCGGTCGCGGTGCGCAGGTACTCCGGCGCCCCGCCGCCGGTGTACGCGGCGGGCGCGAGGATGCCGAGGTTGCCGCTGGACAGGCGCAGCGGCATGACCGGGTCGGGCTCGGTGGTGGTGATGCGCACGGCGTCCGGGCCGTCGGGGGCGACGGCGAAGCCGATGCCGCGGATCGCCCGCGGCGGGGCCTCGACGCCCGCGACGTAGCGCAGCGCGGTGACGACGGCGTCCGGGGTGAGCAGGGAGCCGTCGTGGAACCGCACGCCCTGGCGCAGGGTGAACCGCCAGGCGTTGCCCTGCTGCTGCCACGCGGTCGCGAGCATCGGCGCCGGCCGGGCGTCGGCGTCGACGGTGGTCAGGGTCTCCGCGACGCCGAGGGACTGCAGCCGGGCGCCGTCGTCGGCGTCGAAGGCGTAGTCGGAGCGCGGCGGGAACTGCAGGGCCACGGTCAGCTCGCCGGACGGGTCCGGGGTCGCGGCACCGCCGCCCCCGCCGGCGCCGCATCCGGCGAGCAGCAGGGCGGCGGCCGCGAGCAGTGCGGCCATCTGTCGTGCGATCACCCCGCATGCCTACATCTGAGCACCTATTCAATCAATGCGGCGTGAGCAACGCCCTCGTCCCGCACGACTCCCCGCCCGAGTCCCCGCACGGGCGGGCCGTCCGTACCGAACCTCCGTACGGACGGCCCGCTCGTCACCCGTGACGAGTGGCCGGCGCGGACCGGGCTCAGCCGGTCGCGGTCGCCTCACGGACGCGGCGGGCCGCGGCGACCAGGTTGGTCAGCGCCGCGACCGTCTCGGGTTCCGCGCGGGTCTTGAGCCCGCAGTCCGGGTTGGCCCACAGCCGGTCCGGGCCGATGTGGCGCAGGGCCGCGCGGAGCTGGTCGACCAGCTCGTCGGTGGCGGGGACCTCGGGCGAGTGGACGTCGTAGACGCCCGGGCCGAGCCCACGCGGGACCCCCGGGCCGAGGTCGGCCAGTACCTCCATCCGCGACCGGGCCGCCTCGACCGTGGTGACGTCGGCGTCGAGCCCGTCGATCGCCCCCACCACCTCGCCGAACTCGGAGTAGCAGAGGTGGGTGTGGATCTGGGTGGTGTCGGCGACGGCACCGACGGCCAGCCGGAACGCGTCCACCGCCCAGTCCAGGTAGGCGGCCCGGTCGCGCTCGTGCAGCGGCAGCAGCTCGCGCAGCGCGGGCTCGTCGACCTGGACGATGCGGATCCCGGCCGCCTCCAGGTCGACGACCTCGTCGCGCAGGGCCAGCCCGACCTGCCGGGCGGTGTCGCCCAGCGGCTGGTCGTCGCGCACGAACGACCAGGCGAGGATGGTGACCGGCCCGGTGAGCATCCCCTTCACCGGCGCCTCGGACAGCGACTGCGCGAACTCCGCCCAGCCGACGGTGATGGGCCGGGGCCGCGACACGTCGGAGTGCAGGATCGGCGGGCGCACGCAGCGCGAGCCGTAGGACTGCACCCAGCCGTGGTCGGTGGTGGCGAAGCCGTCGAGGTTCTCGGCGAAGTACTGGACCATGTCGTTGCGCTCGGGCTCGCCGTGCACCAGGACGTCGAGCCCGATGTCCTCCTGCAGCCGCACCACCCGGACGATCTCCTGGCGCATCCGCTCGGTGTAGGTGCCGGTGTCGATCACGCCGGAGCGGTGCGCGGCCCGGTCGCGCCGGATCTGCGCGGTCTGGGGGAAGGAGCCGATCGTCGTCGTGGGGACGACGGGCAGGCCGAGCGCCTCGCGCTGGACCTTCGCCCGCACGTCGCCGTGGCTGCGCCGGTAGTGGTCGGGGCCGAGCGCGGCGAGCCGGGAGCGCACCCGCTCGTCGCGGCGCGCGGTGGCCGCGACCCGCTCCCTGGTGGCTCGTGCGGCGTCGAACTCCGCCGCGACCGCGTCCGGTCCCTCGTGCAGGGCGCGCCCGAGGAGCACGACCTCCTCGACCTTCTGCCGGGCGAACGCCAGCATGTCGACGACGTCGCCGGGCAGGGCCGTCTCGACGGTCAGGTCGTAGGGGACGTGCAGCAGCGAGCACGACGTGGAGACCTCGACCCGCCCTGCGACGCCGACCAGCCGCTGCGCCGTCGCCGGCGCCCGGTCCAGGTCGGTGCGCCACACGTTGCGCCCGTCGACGACGCCGGCCAGCACCACCTTCCGGTCCAGCCCGGGGACCGCCGGGTCGAGGGCATCGAGGTCGGCACCCCCCGCGACGAGGTCGAGCGCCAGCCCCTCGACGGCCGTGGCGGCGAGCGCGGGCAGCGCCGGGCCCAGCTCACCGAAGTACGACGCGACGAGGATCTTCGGCCGCCGGGTCGCCGAGGCGAGCCGGTCGTAGGCCCTGCGCAGCGCCGCGATCTCCTCCGGCGTCCGGTCGGCGGCGAAGGCCGGCTCGTCGAGCTGCACCCATTCCGCGCCCGCCTCGGCGAGCTCGGCGAGCAGGTCGCGGTAGACCTCGACGAGCGGCCCGAGCAGGTCCAGCGGGCGGAAGCCCTCCGGTGCGCCGTCGGCCGGTTTCGACAGCAGCAGGAAGGTCACCGGTCCGACCAGCACCGGGCGGGTGGTGACCCCGATGCGCAGGGCCTCCCGGAACTCGTCGAGGGCCTTGCGGCTGCCCGGCGCGAGTCGGGTGGCCGGGCCGACCTCGGGGACCAGGTAGTGGTAGTTCGTGTCGAACCACTTGGTCATCTCGCAGGCCGGGGCACCGGTGCGGCCGCGCGCCATCGCGAACAGCCGCTCCAGCGGGTCGGTGATGCCGGCGAAGCGCTCCGGCACCGCCCCGACCGCCAGCGCGGTGTCTCCGACGTGGTCGTAGAACGAGAACGTGTTGCCCGGCACCGAGCCGAGCCCGGCGTCGCGCAACCCGGTCCAGGTGTCGCGGCGCAGCCCGGCGGCGACGTCGTGCAGTGCCGACGCGTCGCTCCGCCCGGCCCAGTACGCCTCGGTCGCCCGCTTGAGCTCCCGGTCCGGCCCGATCCGGGGGTACCCCAGGACGGTACTGCCGATGGTGCTGCTGGAAGGAATGCTCACGGCCCTCTCTCCTCGCGAGTGCGGTGGAGGACCCGTCGCCGGCAGGGGGCGCCCGCGACCGCCGAGCACGACGGTGCCCGGTCGTCCGCCCGGCCCTCCCGCGAGGCCACGGATCCGCGCACGCCGGACGGCGCACGCACCGGCGGCAGGTCTTCGGACTCACGGGCGCACTGCTCACACCTACTGGCCGTCGCTTCCCGGGATCACTCCCAGTGCTGTTGACGGCGGTCGTTCCCGTTCACCGCTGCGGGGCAGTCCCGGATTCCCACCGGGTTCCCTCTTGCCTCGTGACGCCCCGTTCCCGGGATGACACGAACCGTCGGCGGACCGACCCTAACCCAGGACGAGCCCGGCGAACTGTTGCCGAACTCTCCCTGTTGCAATATGTTTGCAGCACTCAGCCCTCTCCACACGGATCGACGGGCGACCTCACCCTGCCCCCCTCCGTTCGGAGGGGTTTCCTGCCCGGTCTCCCGAGGGGTAATGCCGATCACCCCTGTGCGCGCGGCCACAGGGGTCCTAGCGTTCGGCCTCGACCCCATCCGCCTGCCTCAGAAAGGGCTGACATGCAGGTAGACGAGCTGCTCAAGCCGTTCCCCATCAAGGAGTTCCACCCGTTCCCGCGTGCGCTCATGGGCCCGGGGTCGCACGAGCTGATCGGCCCCGAGGCGCTCAAGCTGGGCTTCAAGAAGACCCTGGTGATGACGTCGGGCCTGCGCGGCACCGACATCGTCCACAAGATCGTCGAGTCGATGAAGTACCACGGCCTCGAGGTCGTGCTGTACGACAAGGTCGAGTCGAACCCCAAGGACTACAACGTCATGGACGCTGTGGGCCTCTACCAGCAGAACAACTGCGACTCCTTCGTCTCCATCGGCGGCGGCTCCTCGCACGACGCCTGCAAGGGCGCGCGCGTCTCGGTCGCCCACGACGGTCGCAACGTCAACGAGTTCGAGGGCTTCAACAAGTCCGAGAACCCGGCCAACCCGCCGCACATCGCGGTCTCCACCACGGCCGGTACCGGCTCGGAGACCTCGTGGGCCTACGTCATCACCGACACCACGACCGACCCCGACAACCCGCACAAGTACGTCGCCTTCGACGACGCGTCGGTCACCACCCTCGCGATCGACGACCCGGTGCTCTACTACGACTGCCCGATCGACTACACCGCGCAGTGCGGGTTCGACGTGCTCGCCCACGCCTCGGAGCCCTACGTCTCGCGGCTGGACTTCCAGCCGTCGCTGGGCAACGCCCTGCACGCCATCAAGCTGACCTCCCAGAACCTGCGCAAGGCCGTCTGGAACGGCCAGGAGCTCTCCGGCCGCGAGGGCATGATGTACGCGCAGTACATCGCCGCCCAGGCGTTCAACTCCGGTGGGCTCGGCATCATCCACTCGATCAGCCACGCGGTGTCGGCGTTCTACGACACCCACCACGGCCTGAACAACGCCATCGCGCTGCCCCGCGTGTGGGCGTTCAACATGCCGGTGGTCTACGAGCGCTTCGCCGACATCGCCGAGGCCATGGGTGTCGACACCCGCGGCATGACCAAGCCGCAGGCCGCCGACGCGGCGCTCGCCGCGTCCATCCGGCTGCTGCGCGACGTGGGCATCCCGGAGAAGTTCGCCGACGTCAAGCAGGACACCTACTCGAAGAACCGGCTCGGGGTCGGCCCGACCAAGTTCTACGAGAACGCGCCCACCATCATCGGCGACGCGGCCGACGTCGACCGGATCACCAACCACGTCCTCGGCGACGCCTGCACCCCGGGCAACCCGAAGGAGTGCACGTTCGAGACCGTCCGCCCGGTCGTCGACCACTCCATCAACGGTGACCTGGACGACCTGCTGACCTGATCCGCAGGTCAGGAGGTCCACCGTCGCACCGGCGGGCCCAGCCGTCCGAGGCGATACTCGGGTGGGTGGGCCCGCCGGCCGCGGCCCCGCTCGTCCCCGCACCAGAGCCGGTGCGGTCCGCGAAGGAGATACCCGAGTGTCCGAGGCTGTCGTCCCCACGGTGACCGAGGCGGCGGAGGCCGTCGCCTCGACCGGCCCCTTCGAGTCCGTCGACCAGGTGGTCGAGACCCTGCGGGAGCAGGGCTACATCGCCGACACCCGCCTGGCGACGACGGTGTTCCTGCTGACCCGCCTGGACAAGCCGCTGCTGCTGGAGGGACCCGCCGGGGTCGGCAAGACCGAGCTGGCCAAGATGCTCGCCGTCGCCACCGGGCGCCGGCTGCTGCGTCTGCAGTGCTACGAGGGCCAGGACGAGACCAAGGCCCTGTACGAGTGGGACTACGGCAAGCAGCTGATGTACACCCAGATCCTCCGCGAGAAGATCGGGCAGCTCGTCTCCGACGCCCCGGACCTCGCCTCCGCGGTCGACCGCATCGGGTCCCAGGAGAGCGTGTTCTTCTCCGAACGCTTCCTCGCGCCGCGTCCGCTGCTGGAGGCCATCCGCTCCGAGCAGCCCGTGGTGCTACTGATCGACGAGGTCGACCGCGCCGACGAGGCGCTGGAGGCCGTGCTCCTGGAGACCCTCGGCGAGTTCCAGATCTCCGTCCCCGAGATCGGGACCTTCGTCGCGACGCAGCGCCCGTACGTACTGCTGACCTCCAACAACACCCGGGACCTCGCGGCCGCGCTCAAGCGTCGCTGCCTGCACCTGTTCCTCGACTACCCGTCGGCCTCCCGCGAGCTGGAGATCGTGAAGTCGAAGAAGACCGGGCTGTCGGACCAGCTGGCCGAGGAGCTCGTCAACGTCGTGCGCGGACTGCGCGAGCTGGAGCTGCGCAAGTCGCCGTCGATCTCGGAGACCATCGACTGGGCCCGCACGCTGGCCGTCCTGGGCGTCGACGAGCTGAGCTCGCAGATCCTCTCCGACACCGTCTCGGTCGTGGTCAAGTACGACAAGGACGTCACGAAGGCCCTGGACGCGCTGCCGCGGCTGGTCGACCCGAACGCAGTCGTCGCCGAGCACGGACACGGGCACGGCCATGGACATGGACATGGACATGGCCACGACAGCGACCACGACGAGCCCGCCGCCCCGCCGGCGCGCACCGCGGGCGCCCGTGGCGACGACCCGGACGACGGCGACGTCGACGGCCGCGCCAAGCGCGCGGCGAAGGACCAGGCGGGCCGGCACGGCGGCATCTACGGCGGCCTCCCGGGCGGCGTGGCCCCGCCGCCGTCGGCGATCCGGAAGGTCTCGCCCGGCCAGGGCACCCGCTCCTTCGGCGGCTCCCGCAAGCGCCCGGTCTGATCGGGGCGTCGGCATGGAAGCGAGCATCCACCGCTTCGTCCGGCTCCTGCGGATCCGGTCGGTGCGCATCTCGGTCTCCGAGGCGCTCGACGCGATGGCCTGTGCCGCCCAGCCGGGGGTGCTGTCCGACAGGTCGGTGCTGAAGGAGGCGCTGCGCATCGCGCTGATCAAGGACCGCCGCGACGAGGCGACCTTCGACGAGGTCTTCGACCTGTTCTTCTCCCTGGTCAGGGTGGGCGAGGCCGACACGGGTCACGGCCACGGGCACGGGCACGGCGACATGTCCGACGACACCCCGCTGGAGAACTTCACGCTGTCCGAGGAACCGTCGGAGACCCCGCAGGAGGGGCACGACCACGGCTCCCCGGTCGACATCAAGGAGTTCTTCGACCCGGAGGACCTGGCCGAGCAGTACAACCTGCACCAGGAGGCCAACAAGATCGACATGGCCTCGATGACGGACGAGATCGTGCTCTCCAAGGAGCAGGCAGGCGACGTCGCCGACGGCCAGCGCGTCCAGATCGAGACCGACCGGTTCTCCGGCGGTGGCCGGCCCGGTGACATCTCCCAGCAGCAGGGCACGAAGGTCGACGCCGACCTGTCGGTCGCCCAGCAGGACGCGCTGCTGGGCTGGCTGAACTCCGAGGAGGACCGGCTCTCGGAGTCCGAGCAGGGGACCGAGGACGACGCGGCCGCCCTGCGCCGGCGTCTCACCGGGGTGCTCGACAACCTCCCCGAGCTGCTCAAGGCCCACCTGGAGAAGCTGCTCGCGATCGAGCAGCGGATCGTCGAGGGCCACGACGACGCCGAACGCGTCGCCGAGGTCGACCGGGCGAACGAGTCCGAGCGCATGCAGCTGGAGGAGTCGCTGCGGCGGCTCGCGAAGTCACTGCACGGCGCGCTCACCCACCGCAGAAGGGTCTCAGCGCGGGGCCGGATCGACTCGGCCCGGACGATGCGCAGGAACATGCGCTACGACGGCGTCCCCTTCTCCCCCGTCACCGTGCAGCGCCAGGAGGACAAGCCGCGCCTGGTGGTGCTGACCGACGTCTCGCTGTCGGTCCGGGCCACTGCACGGTTCACCCTGCACCTGGTGCACGGTCTGCAGGACCTGTTCGGCCAGGTGCGCTCGTTCGCGTTCGTCGCCGACCTGGTCGAGGTGACCGACCTGTTCGCCGACCACCCGGTCGAGCACGCTCTCGGGCTGATCTTCGGCGGCGACCAGCTCGACGTCGACGCCAACTCCCACTACGGCCTGGCCTTCGGACAGTTCCTGGAGGACCACGGCTCGGCGGTCACCCGGCGCACCACGGTGCTGGTGCTCGGCGACGGCCGGGGCAACGGCAACGACCCCAACATGGAGGCGTTCGTCGAGATCACCCGGCGGGCCCGGGAGACGATCTGGCTGACCCCGGAGCCGCGCTACTCCTGGGGACTGGGTCGCTGCGACCTGCCCGCCTACGCCGAGTACTGCGACCGCGTCCGCGTGGTCCGGGACCTGTCCGGCTTCGAGGCCACGACCAACGAGATGGCCGGCGAGCTGATCGGCCGCTGACCCCGGCCCCGCCCCCGATGGCGCACGAACCCCCGGGGTCAGCGCTCGACGACGATCTTCCCGACGGTGCTGCCGGACTCGATGAGCCGGTGCGCCTCGCGGACCGACTCGGCGGTCAGTCCCTGCAGCCGCCGCGTCTCGGTGCTGCGCAGCTCGCCGGCGTCGACCAGGCGGGCGACCTCGTCCAGGATTTCCCGCTGCACCGTCGAGGTCGGCTCGGACAGCGGCCGGGTGAACATCAGCTCCCAGTGCCAGGCCTGCGACTTCGCCTTCAGCGGCAGGGTGTCCAGCCCCTCCGGCTCGTCGATGGCGACGACGATGCCGCGCGGGGTCATGAGCTCGGCGTAGGCCTCGACGTTGCCCTCCGAGACCGGTGAGAACACGTACTGGACGCCGTCCGGAGCGGCCGCACGGACGGTCGCGACGAGGTCGTGGTGGTCGGCGATCGCGTGCGCGCCCATCGCGCGGGCCCAGTCCGCGGACTCCGCCCGCGACGCGGTGCCGACCAGGGTCAGCCAGGTGCGGCGGCCGAGCTGCAGGACCATCGAGCCGACGCCGCCCGCGGCGGACACCACGAGCAGGGTGCCGGTGGACTCCGCGGTGACCCGCAGGTGGTCGTGCAGGCACTCCCAGGCCGTGAGCGAGGTCAGCGGCAGCGCGGCAGCGGCGGCGAAGTCCAGGCTCGAGGGCTTGCGGCCGACGATGCGCGAGTCGACGAGCTGACGGTGGGCGTTGCTGCCGGGCCGGTCGATCGCGCCAGCGTAGTAGACCTCGTCGCCGGGGGCGTACCCCTGCACCGACGCCCCCACCCCGACGACGACGCCCGCCGCGTCGTACCCGAGGACCTTCGGCCCGTCGGCCGGGTCGAAGGAGGCACGGACCTTGCGGTCGACCGGGTTCACCGAGACGGCGCGGACGTCGACGAGCAGGTCGTACGGTCCGGGGTCGCCGACCTCGATCTCCGAGTCCACCAGGGCCTCGGGATCCTCGATCGGCAGCGGGCGGGGTGCGACGACGGCGGGGACGAGAGCCATGACCGAACGCTAACCGCGCGAGCGTCCGGCCGCGCACCGCGCCGGCCCCCGGGATGGGCCGTTCGGCCCATTTCGGACCGCGCGGCGGCCGCCCCACGTATCATGGGGGGTCCCTTCGGAAGGCGGGCCGTGTGGTGGGTGAGGGTGGGCTGGTCGTCCGGGCCGTCGGGCGGGTGTGCACGGCGCTGTGGGGCTACACGCCCGGGGTGATCCCCGCGATGGTCGCCACGATGGGCAGCGGTCCCGCGCTGCGCTGGTTCGCCGCGAACTTCCCGCGTTTCCTGGTCACCCTGCGTGTGCTGGGCCCCGTCCGCACCCACCTGGCCGGGCTCACGATCTCCCTGGTGAACGGGTGCACGTACTGCGCCTACGGCCGCGCGCACGCCCTGGAGCTGATCCACCTGCGCGACCGGGGCCGGTTGTTCCCGCTCGACGCCCGGACCCTGGAGAGCTGGAACGGGCTGTCCCGCCGCGAGATCGGGCTGCGGTTGCGCGGCGTGCTCGAACAGGCCGGGATGCACGCCGAGGTGATCTGGGTGGACCGCACCCTGGCCCTGCTGGACGGCGCCCCGCCCGTCGACGCCGACGAGCGCCGCATCGCCCACCTATGCCGGATGGTCGGCACCATGAACGCGATCGCGGTCGCCGCGGGGACCGTCCCGGACGGCGCCCACGACCCGGTCAACAAGGACACCGCGCTGAAGGCCCGGCTGCTCGCCGCGCAGACGGTCTGAGCCCCCGGACGCCGGCACTCGCCCCCACCGTCCGGACGGGGAGGGACCGGGCCGTCGGACGTGGTGCGGCGTGCCCCTGACCGCCTAGCGTGGCGTGGGTCCCCCGCACGCACAGGAGCGATCCATGATCGGAACCGACCGGCTCTCCAACGACCTCGCCGGCTGGCTGGACCGCACCCTGGTGCAGCCCGGGATCCTGCCTGCCGAGCGCTTCGAGGAGGCTTTCGTCGCCTGCGTCGCGAGCGCCGCGAAGGACCCCGAGCTCCCGGACGACGCGTGGCTCGCCTTCTACCGCAACACCCTCGACGCGCTGGCCGGAGAGCCCGAGCCGGGCGGCACCAACGCCGAGATGGCGCCGGTGCACGCCCGCGCCCGATCCCTCGTGCTGGGCGAGGAGGTGCTGGAGCTCGGCTGCTGCTTCGGCTTCCTGTCGCTGCAGCTGGCCCGCGACGGCCACCGCGTCACCGCCACCGACCTCACCGGCGGCACCGTCGAGCTGCTGACCCGGATGGCGCCACAGCTCGGCGCCGACCTGGAGACCCACGTCGCCGACGCCCGTGCCGTCGCGCTGCCCGACGGGTGCGCGGACACCGTGTTCGCCGTGCACCTCGTCGAGCACCTGTCCGAGTCCGACGGCGACGAGGTCGTCGCCGAGATGCTGCGCCTCGCCCGGCGACGGGTGGTCGTCGCCGTCCCGTTCGAGGACGAGCCGAACCCCGCCTGGGGTCACGTCCGGGTCTTCGACGAGCGCGTCCTGACCCGGATCGGGGAGCGCACCGGCCGGTCGTTCACGGTGTCCGAGCACCACGGCGGCTGGCTGGTGATCGACCTCTGAGCAGGGCGTGGGTGAGCGCCTCCAGCGGGCCGCGGTCGTGGCCGCGCAACCACCACCCCGCCGCCGCGGCCGACCCGGCGACGACGAGGGCCCACACCGCGACGACCACCCCGGTCCGCAGCGGGGCCGGCACGCCGACGAGCGCCCCGGCCAGGCCGAGCCCCCAGGCGCCGAACAGGACTGCGGCCACGACGTTCTGGCCGACGTAGCAGGTCATCGCGGTCCGGCCGAGCGCGGTGAGCCCGCGCCGCACCGGGCCGGCCGGGCCACGCAGCCGCGCCAGGACCTCCGGGACCAGGCCGAGCAGCCCCAGCGCGACCAGCGGTGCCACCAGGTAGCGCTCGACGAGGAACCACGGGCCGCCGCCGAGCGTGGTGAGCAGGGTGAGCACCACCCCGACGGCCCCGGTGCCGATCAGCCGCCGGCGCAGGGTGACGGCGGCGGCGTCGAACAGGCCGGCGCGCAGCAGGGCCGACCCGGCCAGGAACAGCGCCACCGCCGACGGGACGATCAGCACGAGCTCGACCCGGTAGAGCAGCGGGTCGGTCAGCCGGGCGGCGACCTGTCCGGTCCAGGTCGCCGGGTACGGCGGGAGCGGCACGTCGGCCCCGGTGCTGCCGGCCGTCGCGACAGACGCACCGGCCACGAGCAGCACCGTGACCGCCCCGGCGACGCAGGCCGCCGCCGTCCGCACCCGCGCCGAGCGGCCCACCAGCCACGCGACCAGCACCGAGGCGATCGCGTAGCCCATCAGCACGTCGAACTCGAAGACCAGCACGTAGTGCAGCAGCCCCTCGGTGAACAGGATCGCGGCCCGGGCGAGGTAGCGGCCGGGCCACCGCAAGCCGCGGCGCACCGCGGAGCGGTACTGCAGCTCCATCCCGATCCCGAACAGCAGGGTGAGCAGCGCGAGGAACTTCCCGTTCGCGACGGCGCGGAGCGCGGTGTCGAGCCACCACCCCGCGGAGAACCCGGCGAACACCGCACCCGGCCCGCGCGGGTCGGCGAACACCCAGACGTTCGTCGCGAAGGTCCCGGCGATCGCGAGGCCGCGCAGCACGTCCGGCGCGGCGAGGCGGTCACCGGGCACCGGAGCGCTCCCGGTCGTCGGTACCGGGGAACACCGTCGCCCACAGCGGCCCCGCGACGAACCAGATCCCGGCGATCAGCGACGCCGTCGCCAGCCAGGACCACATCGGGTCCCCCGACCAGGCGCCCGGCACCGGGACCGCGCGGCCGCCGACCACCGACAGCAGCACCAGCACCGCCGCCGTGATCACCCAGGCGGCGACGACCTTGCCGTACTCGCGCCACTCGTACCGCATCCGGGCGGCCCCGCCCCGGGGCGGGCGTACCGGTGCCGGGCCGCCCGCGAAGCGGTGGGCGAACCGGACGTCGGCCCAGCGCACCAGCGAGTGTCCGAACGCGACGGTGATCCCGAGGTAGAGCGCGGCCAGCCCGTGCACCCGCGACGGTTCGCCGCCGGTCGCCAGGTCCACCGTCGAGGCGGTGACCAGCACGAGGTCCATCAGCGGCACCCCCAGCAGCAACACCGCACCCAGTCCCCGGCGACGCAGCACGTAGCGCGCCCCCAGCCCGGCCAGCAGGAACACCCAGAACCCGATCTCGGCACCGACGATCAGCCACAGCAGCGGCTCGGCGAACAACGACTCCCCCATGGCCGGCGATCGTGCCGCCCCGCCCGCGGTGGCGCGTCCGGCGTGCGACCGATCCGCGCGTACCACCTTCGACGGACGCGGCGCGGGCGCCGGGCGTGCTGGGATGGGGTGTGATCACGTACCTGGTGAACCGCGACGGCGGCGCACCCTCGGTGCTCCGCGACGCCGGGACGGGCGTCGTGTGGTTCGTGGTCGGGCTGCTGCTGATCTGGGCGCTGCCCGACGCGGGGATCGCCTGGTCCGGCGCGGGGTTGGGAGGGGCGACACCGGCGTCGCTGCTGTTCATGGGGGTGGGCTGCGCCGCGTCGGTGCTGCGCCGGATCGCGGTGCCCGCCGGGCTGCTGGTCGGCACGGCGGCCGTGGTCGCGGGCCCCGTCCTGGAAGGCCGGACCGAGATCGGGACCGTGCTCGTGTTCACCGACCTGCTCTACTGCGCCGTGGTGTTCCCGCCGTGGCGCACCGCACGGGCGGTCGCCGTCGCTGCCGGTGGGGTCGCCACCGTCCTGGGCGTCGTGGCACTGCTGACCACGGGCATGCGCACCGGCACCTACGCGGTGCTCAACCTGACGCTCGTCGTCGGGCTCCCACTGGTCTGGGGGCTGGAGGTGCGCCGGTTCCGGGACCTGGCGGCCGTCGAGCGGGAGCGGGCCGCCGCGGTGGAGCAGACAGCGGCCCGGGAGCGGGACGCCGCCGTCGCCGCGGAGCGGGCCCGGATGGCCCGCGACCTGCACGACGTCGTCGCCGGTCGGCTGTCGGCGATCGCGCTGCAGTCCGAGGCGGCGCTGCAGCCCGGCGCCGACCCGGCGTTGGTCCGGCAGGTGCTGGGGACGGTGCGGTCCTCCGGTGTCGCCGCGCTCGGGGAGATGCGCACGATGATCGGGCTGCTGCGCGACGGCGGCACGGCCGACCCGCCCGGGGCGCCCGCCCGGCTGTCCGAGGTCGACGCGCTGCTCGACGAGGCCCGCGCCGCCGGCCTGTCCCCCGTCCTGCACGACGAGCGCGGCGCGGACCCGCTGCCCGCCCCGGTCGACCTCGCCGGGTACCGCATCGTGCAGGAGTCGCTGACCAACGCCGCGAAGCACGCACCCGGCTCGCAGGTGACGGTGCGCCTGAGCCTCCACTCCGATGCCCCGGGCCGGCTGCTCGTCGAGGTCCGCAACGGCCCCGGGCGGCGCCCCGCGGCGGCTCCAGGGCTGCACGGCGGCACCGGCCTCGACGGCCTGCGCGAGCGCGCCCGCGCCGTCGGGGGGACCCTGCACGCCGGCGCCGGCGCCGACGGCGACGGCTGGCTGGTCCGGGCCGATCTGCCGCTGGCCGCCGGCGCCCCGGACACCGACGTGGTGGCGCGATGACCGTGCGGGTGGTCGTCGCCGACGACCAGGAGGCGGTCCGCACCGGGCTGGTGCTGATCCTGGGCTCGGCCCCGGACATCGACGTCGTCGCCGAGGTGGCCGACGGGCTCTCGGCCGTGCGAGCGGCCGCGGAGCACCGGCCCGACGTGGTGCTGATGGACATCCGGATGCCCGGCATCGACGGCATCGAGGCGACGCGGCGGATCCTCGCCGGGGGCGGGCCGACCCAGGTCCTGGTGCTGACCACGTTCGACCTCGACGAGCTCGTCGACGGCGCGCTCGCGGCCGGGGCTGCCGGGTTCCTGCTGAAGTCGGTCGACGCGACCCGGCTGACCGACGGTGTGCGGGCCGTGGCCCGCGGCGAGGGAGTGCTGGCACCGGAGGTGACCCGGCGGGTGATCCGCCGCTACGCGGGGGCGCCGCGGCCGTCGTCGGTACCGGGGCTGGAGACGCTCACCGCGCGCGAGACCGACGTGCTCGCCGGGCTGGGCCGCGGGCTGTCCAACGCCGAGCTGTCCGCGGAGCTGGTCATCTCGGAGGGGACGACGAAGACGCACGTGTCCCGGGTCCTGGCGAAGCTGGGCCTGCGCTCCCGCACCCAGGCCGCGATCGCCGCCCAGGAGGCCGGGCTCGTGTGAGCCCGGCCCCCGTGCCGGCTCGGCGGGGTGGCTCAGCCCTGGCCGCGCGCCGTCTCGAGCGCGCGCCGGGTCAGCACCTGCACCAGGTGGGTGCGGTACGCGACCGACCCGTGGGTGTCGGCCGGCGGCTCGGTGCCCTCGGCGGCCAGCGCGGCCGCCTCGGCGACCGAGCGCCCGTCGGCGAGCGCCTGCTCGGTCGCGGACGCCCGCAGCGCGGTCGACCCCATGTTGACCAGGCCGATCCGGTCACCGGACACCGCGACGGCGACGATCGCCCAGTCGTTGCTGCGCCGGGTGAACTTCTCGTACGCCCAGCCCTGGTCACCGCAGCGCGGGATGCGGATCTCGACGATCAGCTCGTCGGGCTCCCGCACGGTGGTGAACACGCCGGTGTAGAACTCGCCGATCGGCACGGTCCGCTTCCCGCGCGGCCCCTGCAGGACGACGATGGCGTCCAGCGCGAGCAGCGCGGCGGGCAGGTCCGCGGCCGGGTCGGCGTGGGCGACGGTGCCGCCCAGCGTGCCCCGGGCCCGGATCTGCGGGTCGCCGACGGTACGGGCGACGGCCCCGAGCAGCGGGACCTCCGCCGCGACCTCGGCCGAGTCGACGACGTCGCGGTGCTTGGTCGCCGCACCGACGGCGAGCTCGTCGCCCTCGACGCGGATGTAGCTCAGCTCCGGCAGCCGGCCGATGTCGATCAGGAACTCCGGCGCGCCGAGGCGCACCTTCATGACCGGGATCAGCGAGTGCCCGCCGGCCAGGACGCTGGCGTCCTCGCCCTTCTCGGCGAGCAGCGCGATGGCGTCGTCGAGGGTGTCCGGGCGGGCGTAGTCGAAGGCGAGGGGGATCATGCGCGGGCCTCCTCGGCGGACTCGCCACGGGAGAAGCCGGGCGCGGTGCGCAGCGCGTCGGACTCGGCCTCGGCCTTCTGCGCGGCGTCCGGGTCCTTGCCCGCGGCGACGAGCACCGCGCGCACGATGTTGTGGTAGCCGGTGCAGCGGCAGAGGTTGCCCTCCAGGCCCTCGCGGACCTTCCGCTCGTCCAGGTCGTCGTCGTGGCTGATCAGCGACACCGCGGACATGACCATGCCCGGGGTGCAGAAGCCGCACTGCAGCCCGTGCTCGGACCGGAACGCCGCGGTGACCGGGTGCTCGGGGCGGCCCTCGGACGCACCGTCGAGCCCCTCCATGGTGGTGACCGACTGCTGGTCGGCCTGCACCGACAGCACGGTGCACGACTTGACCGCGTCGCCGTCGAGCAGCACGGTGCACGCGCCGCAGGACGTGGTGTCGCAGCCGATGTTGGTGGCCTTCAGCCCGACGGTCTCCCGCAGGTAGTGCGCGAGCAGCTGGCGGGGCTCCACGTCGGCGCTGGTGGGCTCACCGTTGACGGTGATCTCGACCTTCACTTGGAGGCCTCCTGGATGGCTTCCCAGACCCGCATCGGGGTCAGGGGCATGTCGATGTGCGTGACGCCGAGGTGGGACAGGGCGTCGATGACCGCGCTCTGGGTCGCGGGGGTGGAGCCGATCGTCCCGGCCTCGCCGATGCCCTTGTAGCCCATCGGGTTGACCGGGGTCGGGGTCGTCATCTCGACCAGGTCGAAGCTGGGGAGCTCGGCCGCCGACGGGATGCCGTAGTCGGCGAAGGTGCCGGTCAGCGGCTGGCCCTCCTCGTCGTAGACGACCTCCTCCAGCAGCGCCTGCGCGATGCCCTGGGCGATCCCGCCGTGCCGCTGCCCGTCGCAGAGCAGCGGGTTGAGGATCGGGCCCGCGTCGTCGACGGCGACGATCTTCTCGACCGTCACCTTGCCGGACTCGGTGTCGACCTCGACGACGCAGACGTGCGAACCGAACGGGAAGGTCGGCTTCTTGCCGTCCCAGGTGGTGTCGACCTTGAGCGGCTCGGCCGCCGCCAGCTCGGCGAGGGTCACCGACTTCGCGCCGGGGACGCCCTTGACGGTGATCGCGGCGTTCGCCGGGTCGAGCTCCAGGTCGTCGACGCCCGCCTCGAGCAGGTCGGCGGCGCGCTGCTTGGCCAGGTCGATCAGCTCGACCGAGGCCTGGTGCACCGCGACGCCGCCGGTCTGCAGCGACCGGGACCCCATGGTGCCGCCGCCGCGCGGGACGAGGTCGGTGTCGCCGTGCTTGACGGTGATCTTCTCGATCGGGATGCCGAGCTGGTCGGAGGCGAGCATCGCCCACGCCGTGGCGTGGCCCTGCCCGTGCGGGGAGGTGCCGGTCAGCACGGTCACCGAGCCGTCCGGGTGCACCTCCACCGAGGCGTCCTCGGCGAAGGCGCCGCCGCCGGTGATCTCGACGTAGGAGGAGACGCCGATACCGAGCTGGCGGGCGTCGCCGCGCTCGCGGCGGGCCTTCTGCTCGGCGCGCAGCCGGTCGTAGCCGGCGTTCTCCAGGGCCAGGTCGATGGCCTTGGCGTACTCGCCGGAGTCGTACTCGACGCCGCCCTTGGTCTGGAACGGGAACCGGTCCGGGGCGACGACGTTGAGCTTGCGGACCTCGGCCGGGTCCTTGCCGATCTCGGCGGCGAACAGGTCCATCGCGCGCTCGATCGCGGCGGTCGCCTCCGGACGCCCGGCGCCGCGGTAGGCGGCGATCGAGGTCGTGTTGGTGACGACGGTGCGCGCGCGGGAGTCGACGTTCGCGATGTCGTAGGTGCCGGGGGCCATCATGCGGGTGAACATCGGCAGGAAGGTGCCCAGGCGCGGGTAGGCGCCCAGGTCCTGCACGACGTCGATCCGGTAGTGGGTGACCCGGCCCTCGCGGGTGCCGCCGATGGTGACGGTCTGGCGCTGGGCGCGGCCCTGCACCATGCCGGTCATGTTCTCCGAGCGGGACTCGTTCCAGCGGACCGGGCGACCCTGCTGCCGCGCGAGCCACGCGACGAGGGCGAACTCCGGGTCCGACCCGATCTTCGCGCCGAAGCCGCCGCCGACGTCGGGCAGGACGACCCGCACCTTGTCCTTGTCCAGGCCCAGCCAGCCGGCGATCTCGTCGCGGCCGCCCTGGGCGTTCTGGTTGGACATGTAGACGGTGAGGTGGTCGCCCTCCCAGAAGGCGCTCGCGGCGCGCGTCTCCAGCGGGGCCGCGGCCAGGCGCTGGTTCACCAGCTCCCGGGTGACGACGACCTCGCAGCCGTCGAAGAACGACGCGTCCGGCTCCTCGTCGAACCCGTAGGCGGCCGCGGTGTTGGTCCCGGCCTCGGGGAACAGCAGCGTCTCGTCGCGGACGGCCTCCAGCGGGTCGATCACCACGTCGAGCGGCTCGTACTCGACGTCGACCAGCTCGGCCGCGTCCTCACCCTGGTAGTACTCCTCGGTGAGGACCGCGGCGACCGGCTCGCCGACGAACCGCACGCGGTCGGTCGCGAGGAACGGACGGGTCATGGCCTTGTTCGCGCCCGGGAACAGCAGCGCCGGGGCGATGTCCAGGTCGGCGCCGGTGACGACGGCGACGACGCCCGGCGCCGCGAGCGCCGCCGAGGTGTCGATCGAGGTGATCGTCGCGTGGGCCAGCGGGGAGCGGACGAGCGTCAGGTGCAACGCCCCGGTCAGCCGCTCCTCGGTCAGGTCGTCGGTGTAGGTCGCGCCGCGCGTGAGGAAGACCGGATCCTCGGTGCGGACGACGCGGGTGCCCAAGATGCTCATCGCGCGGAAGCGTATACATCTCCACGGACGAGTGCGATGCAGACCACAGTCACTGATCCCCAGGTCAGGGCACCCTTCGCGGAGCGACGCGCGAGCACTGCGCCGCATCTGCGGCGTGTGACGGGCCGGTCGTTCCCGACCTCGGAGTTGTTGAGTTCGCATGCATCTCGCGGGCGCGACGATGGCGAGGGTCAGTCGCCGTCGTCCCACCACGGCCGCACGGCCCACAGCGGCGAGACCGGCCCGTGCCCGGCGCCCAGCGGGTAGGCGTGGCGGACCGCCTCGACGATGTAGCGCTTCCCGAACCGGACCGCCGCCTCCAGCTCCATCCCGCGGGCGAGCCCGGACGCGATCGCGGCGGCGAGTGAGTCCCCGCCGCCGTGGGTGTGGCCGGTGTCGAAGCACGGGCCGGGCAGCTCGACGGCCGTGTCGCCGTCGTAGAGGAGGTCCAGGCAGCCGTCGGTGTCCTCGGTGAGGTGACCGCCCTTGACCAGGACCGCGCGCGGCCCGAGCGCGTGCAGCGCCTTCGCCGCCGCGTACTGGCCGTCCCGGTCGTGGACGTCGTGCTCGACGAGCAGCCGGATCTCGTCGAGGTTCGGGGTGACCAGCGTGGCCCGCGGGAACAACGTGTGCCGGTAGGCGTCGAGGGCCTCGGCGGCGAGCAGCGGGTCCCCGTGCATCGAGGCCGCGACCGGGTCGACGACCAGTGGCGTGGCCAGGCCGGCGCCGATGCCGCTCTCGTCGCAGGCCCGCGCGACGGTCCCGATGATCTCGGCGTTCGCGAGCATCCCGGTCTTGGCGGCCTGCAGCCCGATGTCGGAGGCGACCGTGGCGATCTGCCCGGCGATCGTGTCGACCGGGACGGTGTGCACGCCGGTGACCCCGACCGAGTTCTGCACGGTCACCGCGCAGACGGCGAGGCACCCGTGCACCCCGCAGGCGGCGAACGCACGGAGGTCCGCGGCGATGCCCGCGCCACCGCCGGAGTCGGTGCCGGCGATCGTCATGACCCGCGGGGGTGTGGTGCCGACGGTGGGTTCCATGGACGTGTCCTCCCTGGCCGGCATTACCCGGCCGGTCCGCGGTCGGCGACGCCGGTCCCGGTGGGACCCGGCCGCCCTCTCAGCCCGCCTGCTCCGCGAGCTCCCGCGTCGTGCGTGTCGCCGACGACGGTAGACGGTGCCGGGGCCGCGGGTGGGTCCCGCGGCCCCGGCGGTGCACACCCCCGGCCCGGGGCCTCAGCCCGAGGCGGGGTCCGATGCGGAGATCGGCAGGTACACCCGACCGCCCTCGTCACGGAACTCCCCGGACTTCTCCGCCATCCCGGCCTCGATCGCCTCGACGCTGGTCAGCCCATGCGCCTCGGCGTAGTCCCGGACGTCCTGGGTGATCTTCATCGAGCAGAACCTCGGCCCGCACATCGAGCAGAAGTGCGCGGTCTTCGCGGGCTCGGCCGGCAGGGTCTCGTCGTGGTAGGCGGTCGCGGTGTCCGGGTCGAGCGAGAGCGCGAACTGGTCACGCCAGCGGAACTCGAACCGGGCCGCCGACAACGCGTCGTCGCGGGCCTGGGCGTGCGGGTGCCCCTTGGCCAGGTCCGCGGCGTGCGCGGCGATCTTGTAGCTGATCACCCCGACCTTGACGTCGTCGCGGTTCGGCAGGCCCAGGTGCTCCTTCGGCGTGACGTAGCAGAGCATCGCGGTGCCGGCCTCGGCGATGCGGGCGGCGCCGATCGCGGAGGTGATGTGGTCGTAGCCGGGCGCGATGTCGGTGGCCAGCGGGCCGAGGGTGTAGAACGGCGCCTCGTCGCACCACTCCTCCTCCAGCCGCACGTTCTCGACGATCTTGTCCATCGGGACGTGGCCGGGGCCCTCGATCATGACCTGCACGTCGTGGGCGCGGGCGATCCGGGTCAGCTCGCCGAGGGTGGCGAGCTCGGCGAGCTGCGCGGTGTCGTTGGCGTCGGCGATCGAGCCGGGGCGCAGGCCGTCACCGAGGGAGAACGTGACGTCGTAGCGGCGCAGGATCTCGCACAGCTCGGCGAAGTGGGTGTACAGGAACGACTCGCTGTGGTGCGCCAGGCACCACGCGGCCATGATCGAGCCGCCGCGGGAGACGATCCCGGTGACCCGCTTCGCGGTGAGCGGGACGTGCCGCAGCAGCACCCCGGCGTGCACGGTCATGTAGTCCACGCCCTGCTCGCACTGCTCGATCACGGTGTCGCGGTAGATCTCCCAGCTCAGCGCGGCCGGGTCACCGTTGCACTTCTCCAGGGCCTGGTAGATCGGGACGGTGCCGATCGGGACCGGGGAGTTGCGCAGGATCCACTCGCGGGTCTCGTGGATGTCGCGGCCGGTGGACAGGTCCATCACGGTGTCGGCGCCCCACCGGGTCGCCCACACCATCTTCTCGACCTCCTCGGCGATCGAGGAGCTCACCGCGGAGTTGCCGATGTTGGCGTTGACCTTGGTGAGGAACCGCTTGCCGATGATCATCGGCTCGCACTCGGGGTGGTTGCGGTTGGCCGGGATCACGGCCCGACCGCGGGCGACCTCGGCGCGGACGAGCTCCGCGTCGCACCGCTCGCGGACGGCGATGTAGGCCATCTCGGGGGTGACGATCCCGGCCCGCGCCCAGGACATCTGGGTCCCCGGCTCCCGCGAGGACACCCACGGCTCCCGCAGCCGGGGCAGCCCGGCGTGCAGGTCGATCACGGCGTGGGCGTCGGTGTAGGGGCCGGAGGTGTCGTAGACGTCGTGGTGCTCACCGGTGGAGAGGGCGATCCGCCGGACCGGGACGGTGATGCCGTCCGGGCCGTCGATCCAGGCCTTGGCCGAGCCCTGGATCGGGCCGGTGGTGACCTGCTGCGGACGCACTGGTGCCGTTGTCATGACGGTCCTCCCTGGCCGGCATTACCCGGCCGGTTCTGCGGTCGGCGACCGGCGAGTCGCCCTCTCAGCCCCGCGCGACGGAGCTCCCGCGTGTTCAGTTGGTCGTGCACCCGCACCGTAGGCACCGTCCGGCGACGGACACCAGCCCCTCACCCGGCTGCGAGGAATGATCACCGGTGGTATCGGGTTCTCCACCGGTATGACGCAGAATGCTGAGCTCTCCCCGACCGACTGGGTCCGCGAGCAGACCGAGAAGATCCTCGAGAACGGCACCACCGAGGGCGTCACCGTCATGGACCGCCCGATCATCCTGGTCACGACGACCGGCGCGAAGTCCGGCAAGAAGCGCTACGTGCCGGTGATGCGCGTCGAGCACGACGGTTCCTACGCGATGATCGCGTCCAAGGGCGGCACCCCGGAGCACCCGGCCTGGTACCACAACGTGGTCGCGAACCCGCAGGTCCAGGTGCAGGACGGCACCCGGACCGGCACGTTCGTCGCCCGCGAGGTCTCCGGCGACGAGCGCCAGGAGTGGTGGGACCGCTCCGTCGAGGCCTACCCGCCCTACGCCGAGTACCAGGAGAAGACCTCCCGGGTCATCCCGGTGTTCGTGCTGGAGCCCGCGAGCTGACCCACCGGGGCACCCCGCGCGCCCGACCCCCCGGTCCGGGCGCGCGGGTGCGCCTTCACGCGGCGACGACGCCGTGCGCGGGCTCGATCCGCCCGGCGCGGCGCAACGGCCCCACCGACGCGAGCACCGCGACCGCGACCACCGCGACCGCCAGCCCGGCGAGCTGGCCCAGCGGCGGCACCGTGAGCGATCCGAGGCCGGATGCCGTCAGCGCCAGCAGGCCGTAGACACCTCCCAGCACGACACCGAGCACCGCCGCGACCGCGCCGGCGAGCGCCGCCTCGATCGCGACCGCGCGCCGTGACGCGGCCCGCGACAGCCCGAGCGTGCGCAGCAGCGCGATCTCCCGGGTCCGCTCGCTGACCGACAGCGCCAGGGTCACCCCGATCCCGACGACCGCCACCAGCAGCGTCACCCCGACCAGGCCCAGTCCGACCCCGCGGACGGCGCCGACCGCGGTCTCGGCCTGTTCGCGCAGCTCCGCGGTGAACGTGACCGGTGCGTCGCCCGCGGCCCGCACCACCGCGGTCCGCACGGCCACCGGGTCGGCCCCCGGCGCCGGGTCGACGAGCACGAGGCCGTCGGCCTCCCGGGCGGTCAGCTCGGGCACGGCGTCGAGCCGGGCCGCGAGCGACGCGGCCTCGCCGGCGTCGGCGTACACGACGATGTCGGCCGGGTAGTCCCGTTCGAGGGACGCCGTGACGTCCGCCGAGGCGCCTGCCACGGCGACGAGCATCGCTGCGGTCAGCCCCACGCCCAGCGACAGCACCGTCGTCATCGCCGCGGTACGCCGCGACATCCGTCGCGCGTTGCCCACCGCGATCCGCCCCGGCGCCCACCGCGCGACGACCGGCGCCACCAGCGCCGCGGCCCCGGACACCACGAACGGCCCGGTCGCCACGAGCGCCGCGAACACCAGCATCCCGGACAGCGCAGCCAGCACCAGCCCGCCCAGCGGGCTCCCCATGGCGGCGCCGGCGACGGCTAGCAGCACCGCCAGGACGAGCGAGACCGCGGCGAGCGACAGCCGCACCCGGGCCCGCGGCGCGCGTGCACCGCTCGCGTCCGCCGCGCCGAGCGCCACCACCGGCGGGGTCCGGCCGGCGGCGAGCGCCGGGGCCAGCGCCGCCAGCACCGTCACGAGGACGGCGAGCAGCACGCATCCCGCGATCCGTCCCCACGGCACCACGAGCGCCGGGGCGTTCATCCCGGCCGCGCCCGCCGCCGCCAGAGCGGCCCACCCGCCCGCGACGGCGACGGCCGCCCCGGCGACCCCCGCGACCAGTCCGGTGAGCGCCGCCTCGGCCAGCACCGACCGCGCCACCTGCCCGCGGCTCGCACCGACGCAGCGCAGCAGCGCCAGCTCACGGGTGCGGCGGGCCAGCACGATCCGGAACGTCGAGGCGACCACCACGGCCGCGGCGACCAGCGCCAGCCCGACGAACACCGACAGTCCGGCCAGCAGCGCGTCCGCCGACGCCGAGGCCGACGCCAGGTCCTCGGCGCGCTGCTCGTCGGCGGTTCGGACCCCGGTGACGCCCGGGACGGCGGCGAGCGCGGTCGGGTCCGGCTTCCCGGCGACCGCGATGCGGTAGGCGGACAGCCCGGCGGCGGCCGGGTCGTCGTCGCGGACGACGAGCGCGTCGATGCCCTCGGAACGGACCGGCACCACCCCGGTCACCGTCAGCGTGCGGTCGCCGAGGCCGACCGTGGCGCCGGGGGCGAGCCCGGTGCGCTCCGCGGTGCTCGCCCCGACCAACGCCTCCCCCGGGCCGGCGGGCAGCCGACCGGCCGTCAGCGGCTCCAGCCCCTGCAGCGGCCCGGTCATCGGGTCGGTGCTCAGCAACCAGGTGCCGCTCGCGCCGCCCGCGACGACGGCGACCGCACCCGACCGGGAGGTCGACACCGCGGTCACCCCCGACAGCGCGCGCAGCCGGCCCTCCAGCTCCGTCGTGGCCGCCCCCGACGAGGCGTCGGTCTCCAGGGCGAACGTCGCGCCCGCGGGCACCGACGACGTGTCCCCCAGGAGGTCGGCGCGCAGGCTCGCCGTCAGCAGCACCGCCGCGGCGGCGAACACCGTCGCCACCAGCACGGCGAGCCCGGTCAGCAGCAGCTGACGCGGGCTGCGCCGGGCCCCGGCGACGGCCGCGCGGGTCGCCGGGTTCACCGGGCCACCGGGCCGGTGATCGTGGCGTCGGCGATCGCGGGGGCGCCGGTGCCGGTGAGCGCGCCCATCGCGGACAGCACCCGGTCCGGGGTGGGCCGGTCCAGCCGGCCCGCGGCACGGCCGTCGCGCAGCAGCAGCACCTGGTCCGACGCCGCGGCCGCCAGCGGGTCGTGGGTGACCATGACGACGGTCTGGCCGTAGTCGTCCACGCAGGCCCGCAGCAGACCCAGCAGCTCACGCCCGGAACGGGGGTCGAGTGCGCCGGTCGGCTCGTCGGCGACGACGATCTCCGGGCGGCCCAGCAGCGCCCTGGCCACCGCGACGCGCTGGCGCTGCCCGCCGGACAGCTCCGACGGCAGGTGGGTGAGCCGGTCACCGATGCCCAGCCGCTCGACGAGCTCGGCCCGCCACGCGTGGTTCGGCCGGCGCCCGGCCAGCGAGGCCGCGAGGTCGATGTTCTCGCCCGCGGTGAGGTGTGGCAGCAGGTTGCCGTCCTGGAAGACGAAACCCATCCGGTCGCGCCGGACGCGGGTCAGCGCGGACTCGTTCAGGGCCCCCAGGTCGGTCTCGCCCAGCAGCACCTGTCCCGACGTCGGCCGGTCCAGACCGGCCAGGCAGTGCAGCAGCGTGGACTTGCCCGACCCGCTCGGCCCCATCACCGCGGTGAACCGGCCCGCGGGCAGCCACAGCGTGACCCCGTCCAGTGCGCGGACCGCGGCCCGGCCGCTCCCGTAGGTGCGGACCAGGTTCACCGTCGCGGCGGCGATCCGCTCGGGCACGTCGGCCGGATTCCTCGAACCATGAATCATGGCGCTCACGGTGCCGTCGGGAGGGCGCCGGGGCATCAGCCCGTGGTACGGAGTTCACCGACGGGTCGTCGTACTTCCGACCGAGGGCGACGGGTCGCGGTGCGCCCTACCGTGATCCCCATGATCGCCGGAACACGCCGCGGCCGGAACGTCCTGGTCGGGCTCGAGCTGCTCGCCTACCTGTTCTGGGCGCTGTGCGACGCTCTGCTGAGCCTGAGCTGGGACGTCCGAGCGCCGAGCGGCGCGGTGTACGGCCTGCTCGTGGCGGGCACCGTGCTCCTCCGGTACCGGACGGGCACCCGCCCGCTGCACGTCGCGGCGATCGCGTTCGGGCTGTCCGCGTGCGGCTCGGTCGCGGGCCTGCTGACCGGCGGGGTCCCGTTCCTGTCGCTGACCGAGCTGTTCGCACTGGCCGTGGTCACGGTGTCGACGGTGCGGACCGCACCGGTCCGGGCGGTGATCGCGACGGCGGCGGTGTCGCTGTGCGTCATCGTGAGCATGCCGCTGCTGCGCGTGCCGGGCATCGACCGCGAGGTCTTCGCCAGCCTGACCGTGGTCGGCTGGGCCGGCACGATGGTCGTCGCGACCGCGGCGCGCGAGCTGTGGCAGCGCCGCTCGGCCCGGCTCGCCCAGGCCCGCAACGACGAGCGTCTCGAGCTGGCCCGCGAGCTGCACGACACCGTCGCGCACCACGTCACCGCGATCGTGGTGGCGGCGCAGGCCGGCGTGGTGGTCGCGGGCAGCCGCCCGGAGGAGGCCGGCCGGGCCCTGGAGGCGATCGAGCGGGCCGGTGCCGAGGCCCTCGACGGCATGCGCCGCATGGTCGGCGTACTGCGCTCGGGCGCCGGGGACGACACCGGGGACGGGGCCGTGCGCACCCCCGGACACGGCCTCGACGACATCGAGGACGTCGTCGCCCGCTTCGACCCCGACGGCGGCCGGGCCCGGCTGGAGATCGCACCCGAGGTGCGGACGGCCCGGCTCGGCCCGGCCGTCGCGGCGACCGCGTTCCGGGTGGTGCGCGAGGCACTGACCAACGTGCACCGGCACGCGCCCGGCGCGAGCAGGGTGTCGGTCGGCCTCCATCTGCAGGCGGGCAGGCTGGTGACCGTGGTGCACAACGACGGGACCGGGACGGAGAACCCGCTGCGCGACCCGGGCGGGTACGGGCTGGCGGGGATGCGGGAACGGGTGGAGGCCCTCGGCGGGTCGCTGCACGCCGGGGCGGACGGCCCCGGCCGGTGGATCGTCGTCGCCGAGGTGCCAGCCGGGGACGGCCGGTGAACGCGATCCGGGTCCTGCTCGCCGACGACCAGGAGATGGTGCGCACCGGGTTCGGGCTGATCCTGTCCGCCGAGGACGGCATCGAGGTCGTCGGGGAGGCCGCCACCGGCACCGACGCCGTCGCCATGGCCCGCGAGCTGCGCCCGGACGTCGTGCTCATGGACGTCCGGATGCCGGGGATGGACGGGATCGCCGCGACCCGCGCGCTGACCGCGGACCCGGACCCGCCGCGGATCGTGGTGGTCACGACGTTCGACCTGGACGAGTACGTCTACGGTGCGCTGCGCTCGGGCGCCTGCGGGTTCCTGCTGAAGACGGCGGGCCCGCGGCTGCTCGTCGAGTCGGTCCGCGCCGCCGCGGCGGGCGACGCGCTGGTGTCGCCGTCGGTCACCGTGCGGCTGCTGGAGCGGCTGACCGAGCCGGAGCCGGCCCGCGCCGACGTCCACGCCACGCTCTCACCGCGCGAGCTGGAGGTCGTGAAGGCGGTCGCCCGCGGCCGGACGAATTCCGAGATCGCCGGGGACCTGTTCGTGTCGCTGTCGACGGTGAAGACCCACATCGCCAACATCGGGTCCAAGCTCGACGCCCGCAACCGGGTGGAGATCGCGGCGTGGGCCTGGGAGAACCGGCTGGTCGAGTAGCGCCGTTCAGACCCGGGCGGCGTTCCGGCCGACCGGGGTGAGCGGGCGGCGCTGCGCCGGGATCCGCAGCGGGGCGACGACGTCGCCGAGCGCCTCCGGGTACGCGGTGGGCGCGGCCGACAGCGGCGCGGGCACGGCGTCGTCGGGCAGCGGGACCTGCGCACCGAGCTGGGCGGCGCCGCGCTCGGACGCGCGGGCGTCCCACAGCTCGAACAGCGGCTGCGCGGCCATGACGAGCAGCACGGCGAGGACGGGGAGGACTGCGAGGATCGTGAGCACCATGGCGTCCACGATGCCCCCGGGGAGCACCCCGCCACATCGGTCGTGGGGCCGGTTCTCCCAGGTCGACCCCTAGTACCGGGGTATGACTCCCGGGGTCGACCCCGGGGTCATCCCCGGGGGACGTCCTCCGCCTCGACGGCCGACGGGTCCCAGGAGTCCGACGGCGAGCCCCAGCCGTTGCGCTTGAGCATCTTCTTCGCCGCGCGCTGGTGGCGGCCCATCAGCCGGTCCAGGTACAGGCGACCGTCGAGGTGGTCGGTCTCGTGCTGCATGCAGCGGGCGAAGAAGCCGCGCCCCTCGTACGACACGGGCTCGCCGTCGAGATCGGTGCCGGTCACCCGGGCCCACTCCGCCCGGCCGGTCGCGAAGTTCTCGCCGGGCACCGACAGGCAGCCCTCCTGGTCGTCGTCCGGGTCCGGCATGATCTCCGGGATCTCCGAGGTCTCCAGCACCGGGTTGACGACGAGCCCGCGGCGCATGGTGCGGGTCTCCTCGTCGGGGCAGTCGAAGACGAACAGCCGCAGGTCCACGCCCACCTGGTTGGCCGCGAGGCCGACGCCGTTCGCGGCCGCCATCGTCTCGAACATGTCCTCGACCAGCGTCCGGACCGAGTCGTCGACCGTGACGACGGGGCGGGTGGGGGTGTGGAGCACGGGGTCGCCGACCATGCGGATGCGCAGAACCGTCACCGGAGCAGCCTACGGTCGCCGCCGGAGGTGACCCGGCCGGGCGGTTTCGTTGTGGACCGACCCGCTCTCCAGGCGCGTCGCGGCCGGGGACCGTCGGTCCCCTGTGGTTGAATCCGCACCGCGAATGACAGACGTGTCGTTCGTCGTCGCGGTGCCCGGGCGGGGCCGCCGCAGTACGAGATCGTCGTCCGCTCGAGGAGCGTGATGGAGTCCGCCGGGTCCCTGCCGGAACGCCGCGGAGCGCACCGGCGCACCGCTGCCGTGTCCTCCCGCGAGCTCGACCGCCGCGAACGCGAGATCCTCGCGTTCGCGGCCCAGTGGTGGAAGTACGCGGGTGCCAAGGAGCAGGCGATCCGCGAGCTGTTCGACATGTCGGCCACCCGCTACTACCAGGTGCTGAACGCCCTGGTCGACAAGCCCGAGGCGCTGGCGGTGGACCCACTGCTGGTCAAGCGCCTGCGCCGGCTGCGCTCCAGCAGGCAGCGCACCCGCGCCGCCCGTCGCCTCGGCCTCGAGCCCTGACAGCCAGGAGGTCACGATGACCGCACCCGCGTCCGGTGGGCAGTCACCGCTGAAGATCGCCGGTATCGCGCTGGTCGGCGTCGGTGTGGTCGCCGCTGTCGTCGGCCTGATCGGCCTCACCGGCGGCGGTGAGGACGGCGGCAACCAGGCCGCGCCCCCGTCGGCGTCGGCCGAGCCCGCCCCGGGCACGCCCGGGGAGACCTCACCGTTCACCCCCGGAGCGCCCGGCACGCCGGGCTCCCCCGGGTACGAGGGCGCCGGCCCGGCCGTCGCCGCGCCGCCGCCCGCCGCGGGCTCCGGCCCCGGCTCCGCGGGCCAGGGCGGCTCCGGCTCCGCCGCCGGAGAGGGGTCCGCGGTCGCGGCCCGTCCGGTCGTGCGGATCTACAACAACTCGACCATCCGCGGTCTCGCCGAGAAGGCGGCCGGGGAGTTCCGTACCAACGGTTGGACCGTGTCCCAGGTGCAGAACTACTCCCAGGGCGTCATCCCGACCACGACCGTCTACTACCGGCAGGGCACCGCCGAGAAGGCCGCGGCCGAGGAGATCGCGAAGAAGTTCGGCATCCGTTCCGAGCCCCGCTTCGACGGCATCCAGGACGCGACGCCCGGCGTCATCGTCATCGTGACGCGGGACTTCTCCGCCGCCTGACCCGACCGACCACAGCGGCCCCGGACGATCCGTCCGGGGCCGCTGTGCTGTTCCGGGGCCCGCTGTGCTGTTCCAAGGGTGCTGCGTCGATCCGGGGCGCAGCGCCGTTCCAAGGACGCTGCGCCGTTCCAGGGGTGCTGCGCCGTTCCAGGGGTGCCGCGCCGTTCCAGGGGTGCCGCGCCGTTCCACGGGTGCCGCGACGCGCCGGGCCGCGGCGACTCAGCCGTCGCTGCGACGGCGGGCGTAGGCCTCCAGCTCGGCGACCTGCGCCGGGTCCAGCGACGCCCGCACGGTGCGGCGAGCCGTCGCCAGGTGCGCTGCGGTCACCTCGCCCGCGTCGAGGGACTCCCGCATCGCGGTCAGTGCCGCCTCACGCAGCAGCGCCGCGCAGTCCGCCGCCGAGTAACCGTCCAGTTCGGAGGCGAGCGCGTCGAGGTCGACGTCGTCGGCCAGCGGCACGTCGCGGCCCGCCGCGCGCAGGATGTCCGCCCGCGCGTCGGCGTCCGGCGGCGGGACGAACACCAGCCGCTCCAGCCGGCCCGGGCGCAGCATCGCCGGGTCGATCAGCTCGGGCCGGTTGGTCGCCCCGACCACGACGACCTCGCGCAGCGGTGTGGCCCCGTCCAGCTCGGTCAGCAGCGCGGCGACGACGCGGTCGGCCACCCCGGCGTCGGTGGAGCCCCCGCGGCGCGGGGCGAGCGCGTCGACCTCGTCGAGGAAGATCAGTGCCGGAGCGGCCTTGGCCGCGCGGCGGAACAGCTCGCGGACCGCCCGCTCGGACTCGCCAACGTACTTGTCGAGCAGCTCGGCGCCCTTCACCGCGAACACGTTGAGGTCACCGGAGCCGGCGAGCGCACGCAGCAGGAACGTCTTGCCGCCGCCCGGCGGACCGTAGAGCAGCACCCCGCGCGGGGCGTCGACCCCGAGCCGGGCGAACGAGTCCGGGTGGCGCAGCGGCCACAGGACCGCCTCGGTGAGGGCAGCCTTGACCTCGGCCATGTCACCGACGTCGTCGAGGGTGAGGCCGCCGCTGCCCAGCGTGCCGCCGCCGGACAGCGAGATCGGCCGGACCGAGCCGACGGCGTCGAGCAGGTCGGACTGGCGGACCTGCTCGGTGGGCTCGGTGCCCGTGCCGCGCAGTGCCGCGCTCACCGCGGCCTCCCGGCGGACCGCCGCCAGATCGGCGACGACGAAGCCGGGCGTCCGGGCGGCGACCGCGCCCAGGTCGACGTCGTCGGCCCGGGGCACGTCGGCCAGCAGCCGCTCCAGCAGGGCTCGGCGGGTCGCGGCATCGGGGAGGCCGACCGACAGCTCGCGGTCGACCAGGTCCGGCGCCCGCAGCCGCGGGTCCAGCGCCTCCGGCTCGGCGCTGGTGACGACGAGTGCCGGCCCGCCCGGCGCGGTCGCCACGCGCAGCTCGTCGAGCACCAGGGTGGCCAGCGGCGGTGGGTCGGTGGCGGGGAGCAGGGCGTGCGCGTCGTGCACCAGCAGCACCGCGGGGCCGCCGGTACCTGCCCCGCCACCACGGGCCTGCGCGATCGCCGCCCGGACCCGCTCGGCCGCGGCGGCGGGTTCGACGGCGGCGACGGCCGGGGCGACGAGCTCCACGCAGCGCGCGCCCGCCGCCGCGGCCGCGCTGCGCACCAGGGTCGCCTTGCCCGCGCCCTCCGGCCCGGAGACGAGCACGCCGAGCCGGGCGGCGCCGCCGAGCCGGGTCAGCAGCTCCGGGCGGCGGAACATGAGCTCGAACCAGTCCAGCAGCCGGCGCGCGACGGCCTCGTTCGCGGCGAGGTCCTCCAGCGGCAACACGGGCTCGGTGGATCCGGTGGGCCCACCGGGCCCCTCCACGGCCCCTGGAGCGGCTCCCGCGGCCGCGGCCGAGGCTGTGGCGGTGGCCAGGGACGCAGGGGACCTGACGGGCCCGCCAGGGCCGGGGCCCCCGAGCGCAGCGGGGGCGGTGCCGCCGGTGTCCCCGGAATCCCCCGTGTCCCCGGTGTCCCGACCGCCCTGCCAGCCCACGACCGTCGACGGCGTCACCACGACCGGCCCGGCCGGATCGGCGACGGCGACGGTCAGCAGCTCCGAGGTCCACGTCCCGCCGACGGCCGCGGCCAGCGCACGACGCACCGAGCGGACGTCGGACCCGGCCGCCGGGGCGATGTCCTGCGGGAGCAGGGACACGGCGTCACCGCGTACCAGGACCTTCCCCATCAGGGCGAGGCGCAGCGTCGCCGGGGTGACCGTCGCGGTGGTCAGCGCGGACCCGACCAGGCGCACCTCCCGGGCCGCGGTGACCGGCGCCGGCGCGACGACGACGGTCGCACCGTCGGTCAGCCCGGCGTTGGAGAGGGTGACGTCGTCGAGCCGGGCCTGCCCGTGCGGGTCGCCCGGCGCACCGGCGACGGCGAGCGCCGCAGTGACCCGGGCCCCGGTGAGGGTCACCGCGTCCCAGGAGCGCAGGCCGAGCGCGGCGAGCACCTCGGGGTGCAGCCGGACGACACCACGGCGGGCGTCGGCGGCCGCGGGGGCCAGTCGGGCGACGAGCTCCAGCACGGGCGGTCCTCCGGAGGGTCGGGGTCAGCGACGGCGCAGGCCGAGGCGGCGGCCGGAACCGCGGGGCGCGGCGGCGACGCCCGGACCGCGCGGGTCGCGGACGGCGCGGGTGTCGCGCAGGCCGTCGCGGCGGGCCTCGCCCTCCGGGTCGAGCCGGCGCCGGACACCCCGGGCCACCGCCCCGGCCCGGCCGGCGACCCGGCGGCGCAGCGGCGGTCGCAGACCGAGCCGACGGGCGGACCGGGCCGCGCGGGCGACGGCGCGGCGCTGGCGGGTCGGCACGTCCCACGCCTCGGGGTGGCGCGAGAGCCAGCGGTAGCGGTAGGCCGTCCAGGGCAGGAGCAGCAGATAGGCGACCCCGGCGACGGCGATGCCGAGGAACGGGATCGTGATCAGGATCGCGACGACCGCGGCCACGCCGACCAGCAGCCAGCGGGTGGCGCGGGGCGAGACCCGGACCGTCTTGAGCGACAGCGTCGGGATGCGGCTGACCATGAGCCCGGCCGTGACCAGCGCCCACACCGCCACCAGCGCCCGCTCCGACCACCAGCCCTGGCCGAAGTGCAGCCAGAGGTAGAGCGGGATGCCCGCGGTCAGCGCGGCCGCGGGGGCCGGGACGCCGACGAAGAACTCGCGGGCGAACGGCGGGGCGCTGTCGTCGTCGATCAGGGTGTTGAAGCGGGCCAGGCGCAGCGCCATGCACACCGCGAACACCAGGGCCACGATCCAGCCGGCCCGGGTCCCCTCGAACGCCCAGATGTAGATGACCAGAGCGGGGGCGACGCCGAAGGACACCAGGTCGGCCAGCGAGTCGAGCTCGGCGCCGATCCGGCTGGACGCGTCGAGCAGCCGGGCCAGGCCACCGTCGAGGGCGTCGCAGAGCGCGGCCACGAGGATGGCGACGATCGCGAAGTCGAAGCGCGACTGGAGCGCGAAGTAGACCGCGGTCAGGCCCGCGCAGAGGTTGAGGACGGTGACCGCGTTGGGCAGCAGCCGCACGCCGGCCGGGTATCCGCCGGCGGGGCGGGACATCCCCACGACCTCAGCGCTCCGCCGCCTCGGCCACCAGGCCGAGCACGGTCTCCCCGCCCACGGTCCGCTGGCCGGGGCGGACCAGCGCGGTCGTCCCGGGCGGGAGGTAGGTGTCCACCCGCGACCCGAACCGGATGAGACCGAACCGCTCGCCCGCGGCGACCTCGTCGCCGTCGCGCAGGGCGCAGACGATCCGGCGGGCCAGCAGGCCGGCGATCTGCACGACCCCGACCCCGACCCCGTCGGCGCGGACCACGGTGATCGCGTTGCGCTCGTTGTCCTCGCTGGCCTTGTCCAGGTCCGCCGACAGGAACGTGCCGGGCGAGTACTGGACCCGCGCGACGCGGCCGTGCACCGGCACCCACTGGACGTGCACGTCCAGCACGGTCAGGAAGATCGAGACCCGGGTGTGCGGGACGCGCGGCAGGTCGAGCTCGGCGGGCGGGACCGTCTCGGTCACGGTGGCGACCGTGCCGTCGGCGGGGGCCAGCACGGCGTCGGTGCGCAGCGGCGGGGTGCGGACGGGGTCGCGGAAGAACAGCGCGGTGGCCGCGGTGGCGAGCAGACCCGGCAGGGTGCCGCGGCCGGTGAGCGCGCGCACTCCCGCCGCGGCGAGCGCCACACCGGCGACGATCGGACGGCCACCCGGGTGCATCGGGGGGATCGCGTCCCGGACCAGCCGGGCGATGTGGGTCGGGGAGGTCCCGGTTCCTTCGGCCATGGTGGGTCGTCGGCTCCTGATGCTCCGGTAGGGGATCACCAACGCTACGCGGGCGCCACGGACGGCCGTCCGGCGGGACGACCGGGACACGCCGAGGATCCGGGGGTCCCCGTGCCGGGGTGCGACCGGTGGCAGGATCGGCCGTTCGTGCCCGACGCCGTCCGCATGCGGTGCGCGATCCCGCGGGCCCGGTCGACGGCACAAAAAGGGCCGGGGCCGTCGTCCCCCGAGACGACGACCCCGGCCGTGGAACCGCTCGTCCGCTCCCCAGCGACGGGCGGTGGGTCTTGTGCTGTAAAGGGTCTACCCCTCCACAGCGGAAAGTATTCCTCTCCGACGACCGGCAGTCCAGATCACGACGGATGTCCGCCGTGATCTACCTCTTTCGGCCGAACGGACACCCTCCACGACGTCGCGCGCGGTGAGATCGTTGCCCCGGCTGCCCATGAAACAGCTCACACTTTCGGCGCAGCCGCGCATCCGCGCGAGTGGTGGCCCGATTGCACAGCGCAGTCCTGCTCGCGACACCCGGACGCCATTCCGGGCCGCTCGGCTCCGCAGGTCACCGCTCGGCGCGGCACGCGGACGACCACCGACGTCGGGTCACGGGGCGTCGAGCAGCCAGACCGCGACCTGCTCGCCGTCGGCGACGGCGGTCGTGTCGGCGGGCAGGTCGATCAGGCAGTCGGCCCTGGCGAGCGCCGCGATCAGGTGCGACCCGGTGGATCCCACCTCCGACACGGTCCCGGCGGCGGCGTCGAGCAGGCCGCGCCGGAACTGGCGGCGCCCGGCGGGCGAGGACAGCGCCCCGGACAGCCGCGCCGTCACCACCGGCCGCGCCGGCGCGGGATGGCCGACCGCCGCCCGGAGCGCGGGCCGGACGAACACCTCGAACGACACCTGCGAGCTCACCGGGTTCCCGGGCAGGGTGACCGTGGCGACCTCGACCCCGCCCAGCTCGAGCAGTCCGCAGCCCTGTGGGCCGCCGGGCTGCATCGCGACCTTGCCGAACTCCACGCCGTGGCCGGTCATGGCGTCCTTGACGACCTCGTAGGCGCCCGCGCTCACCCCGCCGGAGGTGAGGACCAGGTCCACGCCCTCGCCGACCCGCTCCGCGAGCACCGCCCGGAACCGCTCGACGTCGTCGGGGACGAAGGACAGCTGCTCGGCGGTCGCCCCGGCCTCCCGGACCGCGACGGCGAGCATCGTGCCGTTGGACTCGTAGATCTGCCCCGGCTCCAGCGTGCCACCCGGGGCGACGAGCTCCGAGCCGGTGGACAGGACCAGCACGTGCGGGCGGCGGCGCACCGGCAGCTCCGCCCGGCCGACGGCGGCGGCGAGCCCGATCTGGGGGGCGGCCAGCACGGTCCCGGCCCGCAGCACGACGGCGCCTGCCGCCGCGTCCTCCCCCGCCCGGCGCACGAACGCGCCCACCTCGGGGGCCTCGGTAATCCGCACCCGCTCGACGCCGGCGTCGGTCCGCTCCACCGGCACGATCGCGTCGGCACCCGCGGGCACCGGGGCACCCGTCATGATCCGGGCGACCGTGCCCGGCGCCAGCGCGGGGACGTCGGTGCGCCCGGCCGGGATGTCGGTCGACACCGCGAACTCCAGCGGCGCCCCGGGGGAGGCGCCGGCCAGCTCGGCGGCGCGCACCGCGTAGCCGTCCATCGCGGAGTTGTCGAAGGGCGGCAGCGCGACGCCCGCCGTCAGGTCCTCGGCCAGCACCCGGCCGCTCGCATCGGCCAGCGCGACCTGCTCGGTCCCGGTCGGCGGGAGCAGGGCCGCGACCGCCGCGGCATGCTCGGAGACGGTGCGCGGACCGGCCTGCGACCAGGTGCTCATGACCCCATCCTGCCCGCCCCCGCGCGAGGCCCGCAGCCGGGCGGGCCCGCTTGCACTCTCCACGGGCGAGTGCTAGAAACGGGCTCAGCATCCACTGGCACTCGTGTCCGTGGAGTGCCAAGGTCGGGTCGGTGAGTCCGGCGCAGGGTTGCCGGGCGTCCGTCGCGGGCACCGCATCCGATCACTCGACTCACCTCTATCGGAGGGCAACACCCCCATGGCGAAGCAGATCGCGTTCGACGAGGAGGCCCGTCGCGGCCTCGAGCGGGGCATGAACACCCTCGCCGACGCCGTCAAGGTGACGCTGGGCCCGAAGGGCCGCAACGTCGTGCTCGAGAAGAAGTGGGGCGCGCCGACCATCACCAACGATGGTGTGTCGATCGCCAAGGAGATCGAGCTCGAGGACTCCTGGGAGAAGATCGGCGCCGAGCTGGTGAAGGAGGTCGCCAAGAAGACCGACGACATCGCCGGTGACGGCACCACCACCGCCACCGTGCTGGCCCAGGCGCTGGTCCGTGAGGGCCTGCGCAACGTGGCCGCCGGCGCGAACCCGATGTCGCTCAAGCGCGGGATCGAGAAGGCCACCGAGGCCGTCTCCCAGGCGCTGCTGAAGTCGGCCAAGGAGATCGAGACCAAGGAGCAGATCGCTGCCACGGCCTCCATCTCGGCCGCCGACCCGCAGATCGGCGAGCTCATCGCCGAGGCGATGGACAAGGTCGGCAAGGAAGGCGTCATCACGGTCGAGGAGTCGCAGACCTTCGGGCTCGAGCTCGAGCTCACCGAGGGCATGCGCTTCGACAAGGGCTACATCTCGCCCTACTTCGTGACCGACGCCGAGCGCATGGAGGTCGAGCTCGAGGACCCGTACGTCCTCCTCGTCTCCTCCAAGATCTCGACCGTCAAGGACCTGCTCCCGCTGCTGGAGAAGGTCATGCAGTCGGGCAAGCCGCTGGCCATCATCGCCGAGGACGTCGAGGGCGAGGCCCTGGCCACCCTGGTCGTCAACAAGATCCGTGGCACCTTCAAGTCCGTCGCCGTCAAGGCCCCGGGCTTCGGTGACCGCCGCGAGGCGATGCTCGCCGACATGGCCATCCTGACCGGTGGCGAGGTCATCTCGGAGAAGGTCGGCCTCAAGCTCGACACCGCCGACCTGTCCCTGCTGGGCACCGCCCGCAAGGTCGTCGTGACCAAGGACGAGACCACCATCGTCGACGGCGCCGGTGACGCCGACCAGATCGCCGGCCGGGTCAACCAGATCCGCGCCGAGATCGACCGCACCGACTCCGACTACGACCGCGAGAAGCTCCAGGAGCGCCTCGCCAAGCTGGCCGGCGGCGTCGCCGTCATCAAGGCCGGCGCGGCGACCGAGGTCGAGCTCAAGGAGCGCAAGCACCGCATCGAGGACGCCGTCCGCAACGCGAAGGCGGCCGTCGAGGAGGGCATCGTCGCCGGCGGCGGCGTGGCGCTCATCCAGGCCGGTGCTGGCCTGTTCGAGGGCCTCGGCCTGGACGGTGACGAGGCCACCGGCGCGAACATCGTCAAGGTCGCGCTGGAGGCCCCGCTCAAGCAGATCGCGGTCAACGCCGGCCTCGAGGGCGGCGTCGTCGCGGAGAAGGTCCGCAACCTGCCCACCGGTGAGGGCCTCGACGCCGCCACCGGCGAGTACAAGGACCTCATCAAGGCCGGGATCATCGACCCCGCCAAGGTGACCCGCTCGGCGCTGCAGAACGCGGCCTCCATCGCGGCCCTGTTCCTCACCACCGAGGCGGTCATCGCCGACAAGCCGGAGAAGGGCGGCGGCGCCCCCGCCGACCCGACCGGTGGCATGGGCGGCATGGACTTCTGATCGGTCCTGCCTCACCAGGCACACAGCACCACCCCGCGGGGCGGTACCGGTTCGCCGGTGCCGCCCCGCGGCGCGTCCGGGGGGCGCCGTCGGGGGTCGCGGTCGGGGGTCGCGGTCGGGGGTCGCGGTCGGGGGTCGCGGTCACACCAGGGCGGCGACGGCCGCGCGGGCCCGCTCCCGCAACGCCGTCAGCAGCTCCGGCGGGTCCAGCACCCGCACGTCCGGCAGGAGCGGCCACAGTGCCCGTCCGGCGTGGGCGAGGTCCCCGAACGCGGCGACCACCTCGGTCGTCCCGTCCCGGGTCCACTCCTCGTGGACGGTGACGGCGGACAGCGCCTCCCGGCGGTCGGCGGGCAGCGCGAGCCGGACCCGGAGCCCGGGCCGCCGCGCCCGGAAGTCCTCGCGACGGCGCAGCCACAGCTCCTCCAGGTCGACGCCCTCGGGCCGGTGTGCGGGTTCCGTCAGCGGCTCGGCCTCCTCGATCCGCGACACCCGGTAGGTGCGGTCCTCCCCGTCGCGCAGCGCCAGCAGGTACCAGCGCCCCGCCGCCTGGACGAGCCCGACCGGGTCGACGACCCGCTCGGCAGCGGGCCCGGGCTCCGTCCCCGGCCGGGTCCCGGCCCGGTAGCGGATGCGGAGCCGGACCCCGCCGAACACCGCGCGCTGGACCGCGGTGAGCACGTCGGTGGTCGCGCCGTCGTCGGTGTCGCGCAGCCAGCCACCGCGCCGGACGAGCACCCGTCCGGCGGCGTCGGTGGCCTGCTCCCGGGCCGCGTCCGGCAGCGCGGCGACGATCTTGCGCATGGCCGAGGCGAACTCCGTGCCCAGCCCGAGCGCGCCGGGCGTCGACGTCGCGCCGGAGCCGAGCAGCGCGACCGCCTCCGCCGGGGTCAGGCCGGTGAGGTCGGTGGTGAAGCCCGGCAGCAGCGCGAAGCCGCCGTGCCTGCCGCGTTCGGCGTAGACGGGGATGCCCGCGGCGGACAGGGCCTCGACGTCGCGCAGCACGGTGCGCTCGGAGACCTCCAGCTCGCGGGCGAGCACGGCGGCGGTCGCCCGGCCGCGGTGACGCAGCAGGAGCACGAGGGACAGGAGCCGGTCGGCGCGCACGTCACGGAGAATGCCACGGAATCATGACAGGAGATGTCAGGTATCGCGGGCACGCTGACGCCCATGACGAACCCGACGCTCACCGCCGACCCCCGTCCCGCCTACCTGGCCGCCCTCGACTGGGTCTCCGACCTCGCGAGGGCCGTCCCCGCGGACCGGATGGCCGACCCCACCCCCTGCGACGGCTTCGACGTCCGCACCCTGCTCGCACACCTGGTCACGACGCTGCGCCGACCGGCGTCGATCGCCGCCGGGACCGACCCGCTGGCCCATCCGGTGGTCAGCGAGGACGTGCTCGACGACCCGGCGACCGCCTACGTCGCTGAGGCGGCGGCACTGAAGGCCGCCTGGGAAGGCCCCGAGGGCGAGGCGCTGCTCGATCGGGTCGCACGGCTGGCGTTCGGCGAGGTCCCGGCGCGGACCGCGCTGACCGTGTTCCTGAACGAGACGCTCGTGCACGGCTGGGACCTGGCCGTCGCGACCGGGCAGGACCCGGAGGCCGACCCGGACCTGGCGACGACGGCGCTCGCCACCGCCCGCGCGTTCCTGCCCGCCGAGCCGCGTGGCGGTCCGGTGCCGTTCGGGCCGGTCGTGGAGCACCGTCCGGAGGCGGGACCGACCGAGCGGCTGGCGAACTGGTCGGGCCGGGTGTCGACGGGCTGGGTGACGACAGCCGGGTGACGACGGGCCGGGCGGGCCGACAGAGGGACTGAGCTCCCGGCACGGGCTCAGGCGGCGGGCGCGATCAGCCAGACGGCGAGGTACACCAGCGCCGCCGCGCCGCCGGTGAACAGGGTGAGGACGAGGACCGCGATGCGCAGCAGCGCGGGATCCACACCCAGGTCGGCGGCGAGACCACCGCAGACACCGCCGAGCATCCGGTCGGTGCTGCTGCGCCGGAGCCGGAACGCGGCGACGCGGTCGCCGATCCCGGGCGTCGCGGGCCGGGGCCCGGCGCCGGAGGGGCCTCCGGCAGGCGTGCCGGCGTGCGCGGACGGCCCGGGAGCGCCGGCCCCGAGGTCCCCGAACGGGCCGGGCCCGGCCGCGTCCGGGCCGGAGGCGGCGGGAGTGGGGGCAGGGGTCGCGCTATCCTCGACCACCGGCACCCGGTCGGTGACCGGATCGGCCTCGGTGCGTCCGGTACCCCCGGCGTCGGGATCCGCAGCGATCCGGGCGGTCGGCTGCTCGTCGACCCCGGTGATCCCCGTGATCTCGGGGCCGTTCTCGGCGCCGTTCTCGATGATCCCGGTGCCGCGCTCGGTGCTCTCGAAGGCGTCGGTCCCGGTCGACGCGGTACCGGTCGTGCTCGTGTTGTTCTCCATGGCTCCACGGTGTCGCCCGGGCGCCCGCCGGGACTCGGGACGAGCCCGGAGACCACCCCGGAACCGGCACCGCCCCGTCTCAGGGCCCGGCACCGCCTGTCTCAGGGCCCGGCACCGCCCGGCCCGGGGTCACGGCGGCGCTCAGCCGGGCGGGGCCTCTGCGGACGGCCGCACGGCGGCGGCTCGACCGGACGACGCCGCACCGGCGGCACCGCGGACGGCGGACCCGGCCGGGGCGGCGGGTCGGGCACCTGCCGGTCCCGCATGCGCAGCACGCGCCCGAGCACCAGCGCGACGACGACCGACACGACCAGCCACGCCGCGACCCCGACGAGGACCCAGAGGGCGGTCGGCATGCGCCCTCCTCCGGCGTCGTGGACTCGACTCAGTGTGCCCCTGATCAGCGACGCGCGGAGGTCGCGCGTCCGGGTGAGCGTGCTCAGCCGGCGTCGGGCAGGGCGGGCCCGAGGAGGTCGTCGGCGTCGACGATCCGGTAGGCGTAGCCCTGCTCGGCGAGGAACCGCTGCCGGTGCGCGGCGTAGTCGGTGTCCACGGTGTCGCGGGACACCACCGAGTAGAAGTGCGCCTGGCGACCGTCGTTCTTCGGGCGCAGCAGCCGGCCGAGCCGCTGGGCCTCCTCCTGCCGGGACCCGAACGTCCCGCTGACCTGCACCGCGATCGTCGCCTCCGGCAGGTCGATGGAGAAGTTCGCGACCTTGGAGACGACCAGGGTCGTGATCTCGCCGCGGCGGAAGGCGTCGAACAGCTTCTCGCGCTCCCGGTTGCGGGTGGAGCCCTGGATGACCGGGACGCCGAGCTTCTCCCCCAGCGCGTCGAGCTGCTCCAGGTAGGCCCCGATGACCAGCGTCTGCTCGCCCTTGTGCCGGTCCAGGATCGCCTGCACGACGTTGAGCTTGGTGTCCGCCGTCGACGCCGTCCGGTAGCGCTCCTCGGCGTCGGCCGTCGCGTACGACATGCGCTCGGCGTCGGTCAGCGTGACCCGCACCTCGATGCACTCGGCCGGCGCGATCCAGCCCTGGGCCTCGATGTCGCGCCACGGGGCGTCGTAGCGCTTGGGGCCGATCAGGGAGAACACGTCGCCCTCACGGCCGTCCTCGCGGACCAGGGTCGCGGTGAGACCGAGCCTGCGACGGGACTGCAGGTCCGCCGTCATCCGGAAGACCGGGGCCGGCAGGAGGTGCACCTCGTCGTAGACGACCAGGCCCCAGTCGCGGGAGTCGAACAGCTCCAGGTGCTTGTACTCGCCCTTGGTCTTGCGGGTGACGACCTGGTAGGTGGCGATGGTGACCGGGCGGATCTCCTTCTTCTCGCCCGAGTACTCGCCGATCTCCTCCTCGGTCAGCGACGTCCGCGCGACGAGCTCGCGCTTCCACTGCCGCCCGGACACGGTGTTGGTGACCAGGATCAGGGTGGTCGCGCCGGCCTTGGCCATCGCGGCCGCACCGACCAGGGTCTTGCCCGCGCCGCAGGGCAGCACGACCACGCCCGAGCCGCCCTCCCAGAACCCGTCGACGGCGTGGCGCTGGTAGTCGCGCAGCGTCCAGCCGTCCTGCTCCAGGGCGATCGGGTGGGCCTCGCCGTCGACGTAGCCCGCGAGGTCCTCGGCGGGCCAGCCGACCTTGAGCAGTGCCTGCTTCAGGTGCCCCCGCTCGGACGGGTGGACCACGACGGTGTCGTCGTCCACCCGGGCGCCCAGCATCGGGCTGATCTTCTTCTGCCGGAGGATCTCCTCCAGCACGGCACGGTCCAGCGCGGTGAGGACCAGGCCGTGCGCGGGGTGGTTGGACAGCTGCAGCCGCCCGTAGCGCCCCATCGTGTCGACGACGTCGACCAGCAGCGGCTGGGGGACCGGGTAGCGGGCCCAGCGGACCAGCGCGTCGACGACCTGCTCGGCGTCGTGCCCGGCGGCACGCGCGTTCCACAGGGCCAACGGGGTGACGCGGTAGGTGTGGACGTGCTCGGGTGCCCGCTCCAGCTCGGCGAAGGGCGCGATGGCCGCACGGGCCGCCGCGGAGTCGGGGTGGTCGACCTCGAGCAACAGCGTCTTGTCGGACTGCACGATCAGGGGGCCGTCGGTCACGGAACGAATCCTCTCGAGGCCGGAGAACGGGGCGGGGCGGGTCCGCCGGACGCCGAGCGGAGACGAACGGTCGACGTGTGTCACGTCACGTGACGACGGAGCAACCGGCCATACGCCACTCGGGAGACGAGGGTTCCGGGGGCTAGACTCGGCAGCCGTCCGTCACGCACAGACGGGACCCGACACGATCCTATCCGTCCGACTCCCCCGGGACGCGGCAACCGCCGCCCCGTGTCGGTCGCGATGCGGTCGAGCGGTCCCGTCGTGACCCCGAAAGGCGCACCGGACCAGCTGATGCTCCCCGACCTCGTGCCCGCCGCGCCGCCCGTCCCCGGACCGGAGACCGACAGGGAGATCTCGCCGTGACCACCGTGACTAGCACGGAACGCCCGAGCACGTGGTCGGAGCGACTCGACCCGCGGAACTGGAGCCTGGTCGCCAAGCTGGCGGTCGTCGGCCTGGTCCCCACGGTCCTCGCCCTGTCCATCGGCGCCATCCGCGTCGTCGACCAGGCCAACGTGGCCGAGGAGCTCAGCCGCGGCAGCGGACTGGTCGACGTGCACCGCCAGATCGAGACGCTGACCGGCGCGCTGCAGAACGAGCGCGACGCCGCGGTCCGCTTCGTGGCGGGCAACCGGCTCGGTGACCGGGCCGTCGTCGAACGGGCGCAGGCCACGACCGACCAGGCGCTGCAGGCCACGACGGCAGGGCTCGACACCGCCGAGCAGCAGGCCCCCGACCTGGCCACGGCCCGCCGGCAGGCGAACACCACGCTGGGCCAGCTCCCGGTCATCCGGTCGCAGGTCGCCGAGGGCCCGACCCCGGCCGCCGACCTCACCGGCCGCTACACCGCGGTCGTCCAGCGCACGCTGGGACTCGACCGGGCCCTGGTGGGGCGGCTGCAGACCGCCGACACCGCGGGTCTGACCACGGCGATCGCCGCCGGGGCGAGCGCCCGCGAGGCCCTGCAGCTCGAGCGCACCGTGATCGGTGGCGCGCTCGCCGCGGGGACGCTGGAGGAGCAGCAGCGCGCACAGGCCACCGGTGCCGAGGCCTCGTTCCAGGCCGCGGCCGGTGACTTCCAGTCCTCGCTGACGCCGGAGCAGGCCCAGTCCTTCGGGAACTTCGCCGCGGGCCAGGCGAACGCCGAGCGCAACGCCCTGCGCGACCAGGCGCTGTCGGTCCCGCCGGGCGTCGCACCGCCGGTGGACCCGAACGCGTGGAACACCGCCGACGACCGCTCGGTCGCCGCGGTCGACCAGTCCACGGCGGCCGCCCAGCAGGCGTTCGTCGACGGCCGGGCCAGGGCCGCCGAGCAGGCGGGCAACACCGCGGGCCTCAACTCCGTGCTGTTGATGCTCACGATCCTGCTGACCGCGGGCATCATCCTGCTGCTGGGCCGGCAGATGGTCCGTTCGCTGCGCCTGCTGCGCAGCTCGGCGCTCGAGGTCGCGGAGCAGAAGCTGCCCGCGGCGGTGCAGAGCATGCGCTCCGGTCAGGCACCGAACGCGCTCGTCGAGCCGGTCCCGCTGGACAGCCGCGACGAGATCGGCCAGGTGGCGCGGGCCTTCGACGCCGTGCACGGCCAGGCCATCCGCCTCGCCGCCGACCAGGCCGCGCTGCAGCAGAACGTCAACTCGATGTTCGTCAACCTCTCCCGCCGCTCGCAGGCGCTGGTCGAGCGCCAGCTGCAGCTGATCGAGCAGCTGGAGAGCAACGAGCAGGACCCGGACCAGCTGTCGAACCTGTTCCAGCTGGACCACCTCGCGACCCGTATGCGCCGCAACAGCGAGAACCTGCTGGTCCTCGCGGGCACCGACCTGGCGAAGCGGAACGTGGCGCCGGTGCAGGTCGTCGATGTCCTGCGGGCCGCAGTGTCGGAGGTCGAGCAGTACCAGCGGGTCGTCGTGCAGACCCCGCCGAACGCGACGATCGCCGGTCGTGCCGCGAACGGCCTCGTGCACCTGCTGGCCGAGCTGCTGGACAACGCGACGAACTTCTCGCCGCCGGACTCGCAGGTCGTCATGACGACGACCCGCACCGCCGACGAGTCGCTGCTGATCGAGATCTCCGACCGCGGCGTCGGCATGACCGACTCCGAGCTGGTCGACGCCAACCAGCGTCTGTCCGGCCCGGCCGAGGTCGACGTGTCGGCGTCGCGGCGGATGGGCCTGTTCGTGGTCGGCCGGCTGGCCGCCCGGCACCGCGTCGGCGTCCGGCTCGCCTCGGCCGCCGTCGGCGGCGGCTCCGGTGGGCTGAGCGCCTCGGTGACCGTGCCGCCGCAGCTGGTGCCCTCGGCGCAGCTGCCCGAGCAGCGCCGCGACGGCGATCCGGGCGGCTGGGGCGGCGTGCCGCCCCAGGGTGGCGACCAGCACGCCCCGCAGGTGCCCGCCCCGGCGCTGACCGGTGGCGGAGCGCCCGACGGGCCCCCGTCGGCCGCCCCGACCGCGGTGAACGGGAACGGTCGCGGTGGTTCGCTGCCGTCGATGGTCGCGGGCTCCGACGGCCCGATGACCCCGACCTTCGAGGCCGGTGCGTCCTCGTCCACGACGCCGCGCAACGGCTCGGGCTCGAGCCTGCCGACGCGCCGTCCGGGGTCGTCGCTGACGAAGAACGCGGCCCCCGGCGACGCCGGTGGGCAGACCGCCGACGGACCGGCCCCGACCCTGAACGGGTCCGCCCCGCAGGGTCTGTCGGCCTTCGCGCCGTCGCAGGACGGGGGGCGCGACGCGCGTACCCCGGCCGACGTCTTCACCCCGGCCGACGAGGCAAGCCCCGGTCCCGCCGACGGCGACTCCCCGCGCGGCGCCGAGGCGTTCCGGGGCACCGGCCCCGCGCCGTACGGCGCCGACGACCGCCCGTCCGGCGACGCCGGCCCCGGCGCCGAGGCCCTCGCCGACACCGAGGACGGCACCGAGGGCACCGAGTCGACCACGGCCCCGGCCGACAGCACCGACAACGCCGACAGCACCGGCACCGAGGCGGACCGCTCCGGCGGCACCGCTGCCCCGTCGGCGGCCGCACTCGGACTGGCGGGTGCCGCTGCGGCGGCCGCCGCGGCCCGGGCCCGCGGTGACCGCGACATGGACGACACCGTCGTCCTGGACCGGGCGATCGGTGACGGTCCCGAGGACCACCGGCAGGCCCCGGCCGACGACGAGCGCTCCGAGGCGACCGACGCCGGATCCGACGACCGGGACGGGGCCGGTCAGGACAGTGCCGATCAGGACCGTGCCGCCCCGGGCACCGACGGGACCCCGGACCACCGGATCACCGGCACGGTCGCCGACCGGGACACCGACGGCGCCGCCGAGGACTCCACCGACGGGACCACCCCGCAGGAGACCCCGGTCGCGGCCCGCACGAACGGCATCGCGCCGTTCCCCCCGGCCCCCGCCGACCGCGCGGACGCCCCCGGCACCGACGGTGACGCCCACGACAAGGCCGGCGCCGCGGACACTGCCGGCACCGAGGACGCGGCCGACACCGAGGTGAGCGCGCCGTCCGGCGACACCGACCACGCCGACGCCTCCGGGGTCGCCGAGGTCGAGGCGGGCCACACCGGGCCCGACCTCGCCGAGGACGACGCCGCCGACGCCACCGGTGCCGCCGGCTCGACGGACACTCCCGGGACCGGTGCCGACGGCGCCCGCCCCGCGGACACCGCAGCCGAGGACGGCGCCGCCCGGAGCACCGGGGCCGGAGACAGCGGCACCGGGGACAGCAGCACCGGGGACGGCGACACCGGCGACGGCAGGACCGGGGACACCGCCCCGACGCGCAGCGACCCCGAGACCGCCGGATTCCCGACGGTCCGCACGTCCGGCCGCACACCCATGGGCGGACCGCTCCCGGCCCGCACCAACGGGACCCGCCCCTCGCCGTCGCGCCGCCCGGTCATGCCGGTCCGCGGCGCCGGGCCGGCGCTGCCCACCCGCGGTCCGGGCCGCCAGGGCCCGCCCCCGGCACCGGCCCGCGGCCCGCAGCAGCCCGCACCCCAGCAGGCTCAGCCGGTCCAGCAGCAGGCGCGTCCGGGTCAGCAGGTCCAGCCGGCGACGGGTCGGCAGGAGCCCGCACCGCTGCCGAAGCGCGAGGGTGGCCGGGCCGGCGGTCCGGCGAGCCTCGCCGCGGCCTCCGCCGGCTCCTCGCAGGACGAGCTGTTCGCGCCGAAGGTGGCCGTCGAGGGCGATCGGGGTCAGCTCCGGCGCCCCGGGGCGGTCGAGTCGGCCCGGGCCCAGACCGGGTTCGACATGGGTCAGACCACCCCGATCTTCGACGACATCGCCTCGGCCTGGTTCCGCTCGAACCGGTCGGTGCCGGTCCGCTGGCAGGACGCCGCCGGCCCGAACGGTGGCGCCCCGGCCGGTGCCCCGGCCCCTGCCACGGCCGACGCCCCGGCGCCCCCGGCGGCCTTCGCCTCCCCCGCCGACGACGTCTGGCGGCAGGCCCGCGAGGCCACCGACGGCGACGACTCGGAGACCGCCGGTGACGAGCTGACGACCGCCGGACTGCCCAAGCGACGCCCGCGGGCGCGACTGCTCCCGGGCAGTGCGGCAGGATCGACCGTGCTCAGCCCCGCTCCGGCGGAGCCGAGGGACGCCGAGAGCGTCCGTGGCCGTCTCGCCAGCTACCAGCAGGGCGTGCGTCAGGGCCGGGAGAGCGCTTCCGGTGTCCGTCGCAACGCACTCGCCGGCACGACCGAGACGGTCGACGGCGACTCCGATCCGCAGGACCAGCACGACCCGCAGGACCAGCACGACCGGCAGGGCCCCCGGGCCCCGCAGGACACCACCGCGACCGGCACCCCCGAGCCCGCCGCGGACCGACCGAACTCGTCCGACCCCGAGGAGAACCAGTGAGGGCACCGCAGGCACAGCCGAGCCAGAGCCGTTTCGGCTGGCTGGTCACCAACTTCGCGGAGCGCGTCCCGGGTGTCGCGCACGCCATCGTGGTGTCGACCGACGGACTGCTGCTGACCGCCTCCGACCGGCTGCCGCGCGACCGGGCCGACCAGCTCGCCGCCGTCGCATCCGGTCTGGTCAGCCTGACCCAGGGCGCCGCGCGCTGCTTCGACGCCGGTGGTGTCGTGCAGACCGTCGTCGAGATGGACCGCGGGATCGTGCTGCTGATGTCGATCAGCGACGGGTCCTGCCTGGCCGTGCTCGCCTCGCCGAGCTGCGACATCGGCCTCGTCGGCTACGAGATGACGCTGCTGGTCGACCGGGTCGGCCAGCTGCTCACCCCGGAGCTGCGCGCCGAGCTGCAGGGCTCGTTCGGGCCCTGAGGCCACGACTCCGGACCCGAGGACGCGTTACCGTCATGCACCCCATCCGAGGATCGACCAGAGCGGGTGAGATCCGATGACCCAGGACCCGGGCGGACACGGCCCCGAGCCGACGTTCGCCGACGTCATGAACGGGTTCAGCCTGGACTCCAAGCGCACGCCCAAGAAGCGCCGATGGGGGCGCAACCGTCCGGAGGACGACGTCGAGCCGGAGGGTGCCGCCCCCGCGCGCCGGGTCCCGCCGCCGAACCCGGGCGAGGTGACCGGCCCCATCGGCGGGTCGGCGGCCTACGGGCTGCCGCCCACCCCGGCCGAGCTGGAGGCCCAGCGGGGCGGTGACCGACCGGACCGGCCGGACCGGCCGGCGCCGCAACCGGCCCAGAACACGGGGCAGAACCCCACGTACGACCCAGTGGCAGCGCCGCCGCCGGTGCCCCCGTCCGCGGGTGGTGCCGCCTTCGTCCGGCCCTACGCCTGGACGCGGGGACGGACCAAGTCGGGCTACGAGCTGGCCATCGAGACCCTGGTCTCGGTCAGCAACCGGGCCCGCAGCCAGCTGGAACGGCTGCCGATGGAGCACCGCTCCGTCGCCGACCTGCTGCTCGAGCAGACCCGCTCGGTGGCCGAGGTCGCGGCGCTGTTGTCGCTCCCCCTGGGCGTGGCCCGGGTGCTGCTCGGGGACATGGCCTCGAACGGCACGGTGACCGTTCACCAGACCGCGAGCACCCCCGGCAACGCGCCGGACCTCGCGCTGATGGAAAGGGTGTTGAGTGGACTCCGTCGGCTCTAGGCCACAGCCGCCCCAGCCCGCGGCCGGGATGGCCCGTGCCGCGACGATGTCGGCCAAGATCGTGGTGGCCGGTGGGTTCGGCGTCGGGAAGACCACCTTCGTCGGGTCGGTCTCGGAGATCATGCCGCTGACCACGGAGGCGGTGATGACCGAGGCGAGTGCGTCGCACGACGACCTCTCCGCCACCCCCAACAAGCGGTCGACGACCGTCGCGATGGACTTCGGTCGTGTCTCGCTGGACGCCGACCTGGTGCTCTACCTGTTCGGCACGCCCGGCCAGCAGCGGTTCTGGTTCATGTGGGACGACCTGGTCCGCGGCGCGATCGGCGCCGTCGTCCTCGTCGACACCCGGCGCCTGGCCGACTCCTTCGCCGCGATCGACTTCTTCGAGGACCGCGGACTGCCCTACGTCGTGGGTGTCAACGCCTTCGACGGGCAGCTGCAGCACAGCCTCGACGACGTGCGCGAGGCGATGTCGATCGACCCGGCCGTCCCGATGGTCGTGTGCGACGCCCGGCACCGGCAGTCGACCAAGGAGACCCTGATCGCGCTGGTGCAGCACGCGATGCACCAGCGGATGGCCGCCGGCGCCCGCTGACCCGTACCCGACGGCGGCGCCGGCACATCCCGTGCCGGCGCCGCCGCGGTAGCGCGTCCCTCCCGCGAGGGGATCCGTTCACCCCCGGGCCTGGTCGCGCCCGGCCGGCTGCTCCGCTCCGGCGTCGACCGGGGCGATCGAGGTGATGCGGTGCAGCTGGATCCGGCGCAGCTCGCCGTCGAGCGCGTCGCGGCCCTCGACGTAGCCGCCGCCGACCGAGACCGGCGCGAGCACCCGGTCCCCGGCGACCCCGTGGGCGTCGACGTAGCCGATCCACACGGTCCGGCCCTCGCGCACGGCCTCCTGCAACGACGCCAGGTTCCCGGTCGCGCCGGTGAGCTCACGCCGCCCGGCGACGCTGTCGCGCACCCCGGCCAGGCGGTCCCCCGCCCGCAGTCGCTCGACCAGCTCCTCGGCCCGGTTCGTCGGGGACCGGTCGACGACCCGGCCGGCGTCGCGGGTGCCGCGCCGCAGCCGCGGCTCTGTGCGCCGCCCCTTCGGCCCGAGGTCGACGACGGCACCGCCCGCGTCCTCGGCGGCCGGGCTGAACCCGGCGGCCCGCAGCCCGTCGAGCACCTCGGCCAACGGCAGCGAGCTGACCATGACGGTCGGGGCGATCCGGCGCAGCCCCAGCTCCTCGGCCGCGGAGTGCGCGAGCACCTCGGACAGGAGCACCTCGTCGTCCGAGCGCAGGAAGCAGCTGACCGCCCCACCGCGCAGCCTGCCGTGCCGGCGGGCGACGTCGTCCACCAGATAGGTCAGGGTCTGCGGGACCGGGGTGCGGGAGCGGGCCTCGAGGATCGCGCGGACGTCGTCGGCGGTGCGGCCGGTGTCCAGTGCCCGGCGCAGGCTGCGCTCGGTGAAGCGGTACACCGTGGCGCCGCCCGCGGACTCGACCTCGGCCAGGATCGCGAGCTCGTGCGCGAGGTCCGCCGACAGCCGCCCGGGTGCGACGGCGGTCAGGTCGGCCTGCAGCAGGATCTCCTCCACCGGGGCGGGCAGCGCCGCGTGCAGTGCGGCGGCCAGCTCGGTGGGGTGCCGGGTGGGGTGCGCCGGGTCCGGGCGCAGGGCCGGGTCGAGCAGAACCCGTCCGGCCGTGGTGAGCGCGTCGAGGGCGACCACGCCGATCGCGGTGGCCTCGGCGACGGTCCAGCCGACCGTCTCGTCGCGCAGCCGGCCGCCGCGGCGCGGGGCGTGCCAGGCCAGCAGCCGCGCCAGGTCCTCCGGTGACCCGACCGAGGTGCCGGGTGCGAGATCGGCGAGCGCGTCCAGGACGCGACGGCGGTCCCGCGCGGCGGGGGGCCGACGCGGCCCGTCGGACAGGGCGGTGATCGGCTTGCCGGTCTCGTCGCGGCGCCCCACCAGCCCGGGCAGCCGCGGCAGCTCCAGCCAGGCCTGGGCCAGCACCGCCCAGCGGGACTCCTCCGGGCCGGTGCCCCAGACGTCCCAGGTGGTGGTCGGCAGCCACTCCGGGGTCACCGACTCGGTCGCCCCGACGAGGTCCGCGGCGTACAGGACCTCCAGGATCAGCGCCGCGGTCGGCTCGTCGGTGTCGGCCGCCTTCGCCGCCCGCTTGAGCTCGCGGACGCCGAACCCGCCCGACCGCAGCACCGGCACCGACTCCCGCGCCAGCCACTCCAGGAGCAGGTCGGTGCGGCGCAGGAACTCCAGTGCGGCCCCGGCACCGGTGCCGTCGACCACCGAGGTCTCCCTGGCGCGCAGCGGGACGTCCGGCCGGGACAGGTCCAGCGGCCCCATCGGACGGTCGCCGCGCAGGGCCAGCGCGACCTGGCGGGGCAGCTCGACGGTGTCGGCGTCGCGGCGCACGAGCAGCCCCTTGTCGAGGAGCGACCCGACCGGTCCGGCTGAGCCGTTCGCGTTGCGGGAGCGGCCGACCGGCGGGCCCTGGGAGAGGACGTCGAGGACCTTGCGCTCGTCCTCGCCCACCCCGGCGAGCAGGGTGTCGAGCTCGGAGCTCGCGGCCGGACCGGTGGCGGGGGCGCCGAGCCCGGCGGGCCACGGCCCGACGACGTCGGCGGCCGCGGGGACCAGCGACACCGCGTCGTCCGGGCCCCAGGCCAGCGCGCGGTCGCGCAGCGCGGTGAGTCCCTCGGCGACGGTGGCCGCGTCCACGTCGGGGCCGAGCCAGCCGCGCAGGCCGGCGCCGGGGGTCGTCGCGTCGACCGGGGTCCGCCACGCCGTCGCCAGCACCAGGGCGTCCAGCACGGTCAGCGCCACGGTGCCGAGGTCCTCGCAGGCGCGCTGCACCGACGCCCGGATCGAGGCGCGGGTCGCGAGCACGGTGAGGTCGCCGGGGGGTGGGACGGCGAGGTCCGGACGTGTGCGCAGCAGCGCGGCGAGGAACCCGTCGTCCTGCCCGCGCAACCACTCGACCAGGGACGTCTGCATCGTCGCCAGGGTAGTCGGACGATCGCGGGCGCACCGGGGCGGACAGCCGCGCCCGCGTCCGCGATACTGGACACAGGACACTGCCGCGGTCCCGCTCGGGACCGGACGACGACGCTGGAGGACGCGATGGCCGCCAAGCCCGCGAAGCAGGACCGGATCCACCCGGAGTGGCCGCACTCCGAGGACGGCGACCACCCGGTCACCGAGCTCCTGGGCAGCGTCCAGGGAAACATGTCGCCGTTCGGTGACATCGAGTTCCCGGTCGCCAGCGTGCCCTACGAGCACCCGGTCACCGAGATCAACCGCTGACCGTGGTCGCCGGTCTGTTGCTCGCGGGCGGCGCCGGGCGCCGCATGGGCACCCCGAAGGCGCTGGTCCGGCTGCACGGCGAGCCGCTCGCGGTGCGGGCGGTCAAGGCGCTGCAGGCGGGTGGGTGCGGCCCGGTCACCGTCGTGCTCGGCGCCCGCGCCGACGACGTCACCGACGTGCTGCGCAGCGCGGGCCTGGGCACCGACGGCAGTGACGTCGGTGTCGTGGTCGCCGAGGACTGGGACGAGGGCATGGGCGCGTCGCTGCGGCGCGGGCTGGGGTCGCTGAGCCACCTGCCCGGCACCGGCGCGGCGCTGGTGCACCTGGTCGACCTGCCAGGCATCGGGCCGGAGGCGATCCGCCGGGTCGCCGAGGGTGCGGGACCGTCGTCGCTGCGGCGGGCCGCGTTCGACGGCGTCCCCGGACATCCCGTCCTGATCGGCCGGGACCACTGGTCGGGCGTCGTCGCACTGTCCTCCGGGGACTCCGGCGCCCGCGACTACCTGGCCGGCCGCTCCGACGTGGAGCTGGTCGAGTGCGGCGACGTCGCCGTCCCCGACGACGTCGACACCCCGGGGCAGCTGCGCCGCCTCGCCGGGACCTGAGCCGCCGCACCGGCCCCGACACACCCGTGCCCCGGTCCCTCCGCGAGGGGCCGGGGCATCGTCGTGCCGGGGTCAGATGTTGATGACCTGGCCGGGGGTGATCAGGTGCCCGGCGCCGAGGCCCGGGTTCTTGGACAGCAGGTTCTTCCAGTTCGCGATGCCGTGCGCGGCCGCGATCTTGCCCAGGGTGTCGCCGGACTTCACCGTGTAGGTGCCGCCGGACGACGCCGCGGGGGCGCTGGCCTTCACCCGCTCCGGGGCCCGGGTGCCGGCGTCGGTCTCCAGGGTCCGCGGCGTGGCGGACCCGGATGCGCCGGTCTTGGACGAGCAGGACGGCCAGGCGTTCCAGCCCTGGGCGGCCAGGACCTTCTCGGCGACGGCGATCTGCTCGGCCCGGGTGGCCTGGTGCGCCGACGCGGCGTACTCGCCACCGCCGTAGGCCTTCCAGGTGCTCGGGCTGAACTGCAGGCCGCCGTAGTAGCCGTTGCCGGTGTTCGCGGCCCAGTTCCCGGTGCTCTCGCAGTGCGCGAGCGAGTCCCAGGTGGAGTCGGAGGCGGCGTTCGCGGTGCCCACGACGGTCAGCATCGGGGCGCCGAGGACGGCACCGGCGACGGCGGTCCGGACGATCGTGCGGCCGGCGGTGCTCGGTTTACGGTGTTTCCCACGGTAACGAGGCATGGCAGGTCTCCCGCGTGACGCCACCCGAACCGCACCCGGGGAGTGGGTGCCCGTACCGGCAGCCGGGGGAGCGGCCACCGATCCGTCTGACGATCGGCCCTGTCCCACACCGATACCTCGGGGGCCGGTGACCGCCGGACAGGGAGCGTTGCGGCACCGGAGCCCGACCGCATGGGGGAGTCGGCCGAGCCGGGACCGAAGGTAGGTCACGTCAGAGCGACGCGAAAGTCGACGGCGACACGGCGTGGCGTCGGACGTACCGGACACCCGATGGCCAGGTCTCGCGTTTGCGCAGGTGACAAGCCCCGATCACGAACCGGAAACGTTCGCGCAAACGGTTCGATCAGTTCCACAAACGTGATACAGATCACATCCATTGCTCCATCCGGAGGCCCCTCCTCGGGCACGCGGAGTGGCGAGGGCCACCCCGCCGAGACCCCCGTACTGTCGGGGCGTGACCACCGAGCACCGCCGGCCCGACCCCGCGCTCAGCCACGTCGACGACGCCGGGGCGGCCCGGATGGTCGACGTGTCGGACAAGCAGCCCGGCCGCCGCGCCGCCGTCGCCACCGGGACGGTGCACACCACAGCCGAGGTCGTGCGCCTGCTGGAGACCGACGGCCTCCCCAAGGGCGACGCACTCGCCACGGCCCGCATCGCCGGGATCATGGGCGCCAAGCGCACCCCGGACCTCGTGCCGCTCTGCCACCCGATCGCGATCAGCGGGGTGACACTGGACCTGACCCCGGCCACCGACGGCGACGCCGGCCGGGTCGCCATTCGTGCCGAGGTCCGCACCACCGACCGCACCGGGGTGGAGATGGAGGCCCTGACCGCGGTCGCCGTCGCCGGGCTCACCCTGCACGACATGATCAAGGCCGTGGACCCGGGCGCCGTGCTCGACGCCGTGCGCGTCGAACGCAAGGAGGGCGGCAAGACCGGCCTGTGGGAGCGCGGGGCATGACCGCCGCACGCACCGCCCGGGTGGTCACCGCCTCCAACCGCGCCGCGGCGGGCGTCTACACCGACCGCGGCGGGCCGCCGATCGTCGCCTGGCTGCGCGAGCGCGGCTACGACACCCCGGACCCGGTCGTCGTGCCGGACGGGGAGCCGGTCGGGCAGGCACTGCGGGCCGCCGTCGCCGACGGCGTCGCGGTCGTCGTCACGACCGGGGGCACCGGCATCTCCCCCACCGACGCCACCCCCGAGGTCACCCGGGCCGTGCTCGACCACGAGATCCCGGGCCTGGCCGACGCGATCCGCCGCGCCGGGGAGGACAAGGTCCCCACCGCCGTACTCTCCCGTGGCCTGGCCGGGGTCGCGGGCCGCACCCTGATCGTCAACCTGCCCGGCTCCCCGGGCGGGGTGAAGGACGGCCTCGGCGTGCTCGCCGGGGTCCTCGACCACGCGGTCGACCAGCTGCACGGAGGAGACCACCGATGACCGATCCCGCGACCACGCGGACCGCGACGGTCCTGCGTGCGGCCGTCGGCGAGGAGCCGCTCGACGTCGAGGAGCACGCCCGCCTGGTCGAGCACGCCGCCGCCGGCGCGGTCGTCACCTTCGCCGGTGTCGTCCGCGACCACGACGGCGGGAAATCGGTGCACGGCCTGGAGTACAGCGCGCACCCGACGGCCGCCCGGATCGTCGCCGAGGTCGCCGAGCAGGTGGCCGCGCACTCCCCCGGCGTCCGGGCGCTCGCGGTGAGCCACCGCGTCGGCCCGCTCGACATCGGCGAGGTCGCCCTCGCCTGCGCCGTCGCCGCCGAGCACCGCCGGGAGGCGTTCACCGCCTGCGCCGAGCTCGTCGACGAGGTGAAGCGCCTGCTGCCGGTGTGGAAGCACCAGCGGTTCGCCGACGGTTCCGACGAGTGGGTCAACTCCACCTGAGCCCGGCTGCGCGCCCCGGAACAACGGCGCACCCCCGGAACGACGGAACGGCCCGGGTCCGCCTCCCCACGAGGGGAAGGGGACCCGGGCCGTCGTCCGCCGGGGCGGGTGCTGGGGACACCGCGCGCCCCGTGCCGTCCGTCCCGGATGGCGGTCCGGGGACGGTCGGCGGGATCAGCCGAGGTTCAGGACCTGACCGACGCTGATCACGTTCACGTTGCCGATGCCGTTCGCGGCGGCCAGCTTCGCCACCGAGGTGCCGTGCGCGGCCGCGATCCGGCTCAGCGTGTCGCCCGCCTTGACGGTGTACCCACCGGCGGCCGGGGCGGCGGCCTTCTTCGGCGCGGACGCGGCGGGGGCCGACGCCTTCACGCGCTTGCTCGTGTCGGCCGAGTAGCCGGTGATGCCCAGCTTCTTCGAGCAGGACGGCCAGGCGCCCCAGCCCTGAGCGGCCAGCACCCGCTCGGCGACCGCGATCTGCTCGGCGCGGCTGGCGTTGGCCGCCGAACCCGAACCACCGAAGGCGGCCCAGGTGGACGGGGAGAACTGCAGCCCGCCGTGGTACCCGTTGCCCGTGTTGATCGACCAGTTGCCGCCGCTCTCGCACTGGGCGAGCTGGTCCCAGACGCTGTCCGGGGCAGCGTTGGCGGTGCCGGCGATCGCAGCCGTCGCACCGACCGCGACGACACCCGCCGCAGCCATGCGCAGGAGACTTCGGCCCTTGGGTCCCTTGGTCATCGTTTCGCTCCCACCGCGCCGGCCCGAGGACACACACACTCCGCACAGGAGGTCCCCTGGGCACAGGTGTGCCCGCCGTGTCGTCGCGGGTGCGTCGATCGGGACCGGGGAGCGACGTCCATGACGTCCGCGGAGGTGGTCTCTCTCGTCCCCGTCCCGTTCCGTTCCTCGACGGACCGGACAGCCGCGGGACGGGGGTGGTTCGGCGCGGCGGGTCCGGATGTGTTGCTCGTTCAGGTGGCCGATCCGGTGGACCGACCGACAGAAAGGTGAATGGGCGGAAAGAATTCGTCAACGAAGGGGCCCGTGAGCGGAATCACTGTAACAAGCGTGTAATTATCAGATTCCCCCTAAACGCACTGGTCAACGACGTCACATCACGGACCTATCACGCGGTCATGAACATTTCTGATTCGGAAGCAACTCGAACCTTCCGGGCCGCTCGTTCGTCCTCAGGGCGAGGTGCTCGACCCGCCCGCGCGGGGAGGAGGGCCCTCCTGCTGTGGCCTCGTTCACCGCTCGTCCTGCATGCTGGTTCGGTGAACGACACCGCACCCGGCCCCGGGAGCCCGGCCGAGCTCGCCGACGCGTTGCGCGCGACCGGCTACCTCGCCGACGACGGTCTCGCGGCGGCGGCCTTCCTCGCCCTGCGCATGAACCGTCCGCTCTTCTGCGAGGGCGAGCCGGGGACCGGTAAGACCGCGCTGGCCCAGGCACTGGCCGCCACGCTGGACGCACCGCTCATCCGTCTGCAGTGCCACGACGGCATCGACTCCGGTCAGGCCCTCTACGACTGGGACTTCCCCCGTCAGCTGCTGCACCTGCGCACCCTGGAGGCCGCGAGCGGCCGCGACGGGTTCGACCCCGACACGGTCGAGGCAGGTCTCTACGACGAGCGCTTCCTGCTGGCCCGCCCGATCCTGCAGGCGCTGCGCACCAGCCCGTCGGTGCTGCTCATCGACGAGATCGACCGCGCCGACGACGAGTTCGAGGCCTTCCTGCTGGAGGTCCTCACCGAGCACGCGGTGACCATCCCGGAGCTCGGGGAGGTGCGCGCCGCGACACCGCCGGTCGTCGTCCTCACCTCGAACCGGACCCGGGAGGTGCACGACGCGCTCAAGCGCCGCTGCCTCTACCTCTGGCTGGAGCACCCGAACATCGAACGCGAGATCGAGATCCTGCACAGCAGGCTGCCCGAGGTACCCGAACGGCTCGCCGCGTCGGTCGCGCGGGCCGTGCAGAAGCTGCGCCACACCGACCTGATCAAGCCGCCGGGCGTCGCGGAGACCCTGGACTGGGCGCGGGCGCTGCAGCTGATCGGCGCCCGGCACCTGGACCCGGAGTCGGCGGCGCGCACCCTCGGCGCCGTCCTCAAGTACCGGGAGGACGCCGACCGGGTCCACAAGCAGCTCGACACCCTGCTGGCGTCCTGACCCGGCCGCGATGACCGTTCCCCCGAGCCCGTCCCCGGCGGCCCCGCCCCGGCCGCCCGCGGCGGAGCCCACCGGCACCCCCGACGAGCTGCTGACCGGATTCGTCGGGTTCACCGAGGTCCTGCGCGCCGCCGGGGTCCCGGTCACCCAGGACCGGGTGACCGCCTACCTGGAAGCGCTGGACACCCTGGACGTGACCGACCGGGACCAGGCGTACTGGGCCGGCCGGCTGACGCTGTGCGCCGACCCCGACGACATCGTCCGGTACGACCTGGCGTTCCCGTCCTGGTTCGAGCCGACCAGCAACCGTCCGTCGAGCAACCGCGACGACCGCCCGCCCGCACCGCCGAAGCTGGCCGCACTGCTGCCGGGCCGCGAGGGCGGGGAGGACGACTCCGACGACTCCGACGGCCCGCAGATCAAGGCCGCCGCGACCGGTGCGGAGATCCTGCGCAACCGCGACGTCGGGGAGCTCTCCCCCGCCGAACGCGAGCACCTGCGCCGGCTGATGACCCTGCTCAGACCGGAGCCGCCGACCCGGGCGTCGCGGCGGCGCAGGCGGAACCGGCACGGTGAGGCCGACCCGCAGCGCACGTTGCGCGCGGCGCTGCGCAACCAGGGCGAGATCTTCCGGCTCGCCCGGCGCGACACCTCGCGCCGGCCGCGCAAGGTCGTGCTGCTGATCGACGTGTCCGGCTCGATGGAGCCCTACGCGGACGCGCTCGTGCGCTTCGCCCACGTCGTCGTCCGTCGTTCGCCGCGCTCGGTCGAGGCGTTCACCCTGGGCACCCGGCTCACCCGGATCACCCGTGAGCTGCGGCTGCGCGACCCCGAGCACGCACTGCGCGCCGCGGGGAGGGCCATCCCGGACTGGTCGGGCGGCACCCGGCTGGGCGAGGTGCTGCAGGCCTTCGTCGACCGCTGGGGACGCCGCGGGGCGGCCCGCCGGGCGGTCGTCGTCGTCTTCTCCGACGGCTGGGAGCGCGGCGGCACCGAGCTCCTCGGCACCCAGGCCGAGCAGCTGTCCCGGCTGGCCCACCGGCTCGTCTGGGTCAACCCGCACGCGGGCAAGGACGGCTACGCCCCGGTCCAGGGGGGAATAGTCGCGGCCCTTCCGCACTTGGACGACCTGCTGGCCGGGCACAGCCTGGACACGCTGGAGAAACTGCTCGAGGTGGTGCGCAATGCGTGACGTGATCGACCAGCTCGAAGGCTGGTGGCGCAAGGGTGAGCCGGCCGCGCTCGCGACGGTGGTCGGGACCTTCCGGTCCGCACCGCGCCAGCCGGGGGCCTCGATGCTCGTCGGCCCGGCGGGCGAGGCCGTCGGCTCGGTCTCGGGCGGCTGCGTCGAGGGCGCGGTCTACGAGCTCGGGCAGCAGGTGCTGTCCGAGGAACGACCGGTCCTGCAGCGCTACGGCGTCTCCGACGACGACGCGTTCGCCGTCGGCCTGACCTGCGGCGGCATCCTCGACATCTTCGTGGAGAAGGTGACCCCGGAGACCTACGAACAGCTCGGCCGCATCGCCGAGGCGATCCGCGACGAGGACCCGGTAGCGGTGGCCACGGTCGTCGCGGGCCCCTCGGAGCTGCTCGGCAAGCGGCTGATCGTCTGGCCGGACAAGACCGAGGGCGGCACCGGCTCGGACCGGATCGACGACGCCGTGCGCGACGACGTCCGCGGCCTGCTCGACTCCGGCCGCAACGCGACGCTGACCTACGGCGTCCACGGCGAGCGTCGCGGGGAGGGGCTGCAGATCTTCGTCGAATCGTTCGCGCCGCCGCCCCGCATGATCGTGTTCGGGGCGATCGACTTCGCCGCCGCGGTGGCCCGGATGGGCAGCTTCCTCGGCTTCCGGGTGACCGTCTGCGACGCCCGGCCGGTGTTCGCGACCGCGAGCCGCTTCCCGGGGGCCAACGAGGTCGTCGTCGAGTGGCCGCACCGCTACCTGCAGGCCGAGGCGGACGCGGGCCGGATCGACCAGCGCACCGCACTGTGCGTGCTCACCCACGACCCGAAGTTCGACGTACCGCTGCTGGAGGTGGCGCTGCGGCTGCCCGAGGTCGGCTACATCGGGGCGATGGGCTCGCGACGCACCCACGACGACCGGCTCGAGCGCCTGCGCGAGCGGGGCGTGACCGAGGCCGAGATCGCGAAGATGTCGTCGCCGATCGGGCTGGATCTGGGCGCCCGTACCCCGGAGGAGACCGCGGTGTCGATCGCCGCGGAGATGATCGCCCAGCACTGGGGCGGCGAGGGCATCCGGCTGGCCGAGCGCGAGGGGCCCATCCACGCCTCCTGACATCCCCCCGCTTTCGGCCAGGTCGGCGGCGTGACGTGCTCGCCGCCGACCTGCGGCTCCGCGCGCCGCCCGCCGATCGAGAGGCCAGGAGAGAGGGGTGTCCCTGTACCGTGGGACACACGCTCGTGACCGAGCCGCCCGCCGTCCGGGGCGGGCCGTCGACCATCACGGAGCAGGAGGAGGGCAGCGTGGTCCTCACCGGTCAGGCAGGCACCGTCGTCCCCGGGCACGGGGCGGACCGCGCCGTGGCACGGGAGACGGTGCTGGTGCTCGACGGCGGGACCGGCGGCGCCGGTGCCGACGAGGGGTACACGGTCCGCGCGGCGCAGTGCCCGCGGGAGCCGCGACCACGGCTGTCGAAGTTCCACGCGCCGGAGATCGTGTTCGGGCCCGATTCGCTGCCCGAGACCGCCCACGCCGCGCTGCGTCTCGGGGCGCGGCGCCCGTTCGTCGTCACCGACCCGGGGGTGACCGAGGCCGGGTGGCCCGCCGAGCTCCTGCGCCACCTGCGCGCCGCCGGTCTGCGGCCCCAGCTGTGGAACGAGATCACCCCGAACCCGAAGGACCACGAGATCCAGGCCGGGTTCGAGCGCTACGAGAGCTCGGGCTGCGACGTGGTGATCGGCATCGGCGGAGGCTCGGTGATCGACGCCGCGAAGGGCGTCGCCCTGCTCGCGGCCAACGGCGGCACGATCCTCGACTACGAGGGCATCGACCGCATCGCCAACCCGATCCCGCCGCTGGTGATGGTGCCGTCGACCTCGGGCACCGGCGCCGACGTCTCCCAGTTCTGCATCATCACCGACACCGAGCGCCTCACCAAGATCACGATCATGGGCCGCGCCCTGGTCCCGGACGTCTCGGTGATCGACCCGCGGCTGCTCGTCACGATGCCGGACTGGCTCAACGCCGCGACCTGCCTGGACGCGCTGACCCACGGCATCGAGGCGTTCGTGTCGCTGGCCCACGGGCCGCTGACCGACACCCACGCGCTGCACGCCGTCGCACTCGTCCACGCCAACCTGCCGACCACGATGATCCGCCGCCACGACGACGGCCCCCGCACCGCGATGGCGCAGGCCGCGCTCGAGGCGGGCCTGGCCTTCACGAACGCGATCCTCGGCGCCACGCACGCCATGAGCCATCAGGTCGGCGGCATGCTCGACCTGCCGCACGGCCTGATCAACGGCGTGCTGCTGCCGCACGTGATCCGGTTCAACGGCTCGGCCTCCGACGCCGACGCGGCGCGCTTCGTCCCGATCGCCCAGGCCATGGGGCTGCCCGCCCGGCCCGGGATGCCCGGCGACGAGGCCGTGGACATGGTCGCGACCGAGGTCCGCAAGCTGGCCGACGAGGTCGGCGTCCCGACCGGGCTCGCAGCCATCGGGGTGCGCGAGGCCGACGTCCCGCGACTGTCCCGGCTCACCCTCGGCGACGCCTGCCTGACCACCAACCCGCGCACGGCGAGCGTGGAGCAGATCGAGGACCTGTTCCGGGAGGCGCTGTGACGCCGTCGCGGAGGCCCACGCGGTGACCGCCGCCGACCGCTTCCCGCGCCGCCGCACACCCGCCCCGTCCTCGTCGCCGGCCGCCGCGGGTCGGGCCCGGCCCGACCTCGACCAGCTCACCGGCCTGCGGACGGGCAAGCCGTCGTTCTACTCGGAGTACCGCGAGGGCGCCGAACGGCTACGCCGGGTCATCGTCGCGCTGGACCGGATCTCCGCCGCGCTGGTCCGCACGATGGAGGGCTCCGAGGCGCTGGTCCGCGCGGTCGCCGACGCGGCGGCCGACCACCTGTCCGCGGACTGGGTGGTGCTCGGGCTCGTCGACGGCGAGCTGCCCGACGCCGCGCCGCGGCACGTCGTCCTCGGGCCGGACGGCGTCGAGTGGGCCGACCTGGCGTCGGTGCCCGAGCGCGTGCGCCGGCACGTGGAACGGCTGCACGCCGGCGACGGCCACCACGACCACGACGACCACCACCAGCACCACGACGACCAGCGCCCCCGGCACCTGCACGTCCCGATCCGGCTCGACGGCCGCACCGTGGGCGGGTTCGTCGCGTGGACGCCGCCGGAACGCCACATCGACGACACCGACCACTCGGTGCTGCGCATCCTGGCCGGCCAGACGGCGTCGGCGCTGCAGAACTGCGCGCTGCTGGAGCGGGCCGAGCGACTGCACGCGCGCACCGCGGCCCAGGCCGAGGACCTGCGTGTCCGCAACGACGAGCTGATGCTCACCCAGCAGGCGCTCGGCGCGGCACGCCAGCGGGAGGTCCTCGACAACGAGCGGCACCGCATCGCCCGCGAGCTGCACGACAGCGTCACCCAGTACGCGCTGTCGGCCGGGATGCACATCGAGCTGTGCCGGTCGGAGATCACCGATCCGGACCTGCTCCAGCACCTCGACACGGCCAAGGACCTGACCCGGCGGGCCGTCGAGCAGCTGCGGTCGGCAATCTACGCGCTCAACGACGACGACCACGCCGACAAGGACCTGCCGTCGATGCTGCGCCAGCTGTCCACCGTGCACATGCCCGACGAGCTGCGGGTGGAAGTGACGATCGGCGGGGCCCCGGTGCCGCTGCCGCACGAGCACGAGCAGTCGCTGTTCCGGATCGCCGGCGAGGCGCTGTTCAACACGGCGATGCACGCCTCGGCGCCGCGGGCGGTGGTGCGGCTGGCCTACGCCGGCGGTCGCGTCCGTCTGTCGATCTCCGACGACGGCGGCGCCTCCCCCGAGCAGATCCGCCGCACGCTGCGTGCGGCATCGGTCCGCGGACCCTCCGGGGAGCACCGCGGCCTCGTGAACATGGACGCCCGCGCCCGCGAGATGGGTGGGACCCTGCGGTTCCGCCGCTCGCGGATCGGTGGGCTGCAGGTGCAGGTGGACGTCCCGCTCGGGACGCCGGGGCAGGAGGAGCTCGGATGAGCAGCGGCACACGGACCGCCCCGGGAGGTCCCGGGGCCGCACCGGCACCCACCGCGCCCGCAGCCGGCAGGGCGGGACTCGGCACCCGTCGCGGCCCCGGCCACGACGGTGTTCCTCCTGGCCCCGGGCAAGGCGGTTCCGGGCTCGGCCGCTCCGGGCAGGGCGGCTCCGCGGGTAGCGCTGTCGTGCCCGGGCAGGGCAGCTCCGTCGGCAGCACTGTCGTGCCCGGGCAGAGCGTCTCCGTCGGCAACGCTGTCGCGCCTGGGCAGAGCGTCTCCGGGCAGGGCGGATCCGGACAGGGCGCTGGGAATCCGCCGGGCGGTGGGGTGCACGGGGCCGGCGGGACCGTCGCGACCCGCACCGGTCCTGGTCCTGGTCCTGGTCCTGGTCCTGGTCCCGGTCCCGGTCCCGGTCCCGGTCCCGGTCCCGGTCCCGGCTCCACGAGCGTCGCGGCACCGCCGATCCGGATCGTGCTGGTCGATGACCACTCGATCATGCGGCAGGGGCTGCGCGCGGTTCTGGAGCGCGAGGACGACCTGCGCATCGTCGGCGAAGCGGGCAGCGCTCCGGAGGCGTTCGCCGCCGTCGCGGCCGGCCGGCCTCAGGTGGTGCTGCTCGACCTCAAGCTGGCGTCCGGCCCGCAGACCGACGGTCTCGAGGTCTGCCGCAGGCTGTGCGCCGACCACCCCGGCATCGGGGTGCTGGTGCTGACGACCTTCGCCGAGGACCGTCTCGTCGTCGAGTCGGTGCAGGCGGGTGCCCGCGGCTACGTGGTGAAGGACGTCGACACCACCGAACTCGTCCGCGCCATCCGCGCGGTGTCCCGCGGGGAGAGCGCGTTCGACGCCCGGTCGGCGTCGGCGATGGTGCGGTCGCTGTCCGGCGGAATGCCCGACCGGGAACGGCTGACCGACCGCGAGCTCGACGTGCTGCGCCTGCTGGCCCGGGGGCTGTCCAACCGCGCGATCGGCGCCGAGCTGTTCATCTCCGAGACGACGGTCAAGTTCCACGTCGGCAACCTGATGCGCAAGCTGATGGTGTCGCGCCGCGCCGAGGCGGTCTACGCGGCCACCAAGCTCGGCCTCCTCTGACACCACCCACCCCCCGCCGCCGCCCTCGCCCGACACCGCGGCACGGCGGCACGGCGGCACGGCGGCACGGCGGCACGGCGGCACGGCGGCACGGCGGCACGGCGGCACGGCGGCACGGCGGCACGGCGGCACGGCGGCACGGCGGCACGGCGGCACGGAGCGAGGACGTGCGTTCCGCGGAACGCGGTCTGACTTTTCGACGGCCGTCACGGGGCGGTCGGCAGCGCGATCGGTCAAGATCGGAGCGCCGGTCGGACCAGTCGACAACCGCCCCGATCGCGTTCCGCGAAACGCGGTCCTGGTCCTGGTCGACCGTTGACCGACGGGTCGGCAGGATCCGACGGGTCCCGTTCCGCTTCGTCGACCCGTCGGCGTCCCGACCCGCAGCTGCGTTCCGCGGAACGCGATCGCCCCAGGCCCCCTCCTCCGCCGGGCTCGAAACTGTCGGACCCACCCGGCACACTCATCTCGAACACACGTTCGAAGAAGGAGAGTGCCGTGCCCCAGCCCGCCTCCACGACCACGCCGGCCGATGAGCTGAGCCTGCCGGACCTCGAGTCCGAGCTCCTCGGCCTCGCCGGCCACATCGCCGCCGCCGAGTGCCGCTTCCTACGCCTGCTCGCGGAGTTCGACGACCGCGGCGGCTGGTGCGGGGTCGGCGTCCGGTCCTGCGCCCACTGGCTGACCTGGCGCGCGGGGATGAGCCTGCGCACCGCGACCGAGCACCTGCGCGTCGCGCACGCGCTGACCCGGCTGCCCCGGATCACCGCGGCGTTCGCGGCCGGCCGGATCTCCTACTCCAAGGTCCGGGCCGTCACCCGCCTCGTCGGCACGGGAGACGCGATCCTCGACCGCGTGACCGTCCCGTCCCCGATGAGTCCCGCCACAGACCCCCTCCGGGGCCCCGGCAGCGACCCCGACATCGACTCCGTCGGGAGCGCATGCCGGCTCCGGTGTGCTGGACACCGAGAGGACGGCGGAGACCGCCACGCCGCCGACCGACAGCGGGGACACCGTTGCGCACGACGACACGGCGAGCGAAGCGGCGGTCGCCGTCGGCGCTCCGGAGCCGCAGGGTGAGGCCGGGGCTGTCGCCCTTCCCTGTGCCGCGGCCGGGCCCAACGCCGAGCAGGTGCTCCTGGACCTCGCCCTGGGCGGGACCGCGAGCCATGTCGAGACCGTCGTCCGCGCGGTGCGTCGACGCTGCGCGCCGCCGAGCGACGTCGCCGCCCGGCGCGGGGTGAGCTGGCACCACGACGTCGACGGATCCCTGGTCGTACGAGCCCGGCTCACTCCCGAGAACGGCGCCCTCCTGATCGCCGCGATCGAGGCCGGGGTCGCCGCAGCGCTCCCGGCTCCCGCCGGCCCGACCGGCAGCGACAGCGACGATCCGGCCGCACGGGAGGGGCGGCGGTCGGGGTGGGGCGGGGTCGATCCCCACGAGCAGGCCCGCCGCACGGAGGACCAGGCACCGGGCGCGGTTGTCGACTCCCTGGCGGCCCGGCGGGCCGACGCTCTGGTGGACCTGGTCGGCCGCGGGCCCGGCGCGGCTGGCGCCGCGGTGGTGGAGCGGGGCTCGGCGCGGGTGACGGTCGTCGTCGACGCAGGGACCGGCACCGCACGCCTCGCCGGTGGGCCTGAGATCGCCGCGAGCACCGCCGAGCGCCTTGCCTGCGACGCCCGGGCCCAGGTGCTGCTGAGCGATCGCACCGGGAACCGGATGTACCTCGGCCAAAGCAGGCGGCTGGCGAGCCCGGCACAGATCGCCGCCCTGACCGCCGACGGTGGCGGCTCCTGCCGGTTCCCGGGGTGCCACCACACCCGTCACCTCCATGCCCACCACGTCCGTCACTGGCTGCGGGGCGGGCCGACGGACGTCGACAACCTGGTCCTGCTCTGCTCGTTCCACCACCGTCTCGTGCACGACGACGGGTACCTGGTCCTGCGCCCGCCCGGTGAGGGCTGGTTGTTCCACCGACCCGACGGCAGCCCTGTCGAGGCCACGGGCAGACCGCTGGACGGCAGCGCCGAGTCCCTCGTCGAACGGAACACGCGGGCCCGACTGCGGATCGATCGCAGCACCCTCGCCCCTGACTGGTACGGCGATCGCCTCGACCCCGAGCCGATCCTCGACGCCCTGCTCCCGCCCGGCGCGGCGGCCACCACCGCGGCCTGAACCCGGAGGCACTCCGCCGGACAGCCCGACACGGACACAGGCACACGGGTACGGCCGGGGAGCCGACGCGGACCGCGGCGCACCGAGCCTGCGGGAGCCCGGCGCAGACACCGGTGCGCAAGGGCGCGGACGCCGACTGTACGAGGTGCTGGACGTCGGCCGCCCACGTTGCCGCCGGACCGCGTTCCGCGGAACGCGGCACCGGAAGCCCGCCCGGTCGAGGAGCGCGGTGACGATCGCGCCGAGCCGTGGTTCCGCTCCTGGGTCGCGGTCAGGGGCGTCGGGGCTCCGGGCGCGCAGCGGGGCACGTCGTCCCAGGAGGCGCGGCCGAGGGCGAGCGAGCGGTCCACCGGCCCGGCAGAGCACGGGCAGGCCGCGACGACGACCGGTTTCCGGCCTCGGTGGACAGGGCCGGCGGGCAGGACCGGTAGACAGGACCGATGCGCTGGTACGCCGAACGCCCCGACCGGATCGCCCGACAGGTCGTCGCCGACCTCGTCGCCGTGCTGTGGACGGTCCTCGCCGTCACTGCCGGCGTGGCCGTGCACGACGGGTTGTCCGCGCTGCGTGGGCCCGGTGACTCGCTGGTCGTCGCGGGCGGTCGGGTCTCCGACGCCTTCACCGGGGTCGCCGGGGCGGTCGGTGCGGTCCCGTTCATCGGTTCCGACCTGGCCCGCGCGCTGGATCCGGCCGCGGGGGCGGGCACCGAGCTCGTCGCCGCGGGGCGGCAGTTCGGGGGCGCCGTCGACGCTCTCGCGACCGGAGCGCTGGTCGTCGTCCCGCTGGTGATGCTGCTGCCGGTGCTGCTCGGCTGGCTCCCGCTGCGGCTGCGCTACGCCCGGCGGGCCGGCGCCGCCGTCGCCGCGCGCGCCACCGCCCCGGACCTGCTGGCCGTGCGGGCGCTGTCGCGGGTGCCGGTGTCACGGCTGGTCCGGGTCGCGCCGGACCCGGCGGCGGCGTGGCGGTCCGGGGACCCCGCCGTCGTGGCGGCGCTGGCCGCGCTGGAGCTGTCCGACCTCGGCCTGCACACCCACGTCCACGACCGGCCGACGACAGGGCGATGACCGGCGGCTGAAGAAGCGGGGACAGAGCCGGCGACAGAGCCGGCGACACGCCGGCAGATCGACGGCAGCGTGACGAGACGGCGGCGTGGCGAGACGGCGGCGTGGCGAGACGGCGGCGTGGCGAGACCGGCCGTGTCGAGACCGGCCGCGTCGAGGCGGCAGGGCGGCGGGCGACACGACAGGGCGGCGACACGGCTGCGGTGCCGGCCGCGGCGCCGGGAGAACCACGGAGCGGGGTGCGACGCTGTCGACCATGCCGCTGTTCGCCCTGGAGGGCCTCTCCCCCACCGTGCACCCGGACGCCTTCGTCGCCCCGACCGCGACGCTCGTCGGGGACGTGCGCGTCGAGGAGGGTGCCTCGATCTGGTACAACGCCGTGCTGCGCGCCGACCTGGGGCCCATCGTCGTGCGTGCCGGCGCCAACGTGCAGGACGGGTCGGTGCTGCACGGCGGCGACGACCCGGTCACCGAGATCGGCGAGGGCGCCACGATCGGGCACCTGTGCGTGGTGCACGGTGCCGTGATCGGGGCGCGGGCGGTCGTCGGGAACGGCAGCACCGTGCAGGACGGTGCCCGGATCGGCGAGGGCGCGATGGTCGCCGCCGGGTCGACGGTCACGCCGAACTCCGAGCTGCCCGCCGACCGGCTGATGCTCGGCTCCGCGGCGAAGGAACGCGGCGAGCTGACCGAGCAGGCCCGCTGGTGGGTGCGTACCAACCCGGACTTCTACCGCGCCCTGGCCCGGCGGCACGCCGACGGCGTCACCCCCGCCTGAGCCGCCCCCGGAGCGTTCCGCGGAACGCTCCGGGCCCTCAGCCCTCGACGTCGGGCGAGCTCGCCTGCGCCCGGTAGCGGCGCGGGATCCGGCCGGCGTGCCGGGCGTCCCACCCCGCCTCCACGCCCCGTCGCATCGCGCGCGCCATCCGCTCCGGATCGGCGGCGCAGGTGACGGCGGTGGCGAGCAGGACGGCGTCGCAGCCCAGCTCCATCGCCAGCGCGGCCTCCGAGGCGGTGCCGATCCCGGCGTCGAGCACGACCGGCACGCCCGCGGCGGCCACGATCATCTCGATGTTGTGCGGGTTGCGGATGCCGAGCCCGGTGCCGATCGGGGAGCCGAGCGGCATCACCGCGGCGCACCCGACCTGCTCCAGACGACGGGCCAGGATCGGGTCGTCGTTGGTGTAGGGCAGCACGGTGAAGCCGTCGTCGACGAGCTGCTCGGCGGCGTCGAGGAGCTCGACCGGGTCGGGCAGCAGGGTCGTGTCGTCCGCGACGACCTCCAGCTTCACCAGGTCGGTCTCCAGCGCCTCGCGGGCCATCCGCGCCGTGAGCACCGCCTCGGCCGCGGTGCGGCAGCCCGCGGTGTTCGGCAGCACGGCGATCCCGAGGCGACGCAGCAGGTCCAGCAACCCGGTCCCGTTCGCGACGTCGACCCGGCGCAGCGCCACCGTGGTCAGCTCGGTGCCGGACGCGACCAGCGCCCGCTCCAGGATCTCCAGGTTCGCCGCCCCGCCGGTACCCATCACCAGCCGCGAGTCGAAGAGGTGGTCGCCGAAGGCGAGCTTGTCGGTCTGCACAGCCATGCTCATCCTCCTTGCACCGCGGTCAGGACCTCCACGCGCGCGCCGTCGCCGGGACGGTGCCCGGCCCACGACGTGCGCGGCACGACCTCCCCGTCGACGGCGACGGCGATCCCCCGCTCCGGCAGCCCGGCCTCGGCCAGGATCCGGGCGAGGTCGGCGTCGGCGTCGACCTCGTGGTGCTCGCCGTTCAGCACGATCAACATCAGTGGTTCCCCTCCTCGCGCGCCCCGGCGGCGGCCGGGACGAACCGTCGCGGGTCCGCGGCGCGGACCGCTTCGGGCACGTCGTCGCCGCGCAGCAGCGCCGCCCCGGCCACCGCGGTCACCGGCACCAGCAGCATCCCGTTGCGGCCGTGCCCGGTGGCGACGATCAGCCCGTCGGGCCCGGTCCGCCCGATCAGCGGCAGGTTGTCCCGGCTGCCGGGCCGCAGCCCGGCGGCGGTCTCGGTGAGCGCGTACTCGGCGATCCCGGGCAGGATCCGCTCGGCGTCACGTAGCAGGTCGCGCACCCCGCCGACGGTGACGTCGGTGTCGAAGCCGTTCTCCGCCGTCGTCGCGCCGACGACGAGGTCGCCGTACCCGGGCAGCGTCCGCGGCACGGCGTAGACCGCCCGCCCGTCGACGAGCGCCCGCACCGTCCGCGACGGCGGCGGCAGCGCCCCGGCGCGCCGGGTCAGCCGCAGGATCTCGCCCTTCACCGGGCGCACCAGCCCGTCGAGCACCGGATGCAGCGACGACGAGTGCGCCCCCGCGGCGACGACGACCGCGTCCGCCGCGACCGTCACCCCGTCCGCGAGGCGCACGCCGGTGACGCGGGCGCCGTCGTCGAGCACACGCGCGACCCCACGGTCGGAGACCACGACCCCGGCCCGTTCGGCCGCGGCCGCCAGTGCGGCGAGCAACCGCCGGTTGTCCACCGACGGGTCGTCGGGCACCGACAGGCCGCCGCGGACCTCGGGGCCCAGCGCGGGTTCGAGCCGGCGCAGCTCGCGGCCGGTCAGCGGGCGCACGTCGCGGCCGAGGGACTCCAGGTAGTCCGCGAGCGCGGTCAGCTCGGCGCGGTCGCCCGACCCGGTCGCGGCGACGACGGTGCCCTCCGGGTGCAGCCCGGCGTCGGTGCCGGCGTCGGCGGACAGGGCCGCGGCGAACTCCGGCCAGCGGGCGACCGAGTCCAGCCCGAGAGCGAGCAGGTCCTCCTCACCGGGCCAGGCCTCGGTGACCGGGGCGAGCATCCCGCCGGCCACCCAGGACGCGCCGCGACCGGGGGCCGGGTCGAACACGGTCACCGACCAGCCGTCGCGGGCCGCCGCGCGGGCGAGGGACAGGCCGACCGCGCCCGCCCCCGCGACGACCAGTCGTCCGGCACTCGCGCTCATCGGATCCACCTCACTCCCTGCGCCGGCATGACCCGGATCAGGTTCGACGGTCGGGACCGCGTCGCGGGTCCCCTCTCAGCCCGCTGCCCGGGCTCCCGTGGTTCGTCGTCGTCCGGGGCACAGGCTACGCCGTAGCCTGCGAGCCGTGTCCGACACCGATACCCGCCCCGGCACCCGCGACACCCGTCGCGCCCGGCTCGACGCCCTCACCGACGCCCGCCTCTACCTGTGCACCGACGCCCGCACCGCACGTGGTGACCTGGCGGAGTTCGCCGACGCCGCGCTCGCCGGCGGGGTCGACATCGTCCAGCTGCGGGACAAGGGCGGGCCCGACGGACCGCTGGAGGCACGCGCCGAGCTCGCCGCCCTGGAGGTGCTCGCCGACGCCTGCCGCCGGCACGGCGCGCTGCTCGCGGTGAACGACCGCGCCGACGTCGCGCTCGCCGCGGGCGCCGACGTGCTCCACCTCGGCCAGGACGACCTGCCGGTGCCGTGGGCACGCCGGGTCGTCGGCGACGACGTGCTCGTCGGCCGGTCCTCGCACAGCCCCGAGGAGACCCTGACCGCCGCCGACGAGGACGGCGTGGACTACTTCTGCGTCGGTCCCTGCTGGCCCACCCCGACCAAGCCGGGACGCCCGGCGCCCGGCCTGGACCTGGTCCGCACGGTCGCCGGGCGCGCCCCGGCGCGGCCGTGGTTCGCGATCGGGGGCATCGACGGCGACCGGCTGGACGAGGTCCTCGACGCCGGCGCCGACCGGATCGTCGTGGTCCGGGCGATCACCGAGGCCGAGGACCCGCGTGCGGCCGCGGCGGCGCTGCGGGCCCGGCTGGTCTGAGGCCCGACCGCGTCGATCAGTTCTGCGTGCCCGAGCCCTGGCCGCCGGAGTTCTGACCGCCCGAGTTCTGGCCGCCGGAGTTCTGGCCGCCCGAGTCCTGCCCGGAGCCCGGCTGCTGGGTCGGCAGGACCCGGTTCAGCCCGTCCTGCAGCGGGTTCGACGAGCCCGAGCCGTCCTGACCGGAGTCCCGGTCGCGGGTGCTGGTCGTCGACTCCGACGTGCTGGTCCCCGACTCCTCGGTGGAGGTCGAGCTCGACGACGACGTCGACGAGTCGCCCCCGGAGCCCTCGCCCCGGTCGTTCTCCTGCTGGGCCGGAGGCGCGCCGCCGCGGACGACGTTGCTCACCGAGGTGCCGGAGGAGCCGGACAGCGACGAGCCCTTCACGAACTCGATGCCGGAGATCAGGAACATCGACACCGCGAAGGTGACGACCCCGAGCACCGCGGACACGACGACCGTCTTGCGGGTGACCCGCACCCGGCGGAACCGGCCGTGGCCCGTTCCGGCGGCGCGGGTCGTGCCACCGGGCGTCTGCCACGGGTCCAGGAGCACCGTCTCCTCGCCGGTGGGCCCGGCGATGCTGCGGCCGGCAGCGTCCTGCGCGGCGGCCGCGGTGCCCTCGGCGACGCCCTTGCCGCGCCGGGTCGCCTTCTCCTTCAGCGCGAGGGCCTTGTCCTTGCTGACCTCGAGCGAGCGCGTGAACAGCGTGGTGGCCAGCGTCGAGATGACCGAGCCGAGCGCCGCGCCGATCACCGTGCCGACCGCGCCGAGGAACGAGCCGAGCATCGCCGTGACGATCGCCGCCCCGGCGCCGGCCGCGATCTTCGTCGGGCTGAGGTCGGCCTTGAGACCGCTCGCCTTCGTGGCGTCCGACGAGCCGTCCCCGGAGCCGTCACCGGACCCGCCGGAGCCCCCGGACCCGCCGGGACCGTTCGGTCCGCCCCCGACCGGCCCCACCGGACCGCCGGGACCGGCCGCGCGGGTCGTGTCCGACGCGGGCGGCAGCACCCGGGTGCGCGGACGCCCGCCGGGCGGCGTCCCGACCGGCACGCCCGGCCCTGGCACGACCGGGCTCACCGGACGGGCACCGGGCGGGGTCTGCGTGGTCCGGCCGCGGGTGGTGTCCGACGGCGGCTGCGAGCCCCGTCCACCGTGCGTACGGGACGGGTGCGCCGTGCGCTGCCGGGGCAGCCGCGGGGCGTCGGGAGAGGCCACCGGACGACCGGTGCCGGGTCGGGGAGCGGACGGCTGGGCGGGGGGACGGGCCGGGCCGGGGACGCCACGGGGGGCGTCGCCGGAGCCGGGCTCCGGGGGGCGCTGGTGTGGCATGGCTCCTTGCAGTGATCGTCGGTGCAGGCGGATCGCCGCCGGGGGAACGTCCGGGGACGCAGTGACTGCGCCGGACGATCACCCGATGTGGTGACCTTCACACGATCGCGCAAAGATCACGGGAAGATCACGATTCTACCGTCACCGGTTGTCGGACAGCGTCACCGGGGGTGACGAATGCCCGGGTGATCGGCCGGCAGCGCCGTACGCAGCAACGGCCACGACACGAGCACGCTCAGCCCGACCAGCAGCGGGCTCAGCACCGTCCGCGCGACGCCCAGCAGCACCACCTGGTCGGCCGCCCACAACGGGAGGAACACCGACAGCCGCACGACGTACTGCGCCACCCACGCCCAGGACGCCCGCTGGTACCCGCGCAGCAGGTCCGGGTCGCGCCGCCACCGGGTCCGCTGGCCCAGCAGTCCGCCGACCACCACCCCCAGCAGCGGCCAACGCACCACGATCGAGATCGCCCAGGCCAGGGCGCTGCCGACGTTGGACACGATCTGGACCAGGAAGAAGTCCGACGCGCGCCCGGTGATCAGCGCGATCGCGGCCGCGACGACGACCCCGGCCAGCCCGAACAGCACCGCGCGCGGCCGCCGGCCCCGGTACAGCCGCCATCCGGCCACCCCGGCCCCGGCGACGATCGCCGCGCCGGCCCCCCAGTTGATCGGGAACAGCGACCCCGCGGCGTTCGCCGCCACCCAGGCGAGCACGAACGCGACGACCGGGACCGAGGCGTCGACGGCACCGGCCCGGCCGCCGAGCAGCTCGGCCAGCCGCGGGTCCTCCCGGGGCGCGGTGCGGGAAGCGGGATCGGGTGTCACCTGACTAAGGGTGCCCTATCTCGGGCCGCAGGTCGACGGATCCGATTGGCGTACGGGCCCGGAGAGGGTGATCATCGCTGTAACGCCGCACGTCGTTGCGGTGAACAACAGATGGGCACATTTCAGGATCACGGACCGGGAGGGGGCGGTGCCGATGGCCACACAGCGACACGATCAGGGGCGCGCACAGCACCGGAGCTTCGTCGCGATCGGGGACAGCTTCACCGAGGGCCTCGACGACCTGACCCCCGACGGCAGGGCACGCGGCTGGGCCGACCGCGTCGCCGAGATCCTCGCCGAGCGCCGCCCCGGCTTCGGCTACGCCAACCTGGCGGTGCGCGGGAAGATCCTGGACCAGATCGTCGACGAGCAGATCCCGGTCGCCGAGGCGATGCGCCCCGACCTGATCACCTTCTGCGCCGGCGGCAACGACATCATCGGCTGGAGCTGCGACGTCGACGACCTCGCCGCCCGCTTCGACGCCGCGCTCGGCAGGCTGGTCGCCACCGGGGCCGAGGTGCTCATCTTCACCGGCTTCGACCTGCGCCGGATGCACCCGCTCATCCGCAGGCTGCGGGGCCGGATCGCCTGCTACAACGAGGACATGCGGGCCGCCGCCGAACGGCACGGCTGCCGCGTCGTCGACCTGTGGGCGATGGACTGCCTCGCCGACCCGCGGGCCTGGGGCCCGGACCGGCTGCACCTGGTGCCGCACGCGCACGAGCGGGTCGCCTGGCGGGTGCTGGAGACGCTCGGCGAGGACGCGCCGGACTGGCGCGGCCCGTGGCCGGAGCCGGCGGTCGAGCCCGCGCCGTGGACCGCCCGGCAGGCCGAGGACCTGCGGTGGGTCACCCAGCACGTGATGCCGTTCCTGCGCCGGCGCCTGCGCGGCACCAGCACCTGGGACGACTACCACGCCAAGCGTCCGCAGCTGGCTCCGCTGCAGGACGCGTGAGCCGTACGTCGTCGTCCCGCGGTGCTCCCGCGGGACGACGACGTCGCGGTACGCGGTCGGCCGCTCAGCGGACCGGGGTGTGGTCCCGGGCCGCGATGTAGGACGGCCGCGGCCGCGGTGCCGAGAACGGCGCGACGCACGCGTTCTCGACGCCGTTGAACACCAGGAAGATGTTCGACCGCGGGTACGGCGTGATGTTGTCGCCGGAGCCGTGCATGCAGTTGGAGTCGAAGAACGTCGCCCCGCCCGCGTCGCCGGTCATCATCGTGATGCCGTGCCGCTCGGCGAGCTTGGCGATCGACCGTGCGTCGGGCGTGCCGATCTTCTGCTCCTTCAGCGACGTCCGGTAGTAGTCCTCCGGCGTCTCACCCACGCAGGACACGAAGGTCCGGTGCGATCCGGGCATGATCATCAGACAGCCGTTGAACGGGTGGTTGTCGGTCAGCGAGATCGAGCAGCTGACCGCACGCGGGCCCGGCATGCCGTCCTCGGCGTGCCAGGTCTCGAAGTCCGAGTGCCAGTAGAACCCACCGCCGCCGAAGCCGGGCTTGTAGTTGATCCGGCTCTGGTGGACGTAGACGTCGGAGCCGAGGATCTGGCGGGCCCGAGAGAGCACCCGCTCGTCGCGCACCAGCCGGCCGATCGCCTCCGAGATCCGGTGGACCTCGAAGATCGAGCGGACCTCGTCGGAGGACTTCTCGACGATGCAGCGCTCGTCGGCGCGCACCTGCGGGTCGGCGGCGAGCCGGTCCAGCTCGGCCTGGTACTCCGCGACCTCCTCGGCCGTCAGCAGGCCCGGCACCTGCACGAAACCGTCGCGCTCGTGCGCCTCCAGCTCCTGGGCGCCGAACATGCCCGCGCTAGCCCGGTCGCTCCAGACGGTGGGCTCGGCGCGGTCGATGAAGACCGGTGTGTTCGAGACGCGCGTCGGGTAGCGGTCACCCGCGGCGCGCACGAGACGCGGTTCGTTGCCGACCAGTGCGGTCATGGACCCTCCTGTGAGTCGCTGTCGGTTCGGTTCCCTTCGAACGGGTGTCGTATGAACGACCGCGAGGGGCGTTCCCGCTGTAACACAGCGGAAACACCCCTCGCGGTGTGATCTCGGAACGGAGGTTCAGTCCTCCGTGACCAGCGGGTACACGCCGTTCTCGTCGTGCACCTCCCGGCCGGTGACCGGCGGGTTGAAGACGCACACGCACTTGATGGTGGTCTTCGGACGGAGCTGGTGCTTCTCGTGGCCGCTCAGCACGTAGATCGAGCCCGGCTTGAGCTGGTACGTGACGTCGTTGTCCTTGTCGTACAGCTCGCCCTCGCCCTCGGTGATGAAGACGGCCTCGATGTGGTTCGCGTACCAGAAGTCGTTGATCGTCCCGGCCTGCAGGGTGGTCTCGTGGACCGAGAAACCGACCTTGTCGTTGGCCAGCACGATCCGCTTGCTGCGCCACTGGCCGTTCTCGGACTCGACGTCCCGATCGGTTCCGGTGATCTCGTCGATGGTGCGGACGATCATGTGGGTATCAGCTCCCGATGACGGTGCGGACGGACTCGCCGATGATCGCAAGACCCTCGTCGAGCTCGTCGTCGGTGGTCGTGAGCGGCGCCAGCAGCTTGAGGACCTCGTCGTTCGGACCGGCGGTCTCCAGCAGCAGGCGGTGCTCGAAGGCCTTCGAGGCCACCTTCTCGGCGAGCCCCTCCCCCTCGAACTGGATGCCCCGCGCCATCCCACGGCCCTTGGTGAACATCTCGGTGCCCTGGTTGTCACCGATGATCTTGTTGAAGGCCTCCTCGACCTTCTCGCCCTTGCGCAGCGTCTCCTTCTCCAGCGTGTCGTCGGTCCACCAGTTGCGCAGCGTGTGCGTGGCGGTGACGAACGCGGGGTTGTTGCCACGGAAGGTGCCGTTGTGCTCGCCGGGGCCCCACTGGTCGTACTCCGGCTTGATCAGCACGAGTGCCATCGGCAGGCCGTAGCCGGAGATGGACTTGGAGATCGTGACGATGTCGGGCTGGATGCCGGCGATCTCGAACGAGAAGAACGGACCGGTCCGGCCGCAGCCCATCTGCACGTCGTCGACGATCATCAGGATGCCCTTGCGGGTGCACAGGTCGCGCAGCCCCTGCAGCCACTCGATGCGGGCCGGGTTGAGCCCGCCCTCGCCCTGCACAGTCTCGACGATGACCGCGGCCGGCTCGTTGAGGCTGGAGCCCGTGTCGTCGAGGACCTTCTCGAACCACAGGAAGTCGGGCATCTTGCCGTCGAAGTAGTTGTCGAACGGCATCGGCGTCGAGTGGACCAGCGGGATGCCCGCGCCACCGCGCTTCATCGAGTTGCCGGTCACCGACAGAGCGCCCAGCGTCATGCCGTGGAACGCGTTGGTGAAGTTGATCAGTGCCTCGCGACCGCTGATCTTGCGGGCGAGCTTCAGCGCGGACTCGACGGCGTTGGCGCCGGTCGGGCCGGGGAACTGGACCTTGTACTGCAGGTTCCGCGGCTTGAGGATGATCTCCTCGAAGGTGGTGAGGAACTCGCCCTTGGCCGAGGTGTACATGTCCAGGCCGTGGGTGATGCCGTCGCGCGTCAAGTACTCGATGAGCGGCTTCTTCAGCACCTCGGGGTTGTGCCCGTAGTTCAGCGCGCCCGCGCCGCCGAAGAAGTCGAGGTAGGAGTTGCCGTCGACGTCGGTCAGACGGCTCCCCTTCGCCGTGTCGAAGACGACGGGCCAGTTGCGGCAGTAGCTGCGGACCTGGGACTCGAGATCCTCGAAAACGGTCATGTGTTCTCACCCTTGTCTGCTGCGATCGGGCCGACGAGATAGAGGTTCTCCGGCTCGTGGGAGTCACCGAGCAGATCGGGACCGAACAGGTCCTCCCGCTCGATGGTGGTGTCGTGGCGCTCGGCGAACTTGGTGAACAGCCGGATCGACGAGGCGTTGTCCGGCGTGATGGTGGTCTCCATCCGCTCGGTGCCGCCCACGGCGACCGCCTGCTCCCAGACGGCGTCCAGCATCCGACCGGCGAGGCCCGCCCCGCGTGCCACCGGGTCGACGCACACCTGCCAGATGAACAGGGCGCCGTTCTCCGGGCGCAGGTAGCCGGTCACGTAGCCGACGGCACGGCCGTCGTCGCGCCGGGCGATGACCGAGGTGCGCGCGAAGTCGCGACACCACAGGATGTAGGCGTAGCGGGAGTTCACGTCCAGCGTCCGCGACTCCACCGCCAGCCGCCACATGTCCACCCCGTCCGCCGGGACCGGGGAGCCGATCTCGTACGTATGGTCACCGTCGGCGTCGGCCGCCGGGCCGGATGCGCCGGTCGCGGCGTCTCCGTCCGGAACCGTGGACGCCCGAGGAGGAGCCTGTTCGGGAGCGGTCATGACTGGCGAGGTTAGTGCCGTCGGGCGCTCGATGCAGCCGCTGACGACGGGCGGCGACCCCCGGAGCCGTGATCCACGTGATCGGTGCCACAATGGGCGCTGACGCCGCGACACCCGGTGTCCGCCCTGGAAGACACCGTGATCACCGGCCCGTCCGATCGGTTCCGGGGCCCGGCCCGGGGCGGCCGGAGGTCTCGGACGTGGCGCTCACCACGCTGCGCCACCACCCGGCCGCGCGTTCGGCCAATCGTGCGGATGCACTTGCATCTGCACCGCTGTGGGGTGACGATGGCTACTCCGTCGAATCGTGCCCGGAGGAGCTGTCGTGTCGGTGACACCCGCCAGTACGCGCCCCGTGGCCGTGGTGACCGCACCGGACGAGGGGCAGACCGTCACGGTCACTTGCGCCCGGGACAGCCGCAGCCACGTCGTGGCACAGGCGGTCCTGGCCGACTCGCTCGCCGCCGGGACCGGCCACTGCACCGCCCTGTGCGGGCACGTGGTGCTGCCGGCGTCGCTGGCCTCACCGCCCGGGGACGGATGCCTGCTGTGCGCCGAGACCTCCGGGGCCGGGCGTCGTGCCCGCCGCCGCGGACGGATCGGCTTCGGGCGCTCGGCCCGCGCCGCCTCCTGAGCGCCGCCGCCGACCGCCGTCCACAGCCGATCCGTTCCCCTACCGCCGGCCGGGCCCCGACCCGCGCCGGTGGACCCCCGACGTCGGGCCGACACGGGGTTCCCGACCCGCCGGTCAGCGCCCGCCGGACACGTCCAGCACCGCGCCGGTGACGTAGCTGGCCTCGTCGGACAGGAGCCAGGCGATCGCCGTCGCCACCTCGTCGGGGTGACCGGCCCGGCCCATCGGGATCGACGGCGCCATGCGCTCGATCCGCCCCGGCTCGCCGGCCCTGGCGTGGAAGTCGGTGTCGAGCAGGCCCGGCCGGACGGCCGCCACCCGGATCCCGTCCGCGGCGACCTCCTTCGCGAGCCCGACGACGAGCGCCTCGACCCCGGCCTTCGCGGCCGCGTAGTCGTTCCACTCGCCGGGCGAGCCGAGCACCGCCGCGCGGGAGGTGACGTGCACGAGCACCCCGCCCGCACCGCCGTAGCGGGTGGACATGCGGTGCACCGCCTCGCGCGAGCAGAGCAGTGCCGCACGCAGGTTCAGCGCGCCGACCTCGTCGATCCGGGCGTCGCTCATGTCCTCGAGGCGCTGCCGCGAGGGGGCACCGCCGGCGTTCGCGACCACCCCGGTCAGCGGCGACGGCAGGGCCGCCGCCGCGTCGAACAGCTGCTCGACGCCCTCGGTGCGGGTGACGTCCGCGGCGACCGCGGCAGCATTCACCCCGGCCGCACGGCACTCCGCGACGACGGCCGCGGCGTCCTCCGGCGAGGCCCGGTGCCCGACGAGGACGTCCTGGCCGCGTGCGGCCAGCAGCCGGGCGGTGGCCGCGCCGACCCCGCGGCTGGCCCCCGTCACGAGCACCGTCATGCGTCGTCCGTCCTGCGGCGTCAGGCCCGGTGGGTCTCGGGGCCTGGCTCGGGACGGGCGGTGGCCTCCGCCGCCCCCGGCTGCCGGGTACCGGGGTCACGGACCTCGGTGTCGGCCCGGGTCGCGCCGCCGGGGCCGATCTCCCCCGGGCGCTCGTCGTCGTAGCGCAGGCCGCGCATCTCGCTCTTCAGGATCCGGCTGGACCGACCGACCGACCGCGCCATCTCCGGGAGCTTCTTCGCGCCGAACAGCAGGACCAGCACGACCAGCACGATCAACCAGTGGGTGGGGCTCATAGCTCCCATGACAGCCTCCTCGCTCGCCGACGGAATCAACGAACCATCCTCCGCCGGGGTTCCCTCTCGCAAGGACAGCCTCCCACGGCACACGGGATCTGATCATTCGGTCACTCACCGTTGATCCGTCGACACCGATCGGGTTTGGATGACGGTGACACCGCGGGCGGCACCGGTGCTGCCCGGGCACGAAGGAGCTGATCCGTGCAGCCGTCCGCACTCGCGGCCCCGCAGGAGCTCGACCCGGTCGACCTGACGCGCTACCCGGTGCACGAACCGGGCTCGTCCGGCTGGGAGGACGCGGTCCGCCGGGCCCGTGCCCAGCTCGCCGCCGACGGCTGCGCGGTGCTCCCCGGGTTCGTCCGGGCGTCGTGGCGGGACCGGCTGCGGACCGAGGGCGAGGCGGTCGCCCCGCTGGCCCACCACGAGACCGCCTTGGTCAACGTCTACAACACCGACCCGGACCCCACACTGCCCGCCGACCACCCGGCGCGCGTGCGGATGGAGCGGGGCAACGCCTTCGTCGCGCGGGACCGGATCCCGGCCACCGCGCTGATCCACCGCCTCTACCCGCAGCCCGCGTTCCGCGCGTTCCTCGCCGCCTGCACCGGCGTGCCCGAGCTGCACGAGCTGGCGGACCCGCTGGCCGGGCTGTGCCTCAACGTCGTCGGCGACGGCCGGTCGCACCCGTGGCACTTCGACACCAACGAGATCGCGATCAGCTTGCTCACCCGCGCGCCGGAGGCCGGCGGGGTCTTCGAGTACTGCCCCGACATCCGCGACACCACCTCGGAGAACACCGCCGACGTCGCCGAGGTCCTGCACGGGAGGGGCGGCGCCCGGGTCCGACGGCTGGTGCTGCGCCCCGGTGACCTGCAGCTGTTCCGCGGCCGGTACTCGCTGCACCGGGTGACCGAGGTGCGCGGCGAGACCGCCCGGCACACGGCGATCTTCTCCTACAGCACCCGCCCGGGGGTGGTCGGCAGCGCGGCCCGCACCCGCCAGCTGTTCGGGAGGACACTGTCCGAACACGGGGGGTCGCGCGCCGTGCGCGTCGACGGGCTGCTGGACTGATGGGCGTGACCACCACGTTCGCGGCCGACGACGACCTGCCGAAGGTGCCGCTCCCGACGCTGTCCGCCTCGGCCGACCGCTTCCTCGAGTGGTGCGCCCCGCTGCTCACCCCGGACGAGTACGCCCGCACCGAGACCGCCGCCCACGAGCTGCTCGTCGAGGGCGGCCCGGCGTCGGTGCTGCAGGCCGACCTCGAACGCTTCGACGCCGGCGCCCACAGCTGGCTGGACGCGTTCTGGCCGTCGCGCTACCTGGGCCGGCGCGACCGGATCGCGCTCAACGCGAACTTCTTCTTCCTGTTCGGGCCGGGCACCACCACCGACCCCTGCGAGCGGGCCGCGCAGCTCACCGTGGCCGCTCTCGGGCACAAGGCCGACCTCGATGCCGGGACGTTCCCGCCGCTGGTCAACCGGGGCGTGGCGCAGTCGATGGACCAGAGCCGCCACATCTTCTCCACCACCCGCATCCCGGGCGACCCGCAGGACACCGTCCGCACCCCCTACAGCGACGACTGGCCGGGCCCGTCCACCGAGCGGCACGTCGTGGTGTTGCACCGCGGCCGGATCCACCGCCTCGACGTGATCGGCGAGGACGGGGCGGCGCACACCGCCGGGGAGATCGCGGACGCGCTGCGGGAGATCCGCGAGGCCCACCCCGAGCGGGCCGCCACCGGCGACGCGGTCGGCGCGCTGACCACCCTGGCCCGGGCCGAGTGGGCAGCGGTGCGGGACCGGCTGACCGGGCTGGACCCGGCCAACGCCGAGGCCGTCGACCTGGTGGAGCGGGCACTGCTCGCGGTCTGCCTGGACGAGACCGACCCCGCCGACGAGGAGTCCGCCGCGCGGACCCTGCTGGCAGGGGACTCCGGCGACCGCTGGTTCGACAAGGCGCTGTCGATCGTCGTGCTCGCCGACGGCACCGCCGGGGTCAACATCGAGCACTGCGAGCTCGACGGCACGACCGTGCTCACCCTGGTCGACGCCATGTTCGCCGACCCGGTCGAGGTGCACGCCGAGCGGATCGGGACCCGCCCGCAGGGCACTGCGCCGCACGGCGAGCTGCGGTTCGTCCTCGACGACGACCTGCGCGCCACCGTCTCCCGCGCGCACGACGAGTTCGCCGCGTTCCTCGACGCCACCGCCACCGAGCTCGTCGCCTTCGACGACTTCGGCGCGGACGACGCGAAGGCCCTCAAGTGCTCCCCGGACGCCTTCGTGCAGGCCTGCTACCAGGTCGCACACCGGCGGGCCAAGGGCGTCACCGGCGCCACCTACGAGTCGATCGCGACCCGGCAGTTCCGGCGCGGACGCACCGAGGCGATGCGGGTCGTCACCCCCGAGATGGTCGCGTTCGTCGACACGATGGGCGACCCGCAGGCGTCCGACGCCGACAAGGTCGAGACCTTCCGGGCCGCCGCCGCGGCACACGGGGCCCGCGCGAAGCAGTGCCAGCAGGGCGACGCACCCGAGCAGCACCTGTGGGAGCTGGACTGGATCCGGCGTCGCCGCGGGGCGGAGCTGGGCGTCACCGAGCAGCTCGCGGTGTTCGACTCCCCCGGCTGGACGATCATGCGCGACGACTGGCTGTCGACCAGTTCGGCTCCGTCGGACAACATCCGGTACTTCGGGTTCGGCTCGACCAGCTCGCGCTGCATCGGGGTCGCCTACGTGCTGCTGCCCGACCGCTTCCACGTGCACCTGTCCACCCCGGCCGACCAGGCCGAGGGGATGCACGCGTTCGCCAGGGAGCTGCGGGCGGCGGTGACCGAGCTGCGGAACCTGCTTGCCTGAGCGGGTTCACTGGTGGGGTGGAACGTGTTCTCGTCACCGGCAGTTCCGGCCACCTCGGTGAGGCGCTGGTCCGCACCCTGACCGACGACGGGGTGCCCGTCGTCGGCCTGGACCGGCGGCCCTCGCCGTGGACCGCGGTCGTCGCGTCGCTGACCGACCGCGACGCCCTGCGGTCGGCGTTGCGGGGGGTCACCCACGTCCTGCACGCCGCGACGCTGCACAAGCCGCACGTCGGTTCGCACAGCAGGCAGGACTTCGTCGACACGAACGTGTCGGGCACCCTCGCGGTGCTGGAGGAGTCCGCCGCCGCGGGGGTGCGGGGCGTGGTGTTCACGTCCTCGACCAGCGCGTTCGGCCGTGCGCTGACCCCGGCACCGGGCGGGCCCGCGACCTGGATCGACGAGACCGTGGTGCCGCGGGTCCGCAACGTCTACGGAGCGACCAAGACCTCCGCCGAGGACCTGTGCGAGCTGGCCGCGCTGGACCCGGGGCTGCCGGTGGTGGTGCTGCGAACCTCGCGGTTCTTCCCCGAGGCCGACGACCGCGACGACGTCCGCGCCGCCCACGACGACACCACGCTCAAGCTGGTGGAGTTCTGCCACCGGCGGGTCGACGTCGCCGACGTCGTGTCCGCGCACCTGGCCGCGGCCCGGCGGGCGCCCGAGCTCGGGTTCGCCCGCTACGTGGTCAGCGCGCCGTCGCCGTTCCGCCGGTCCGACCTCGCCGAGCTGGGCAGCGACCCGGCCGCCGTGCTGGAGCGGCGGGCCCCGGCGCTCGCCGAGCTGCTGGCCGAACGCGGCCGGCCGGTCCCGCCGGTGGACCGCGTGTACTGCCCGGACCGGGCGGTCGCCGAGCTCGGCTGGACCCCGATCTGGGACGTCGACGCCGTCGTCGCGCGGGCGCGGGAGGGCGGGCCGCCCCGCAGCCCGCTGGCCGATGTCGTCGGGGCGAAGGGATACCACGATTCCCCGACCGGGGTGTACACCCGGTGATTTCACCTCGCCGGACCGGGTGACTGTAGGTCGACAGGGCTAACGCCGTGGGTACATCCGGCGGTAGACGTGACACAGCACGTGTCGCCGACCGTGACGCCGTACCCCGGAGGTCCTGCCATGACCGGCCCGCAGCACCGACCCAGCCCCGGCCCACGCGGTGCCGACGCCGACCGTGCACGGCCGTCGCCGCGGCCGCGGCACGGGTTCGACGACCACGAGTTCCCCGAGGACTCCTACCAGGGGGACTCCTACCGGGAGGACTCCTACCAGGGCGGCGGCTACCCGGACCTGCGGTCCTCGCGGCCGGTGGAGCGGGCGACACCCACCGACCCGGAGGGCTTCGGCGAGCTGTACGGCGGGACCGGGCCGCAGCCGACCGTCGGGCGTGGCGGGTACGCCGCACCGATGCGCTACGAGGGCTACGGCGCCCCCGTGCAGGCCGGCGGGTCGCAGACGAGCGGTGACGGCCCCGATGACGGCGGGTACGACGCGTACGCCCGGGCCGCGCACCGCATGCCCGAGGAGCCGGCCACCCCGGCCCGGGCCGCCTACGGCGAGTACGGCGACCCCGAGTCCCGCGGCGGGACCTCGATCGACGGCGGCCCGCCCTACCCGGCCACCTCGGAGCAGGACGACACCGCCCGGCACGATGCGGACCGCCACGATGCGGACCCGCACGACACGAACTGGGACGACACGAACTGGGACGACGCCGCGCCGACCGCTGCCTCGGCCGCCGCGTACGGCCGGGACGAGCACCCGATCCACGGGGAGACCGGTGGCACCGCGGTCGCCGAGCGCACCACCGTCGGAACCGGGGCAGGGACGGGGGCCGGGGCCGTTCCGGTGCCGCGGTCCCCGTCGGAGTCCGGCGGGCGTCGTCCGGCGACGGTGGCCGAGGCCGCCGCGGCCCGCTTCGGCGCGTCCGCCCGGACCACCGACCCGGCCCGGGCCGGGCTCGCCGAGCGGACCGAACCCCCGGCCCGGGCGGCCGCACCCGCGGGACCGGGCGTCGAGGCGACCGGTCCGGTCACCACGACGCGCCGCCCGGCGACCGCGGCGGCCGTGCCGGCCCCGGTGACCGTGGCCCGGGACGGGACCGCGCTCACCGTGCTGCGGGTCGTCACCTACGTGCTGGTGTCGCTGTCCTGCCTGGTGTTCCTGGCCGGTGCGGTCTACGGGCTCGTGGCGTTCCTGGAGTTCCGCACGGCGCTGGGCACCTCGCCGCTGTTCGGGGGCGGCACCGCGTTCGGGAACTGAGGTCGTCCGTCGTGCCCGACCGTGGGTCGACGGCGGTGGGGTCGGTGCAGGCGACGTAGCCGCTGTCAGGCGCGGGACAGGACCTCCCGCAGCCGTCGCGCGAACGCCGACGTGTCCTCGACGAACCCGACGTGTCCGCCCGGGAACGGCTCCGGTGGGCGGCCCAGCCCGGCCGCGAGGGCCCGCGAGGTCAGGTCGCACAGCTGCCCGGCCGAGGCGTCGCCGATCCCGACGGCGATCCGGGCGTCGCGCAGCCGGTCCAGGTCGGGGGCCCACCGCACGGTCTCGCGCATCTCGTGCAGGAAGAAGTGCCGCTCGTCGGCGGTCTGCCGGGCGGTCGCGTCGTCGCCGGCCGCGGGCAGGGCGGTGCGTTCGGGCACCTCCTCGGGTGCCACGGCCGGCAGTCCGGCGGAGGCCAGGAAGAGCCCCCAGGCCGCGGCAGGACCGTGTTCCCGGTAGGTGCGGACGATCTCGTCGGTGGCGGTCCGGCGCTCGTCGGCGTCGGGCAGCAGCTCCTCCAGCGGCGGTTCGTGCGCGACGACGGTCCCGACGAGATCCGGGCGCTCCTGGGCGAGCGCGAGTGCCACGACCGCCCCTCCGCTGGACCCGAACACCGTCGCCGGGCCTCCGCCGAGGTGCTCGACGAGCGCGGCCAGGTCGGCGGCGCGCACCGCCACCGGGGAGTCGGCGTCCGGGTCCTCGACGACGCTGCGGCCGGTACCGCGCGGGTCGAACGTGACGACGGTGTGGTCGTCGGCGAACAGCGACGCCAGCGGCCCGAACGGTCCGGCGCCCATCGGCGACCCGGCCAGGACGAGCAGCGGGCCGGATCCGCGCACGTCGAAGGTGATGCGGGCACCCGGCCGGTCGAGCAGGTCGGTGCTGACGGCGGTCGACATGGCGGCTCCCCTGCTCGGTGGACGTGCCCCGCCGATCCTGGCCGCCGCACGGGCCGGTGTCACCGCCGTAGGCTGGAACCGACTCCGACGGAACGGACGAAACCCCCTGTGAAGACCCGCATCGCCCCCGCTCTGGGTGTGTTCCTCGTGCTGGCCCTGCTCGTCGGCGGGCTCGTGTGGTTCGCCGGGAGCCGCGGGTTCACCGCCGACGACCTGCGCGACCTGGTCGACCCGCCCCCGCCGGAGCAGTGCGACCAGCCGGACCCGACGACGTCGGGCTGTCTCACCCCGTCCGCGCTGCGCCTGCACGACGCCCTCGTCGAGCGGTTCGGCGAGCCCGGCCCGTCGGCGCCGGTACGGGCGATCACCTGCTGGTCGGAGCATGCGTGGAACCCGTCGAGCGACCACCCCGCCGGACGGGCGTGCGACGCGTTCCCGGCCGGCTACGGCGACTTCCCCGCCGGGCAGGACCTGGAGGACGGCTGGGCGGTCGCGACCTGGCTGCGTGAGAACGCCTCCGGGCTGCGGGTCCGGTACGTGATCTGGCAGGGCCGGATCTGGTACCGCGGCACCGGGGACTCCGGCGAGGGCCGGGAGAACTGGGGCAGGCCCTACGACGGCGGCGGGGTCTACGACCCCGCCGACGCCACCGGCGGGCACTTCGACCACGTCCACGTCAGCGTGCGCCGGTGACGCGCCCCGCCCGGCGCACGCGACCGAGCACGTGTCGGAGCAGGTGTCAGAGCACGTGCTGGCCGTACATCTCCCCCAGCGGGTCGGCGATGAGCTCTATGCGGGCGCCGTCGGGGTCGCGGAAGTAGACCGAGACGCCCGAGTGCACCTCGTGCTCCACCCCGGCCTCGGTGAGCCGGGCGACCAGCTCGTCCCAGCGCTGCGGCTCGACGCTGATCGCCATGTGGTGCAGCCCGCCGAGGACCTCGGCGTAGGGGCCGACGTCGAGGCCCGGGAAGTCGAAGAACGCGAGCAGGTTCCCGTTGCCGATGTCGAAGAAGAAGTGCGAGGACCCGGGGTAGTCCCGGTTCTCGATCAGCTCGGTGAGCGGGAAGCCCAGCACGTCCTGGTAGAAGCGCACGGTCCGCTCGACGTCCGAGCTCACCAGGGCGGTGTGGTGCAGCCCGCGGGCGGTCGAGGCCGGACGCTGTCCCGCCGGCTTCAGGTGGGCCGAGCGGATCCGGTCGCGCGCGGCATCGAGGGCCGCGGTGTCGGTGCCGGTGCCGGTCGGGGTCGGGGTGTCGGTGGAGGTGCTGGTCTCGGTCATCGTGGTCAACCCTTCAGCAGTGCGGTGAAGTCGGGGACGTCGTCGAAGGCGTCGGTGCGGGTGGCGGCGGGCCGGGCCGCGACGGCAGCCGCCAGCTCACCGGCGGCCCGCTCGACGCGGCTCTCCAGTGTGGTGCCCACCTCGGTCGCGCCCCAGTCCTCGGGCGCGGCGAACACCGCGGTCGGCACGGTCGCCGCCCGCAGGTACGCGAACAGCGGGCGCATCGCGTGCTCGAGTGCCAGCGAGTGCCGCGCCGTGCCGCCGGTCGCGGCGAGCAGCACCGGGGTGCCGGTGAGCGCGTCGCGGTCCAGCACGTCGACGAAGGTCTTGAACAGGCCGCTGTAGGACGCCGAGAAGATCGGCGTCACGGCGACGACCGCGTCCGCGGCGGCCACGGACTCCAGCACCGGCGCCAGCGCGGTGTTCGGGAAGCCGGCGACCAGGTGGTCGGCGAGGTCGCGGGCGTGCTCGCGCAGCTCCACGACCTGCACCTCGGCCTGCTCTCCCCGGTCGGCCAGGGCGGTCGTGACCGCGGCGGCGAGCCGGTCGGCCAGCAGCCGGGTCGACGACGGCGTCGACAACCCGGCGCTGAGCACGACGATCCTGCGTGTGGTCATCACGCGACCTCCTGCTTCTCCTGCGTGCTCTTCTCCTGCGTGCGGGCGGCGGCGTCGCGGGCGGCGACCAGCGAGGCGTGGGTCGGCGCGTCCGGGACCCCGGGCGCACGCAGCGCGGCGAACTCCTTGCGCAGCACCGGCACGACCTCCTCGCCCAGCAGGTCGAGCTGCTCCAGCACGGTCTTCAGCGGCAGGCCCGCGTGGTCGATGAGGAACAGCTGGCGCTGGTAGTCGCCGACGTACTCGCGGAAACCGAGGGTGCGCTCGATGACCTGCTGCGGGCTGCCGACGGTCAGCGGGGTCTCACGGGTGAAGTCCTCCAGCGAGGGCCCGTGCCCGTAGACCGGGGCGTTGTCGAAGTAGGGCCGGAACTCCCGCACCGCGTCCTGGCTGTTGCGACGCATGAACACCTGTCCACCGAGGCCGACGATCGCGCGGTCGGCCGGTCCGTGACCGTGGTGCTCCCAGCGCTTCCGGTAGAACTCGACCATCCGCTTGGTGTGCGACGCGGGCCAGAAGATGTGGTTGTGGAAGAAGCCGTCGCCGTAGTACGCGGCCTGCTCGGCGATCTCGGGGCTGCGGATCGAGCCGTGCCAGACGAACGGCGCGACGCCGTCGAGCGGGCGCGGGGTCGAGGTGAAGCCCTGCAGCGGGGTGCGGAAGCGCCCCTCCCAGTCGACGACCTCGGTGTCCCAGAGCTTCCGGAGCAGTGCGTAGTTCTCGATCGCGAGGTTGATCCCCTGCCGGATGTCCTGGCCGAACCACGGGTAGACCGGGCCGGTGTTGCCGCGTCCGAGCGTCAGGTCGACGCGCCCGCCCGCCACGTGCTGCAGCATCGCGAAGTCCTCGGCGATCTTCACCGGGTCGTTCGTGGTGATCAGCGTGGTCGCGGTGGACAGCTGCAGGGTGCTGGTGACACCCGCGAGGTAGCCGAGCGTGGTCGTCGGCGACGAGGAGAAGAACGGCGGGTTGTGGTGCTCGCCGAGGGCGAAGACGTCGAGACCGACCTGCTCGGCGTGCCGGGCGATGGTCAGGACGTCCTGAATGCGCTGCGCCTCGGTCGGGGTGGCGCCGGTCGTCGGGTCCGGCGTGATGTCGCTGACCGAGAAGACTCCGAACTGCACGGCTTCCTCCAGTAGTTGATCCGTCATCTACATCCTGCACCAACATGGATGACGCGTCAACTATTCCGGTACCCTGCAGCCGTGACACGGTGGCTGGACGAGCGCGAACAGGCGGCCTGGCGAGGGCTGCTCCGGATGCAGGCGCGGTTGCACGCCGAGCTGCACCGGCGGCTGCAGGCGGACTCGGGGCTCTCGCTCGCGGACTTCGACGTGCTCGTCGCGCTGACCGACCGGCCCGACGAGCGGTGCCGCGCGATGGAGCTGGCGGGCCTGCTGGACTGGGAGAAGAGCCGGCTGTCGCACCACCTCGCGCGGATGCAGAAGCGCGGCCTGGTCGCCCGCGAGGAGTGCGACGACGACGGCCGCGGCAACTACGTCGTGCTCACCGGGGCGGGCCGGGCGGCGATCGAGGCCGCGGCGCCCGGGCACGTGGAGACCGTGCGGGAGCTGGTCTTCGACGCCCTCTCCGACGACGACGTGGCCGCGCTCGCCCGGATCACCGCCGCCGTGCAGGCCCGGCTCGACGGCCGGGCCCCCGCCTGACCGGCCCGCGACACCGGCCGGTCCCGGTCCGCGGCCGCGCCCCCGGGACATCCGCCCACCGCGTTCCGCGGAACGCGGACCGAGGGCGTGACACCGCGTTCCGCGGAACGCACGACGGCCCGCACCGGCGTCACCGGTACGGGCCGTCGTGAACGGGACCGCGGGCGGACCAGCAGGTCAGGGCACCAGGATGGCGCGTCCCCTGACCTTCCCCGCGTCGAGGTCGTCGAGCGCGGACTGGAAGTCGTCCAGGGCGTACTTGGTGGTGTGCAGCGTGACCCGCCCGCGCCCGGCCAGCTCCATCAGGTCGCACAGGTCGTTGTAGGAGCCGACCAGGTTGCCGACCACGTTCACCTCGGCCGAGATCAGGTCGATCGTCGGGACGTCGACGTTCTCGCCGTAGCCGACGACGTGGTAGTCCCCGGCGCGCCGCGTCATCGCCAGGCCCTGCGAGGTGGAGCCGCCCTCGCCGACGAAGTCGATTACGGCCTCGGCGCCGTTCCCGCCGGTGCGCGACAGGACCTCGTCGACCTGGCCGCCGTCGGCGACGATGCCGTCGTCGGCGCCGATCTCCAGCGCCAGCTTCACCGCGTCGGGGTTGCGGTCGAGCACGACCAGCCGGGCCGGGGTCAGCGCCTTGAGCACCTGGATGCCGATGTGGCCGAGCCCGCCCGCACCGATGACGACGCAGGTGTCGCGCGGGCCGAGACGCCGCGAGGCCTTGGCGGCCGCGTGGTAGGCGGTGAGCCCGGCGTCGGCGAGCGCGGCGACGTCGGCCGGCTGCAGCGACGGGTCGAGCTTGACCACGCTGCGCGCCGAGGTGCGCAGGTACTCGGCGTACCCGCCGTGGGTGTCGATGCCCGGGAACGCCGAGGCGGTGCAGTGCACGTCGTCGCCGGAGCGGCAGGCGCGGCACAGCCCGCAGGTGGCGAGCGGGTGCAGGATGACCCCGTCGCCCTCGCGGACGTGGGTCACCGCGGAGCCGACCGACTCGACCCAGCCCGCGTTCTCGTGGCCGATCGTGTACGGCAGCGCGACCTGCGACTTCTCCGCCCACTGGCCCTCGAGGACGTGCAGGTCGGTGCGGCACACGCCCGCCCCGCCGATCCGCACGACGACGTCGAACGGGTCGGCGACCTCCGGCTTCGCGACCTCGGTCAGCTCCATCGGCCGGTGGTAGCCGACGACCTGTACTGCTCTCACGGACGGGTTCCCTTCGTGGTGTCCCCGGAGACGGACTCCGGGTAGCGGGTCTTCAGCAGCCCCCGGCAGAAGTGGGCGTTGCCCTCGATCGAGATCCGCACCGAGCGGGCCATCCGCAGCTTCAGCGGGACCTGCTCGGCCGGGTACGGGACGCCGTCGTGCCCGACCAGGACCGGCAGGTGCCCCGCGGTGCCCAGCCCGAGCGTGGCGCGGCGACGCAGCAGCGCGTCGGTGGTCGGGCCCGCGGGCAGGTCGGCCAGGGTGACGCCGTGCAGCGTCTCCGGCGCCCGGTCCGGGTCGCGGCGCAGCAGCCCGGTCAGCGAGCGCTCCATCGCGGCGGCGTGCGCCTTGCGCCGGAAGGTGACCCGCAGCTCGTCGAGGTCGGACTCGGCCTCGTGGCGGAAGGTGCCCTTGTAGCCGGCGTCGGCGGCCAGCCCGGCGTTGATGAGGTCGGAGTCGTGGTGGTCGTCGAGCTCGACGGTCACCGCGGTCGTCCAGTCCAGCGCCGTCAGCACGTCCTTGGCGTCGGAGCACATCAGGTAGGCGAAGTTCGGCGCGCAGAACGCAGTGGGCAGCCGCAGGTGCACGGTGACCCGGCCGCCGTCGACGTCGAGGGTCCGCACGAACTCCAGGTCGGTGATCGGCTCGTCCAGCTCCGGGTCGACGACGGCGTCGAGCGCCCGCCAGGCCTGCTCGGCCCGCGTCGCGTGCGCGGTCAGGGCCGGCGCGCTCACGAGGCCACCGGCACTTCCTGCGGGGTCTCGTCGCGGAGCGCCAGCTCGGCGGGGACCTCGATGTCGTACATCTTCGCGGCGTTGAGGCCCAGGATCTTCTTCTTCTGGGCGGTGGTCAGCGGCGCGTACTCGGACAGCTCCTCGGGGATCTGGAAGTCCACGAAGCGCTCGACCAGCCAGCGCGGGGTCCAGATGGCGTAGTCGCTGGAGAACTGGATGCGGTCCTCGCCGAGCCAGTAGAGGAGCTCGCCGAGGATCTGGCCGAAGTACTTGGGCCGGGTGTGGATGAACGGCATCGCGACGGCCAGACCGGCGTGCACGTTCGGCTCCTGGGTGGCGATCCAGCAGAAGTCCTCCAGCCGCGGCAGGCCGCAGTGCTCGACGACGAAGTTCAGGTCGGTGAAGTCGGTGGCGACCTTGTCCACGTCGGCGACGTCGAACGCGTCGCGGTCCAGCGGGCGGATGGTGGGGCCCTTGTGGATGTGGACGTTGCGGATGCCCAGCTCCTGGGCCGCCTCGAGGTACTTGTAGGACCAGTGGTCGTCGAGCTTCCAGCCGCGGGACTCGCCGTGCCACTCCGCGGTGTAGAGCTTCACGCCCTTGAGCCCGAAGCGCTTCGCGTCCTCGCGCAGCTGCCGCAGGCCCTGCTCGCCGTTGCGCGGGTCCCAGTGGTGGTTGTAGGTCAGCTTGTCCGGGTGGGCCTGGGCGAGGGCGAACGCCTCCTCGGTCTGGCCGAACCCGTTGGCGTAGAACTCGCCCAGGTACGCGGGCTGGAAGACGGCGTGGTCGACGTGGCCGTCGGCGAACAGGTCCTTCATCAGCCGCTCGCCGCCCTGGTAGAGGTAGTCCTCGTAGGGCCACACCTCGGACTCCGGGCTGAGGTTGCGGTGGTAGTCGTAGAAGCAGTCGATGAACTGCTTGCCGTGGATGTTGCGCTGGTTCTCCGGGCGCGCGTCCCACAGCGCCACGTGGGCGTCCACGATGAAGTAGGACTCACCGTTCTTCGAGTACATCGTCGTCCCTCTCAGGTCGCGGCGAGGTGGTGGGCACCCCGCGACTGCGCGGGCCGGTGGGGTCCCGCGTCGGCACCGAAGGTAGGAACCGGCGGGCGGCGGCAGTGGTGACCGCCGTCTCAACCTGAGACGAGACGGTGTCGCGTCGGCGTCGCAGGTGTGACACCGTCGTGAGCAGCAGGTACGAGGAGGTACGCGCGATGGGGCAGTCCCTGGCTCCGGCCCGCATCTCGGCGTCCTGGGCACGCAGCGAGACCTACGGCGCCCCCACCGAGGTGGTCGACCCGGCGTACGCCGGCACCGTCGACGACGAGTCGCTGTTCGCCCGCTGCGGCGGCGAGGTGCTCGCCGGGCTGCACGAGGGACTGCCCGGCGAACCGATCTCGCTGATGCTCACCGACGCCGACGGGATCGTCGTCTCCCGGCTCTGCGACGAGCGCGACCTGGTCGACGCGCTCGACCGCACCTACCTCGCGCCCGGCTTCGCCTTCGGCGAGCGGGAGGCCGGAACCACCGGGCTCGGCCTGGCCCTGGCCGACCGGGTCCCGTCGCTGGTCCGCGGCGACGAGCACTACTGCACCGGGCTCTGGGGCTACACCTGCGCGGCCGCCCCGGTGCTCGACCCCGTCGACGGGTCCCTGCTCGGCAGCATCAACCTCACCACCTGGTCGCAACGCTCCGACGGGCTGCTCCTCGCGCTCGCCCGCACCGCGGCCGGGCAGACCTCCGCGCTGATGCTGGCCCACGGGCGGGGCGCGAGCCCGCGGCCGGCGCCCCGCGGCGAGGTGTTCCGGGTCGCCCCGCAGCCCACCGGCGGCACCGCCGAGCTGGGCCGCAGCTGGACCGCCGCGCTGGACGAGGTGCGGGCGGCGCTGCGCGACGGCGCCCGGGTCGGGGTCGTCGGCGAGCCAGGCGTGGGGAAGTCCGCGCTGCTCGCGGCGGCCCTGCGCACCGTCGCGCCGCGGCACCGGGTGCTGCACGCCCGCCCACCGGCGGCCGAGGACGCGGTGTCCTGGCTGTCGCTGTGGTCTCCGGAGCTGGGCAAGGCCGACACCGCGGTGATCGCGGGCCGGGTGCACGAGCTGCCCGCGCCCGTCGCGACCCGGCTGGCGGCGCTGGTGCGGTCGCTGCCGCACGCGGCGCTCAGCGTCACCGCGCGCGACGTCGGGACGGTCCCGGAGCCGCTGTCGCGGCTGCTCGACGTCGTGGTCGAGCTGCCGCCGCTGCGGCACCGGGCCGAGGACGTCCCGGCACTGGCCGCACACTTCACCCGCGACGGCGTCACCTTCACCGACGCCGCGGACCGCGCGCTGCGGACCTACAGCTGGCCGGGCAACGTCGAGCAGCTGCGCCGCACGGTCCGCGACGCCGCGGCCCGCAGCAGCGTGGTCGACGTCCGGCACCTGCCCCCCGAGCTGCTCGCCACCCGCTCCGGCTCGCTCACCCGGATCGAGTCGCTGGAACGCGACGAGCTGGTCCGCTGCCTCACCGAGCACGGCATGAGCGTCACCCGGGCCGCGGAGACGCTGGGGATCAGCCGGGCGACGGCGTACCGGCGGGTGCAGCGCTACGGGATCGCCACCCCGCGCTGAGCGGCTGCGGCACCATCGGTGCCGTCATCCGAACAGGTGGCGCGCTCACCGGACCGGTGCTACCGGTGGCCGTGCTCACGGACGCCGCGGGTGCTTCGGACCTGCCGATCCCGGCCGGCGGTGGGACCATCGGTGTGCCGGGCAACGACGCCCCGGGAGACCCGGCGGCCGGCCCGGCCACGGGACTCGACACCGCCACCCGACGACGCCGTCACACCCGGTGACGAGGAGCCCGCGTCGCGCGACGACGGCGGGGCGCCCGCCGCCCGGTGCGGCAGACAGGGCACCATTCGGTGGAGGACCTGATGGGAGGCGTTCGTGTTCGGACTCACGGACACCGTGGCCGCACTGCTGGCCGCGATCCCTGCTGCGCCCGTTCGGTCGCTCCTCGTGATCGGGGTCGGGGCGTTCCTAGAAGGTCCGATCGTCACCGTCGCCGCGGCCGCGCTCGCCGGGGCCGGGCAGCTCCCCTGGTGGGGTGTGTGGCTGGCCGCGCTCGTCGCCGACGTCGTCGGGGACACCGCGCTCTACGCGCTCGGCCGCAACGGCGACCGGCCGGCCGTCGCCCGGGTACTGAACCGGCTGGGCCTGACCGAGGAGCGTCGCGAGGTCCTGACCCGCGAGGTCCACACGCACCTGCCGCGGATCGTCATCGGCGCCAAGCTCGTCGACATCGGCGCGATCCCGGCCTACCTGGCCGCCGGGCTGTCCAAGGTCGGCTACCGCCGCTTCCTGGCCTGGATCGTCCCCACCACCGCGGTGCGCGCCGCGGTGCTCGTCGGGATCGGCTACGCGGCCGGGGACCGGCTCGCCACCGACCTGGAGTCGCGGCCCTGGCTGCTCGTCGTCGGCGGGATCGCCGTCGGGCTGTCCCTGGTGCTCGGACGCACCGCGATCGTGCGGGCCACCGGCTCGCGACGCCGCGCCGACGCCCGGTCCTGACCGGGTCGCCCCCCTCGCGCCGAACGTCCCCGACGTCCCGGGCCGCCTCCGGCGTGTCACCGCGCCTCGGCGGCCCGCGGCGAGCACCGTCCGGAGCGGACGGCCGGACCACGGGGAGGACCACGCGGTGAGCACGTTGACCTGGGCCGAGGCGATCGTGATCGGGGCGATGCAGGGCGTCGCCGAGCTGTTCCCGGTCTCCAGCCTCGGTCACAGCATCCTGCTGCCCGCCGTCATCGGCGGGAGCTGGGCGGCCGACCTCGACGTGAGCGCGCCGCGGTCGCCGTACCTGGCGTTCGTCGTGGGCCTGCACGTGGCGACCGCACTGGCCCTGATCGTGGCATTCCGCGCGGACTGGGTGCGGATCGTGCGCGGGCTGGTGACGTCGGTGGCCCGCCGCGAGGTCCGCGACCCCGACCAGCGCCTGGCCTGGCTGCTGGTGCTCGCGACCGTCCCCGTCGGGCTGGCCGGGCTCGCACTCGACCGGGTCTTCCGCACCTACCTGGCGCTGCCCGTCCCGACCGCGCTGTTCCTCGTCGTCAACGGCGCCGTCCTGCTGGTCGTCGAGCACCTGCGCCGGCGCCCCGCACCCGCGACGCCGGTCGACGGTGCCGAGCCGGGCACCGTGTTGCTCGCCACCGAGGTCGCCTCCGACCACCGCATCGCGCGGCTCCGGGTGCGTGACGTGGTGACCGTCGGCGCGGCCCAGATCGCCGCGCTCGCCCCGGGGATCAGCCGGTCGGGGTCCGCGATGACGGCCGGGCTGCTGAAGGGCCTCCCGCACGTCGACGCGGCACGGCTGTCGTTCCTGCTCGCGACGCCGGTCATCCTGGCCGCGGGCGTGCTGAAGCTGGGTGACCTCGCCGGTCCGCTCGGGGACGGCATCCGACCGCAGATCCTGGTGGGGAGCCTGCTGTCCGGGCTCGGCGCGTACCTGTCGGTGCGGTTCCTGTCCCGGTACTTCGAGACCCGCTCGCTGCGCCCGTTCGGGATCTACTGCGTGGTCGCCGGGCTCGCGTGCCTGCTGTGGTTCACCCTTCGCTGACGAGGAGCGGGGTCGACCACGAGCAGGATCGACGAGGAGCAGGATCACGGTCATGAGTGACCCGTCGGCCGACCCGCACCGGCACGCCCTGGACGTCATCCGCCGCGAGCTCGACCGGCTCGGCGACGGCGGGCGCCGCGTCGTGCCCGCCTGGAAGCGGGTCACCCCTGGCGAACACCGGTGGCCCGCCGCGGCGGCGATCGTCGTCGCGATCGGGCTGCAGCTGCTGCTGCCCGACCAGCTCACCCTGGTGTCGCGGTGGTTGCTGCCGTCGCTGGAACTGGTGGTGCTGGTCGTGCTCGCGGTGACCGGTCCGGCCCGGATGGACCGCGAGTCGGCGCTGCTGCGCGGCCTCGGGCTGACCCTGGTCGGGCTGCTGAGCGTGGCGAACGCGGTGTCGGCGGGGCTGCTGGTCACCGCGATCCTCGACGGCGCCTCCGGCGGCTCCGCCGCGCCGCTGCTGGCCAGCGGGGCGGCGATCTGGTTGACCAACATCATCGCGTTCGCGGTCTGGTACTGGCAGCTCGACCGTGGCGGGCCTGCGGCGCGGGCGCACGGCCGTCGGCCCACCGCGGATTTCCTGTTCGTGCAGATGCAGAGCACCGACCCGCACGACGCCGACTGGGAACCCCTCTTCGCCGACTACCTGTACCTGTCGTTCACCAACGCCACCGCGTTCAGCCCGACCGACGTGATGCCGTTGAGCCGGTGGGCGAAGATGCTGATGCTCGTGCAGGCGCTGGTGTCGTTGGTGACGATCGCGCTCGTCGTGTCCCGGGCCGTGAACGTCCTCGGCGGCTGAGTCCGGGCGGTCGGGACCCGGCGGGCTCAGCCGCCCAGGAGGGACCGCAGCACTCCCGGTGCGTCCGACGGACCGGCGACCGGCGCCCACCGCGCGTTGCTGCGCGCGGCCAGCTCGGCCGCCTGCTCGTGGTCGGACTCCGGGGCCAGGATGAGCAGCTCCGGGACACCCCGCGCCGCCGGGACCGGGTCGTGGTCGTCGGTGGCCCGGCAGTCCGACAGCAGCACGACGATCCGCCGCTCCGCCCGCGTCCGTTCCAGCTGCGCGGTGACCGCGCGCAACGCACCGGACAGCGCGGTCACCCCGTGCCCGCGCAGGCCCAGCACCCGGTCGACGACCGCCGACGGCCCACGGGTGGAGCCGATGTCGCGCAGGACCCGGGTCTCGGCCGCGAACGACAGCACCGCGTGGTCGCCGGGTGCCCGGAACGCGCAGGCCGCGGCGGTCAACGCCGCCGCGGCGAGCCGTTCCCCGCCCATCGACCCGGACGCGTCCACGAGCAGGCACAGCGCGAGCTCCGGCCGTGCCCAGGTGCGCGCGGTCAGCTCGTCGAGACCGACCGGGCGCCGCGCCGCGCGGGCCTCGGCCACCGCGCCGAGCGAGGCGTCCAGGTCCAGATCGCCGCCGCGGTCGGCCGGGACCACCCGCAGCCTGCCGATCCCGCGCCGGGAGACCCGGCCGGACCGGCCGATCTCCAGGACGACCCGGCCGGCGAGCCTGCGGGCCGCCGCCCGCAGCTTCTCGTCGGTGGCCCTGCCCATGTCGATGAGCAGCGTCAGCGTCTCGTCGGGGCGCTGTGCCAGGGCGGCGTCGAACGCGTCCACGTCGAGCACCCCCACCTCGGGCGAGATCTCGGTGAAACCGGTGTGGCCCGCCAGGGAGCTGCGGGCCACCGTGCGGTCCTCCGGTCGCGCACGGGGCCGCCCCGGGCGGGTGGAGCCGCCCGCGGGTCGGGGACCGCCCGCCGGTGGCGGGCTCAGGCTCCCCCCGACGCATCACCGCCGTCCCGGGCGTCGTCGGCGTCGTCGGCGGGTTCCCGGCCGAACTCGGCCGTGTAGAGCTCGCGGACGATGTCCTCGGCGCTGCGGGAGCCGGACTCGGCCAGCCGGATCCGGCCGGACAGCGCCACCAGCGCGGCGTCCAGCCCGGTCCGCCAGTCGGTGATCTCCCGGCCACGTCGTGCCGCCAGTGCCGTGGTGATGCGGACGATGTCGATCGCCCCGCGCACCGAGGAGCCGACGTGCACGTCCGGGTGCTCCCGGGTGCGCCGCACCAGGGAGACGACCTGGGAGCGCCACCGCTCGTCGACCTCGGGGCCGCGGAGCGCGACGACCGCGGTCTCGTCGCCCGCGGTCTGGTAGCCCATCGCGATCCGGCAGACCCGGTCGTAGACGGCGGAGGAGATCCGGGCGGTGCCGACGGCGTCGAACGGGTTCATCGCGGCGACCAGCCGGAAGCCCTCGTGGGCGGTGATCCGGCCCAGCCGGGGCACGTGCAGCTCGCCCTCACTCATCACCGTGATGAGGACGTTGAGGGTCTCCTCCGGGATCCGGTTGATCTCCTCGACGTAGAGCAGGGCACCGGAGCGCAGCGCCTCGGCCAGCGGGCCGTCGACGAAGGTCGCGGGGGTGTAGCCGCGCTCCAGCACCTGGGCCGGGTCGAAGTGCCCGACCAGCCGGGCCGGGGTGAGCTCGGCGTTGCCCTCGACGAACACGAACGGCAGCTCGGCCTCCTCGGCCACCGACCGCAGCAGCGTCGTCTTCCCGGTGCCCGGCGGGCCCTCCAGGACCACGTGGGCGCCGGCCTCCAGCGCCGCGACGAGCAGCTCGACCTCCCGGCCGCGGCCGACGCCGGGGGTCACCACAGGGGTCACGGCGGGGGTCAGCACGGGGCGGCTGCCTCGGTCTTCACGGGCGTGCTCCTCGGCGCTGGTGACGTCGGTGTCGTCCTGCATCCTGCCCCACCCGCGGTGGGCGTGGCGTCCTCCACGTGGGGCCCGTGCGCACTGTTGCACACCCGACGCCACCGTGGTTGGCGGAGGCGACACCACCCGCGCCGGGCCGGGCCTCCCGTCGTACGCGGACGGGCGGGGTGCAGGATCGTCCGACATGGACCGACGCGTGCACGCGTTCACCGACGACGCCCTGGGCGACGACGACGCCGTCGCCCTCGCCGGGAGGCTGCGCCGCCGTGAGGTCGCGCCCGCCGAGCTGCACGCGGCCGTCGCCGCGCGTGCCGCCCGGGTCGAGCCGCACCTGCACGGCTTCGCCCTGGACCGCACCGCGGACCCCGTCACCGGCGCCGTCGACGGCCCGCTGGCCGGGGTGCCGACGCTGGTCAAGGACAACGTCGAGGTCCGGGGCTGGCCCGCGGGCCACGGCACCCGGGCGTTCGTCCCGGCGCCCTCGCGCGAGCACGCCGAGGTGACCCGGCAGCTGCTCGGCTGCGGGCTGGACCTGCTGGGCACGACCCGGATGCCGGAGTACGGGCTGAACGCCTCCACCGAGTTCGCCGACGACGAGCCGACCCGCAACCCGTGGGACCCGCGCTTCTCGGCCGGCGCGTCGTCGGGCGGGGCGGCCGCGCTCGTCGCCGCCGGGGTGGTGCCGCTGGCCCACGCCAACGACGGCGGTGGCTCGATCCGCATCCCGGCCGCGGCCTGCGGGCTGGTCGGGCTCAAGCCGTCGCGGGGGCGGCTCGCGCCGAACGCGACCGGCGCCCGGATGCCGATCGACCTCGTCGCCGACGGCGTGGTGTCCCGCTCGGTCCGCGACACCGCGGTGTTCCTGGGCGCCGCCGACCGGGGGCGCCGCAACCCGGCGCTGCCACCGCTGGGCCTGGTCGAGGGCCCCGCCCGGCGACGCCTGCGGGTCGGCCTGCTGCTGGAGTCCCCCACCGGGGCGGCGGTCGACGCCGACACCCGCGATGCCGTCACCGCCGTCGCCCAGCTGCTCGCGAAGCAGGGCCACGAGGTGTCCGAGGCCCACAGCGGGGTGGGGACCCGGTTCGTCGACGACTTCCTCGACTACTGGGGGCTGCTCGCGTTCTCCGTGGTCACCGGCGGGCGGCTGCTGCACGGGCGCACCTTCGACCCGCACCGTCTCGACGGCCTGACCCACGGTCTGGCCGACCACTACCGTCGCGCGCTGGCCCGCACCCCGGTGTTCCTGCACCGGCTGCGCCGGGTCGCGGCGACCCACGCCGAGCTGTTCACCCGGCACGACGTGCTGCTCTCCCCGGTGCTCGCGCACACCCCGCCGGAGATCGGGTGGCTCGCGCCGACGGTGCCGATCGAGCAGCTCACCGCCCGGCTGCTGGACTACGTCGCGTTCACCCCGCTCGCCAACGTCGCCGGGGCTCCCGCGGTCGCGCTGCCCGCCGGTGCGACGGCGGGCGGGCTGCCGGTGGGGGTGCACCTGCAGACCCCGGTCGGCGACGAGCGGACGCTGCTGGAGCTCGCGTACGCGATCGAGGCCGACCGCCCCTGGCGGCGGATCCAGGACTGATCCGAACCGGTCCAGAACTGCTCCGCCGCCGGGGCAGCGCCCCGCTCAGACGTTGCCGCGGCGCTCCTGCTCCCGCTCGATCGCCTCGAACAGCGCCTTGAAGTTGCCCTTGCCGAAGCCGAGCGAGCCGTGCCGCTCGATGAGCTCGAAGAACACCGTGGGCCGGTCCCCGATCGGCTTGGTGAAGATCTGCAGCAGGTAGCCGTCCTCGTCGCGGTCGACGAGGATCCCGCGGGACTGCAGCTCGGCGATCGGCACCCGCACGGACCCGATGCGGGCCCGCAGCTCCGGGTTCTCGTAATAGGCGGCCGGGGTGTCAAGGAACTCCACGCCGCGGGAGCGCAGCACGTCGACGGCGCCGAGGATGTCGTTCGTCGCGAGCGCGAGGTGCTGGGCGCCGGGGCCGCGGTGGAAGTCCAGGTACTCGTCGATCTGGGACTTCCGTCGACCCGGGCTGGGCTCGTTGAGCGGGAACTTCACCCGGTGGTTGCCCGACGCGACGACCTTGCTCATCAGCGCCGAGTAGTCGGTGGCGATGTCGTCGCCGATGAACTCGGCCATGTTCGTGAAGCCCATGATCCGGTGGTAGAAGTCCACCCAGTGGTCCATCCGCCCGTACTCCACGTTCCCGACGACGTGGTCGAGCGCCTGGAACACCCGCCGCGGCGCGTCCGCGGGCCGGGCCACCGACGAGCCGCGGGCGACGTGGCCGGGCAGGTACGGGCCGGTGTAGCGGGACCGGTCGACCAGGGTGTGCCGGGTGTCGCCGTAGGTGGCGATCGCGGCGGTGCGCACGGTGCCGTGCTCGTCGGTCGTGTCGTGCGGCTCGACGAGCACGGTGGCGCCCTGGGCGCGGGCGTGGTCGATGCAGCGGTCGACGTCGGGGACCTCGAGGGCGATGTCGACGACGGAGTCGCCGTGCCGGCGGTGGTGGTCGGCGAGCGGGCTGTCCGGGTCGACGGCGCCGCGCAGCTCGAACCGGACCGCGCCCGAGCGCAGCACGTAGGAGTGGTGGTCGCGGTTGCCCGTCTCCGGTCCGGAGTACGCGACGAGCTCCATGCCGTAGACGACCTGGTAGAGCTGCGCGGCCTGGGTGGCGTTGCCGACGGCCCAGACCACGGCGTCCCAGCCGGTGACCGGGAACGGGTCGGCGGAGTCGTCGTGTTCGACGAGGCCGACCAGCCGGCGCAGGGCGGCGGCGTCGAGGTCGGCGAGCTTCTCGGAGTCGGTGAGGATGTCCATCAGTGCTCTCCCGTCAACGTGCGTGCTGCCAGGTTCTCCGCCGCGGTGACCGTGGTGGTGCCGTGTGCGCGGGCGTCGGCGAAGATCCCGGCCAGGGTGTCGCCGATGGCACGGGTCCGGTCCGCGACGGCGGCAGCACTCCAGCCGAGCACCTCGCGGCCGACCAGGTGGATGGCCCCACCGGCGTTCGCGACGAAGTCCGGGGCGTAGGTGATCCCGCGCCGGCGCAGGACATCGGCAGCGTACGGGTCGGCGAGCAGGTTGTTCGCCGCACCCGCGATCACCGCGGTGGGGACGGTCGCGGCGACCTCGGCGGTGATCAGCCCGCCGGTGGCGCACGGGACCAGCACGTCGCACGCGCGGGTGGTCACCGCCGCGGTGTCGACCACCTCGGCGCCCAGCTCGTCGGCGGCCGCGGCGCAGCGGGCCGGATCGACGTCGGTGACGATCAGCTTGGCCCCTGCGTCGGCGGCGAGCCGGGCGACGTCGGCGCCGACCGCCCCGAGCCCCTGGACCAGCACCCGCAGCCCGTCGACGCCGTCGAACCCGGCCTCCGCGGCTCCGGCGCGGATCGCGGCGAACACCCCGAGGGCGGTCATCGGGCCGGAGGAGCCGGGCCCGCCCGCCGCGACCGAGCGGCCGAACACGTGCGGGGTCAGGCCGGCGAGCACGTCCATGTCGGCCGAGCAGGTCCCGACGTCCGGGCCGGTGGTGTAGTTCCCGCCGAGCAGCTCCAGGTTCGCCGCGTGGATCTCCAGGATGCGCCGCCAGGTCGCGTCGTCGAGCTCGGCGCGCGGGGCCGGGAGCGCGATCACCGACTTGCCACCGCCCATCGGGAGGCCCGCGGCGGCCATCTTCAGCGTCATCGCCCCGGCGAGGCGACGGGCGTCGGCGACGGCGTCGTCGGGCGAGGGGTAGACCATCGCGCGAGTCCCGCCGGACGCCGGACCGAGCCGGGTCGAATGCACCCCGATCACGAACCACGCGCCCGTCTCCCGGTCGTACCGGACCGAGGTCAGTTCGCCGTCCCACTCGGGCAGAGCCATCCCGCGCCTCCATCTCCTCGCTGGTGTGCAGTGAGGACACCGTGGGCCGTGGCATCTGCGCAACCGGCCCAGAACCAGCTACGCACCTACCGCAGATCGGCGGGGCAGCACGCCGGGACAGCTGGGCTGATCGTCCAGGAGACCGGCGTCACCCCGGGGACCCGCCGTCGGCGTCCGTAGCCTGGACCGGTGACGACCAGCGACGCCACGACGCCCGCCGACCTGCGTGGCAGGCCGCGACCGCCGGCCCACCCGCGGACCGCGCCGTCGGACCCGGCAGGGCTCGATCCCGAGCGCGCCGCGCTGCACGCCCGCATCGCGACCGGCCCGCGACGCGCGCAGGCCAGGGTCCCGCTGGTCGACGACGCCGACCGGCTGCTCGGCCCGTTCGCGACGATGCTGTTCTCGCCGCGCATCGGCGACGCCGTCCAGCAGGTCGGCGCGGCCCTGCGCACCGACGACGACCTCCCGCCACGGCTGCGCGAGCTGGCCGTGCTCGCCGTCGCCGTGCACCACGGATCGGCGTTCGAGTGGTCCGCGCACGAGGGCCTCGCCCGCGACACCGGGCTGACCGGCCCGCAGCTGCAGGCCCTGCTCGACGGCGGTGTCCCCGACGGTCTCGACGAGGCCGAGCGGGTCGCGCTGACCACCGTCCGCGCCCTGCTCACCCAGCACGACCTGGGCGACGGCGCCTACGCGACCGCGCTGGACGCGCTCGGCCGTGACACCCTCGCGGCGCTGGTGTGGCTGACCGGGTACTACTCGATGCTGGCCACCGCCCTGGCCGTGTTCCGGCCGGAGTGAGTCCGGGTAACCCGTGCGGGAGGGGAGGTCCGCCATGAACACCGCACCGAGCACCGCACCGGACGGGGTGCGTGTGGCAGCCGCCATGCACACCTTCCCCAAGACCTGCGGACCCGCGACGACCGTCGCGCAGGCGTGGGCGGCGTTCGAGCGGCCCAAGGTGCACTCGCTGCTGGTCCTCGACGCCGGGCGGCTGCTCGCCGTCGTCGACCGGGCCGACCTGAGCGGGGCGGTCCCCGACCGGCCCGTCGCGCCCCTCGGGACGCTCGACGGGCGGGTGGCCCGCGCCGGCGACGACCTGGCCTCGACCTGGGCGGCGATGGCCGACGCCGGACGGCGACGGGTCGCTGTGGTCGACGGCTCCGGACGCCTGCTCGGGCTGCTCTGTCTCAAGCGCCACGGTCGCGGCTTCTGCTCCGACGCCGGCATCCAGGCCCGGATCGACGAACGCGCAGCGGCCCCGGGCCGGTCGTGAGGGCGCGTTTCCGGTGTCCTGTGTCACATGCCCGCGAGGACCGGCGGGCGCGCGCCCTCCTACGCACAGTCCACCGAGGAGGTAGTCATGTCGTTCACCGACAAGGTCAAGAACAAGGCCGAGAACGCCGTGGGCGTCGCCAAGGAGAAGACCGGAGAGGCCACCGGCGACCGCGAGCTGCAGGTCGAGGGCAAGGCCGAGCAGTCGAAGGCGTCGCTGAAGGACGCCGGCGAGAAGCTGAAGGACGCGGCGGGCAACGTCAAGGACGCGCTGGGCGGCTCGACGAGCTGACCCGGCGTCACCGTGACGGGGGCGACCGGCAGGCATGCCGGTCGCCCCGAACGGGAAGGCCCTCGGCGTACCGAGCCGGGTCCGACGCCGTACCGGGCTCCTCCCCGAACCCCACGGAGGAACCATGAGCACCGTGAAGCTCGCCATCGTCTACTACTCCGCCACCGGCACCGTCGACGCGATGGCCCACCGGGCCGCCGCGGCCGGTGAGAAGGCGGGCGCCGAGGTGCGCCTGCGTCGCGTCGCCCGCGAGGCGACCTCCGGCGAGCGCCAGGCCACCGAGGCGCAGGCCGCGCACGCCGAGGCCGCACCCGAGGTCCCCGCAGCCACCGCCGACGACATCGTGTGGGCCGACGCCGTCCTGTTCGGCTCCCCCACCCGCTACGGCAACATCGCCGGGCAGCTGAAGACCTTCATCGACTCGCTCGGCCCGCAGTGGGGCCAGGGCCTGCTCGCCGACAAGGTCTACGCCGGGTTCACCTCCAGCCAGACCCTGCACGGCGGCCAGGAGTCGACCCTGCTCGCCCTGTACAACACGATCCACCACTTCGGCGGGATCGTCGTCGCGCCCGGCTACACCGACCCGACCAAGTTCGTCGACGGCAACCCCTACGGCGCCTCGCACGTGACCGGGGCGAACAACGACGCCCCGCTCGGCGACGCCGAGAACGCCGCGCTCGACCACCTCGCCACCCGCGTGGTCACCGTCGCCGGGAAGCTCGCGGGCTGACCCCGCGTCGCGGCGGCGCGGAACCGGCCACCGCACGTACGCACGGGTTAGCCTCGACGGATGTACTTCCGGATCACTCCGGGCGACGTCGAGCTCGTCGACCCGGGTGACGTGCGTGCGTTCCACGTCGTCGCCACCGAGGGACTGGCCGACGGGGAGCTCGCCGACACCGTGCGCCGCACCGGGCTCGGCGAGGTCTCCGACGACGGCCGGCACGTCCTGGTCCGGGTGGACGCCGTCCGCGGGCTCGCCGCCGGTCGGGTCGGCCCGGGCTGGGAGGACGACCTGGCCGGCATGCTCGGCTACGCCCGGAGCAAGGGCTGGGTCTCCGACGACGGTACCGCGGTGCGCGCACACGTCGAACGGGCCTGAGACCCGGCACCGGCCCGGGTCCGACGGGGCGCTACGCCAGCAGCGCCCGGACCCGCTCCGGGTCCGGGCCGTCCGGCTCGATGACCACGACGGCGTCGTCGAACCCCGCGTCGGCGTAGCGGTGCAGCGTCTCGCCCAGGCGCCCGAGGTCGGTCCCCGCGGGGACCGGCAGGGCGTAGGCGACAGCGCGGCGCCCGCCGGCGGCCCGGTAGCGCCCCAGCGCCTCGATCATCTCCGCGGGGGTGGTGCGGTAGCCCGAGGCGAGCCAGCCGTCGAAGCGCCGGGCCGCCTTCTGGACGTTCGCGCCCCACGAGCCGAGCAGCAGCGGCGGGCGGGCGGCCGGCGGATCGGCGAGCCGGACGTGGTCGTCGTGGCCGTGTTCCAGCAGGTCGCGGAGTCGGGCCGCGTTCTCGTCGAGGATCCGGAAACGGGTGCGGTGGTCGCGGTCGAGGGTGGCGTAGTCGTCACGGGTGGAGCCGGGGCTGATCCCCAGGGCCAGCCGGTCCCCGCAGACGGCCTGCAACGACAGCATCCGGTGCGCCAGCTCCGCGGGGTGGTGCAGCGGGAGCTGCACGGTGCCCGTCGCCAGCCCGACGCCGTCGGTGGCCCCGGCCGCGGCGGCGAGCGCGACGAACGGGTCCGGCACGAGCCGGCCACGGCCGATGATCTCCGGCGCCCAGAGGTGGGCGAAGCCCGCGCCGGCGAGGCGCCGCGCCCACGGCACCACCGGGTGGGGCGGCGCATCGGACAGGTGCGCGAGCGTCGCGCCCAGGCGCACGGTCAGGCCCGCCGTTCGGCGGCGAACCGGGCGTACCAGCGCAGCACGTCGGGGTCGTCGACCGAGGCGACGTTCGCCGCCTTCTCCAGCGGACGCCCGGCCATCAGCTTCTTGACCGGCACCTCCAGCCGCTTGCCGGACAGGGTGTGCGGCACCGCGGGCGCCTCGACGATCTCGTCCGGCACGTGCCGGGGGGGTCAACCGGGTCCGCAGCGTGGTCACGATCGTCGCCCGGAGATCGTCGTCGAGCGGATGCCCCGCGGCGGGGACGACGAACAGGCCCAGCCAGTACCCGTCGTCGGGGAGGTCCACGCCGACGACGAGGGCCTCGGTGATCTCCTCCATCGTCTCCAGGACGTCGTAGAAGTCGCCGGTGCCCAGACGCACGCCGTGGCGGTTGAGGGTGGAGTCCGAGCGGCCGTGGATGGAGACGCTGCCGTCGCCGTGCACGGTCACCCAGTCACCGTGCCGCCAGACGCCGGGCCAGGTGTCGAAGTAGGAGTCGGTGTAGCGGCGCGCGCCGGGGTCGTTCCACAGGTGCACCGGCATGGACGGCATCGGCTGGGTGACCACCAGGTCCCCGACCTCGTCGACGACCGGGTTCCCGTCGTCGTCCCAGGCGGCGCAGTCGACCCCGGCCAGGCGCCCGCCGATCCGCCCGACCCGCACCGGGGAGTACTCGTTCGCCCCGACGAAGGAGCCGGAGATGTCGGTGCCGCCGCTGGTGGAGTCGACCCGCAGGTCCGGCGAGACGTGGGAGTAGAGCCAGTCGTAGCCGGCGGGCGGCAGCGCCGAGCCGCTGACCATCACGTGCCGCACCCGGGACAGGTCGTGGTCGGCGCGCGGGGAGACGCCGCTGTTCGCCGTCGCGGTGACCACCGCCGCCCCCAGGAGGACGACGTCGGCGCCGGTCCGGGCGGCGACCTCCCAGACCGCGCCCGGCGGGTGGCCGGGGCTGCCCTCGTAGAGCACGATCGACGCGCCCTGGCCGAGCGCGCCGAGCTGCATGTTCCACAGCGCCCAGCCGGTGGAGGTGTAGGTGAACATCCGCTCGCCCGCGCGCAGCCCGCAGTACAGCCCGGACCACTTGAGCCCTTCGAGGGTGATGCCGCCGTGGCCGTGGACCAGCCCCTTGGGCAGGCCGGTGGTGCCGGAGGTGAACAGCACCCACAGCGGGTGCGAGAACTCCACCTGCTCGAACTCCGGCTCCGCGTCGACGGCCAGCAGCTCCGCCCACGGCGTGCTGCCCTCCGGGGCGGTCCGGTCGACCGCGTGGCCGACGTGCACGACGTGCCGCACCGTCGGCAGGTTCTCCCGCAGCCGGGCGACGACGTCGCCGCGGTCGACGACCGTGCCGTTCCAGTGGTAGCCGTCGGCGGCGATCAGGACGGTCGGTTCGAGCTGGGCGAGCCGGCCGATGGTGCCCTCGGCACCGAAGTCGGGCGAGCAGCAGGACCACACCGCGCCGACCGCGGCCGCGGCGAGCAGGCCGATCACCGCGTGCTCGGTGTTGGGCAGGTAGGCGCAGACCCGGTCCCCGGGCTCGACGCCGGCGCGGCGCAGCCAGGCCGCAGCGGCGGCAACCGACCGGCGCAGCCGTGACCAGGTGATCTCCCGGGCGGGTGTGCCGCCCTCGCGCACGCACACCAGGGCCGTGTCGTCGTCGGCGCCGTGGCGCAGCGCGTGCTCGGCCCAGTTCAGCCGCGCGCCGGTGAACCAGCGGGTGTGCGGCATCGGGTCGGTGGTGCGGACCTGCGTGTACGGCGTGGAGAACGCGACGCCGTAGTGGTCGACGACCGAGCACCAGAACCGGTCGACGTCGGCGACCGACCAGGCGTGCAGGGCGTCGTGGTCGTCGAACGGGCGCCCCTCCCGCTCGGCCAGCCGGTCGAGGTAGGCGCGCAGCGCGGACCGCTCGATGCGCTCCGCCGACGGGGTCCAGAGGACGTCGGTCATCGGTGTCTCCTCCGTACGGACGTCCCGCGTGCCGGCGGGCCCACCCGGTGAGGTGGGCCCGCCGGCACGGCGCTGCGGTGCGGTGCTGCGCTGCGGTGCTGCGGTGCGACCCGGGAGCCTCAGGAGGCGAGCACCTTCGGCATGATGTCGTTCTTGATCCGCTTCAGGTCGTCGAGCGTCTTCGCCACCGGCACGTCGGCGAACGGCGGCCAGATCAGCGGCATGGTCATCCCCGCCTCCTTGTACGCCTTGAGTCGGTCGGTGAGCTGCTTCTCCGTCCCCACCAGCAGGTTCGAGGCGACGCCGTTGACGGTCTGGTCGACCTCCTCGTCGGTGATGACCGTCCAGATCATCGAGCAGATCTCCAGGTCCTTGGCCCGCTTGGGGCTGCCGATCTCCTCGAACTGCTCGTCGATCGCGGTGATCCACTGGGCGAGGCGCTCGGGCGAGTCCTGGATGCCGATCCAGCCGTCGAGGTCGTACTTGGTGATCCGGCGCGCCGAGCGCAGCGGGTCCTTGAGGCCGCTCATGAAGATCGGCGGGCGCGGGTCCTGCAGCGGCTTGTGCCCGAAGCCGCAGGCGTCGAAGTCGGCGAACTCGCCGTGGAACTCGTAGTGGTCGGCGTTCTTGTCCCAGATGCCCTGCATGATCTCGATCGACTCGCGCACGTGCTTGTGCCGCCTCGGGAAGATGTCCGTGGCACTCGCCGCGGCGAACTCCTCGGGCATCCAGCCGGAGCCGACGCCGACGTTGAGCCGGCCGCCGGAGAGGTGGTCGATGGTCGCCAGCTCCGCGGCGAGGACGCCGGGCGAGCGGAACGGCGTGTCGATGATGCTCATGCCGATGCGGACCTTGGTGGTCTTCGCGGCGAGCCACGGGATCAGCGGGTAACCCTGGAACCACCTGCCGCGCGAGGACACGGGCAGGCCGTTCGGCAGCCCCTCCATCATGCCGAACGAGTACTCCAGCTCCTGGCGGTCGGACTTCTCGGGGACGACGATCCGGTCGAGCGTCCAGACCGAGTCGAAGTCGAGCTCCTCGGCCAGCGCGGTGAGGTCCTCCAGCTCCTTGACCGTGACCAGGTCACGGAAGTTGGGGAGGTACAGAGCGAGCTTCATGTGATGCTGCCTCCTTGCGGCATGACAGTGTCGCCAACGACGTCGCCGACGATGTCGTCGGTGGTGTCGCTGACGGAGAGTGTGACGCGGATCTCGTTCTTGAGGACCTTACCCACGGTCGAGCGCGGGAGATCGCTCCAGATCTCGATCTGCTTGGGGGCCTTCACGGAACCGATGCGCGCCTTGACGAACGCGACCAGCTCCTCGGTGTCGATCTCGGCACCGGGCTGGGGCTGGACCACCGCGGTGACCCGTTCGCCCCACTTCTCGTCGGGCAGGCCGACCACGGCGCAGTCCCGGACGGCGTCGTGCGCCATCAGGGCCTGCTCCACCTCGGCGGAGTACACGTTGAACCCGCCGGAGATGACCATGTCCTTGGCCCGGTCGACGATGTGGAGGAACCCGTCGTCGTCGAGCCGGCCGATGTCGCCGGTGTGGTGCCAGCCGTGCGCCGACACCTCCGCCGTCGCCTCGGGGTTGCGGTAGTAGCCCGCCATGACCAGCGACCCGCGCACGCAGATCTCGCCACGCTCGCCGCGCGGGACCGGCCTGCCCTGCTCGTCGAGGATCGCCACGACGACCAGCGGTGACGGCCGTCCGGCCGAGGCCAGCCGCTCGGTGGAGATGCTCCCGTCGGGACGGCGGTGCTCGGCGGGCGACATCGTCGAGATCATCATGGGCGCCTCGGACTGGCCGAACAGCTGAGCCATCGGCCCGATCCGGTCCAGTGCCTCGGCCAGCCGGGCCACCGACATCGGGGCCGCGCCGTACCAGAAGCACTGCAGCGACGAGAGGTCCGTCGTGTCGAGCGCCTCGTGGCCCAGCACCATGTAGATCAGCGTCGGCGGCAGGAACGTGTGCGTGACCCGGTGCGTCTCGATCAGCTCCAGGAACCGGCCGACGTCGGGCTTCGGCATGATCACGACCTCGCCGCCGCGGGCCATCACCGGGAAGCAGAGCACGCCCGCGGCGTGCGTGAGCGGGGCCAGCGCGAGGTAGACCGGGCGCTCGTCGAAGGGGTAGCTCATCAGCGTGATCGCCGACATCGTCTCGACGTTGCGGTCGGTCAGCAGCACGCCCTTGGGACGCCCGGTGGTGCCGCCGGTGCCGACCAGCGCCACGATCTCCTCGGGCGGCGCGGCCTCGGCCGACGCGTCGTCGCGGGCGGCGTCGAGCCAGGCGTCGAAGGCCTGCGCGCGGTCGGTGCCCGTGCCGAGACGGACCAGTGTCCGCAGCTGCGGGAGATCCGGAGCGATCGTGGCGACGAGGTCGTCGAAGGACGACTGGAAGATCAGCGTGGTGCAGTCGAACAGGTCCAGGAGCTCGGCGGTCTCCCCGGCCGCGTTGCGCGGGTTGATCGGGCACCAGACCGCCCCGGCCCGGGCGATGCCGAACACGCAGGAGAACGCGGTCGGGTCGTTCGCCGACAGGATGCCGACCTTGTCGCCGGGGGCGACGCCCGAGCGGCGCAGGGCCCGCGCGACGGCGTGCGAGAGGTCGACGACCTCCCCGTAGGACAGCGAGGTGCCGTCGAGCGTCAGGCAGGGCGCGGCGGGGTCCAGCGAGGCGCCCTTGTCGAGATAGAAGGTCAGCGACATCGCAGCTCCCCGGACTCGCACCGTTGCGGACAGCGATGACCGTGGCGAGTTTCTGGACAGTTGTCAAGATTCTAGTGCGGGCTGCGACCCGGTCGTGCCCGTCCGACGCGTCGGGACGACGGCCCCGGGGACGACGACGGGCCGGGAGCGCGGTGCGCTCCCGGCCCGTGCGGCGCGGGTGGGGGACGGCTGCCCCCGGAGTCAGTTCTGGCCGGTCAGCGCCCCGGCGAGCGGGCCCAGCGGGGGCGCCCACTCGCGGATGTCGGCGCGGGCGACGACGCCGGCGGTGGTGAACGGGTCGTTGTCGACGATGCGCTGCACCGCGGCCCGGTCCTCGACCCGGAAGATCAGCAGCCCGCCCGGATCCTCCCCCGGCGCCCAGGCGCCCGCGGCGAGCATCGTGCCGTCCTCGCCGAAGGGGCGCAGGTAGTCCCGGTGCGCGGGGCGGGTGGCGTCCCGCAGCTCGGTGTCGTCGGTGTAGGTGTAGATCAGCGCGAAGGTGGTGGCCACGGTGCGATCGTCGCACGTGCTCGGGGCGGTGCGCCGGGACCGGTCGGACGGCGGCCGGTCCCGGGCGCGCCGCGGTCAGACCTCGATCACGGTGACCGTGGCGGTGGTCCCGTCGACCTCGATCAGCGCGCCGTTCGGGATCCGGCCGGTCGCGTCGGTCGCCGACACGACACACGAGATGCCGAGCTCACGGCTCACGATCGCGGCGTGCGAGAACGGCGCCCCGACGTCGACGACCACCGCGGACGCCGCGACGAACAGCGGCGTCCACGACGGGTCGGTGATGGGCGCGACGAGGATCTCGTCCGGCTCCAGCGCCGAGGGGTCGTTCGGGTCGAGCAGCACCCGCGCCCGACCCCGGGTGACCCCGGTGCAACCGGACACTCCCTGGATGGTCTCCCCGGCGACGGCCGCGGTGTGCGTCCGACCCGAGCGGCGCACCCACTCGCCGGTCGGCGGTGGGTCACCGACCACGACGAACGGCGGCTCGAGGTCGAACATCTCCAGGTAGACGCGCTCGCGCTCGCGGACGGTGGCGGTGAACGAGCCCGGATCGGCGAGGTAGGCGGGCAGCTCCTCGGCGAACAGCATGAAGATCTGCTTCGCCGCGTCCAGGTGACCGGCCTCGGCGCCGCGCCGGCCCAGCTCCAGCGCGGGCAGCCGCAGCTCGTGGATCAGCATCGCGGCCGTGGTGCGGGAACGCTCCCGCCCGCGCAGCCAGAGCGCCGCCGCGTGCAGCGCGGCCTCGAACTGGCCGCCAGCCTCCGCGTCACCGGCCAGCAGCTCCCGCACGGTCGCGGTGGCCTCCTCCCGCTGCCGGACCCGCTCGGCGTTCTTGATCTGTGGGGACTCCTCGTCCGCGACGCCGCGCATCCGGTCGACCGTGTGCAGCGCGAGCTCGGGCCGCAGGCTCCAGGTCAGCGCCCGCAGCTCCCACTCGGCCGGGCCACGGAAGTCCCACTCGCCGAGGAAGGCGTCGAGCCCTGCGACGAACTCCGCGACCTGCGGGTCGCCGGAGGACCGCAGCCGGGCGTCCAGGCCCTCGACACCGCCGTCGAACAGCTCCGCGACGGGGCCGGTGCGCGCGAGGCGACTCAGTGTCCACATCCCGTGCGACGGACCCGCGGAGTCGACGTCGCCGATGCCGGCGACCAGGGTCAGGGCCAGCTCCGGGCGCCCGACCGCCGCGGCGATCTGCGAGATGGCCCCGAGACCGACGCCGGACTTGAGGCTGGACTCGATGTGGCGCTGGAACAGGCCACGCAGGACGTCGTTGAACGAGGTGATGCGCTCGGCGAGCGCGGCGTCCGACAACGTCGCGACGTCCGGTCGCTGCGACCGGATGTCCAGCACCGTCCGCCGGTCGGCGTCGTAGGCGGCGAGGTCCTTCGCGAGCAGGACCTCGTTCATCAGCCAGGCGCCGGCCTTCTCCGAGTACGCCGGGTCGTCGTCGAAGTCGCGCTTCTCGCTCTCGTAGCTCGGGATACCCGGCATGTCGCCGAAGTACTGCAGGTCGACGGCCTCGGCGCCCATCCCCGGCACTCGCACGCCGAACAGGCGCATCAGCGACATGTTGATGTAGAGGTAGCTCCCGAAGGCGGGCAGGACGTTGCGCTCGACCGAGGCGTCGTAGAGGTCGTGGTCCCAGACGCCGCAGGCGACGAAGGCGTCCCGCCAGCCCGGCTCGAGGTTGGCCTGGAAGCCGGTCGAGGCGTTCAGCGGCGAGATCGGGTCGGGAAAGATCTCGCCGACGTTCGCCCGGGAGTAGAGCGGGAAGGTCTTCGACGTGCGGTCGAAGATGGGCCAGTCGGTCACGGAGCTGGTCTCCTCGTCATCGAGGTCCGCACACGGGCGGAGGTCCGGGCACCCGGGCGTCGGCGCGACGCTCGATGTGCGACTCATCCGTCGCATTCTGGCGAGCAGCGGGCGGCGTGTCAACCGTCACTCCGCCGTGCCCGGACGGCGTCGCCCACGACCTCGGGCGAACTCGACGCGACAGACCGGTCATGTCGAGCGTCGCGCCGTCGGGCGGTGGCCTGGCAGGGCCCGCACGTGTCGCCCTTCGGGCACCCCGGGTGCGACTCATCCCTCGCATTCCTCGCCGTCGAGGCGGAGACCGCACGCACGCGAGCTCGGTGCGCCGGCCCGGTCGCGGTCCTCCGTTCCGGACTCAGCCGGCGGCGGCCCAGCCGTCCAGCACAGCGAGCGCGGGAAGCAACCGGGCGACGACCTCGGCGTCCGAAGCGCCGTCGTCGGCACCCGCGGTCACGTCGCCGAGCCACACCTCGCCGGTCGCGCCGTCGACGGTCACGACGTCGCCGGGCCCGAACAGCCGGGTCCCGTCGGCGGCGTGCACCGCGTCGGCACCCACGTGCAGCTCCTCCGCCCCGACGACGGCCGGGATGCCCCAGCCGCGCGCGACGACGGCGGCGTGGCTGACCAGCCCGCCGGTGCTGGTCAGGATGCCGACGGCGACCGACATACCGTGCACGTCCTCCGGGCTGGTCTCCGGCCGGACCAGCACGACGTCGCCCTCGGCGTCGGCGGCCGCGTCGGCGCTCAGCACGACGGCTCCGCTGACCCGGCCCGGCGAGGCGCCGAGACCGGTGGTGAGCGCCGCCGGGGTCGACGCGGCCCCGCGGCCCGCGGCGAGCACCTCGGCCCGCGCCCGCTCCCGCACCTGCTCGGGCACCCGGGCGAGCGCCTCGGCCCGGGACAGCCCGATCGCCGGGTCGTCCACCATCTCCACCGCCGCGCGCACCGCGGCGACGGCGCCGCGCTTGCCGACCCGGGTCTGGAGCACCCAGAGCCGCCCGCTCTCGACGGTGAACTCCACGTCGCAGATGTCGCGGTAGTGGCGCTCCAGACGGTCGAGGAGCCCGGTCAGCTCGGCGTGCGCCCGCGGCAGGGACGTCGCCATCCCCGCGATCGGGGTGGTGCGGGCGGTGCCGGCGACGACGTCCTCGCCCTGGGCCCGGAGCAGGAAGTCACCGTAGGGGACGTTCTCGCCGGTGGACGGGTCGCGGGTGAACACGACACCGGTCCCGGAGGAGTCGTCGCGGTTGCCGAACACCATGGCCTGCACGTTCACCGCGGTGCCGAGGTCGTCCGAGATGCCCTCGCGCTCGCGGTAGGCGCGGGCGCGTGGGCTGTCCCAGCTGCGGAACACCGCCTCGACCGCGGCGCGCAGCTGGGCGCGCGGGTCGGTCGGTACCGGGGTCCCCGCGGCGTCGAGGACCGCGCGGACGCGGTCGACCTCGGCGCGCAGCGCGGCCTCGGTGCGTTCGGCAGGGGCGGGCCCGATCAGGGCGTGGTCGACCCCGAGCACCGTGGTCGCGAACATGGCGAGGAACCGCCGGTAGCTCTCCCAGGCGAACACCGGGTCACCGGAGACCTCGGCGAGGCCCGCCGTGGTGGCCTCGTCGAGCCCCAGGTTGAGGACGGTGTCGAGCATCCCCGGCATGGACCGTGGGGCGCCGCTGCGCACCGCGAGGAGCAGCGGGTCGGCCGGGTCGCCGAAGCGGCGGCCCAGGCGTTCCTCCAGGGCGGCCAGCTGGGTGGTGATGGCCTCGTCGAGCCCGGCGGGCCATCCCCCGGCGCGGTGGGCGGCGCACACGGGCAGCCCCAGGGTGAAGCCCGGGGGCACCGGCAGGCCGAGCACCGAGGTCATCTCGGCGAGCCCGGCGCCCTTGCCACCGAGCAGGTCGGCCAGCTCGCGCGGGGGCCGCTCGTGCGGGTGGTCGAAGGCGAACACGGCGGTGGACGCCGCGGTGGCCGTGCTGGTCATCGTCGTCCTCACGGTCTGCGGTGCGGCTCAGTGGCCGTCGGCGGCGCCGCGTTCGCGGCCCAGCGTGCTCATCAGGTCTTGGTGGAGCTCCATCCACACGTCGTGGTAGCTCTCCCGCAGCGGCGCGGCGAACGCCGTCGTCTCGCCGCCGTCGACCCGCTCCCAGGCCGCGGCGAGGTCGCGCGGGTAGCGGCCGAACCGCGGCAGCACCCCCGCGAGCTCGGCGGTCACCTCGACCGCACGCGGGTGCAGGGCACCGAGCTCGTCGACGACACCACGGTCGTAGGCGGGGTCGGAGTGGTCGTTCGGGGTGCCGTCGGGACGGACCTGCCAGCGCGAGCAGATCTCCTTGAACGGCTGGTTGAGCTCCAGGAACCGCGACTCCGCCCGCTCCACGGCCGCGCGCGCCCCGGACGCGTCCAGCTCGGCGGCCAGCAACCGGGCGTGCTCGGTGCGGCCCTCGGCGGTGAGCGTCCAGCCCGCGACGCGTCCGGTGCGCTCCTTCACCCGGCCGGCCTCCGCGGCCGCGGCGAGGGCGGCGTCGACGGTCACGTGGTCGAGCTCCGTCCGGCGGGCGATCACCGGGGCGGCGACGAAGCCGGACAGTCGCAGCGTGTGCAGGACGAGCAGGTCGGGCGACGTGGTGGTGTCGGCGGTCACGGCGCTTCCTCCGGTTCGTGGTGACGACGGTGTCAAAACGGTGTCGACGGGGTCATGGTGGGGTTCAGGCGGACCGGCTGTGCAGCCCGGGCCCGGTGGCCGGGAGGAGCAGGTGCGGGGTCTCGTTGATGCTGCGCAGCTGGCGGACGCCCCCGCTCGAGGCGAGCAACCTGCTGAACGAGGTGTAGTCGAGCTGGACGAACATGCTGCGTCGGCGACCGAGCAGACGGGACAGGAACGCGTTGATCACACCGCCGTGGCAGACGACGGCGACCCGCTGCCCGGGGTTCGCCGCGATGACGTCCTCGAACGCGGCGAGCACGCGCTGCTCGAAGGCCTCCGGGTCGAACCGGTGCTCGCCCCAGACGCCGGACTCGAGCGCCCGCCACTGGGCGGCCCGGTCGGTGCCACTGAGCTCCACGGGTACGTAGGTGTGCGCGCCGCGGTCGAACTCGGCGAGCCGGTCGTCGACGGCGACCGGCAGCCCGGTGCGCTCGGCGAGCGGGTGTGCCGTCTGCAGCGCGCGGCGCATCGGGCTGGACACGATGCGGTCGGGGGCCAGCCCGGCCGCCCCGGTCAGCAGTGCGGCCAGCAGGTCCGCCTGGTGGCGGCCCTCCTCGGTGAGACCGGGGTCGGCGCCGGCGACGTGCCCCTGCACGGTCTCCGGACGCCCGTGCCGGACGACGATCAGCTCCACGGTCTGCTCCCGGCGGGCTCCGGGACGAGCGACGCGCGCAGCTCGCCCATCCTGACCTTCCCGGCGTCGCTGCGCGGCAGGGACTCGACGAGACGGACCTCGCGGGGGGTCTTGAACCCGGCGAGGCGGGCGCGGCAGTGCGCGACGAGCCGGTCGGCGAGCCCCGTCCGGTCGGTGTCGGCGGCGGGCACGACGACGGCGACGACCCGCTCCCCGAACTCCGGGGCTGGCAGCCCGACGACGGCGGCGTCGGCGACCTCCGGGTGCGGGAGCAGCACGTCCTCGACCTCCCGGGGGTACACGTTGACCCCGCCGGTGATGATCGTGTGACCGCTGCGGCCGTCGAGGTAGAGGTAGCCGTCGGCGTCGACGTGGCCGAGGTCGCCCGCGGTCCCCCAGCCCGGTGTCGCGGCCAGGTCGGCGGTGCCGTCCGGACGTCGCTGCGGCTCGGCGGCACCGGGCCGGGCGAACCACACCGCGCCGACCTCACCCGGGCCGAGCGGGCGGCCGTCCGCGTCGGCGACGTGCACGGTGCTCCCGGCCGGACGCCCGACCGACCCGGGGCGTTCGCGCCACTCGTGCGGGCCGATGGTGGTGCGCCCGTAACCCTCCGACGAGCCGTAGTACTCGTGCACGATGGGGCCCCACCAGTCGAGGACCGCACGCTTGGTCTCCGGCGGGCACGGCGCGGCGCCGTGCACCGCGACCCGGTGCGACGACAGGTCGTAGCGGTTCCGGACCTCGTCGGGCAGGCGGAGCAGGCGCACGAACATCGTCGGGACCCACTGGCTGTGGGTGACCCGGTAGCGCTCGATCGCGGCGAGCGCGGCCTCGGGCTCGAAGCGCTCCATGAGCACGACGGTGCCGCCGACCTCCTGGACCGACTGCAGGAAGCCGAGCGGGCCCGCGTGGTAGGCCGGCCCGGCGACGAGCAGTACGTCGGGGGCCTCACCCGGGCCGGTGGGCTCGGTGCGGAACCCGAGGCTGCGCATGAGGGCGGCCGAGCGGACCGGTCCGTCGGCCGGGTGACCGCCCGTGGGGGCCACCCGGAAGGGCTTGGGACGGCCGGTGGTGCCCGAGCTCCAGAGGATCCGGCCGCCGGTGGTCTCGGCGTCGCGCGGGAGCCGGGGTGCGGCGGCCACCGCGGCGTCGTGGCCGGTCCAGCCCGACGGCACGTCCGGGCCGATGACCAGCCGGACCGCGGGCACCGGGACGCCCGCGCGGGCCAGCGCGTCGTCCAGCGCCGTCGCGATGCCGGCCCCACCCGCGACGACGGCGGCGGGGCGGGCGTCCTCCGTCATCGGGACGAGCTCGGCGGCGGACAGGTGCCGGTTGACCGCGGCGAGGTGGAGCCCGCTGCGCCGGGCGGCCCAGAACACCTCGCCCCAGCGGACGTCGTTGCCACAGGCGATCAGCAGGGTGTCACCCGGGCGCAGGCCGGCCGCGTACAGGAGACCCGCGAGCCGGGCGCTGCGGTCGTCGAGCGCGGCGTAGGTGACCGCGTCACCGCTGCCCGCCACGACGAGGGCGGTCCGGTCGGGCACCGTGACCGCGAACGATGCGGGGTACACGCTTCCTCCGCTCAGTTTTGCAACGTCCGTTCACATTACGACGAGCCGAAGGTACCGCGTGAGGCGTGCCCGGACAAGCTCCGTGCCGGTCCGGACACGCGTCGGCGCCCGGCCATGTGCGACCCGGCAGTCATCGGGTCGACCGGGGTGGGTCAGGACCCGGCGGGCGGACCCTCGTCGAGGATCGGGATGGAGCGGTGCCAGACCTCGGCGACGCCGCGGGCGAGCCGCTGCAGCTCCTCGGGGCGCGGGGCCCGTTCGGCCAGGCCGATGTGCACGTAGGCCATCTGCTCGACGGCCGAGCCGAGCACGTCGGCCAGTAGACCGAAGTCGGTCTCCGCGATGCGTCCGGCGGCGTGCAGGCGACGCAGCCAGCCCGCGGTCCGTTCGACGAACGACGCGCGCTGGCGCAGCCAGAGCTCGGTGAAGCCCTCGTCGGACCGGATGGCCGCGGCCTCCCGCATGACCCGCAGCAGGTGCCGGTTGCGGGTGTAGGAGACCAGGTAGGCCGAGGTGAGCTCCTCCATCGTCGCCAGGTCCAGGCGGTCGCCGACGGTGCTGCGCCGGCTGGACTCGACGAGCGAGTCCAGGCCCGGCCGCAGCGCCTCCAGGAAGATCTCGTCCTTGCTGGTGAAGTGCCGGTAGAAGTTCCCCTGCGAGACCCCGGCCCGGTAGACGATGTCGGAGATCCGGGTACTGGTGTAGCCGTACTCGGCGAAGCAGTCGGCGGCGGCGTCGATGAGCTGCCGGCGGGTCCGCATGCCCCGGGCGTTCTTGCCCCGGACCTGGCGCTGCGGGGCCTCCGGCGCGTCCTGCTGCGCGCTGTCCTGCTCGGCCACCCGACCTCCGGCCCCCTGTCGCGCCGCCCTGTACGCGGGCGCGAATGCGATAGTCGCGTCACTGTACCCACCGGGGCGGAGCCCCGGGCCGTGCGGCGGTCACCCGAGCAGGGAGACGAGCTCCACGTACTCGTCGATCCCGAACCGGCCCAGCTCCCGGCCCAGACCGGACCGACCCAGACCGCCGAAGGGCGCGTCGAGGCCGTCGCGGGTGCGGACGCCGTTGACCTTGACCTGGCCGGCCCGGATGCGACGCCCGACCGCGCGGGCCCGGTCCGGGTCGCCCGACCAGACGCCCGCGGCCAGGCCGTACTCGGTGTCGTTGGCCAGGCGGACCGCGTCGTCGTCGCCGCTGTGGGTGAGCACCGCGAGGACCGGGCCGAACACCTCCTCCCTGGCCAGCGCGGACCCCGGGTCGACGCCGGTGAACACGGTCGGGCGGTGGTAGTGCCCCTCGGGCAGGTCGGGGTCGGGCTCGCTGCCGCCGACGAGCAGGCGGGCACCGTCGGCACGCGCCCGGTCGACGTGCCCGCGCACCGACCGCAGTTGCCGTTCGCTCACCAGCGGGCCGAGATCGGTCCCGGCGTCCCAGGGGTCGCCGACCGTCAGCGCCCGGACCGCGGTGACGAGCAGGTCGCAGACCTCGTCGTGCCGGTGCGCGGGGACCAGCAGCCGGGTGAGGGCGTTGCAGGCCTGCCCGGAGTTGAAGAACGCCTGCGCCACGGCCGCAGGCACCGCCCGGTCGAACGGGGCGTCGTCGAGGAGCACGTTGGCCGACTTGCCTCCGAGCTCGAGACAGACCCGGGTGATGCCGGGCGCGGCGAGCTCGGCGACCCGGGCGCCGGACGGGCCGCTGCCGGTCAGTGAGACGACCGCGACCCGTGGATCGCGCACCAGCGCCTCGCCGACCACCGGCCCCGTGCCGGTGACGAGGTTCAGCACACCCGGCGGGACTCCCGCCTCCTCGGCCAGTCCGACCAGGGCGAACGCGGTCAGAGGCGCCACCTCGCTGGGCTTGAGCACCACGGTGCAGCCCGCGACCAGTGCGGGCCCGACCTTCGCCGCGATCTGGTGCAGGGGCATGTTCCACGGCGTGATGGCGACGACCACCCCGGCCGGCACCCGCAGCACCTCGCCCGCGGCGACCGGCTCGGACCACGGGTGGGACAGCGCCGCGTCGGCGGTCAGGTGCAGCACCCTGGCGGGCACCGCGACCTGCGCGGGCCCGGCCAGGTGGTACGGCATCCCGACCTCGGTGGTGACGACACCGGCCAGGTCGTCGGTGTGCGCGGCGAGCAGGTCCCCGAGGGCGCGGACGATCTCCGCGCGGCGGGCCACCGGGGTGTCGGCCCACGCGGGGCCCGCCGCGACGGCGGCGGTCACGGCGCGCCCCGCGTCCTCGGCGGTGCCCCCGCCGACGTGGGCGACGGTCGCGCCGGTGGCGGGGGACCCGACAGCGATCGGCGCCCCGCCGGCCTCGACCCACTCGCCGCCGATGCGGTGGGAGAGCCGGTCGACGACCAGGTGCGCGCCCGGCCGGATGCCCGGGGCCGCGGTCATCCCTGCGTCACCCGCACGGGCAGCCGCTTGATCCCGTGGAACCAGTTCGACAGCAGGCGGTCGGGCTCGGCGAGCGGCTCGATCCGGATCCCGCGGGCCAGGACCTGCTCGTAGAAGACCCTGGTCTCCATCCGCGCCAGGTGGGCCCCCAGGCAGTAGTGCGGGCCCGCGCCGAACCCGAGGTGCCGGTTCGGCGTGCGGGCCAGGCGGAACTCCTCCGGTGCGTCGAACACGCGCTCGTCGCGGTTGGCGGCGGCGAACCACAGCACGAGCTTCTCCCCGGCCCGCACGGTCTGCCCGTGCAGCTCGACGTCCTCGGTGGCGGTGCGGCGCATGTGCACCACCGGGGACACCCAGCGGACCATCTCCTCGATCCCCGACCGCAGCTGCGGTGCGCCGCCGGCACGCAGCTCGTCCCACCGCCCGTGTTCCGACAGCGCCGCGACCGAGCCGGAGAGCAGGTTGCGGGTGGTCTCGTTCCCGGCGACGGTCAGCACCATGTAGTACGGGTTGAGCCACTCCTGGGTGAGCGGCTCCCCCTTCGGCGTGGCCCGGGTCAGCGTGCTGACGATGTCGTCGGCCGGGCAGGCCCGTCGCTGCTCGGTGAGGTCGGCGTAGTAGGCGAACAGCTCGTCGCGCGCCCGCGCCGCCGTCTCCGGGCCCGCGGAGTACTCCGGGTCCTCGCTGGAGGACTCGTTGGTCCAGCGCAGCAGCAGGTCCGCATCCTCGACCGGCACCCCCAGCATCGGCGCGAACACCAGCAGGGGCAGCCGCGAGGCGATGACCTTGACGAAGTCGAACTCGCCGAGCTCGAGCGCCTCGTCGAGCAGCGCGCCGGTGACCTCCTCGACGCGTGCCGCCAGCCGCTCCACCGCCCGCGGGGTGAAGGTGGAGGTCAGGACCCGGCGGAACGGCACGTGGTCGGGGGCGTCCATGTTGTGGATCTGGCGCGGGCCGTTCCCCTCGGCACGCCGGTCCGGGATCTGGGTGCCCTGGCCGTTGCCGAAACGGTCGGCGTCCTTGGCGACGGCCTCGACATCGGCGTACCGGGTCACCGACCAGAACCCCTCCCCCTCGCCGGGGCCGGGGTTCCAGTGCAGCGGGGCCCCGTCGCGCAGGACGCGGAACATCTCCGGGTCCCGTCCGGCGGCGAACACGCCCGCGTCGAGCAGGTCGACGCCGCGCACCCCACCGACGGGGCACTCTGTCGAGGCGGCCATGGCGATCTCCATCCCGTACCGACGTCCGGTCCGACTGTGGACCAGTTTTGCGAACGAGACTATACATAAGCTCCGAGCCCGCGGAAACCCGCCGATCGCATCCGCCACGACCTCGAGGAGCCCCATGACCACCGACCCAGCCGGTGTCCGCCGGTTCGTCGTCACCGGTGCCGGATCGGGCATCGGCGCGGCGCTCACCGACCGGCTCGTCACGTCCGGGCACGAGGTCGTCGCCCTCGACCGCGCGGCCTCCGGGGTCCCGGACGGAGCCGAGCCGCTCGCCTGCGACCTCACCGACCCGGCCGCGGTCGAGGCGGCGGTGGCGGCGGTCCGCGCCACGGGCCCGCTGCACGGGGTGGCCGCCGTCGCGGGGGTGCCCGGGAGCGTCCCGCCGCCGGTCGTGCACGCGGTCAACGTGGTCGGGCTCCGCCGGGTGGTCGGGGCACTGGCCCCGCTGCTGACCCCCGGCTCCGCGGTGGTGCTGCTGTCGTCGATGGCCGGGTACCGGGGCACCGCGACCCCGGACGAGCTCGACCGCTACCTCGCGCTCGACGACGACGACCTGCAGGCCGCACTGGAGGCCACCGCACTCGACGGTCCCGGCGCGTACCAGCTGTCCAAGCAGGTGGTCCACGCCCTCGCCGTCGATCTGGCGGCGACGCTGCACCCACGCGGTGTCCGGGCGGTGAGCGTCAGCCCCGGCCCGGTCGAGACCCCGATCCTGGCCGACTTCCGGGCGACGATGCCCACCCTCGACGAGGCGAGCCGGCTGGTCGGGCGCAACGCGCGCGCCGACGAGGTGGCCGCCGTCGTCGAGTTCGTGCTGTCGCCCGCGGCCTCCTGGCTGAACGGGATCGACCTGCGCCTCGACGGCGGGCTCACCGCCCTGCGGGCGCGCGCCGTCCGCTGAGGTGACGCGCCGTCGGCGGACGACGCTGCCCGCTCCCGATCCGGATCGCGAGAGACCGTCCGGGCCGGCATCGGGGCCGCTACGGTCGTGTCGTGCGCCCACCTCTCGGAGCTGCCGGAGTCGCCGCAGTGTTCACGGCGTCGGCCGCTCTGCTGACCGGATGCACACAGCACGAGGGCATCCCACCGATCTACTACGGGACTCCGCCGCCCCCTCCCGCCAGCGCGACGCCGGTGCCCGTACCGAGCAGCGTGCAACACATCCCCGGCCAGCCACCGGTCGTCCACTACGGCACCGTCCCCGACGCCCGCCTCGGCGTCAGCTACGAGTACCACCTCTACGTCCACTGCGGCATCCACACCGCACAGTTCGCGGGCAGGACGTGGATCGCGCAGCCCGAGGCCGCGGACCCGCTGACCGCCGAGACCGAGATCGGTCCCGACCAGCACCTGGCCGGATCGATGACCCTCGCCACCCCCGACATCCCGGTGTTCCGATGGCCGGGCGGCTCGGCCCAGTTCGAACCCGTCGCCGCCCCGCAGGGACTCTGCGCCTGAGACCCGCCTCGTCGGCAGAACCGGCGGCTCGACACGATGGGAAGATGCGTCCACTCGCTGTCGTGCTCGGTGTGTTCGGCGCGTTCCTCGGCCTGCTCTGCACGATGCTGGCCCCCTCGCTGTCCTACGAGGTGGTGTCCTACGGCCCGACCCGCAGCGACAGCGCCTACGAGTCGGTGCTGAGCCTGAGCCGTGACTGGTCCCCGGCCCTGCTGATCATGCCCGCGGTCGGCCTGGTGTCGGGCATCGTCGTCGCCGTCGCGCTGGGCCGCGCCGGCTGGGCGCTCCGTCGCGACTGACCATCCGAGCCCGTCTCCCGGGGCGCCGTACTTCGCTCAGCCCACCGGCCTCGGCTCACGGCCGAGCCGCAGGCGCACCCGCGCCGCGTCGAGCAACGGCGAGGCGAGCCCTCGGCGTCGGGCGAGGGCCGCGAGCTCGTCGAGAACCTCGACCTCCACCGGTCGCCCGGCCCACAGCTCGCGGGTCATCGACGGCACGAACCCCGAGCTCGGATCGGAGAGACCGCGCACGAGCGCTGCGGGGTCGCCGGCGTGGCCGTCGGCCCCGGCGACGGCGGAGAGCTCGGTGACCACGGCGTCGACGAGGCCCGGTCCACCCGGGGCCGCCGCGACGTCCCCCACCCGGGCGCCGCCCAGGCACGTCAGCACCGTGCTCGCGGCGATGAAGACCCATTTCGCCCACATCGCGGAACGGATGTCCTCGACGACGCGCACCGCGATCCCGTCCACGGAGAGTTCGCGGCGGACCGCCTCGACCGCGGGGTCCTCGCCCGGGGCTCCCGGACGTCCGAGCTCCAGCGTGGCGCCGACCGCCTGTTCGACGATCACGCCGTGCGGCAGCAGGGTGGCCGCCAGCCGGGCGGTCGCCCCGAGCACCGCTCCGGCACCGAAGGCATCGACCAGCGTGTCCAGGTGCGCCATCCCGTTGAGCAGCGGCACGATCTGGGTGTGCGGTCCCACCGCGGCGGCGACGTCCTTCACCGCGTCCGGCAGCGCGTTGCCGCGCACCGCCACGACGACCAGGTCGTACGGGGAGCGCAGCTCGTCGGCGGTCACCACCGACGGGAGCAGGTGGGAGTGGGTCACCCCGTCGACCCCGCGGATCTGCAGCCCCTCGAGGGACAGCCGGTCGGCGGTGGCCGGGCGAGCCAGGAAGGTGACCTCGCGGCCCGCGGCGAGCAGACGCGCGCCGAGGTAGCCCCCGGTCGCACCGGCGCCGAGCACCAGGGTCCTCATCGGCGTCGTCACGCCCGGGACGGAGCGACGGCGGAGCCCCGCTCGTCGCCGGTCTGGACAGGCACCCCGACCAGCGAGCCGTACTCGGTCCAGGACCCGTCGTAGTTCTTCACCTCGGGGTGGTCGAGGAGCTCGTGCAGGGCGAACCAGGTGTGCGAGGAGCGCTCGCCGATGCGGCAGTAGGTGATGACCCTGGTGTCGCGGTCGATGCCCGCACCCCCGTAGAGCGCCCGCAGGTCGTCGTCGGACCTGAACGTGCCGTCCTCGGCGACCGCGCGGCTCCACGGGATGTTCACCGCCCCCGGGATGTGCCCGCCACGCTGGGCCTGCTCCTGGGGGAGGTGCGCGGGGGCCAGCAGCCGACCGGCGTACTCCTCGGGCGAACGGATGTCGATCAGCGACGCCGTTCCGATCGCGTCGACGACCTCGTCGCGGAAGGCTCGGATCGAGCGGTCCTGCTCACGCGCGGTGTAGGTGGTCCGTGGGCGCGCCGGCACGGCGGTGTCGAGCCTGCGCCCGTCGAGCTCCCACTTCTTGCGGCCGCCGTCGAGCAGTCTCACCGCCGGGTGGCCGTAGAGCGTGAAGTACCAGTAGGCGTAGGCGGCGAACCAGTTGTTGTTGCCGCCGTAGAGCACCACCGTGTCGTCGTTCGCGATGCCCTTGTCCGAGAGCAGCGCCTCGAAGCCGGCCCGGTCGACGACATCGCGACGGACCTGGTCCTGCAGCTCGGTCCTCCAGTCGATCCGGACGGCACCGGGGATGTGCCCGCCGTCGTAGACGGTGGTGTCCTCGTCGACCTCGACGAACACCACACCGGGCGTGCCGAGGTTCTCCTCCGCCCAGTCGGCGGTGATCAGGGCGTCCTGGCGGCTCATGGCTTAGCTCCACTCGCATCGACGTAAACAAATAGCTTTAGCTTACGTCCATAGTCAGTCGGATGTAAGTCCGTGACAGCTGATTCTGCCCTTGGATACGAGGTAGACGATGCATACGTACCAAACTCGCCTACGTCGTAGTGACTGAGCTGCGCTAGACTCGTGCCATGCCCTGGACCGCCACGTCGCGTTACGACACCGCCGTCGCCGACGGCGGCCTGGCCCTGGTGCAGGACCTGCTGAACACCATCCCGGCAGAACGCCCTCGCCAGCCGGATCTGCTCGGGGAGCTCGACAGCGCGCGGACCTGGCTCGACTCGGCGCTGTCGGACTGGACCGCGACCACCGGCCGGTCCCTGCCGTCGGCGGTGCTCGACGACCGGGGCCTGGAGGAGCTGCAGGCACTGCGCGCCGACCTGCGGGCCGTGGTCTCCGCACCGGATCGGGGTCAGGGCGCGGCCGAGGACGAGTACCTGCGCAGCGCCTCGGTCGGCCTCGTGCTGGCCGCCGACGGCTCGGTGGTCCTGCGCCCGCGCGGGCAGGGGTGGCGCACCGTGGTGGGCCAGTTCCTCATCGAGGTGCTCGAAGCCCAGCGCGCCGACACCTGGCGCCGGCTCAAGACCTGCCGCAACGAACGGTGTGCGGTCGCGTTCTACGACCGGTCCCGCAACAACAGCGGCGCCTGGCACGACGTGCGAGTCTGCGGGAACGCGGTGAACCTGCGCGCCTCCAGGGCACGGCGGCGCGCGGCGCTGGAGGCGGCCGACGCCGAGCACGGCTGACGGCACGCCCCGGCCGTCGGCACCCGCGCGGCATCCGGGCCGCCGGCTCCAGGTGGCCCGTCAGCCCTCGGTGCGCACCGAGCCCGACGGTGACCAGGCGTCGGTCTCGATCGGGCTGAAGGTGGTGTCGTGCTCGTCGAGCCGGCGCATCCGCCCGCCGCGGCCGCGGAGCACGGTGTCGTCGAGCGGCGTGGTGAAGACGTTCTCGACCAGCGTGTACTCGGCGGCGAGGCGGCCCACGGGCGCCAGCGCCGCGGTGTCGACCCGGCCGCGGTCGAAGTACAGGTCGTCACGCAGGTGCACCCGTTCGACGACACCCCACACGACGTGGTCGTCGAGGTCGCCGACCGGGATGATCCGGTCGACGCGACATTCGAAGTGGATGGGGGCGTCGCGGACCCGGGGGGCCGCCACGACCTCCGAGGGTGCCTTGGCGAGTCCGACGGCCTCGAACTCGTCCACCTCGGGGGCGAATTCGTGGGCGGTGCGGTGCATCTGGTGGGCCTGGGGCAGGGAGACCAGGTTGGTGACGAACTCGCCGGTGTCGCGGATGTTGGTGAAGGTGTCCTTGAGCTCACCGGTGCTGCGGGGCTGCATGGTCAGCGACACCATCGGCGGCCTGCGCCCGACCGCGGTGAAGAAGGAGATGGGCGCGAGGTTGGCGACGCCGTCGGTCGAGACGGTGCTGACCCACGCGATCGCCCGGGGCACGATGCTGCCGATGAGCAGCTTGTAGGCCTCGGTGGCGTCCAGCTCGGCAGTGTCGATGATCATGTACGGGTCTCCGTCGGGAATGCGGCGCGGGCGGAGCCCCAGAGCGCGCCGGGGTTGATCCGGTCCGGGTGCCGGGTGCGCATGGCGTGGTAGCGCTCGATCGCGCTGCCGATGAGCGTGGTGGCGATGGGCGACCAGACACGGACGTCGAGGTCGGGTGGCAGGTCGGTGATCGCGGTGGGGATCGACGGGCTGACATGGACGTCGACGTGCAGGAGATCGGTCATCGTCAGCGTCCCTCGAACGACATCGCCGGGCGCGGGCGGCCGGCGTGCAGTGCCTCGACGGCGGTGGGGATCGCCATCCGGGTGTCGGCGCTGTCGAACAGCGGGATCGCGACGTCGAAGATCGCCTCGTCGGCCGCGGCGACGCCGCCGACGGCCCAGGTCCGCAGGAGACTCTTGTGGGCCGCGTGGGCGAGCGTGGGACCGGCGGCGAACCGGGTGGCGAGCGCGGCGGCCTCGTCGTGGAGGGTCTCGTCGTCCACCACCCGGTCGACGACGCCGAACCGCTCCATCTCCGCGGCGGGGACCTGCTCGGAGGTCAGCGCCCAGCGCATCGCCCGGGAGCGGCCGGCGCGCTCGGCGATCCGGTAGACCCCGCCGAGCAGGGTGACGATGGCGATCGACTGTTCCGGGTGACCGAACCGGGCGGTGCGGCCGGCGACGATCAGGTCGGCGCGGACGGCGAGCTCGAGCCCGCCGCCGAAGCACAGGCCCTGCACCGCGGCGACCGTGGGGAGCGGGAGGCGTTCGAAGCGGTTGAACGTCTGCAGGAAGTGCTCGAAGTGCGCGCGCATCTCACGGCGTCCCCAGTGGGGCCAGGGCTCGATGTCGCCACCGAAGCTGAAGTCGGGACCGTCGGCGCGCAGGACCACGGCGCGGGCGTCGCCGGCGGCGATCTCGGTGAGCGCGGCGTCGAGCTCGTCGACCATGGTGGTGCCGATGCGGTTCTGAGGCGGGTTGTGCAGCACCAGCGTCGCGACGCCGTCGGCGATGGTGACGGACACGTGGGACATCGTCAGTCCTTCCGGGGAGCGAGATGGTCGGCGAACCAGGTGCGGGCGGCGCCGCACGCGGCGTCGAACCCGGCGAGGTAGGGGTCGAAGTGGCCGCCGGGGACCAGCACCAGACGCTTGGGTTCCCGCGCGCGTTCGTAGGCCGCCAGGGCCGTGTCGGTGAGGGTGACGGTGTCGTGGGTGGCGACGACCATCAGCAGGGGCGTCGGGCTGACCCGGTCGACGTACACGCCGGGCTCGTAGGTGGTGGCGGCGAGCGTGGAACGGACCGTCACCTCGTTGGCCCAGACCCCGTCGGGCACGTCCTGCAGGTAGAACGCCACGGCGTCGGGGGCGCGGTAGGAGGCCGGCGTGCCGGGGTCGGTCGAGACGATCGCGCGGCGCGCCGCCGGCCGGCCTGCCGCACGGGCGCGTTCGTCGTCGAGCAGGCCGGCGTGGAAGGCGGGGAGGTCCTCCGGCCGGACCCGGCGACGGGTCTGCTCGGCCCCGCTGATGGTGGGGACCTGCGCGACCACCGCGCGGAGCCGGGGGTCGGTCGCCCCGAGGACCAGGGCGTGCCCGCCGGCGTAGCTGGTGCCCCAGAGTCCGAGGCGGCCGGCGTCGACCTCGGGGCGGGACTCGAGGAAGGACAGGGCCCGTCGCCAGTCGGCGATCTGGGTCCAGGGGTCGACGTCCTGGCGGGGCACCCCGCCGCTGGCACCGAAGCCGCGATGGTCGTGCAGCAGGACGGCGTGGCCGTCGGCGGCGAAGGCCTCGGCGAACCGCTCGATGCCGTGGTGGCGGGTGCCGGCGTAGCCGTGGGCCATCGAGATCGCCGAGTGCGGCCCGGGCCCGTCGGGCAGGTGGAGCCAGGCCCGCAGCACGGTGCCGTCGTCGGCGGTGAACTCGACGTCCTCGCGCCGGAGCCTGTTGCCGGCGCTCATGCGCGGTGGAAACGGTCGCGCTCGATGCGGCCCTCGAGGCGCCGGCCGAGCTCGTCGGAGAACCGCAGTGCGCCGTCGAGGGGCCGGTGGTGGATGGCGATCTCGACGTGCCGACCGTCCTCGTCGGCCACCAGCCGCGTGACGCCGCTGACCTCGGTCCCGTCGTGCAGCGTGGCGTCCCACTCGAGGTAGGTCCGCGCGCCGTGGCGTGCCTCGTGGGTGAACACCAGGGACGTGTAGATGCCGCTCGCCGCACCCATCACCGCCGCGACCTCGTCGCGGCCCTCCACCGGTGTCCGCAGCACCGAGGCACGCAACACCACGTCCGGTGCGAGCGCCTCGGTGAAGGCGGTCGCGCTGTGCCGCGCGAAAGCCCTCGTCCAGCCCTGCTCGGACACTCCGTGGGCGGTGTTGCCGCCCCCGCTCCCCCGGGTCGGGCCGGAGACGCGGTCCACGAGCTCGTCGAGGTAGGCCACCACCGTCCCGGGGCGCTCGACGTGGGGCCAGTGGCCCGCGTCGGCCACGGTGGCCGCCGACGCGTGCGGGAACCGCGCCAGGACGTGGGTGTCGAGGAGCTCGGCGGTGATGAACGGATCCCGTCCGCCGCGCAGGACGACGACGGGAGCGGTGACCTCCGACGGTGCCGCGCCCGCAGGGTCCCCGTCGTTCCACGCGTCGACGGTGGCCGAGCACGCCTCGGCGGTGATCCGCTTCCCGGCCGCGGCGAGCCGGTCGAGCTCCGCCGGGGGGAACGCGTCGGAGAGCCGGCTGCGCACGGCGCGCTGCGCGTCGGCGTCGCCGCCGAGGGCCTTGAACGACGCCAGGGCGTCGGCCGGGAGCCGGGCACCGGCGAGCGGGACCGGTGCGACGAGGACCAACCCGGCGACACGGTCCGGCCGCTGCGTCGCGACGAGCTCGACGATCTGGGCCCCGAGGCCTCTGGCCCACCAGGACCAGGGGGCCGGTCGTGCTGTCGACGAGGTCGACGACGTCGGACGCGTGCCGGGCGAGGGTGTAGGGCCCGGCCGCGTCAGGACGTCCGGCCATGCCTGCCAGCTCGGCGACGACGGTGGGCGATCGGCGCGTCCGGGAGTCGAGCACGGGATCCCACACCGCGCCGTCGTCGAGGAAGCCGTGCACGACGAGCGTGGTCACGGACGTGCTCTGCGTCATCGCCGAACCTCGTTCCGGTGGTTGGGGTGGTCCGGACCGACCATCCTCATCATTCAACATAGTCGTTCTCATTTCGACTATGTCAAGTGCTCCCACTCATCACGCTCCCCAGCGAACGCGAGCGATGGAGGAGCGGACAGACGGGTCCAATCGGCGCCCCTCCCCGTCGATCGAGGTCGCCGACACCGACCACCACCCGTGGCTGCTGGCAGAAGCACCTCACTGTCCGCCGCACAGACGCTGCTTGACCCGGCCGGTACGACGGGGCACGATACGGACCGATCGGTCCATGACCGATCGGTCCACCGGAGGAGAGCCATGAGAGACGCAGTCATCATCGAAACGGTCAGAACACCTCTGGCCAAGGGCAAGGCCGACGGCGCCTACGCCGGGGTGCACCCGGTGGAGCTGCATGCACACGTACTACGGGCGCTGGTCGATCGCGCACAGCTCGATCCGGCGGAGATCGACGACGTCATCGGTGGAGCCGTCGGGCAGGTGGGCGAGCAGAGCGGCAACACGACCCGGTTCGCCACGCTCGCCGCGGGGTTCCCCGAATCGGTGCCGGGCACCACCGTGGACCGGCAGTGCGGGTCGAGCCAGCAGGCCCCGTCGTTCGCCGCACAGGGTGTCGTCGCCGGTGCGTACGACATCGTGATCGCGTCCGGGGTGGAGTCGATGTCCCGCATCCCGATCGGCAGCCAGACCCGCGTCGACGGAGTCGCCCAGGACGCGTCCGGGCCGTCGGTCGCCGCCCGCTACGCACCGGGACTGATCCCTCAGGGCGTGAGTGCCGAGCTCATCGCCCGCCGGTGGGGGTTCTCGCGCAGCCAGCTCGACGAGTTCGCCCTGACCAGCCACCAGCGGGCCGCCGCGGCCTGGGCCGACGGGCGATTCGCCCGCGAGGTCGTCCCGCTCAAGACCACCGGCCCCGACGGGACCGTCGGTCAGCTGGAGACCGACGAGACGATCCGGCCGGGCACGACGGCCGAGGCGCTCGCCGGGCTGCGCACCCCCTTCGCCGACCCGCGGTGGACCGAGCGCTTCGGCGCCATCGACTGGACCGTCACCGCCGGCAACGCCAGCCCCTACAACGACGGCGCCGCCGCACTGCTCGTGACCACCTCCGAGATCGCCGCCGCGCACGGCTGGACCCCACGGGCCCGCGTCCACACCGCGACCGTCACCGGCGACGACCCGGTCCTCATGCTCACCGGCATCATCCCGGCGCCGGCGAAGGTGCTCGCGCGCGCCGGGCTCTCGCTGGACGACATCGACGTCTTCGAGGTCAACGAGGCGTTCGCCTCGGTCGTGCTGGCCTGGCTCGCCGAGACCGGCGCGGATGCCGCGAAGGTCAACGTGAACGGCGGCGCGATCTCCATCGGCCACCCGCTCGGGGCCAGCGGCGCCCGGCTGGCCACGACCCTGGTCGGGGTGCTCGAGCAGACCGGCGGGCGCTACGGCCTGCAGACCATGTGCGAAGCCGGTGGCACCGCGAACGCCACCATCGTCGAGCGGATCGTCCGATGATCGTCTCCGGGGCCAACGCGCTGGTCACCGGCGCCAACCGTGGCCTGGGCGCGGCGCTGGTCACCGAGCTGCTCGCCCGCGGAGCGGGCACGATCTACGCCGCCACCCGCGATCCGCGCAGCCTGCGGCACGAGGATCCCCGGGTGGTCCCGCTGCGCCTCGACGTCACCGACTCCGTGACGATCCACGAGGCCGCGCAGCGCGCCGGCGACGTGGACATCGTCATCAACAACGCCGGGGTCAGCGGGGCGGGATCGCTGCTGCACGCCGATCCCGAACGCGCCCGGGCCGAGATGGAGACCAACTTCTGGGGGCCGGTGGCAGTGACCCGGGCCTTCGCGCCGGTGCTGGCACGCCGGGGTGGCGGCGCCCTGGTGACCGTCCTCTCCGCCCTGTCCTGGGCTGCTCTGCCGTTCGCAGGGTCCTACGCGGCGACCAAGGCGGCCGCGTGGTCGTTCACCAACGGCGCACGGGCCGAGCTGCGGAGCCAGGGCACACAGGTGGTCGGAGTGCACCTGGGGTTCATGGACACGGACATGGTCGCCGACCTCGACGTCGCAAAGATCGCTGCACCCGAGGTCGCCCGCGCCATCCTCGACGGCGTCGCAGCCGGTGACGAGGAGGTGCTGGTCGACGACCCCAGCCGCGCCCTGAAGGCGGCGCTCGCCGGCTCGCCGGCCGGCCTGGAGATCACTGCCGGGTGACCGCAGGTGCCCGGGCGGCGGACGACACACGACCGCCCCCGGGCGCCGAGCCCGCCCGAGCGGCCGGGGTGACGGCCGGCCAGCGCCCGACCGCCTGCGGCACCGTGGGCGGCTCGCCGACTCCTGTTCACCAGGAGCGGAGCCATCAGGGACTGTTCCAGCGGCGAACCGGGCCGGAGTATGCCGTTCCCATCCGGATCCGGAGATCGCCGAGCATCTCCGCCCAAATCACATCAGACGACATGATCGGGCCCGGCGTACGGATCGAAGGTCGGGATCGATCGTGTCGGCGTTGCACCAACACGACGCTCCCCACGACCGCGGAAACCACCACAATGATGATCACTCGGTTCAGGACGTCGTTCGTCAGGCGGTGAGAACCACACAGGCGCGTCGGTCGCGGTCGATTGTTGTAGCGACGTTGACGAGCGATACACGAGCCCGAGGTATCCGAACTGCTTGTAGCGACTGACCCTTTGTGAATTCCGTAGCGCGAGTTCCCCGAGGCTTATTCAGGATGATCATGAAGCAAGGCGCTTCCCCAGGCCAGCGTCTCAACGCAGCAGTCTGTTGAGCGTCCCTGAATAAGCCTCCCCATCTCGGAAGAGCCGTGACCAATCAGGCGGGTGCGGCATCGATCGATCAGTCGACGGCGTCCCTCGATAGACAGCGGGGCGTTCGCGTGCGTCATCTACCCGCGGACGCACCTTCGATGGCGGTCATCTGGGCCGACACTTCCCAGAGTCGTTCGGCGTTGGCCGGGTCGACGGCGTAGTGGCGTACGCCACCGTCGTCCATCGAGCCGTCTGGACTGGCGAGCGGCGCGATGTCACAGTTCTCGCAGTAGGCCCCACCATGGTTGGCGAGGTCCGGTGACGTCGCCGCCCAGAGGCCGGTCGCCGCGCCCTGGCTGGGCGTCTTGAGTCCGGGCGCGATGACGTTGCCCTCTGCGTCGGTCCATCCCAGCGCGACCCCTTCTTCCGGCGTGATGTCGCGCTGGAGCTCGGTGAAGATGCTCCCAGGGTGCAGGGAGAACGCGCGGATGCCCTTGTCCTTCGCGATCGCGTCGAGGTGGACGGCGAACAGCGCGTTGGCGGTCTTCGACTGCCCATAGGCGAGCCACTTGTCGTAGCCGCGCTCGAAGGCCATGTCGTCCCACCTGATGTCGGAGAGGTGGTGTCCCGCAGAGGAGTACGACACCACTCGCGCTCCGTCCGCATTCGCAAGTAGCGGGAGCAGCAGGTTCACGAGGACGAAGTGGCCGAGGTGGTTGATCGCGAACTGGCTCTCCCAACCCGGTCCGACGCGCCGCACGGGAGAAGCCATCACCCCGGCTGCAGTGATCAGCACGTCGAGCCGCGACTCGGACGCGCCCAACTGCTCGGCGGCCGCGCGTACGCTCGCGAGGTCCGCCAGGTCCATGTGCATCACCCGGATTCCGCAGTTCGTGGGCAGATGTGAGGGCTGAATTCGGGGGTTGACCTGCAGGACCGCTGGTGTGGGAGCGGGGTGGGCGTGTGTCCATGCCCGCCGCGGTGCCTGTTGGCGCTGTTTGGGCTGGTTAGGCGGGGTCGAGGGTGGTGATCCGGGGTGGTGGGGTGACCCCGCAGGCCCGAAGAATGCCGGCCTGGGTGGTGGTGAGCTCGGTGGTCTGCACGACGGTGCCGGCCGGGCCGGTGAGGGTGATCGTGTGCAGCCGGCCCAGCTCGCGGGAGATGGTGCGCCAGGTGCGGCCGGTGCGGCGTTCGGCGACCCGGATCAGCAGCAGCGCCAGCCAGCAGAGCAGGACGTGGGCGCGGATGCGGAGTTCGAGGCGGTGGAACACCGGCCGCAGCTCGATGGTGGATTTCAAGTCGCGGAACCCGCGCTCGGCCTCCAGCAGGTTCTTGTAGCCCAGGGCGACGTCCTCGGCCGAGAGGTCCGGGTCGGAGGTGGACAGCAGGTACTTCCCGTCCAGCTTCGCTTCGGCGGCGATCTTGGTCCGGTCCAGTTGCAGCCGCCCGGACGGTGTCTGGCGCAGCCACCGGCCCAGGGCCGGGTGTTCACGCAGCGCGCATTCGGCCTTGACGTGCGCGGCCTCCTCACGTTCGGCGGCCCGGGCGGCGTGCCGCCACGCGGCCTTGCTGGTTGTGGTGGCGGCGCGGCGGGTGCGGGCGGCCTCGCGGGCTCGGGTGCGGGCGGACGCGATGCGGTCGAGCTCGGCGGAGATCCTGGCGATCGCGGCTTCGCGGGCGGCCTGGTCGCGTTCGGCCTCGTCGGGGTTGTGGCAGATGATCCACCGGACGCCGGGGGTGGAGTCGATCCGGACTTCCTTGACGCGCAGGTTGTCCCGAACCTGCTGGTAGCGGCCCTGGCGGGACAGTGCCTGGGCGGCGTGCGGGCTGCCGTCGCGCATCCGTTCGCCGGCGATGTAGTGCCCGCCCGCGCGCTGAAGGTAGGCCAGGTTGTCCCGGGAGGAGAACCCGCGGTCGACCACGGTGACCACGCGGCCCAGTCGCCACCCCCGTAGGTCGTCCTTGACCTGCGGCAGGATCGCCTGGTCGTTGGTGTTGCCGGGCCAGCACCAGCACCGGACCGGGATGCCTTCCCGGGTGACGGCCAGCCCGATGACGATCTGCGGCAGGTCCCGGCGGTGGTCCTTGGAGTGCCCGTAGCGCCGGAACCCGCCCGGGCCGCCTGGGCTTGCCACTGCGTCTGATCCGTCGACGCTGCTGTCGGTGCTGCTGTCGGTGCCCTCGGCGGGGTCGGGGTCCTCGGTGTCGCGCTCGAAGTAGGTGCTGGTCGTGTCGAAGAACAGCAGGTCGACCTCGAGGTTGAGCAGGTCCGCGACCGCGAAGAACACCGCCTCCTGCACCTTCGCGTCGGTGTCGGCCTCGATCAGCAGGTCCATCGCCCGATACGCCTGATCCTCGCTGAGCGCGTCCAGGCCGGGGATCGCCACGTCGTGGCCGACCCACTCGGCCGCGGCCAGCTTCGAGGACGGGTCGATCGCCCGGTTCGCCACCAGCGCGAACAGCACCCGCTCGACATCGGTGGTGAACCGGCGCCCACCCAGCACCTTGCGCAGGGCGGCCTCGACGTCCAGGGCCTTCCACAGCCCGTTCAGCAACCACGCCGCCCCGGCCGGGCGGGAGGCGATCAACCGCAGCCCCTCGGCCGCGGTACCGGCGCCCGCGGACTCAGCGGCGTCCGTGCCGGCGTCGGTGCCGGGTTCGCCCAGGTAGCGGTTGATCGAGCGGACCAGCCGGCGCAGCCCGTCGGGGTCCAGGCGGTCCTCCCGGCCGAGGTTGAGCAGCACGTTCGCCTTCGTGGTGGCACCGACGCGTTGGTTGTGGGCCAGGGCCAGGTAGCGCACGACCGAGCCGTCCTTGTTCCGCCGCTCGGTCGTCCGCAGATACATGACCGCAGCCGATCACACTCCGGGCAGCTCACACAAGCCTCAACCCGCCAAAACGTGTGCCCACGTTTTCGAGCACTCTCACGCAGGCGCAGCACGCTGACCAGGCCTTACTCCCCGCGGACCCCGCTCATGTGCCCATCAACTGCGGAACGCGGGCATCACAGTGACGTTGCTGAGGTGTCCAAGTCGTTCGTGGGCGAGCTCGGGACGCCGCGCGGGCACTAGCACGCGCGCACCCGCCTTCACTAGGGCACGGGTTGTTTCCAGACCCAGGCCCGAGTATCCGCCCGTGACCATCGCCGTCGCGCCCCCCAGATCGACACCCGCCATCACGTCATCGGTCGTGGACGTGGCGGTGAATCCGGAGTCGAGAGGTGCCTGCACATTCGCTGTCATGCCGCCAACGTAGGAGTTAGAGTTCCCTCTAGGTCAAGGGCGAAAGAGGGTCGCATGAGTGAATCGGGACAGGCCCAGGAGATGTTCACGATCGGTGAGGTCGCTGAACGGACAGGGCTTAGTGTGCACGCGTTGCGGTACTACGAGCGTGAGAACCTGCTCGTCAGCCCCGTACGACGGACAGCCGGCGGCCGACGAACATATACTGCCGCCGATATCGAGTGGCTCCGATACGGCGTCAAGCTCCGCGAATCAGGCATGCCCCTCACGGACCTCGCCCAACTCGCCGCGCTGGTCCGACAGGGGCCAGGCAACGAGAACGAACGCCTACGGATCCTCGACGCGCACCTGCATCGCATCGAGGGCCAGATTGAGGCTCTCGAGCAATCCCGCGCCCTGATCCAGTGGAAGGTCGGCTTCTACGGCGACCACCTACGGGCCGGCTCCGCGACCGGGCTATGGGACCCCACACAGGGTGACCGGACAACGCCATCCAACGTCGGCAACGTCATGGCCAGCAACACCTAGAGGCTTATTCAGGCCCCGTGAAATAACGATCTAGCCCGGCGTGTCGGGTTGGGCGACAGCCCGTCCATCGCGAATATTGGTTTGCCGAATCAATCCGAGATGAACGGGCTGCCGCAGTATGTACTATACCACTGGTTTCCGGCGTGATGAAATTCAGGATCTTGTCGCTATAGTGTATGAGCAGGATCAGCGGGACGCGACGGAGGCACGTTTGTCTTGGCCGCCGGTTCTGGGGTTGTTCTGGTCGGTGGTGATCACGTTGGCGTATCTGCGCGGGAATCGTGTGCAGTGGGAGTTGGCGGAAACCTATGGGGTGTCGCAGCCGACGGTTAGTCGAGCGATCACGGGGGTGACACCGTTGCTGGCACAGGCGCTGCGGAGTGTCGTTCCGACGGCAGAGGAGCTTCGTGCCGATCGGCAGTACATCATCGATGGAACCTTGCTGCCCTGCTGGTCATGGGCCGCGGTGCCGGGTCTGTGGTCGGGCAAGCATCGCACCACCGGCGTCGTCGTCCAGGTCGCAGCCACCCTGGAAGGGCAGCTGTCGTGGATCTCCGACCCGACCCCAGGCTCCCGACACGACCTATATTGCCTCGACCAATCCGGCGCCCTCGACCACCTCGCCACATACCCCCCGATCGGCGATAAAGGATACATCGGGCGCGGCATGCTCACCCCGTTCAAAAAACCACCCGGCCGGGAACTTCTCGACTGGCAAAAAACATTCAACAAGAGCCTCAACCACACACGCGCCACCATCGAACGAGTCATCGCCCATATCAAAACGTGGAAAGTTCTCCACACAGACTACCGGCGGCCCTACGCCACATTTAAAACGACAATCTCGGCAGTCACCGGACTCATCTTCTACACACTTACCTGACGGAGCCTGAATAAGCCTCCTAGATTCGTCGCGGCTGGACCCACGCCCGGGGTTCTGCCTCGCCGCGTCGCGAATGGGATGAAAGCGGTCGCCCCGGCCGCCGCGAGCCGGCGAGCAGGACCCGTTCGCACGACCCATGGCTCCACGTCGCAGGCTCGAGGATCCGAGCGTTTCCGCTGTTCGGACCTGGAGCCGGAGGTCGGGATCGAACCGACGACCTACCGCTTACAAGGCGGTTGCTCTACCACTGAGCTACACCGGCGAGGGACCACAGCCTAACGCCCCGGCACCGTCACGACCCTCCCGCCCGCCCCCGCCGACGCCGGGTGTGGGGCCGGGCAGGGCGCCGTCGGCCCGCCCCTAGCCTGGTGCGGACAGCACCGACGGAGGGAGTGACCCGTGGCCGAGGGAACGCCGCCGGCCGACCGGTTCGCGCGGCGGTTGCGCGGCGCGCTGCGGCGTGACGCGAGACGGCTGCTCACCCCGGGTCCGTCGACGGTGCCGATGCTCATGCTCGGCCCGCAGGTCCCCGACGACGCCCGCGTGCAGGAGGTCCTGGACCTCTGCATGCGGATCGGTGAGATCGCGCTGTCCTCCGGCGAGTCGGTCGACGAGGTCACGGCGACCATGCTGCGGCTGGCCAACCTGGCGGGTCTGCCCGCCGTCGACGTGGACATCACGTTCACCTCGATCACCATGTGCTGCCACCGGGGCAACGCCGCGCAGCCGGTGACGACGATGCGGCTGGTCCGCTACCGGACGCTCGACCTCTCCCGGCTGGCCGAGACCGAGGAGATCATCCGCGAGGTCGAGGCGGGGCGGCTCGACGTGCGGGCGGCGTCGTCGAAGGTGTCGGAGGTGGTGCGGCATCCGCACCCGTACCCGCGCTGGGTGGCGACGTTCGGCTGGGCCGCGCTGGCCGCGTCGATCGCCCTGCTGCTCGGCGGCGGCCCGCTGACCGCGACGACGGCGTTCGTCACCACCGCGATCATCGACCGGATCGGACGGGTGCTGGCGCGGCGCGGGGTCGCGGCGTTCTTCCAGCAGGTGGTCGGCGGGTTCCTCGTCACCGCCTCGACGGTGGCCCTGGTGCAGCTGGAGGTGTTCCCGCCGGGCACCCGGGCGTCCTACGTCGTCGCGGCCGGCATCACGGTGCTGCTGTCCGGGCTGAGTGTGGTCTCGACCGTGCAGGACGCGCTGACCGGTTACTACCTGACCGCGGCCGCGCGCATGGTGGAGATCTCGTTGCTGTCGGCGGGGCTGCTGACCGGCGTCGTGCTGGGGCTGCAGCTGGGGCTCGCGATGGGCACCCAGATCGAGGTGTCCGGGGACCTGCCGTCCGGTCCCGGCCAGTTCGGGCTGTCGCTGGTCTCCGGTGCGCTGGCGGCGGCGTTCTACGCGCTCGCCGGGTACGCGCCACTGCGGTCGTTGCCGATCGCGGGCGCGGTCGGCGCGTCGAGCTGGCTCGTCTACGGCCTGCTCACGCAGAACGCCGGGCTCGGGCAGGTGCCGGCGACCGGGGCCGCTGCGCTCGTCGTCGGCCTGGCGGCGGGCCTGCTGCGCCGGGGCACCCAGACCCCGCCGATGGTCGTCACCCTCGCCGGGGTCACACCGCTGCTGCCCGGTCTGGCCGCCTACCGCGGCTTCTACCAGCTGGCGATCGAGGGGCCGTCCGAGGGACTGGTGACGATCACGATCGCGCTGGCCGTCGGGCTGGCGCTGGCCGCGGGCGTCGCCCTGGGGCAGTTCGTGGCCAGCCCGCGCCGCCGCCCGGAGGACCGGCCCGGCGGGGCCGAGAACTCACCCACCGGCGGAGCGGCCGTCGGCTCCCCGGTGTCGGACGGCACGGCCGACGGCGCCGATCCGAAGTAGGGTCGGCGCGAGGGTCGAGCGTCGAGGAGGGCGTGTGTCCACAGGGGAACCGGTGTCGGCGGCGGATCTGGTGGTGGTGGCCAACAGGCTCCCCGTGGACCTGGAGCGGCACCCGGACGGCAGCACCACCTGGCGACGCAGCCCGGGCGGCCTGGTCACGGCGCTGGAGCCGACCCTGCGGGCCCGGGAGGGCGCCTGGGTCGGCTGGCCGGGCGGCGCCGACGCCGAGGTCGAGCCCTTCGCCGAGGACGGCCTGTCGCTGTTCCCGGTGACGCTCACCGCGAGCGAGGTCACCGACTACTACGAGGGCTTCTCCAACGGCACGCTGTGGCCGCTCTACCACGACGTCGTCGCGCCGCCGCAGTTCCACCGGCACTGGTGGCGCGCCTACACCGCGGTGAACCAGCGCTTCGCCGAGGAGGTCGCGAAGATCGCCGCGCACGGCGCGACGGTCTGGGTGCAGGACTACCAGCTGCAGCTCGTCCCGGGGAAGCTGCGCGAGCTGCGCCCGGACCTGCGGATCGGCTTCTTCCTGCACATCCCGTTCCCGCCGGTCGAGCTGTTCCGCCAGCTGCCGTGGCGGACCCGGATCATGGAGGGGCTGCTCGGCGCGGACCTGGTCGGCTTCCACACCGACGGCGGCGTCCGCAACTTCCACTGGCTCGCCCAGGAGCTCGCCGGGGCCGTCTCCGAGCGCGACCCCGAGGTGCTCCGCCACGGCGGCCGGCGTATCCGGCTCGGCGCCTTCCCGATCTCGATCGACTCGCACCGGCTCGACGAGCTGGCCCGCACCCCCGAGGTGGAGAAGCGCGCCGCGCAGATCCGCGAGGAGCTGGGCAGCCCGCGCAAGATCGTCCTGGGCGTCGACCGGCTCGACTACACCAAGGGCATCGACGTCCGGCTGCGCGCCTTCCACGAACTCCTGGAGGAGCAGCGGGTGACCGTGGACGACGCCGTCATGATCCAGCTGGCGACGCCGTCGCGCGAGCGGGTCGAGCACTACCAGCAGATGCGCGCCGACATCGAGCAGGCCGTCGGGCGGATCAACGGCGAGTTCGCCCGCGTCGGGCACCCGGCGGTGCACTACCTGCACCGGTCGCTGCCGCGCGAGGAGCTTGCCGCGTTCTTCCTCGCCGCCGACGTCATGCTCGTGACCCCGCTGCGCGACGGCATGAACCTCGTCGCCAAGGAGTACGTCGCCTGCCGCCCGGACGACGGCGGCTGTCTCGTGCTGTCCGAGTTCGCCGGCGCCGCGATCGAGCTGACCAGTGCCCTGCTGGTGAACCCGCACGACACCGACGGCGTCAAGGAGGCGCTGTACGCGGCGCTGACCATGAACGCCGAGGAGGGCAGGAAACGGATGCGCACCCTGCGCAGACAGGTCCTCGACCACGACGTCGACCGCTGGGCGACCTCGTTCCTGGAGGCGCTCGGGATCCGGGTGGAGCAGTGAGCCTCGACGACGCGCTGACCCGCCTCGCCCGGGTGCCGCGGCTGCTCGTCGCGCTCGACTTCGACGGCGTGCTGGCCCCGCTGGTCGACGACCCGTCGGCGTCCCGGCCGCTGCCGGCCGCCGCCGACGCCGTCCGTCGTCTCGCCGCGCTCGACGACACGACCGTGGTGATGCTGTCCGGGCGTGGCCGCGACGACCTCGCGGCCGTCTCCGGGTTCGGCCCGCCGGTCGGGCTGGTGGGCAGCCACGGCGCCGAGTACGACGACGAGCTCGGCGCGTTGCTCGGCCGCGGCGGCCTCCTCACCGCCGAGCAGGAGCAGCGGCGCGCGACGCTGCTCGACGGCCTGCGCGCCGTGGTCGACGGGACTCCCGGGGCGCGGCTGGAGACCAAGCCCGCGGGCGGTGCGGTGCACGTGCGCGGGATGGACCCGGCCGCCGGGACGGCCCTGCTGGAACGGGTCCGCGCCGACTGGGTCCGGGACGGGGTGGACGCCACCGCCGGCAAGGACGTGCTGGACCTGGCGGTCGTCGAGACGACGAAGGGGTCCGCGGTCGACGCGCTGCGGGCAGCGCTGGGCGTCGACGCGGTGCTGTTCGGCGGCGACGACGTCACCGACGAGACCGCGTTCCGGGTGCTGGGCGACGGCGACGTCGGGATCAAGGTCGGCGACGGCGACACCGCCGCCGGGTACCGGGTCGCCGACCCGCAGGAGATGGCCGCGGTCCTGCAACGCCTCGCCGCGCTGCGCACCGGGGCGTGACGGGGCCGGGTCAGTCGAGGTCGGCCAGCGCGGCCGGGGGCTCGCGGCACGGGTCGTCGGCGGCGGGCAGGTCGGAGGCGTTGCCCGCGATGCCGATGCCCTCGGTCGCGGCGAGCCCGCCCATCTGGGCGTACCAGCGCGGGGCGCGCTCGCGGGCGTGCCAGTAGCCCTTCGCGCTGATCCAGCCGCGCTCGCCGGGGACGGCGACGCCGTTGCCGTTGGCGTCGCCGAGGAAGCGCATGCCACCTCCGGGGGCGCGCTCGACGTGCAGCGGGGACGGCAGCAGCCCGACGAGCTGGGCGGACTCGTCGACGCTGAGCGAGCGGCTGGACTTGCCGAAGTAGTACCAGGACGCGGCGCAGACGCCGTAGACGCGCGGCGCGAACTGCGCGACGTTGACGTAGATCTCCAGGATCCGCCGCTTGGACATGACGATCTCCATCGTCTCGGCCGGCGGGATCTCCAGTGCCTTGCGGAGCGGTTCGAGCGGCGGGTAACGACCGGCCCACAGGAACAGGTTCTTCGAGGTCTGCTGGGTGATCGTCGACCCGGACGGGTCGTCGGTGCCGTCCAGGTACGCCTGGACGCGCGCCCACTGCATCCCGTAGTCGACGGCGAGCGTCCGCTCCGGGAACTGCTGGTCCTCCTGCCCCATCACCACGACCAGGAAGTTGCGCGACACGTGCTCGGCGTCGGTCCACTGCGCGACGGTCGGCCCGAAGTTCCACAGCCGGAACATCGTGTACGGCGGGTTGACCAGCGTGAACAGCAGTACCAGGAGGCTTATTCAGGCCCCGTGAAATAACGATCTAGCCCGGCGTGTCGGATTGGGCGACAGCCCGTCCATCGCGAATATTGGTTTGCCGAATCAATCCGAGATGAACGGGCTGCCGCAGTATGTACTATACCACTGGTTTCCGGCGTGATGAAATTCAGGATCTTGTCGCTATAGTGTATGAGCAGGATCAGCGGGACGCGACGGAGGCACGTTTGTCTTGGCCGCCGGTTCTGGGGTTGTTCTGGTCGGTGGTGATCACGTTGGCGTATCTGCGCGGGAATCGTGTGCAGTGGGAGTTGGCGGAAACCTATGGGGTGTCGCAGTCGACGGTTAGTCGAGCGATCACGGGGGTGACACCGTTGCTGGCACAGGCGCTGCGGAGTGTCGTTCCGACGGCAGAGGAGCTTCGTGCCGATCGGCAGTACATCATCGATGGAACCTTGCTGCCCTGCTGGTCATGGGCCGCGGTGCCGGGTCTGTGGTCGGGCAAGCATCGCACCACCGGCGTCGTCGTCCAGGTCGCAGCCACCCTGGAAGGGCAGCTGTCGTGGATCTCCGACCCGACCCCAGGATCCCGACACGACCTATATTGCCTCGACCAATCCGGCGCCCTCGACCACCTCGCCACATACCCCCCGATCGGCGATAAAGGATACATCGGGCGCGGCATGCTCACCCCGTTCAAAAAACCACCCGGCCGGGAACTTCTCGACTGGCAAAAAACATTCAACAAGAGCCTCAACCACACACGCGCCACCATCGAACGAGTCATCGCCCATATCAAAACGTGGAAAGTTCTCCACACAGACTACCGGCGGCCCTACGCCACATTTAAAACGACAATCTCGGCAGTCATCGGACTCATCTTCTACACACTTACCTGACGGAGCCTGAATAAGCCTCCAGGACCAGCGGGACGGTCTGGGCGACCAGCGCCCAGCGCAGCACCCTGCGCAGCCGGGCCCGGGTCGACGGCGGCGGGGTCCCCGGTGGCCGCTGCGGTCGCAGCCGGCGCAGCCGTTCCCGCAGCGCCGCGACCTGCGGCCCGATCGGGCGGCGCGAGGGGCGGCCGACCTCCGGCCGGGGTTCCGGGACCGCCGCTCCGCGTCGCGGGGGCGGGCCGCTCCGGCGGACGCCGCGGCGGGAGGGCAGGGGTCGCTGGGCGGGGTGGAGCACCTCCGGCGCCTGCGATGCCTCGTCCCGGCGCCGGTCGGCGTCCACGCGGTCGTCGGCCGGTGGGACCGGCCGTGGGGCGGCCGGGGGTAACGCCGGGCCGCGGCGGGGCGGGACGACGCGCGGTGCGGGCGGCGCGGAACGCCCGGTGGGCGGGGCCGGCGGCGCGGACGGCGACGCGGGACCCCGGCCGGCGACGCGCGGGGGTCCGCCCCGTCCCGGGCCGCGCTGGTCCGACGGGGCGGGCCGGGCGCCGCCCGGTCCCGGGGCTCGCGCGGGGTCCGGGCCGGCAGGGCGCGGCGGACCCGACGGCGGGCGCGGTGCGGCGGGCGGAGACGCCGGCGGCGGCACGGCGGAGCGTCCGTGCGGCGGGCCGCGGCGCGGGCGTCGGGGCGGGCCGGCGTCGTTCAACCCAGCCTCCCCCTCGCCCGGTCCGGCCACCCGGACGGGCGACCCGAACCCGACGATACCGACGGGCCGGGACGATCCGTCGCCGGTCGGGTCAGCGCGGCGGGCCGCAGGCCGGGTCGACGGCGTCGAGCACCTCGACCGGGTCACCGACGGTGATCTCCGCGCCCGGGTCGTCCGGGATCAGGTTGACCCCGAACCACACCTTGCCGTCGAACCGCCGGTGCCGGGCCAGGGTCGCCATCGGCTCGCGGCCCTTGGCCGCCGTCTCCGGGTCGACGGTGGTGAGCACGCAGCGGGCGCAGCCCTTCGCCACCCGGAACTCCGCGGCGCCGATCCGGATGCGCCGCCAGCCGTCCTCGGCCCACGCGGGTGCGCCCTCGACGACGGCGTTCGGCCGGAACCGGGTCATCGGCAGCGGCGCCTCCGCCGCGTGCCTGCCCTCGGCGACCAGTGCGTTCAGCGCGTCGAGCGAGGCGACGGAGGTGAGCAGCAGCGGGTAGCCGTCGGCGAAGGAGACGCGGTCGTCGTCATGGGAGAAGTCCGGGTCGGGACGGCGCCGGGCCGGGTCGTCGAGGTGGAGCAGCCGCACCGGGGAGCCGAGCAGGTCCGAGAACCAGGCGTCGGCCTCGGAGCCGGCCGGGACGCCCGCGGTGTCCCAGCGGTGCACGCGGGCTGGCAGCGGCTCGCCGTCGGGCACCGGGACGGTCAGCGGCGGCATCCCCGGCCCGGTCAGGCGGAGCCCGTCGGCGGCGGGGGTGGGTGCGACGAGCACGAGCCGGGGATGGGTGCGCGCGGTGACCACGGCGCCGTCGTCGCGGACGAGCATCCACCGCCGGTCCCCGGCGAGACCGGCCCGTTCGACGACGGCGCGCGCCACCTCGGCACCCCGGCAGGACTTCACCGGGTAGCGCCGCAGCCCGGACAGACTCACCATCCGGAGAAGAACTCCCCGGACTGACGCAGTTCCCGGGTGGTCGACCCGACGATCAGCTCGGTCGGGAGGGTGACGTACTCGGGGACGTGGCGGTCGCCGCGCTCGAGCAGCAGCCGCCCGGTCTCGAGGCCCTTCTCCCGGAACGGCTGGCGGACCGTGGTCAGGCCGAGGCGCTCGGCCTCGGGCACGCCGTCGAACCCGGCGACCGAGAGGTCCTCGGGGACCCGCACGCCGCGGTCGCGGGCCTCGCGCAGCGCGCCGAGGGCGAGGATGTCGGAGGTACACACCAGCGCGGTGATGCCGGGGTGCGACGCCAGGAGGGTGGCCGCACCGTCCGCGCCGGCGTCGAGGGAGTGCTCGAACCGCTCGATGACCGGGACGTCGGCCCAGTCGACACCGGCCTCGGTGAACGCCGCGCGCAGCCCGGCGAGGCGCTCGCGCTGCACGGCGTAGGAGCTCCCCTCCTGGCGTGCGATGTCGGCCGGGCCGTCGTGCCGGTGCGACGACAGGCGCATGCAGAGCACGCCGACGCGGCGGTGGCCGAGCTCGACGAGGTGCCGGCCGAGCGCGAGGGTGCCGGCGCGGTCGTCGACGCCGACCCGGTCCACGCCGGTGATCCCGGTGGGCTGGTCGCAGACCACCGTCGGCACCGGGCGCTGCAGGACGGCCCGGAAGTGCGGGTCGTCCTCGCTGACCGAGTAGACGACGAACCCGTCGACCCCGGCCTGGTAGACCGCGTCGACGTCGGAGTGCTCCGGGCTGACCGGGATCAGCAGCAGCCCGGTGCCCGCCTTCTCGCAGGCCAGGGCGAGCCCCTCCAGGAAGCCGGTGGCGCCCGGGTCGCGGAAGGCGTAGCTGAGCGCCTCGGTGAGCAGCAGGCCGACCGCACCGGCACGCCGGGTGCGCAGTGAGCGGGCGACCGGGTCCGGGCCCGGGTAGCCGAGCCGGCGGGCCGCCTCCAGGACGCGCTCGCGCAGCGGCGCGGACAGCTGGTCGGGCCGGTTGTAGGCGTTCGACACGGTCGTCCGCGAGACCCCGAGCTCGGCGGCCAGCGACGCCAGCGTCGCCGGGCGCCGCGGGTGCTGGGGTCCGGTCATTCCCCGAACGGTAGCGGCGCGGTCACGCACGTGAAAGTCGGCCCCGACCGGCCGCGACGGGATCACACGGCGGGCGCGGGCCCGGCGCGCCGTGCAACGGTAGAGTGAATCTGAGAATGATTTCCAATAAATGTATGCCGATGTGTTGATGGGAGTTCCGTCCGTGTCCCGATCCCCGCTCCGCCCGGCCGCGCTCGTGGCCGGGCTGGCCGCACTCGCCCTGGGGCTGACCGCCTGCGGCTCCGGCCAGGTCGACGCCCCCACCAGCGCCGACACCCCGCAGGTGAAGATCGTCGCCTCCACCGACGCCTGGGGCGCCGTCGCCCGCGCCGTGGGCGGCAACTACGCCCAGGTCCAGTCGATCATCAGCTCCCCCGACGTCGACCCGCACGGCTACGAGCCCACCCCGCAGAACGCGGCCACCGTCGGCGAGGCCCAGCTGCTGCTCATGAACGGCGGCGGGTACGACGCCTTCATGACCGACCTCGTCTCCGCCTCCGGCAACAAGGCCCCGCTGATCGACGCCGTCGAGGTCTCCCGCATCGAGGGGGCCCAGGAGGCCGCCGCGGACGACCATGGCCACGACCACGCCGCCGAGCCGACCACCGGCGCCGACCACGACCACGCCGGTGAGGCCGGGGCCGAGCCCGCCGCGGGCGCCGAGCACGAGCACGAGCACGGCTCGTTCAACGAGCACGTCTGGTACGACCCGGCCGCGGTCGGCCGGGTCGCCGACCAGCTCGCCGAGCAGCTCGGCCGGATCGACCCGAGCGCCGCGGAGTACTTCCGCACCAACGCCCAGACCCTCCAGGGCGGCGTCGCCCAGCTGACGTCGAAGGCCACCGAGATCGGCCGTGCACACCCGGGTGCCCGGGTCGCCGTCACCGAGCCGGTGCCCGACTACCTGCTGCAGGCCGCCGGGATCGCGAACGCCACCCCGCAGGAGTTCTCCTCGGCCGTCGAGGAGGGCACCGACCCGCCGGCCGCCGTCGTCGCGCAGATGCTGGGGCTGTTCACCGCCCAGCCGCCGGTCGACGCGCTGATCCTGAACAGCCAGACGACCTCGCCGACCACCGACCAGGTCCGCGACGCGGCCCAGAAGGCGAACGTTTCGGTGATCCAGATGTCGGAGACCCTGCCCGCGGGCACCACCGACTGGGTGCAGTGGATGAACGCCAACCTGGACGAGCTGTCCGCGGCGCTGAACCGCTGACATGGGATTCCCGGAACGGTCCGCGCTGTCGCTGCGCGGGGCAGGCCTGCGGTTCGGGGACCGGACCCTGTGGTCCGGCCTCGACCTGGACGTCGCACCCGGCGAGTTCGTCGCCGTCCTCGGTCCGAACGGCTCCGGCAAGACGACGCTGATGCGCGTCCTGCTGGGGCTGCTCCCGCTGTCCGAGGGCACCGTGACCGTCGGCGGGCACACCCCGCGACGCGGCAGCCCCGAGATCGGCTACGTCCCGCAGCAGCAGCCGCTGGACCCGGACCTGCCGCTGCGCGGGCGCGACCTCGTCGGTCTCGGTCTCGACGGGCACCGCTTCGGCCTCGGCCTGGGGCGGCGACGCGAGCGGCGCGAGCGGGTCGACCGCGCGCTGTCCCAGGTCGGCGGCACCGGGTACGCCGACGCCCCGGTCGGGCGGCTGTCCGGCGGCGAGCAGCAACGGCTGCGGGTCGCGCAGGCACTCGTCGGGGACCCGGCGGTGCTGCTGTGCGACGAGCCCCTGCTCAGCCTGGACCTGTCCCACCAGCGGATCGTGACCCGGCTGATCGACGAGCGCCGCCGCGCCGCGGACACCGCGGTGCTGTTCGTGACCCACGAGATCAACCCGGTGCTGCCGCTGGTGGACCGGGTGCTCTACCTCGTCGACGGCCGGTTCTCGATCGGGACCACCGACGAGGTCATGACCTCGGAGACGCTGTCGCGGCTCTACCGCACCGACGTCGACGTGCTGCGGGTCCGGGACCGGCTGGTCGTGGTCGGGGCCGACGACTCGCCGGTCACCCGCGACGAGCACGCCGAGCACGGCGTCACCGCGGTCGGGGGTGGCGCGTGACCGAGTTCCTGGCCCGGATCCTCGATCTGTCCGGCACCGGCGCGCTGCTGGGCTACCCGTTCGTCCGCAACGCGCTCATCGCCTGCGCGGTGCTCGGGCTGGTCGCCGGGCTGCTCGCCCCGCTGATCGTCAGCCGCGGGATGGCCTTCGCCGTGCACGGCACCGCCGAGCTGGCCTTCACCGGCGCCGCGGCCGGGCTGCTGCTCGGCGTCGCCGTCGGGGTGGGAGCGGTGGTGGGCGCCGTCGTCGCCGCGGTGATCTTCGGTGTGCTGGGGCTGCGGCAACGCGAGCGGGACTCCGCGATCGGCGTGGTGATGGCGTTCGGGCTCGGCCTGGGCGTGCTCTTCCTGGCCCTCTACGACGGCCGCTCCTCCAACCGCTTCGGCCTGCTCACCGGCTCGATCGTCTCGGTCGACCAGCAGAACCTGTGGGTGCTGGGGGTCGTCGCGGCCATCGTGCTCGCGTCGCTGGCGGTGCTCTACCGGCCGCTGCTGTTCGCCAGCACCGACCCCGACGTCGCGGTGGCGCGCGGCGTGCCCGTCCGCGCGCTGACCCTGGTGTTCAGCGTGCTGATCGGGCTGGTGACGGCGCTGGCCGTGCCGATCGTCGGCGCGATCCTGGTGCTGTCGGTGCTGATCGTGCCCGGCGCCGCGGCGAACCGGGTCACCGCGAACCCGCTGCTGGCGACCGTCATCGCGATCGTCATCGCGGAGGTCGCACTGGTCGGCGGGACGATCCTGTCGCTGGCGCCGGGGCTGCCGATCTCGGCCTACGTGGCGACCATCGGGTTCGTCGCCTACCTGCTGTGCCGCCTGGTGGGCCGGCTGCGCGGCCGGGGCCCGGTCCGCGCCTGATCCGCACGGCGCGCGGTGATCCGCTGTTCGCGCGCGTCCGGACGCGCGCGGGGAGCAGATCACCGCGCGTCGCGGCGATCATGGGATCGGGTCAGCGGTGGGTGCGACGGCGGCGGGCCACCTCGGCCAGCACGACGCCGGTGGCGACCGAGGCGTTCAGCGACTCCACCCGGCCGGCCAGGGGGATCGAGACGGTCACGTCGCAGGTCTCACGGACCAGCCGGGACAGTCCCTTGCCCTCCGAGCCGGTGACGATCACCAGCGGCCCGGTGGCCAGGTCGAAGTCGTCGAGGGAGACGTCGCCGTCGGCGGCCAGGCCCGCGACCATCAGCCCGGCGGAGGCGTACTCCTGCAGGGTGCGGGTCAGGTTCGTGGCGCGTGCGACCGGGACCCGGGCCGCGGTGCCCGCCGAGGTCCGCCACGCGACCGCGGTCATGCCGGCGGCGCGCCGCTGCGGCACGACGACGCCGTGCCCGCCGAACGCCCCCACCGACCGGACGACCGCACCCAGGTTGCGCGGGTCGGTCACCCCGTCCAGGGCGACGGCCAGTGCCGGGCGCCCGGAGTGCGACGCGGCCTCCAGCACGTCGTCGGGGTGGGCGTAGGAGTACGGCGGCACCTGCAGGGCGAGGCCCTGGTGCAGCGCTCCGCCGCTGATCCGGTCGAGGTCGTTGCGCGGCACCTCCAGGATGGAGATGCCCCGCTCCGCCGCCAGTGCGACGGCCTCGGTGACCCGGTCGTCGGCGGACATGCCGGTGGCCACCTGCAGCGCCGTCGCCGGGACGCCCGCCCGCAGGCACTCGACGACCGGGTTGCGCCCGAGCACGGTCTCCGGGGTCTCCCCGTCACCGCGACGGCCCGCGACCGGGCGTCGGCGCTGCTGCTGGTCCTGGGCGGCACGCCGCGCGGCCGCCCTCGCCTTCGGGTGGCCGGGGCGCATCTCGGCGGGCGGGGTCGGCCCCTTGCCCTTCAGTGCGCGCCGGGCCTGACCGCCGGAACCGACGACCATGCCCTTCTTGGTGCCTTCCTTGCGGATCGCACCGCGGCGCTTGGAATTGCCTGCCATGAGTTCTACGAGTCCTAAGCGTCTTTGAGAGTCCAGGTGGAGCCGTCGGCGCCGTCCTCGACGGCGATCCCGGCGGCGAGCAGCTCGTCGCGGAGCCGGTCCGCGGTGGCGAAGTCGCGCTCGGCGCGCGCGGCCCGGCGGCGCTCGAGCATCGACTCCACCAGGGTGCCCAGTGCCTGCCGGGCGGCGTCGCCCGACTCCTCGGCCGCACCGCCGGCTGCCAGCGGGTCCAGGCCGAGCACCTCGGTCGTCGCACGGACCGCGGACGCGGTCCGCAGGGCGCCCGCGACGTCCCCGGCGTCGAGGGCGGTGTTGCCCTCGCGCACCAGGGTGTGCACGGTGCCGAGGGCGAGCGGGGTTCCCAGGTCGTCGTCGAGCGCGGCGGTGAACGCGCCGGGCAGCTCCGCCGCGACCTCGGGCAGGCCGTGCCGCTCGCGCACCCGGTGCACGAACGACTCGATCCGCCGGTACGCGGCGACGGCCTCGTCCAGCGCGGCGTCGGAGTACTCGATCGCCGACCGGTAGTGCGGGCCGACCAGGTAGTAGCGCAGCTCGGCCGGGCGGACCCGCTCGAGCAGGTTCTCGATCGCCAGGGTGTTCCCCAGCGACTTCGACATCTTCTCCCCGCCCATGGTGACCCAGGCGTTGTGCAGCCAGTAGCGGGCGAAGCCGTCGCCGGCGGCGTGGCTCTGGGCGCGCTCGTTCTCGTGGTGCGGGAAGACCAGGTCCAGGCCTCCGCCGTGGATGTCGAACTCCGGGCCGAGGTAGGCCGTCGCCATCGCCGAGCACTCCAGGTGCCAGCCGGGACGCCCGTTGCCCCAGGGGGTGGGCCAGCTGGGCTCGCCGGGCTTGGCCGCCTTCCACAGCGTGAAGTCCAGCGCGTCGCGCTTGGCGCCGTCCTCGCCCTCACCCTGGTGGACGTCGTCGACGCGCTGACCGGACAGCGCGCCGTAGTCGGGCAGGGTGCGCACGGCGAAGTACACGTCGCCACCCGCGGCGTAGGCGTGACCGCGCTCGATCAGCCGCTCGATCAGCTCGACCATCTGCGTGATGTGCCCGGTCGCCCGGGGCTCCACCGACGGCGGCAGGCAGCCCAGCGCGTCGTACGCGGCGGTGAAGGCCCGCTCGTGGGTGGCCGCCCACTCCCACCACGGACGGCCCGCGGCCTGCGCCTTGCGCAGGATCTTGTCGTCGATGTCAGTGACGTTGCGGACCAGCGTGACGTCGTAGCCGGACCGGGCCAGCCAGCGACGCAGCACGTCGTAGTTCAGGCCCGAGCGGACGTGGCCGATGTGCGGCAGGCCCTGCACCGTCGCCCCACAGACGTACATCGACACGGCTCCGGTCCGCAGCGGCGTGAAGGCGCGCTGCTCCCTGGTCGCTGAGTCGAGAAGTCTGAGGCTCACGTCACCAGGGTACGGGCCTCCGATTCGTCCACTACACGCGCGGTGGGGCTGGGGCAAGGTGTCCGGCATGGCTGTTGAGCGGATGTACCCGCGGCTGGTCGTGCACGACGCCGACGCCGCGATCGACTTCTACCTCGCCGCGTTCGGCGCGGAGCTCGTGGAGCGCTACACCGACGGCTCCGGTGCCGTGGTGCACGCCCTGCTGCGGGCCGGTCGCGCCGAGTGGGCCCTCAAGGACGGCGACGCCGTCGACCCGGCGCCGTCGGGGCCCGGAGCGGTGATCATGGCCCTGGAGGTCGACGACCCGGACGCGGTCGCCGCGGCGATGGTGGCCCACGGCGGCCGCGTGCTGTTCCCGGTGACCGACCACGACTACGGGCAGCGCGCCGGGCGGATCGCCGACCCGTTCGGCCACGCCTGGATGGTGGCGGCCCACACCGGCGACCTGACGCCCGAGCAGATCCAGGAGCGGACCGGGCGTCTCTAGCCCACAGCCCTAGCCCGGAGCTCTAGTCCGCAGCGAGCAGCAGCGCCGTCGCGACGGCGGCGCGCCCCTCACCGCGTCCGGTCAGCCCCAGCCCGTCGGTGGTCGTGCCGGATACCGACACCGGGCCGCCGACCACTTCCGACAGCACCCGTTCGGCCTCGGCCCGGCGTGTGCCGATCTTGGGGTCGTTCCCGATCACCTGGACGGCGGCGTTGCCGACGGTCCAGCCGTCGCGGGCGAGCAGGCGGCGGACCTCGCCGAGCAGGGTCGCCCCGCTCGCGCCCGTCCACTCCGGACGGCCGGTGCCGAACACCGCGCCCAGGTCGCCCAGCCCGGCCGCGGACAGCAGGGCGTCGCACAGGGCGTGCGCGGCGACGTCGCCGTCGGAGTGTCCGGCGCACCCGTCGGTGCCGGTCCACAGCAGACCCGCGACCCAGCAGTCGCGGCCCGGCTCGACCGGGTGCACGTCGGTTCCGATCCCGACCCTCATGCGTGTTCCTCGTGCTCGGTGACGCGGCCCGCCCCGGCGAGCAGCAGTTCGGCGATGCGCAGGTCCCACGTGGTGGTGACCTTGAACGCGAGCGGGTCCCCGGCGACGGTGGCGACCGGCTCGCCGAGCGCCTCGACCAGCCCGGCGTCGTCGGTGCGGGGGTCGGGCGTGCCCGCGTGCGCGCGACGCAGGTCGGCCGCGCGGAATCCCTGCGGGGTCTGCACCGCGCGCAGCTCCGAGCGGTCCACGGTGGACACGACGGTGCCGCCGGCGTCGACCCGCTTGACCGTGTCGGTCACGGGGAGCACCGGGATGACGGCGGGTGCGCCCGCGCGCACGGCGTCGACCACCCGGCGGACGACGTCGGGTGGCGTGAGCGGGCGCGCGGCGTCGTGCACCAGCACGACCTCGGCGTCCGAACCGGTCGCGGCGAGACCCGCCGCGACGGAGGCGGTGCGGTCGGCACCACCGGCGACGACGGTCGCCGGGCGTCCGGGCAGCATCGCCGCGGCGTCGTCCACCTGGTCCGCGGGGACGACGACCACCACGTGCCCGACGACGTCGGACGCGAGAAGGCCGTCGACCGCGCGCACCAGCATGGGAACCCCGGCCAGTCCGACGAACGCCTTGGGCACACCTGCACCCAGCCGCACCCCGGAACCGGCCGCGGGAAGCACCGCGACGACACCCGCCCCGGAGGACGGTCCGTGCACGCCGGTCAGGCGTTCGCGGTGGCGAGCACCTCGTCGAGCAGGACCTCGGCCCGCTCCTCGTCGGTGCCCTCGGCCAGCGCGAGTTCACTGACCAGTATCTGCCTCGCCTTGGCCAGCATCCGCTTCTCACCGGCGGACAGGCCCCGGTCCTTCTCTCGCCGCCACAGGTCGCGCACGACCTCGGCGACCTTGTTCACGTCGCCGGACGTGAGCTTCTCCCAGTTCGCCTTGTACCGGCGCGACCAGTTCGTGGGCTCCTCGGTGTGCGGCGCGCGCAACACCTCGAAGACCCGATCCAGTCCCTCCTGGCCCACGACGTCACGAACACCGACCACCTCGACGTTGTCGGCGGGGATGCGCACCGTCAGATCACCCTGCTGGACCTTCAGGACGAGATACTGCACTTCCTCGCCCTTGATCGTCCGGGTCTCGATCGCCTCGATGAGCGCGGCACCGTGGTGCGGGTAGACGACGGTCTCTCCGACCTTGAAAACCATGTGTCCTCTGGCCCCTTTCGCTGCGTCCAGATTAACACGTCGTCAGAGCGGGACGGCGACCGGCTTTCACCGTCGTCGCAGGTCAGGGGGTTGACAATGGCGGAGGAACGTGTTCCCCGCGGGCGTGGCGCCCGTCGGGGGCCATCCGGCCACGTGCCGGTCGCCGCCGCGTCACGTCCCGGACCACCGGGTCTTCCGTCCCCGCCGTCCAGTGGGGACGCGGTCGTCACACCCGGGCGCCCGACCGCGCAACCTGTCGGAGCGCGCGACTAGGCTGCCCCCGACAGACCCAGCACGTGCGCCGGGGGCACTTCGGGGCACCGGCAAGGAAGGACACGACGACCGTGAGCCGCACCCGCCGTTCCACCCGGACCCTGGCCGGGGTCGCCGGCGCCGCCGCCCTGACCGGCCTGCTGCTCAGCGGCTGCGGGACCGGGCAGATCTCGCAGACCTCCCGCCAGGTCGCCGCCGTGAACGGCGCCAACGTCACGGTCGGCTCGGTCGACCTGCGCGACGTGCAGATCGCCTACCCGACCACGCCCGCCGGTCCGGACGCGCTGTACCGCCAGGGCGGCGCCGCACCGCTCGTCGCGACCCTGGTCAACACCGCTCCGGTCGCCGACCGCCTGTTGTCGGTCACCTCCCCCGCCGCGGCGTCGGTGCAGATCCAGGGCGACCCGACCATGCCGCAGGACATCGCGCTGGTCTCGCCGGGCAACCTGCAGCTCTCCCCGACCAACGCCAAGCGGGTCCAGCTCGTCGCCGAGGGTCTGACCCGTCCGGTCCCGGCCGGGGCGCAGATCCCGATGACCTTCGTGTTCGAGAAGGCCGGCTCGGTGACCGTCACCGTCCCGACCGGCGTGCCGCACGCCGCGGGCTCGCCGGGGCACGCCCCGGAGCGGGCGTCGTTCGACTCCGAGGAGTCCGGCACCAACGGCGCCGAGACCGGCGTGAACTCCGAGACCGGCGGCCAGGCCGAGGCCCCGCCGGTCGACCGGCCGAACCCGGTCCCGGCCGGTGAGGGCGCCCCCGTCGCGCCCGGCAACGAGGGCAGCGGCGCCGGCGGCGCCGGCGGCAACTGACCCCCCGGTCCCGCGCCGCCCGCTCGGGCGGCTACCGCTGCACCGAGTGCGACCACCGCACGGCGCAGTGGGTGGGGCGTTGTCCGGGCTGCCAGGCCTGGGGCTCGCTGGAGCAGGTCGAGCCGGTGCGCACCGGCGGGGGCGGCCGGACCGTCGGCGCCGGAGCACCCAGCACCCCGGCCCGGCGGATCGCCGAGGTGGAGCTGGACTCCGCCAGGGCCCGGCCGACCGGCGTCGACGAGCTGGACCGGGTGCTCGGTGGCGGGCTCGTCCCGGGCGCGGTGGTCCTGCTGGCCGGTGAGCCGGGCGTCGGCAAGTCGACGCTGCTCCTGGAGGTCGCCGCGCAGGCCGCGGCCCGGTCCCGGGTCCTGTACGTCTCGGGTGAGGAGTCCGCGGGCCAGGTGCGGCTGCGCGCCGAGCGCACCGGCGGTGTCCACGACGAGCTCTACCTCGCCGCCGAGTCCGACCTGGAGTCGGTGCTCGGCCACGTCGACGCGCTGCGGCCGTCGCTGCTGGTGGTGGACTCGATCCAGACCATGTCCACCGCCTCGGTCGACGGCAGCCCCGGCGGGGTGACCCAGACCCGCGCGGTGACCGTGGGTCTGACCGCGCTGGCGAAGGAGCGCGGCCTGGCCGTGCTGCTCGTCGGCCACGTCACCAAGGACGGCGGCATCGCGGGCCCGCGGGTGCTGGAGCACCTGGTCGACGTGGTGCTGCACTTCGAGGGCGACAAGCACTCGGCGCTGCGGATGGTCCGCGGGGTGAAGAACCGGTTCGGCCCGGCCGACGAGGTCGGCTGCTTCGAGCTGCGCGACTCGGGCATCGTCGGCCTCGCCGACCCCTCGGGGCTGTTCCTCGGCCGGTTCGGCCAGGGCGCCGACGCGGTGCAGCCGGGGACCGCGGTGACCGTCGTGATGGACGGGCGACGCCCGCTGCTGGCCGAGGTGCAGGCGCTGGTGGCGGGGGCGAACATCCCGAGCCCGCGCCGGGCGGTGACCGGGCTGGACTCGTCCCGGGTGCCGATGCTGCTCGCCGTCGTCGAGCGGCGGGGCGGGCTCAAGCTGCACGACGCCGAGGTCTACACCGCGACCGTCGGCGGGATGCGGATCACCGAGCCCGCGGCCGACCTCGCGATCGCGCTCGCGGTCGTCTCGGCGAAGCGGGACGCGGCCCTGCCCGCGGACCTCGTCGTGCTGGGCGAGCTCGGGCTGGCCGGCGAGCTGCGCCGGGTGCACGGGGTGGACCGGCGCCTCGCGGAGGCCGCGCGGCTGGGCTTCACCCGGGCGATCGTCCCGACCGGGGCCGAGGTCGGCCGCACCGGCATGCAGATCACCGAGGCCTCGTCGCTGCGCGAGATCATGGCCCGCATCCGCTGAGCCTCAGCTCATGAGCAGCGGGACGGGCTCGCTCACGACCTGGTCGAGCCGGGCCAGGACCCGGTAGCCGCCGGGGCCCACCCGGGTGCGCTCGCCCGCGCAGCCGGGCTCGGAGCCGAGCCCGGTCCAGGTCACGGCGAAGGCCACCGGCTGGCCGGGCACCAGGGTCCGCAGATCGTCCGACGACGGGTTGGAGCAGTCGTTGGACGACCAGAGCTTGGTCGCCCCGTCGCCGCTCCACACCGCGATCTCCTGCTGGGCGCCGTCGAGGTCGCGCACGCAGGGCTGGCCGGAGACGTTGGTGACGACCAGCCGGAGCTCGGGTCGCGCGCCGGCGGGATAGGTCGGCTGCCCCGTCTCGGCGCGCACCTCGATCATCGCGTCGGTGCAGGGCACCGGGCCGGTCGGCGGGGACGGTGCCGCCTGCGGCACCTGCACGGACGGGCGTGGTGTGTCGTCGGGGCGGACCGTCTCGTCCGCCGGGCCCGCGTTCGGGGTCACGGGCCCGGCGGACGTCCCCGCCGCGGCGGCCGGAGGCGTTCCGGGCGCGGCGGGGGCGGGGAGCGGCACGGACGGGGGCGTCCCCGTCCCCGGGGCTGGGGATGCCGGGGACGGGGACGCCGGGGACGGCGCGGGGGCCGCCGTCCCGGTGTCCGATGTGGTCTGCGACGACTGGGGGGTCGTCTGTGCGGCCGTCCCAGTCGGCTCGTCGGAGCCCCGCGGGACCAGCACCCAGGCGGTGAGCCACAGCAGCGCGAAGAGCGCGAGCAGCGCGACGCCGACCGCGCACGCGCGCCGACGCCAGTAGACCGACGCCGGCAGGGGACCCACCGGGTGCATGTCACCGACGGTAGATCTCCGGTTACGCGAAGTCGCCAACGCCGCGCCGGGACCGGACATGTCCGGCGAGGTCCACCCGGCGGGGCTACCCGCGCGTCCCGACCGGGTGAGCACACCGGCGGAACGGTCGCCCGCGCACTCCTCGGACCGACCCGGACGGGGTCGCCGAACCGGATCGCCCGACCCCCGGGCAGGTGACTCGTCGACCTCGGGTGACCGTCGTCGTCCGGCGGTACCGTCCCGACCGGTCCCCGGCGGCGGGGAACCGCCCCGGTCGTGGCGCGCGCCCCGGTGGCGGACGCGGTAGAGGACGTGATCCACATGCCGGGGCCGCGGCGGCCTCCCGCGACGCCGACGCGCCCGACCCGTTCCCCCGGTGGGGTCGTCGCCGGGGCCTGGCCCGGGGCGCGCGACACTGGGGCCGTGGTGGCCGATCTGATCTCCCCGTGGTTCCGGGCGCACGCCCGCGACCTGCCGTGGCGGCGCCCCGAGACCACCCCGTGGGGCGTGCTCGTCAGCGAGTTCATGCTCCAGCAGACCCCGGTCGCGCGGGTCGAGCCGGTCTGGCGGGACTGGATGGAGCGCTGGCCCGCGCCGTCGGCGCTGGCGGCCGCACCGCGCGCGGACGTGCTGCGGGCCTGGGGCAAGCTCGGCTACCCGCGCCGCGCGATCCGGCTGCACGACGCGGCCGCGGCGATCGCGGAGCAGCACGGCGACGCCGTCCCCTCCGACGTCGAGGCGCTCGAAGCCCTGCCGGGCGTCGGCTCCTACACCGCGCGGGCGGTGGCGGCGTTCGGCTTCGGCCTGCGTGCCGCCGTCGTCGACACCAACGTCCGGCGGGTGGTGGCCCGCGCGGTGCACGGACAGGGCGACGCGGGGCCGGCCCGCACCCGGGCCGACCTGGCCGACGTCGACGCACTGCTGCCCGACGACGATGCCGAGGCCGCCGTCGTCTCCGCCGGCCTGATGGAGCTGGGCGCGGTGGTCTGCACCGCCCGCTCGCCGCGCTGCGCGGACTGCCCGGTCGCGGCCCGCTGCGCCTGGGTGGCGGCAGGCCGCCCCGCCTACGACGGCCCGCGCAAGCCGGTCCAGGGCTTCGCCGGCACCGACCGGCAGGTGCGCGGCAGGCTCATGGACGTGTTGCGCACCGCGCACGGGCCGGTCGAGCGGGCCGCGCTGGACGCCGTCTGGTCCGATGCGGGCCAGCGCGACCGGTGCCTGCACTCGCTGCTCGTCGACGGGCTGGCCGAGCAGACCGACGACGGCCGCTTCGCCCTCCCCGTCTGAGCGGCGGCCCCGATGCCCAGCACCGTCCGGTTCCGGCTCGACGACTACGGCGCCGCCGCACTCACCGCGCTGCGCGACCGGCTCGCCGGGGCCGGGATCCCGGTCCCGGCCGGGACGCCGCACGTGACCGTCGCCGCGGCGGGCACGATCCCGCCGACCGCCGTGCGGGAGCTGACCGCCCAGCTGCGGCTGGTCGCGCTGCCGGTGCTGTGGCTGGCCGGTCTCGGTTCGGTCGGCCCGGACGCACCAGAGGTGCTGGCACTGACAGCCGTCACCGACCCCGAGGTGCTGGCCGTGCACACCGCCGTGCACGACGCGCTGGCCGGACGGGTGCGGGGAGCGCACGCCGCACACCTGCCGGGCTCCTGGCTGCCGCACGTGGCGCTGGCGACCGAGCGGCCCGCCGAGGCCTTCGCGCTGCTGCACCCGGTCTCCCCGGTGCGGGCGCGGATCACCGCCGTCGAGCTGCACGACTCACGCACCGGGGAGACGGCGGTCCTCGGAGCGCGGCCGGAGGGCCCCGCCCGTCGCCCCTAGGCTTGCCCCGTGGGGGACGAACAGGACGTGCGGCGGATCGCGCTCGCCCTCGACGGTGTCGTCGAGAACCCGAGCGAGGGGTTCGACTTCCGGGTGCGCGGCAAGGGCTTCGTGTGGTCGTGGCCGGAGCGGGTGCCCGGCAGACGACGGGTGATCAGGACCGACGTCGCGGTGCTGTACGTCGGGGACGAGGCGGAGAAGCAGGCCCTGCTGCTCGGCGAGCCCGACCTGTTCTTCACCGACCCCGGGCACGCACCGTGGCCGCTGGTGCTCGTCCGCCTGGAGCAGGTGGACACCGGCCGGCTGGCCGAGCTGATCGGTGACGCATGGCGCATGCGCGTCGACGAGGCCGGGCAGGGATAACGTGGCGGGCATGGCCATTGTGAAGATCAACGCGATCGAGGTCCCGGAGAACGCGGGCCCCGAGCTGGAGAAGCGGTTCGCGAACCGCCTGCACGCCGTCGACGGGCAGCCCGGCTTCCTCGGGTTCGAGCTGCTGCGCCCGGTGTCCGGTGACGACCGGTACTTCGTCGTGACCCGCTGGGAGACCGAGGAGGACTTCCAGGCCTGGCGCGCGGGGCCGGCCGCCGAGGCGCACGCCGGTGAGCGCTCGCCGCAGCCGGTCGCCAAGGGCGCGTCACTGCTGGAGTTCGAGGTCGTCGACCTGCAGCAGATCGCGGCGGGGTCCTGATCGACCCGCGCCCCGACCCCGGCGAGGTCGCCGCGGCCTTCTCCACCGAGATCGCCGCGGCGGCGCGCCTGGTCCGTGACGCGGACGCCCTGCTGATCACCGCGGGCGCGGGGATGGGCGTGGACTCCGGGCTGCCGGACTTCCGCGGCGGCGAGGGCTTCTGGCGGGCCTACCCGCCCTACGCGCGCCTCGGGCTGCGTTTCGAGGAGCTGGCCGACCCGGAGCACTTCGCCGACGACCCGGAGCTGGCCTGGGGCTTCTACGGCCACCGCCTGCACCTCTACCGGGACACCGTGCCGCACCCCGGGTTCGCGGTGCTGCGCCGCTGGGCCGACCGAATGCCGTCGAACGTGTTCACCTCGAACGTCGACGGCCAGTTCCAGCGGGCGGGCTTCGCCCCGGAGGACGTCGCCGAGGTCCACGGCTCCATCCACCACCTGCAGTGCCTGCGGCTCTGCGGTCACGGCGTGTGGCCCGCCGACGGCGTCAAGGTGCCGGTCGACGAGGCCACCATGCGCGCCGTCGGTGAGCCGCCCCGCTGCCCGGGCTGCGGCGGGCTCGCCCGTCCGGCGATCCTGATGTTCGGCGACGGCGGCTGGGACGACTCCCACGCCGCGACGGCGCTGCAGCGTCACGTGGACTGGCTGGCGGCGCACCGGGCCGGGGTGGTCGTCGTCGAGCTGGGGGCGGGCGGGGCCCTACCCACGGTGCGTCGCCGCTCGGAGCTGGCCTCGGCCGCGACCGGCGCGCTGGTGCGGATCAACGTCCGCGAGCCGCAGGTGCGCCACGGCCGCGGTGTCGGCATCCCGGCCCCCGCCGCCGCGACCCTCGCCGCGATCGACGCCGTCCTCTGACGACACCGCCCTCTGACCGGCCCGCCCGGGCCCGGGCGGGGTGCGGCTCAGGAGGGGACGGCCTTCTGGTCCGGGACGACGATCGCGGGCAGGTCGGCGAGGCCGGCCAGCGCCGCGTCGTGGACCTCGGCCGCCGCGACGGTGCCGTGCACGCCGGGCAGGGCGCGGGTGGCCGTGGCCGCCGCGACGACGGTCGGCACGTAGCCGCCCGAGAACGCGCTGCGCGCGGTGGAGTTCACGCACATGTGCGTCATGAACCCGGCGAGCACGAGGTCCTGGTAGCCCTCCAGCAGCTCCGCCAGCCCGGTGTGGACGAACGCGCTGGGGAAGTTCTTGGTCACCACCGCCTCGCCGTCGCGCGGGGCCACCGAGTCGTGGATGGCGCCGATCGGCGCGGTGACGTCGTACGGGCTGCCCGCACCCGCGTCGTGCCGGACGTGGATGATCCGGGACCCGGCGGAGCGGGCGCGGTCGAGCAGCTCGGCCGCCTCGCCGAGGGCCGGCTCGACGTTCTCGAGCCGCATCACGCCCTCGATGTAGGTGTTCTGCAGGTCGATCATGATGAGTGCGGAGCGGGACAGCGGCGCCGGGTCCGCCGGCAGGCCCATCAGTCCGCGCAGGGTGTGCGTCATCGGTGCTCCTCGCCCCGGGTACGACCACGGCCCGGGGCGGGGTGCCCCGGGCCGTGGTGGGTCAGTCCTGCATCGCCCGCCACTCGTCGTCGGTGAACAGCCGCGAGCGGATCAGGAACCGGACGCCCTCCGGCGCCTCGACCGAGAACCCGCTGCCGCGTCCCTTCACGACGTCGACGGTGAGATGCGTGTGCTTCCAGTACTCGTACTGCGACGCCGACATCCAGAAGCCGATCGGCTTCTCCAGTCCCTCGACCCGCAGGTCGCCCAGGTGGACGTCCGAGTTGCCGGTCTTGAAGTCACCGTCCGGGTAGCACATCGGGGCGCTGCCGTCGCAGCACCCACCGGACTGGTGGAACATCAGCGGACCGTGCAGGTCGGTGAGTCTGACCAGCAGATCGGCGGCGGCCGGCGTCAGCGTCACCCGCTCGGTCGAGGTGACACCGACGTCCGGCTCACCCATCAGAAGAAGCCCAGCGCGTTCGGCGAGTAGCTCTGCAGGATGTTCTTGGTCTGCTGGTAGTGGTCCAGCATCATCTTGTGGTTCTCGCGCCCGATGCCGGACTGCTTGTAGCCGCCGAAGGCCGCGTGCGCCGGGTAGGCGTGGTAGTTGTTCACCTCACCCGACGGATCAACAACCGGGATCGAGGCCCTGGTACCAACCGTCGGCTGGCCGCCTGGACCAAAGGTATCACCGCGCAAGCACTCCATGACGTGTCGGAACGGCGAGGTTCGTCGTTACGGCTGGTCAACGCTGCCTACACGTCGCAAGTCATCCCCGGAACGTCGACCCTCGGTCGTCGCTCCGGAGACTGGCTTCACTGCCCTCATAAGGGCGGGGTCGTGTGGGATGCTGATCATGCTGCCGCGATCAACATCCTGGATCGAGACGGAGACCCCGACATCTCCCTGTGGACCCCGCACACGCAGGTGAAACAGATCATCCAGGAACGCGATCGTCACCGGTCCAGACTGCCGGACCAGGACTCCAGCACCGCTGGCTACTGCAGGTGCGGAGAGCGAAACATCCGTTCTGATCAACAATGATCAATGAACAGGAAGCACCCACACCCGGCCGGCCTGGATCTCGCGGCCCGCCCGGTACGCGGTGTTCGCGTCGCGGCTCCACACGCCGGCGCCGAGGCCGTAGAGCGTGTCGTTGGCGATCTTCATGGCGTCGTCGTAGTCGGTGAAGCGGGCCACCGAGACGACCGGGCCGAAGATCTCCTCCTGGAAGATCCGCATCTGGTTGTTGCCCTCGAACACGGTCGGCTTGATGTAGTAGCCGCCCGCGAGGTCACCGCCCATCTCGGCCTTCTCGCCACCGGCGAGGACCTTGGCGCCCTCCTGCCGGCCGATGTCGATGTAGGACAGGATCTTCTCGAACTGGTCGTTCGAGGCCTGCGCACCGATCATGGTCTCGGTGTCGAGCGGGTTGCCCTGCTTGATCTGCTCGACCCGCTTGACGGCCTGCTGGAGGAACTCGTCGTAGATGCCGCCCTGGATGAGCGCGCGCGACGGGCAGGTGCAGACCTCGCCCTGGTTGAGGGCGAACATCGCGAAGCCCTCGAGCGCCTTGTCGTAGAAGGCGTCCTGCTGCGAGGCGACGTCGTCGAAGAAGATGTTGGGGCTCTTGCCGCCGAGCTCCAGGGTGACCGGGATCAGGTTCTCCGAGGCGTACTGCATGATCAGCCGGCCGGTGGTGGTCTCACCGGTGAAGGCGATCTTGCGGATGCGCTTGTTCTGCGCCAGCGGCTTGCCTGCCTCGACACCGAAGCCGTTGACGACGTTGACCACGCCCGCGGGAAGCAGGTCGGCGATCAGCTCCAGCAGCACGTGGATCGAGACGGGCGTCTGCTCGGCCGGCTTGAGGACGACCGCGTTGCCGGCGGCGAGCGCCGGGGCCAGCTTCCAGATCGCCATCAGGATCGGGAAGTTCCACGGGATGATCTGGCCGACGACGCCCAGCGGCTCGTGGAAGTGGTAGGCGATGGTGTCGGCGTCGATCTCCGACGACGAGCCCTCCTGCGCCCGGATCGCACCGGCGAAGTAGCGCAGGTGGTCGACGGCGAGCGGGATGTCGGCGGCCAGGGTCTCGCGGCAGGCCTTGCCGTTGTCCCAGGACTCGGCGAGCGCGATCAGCTCGAGGTTGGCCTCGACCCGGTCGGCGATCTTGTTCAGGATGTTCGCCCGCTCGCCGGCGGAGGTCTTCCCCCACGCCGGGGCGGCGGCGAGCGCGGCGTCGAGCGCCTTCTCGATGTCCTCGGCGGTGCCCCGGGCGACCTCGGTGAAGTTCTGACCGGTGATCGGGGTCGGGTTCTCGAAGTACTGGCCCTTCACCGGAGCGACGTACTCGCCGCCGATGAAGTGCTCGTAGCGCGGCTTGAAGGAGACGACGCTGCCCGGCTGACCGGGGTTGGCGTAGACGGCCATGAATGGTCCTTCCCTGAGGTGCTTCGTCGAACCGAGGGCGCGGTGCGGAACGCACGTTGCGCGTGACCGCCGACACTAGGAAGGTGGGGGTTGCACAGAAGTTGCACGCAGATGCGGAACCTCACCCTCCGGTGAGTGCCGATCACGCGGATTCGATTCAGGTAAGGCAAAGCTGACCGTAAGGTGAGGACGTGGCAGCGGAGCACGCGGATCGCCGGGTGTACGAGCGGGCGCGCGACGCCCTGCTCGGCGGCACCCCCGGCACGCACCCCGCCGGGGTCCGGCCCGAGGTCCGCGCCTCCTGGGCCCGCTCGCTGGCCGCGGCGGTCGACCCGGAACGCGCCCGTCCCCCGCACGACTACGACCGCGCCGAGCTCACCGACCGGCGGGCGGCGCACCCCCTCGCGTCCGTGCTGCCGGTACTGCGCGACACGCTGACCGACGCCGCCGAACAGGCCCGGCACATGATGGTCGTGACCGACGGGCGCGGGCGGGTCCTGTGGCGCGAGGGGGCCCGCGCGGTGCTGACCCGCGCCGAGCGGGTCGACCTGGTGGAGGGCACCCGGTGGAGCGAGGACGCCGTCGGCACCAACGCGATGGGCACCGCGCTGGCCGGCGCCGCCCCGGTCCGCATCCACTCCGCCGAGCACCTGGTCAGCGCCTACCACCCGTGGACCTGCGCGGCCGCGCCGGTGCGCGACCCCGCGACCGGGCAGGTGGTGGGCACCGTCGACGTCACCGGTCCGGAGGAGACCTTCCACCCGACGACGCTGGCGCTGGTCACCGCGGCCGCGCGGCTGGCCGAACACCGGTTGCTGGCCATCGCCGAGGCCCACGACCGGCGGCTGCGCGAGGAGTACTGGCCGCACCTGACCCGGCTCGGGGGCGCCCCGGGCGCGCTGCTGTCCGCGCACGGGCGGGTGCTGGCCGCGTCGCCGGGCAGCGAGTTCCCGGAGCGGATCGCCCTGCCCGACGGCGGGGACCGAGTCGTCGTCGACGGCGTCGTGGTCGGCGGGGCGCCGGTGGGCGGCGGGTCCGTCGCGGGGGTGCTGGAGCCGCTGGGCGAGGGCTGGCTGCTGCGGCTGTCCGTGGGCGGGCCCGCGCGGACGGCACTGACCCTGCCGCTGCTCGGGGCGCGGACACCCGTCGTCGCCCGCCGGGACGGGCGCCCGGTGCGCCTGGGCCTGCGCCACGCCGAGGTCCTCGCGCTGCTGGCGCTGCACCCGGAGGGGCTGACCGCCGACCAGCTCGCGGCCGCCCTCTACGGCGACGGCGGCCGCGCCATCACCGTGCGCGCCGAGGTGCACCGACTGCGGCGTGCCGTCGGTGAGGACACGGTGCGGACCCAGCCCTACCGGCTCGTCGCCGACGTCGACGCCGACTTCCTCCGGCTGCGCTCGGCGCTGCGGGAGGGTCGGGTCCGCGACGCCGCGGCCGAGGCCGCCCGTGGGCCGTTGCTGCCGACCTCCGACGCACCGGAGATCCGCCGGGCCCGCGAGCAGCTCGCCGTCGCGGTCCGGTCGGCGCTGCTGCGGGCCGACGACCCGGACGCGCTGTGGACCCTGGTCCGGGCCGGTCGGACCGCGGGCACCGACGACGAGGAGCTGCGCCACCGGCTGCGGGGTCTGCTGCCGTCGTCGGACCCGCGGCGCGACGAGCTCGGCTGAGGGCTCAGCCCGGGATGGTGGTCGGGGATGCCGTCGTCGTCGGTGTCCGGGAGGCGGCGACGCGGATCGAACCGGAGCAGGGCCGTCACCACCGCGACGACGAGTGCGGGCGGGCCGACCGGACGGAGCTCAGGACACCTGGACGGCGTCCACGACGAAGACGAGGGTCTCGTTGGGCGCGATGCCGCGGCCGCCCGGCCCGTACGCCTTGTCCGGCGGGATCACCAGCAGTCGGCGGCCGCCCTCGCGCATGCCGACCACACCCTCGTTCCAGCCGTCGATGACCGGGGCGTCGCCAACCTTCTCCAGTGGGAAGGTCTCGCCGCGGAACCAGGAGGCGTCGAGCTCCCGCTTGTCCGACCAGGTCACGAGGTCGTAGTGGGTCTGCACAGTGGAGCCGAGGACGACCTCGGGACCGGTGCCGACCACGAGGTCCTTGCTCAGGAGCTGCGCGGGCGGGGTGCAGGTGTCCGGCACGGTGATCGTCGGCTTGCTGCCGGGGTCCCCCGCCACGCCGATGTCGTCCACCGTGCAGACGGGCGGCGGCGCGGGGGCGGCCGCCGGTGCGGGGGCCGGTTCGGGGGCCGGGGAGGAACAGCCCGCCAGAGCGACGAGCAGGCCGAGGACGGCGAGGGAGCGCATGGAGTCGACCTTAGGGAGGGCGAGAATGACGGCCGTGGACACCCCGGCACGGATCGACCGCTTCGACGAGCTGGTGGAGCGCGCGCGGGCGCTCACCGCCGGACGACGACGGGCGCTGCTGGGCATCGCGGGCTCGCCCGGGGCCGGGAAGACGACCGTCGCACTGGCCCTGGTCCGCGCGCTCGCCACCGCGCCCCCGGCCGGGCTCGGCCCGGGCCGGGTCGCCCACGTCCCGATGGACGGCTACCACCTCGCCGACGTCGAGCTGGACCGGCTGGGCCGCCGTCACCGCAAGGGCGCCCCGGACACCTTCGACGCCGACGGCTACGCCGCACTGCTCGCCCGCCTGCGGGCCACCCCCACCGACGGCGCGGGCCCCGTGTACGCCCCGGCGTTCGACCGGGAGATCGAGCAGCCCGTGGCCGGGTCGATCCCGGTGCACCCGGAGTGCCGCCTCGTGGTCAGCGAGGGCAACTACCTGCTGCTCGACACCCCCACCTGGCGGGCGGTGCGGGCCGGGTTCGACGCGGTGTGGTTCCACGAGACCGACGAGGTGCTCCGGCTGGAACGCCTGGTCGCCCGGCACGTGCACTTCGGCAAGACCCCGGAGGCGGCGCGGGCCTGGGTGGAACGGACCGACGAGCCGAACGCCCGCCTGGTCGAGGCCTCCCGGGGCCGGGCCGACCTGGTCGTCGCGCTGCGCTCGGCGTAGACCCCGCACACGACGGCGGGCCGCCCCGGGAACTCCCGGGACGGCCCGCCGTCGTCGTGCGTGGGTCCTGCTACTCCTCGCCGGCCAGCGCGGTCGGCGGGGAGTCCGGCACCGGCTCGGACGGCTTGCGCTCACCGCGGAAGGTGAACTTGGCCTTGTCCGACCAGGCGTTGGAGCCCTCCTCCGCGGAGGTGTCGAGGCCCTCGACGTCGACGATGACGATCTGTCCGGCCTCGATCTCGCCGAACAGGATCTTCTCCGACAGCTGGTCCTCGATCTCCCGCTGGATCGTCCGGCGCAGCGGCCGGGCGCCCAGGACGGGGTCGAACCCGCGGTGGGCCAGCAGCTTCTTGGCGTTGTCGGTGAGCTCGATGCCCATGTCCTTGTTCGCCAGCTGCTTCTCCACCCGCCCGATCATCAGGTCGACCATCTGGATGATCTGTTCCTGGTTGAGCTGGTGGAAGACGATGATGTCGTCGATGCGGTTGAGGAACTCCGGCCTGAAGTGCTTCTTCAGCTCGTCGTTGACCTTCGTCTTCATCCGCTCGTAGTTCGACTTCTCGTCGCCGCCGGAGGAGAAGCCCAGCCCCACGGCCTTCGAGATGTCCTGGGTGCCCAGGTTCGAGGTGAAGATCAGCACGGTGTTCTTGAAGTCGACCGTGCGACCCTGGCCGTCGGTGAGACGGCCGTCCTCGAGCACCTGCAGGAGCGTGTTGTAGATCTCCTGGTGCGCCTTCTCGATCTCGTCGAACAGCACCACCGAGAACGGCTTGCGTCGCACCTTCTCGGTGAGCTGGCCGCCCTCCTCGTAGCCGACGTACCCGGGAGGGGCACCGAACAGCCGCGAGGCGGTGTAGCGGTCGTGGAACTCACCCATGTCGATCTGGATGAGGGCGTCGTCCTCGCCGAACAGGAAGTTCGCGAGCGCCTTGGACAGCTCGGTCTTACCGACACCGGACGGGCCGGCGAAGATGAACGAGCCGGACGGGCGCTTCGGGTCCTTCAGACCGGCGCGGGTACGACGGATCGCCTGCGAGACGGAGCGGACCGCGTCCTCCTGGCCGATGATCCGCTTGTGGACCTCGTCCTCCATCTTGAGCAGACGGGTCGTCTCCTCCTCGGTCAGCTTGAACACCGGGATGCCGGTCCAGTTCCCCAGCACCTCGGCGATCTGCTCGCCGTCGACCTCCGCGACGACGTCGAGGTCGCCCGACTTCCACTGCTTCTCGCGCTCGGCCTTCTCGCCGAGCAGGGTCTTCTCCTGGTCGCGCAGGTGCGCGGCCCGCTCGAAGTCCTGCGCGTCGATCGCCGACTCCTTGTCCCGGCGGACGTTCGCGATCTTCTCGTCGAACTCCCGCAGGTCCGGCGGAGCGGTCATCCGGCGGATGCGCATCCGGGCGCCGGCCTCGTCGATCAAGTCGATCGCCTTGTCCGGCAGGAAGCGGTCGTTGATGTAGCGGTCGGCCAGCGTCGCCGCCGAGGTCAGCGCGTCGTCGGTGATCGTGACGCGGTGGTGCGCCTCGTACCGGTCACGCAGCCCGCGCAGGATCTCGATCGTGTGCTCGACCGACGGCTCGGACACCTGGATCGGCTGGAAGCGGCGCTCCAGCGCGGGGTCCTTCTCGACGTACTTGCGGTACTCGTCGAGCGTCGTCGCACCGATGGTCTGCAGCTCGCCGCGGGCCAGCATCGGCTTGAGGATCGAGGCGGCGTCGATCGCGCCCTCGGCGGCACCCGCACCCACCAGGGTGTGGATCTCGTCGATGAACAGGATGATGTCGCCGCGGGTGCGGATCTCCTTGAGCACCTTCTTGAGGCGCTCCTCGAAGTCACCGCGGTAGCGGGAACCGGCGACCAGCGAGCCCAGGTCGAGGGTGTAGAGCTGCTTGTCCTTCAGCGTCTCCGGGACCTCGCCCTTGACGATCGCCTGGCCGAGGCCCTCGACGGCGGCGGTCTTGCCGACGCCGGCCTCACCGATCAGCACCGGGTTGTTCTTGGTCCTCCGCGAGAGGACCTGCATGATCCGCTCGATCTCCTTCTCCCGGCCGATGACCGGGTCCAGCTTGCCCTCGCGGGCCTGCTGGGTGAGGTTGCGACCGAACTGGTCCAGCACCAGCGACGAGGACGGGGTGCCCTCGCCACGGCCACCGGTGCCGCTCTCCTGCGGCTCCTTGCCCTGGTAGCCGGACAGCAGCTGGAGCACCTGCTGGCGGACACGGTTGAGGTCGGCGCCCAGCTTGACCAGCACCTGGGCCGCGACGCCCTCGCCCTCACGGATGAGCCCGAGCAGGATGTGCTCGGTCCCGATGTAGTTGTGGCCGAGCTGCAGCGCCTCGCGCAGCGACAGCTCCAGCACCTTCTTCGCCCGGGGGGTGAAGGGGATGTGGCCGGACGGGGCCTGCTGCCCCTGGCCGATGATCTCCTCGACCTGCTGTCGCACGCCCTCCAGAGCGATACCGAGGGACTCGAGCGCCTTCGCGGCGACGCCCTCTCCCTCGTGGATCAGGCCAAGGAGGATGTGCTCGGTCCCGATGTAGTTGTGGTTGAGCATCCGGGCCTCTTCTTGGGCCAGGACGACAACACGTCGCGCTCGGTCGGTGAACCTCTCGAACAATTCGCACTCCTTGCCTGCTGCGCCTCACTGACGGCGCGACCAGCATCTGTCGTACGGTCCGGGGCTCGCCCGAACCGACACTGCGCCCTCGCGTGACACCGCGCCAGGCCACCCTCGCGGGAGACCTCATACCACTGTATCGGTCGAAGGGGCCCCGGCGCCTCCACCTGACGTGCACCGGGGTACGTGCCGGCGGTAACACGGGGGACACCTGCCGTGTTCCCGGCGACTGTCAGCCGGTCGTGGCGGCGGCCTCCTCGCGTTCCCGCTCGGCCGCCTTGAACTGCCGGAACCCCTCCTCGTCGCGCCCGCGACGCCAGTAGCCGGAGATCGACAGGTCGTCCTTGGCGACGCCGCGCTCGCGGGTGAGATGCCTGCGGAGTTCGCGCACGGCGATCGCCTCGCCGTGCACGAAGGCGTGGACACGGCCGGGGAGGAACTCCAGATCCGCGACGACGGCGGGCAGCTGCTCCGAGTCCGGGTCGCCCCCGGCGTCGCTGCGGTACAGCCACCGCACGTCCACGTCGGGGCCGGTCGGCACGGCGATCTCGTCGCCGGGGGCCTCCACCTGCAGGACGGCGACGACCGGCCGGCCGGCCGGGATCCGCTCGAGCGCGGCGCAGATCGCGGGCAGCGCGGCCTCGTCGCCCACGAGCAGGTGCCAGTCGGCGTCCGGGTCCGGGGCGTAGGCGCCGCCCGGGCCGACCATCCGCAGCCGGTCGCCGGGGCGGGCCGCGGCCGCCCACGGGCCGGCGAGGCCGGTGTCGCCGTGGTGGACGAAGTCGATGACGAGCTCGCCGGCGGCGTGGTCGAGCGAGCGGACGGTGTAGGTCCGCTGGGCGGGCCACTGGTCACGCGGCAGCTCGGCGTGCACCCGGTCCATGTCCAGCGGCTCGGGGTACTCGACGCCGGGGAGCGGGAAGAGGATCTTGACGTAGCGGTCGGTGTACTCCGTGTCGGGGAACGCCGCCAGACCGTCGCCACCGGCGACGACGCGCACCATGTGCGGGCTCAGGCGTTCGGTGCGGAGCACCCGGAGATCGGTGACGGGGCGGGCCATCGGGCTGCCTCCCAACGACGAAGGGGAAGGGGCCGTCGCGACGGTACCCCTCCCCCGACCCCGTCGGTGAGGTAGACCTTAGTTCTCCTGGTGGTAGGCCTCGAGGACCTCGGCCGGGATGCGGCCGCGGTCGGAGACCTTCATTCCGCGGTTGCGGGCCCACTCGCGGATCGCCTGGTTCTGCTCGCGGTCGACCGACGGGCGGCGGGCCGCCGTGCTCGCCGAGCCGCTGCCGCGACGCCGGGTCGCGCCCCCGGCCCGGCGGGCCGCGGCGACGTAGTCGGCGAGCACGTCGCGCAGCTTCTTCGCGTTCCCGTCCGACAGGTCGATCTCGTAGTTGCGCCCGTCGATACCGAACTCGATCGTCTCGTCCGCCGCGTCACCGGTCAGATCGTCGACGAGCCGGACTTCCTTGATCTGCGCCATCTCCGCAGCCTCCTTGAATGGCCGAACACGTTCATGATGAGGGACCGGGGCCGACATCGGCGACTGCGCGACGCAATAGCAGGACGCAATACGACACCACCGGGTACCGGTTCCGACTCGAATCAGAGAGTATCCGAGAAATGATCGTGGCGTCGACCCGGGTCGGGAGAATGCGGCGAAACGAGCCCCACACCACTCGTACGGGTCCGACAAACACGACGTCCCCGGTCGCTGTTCGCGGCCGGGGACGTCGTCGGATGTGCGTTCGGAACCGGTTCAGGACTCCCCGCGGACCAGCGGGAACAGGATCGTCTCGCGGATTCCGAGGCCGGTCAGCGTCATCAGCAGACGGTCGATACCCATTCCCATGCCGCCGGTGGGCGGCATGCCGTACTCCATGGCACGCAGGAAGTCCTCGTCGAGCTGCATGGCCTCGGGGTCGCCCGCCGCGGCCTTGAGCGACTGGGCGTACAGGCGTTCCCGCTGCTCGACGGGGTCCACCAGCTCGGAGTAGGCCGTGGCCAGCTCCACCCCGAAGACGATGAGGTCCCAGGACTCCGACAGCCGGGGGTCGTCGCGGTGCGCACGGGTCAGCGGCCGCACCTCGACCGGGAAGTCCCGCACGAAGGTCGGCTCGAGCAGGGTGTGCTCGACCAGCTTCTCGAACAACTCGAGCACGATCTGGGCGGCCGTCGGATAATCGGTGATGTCGACGTCGTGCTCGTGCGCGATCCGTTGCAGTTCAGTCAGTTCGGTGTCCGGCGTCACATCCTGGCCGACGGCCTCGGACACCGATCCGTAGATGGTCACCGAACGCCACTCGCCACCGAGATCGTGCTCCGTGCCGTCGTGGTGGCGCACCGTGGTGGAACCGAACAGCGCCTGTGCCGAGGCCTGGATCAGCTCACGGGTCAGGACCGCCATGTCGTCGTAGGTCGCGTAGGCCTGGTAGGCCTCCAGCATCGCGAACTCCGGGGAATGCGTGGAGTCGATGCCCTCGTTCCGGAACACCCGGTTCAGCTCGAAGACGCGCTCGATACCGCCGACCACGCAACGCTTCAGGAACAGCTCCGGGGCGATCCGCAGATACAGATCGGAGTCGAGTGCGTTCGCGTGCGTGACGAACGGGCGCGCGGTGGCGCCGCCGTGCAGGTTCTGCAGCATCGGCGTCTCGACCTCGATGAAGTCGCGGCCGGTGAGCGACTCGCGGACGGTCCGCAGCACGGTGGACCGCGCGCGCACGGTCTCGCGGGCCTGCGGACGCAGGATGAGGTCGACGTAGCGCTGCCGGACCCGGTTCTCCTCGGAGAGCTCCTTGTGCGCGGTCGGCAGCGGCCGGACCGACTTCGCGGCGACCGACCACTCGTCGACCATCACCGAGAGCTCGCCCCGCCGCGAGGTGATGACCTCGCCGCGCACCGCGACGAAGTCACCCATGTCCACGACGGCCTTCCAGCCGGCCAGCGCGTCGGCGCCGACCCGGTCGAGCGACAGCATGGCCTGCAGCTCGGTGCCGTCGCCCTCGCGCAGCGTCGCGAAGCAGAGCTTGCCGGTGTTCCGCACGAAGATCACCCGGCCGGCGACGGCGACGGTCTCGCCCGTCGCGGTGTCCGCGGGCAGGTCCGGGTGGGCCTCGCGGACCTGGCGCAGCGAGTGCGTGCGGGGGACCTCGACGGGGTACGGGTCGGTGCCCGCGGCGATCAGCTCCGCGCGCTTGGCCCGGCGCACCCGCATCTGCTCGGGGAGGTCGGCCTCGGTCGCCGGGTCGGTCGGGGTGCCGGGAGTGTTCACGGCAGGTCAGGCTATCGGCGGTACCCGGGAGCGCCCGTCGTCACCCCCCTGACCGGCGACCGGCGCACGCGGCGGGCGTCGGGACCTCGCGCGGCGGCCGATCACCGGCCTACCGTGGGACGGTGCCCGACGACGAGGTGGACCGGGGCCGCACGTTCGGCGCCGTCGCCCCTGCCTACGACGACCACCGGCCCTCCTACCCCGACGCGGCCGTCGACCTGGCGCTGGCCGGGACCGGCCCGGGGCGGGTGCGGGTCCTCGACCTGGGCGCGGGGACCGGGAAGCTGACCCGGTCACTGGTGGCGCGCGGGCTCGGCGTCGTGGCGGTGGAACCGGACCCGGAGATGCTCGCGGTGCTGCGGGCACGCACCTCCGGCGCCGACGCCAGGGCCGGGTCCGCGGAGGCGATCCCGCTGCCCGACGGCGACGTCGACGCCGTGCTGGTCGGGCAGGCCCTGCACTGGTTCGACCTGGACCGGGCCGTACCGGAGATCGCCAGGGTGCTGCGCCCCGGCGGGGTGCTGGCCGGGCTGTGGAACAGCGGCGACCCCGACGTCGGCTGGGTCCGCGAGCTGGGCGAGCTGAGCGTGCACGGACGGCGGGTGCCCGACAACCCGGCCGGGGGTGGCAGCCCCACCCGGATGCCCGGCGAGCCCTGGTTCACCGACGCCCACCAGGAGCAGGTCACCTGGCCGCGGGCGACCGGCGTCGAGGAGCACGTCGCCGACATCGCCACCCACTCCTGGGCGCTCCTGAGCACCCCCGACGAGCGCGACGCGGTGTTCGCCGCCGTGCGCGGCTTCCTGCGCGAGCGGGTCGCCGACGCCGACGGCCGGTTCACGATGCCGATGCGCACCATCGTGTGGCGGGCCCGGCGCGCCTGAGCCCGTCAGCGGGTCCGGTGGTGACGCAGGTGGGTCAGCCGCAGCCCGTGCAGGGTCAGGTCCGGGACGTGGTGGGTGACGGTGTCGGCGCGCCCGTGCACGAGCTCCGCGAGCCCGCCGGTGACGATCACGCTGACCGGCAGCGCGTCGGGCCCCAGCTCGGCCAGGATCCGGCGGACCAGCCCGTCGACCTGTCCCGCCGCCCCGTAGAGCACCCCGGCCTGGACCGCCTCGACCGTCGTGCGGCCGATCACCGAGCGCGGCTCGACCAGGTCCACCGGCCGCAGCGACGACGCCCGCTCGGCCAGCGCCTGCATCGCGATGTCGACGCCCGGGGCCAGCGCGCCGCCGAGGAACTCGCCCTTCGCGGTGACCACGTCGATGTTCGTGCAGGTCCCGAGGTCGACGCAGATGCAGGTGGTGCCGAACAGGTGGTGCGCGGCGAGCGAGTTCACCACCCGGTCCGCGCCCACCTCGCGCGGGTGGTCCACCAGCAGCGGCACGCCGGTCCGCACCCCCGGCCCGACGACGAGCGTCCGCATCCGGTCCGACCAGCGCGCGAGCAGGGTGCGCAGCTCCCGCGACGGCCCGGGCACCGTGGACAGCGCGGCGACCGCGGTGACCTCGGGGAAGCGCGCGCCGAGCATCCCGGAGACGGTCAGGTCCAGCTCGTCGGCGGTGGCGGAGGTGTCGGTGCGCAGCCGCCAACGCCGCTCCGGCACCGGGTCGAGCCCCTCCGCATCGGTCCCGGTGTCGGGGTAGAGCCCCAGCGAGACGTGGGTGTTCCCGACGTCGATGCAGAGCAGCACCGCGTCGTCCCTACCGGGCCGCGCTGGTCAGCAGACCCGAGCCCGCCGGGGCGTGCCCCGGGTCGGCGCCCAGGTCCGCGATCCGGTTGTCGGCGTCGACGAAGACGACGCGCGGGCTGTAGTCGCGCAGCTCGGCCTCGTCGTAGGAGCCGTAGGAGATGAGGATGACCAGGTCACCGGGGTGCACCAGGTGCGCGGCGGCGCCGTTGATGCCGATCACCCCGGAGCCGGGCTCACCGGTGATCACGTAGGTCTCCAGGCGGGCGCCGTTGGTGATGTCGACGATGCTGACCTGCTCGCCCTCGAGGAGGTCGGCGGCCGCCATCAGGTCGGCGTCGACGGTGACCGAGCCGACGTAGTGCAGGTCGGCCTGCGTCACGGTGGCGCGGTGGATCTTGGACTTCATCATCGTGCGGTTCACGGCGGTTCTCCTCGGGAGGCGGTCAGAACGCGATGGGGGCGTTGTCGATGAGCCGGGTGGTGCCGACCCGGGCGGCGACGAGCAGGCGGCCGTCCCCGCACCCCGGAGCGGGAGCGGGGCCGAGGTCGGCGTCGCGCAGCTCCAGGTAGTCGACCTCGACCTCCGGCTCGGTCGCCAGCTCGGCGCGGGCGGCCTCCAGCACCGCGTCGTGCCCGCGGACCGACACCGCGGCACCGGCGGCCAGCGCCCGCGACAGCACGGCGGCGGCGCGACGCTGACCGGGGTCGAGGTAGACGTTGCGCGAGGACAGGGCCAGCCCGTCCTCCTCACGGACGGTCGGGACGCCGACGACCCGGGTCGGGAAGTCCAGGTCGCGCACCATCCGCCGGATCAGCGTGAGCTGCTGGTAGTCCTTCTCGCCGAACAGCGCGACGTCCGGGCCGACGATGTGGAACAGCTTCGACACGACGGTGAGGACGCCGTCGAAGTGGCCCGTGCGGGAGGCGCCCTCCAGCTCGTCGCCGAGCGGTCCTGCGGTGACCCGGGTCTGTGAGCCCGGCGGGTACATGTGCTCGACCTGCGGGGTGAACACCAGCTCGACGCCCTCGTCGCGGCAGGCGTCGAGGTCGGCCTCGATCGGGCGCGGGTAGCGGTCGAGGTCCTCGTCCGCACCGAACTGCAGCGGGTTCACGAAGATCGACACGACCGGGACGACGGCGCCGGGGATCCGCTTGGCGTGCCGGATCAGCTCGCGGTGGCCCTCGTGCAGCGCGCCCATCGTGGGGACGAGGACGACCTTGCGGCCGGCGCCGCGCAGCGCACGGGTGACCGCGGAGAGCTTCGCCGGGTCGCTGTGCACGGTCAGCCGGCCGGTGCCGTACCCGTTCCGGGTGGAGCCGGGGGTGCTCACTTCTCCTCCAGTGCGGTCTCGATGTCGCGGACGCCGTCGGGCCCGAGGAGCCCGGCGGCGGCGGCGCGGTGGGCGGTCCGCCCGGCCAGCGCGCGGTAGACGGCGGCCAGGTCGGGGTCGGCGTCGCCGATGCGGGCCAGATGGGTCCGGACGGTGCCGGCGTCGCCGCGGGCGACCGGTCCGGTCAGCGCGCGGTCGCCGTGACGCAGCGCGTTGTCCAGCGCGGCCGACAGCAGCGGCGCGACCAGACGCTCCGCGGGCGCGATGCCCGCGGTCTCCAGCAGCTGCACGCAGTCCCCGACCAGCGTGGTCAGATGGTTGGCGCCGTGGGCGAGTGCGGCGTGGTACAGCGGACGCATCGCCTCCGGGATGCGGACGGGCTCGGCCGACATCTCCAGCACGAGCGCCTCGGCGACGCTCCAGCCGACGGCGTCGCGCGGGTCGCCGTGCTCCGGGTCGCCGGGCGCGGTGACGCCGATGCAGCAGGCGGCGAGCCGTTCGACGTCCTCGGGGCGGCCGGTCACGGTCATCGCCGGGTGCAGCGCCAGCGGCAGTACGCCCTGCTCCGTCGCGGGGTCCAGCACCGCGACGCCGCGCGACCCCGCCGTGTGGACGGCGATCTGGCCCGGGCGGAAGCAGCCGGCGGCGGCGAGGCCGCGGACCAGGCCGGGCAGCACGTCGTCGGGGACGGCGAGCAGGACCAGGTCGGCACGGGAGCAGACCTCGTCGGGCGGGAGCAGGGGGACGTCGGGGAGCAGGGTCTCCGCCCGGCGCACCGAGGCCTGCGAGACCCCCGATGCGGCGACGACGACGTGGCCCGCACGGGCGAGCGCCGCACCGAGCACCGCGCCGACCCGACCGGCCGAGACCACCCCGACCGCGAGCCGCGCGGGGCGACCGCCATCGATCGCAGAGTCCATCACGAGAATCCGTTTCCTCCCGTTCCGGTCCTGGAGGCTTATTCAGGCTCCGTCAGGTAAGTGTGTAGAAGATGAGTCCGATGACTGCCGAGATTGTCGTTTTAAATGTGGCGTAGGGCCGCCGGTAGTCTGTGTGGAGAACTTTCCACGTTTTGATATGGGCGATGACTCGTTCGATGGTGGCGCGTGTGTGGTTGAGGCTCTTGTTGAATGTTTTTTGCCAGTCGAGAAGTTCCCGGCCGGGTGGTTTTTTGAACGGGGTGAGCATGCCGCGCCCGATGTATCCTTTATCGCCGATCGGGGGGTATGTGGCGAGGTGGTCGAGGGCGCCGGATTGGTCGAGGCAATATAGGTCGTGTCGGGAGCCTGGGGTCGGGTCGGAGATCCACGACAGCTGCCCTTCCAGGGTGGCTGCGACCTGGACGACGACGCCGGTGGTGCGATGCTTGCCCGACCACAGACCCGGCACCGCGGCCCATGACCAGCAGGGCAGCAAGGTTCCATCGATGATGTACTGCCGATCGGCACGAAGCTCCTCTGCCGTCGGAACGACACTCCGCAGCGCCTGTGCCAGCAACGGTGTCACCCCCGTGATCGCTCGACTAACCGTCGACTGCGACACCCCATAGGTTTCCGCCAACTCCCACTGCACACGATTCCCGCGCAGATACGCCAACGTGATCACCACCGACCAGAACAACCCCAGAACCGGCGGCCAAGACAAACATGCCTCCGTCGCGTCCCGCTGATCCTGCTCATACACTATAGCGACAAGATCCTGAATTTCATCACGCCGGAAACCAGTGGTATAGTACATACTGCGGCAGCCCGTTCATCTCGGATTGATTCGGCAAACCAATATTCGCGATGGACGGGCTGTCGCCCAACCCGACACGCCGGGCTAGATCGTTATTTCACGGGGCCTGAATAAGCCTCCTGGTGGGGTACCGGTCGGGCAATCCGCGGTCGGCGCGACCTCCGGTGGCCGCGCGCCGGACGCGAGGGTAGACGGGCCCCGGGTCCGGGGCGCGCTCCTGAGACCGGCCTCACCCCGGCCCCGCCCGTGATCGACGGTCGTGGAGGGGAGGGTTCGCGAGGCGGACGCAGGGCTCCACGACCGGTGATCACCGGCTGGTGGTCAGCGGGGGCGGTCCGGCTCGTCGTCCGGGCGGCGCATCGGGCGGGTCGGGCCGGGGTCGGACGGGTCGTCGTGGTGGCGGCCCCGGTGCTCGGTGGCCGGGGACTCGGGGCGGCCGACGGGCCGGGTGACGTCCTCTCCCGGGCCCGGACCGGGGCTCGCCGGCCCGGTACCTGGCCCCGGACCGGGGACGGGAGGCCCGGACGTGCCGGAGCGGAACCCGCGCCCAGCGCCGTCGTGCCCGGCGGAGCGGGCCGTGGTGGAACCGGATCCTCCCGAACCGGGTCCTCCCGAGCCGGGCCCTCCCGAGCCGGGCCCTCCGGAGCCTGCCGCCGGGGAAGCCGGGGCCGGGGAGCCGGACTGTGCGGGCCGAGCCCCCGGGGAGCCGGGGGCCCGGGAGCCGGTGCCGGAGCCGCTGCCGAGGCCGGGGCGCGCGGTCGGGTCCTGTGGGCGACCGGGAGCCCCCGGGCCACCGGCAGGCCGGGTGTCCGGCGCCGGCGGGGTGGTGCTCCGCCGGGCTTCCGCCCACCGGGGCGGGCGCAGCTCGTCGGGCCGTCCCCACGGCGCGGCGGCCGCCAGGGTGACGGGGCCGGGCGGGAGCGGCGGTACGGGCGGGCCGGCGGCGGCCGAGCCGCCGCCGTCGGGGAAGGTCGGGACGCGGAACTGGCCCGAGAAGCTGCCGTCCGGCGCGGCCGGGGGCGGCGGCTCCCAGTCCGACGGACGCTGCCGTGCCCAGGCTGCGACCAGCGCCTCCGGCACCCCGACGGCGACGGCGCGGGCCCGCAGCAGCGCGGCCAGCTTCTCGTCGTGCAGGGCGTGGGCGCTCTCCCGCACCGCGCCGCGCGCGATCCGGTTCCGCATGAACGCGAGCTCCGTGACCGCGGACTGGTAGTCGGCGACGGCCTTCGCCGCGGCCGTGCCGGAGCGGCGCCGCACCAGCGTGCGCCAGCCCCTCCGCCGGGACAGCCGGGCCAGCAGGGGCACCTCGCTGGGCGCGATCCACCCCGCGGCGGCGAACCCGGGCAGCTGGGCGGCGACGATCCGCGCCTCGCGGCGACGGGCGAACACCACGAGCAGGATCAGCCCCACGAAGATCGGGACCATCACGAACAGGTAGATCTGGTAGAAGCCGCCGGGCGTCGCGGCCAGCACCGACGCGCCGTTCCAGAGCGCGTGCAGCACCACCGCGGCGACGTAGCCGGCGATCATCGCCAGCACCCGGACCCCGATGCTGCGGCTGGCCGCCGCGATCCCGGCCGCGATGCCGATCATGCAGGTGAACAGCGGGTGCGCGAACGGCGAGGCGACGCCGCGGACGAACAGCGTCGCGAGGACCCCGGCCGACTCCGGCTCGGACACCGCGCGGCCCAGGTAGAGGATGTTCTCGCTGAACGCGAACCCGGCGGCGACGATCCCGGCGTAGACGACGCCGTCGACGATCCCGTCGAACTCACGGCGCCGGAACACCAGGAGCCCGATCAGGAACAGCCCCTTGGTGAACTCCTCGACGACCGGGGCGACCACGACCGGGCCGAACAGGTCACCCGCGCCGCGCCCGGCGGCCGCGTCGAGCACCGCCGAGGCGCTCGTGTTGATCAGCAGGGCGACCAGTGCGGCGAACCCGGCGCCCCAGAGGAACGCCCCCATCAGCATCCGAGGCGGCTCGGGCTCCCAGCGGTCCACCCAGAGGAACGCCGCCACCACCGGCACGACCGGCAGCAGCGCGGCCAGGGTCCCGACGACCACTCCCGGCGTCCCGATCGCGCGTTGCAGCACCCCGAGCGTGATCACCGCGAGCAGGGCCAGCACCACCAGGCCCACGACCGGCAGCAGCACGCCCCGGCGCTTGGCCGACGGCGCCGGCACCGGGGCGTACGGGCGGCCGAGCGTCGGGGACGTCATGACCCTCCAGCGTAGAGAACCGCCCCCCGCTGCGCGGGGGGACGCGCCTCAGCCGGCACGGATCCCACCGTCGGTGTCGTCCGGGTCGTCGGGGGAACGACAGCAGTACTCCAGCCAGAACGCGGCGCCGACCAGCAGCAGCGCGCTGACCACGCCGACCCCGGCGACGACGCTGTCCCGGAACGCGGCCACCACGACCGCGGCCCGCGGCAGCGTGTGCATCAGCACGCCCACCCACAACCCGGCGACGACAGCGCCCCCGACAGCGGAGGCCTTCGCGAGCAGCACCGCCCGAGCCGCGACGAGCGGCGGCACCGGCGCGGCCCCGTTCCGGCGGTCGATCCGGCGCCGCAGCACGACACCGCCCGCGGCCTCGGCGGCGGCGAGCACCGCGACGACGACCGCCGCGGCGACCGGCAACGTCGGCAGCATCCCGTAGGTCAGCTGGACGAGAATGTTGCCGAGCAGGGCCGCGACCACCGCAATGGCGGCGACGTCGCGGACCCGGGTCGGGCGCACGGTCGGGCGCGGGTCGTCGTCCGGGCCGTGCCCGGAGCGCCGACCGCCCGGTCCGGGCGCGGTCATGCCGGGTCCCGCAGCACGACGTCGTCGCGGCGGTGCACGCCCGCGCAGCCGTCCGGGCCGAGCCGGTCCAGCAGGTCGGCGACCGGGCCGTGCCCGTGCAGGACGGCGCCGGGCTCGGCGAGTAGCCACGGCAGCAGCACGGTGGCCCGGTCGGGGGTGCCGGGGTGCGGCAGGAGCAGCTCCGGGTCGTCCGAGGTCACCGGGGCGCCGTCGTCGGTCACCTGCACGATGTCGACGTCGAGGGTGCGCGGCCCCCACCGCTGCTCGCGGACCCGGCCCGAGGCGTCCTCGAGGGCCTGCCCGCGGCGCAGCCAGCCCCGGGCGTCGAGTGCCGGGTCGTCGGCGACGAGCACCGCGTTGAGGAAGTCCGGTTGGTCGGTCACGCCCCAGGGCGCCGTCTCGAACACCGGCGACACCGCCACGACGGCCGCCCCCAGGTCCGCAACGACCGTGCGCAGGTGCGCGGCCCGGTCGCCCAGGTTGGAGCCGAGGGACAGGACCGCGCGGGTCACGCCCGGCTCCGGGCCAGGACCACCGCGACGTCGTCGAAGGTCAGCGGGATCGGCGCCGACGGCTTGTGCAGCGTCACCTCGACGGCCGCGATCCGGGCGTCGAAGTCGAGCACGGCCTGCGCGATCTCCCCGGCGACGGCCTCGATCAGGTCGCGGGCCGGGCCGCCGACGATGCCCGCGGCCAGCTCGGCGAGCTCGCCGTAGTGCAGCGTGTCGGCCAGGTCGTCCGAGGCGGCGGCGGGCGCGAGGTCGGCGTGCACCACCAGGTCGACGACGAACTCCTGGCCGTCGCGGCGCTCGTGGTCGAACACGCCGTGGTGGCCGCGGACCCGCAGCCCCCGCAGCTCGATCCGGTCGCTCACCGCCCGGTCTCCCGCGGGGAGCGGGCGCGCGAGGCGCCGAGCCGGCAGGCGGCCGCGACCGCGATGGCGTCCATCGTGGACTCGACGTCGTGCACCCGCACACCCCAGGCGCCCGCGTTCGCCGCGAGCGCGCTGATCGCGGCGGTCGCGATGTCGCGGCCCGCCGGCGTGCGCGGATCGCCGTCGGCCGAGGCCAGCAGCTCGCCGAGGAACCGCTTGCGCGAGGCCCCGACCAGCACCGGGAAGCCCAGGTCGACGAACACGTCCAGCCGCCGCAGCAGCGCCCAGTTGTGCGAGGCGTTCTTGGCGAACCCGAGGCCGGGGTCGAGCACGATCCGGCCGGGGTCGACCCCGGCCATCACGGCGTGGTCGACCCGGGCGACGAGCTCGGACCGGACCTCGCCGATCACGTCCTCGTAGCCCGCGAGCTGCGCCATCCCGGCGCTGTGCCCGCGCCAGTGCATGATCACCCAGGGCGTCCGGGACTCGGCGACGACCGCGGCCATCCGCGGGTCGGCGAGGCCACCGGAGACGTCGTTGACCATCGCCGCACCGGCCTCGACGCAGGCCAGGGCGACCTCGGACCGGGTCGTGTCGACGCTGACCCGCACGCCCGCGGCGACGAGTTCGCGCACCACGGGCAGCACGCGCTCCCGCTCGGTCTCCGCGTCGATCCGCTGCGCGCCGGGCCGGGTCGACTCCCCGCCGACGTCGACGAGGTCGGCGCCGGCGTCGCGCATCGCGACGCCGTGCGCGACGGCGTGCGACCGGTCGACGTAGCGGCCGCCGTCGGAGAACGAGTCGGGGGTGACGTTCAGGATCCCCATGACCGCGCAGCGGCCGAGCTCGGGCAGCGCCCCGCCGGGGGCGACCACGTCAGCGCCCCCTGATCAGCGACAACGCCTCCGCGCGGGAGGACGCCGAGCTCTTGAACAGCCCGCGCACCGCCGAGGTGGTCGTGCGCGACCCCGGCTTGCGGATGCCGCGCATGGCCATGCACAGGTGCTCGGCCTCCAGCACGACGATCACCGCGCGCGGGTTCAGCTTGCGCACCAGCGCGTCGGCGATCTGCGCGGTCAGCCGCTCCTGCACCTGCGGGCGCTTGGCGTACAGATCCACCACCCGGGCCAGCTTGGACAGGCCGGTGACCTGCCCGTCGACGGCCGGGATGTAGCCGACGTGGGCCACTCCGTGGAAGGGCACCAGGTGGTGCTCGCAGGTGGAGAACATCGGGATGTCCTTGACCAGGACGAGCTCGCCGTGGCCCTCGTCGAACGTCTTCTCCAGCACCGAGTCCGGGTCGACGAACAGCCCGGCGAAGATCTCGCCGTAGGCGCGCGCGACCCGGGCCGGGGTCTCCTTGAGGCCCTCGCGGTCCGGGTCCTCCCCGACCGCGATCAGCAGCTCGCGGACGGCGCGTTCCGCACGGTCCAGGTCGATCCCGCCGGGCACGGCCTGGGTCACCCCGGCCGCCACCGCGGCGGACTCCACCGGACCGAGGCGTCCGTCCGTCGTCGACGTGCTCAGTGTCCTGCCTCCGGGTCGTGTCCGCGCCGCTGCTCGCCGGCGCCGGAGTCGTCCGCACCACCGGGCGCGCCGTTGCCGTGCACACCGTTGCCACTGCCGTCAGCAGTGCCGTTACCAGTGCTGTTGCCACTGCCGTTGCCGCCGTTGCCCGGTCCGGACCACGGACCGCCCTGGGCCGGCCCCTGCGGGCCGCCCTGCTGCGGCGGCTGCGCCCAGTTCGGCGGCGGCCAGCTCTGCCCCTGCGGGGTCGTCGCGGGCCGCCAGTCCGGCGGGGCACCGTAGTTCGGGGCGACGGCGGGCGGCGGGGGCTGCCCCGGGCCGCCGTAGGAACCGGCCCGGCCGTAGCCGTGTGCCGGGGCACCGTGCCCGTTGCCGGGCGCGCCGTAGCCGTTGCCGTTCCCGTTGCCGGAGCCGTACCCGCCGTCGTTCGGGGCGTCCGGGCGGCTCGGGACCGGGCCGCCGGCCGGGAACGGGGAGGCGCCGGGTGTGCCGGGCGCGTCGCCGTAGCCGTTCGCGGAGCCCGAGCCGACCTCGGCCGGGGTGCGCTCCTCCTCCTCGGGAGGCAGCACCTCGCCGCGCTCGTACGCCAGCTCGCGCCGGGTCTTGATCGGCGGCTTCTCCGACGGCGTGCGCACGCCGAAGTCGTCGAACGCGGTGATCCGCGGCCGCTTCTCCACCGACCCGAAGATCCGCTCGAGGTCCTTGCGGTTCAGGGTCTCCTTGTCCAGGAGCTCCAGCACCAGGTCGTCGAGCACGTCGCGGTAGGTGTTGAGGATCTCCCACGCCTCGGTGTGCGCGGCCTCGATGAGCTTGCGCACCTCCTCGTCGATCTCGTGGGCGACCTCGAGCGAGTAGTCGGCCTGGTTGCCCATCGAGCGGCCGAGGAACGGGTCGCCCTGCTCCCGGCCGTAACGGACGGCGCCGAGCTTGGCGCTCATGCCGTACTCGGTCACCATCGCGCGGGCGATCTTGGTGGCCTGGTCGATGTCGGAGGACGCACCGGTCGTGGGCTCGTGGAAGACGAGCTCCTCGGCCGAGCGACCGCCCATCGCGAACACCAGCCGCGCGATCATCTCGGCGCGGGTCATGAGGCCCTTGTCGTCCTCGGGGACGACGAGCGCGTGCCCACCGGTGCGACCGCGCGGCAAGATCGTGAGCTTGTAGACCGGCTCCAGGTCCGGCATCGCCCACGCGGCCAGCGCGTGCCCACCCTCGTGGTAGGCGGTGATCTTCTTCTCGCGCTCGGAGACGATCTTCGACTTGCGCCGGGGGCCGCCGACGACCCGGTCGACCGACTCCTCCAGCGCGGCGCCGTTGATCAGCGTCCCGTGCTCGCGGGCGGTCAGCAGCGCGGCCTCGTTGATCACGTTGGCCAGGTCGGCGCCGGACATGCCCACGGTGCGCTTGGCCAGCGACTCGAGGTCGACGTCGTCGGCGAAGGGCTTGCCCTTGGAGTGCACGGCCAGGATCGCGCGACGGCCCGCCAGGTCGGGGGCGCCGACCGGGATCTGCCGGTCGAACCGGCCGGGACGCAGCAGCGCCGGGTCCAGGATGTCGGGCCGGTTCGTCGCGGCGATCAGGATGATCCCGCCGCGGGCGTCGAAGCCGTCCATCTCGACGAGCAGCTGGTTCAGGGTCTGCTCGCGCTCGTCGTGACCGCCGCCGAGGCCGGCGCCGCGCTGGCGGCCGACCGCGTCGATCTCGTCGACGAAGATGATGCAGGGCGCGTTCTGCTTGGCCTGCTCGAACAGGTCACGCACGCGGGAGGCACCGACACCGACGAACATCTCGACGAAGTCGGAGCCCGAGATCGTGTAGAACGGCACGCCCGCCTCGCCGGCGACCGCACGGGCCAGCAGCGTCTTGCCGGTGCCGGGCGGGCCGTAGAGCAGGACGCCCTTGGGGATCTTCGCGCCCAGGGCCTGGTAGCGGCCCGGGTTCTGCAGGAAGTCCTTGATCTCGTAGAGCTCCTCGACCGCCTCGTCGGCGCCCGCCACGTCCGCGAACGTGTTCTTCGGCATGTCCTTGTTCAGCTGCTTGGCCTTGGACTTGCCGAAACTCATGACCCGGTTCCCGCCGCCCTGGGCGTTGTTCAGGAACCAGAACAGCAGGATCAGCACCAGCGCCAGCGGGATCATCGTGATCAGCAGCGTCGACAGGAACGAGTCCTGGCGCACGACGGTGTCGTACTCGGCGATCCCCGGGACCTGGCGGATCTGGTCGAAGATCTGGCCGGAGATCTGCGCCGGGTACTGGGTGAGGATCTGGGTGGTCTCGTTGCCGTTGACCTCGATCGGGCGGTCCAGCGTGAGGCGGAGCTGTTGCTCACGGTCCTCGACGAGGGCGTCCTTGACATTGCCCGACTGCACCTGGGAGAGCGCGACCGACGTCGTGACCTCGGTGTATCCACGGGTGTCGTCGAACAGCTGGCTGAACCCGAGATAGATCAGGAGCGCGACGAGGATCCAGATCAGCGGGTTGCGGAGCAGGCGCTTGCGGTCCATGCAACGTCGGCCTGGGTGGCCTTCACCTTCCCGGGAGTGGTTCTCGGCAGCGGCGGCGGACGGTGTACCGCCCCGCCGGAGGGCCCTGACCCGTCAGGATAGCCCCACGGTGGGTGGAGTGCTCCGGACGGACCTGGCCGGACCGCCCGGTGTGGGGGCGGACGTCCGGTGAACGAACCGGCGAGCTGCCCGGTTCCCCCACAGGGGTGTCCCGACGCACACGTCGGCACCGTCGTGTGGGACAACTGTGCAGCACGCTCGGTACCCGGACGGCGGCGGAGGGCAGCGGCGCCCTGCTCCGTCCGGACCAGCGGCGACGATCTGCGGGCCGGGAGGGACGATCGGATGGCGCTCGACACGGTGGCCGGACCTCGGCGGACGGTGTCGCTGCTCGCCACCGGACTCGCCGCCGCGGCGGCACTGGCGGTCTTCACCGCGCCGGCCGGGGCGGCCGTCGCCGTGCCCGTGACCGCGCCGCCCGCGGCCGCCGCACCGGCGCCGCCGGTCGTCACCGCGCCGCCGGCGACCACCGCCCGGGCCGACGCCGGCCCGCTGACGCCGCGCCCGGCCGTCGTCGCGGGGCCGGGGTCGATCGGGCCGGGCACCGTCACCGAGACCACCGGCGCGGGCCTGTGTACGGCCGGGTTCGTGTTCACCGCGGGCGAGCGCACCTTCCTCGGCCAGGCCGCGCACTGCGGCGGCACCGGCGACGAGACCGAGACCGACGGCTGCACCTCCGACGCGGTGCCGCTGGGCACCCCGGTGCTGGTGCACGGCCGCGGCGGGACCGTCACCGGGACGCTGGCCTGGAGCTCGTGGAACACCATGCAGGCCCGGGGCGAGCGCAACCCCGACGTCTGCGCCTACAACGACCTCGCGCTCGTCGAGCTGCCCGCGGGCGCCGGCCCCTCGGTGGGTGCCGCGGTGCCGTTCTTCGGCGGCCCCGGCGCGGTCCGCACCGCGCCGCTGCCCGCAGGGACCCCGGTCTTCGGCCTCACCAACCCGCCCGACGCCGACGGCGTCCGCACGGTCGGGGTGCGCGCCGGTGCAGCCGCCGCCGAGGTCGGCGGCGGCTGGGGGCACGCGATCTTCGCCGTGCAGGACGGTGTGGCCGGGGAGTCGGGCAGCCCGCTGCTCGACGCGCAGGGCCGCGCGGTCGGCGTGCTGTCCAGCCTCACCACCACCGACGACCTGCCCAGCATCGAGTACACCGACCTGGCGAAGGCGCTGGACTACGCCGCCCGCACCGACGGCCCGGCCGGTCTCGCGCTCGCCGGCGGGCACGCGTTCACCGCCGCCCCGCCCGGGGTGGACCCGCGGGCGCTGGCCACCCCCGCCGGGCCCGGGCTCGGCTGAGCCGCCCTCAGGCGTAGACCGACCGGTCGAGCGTGCCGATGTAGGGCAGGTCGCGGTAGCGCTCGGCGTAGTCGAGGCCGTAGCCGACGACGAACTCGTTCGGGATGTCGAAGCCGACGTAGCGGACCGGGACGTCGACCTTCACCGCGTCCGGCTTGCGCAGCAGCGTCACGACCTCCAGCGACGCGGGCGAGCGGGTCTGCAGGTTGCCCAGCAGCCAGTTCAGGGTCAGCCCCGAGTCGATGATGTCCTCGACGATCAGCACGTGCCGCCCGGCGATGTCGCGGTCGAGGTCCTTGAGGATCCGCACGACGCCCGACGACGACGTCGACGAGCCGTAGGAGCTGACCGCCATGAACTCCAGCTGGGCCGGGATGGGCAGCGCGCGGGCGAAGTCGGTCATGAACATGACGGCGCCCTTGAGGACGCCGATCAGCACGAGGTCGGACTCGCGGCCGTCACGCACGAGGTCGGCGTAGTCACCGGCGATCTGCTGCGCCAGCTCCGCGGTCTTCTCGCGCACCTGCTCCTCGGTGACCAGCACCGAGGAGATGTCCCCGTCGTACACCCGACCCCCTCGCACGGACCGTGTGCCGGTCCGGTCGACGCCTCCACCGGGTCCGCGGTCACGCCCGGTCACGCGGCCGACTGTGGCGGCGCAGCACGAGCCTGCCACGGGCGCGGGTCAGCACCAAGCCGCCGCCCAGCGCCGGCCCGCCCTGTCCGCGCCACGCCCCGACGAGGTCGTCGGCGGCCCGCAGCTGCGCGTCGGTGAGTGCCCGCGCGCCGGCTCCGGCGAGCCATTCCCGCAGGACCCGGCGTCGTACGGCGGGCTCGGCACCGGCCAGGACCCCGGCGTCGAGGGGGGTGCCGACGGCCTCACCGGCCCCCGCCCCGGGCCCGGCCGGCTCCGTCACTGCGATACCCGGCGGTGGGCCGTTGTCACCGGAATCACCCGGCCCCGGCTCCCCCGCCCGCGCGGCCCGCTCACCGTCCGTGGCCACGCGGGCCGCGGACAGCAACCGGGCAGCGGCCGCGGAGAGGGCGGCGTCGTCGTCGTGGAGCTGGTCCGCGGTGCGCGCCAGCGCAGCCGCGACCCCGCCGCCCAGCACGTCCTCCAGCAGCGGCAGCACCTCGTGCCGCAGCCGGGAGCGGACGAAGCGGGGGTCGGCGTTGTGCGGGTCGGCCCACACCTCGACGCCCGCGGCCGCGCAGGCCGCGACCGTGTCCGCCCGGCGCACCCCGAGCAGCGGGCGCAGCCACGGCTCGGACCACTCGCGCATCCCGGACAACGACCGGGCCCCGGAGCCCCGGCCGAGGCCCAGCAGCACGGTCTCGGCCTGGTCGTCGAGGGTGTGCCCGAGCAGCACCGGGGACGACGGCGACGGCCGCGCCGCCCGCAGCGCCGCGTACCGGGCGGTCCGGGCCGCGCCCTCGGGGCCGCCCGCGTCACCGACGACGACCGGGCACACCGACGCCGTCACGCCGAGCCCGCGCAGCCGCGCCGCGAGCGCGGCCGACCGCCCGGCGGACCCGTCCTGCAGCCCGTGGTCGACGACGACGGCGTGCACCGGCCCCGCGACGACCTCCCGGACCGCGAGCAGCAACGCGGTGGAGTCGGCACCGCCGGAGCAGCCGACCAGCGGCGGGGCGGCGGCCACGGCGGCGGGCAGCCGGGTCAGTGCCGCCCGCACCGCCCGCCGGACCCGGGCCGCCGCGGACTCATCACCCGTCAGGCGACGCGGCGCAGCCACGCGGGCGGGTCGTCCAGCTCGGCGCGGGTCGGGAGCGTCTCCGGCGACTCCCAGGCCCGGTTGATCCCGGCCATCCCGGCCTCGCGCTCGACGGCCCGGCAGAACGCGGCGCCGACGGCGTACTGGCGCATCTTCGCCTCGACCCCGAGCAGCGCGCGCAGGATCCGGTCGATGAGCCCGCCGCCGCGGCGGCGCTCGGTGAACCGGCGCCGGATGAGCGCGACGTCGGGGACCACATCCGGCCCGACGGCGTCCATGACGTGGTCCGCGTGCCCCTCCAGCAGGGTCGACAGGGCCAGCAGCCGGTCGAGCACGGCCCGCTGCTCGGGGCCCTGCAGCAGCTCGACCAGGGCGAGCACGTCGGCCTTGCGGCCGTCCTCGCCGCGCAGCGCGCGGATCGCGTCGGGCAGCCGGGCGAGCCGCGCGGTGTCGGGCTCCTGCAGCGACAGCAGCTCGGTGACCAGCCCGGCGAAGTGGTCGCGCAGCCAGGGCACCGCGGTGAACTGGAGCCGGTGGGTGGCCTCGTGCAGGCAGACCCAGAGGCCGAACTGGTCGCCGTCGACGTCGAGCGAGCGGGAGGCGGCGTAGACGTTCGGGGCGACGACGACGAGCCGGCCCGCCCCGCCGGGCCCGCCGAACGGGTCGTACTGGCCGAGCACGCGGGCGCCCATGTAGGCGAGCAGCGCGCCGAGCTGGACCCCGGAGCCGGCGGCGGTGACCGTGCGCAGCGGCCACGGCGAGTCGGGCAGCCGGGCGCCGGAGGTCAGCGCCTCCATCCCCCCGACGGCGGCACGTGCCCAGGCGGGCCGGTCCAGCACGTCGGCGGGCAGCAGCGGCAGGTCCGCCCCGAGGCCGGTGACCTCGCGGACGTGCCCCTCGGCGCGGGCTGAGTCGGCACGCAGGCGCTCCACCAGCGCACCGGCCACCGCGGGGGTGGTGCGGGGCCCGGCCGGCATCAGTGAGGCCGCCGTCGACGCGGCCAGGGACCAGTTCACCGGCAGCCCGGCGCCGGGGCGGGCGGGGCTGCGGCCGGTGACCGGGCCGGTCGTGTCGGTCTCCATGCGGCCCACGCTACCCGCGACGACGGGTGCGCGAGACCGGGTCAGCCGCGGCAGCCGCAGCGCGACAGCGTCGCCGCGATGCGGTCCAGCGCGGGCCGGGCGTCGGCCGGCGAGGTGCCGTTGGACAGCAGCGCGAACACCAGCAGCCTGCCGTCGACGTCCGTGACGACCCCGGCGAGGCTGGAGGCGCCGGACAGCGTGCCGGTCTTCGCGCGCACGACGCCGCGCCCGGCGACCGACCGCGGGTCGCCGAACCGGTCGGCGAGCGTGCCGCCACCACCGGCGACCGGGAGACCGGTGAGGATCGGGCGCAGGAACTGCACGTCGGTGGGGCTGTCGGACTGGGCCGCGGCCGAGGCCAGCACCGCGCCGAGCAGCCGGGCCGGGATCAGGTTGTCCCGGGACAGGCCGCTGCCGTCGGCGAGCCGGAGCCCGGACACGTCGTAGCCGGCCTGGACCAGGGCCTCGGTGACGGCCTTCGAGGCGCCGTCGAAGGACGCCTCGGCGTCCTTGGACACCGCGACCTGGCGGGCCATCGCCTCGGCGGTGACGTTGTCCGAGGCGGTGAGCATGTACTCGATGAGGCTCGCGACCGGCGGGGAGGACACGCTGCCGAGCACCGGCGCGTTCGCCGCGGCGACGCCCTCGCGGACGTCGGAGGCGCCGAGCGCGCGGGCCAGCGCCCTCCCGGCGGCCGCGGCGGGGTCGGTGCTGCGCGGGCCGTCCTGCTGCAGCGGGTCGGTGCGGCCGCCGTCGAGCATCAGCGCCGACATCGGGGGGACGTAGCCGTCCGCGACGTCGGTGGGCCCCCAGCCCGGGGCCTCGGCCGGGCCCTTCCAGAGGCTGGCGTCGGTGTAGACCGTGGTGATCGGCCGGCCGACGGCCTTCTTCACCTGCTCGGCGAGGTCGGCGATCCGTGCGGGCTCCGGGTAGAGCCCGTCCTGACCCTCGGGCAGCGCGGTCAGCGACGGGTCGCCGGAGCCGACGAGGACCACCGAGTCCGGGGTCGGGCCGGGCACGACCCTGGTCGCGAGCCGGTCGGTCGGGTTCAGCGACAGCAGCGCGGCCGCGGCGGTGAGCAGCTTCGTCGTCGAGCCGGGGACCATCCCGCGGTCGCCGTCGCGCTCCCAGATCGGCTTCACCCCGCGCGGGGCCGCGGAGTCCATGACGACCCCGGTCACCTCGCCGAGCTCTGGCGCGTCGAGCTGGGAGGACAGGGCCTGGGTGATCCCGGCGGCGCTCGGCACCGGCGCCGTCGGCGTGAGCGGGCGCAGGGCGGGCATCGGGACCGGCGGGTACTGGGCCGCGGTGGTGCCGAGCCCGAACGAGCTGCGGGCGTCCGGCCCCGCGAGTGCGACGGCACCGAACAGCGAGGCCAGTGCCATCACCGCGACGGCGACCACGGCGAACCGCCGGTAGCTGCGCTCCGGCCGGCGATGCCTGCGTCCCACGGACCCTCCTGTACCTGCTCGTCCGGCGGCCGACCTGCCCGCACGGGGGTGCGACGCGGGCCACATCGGCCCGCTCCGCCCTCACCGGCGTGCACCCGTGCCCACCCGGTCCCTCACACTAGGGGGCAGCACCGACACCGCCGGAGCGGGCGGGCCAGCGGCCCCGCCCCGGATCCGGTGGAGCCGTGACACAAGACCGCTGACCCTCTTCAAGGAGCAACGAACCGTGGACTTCGACGTCACCATCGAAATCCCCAAGGGCGGCCGGAACAAGTACGAGGTCGATCACGAGACCGGACGCATCCGGCTCGACCGCACCCTGTTCACCGCCACCCAGTACCCCGCCGACTACGGGTTCATCGACGACACCCTGGGCGAGGACGGGGATCCGCTGGACGCACTGGTCCTGGTCCAGGAGCCGACCTTCCCGGGGTGCGTCATCCGCTCCCGCGCGATCGGCATGTTCCGGATGAAGGACGAGAAGGGCGGCGACGACAAGGTCCTCTGCGTCCCCTCGGACGACCCCCGTCAGGAGCACCTGCGCGACATCCACCACCTGGCCGAGTTCGACCGGGCGGAGATCCAGCACTTCTTCGAGATCTACAAGACCCTGGAGCCGGGCAAGAGCGTCGAGGGCGCGTCCTGGGTCGGGCGGGCCGACGCCGAGCGCGAGATCAAGGCGTCCTACGAGCGCGCGAAGAGCGCCGGGCACTGATCGGTCGCCGGGGCGGCCGTCACCGGCCGCCCCGGACACCGGGTCACACCTTCTCGAACACCGCGGCGAGGCCCTGGCCACCGCCGATGCACATCGTCTCGAGCCCGTAGCGGGCGTCGCGGCGCTGCATCTCGCGGGTGAGGGTCGCCAGGATGCGGCCGCCGGTCGCGCCGACCGGGTGGCCCATCGAGATCCCCGAACCGTGCACGTTGGTGCGCTCGAAGTCGGCGTCGGTGAACTTCCACTCCCGCGTGCAGGCCAGCACCTGCGCCGCGAACGCCTCGTTCAGCTCGATCAGGTCGATGTCGGCCAGGGTCAGCCCGGCCGCGTCCAGGGCCTTGGCCGTCGCCGGGACCGGGCCGATGCCCATCGTCTTGGGCGGGACACCGCCCAGGCCCCAGGACACGACCCTCGCCAGCGGGCGCAGCCCCAGCTCGGCGGCCTTCTCCGGGCTGGTCACCACGCAGATCGCGGCGCCGTCGTTCTGGCCCGAGGCGTTGCCCGCGGTCACCGTGGCGTCCGGGTCGTCCTTGCCCAGGATCGGGCGCAGCGTCGCCAGCTTCTCGACCGTCGAGTCGGGGCGGACGTGCTCGTCGCGTTCCACGACGGTGTCGCCCTTGCGGCCCGGCACGGTCACCGGGACGATCTCCTCGCCGAACACCCCGGACTCCTGGGCCGCGGCAGCCCGACGGTGCGAGCGGACGGCGTACTCGTCCTGCTCGGCGCGCGGGATCGCGTACTCACGGCGCAGGTTCTCCGCGGTCTCCAGCATCCCGCCCGGCACCGGGAAGTTCTTCCCTCCCGCGGTGACGCGGCCGCGGGCCAGCGAGTCGTTCAGCATGACCCCGCCGCCCTTGACCCCCCACCGCATCCCGGTGGAGTAGAACGACGCTCCCGACATCGACTCGGCACCGCCGGCCAGCACGACCTCCGCCGCGCCGGTCCGCACCTGGGCGGCCGCGTAGAGCACCGCCTGCAGACCCGAGCCGCAGCGACGGTCGATCTGGATGCCGCCCGCGGTCACCGGCAGGCCCGCGTCGAGCGCGGCGACCCGGCCGATCGCCGGGGCGTCCATCGTCGGGTAGCAGTGGCCCAGCACGACGTCCTCGACCACATCGGGGTCCAGCCCGGTCCGGTCCATCACCGCGCGGATCACCGTCGCGGCCAGGGTGTGCGCCGGGACGTCGCGCAGCGACCCCCCGAACCCGCCGACCGGGGTCCGCAGCGGTTCACAGATCACCGCATCACGCATGGGGTCTCTCCTCCTAGACGAACTGCCGGGTCAGCCACTCGGCGACCAGGGCGGGCTTCTCGGAACCCTCGACCTCGACGGTCACGCCGATGGTGAGCTGGACACCGCCGGGGACGTCGCTGACGTCGGTCAGCTCGACCCTGGCGCGGATCCGGCTGCCCACCGGCAGCGGGCTGGTGAACCGGACCTTGTTCAGGCCGTAGTTCACGCCCATCTTGACCCCGTCCACCTTGTAGACGGACTGGACCAGCTTGGGCAGCAGCGACAGGGACAGGAAGCCGTGGGCGATCGTGGTCCCGAAGGGGCCGGACGCGGCCCGCTCGGCGTCGACGTGGATCCACTGGTGGTCGTCCGTGGCGTCGGCGAAGCCGTCGATCCGCTCCTGCGTGACGGTCAGCCAGGGCGAGGTCCCGATCTCGGTCCCCTTGGCCGCCCGCAGCTCGTCCACTCCGTCGAAGACGCGCATCTGTCACTCCGTTCGTGGTGCGTGGTCGGTGATCTGTCTCCCGCTCTCCCTACCGCACCGGGGGCCGTCCGGGGTGCGCCACGTCGTCGAACACACATGCCCCGCACCACACGAGGCGTGCAGCTTGGTTATGGTCACCTCGTCAGGAGCCGCCTTGAGCAGACGGGCACCGCTTCGACGTGGAAGGCCGACGCCCCATGACCCCGACCGCCCGCCGCCGATGACCAGCACCACCGCCCCGCCTCCCGGCCCGGACGGCCTCGTCCACCGGGCCGTGCCGTACCGGGACCCCGAGCACCAGGCCGTCGCGATCGCCGGGCCGGTGACCGAGGCGCTGGAGACCGGGCGCCGGGCGCTGGTGATCGTCGACCCGCGGTGCGCGGCGGTGCTGCGCCGCTCCCTCGGCCGCGACGCCGGGGTGGAGTTCCGCTCGCCGGACCGGATGCACTCGGCCCCGCCGTTCACGGTCGCGGGGCGCTGGAGCCGCGCGGTGCGCGAGGCACTCGCCGACGGCGCGTCCGGGGTCTGCACGGTCGGCCAGCCGGTCGAGCTGCCCCATGCGGACCCCGCCTACTGGACCCGCCTCGATCTCGCCCTCTCCCACGCCCTGCGCACGCTGCCCGTCGAGCTGCTGTGCTGCTTCCCCGACGCCGAGGCCGACCGGGCGCGCGCCGGGGCCCTGCACGACGAGTTCCTCGTCGACGGCGCCCCGGTCCCGAGCGACTGCCGGCGCGACGACCACGAGCTGCTGGCGGAGAACCCGCAGCGCCCGCCGGACGAGCTGGGGCCGCCGATCATGACGCTCCCGGTGACCCTGGACGACCTCGGGTCGATGCGGCGCGTCGTCGAGCGGCAGGCCGAGCTGTCAGGGCTGGGGCCCTCCCGGGTCTCCGACCTCGTGCTGGCGGTCAACGAGCTGATCAGCAACGGCGTCGAGCACGGGTCGGGCCACCCGGTCCTGCGGATGTGGCGCACCGAGGCGGGGCTGGTCTCGGAGATGAGCGACGCCGCGACGTGCCGGCTCGCGTTCCCCGGGCTGGCCGCACCGCCGGTCTCCGGGGAGCGTGGCCGCGGGATGTGGCTGGCCTCGGAGCTGTCGGACGTGCTGCAGGTGTGGACCGCGGAGGACGATCCCGGTCAGGTGACGGGCACGGTCGTGCGCGTCACGATGTCGCCCCCGTGAATCCCGGTACGGTCCCGGGGTGACCCGGCACGACCGCGCCGACCCGGTGACCCGCTTCCTGCGGATGGTGACCGGGCCGGAACCGCCGCTCGACGAGGCCGCACTGGCGATCGCCGCCGGCGGCGCCCCGGACCCGGAGGTCGCAGCGCTGTCCACCGCGCGGGCCCGCGCGACGCTCGACGAGCTCGCCGACGGCGTGACCGGGTTCGAGTCGCTGCTGCACCGGCTGTTCACCGAGGCCGGGTTCCGCGGCAACTCCACCGACTACGCCGACCCACGCAACTCCTTCCTGCCCGACGTCCTCGAACGCCGCACCGGCATCCCGATCACGCTGTCGGTCGTCGCGATCGAGGTCGGCCGCCGGGCCGGGGTGCCGCTGGAGGGTGTGGGCATGCCCGGGCACTTCCTCGTGCGGGTCCCCGGCACCCAGCGCCTCGTCGACGCCTTCGACGGCGGCAGGCGCCTCGATCCGGCGGGCTGCGAGGAGCTCTTCCGCGCGACGACGGGTGCCGGCCCGGAGGTGCCCTTCGACGCCGGCATGCTGCCGCGCAGCTCGACCCGCCAGATCCTCGCCCGGATGTTGGAGAACCTGCGGGCGACCTACGGCCGCGCCCGTGACCACGACGGCCTGGAGTGGGTGCTCCGGATGCGGCTGGGCCTGCGGCACCAGGGCCCGGAGCTCATCCGCGAGCTCGGCGAGATGCTCGCCGCGCAGGCCAGGTGGGACGAGGCGGCCCGGCTGATGGAGTCCTGGGTGGACGGTCCGGGGCGCGGGTCGCGCTCGGGCGCCGAGGTGCTGGACGAGGTGCGCACCGAGGCGATGCGGCACCGGGCCCACCTGAACTGATCAGGTGTGCGGGGCCCGGGTCGGCGCGCCGGAGTCCTCGCCGAAGCGCCACGGCTGCCCGGTCGACTCCAGCACGGCCATCCACAGGTCGCCGTGCGGGTCGACCTGGTTGCGACGGCTGACGGCCAGGCTCATGGGGATGTGCACGAACCGGCGTCGCACCCGTCCGACGACCATCGCGGTGCGCCCGGACATGGCCGCGTGCACCGCGGCCTGGGACAGCCGGACGGTGTAGACGCTGTCGTAGGGGTTCGCGGGGACGCTGCGGATGATGTAGCTGGGGTCGACGTAGCGGACGGTGGTCTCCATCCCGGCCTCGGCGAAGGAGTCGGCGATGCGCTCCTTGAGCCACGGGCCGACGTCGGAGAGCTTGGCGTTGCCGGAGGCGTCGGTGCGCCCCACCGGCGGCAGCATCTCCTGCCCCGCCCCCTCCGCGACGACGACGACCGCGTGCCCGCGCTGGGACACCCGTCGTCGCAGGTGGTGGAGCAGGCCGGTCTCGCCGTCCAGCTCGAAGGGCACCTCGGGGATCAGGACGGCGTCGGCGTCGGAGCGCACGAGCGAGGCGTAGCAGGCGATGAAGCCGGAGTGGCGGCCCATGAGCTTGACCAGCCCGACCCCGCCAGGGGTGGACTTGGCCTCCACGGTGACCGACCGGATGGCCTCGCTGGCCTGGGAGAACGCCGTCTGGAAGCCGAAGGACTGGTCGATGAACGGGATGTCGTTGTCGATCGTCTTCGGGATCCCGACGACGGCGATCCGCAGCCCCCGCTCCCCCACCACGCGGGCGATCTCCATCGCACCGCGCATGGTGCCGTCGCCGCCGATCACGAACAGCACGTTGAGGTGCATCTGCTCGAGGCAGTCGACGATCTCCTCGGGGTCCTGCGGACCGCGCGAGGTGCCGAGGAAGGTGCCGCCGTCGACCGGGATGTCGCGCACCGACTCCGGGGAGAGCTCGACGACGTCGTGGCCGTAGGAGGAGACGAAGCCGCGGTAGCCGTTGCGGAACCCGACCACCCGGCGCACGCCGTAGTGGTAGGTCAGGGTGCGGACCAGGCCGGAGATGACGTCGTTCAGACCCGGGCACAGTCCGCCGCAGGTGACGATCCCGGCGCGGGTCTTCGACGGGTCGAAGTAGATCTGCCGGCGGGGCCCGCACGGCTCCAGCCCCGGCAGCTCCTCCGGTTCGACGCCCCGGGCGCGGATCCCGGCGGCGGTGTCGTCGAGCAGGACCCGGTCGCCGGCGTCGACGTAGTGCTCGGTGGTGCGGCGGGCGTCGAGCAGCGGCGCCAGCGGTGAGGTGATGCGGGCCGGACCGAGCGTGTCGATGGCCAGGTCCCCGGGGGTGATGCTGCTGTACTCCGAGGTGGTCACGCGCACGCTCCGTCTGGATCGATTCGCCCGGGGGCCGGGCGATCATCGTGACGCACACCGGGCCGCTCGTCGATCCGACCCTCCGGGGACGACGCGGCGGGACCACCCGCGGGTGCGCCGGATCCGGCCGATCGGACCACCGTCGTCGCCGCTGGGTCATCGGCCGGTGCGCGGACCGCGCACATCGTTGCGTCGAGCATCGGCAGAGGTCACCGGTTTCGCCCACCCGCTCGCACACGCGCTGTGAACGGTTCGAGCACCCGGGGTGAACACCGCAGGTCGCATAGGGCAAAATTCGTCCATGCGGAGCAACGACCCCCGTCACACCTGGTCCACCGGATTCGCCCGCACCATCGCCGAGGAGCTGCGTCACGGCGTCGCGACCGGCGCGGTCACCTGGAGCGAGGCCGACGAGCTGCTCAACCGCCTGCGCACGGTCATCGACCAGGCGCTGGACGTGCATCCGCAGCCGCTGTGACGGCGTCGGCGTCCCCGACGGGTACGGCGCGGTAGGACCGCCCGACCCACACCAGCGGACGGCCGCGGCGGCGCAGCCCGAGCAGCTCGACGACCTCGGCCGCGACCAGCAACGACGCGCCGACCTCGGTGACCGACAGGACCCGGCAGCGCAGTGCGGTGCCCACCTCGACCAGCCACGGCTCCCCGGTCGGCAGGGTCACCCACCGGACGCCGGAGCCGAACCGCTGCGCGCCCGGGACGGCGAACGCCGCGGCGAGCCCGGTGTCGGCGTCGTCGAGCAGGTGCACGACGACCGTCCCGCCCCCGGCGAGCGCACGGGCCAACCGTGAGTCGCGGGCGGTCGAGAACGACACCGCCGGCGGGTCCACCCCGACCGAGGCGACCGACGACGCCGTCATCCCGACCGGCCCGTCGGGCCCGGTCGCGGTGAGCACCGCGACCCCGGCGGGGTGCCCGCGGAACGCCGTCCGCAGGCCCCCCGCCGGATCCGCGACGGTCACGCCCGCGCCAGGGCGAAGCGCTCCGCGGCGTCGGCCCAGTTCACGACGTTCCACCAGGCCTTGACGTAGTCGGGCTTCACGTTCTTGTACTGCAGGTAGAAGGCGTGTTCCCACATGTCGAGCAGGACGATTGGGGTCTGTCCGGCGGGGAGCTGGGACTGCTGGTCGTAGAGCTGGTGGATCAGCAGGCGGCCGCCGAGCTGGTCGTAGCCGAGGATGGCCCAGCCGGAGCCCTGGATGGTGGTGGCGGCGGCGGTGAAGTGGGCCTGGAATCCGTCGAAGGAGCCGAAGTCCTCGTCGATGGCGGCGGCGAGGTCGCCGGTGGGCTTGTCGCCGCCGTCGGGGGAGAGGTTGTTCCAGAAGGCGGAGTGGTTGACGTGGCCGCCGAGGTTGAACGCGAGGGTCTTCTCGAGTCCGACGATGGCGCCGAAGTCGTTGCGGTCCCGGGCCTCGGCGAGCTTGTCGAGGGTGGTGTTGAGGCCCTGGACGTAGGTGTTGTGGTGCTTGGAGTGGTGCAGCTCCATGATCTCGGGCGCGATGTGCGGGGCGAGCGCGGAGTAGTCGTAGGGCAGGTCCGGAAGCGTGTAGTCGGCCATGCCAGGAGCCTGGTAGCTGAACCCCACTTCAGGTCAAGTGTGACGACGGCCGCAGCCGTCAGCCGAGCCGTCCCGCGGCGATGATGCGGGCGAGGAACCGGCGGGTGCGCTCCTCGACCGGTTCCCCGAGCACCTGCTCCGGCGGGCCCGACTCCAGGACGACGCCCTCGTCGAGGAAGCAGACCCGGTCCGCGACCTGGCGGGCGAACCCCATCTCGTGGGTGGCCATCAGGATCGTCACCCCGTCCCGGGCGAGCTCGCGCACGATCTCCAGGACCTCACCGACCAGCTCCGGGTCGAGCGCGGAGGTGATCTCGTCGAGCAGCAGCAGCCGCGGCTGCACGGCCAGCGCCCGCGCGATCGCGACCCGCTGCTGCTGACCGCCGGAGAGACGGTCCGGGTACGCGTCCGCGAAGTCGCCGAGCCCGACCCGCTGCAGGAGCTCCCGGGCACGCCCGTCGGCCTCGTCCGACCCGACGCCGTGCACGACGTGCGGGGCCAGCGCGACGTTCTGCAGCGCCGTCATGTGCGGGAACAGGTTGTAGGACTGGAAGACCACCCCCATCCGCCTGCGGGCCGCGGCGTCGTCGGCGCGGGGGTCGGACACGTCGGTGCCGTCGAGCAGGATGCGGCCGTCGTCGATGTCCTCCAGCAGGTCGACGCAGCGCAGCAGGGTGGACTTGCCCGAGCCGGAGGCCCCGATCAGCGTGACGACCTCGTGTTCGGCGACGGTCAGGTCGATGCCGCGGAGCACGACGCGGTCGCCGTAGGTCTTCACCAGACCCGACACCTCGAGCACCGGGGTCACGAGCCGCTCCGGGCGCGGGTGGCGCGGCGGGCGAACGCGTCGGCGATCCGCCCGGTCGGGGCGGCGAGGGCCACGAACAGCAGCGCGGCGACCACGTAGGGGGTGAAGTTGAACGTGCGGGCGGACTCGATCTGGGCGGCCCGGATCGCGTCCACCGCACCGAGTACGGAGATCAGACCCACGTCCTTCTGCAGCGCGACGAAGTCGTTGAGCAGCGGCGGCAGCACGTTGCGCACCGCCTGCGGGAGCACCACCAGACGCAGCGACTGCCGTTGGGTCAGCCCGAGCGAGCGGGCGGCGGCACGCTGGGAGGGGTGCACCGACTCGATGCCGGCGCGGAACACCTCCGCCACGTAGGCGGAGTAGACCAGCACGAGCGTGAGGGTGCCGAGCACGGCGGCGTCGGTGGGGACCCCCTGCAGACGCAGGGCCGGGAGCCCGAACCCGATGAGGTAGAGGGCCACGAGCAGCGGGACACCGCGGAACAGGTCGACGTAGCCGGTCGCGAGCAGCCGCACCGGGAGGAAGACCGGACCGCGCAGGGTCCGCAGCACCGCGATCAGCAGGCCGAGAACGAGCACCCCGATCTCGGCGACGACCAGGACCCGCAGGTTCAGCCACAGACCGGACAGCACGGTGGGCAGCGACTCCCAGGCGATCTGCGGGTCCAGGAAGGTCTCCCGGACCCGTGGCCAGCCGGGTGATCCGGCCACCGCGGCGACGAGCAGTCCCGCGAAGACCAGGGTCGACGCCAGCGCGATCAGCGTGGACCGGCGGGACCGGGAACGGCGGTACGCGGCGCGTTCCCGGGCCAGCGGGCTCGGGGGCGGCGGCCCGGCGGCCGCGGCGGATGCGCTCATCGCAGCTCGGGAGCCGCCCCGTCGGCCTGGATCCACTGCTGCTCCAGCGCCGCGAGGGTGCCCCGCTCGCGGAGCCGGTCGACGGCGGCGGAGACGCACCCGGTCAGCGGGCTGTCCTTGTCCAGCACCGCGCCGAACTGCTCGGGGGTCCCCCCGGCGGGGAGCTGCCCGACGATCGTCGCCTCGGGCAGGTCACTGCCGACGATCTGGAACGCGGTGGGCAGGTCGACGACGAGCCCGTCGATCTGTCCGTTGGACAGCGCGAGCTTGCCGTCGTCGTTGGTGTTGTAGACCGCGGCCGGGGTGGTCGGGGCGACGGAGGCGTTCAGCTGCTCCAGGCTCGTCGTACCGATCTGGGCGCCGAGCCGGGCGCCCTTCAGCTGGGCGACGGTCGTGGATCGGGCCAGTGGCGAGGTCTTCAATGCGACGACGGCCTGCCGCACGTCGTAGTACGGGCTGGAGAAGTCGACCGCCCGCCTGCGCTCCTCGGTGATGGAGAACTCGGTGAGGTTCAGGTCGTAGGTCTTGGGGCCCGGCGCGATGGCGGCGTTGAACGGGACGCGCACCCAGGTGACCCGGTCGCGCGGGTACCCGAGATCGTCGGCGACGGCGTAGGCCACGGCGGACTCGAAACCGCGGCCGGACGTCGGGTCGTCGTCGAGGTACCACGGTGGGTAGACCGGCTGGTCGGTGCCGATCGTCAGGGTGCCCTGCGCCAGGGTCGGCAGGGCACCGGGCGCGCAGTCCGCCGCGGCGCCTCTACCCGTCGCGGCCGGGTCGGGCTGTGGCGCACAGCCGGCGATCGTGGCCGCGAGCAGCGCTGCGAGCAGGATCGTCGTCGTCCGGGCGCGCGTCATCCCCACATCCTTCACAGGGCGGCGGCCCCGGTCTTCGTGAACCGGGTCACGACACGGTGACGTCAGTGGTCGTCGCGCCCGGTGAGCGCGTGCTCCAGCTCGTCGGCGAGGTGGACGACCTGGCGGAACGGGAACTCGAACCCGTCGAGCGCGGCCGGGCCGAGCGGGATGGAGTGCCGGAACACCACGACGCCCTCCTCCGCGGCCAGCCCGCCGACCACCGACGGCCCGGCCAGCTCCAGGGCACGGCCGAGGTCGACCTCGCCGAGCCGGGCGACCGGGGACTCGATCTGCACCCACTCCTGGTCCGGGTCCGCGACGGCGGCCGCCGCGTCGGTGACCTCGACGCCGGGGCGGCCCGCACCCTCCCGCACCCGCTTCACGACGACGAGCTGGTCCCGGTCCTCGGTCGTCGGCAGCCGGAAGCGCAGCTCGTCCGCACCCTGGCGCACGATCTCGTACCGGACCACGACGTAGGCCTTCAGGTCCTCCCAGGTCGCCACGCCCGTCTCCCCCTCGATCGTCCGACGGGGCCCACCGGACCCCGTCGCCGACCCTAGCGTGATCCGGCCCCCGCACGGCCGGCCTCAGCTTCCCCGGTGGTGCGCCTCGCCCCGGTGGGCCCCCGCCGCACCCGAGGCTGCTCGGCAACTGCACCGAATCGTCCGAGCCCGGACTGATTCCACCGAGACGAACGGCCGGCAGGCCGACGGATCGTCCGTGCTCGGATCACCGGTGCCGAGATGCAGCTCAGCGGGCGCTGAAGATCCACAATTCCCGCTGAGCTGCATCTCGGCGGGTGTGGTCGCGGGGTCTGGCGGGGCGCGGTGTGGCGGGGCGCGGTGTGGCGGGGCGCCCGGCAGGCCGGCGACGGAGGCGCGGCACAGCGGGCCCCGGCGTGCAGCCGAGCGGGGCGGGGGGCAGGCCACGCGGGACAGGGCGAGCGGGGCACAGCACCCCGGGGCACGGAGGGGTCGGCGCCCTACCCCGCCAGCCCCGTGGTGATCAGCTGGTCCACCGGGGCGCGGTCGTCGGTCAGGACCGGCGTCCCCGCGGTGAACGCGGCGGTGCGGGCCGGGTCGAGGACCGCGCCCGCTTCGCCGGAGCGGGCGACGGCGGCGTCGAGCGCGGCCGGGTCGAGCGGCCGGTCCGAGGCGACGACCACGACGTTCCCGCCCCCGCCGGGGGCGAACTCGTCGGGGCGGGCGAGGAGCATCGTCGTCGCGAACCGGGACTGGACGGTCGCGGTGGCGGCCCGGACCAGGTCGAGCGGGTACCGGTCGATCACGTTGAGCACGTAGACCCCGCCCGGGCGCAGCACCCGCGCCACCTCGTCGAGGAACTCGGTGGTGGACAGGTGCCAGGGCACCGAGCGGGCACCGAAGGCGTCGCCCACGACGAGGTCGGCGGAGTCGTCGGGCAGCGCGGCGAGGTTCACCCGGGCGTCGCCGGTCCGGACTGTCGTGCCGGGGATCGCGCCGGCATCGAGCGAGCGGACCCCGAGGTCGATCACGCCGGGGTCCAGCTCCAGCACGGTCGAGGTGCTGCCGGGACGGGTCGCGGCGAGCCAGCGCGGCATGGTCAGCGCGCCGCCGCCGACGTGCACCGCGTCGACCGGGCGCGGCTGCGGGAACGCGGTGTCGATCGCGGCGGCGAACCGCTTCGTGTAGGCGAACTCCAGGTGCGCGGGATCGCCGAGGCGGACGTAGGAGTGACGCAGGTCGTCGAGCACCAGGTAGCGACCGGCCGGGTCCGCGGGGTCGGTCCGGACGGCGGCGCAGTAGTAGGTGGTGTCGGCGTCGCAGCGCCCCGGGAGCGCGACGAGCGCGACGGCCAGTAGGAGCGCCGCGGCGCCGCCTTTCGCGATGTCCGAGCGCCGCCGGCGGGGCGCGAGGACGAGCCCGAGCACGAGGCAGGCGGCGGCGGTGACCAGCAGGATCGCGCTCACCGGCAACAGTGCGACCAGCACGAACCCGGTGAGGAAGGTGCCGGCGAGCGACCCGAGGGTGCCCGCGGCGGACAGCCCGCCGACGACCTCGCCGGAGCGGTCCAGCCCGGTCAGCCGGGCCTTGGTGACGGCCGGGGTGACCGCGGCCAGCGCCGTCACCGAGACCAGGGTGGACGCGGCGACGAGCACGACCGCGGCGTACGGCCCGGCGCCGAGCAGCGGCCCGAGGAGCCGGACCACCGGCCGTACGGCCAGGGTGCCCAGCCCGCCGACGACCATCATCAGCGCGGCGACGGCGACCGGGTCGCGCTCGTCGGCCCACCGCCCGCCGAGCGAGGCTCCCGCCGCGATCCCGGCGAGGGCCACCCCGATCACGGCGGTGGTCGACTCGAGGGTCAGTCCGACGTAGGGCGCGACGAGCCGGGTCGCGAGGGTCTCGACGACGAGGATCGCCGCCCCCGAGACGACGACGGCGGTCCGGGCCATGGCGAGGCGCACCCCGCCATGGTGCCGGTCGGGGTCAGCCCTGCTTCAGCCGGAGCACGAGCTTGCCCGTGTTCTCGCCGCGGAACAGCTTGAGGAAGACCTCCGGGAAGTCGTCGACGGTGCCGTCGACGACGTCCTCGCGGCTGTGCAGGCGGCCCTCGGCGAGCCAGCCGGCGAGCTCCTTGCCGGCCTCGCCCCAGCGGGGGACGTAGTCCCCGACCAGGAAGCCCTCCATCCGGGCCCGACTGACCAGCAGGTTCATGTAGTTCTTCGGGCCGGTCATGCCGCCCTCGGCGTTGTACTGGCTGATCGCGCCGCAGAGGACGACGCGGGCGTGCATCGCGAGCCTGCCGAGCACGGCGTCGAGGATCTCCCCGCCGACGTTGTCGAAGTAGACGTCCACGCCGTCGGGGGCGAGCTCCTTCAGCCGCTGCGACACGTTCTCCGAGCGGTAGTCGATCGCGGCGTCGAACCCGAGCTCGTCGGTGATCCACGCGCACTTCTCCGGACCGCCCGCGATGCCGATGACCCGGGCGCCCTTGACCTTCGCGAGCTGCCCGACCACCGACCCGACGGCACCGGCCGCACCGGAGACGACGACCGTCTCCCCCTCCTTGAGGGCACCGACGTCGAACAGCCCGAAGTAGGCGGTCATGCCGGTCATGCCGAGCAGCGCGAGGTAGCGCTCCGGCGGCACGTCCGCGGTCGGCGAGACCTTCTGCAGGCCGCGGCCGTCGCTCTCGACGTACTCCTGGACGCCGAGCACGCCGGTGACGGTGTCGCCGACGGCGAAGTCCGGATTCTTCGAGGCGACGACCTCACCGAGGCCGAGCGCGCGCATCACCTCGCCGATCCCGACCGGGGGCGCGTACGAGCGACCCTCGTTCATCCAGCCGCGCATCGCCGGGTCCAGCGAGATGTGGCTGACCCGGACGACGATGCGGCCCTCGCCGGGCTCGGGCACCGGCTCGGTGGTGTGCTCCCACACCTCCGGGCCGGGGGTGCCCTGCGGGCTCGCGGCGAGCCGTACCTGGTGGTTGACCTCGTTGCTCATGACACCGGTCTACCCCGGACACGGGCGCGGCACCGCATCACGGTCGTCACGCGCGTGACGGGAATGTCGTTCGGTGACCGAACGGATCGTCGTCACAGGCCCAGGTGGCGCGCGATCAGCATCTTCTGCACCTCGGAGGTGCCCTCACCGACCTCGAGGATCTTCGCGTCGCGGTAGAACCGCCCGACCGGGTACTCGTTCATGAAGCCGTATCCGCCGAAGATCTGGGTGGCGTCGCGCGCGTTGTCCATCGCCGCGTTCGACGACACGAGCTTGGCGATCGCCGCCTCCTTCTTGAAGGGCGCGCCCGCGACGAGCAGCCGCGCGGCGTGCTGCCAGGCCAGCCGGGCGGTGTGCGCGCGGGCCTCCATCTCGGCGATCTTGAACTGGATCGCCTGGTAGGAGCCGATGGTGTTCCCGAACGCCTCGCGCTCGCCGGCGTAGCGCACGGACTCGTCGACGCAGCCCTGGGCCAGCCCGGTCGCCAGCGCCGCGATCGCGACCCGGCCCTCGTCGAGGATGGACAGGAACTGGGCGTAGCCGCGACCGCGCTCGCCGAGCAGGTTCGCCTCGGGGACGCGGACGTCGTCGAAGAAGAGCTCGCGGGTGTCGGAGCAGTTCCAGCCGACCTTGGAGTACTTCTCGCTCACCGTGAACCCGGGGGTGCCGGCCGGGACGAGGATCGCCGAGATCTCCTTGCGGCCGTCCGGCTTCTCACCGGTGACGGCGGTGACGGTGACCACCGAGGTGATGTCGGTGCCGGAGTTGGTGATGAAGCACTTCGACCCGTTGATCACCCATTCGCCGCCGTCGAGCCGGGCGGTGGTGCGGGTGGCGCCAGCGTCGGAGCCGCCACCGGGTTCGGTGAGCCCGAAGGCGCCCAGCGCGCGGCCCGCGGCGAGGTCGGGCAGCCAGCGCGACTTCTGCTCGTCGGTGCCGAACCGCAGGATCGGCATGGCACCGAGCCCGACGCCGGCCTCGACGGTGATCGCGACCGAGGAGTCGACCCGCGCCAGCTCCTCCAGGGCCAGGCAGAGGGCGTGGTAGTCGCCGCCCTGCCCGCCGTACTCCTCCGGGACGGGCAGGCCGAACAGGCCCATCTCGCCCATCTTCGCGGTGATCGCGTAGGGGAACTCCTCGCGGATGTAGAGGTCCCCGATGACCGGGGCCACCTCGGTGCGCGCGAACTCCTCGACCGCGGCGCGCAGCGCCTCGTACTCCTCGGCGGTGGTGGTGTCCTGGGCGACGGTCATGCCTGCTCCTCCGATACGGGCTCGACCACGAGCAGCACAGCGTCCTTCGCGACGGTGGCTCCGGCCCGGGCCCTCAGCTCGCGCACCGTCCCGTCGACGGGGGCGGTGAGCACGTGTTCCATCTTCATGGCCTCGACGACGACCAGCTTCTGACCTGCGACGACGGCGTCCCCGTCGGTGACCTCGACGACGGTGACCGTCCCCGGCATCGGCGAGACGACCGGACCGCCCGCGCCGCCGGCGATCGCGGCGGCCTCCGTCGGCGCCTGCTCCCGCAGGCTCCAGGCGTGCCCGTCGCGGCCGATCCAGACGACCCCGTCGGCACCCTCAGCGACGGCGAACCGGCGGGTGCGCCCGTCCTGGGTGTGCTCCACGACCCCCGGTGCGACGGCGGCGGTGCGGCACCGGACGACGGCCGCGGCGGGTGCTACCGACGCCGGGACGGCGGTGTCCCCCGGAACCCCGTCCGCCGGCCCGTCCGCGGCGGGCAGCGCCAGGTCGAACCCGGCCGCCCGGCCGCGGGCGCGCACCTCGACGGCACCGTCGGCGCCCCCGGTGACCAGGCGGCTCACCGTCCAGGCGGGCTCCCCTACCCGCCAGCCACCGGGGACGTCGAAGGGGTCCACCACGGGCCCGGCCGGCTCCCGGCGCAGCAGCCCGAGACCGGCGAGGGCACCGAGGACGTCGGCGGGGACCGTGTCGTCGACGAGTGCGGCGCCGCGCCGGGCGATCAGCCCGGTGTCGAGGCGCCCGGCGCGGACGTCGTCGTCGGCGAGCAGGGCCCGCAGGAACCCGATGTTGGAGTCGAGCCCGAGCAGCACCGTGTCGCGCAGCGCGGCGTCGAGCCGGCGCAGCGCCTCGTCGCGGGTGGCGCCGTGGGCGATCACTTTGGCCAGCATCGGGTCGTAGTCCGACCCGACCACGGTGCCGGTCTCGATCCCGGCGTCGACCCGCACCCCGGGCGGCGGTGTCCAGGCCAGCACCGGTCCGCCGGACGGGAGGAAGGTGAGCGCGTCACCAGAGACGGCGGCGGCCTCGGCGTACACCCGGGCCTCCACCGCGTGCCCGGTGAGGACCACGTCGTCCTGGGTGATCGGCAGCGGCTCCCCGGCGGCGACGCGCAGCTGCAGCTCGACCAGGTCCAGGCCGGTGACCTCCTCGGTGACCGGGTGCTCGACCTGCAGACGGGTGTTCATCTCCAGGAAGAAGAACTCCTCGGGCCGGTCGGAGCTCACGATGAACTCGACGGTGCCCGCGCCGGTGTAGCCGACCGAGCGCGCCGCCTCGCAGGCGGCGCGGCCCATCTCCGCGCGCTGCGTGGGGGTGAGCAGAGCCGACGGCGCCTCCTCGATGATCTTCTGGTGGCGGCGCTGCAGCGAGCACTCGCGCTCGCCGAGGTGCACGACGGTGCCGTGCGCGTCGGCCATCACCTGGATCTCGATGTGCCGCGGCGTGGTGACCAGCCGCTCGACGAGCAGGGTGTCGTCGCCGAAGGAACCGCGGGCCTCGCGACGCGCACCGGCGATCGCGTCGGCCAGCTGCTCGGGGGTGTGGACCTCGCGCATGCCCTTGCCGCCCCCGCCGGCCGACGGCTTGAGCAGCACCGGGTACCCGATGTCGGCGACGACGGCGGCCAGGTCGTCGTCGGTGAGGCCGGCGCCGTCGGACCCGGGCACGACCGGCACCCCGGCCTTCGCGACGGTCTGCTTGGCGCGGATCTTGTCGCCCATCGCCTCGATCGCCGACGACGGCGGCCCGACGAAGGCGATCCCCGCCCGTTCGCAGGCGGCGGCGAACGCGGTGTTCTCGGACAGGAAGCCGTAGCCGGGGTGGATCGCCTGCGCACCGGTGACCCGGGCGGCGGCGATCACGTTCTCCACCGACAGGTAGGACTCGCCCGCGGCGGCCGGGCCGATCCGGACGGCCTCGTCCGCGGCGCGGACGTGCGGGGCCGCGGCGTCGGCGTCGGAGTACACGGCGACCGACCGGACGCCCAGCGCACGCAGGGTGCGGATGACGCGGACCGCGATCTCGCCGCGGTTCGCGACCAGGACGGTGTCGAACAGTGCCGATCCCATGGGGGGCCTCACATCCGGAAGACGCCGAAGGCCGGGTCGGCCAGGGGCGCGTTGGCGGCGACGGACAGCGACAACCCGAGGACGGTGCGGGTGTCGGCGGGGTCGATGACGCCGTCGTCCCACAGCCGGGCGGTGGAGTAGTAGGGGTGTCCCTGCTCCTCGTACTGGGCGCGGATCGCGTCCGGGTCGGCGTTGCCGACGGTGCCGAGCACGGTGGCCGCCTGCTCGCCGCCCATGACCGAGATCCGGGCGTTCGGCCACATGAACAGGAACCGGGGCGAGTACGCCCGCCCGCACATGGCGTAGTTGCCGGCGCCGAAGGACCCGCCGATGACGACGGTCAGCTTCGGCACCCGAGTGGAGGCCACCGCGGTGACCATCTTCGCGCCGTTGCGGGCGATGCCGCCCGCCTCGTACTCGCGGCCGACCATGAACCCGGAGATGTTCTGCAGGAACACCAGCGGGATGCCGCGCTGGTCGCACAGCTCGACGAAGTGGGCGCCCTTGAGCGCGGACTCGGAGAACAGGATCCCGTTGTTGGCGACGATCCCGACCGGGTGGCCGTGGATCCGGGCGAACCCGGTCACCAGGGTGGTGCCGTACTCGGACTTGAACTCCGCGAACCGGGAGCCGTCGACGACGCGGGCGATCACCTCGCGCACGTCGTAGGGGGTGCGGGTGTCGGTGGGCACCGCGGCGTAGAGCCCGGCGGGGTCGACGGCGGGCTCCTCGGTGGGGCGCACCTCCCACGGCCGCGGGGCGCGCGGGCCGAGCGTCGCGACGATCGCGCGGACCCTGGCGAGCGCGTCCGCGTCGTCGACGGCGAGGTGGTCGGTGACGCCGGAGACCTTCGCGTGCAGGTCCCCGCCGCCCAGCTCCTCGGCGGTGACGACCTCGCCGGTCGCGGCCTTCACCAGCGGCGGGCCGCCCAGGAAGATCGTGCCCTGGTTGCGGACGATCACGGCCTCGTCGCTCATCGCGGGGACGTAGGCGCCACCCGCGGTGCAGGACCCGAGGACGGCCGCGATCTGCGGGATGCCCCGGCCCGACATCTGCGCCTGGTTGTAGAAGATGCGCCCGAAGTGCTCGCGGTCGGGGAACACGTCGTCCTGCTCGGGCAGGTACGCGCCCCCGGAGTCGACCAGGTACACACACGGCAGCCGGTTGTGCAGCGCCACCTCCTGCGCGCGCAGGTGCTTCTTGACCGTCATCGGGTAGTAGGTGCCGCCCTTGACGGTCGCGTCGTTGGCGACGACCACGACCTCCCGGCCGGCGACCCGCCCGACCCCGGTGATCATCCCGGCGCCGGGGGCCTGGTCGTCGTACATGCCGTGGGCCGCCAGCGGGGACAGCTCCAGGAACGGCGACGACGGGTCGACCAGCGCGTCCACCCGGTCGCGCGGCAGCAGCTTCCCGCGTTCGACGTGCCGGGCCCGCGAGCGCTCCGGCCCGCCGAGCCGGGTCCGCTCCAGCCGGTCGCGCAGGTCGGCGACCAGGGCGCGGTGCGCGGCGTCGTTCTCCACGGCGCGCGGGTCAGCCGGGTCCACCGCCGTGCCGAGCCGCGGGGCCTCCGGGGCCGGCGCGGGTGGGGCCTGCGGTGCCGTCATCGGACCTCCCGGGGAACGCTGTCTGTTAATGACTGTTAACAGGTTAGCGGTTGTTAACACGCGTCGTCCAGAGCCGGGGTCGGCGACCTCTACTCTGGGAGACGTGCGCCTGCTGCTGGTCGAGGACGAGAAGCCGCTCGCCGAACTGGTCCGCCGGGGCCTGACCGGGGAGGGGCACGAGGTGGAGGTCGCACACGACGGCCCCACCGGGCTGCAGCTCGCGCTGACCGGCCGGCACGACGTGGTCATCCTCGACATCATGCTGCCGGGCCTGTCGGGCTACCGGATCCTGCAGCACCTGCGCGACCGGGGCGTGTGGACGCCGGTGCTCATGCTGACCGCCAAGGACGGCGAGTACGACGAGGCCGACGCCTTCGACCTCGGCGCGGACGACTACCTGACCAAGCCGTTCTCGTTCGTCGTGCTGCAGGCCCGGCTGCGCGCGCTGTTGCGCCGGGCCGGGGAGGCCGCACCGACCGTCCTGCGGGTCGGGGACCTCACGCTGGACCCGGGGACCCACCGGGTGCACCGCGGCGAGACCGAGATCCCGCTGACCCCGCGCGAGTTCGGCGTGCTCGAGCACCTGATGCAGAACACCGGGCAGGTCGTGACCAAGACCGACATCCTGCGCTCGGTCTGGGACGCCCACTACGACGGCGAGGTCAACGTCGTCGAGGTCTACGTCGGCTACCTGCGCCGCAAGATCGACGCTCCGTTCGGGACGCACAGCATCGAGACGCTGCGCGGCGTCGGCTACCGGATGTCCGAGCCCGCGCCCGCGCCGCCCCGCTGACCTGCGGGGACCCGCTCAGCGACGACGGTCGGACGGCCGCCGCGGCGACGGCGTGACGACCGGCTCGCGCCCGGCCAGGGCGGGCTGGCGCCCGGCGGCCCGGGTGTCACGTGCCTCGCGGGTCGTCTCCCGGCCGGCGACGGCGGTGCCGGCGCGGCCCCGCTGCTCCCGCGGCGTGACGACCGGCAACGGCCGGGTGGCGTTCTCGTCGAACGGGCTGCCGACGGTGTTCGGCCGGATCGGCAGCGGGCCGGTCGGCGGGTCGAGACGACTGTGGGCGGGCGGTGCGGACACGTCGTCCTCCGGGTCGGGCGGGGCCGTCCCCTGAGCGCTGTCCGAGGGCCGACCGTCCGTGCCCGAGCCGTGGGTGACGGCCGGGTCACCGGGCGTGCACATCATGCCACCCGGACCGGCGGTCCCGCGCGGCGACGCACCCTGCACCGCCCCGGACTGCACCGCCCCGGCCTGCGCTGCCCCGGGCTGCACCGCCCCGGACTGCACCGCGACGTGCTCGGGCGCCCCGCGGTCGGCGTCGTCCTGCCCGCCGTGCCCCACCCAGGCGTCCGGGCCGAAGTCGGCGGGCTCCTCCTCCCGCGCCCACCGGGACCTGGTGGTCACCCGCGGGATCGGACCGGAGGGCCGGTCGTCGCACAGCTCCGCGGAGGGCCCGGCGTCGGCGCCGGCGTGCTCGACACCGACCGGCTCGGGGGTCTCCTCCTCGGGCAGCGGCGCCGGCGCGGCGGGCACGGTGACCCGGAACCGGGCCCCGCCCAGCTCCGGCGACGACGTCGCCTCCACCGTCCCGCCGTGCGCCGCGACCAGCTCGGCGACGATCGCGAGGCCGAGCCCGGAGCCGCCGTCGCCGCGGGCGCGGGCCTCGTCGAGCCGGACGAAGCGCTCGAAGACCCGGGCGCGGTCGGCCTCGGGGACGCCGTTGCCGTCGTCGTCGACCTCGATCACGGCGACGCCGTCCTCGGCGCGGACCGACACCGCGACCGTCGACGACGCGTGCCGCTTGGCGTTGTCGACCAGGTTGCGCAGCACCCGGACCAGCTGCCCGCGGTCACCGACCACCCGGACGGGCTCGCTGGTCACCCGGACCGCGACGGCGGTCTCGGCCGACGGACGCTCCCGCTCGGCGTCGGCGATCTCGTCGAGGTCGACCTCCTCGCGGCGCGGCGCGATGCCGCGCTCGTCGGCGCGGGCGAGGAACAGCAGGTTCTCGACCAGGCCGGTCAGCCGGGAGGCCTCCCCGCGCAGCACGTCGACGGTGGCCCGGTCCGCGGAGGACTCCGGCATCCCGGAGCCGAGCAGCTCCAGCCCGGTCGACACGGTCGCGAGCGGGCTGCGCAGCTCGTGGCTGGCGTCGGCGACGAAGCGGCGCTGGGTGGCCTGGGAGGACTCGAGCCGCCCGAGCATCTGGTTCATGGTGCGGGCGAGGCGGCCGACCTCGTCGCGCGCGACGGGTTCGTCGACACGCTGGGACAGATCCTTGTCCCCCATGCCCGCGACCCGGGCGCGCATGTCCTCCACCGGGCGCAGCGCGCGACCGGCGAACAGGTAGGTGAAGCCGCCGGCGACCAGCACCAGCAGCGGCACGCCGCCCGCGACGAGCCAGGTGACCAGGTCAACGGCCCGGTGCATCTGGTCGGTCGGCTGGGCGGAGTAGATCGTGATCGGCCGGTCGAAAGCCCGCACACCGAGCCCGACGACCATCATGTCCTCGGTCTCCAGCGGGCCGGACCGGGGGTCGAGCCCCGGGCCCCCGGCGTCGTGGTAGGTGACCGGCACGTCCATCTGGGACCGCGTCTCGTGCGGGGCGAGGACCCAGTCCACCAGCTGCGGCCGGTCGTCCAGCGGCTCGGAGGCGGCGAACACCTCGATGTTGCGCCCCTGGCCGTTCGACCCGACGCGGTCGTCCGGGGCACCGGTCCGGTCGCTCCAGGCGGTCACGACCTGCACGAAGTCGGTCCGGCGGGCGGTGGTGACCACCGCGTTCTCCTTGGCCGGGTCACCGGGGCGGTAGTCGGCGAAGTTCGCCTGGATCCGCTCGGCGACCTGCTGGGCGTTCGCCAGCAGCGCCTCCTCGGTGTTGCGCTTGAGCTGGCCCTCCAGGATCAGCACCAGCGACACACCGGCGACGACGAGCACCATCGCGACCGCCGCGGCCGCCGCCAGGGCGGACGCCGCGCGCACGCCGAGACGCTCACGCATCCGGCGCAGGGTCCTCATCACGCCCACGAGGGTATCGCCGTCGACCTGTGCGCAACCTGAGACGGACCGCACCAGGCGTTAACATCCGTTAACCGACGACGCTACGATCACCCGATGGCCGCAGCAGGAGCCTCTCCCCCGGACGGCGCGGGCACGCGCACGGAGGCCCCGTCGCGGCGCGAGCAGATCCTCACCGAGGCAGCCCGACTGTTCGCCCGGCACGGCTTCCACGGGGTGAGCATCGCCGACCTGGGCGCCGCGGTCGGCGTCAGCGGCCCCGCGCTCTACCGGCACTTCCCCGGCAAGGAGGCGCTGCTCGCGGAGCTGCTCATCGACATCTCCGAGCGGCTGCTCGACGGCGGGCGGGCCCGCGTGCACCACGACGACCCGCGGGCCGCGCTGGCCGACCTCGTCGACTTCCACGTCGCGTTCGCGACCCGCGAGCCGGAGCTGATCGTCGTGCAGGACCGGGACCTCGCGAACCTGCCCGAGGAGCCGCGCCGGACCGTGCGACGGCTGCAGCGCACCTACGTCGAGCTGTGGGTGGACACCCTGCGCCGGGTGCACCCCGACGTCGCCCCGGCCGAGGCCCGCACCGTCGCACACGGGGTGTTCGGCCTGCTCAACTCCACGCCGTACGCACCGCGAGCCGAGCAGCCGTCCGCGCGCGGCGCGGACGCCCGGGCCGCGGTGCTGCGCCGGATGGCACTGGCCGCGCTGGTCGCCGCCCCCGCGTGAGGGGCGGGCCTCAGACGCCGACGCGCTCCCGCTCGACCGGCACGGCCGGCGCGACGGCGGACCGGGCCCGCCGGTCCTCCCGGCGCGCGACGACGAGCAGCCGCAGCCCGTTCAGGCACACCAGCACCGTGGACAGCTCGTGCCCGGCGACGCCGACGACCAGGGGCAACGTCCCGACCAGGTCCCACCCGACCAGGACGACGATCACCGTGGCGGCGAAGGCCAGGTTCGCCCGCGCGATCCGCCGTGCCCGCCGGGCCAGCACCACCAGCGGCGCGAGCGAGCCGAGCGGGTCCCGGGTGAGCACGCCGTCGGCGGCCTCCAGGGACAGCGCCCCCGCCCCCTCGGAGACGACGAGCCCGACGTCGGCCGAGGCGAGCAGCGGTGCGTCGTTGATGCCGTCACCCGCGGCGAGCACTCGGCGACCCTTCGCCTGCTCGGCGCGGACGACCTCGACCTTGCCGTCGGGCAGCAGCCCGGCCCGGACCCGGGTCAGGCCGAGCCGGCCGGCGAGCACCCGGGCCGGGCGCTCGGCGTCGCCGGTGAGGACCTGCGGCTCGCCGCCGACCTCCCGGCGCAGCGCGGCCAGCGCGTCCGCGGCACCCGGGCGCGGCTCGTCGGACAGCCCGAGCACCCCGGCGGGCTCGCCGTCCACCAGCACCACGACGGCGGTCCGCCCCGCCTCCTGCAGCGCCGCGACCCCGGGGACCTCGACGTCGCCGGCGAGCTCCGGGCGCCCGACGGCGACGCTCCGCCCGTCGACGACCGCCCGCACCCCCTCGCCCGGGACCGCGGTGAACCCTTCGGCCCGTGGCAGCCGCAGGCCGCGTTCCAGGGCGTGCGCGCGGACCGCCCGGCCCAGCACGTGCTCGCTGCCGGCCTCGGCGGCCCCGGCCAGGGCGAGCAGCTCGTCGGCGGACCGGGACCCGAGCGGGGTCACCGACACCACCTGCGGGCGGCCGGAGGTCAGCGTGCCGGTCTTGTCCAGCACCACGGTGTCGACCTCGGCGAGCGCCTCCAGCACGGTGACGTCCTTGACCAGCGTCCCGCGCCGGCCGGACACCGCGACCGCGGCGAGCAGCGGCGGCATCGTCGCGAGCACGATCGCGCACGGCGAGGCCACGATCATGAAGACGATCGCGCGGAGCAGTGTCTCGGTGAACGGGGCACCGAGCAGCAGCGGCACGGTGAGCAGCAGGACCGTCCCCGCGACGACCAGCACCGAGTAGCGCTGCTCGACGCGCTCGATGAACAGCTGGCGGCCCGCCTTGGTCTCCGCGGCCCGCTCGACCTGCGCCGCGACCCCCGCGACGACCGTGTCCGCCGCGTCCCGCGAGACCCGGACCCGCAGCACGCCGGTGCCGTTCACGGTGCCCGCGAGCACCGTGTCGCCGGGGCCGGTGCGGGCCGGGACCGGCTCCCCGGTCAGCGCGGAGGTGTCGACCTCCGACACCCCGTCGAGCACGGTGCCGTCGCCGGGGATCCGCTCTCCCGGACGGACGACGACGACCTGTCCCGCGACGAGCCCGGCCGCGGGGACGGTGCGCTCGGCACCGTCGTCGTCGACGACGACGGCCGTCTCCGGGGCGAGGTCGAGCAGCGCGTCGATGCTGGCCCGGGTACGGGCGGTCATGACCGACTCCAGCGCCCCGGACGTCGCGAAGATGACGATGAGCAGGCCGCCGTCGAACCACTGTCCGATCGCCGCCGCCGCGACCGCGGCGACGATCATCAGCAGGTCGACGTCGAGCCGCTTCTCGCCGAGCGCACGCAGTCCCTCGAGCGCGGGCTCCCAGCCGCCGAGGACGTAGCAGGCCAGATAGAGGCCGACGACCACCGCGGACGGCGCGCCGAGCAGGTCGGCCCCGAGCGCGGCCAGGAAGGCCAGCAGGGCGGCCCCGGCCCAGCGGACCTCGGGGAGGGAGAGAGCGGATCGCATGCGTGGAACCGTACCTGCGCATGCACGAAGATATGCAGTCAGCCATCCAGATGCTGAGACGGTGGACCATCCGCGCAGTCACGCAGGTATCCTCGGCGGCGTGCACGAGTCCATTCCCGGCTTCGCGATGCCGCCCGAGGACGAGGTCCGCCGGGTGGCGGACGCGATGCGCATGCTCTCCGACCCGACCCGGGTCAAGATCCTCTGGGCACTGATGCAGGGCGAGTCCTCGGTGGCCTGCCTGGCCGACCTCGTCGGCGCCGCCCCCACCGCGGTGAGCCAGCACCTGTCGAAGCTGCGGCTCTCGGGCCTGGTGGAGAACCGGCGCGAGGGGACCTACGTCTACTACACGGTGGAGGACGCGACGGTCCGCGCCGTGCTGGAGCGCGTGCTCGGGCAGGTCGACACCGTCGAGTGATGACTCCTCGCCGGGGAGGCGTAGGCTTTCGGTTGCACACAACCGATCTCCCAGGGAGGGCCCCATGCCCCAGCTCAGCATCGGCACCGAGAGCGGCAGCCCGCTCGAGCTGCACTACACCGACCAGGGGTCCGGTGCGCCCGTCGTGCTGATCCACGGCTGGCCGCTCTCCGGCCGCTCCTGGGAGAAGCAGGTCCCGGCCCTGGTCGAGGCCGGCCATCGGGTCGTCACCTACGACCGTCGCGGCTTCGGGCAGTCCTCGCAGCCCTGGGACGGCTACGACTACGACACCTTCGCCGACGACCTGCACGCCCTGCTCGTGCACCTCGACCTGCGCGAGGCCACCCTCGTCGGGTTCTCGATGGGCGGCGGCGAGGTCGTCCGCTACATCGCGAAGCACGGCACCGACCGGGTCGCCCGCGCCGTGCTGGCCGCGGCCGTCCCGCCGTACCTGTACAAGTCCGACGACAACCCCGACGGCGGCCTCGACGACGCCACCATCGAGCAGTTCCAGGACGGTGTGACCGGCGACCGGATCGCCTTCCTGGACGGGTTCACGACGAACTTCTTCGCCGCGGGTGACCGCACCGACCTGATCAGCGAGCCGAGCCGGGTCCACCACCGCACGATCGCCGAGTTCGCGTCGCCGAAGGGCACCCTGGACTGCATCGCCGCGTTCGGGCGCACCGACTTCCGCGGCGACGTGCAGAAGGTCTCCGACGCCGGCATCCCGACCCTGGTCATCCACGGCGACGCCGACGCGATCGTCCCGTTCGAGGTGTCCGGCAAGCGCTCCCACGAGTCGATCAAGGGCGCGCAGCTCGTGCTGATCGAGGGTGGCCCGCACGGCCTCAACGCCACCCACCCCGAGGAGTTCAACGCCGCCCTGCTCGACTTCCTGAAGGCCTGACCGCCCGTCCCCGGGTTCCGCTGTGGGCGGAACCCGGGGACGACGGGGACCGTCCGGTCCTACCGTGCCCCCATGAACGAACCCCTCTGGCGGCACGCACTCGGCCGCGAGCTGCGACGACGCCGGCACGCCCGCGGCGAGACCCTGCACGCGACGGCCGGGCGCGCCGGGGTGTCCCCGCAGTACCTCTCGGAGGTGGAGCGGGGCCGCAAGGAACCCTCCAGCGAGATGATCGCCGCCGTCGCCGGGGCGCTCGGGACCGACCTGGCCGGGCTGACCGGCGGCGTCGCCGACGGCCTGGCGGCCGCGCCGCGACCCCGTGGGCCGCAGTGCGCCTACGCGCTCGCCGCCTGACCCTCACCGGCGTTCCCGGGTCCGCGGCGGCTGCGGCTCGAGCACCGTGTCGAGCAGGCCGTAGTCGCGCGCCGCGGCCGCGGTGAACACCCGGTCGTGGTCGGTGTCGGCACGCAGCCGTTCCACGGTCTGCCCGGTGTGGCGGGCCAGGATCTCCTCGATGTCGGCGCGGATCCGGACCAGCTCGTCGGCCTGCAGGATGAGGTCCGGGATGGACCCGCGGCCCTGCGCCGCGGGCTGGTGCAGCACGACCCGGGCGTGCGGCAACGCGCCCCGGCGGCCCTCGGTCCCGGCGGCGAGCAGCACCGCGCCCACCGACACGGCCTGGCCGACGCACGTCGTCGCGACCGGGCAGCGGACGTGGCGCAGCGTGTCGTAGATGCCGAGCATCGCGCTGGGGTCCCCGCCCCCGCAGTTGACGTAGAGCTGCACCTCGCGGTCGGGGTCGTCGGCCTCGAGGAACAGCAGCTGGGCGATCAGCGCGTTCGCGACGCCCGCGTCGATCTCGGTGCCCAGGTAGACGACACGCTCGGTGAGCAGGTGGGAGTAGACGTCGAGGACCCGCTCGCCGCTGGGGGTGCGGGCGATGACGTTCGGGATCGTGTAGGTGCTCATCGCCGTCACCGCCCCACGCCGAAGCCGGTCGGGACGGCACCGCGGCGCGGCACCACCTGGTCGAAGGAGTCCACGACGGCGTCGACGAAGCCGTAGTCGAGCGCCTCGGTCGCCGAGTACCAGCGGTCGTGCAGCGAGTCGGTGAAGATCCGGTCGACCGGCTGTCCGGTGTCCTGGGCGATCAGGCCGAGCACGGTGTCCCGGGTGTGGCGCAGGTCGTCGGCCTGCAGCTCGATGTCGACGGCGGTCCCGCCGATCCCCGACGAGCCCTGGTGCATCAGCACCCGCGAGTGCGGCAGCGCGCGCCGCTTGCCCGGCGTGCCCGCCGAGAGCAGGAACTGCCCGGCGCTGTAGGCGATGCCGAGCACGAGCGTCGACACGTCACAGGGCACCAGCCGGAACAGGTCCCGCAGCGCCAGCATCGCCGGTACCGACCCGCCGGGCGAGTGGATCCAGAAGGCGATGTCGGCGTCCGGGTCGCGGGCGGCCAGTGCCACGACCTGGGTGGCGAGCAGAGTGCCGTTGTCGTCGTCGAGGGGGCCGTCGAGCACGACGACCCGCTGGTCGTAGAGGTCGCGGCGGGCCCGGTCGTCGAAGCGGGGGCTGCGTGGTGAGTCGCTCATGACCCCACCGTGGCCGGGGTACGGCCCGGTCCGCGCCCGGTTCTGCCCTGGGCAGCTCCGCCCAGGGCGAACGGAGGCCTCAGCCGTCGAGGGCGGCGACGGCCCGGCGGGCCGCGATCGGGTCGGCGGCGGCGCAGGCCGCCCTGGCCCGCTCCCGGCACTGCTCCACCGTCAGCCCGGCCAGGGTCGCCCCGACCGCGGCGAGCGCCCCCGAGCCCATCGACAGGCTCGCGACGCCGAGCCCCACCAGCACCGCGGCGAGCCCCGGGTCGGCCGCGGCCTCGCCGCACACCCCGACCGGGGTGCCGGTGCGCGCCGAGGCCTCGCCGAGCAGCCCGATCAGCCGCAGCAGCGCCGGCTGCCACGGGTCGTTGAGCGCGGCCACCGGACCGGACTGGCGGTCCGCGGCGAACAGGTACTGGGCCAGGTCGTTGGTGCCGACCGAGACGAAGTCGACCTCGGCCATGATCTCGTCGGCGGTGAGCACCGCGGCCGGGATCTCGATCATCACGCCGGCCTGGGTGATCCCGTGCGCCCGGCAGCGCTCCACGAACCAGCGCGCCTCCTCGGCGGTGGCGACCATCGGTGCCATCACCTTGAGCTCGACGTCGGTCTCCTTCGCCGCGGCGGCGAGCGCGGCGAGCTGGCGATCCAGCACGCCGTCGCCGTTGCCGGGGACGCGGGCGATCCGCAGACCACGCACGCCGAGGGCGGGATTGGGCTCGCCGTCGAGCGACAGGAACGGCAGCGGCTTGTCCGCGCCGGCGTCGAGGGTGCGGGCGGTGACCGGCCTGCCGGCGAGCGCGGACAGCACCGCCGTGTAGACCTCGCGCTGGGCGGCCTCGGTCGGCTCGTCGGCCGCGGAGAGGAACGCGAGCTCGGTGCGGAACAGACCGACGCCCTCGGCCCGCGCGTCCGCAGCCTTCACCGCGCCGGGGCCGTCGCCGACGTTGGCCAGGACCGGCACGACCAGGCCGTCGGCGGTGCGGCCGACGCCGTCCCACTCGGCGGTGACCGAGGCGGCGGCGGCGAACGCGGTCGCCTCGTCCAGGGTGGCGACCTCGACGACCTCGCCGGTCCCGCCGTCGACGGTCAGTGCGGCGCCCTCGGCGATCCCGGCCGCGCCCGCGCAGCCGACGACCGCGGGGATCCCCAGCGAGCGCGCGAGGATCGCGGTGTGGCTGGTCGGGCCGCCCTGCTCGGTGACCAGGGCGAGCGCGACTCCCGGCTTCAGCCCGGCGGTGTCGGCCGGGGCCAGGTCGGTCGCGACGAGCACGGCGGGCGCGTCCAGGTCGGCCACGCCCGGTGCGGGCAGCCCCAGCAACTCGGCGACGATGCGGTCCCGCACGTCGTGGATGTCGCGGGCACGCTCGGCCATGTAGCCGCCCATCGAGGACAGCATCTCGGCGAAGGCGTTCGCCGCCTCCCACACCGCACGCGCGGCGGGCCGGCCCTGCCCGGTCACCAGGTTCTCCGCGTTCTCCAGCAGCGTGGGGTCCCCGACCATCGACACGGTCGCCTCGAGCACCTCCTTCGCGTCGCCGGTGACGGTCGCGGCACGTGCGCTCAGGCGCTGCGAGACCAGCTCGACGGCCGGCGCGATCCGCGCGGCCTCGGCGGCGGCGTCGGCCGGGGCGGGACCGGCGGCCGGCTCACCCGGCGGCTCGGCGACGCGGACGACGCGGCCGCCGGCGCGGCCGGGGCTGGCAGGGATTCCGGTGAGGGCGGTCGTGCTCGGCATGGAGTGGCTCCCGGGGTTACGTCGGCGTGACCCGTTGACAAACACAGTAAAATCCACATACTCAGACACAAGCAAGCATCGAAGCGGGAGCGAACAAAGATGTACGCAGCGGAGCGTCAGCAGTGGCTGCTCGACCGGACCCGGGACCGGGGCCGGGTCGACGTGGCCGCCGTCGCCGAGGAGCTCGATGTCACCCCCGAGACGATCCGCCGGGACCTCGGGGCCCTGGAGCGCCAGGGGCTCGTCCGCCGGGTGCACGGCGGGGCGATCCCGTCGGACCTGCTGAACTTCGAGCCCGGGGTCGGCCAGCGCGACAGCCAGTTCGGCGCGGAGAAGGAGCGGATCGCCAAGGCCGCACTCGCCGAGCTGGGCACCGCCGCAACCGTCCTGCTCGACGCCGGGACCACGACCTCCCGGCTCGCAAGCACGCTGCCCCGCGAACGCGACGTCACCGTCGTCACCAACTCGCTGCCGATCGCCTCCTCGCTGGCCGGACGTCCGAACGTGGACCTGCGGCTGCTCGGCGGCCGGGTCCGCGGGACGACGCTGGCCACCGTCGACGACTGGGGCACCGAGGTGCTGGCCGGTCTGACGATCGACGTCGCCTTCCTCGGGACCAACGGCTTCTCCGTGGCTCGCGGCCTCACCACACCCGACACGGGCGAGGGCGCGACCAAGCGGGCGATGCTGCGCGCCGCGCGCCGCACCGTCGTCCTCGCCGACGCCAGCAAGTTCGGCTCCGACCAGTTCGTCCGCTTCGGCACGCTGGCCGAGGTCGACACGCTGATCACCGACACCGGCCTCGCCGCGGCGGACGCCGCCGTGCTCGAGGCCGCCGGCCCCAAGGTGGTACGCGCATGACACCCCGTTCCGTCCCCGCTCCGCGGATGTTCGTGACGGTCACCCCGAACCCGAGCCTGGACCGGACCATCGCGCTGCCGCACCTGGTGCGCGGCGAGGTCCACCGGGCCGGATCGGTCCGGATCGACCCCGGTGGCAAGGGCGTCAACGTCGCCCGCGCCCTGGCCTCGGCCGGGCACCGCACGGTGGCCCTGATACCGTCGGGTGCCACGCCCGGCGAGCGGCTGGCCGCGCTGCTGGAGCCGACCGACGTCACGACCGTCGCGGTGCCGATCACCGAGGCCACCCGGGTGAACATCACCCTGGTCGAGCCGGACGGCGTCACCACGAAGATCAACGAGCGGGGTCCGCACCTGTCCGCCGACGAGGTCGAGGCCCTGATGGACCGGGCCTGCGCGCTCGGCGCGGGCGCGACCTGGCTGGTGGGCTGCGGCTCGCTGCCCTCGGGTGTGCGCGACGACTTCTACGCGGAGCTGGTCCGGCGCTGCCGCCGGCCCGGCCTGCGGATCGCCGTCGACACCTCGGACGCGCCGCTGCACCACGCCGTCACGGCGGCCCCCGACCTCGTGAAGCCCAACCACGCCGAGCTGGCCGAGCTCGTCGGGCGCCCCCTGGGCAGCCTCGGCGACGTGCTGCTGGCCGCCCGCGAGCTGCGTGCCCGCGGGATCGGCGCGGTCCTGGTCAGCCTGGGCGCCGGTGGCGCCCTGCTGGTCGACCGGTCCGGCGAGTACCACGCCCGGACCCCTCCGATCACCGTGCTCAGCACGGTGGGCGCCGGTGACTCCACCCTGGCCGGGTTCCTGGCCGCGGGCGGGGAGGGACCCGACGCCCTGCGCCACGCCGTGGCCTACGGCGCCGCCGCCTGCCGACTGCCCGGCTCCGCCACGCCGGGTCCGGCCGACATCCGAATCGACGACGTCGAACTGGCACCCACGCCGGACGTCACCCTCGCTCTCACCGGAGATGCCGCATGACCGCACTGATCACCGCTGATCTGGTCGACCTCGACGTGCCGTCGGCCGACAGGAAGACCGCCGTCACCGCCCTCGCCGAGCGCCTCGTGCGGGCGGGCCGGGTCACCGACCTGGACACCTTCCTCGCCGACATCGAGGCCCGCGAGGCCCAGATGCCGACCGGCCTGGAGGGCGGCATCGGCATCCCGCACTGCCGCTCCGCGGCCGTCACCGAGCCGACCCTGGCCTTCGGCCGGGCTCCGTCGGGTGTCGACTTCGGCGCCGAGGACGGCCCCGCCGACCTCATCTTCATGATCGCCGCCCCGGAGGGCGGGAACACCGACCACATGACGGTGCTCGCCGCGCTGGCCCGTCGCCTGGTCCGTGCCTCGTTCAAGAACGAGCTCCGCAACGCCACCGACCCGGCCGCCGTCGCGACCTTCATCCAGCAGGAGGTGGGAGCATGAAGCTCCTCGCCGTCACCGCGTGCCCGACGGGCATCGCCCACACCTACATGGCCGCCGAGGCCCTCGAGGTCGCCGCCGAGGAGGCGGGGCACGAGATCGTCGTCGAGACCCAGGGTTCGGCGGGCTCGACACCTTTCACCCAGGCCCAGCTCGACGAGGCCGAGGCGATCATCCTCGCCGCCGACGTCGAGGTGCGGGACAAGGAGCGCTTCGCGCACCTGCCGACCGTCACCTCCCCGGTCAAGAAGGCCATCGGCGGCGCGCCGGGGCTGATCGAGCAGGCCGTCGCGAAGGCCACCGCGCAGCCGAAGGGCTCGGCCGCGGCCGCCGTCCCGGCCCAGCGCGACGGGTCCGACCTGGACACCAAGAACTTCGGCTCGGGCTTCGGTTCCAAGCTCCGCGGCTGGCTGATGACCGGTGTCTCCTACGTCATCCCGTTCGTCGCGGCCGGCGGTCTGCTGATCGCGCTGGGCTTCGCGCTCGGCGGCTACCAGATCAACGAAGCCCCCGACGTCGTCTCCTTCGACGACAACGACGTCGCCTCGGTCGTGTTCGACCCGGGTGCGGTGCAGTCCTGGGCCGCGCTGTTCTTCCAGGTCGGCGGCCTGGCGTTCGGCTTCCTCGTCCCGGTCCTGGCCGGCTTCATCGCCTACGCCATCGCCGACCGCCCGGCACTGGTGCCCGGCTTCGTCGGCGGCATGATCGCCGTCCAGACCCATGCCGGGTTCCTCGGCGGCCTGGTCGCCGGCCTGCTCGCCGGTGCGGTCGTCTACGGCCTCAAGCTGTGGCAGCCGCCGCGCGCCCTGGCCGGGATCATGCCGGTGCTGGTGCTGCCGCTGATCGGCACCGCCGTCGTCGGCGCGATCATGTTCCTGGTCGTCGGCACGCCGCTCGCGGCCGCCACGACCGGCCTGACCAACTGGCTCAACGGCCTGTCGGGCACCAACGCGATCCTGCTCGGCGCCCTGCTCGGCCTGATGATGGCCTTCGACATGGGTGGCCCGGTCAACAAGGCCGCCTACGCCTTCGCCGTCGCCGGGCTGTCCACCGGGTCGGAGACCGCGCTGATGATCATGGCCGCGGTGCTGGCGGCCGGCATGACCCCGCCGCTGGCGCTGGCCCTGGCCACGACCGTCCGCAAGAACCTGTTCACGAAGGTCGAGCAGGAGAACGGCCGCGCCGCCTGGCTGCTGGGCGCCTCGTTCATCACCGAGGGCGCGATCCCGTTCGCCGCGGGCGACCCGCTGCGGGTCATCCCGTCGCTGATGGCCGGGTCCGCGGTCGCGGGCTCGCTGTCGATGGCCTTCGGCGCGACGCTGCGAGCCCCGCACGGCGGCATCTTCGTGGTCCCGCTGATCGGCAACCCGTTCGCCTACCTGCTGGCGATCGTCGCGGGCACCCTGGTCTCCGCCGCCCTGGTCGTCGGCCTGAAGTCGGCCCGCCGCACCCCGGCCCCGGCCGCCGTCGAGCAGCCCGCCGCCGCCCCGGCCGCCGCGCCGGTCGCCGGCTGACACCCACCACCCACATCGAGAGGAACACCGACATGGCCGAGCGCCGCGTGAAGGTGGGGTCGTCCGTCGGGCTGCACGCCCGCCCCGCCAACCTGTTCGTCACCGCCGCCAAGGAGCAGGGGGTGAAGGTGCAGATCGGGACCGCCGACGGTGAGCGTGGACCGGTCGACGCCGCCTCCATCCTGTCCGTGATGGGCCTGGGCGTGCAGTCCGGCGAGGAGGTCGTGCTGACCTCCTCCGACGACGAGCAGGGCGAGGCCGCCGTCGCCGCCCTGGCCGAGCTGCTGGAGCAGGACCTCGACGCGAGCTGACCCCGCGTCACCCCGTACGACCCGGACGCCCCGCCACGCCTCCCGCGCGGCGGGGCGTCCGGTCGTCCGCGGCCCGCTCCTGCCGCTGCCGCCACCGAGAGGCACGTTTCTGCCCTCCCAGGGGCGGGAACGTGCGGCTCAGTCCCGCAGGACGGTCACCCCACGCGGAGGCAGGGTCCCGGCCGGGCCGGTGAGCACCTCCGCCGCGCCGAGCGGCCCCAGGTCGACGGGGGCGTCGGTCCGGTTGACGACGAACCGGAACCCCTCGCGGCGGACCAGCTCCACCCGTCCCACCAGCTCGCCGGGCAGCTCGGACCCGATCCCGGCGGCGGACAGCAGGCGTCGCAGCAGCGGAGCACGGTCGGCGAGCCGGGTCGGGACGTAGGTCGCCGACCCGTCCCCGACCGGACGTCGGGTCACCGCGGGCAGCCCGGCCAGGTCACCCGCGGCCGGGTCGGTGCCACCGCCGGTCCAGCGGACGAGCACCTCGACGGCCGGGTCCACCACCTGCACGGCCTCGCTCCACAGGTCTCCGGTGGAGCCGTCGTCGAGCTCGACGACGGCGCCCGGGTCGAGCGGGGCGAACTCCTCGACCCGGATGCCCAGCAGGTCGCGCAGGGCGCCCGGATAGCCGCCGAGGACGGCGTGCGCGTCGTCGTCGACGGTGCCCGAGAAGTAGGTGGCGACCAGGTGCCCACCGGCCTCGACGTAGGCGGTCAGCGCGGCCGCGCGGTCCGGGCCGACCACGTGCAGCACCGGGGCGAGGACCAGCCCGTAGCCGGACAGGTCGGCGTCGGCCGGCACGACGTCGGCGCGGACCCCGACGTCGAGGAACGCCCGGTACCAGCCGAGCGCCTCAGCCTTGTAGCGCAGCTCGGCGGTCGGGGTGAACGGCTGCTCGGCGGCCCACCACGACGGCCAGTCCCACAGCACCGCGGCCGGCGCGGGGACCCGCCGCGCCCCGGCGACCGGGGCCAGCTCACGCAGCGTCGCCCCCAGCGCGGTCACGTCGCGGAACAGCGCCGAATCCGGCCCGGCGTGCGGCACCATCGCCGAGTGGAACTTCTCCGCGCCCGCCGCGGACTGGCGCCACTGGAAGAAGCAGAGGGCGTCGGCGCCGTGCGCGAGGTGGGTCAGCGCGTCGCGGGCGAGCTCCCCGGGGCGCTTCGCGCGGTTGACCGGCTGCCAGTTCACCGCCGACGTCGAGTGCTCCATCAGCCACCACGGGTGTCCGCCGGCGAGGTTGCCGGTGAGGTTGCCGGTGAGGTTGGCCGAGAACGACAGCTCGTCGCGGGCGTCCGGGCCGGGGAACACGTAGTGGTCGTTGGCGACGATGTCGACCTGCGGCGCCCACGTCGCGTAGTCCATGCCGTTCGTCTCGCCCATCACCATGAAGTTGGTCGTCACGGGCACGTCCGGGGTGAGCTCGCGCAGCAGGTCCCGCTCGGCACGCAGGTGGTCGAGCAGGGCGTCGGAGGAGAAGCGGGCGAAGTCGAGCTGCTGGGTCGGGTTCGGGTGGGTGCCCGGGCCGGTGCGGCGCGGGGTGCCGATCTCGTCCCACTCGCCGTAGTGCTGGGACCAGAACGCGGTGCCCCAGGCCTGGTTGAGCCGGTCGAGGTCGCCGTAGCGGCGCTGCAGCCAGGCCCGGAACGCGCGCTGCGCGTCCTCGGAGTGGTCGTGGACGTCGTGGCAGCCCAGCTCGTTGGACACGTGCCAGGCGGCGAGCGCGGGATGGTCGCCGTAGCGGCAGGCGAGGCGCTCGACCAGGGCGAGTGCGTGGCGGCGGAACACCGGGGAGGTCGGGCGGTGGTGCTGGCGCCCGCCCGGGGCGAGGATCCGGCCGTCGGCGTCGACGGTGAGGATCTCCGGGTGCCGGTGGTGCAGCCACGGCGGGGGTGAGGCCGTCGCCGTCGCGAGGTCGACGGCGATCCCGCCCGCGTGCAGCAGGTCCAGCACGTCGTCGAGCCAGCCGAGGTCCCAGCGGTCCGGTGCGGGCTGCAGCAGCGCCCAGGAGAAGACGCCGACGGTCACGATCGTCACCCCGGCCTCGCGCATGAGCGCGACGTCGGACTCCCACACCGCGCGCGGCCACTGCTCGGGGTTGTAGTCGGCCCCGAACTCGATGCGAGGACGGGAGGCACCGGGGGTGCGACGCAGCCAGCGGGTCATGCACACAGTGTGTCCGTGGCGATGTGCGATGTCGTGCGGATGTGTCCGACTTCGTGCAGATCAGGTTTCCCCGCGGTTACGGGCGGCGCCAGAGATGGCCCCGCCCCACGACGGCGGGGGACGATGCCGGGGCCCGACCCCCGTTCCCGACGACGCGAGCGGCCCGTCCCCGAACCGCGTCACCGCGCGGAGAACCGGAGAGCCTGCGTGAGCCCCTCGGAGACCACCGCACTCGCCCCCGACTCGCTGGCCGCGCACTCGGGCGTCGTCAGCGAGAGTGAGCAGAAGGCGCTGCGCGCCGACATCCGGCGGTTGTCCACGATGCTCGGCCGGACGCTGGCCGACGAGGCAGGTCCCGAGGTCCTGGAGCTGGTCGAGAAGGTGCGACGGGCGGCCCGGGACTCCGCACGCGGCGAGGCGGGGCCGGACGTCGTCGCGGCCCTGCTCGACGGGATCGACACCGGTACCGCGGTGCTGCTGGCGCGGGCGTTCTCCCAGTACTTCCAGCTGGCCAACGTCGCCGAGCAGCTGCACCGGTCACGGGAGCTGCGGGAGCTGCGACCGGCCGACGCGCGACCGCTGCGGGCGGTGCTGCGCCGCCTGGCGACCGAGGCCGACCCGGACGAGGTCGCCGACGTGCTGGCCAGGGCCGAGCTGCGCCCGGTGTTCACCGCGCACCCGACCGAGTCGACCCGGCAGTCGGTGCTGGGCATCCTGCGCCGGGTCGTGGACGCGCTCGACGCCCAGGCGCCCGACGAGGAGCTCGCGGCCCTGGTCGACCTGCTGTGGCAGACCGACGACATCCGCCCCGGCAAGCCGATGGTGATCGACGAGGCACGCAACGTCGCCTGGTTCGCGGCCCGGCTCGGCGAGCGGACCGTCCCGGACCTGCTGGGCGAGTTCGCCAGGGAGGCCGCCGACGCCGGGCTGGAGATCCCCGCCGACGCGCGTCCGCTCGTGCTGGGGTCGTGGGTCGGCGGCGACCGCGACGGCAATCCCAACGTCACCCCGGCGGTGACCCGTGAGGTGCTGGAGCTCAACGCCGACCGGGCGATCCGGATCCACACCGCGCTGGTGGAGAAGCTGGTCTTCGAGCTGTCGGTGTCGACGCGGGTGATGGGGGTGTCGGAGGAGCTGCGCGGCTCGCTGGCCCGGGACCGGCGCGCGCTGCCCGCGGTGCACGACCGCTTCATCCGGCTCAACGCGCACGAGCCGTACCGGCTCAAGCTGTCCTACGTCGCGGCCCGGTTGGAGAACACCCGCCGGCGGATCGCGACCGGCGCCGCGCACGAGGCGGGCGTCGACTACCTGGGGTCGGCCGGCTACCTGGAGGACCTGCTGGTCGTGGACCGATCGCTGCACGGCCACCACGGGGCCCGGATCGCCGGTGGCACCCTGGCCAGGGCGATCCGCTCGGCCCGCGCGCTGGGCCTGCACCTGGTCGAGCTGGACGTGCGCGAGCACTCGCAGAAGCACCACGACGCGCTCGGAGCGGTGTTCGACGGGCTCGGCGAGCTGGACCGACCCTACGCCGAGCTGACCCGCGACGAGCGGCGGGAGCTCCTGTCGGCGGAGCTGCGGAACAAGCGGCCGCTGTTCCGTCGCCACTACGGCGTGCCCGAGGCCGCCGCACCGGTGCTGGACCTGTTCGACACGGTGCACGCGCTGCAGCACGAGTTCGGCGAGGAGGTCGTGCGGACCTACATCGTCTCGATGGCCCGCGACGTCGACGACCTGCTCGCCGTCGCCGTGCTGGCCCGCGAGGCGTACATGGTCGAGATCGGCGACGACCCGCGCTCCTCGATCGACCTCGTGCCGCTGTTCGAGACGGTCGAGGAGCTGTCCCGGGCCGGGGAGCTGCTGGAGGGGCTGCTGTCGGACCCGGGGTACCGGCAGCAGGTCCGCAACCGCGGTGACCTGCAGGAGATCATGCTGGGGTACTCGGACTCGAACAAGGGCGCGGGGATCACCGCGTCGCAGTGGCAGATCCACCGGGCCCAGCGCCAGCTGCGTGACGTGGCCGCCGAGCACGGGGTGCGGCTGCGGCTGTTCCACGGCCGCGGCGGGTCGGTCGGACGCGGTGGCGGCCCGGCCGGCGAGGCGATCGCGTCGGCGCCGTTCGGGTCGGTCGACGCCACGATGAAGCTCACCGAGCAGGGCGAGGTCATCTCCGACAAGTACTCGCTGCCCAGCCTGGCGCACGACAACCTGGAGATCCTGCTGGCGTCGATGCTGGACGCGTCGCTGCTGCACCAGGCATCCCGCTGGCCCGCCGAGACCCTGAAGCGGTGGGACGAGGTCATGGACTGCGTGTCGGAGGCCGCCACCGCGACCTACCGGACCCTCGTCGACGACCCGGCCCTGCCGCTGTTCTTCACCGCGGCGACGCCGGTGGAGGAGCTGGGGCGGCTCAACGTCGGGTCGCGGCCGTCGAAGCGGCCGGGGCAGGGCGAGCCGACGCTCGACGACCTGCGCGCGATCCCGTGGGTGTTCGGCTGGACGCAGACCCGGATGGTGGTGCCCGGCTGGTACGGCCTGGGCTCGGGCCTGCGGGCGGCCCGCGAGGCGGGCTACGCCGAGGAGCTGGCCGAGATGCGGGAGTGGGCGTTCTTCCGGAACCTGATCGGCAACGTGGAGATGACGCTGGCCAAGACCGACCTGCGGATCGCGTCGAACTACGTCGCGACGCTGGTCGACCCGGAGCAGCAGGGACTGTTCGCGCAGATCCGCGCCGAGCACGAGCTGACCCGCCGCGAGCTGCTCGCGGTGACCGGCGAGGACCAGCTGCTCGCCAGGCACCCGGTGCTGCGCGGCACGCTGTCGGTGCGCGACGCCTACCTGGAGCCGCTGCACCACCTGCAGGTCGAGCTGCTCGCCCAGCGCCGGGCCGCGGGCAACGACCCGGACCCCGACCTGGAGCGCGCCCTGCTCCTGACCATCAACGGGATCGCGGCCGGGATGAAGAACACCGGCTGAGCCGCATCCCGCGGCACCGGAGGTGGCCGGGTACGTTCCGGACATGGAGCACGATCGGAACACACCCGGCCCCGAGGGCCCCGCGACCCGCCGGGTGGTCGCCTGGGTGCTGATCATCGCGCTGGCCGGGCTCCCGCTCAGCTACCTGGCCGGGACTGCCGGACCGCAGGTCGTCGTTGCGCTGGTGGTCGTCGCGCTGCTGGTCGGCGGCGTGGCGTTCTGGCTGCACCGCCGTACCCGCTGACCGGCCACCCGCCGGAACCGGTGCGGCCGCGGGCTGCTGGACTGCCCCGGTGCAGTACCGCCACGCCCCGGCCGCGAACCACGCGGCGCTCGACGCGGTGCTGGCGTCGGCACCGGGCCGCCCGACCCTCCCGGTCCGCCTGACCGTCGAGCTCGCCGGTCGCGCCCGCGCCCATCTGCCCGCCGACGCGCCGCTCACCGTGTGGGACCCGTGCTGCGGCGCCGGGCTGACCCTCACCGTGCTGGGCCTGCTCGTGCCCGGCATCGCGCGTCTGGTGGGCACCGACGCCGACCCCGAGCCGCTCGACCTGGCCCGCCGCAACCTCGCCCTGCTCGACCCCGGCGGTCTCGCCGCCCGCGCCGCAGACCTCGACGCCCTCGCCACCCGGCACGACAAGCCGTCCTACGCCGACGCCGCGACCGCCGCCCGGACCCTGGTCCCGGCGAGCACTCCGGCCTGGTCGGTCGCCGTCGCCGACGCCAGGGACACCGCCGCCGTCCGCGGTGTCCTCGCCGAGGCGTCCCCGGACGACGCCGGCCCGGACCTCGTCCTGGCCGACCTGCCACACGGGATCCGGACGACCTGGGCCGCCGCCCCCACCCGGCCCGCCGGCGCGGCCGCCGACACCCCGGCCCCCGACGCCGGGCCCGCCCGCGCCGCCGACCAGGACCAGGCCCCCGGGGTCGAGTTCCTGCGCGCGGTCGCGACCGCGCTCCGCCCGGACGCCGTGGTCGTGGCCGTCGGGCGCGGGCGGACGGTGCCGCTGCCGGGCGGGGTCCGGCCCCTCGACCGGGTCCGCGTGGGGCACCGGGCCGCCGTCCTGGTGCGGGCGGGCGCGCTGCTGGACGACTGAGCTGGACAGGGCTGCTCGCCACCCTCGCGCCGGGGCCGGGCCGCGCGACAGGGGTGCCGGCGGGGCGACGCGCCTCCGTGCCGGCGCGAACCGGTCCGCCGGCACCCTCCTTCCGAACTCGCTTACCGGGTAAGCGAGTTCGGAGAACCAGCACCCCGCGCGGCGCCGAGCAGGGCCACCGCCCCGCAGGTTCGGAGGCCGCCGGCGCGTGCCCGTCCGGGGCGCGCCCCGGACGGCGGCGGTCCGGGCGTGGCGACCCGATCCCGGTCACACTGGACCCCGACCCGACACCGACACCGAGGACGCATCCGTGAGCACGATCGACCTGAACGCCGACCTCGGCGAGTCCTGGGGCCGGTGGACCCTCGGCGACGACGAGGCGATGCTCGGGCTCGTCACCTCGGCGAACGTCGCGTGCGGGTTCCACGCCGGGGATCCCTCGACGCTGCGGGGCACGACCGCGGGGGCTGCCGGGGCGGGGGTCGTCGTCGGGGCGCAGGTGTCCTATCCGGACCTGCGCGGGTTCGGGCGCCGGTTCCTCGACATCGAGCCCGACGCGCTGACCGACGACGTGCTCTACCAGATCGGCGGTCTCGAGGCGCTCTGCCGGGCCGCGGGCACCCGGGTCCGCTACGTCAAGCCGCACGGCGCGCTCTACAACGCCACGCGGACCCACACCGCGCAGGCTCGCGCGGTCGTCCGGGCGGTGCTGGCGTACGACCCGTCGCTGCCGGTGCTCGGGCTGCCCGGGTCCGCGCTGCTCGCCGAGGCCGAGCGCGCCGGGCTGCGCGCGGTGGGCGAGTTCTTCGTCGACCGCGGCTACACCCCCGAGGGCGGGCTCGTCCCGCGCGGCGAGCCGGGAGCACTGCTCGACGACGCCACGGAGGCGGCCGAACGGCTCGTCCGCATGGTCGGGACGGGGACGGTGCGCGCGGTGGACGGCAGCGAGGTCGCCGTCCGCGCCGAGTCCGCCTGCCTGCACGGCGACTCCCCCGGTGCCGTCGCGACCGCCCGGCGGGTCCGTGACGAGCTCGCCCGGACCGGGATCGCCGTCGCACCGTTCGTGTGAGCGATGATCGGGCCATGACGAACGACCCGCACGCCTGGCTCGAGGACGTCACCGGCACCGAGGCCCTGGAGTGGGTGGCCCGGCGCAACGCCCGCACCGAGGCGCGGCTGACCGGCACCCCACTGTTCACCGAGCTGGAGTCGGGGATCCGCGAGGTCCTCGACTCCCGCGACCGGATCCCGTTCGTCACCGCCCGCGGCGGGTACTACTACAACTTCTGGACCGACGAGCAGCACCCGCGCGGCCTGTGGCGGCGCACCACACCGGAGTCCTACCGGAGCGCCGACACCGAGTGGGAGGTGCTGCTCGACGTCGACGCGCTCAACGAGGCCGAGGGCGAGAACTGGGTCTGGCACGGCGCCCGGTTCCTGCGCCCGGACCTCGACCGCGCCCTGGTCGACCTTTCCCGCGGCGGCGCCGACGCCGACGTCACCCGCGAGTTCGACCTGCCGACCCGCACCTTCGTCGAGGACGGGTTCTCCCGCCCCGAGGCGAAGGGCGGGATGAGCTGGATCGACCGCGACACCGTCTACCTGTCCACCGACCTCGGTCCGGGCACCATGACGACGTCGGGCTACCCGCGCACGGTGCGCCGGCTGCGCCGCGGCGAGGCCCTGGAGTCCGCCGAGCTGGTCTACGCCGGCGAGGAGACCGACCTCAGCATCTCGGCATTCCGCGACCACACCCCGGGCTTCGAGCGGGACTTCCTGCGCCGGGCACTGGCCTTCTACGCCGACGAGCTCCACCTGATCGGCGCGGACGGGAGCCTCACCAAGATCGACGTCCCGGACTCCGCGATGACCGACGTGCACCGCGAGTGGTGCACCGTCGAGCTGCGCGAGGACTGGGGGTCGTTCACCGCGGGCTCGCTGCTCGCCGCCCGCTTCGACGACGTCCTGGCCGGCACCCCGGACTGGGAGGTGCTGTTCGAGCCCACCGACTCCTCCTCGCTGGCCGGGTACACCTGGACCCGCCACCACCTCGTGCTCGACGTGCTGGAACACGTCGTCGACCGGCTCGTCGTGCTCACCCCCGGCGAGCAGGGCTGGGAGCGGTCACCGTTCGTCGGGGCGCCGGAGTTCGGGAGCGTCACGGTCGCCGCGGTCGACGCCGACGAGAGCGACGACGTCTGGCTGATCGTCACCGACTACCTGACCCCCTCGACGCTGTCGATCGCCACGGTCGGCGAGGCACCCCGGCCGCTGCGCAGCGCGCCCGCGTTCTTCGACGCGTCCCGCCACGTCATCGAGCAGCACTTCGTGACCAGCGACGACGGCACCCGCGTCCCCTACTTCCTGGTCCGGCCCACGGACCTGTCCTTCGACGGCTCCGCCCCGACCCTGCTCTACGGCTACGGCGGCTTCGAGATCCCGATGACGCCCGGCTACTCCGGCGCGACCGGCCGGTCCTGGCTGGAGCGCGGCGGCGTGTACGCGGTCGCGAACCTGCGCGGCGGCGGCGAGTACGGGCCGCGCTGGCACCGGGCGGCGCTGCGGGAGAAGCGCCCGCGCGCCTACGAGGACATGGCCGCCGTCGCACGGGACCTGATCGACCGCGGCATCACCTCACGCGCGCACCTCGCCGTGCAGGGCGGCAGCAACGGCGGGCTGATGGCGGGGAACATGCTGGTCCGCTACCCCGAGCTGTTCGGTGCGGTGGTGATCCAGGTGCCGCTGCTGGACATGAAGCGCTACAGCCACCTGCTCGCCGGCGCATCCTGGATGGCCGAGTACGGCGATCCGGACACCGACGACTGGGAGTTCATCCGGACGTTCTCGCCCTACCACCTGATCGACCCGGACGCCGACTACCCACCGACGATCCTGCTGACCTCCACCCGCGACGACCGGGTGCACCCCGGCCACGCCCGCAAGTTCACCGCCGCGCTGGAGGCCGCCGGCCACGACGTCACCTACTACGAGAACATCGAGGGCGGGCACGGCGGCGCCGCGGACAACGCGCAGGCCGCGAGGATGGCCGCACTGGCCTACGGATTCCTGTGGGAGAAGCTGGCATGAGCGACGTCGTGATCCGGGTGCGGGGCGAGCACGAGCGGCAGGTCCCCGCCGAGCGGGGTACCGCGCAGGTCGTCGTGGAGGCACAGGGCCCCGAGGCCGCGGCGGTGCGGTCCGAGGTCGAGCAGGGCACCGCGGCGCTCGTCGCCGACGTGCGCACCCTGCACGACCCCGGCGCGGGTCCGGTCCGGCGCTACGTCGTCGACCAGGCCCGCAGCTGGGTCGAGCAGCCGTCGTTCGAGGGCCGGCCGCAGCCGCCGGTGCACCACGCGTCGGTCTCGGTGTCGGTGGAGTTCGACGACGTCGCCCGGCTCGGCGCGTGGCTGTCCGGGGTGGGCCGGTTCGCCGGCGCGCAGGTGCGGGGGATCTCCTGGGACCTGGCTCGGGAGCACCGCCGCGAGATCGAGCGGTCGGCCCGCCAGGACGCGCTGCGTCAGGCCGTCGAGCGCGCCCAGGACTACGCCGACGCCCTCGACCTGGGCCCCGTCGCGCCGCGCTCGGTCGCCGACACCGGCATGCTCGGCGCGCACCAGCCGGTCGGGCTGAGCTTCAGTGCCCGCGCGATGTCCGCGCCGGGCGGGTTCGCCGAGGCCGACGGTGCTCTCGGCACGCTCCTCGCCCCGGACGACATCACCGTCCGGGCCGAGGTCGAGGCCGAGTTCGTCGTGCGCCGGGAGGGCTGAGCCCGCTCAGCCCTCCCGGGCCGCGATCTCGCCGTGCTCGGTGCGCAGCTCCCGCTTGAGGATCTTGCCGCTGGGGTTCTTCGGCAGCGCGTCGGCGAACACCACGTACTTGGGCCGCTTGTAGCCGGCGAGCTTCTCGCGGGCGTGCGCGTCGACCTGCTCGCGGGTCAGCGTCACGCCCTGCTTCGGCACCACCACCGCGGTGACGGCCTCGATCCAGTGCGGGTGGCTGACGCCGAACACGGCGACCTCGGCGACACCCTCGAGCAGGTAGAGCGCCTCCTCCACCTCGCGGGAGGCGACGTTCTCCCCACCAGTCTTGATCATGTCCTTCTTGCGGTCGACGACGGACAGGTACCCGTCGGCGGTCATCACGCCCAGGTCACCGGAGTGGAACCAGCCACCGGCGAACGCCTCGGCGGTCTTCTCCTCGTTCTCGTAGTACCCCAGCGTCACGTGCGGGCTGCGGTGCACGATCTCGCCGACCTCTCCCGGCCCGACCTCGTTGCCCTCGTCGTCGACGACGCGCGTCTCGACGTTCAGCGACGCCCGCCCGGCCGACCCGGCGTGGCTGAGCTGCTCGTCCGGGCCGAGCAGGGTGGCCAGCGGGGAGGTCTCGGTCTGGCCGTAGAAGTTCCACAGCCGCACCTCGGGCAGCCGCCGGGACAGCTCCTGCAGCACCTCGACCGGCATCGCCGCGGCACCGTAGTAGCCCTTGCGCAGGCTCGACAGGTCCCGGGTGTCGAAGTCCGGGTGGCGCAGCAGCGAGATCCACACCGTCGGCGGGCAGAAGAGCTTGGTGACCTTCTCCCGCTCGATCGTCTCCAGCAGCCGGGCCGGGTCCGGTGCCGGGAGGATGATGCTGGTGGCGCCCAGGTAGACGTCGACGGACAGGAAGCAGTCCAGCTGTGCGCAGTGGTAGAGCGGCAGCGAGTGCAGCTCGACGTCGTCGTGCTCCATGCCGCCGTCGACGACGCACGACACGTACTGGGCGATCAGCGATCGGCTCGGCAGCATGACGCCCTTGGGCCGCGACTCGGTGCCGGAGGTGTACATGAGGCGCAGCGGGTCGTCGTCGGTGATGTGCACGTCGGGCTCGCCGGGGTCGCCGTCGCCGTCGATCCAGGCGTCCAGGTCGGCCCAGTCCCCGGTCGGTGCCTGCCCGGACAGCCCGATCCAGGCCCGGACCGACGCCGGCTCCGAGGACTGTGCGAGCGCCTTCTCCCCGGTCGCGGCCAGCGCGTCCTCGACGACGAACGCCGTCGCCCCGGAGTGGTCGAGGATGAACGCGATCTCCTCGGCGTTCAGCATGAAGTTGATCGGCACGAGCACGACGCCGAGCCGCGCGGTGGCGTAGACGAGCACCGCGAACTGGCGGCAGTTGTGCGAGAGCAGCGCGAGCCGGTCGCCCTTGACCAGGCCCTGCCCGGCCAGTGCGGCGGCGCAGCGGTTCACCGCGGCGTCGAACTCGGCGAAGGTCCAGCGGGTGTCGCCGTCGACGACCGCGGTCTTGCCCGGGTACCGGACGGCCGTCCGGTGCAGCAGGTCCCCGAGCGTGTGCCGGCGCACCCGCCGGATCGACGCCGCGGTCAGCTCACTGAACTCGGTAGCACCGTTGCCCATGGGCGCATCCTGCCCGAGGACACCCCCGTCGTCACCTACGACCGTTCTCCGCGGATCCGACGACGTCGGCGGGGTCCGTGGCTTCCGCGCTGTCTTTGCCGTCCGCGCTGTCCGCGCTGTCTGTGCCGTCCGCGGCGTCCCGATCGTGCCCGGCCGGGACCCAGATCCCGGTCGGCTCGTCCCGCCCGCGCAGCGTCACCGACTCCGATGCCCGCCACCGCGCGGCCTCGCTCCCGGCGGCGTCGACGGCCCGGGCGGCCGCGACGACCCGCCCCGGCACCGACTTCGCCAGCTCGGTGAGCCGCGCCGCCTCGTTCACCGGGTCGCCGATCACCGTGTACTCGAAACGGCGCGGGTCGCCGATGTTGCCGGCCACCGCGTCGCCCGCGGAGACACCGATGCCGGCCTCGATCTCGGGCATCTCCTCGGCGAGGCGGGCGCCCAGGCAGCGGGCGGCGCTGAGCGCGGCGCCGGGGGCGTCGTCGAGGTCGAGCGGGGCGCCGAACACGGCGAGCGCGGCGTCGCCCTCGAACTTGTTGATCCACCCGCCGGCCTGCTCGACGCACTCGACGACCACCCCGAAGAAGCGGTTCAGCACCGCCACGACCTCCTCCGGCGGTCGGCGGGCGGCCATCGTCGTCGAACCGACGAGATCGACGAACAGCACCGCGACCGGCCGCACCTCGCCGCCGAGCCGGATGCCGTCACCGCGCGCCGACGCGGCCTCGGCGACGTCGCGGCCGACGTGGCGGCCGAACAGGTCACGGATCCGCTCCCGCTCGCGCAGCCCCTCGACCATGCTGTTCGTCCCGGCCTGGAGCTGCCCGAGCTCGGTGTTGTCGTAGACGGGCAGGCTCACGTCGAGATCACCGTTCTGCACACGGGCCAGTGCACGGCGCACGGCCAGCACCGGGTCGGCGATGGCGCGGGCGGCCCCGAGCGTCGTGATCAGTCCGACCCCGATCGCCGTGCCCCCCAGCGCGAGCATGGTGACCGCGAGCTGGGTGGGCGAGGAGTCCCCGAACACCAGGGCGACGAGCCCGGCCAGCATGATCCCGGAGATCGGGACCGCGGTGCCGAGCGCCCAGAACCCGACCGAGCGCAGCATGACCCCGGTGATCAGGCGACGCCGCTTCGGCGGCCGCCCGGACAGCACCCGGGCCGCAGCGCGGCGCAGGATCCGCTCGACCAGCAGGTAGGACAGGGCCGAGGTGGTCACGCCGCCGATCAGCACGGTGGCGGTGACCGAGAAGCCCAGCCGCCCGGAGTAGCGCAGGTTCAGGAAGCAGAACAGGACCGCGCCGACCACCCACAGCAGGGCGACCATCGACGAGATGCGGGCGGGTGCCCGCAGCACCAGCTGCCGCTCGTCGGCCTGGGGGTCCCGCGAGGAGCGACGCACGGTCAGCTTCCGGCGACCGAACCAGATCCCGACCGGCACCGCGACGAGGAGGTAGATCGCGAGCACGACGAGGTTGACCAGCCGGATCTCGACGGCGTCGAGCAGCTGTTCCCGGGGAAGCACGAAGGCCGCGATGACCAGCACCACGGCCGCGCCGATGACGTTCGCCGACGCCACGACGAGGGCCAGCAGCGCTCGTACCGGCAGGCCGACGACCTGGCGGCCCGGCCGCGTCGCGGGTCGCTGCGCATCCATGCGGCGAGTCTAGGCCGATCGAGTGAGCCCGGTCGCCGGAGACGGGAGGACGCCCGCCACCACGGTGCTGCGCAACAGGATGGCCGCCCACCCTCCGCACTCCCCCCACTGGGCCGAACATGCGACATCCCCTCCCCGATCGCGTGCTCCCGCCGGGCCGACGTTGTGGCCCGCACCTCACGGGTACTGGCTCCGGGTAGGACGCACGTCACCGACGGCCCGGCTCGCGCCGGGTCGTCACACAGAGGGGAACACCGGATGACCAGCACGTACGGCAGGACCGCGGGCGGACCGGCGGAGCACGCGGGCGCGGTCGCCCCCGGGCACGCCGACCCCGCGCACACCGACACCCTGCACACCGAGCACCGGCACGAGCACTCGACCGTGGACCCCCGTACGGGCGGTGTCCACCACGCGGGCGGTGTCCCGATCGCCGGCGGCCCGCGGCTGGACCGCATCCGCTGGGGCGCGGTGTGGATCGGCGCGCTGACCACGTTCGCGGTCAACATCGTCCTGCAGCTGCTGTTCTTCGCCTTCGGCTGGCTCACCATCGGTGGCGCCCCCGGCACGACGACGGCGGCCGTGGTCTCGGTGGTGATCGGTCTGCTCGCGTTCTTCCTCGGCGGGATGGCGACCGGCTCGTCGACGGTCTGGGACAACCCGGCCGACGGCGTGGTCAACGCCCTGGCCGTCTGGGTCCTGACCACGATGCTGCTGGTCGGGCTGGCCCTGGCCGGGGGCGGCGCGCTCGCCGGCTACGCCGGTTCGGCGTTCCCCGGCCTCGGCACGGGTGGCGCGGGTGTCGTCGGCCTCGCCCGTGAGGCCGCGGGCTGGTCGGTCCTGGCGATGGGTGTCTCGGCCGTCGCCGCGGCGATCGGTGGCGCCGTCGGTGCCCGCATGTGGCCGGGCGCCGCGCAGCGGACCGCCCGCGTCTGACCCGCCGGTCGCCCTCCGCGGCGGCCCAGGCACGTCGACCGCCCCCGCCACCGTCGCACCGCGACGGGGACGGGGGCGTCGTCGTGTCCGGGCGGCGAGGTGGAGCCCGGATCTCCACCCGGGGTCGATCCCGGGGTGGATCCGGCGGGGGCCCTCGCGCGGAAGTGTCGGAGAGGTCCGACCCCCGCGACGGCAGGAGCCATCCGATGACCACGACCACTCCCCCGACCGCGCCTGCGCCCGCCGCGGGCCGTGGCACCGTGCTGCGGCAGACGGCGATCTCGCTGCTGGTGGACGCGGGTCTGCCGTACCTGGTCTACGTGGTGCTGACCGGACAGGGCATGTCCGACGTCGCCGCGCTGGCCTGGTCCGCGCTGCCGCCCGCGCTGAACGTCCTGGTGCAGGCGGTGCGGCACCGCCGGCTCAACCCGGTCGGGGTGATCGTGCTGGTCACCATCGCGGCCGGGCTGGTGACGTCGCTGCTCAGCGGCGACGCCCGGTTCGCCGTCGCCCGCGACGCGATCCAGAGCGTCGCGTTCGGACTCCTGCTCGCCGGGTCGCTGGTGGTCGGGCGCCGCCCGCTGATGTTCCACGTGTGCCGGTTCTTCGGCGGCGCCCAGCGCCCCGACCTGCCCGCGCTGATGGAGCGCCAGTGGGACGCCAACCCGGTGTTCCGCCGGACGCTGCGCCGCGCGACCGGGGCCGCCGCCCTGGTCATGGCGCTGGAGGCGGCCCTGCGGATCACGCTGGCCTACACACTGGCGCCGGTGGTGGCGCTGCCGATCCTGTCGGTGCAGTCGGTCGTGGTGTGGACGGCGATGTCGGCGCTGCTGGTCGTCAGCGTGAAGCGGGCGGTGCGGGCGGGTCGCTGACCGGCCGAACGGGCAGCTCACCGTCGGAGACGACGGCGCTCACGGCCGGAGCCCCGCGAGCCGCTCGGCGGCCTGCTCCAGCACCTCGTCGCGCTTGCAGAAGGCGAACCGCACGTACGGCCGGTGTGCCGCGGCGGCCTGCGGCGACGGGCAGAACACCGACACCGGGACGGCCGCGACCCCGCACAGGCCGGGGAGCTTCCAGGCCAGGTCGACGCCGTCGTCGTAGCCGAGCGGGCGCGGGTCAGCGGTCACGAAGTAGGTGCCGCGCGGGGTGAGCACGTCGAACCCGGCCGCCCGCAGCCCGTCGGCCAGCAGGTCGCGCTTGCGGGTGAGATCGGCCGCGAGACCGGTGTAGAAGTCGTCGCCGAGGCCGAGGGCGTGCGCGACGGCCGGCTGGAACGGCGCCCCGCCGTGGAAGGTGAGGAACTGCTTGACCGCGCGCGGGGCGGCGACCAGCTCGGACGGGCCGTGCACCCAGCCGACCTTCCAGCCGGTCACCGAGAAGGTCTTCCCGGCCGAGGAGATCGTGAGGGTGCGGTCGGCGAGGCCGGGCAGCGACGCCATCGGGACGTGCTGCACGTCGTCGAAGACCATGTGCTCGTACACCTCGTCGGTGACGACCACCGCGTCGTGGGCGACCGCGAGCTCCCCGACCCGGGTCAGCTGGTCACGGGTGAGCACCGCGCCGGTCGGGTTGTGCGGGGTGTTGACCAGCACCACCCGGGTGCGGTCGGAGAACGCGGCGGCCAGCGCGTCGTCGTCGAAGCCGAACCCGGGCGGGAGCAGCGGCACGGTGCGCAGCGTGGCACCGGCCAGCGCGACGGCCGCGGCGTAGGAGTCGTAGGCCGGCTCGAACGCGACGACCTCGTCACCGGGTCCGCAGAGTCCGAGCAGGGTCGCGGCGATCGCCTCGGTCGCCCCCGTGGTGACGACGACGTCGGCCGGGTCGACGTCGAGGCCGTACCAGCGGTGCTGGTGCGCCGCGACGGCCTCGCGCAGCGCGGGCACGCCCGGGCCGGGCGGGTACTGGTTGCGGCCGCGCTCGGTGATGTTGGCGGCCGCGTCGGCGAGCAGCGATGCCGGACCGTCGGTGTCCGGGAAGCCCTGGCCGAGGTTGATCGCACCGGTCTCGACCGCGAGGCGGGAGATCTCGGTGAAGATCGTCGAGGTGAACGGGCGCATGCGCTCGACCAGCATGGGCCCGACACTATCCGGGTGTGCGGGTGGCGCAGCTCCTGATCGAGGTTCTGCGCGAACCCGTGCCGGTCCACGGACGCCGGTGGGTTCCACCGCGCCGGGACGAGCTCCTCCGGTGACCCGGTCGAGTCCGACTCAGTCGAGTCCGCGGACGATGTGGGACTCGTCGTCGTGCTGCTCGTCGTTCTCGATCGAGATGTCGTCGTTCATCGCATGGCCTCCTCACGGATGTCGGGTGACGAATGATGGACACACGGGGAGACGTTCGTCATCGGGGAAACGTTGCTGAACCGGCCTGTGGACCGATCCAGAGCCACCCGATCGGGTGAGCAGACCTGCCCACCCGATCGGGTCGTCCCGCGTCGTCGTCCCGCGTCCATGCCTCCGGTCTACCCGCTGATGCGGCCGACCAGGTGCAGCTTTTCCGCGTCCTTGGCGCTGCGCAGCGCCAGCCCCCACGCCCCCTTGGCGTCGGACCCGGTCACGAGCTCGACCTTCGCCGGGAGCAGCACCGGCTTGCGGAACACGACGTCGTAGGTGCAGGCGTCGGGGATCCGGCCCTCCAGCGAGGCGACGGCGTGCGCCGCGGTCCACATGCCGTGCGCGATCGCCCGCGGGAAGCCCATCGCCTTCGCGGTGAGCGAGTGCAGGTGGATCGGGTTCACGTCACCGGAGACGGCCGCGTAGCGGCGTCCGATGTCGCCCGGGACCCGCCACAGCGCGTTCGCCGACCCGGTGGGCACCGGCGGCTCGGCGATGTCGGCCGTGTCGGCCGTGTCGTCGCCGCCCGCCGTGCCGTCCGGGGCCTTCGCCCCGCGGGCCAGATAGGTGCTGCGGCCGGACCAGACGGTCTCCCCGTCCGCGGAGACCTCGCCGACCAGGTCGACCTGCGCCCCCTTGGGGTGCCGGGTGAACCGCTGCGCCCACACCCGGACGTCGAGCGTCTCGGTCGGGGCGATCGCCCGGTGCACGGTGATCCGATTGGCGATGTGCACCAGCCCGGGCAGCGGCAGCGGGAACGACCGGCCGGCCATCAGCACGACCTGCAGCGGGAACGTCAGCATGTGCGGGTAGGTCACCGGCAGGGCGTTGCCGACCCGGAACCCGCAGACCCGGGCGTAGTCGGCGAGGTGTCCCTGCTCGACCGTGACGCCGCGGCGGACCAGCTCGGTCGCGGGCAGCGACCGGCCGGAGCCGCCGGGGAGCGCCGCCCGGGCGGCCGCGGAGGCGTAGTACTGCCCCAGCGACGGCGGCCCGGGCAGCTCCGTGACCTTCCGATCCTCGGTCACGGTCATCAGGCCCCCAGCATCGACTGGCCGCAGACCCGCACGGTCTGCCCGTTGAGCCCGCCGGACTCGGCGCGGCCGAACCAGCCGATGGCCTCGGCGACGTCCACCGGCAGCCCGCCCTGCTTGAGGGAGTTGATCCGGCGGCCGCCCTCGCGGGTGGCGACGGGCATCTTCGCGGTCATGTCGGTCTCGATGAACCCGGGTGCGACGGCGTTGATCGTCGCGCCGCGCTCGGCGAAGCGCGGGGCGAGCGCCCGGACCATGCCGATCACACCGGCCTTGGAGGCGGCGTAGTTGGTCTGGCCGCGGTTGCCCGCGATGCCCGACTGCGAGGACACGCAGACCACGCGGCCCGCCTCGTGCAGCGGGGAGCCCTCGGCCAGCAGCGCCTCGTTGATCGTCAGCTGGGCGCCCAGGTTGACCGCGAGCACCGAGTTCCAGCGGTCGGCGGTCATGTTCGCGAGCAGCTTGTCGCGGGTGATGCCCGCGTTGTGCACCACGATGTCGACGCCGTCGTGCCGGTCGGCGAGGTGGCCGAGCAGCCGGTCCGCCGCGTCGGGGGCGGTGATGTCCAGCTGCAGCGCGGTGCCGCCGGTGCGGTTCGCGGTGCGGGCCAGTCCCTCACCGGCCGCCGGGATGTCGACGGCGACGATCGTCGCGCCGTCGCGGGCCAGGGTGTCGGCGATGGCCGCGCCGATGCCGCGTGCCGCACCGGTGACCACTGCGATGCGCCCGGCGAGCGGCTGCTCCTCGGCGCGCGGGTCGTCCACCTCGGCCGGCTCCTGCGGGGTCCCGACCGGCGCCGCGACGTGCGCGACCTGGCCGTCGACGTAGGCGGAGCGGGCCGACAGGAAGAACCGGACCGACGAGTCGATCGCGGCCGGGGTGACGTCGGAGGCCACGACGAGCAGGTTGGCCGTCGCGCCGAAGCGCAGCTCCTTGCCGATCGAGCGGACCAGGCCGTCGAGCGCCTGGGCGACGGCGGCCGCCTCCGCACCGGACGCCTCGCCCGGCTCGGCACCGATCAGCAGCACCCGGCCCGACGGGCCGAGCTTCTTCACCGCGGGGGTGAGGATCTGCTGGGCGGCGGCGAGGTCGGCCAGCGTCGTGGCACCGGACAGGTCCAGGACGACCCCGTACAGCCGGTCCTCGCCGGCCGCCGCGAGCGCGGGGACACCGTGGCTCTCGACGAACGCGGTGAGCGCCTTGGCGAACCGGCCCTCGCCGACGGCCGCGACGAGCACCGGGCCGGCCAGCAGCGGGTCCCCGGGGCGGTGCCGGCGCAGCGTCGGCACCGTGGGCAGCCCGAGCTGCTTGGCGATCGGGGTGTTGGACAGGGTCGCGAGCAGGTCGCTCATGCCGTTGCCTCCAGGATCGCGACGACGCCCTGGCCGCCGGCGGCGCAGATCGAGATCAGGCCGCGCTGGTTCTTCTTCTCGGTGTCGGCCTTCTCCCGCAGGAGCTTGGCCAGGGTCGCGACGATCCGGCCGCCGGTCGCGGCGAACGGGTGCCCCGCGGCGAGCGAGGAGCCCGCGACGTTGAGCTTGTCGTCGTCGATCGCGCCCAGCGGCGCGTCGAGGCCCAGGCGCTCCTTGCAGAAGCGGGGGTCCTCCCAGGCCTTGCGCTGCACGAGGACGACAGAGGCGAAGGCCTCGTGGATCTCGTACAGGTCGAAGTCCTGCAGGGACAGCCCGTTGCGCTCCAGCAGCCGCGGCACGGCGAACACCGGCGCGGTGAGCAGCCCGTCCGGGCCGTGGACGTAGTCGACGCCCGCGGTCTCGGCGTCCACGACGTGCGCCAGCACCGGCAGCTTGTGCTCGGCGGCCCACTCGTCGGAGCCGAGCAGGACCAGGGCGGCACCGTCGGTGAGCGGGGTCGAGTTGCCCGCGGTCATCGTGGCGTCGGGGCCCTTGCCGAAGACCGGCTTGAGCTTCGCGAGCTTCTCCACCGAGGAGTCGGCGCGCAGGTTGTTGTCCCGGGTCAGCTTCAGGTACGGCGTGACCAGGTCGTCGAAGAAGCCGCGGTCGTAGGCGGCGGCCAGGTTGTGGTGGCTGCGCACGGTGAGCTCGTCCTGCTCGGTGCGGCCGATGCCCCACTCCAGGGCGGTGCGTGCGGCGTGCTCGCCCATCGACAGGCCGGTGCGCGGCTCGGAGTTCTCCGGGATGTCCGGCACGATCTGCCCCGGGCGCAGCTGCCCCACCAGCTTGAGCCGGTCCACCGTGGTCTTCGCCGCGTTGAGCTTGACCAGCACGCGCCGCAGGTCGTCGTTCAGGGCGATCGGCGCGTCGGACGCGGTGTCCACGCCGCCGGCGACACCGGACTCGATCTGGCCGAGCGCGATCTTGTTGGCGACGGCGATGGTCGCCTCCAGACCGGTGCCGCAGGCCTGCTGCACGTCGTAGGCCGCGGTGGCGGGGCTCAGCCGGGAGCCGAGGACCGCCTCGCGGGTCAGGTTGAAGTCGCGGGAGTGCTTGAGCACGGCGCCGGCCACGACCTCACCCAGGCGCTCGCCGGCCAGCCCGAAGCGGGCCACCAGACCGTCGAGCGTCGTGGTGAGCATGTCGAGGTTCGAGGCGCCGGCGTAGGCACCGTTGGCCCGCGCGAACGGGATGCGGTTGCCACCGATGACGGCGGCGCGCCGGGTGCTGGCTGGCATGGGGATCGTCCCTCCTGGGTTCGGGTCCCGCCCCACCCGATCGGGGTGACCACGCTGCGCGCGGGCCCCGGTGGGCGGAGCATCGGGTCGTGGTTCGTCGTTACCACGGGGTAGCCGGTACTCAAGGTACACGGTACTATGGGTTTCGTGAAGGCCGGACGGGACAAGCGCGACAGCCGATGGGACGCCCACCGCGAGCAGCGGCGGGCCGCACTCGTGGGCTCTGCGATCGGTGCCATCCGCCGGCACGGCGCCGGCATCGGGATGGACGAGATCGCCGCGTCCGCCGCCACCAGCAAGACCGTGATCTACCGGCACTTCGGCGACCGGACCGGCCTCTACACCGCGATCTGCGAGTCGGTGGCCGGGGTCCTGCTCGCCGAGGTCCGCCGGGCCACCGCCGCGGCCCTGGCCGACTCCGGCCGTGGGCCGCGCGCCGCCGTCGCCGCCGGCATCGACGCCTACCTGAGACTCATCGAGATCGACCCGGAGCTGTACCGGTTCGTGGTACAGCGCCCGCTGCTCACCCAGGGAACCGCACGCCGCAGCCCCGCCACCGACGGCGGGCACGACCCGGTCAACGACCTCGTGACCGTGATCGGGGACGAGGTGGCCGCGGTCATCGCCGGCAACCTCGGCGACCCGGCCCCCGGGGAGACCGACCGGCGGGCCGCGGCCCGCATCTGGGGCCACGCGATCGTCGGACTGGTGCGCGGCGCCGCCGACGACTGGCTCGCCCGCCCCGACGGCACCCCGCGCGAGCAGCTCGCCACCCATCTCACCGACCTGGCCTGGTCCGGACTCTCCGGCCTGGCATCGCACGTGCAGGAGGTTCACCCGTGAACGCCCAGACCAGCACCCTGCCCACGCCCGACCGGATCCCCGCGGAGACCCTCCGCACGGTCGTCGACGGACGGTGGGCGCACGTCCGGCAGCAGACCCGCGAGCAGCTCGCGGCCAACGCCGACATGCGCGCGGACCCCGACCTGTCCTCGGCCGACTACCGCGGGCGCATCACCGACTCGCTCAAGTTCCTGACCTCCTCCGGCCGCCCACACACCGGCTTCGACCCGTCCGTCGGCGGCGAGGGCGACGTCGGCGGCGTGGTCACCGCGTTCGCCATGCTCGCCTACGGCGACCTGTCGCTGCTGGTCAAGGCCGGTGTCCAGTGGGGACTGTTCGGCGGCGCGGTCCAGGTGCTCGGCACCGAGCGCCACCACGAGCAGTACCTCCGCAAGATCATCGACGGGGAGCTGCTCGGCTGCTTCGCGATGACCGAGTCCGGCCACGGCTCGGACGTGCAGCACCTGCACACCACGGCCACCTACGACGCCGCGGCGGGCGAGTTCGTCGTCCACACCCCGTACCCGCAGGCACGCAAGGAGTACATCGGCAACGCCGCGCGCGACGGCCGGATGGCCGTGGTGTTCGCCCAGCTGGTCACCGGCGACGAGAAGCCCGGCGTGCACGCCTTCCTCGTGCCGCTGCGCGACTCCGACGGCAACGCCCTGCCCGGCGTGACCATCGGCGACGACGGGCGCAAGGCCGGCCTGAACGGCGTCGACAACGGGCGGCTGACCTTCGACCACGTGCGCATCCCGCGCGAGAACCTGCTCAACCGCTTCGCCGACGTCGCCCCGGACGGGACGTACTCGTCGTCGATCGAGAACGAGACCGCCCGCTTCTTCACCATGCTCGGCACGCTGGTCCGCGGCCGGATCTCGGTCGCCGGCGGTGCCGGCGGGGCCGCGCAGAAGGCACTCGCCCTGGCCGTGCGCTTCGGCGAGCGCCGCCGCCAGTTCGCCGACCCGGCGACCGGCGAGGAGATCGCCGTCCTCGACTACCTGGCCCACCAACAGAAGCTGCTGCCCGCGCTGGCGACCACGTACGCGCTGCACTTCACCCAGGACGACCTGGTGAAGCGGATGCACGACATCCAGGCGCCCGGCGCGGGCCCGGTCGGTGCGCGCGAGCAGCGCACCCTGGAGCAGTCCGCGGCGGGCATCAAGGCGATCGCCACCTGGCACGCCACGCACACCATCCAGACCTGCCGCGAGGCCTGCGGCGGCGCGGGCTACCTGGAGGAGAACCTGCTGCCCGCACTCAAGGCGGACACCGACGTGTTCACCACCTTCGAGGGCGACAACACGGTCCTGCTGCAGCTGCTGGCCAAGGAGCTGCTGTCGGACTACGGCCGCACGATCAAGAAGGGCAACCCGCTCGAGATCGCGCCGCTGCTCGGGCGTCAGCTCGCCGGGGTGCTCGCCGAGCGGACCGGCGCCGCGTCGCTGACCCGGCGGATCCCGTTCCGCGGGATCGACCTGACCGACCGCAGGCGCCGCCGGGAGCTGCTGGAGATCCGCCGCGCGGACACCCTGGCCGCCGCGATCCGCAACCTCGCCCCCGCGATGCGCAAGGGCAACGACGAGTTCACCGTCTTCAACTCCGCGCAGGACCTGCTGCTCGTCGCCGCGCGGGCGCACGTGGACACCCTCGTCGAGCGCTCGTTCTCCGACAAGCTCGCCACGATCGACGACCCGGCGGTGCGGGCACTGCTGGAGCGGGTCTACGACCTGCACGTGCTGAGCGTGATCGACCGCGAGCGCGCCTGGTACCTGGAGACCGGGCGGCTCACCGTCGCCGAGTCGCGCTCGATCCGGCCGCTGGTCAACGGCCTGTGCCGGGAGCTGCGGCCGTACGCCCGCACGCTGGTCGACGGCTTCGGCATCCCGGACGAGTGGCTGGCCTGCCCGATGCTGGACGACGAGGCCTGGACCCCGGCCCCCGGGCGACCGGCCGAGCCGCTGACCGAGCAGGTCGAGGCGGGCTGACCCGCCCCCGACCCGACACGACGACGGCCGGCCCCGGTGACCCGGGGCCGGCCGTCCGTCGTCGAGCCCGGGTCAGGCCGCGAGGCCCAGGGCGTCGAGGACCGCGCCGAGGGTCGACGACAGGTCGGCGACGGTGCTGTCGACGACCTCGGCGATCGGGGTGATCTCCGCCGCGCTGGCGGTGCCGGTGAGACCCAGCATCAGCAGCGGGGCGGCGACGGCAGCAGCGGCCAGACCTGCGATACGACGCTTGTCCATGGTGGTTCCTTCCTTCGGGGGGCTTTCGTACGGACCGACAGTGAAAGACCGGTGCACCCGATTTCCAGGTTCGGGCGGTACCTGTAACTGACCGCTTACATCGATGCGTTTGCCGTCATCTGTCGGACACACTCGGCGAGACCATGATCACGTCGATTTCTGGACATCTCATATCCAGGATGTGTAGTGTCCAGATCATGCGGATGGGACAGGGCGTCGAATGGGCACTGCACTGCTGCCTGAACCTGGCCTGGGTCGGTGACGCGGTGCCCGGCGCCCGGCTCGCCGGGTTCTACGACCTGCCGGCCGCGTACCTGAACAAGCAGCTGCAGACGCTGGTCCGGGCCGGGATCTGCGAGTCCGTCCCGGGTCCGCGCGGCGGCTTCCGGCTCGCCCGACCGACGGAGCAGGTGTCGCTGCTCGACGTCGTCGTCGCGGTCGAGGGACCGGAGGACGCGTTCCGCTGCACCTCGATCCTCGGAGCGGCACCGGGCGGCGACCCGTCGCTCGACTACTCCGGCCACTGCGCGATCTCACTGTCCATGCGCTCGGCCGAGCTGGCCTGGCGCCGGGAGCTGGCCGGCCGCTCGCTCGCCGACGTCGCCGCGGACGTCGTCCGCACCGCCCCGGAGGCGCCGCAGCGCGTCCGGGCCGCACTCGCACCGTGACCGCACCGGCCACGGCCACCACCCACCCGGAGGAGAACCTCATGGAACCGCGCATCACCCGGCCCTACCGCCACGTCCCGGACGGCTACCGCGCGCTGCTCGCGCTGGAGTCCTCCACCCGCGACGACACCGTCCTCCCCCGCGCCCTGCAGGAGCTCGTGCGGCTGCGCGCCTCACAGGTCAACGGCTGCGGGTTCTGCGTGGACATGCACTCCCACGACGCGCTCGACGCCGGGGAGAGCGTGGAGCGCCTGCTCTCCGTCGCCGCCTGGCGGGAGGCCCCGTGGTTCAGCAGGGCCGAGCGCGCCGCGCTCGCCCTGACCGAGGAGCTCACCCGGCTCGCCGACCGCCCCGACGCGGTGCCGGACCCGGTGTGGGACGAGGCCGCCGCCGTCTTCGACGAGAAGGCCCTGACCCAGCTGGTCCTCTCCGTCGCGACCATCAACGCCTGGAACCGGATCAGCGTCGCCACCCGGCAGGTGGCGGGGAGCCACCGCCGCGCCGCGGCCGCGGCGCGGCCCTGACCTTTCCCGCGCATCCGCGGACCGGCTGGTCGTCACGTCCCACGGCGGGGCAGCATCGTTTCCCTGCCCCGCCTCCGTGGGTAATCTGGCCCGTTCCGCCGTCGTTGTGTTCCAGATGAGGTGCCCGTGTCCCCCACCCCGGTCAACAGCGCCCCGATCCACCCCCCGGTCGACACCGAGGAGTCCGATCTGCGCGTCTCGGAGCGGAAGACCTCCGCCGCCGGGGCGAAGGCCGTTGCCATCTCCATGAAGCGCTCCCTCGCCGAACAGGGCGTGGTGAAGTCCGCCAAGAACCTGCTCACGATGAACCAGGTCGACGGCTTCGACTGCATGAGCTGCGCCTGGCCGGACCCGGCACCCGGCGAGCGGCACACCGCCGAGTTCTGCGAGAACGGCGCGAAGGCCGTGGCCTGGGAGGGCGACAACCGTCGCGTCACCCCGGAGTTCTTCGCCGAGCACTCCATCGCCGACCTGCGGGAGCGCAGCGCGCACTGGCTGGAGAGCCAGGGCAGGCTGACCCATCCGATGGTCCGCCGGGCCGGCGGCACGCACTACGAGCCCATCTCGTGGGACGACGCGTTCGACCTGGTGGGGACGCACCTGCGCGGCCTGTCGAGCCCGGACGAGGCGCTGTTCTACACCTCCGGCCGGGCCTCGAACGAGGCCGCGTTCGTCTACCAGCTCTTCGCCCGTGCCTACGGCACGAACAACCTGCCCGACTGCTCGAACATGTGCCACGAGTCGACCTCGGTCGGGCTGGCCGAGGCGATCGGCATCGGGAAGGGCTCGGTCTCGCTGCAGGACCTGCACGACGCCGACCTGATCGTCATCTCCGGGCAGAACCCGGGCACCAACCACCCGCGCATGCTCTCGGCGCTGGAGATCGCCAAGAAGAACGGCGCGCGGATCCTCGCCGTCAACCCGCTGCCCGAGGCCGGGCTGTTCAAGTTCGACAACCCGCAGACCGTGCGGGGCATGAGCGGCATCGGCACCCACCTGGCCGACGAGTTCCTGCAGATCCGCTCAGGTGGCGACCTCGCGCTGTGGCAGGCGTTCGGACACCTACTGCTCGCCGCCGAGGACCGCAACCCGGGCAGCGTGCTGGACCGCGACTTCATCGAGCGCCACACCCACGGCTTCGAGGCCTACGCCGCGCACGTGAAGGACCTGGACCGCGACGCCGTCGTCGCCGCGACCGGGCTCACCTGGGGCGAGATCGAGAAGGCCGCGGAGATGCTCGCGACCTCGAAGCGGATCGTGAACTGCTGGGCCATGGGCATCACCCAGCACCGCAACGCCGTGGCCACCATCAAGGAGTTGGTGAACGTCGCCCTGCTCCAGGGCATGATCGGCAAGCCGGGCGCGGGCCTGTGCCCGGTCCGCGGCCACTCCAACGTGCAGGGCGACCGCACGATGGGCATCTGGGAGCGGGTCGCGGACAGCTTCCTCGACGCGATCCGCGACGAGTTCGGCTTCGAGCCGCCCCGCGAGCACGGCTACGACTCGGTCGCCGCGGTGCAGGCGATGGCGGACGGGCGGGCGAGCGTCTTCGTCGGGCTGGGCGGCAACTTCTCCCAGGCGATGTCGGACACCGGCGTCACCGAGCCCGCGCTGGAGCGCTGCGCGCTGACCGTGCAGATCTCCACCAAGCTGAACCGGTCGCACGTCGTCGCCGGGACCGACGCGCTGATCCTGCCCACCCTCGGCCGCACCGAGAAGGACCTGACCGGCGGCCGGGCGCAGCGGGTCACCGTCGAGGACTCGATGTCGGCGGTGCACGCCTCGCACGGCCGCTCGGAGCCGGCCGGTGAGCTGCTGCGGTCCGAGGTCGACATCCTGTGCGGGATCGCGCGGGCCACCCTCGGCGCGGACCACCTCGTCCCGTGGGCCGACTTCGCCGCCGACTACGACCGCATCCGCGACCGGATCGGCCGGGTCGTCCCGGGCTGCGAGGCCTACACCGAGAAGGTCGCCCGCTCCGGCGGGTTCACCCTCCCCCACCCGCCCCGGGACAGCCGCACCTTCCCGACGGCGTCGGGCAAGGCGGAGTTCACCGTCAGCCCGCTGGAGGTGGTGACCCTGCCCGAGGGCCGCCTGGTCCTGCAGAGCCTGCGCAGCCACGACCAGTTCAACACCACGATCTACGGCCTGGACGACCGCTACCGCGGCATCCACTCCGGTCGTCGGGTCGTGTTCATCTCCGACGCCGACCTGCGTGAGCTGGGCTTCGCCGACGGCGACCGGGTGAACCTGGTCAGCGAGTGGACCGACGGCAGCGAGCGGCGCGCGGACGACTTCCGGCTGGTGTCCTACTCGACGCCGAAGGGCTGCATCGCCGCGTACTACCCGGAGACGAACCCGCTGATCCCGCTGGAGTCCTACGCGGAGTCGTCGCGGTGCCCGACGTCGAAGTGGGTCCAGGTCCGGCTGGAGCCCGCCACCCGGTGATCGACGTGTGAGCGCGCTCACCCGCCCGGTGACCCCCGGGCGGAATCGGCGTCACCCCTCGTGAGGTTGCACCGTGCGGCCACACGAGGGGGGACACACCGGTGACCACAACCGCAGTCACGGCGCCGAGCCGGTTACGGATCGCGCTGATCCTGGGTGCGTTGATCGCACTCGGCCCGCTCACGATCGACACCTACCTGCCAGCACTGCCCGACGTCGGGCGCGACCTCGTCGCGTCCGAGCCGGTCGTGCAGCTGACGCTGACCGGCACGCTCGCCGGTCTGGCGCTCGGCCAGCTGGTGATCGGCCCGCTGTCCGACGCCTACGGCCGCCGCAGGCTCCTGCTCGCCGGCACCGCCGTGCACGTGCTGGCCTCGGCGCTGGTCGCCGTCGCCCCGAGCATCGAGGTGCTGGCGGTGCTGCGGGTCCTGCAGGGCGTCGGCGCCTCGGCGGGCGCGGTGATCGGCCTCGCCGTGGTGCGCGACCTGTTCACCGGCCGGGCCGCGGCGACCATGCTCTCGCGGCTGATCCTGGTGATGGGCGCCTTCCCGGTGCTCGCCCCGACCCTCGGCGCTGCCCTGCTCAACTGGGTCTCCTGGCGCGGGGTGTTCCTGTTCCTGGCCGGCTACGGCCTGGTCATGCTGGCCGTGGTCACCTCGGGGCTGCCCGAGACCCTCCCCGTCTCCCGACGCCGGTCGGCCCGGTTCGGCGCCACCGTGGCGACCTACGGCGGGCTGCTGCGCGACCGGACCTTCGTCGGGCTGGTGCTCGTCGCGGGGCTCGCGATGGGCGCGCTGTTCAGCTACGTCTCCGGCGCCGCGTACGTCTACCAGCAGCAGTTCGGGATGGACCAGCAGACGTTCGGCATCGCCTTCGGCGCCGGTGCGATCTGGCTGGTCGTCGGCACCCAGCTCAACCCGGTGGTGCTGCGCCGGGTCGAGCCCCGCCGGGTGATGTCGATCGCCGTCGCCGCCGGCGTGCTCGTCGGGCTCGTGCTGGCCGTGCTCACCGCGACCGGCACCGGCGGGCTGCCCGCTGTGCTCGCCGGCGTGTGGGCACTGCTGCTGGCCTGCGGCTTCGTCCTGCCGAACGCGCCCGCGCTGGCACTGGCCCGGCACGGCGAGTCCGCCGGGACGGCGTCGGCACTGCTGGGGTCGCTGCAGTTCGGGATCGGCGCGGCGACGTCCCCGGTCGTCGGGCTGCTCGGCAACGACGCGGCCGCGATGGGCACCGCGATGTTCGGCGCGATCGCGCTCGCCGGGATCGCGCTGGTCGCCGTCGCCCGGCCGTGGACGCTGCCGGACCTGAACGAGGAGCCGGAGCTCGCGACCGCATGACGGCCGGCTCTTGACCTGAAGTCAGCTTCAGATCATAGCGTCCCGCACCATGGACGCGAGCACCTGGACGGCCCTGCGCACCGCGAGCACCGAACCCGGCAGGCGCACCCGCCCTGCGGGGGAGACGGCCCGCCGGATCCTGGACTTCGCCCGGCCGCACCGGCGGCGGATCGCGGCGTTCCTCGCCGTCAGCACCGCCGCCGCCGTGCTGACGGTGGCGGTGCCGCTGCTCGCCGGGCGGGCCACCGACGCGGTGACCCGCGGCGAGCCGCTGTCGGTGCTCGCGCTGCTGGCCGGTCTGATGGCGGCCGTCGCGCTGGTCGAGGCGGCGCTGTCGATGCTGACCCGCTGGTACTCGGCGAACCTCGGCGAGAGCCTGATCCACCAGCTGCGGACCACCGTGTTCGACCACGTACAACGGATGCCGGTCGCGTTCTTCACCCGCACCCGCACCGGCGCCCTGGTGTCCCGGCTGAACTCCGACGTCCTCGGGGCGCAGCGGGCGTTCTCCGACACCCTCGCCGGGGTGGTGTCCAACGTCGTCGTGCTGGCGCTGACGCTCGCCGCGATGCTGGTGATCTCCTGGCCGGTGACCCTGCTGGTGACGCTGCTGCTGCCGGCGTTCCTGGTCCCGGCCCGGCTGATGGGACGGCGGCTGGCCGCGCTGGAGCGGGCGGCCGCGGACCACAACGCGGCGATGAGCACCCGGATGACCGAGCGGTTCTCCGCGCCCGGCGCCACCCTGATCACGTTGTTCGGCCGCCCGGAGCAGGAGTCCGCGGAGTTCGCCGAGCGGGCCGACCGGGTCCGCGCGATCGGGGTGCGCTCGGCGATGCTGCAGTGGACGTTCGTGACGGCGCTGACGCTCGCGTCCTCGCTGGCCGTCGCCGTCGTCTACGGCGTCGGGGGCGGGTTCGCGCTGGCCGGGGCGCTGTCCGCGGGGAACGTCGTGGCGCTCGCGCTGCTCCTGACCCGGCTCTACCAGCCGCTGACCGCGCTGGCCGGGGCCCGGATGGAGATCATGGCGGTGCTCGTGAGCTTCGAGCGGGTGCTCGAGGTCCTCGACCTGGAGCCGATGATCACCGACGCGCCGGGCGCGCGCCTGGTGCCCGACGGGCCGGTCGGCGTCGAGTTCGACCGGGTGTCGTTCGCCTACCCGACCGCCGACCAGGTGTCGCTGGCGTCGCTGGAGGAGGTCGCGACGCTCGACACCCGCGGCGGTGAGCAGGTGCTGCACGACGTGTCGTTCACCGCGGCGCCCGGGGCGATGGTGGCGGTCGTCGGTTCGTCGGGGGCCGGGAAGTCCACCGTCGCCCAGCTGCTCGCCCGGCTCTACGACGTCACCTCCGGGGCGGTCCGGATCGGCGGTGTCGACGTGCGGGAGCTGACCGCGGCGTCGGTGCACCGCGCGGTCGGGTTCGTGACCCAGGACGGGCACCTGCTGCACGACACGGTGGCGGCGAACCTGCGGATCGGGGCACCGGAGGCGACGGACGCCGAGCTGTGGGCGGCGCTGCGCCGGGCCCGGCTCGACGGCCTGGTCGCGTCGCTGCCCGACGGGCTCGCGACGGTCGTCGGGGAGCGGGGGTACCGGCTCTCCGGCGGGGAGCGCCAGCGGATGACGATCGCCCGGGTGCTGCTGGCACGCCCGCGGATCGTGGTGCTGGACGAGGCCACGGCGAGCCTGGACACTACGTCGGAGGCCGCGGTGCAGGCGGCGCTGGCCGAGGCGCTGGACGGGCGGACCGCGCTCGTCATCGCGCACCGGCTGTCCACCGTCCGCGACGCCGACGAGATCCTCGTGCTCGAACAGGGCCGGATCGTCGAGCGCGGGGACCACGCCGCGCTGCTGGCCCGGGGCGGGCGCTACGCCGAGCTGTGGTCCGGTGCGGCGCCGGCCGCGGTCTAGCGGAAGTCCTCCGGAGACACCTCGTCGATGAACTCCCGGAACTCCTGCATCTGCTGCTCCGGTGGGGCGTCCGCCGGTCCGGCGGTGGCGGCGCGGGCCTGCGCGGCGGCGCCGGTGGTGTCGTCGCCGTCGGGGGGCAGGACGTCGTCGACGGCCTGGCCGACCTCGTCGAGGACGTGCTCGGCCATCCCGATCGGCAGCCCCTCGCGCACGGCCAGCGCCAACGCGTCCGACGGACGCACCACCAGCCGGGTGTCGCCGTCGAAGACCAGCTCGGCGGTGTAGACGCCGTCGACGAGGTCGGAGATCTCCACCCGTTCCAGGGTGCGCCCGAGCGCCTCGACGACCGGGAGCAGCACGTCCTGGGTGAGGGGGGTGCCCTCGTCGGCCCGCGGGCCGACGGCGATGACCTCGGCCTGCGGCGGCCGCAGGAACACCGGCACGCAGCGGTCGCCGTCGGCCTCGCCGAGCAGCAGCACCGGCTGGCGTGATCTGGCGTGCACGATCAGGCGCAGGACGTGCATCGTCCGGGTCATCTGCCCAGTGTCCCCCGCGACGGGGGGTGACGGAAGTCTCAGAACGAGACGATCCTCAGCCGCGGGCGAGCCAGGGCATCGTCGTCGCGGCGATGGTCAGGAACTGCACGTTCGCCTCCAGGGGGAGCCCGGCCATGGAGACCACGGCGTCGGCGACGTGCCGGACGTCGAAGGTGGGCTCGGGCCGGACCGAGCCGTCGGCCTGCTTCGCGCCGGTGGCGATGCCCGCGGTCATCTCGGTGGCCGCGTTGCCGATGTCGATCTGCCCGCAGGCGATGCCGAACGGACGGCCGTCGAGCGAGAGCGACTTGGTCAGCCCGGTGATCGCGTGCTTGGTGGCGGTGTAGGGCGCGCTGCCCGGCCGGGGGACGTGCGCGGAGATCGAGCCGTTGTTGATGATCCGGCCGCCCTGCGGGTCCTGGCCGCGCATCGCCCCGAACGCCGCCCGGGCGCAGAGGAACGAGCCGGTGAGGTTGACCGCGACGGCCGCGTTCCAGTCGTCGACGGAGATCTCGTCGACGGTGCCGCCCGCGCCGAACGTGCCGGCGTTGTTGACCAGCAGGTCGACCCGACCCCAGCGCTCGTGCACCGCAGCGAACAGGGCCTCGACCGACCGGGGGTCGGTGACGTCGGTGGGGACGACGAGCGTCCCGGCGCGGCCCGCCGCGACCTCGGTCAGTGCCTCGCGCCGACGACCGGCCAGCGCGACCCGCCAGCCGGCGTCGAGCAGACCGCGGGTCACCGCCTTGCCGATGCCCGACCCGGCCCCGGTCACCACCGCCACACCGCTCATGGGCCCACCCTGCCACGGCCCCGGCCGGTGCCCCCGGACGCAGATCGTCACGCGGCCGGCCCGGTCGACGGCACCTCGGGCTCTGCTTCCTGTTCATTGATCATTGTTGATCAGAACGGATGTTTCGCTCTCCGCACCTGCAGTAGCCAGCGGTGCTGGAGTCCTGGTCCGGCAGTCTGGACCGGTGACGATCGCGTTCCTGGATGATCTGTTTCACCTGCGTGTGCGGGGTCCACAGGGAGATGTCGGGGTCTCCGTCTCGATCCAGGATGTTGATCGCGGCAGCATGATCAGCATCCCACACGACCCCGCCCTTATGAGGGCAGTGAAGCCAGTCTCCGGAGCGACGACCGAGGGTCGACGTTCCGGGGATGACTTGCGACGTGTAGGCAGCGTTGACCAGCCGTAACGACGAACCTCGCCGTTCCGACACGTCATGGAGTGCTTGCGCGGTGATACCTTTGGTCCAGGCGGCCAGCCGACGGTTGGTACCAGGGCCTCGATCCCGGTTGTTGATCCGTCGGGTGAGGTCCTCGGCCACGATCACGTTCGCATTGTCAGCGACAGCATTCACTGCGCGATATGTGATATCCCGGACGCGGGTTTTCCAGGCTCGTTCTTGCCGGATTTTCTTGATCGTCCCGAGGTTATGACGGCGAACCCGTAGCGCTTTCGCATGATCACCGCGTAGGTCGGCGGCGTTCGCGATCGAGCGTAGTTTCGCCCGCCGGGCGTTACGCATCTTGAGCTGGTCGGAACGGGCACTCAGTAACGGGCCGAGCCCTTGACCATGGCGGCGGCCATCGGAATCGGTGAGTACTTCAGTGTATCCTTTGTCCACGCCGATGGCGCGATCACCGACGGGCCGGTGACTCGACCGCAATGATTGGTCGTCGATCTGGTAATGGACTTCGACCCGGCCACCGCGCAGGATTAGCCGGAGAGTTTTCTCTGGCGCGATTGTAGTGTTCAGCGGTACCGTGATCGGCGCACAGCCGGAGCCCCCAGGAACCTTGAGCCAAACATTTCCGCCCTCGGCGCGTGTGAACGTGCGAACCTGATCCGAACGGATGATGATTTGGTTTGCAGTATGGTTATGCCCGCGGCGCCAGCACTGCCGCATCCATCGGGACAGCAGCGGATCATCGACCCATTGATCCCGTTTCAATGCTGCGTACAGTCGCTTCCTCTCCTGGGGGGAAGCGGTACGCCGGTGGATCTTCTTCCGTACCTCGACCTTCGCGGCATCACGGTGCGCGCGGATGTCCGCGACCGCGTCCCGTACGGTCTCTTTCCAGGCGTTAGCTGGCACGTCGAATTCCTCAGCAGTGCCATCAGCCATCCATCGATCTCGAATAAACCTATCCGAGAGCCCTACCCCAGCGATCGAACCGAACTGGTTCCATACCATTGACCGCACACGCCCTAGACGCTGTGCCTGTTCAAGCAAGGCAGTGTACTTGCCTGCATTAATCCCTGCGGAGTAAGCAATTCTGGTGACCTTCATCAGGCCCCGCCCTCTATGAGGTCACGGTCTGCTTTAATCTGTTTCTCGTAACGCCGAAGCCCGTACAGACGGCATGAGAACGTATGAACGATCGCCAATAGGTCCTCCACGAGTTCCTGCTGCGGCGACAGAGACTCGGTGTTGGCGACAGTAATCTGACATCCGTTGCGGTCCGCAACATGGGCGATCAAGTCAAACCCGAAACGCGTCAATCGATCCTTATGTGCCACGACAAGACGCTCGACGCCGCCATCAGCGATCCGGTCGATCAGCCGCGTGAACTTCTTGCGTTTGAAGTTCATTCCACCGCCGATCTCAGTGACCCACTCCGTGACTGCAATTCCAGCATTTAAGCAAAACATTTCCATTGCCGCGACTTGCGACGCTAAATCATCTTTCTGTCCCGGTGACGACACTCGGCAATACACGACCGTCACCCGTTCCGCATCTGGTGCCCCCAACTGCAACACCGCCCGCACATCCGACTCGTCGAAGTAGCGCTGCCCGCTCGCCGTCCGCTTGGCCGTGATCCGGCCCTCGTACTCCCACCGACGCACCGTCGACGCGGACCTCCCCACTCGGGAAGCGAACTCGCCGATCCTGTACGTGGTCATAATAGACAAGTATAGAGAGCTCTAGAGAGGAACTCAATCACTAGTCACAGCTCTCCGGCCGTCTCGCGCGCGCACTAGAGAGCCGCAGACGACCCGAGCGCGCGGGCGTACGTAGCGCCCTCTAGCCCCGTCTCGGATCAACCCGAGAGAAGCGCAGACGAGTGCATCGGCCGTCGATCCAACTCTGTACCGCTCTCTTGCCCAGGAACTAGACAGCCCCATACGGCGGCATCGACACGCGCACATGCCACCGCATACCGCTGTCTAGGACGGTCGCGAGAGATCCGGATACGAGACGATCGACTCGATGCACTGCTCCTCTCCTGGCGGCGTCGCCGCAGCGTAGCAGGCCTGTGTCGAACGTGTGTGCGAGGGCCCGGATCAGGCTCGGAAGGCGGCCAGGGCGTCGGCCGTGCCTGCGAGCCCGTGTCGGCGCACCCGTCCGGCGGGTTCCCCGACGACGCGGGCGAAGGCCCGCGCGAACGCCGCCTCGGAGCGGTAGCCGAACCGGTGGGCCGCCTGCGCCACCGTCCCACTCCCCCCTGACAGGAACTCGGCGGCAGCGTGCATCCGCCACCGGGTCACGTAGCTCATCGCGGGCTCGCCGACGAGCTCGGTGAACCGGGCGGAGAACGCCGAGCGCGACATGGCCGCCGTCGCGGCGAGCGCGGCGACGGTCCAGTCCCGCTCCGGCTCGCGATGCACCGCGGCGAGCGCGCGGCCGATCCGGTCGTCGGCGAGCGCCCCGAGCCAGCCGGTGCGGGTGGCCGCGTCGGCCTGCAGCCGGCCGCGCACCGCCTGCAGGACCAGGACGTCGGCCAGCCGGGTGATCACCGCGTCGCTGCCGGGGCCACCGTGCTCGACCTCCGCGGCCAGCAGCCGCAGCGTGTCCTGCACCCGGTCCCCGATCGGCGACGGCTCCACCCGGACGAGGTCGGGCAGGCTCGCGACGAGGTCGCCCGCGGCGGGGTGGGAGAACCGGACCGCGCCGCACACCATCCGGGTCACCGGACCGTCGCCGCCGTGCCGGAGCAGGGCGTAGCGCCCGTCGAGCATCGGGTGCGGGATCGACCGGATGTCCGGAGCGAGCACGCCGGGCGCGCTGCGCAGCGCGTGCCCGGTCCCCCGCGGCACGACGACGAGCTCACCGGGCCGCAGCTCGCGGTCGGTCCCGTCCGCCGCCCCGCGGGCAGCGCCGCCGGCAGCGTCATCCCCCACGGTTCGCCGAGCTCGGAGCGGCAGTAGAAGACGCCGTCCATGCGCAGCACGTGCAGCGCCTCCCCGAGCGGGTCGGCGGCCGGGAACGGCGGCGCGGTGGACACGGTGCACAGCATGACAGTTCGTCCACAGCTCATCCCCACCTGTGGGCGAATTAGCATCATCTGTGGATACACAGCCATTCTGCGTCCGCTCGTTGGCGGTGATCGTGGACGGACACCGACGAGAGGAGTTCGACATGATCACCGTGCTGGGAGCGACCGGGAACGTGGGAGCACAGGTCGTCCGGGAGCTGACCGCCGCCGGGGTGGACGTCCGTGCCGTCGCCCGCCGCCCGGCCGTCGCCGCGCCGGGGGTGCGGCCGTGGCCGGGCGACCTCGGTGACCGGGACTTCCTGCGCCGGGCGTTCGACGGAGCGGCCGCAGCCTTCGTGCTGCTGCCCTTCGACGTCACCGCGCCCGACCACGCCGCCCACCAGGCCCGGCTCGGGGAGTCCGTCGTCGCCGCGCTGCGCGACGCGGCCGTGCCCCGGGTCGTCGCGCTGAGCTCGCTCGGGGCGGAGGTCCCGGGCGGCCCGGACCTCGCCGTGACCGGCTACCTGGGCAGCCTGCACGACCAGGAGGCCCGGCTGGCGACGCTCGACGCCCACGTCACCCAGGTCCGGCCGGGCCTGTTCCTGGAGTCGTTCCTGTGGTCGCTCGCCGCCATGCGGGCGCACGGGGTGCACGCGGACTCCGTGGACCCCGACGTCGCGCTGCCGATGGTCGCCACCCGCGACGTCGGATGGGCCGCCGCCGCGGCGCTGCTCGCCCCGGACGCGCCGGAGGTCGTCGAGGTGCAGGGCGCGGCGGACCGGACGGCGCCCGAGGTCGTCGCCGCGCTCGGGCCCGCACTGGGCCTGCCGGACCTGACCTACGTGCACGTCCCGGACGAGGAGATGGAGCAGCTGCTGCGCGGAGCCGGGATGCCGGCGGACGGGGCGCGGCTGCACGTCGCGATGAACCGGGCGTTCAACCGCGGGGAGATCCGCGCGCACGGGCCGCGGGGCGCCGTCGACGACGTGCTGACCGTCGAGCAGTGGGCGGCGGGGGTGACGCGATGACCGGGTTCCTCGACGGCGCCGCCGCCACCGGGGCGGGTCTGCTCGGCGGGATCTACCTGGCGTTCTCGGTCGCGGTGCTGCCCGCCCTGCGCCGTCGTCCCGCGGCGGAGGCGGTCGCGGTGATGCGCGGGGTGAACCGGGCGATCGTGAATCCGCTGTTCGGGACGCTGTTCGCCGGCACAGCGCCGCTCGCCTGCGCGGTGACGGTGGCCGGTGTGCTCGACGGGCAGCCGCTGCGGATCGCCGGCGGGGTCGCGGTGCTGGCCGGCTTCGTCGTGATCGCCGCGGTGAACATCCCGCTCAACAACGCCCTGGAACGCGACGGCGACTGGGTCGCCTTCGCCCCGCGCTGGAGCGCCGCGAACCACCTCCGGGGAGCGGTCTCGACACTCGGCGTGGCCCTGCTGCTGCTCTGAGTCGAACGTGTGTGCGACATCTCGGGGACCCGCCTGGCGCCGGCCGGGGAGGGCGGGGCACGCTGGTCGCCGCGCCCGCTCCCCCGGGTGCGGACCGGCCGTCGTCCGCGACGGCTCCGCGACGACGACCGGGGGAGCATGAACATCCACGAACGACAGCGACTGGCCGCCCTGCGCACCGACCGCGAGACGGTGCTCGCCGCCGCGGCGGCCCTGCGACACGAGGCCGTGCAGGCGCACTACGCCGGGCTCAGCCGACCCGAGATCGCGTTCGGGCTGGCCTCGGTGCTGGAGATGCTGGCGCTGCGGATCGCCGACCAGCCCCCGGACATCCGCGCGCACGTCGTGCGGATCGCCCGGGAGATGGCCGGCGACACGATGGACTCACCGACGGTCCGGCGCACCCGTCGTCGGTGATCCACCGGAGTTGTCCACAGGACTGTGCACAGCTGGGGACGGATCGAACCGGTGTTCGATCAGAGTCTAGCGGACGCCCTCCATCAGCACCTTCAGCTTCGGCACGAGCGCAAGCACCACGATGCCGACGACGATCGCAGCGGCCCCGGTGATGCCGAAGTACGCGGCTTCGTTCTCTTCGCTGTAGAAGTCTGCCAGGACTCCGGCGAGTACCGTCCCCATCGAGACCGACAGGAAGAACAGGGCCACCATCTGGGTGCGGAACGCCGCCGGGGCCAGCTTCGTCGACAGCGACTGACCGACCGGCGACGTGAAGAGCTCGCCGATGCAGAACACCAGAAGGATCCCAGCGACGGCCAGCATCGGGGTGCCGTTCGCTCCGGTACCTGCCAGCGGCACGAACAGCAGGAAGCCGACACCGATGATGATCGTGCCGATCGCCATCTTCGCCGGCGACGCCGGCTGACGCGGGCCGAGCTTGGTCCACACCGCGGCGAACACCCCGGCCAGCAGCACGACGAACAGCGGTTCGATCGCCTGGACCGATCCGGCCGGGATCTCGAACAACCCGAGTACCGAGCGGTTCAGGCGCTCGTCCGCGTAGATCGTCAACACGGTGAAGATCTGCTGGAAGATCGCCCAGAAGACGGCGCTGGCGATCCACATCGGCAAGAAGGCCAGCACACGGCGGCGCTCGACCCGGTTCACCTTGGAGCTGGTCAGCATGACGGAGAAGTAGGCGATCGTGGCGACCGCGACGACCCCGGTGACGATGTAACCCAGGCGCCCCGCCGTGATCACCCCGGTGACCGTGAGAATCAGCAGCACGACGACGACGGCCACACCGATCAGCCCGGCACGGGTCCGCTGGGCGGCTGGAAGTGGGTTGGGCGCAACCTTGCCCGCTGCAGGAAGGCTCCGACGGAAGAACGCGTACTGGACCAGACCGATCGCCATGCCGACCGCGGCGAGACCGAATCCGATGTGGAAGCTGTCCGTCCGGCTCTGCACTACCGGGGTGAGAATCTGTCCGAGCAACGCGCCGATGTTGACGCCCAGATAGAAGATCGAGAACCCGGCGTCGCGGCGGTCGTCACCCTCGCCGTAGAGCATCGCGACGATCGTCGATGCGTTGGCCTTGATTCCCCCGCTGCCGAGCGCAACCAGCACGAGACCACAGGCCAGGCCTACACCGCCTGGCAGGAGCGCCAGAGCGATGTGCCCGGCCATAACCGACACCGCGCTGCCGAAGAGAACCTGCTCCGGGCCGAACAGCCGATCGCCGAGCCATGCGGCGAGGATCGTCGAGAGGTAGACGGTCCCGCCGTAGGCTCCGACGACTCCTGCCGCAACTCCCTGGTTGTAGCCGAGGCCGCCGGCGGTGACCTCGTAGTACATGTAGTACAGCAGGATCGCCTGCATGCCGTAGAAGGAGAACCGCTCGAACATCTCGACGCCGAAGAGCGTCGCGAGCTGGACCGGATGGCCGAGAAAGGTCCTCTCCCGGCGCTGAGGGTTGGTCGTTGTATCGGACACCCGCTCGGTCTACCCCCTGCGTTTCAAGAGGTAAAGATCGGACACCCGCTGGTGGCTCACCGCCGCTCGGCGGAAGTCGTACGTGCCGCTGCGGTCCACTGCGGCCAGTGCGTCGGCGCAGCCGGGGCGAGCCGGGTCGACTGCGCGCGGGTCCTGCGTCCGCAGCCGACGACCTGCTGAGTCACGGTACCGCCTTGCAGGGCATGCAGACCGTCATCGGCTTCGTACAACAGCCGTCGACGGTGGCGGCACAGCCCGCAATACACGCTGCACATGCAATGTAGGCCGACGAGTCCCGTCCCGCTCACTGCCATGGCCTGCATCACCAAGACGTCATCGCCCTGCTTCTGCCATATCGCAAAGTCCCGGTGTCCGGCAGCTTGAGACCCTGAGAATTCTCGCGCCACGAGAACACGATTCTCGTCAGCCGCGAGCGCAGTCACCGTCATCTCTCCGCCGCCTCGCAGCCGATGACGTGCACCTTGTACCGCCGCAGGCTGAAAGGTGAACGCGTCCATTCCTGCACTATCCATGAGCAACCGAAAGTCGGAGTCGACCGCGAGCCGGTCCATCGCGCCGACGAGGTGACCGGCAGAGAGATCGTGATACCCCGCGGAGTGAAGTGCGGTGGCGCCGACCGCGAGCCGGCGAACAGGAGCGCCGGCCGCCGAGTTGACCAGCCTCGGCGAGGCCACAGCCGTCACCGCGACCGCCCCGCCCACACAGGCAGCTCGGAGAAAACTCGCCCGAGACACACCTGCTCGATCGACCGGACGGCTCGCCCGCTCACCGAGCGCGAGGACGATCTTCCCAGCACGATGAAATCCGAGGAGGCGGACCAGCGTCGCCACCATCCCAGCACCGACCTGACACCGGACCCCTGTTTCGTCGACCTGGACGAGAGTCGGCCTCCATGGAGGATTCTCGCCGTAGCAGACTTTGCGGAGATCAACAATCATCGGATCCGTAAGCGGTACGACCTCGATCTCCGATGCGATCTCATTCGAGACTATCTCGCTGATCCGGGCACACCGACCGCACGACGAGTCGAACGCAAGATAGAAGTGAACGGGAGCCATGACAACCACCCTCGCCTCGACGACCTCACCATCGACGTTAGGTCCAACCATATCGGAGTGCAATTACGATCCGTATGGGAACACTATCGAGTGAATTTGTCTCGCGATCGTTGAATAACACCCTTGTCGCCCGACGTGGGCTCGACGAGCCCCGCCTACAGGTCAGCAGGTCACGTGAGCTCTGCCGGCCCCTCTTCCGGGATCATCCCGATCCGGTCCGCCACGGCGGCCATGACGTCCTGGACGGCGACGGTGTCCGCCAGCGGCATGACCGGGCTCTCCGTCTCCCCCGCCGCGACCCGCCGGGTCACCTCCTCGATCTCGTGGCTGTAGCCGCGCCCGGTGGCCGGCAGCACGAGCTCCTCCGGGTCGGCGCCGTGCCGGTGCACCACGATCCGATCCGGGTGGTGGAACCGCGGCGGCACCTCGATCCAACCCTCGGTGCCGATCACCCGGGCCGAGCCGGGCATCGCGCACTGCAGGCTGACCTGCAGCGCGGCGCTGCGGCCGTCGGGCCAGCCGAGCAGGATCGACTCCTCCAGGTCCACACCGGACGGGGTGAGCGCGCCGCTCGCGGCGACCGTGCTCGGGCTGCCGAGCATCATCTGGGCGAAGGAGACCACGTAGACGCCGAGGTCGAACAGGGCACCGCCGCCCAGCTCCGGGGAGAAGAAGCGGTCGTCGTCGGCGGTGCGGTTGCGCACGCCGAGATCGGCCTGCACGGAGCGGACCTCCCCGATCGCGCCCTCGGCGACGAGCTCGCGCAGCCGGACGACGGCGGGGAAGAACCGCGTCCACATCGCCTCCATCACGAACACGCCCCGGTTGCGGGCGGCCGCGGCGATCTCGCGGGTCGCGACGGAGCTGACGGTGAACGCCTTCTCCACCATCAGTGCCTTGCCCGCCTCGATCGCGGCCAGGGCGATCGCCCGGTGCTGCGGGTGCGGGGTCGCGACGTAGAGGACGTCGACGTCCGGGTCGTCGAGGATCGCCCGGTAGCCGGTGTGCACCCGCGCGATCCCGTGCCGGCGGGCGAACTCCGCGCCGCGTTCCGCGGAACGTGACGCGACGGCGACGAGCTCGGCGCCGGGCACGTGCGCGAAGTCCGGCGCGACGGCGTCGGCGATGCGGCCCGGACCGATGATTCCCCACTTCACGCTCATGGCCCCGATCCTGCCCGGCCCCGGCGGGAAGTTCCCGGCGGCCGGCCGATGAGTCCGGTCACCGCGCCCGGTCCACCCCTTCGAACGGCGCCGGAACCCCCGGAGCCCAGATCCACACAGGAGCCCGCGATGCCGAACATGATCTTCGTCAACCTGCCGGTCGCCGACCTCGCCGCGGCGAAGGCCTTCTACTCCGCGCTCGGTTTCGGGCTGAACGAGCAGTTCTCCGACGAGCGCACCGCCTCGTTCGTCGTCAGCGACGCCATCGTCGTGATGGTGATGACCCAGGACCGGTTCCGGGAGTTCACCGAGCAGCCCGGCGTCGCCGACCCGCGGACCGCCCGTGAAGTCATCAACGCCTTCGGCGTGGACAGCCGCGACGAGGTCGACCGGCTGATCGAGGCCGGTCTGGCCGCCGGCGGCACCCTGTCCGGCAAGACCGAGGACCACGGCTTCATGTACGGCCGCGGCATCGACGACCCGGACGGCCACCACCTCGAGTTCGTGTGGATGGACCCGTCGGCCGTCGCCGGGGAGTGAGCCCGGGTCAGACCGCGCGCAGCGGGCGCACCTTGCGGACGAGTCCGTCGATCGCGAGCGCGTAGCCGTCGATGCCGAACCCGACGACGATCCCGGCCGCCACCGGCGAGACGAACGAGTGGTGCCGGAAGGTCTCGCGACCGTGCACGTTGGAGATGTGCACCTCGACCGTGGGGAGCTCGGCGCCCTCGATCGCGTCGTGCAGCGCGACCGAGGTGTGGGTGTAGGCGGCGGCGTTGAGGACCAGGCCGATCGCGTCGCCGCGCTTCACCGCGGTACCGGCCTCGTGGATCCAGTCGACGAGGACGCCCTCGTGGTTGGTCTGGCGGAAGTCCAGCTCGAGGTGGTGCGCGGCGGCCGACTCCCGGCACAGCGCCTCGACGTCGGTGAGCACGGTGGTCCCGTACACCTCCGGCTTGCGGGTCCCGAGCAGGTTGAGGTTCGGGCCGTTGAACACGAAGACGGTGGTCACACCCGCGATCCTCTCAGCCGCGCCAGCCGGGGCGGACCAGGCCCGACTCGTAGGCCAGGACGACCAGCTGCGCGCGGTCCCGCGCACCCAGCTTGGTCATCGTGCGGCTGACGTGGGTCTTCGCCGTCGTCGGACTCATGTGCAGGCGGGCGGCGATCTCGTCGTTGGACAGCACGGCCGCGACCTCGGCGAGGACCTCCCGCTCGCGGTCGGTGAGCTCGTCGAGCCGGACGGTGCCGTCGGGGCCGCCCCGCGAGCGCGCCGCGAACTCGGCGATCAGGGTGCGGGTGACCGCCGGGGCGAGCAGGGCCTCCCCGCTGTGGACGACCCGGATGGCGTGGATGAGGTCGGCCGGTTCGGAGTCCTTGACCAGGAAGCCACTGGCACCGCCGCGGATCGCGTCGAAGACGTAGGAGTCGTCGGTGAACGTGGTCAGGACGACGACCCGGGTGCCGGCGAGGTCCGGGTCGCCGGTGATCTCCCGCGTCGCGGTGATGCCGTCGGTGCCGGGCATCCGGATGTCCATGAGCACGACGTCCGGGTGGTGGTCGCGGACCGCGGCGACGGCCTGCGCGCCGTCGGCGGCCTCGGCGACCACGTCCAGGTCGGGCTGGGAGCCGAGCAGCGCGCGGAACCCGGAGCGGACGAGCGCCTGGTCGTCGGCGAGCAGGACACGGATCACCTGTCGGCTCCCGGGGTCGTGGGGTGGTCGGGGACGCGGCCCCGCGCGAGGAGGTCGGCCGGGGCGGGTTCGGTGGCGGCGGGTTCGGTGGCGGCCGGATCAGCGGTGGCCGGGTCAGCGGTGGTGGGGCCGGTGGCGGCGGGGCCGGCCGGGGGTGCGGGCAGGTGGGCGTGCACCCGGAACCCCTGCTCCGGGCCCGGCCCCGCCGCCAACGTCCCGCCGACCGAACGCGCACGCTCGCGCATGCCGGTCAGCCCCGTGCCGTCCACCGCGCCGGGGGCGGGGCCGGCACCGTCGTCGTCGACGGTCAGGTCCAGCGCGTCGTCGCCGAACCGCAGCGTGACCACCGCGGTGCCCGCCCCCGCGTGCCGACGCGTGTTGGTCAGCGACTCCTGCACGATCCGGTACGCGGCCAGGTCGACCCCCGTCGGCAACGGCCGCGGGGTCCCCTCGGTGGCGCGCCGCACCGGTAGCCCCGCGGCGCGCACCTCGTCGAGCAGCGCGTCGAGCCGGTCCAGACCGGGGGGTGGGCGCACGCGGGGCCTGCTCGTCGACCCCACGCAGCACCCCGAGGGTGGAGCGCATCTCGCGCAGCAGGTCGCGGCTGGCCCGCTTGATCTCGGTGAGCGCGGTGCGGGCCTGCTCCGGATCGTCGTCCATCAGGTAGAGCGCGACCCCGGCCTGCACGTTGATCAGGGAGACGTGGTGGCCCAGCACGTCGTGCAGCTCCTGGGCGATGCGCAGCCGCTCGGCGGCGGCGCTGCGCCGACGCTCGGCCTCGGCGGCCCGCCGGGCCTGCGCCGTGCGCTCGCGCCGCACCCGCCACAGGGCACCGGCCGCGACGAGCGCCGCCAGCCAGGCCAGCACCGGGGCGGTCGCCGGCCACGGGATCGGCCGCCCGGTCACGAGCAGCCACCCGGTCAGCACCGCCGCCGCGACGACCACCACCGCGAGGGCCCGATGGTGGTGCCCCGCGGCGACCGCGGACACCAGCGCCACGGCGAACGCGAACCCCAGCGGCCCCATCAGCGGGTACCCCAGACCCAGGTAGACGACGACCGCGGCCGCGCACACCGCGAGCGCCACGACCCGGTCCAGGTGCCGGAACAGCAGCGCGACCGGCCCCGCCGCGAGGAGCACGACGGCGAGCACGTCGAGCGGGAGCGCCGTCGTGCCCGGGTCCGGGTACCGCGCGATGCGGGCGACGGTGAACGCCGTCCCGCCCGCGGTGAACAGGCCGACGACCAGGGCAGGGACGAGGACCCGCGCGATCGGACCCCACATCGGACGTCGGTCGGCGAGCACGCGGGACACCGTAGACCGGGGCACCGACAGCAGGCGTCGTCCGGACGATGACCGGTGCCGTACACCCGGGGGAGTACGCGGACCGGCGCTCCTCCCCCGGTGGCGGCAGCGGGATCGGCGACCGAGGGCGGACGCCCGCGACCCCCCGGCACCGCGACGCTGGCTGTCATGACAGCGACTCCGGACACCCGTCCCGCACCCGGACCGGACAGCACCCCGGTACCGGCCACGCCCCTCCCGGCCGCGACCACACCGACCGCGCAGGGCCCGGCGACTCCGCTCCGGTCGGACGCCGTGCTCGCCTCCGACTCCGAGCGCGAGCACGTCACCGCCCGGCTGCGGACCGCCGCCGCCGAGGGGCGGCTGACCCTCGCCGAGTCCGACGAGCGGCAGGCCGCCGCCTACGCCGCCCGCACCCGCGACGAGCTCGTCCCGCTGCTCGCCGGGCTGCCCCGCCCGCCGCGGCCACGGCACCCCCGGCGTGGTCCGCTCACCCCCCGCGCTCGGCGCAACCTGCGCATCCACGCCGGGGTGACCGTCGTCGTGCTGCTCCTGCTGGTCCTGGGCGCGGTGCTCGGGCCGGCGCCGCTGTTCGCGCCGATCGGGCCGGCGTTCTGGCTGGGACTGATCCTCTTCGTGCACTCCCGGCGGGCCGAGCGCGAGGTCTCGCCGGACGAGGAGCTGCCCGAGGAACTGCGGTGACCGCCGTCGCCGAGCAGGCCGGGCGGACGGTGCGCGTACTGCTCGCGGTCGCCTGGACCGACGACGATTGACAGGCAACCAAATAGTTGCATAATTGGTCGCGTGGCCGACCTGGACCCCGTCTTCCGCGCACTCGCGGACCCGACGCGACGGCGCATCCTCGACCGGTTGCACGAGCAGGGTGAGTCGACGCTCGGCGCGCTGTGCGCGGGGTTGGACATGAGCCGGCAGGCCGTGTCCAAGCACCTCGCGCAGCTGGAGGCCGCCGGACTGGTGACGACCCTGCGGCGCGGCCGGGAGAAGCTCCACCACCTCGACCCGGTCCCCATCCAGGAGATCCACGACCGGTGGATCGGGAAGTTCGAGCGCAGCCGGGTGCAGGCGGTCACCGCCCTGCGCGCGGCGCTGGAGGAGAACGATGAGTGAGCGTCGCTACGTCTACACGACCTACATCCGCAGCACCGCCGAGCAGGTGTTCCGGGCGCTGACCACGCCGGAGTTCACCATGCAGTACTGGGGCGGCGCGGAGCTGACCTCGGACTGGCGCGTCGGGAGCCCGCTGGAGGCGGTCCACCCCGACCACGACGACTTCATCGGCGAGATCCTCGCCGTCGAGCCGCCGCACCGGCTGTCCTACACCTTCACCGGCCGCGCCGAACGGGCCGCGGGGCGGCCGCCGACCGTCGTCGAGTTCGCGCTCTCCCCGTTCGGCGACGAGGCGGTGAAGCTGCAGGTCGTCCACACCGGTTTCACCGACGACGAGCAGGGCGCACGGGACGCCCGCGACGTCGGCGAGGGCTGGCCCGCGATCCTGTCCGCGCTCAAGACGCTGCTGGAGACCGGCCGTCCGCTGGCCTCCCCCGGTCACTTCGCACCACGGACACCAGCGGCGCCTGCCCGGTGAGGCCGCGCCCGGACCTGCTCACCGTCGGTCCGGACCGCCGACCGGGCCCGGCGACGGCCCGGTCCCGGTGGCCGACGGGCGCCGTGATCGCCGGTCTCAGCGGCCGAACAGGCGGGCCCACCAGCCGCGGGACCGTCTTCCGGGCTCCGACCCGGTGCCGGGCCCCACCGTCGCGGGCCGGGCGGCGGCGCGGCGGCGTTCCCGGGCCGCGTGCCACCGCGCGACGACCTCGTCGGCGTCGAGCCTGCGGATCGGGACGCGCGGGCCCATCGGGTGGCGCATGTGGTCGACGACCCGGGAGTTGACCTCCTCGACGTGCTCGCGCACGCGGCGCTCGTCGACGAAGCGGGTGACGGTCTCGTCGATCCGGTCCAGCTCCTTGCGCAGCTGGAGCGACGGCGGGAGCAGCGCGTCACCCGGGACGCCCTCCCGCTCCAGGTAGCCACGGATCCACCAGTTCTCGTCGACCGGGCCGATCCGTCCCGCGCCGGGCAACGGCTTGCCCTTGCCGGGCAGGTCGTCGAAGTCGCCCCGCTCGACGGCCTCCCGGATCGTCCGGTCGACCGGCGACTCGAACCGCGGGTCAACACCGTTCATGGCTGCACCACCCCGTCACGAGGGTACCGGCGGGCACCGATTCCTGTCGGTGCTCGGGTGCACACTCCCGGCCATGACGACCACCTCCTCGGCGAGACTCACCACCGATCGTTCCCGCGACCTCGACCTGGCGCGCCACTACCCCGGCCGGCGGGCCGGGCACGTCGCGGCGCAGCAGCGGAGCGCGGGGTTCCCCGACCGCAACTGGCGCCTCGGGGCCGACGGGGAGCAGCGCACCGCGCACCTGTTGACCGCGCTGACCGGGCGGACCCGACGGGACCGGCTGCTCGGCAGGCCCGCGGCGTGGCAGGTCCTGCACTCGGTCCCGCTCGACGGCGGCGCCGCCGATCTCGACCACGTCCTCATCGGGCCGCCCGGCATCTGCGTCATCGACACCCGCCACCACCGCGGCCGCTCCCTGCTGCTCGACGGCGAGCGACTGGTCGTCGCCGGGACGGCCACGGACGCCGTCCCGCGGGCCCGGGCCGAGGCGCAGCGGGTCCGTGAGCTGCTGCTCCCCCGCCTCGGGCCTGCCGCCGCCTCGACGCCGGTCCGCCCGGTGATCGCGCTGGTCGGGGCGCCGATCCGGGTGCGCCGCTGGCCCGACGACGTCGTGGTCGCCACCGAGGGCGCGCTGGTGCATGCCCTGCGCGGGCTGACACCGGTGCTCGACCCGTGGGAGGTGGACCGGATCCACGCCGTGGCACGGCGCCCGGAGAGCTGGGGGTGAGGCGTGCGCCGGGTCACGGCGCCTTCCCCGCGCGGGGGCGGATCAGCATGCTCTCCCGGTGACCTCGACCGCACCGGCCCGGACCGGGCTGCACCGTGTCCCGATCCCGGCGGACGTCGCGCCGTCCGGGGTAGCGGCGGCGGTGCGCCGGCTCGCCCACCGGCCGCGGCTGGTCGCCTTCGGCGGGAGCTGGTCCTGGGGGGCGCTCGTCGCCACCGACCCGGTGTTCACCGCGCCGGCCGGGGCCGACCCGTTCGCCGTGCTCGACGCGCCGCCGCGGTCCGCGAGTCCGCAGGCGACCCCGGGCTCGCCCCGGGACGCGGGGGCGGACACCGGAACCGGCACCGGGACCGACGCAGGGATCGACGCAGGGATCGACAGGGCTGTCGGGGGCGGCTGGTTCGGGCTGGTGGACCACGCCCCGCCCGGCGTGCGACCGACGGCGGCGCTGTCCTGGTACCGCGACGTGCTGCGCCACGACGGCGAGCGCTGGTGGTTCGAGGCGCTGGTCGCCTGCGGCGCCCCGCTGCCGGGCCCGCCCGACCACCCGGGCGCGGTACACCCCGACTCCTGCTCGGCCGAGCGCCGGTACGCACGGCTGTGCGCCGACCTCGCCCGACCGGCGCCGGAACGGACGGCCCGGATCGCGGTCACCCGGTGGCCCGACCGGGACGCGCACCTGGCCGCGGTCGAGCGGTGCGTCACCGAGATCCGGCGCGGCGAGATCTTCCAGGCCAACATCGCGACCCGGCTGGAGGTCCGGCTCGACGGCGACCCGCACGAGGCGTGGGCCCGGCTCGTCGAGCCGGTCGCGCCCGCCCGCGCCGCGCTCGTCGTGACGCCGGAGCGGGCGGCGGTGGGCGCGAGCCCGGAGCTGTTCCTGCGCCGTGCCGGCGACCGGGTCACCACCGCACCGATCAAGGGCACCCGGCCGCGCACCGGCGGCGACGCCGACGACGCCGAACGTGCCCGGCTCGGCGCCTCGGTGAAGGACGCGGCGGAGAACGTCATGATCGTCGACCTGATGCGCAACGACCTGGCCCGGGTGGCGCGGCCCGGCGGGGTGCGGCCGGGGCGGCTGCTCGCCGTCGAACCGCACCCGGGGGTGTGGCACCTGGTGTCGCGGGTGCACGCGACCCTGCGCGAGGACGTCACCGACGCCGACCTGCTCACCGCCACGTTCCCGCCGGGTTCGGTCACCGGGGCGCCGAAGATCCGGGCCTGCGAGGTGATCGCCGACTGCGAGGACGGCGACCGCGGGCTGTTCACCGGCGCCGTCGGCGGGGTGAGCCCGCTGGCCGGGCTGGAGCTGAACGTCGCGATCCGCACCCTCGACCTCGGCCCCGCCGGGCCCGACGGCAGCCACACCGGCCGGCTCGGGGTCGGTGGGGGCATCACCGTCGACTCCGACCCGGCGGAGGAGTTCGGCGAGGTCCTGACCAAGGCGGCCCCGGTCCTGGCCGCGCTCGACGGCCCGCCACGGCCGGTCCGGCCGCACGTCGTGCGGCCCGCCGACCGGGCCGCGGGCCTGTTCGAGACGCTGGCCTGCGTCGACGGCCGGGCCCACCGGGTCGGCGAGCACGCGGCCCGGCTGCGTCGCTCCTACCTCGCGGTCACCGGCCGCCCCCTCGACGCGCGGGTCGAGGCCGAGGCCGCCGCGGCCGTCGCGGGGGCTGCCGGACACCACCGGGTCCGGGTCGAGGCGGCGCCGGACGACCCGTCGCGGGTCACGGTGCGCGCGGTCCCCTGGCCCGGGCCGGTCCCGCTCGACGCGCAGGGCGGTGTGGTCGCCGTGGTCCGGCGCAGCACCGACGGCGAGTCCCACAAGTTCGCCGACCGGCGGTGGCTCGACGCCCACGAGGCCACGGCGGCGGGCGGGGACGGCACGCCGCTGCTGTGCGACCCGACGGGGCTGGTGCTGGAGACGACGCGGTCCGCCGTCGCCGCCGTGCACCGCGGCCGGCTGTGGGTCCCCCCGCTCGACGGCCGCATCCTCCCGGGCACCGGCCGACGCGCGCTGCTCGACCTGCTCGGCCCCGACGCCGTGCGCATCGCGCCGCTACCCCTGGCCGCGCTCGCTGAGGCCGACGGGTTCCTGCTGGTCAACGCGCTGCGCGGAGTGCAGTGGGTGCGCCGGGTCGACGACGACGGCCGCACCGTCGCCGCCTGGACCGCCCCGGACCCGCTGACCCGCCGGCTCGCCGAGGCCCTGTCGGGCTGACCCGTCGCCCGGCGTCGGCGCCGCCCGGCCGGCTCGCCACCGCGCCCCCGCTCCACGGACGTGGTCCCCGCGCCCCGCCCGACCTCGCACGGTAGTCCCCCACCTCGTACACCTTGCAGACCGTGCGAGGTCCTCGGAAGATGTGCGAGGTCCGCCGCACCGGCAGGATCGGGTCGTGAGCACCGACCGGATCGCCACCGAGCTGCGCCGCCCCCTGCGCTGGGTCCCGCCGCTCCCGCTGCACCGCCCCCGGTTCCTGCGCCTGCTGCAGCGACTGTCCCGGCGCGGCAGGCCCGCCGCCGTCGACGGGGTCCGGTCGACCACGCATCCGGGCCCGCCGCTGCTGCGCGTGCACGTCCCCGACCACCGCACGACGCCCACGGCGCTGCTGTGGTTCCACGGCGGCGGCCTCGTGCTGGGCTCCCCCATGATCGACGACGAGCGGTGCGGCGAGCTCGCCGCGGAGCTGGGGATCGTCGTCGTCTCGGTGGACTACCGGCTCGCCCCCGGTGACCCGTTCCCGGCCGCGCTCGACGACTGCCACGCCGGCTGGACCTGGTTGCGCGACGCCGCCGGCCGGCTGGGGATCGACCCGGCGCGGATCGCCGTCGGCGGGGCGAGCGCCGGGGGCTGCCTGGCTGCCGCGCTGGTCCAGCGCCTGCACGACGAGGGCGGCCCGCAGCCGGTCGCGCAGTGGCTGGTCTACCCGATGCTCGACGACCGCACCGCCGCCCGCCGCGAGCTCGACCGGCCCCCGCACCGGGTGTGGAACAACCGCAACAACGAGGTCGGCTGGCACGCCTACCTGGGGCGCCCGCCCGGGACCGGTGAGCCCGCCCCGTACGCGGTGCCCGCCCGTCGCCCCGACCTGTCGGGGCTGCCGCCCGCCTGGATCGGCGTCGGCGACGTCGACCTGTTCCACGACGAGGACGTCACCTACGCGCGGCGGCTGCGCGAGGCCGGGGTGCCGGTCGAGCTCGACGTCGTCCCCGGCGCCCCGCACGGCTTCGACGGCTGGGGCAAGGGCATCGCGATCGCCGACGACTTCACCGCGCGCTCGGTCGCCTGGCTGCGTGGCGCGCTCGGCGGCTGACCACCCGGCCAGGTCCGGCAGCAGCGCGACCGGCTCGCGGACCGGTTCCGCGGGACCAGGCGCCTACCGGCCGAGGAACTCGCCCAGCGCCCGGGCCAACTCCGCAGGGCGCTCCATGTTCGGGTAGTGGGCGGTGCCCGGCACCGTCACGAGCCGCCCGTCGGGGACCCGTTCGACGGTGTCGGTAACGATCCGCAGGTGGTCGTCGGAGTCCAGCTCGCCGACGACGCCGAGCAGCGGCACCGCCAGGGCCGGGGCACGGTCCAGGGCGTCGTCGAGGAAGCCGATCGGCGGCGGCGGTGCGGCCGGGTCCGCGGGCAGGTGGTGGGCGAGCATGTCGACGGCCATCAGCCGGACCTCGGCGAGCACCTCCGGGTCGACGTCGGCCGCGGTCCGGTGCGGTCCGGGCACGAACTCCAGGAACACCGAGATCCAGCGCTCGGCGCCGAGGTCGAGGCGGGCCTGCTCCCAGCGGGCCAGCCTGTCGAGCATCCAGGGGCCGGTCCAGGTGGGCGCACCGGCGCCGGCGCCGCTGAGCACGACCCGGTCGACGAGGTCGGGCCGCTCCAGCGCGGTGTCGACGGCGGTCCGCGCGCCCATCGAGAGCCCCACCAGCACCACCGGCCCGGTACCGAGGTGGTCCAGCAGCGCGGCGACGTCGTCGTGCGGGCGGTATCCGTCGGGGCCCGGGTCCGACGAGGCGCCGTGCCCGCGCGCGTCCGGGACGACGACCCGGTGCCGGGCCGACAGCGCTTCGACCTGCCGGGCCCACATGCGGCCGTCGAGCGCTCCGCCGTGCAGCAGGACCAGCGGCGGCCGCCCGTCGGGGTGCGGACCGGTGTCGCGGTAGGCGATGCGACCGCCCGGTACGGGCAGGAACCCCGGGACGGTACTCCGGGCGAGAGCGAGAGTCATGACACCCAAGGTGTCATGCTTCGGCCGTTTTGACAACCGAGGTGTCATACTTGCCGGGTGACCGACATCGACCGGACCGCCGAGAAGCTCGCCGAGGTGTACGTCCTGGTGGGCCCGCTCTACCGGCGCGTGCTGCACGAGGTGGAGGGGATGGCGCCGGAGAACCGGGTGTCCGTCGGGGTGCGGGCGGTCCTCGACCAGCTCCGGCGGCACGGCCCGATGACCGTGCCCGAGATCGGCCGGTCGCAGTCGCTGAGCCGCCAGTTCGTGCAGCGCATGGTGGACGAGGCCCTCGCCGCGGGGCTGGTCGAGCGGATCGACAACCCGCGGCACCGCAGATCCAAGCTCGTCGCCGCGACCGCGGCCGGCCGTGCGGTGATCGACGACGTCGTCGGGCGCGAGCACGCCCGGCTGCGGGCGGTCGCCGAGCGCCTCCCGGCCGCCGACGTCGACGCCACCCTGCGCGTCCTCGCGACGATGGTCGCCGACCTCGCCGAGGTCGAACCCGGCGGCGGGCATTGACCCCCTCGGCCCCGTGACGCACGATCCGACCGAGATCGACCCCTCACCACTGGCGGTGCCCACGCATGTCCGACACGTTCACCTTCTCCGGCCGCGACGGCACCGCCGTCACCGCCTACCGCTGGCTCCCCGGCGAGGCGGGCGACCCGGTGCGCGGGATCGTCCAGATCACCCACGGCATGGGTGAGCACGCCCTGCGCTACCTCCCCCTGGCCGAGGCGCTGACCGCCCGCGGTTTCGCCGTCTACGCCCAGGACCACCGCGGCCACGGCGCCACCGCGGGCGGGCCCGAGAACTTCGGCGTCCTCGGCGACGACGGCTGGGCCCAGCTCGTCACCGACATCGGACTGCTGTCCGCGCACGCCCGCACCGAGCACCCCGGCGCCCCGCTGGTGCTGCTCGGCCACAGCATGGGCTCGTTCGCCGTGCAGCAGTTCCTCGTCGCGGACGGGACCCCGCCGGACGCGGTGGTGCTGTCCGGCACCGCGCTGCTCGACCTCATGGAGCAGGGACTGGACCTGTCCGCGCCGCTGGACCTGTCGTCGTTCAACGCGCCGTTCGAGCAGCGCACCGGCTTCGAGTGGCTCAGCCGCGACCCCGCGCAGGTCGACGCCTACGTGGCCGACGCCCGCTGCGGCTTCGGCATCGACCTGCCCGGCACGCAGGCGATGTTCGCCGCGGGCCGGCCGCTCGGCGACGTCGCCACCCTGAAGCGGATCCCGGGCGGGTTGCCGGTCTACGTCGTCGTCGGGGACGAGGACCCGGTCAACGCCGGGCTGGCCCTGGTGCGGCCGTTGGTCGAGCGCTACGCCGAGGCCGGGCTGCACGACGTCACGCTGAAGGTGTGGCCGGGCGCCCGGCACGAGGTGTTCAACGAGACCAACCGCGACGAGGTCGTCGCGGACCTGCTGTCCTGGCTCGACCGCGTCGTCCCCGGCAAGCGGGACGCCTGAGGTGCGCGTCGACACCACCGGCGGTTTCTCCGCCTCCCCGCTCGAGACCGAGGCGGCCGCGGTCGCCGCGGAGGCCGCGGGCTACGACGCCCTGTCGGTCCCCGAGACCGCGCACGACGCGTTCGTGTCGCTGGCGCTGGCCGCCCGGGCCACCAGCCGGATCCGGCTGCAGTCCGCGATCGCGGTGGCCTTCGCCCGCACTCCGATGACGCTGGCCTACCAGGCCAACGACGTGCAGCTGCTCTCCGGCGGTCGGTTCGACCTCGGGCTGGGCTCGCAGGTCCGCCCGCACATCGAGCGCCGGTTCGGGATGCCGTGGAGCCGGCCCGCGGCCCGGATGGAGGACTTCGTCTCCGCGCTGCGGGCGATCTTCCACGCCTGGGCCACCGGGGACCGGCTGCACCACCGCGGCGAGTTCTACTCCCACACCCTGATGACCGAGTTCTTCTCGCCGGGGCCGAACCCGCACGGGATGCCGCCGGTGATGCTGGCCGCGGTGGGCGAGCGGATGACCGAGGTCGCGGGCCGGGTCACCGACGGTCTGCTGGCGCACTCGCTGACCTCGCCGTCGTACCTGGCGGAGGTGACGCTGCCCGCGCTGCGCCGCGGGCGGGGCCGGGACGACCTCACCGGCTTCGACGTCTGCCTGCCGGTCTTCACCGTCCTGGGCGCCGATGCCGACGCCCGGGCCGTGGCCGAGGCCGGGGTGCGCCGTCAGATCGCCTTCTACGCCTCCACCCCGCCGTACCGCCCGGTGCTGGAGCACCACGGCCGCGGGGCGCTCGCCGACGAGCTCAACGGGCTGTCGCGCCGGCAGGCATGGGACGAGATGGCCGGCCTCGTCGACGACGACCTGCTGGGCCTGTTCGCCGTCGCCGGGGACCCGGCAACGGTCGCCTCCGGGATCGCGGACCGCTACCGGGACCTCGTCGACCGGGTGTCGCTCTACACCCCCTACGACGCCGACCCCGCCCTGGTGCTCGACGTCGTCACCCGGCTGCGCGCGGCCTGAGCACGCACGACGGCGGCCGGTGACCCACTCGGGTCACCGGCCGCCGGTCGTGCTGCGTACTACCGCAGGCCCAGCTTCTTGGAGCAGGCCGGCCACGCCTTCCAGCCCTGGGCCTCCAGGACGTTCTCGGCGACGCGGATCTGCTCGGACTTGCTGGCGTTGTGCGCCTTGCCCGACCCACCGAAGGCCTTCCAGGTGGACTGCGTGAACTGCAGGCCGCCGGAGAAGCCGTTGCCGGTGTTGGTGTTCCAGTTCCCGCTGGACTCGCACTCGGCGAGCTTGTCCCACGTCGAGGTGGAGACGGACTGCGTCGGCGCCACGACCGCCGCGGGAGCGACCTGGGCCGAGGTCTCGGGGGCGGCCGACGCGGGCCCGGCCAGGGCGAGCGGAGCGCCGAACGCCAGGACACCGGCGACGAGAGTTCCGACGAAACGCCCACGGATGGACATGCGAGTGCTGCTCATTGTTGATCACCTGAGGTCCGGACCCACGGCTTTCCGGGCGGGCCGGTCGCGCGGGGAGCGCAGTGCCGGTGTCGACGCGAGAGGACTCGCGGCCCGCGGCCCCGTCCCGGTCCGTGCAGATCGACTGGCCGGGGACCGCGGGACGGGGCCGTGGTGGCGTGGGCGGTTCCGGCGCTTCGGTGCAGCCCGGTCCAGTGGACCGGAGCGACCACGAAGGTCGCCGACCGGCCGAGATCAGGTCAAGCGGATGACCAGTGACGTATCACACGACAATAACGGCACAGCAAATCATCGCAGCTCAGAGGCATCTTCTGCCGATCACGGAACCGACCGAAAAGGCAGCGATACTTTCGATCCGGAGATGTTCCACCGGTCTCAACGGCGCTGTACGCCCTCGGCCCGGCGCAGGGTGAACACCGCGATCCGCACGACCATCGCGTCGAGCAGCAGACCGCCGAACGACCACGCGTCGAGCCAGGCGGTCCAGTTCGTCCCCTGCGCGACGGCGAGGAGCCCGGGCACGAGGAACAGCGCGACACCGAGCCCGCCGGCGACGGCGCAGGCGAGCAGCGCCGGACCGTCGGTCCGGCGCAGCAGCAGGAGCAGCGACACGACGGCGGCCGCGGCGACGAGCCCGTCGAGCCCGGCCAGGACCGGCCCGGTGGCGCCGAACGCGAGCCGGACGTGCACGGCCGCCGAGAGCACCAGCAGCACGGTCAGGATCCGGCGTCCGGTCACCAGGCCGCGGTCGTCGCTCATGGGGCCATCCTCGCCTACCGCACCCGCAGCACCAGGAGGCGGCAGTCGACCTGCTGCCCGGACCGGTAGGGCGCGACCTCGATCGAGACGGCCTCGAAGACGTCGGCGGCGGCGAGCCGGTCGACCTCGGCACGGTAGCCACCGGACTCCCAGACGTCGTCGAGGACGGTCGCGACCAGGTACCCGCCCGGCCGCACGACCCGGGTGAACTCGGCGAGCGCCGAGGGTCCGACGTGGGCGTGGGTGAGCGTCCCGACGCAGACGACGACGTCGTAGGAGTCGTCGGGCAGTGCCAGCGCGGCGGTCAGGTCGGCCTCGCGCAAGTCCCGGTACGCCCCGGTGGCGCGGGCCCGCTCCAGCATCCCGGGCGACAGGTCGATCCCGTCGACGGTGGTCGCACCGCGCTCGCGCAGGGCGACGCCGACGAGCCCGGTGCCGCAGCCGGCGTCGAGGATCTCGCCGCCGGGGCCCGCGGCCGCGACGACGGCGTCCGCGGTGACCGCGGGCGCGACGTAGCCCTGGGCCTCACCGGAGAGGTCGGCGTCGTAGGTGGGGGCCCACTCGTCGTAGAGCGCCCGGGCGTCGGCCGGGCCGCTCAGCGAGTAGGCGCGTTCCAGATGGGGGTCGCCCCCGGTGCTCGTGGCCATCGCCCGATCATGGTGGACGGCCCGTGGGCTGTCATGCGCGCCCGAGCAACCCCCGGCGCGGCGGGTCGGCGGCGAGCAGGGAGAGCGCGCACAGCGCGCCCCAGCCGGCGGCGACCATGGTCGCCTTCTCCCTGGCGTCGCGGTCGGGGAGCTGCGAGCCCAGCACCACGAGGTCGACGACGTCAGCGCCGACCCGCACCGCGATCGCGGCCTTGAGCGGGGTGCCGGCCGGGGCCAGCGCCATGGCCAGGCCGGACGCGAGGTCGCGCCCGCCGACCGCCCGCGCGAGCAGCGTGGTGCCCGCGGACGGGGTCCGCCCGCCGCCGGACAGCTTCGTCGGCGACAGCAGCACCTCCGGCTCCGCGGCGACGGCCGCACCGTAGGCGGCGGTGGCGGCGCCCAGCAGGCGGGGGATCCAGGTCAGGTCACGACGGGGCATGCACCCGGTGTACCCGTTCCGCGGCGGTTCTCGCCCGCCCGCACGGACCGGCGACCGAGCGGCCGGTGAGCGTGCCGAGTGCGAGCAGGGCCCCCCACGGCCCGATCACCCAGATCGGCCAGAAGTACCCCCCGCCCCCGCCCAGTGCGACGGCGGCCCAGATCGTCAGGACGATCACCGCGGTCAGCGCCCACGGCCCCCAGGTCGCGGCCAGGACGACCCGGCGGGCCCGGCGCTCGCGCTCCGGGTCGACGGGACGCGGCAGCCGGGGCAGGTCCGCCTCGACGGCGGCCAGCTCGGACGCCGTGCGCGCCGCGGCCACCTGCTCGCTGCGGGTGGAGAACTCGGCGAGGTCGAGCCGCCCGTCCCCCACGTGCCTGCCGAGCCGTTCCAGTGCGCGCTCCCGCTCGGCGTCACCGATGCGTACGTCCACCACGACCACCCTCCCACTCGGATACCAGAACTATCCACTATCCGTTTCGGGAGCACAAGTCAGAGTTCGTCGAGGAAGGCCAGCGCCGCCTCCGCCGAGGTGCGCCGCCAGGCGGCCAGCATCCGGTCGAACTCGTCGCCGCCGTCCCCCGCCGCTGCGGCGCGGTCCTGTTCCGCCCGCAGCGCCGCGACGATCGGGGCCAGCTCGCGGCGCTGGGCCTCGACCAGCGCGGTCGCGTCCCGGCCGTGCCGGTGCAGCACCGCCAGCTTGAGCAGGAACTCCGAGCGCAGGTCCCGCACGTGCGGCACCGGGATGCCCAGCCACGCGTCGACGTGGCCGCGGCCGGCGGGGGTGGCGGCGTAGAGGGTGCGGGGCGGGCCGCCCTTGGTCTCGACGGCCTCGGCGGTGATCAGGCCGGCGTCGACCAGCCTGCCGATCGCCCGGTAGACGACCGGGCGCGGGATCTGCCAGACCCGGCCCAGCTCGCCGTCGGCGGCGGTGAGCGCGGCGACGGCGAAACCGTGCACCGGGCGCTCGCCGGCCACGGCCAGCACGACCCACTCGGCGAGCCCGAGCCGTGGAAGCATCGGGCCAGCGTAGGGCCTCAGCGGTGGACGGCCGCCTCGTTCCCCGCATCCCAGGAGAAGCCGCGGTCGTAGAGGAAGCGCAGCTCGGGGTCGCTCTCCAGCACGAGCCGCTGGCCGTCCCCGGTCAGCTCGACCCGGCCGTCGGGCCGGGGCGTCCAGGTCAGCTCGGCGGTCCGGACGGCGGGCTCGACCAGTGAGGTCGCGCCGGACTGCGGCGCGTTCCACTCGACCCGGATCGTCCGGTCCCCGACGGGCCGCCAGGTCCCGCGGACGACGGTGCTGTCGGCGAGCCGCCCCGAGATCCCGGCGGAGCCGGTCTGCGGGTAGCCGGGTACCGGGAGCGACGGGCCGACGTAGGTCCACTGCCCCACGGCCACGTGCTGCCAGCGGCGGTCGTCGGCGAGCCGCCCGGCGGGGGCCGTCGGGTCCTCCACGACCCGGTAGACCCCGGCGAGCGCGATGTCGGAGCGCTGGAACGGGGGCTGGAACTGCTGGAACAGCGCGCCCTGCGCGGCGATCAGCACCAGTCCGAGCACCGGGACCAGCCATCGGGTCACCCGGCGGACCCGCGGCCACGGCAGCAGCCGCGGGGACCCCTCGGTCGCCGCCGTCGGACGCCCGGCCAGGAACCGGACCACCCGTGGCAGCTCGGGGGCCGCGACGAGCGCGAACCCGACCGTCAGGGCGAGTGCGAGCTGCTTGACCGGCACGTCGTAGGTCATGTTCAGCAGGAAGACCGTGCCGAGGGCGACGGTCCCGAGCAGGCCGCCGATCCACGCCGTGCGCCGGAACACCAGCAGCAGCACGACGACGAGCTCGGCGAACCCGGCCAGGAACTGGATCACCGGGGAGTAGGCCATGAACCCCCACAGCAGCCCCATCGGGCTCTTCTCGCCGGTCATGACGAGCGCCTCGGAGTAGTCGGCCCGACCCATCTGGGTCAGGTTCAGCTTGGACCAGACGTAGGGCTGCATGAGCAGGATCAGGACGAACCGCAGCAGCGCGTGCAGCGCCCACGCCACCCGGTTCCACCACGGCCGCGGCGCCGCCGCCTCCGCCGCCCCGGCCACCGCGGCGCCGTCCACAACGTCCTCCCGCCGCACCGCGGCGTCCCCCCTCGTCCCGGTCATGGGCCGACGGTAGGGCGCCACGGCACGGTCACGGATCCCTCGTCCGACCGATCCTCGGCGCCCGGCGCTCCTCCGCGAGTGGGAGACGTGTCGCACAGCCCGTCGATGCATCGCACACAACGATCAATGGGTAGACACATGGCGATGCGGCCGTACGACCGGCCGCGCATCCCGCCGCGGCACCGGCGCCCGGCCACACCCGAACCACGGCGTCGGCAGCGACGCCACGAGGAGGAACCGTGCCCACGACCGTGTCCGCCATGAAGACCGCCGGCCCGAACAAGCCGTTCGAGCGCGGCACCGTCGAGCGCCGCGACCCGCGGCCGCACGACGTCGTCATCGACATCGCCTACGCCGGGATCTGCCACTCCGACATCCACCAGGCCCGCGACGAGTGGGGCGAGGGCATCTACCCGATGGTCCCCGGCCACGAGATCGCCGGAGTCGTCTCCGCCGTCGGCGACCAGGTCTCGCGCTACGCGGTGGGCGACCGCGTCGGCGTCGGCTGCTTCGTGGACTCCTGTCGCGAGTGCGAGACTGCCTCGCCGGTGAGGAGCAGTACTGCCTCAAGGGCGAGGTGCAGACCTACAACGGCCGGCAGTACGACGGCGAGCCGACCTACGGCGGCTACTCGACGCGGATCGTGGTCGACGAGAACTACGTGCTGCGCATCCCGGACGGCGTGGAGCTCGACGTCGCCGCTCCGCTCCTGTGCGCCGGCATCACCCTGTACTCGCCGCTGCGCCACTGGAACGCCGGCCCCGGCAAGCAGGTCGCGATCGTCGGCATGGGCGGCCTCGGCCACATGGGCGTCAAGATCGCCGCCGCGATGGGTGCCGAGGTGACCGTCCTGTCCCGCACGCTGTCCAAGCAGGAGGACGGGAAGCGGCTCGGCGCGGACCACTACTTCGCCACCGAGGACGAGAGCACGTTCAGCGAGCTGGCGGGCCGTTTCGACCTGATCGTCAACACCGTCGCCGCGCAGATCCCGGTCGACGCCTACCTCGGGCTGCTCAAGCTCGACGGGACGATGGTCAACGTCGGCGTGCCGGAGGGCCCGCTCTCGTACCACGGCTTCTCCCTCGTCGCGAGCCGCAGGAGCCTGGCCGGTTCGAAGATCGGTGGCATCCGCGAGACCCAGGAGATGCTCGACTTCTGTGCCGAGCACGGCCTGGGCGCCGACATCGAGACGATCTCCTGCGACCAGGTCGACGAGGCCTGGGAGCGGGTCGTGCGGGGCGACGTGCGCTACCGCTTCGTGATCGACACCGCGACGTTCTCCTGAGCGCTGTCAACCCGGTGGGCGTCCCTGATTGAGACGCCCGCACGCCACCGATCCGTGGAACGATCCCCGCGACGTTCCCGACGACCGTGACCGGAGGCTCACATGATCCTCATCGTGCTCAAGGCACAGATCCGCCCGGACAAGCGCGAGGAGTGGCTGACCGGCATCGCGCAGTACACGAAGGACGTGAACTCCGAGCCGGGCAACATCTCCTTCGACTACTACGAGAACTTCGAGAAGCCGAACGAGTTCGTGATCGTGGAGGTCTTCAAGGACAGCGCGGCCGGCGACGCCCACGTGAAGACCGACCACGCGCAGAAGTTCTTCGACTTCATGGGCTCGGTCGTGCCGGAGAAGCCGCTCATCAACTTCCAGAGCGAGGACGGCAAGGACGTCTGGGTCGAGATGGGCGAGGTCACCCCGCACTGACCCGACCCTCCCGACGATGCCGGCGGCCCCACGGGTCGCCGGCATCGTCGTGTCCGGGCGCAGCGAGCAGGTGGTCCGCCTGCACCGGACGGCGGAACCCGGGCGGACCGGACATCGGAACCGAGACGGTCCTTCCGGGTGATCGGGACGGGAGCGCACCGCGTCCGGGCCGGTCGGGAACGGGGTGCAGACTGACCCGGCACGGCCGAACCTTTCGTCACGCAACCTGAGCGCTCCCCACGCGTCTCCCACGGTGACGGAACGATCACGTGGCGTCGCCGCCCCGGGCGACGCGGACGAACAGGAGCACCCCATGGACACCGTCCGGCAGCGGCCCCGCCGCCTCGTCGCACTGGGCCTCGGACTGGCCACCATCGCGGGTGTCGCCGTCGCCGGGACCGCCCTGGCCGCCTCCCCCGCGGCCGAGCAGGCCCGCGCGCAGCCGCTCGTCCCCGGCACCCCCTGCTCGATCACCGCCAAGGCGTGCGTCGACCTGGACTCGCAGCGGTCCTGGCTCATCCAGGACGGCAAGGTCATCCGCGGCCCGATCGGCATCTCTTCCGGCGGCAACGGCCAGGAGACCCCGGTCGGCCACTCGCTGCGCGTCTACCGCAAGGACGCCGAGCACAAGAGCGAGGAGTCGCGCCTGCCCAACGGCGACCCCGCTCCGATGCCGTGGTCGGTCTTCTTCAACGACGGCGGCATCGCCTTCCACAGCGGCGACCCGAACCGCTCCTCCGCGGGCTGCATCCACGTCCCGCCGGCCGACGCCAAGGCGTACTTCGACTACCTGCAGATCGGCGACCAGGTGCAGGTCGTGAAGGCCTCCGAGGAGACAGCGGCCCGTAAGGGCTAGCTCGCGGGGAGTCACCGCATCGGGGGCTGCTGGGACGTCCGGCGTAACGCGGAGACGGTCGTGCGGCGACACACCGGACGTATCACCCGCACGTCCCCCGGAGCGCCCGATGGCCGAGAGCCGACCCGTCCGTCGCACGCCGATCGACCACGCCCGGCGGGTCGCCCGGCTCTCCCTCAGCGGCGGCGCACGGGCCGCCGCGGTCCCGGTGCGCGGCCTGGCCCGGCTCGGCCGCGACGCCCACGACCCCCGCTGGACCGGCCAGACCTGGCTCTGGCAGCCGGGCTGGGGGCGCCGCACGCACGACCGGCTCTACCGCAGCCCTGACCCGTACTCGATCGGGCTGTCGGCCTACGAGCAGCAGAAGTACGGCACCGTCATGGACGCGCTCGCCGGCCGCCGTTTCGACCGGGTGCTGGAGGTCGGCTGCGGCGAGGGAGACCTCTCGGTCCGCCTCGCCGGGCACACCGCGGCCCTGCTCGGGGTGGACATCTGCTCGGCCGCGGTCGAGCGGGCCGCCGCCCGGGTGCCGTCGGGGACCTTCGTCCGTCGCACGCTCCCGCACGAGATGCCCGAGGGCGACTTCGACCTGATCGTCTGCTCCGACGTCCTCTACTACTGGGAGACGGTCACGCTGCGGGTCGGTCTGACCGCCCTGCTGGACCGCCTGCGGCCGGGCGGGATGCTGCTGGCCTACCACTACCGCGGGGCGTTCGGTCAGGCCGGGACGGCCGACCGGGTGCACGAGGCGCTCGTCGCCGCCGCGACCGCCCGCGGACTGACGGTCCGGGCGCACGAGACCGTCGACGGTGTCGGTCCCGACGGCGCCGGGGCCCGCTTCGCCGTCGTCGTCCACCCCGAGGTCGCGGTGCCGTCCCCGCGCCGCCCGGAGCCGGGCGTCGCAGTCCGCGCACGTCGTTCCTGAGGGGTCGGCTGGGCCGGGTGGCGGTGCGGTCGCTGGACCGTCCGGGCGTTCTCGTCAGGTCGACGTGGACCTGTCGTGACCGGGCGGTTCCTGGTTACCGTCCGGAGCCATGACGGTCGACGCCGACGGACCCGCCGGGATGGCCGACGCACAGCGTGTGGTCACCATCCCCGAGCTGAGCGCACCGAGCTACCTGCAGGCGGTGCTGTCGATCGCCTACCGCGACGAGCGCAACAGCGTCCCGCTCACCGTCGCCACCCCGGCCGGGCTGGTGTTCGGCAACGCCGTGCACCCCTCGGCCTGGCTGCGCGGCCTGGGGGACCAGCTGCGCCGGCTCACCGCCGACGATCCGGGCAACGAGTCCGCGGCGTCGATGGCCGACATGTTCGACGAGATGGCCGGCGGTCGCGGCGACGAGCGCCCCGGCCCGGACGTCCCGACGAAGGACATCCACTGGATCTACTTCACCGACGCACTCGTGGTCCCGACCGCGGCGGGCGGGCCGAACTACGGCGAACCCGCCTGCTGGCAGGTGGCACTGCGCGACGTCACCGGCTGGACGATCGGCCTGCCGCCCGCCTGACCACCACGTCCGATGAACACCCGAACACGTGATCGCAAACTCGCAGGATCCGGACCCCGCCACAGCCTCCCTTCGCAGGTCAGACGCTCTCTACCCAGGTCAGCGGCCCATCGGCGGAGCGCAGGTGTGACGACGACCACCCGAATTCGTCCGTGAGGATGCGCCACCCCCGGGACTCCCATGTGTGTCGAGCGGATCGACAGGGCACCACCGGTGCGAACCGGCCCCCGATCCGGCCACTGTGAGGCCCGATACCGGGCCATGACCTGGAGGCACACATGAGCACCACCGAGACCAAGGCGACCAAGGCCCCGGCTGTCACCGGCACCCCGTCGGCCCTGCAGTCCGAGCACGGCAGCACCCGCATCGCCGAGACCGTCGTCTCGAAGATCGCCGGGCTGGCCGCCCGCGAGGTCAGTGGCATCTACGCCCTCGGCGGCGGCGCGGCCCGCGCGTTCGGCGCGCTGCGCGAGCGCATCCCGGGCGGCACCACCAACGCCTCGCAGGGCGTGTCGGTCGAGGTCGGCGAGAAGCAGGCCGCCGTCGACATCAACGTCGTCGTCGAGTACGGCGTCTCCATCGCCGACCTGGCGAAGGCCGTGCGCCGCAACGTCATCTCCGCCCTGGAGCGGATGACCGGGCTCGAGGTCGTCGAGGTCAACATCTCGGTCGACGACGTCCACCTGCCGTCCGAGGACGACGGCAAGGACGAGGAGCCGAAGAAGATCGAGTCCACCTCGCGGGTGGCGTGAGCGCCCGTACCGCCGCGGGCGGCGACGGGATCGTCGCCACGGGTGCGATCGACACCGACCGGATCGCCGACGCGGTGCTGGGCTGCCCCGGCGTCGCGCAGCTGCACGGCGGCCGGTTCGGTGAGGTCGCCACCTACCTGCCCGGACGCCGGGTGAGCGGCATCCGCGTGGACCCCACGGCCCCGGCCGTCGAGGTGCACGTGGTCGGTCGCTACCCGGCCTCCGTGGCCGAGATCGACCACCAGGTCCGCACCGCGCTGCTCCCGGTCGTCGGGGGCGCGCGGGTGGACGTGGTGGTCGGCGACTACGCCGGTCCCACCGAGCCGACGCCCGTCCGGCAGTCGGACTCGGCACCCGCCACCGGCGAGTTCCCGGTCCCTCCCGCGGCCACCCCCTGACCCGCCCGGACGCCCGTCCACATCCCCGGACGTCCGGTACCTCCTCGTCTCGAAGGACGTGACTGTGATGTCCCTGTCCACCAACACCCAGATCGGCCTGATCGCCGGTCTCCTCCTGGCCATCGCCGGCATCGTCGGCGGCTTCGGCGGGTTCGTCCTCGCCCTGATCCTCGGCGCGATCGGGCTCGGCGTCGGCCGCTGGCTCGACGGCGACCTCGACCTGTCCGAGCTCTCCGAGCGGTCGGGGCTGTCCGGACGCGGCCGCGACAAGGTCCGGTGAACCCGGTGAGCACCGTCGAGCCGACGGGGACGGCGACCGGGGACCCGGACACGATCCGGGCCACCCGTCTCCCCCCGCCCCCGCCGGACGACACCCCGACCCGCTCGATCGACACCGGCACGGGCTCCGCGGACGCCTCCGCCGGGACGGCCCCGGAGGACCGGGGCCGGGTTGATGTCGCCGACCAGGTCGTGCAGAAGATCGCGCTCGGCGCCCTGGAGGAGACCGAGGGCGTCGGCGGGAGCACCGGCACGGTCGGGCGGATGCTTGGCCGCGACGACGCCGACGGCCACCCGCGCGTCGAGGCCACCGTCTCCGGGCAGTGGGCTCGGATCGACGCGCGGATCTCCGTCGCCTACCCGTCCCCGGTCGCCGCGGTCTGCGACCGCGCCCGCGCGCACGTCGTGCGGCAGGTCGAGGCGCTGACCGGGCTGTCCGTCGCGCGGGTCGACGTCGTCGTCACCGCGCTCACCGTCCCGGGCGCCGCCCGCCCGGCCGGGAGGGAGCTCGAATGATCCGCCGCCCCCGCAAGTCCCTCGCCGCGGGCATCGTGGCGCTGGTCCTGCTCGCCCTCTGCGTCGTCGTCGCCGTCGCGGTCGTGCAGCTGCTCCTCGGGCAGCAGCCGATCGTCGACTTCGGCCTGCTGGGCTCCACCGTCGCCGGGTACACCGGCGCCGACGTGCCCGTGCTCGTCGCCTCCGGCGTCGTCGCGCTGGTCGGGTTGGTGCTCGTCGTGGTCGCGCTGCGGCCGGGCACGCCGACCGTGTTCCCGCTGGCCTCGGCGGACGGGGCCGAGAAGCTCGACTCCGGCATCACCCGGCGCAGCCTGAACCGGGCGCTGGCCGACGCCGCCACCGACGTCGACGGCATCACCAAGGCGTCGGTGAAGAACACCGGCCGCCGCGCCGCCGTCACCGCGCACGCCGCGTTCGGCGACCCCAGGGACCTGCGCGACCGGGTCCGCAGCGCGGTCGCGCAGCGGCTCGACGCCGTCGGACCGGCCCGCAGCCCGAAGGTCACGGTGTCCGTGACCGGCACGAAGCAGCAGGAGGCGTGATGGCCAGCGCGACCCCACCGTCCCGGCTCAACCGGACCCTGCTGTTCCTGATCGGGCTCGTCCTGCTCGCCGCGGGGGTGTTCGGGCTGCTGTTCGGCACCGGCGTCCTGCGCCAGGTGCTCCCCGGGATCGACCCGTCGGTCCCGCTGCTGCCCGCCGGTCTCACGCTGCCCGGGTGGGCGCCGTGGGTGACCCTCGCCGTCGCCGTCGTGGTCGGGCTGCTGGCCCTGCGCTGGCTGCTCGCCCAGGCTCGTCGCACGCCCCGCACCTCGGCATGGACGCTGCCGTCGGCGCAGGTCGCGGGCCGGGACGCCGGGACGACCCGGATCCACTCCGACCACGCAGCGGACGCCCTGGCCGCCGACATCGAGAGCTACGAGGGCGTCCAGCGCGCCGCCGCCGCACTCGTGGGCGACCGCCGTCGTCCGGAGATCCACCTGGACGTGACGGCGGACGACGGTGCCGACCTCGCCGCGCTGCGCACCCGGATCACCGACCACGCGCTGCCGCGGCTGCGGTCTGCACTGGACATCGAGTCCGGTCGCGCCGACCTGGTGTTGCGCCTGGCCGAGGAGAAGGCGCACTCGCGGGTGGGCTGAGCGACCGCACACCGACGACGACGGGGCCCCGGATCACCGGGGCCCCGTCGTCGTGTGCGGGTGGGTCAGCGGGACCGGTCGACGAACCCGGCGCCGGCGATCCGCAGGCCGCTGCCGCCCGCCATGCGGAGCAGCCCGGCCATGGCGATGACCAGACCGACCATCTCGAGGGTCTCCTCGGTGCCGGCCAGGACGTTGTAGGTGAAGGACTGCACGTCGCCGGTCTGCTCGAACAGCGCCCCACCGGCCGACTCCAGCCCGACCGCGCCGAGCAGGAACACCGCCGCCCCGGCGACGACGAGCCAGGCCCCCGGCCGGCGCAGCACCATCGGCAGGCACAGCACCGCGACCACCGCGACGAGCGCCACGGCCGGGATGATCCAGGCGTAGGTCAGGAAGCCGCTCGTGCCGAACGTGGTGTGGATGATCCAGCCGACCTGCTCGTGGTTCGCCGCGGTCTCGTCCATCGCGACGACCGCGCAGGACAGGCTGAGCAGGATCCAGCGCCACCGCTCGCGGCGCACCGAGTTCGCCGCGATCAGCGCGAGCAGCGCCGCGTTGGTCAGGTGCAGCGCCGAGCTGAACCAGGTCGAGATGTTCAGCTCGGTGCCCAGCCGGATCGGGGCCGGGATCTCGAAGCCGGGCCGCCCGATGCCGTAGACGGCGGCGCCGTAGTGGGCCAGCGCCAGCACGGCGACGATCGCGGCGGCGGTGCCGACGACCGGTCCGCGACGCACCAGCGCCAGGTGCGGTGCGCCGGGCGCGGCGGCCTGCGCCTGCGGTGACGGCTCCGCGGGGGCCGGGCTCGCGGCCCCGGAGGCCCCCGCGGGCCGCGGACCGGCCCCGGCGTCCTCGGTGACGCGCGGGATGACGACCGTGGCCGGGTCGTCGTCGGCGCTGTGCGCGCCGCCGCCCTGGGCGCTGCGGCCCCGGGCGAGATGGTCCTGGGCGGTCATGTCCCCTCCTCCTCACCGGCGGCCGGGCGGCATCAGCAGGCGACGTCGACTCCGACCGCAAGGTGGCTGGAAGGTAAACGAGCGTATGACCGCCGGGAAACGCCGGGTCAGCTCCAGGGGCGCGCGGAGCGGGTGCGCCAGTAGCTCTCGGCCGGTTCGGCCAGCGCGGCGAGCTCCTCGGCCACGTCCGCTGGCAGCGTGAGCTCCGCGCCCGCGAGGTTCGACGCGAGCTGGTCGGTCCCGACCGGGCCGAGCAGCACCCGCCACGCCCACGGGTTCGCCAGCGCCGCGGCGACGGCGATCCGGTCCAGCCCGATCCCGGTCCGCGCGGCCAGCGCCGCGGCCGCACGGGCCCCCTCGGTGCCGTCCTCACCGCCCGGGGCGAGCCTGCCGTTGGCGAAGACCTCCTTCAGGATCACCCGGGCTCCGGTGTCGGCGGCCTCGGCCAGCGCCGGACCCACCGAGGGTTCGAGCGGGTTCCAGGTGCTCTGGAACGAGGTGAACAGCGGCTCGCCGTCCACCCGGACCTCCAGCGCCCGGCGCACCGCGTCGGCCTGGGCGGGGCCGGAGGTGGAGATCCCGACCCGGATCCCCCGGTCGCGCAGGTGGGCCATCGCGCGGTGGACGCGCTCGTCGTCGAGGACGCCGGTGTCGAGCGTCGCGGAGTGCACGTGGTAGATCCCGAGGTGGTCGCCGAGCAGCTGGTGGCTCATCGCGTACTGCTCGGTGAAGGCGTCGAGCGAGTGGTCCTTGATCTCGTGGGTGTCGGCGTCGGTCCGCCACCCGCCCACGTAGCGGTAGCCCCACTTCGAGCCGATCTCGACGGGGTCCTCGCCGCCGGTCACCCCGGGCCGGTCGGCGAGCCAGCCGGCGAGGAACTCCTCGGCGCGGCCGTAGGAGCGGGCGACGTCGACGTAGCGGACGCCCGCAGCGTACGCGGCGTCGAGCAGGGCACGGGAACGGTCGCGCAGGTCGGCGACGTCGCGGGCGTCGCCGAGCTCGGCGGCGCGGCCGGAGGTGATGTAGGCGGGGCGGGCGATCGCGGCCAGGCCGAGACCGAGACGGTGGGCGGGGGCGGGCATGCCCCCAGCCTGCCCCACCCGACGCCGGCGCCCCACCCGACGAAACACCTGTTGCACGCCGCTGGCGGCCGGTACCGTCACCCGGCATGACCGACGCGCCGTCCGCCGGCTGGGTCCTGCTGCTCGCGCAGCTGCCCGCCGCGCCCTCGAGCCCACGGGTCACGCTGTGGCGCCGGGCCCGCGCCGCGGGCGCGGTCGGCCTCCAGAACGGCGCGTGGGTGCTGCCCGCGACCGACGAGCACCGCACGTTCCTGGAGGGGCTCGCGACCTACGTCCGCGAGGCCGGCGGCACCGCGTTCGCCCTCGACGTCGCCGCCGGGAGCAGCGACGAGGGCATCGTCGCCCGGATCCGCGCCGAGCGCGGCAAGGAGTTCGCCGAGTTCACCGAGCGCGGCGAGGCGCTGCTGGCGGAGCTGGCGAAGGAGTCCTCCCGGGACAACTACTCCTTCGCCGAGCTGGAGGAGAACGAGCAGGACCTGGAGCGGCTCACCCGCTGGCTGGCGACGATCTCGTCGCGGGACTTCTTCCCCGACGAGCGTGGCAAGGACGCCGAGGCCCTGCTCGACCGCTGCCGGCACGCACTCGATGCGTTCACCGCCGCCGTGTACCGCGCCGAGGGCGTGGCCCCCGACCTGCCACCGCGTACGGACTGAGGGCCGTGGGCAGCCGGTGAGCACCGGGGCGCACGCCGCGACCGGCGCGGCGGTGGTGGACGACCTCGGCACGGACGCCGTGCGGGGTCTGACCGACGCCGAGGCCGCGGCCCGTCACCGGCGGCACGGCCCCAACCGGTGGGTGGTCCCGCGCCGGGTCACCTTCCTGCGGGTACTGGCCGACGAGGTCACCGAGCCGATGATGCTGCTCCTCGCGGCGATCGCGGTGCTCTACGGCGTCTGGGGCAGGTTCGACGACACCGTCGCCGTCGTCGTGATCATCGCGGCGGTCGTCGGGGTCGAGGTGTTCGCCGAGTTCCGGGCGAAGTCGGTCATCGCCTCGCTGGGCGAGCTCACCGCCCCGACGACGCCGGTGGTGCGCGACGGGAGCACCGTCTCTGTCGATGTCACCGATGTCGTGCCCGGCGACCTCGTGCCGCTGGCCGCGGGCTCGCGGGTGCCCGCCGACCTGCGCCTGGTCGAGTCCTGGGGGCTGCGCGTCGACGAGTCGACCCTCACCGGGGAGCCCGTCGCCGCCCCCAAGGACGCCGCCAGGGTGCTGCCCGGCGACGCCGCGCTGGCCGAGCGGACGAACCTGGTGTTCGCGGGGACGACGGTCGTCGCGGGGCGGGCCCGCGGTGTCGTCGTCGCGACGGGGACGGCCACCGAGCTCGGCACGCTGACCGGGCTCGTCGTCGCCGGGCGACCGCCCCGGACCGCGCTGCAGCAGGCCATGCGCGAACTCGCGGGCAGCCTCGCGACGCTGGCGATCGCGTTCAGCGTGCTCGTCCCACTGATCGGGGTGCTGACCGGTCGGCCGTGGCGGGAGATGGTACTGACCGGGCTCACCCTGGCCTTCGCGACGGTCCCGGAGGAGCTGCCGATCATCGTCAGTCTGGTGCTCGGGCTCGGCGCGCACCGGCTGTCCCGGCGACGCGGGCTGGTCCGGCGGCTGCGCGCGGCGGAGGCGCTCGGACTGGTGACGGTGCTGGCCACCGACAAGACCGGCACACTCACCCGCAACCGGATGGCCGTCGCGCGGGTCGAACCGGCTCCGGGCACGGACGGCGACACCGTGGTCGCCCTCGGCGCGGCCTGCACCGAGACCGCCCCCGAGCCCGACGGCGGCTGGTCCGGCGACCCGACCGACGTCGCGTTCCTGGTCGCCGCCCGCGACCGTGGCCTGCCCACGCCCGCCGAGCCGGTCGCCCGGTTCCCGTTCGACCCCGGCCGGGAGACGATGACCGTCGTCCTGCCCGCCGGCCCCTCCGGCACCGCCACCGTGGTGACCACCGGCTCGCCGGAGTCGGTGCTGGCCCGGTGCGCGGCGCCGTCGCCGGAGACCGCGGGCCGGGTCGCGGTGCTCGCCGCCCGCGGCCTGCGCGTGATCGCGGTGGCGAGCAGGCCCGCGCCGCAGGTCCCGGCGACGGTCGGCGACGCCGAGCGCGACCTCGTCCTCGCCGGGCTCGTGGCGCTGTCCGACCCGCCGCGCCCGGGTGCCGCCGAGGCCGTCGCCGCCGCACGACGGGCCGGGGTGCGAGTGGTGATGCTGACCGGGGACCACCCCGCCTGTGCCCGGGCCGTCGCCGCCGAGGTCGGCATCGACCCCGACCCGGTGCTGACCGGCCGCGACCTCGACGGTCTCGACGACGCGACGCTTGGCCGCCGCCGTCGCGTCGACGCCGGTGTTCGCCCGGGTCACGCCCGCGCACAAGCTGCGCCTGGTCACGGCGCTGCAGGCCGGCGGGGAGGTGGTGGCGGTGACCGGGGACGGCGTGAACGACGCCCCCGCGCTGGCCCGGGCCGACGTCGGGGTGGCCATGGGCTCGTCGGGCACCGACGTGGCCCGCGAGGCGGCCGGGCTCGTGCTGGCCGACGACGTCTCCACCCTCACCCGTGCCCTGCACGAGGGCCGCACGCTGCACGGGAACCTGCGCAAGGGCGTCGCCTACTACCTGGCCTGCAAGGCCGGGCTGGTCGCGACCGTCGCCGCCGGGGTGCTCACCGGGATGGCCGTGCCGTTCACCCCGATCCAGATCGTGGTGCTGGAGATGTTCATGGACATCGCGGGCAGCGCGACCTTCGCCGCGGAACCCGCCGAGCGCGACGCCATGACCCGCCCGCCACGCGACCCGGGCGCACGCTTCCTGGACCGGGCCCTGCTCGGCGACCTCGCCGCGGGGGCCGTGGCGCTGTTCGTCGCCGTCGGCGGTCTGTACCTGGTGACCGCCTCGCAGACGGTGGCGTTCGTGGCGTGGCTGTCCGGGCACCTGGCGCTGGCCTGGGTGATGCGGACCGAGCGGACACCGGTGCTGCGGTCGGGTCTGTTCGCGAACCGGTTCCTGCCCTGGTGGACGGCGGTGACCGCCGCGGCCGTGTGGGTGGCCACGACGGTGCCGGCGCTGCGGGAGACGCTGCGGCTGACCCCGCTGACCGGTCCGCAGTGGATCGCGGCGGTGCTCGTGCCGGTGGCCGCGGTCGCGGTGCTGGAGCTGCGCACGGCCCGCCGGCGGCGGGCCGCCACGGCACGCCCGGCGGGGTGATCCGTGCTAGACCACCGGTCGTGAACGGATCGGTCCTCTCCCGCCCGGCCCCCGAGCCGCCCCGTGTCGTCGCCGTCGGCGACGACCCCGACCAGGTCATGGACCTGTGGCCGGACGGCGGGCCAGGCCGCCCGCTGGTCGTGCTGGTGCACGGCGGGTTCTGGCGGCCTCGGTTCGACCGGGTACACCTGCGGTCGACGGCGGGTGCGGTGAACGCGCTGGGGCTGCCCGTCGCGTCCCTGGAGTACCGCCGGGTGCCCGGCGACCCGGACGCGACCGTCGCCGACGTGCTCGCCGGACTGCGGGCCGCCCACGCGATCGCCGGACCGGTCGTCGCGGTGGGGCACTCGGCGGGCGGGCACCTCGTGCTGCACGCCGCGGCCGTCGAGCCGTCGCTGATCAGGGCGACGGTGTCGCTCGCCCCGGTCGCGGACCTGGCGCTGGCCGACGCGGAGAACCTCGGCGACGGCGCGGTCCGCGCCTATCTCGGCGGTCCCGCGGCCGGGCGCACCGACCTGGACCCGGCGGCGGGCCCGACCCCGCCCGGACCGGTGACGATCGTGCACGGCGACGCCGACGAGCGCGTCCCGCCGGCCGTCTCCCGCTCCTACGCCGGCCGGCACCCGTCGGTACGGCTGGTCGAGCTGCCCGGCTGCGACCACTTCGCGGTGGTCGACCCGCTGTCGGCGGCCTGGCGGACGGTGACCCGGGAGATCCTGGCGGCGGCGACGTGAGCGCGCCCGGCGGCCTGCCCCGTCACCAGCTGACGATGACCGTGCTGATGACGCCGGACATGGCGAACTTCTCCGGCAACGTCCACGGTGGCGCGATCCTGAAGCTGCTCGACCAGGTGGCGTTCTCGTGTGCGAGCCGCTGGGCCGAGACCTACGTCGTGACGCTCTCGGTGGACCGGGTCCGCTTCCGCGAGCCCATCTACATCGGCGAGCTCGTGACGTTCCAGGCGTCGGTGAACCACACCGGGCGCAGCTCGATGGAGGTCGGCATCCGGGTCACCACGGAGAACATCACCGAGCGGACCCAACGGCACGCCAACAGCTGCTACTTCACGATGGTCGCGATGGACGAGCACCGGCGTCCGGTCCCGGTCCCGGAGCTGGTCCCGTCGAACGACACCGAGCGCCGTCGCCGGGACGACGCGCGCCGGCGTCGCGAGGTGCGCCGGGCCGGGGGCTGACCCCGGACACGACAGTGCCCCGGGACCACGTCGTCCCGGGGCATGTCGAGGCGCGGAGAGATCAGTTGATCGAGTCGCCCGCGCCGGAGGTCTGGCCGCAGCTGTCGGACTGGTCGGTGGCCGAGTCGCCGGAGACGGCCTTGGCCTTGCCACCCAGGCCGAGGGCCCCGGTGATGCCGCTCAGCAGGTTCGCGTCCTCGACCGGGACCTGCACGCCCAGGACGTTGACCGGGATGTTGTTGTTGCAGAGCTGGATCGGCACGTTGATGTTGTTGCCGCTCAGACCACCCGCGAGCAGGCCCTTGGCGTCCTTGTCGATGTGGCCCGACTCGTGCTTGCCGTGGTGCTTGGCGGAGTCGCCCGCGTAGTCGCCGGCGAAGGCCAGCGGGGAGACGGCGAGCAGGGACGCGCCGGACGCCGCGACGATGATTCCGGCCTTCTTCAGCACAGTTCTTCTCCTGATGAGGTGTCAGGGCCGTGGTGAAGGCCCCGTTCCATGTCGGCACGCTGACAGAAAAGGGGGGAGCCCGTGCCGACTGGCTGCGAATCTAGCAAGGCGGGAGTGCCCGAACAATTCTTCTACCACCATCGGGTGGCCGAATTACTTTCCGTTCGGATACTCCCACGATGGGGTCGGATGTGATCGGTGCGAAACGCCCGGAACGCCACCCGAACCGGCGACGACGACCACGGCGGGTACCCACAGGTCCCCACCCCGGACACGGACGTGTCCCGGAGCCACGGAGGCCCCGGGGCACGTCAGCGAGAGGATCCGGTCAGTTGACCGAGTCGCCCGCGCCGGCCTCCTGGCCGCAGTTGTCCGACTGGTCGGGGGCGGAGTCGCCCGACTTGGCCTTGCCCTCGCCCAGGATGCCGGCGCCACCGGTGAGGCCGTTGGCCGCAGCCGCGTCCTCGACCGGAACCTGGACACCCAGGACGTTGACCGGGATGTTGTTGTTGCACGCCTGGACCGGAACCTGGGCGTTGTTGCCGTTCAGGCCGGCAACGAGGCCCTTCGCGTCCTTGTCGATGACGCTGTCCGAGCCGGCGAACGCCAGCGGCGACAGGCCGATCAGGGCGACGGCGGACACGGCGGCGACGAAACCGGCCTTCTTCTTCTGCACAGTCTTCTCCTGGTGAGTCACGGATCCATGCGGATCCGGGCACGTGCCGGTCCGACGACAAAGGGGGGAGCCCGAACCGGCTGAGGAGAACGATAGGGGGCGGAAAGCGCACGGATCAACCCGGGAAACACCATCGTGGGGAACAATCACCGAGGGTCGGTTATTCACACGATACGGTTTCGTCGCCGAGTCGGCCGTTCTGCACGACGACGGGGCGGAAACCGGCGCCCCGGCCTCCCGGCCGACGCCGACCGGCGGGTCGGGAACCGACAACACGTCCTGGACCCTGACACGGACGGCCGGCCCGTCGACCGTGTCACCGTGTCATCGTCACGCGGACGCGACCCGGCCGAGCCTCAGCGCCGACACCAGGAAGAAGACACCACCGAGCAGGGCGTAGCCGGCGACCCCGGTCAGGGACGCCTCGCCGCCCGAGGCCATCAGCACGAACGAAGCGCCCGCGACGACCGAGAGGGACCCGCTCGCGATCATGGCCCCCTGGCCGCCCGCCGCACGGCGCCGCAGGGCGACGACGAGCTGGGCGACCCCGGCGACGACGGCCCAGGCACCCCAGACCCGCAGCACCGCCGGCACGCCCGAGCCGAGGACGACGACGAGCCCGACGGCCGCGAACCCACCCAGGACGATCGTGGCGTACAGGCCCGGGGTCACCCCGGTCGCACGCGAGGAGCGGGCGTCGATCACGGCCGCGGCCACGTCCACCAGCGGGTAGAGCACCAGCAGCGCCGCGGTCAGCGGGCCGACCTCCGCTGCGTTCGGCAGCAGCAGCGCCGCCCAGAGCAGCGCGAACGCGAACCGCGCGAGGTACAGGCGCCGGAGGGCGACGGTGCCGTCGACCGGTCCCGGGCGGGGGGTCCGCACGGTGCGCCGACCGGTGGTGGGCGAGCTCGGCATGATGCCTCCTGGAGAGAGAAAGACCGTTCTTCCTATGCACCCGAGCATGCACGCCCGACTCGTCGTAAGCAAGACCGATCGTTCTTTCTGCTAACGTGGGGCCGTGGCTGCACCGACACGCACGACGTCCGGGGCCGGGCACTCGGAGGCCCGCGAGCGGCTGCTCGCTACGGCGAGCGGGCTGTTCTACCGCGAGGGCATCCGGGCGGTCGGGGTCGAGCGGATCCTCGCCGAGACCCCGACCACGCGCGCCACGTTCTACCGGCACTTCCCCTCGAAGGAGGCGCTGGTCGTCGCCTACCTGCGCGGCGTCGACGCCCACACCCGTGCCACCCTCCAGGACGCCGTCGCCTCGGCCGCCACCCCCGACGACGCCGTCCGCGCCGTCGGCACCGCGCTGGTGGACGACCTGACCGGTGCGGACTTCCGGGGGTGCGCGTTCCTCAAGGCCGCGGCCGAGTTCCCCGACCCGGAGGACCCCGTGCGCCGGGTCGTCGCCGAGCACCGCAGCTGGTACGTCGCCAGCCTCACCGAACTGTTCGCCCGGGTCTTCGGGGCCGCACCGGGACGCGGGCGGCCCGAGCACGCGGCCCAGCACTTCCTGATGATGCGCGACGGGGCCATGGCCGGTGCCGACATCGACGGGGCGGGCCACGTCGGCGCGGCGTTCCGGCGCGGACTGGAGGGGTTGCTCACGCTGACCCACTGAGGTCGGCGATCGCGGGCCTGCTGCACCCCGCAGTCGGTGCACTCCGCCGGGCCGAAAGGACGGCCATCCGACGCCAGGCAGGGCGATGTGCGGCCGCCGGCGCGGCTCGTCGACAGGGCCGGGACGACACGCCCCGGCATCACGTGCGCAGAAGTGCCACGAGCGCGTCGGGCCGGTCGAGGGGCACGATGTGCCCGCAGTCGTCGAGCAGGTGCCCGTCCAGAACGTCGGTGACCCCGCGCAGCTGGTTCTCCAGCGCGCGACCGACCGACGCGGCGCCGACCGCGGTCGTGGGCACGGTCAACCGGGCCTCGGCCACCGCCGCGGCGAGCTGGCGTCCCGTCTCGGGCAGCGCCCGGTAGACGGCGAGCGCGCAGCGGAGGGCGTCCGGGCGCGCGAACGTGTCGGCCATCGCGGCCCGCAGCTCCGGACGGATCCCGCGCCCGCGGGTGCCCTGGTCGAGGAACCACCCGGCGTAGGCGGCCTCGTTCCCGCGCAGCACGCTCTCCGCCAGCCCCGGGACCCGGTGGAATCCGAACCACCACGGGGGTCCGCCCTCGAAGAACTCCTCGGCGCCGGGGAGTGTCCCCAGGGTCGACTCGACCAGCACGAGCCGCGCGACGAGGTCCGGGCGGCGCAGGGCGAGCAGGAACGCGGCGGGGACACCGGCGTCGATCGCCACCACGACCGCCGGCGCGGCTCCGAGGGCCACGACCAGCTCCTCGAGGTCGCGGGACAGGGTTCCCGCGTCGAGCCCCTCGGCCGTGCGGGTGCTCGCCCCGAACCCGCGCAGGTCCGGCACGACGACCCGGTGGTCCACCCGCAGCGCGTCGCGCACCTCGGACCACACCAGGCCGGTGTGCGGGAAGCCGTGCACGAGCACCATCGGCGGCCCCTGCCCCACCTCGTCGACGGCCAGCTCGACCCCGTTGACGGCGACCATCCGCGCGACGACCTCCCAGTCGGTAACTTCTGGTGACCAGATCACCTAAGCTCACCGACCATGGAGGCGGAAGACGGCACGTCGACGGCACCTGGTGAGCCCGGGGTGACCGACCCCCGTCGCGGGGACCTGTTCTCCCCGGACTGCCCCACCCGTCGCCTGCTCGACCGGCTCGGCACGAAGTGGACCTCGATGGTGGTCGGATCGCTGGCCGACGGCGGGGAGTTGCGGTTCGCCGAGCTGCGACGACGCGCACCGGGGATCTCCCAGAAGATGCTGTCCACGACGCTGCAGAACCTCGTGCTCGACGGCCTGGTCGCCCGCCGCGTCGAGGACACCGTTCCGCCACGCGTGCACTACCGGCTCACCGAGCTCGGTGCCTCCCTCGAGATCCCGCTCTCCGCGCTGCGCGAGTGGGCGCAGCAGAACATGGCCCGCATCGACGACCACCGCACACGGACCGAGGCGTCCCGCACGGGCCGATGAGCACGGGCGCCCGCCGTCAGGGACCCGCCGGGACCAGGGACACCGCACAGGAGCGGATCCGGTCGAGGTCGACGTCGTCCGCGAGCGTGACCGGATCCGGTCGACGAGGGAGGGGCGGGCGGACCCCGAGCAGGCAGCTCATCACCTCCGGGTACACGGTCCGTGCCACGAGAGCCCGGGCCGTGGCGTCGGCCGCCTCGGGCGCGAGGCCCGTGCGCTGTTCGAGATACGCCGCCAGCCGCGCGGTCGGGATCTCGACGACGGACTCGTAGTAGCCGGCCGCCAGCTCGGGCACCCTCTCGGCCTCGGCGATCCCCATCCGCAGGCTCTGGACCGAGGTCGTCCACAGCAATACCTGCAGCAGCCGGCCGCAGTAGCGCACCACGGCGTCGACGGGGTCCGCGATGTCCTCGTCGGGCACACCGATCTGTTCCAGGTAGAGCTCCCTCGACAGCTCCACGATCCCGGCGAACAGCGCGTCCTTGCTGGGGAAATGCGCGTAGAGCGAGCGCTTGGACGTCTCCGCCCGTGCGGCGACCGCGTCCATCGACGTCCGCTCGAAACCCGACTCCAGGAACTGGGCCTTGGCGGTTCGCAGGATGTGCTCCCGCAGCTGCGCGCCTCGACGTGCCATGGTCTTGCCACTCCCCAAAGTAAACGGTACGGTCGAGTTTACTTACTTGCCGGCCCCCGAAGGACCCCCATGATTGCCGTCACCGCCCCCACATCCAAGATCGGCCGGCAGGTGCTCGAGCGACTGCTCGCCGCCGGGGAGACCGTGCGCGTCGTCGTCCGGGACCCGGACCGGCTGCCCACCGCCGTCCGCGAACGCTGCGAGACGGTCGTCGGATCGCACCGCGACCCCGCCGTCATCGGCCCCGCGCTGCGCGGTGTCGACGCCCTGTTCTGGCTCATGCCTCCCGACCTCACCGCACCCGATCCCGTCACCGCCTACCGCGACGCGAGCCGCCCCGGCGCGGAGGCCGTCGCCACACACGGCGTCGGCCACGTCGTCGGGGTCTCCGCCCTCGGTCGTGGCACCCCGCTCGCCCACCGGGCCGGCCACGTCACCGGATCGCTGGCCATGGACGACCTCTTCGCCGCCACCAGCCACTACCGCGCGCTGGCCAACCCCACCTTCATGGACAACACCCTGCGTGCAGCCGGCGCCCTGCACGACACCGCGACACTGACGTCGACCACGGCTCCCGACCACCGGCTGCCCCTCGTCGCGACCCGCGACATCGCCGACGCCGCCGCCCACCTCCTGCTCGACCGCTCCTGGAGCGGGTTCGCCGAGACGCCGTTGCTGGGCCCCGAGGACCTCTCCGGCAACGACATGGCAGCCGTGCTCTCCGACGTACTCGCCGACCTCCTCGGTCGACCGGTGCGCTACACGCAGACGGACCCGGAACTCGCCGGCCGCGCGATGCTCGACCACGGCGCATCCCCCGGCATGGCACGTGCCATGGCCGACATGGCCACCGCGAAGAACGAGGGTCTCGACGAAGGCGTCACCCGCACTCCCGCCACGACCACCCCGACCACCTACCGCGACTGGTGCACCGAGAACCTCAGGCCGGTCATCGCCGCCCTCGGTCCCGCCCGGGACGCCCGACAGGAGACGGCATGACCCTCATCTGCATCGAGGAACACGCCCTGCACGGCCCGACCGACACCGCGGCCGGCCCCACGCTCGGGCAGCAGGCTCCGTACATGTCCGGGCAGAGCAGGAGCGACGCGCCCGTGCCCCGCGTCGACGGACGGCATCCCGCCGTCGACATGGACACCGCCCGACGGCTCGGCGCCGACCTCGGGGCCGGCCGCATCGACGACATGGACCGGCACGGCATCGACATGGCCGTCGTGTCCTGGACGAGCCCCACCCAGCTCGTTCCCGGGGACGCCGCGGTAGAGCTGGCCCGCGCGGCCAACGACCGTCTCGCCACCGCGGTCTCCGAGCACCCCGACCGTCTCGCCGGATTCGCGACGCTGCCCTGGCAACGTCCGGCCGAGGCGGTCGCCGAACTCGACCGTGCCGTCGGGGAGCTGGGTCTGCGCGGCGTACTGATCGTCGGACGACCCGGTGCCGGATTCCTCGACGACCCCGTCCACCGGCCGCTCCTGCGCCGCCTCGCCGACCTCGGCGTGCCGCTCTACCTGCACCCCTTTCCTCCGCTGTTCGAGGTGCAGCAGGCCTACCACTCCGGCTTCAACGACAAGGTCACCGCGGAACTGTCGCTCGGCGGATGGGGCTGGCACCACGAGGCGGGAATCCACGCCCTGCGTCTCGTCCTCGCCGGGATCTTCGACGAACTCCCCGGCCTGCAGATCATCAGCGGACACTGGGGCGAGATGGTGCCGTTCTTCCTCCCGCGCCTCGACGACGTCCTCTCCCCCGGCGACACCGGACTGTCCAGGACCATCAGCGACACCTACCGGTCCCACGTCTGGGTCACCCCCAGCGGCATGTACCACCGGCCCCAGTTCGACTACGTCCGCGAGGTCGTCGGCATCGACCGCATCATCTGGTCGACCGACTACCCGTTCCTGCACCTCGACGGCACCCAGGAGTTCCTGAGCGGACTCGATCTCTCCCACGGGGAACGCGAGCAGATCACCCACGGCAACGCCGCCCGACTCCTGGGTCTCTGACGACGCGGCGGCGCCGACGGCCCGTGGCGCGGCGGACGGGAACGGTCGGCGGGCCTCGGGGAGGGGCATCGAGGCCGCTCTCCGTCGGACGCCCGTGGCGCTCGGCCACCGGACGCTGTTCGGGCTAGTCGGGCTGTTCGGGCACCAGGAGGTCGACCGCGACGGCGAGGCGTCGGCGATAGGCCTCACGGGTCTCCACCTCGTGCTTCACGCCCACCGATGTGCTGATCAGGGTGTCGGCGATGTCGACAGCCCTACGGCGGTCGACCGTCCGGGCGAGTGCGTCGACGATCAGCTGCCGGAACCTGGCGGGCGCCGTCTCGACGATCTCACCGAGCAGGTCCGGGTTGGCGGCGACGACGTCCTCGACGTCGCGCGCGGGGCCGACGTAGCGGCCCGCCCAGTGGTCGAACGCGTCCACGATCCGGTGGCGCAGCGGCTCGGCGGTCGACGCGAGCGAACGTTCTGCGGCTGCGAGGTCGCGGTCCAGAGCGTGGGTCGCCGCGGCGCGGAACAACTCCTGCTTCGAGGAGAACAGGAAGTACAGACCGGGCCGGGAGATCTCCGCCGCGCGCGCGACCTCGTCCATGGACGTCTTCCGGTAGCCGAAACGGGCGAAGCTCAGCAGCGCCGACTCCAGCACGCGCTCACGACGGCCGACCGCCTCCGACGCTGTCACGGGCCGAGTCTAGCCGCCACTGATCGCACTAGACAGAAAGCGTTCATCTTGTACAGTTTAGGCATGCGTCGCGGCCTCCGCTCCACACCCTTCTCCGCCACCAGCACCGCCGACGACGTCCTCTCTGGGCACAACCTGACCGGCGTGCGCGCCGTCGTGACCGGGGCGGCGTCCGGGCTCGGGGCCGAGTCCGCCCGCGCCCTGGCCGCCGCGGGGGCCGAGGTGACCCTGGCGGTCCGCAACACCGTCGCCGGTGCGGCCGTCGCCGCCGACATCGCCAGGTCGACCGGGAGGCCGGCGCCCGCGGTGGCACCGCTCGACCTCGCCGACCGTTCGTCGGTCGAGGAGTTCGTCGCGGCGTGGCGCGGCCCGCTCCACCTCCTGCTCGCCAACGCCGGGGTGGTCACCGGGGGTCCCGAGCGCACCGCCGAGGGCTGGGAGCTGCAGTTCGCGACCAACCACCTGGGCCACGTCGCCCTGGCGACGGGCCTGCACCGCGGGCTCGTCGCCGGTGCCGCGGATCGGGGCGGAGCGCGGATCGTCGTGGTGAGCTCGACCGCGCACATGCGAGCGGACGTGGACTTCGACGACCTCCACTTCGACCGCCGCGCCTACGACCCCCAGATCGCCTACGCACAGTCGAAGACCGCGAACTCCCTCTTCGCGGTGGGGGCGACCCGACGATGGGCCCGGGACGGCGTCGTCGCGAACACCGTCAACCCCGGCGGGGTCGCCACCGGGTTGCAGCGGAACTTCACCCGTCGTCAGAAGGACTCCCTGGCCGCCGCGGAAGCGGCAGGAGTGTTCACCTACAAGACCGTCGAGCAGGGAGCGGCGACGAGCATGGTGGCCGCGGTCGACCCGCAGTTCGCGACGTCCGGAGGCCACTACCTCGACGACTGTCAGGAGGCCTACGACGTCCCGAACGACGCCGACCTCGCCGACCACCCCCACGGCGTGAAGGCCTGGGCGCTCGACCCCGACCGCGCCGACCGGCTGTGGACGGTGTCGGAGCAGCTCCTCCGTCCGTGAACTCGTCCGTGCCCGCTCAGCGTTCTCCCTGCGTAGCTGCGCGGACTCCTCGAACTGCTCGGTCGTCGAGCGGGCCGGCGCCACGGACGCGGTCCAGCAGCGCGATCGGGTCGTCGGGCGCACTCGCTCCGCGCCACGCGACGTGGCCGTCAGGTCGGACGAGCACCATCGGCGCCGCATAGAGCCGGACGACGGCAGGACGGTCGATACGCAGCACCCTCAGCGGCACCCCGAGGGTGCTCGCGGCACGGACCATCGGAGCCGGGTCGGCGGTGGCCGTGGCGACCAGCACGAAGCCGTGGCCGAAGTGATCGAGAGTGGAGCTGCCGTCGGGGAGCCAGGCGTGCGGCGCGCGGCACCCGGGCCAGGTCGAGGGAACATAGGCGTCCGGCTCGTCGGGCGGCTCGGGGGTGCCGTCCGGCAGGCAGATCGGCGAGCCGGCGTAGCGGTGGCCGAGCTGCACCCCGATGCTGCGGAACTCACGTCCACGCAGCCGTTGGATGAGATCGCCGGTCGCTCTGCGCGCCTGCGCGCCGATGTCGTCCGGGCGATCGAGGAGCGGGTCGGGGGTCAGCCTGGCATCCGAGGTCCAGTTGCTCGACGCCTCGGAGACGTTGCGCACCGCCACCGGGCGTCGCTCGATCTCGTAGCTGTCCAGCAGGTCGGAGCCGCCCCAGCCGTGCAGGACGGCCGCGAGCTTCCAGCCGAGGTCCACGGCGTCTCCGATCCCGGTGTTGGCGCCGAAGCCGCCCTTGGGCCACAGCAGGTGCGCGGCGTCGCCCGCCAGGAACACCCGGCCGTCCCGGTAGCGGTCGGCCACGACCCGGTGCCCGCTCCACGGCTGGGCCCGCAGGATCTCGGTCTCGATCGGCTCTCCGACGGCCTCGTGCACCCAGCGGACGGCGTCCCCGTCGGCCGGCTCGTGGTCGAGGTAGACCGACAGCCGCCACTCGTCGACGCCGTCGACGACCGTGATGTAGGGCCGCTTCTCCGAGGCGAGGGTCTGGATCTGTGCCGCCCGCCCGCCGGTGCGCTCGATCAGCAGCTCCCGTAGCCGCGGGGCCCGGAAGTGCAGGGCGAAGTTGTGGCCCTGGGCGAAGTCGCCGACGAGCTCGATCCCGAGCGCGCGCCGGATCCCGCTGCGGCCGCCCTCGCAGCTGACGAGGTAGGCCGCCGCCTCGGTCCGTTCGGCGCCGGTGACGACGTCCCGGACGCGGGTGGTCACGCCGTCGGCGTCCTGGGTGAAGTCCTCCAGCCGGTTCCCGTAGGCGATCTCGACGGCCGGCAGTCCGGCCGCGATCCGCTGCAGCAGCGGCAGGAGGGAGAACTTCGAGATGAAGGCGGGACCCTCGGGGGTCACGTCGGCGTACTCGCCGGGGCTGGAGTTGGTGACCCCGTGGTCGAACTCGGCGAGCACGTGCCCGACCACCTGGGTCATGAACAGGATGCGGTGCGGGTGGTCCGGGCCCGGCAGGCATTCGCGACGCGCCTCGGCCGCATGGCCCCACCGCCGCAGGTGCTCCATGGAGCGGGAGAAGATCGCCTCCCCGGCCGGGAAGGCCACCGACCCGTCGGTCTCGTCGACGAGCAGCACCGGCACGTTCCGCCAGCCGAGCTCGATGGCCGTGCAGAGGCCCACCGGGCCGCCGCCCACCACGATCACACGCCCCGGCCCTGGCGTCCGGTGCGCGCTGTCCGCTGCAGGTCGTGTCACTCCGGCACCTCACACGTCGTCGTCGATCGAGCTGGGCACTGCCGCCACCGGGAGCGGCGGGAGCGCCGCCGCCGTGCGTTGACACCCGCCATCGAAGCACTACTCTTGAGTGATACTCAAGAGAGGAGCTGCCCATGGGTCTCATGCTCGACGACGACGTCAGCCAGTGCCGGCAGCACGTGATCGGCTACCACCTCGCGATCGACCGGGGACGAGCCACCACGGGGATCGACGCCTTCACCGACGACGCGGAGTTCGAGATCCGCGGCGAACGGCTCCACGGGCGCGCCGCGATCCTCGAGTTCCTGACCCGCCGGGAAGCCATGCCGGACCGGCAGACGGCCCACCTGATCAGCAACGAGCACCTCGTCGAGCGCAGCGCCGACGAGATCACGCTCAGCTGCCTGGTGCTGCTCCACCTGCGCGGTGCCGACGGCACCTACGACCTCGAGAAGATCCTCGACACCACCCATACCCTGCGCCGCACGGCCGAGGGATGGCGCATCGCGCGACGGACCTCGCGTCCGTTGCACGGACCCACCGGAGGTGCGGCATGACCGCCGCGACCGACCGGCCCGCACCGGGGCAGACCTCGACGCGGGCCGTCCCGCGGCAGATGGCGGAGCTGGTGCTGAAGACCGGGCGCTTCGAGCAGATGCACGCCTGGTACTCGCACGTCCTGGGCGCCGGCCCGTTCTTCGAACGCACCCCCGACCCGGACGCCCCGCCCCGCACCGCGGGCATGCCCGAGCGCGCGGTGGACGTCCGACTCGCCTTCTTCCCCGTCCGGGACGGTCAGGTCCTCGCCCTGTTCGGGATCGACTCCCTCGCGGGCGTCGAGCCCGCCGGGCCGGGCCTGCACCACTTCCAGTTCGGCGTCGCGTCCCTCGCCGACCTGATCGCCCAGTTCGAGCACCTGCGGGCCGCCGGAACCCATCCGCACCGCGCGGCCAACCACGGTCAGGCCACGAGCTTCTACTTCCGCGATCCGGACGGCAACGTCGTCGAGTTCTCCTGCTCGAACTTCGACACCCCGGAACAGGAACGGGAGTTCATGGCGAGCCCGGAATTCGCCGCGAACCCGTCCGGGCTGGAGCTCGATCCCGACCGGTTCGCCGAGCACTTCCACGCGGGCGATCCGGACATCCTCGACCTCGACAACCAGGCGGTGGCCCGATGAGCAGGCTCGTCAGCACCACGAAGGGCATCGGCAGCCACGACGGCGAGACCGTCGCCCTGCTCGACGTCGACGCCCCCGACCTGGGCGAGGCCCTGCGCGCGGGGTACGACGTCGCGGACATCGCCGCGGCCACCGTGCGCGAGCGGATCCCCCTCGCGCAGGTCGAGCTGCTCCCGACGATCCCCAGGCCCTCGAAGATCTGGGCCGTCGGCTTCGCCTACGCCGCGCATCGCAGCGAGGTCGGGCGCACCGAGCACCCGGACGAGCCGCACATCTTCCTGAAGGCGCCCTCGTCGGTCATCGCCTCGGGGCAGGCGATCCGGTTCCCGCGCGTGGCTCCCGAGCACGTGGACTACGAGGGCGAACTGGCCGTCGTCGTCGGGCGGCGCGCCACGGACGTCGAGGTCGGCGACGCGATGAGCCATGTCGCGGGCTACACCATCTGCAACGACGTGAGCGCCCGGGACGTGCAGAAGGGCCTCGTCCCGGGACGTGGCGCGGACGTGAGCGCGGCCAAGAGCTTCGACACCTTCACCCCCATGGGGCCGTGCCTGGCCACCCTGGACGAGTTCGACGATCCCGGAGACCTGCACCTGCAGACCTGGGTCGACGGCGAGCTGCGCCAGGACGCGCGCACCTCCGATCTGATCCACCCGGTCGGACCCCTGATCTCCTACCTGTCACGGCAGACGACGCTGGAGCCCGGCGGCGTCGTGATGACCGGGACCCCGGCGGGCGTCGGGCATCCACAGGGGCGCTACCTGCGGTCCGGCTCGGAGGTACGGATCGCGATCGAGGGGATCGGCACCCTGGTCAACCGCTGCGCCTGATCGACCGCTGCGCCTGGTCGACCACCGCGCCCGAGTCGCGCGGCCGCCGCGGTCGGGCGGGCTCAGTCCGACGGGACCGGCGCCGGCAGGTCGCGGGCGCGGGCGGAACCCAGGACCGACTCGAGGAGGAACCGCATGAGCTGAGCACCCGGGCGCGGCGGCGCGCCCTCCACGTTGAAGCCCTCGAAGAGGGTGACGGCGGTGTCGGCGACGAGCTCACGATCCACCGACGGGTCGTCGAGGTCGTCGACCATCTTCCGGACGAGGTCACGGATCCAGTCGAGGAAGCGGTCGTGGGCCTCGCGCACGGCTTCGGACTGCAGGAGCCTGCCGTGCATGGCCTGGTGCAGCGGCCGGAACACGCGCATGTCGTTGAGGCCCCGGACCAGGTGCGACATCGGGTCGTCGTCCGCGTGGTCCTCGTCGAGGATGCGGATCTCCCGGCTGAGCATGCGGTCCATGACCGCGGCGAAGACGTCGTCCTTGGACGGGAAGTACCAGTAGACCGCCGCCGGCGCGACGCCGGCGGCGCGGCTGATGTCGGCCATCGTGGTGCCGGCGTACCCGTGGCTGAGGAACAGCTCGGTGGCGACCGCCAGCACCTCGGCCTTCCGCTCCTCGCGCGGGATGTGCTGCCTGTTCCGGGGCACGGCCGATCGCCTCCTTCGGGTGCTCCGCGCGGCGCAGAGGCGGCTCCAGCTTAGCCATCCGCGGCGAGACGGTCGGAGGTACCTCTTGATCGATCCTCATCCTCTTCGCCGGGATGCCGCCGATCCCGCAGCCAACCGCACCACAGCGACATCCTTGACACTGCTCTTGATCGCCATTCATCATTCGTCCCCATCGCAGCGGCACGGCCCGGCGCGCCCCTCCGCCCGCCGGTTTCCCGACCCCACCGTGATCACGCCGAGCACGGCAGGTCTCACGCACGAACACTCACGACAGAGGAGTCCAGTGTTCCCGCAGAGCGAATCCCCACCCGCCCCCGTGAGGTCGGGCACGCGCCACACCCGTCGGGTCGCCACGGCGAGCTTCGTCGGCACCGCGATCGAGATCTACGACTTCAACATCTACGGCCTGACGGCGGCGCTGATCTTCGGCCCGCAGTTCTTCCCGACCTTCTCGCCCGTCGCGGGCACCCTGGCCGCCTTCGTGACCTTCGGCGCCGGGTTCATCGCCCGGCCGCTGGGCAGCGTCGTCCTCAGCCACCTCGGTGACCGGGTCGGCCGCAAGTCCACACTGGTCGCGTCGCTGGTCATCATGGGTGCGGCCACGTTCCTCACCGGGCTGCTGCCCACCTACGCGGTGATCGGCGTGTGGGCACCTGTCCTGCTGGTCGTGCTGCGCCTGGTGCAGGGCTTCGCGGTCGGCGGGGAGTGGGGCGGTGCGGTGGTGCTGGGCGTCGAGCACGCCCCGACGCACCGGCGCGCCTTCTTCGGCTCGTTCACCCAGATGGGCAACCCGGTCGGCATCGTCCTGGCCTCGCTGACCTTCGTCCTGCTGACGACATACCTGCCCGCCGACGTGTTCAGCTCCTGGGGCTGGCGGATCCCGTTCCTGGCGAGCATCGTGCTGATCGGCATCGGCATGTGAGTGCGACTCGGGGTCGCGGAGAGCCCCGACTTCACCGCCGTGCAGCGCTCCGGCGCCATCAGCCGCTCACCGGTCCGGGACCTGATCACGAACAACTGGCGGGAGATGCTCCTGGGCGGTCTGTCGTCCACCGCCGCGCCCACCCTCGGGTACCTGATGTTCGTGTACATGCTCGCGTACTCCAGGCAGGCCCTCGGGCTGCCCCCGACGTACGTGCTCTGGCTGACCGTCGCCGCCGGGGTGGTGTGGATCCCGCTGGTGCTGGTCACCGCGCGGCTCGCGGACCGCATCGGCCGCAGACCGGTCCTCCTCGGCGGGCTGATCGGCATCGTCGTGTGGGCCCTCCCGTTCTTCGCCCTGGTCAACACCGGGTCGCTGGCCGCGATGATCGTCGCCTACCTGGGCGGCGTGATCGCCGTCTCGTTCGCCACCGGCGCCCAGGCCGCCTTCATCGCCGAGCTCTTCCCGGCCCCGGTGCGCTACAGCGGGACCTCGATGGCCTACCAGATCGGCTCCATCCTCGGCGGTGGCGTGGCGCCGATCGTCTTCGCCCTGCTCTACGCCAGGAGCGGCTCCTCGACCCCGATCGCCGGCTACCTGCTGGCCACCGCCGCGCTCAGCCTCGTCGCCACCTTCGTGCTGTTCACCAGGGGCAGTGCCCGCAACGGCGGGACCGCGTCGACGCGCCCCGAACCCACACCCGCAGTGGAGGGAACTGCCGATGCGCACTGACCACGATCCGACACCCGCCCTCGACCACGACGTCGTGGTGGTCGGGGGCGGCCCGACCGGCCTGAGTGCGGCCATCGGTCTCGGCCGCCTCGGGGTGCGGACGCTGCTCGTCGAACGGCGGGCGACGACCTCGTACCACCCGCGAGGGCACGTGGTGAACGGGCGCTCCCTCGAGATCTTCCGCAGCTGGGGGGTCGCCGAGGAGGTGCTGGCGGCGGGTCTGCCGCGGGAGCGCAACCGCGGCAGCGCATTCGTCACCCGGCTCGCCCACCCCGAGTTCGGCGCGCTGGTCACCCACGGCCACTCCCCCGAGTTCGACCGTGAGGTGGCCGGATACGCACCGCACGTCAAGAGCTCCTGCCCGCAGGACGTGCTGGAGCCGATCCTGCTCCGGGCCGCCTCCGCCCTCCCGGCCGTGGACGTCCGGTTCGGCACCACGGTGCTCGGTGTCGATCACGTCGACGACGTCGACGACGCCGAGGGCGCCGACGGCGCCGACGGCGCCGTCACGGTCCGCCTGTCCGCGGACGGAGGCCCCGAGTCGCAGGTCAGGGCCCGGTTCGTGATCGCGGCCGACGGAGCGGCCAGCCCACTGCGCGACCAGCTCGGCGTGCGGCTGGAGGGCCCGGAGCGCCTGGGCGCACAGATGGGCATCTACTTCCACGCCGACCTGTCGCGCTACGTCGCCGACCGCCCCTACCTGCTGTGGTGGGTCTACAACCCCGAGACCACCGGCGTGCTCATCACCCTCGACGGCCGCCACAGGTGGACCTACAACTTCGCCTACGACCCGGCCACGACCGAACCCGCCTCGTTCACCACCGAGCGCTGCGTGGAGATCGTCCGCGCCCTCGTCGGTGACCCCGATCTCGACGTCGACGTCCGCAGCGCCCGGCCCTGGCAGATGCAGGCGCGCGTCGCCACCCGGATGCGCGTCGGGAACGTCTTCCTCGCGGGCGACGACGCGCACCCGCTGCCGCCCACCGGCGGGCAGGGGATGAACACCGGTGTCGGCGACGTACACAACCTCGCGTGGAAGATCGCCGCGGTGTTGCGGGGGCGGGCCGGCCGGCACCTCCTGGACACCTACGAGGAGGAACGCCGTCCGGTCGCCCGGTTCAACGTCGACCAGAGCCTCGCCAACGCCGAGCGGATGGCGCGCGCCGGGCTCGGCGGGATGCTGGAGAACGACCTCGACTTCGTGGCCCGGATCGAGACGCTCGACGACGCCGAGCTCGGGCCGGTCCGGGCGGCGATCGCCGAGCAGCGCGAGCACTTCGAGTACTACGGCCAGGTGTTCGGCATTTCCTACGAGTCACCCGGGATCCGGCCGGACGGTACCGAACCCGTCCCCAGCCCCGTCGGCCGCTACCTCCCGGTCGGGCGGCCCGGCGCGCGTGCCCCCCACCTGTGGCTCGACCCCGACCGCACCCGCTCCCTGCAGGACCTGTTCGGCGCCGGGTTCGTGCTGCTCACCACCGCGGCCGGGAAACGGCGGTGGACGGCACCGGAGGAGGTCGACGTCGTCGCGGTGGGAGCCGAGGCGCGGCACGCCGGCGTCGAGGACGACTTCCGCGCCGTCTACGGCATCGGCGCCGACGGGGCCGTGCTCGTCCGCCCGGACGGGCACATCGCCTGGCGCGCCTCCGCGTTCGATCCCACGATCGACCTGAGCGACGTGCTCGACCATCTGCTGCTCCGGCAGCCCGACCTCATGGAGGCAACCGCATGACCTCGACCGACCAGCACACAGGGGCGGCGCGCACGCTGCCGGACCCGACCGTCGCCCGGCCCCCGGTGGGGCTCGCCCACGTGGTGTTCCGCACCAACGACCTGCCGCGGATGCGGGAGTGGTACTGCACGGTGCTGGGCGCGCACCCGGTCTTCGACAACGGCAAGCTCGCGTTCCTGACCTACGACGAGGAGCACCACCGGGTGGCCCTCATCGCCACCGGGCCGTACCCCGTTCCGAGCGACGAACCGCAGGTCGGCTTCTACCACTCCGCCTTCACCCATCCCGATCTCGGCGCGCTCCTGGCCACCTACCGCCGGCTGCGGGACGCGGAGATCCTCCCCGTCCGCGCCATCCGCCACGGTCCGACCGTGTCGCTGTACTACCGGGATCCGGACGGCAACCACGTGGAGCTGCAGGTCGACAGCTTCGCGACCGCCGACGAGGCGACGGAGTGGATGAAGGGGCCGGTGTTCTCGGTGAACCCGATCGGCACCCTGTTCGACCCGGAGGAGATGGTCGCCGACTACGAGCGCGGCGTCCCGTTCGAGGTCCTCGTCCGGCGCGACGACGACCCCGTGCCGGCCTCCTGACCGCGTCAAGGTCGCCGGGCCGACGGAGGCGACGATGTCGGGGATCGTGGGGAGGAGGTCACCGCGAGGAGTAGGCCGCTCGCGTCGTGCACGCGTCCACACAGCCGACCACGAGAATCGCGGCGTGTCGTCGAGGTCCGGGCACGTCACGAGGCCCCTGCTCTTCGAGGTTTCCTCCTGGACGAACCCGACCCGGGTCGGGTTCGATGACGGTGCGCCCGGCCGCCCGATGACGACCCTCCGGCTCGGGCCACCGAGCCGAGAACCGGAGGCCGCCGAGATGGGCATGGACGCCAGCCTCGTGCACGTCGAGAACCCCGGTACCAGCCCACGACGTCGCCGGCTCACCGTCCTGGACAGCGTGTTCGACGACAACGGCATCGTCAAGGAGTTGTGCGAGCGGGCCACGTCCCCAACGCTCCTACGCACTACCCCGTGGAGCACTCTTCGTCTCACCAGCAACGACATGCCACAGCTGATCCTTGAGCTCGACGCACTCAGGACGACCGCCGACGACTCCGCGACACGAGACGTACTCGACGCAGTACTGGCACTCGCGCATCGTTGCTCAGACCTTCCGGGCTCTGAGCTTCACCTCGAAGGGGACTGATCCGCGGGAGACACGAGCCGGAAGTGCTTCTCGATCTCTCTGAGCCGGTCATAAGGCTCGAAATGGTCCTCTGCTGTGGAACCGAGATGTCGTCGGCCCCATGGCGCACACTGACTCCAGTGGCAGCCGGACTCGTCGTCCTCACCGGGCCAAACGAATCCGCAGCCACTCACTCGAACACCAGGCTCTACTCGATCACGGCGTGCGAGCGTGCTTCCAGACCACCGGCTGTCAGGTGCCCCTGTTCGAGCAGCTCCGCCTCTGGCAGGGTCGGTCACCACATGCCGAATGACGCCCCCGACCCGTTCGATGCACCGGGATCGCTCCAAAGAACCTGGTCCAGCGTCGTCGATCGCGAGGACTACCGCGACGACATCGCACGCGACCTCGACCGAGTCGCGCGGTTCGCATGGGCCGGGGCCTGGGAGGATCTGCTCGCTCTGGCGAAGCAGCCCGACCCGCAACACAACATCGAGCTGGTCAACACCCCACGGTTCGGCACGAGGAGCGGCTACGCCTCGCTGCACCACGCTGCGTGGCACGGAGCCGACCGCGCCGTCGTCGAGCAGCTCCTCGGTCTGGGAGCGTGGCGCACTCTGCGGACCCTGAACGGTCTCCTACCGCGCGATATCGCCCGGGAACGAGGTCACCGTCACCTCGAAGACCTCCTCGCCGTTCCGGACGAGACCCGCTGGGAACGGGCCGACCGGATCGCCACCGAGGGTCTGCTGCACGCAGTCATGCAGTCCCGTCTCACCCGCCACTGCCTGGACGGACAGTTCCGACTCCCCCAGCTCGGGCCACTTCGTGAACTCGACAGCACCGAGTTCCTCTGGTCCAGCATCCCCGGGATGTACGGCGGTTTCCGCCTCAAATGGGACGACGGGGCGATCGTCATGGACAGCGTGAGCCGGATGTACGAGGGCAGCGAGGAGCGTCACCGCGTCACGCCGAACGAGGCGCGAATCGTCAAGAAGGGCTGGGGTGCGCCGACCTTCGTGATCGAACCGCGTTCAACCAGCTGAGCGAACGTGTCACTGCTCTGCGTCTATCCACGAGGCTCGGCCCGAGCGCCCGGACCACGTAATGGTCGGGTTCGTAACGCCGGGCGATGTCGGCCATCCGAATGTGACCGGTAGCCCGTCTGCCTGGCCCGGACCGTCAGACCGGCTGCCATGCGCGACGGTTCACCCTCACGAGGTCACCTGTTCGTGACCACTCGTCGCAGAGAGCTTGCCGCTCGTGGCTACGCAGCAACTTCAGTACATGTAATCGAGCGACATCGGCGCCTCCACTGGGCAGCTTGCGGAAACGGTGTCAACCAGGCGTTTCTACAAGATCGAGATTTGATGGAGGACAGTGTGGAGAACCAGGAGGCTTATTCAGGCTCCGTCAGGTAAGTGTGTAGAAGATGAGTCCGATGACTGCCGAGATTGTCGTTTTAAATGTGACGTAGGGCCGCCGGTAGTCTGTGTGGAGAACTTTCCACGTTTTGATATGGGCGATGACTCGTTCGATGGTGGCGCGTGTGTGGTTGAGGCTCTTGTTGAATGTTTTTTGCCAGTCGAGAAGTTCCCGGCCGGGTGGTTTTTTGAACGGGGTGAGCATGCCGCGCCCGATGTATCCTTTATCGCCGATCGGGGGGTATGTGGCGAGGTGGTCGAGGGCGCCGGATTGGTCGAGGCAATATAGGTCGTGTCGGGAGCCTGGGGTCGGGTCGGAGATCCACGACAGCTGCCCTTCCAGGGTGGCTGCGACCTGGACGACGACGCCGGTGGTGCGATGCTTGCCCGACCACAGACCCGGCACCGCGGCCCATGACCAGCAGGGCAGCAAGGTTCCATCGATGATGTACTGCCGATCGGCACGAAGCTCCTCTGCCGTCGGAACGACACTCCGCAGCGCCTGTGCCAGCAACGGTGTCACCCCCGTGATCGCTCGACTAACCGTCGACTGCGACACCCCATAGGTTTCCGCCAACTCCCACTGCACACGATTCCCGCGCAGATACGCCAACGTGATCACCACCGACCAGAACAACCCCAGAACCGGCGGCCAAGACAAACGTGCCTCCGTCGCGTCCCGCTGATCCTGCTCATACACTATAGCGACAAGATCCTGAATCTCATCACGCCGGAAACCAGTGGCATAGTACATACTGCGACAACCCGTTCATCTCGGATTGATTCGGCAAACCAATATTCGCGATGGACGGGCTGTCGCCCAACCCGACACGCCGGGCTAGATCGTTATTTCACGGGGCCTGAATAAGCCTCCAGGTACAGAACCTCGACGAGATGGAGAGCGCGGGCGGATCCTCGCGCGACCAGCCGAGCTACCACCTCGTCCTGAATGGACCGGGCCTGACCCTGGACCGTGACGTGACCGAGGCGCAGGCATGGGAAGTCATGGCCGTCATCTTCGGGCAGAACGTGTCGGCGCCGATCAACAACGGGCATGGCCCGAACGGCGCTGGTCCCACGGCTCCGAGCAAGGAGACCGGCGCCCAGGCCGCCGCCCCGCAGAGGAAGCCCCGCACCTCGGTCGGCGAGTACCTGCGGGCGACCAAGGCCACGAAGAACACCGAGAAGATCGCGGCCTTCGCGGCCTACTTCCAGGAGCACGAGGACAAGGAGCTGTTCACTCGCGAAGAAGTGAGTCAGCAGTTTCAGGCGGCGCGGGAGAAGAAGCCGGGAAACTTTCACCGGGACTTCAACGCGGCGATCCGCAATCAGTGGATCGCGGTGGACTCCGACGGGAGCAACTTCTACCTGACCAACACGGGCTACGACGCCGTCCACAACGGGTTCAAGGGCGATTCCGAGCAGGAGCGATAGGGAGTGCCTGTATCCGCCACCGCAGCACTCGGCCAGTTACCGACCGAACTGCGCGGCGAGTTGATCACTGAATTCGAGAAGGTCACTCGGAACTTCCGGGAGCGGCGCTGGGAGGCCACCACGCTGGACAGCGGCCGCTTGTGCGAGATCGTCTACACAATCCTGGCCGGCCATCTCGATGGCGACAACTTCCCGGCAACCGCATCGAAGCCCGCGCAGTTCGATACTGCCTGCAAGGACCTGGAGAAGAAGCCGAAGACGGCTGGCTCGGACTCGGCCCGCGTGGTGCTTCCCCGCATGCTCGTCCCGCTGTACGCCCTCCGGAACAAACGAGGCGTCGGCCACGTCGGCGGGGACGTAGACGCGAACTTCATGGACGCCACCGTCGCGGTCCACATGTCGCAGTGGATCATGGCCGAGTTGGTTCGGATTTTCCACGCCATCTCGGTGGAAGAGGCCACGAAGGTTGTCGAGTCGCTCGTGGATCGGACCGTGCCGATCCTCTGGCAGGTTGGCGACGTCGTCCGCGTCCTCGACACCGGTCTTGGCCTCGAGGACAGCACGTTGCTGCTCCTCTACTCAGACGTCGTCGGCGTCCACGAGAAGAAGCTCACCGCCAGCCTGGAGCAGGACAAGCTGTTCAACTACCGCCGGGTCCTGTCCCGGCTTCACGGCCGCAGGTTGATCGAGTACGACAGGGACTCAGGCATGTCGATGATCTCGCCGACCGGCATTACGGACGTCGAGGAACGGTTACTGAAGCCGTAGTCACCACGGCCAGCTGCGCCCCCTCTGCCCCTCCCATGGTGGCGGCCACGGCGGAAGTAGACGCGGAGCCTGCGCCAGAAGTTGATCATGATAGGAACGCTCCGTGGCCGAGCACTACAGCGTGTAGCCGAGCGGTCGCCATGTGCCCCCGCCAGCGGAGGGAGAGGCGTGCCGCCAGTGAAGGGGACCTAAGGGAAATGGATCTTCCCCGCTACATGAAGAAGCCCCCGGAAGCGTCGCTACCAGGGGCTTCTCGGAGCCGCCTTGGGGAGTCGAACCCCAGACCTACGCATTACGAGGCCCTGGCGTCACCGTTCAGGCCCGTTCGACTCATGGTTGAACGCCTGGTCAACACGACTCACGAACACCTACGGACCGCACTGATCGGGCATGAACTGGTCCCCTGATTGGTCCCCGGCTGCCGTTAGCCGGGAGGTGGCTACGCGGACCGGATGGCGTGACTCAGCTCCGCCATGTCATCCACGATGACGTGAGCACCGGCGCGCCTGAACGCCTCGCGCTTGCCCGGCTTGTTGGCCAGAGCGATGCACCCCACCCCCCCAGCGAGGCACGCCTCAACGTCGGTCACGGAGTCACCGATCAGGACAGCTCGGACGGGTGAGCCGCCTACCAGCTCAACGGCACGGGCGAGCGGCCAGGGATTCGGCTTCATGAGATCGGGCCGTCGGAAGTGACGACCAACTACCGCACTGACAATTTCCGATAACTCGTTCACGGCGAGAAATTGACGAACGGCATCTGCCGAGTTGTTCGAAACAATCCCTATGGAGAACCCCGCTTTACGTGCTTCGCGCATTGAGTCGACGCCAGTCGCATTAGTGCGCGCCGACTCGATCGCGAACACCTCGTTTTCAATCAACGCGTCCTCAACGATGTCCGCCAACTCTCGCTCAACGACACGGCGACATTCATGCATGACTACCAGGGGATCGTCGGTATCAAAACACCGACCCGCGATAGACTCAAGGCGACGCGCGATCGACGGCGCACTCAAGCCAGAAAAAACGTCACACAATGGCCCGTCGAAGTCAAATAGCAGACAATCGGCGGCGTTAAGTATCGCGCCCACATTGCTCGCGGCGCTCATGCGGATTCGCAGCTCCGGGCCACCGACGACCAAACGCTTTCAAACCAGATTTGAGCCTGCTCGACATACTGTGACTCAATCGATTCTGGATCATCCGACTTAGCGAAGTGGAAGAGCGTTGCATCCTTGCCCATCGGGTCATAGATTTCTGTCGGGTTACCCTTCACGGCCACGGCGTGCTGAACGACCGGATAGAATCCGAAGAAGGCTTCTGTAGAGTTCAGAATAAAGAGCTTGAAAAGTGGCGCCATGTGAACCGTTCGAACTTCGGCCGAGCCGGACTTTATGAGTCCGAGTGCCGCTAGTTCGGACACGGTGTCAGCGATCGATTGCGTCGACCTCTGAACGATCCGATCCATGCGTGCGCGCACTCCCGGCGAGTCCTCGCCATCTGGCGCCAGCGATGGCAATCCGATCGGCAATGAGAGGTCCGGCACCAGGATTCGAATCGTGACGGTCTCGGCGCCGAGCGTCCCACTACGGAGTTTGTCCAATGGCTCTTGGATCACCCCGAATAGCGTCTCAGCGGAGAACCCGGCGAAGTCAATCACCACATCACCGCTCACGAATATTTGTTCGACGTGTGGTCGCAGACCGACTGATCGCTCCGTGCGTTGGCGCACGAACACGCCCTTACCCTGACGGCCGACGATGAGGCCCTCCGCCTTGAGGAGGTCCGTTGCCTTCTGGATGGTCGCGCGGGCTACGCCGAAGTGCTGCATCAGCTCCGGCGTGGAGGGGAGCTGCTCCCCCGGCTCCAGGATCCGCGTGACGATCTGGGCTCTCAAGATGGCCGCCACCTGCTGAAACTCCGGTCGCGGATCGTCTGGATTGAGGCTGTCCATGGAGGCATCATACCCAGCCTTGCTAGGCCAGTTGGGTGAAGCCCCAGCTACCTAGCCTTGCTGTGTTGACCGTACTAGGCATGCTGTCCTAGCTTGATCTGTGTCGCCGGGAAACCGGTCGACGCAACTCAACTCAGCGAGGAAGCCGGATGCCCCCGGCTTATTTCGCCATGCCCTGAGGAGCCCAGTGAAGAACGCAACAGACCCGGCCGCGCTCGCTGAGTGCGTCGGGCAGCTCAACGAAGAGGGAGCGCGCGCGGTGCGCCGGTACTGGCACCGCGTGGTCCGGGAGGTGGCGGCCGAGCCTGTGGTTCGGCCCGTGGCCTACCCGGTGCCGTTCGCGGCCGACATCCGTCGGGAGCGTCGCGAGGCGCGCCGGGCCATCGCTCGGATCGTGGCGGCTGGCCGTCGGCCGGTGCTGCTGCCGGGCTGTGGCCCTGCCACCACCGACGTCCGGCTCATCGACGAGGCCGCGTAATGGGCGGGTACAGCACTGTCCCCCGACCGGCGCCGCGCTCGACGGTGAGGCTCTGGGACGGCCGCCAGTGGCCGTGCGCGGGCCGCTACGCCGGTGCCCCGGTGTTTACCTACGGCTGGGCGCCCACTGGCCTGGCCACGGTGCGGCAGCTTGCCGCGCTGGGCCTGCGACCGGCCGGGCAGGACGTCGCCGGATGGCTCGTGTGGGGTCCGGGCAACCGGCCGCGCTGGGCCTACCTCTACCGCGTTGATCTGGCCGTGCCGAAGCGGCCGATGACTCCGGCTCGGTGGGCCTCCGTGGCCCGGTGCAACGCCGCTCAGCAGGTCTGCCCGACGTGCGGGCTCGACGCCGGCTACCGCATCCCGCGCTCGCTCGGGGAGTGCTGGGACTGCCACGCCGCCGCTGCTGCGGCCCGCACGTCGCTGGCGGGTGCGGCATGACCGGGCAGGGGCTGCTCATCGCCTTCGGAGTGCTCGCCCTGCTCGGCGTCGCCTCGCTGTTCACCTCCGGCGGCGGTTCCCGCACCAGCGGCGCCGACCGGTCGGTCCGTCGAGTCGAGCGCATGGGCGGCTCCGCGATGCGCACCCTGATCTCCACCTCTGTCGTGGTCGGCATCCAGTGGGCCGTCCTCGCCCACAGCACCGACCCAAGGGTCTGGGCCGTCGTGTTGGGCGTCCCGGCGCTGTTCGCCGGGGCCACCGTCGCGCGGCTGCTCGCCATCACCGACGTCATGCACACCACCAACCGAGGGGGCCACCGATGACCAGCGCCTACCCGCTACCCGTCGACGAGCTGACCGACCGAGTGCGCGAGCACGCCATCCGCATCCAGGCGTGGCCGTCGCTGCGTCAGGTCATGGCCGAACACCGCGTCGGCCGACCGAAGGCAACCGCCGCCATCGACGCCCTTCGCGCCTGCGGGTTCAACCCCACTGAGGCCACGAGCCCGACCACCGACAGCGCGGTCACGGCACTGCACCTCGTACCAGCGACCGCTGCCGCGTCCGACAACGACGATGCGGCGACCACCGCCGAGTCGATCGACGAGCGCACCGACGAGGCGGTGTTCTCGCCGGTCACGTCGGTCACGGACGCACCCACCACCGCACCGGCAAAGCGCTCACGGATCGGGACGTGGCCGGTGGTGTTGATCGCGCTCGGCGCGTTCGTGTCCATCTGGGGTGGCTGGGTCGGGCTCGGTGAGCTGACCGGCTTCGGGCCCATCCGGCTGCTGCCGGGGATCGCCGACCAGGTGGTGGTGAACTCCGCGATCACGCTGCCGATCGCCGTGGAGGCCTACGCCGCGTTCGCACTGCGCGCCTGGCTCGCCCCGGCCGGAGCGGTGAGCGATGCCGCCCGCCGGTTCGCTCGCTGGTCGACCGTAGCCGCGCTCGCGCTCGGAGCGGCCGGGCAGATCGCCTACCACCTCATGGTCGCTGCCGGGATGGACCGCGCGCCCTGGCAGATCACCGCGTTCGTGTCCTGCCTGCCCGTGGTCGTGCTCGGCTGCGGCGCGGCCCTGTCCCACCTCATCCGCGACACCGACACCACCAACGACAGCACCGACGGAGAGGCCGTCTGATGACCGTCACCGCTCTGGCCGCACCCGGCCCCGACGACCCGCACGACCCGACCACCGAAGGGTCCACGATGGACACGCCGATCGTGATGCGCAAGTCCGGCGACGACGACCAGGAGCCCGCTCGTACCGACCTCGACGAGGTTGCCGAGGACGAGAACGGGCAGCCACTGGTGCCGGTTGACTCGCCCACCGACGTCGTCGGGGCCCGCGTCACTGAGGGCTCCCACGCTGAGGGGCTGCTGCCGTGGCAGCGCCGCGAGATCGCCCGTCACTCGATCATCGCGCCGTGGCTGACGCGCACCGTCGACGTCCGTGCTGCTGCTCGGTGGGCGCTGGGCTGGGCCTGGCACGTGACCGGCTTCCACGCCATCCGCGCACCGCTGTACGGGGCCAAGCTGCTGCGCTGGTCTCTGCGCGGGGCGTGGGTGGCGCTGCGGGCGGGGGCGCGGTGGGTCAACGACTCCGAGGCCGCGACCCTGCGCACCGCCGCCGGGGCGGGCAAGGAGTACGACACCTACCTCAAGCTCACCGCCGACCGCGCCCAGCGGGTGGCGACCCGCCGCCGGGCCGCGTTCGTCGCGACCATGCTCACCGGCGCCACGGTCGTGGCCGCGCTGATGTGGCTGCCCGCCCTCTATCTGTGGACCGCCGCGCTGGTGCTGGCGCTCGTGCTCGGGAAGGTCGGTACCCCGGTAGACCGGCCGATCACCGGCGCGTCGGTGGTTCGCACCCGTGTGGAGCGCCTGACCTCGGAGGTCGTGATCCGCTCACTCGCCGCGCTGGGGATCTCCGGGATCAACCAGGCCATGAGCAAGGGCGGTCAGGGCATCACCTTCCCGGCCCCGATCACCCGTGACGGCCCCGGCTGGCGCGCGGATGTCGACCTCCCACACGGGGTGACGGCGGTGGACGTCATCGAGCGCCGTGACCGGCTCGCCTCCGGCCTCCGGCGGCCGATGGGGTGCGTGTGGCCCGAGCCCAACCAAGCCGAGCACGCCGGGCGGCTGGTGCTGTGGGTTGGGGACAACGACCTGGCCACCTCCAAGCCCGTCGCGTGGCCGCTAGCCAAGCGGGGCACGGTCGACCTGCACCGACCCGTCCCGTTCGGAGTCGACCAGCGCGGACGCTCCGTCGACATCCTGATGATGTTCGAGTCGGTGCTGATCGGGTCCAAGCCCCGCATGGGCAAGACGTTCGCCATGCGCGTGCTGATCCTGGCCGCTGCACTCGACGCGGGTGCCCAGCTCCGCGTGTTCGAACTCAAGGGCACCGGCGACCTGTCCATGGTCGAGCACTGCTGCCACCGCTACGGCTCCGGCGCCGACCCGGCCACCCTCGAAGCCTGCATGGACACCCTGCGGGAGGTCTACGCCGAGCTGGACACCCGCGCGGCGACCATCCGCCGCCTGCCTCGTGAGCGGTGCCCGGAGAACAAGGTCACCCCGCAGCTCTCGGCGCGCCGTGAACTCAAGCTGCACACGCAGGTCATCGGCATCGACGAGCGCCAGGAGCTGTTCAGCCACCCCGACCACAAGGACGAGGCGGCCCGCCTGGCAGAGGCCATCATCAAGCGCGGCCCCGCGCTGGGCATCATCCTCATCTTGGCCACGCAGCGCCCGGACGCCAAGTCCATGCCGACCGGCGTCTCGGCGAACATCGGCATCCGGTTCTGCCTGCGCGTGATGGGGCAGGTCGAGAACGATATGGTGCTCGGCACCTCGTCCTACCAGCAGGGCCTGCGGGCGACGATGTTCACCGCCAAGGACAAGGGCATCGGCTACCTCGTCGGCGCCGGGGACGACGCCCAGATTGTCCGCACCGCCTACATCGACGGCCCGGCCGCCGAGGCCATCGGCGCCCGCGCCCGCGCGCTACGGGAGGCCGCCGGGACCATCACCGGCCACGCCGCCGGTGAGGTCGACGAGACGACCGAAACCACGGCACGGCGGTCGATCCTGGCCGACATGGCGGCCGTGTTCGGCCCCGACGAGGACCGGCTGTGGTCCGAGGTCATCGCCACCCGCCTCACGGCCCAGTGGCCCGACATCTACGCCAAGGCCACCCCGGCCACGCTCGCGGCCGGGCTCAAGCCCTACGGCCTCAAGCCCGGCCAGGTATGGGGCACCGACCCGGAAACCGGCGACGGCGCGAACCGGCGCGGCTACCTGCGGGAGGCCATCGTCACCACGTGGCTCGCCACCCGCACCGACCGCACCGTCGAACCAGACGCCCCGGAAGGTCACGCAGCGTAGTCGGAGCCGGTCAGATCGGAGATGGGCGCTGGCGATCTTGCCTAGCGGCACCGCCCGCTAGACCTAGCGGCCCCCGCTAGCGCCCCATCTCCGATCTGACCAGCCCGCTAGCTCCTAGCACCACCACAGCAAACCCCCTGCATATCGGCCTCACGCGGCACCCCGGAGGGGTCCCGTGCCGCTAGACCCATGCCATCTCACGGTCACCCCTGGAGTTCCTATGTCTACGTACAGTAACCACTTTGACCTCAGCGAACGAACAGAAGTGTTCATGGCGGCGGCGGTCGCTGCCGTGGATCGCGGCTGGCCGCTGTTCGTGCTTGGCCGGTCGAAGCGGCCGGTCGCCAACTGCGCACGCTGCCGCGCCGCCGACCCATCGCATGACCGGCAGGCCTGCGGATGCCTGACCTGCCACGGCTTCTACGCCGCCACCCTCGACCCGGCCCGCATCGCCGCCATGCTGGCCGCCGTCCCCGGCGGACTGTTGGCCGTGCGTACCGGCGCACCGTCAGGTCTGGTTGTGGTCGATATCGACCCCCGCCACGGCGGGCGCCTCGACCCGGCACTGATGCCGCCCACCCTCGGCGCCGCCACCGGCGGAGGTGGCTGGCACCTCTACTACCGACACCCCGGCATACCCGTGGTCTCCCGCGCCCTGCCCGGCCGGGACGGCGTGGACATCAAGGCCGACGGCGGCTACGTCGTGCTCTCGCCGTCGGTGCATCCCGACACCGGTCAGGCCTACCGGTGGCTGCCCGCACCACGACCAGTCATCGAGATGCCCCCCGCCCTTCGCGGCCTGGTCCTCACCGCACCGACCTCGCAGCCTGAACCCAGCGCACCACCGACAGAGAGCCCCGCTCCACGCCCGATACCCACCGGCAACTGGGGCAGGGGCATCTCATCCCCGGACGCGCTGCTCGCTGCGACCCTGGCCACCGTCCGGACCGCCCCGAAAGGCCGCCGCCGAGCCACCTTGTACGGCGCCGCACGCGGCCTGGCCCGCATGGTCGCCGCCGGGGCCCTCACCCGCACCGCCGCCGTCGCCGCCCTCACCGATGCAGGCCACGCCGCCCAGCAAACCGAACGCGACATCCACGCCGCGATCACCGGCGGCTTCCGAGACGAAGGAGTCCCCGCATGAGCCCCGCCCCTGACCCCACCCCCACCGCAAACGGCCCACAGGAAGGCAGTCAGAGCCCCGTGAACGCGCCCGAGACCGCACCCCCTACCACCCGACACGAACCAACCACCACCGACGAGAACACGCCCCACCGCCCCACTCCGGGCGACGCCATGGAGGACACCGAGGGCACCGAGAACGCTGGGGCCGAGCTGCTCGACGACGTGCTCAGCGTGCTGCGCCGGTACGTGATCCTGCCGTCCGAAGCCGCCGCCCACGCCGTCACGCTCTGGATCGCAGCCACCCACGCCCAACCCGCATGGGCTCACGCCGCTCGCCTGGTCATCCGCGCGCCGGAGAAGCGCTGCGGCAAGTCTCGACTGCTCGACATCGTCGAGGCGCTGTGCTGGAACGCGTTCATCACCGTCAACAGCAGCCCGTCGGCCATCTTCCGATCGATCACCGACGACCCGCCCACGCTGCTCGTCGACGAGGCCGACACGATTTTCGGCCCGGCCGCCGGAGCGAACGAAGACCTGCGAGGGCTGCTCAATGCCGGTCACCAACGCAACCGGCCCGCGATGCGCTACGACGCGGCCAAGCAGCAGGTGGAGCGCATCCCCACGTTCGCCATGGCCGCGCTCGCCGGGATCGGGACCATGCCCGACACCATCGAGGACCGGGCCGTCATCGTGCGGATGCGCCGCCGCGCCGACGGTGAGCACGTCGACCCGTACCGCTTCCGCCGGGACCGGCCCGCCTTGCAGACCCTCTGCGGAAGCCTGCACCGATGGGTCCGGCAGGTGCTGCCCGCCCTGGAGCAGGCCGCGCCCGCCATGCCGGTCGAGGACCGGGCCGCCGACACCTGGGAACCCCTCGTCGCCATCGCCGACCACGCCGGAGGCGACTGGCCCGACCGAGCCCGCGCAGCCATCATCGCCCTGCTCGGTGAAGCCTACGACAACGACCAGGGCTCCGAACGAGTCCGGCTCCTCATCGACTGCCACGCTGCGCTCGCCGACCTGCAGGCCATTCCCTCCAAGCTGCTGCTGGAACGGTTGCGCGCCGATCCAGACGCCCCGTGGTCGGAGTTCGGCGGACCAGCCGGGCTGACCATTCGCAAGCTCGGGCTGATGCTCGCCGACTTCGGGATTCGCTCGACCACGCTCCGATTCACCGAAGGGCAGATGAAGGGCTACCGGTGCGTCGACTTCTCCGACGCCTGGCACCGCTACACCCCCTCGGTGTTCGACTCCGACGGCGCCGAGACCGATGTCGAGGCAGCCGACACCGAGCCGGGAGGACCAGACATCCGTACCAAGCGTCCCAAGCGTCGCACCGCAGGTCAGGCCCGGGACGCTTGTTCTCCCGGTACGGATACAAGCGTCCCACCCGACGAGCCCCGGTACGGATACAAGCGTCCCACCGAAACATCCGTACCACCCCTGACCAGGCATGCAACGCTTGGGACGCTTGGTACGGATACCCCGCACCTCCGCGCCGTCGGAGGTGGAGCGTGAGTGCCGTTCCCGCGCCGAGCGGTCGCGCTGACACTGCTGAGATCGTCGGGCTCTTGGCCCGGCTGGCCGAGCTACTGACTCCTCCGGCGCCTGTCGTTGTCGAACGGCGCTCTTTTCCATCGCGGACACTTCTCACCGTTGAGGAAGCGGCCGAATGGCTGGGGATCGGTCGAACACGGATGTTCGCGCTCGTGAAGTCCGGCGACATAGAATCCGTACGGATCGGGCGATTGCGGCGGATCTCAATCGACGCACTGAGGCTTATTCAGGCTCCGTCAGGTAAGTGTGTAGAAGATGAGTCCGATGACTGCCGAGATTGTCGTTTTAAATGTGGCGTAGGGCCGCCGGTAGTCTGTGTGGAGAACTTTCCACGTTTTGATATGGGCGATGACTCGTTCGATGGTGGCGCGTGTGTGGTTGAGGCTCTTGTTGAATGTTTTTTGCCAGTCGAGAAGTTCCCGGCCGGGTGGTTTTTTGAACGGGGTGAGCATGCCGCGCCCGATGTATCCTTTATCGCCGATCGGGGAGTATGTGGCGAGGTGGTCGAGGGCGCCGGATTGGTCGAGGCAATATAGGTCGTGTCGGGAGCCTGGGGTCGGGTCGGAGATCCACGACAGCTGCCCTTCCAGGGTGGCTGCGACCTGGACGACGACGCCGGTGGTGCGATGCTTGCCCGACCACAGACCCGGCACCGCGGCCCATGACCAGCAGGGCAGCAAGGTTCCATCGATGATGTACTGCCGATCGGCACGAAGCTCCTCTGCCGTCGGAACGACACTCCGCAGCGCCTGTGCCAGCAACGGTGTCACCCCCGTGATCGCTCGACTAACCGTCGACTGCGACACCCCATAGGTTTCCGCCAACTCCCACTGCACACGATTCCCGCGCAGATACGCCAACGTGATCACCACCGACCAGAACAACCCCAGAACCGGCGGCCAAGACAAACGTGCCTCCGTCGCGTCCCGCTGATCCTGCTCATACACTATAGCGACAAGATCCTGAATTTCATCACGCCGGAAACCAGTGGTATAGTACATACTGCGGCAGCCCGTTCATCTCGGATTGATTCGGCAAACCAATATTCGCGATGGACGGGCTGTCGCCCAACCCGACACGCCGGGCTAGATCGTTATTTCACGGGGCCTGAATAAGCCTCACTGACTTCGTACATTGCACAGCTCGCAGTGGCGTCCAGTCCCGAATGCCCGATCGACGAGAGCGAGAACAGCGATGCCGCGTAGGAAGCGGGAGGAAGGTACGCGCGCACCAAACGGTGCGTCATCGATCTTCTACAGCACATACGACAAGTGCTGGATCGGCAAGGTCACGATGGGAGTGCGCGACAATGGCAAGCCCGACCGCCGGACCGTCAAGCGGAAGAACGAGACGGAGGCGATCCGCGCTGTTCGCGAGTTGGAGAAGCAGCGCGACTCCGGCAAGGTGCGCAAGCCTGGACAGGCCTGGACCGTCGAAAATGGCTCACGCACTGGCTCGACAACATCGTGGGTCCAGCACTGCGCCCGAAGACGGTTGCCCGGTACCGCACGGACGTCGTCGAGTACCTCATTCCAGGGCTCGGCGCGCATCGCCTCGACAAGCTCCAGCCAGAGCACATCGAGAAGCTGTACGTGAAACTCCGCGCGCGGCGACCCGCGCTGGCGTCATCGTCGATCTACCACGTGCACGCCACGCTGCGGACGTCGCTCAACGAGGCATTGCGACGCCGTCATATCGTCGAGAACCCGGCTCTCGTCGCGCGGGCACCACAGCTCGTGGAGCCAGAAATCGAACCGCTGACATTGGAGGAAGCGCGGCGCATCCTGGCCACCGCCAGCGAACGCCGAAACGGCGTCCGCTTCGCTCTCGCGCTGGCGATGGGCTTCCGTCAAGGCGAGGCAATCGGGCTGAAGTGGTCCGACCTTGATGTTTGTGGCGGAACCATCACGGTCCGGCGCGCCCTTCAACGCGGGACGTGGCGTCACGGATGCGCTGATCCGCGCGCGTGCGCTGCAGATTGGCACAAGACAGAGCGCTGCCCGATCGATTGCCGCCACCACACGCGGGCTTGCCCACCGCTGTGCCCCGACGATTGCAAGGGGCACGCGCGCCACTGCCCGCGGCGACAGGACGGGGGTGTATTCGAGGCCGACACGAAATCGCGCGCCGGGCGCCGTGTCGTGAGTGTTCCGCGCCCGCTCATGCTGTGGCTCGAACGCCACCGCCAAGAACAGCGGGCGGAACGGAACCTGGCGGTGGAGATGTGGCAGGACGGCGATTGGATGTTCGCTCAACCGACCGGTCGACCACTCGACCCGCGCCGCGACTACCAGGAATGGCGAGACATGCTCACGGCGTCATCCGTGCGGCCCGCCAGGCTGCACGACGCGCGCCACACGGCCGCGACGATGCTGCTCGTCCTGAAGGTCCCCGTACGGGCCGTTATGGACATCATGGGATGGTCGGAAGCGTCGATGGCTTCCCGGTACATGCACGTGCCGGACGAGCTGAAACGGGAGATAGCCGGGCAGGTCGGCGGGCTGCTGTGGGCGTCACCGTCGGACATAGCTGACGCTGCCCGCCAGGAGGGCCTGAGTCGGGTCCAGGAGGCCGCCATCCGGGATCTCGCGGACACGCTGCCGGACACGTGGCGGAGTCGACTGCTCGACCTCTTGCAGGACGGTGGGGACGACGGTCCGGCGGGCGTGCTGATGCCTGCCTAGCGGGTACAACTGGTCCCCAAACTGGTCCCGACATGCGACCAGGGACTTCCGATAGTCGGGAAGTCCCTGGTGAGAGGCGAGCCGCCTTGGGGAGTCGAACCCCAGACCTACGCATTACGAGTGCGTCGCTCTAACCGACTGAGCTAAGGCGGCGTGGTGCGGAACTAGTGTAGCGGCGCCCTCCACGCCACCGGAGCACCCCCCACCGGCTCCCCGACCGATACGGTTCGGCCGAACAGTGCCCCACCGCGTCCACGGCCCCGGGATCATCCGGAAGTCGGACGCCCACTGCGTCGTCCGGAGACAGGATCACCCCCGTGACGATGCGGCTGCTGGCGGTCCTGGCCCTACTCCTGGTGAGTGCGGCGACGTGGCTGGACGGACGTGCACCAGTTCCCGTCCCGACTGACGCGGACCCCGGCGTGTTCAGCGCGGACCGGGCGATGCGCACGGTGCACGACCTGGTCGACGGCCCGCGCCCGGGCGGGAGCCAGGCCGCCGGTGCCGCCCGGGACGCGATCGCCGCCCGGCTGAGCGCGGCCGGGCTGACCACACGGCTGCACTCCTCGACCGGCATCGGCGGGGCCGACGACAGGCTGACCGCGGCACCGGTCGACAACCTCGTCGCCACCCTGCCCGGCACCGACCCGACCGGGGCGGTCGTTCTGTCCGCGCACTACGACTCGGTCGCGAGCGGGCCCGGCGCCGCGGACGACATGGCGTCAGTGGCAGCGATCCTGGAGGCGGTGCGCGCGATGCGGGAGGGCCCGCCGCTGCGCAACGACCTCGTCGTGCTGATCACCGACGCCGAGGAGGTCGGTCTGCTCGGCATGCAGGCCTGGGTGCGCGACGAGCTGAGCCCATCCGCGCGCCCGACGGTCACCGTGAACTTCGAGGCGCGCGGGGTGTCCGGGCCGTCGCTGATGTTCCGGACCTCCCCGGGCAACACCGGGCTGGCCCGGGTGTTCGCCGACGCCGTCCCGCACCCCACGGGCGACTCGTCACTGGTCGAGATGTTCCGGCTGCTGCCCAACGACACCGACCTCACCCGGGTCATCGACGCCGGCCGGCCCGGCATGGACGTCGCGTTCGTCGAGCAGCCGGTGCAGTACCACACGACGGGCGACGCTCCGGAGAACCTGAGCGCGGCAAGCCTGCAGGGGCACGGCGAGGCCGCGCTGGGTCTGGCCCGTGCCCTGGGGAACCAGGATCTCGCCCCGCTCGACCCGGCGGCGTCCGGTGCCGCACCACAGGGCGACGCGACGTACTTCCGTCTCGCCGGGACGACCGTCGTGTACCCGTCGTGGCTGGCGTGGCCGGTGGCGACGCTCGGGGCGGTCGCGGTCGTCGCCGCAGTGCTGGTCGCGCGTCGGTGCGGGGCGACGACGGTGCCGCACGTCCTGGGTGCGGCGGTGCTGCTGCTCGTCGCGGCCGTCGCCACGGTGTTCGCGTCGGTGGGGCTGTGGCAGGCGCTCCTGGCGGTGCACCCGGTCTGGGCGGACACCGGGCCGTTCCTGCACCGCCCGATCCCGGTGCAGGCAGCCGCGGTGGCGCTGGCCGTCGCAGTGACGGCACTGTGGTGGCTCGCGGTGCGCCGCTGGGCGGGCACCGCCGGCGCGGCGACGGCCGGGGCGCTGGTGCTCGCCGTGCTGGGCCTGGTCACAGCGGCCACGGTGCCGGGCGCGTCGTACCTGTTCGCGTGGCCCGCGGCCGCCGCGGGCGCCGGGCTCGCTGCCGCCCTGGCGCTACGGGGGCGCCCGGTCGGCGCGACGGCAGCCGCCACGCTGGGCGCGGTACCGGTGGCGGCACTGCTGGTGCCGCTTGGCTGGGATCTGTTCGTACTGTCCGGGGTGTGCGACGGCGTCCCGGCCGCGGCGCTCGTGCTCACCGCCGCGGCGCTCACGCTCGTTCTCGTACCGGAGGGGGTGCGACGCGCGGCGGCCGGAGACCGGCCCGGGCGGGCGTGGCCGGTGCCCGTCGCGGCGGTGCTGGCCTCGGTCGTCCTCGCCGGGGTGGGGGCGGCGCTGAACGGTCCGTCGGCGGAGCGGCCGCAGGCCTCGCACCTGTCGTTCCTGCAGGACGACGAGGGTGCCCGCTGGGTCAGCAACCAGACCGTCCCTGCGCCCTGGACTGCCCGCTACCTGGACACCCCGGCGCGGGAGGTGCCGGCCTGGCCGGGGCCGGACGAGGTCCGGACCGGGCCGGCGCAGCCGCTGGCCGTGCCGGGGCCGCGAGCGGAGGTCCTGAGCCGCACCGCGGACCGGGCGGTGCTGCGTGTGACGAGCCCGCGCGGGGCGCCGGGGATCACGCTACGACCGGACCGGGCCGTCGCCGCGGCGACCGTGACCCCCGCCGGACGGCCCGCGGTGTCGGCCGCGCCAGCGGACGGGCTGACCGAGGTGCGGCTGCACGCGGTGCCGGCCGCGGGTGCCGTCGTCGAGCTGGTGACGGGGCCGGGGCCGCTGAGCGTGGCCGTCGCGGACCTCTCGCCGGGGCTGAATGGGGTGCCGGGCTTCGTGCCGCGGCCGCCGGAACTGCGGGGGGCGCCGGACCCCACCAGCGACCAGGTGGTGCTGGCGACGCGGGTGGAGCTCAGGGGGTGAACGGGAAGCAGTGTGAGGTGGCCGGTCATCCACGGTGCAGCGCGGTCATCATGGCCTCGACGGCGATCCGCGGCTTCACGTTCTGCTCCAGCGCGTCGCGGCAGGCGAGCACCGCCTCCAGCCGGCGCAGGCTCGACTCCGGGCCCCACTCGGCGGCGGCCACCCGGATCTCGCGGTCGCGGTCCGGGTTGGTCAGCGGCACCGTCGCACCGGTCGCGGCGACGATCGCGTCCCGGTAGAAGCCGGCGAGGTCGACCAGGGCACGGTCGAGCGCGTCCCGCTGCGTACGGGTGGCGCGGCTCTTCTGCCGCTTCTCCAGGTCCCGCTCGGCCGCCTTCGCCGAGCGGGCCGCCGCGGCGGCGCCCTTGCCGGTGCCCCCGGCCCCCATCGCGACCGCCAGCTCCTCACGCTCGGACTCGTCACGGGAGGAGCGCAGCTCCTCGGCCTCGGCCTCGGCCGCGCGGATCAGCACGTCGGCGTGGAAGAACGCGTCGCCGAGGCGACGGAGCTTCGTCGGCACGCCGAGGATCTCCTCGCGACGGGCACGGGCCTGCGGGTCACGGGCGAGGCGCCGCGCCCGGCCGACGTGGCCGCCGCACACCGACGCGGCCCACCGGGCCTGCTCGGGATCGATGCCGTCGCGGTCGCGCAGCACCCCGGCGACGGCGTCGGGCGCCGGGCTGCGCAGGTGCACCATCCGGCAGCGCGACCGGATCGTGACGGGCACGTCGTCGGGATGGTCGGACGGCGCGCAGAGCAGGAACACCGTCTCCGGGGCCGGCTCCTCGACCGCCTTGAGCAGCGCGTTCGACGCGCCCTCGGTGAGCCGGTCGGCGTCGGCGATGATCACGATCTGCCAGGTCCCGGTGGCGGGCTTGCGGGCGGCGAGCTGCACGAGCGAGCGCATCTCGGCGACCGAGATGGACAGTCCCTCGGGGACGATCTCCCGGACGTCGGAGTGCGTGCCCGCCATGACGGTCCTGCAGGCCGCGCACTCGCCGCAGCCGTGGTAGCGGCACTGCAGGGCGGCCGCGAAGGCGCGCGCGGCGTTGGACCGGCCGGAGCCGGGCGGGCCGGTGAACAGCCAGGCGTGGGTCATCGCCGACGGGTCCGATGCCGCCGCGTCCAGCTCGGCGACGGCGGCGGGCTGGCCCACCACGTCGTCCCACACACTCACGACGATCCCTCCTCCGTCATCTGCCGGCGCGCGACGACGCCGACCGCCGCCGCCAGGACGCCCGCCCCGGCGAGCACGAACCGCGTGCCGTCGACCAGCAGCGCGGTATCGCCGACGGTCACCGTCCGGGTCGCGACGACGCCGACGACGACCGGCACCACCGACATCGCCCCCAGCAGCACCAGCCGGACCAGGGACTGCACGAACGCGTTGACCCGGCCGCGGATCCCGTCGGCGACCTCGGTGCCGATGATCGTGAGCCCGGTCAGGAAGGCGATCCCGGCGAACGCGCCGACGACCAGCACCGCGGCGATCGCCATGAACAGGTGCACCGCCACCGCCACGACGACGAGCGACACCCCGGCCCCGACGATCGCGCTGCCGAACAGCCGCCGGTGCGGCACCTGCCGGGCCAGCACCGGGCCGAGGGCCATGCCCGCGGCGAGTCCGGCGAAGACCGACGCGAACAGGATCGAGTACGCCGCGTCCCCACCGCCGAGGCTCGACGCGTAGAGCTTGGCCGTCGCGATCACGGCGCCGCCCGCGGTGAACCCGCCGACGACCCCGACGACCAGCCCGCGCACGAGCGGGGTGCGGACGACGTAGGTGTAGCCGTCGCGCAGCAGGTACAGCAGCGACGGCGGGGCCTGCTGCCGCTCGGCCTCGGTGGCCCGGCCGGAGATCTCGGGGATCGCGAAGTACACGACCAGCGCCGAGAGCAGGAACGCGAACCCGTTGAGGCACAGCGCCGCGTAGACGGTGGTCTCCTGGTCAGCCCCGAACATCGGGCCGACCTTGCTGACCAGCGCGAACAGCCCCGCACCGCCGACGACCGCGACGCCGTAGGTCACGAGCAGGCCCAGCTGCGCGGCACTCTCCATCTGCGCCGGGCTGCGCAGCAGGTTCGGGACGGCCGCGTCCTTCGCCGGGATCCAGAACATGGTGCACAGCTCGAGGAGCAGGGTCACGACCAGCAGCCACCACAGCTGCCCGACGAACGGGATCGACAGCAGCAGCACGAACTTCGCGAGGTCACAGGTCACCATGACCTTGCGCCGGTCGAAGCGGTCGGCGAGCACCCCGGCGAGCGGCCCGAACAGCAGCGACGGCACCAGCTTGGTCGCGACGACGCCGCCGAGCGCGAAGCTCTGCGCGGTGAACCCGGCGCCCGCGGTGAGGTGGGTGGCCAGCGAGGTGAGTGCCAGCAGCGCCAGCCACTCGCCGGTCGCGGTGACCGCGGTGACCGACCAGAGCCTGCGGAAGGCGGGGATCGCGAGGACCGACGTCAGGCGGTGCGACGACGTCGACGACGACGGGGTCGTGATCGCGGCTCACCTCCTCGCCCGGTGCGGCGTGCGGATGTTCAGGCTAGACGGGGCCACCGACGGCGACCGCGGGACCTCAGACGATCGTCGACAGTGTCTGGACCAGGATCACCAGGTAGATCAGTACGAAGACAATCGTGAACACCCGCGCTCCGACCCGGCCGCGGGTGAGCCGGGAGAAACCGAGCAGTCCCTCGTCGAGGTCGACCGGGGGCCGGGCGGACACCGCGGGCGGCCGGTAGACCGTCCCGACGGGTTCCTCGTCGCCGGAACGGGGTCGGCGCGGGGCGGGCAGCCGGGGCACCGGGCCGGTCGGGGACCGCCGGGGCACGGGCGGGACCGGCGACGACGGGGCGGGCGTCACAGGGCGGCGGGGCCCGGGGACCGAGTCGTCCGCGTCCTCGTCCGGGGTGGGGATGGCGGCGGGGCCCGGCCTGCGGCGCCGGACCGCGGTCAGGGTCCGCCGGGTGGGGCCGTCGATGTCGGGCCCGCCCGCAGCGGGCTGCTCACCGTCCGAGGACGGGTCGGGGTCCGGCCGGTCCGCGGGCGCGTCCTGTGCCGCCCCGGCGGGGCCCGCGGGGTGGGCACCCCGCTCCCGGGCCCGCCGGTCCGCCTCGCGCTCGGCGACCAGCCGCGCCACGCCCCAACGCCCGTCGTCGGCGGGGGCCGGCGCGGGGCGGCTGTTCCTCCACCGCACGGCCATGACGGCATGCTAGGCCGCGACCAGCGGTGACGCCTGCTTCCGACGGGGTATGGCGCGCGGTGCCGCCCGGCCGGGTGACCCGCCCGGGCGGAGCGTCACCCGCCGTCGGGCAGGCGGTTCCCCTCGTCCGGCCGGCCCGGCTGCGGCCCGGAGTCCGGCGCGGGCGCCGGAGCAGGTGCCGGAGCCGGGCTGCCCGGGGGCGGCGGCGGAGCGGGCACCGACCCGCTGCTGACCTGCAGCGTCACCTGCTCACCCGGGAGCGCTGCGCCGCGGGGCTCCTGCCCGACGACCGTCCCCTCGGGAGCGTTGTTGTCGACGGTGCGGGTGGTGACCTGCCACCCGGCACCCTCCAGCTCACCGCGGGCGTCGCTCACCGACCGGCCGACGACGTCCGGGATGCGCGACTCGGCGCCGCCGTCGAGGTAGCGCGGGTCGGTCGGCGGCAACGGGGTCGGCGGGGTGTTCGCGACGAGCGGGCCCACCGCGCCGTACCAGGTGCGGGCCGGGGTCTTGCCGCCGAAGATGTTGCCGTTCCCGCAGGCGAAGGGGGCGCCGCCGCCGTCGCAGAGGGGTCGCGGCCGGTTGGAGTTGTCGAAGGTGATGACCGCGCCGGCCATCTCCGGGATCGCACCCATGAACGCGGCCGACTTGTGCTGCTGGGTCGTCCCCGTCTTGCCCGCCATCGGCCGGGTCCAGCCCGCGGCCCTCGCCGCGGCGGCGGAGGTGCCGGCGACGTCGTCCTTGCTCAGGCCGGTGACCAGGGTGTTCGCCAGCGCGGGATCGACGGCCTGCTGGCAGGGCTCCTCGGTGATCGGGACGGGCTTGCCCTCGGCGTCGGTGATCGAGTCGATCGGCGTCGGCGGGCACCACTTGCCCTGGGAGAACAGGGTGGCGCCGACGTTGGCCAGCTCCAGCACCGACGTCGGGGTGACGCCGAGCGTGAACGACGCGAGCCGCTGGTCCTTGATCACCTCGGCGATCGAGCGGTCGGTGCGCTTGCCGGTGCCCGGGTCGACGAACGGCGTCGTGGCCAGCGACTTCATGCCGAGCCGGACGGCCATGTCGACCACGTCCGGCACCCCGGTGAACTCCTCGAGCTTGATGAACGCGGTGTTCGGCGACTGCGCGAGCGCATCGGTGAGGCTCATCCGGCCGGGGTAGTTGCCAGCGTTCGCGACGGGGACGGGGCGGCCGCTGCCGTCGACGTAGATCGGGGAGGCGTAGCCCGAGGGCGGCACCTGCATCGAGTAGTTGATGCCGAGGCCCTTCTCCAGCGCGGTGGCCGCGGTGAAGATCTTGTACGTCGACCCGGCACCGAGGTTGACCGGCTGGTACGGCAGGCCGTAGCTGGTCTCCTCGGCGTCGGCGTTCAGGCCGAACGTGCGGCTCGACCCCATCGCGAGCACCCGGTGCTTGTCCTGGCCGGGCTGGACCAGCGACATCACGTTCGCGACGTTGGGGGTGTCCGGCGGCACCTCCTTGTCCAGGGAGCGCTTGACCTCGGTCATCGCGCGGCGGTCCAGGGTGGTGCGGATGGTGTAGCCGCCGCGCTGGATCTGCTCCTCGGTGAAGCCGGCCTCGGTCAGGTACTGCGTCACGTACTTGCAGAAGAAGCCCATGTCGCCGGCGCCGATGCAGCCGTTCGGCACCCGGACCAGCGGGTTCGCGACGCCGAGCGGAGCGGCCATGGCCTGCTTCGCCTGGGCGTCGTCGATCATCTGCTGCTGGCGCATCTGGTCGATCACGACGTTGCGCCGCTGCAGCGCGGTCTGCGGGTTCTGCACCGGGTCGAACTGGGTGGTCGAGCGGACCATCCCGGCGAGCATCGCGGCCTGCGGGACGGTCAGCTTGTCCGGTGTGGTGTTGAAGTACGTGCGCGCCCCGGCGGCGACGCCGTAGGAGCCGTTGCCCAGGAAGACGATGTTGAGGTAGCGGTTGAGGATCTCGTCCTTGGACAGCTGGCGCTCCAGCTGCAGGGCGATCCGCGCCTCCTTGAGCTTGCGGGCCGGTGTCTGCTCGGTGGCCTTGAGCCGCTCGGCCTCGCTCGTCGCGTCGACGTAGAGCATGTAGTTCTTGACGTACTGCTGGGTGATCGTCGAGGCACCCTGGACGACGTCGCCGGACGCCGAGTTCGCGACGACCGCGCGCAGCGTGCCCTGCCAGTCGACGCCGTCGTGCTCGTAGAACCGGCGGTCCTCGATGGCCAGCATCGCGCCCTTCATCGCGGTCGAGATCTGGTCGTTCGTGACCTCGGTGCGGTTCTGGTCGAACAGATAGGCGATCGGGCGGCCGTCGGAGTCGGTGAGCGTCGTCGTCAGCGGCGGGCGGGTGCCGACCAGGTCCGCCGAGCTCGAGGTGACGCTGTCACCCGCCTCGTTGGACAGCATGCCGAGGCCGCCGACCAGTGGGAAGGCCATGCCCGCCGTGATCACACCGAGCAGGACGCACAGGCCGGCGAGGACGCCGAGCGGGCGGAGCAGACGCCGGGGGAACCTCACGGGACCAGCCTACGGGCCACGGCGTCAGGAACCGGTCAGGCCGACACCCCCCGGGTTGCGTAGTTTTGCGCGCTGACCCGGACACCCTCCGCGGTCGAGGATCGACGCATCACGTCGCGGGCCACCGGGCCCGCACCGGCCCGAGAGGCGACCCGATGCTCGACACCCTGCGTCCCGTCACCGGCAGGCCCCGCCTGCGTCCCGCCGTCGTCGTCCGCGCCTGCACCGCGGTCTGGAACTGGCGGTCGGCCGCACGCTGCCGCACCGAGGACGCCGAGAACCTGTTCGTCACCGGCGCCGACCAGCGCGAGGCACGTGAGTTCTGCCTGTCCTGCCCGGTCCGCACCGAGTGCCTCGCGCACGCACTGGACCACCAGGTCGAGTTCGGTGTGTGGGGCGGGATGACCGAGCGGGAGCGCCGGGCGCTCCTGCGGCGGCGCCCGGACGTGCGCGACTGGGCCGCGCTGCTCGGACGCGCGCGCTCCGACCACTACGCCGGACGCAGCAGGAGCGCCTGACCCGATAGCGTCAGCGGCGTGCTGGAGTTCCTGGCCGGTCTCTACCGGACGCACGCCGACGATCTCGCCACGGTGATCGACCAGCAGCGGGCGCTCCTCGCCGGCGGCACGATCACTCCGCAGCTCGACGACGTCGAGGCCGAGCTGACCTACCTGCTGCTGCGCCACCACCGGCCGTCGCAGGTGGTGGAGGTCGGCACCTACTACGGCTGGTCCACCACCTGGATCCTGTCCGCGCTGCGCGACAACGGGGCGGGTCACCTGCAGTCGTTCGACCTGGTCGACCACGTGTGCGGCACCGTGCCCGAGGAGCTGTCGGCCGGGCGCTGGACGTTCCACCGCGGGGACCTGCGCGAGACCGTCGAGAAGGTCCCGGCCGGCACCGGCTACCTGTTCGTCGACGCCGACCACGGACGCCGCTTCGCCCGCTGGTACCTGGAGCACCTGTTCGGGCGGATCGCGACGGGCACGCCGACCAGCGTGCACGACGTGTTCCACCTGCCCCGGGCACGGCCGTTCACCGAGGGGGCCGAGGTCCTGCGGCACCTGGGGCGCAGCGGCACCGGCTGGTTCACACCGTCGCGGGCCGCGGCACCGCGGAACCTGCGTGCGCTCGACGCCGTCCGGGCCGAGCTGGGGATCACCGGGGCACGCGGGACCTCGCGCAACCCGATGATCTTCTTCTCGATGCCCTGAGCTCAGCGGGCGGGATCGCGCAGCCCCTCGACGACGCCCTCCAGCACGGTCGCGAACCGGTCGGCCTCGGTCCGGTCCAGCCCGGACAGCAGGCGTTCCAGACGCGCGTCGAGCCGTCCACGGGTGCGGTCGACCGCGGCCCGGCCCGCGTCGGTGAGTGCGACGGCGACCGCCCGACGGTCGGTCCCGTGCGGACGGCGGAGCAGCAGTCCGTGCGCCTCGAGGGTGCTGACGTGCCGGCTGGCGACACTGCGCTCCAGCCCGACGGCGGCGGCCAGCTCGGTGGTGCTGACCCCGTCGCCGAGCCGGGCCAGCCCGGACAGCACCGGGTAGGTGGTCGCGTCGAGACCGTCGATGCCGCCGGTCAGTGCCGCGTGCAGCCCGGTGCGGGTGTCACGCAGCAGGAGCCGGCCGAGGGCGTCCGCACAGCGTCGTTCGGGGGTCACACTCCCCACGATACGTGCATCTTGCACGCTCCCCACCGTCCGGCGTACCGTCCGAATGCGTGCACAGTGCACGCTCATGGAGGGAGTGGTCATGACCGGAGCGGTGGATCCCGAGGACGTCCTGCCGGACGGGGTCGAGTACGCGGAGCTGGGCGGGACGCCGGTGCGCAAGGGCACGGTCGCCGCGTTCGTCGCGACGGCGCGGTCCCTGGAGGCGCTGCCAGCGGGCGACCCGGCCGAGGCCGGTCTGGCCGCGCACCTGCGTGATCTGCTGCCGGGCCTGCGCGCGGTCGGAGTGCTGGAGGTGTTCGCGCCCCGCTCGGCCCGGCTGCGGGCCGCGCTCGGCGTGTCCTGAGCTCAGCCCGCCGACGCCGCGGCGCGGGACTCGGTCTCGCCGGCCAGCAGCGCGCCGACCCGACGCAGCCCGTCGAGGTCGGCGATGTCACCGGCCAGCGCGGGCACCCGCGTCACCGCCACACCGGGGTGCGCGGCGGAGAACCGGGTGAGCAGGTGCTCCTCCCGTTCGTGCAGGTCGACGCGGTCGGCGTGCAGCCGCAGCACCGCGGCCGCGATCTGCGACCCCGGTCCGCCGACCTGCTCGGCCGCGGCCCGCGCGCGGGCCGCGGAGACCGGCGCGAGCACCGGGTGGGTCCGGTTCAGCACGAGCCCGGCCAGCGGCATGTCCTCCGACGACAGCCGCTCGGTGAAGTACGCCGCCTCGCGCAGCGCGTCCGGCTCCGGTGCGGCGACGACGAGGAACGCCGTGCCCTCCGAGCGCAACAGCGCGTAGGTCTTGTCGGCCCGCTCGGCGAAGCCGCCGAACAGGGTGTCGAAGGCCTGCACGAACGCCGACGCGTCCTGCAGCATCTGCCCGCCGATGATCGAGCCGACGGCCTTGGCGAACAGTCCGAACCCGGCCTCGACGATCCGGCGCAGCCCGCGGCCGCCCGCCCGGGCGGGCGCGGCGAGCAGCTTGATCATGCGGCCGTCGAGGAAGCGGGACATGCGCTGCGGGGCGTCGAGGAAGTCCAGCGCCGAGCGCGAGGGCGGTGTGTCGACGACGACGAGGTCCCACGTCCCGGCGCCGGCGAGCTGACCCAGCTTCTCCATCGCCATGTACTCCTGCGTCCCGGAGAACGAGGAGGAGACCGTCTGGTAGAAGGGGTTCTCGATGATCTTCTGGGCCCGCTCGGGCGGGGCGTGCGACTCCACCATCTCGTCGAAGGTGCGGCGCATGTCCAGCATCATCGCGGCGAGCTCGCCGTCGACCGCCTTCACCGGGGCGGGGTCGTTCGACAGCTCGTCCACCCCGAGTGCCTGGGCCAGGCGCCGCGCCGGGTCGATGGTGAGCACGACGACCTGACGGCCACGCTCGGCGGCGCGCACCGCGAGCGCCGCAGAGGTGGTCGTCTTCCCGACGCCCCCCGAGCCGCAGCACACGATGACCCGGGTGGCCGGGTCGTCGATCAAGGCGTCGACGTCCAGCACCCCGTCCGGCGCCGGGTCGGTCCTGCTGGTCATCGGCGGGCCTCCAGGTGCACTCCCTGCGCGGTCATCGACTCGGCGAGCTCGTAGAGCGAGCCGAGGTCCACACCGCCGAGCAGCGCGGGCAGGGTGATCCGCGGCAGCGGTGGGGTCGGCTCGGTCTCCAGCCGGCGCAGCGCGGCGGTCTCCCCCTCGACGGCGACGGCGTGTTCCACGGTCTCGGCGACCAGGCCGTCGATCTCGGCGGGGGCCAGCTCGATCCCGGCGCTCTGCAGGCCGTTGCGGATCCGGGTCGCGTCGACCCGGCCGCCCGCGGCGGCGGTGACCGAGCGGTCGGGCAGCCACTGCTCGCGCATCCGGTTCACCACGACCGAGCCCAGCGGGATCCCGGCGGCGTCGAGCTCGGCGACGTCGTCGAGCGTCTCGGTGACCGGCAGGTCCGACAGCAGTGTGACCAGGTGCACCGCGGTGAGCGGGGAGTGGATCAGCGCCTCGACGCCCTTGGCCTGCCCGTGGATCGGCCCGACCTTGGCCAGGTCGGCCATCGCCCTGGTGACGTCGAGGAACGACACGAGACGACCGGTGGGCGGCGCGTCGAGGACCACCGCGTCGTAGGCGGGGAGGCCGTCGGACTCCGTGCGGGTGACGCACTCCTTGGCCTTGCCGGTGAGCAGCACGTCACGCAGGCCGGGGGCGAGCGTGGTCGCGAACTCGATCGCGCCCATCCGGCGCAGGGTCCGCCCGGCCACGCCGAGCCGGTAGAACATCTCGAAGTACTCCAGCAGCGCGGCCTCGGCGTCGACGGCCAGCGCCCGCACCTCGCCACCGCCGGGAGCGACCGCGATCCGCCGCTCCTCGTACGGCAACGGCGCGGTGTCGAAGACCTGGGCGATGCCCTGGCGGCCCTCGACCTCGACGAGCAGCACCCGCTTCCCACCGCCGGCCAGGGCCAGCGCGAGGGCGGCGGCCACGGTGGTCTTGCCGGTTCCCCCCTTGCCGGACACCACGTGGAACCGCACGCGGGAGAGCGCATCGGGCCACGGGTCGGGGCGGGTTCCGGGCTCGGGCCGGACGGTCGTGCTCACGTCGACCAGCGTACGAGCGCCCACCGACAGCGGCCCGTCGGCGAGGTGCGTCCCACAACGGACGGGCGCGTCCCACGCTCCGGCGGTGGGCGTCCGTCGCAGCGGGACGGCCATCCGTCGCGCCACGGCGGTTCGGTGTCGGGTGCCCGGGTTACAGTCCCGCCCATGAGCTCCCCGGTCGTGAAGTGGGAATACCTGACCGCCCCCCTGCTGATCCACAACACCAAGGCGATCCTGGACAACTTCGGCCGCGACGGCTGGGAACTGGTCACGGTGACCAGCGGCGCGAACGCCGAGCAGCTGGTGGCGTTCTTCAAGCGGCCGGTGCAGCAGTGAGCGCACTCGCCCGGCTGACGGAGCTGGGGTTGACCCTGCCCGCCGTGGCCACACCGGCCGGCGCCTACATCCCGGCCCGGCGCAGCGGGAACCTGGTCTTCACCGCGGGCCAGGTCCCGTTCGTGGACGGCAAGGTCGCCGCGACCGGCAAGGTCGGCGACACCGTCACCCCCGAGCAGGCCTACGACCTGGCCCGGATCTGCACGCTGAACGCGCTCGCCGCGATCGACGGGCTGGTCGGCCTCGACAGCGTCACCGGCGTGGTGAAGGTCGTCGGGTTCGTCGCGTCGGACCCGTCGTTCACCGGCCAGCCCGGCGTGATCAACGGTGCGTCGGACCTGCTCGGTGAGGTGTTCGGTGAGGCCGGGGCGCACGCCCGGTCGGCCGTCGGCGTCGCGGTGCTGCCGCTGGACGTACCGGTCGAGGTGGAACTGACCGTGGAGATCGAGGACTGAGGTCGGGTCGACATGGGTGTGTCCGCCGGGGTCCCGGCCGGTCACGAGCTGCTGCTGCGGCTCGCCGGCCGGGTTCCCGACGAGCTGCTCTGGCGGCTGCGCGACTGGCTGGCCGCCGGGGACACCACGGCGCTCGGCGCGGTCCTGCCGCGCACACTGCTGCGGCACCGGATCGGGCTGACCGGGCACGAGCGCACCCTGCTGGCCGAGGTCGTCGGGCCGGACGCGCCGTCGCGGCGCCTGGTCGACGCGGTGCTGCCCGGCACACCCCCCGCCCCGCCCACGTTCACGGCGGGCGAGCCGGACCTGGCCGCGTGGTCGGCCCTGTCGGTTGTGCGCGACGAGGCCTCCGCGCTGCTGCTGGCCGTGCGCGACGACGGAGCCCGCGTGCTGCTCGTGCGTGACGCGCAGCGGCCGCACCTGCTCGCCGCCGCGGTCGCGCGGCTGCTGCGCGTCCACGGTGACCGTGTCCCGCGCGTCGAGGCCCTCACCGGCGACGCCCCGACCGAGTACCACGAGGCCGCGTGCACCGCGGCGGCGGCGTTGTGGAGCCGCGAGCCGGTCCCCACCGGCTGACGCGGGACCGCGAAGGAGGCCCCATGTCCGACCCCACGTACCGCCTGCTGCGGGAACTGGCCGGCCGGGTGGACGACGACCTGCTCGCCACCGGACGCGAGCTCGTCGCCGTCGGCGAGGAGGGGCACGCGCTGGAGCTGCTGGTCGCCGAGCTCGTCGCGGGACGGGCGGTGCTGCCGCACGCGGTGCGCTCCGAGCTGGTCACCGAAGCGGCCGCCCGCCGGGTGCAGCCCGACGCCGACGCCTGCCTGCCGCCCGCCGCGGACGTCGCCGCGGGTCCGCACCGGTTCGACGGCGACGGTCCGCCCGGTGCCGCGGAGGCGGTGGCCGCCGCACTCGCCGGCGTCCCGGTCCCGGAGTCGGGCTGGACGCTGGCCTGGCGCACGACGCCCGCCGGTGCCGCCCCCGGCCCGCTGCCGCAGCCGGTGCTGCTGGCCCGCACCGGACCGCACGACGCACCCGAGGTCCTGACCTACCAGGCGCAGGCGGCGCTGGCCCGGGCCGGGCTGGTCGTGTCGGTCGAGGTCGGCGACGACAGCCCGGACCCCGACTACCACCGCACCGCCCGGGAGGTCGCGCGGCCGCTCCCCGCCGCTGCGCCGCTCCCCGCCGCGCCACTCTCCACGGCACCACCCACCGCCGCACCACTCTCCGCCGCACCGCCGCTCCCCGCAGCCGCCTCCTCTGCGCCGTCCCACGACACTCCGTCCCACGACGCCCCGTCCCGTGACGCCCCGTCCCGTGAGGCTCCGTCCCGTGACGACGTGTCGGCGGAGGGCGCCCTGCCCACCGGCGACCGGCCGGCCCCACCCACCTCGGCCCACTCGTCCGACCGGGCTCCCGACGACCGGCCGTCCGTCCGGGCCGGGCTCGTGTCCGCGGCGGTCCCCCCGGACCCGCGGCCCGACCGGGACGCGCCCTCCATCGACCCGGACCCCGAGCCCGACGCACTCGGCGGCCTGGGCAGCGACGCGGCGCCGGCGTTCGATGCCGTACCGGCCCGGGACCGCGCCGACGGCTCGCCCGTCCGCCCCGCCGTCGCTGCGGAGGTCCCCGACCCGGGGCGATCGCCCGCACCGATCCCCGACGACCGCCCCGCGCCCCGCACCGACGGCCCCTCCACGCAGGTTCCGGAACCGGCGGACCGACCCGGCCACGTCGATCCGGTGTCGACGGGGAGGACCACCACCTCGCCGGGAACGAGCGGGCCCGGCGACCGGCCGGTCCGGTCCTCCGACGCTGCCGCCTCCCGCACCGGCGCGGACCCGGGCACCCCCGCGACCGGCTCCGCGACGAGCCCGTCCGACGCGACCGGTCCGGGCCCGGACACCGGCACCTCGGCCGGCACCGCACACGGTCCGGAGACGGCCACCGCCGACCCGGCCGTTCACGGCCCGGAGGCGGGCACCGCCGATCCGACCGGCACGACAGTGCGCCCTGCGACCCGCGGCCCGCGGGCCGGCACCCCCGACAGCGCCGATCCGGGTTCGGCGGGGTCGCGCGGCCCCGCGGCCCGACCGGTCGCGGTACCCGCCGAGGGCGAGGACACCGCGCATCCGGCACCGCGGCCGTCGCCGCCGATCCGGGCGTTGCGGGAGGCCACGGGGGGCGACTGGTTCGACTCACCCCCGGAGGCCGGCAGCCCGAACCCGACGCCGGCGAGCGGCGTCGCCGAGGTCTCCGACGTCCCCCGGCACCGGTTCGTCGCCGAATCCGTCGGTCCCGGCAACGGCCACTCCCCGGACCAGAACGGGGCGCACCCCGCGACCGCGGACCGCGGGCCCGTGGCGGGGCCGCCGGAGCGTCCGGTCGCGCCCGACACGTCGCCGTCCGGCCGGCCACCGCGCCCCTCCGACGGACCGCCGACACCACCGGTCAACCGGGCACGTCCCGGGCCCCCGGGGTCTCCGACTGCGCCGGAGACCCCGACTACGCCTGAGTCCCCGACCACGCCCGTTCCACCGGTCGCCGCCACGGATCCGTCCCCGGTCGGCCGCCGGTCGACCCGGCGTGACCTCGACGTACCGCCCCGCGGGGCGGCCGGGCGGGCGCCCGCGGGCAACGGGCCTGCCCCGGTCGTCGCGCATCTGCCCGTCGGAGCACCCGCGGCGCCGGGCCCCGACGAGGCGTCCTGGCTCGCGGACTGGGCCTCGGGCGCCTGGGTCGGGGAGATCGGGCCGCCGGAGGAGCCGGCGCGGACCGATCGGACCGACCTGAGCGATGTCGACCGCACCGTTCCGGGCACGCCGCACGTCGTCCCCGCTGTGAACGGCACCGCGCCGGCTTCCTCGGAGACCCCGGCGGACGCGGACCACGCCGTCCCCGCCCCGCACGCACGCGCCGGACTGCCCGACACCGGTCGGGCCCCGGACGAAGCAGGATCCGACCCCGTCGACGAGGCACCCACCCCACCCCCGGGCGTCCCGATCCGGCGCGCCCCGGCTCCCCCGGCGCCGGCCGACCGGGACCGCCGCCCCCGCCACCTCCTGCTCACCGATGACGAGCCGGACGAGCCGAAGGAGCCGGACGAGCCGGACGAGCCCGTCGCGGACACCACCGAGCCGGCCGACGTCGTGACGCCCGCACCGGCGACGGACCAGCCCGCGCCGCGCCCGCCGGAGGAGCCCGCGGCGGGGCTCGCGACAGGGCCCGCGGAGGCACCCGCCCCGAGGCCGCGACCACGACCCCGCCCGTCCGGGGGCCTGGCCGACCGGCTCACCCCCACCGAACAGGACCTGCTGCAACGGCTGCACGAGGAGCTCGCGGCCCGCGAGAACGGCGGCGAACCGACCCCCCGCAACGGCACCGCCCGCACCGACCGGGGCTGATCCGGCCGGGTTCCGGGGGACCGTCACCCGCGAACTCGCTTACCCGGTAAGCGAGTTCGCGGAACAGCGTCCCCCGGGCGAGAGCGGGAGCTCGGCCAGGCGGGGCGGGAACTCAGCCAGGCGGCGGGAACTCGGCCGAGCGGGAGCCGGAGCGCAGCAGCCGGGCCGGAGCAGGAGCGCAGCAGCCAGGCGGGAGCAGGAACTCCGCCGGACCGGAGCAGCAGCTCAGCCGCTCCGGAGCGGGCACTCAACCGACCGCGCGCACGATCCGGTCGATCACCCGCTGCAGGTGCAGCGCCCGGGCGGCGTCCACCGGGAGGTCCGCACCCGAGCCGATCGCGTCCGCGAGGTCGTCGAGCAGCGCACCGAAGCAGGCGACCGCATCGGCCGGGCGTCGGTCGAGCACGTACCGGCCGCGGCCGTCCGCTCCGAGCCCGCCGACCAGCGCGACCTCGAACTCGGTCGGGTCCACCGGGACGCGCAGCGACAGCACCACCGAGCTGCGGGCGCCGCCGTCGTGGACGAGGCCGATCCGCCACAGGTCGGGCTCGTCGCGGTGGGCGTGGTCGACGTCGACGACCGGGCCCAGCGCCGCGTCCAGCAGGTCCACGACGTGCGGACCGACGTCGAGCAGCGCCCCGTGCTCGGCCCGCCACGACGACGCCGCGAACGGCCCGCCGAGCAGAGCCCCGGACAGCCAGCGCGCGGTCGCGGTCGTCCCCGGTCCGCCGGCGCCGGTCGGGACCGCGTCGAGCCAGGCCCGGATCGCCGGGTCGAACCGCAGGGTCAGCATCGTCGCCGACCGGACGCCCGACGCTGCGACCGCGGCCGCGGCCCGTTCGGCGGCGGGCAGGTCCGCGGCCAGCGGCTTCTCCAGCACCACGTGCTTCCCGGCGGCCACGACCCGCTCCAGCAGCTCGGCCTGGACGGCGGGCGGGACGGCGAACGCGACGGCGTCGCACGCGTCGAGCAGGTCCTCGACCGAGGCATGCACGGGACCGCCGGAGACCGCGGCGATCTCGGCGGCCGCCTCCGGTCGTCGCGCCCACACCCCGGCCGCCGACCAGCGGGGATGCGCCGCGATGGCGGGGGCGTGCACCTGTCGCGCCCACGGCCCGGCGCCGAGCAGTCCGATACGCATGCGGGCATTCTCACCGCCGACCGGCCCCGCTCATGACCTAGGGTCGGCGGCCATGAGCGATGATCCGGCGACGCAGCCGGTCGAGCCGAGGGCCGCCGCGACCGTCCTGTTGGTCCGCGACGAGCCTGCCGGCGGTGACCTGCAGGTCTTCCTGCAGCGACGAGTGGCCGGGATGGCGTTCGCCGGCGGCATGACCGTGTTCCCCGGCGGCGGTGTCTCCGCCGGGGACGAGCCGGACCCCGCCCGCTGGCGCGGCCCGGACCCGGCCCTCTTCGGCGCCCGGCTCGCCCAGCCGGCGGACCTGGCCGCCGCGCTGGTGACCGCGGCCGTCCGCGAGACGTTCGAGGAGTGCGGCGTGCTGCTGGCCGCCCCCACCGGCTCCGAACCCGGCCCGCTGGAGGCCGCCGCGGCCTGGCGGGACGACCTCGTCGCCCACCGCACCACGCTGCCGGAGCTGCTGGCGGCCCACGACCTGGAGCTGCGCGCGGACCTGCTGGTCCCGTGGGCCCGCTGGATCACCCCACCACGCAACCCGAAGCGCTACGACACCGCGTTCCTCGTCGCACGGGTGCCGGACGGCCAGGTCGCCGACGACGCCACCACCGAGGCCGTCGAGGCGCGCTGGTGGACCCCGGCCGAGGCGCTTGCCGGCTACGACGACGGCGAACTCAAGCTGATGCCGCCCACCCTGCGGACCCTGCAGGAGCTGGACTGCCACACCACCGCCGACGACGTCCTCGCCGCGGCGGCCGAGCGCGACATCGAGCCGATCACGCCCGAGGTGCGGCGCGAGGGCAGGGTCGTCACGATCACCCTGCCCGGCGATCCCGACTGGATCTACGAGGAGGCCGTCCGGTGAGCCACCCGCTCTACGGAACCCTGCGCACCGCGCACCCGCTGGCGTCGGTGCTGCTGCAGGACAACCCCGGCCCGATGACGCTGGAGGGCACCAACACCTGGGTGCTGGCGGCTCCGGACGCGCACGACCGGATCGTCGTCGACCCGGGTGAGGACGACGGCACGCATCTGGAGGCGCTGGCCGACGGCCCACCGGTCGCCGCGGTCGTCCTGACCCACCGGCACCACGACCACGCCGGCGGGATCGGCCGGTTCGTCGAGCTGACCGGCGCACCCGTGTACGCCGCGGACCCCTCGCTGACGTCGGGGACCACCCCGCTGCTCGACGGCGCCGTCGTCACCGGTGGCGGGGTCGAGCTGGAGGTGCTGAGCACCCCCGGCCACACCTCGGACTCGGTGTCGCTGCTGCTGCGCGGCCCCGGCGCCGACGGCGTCGCACTGCTCTCGGGCGACACCGTGCTCGGCCGCGGCACCACCGTCATCGCCCATCCCGACGGCACCCTCGGCCCCTATCTGGACTCGCTGCGCCGGATCGCGGAGCTGCCCGCGGGCACCCCGGTCCTCCCCGGGCACGGGCCGGAGCTCCCGGACGCCGCCGAGACGGCGCGCCACTATCTCGCCCACCGCGAGCAGCGGCTGGAACAGGTCCGGGCGGCGCTGGAGCGGCTCGGACCGGACGCGTCGGCCCGCGACGTCGTCGAGGTCGTCTACGCCGACGTCGACACCTCGCTGTGGGACGCCGCCGAACTGTCGGTCCGGGCACAGCTGGATCACCTGCGTGGATGAACGGGGCTCCGCGGAGCGTTGGACCGGCGAGGCCCGATCGGCCTAAGGTCCCCGCATCCGCGGGGGCGTCGCGACCGTCCGCCCCGTTCCGCCCGAAGGAGACCCCGTGCGTCGCACGATCCTGGCCCTGGCCGCCGCGCTGCTGGCCCTCACCACCCTCGTCGGCTGCAGCAGCGGTGGGTCCGACACGCTGCGCGTCGGCACCGAGGGGACCTACAGCCCGTTCAGCTTCCAGGGCCCCGACGGGCAGCTGACCGGCTACGACGTCGAGGTCGCCCGTGCCGTCGGCGCCAAGCTGGGCAAGGAGGTCGAGTTCGTCCAGACCCCCTGGGACTCGATCTTCGCCGCGCTCGAGTCGCAGCGGATCGACCTCGTCGCCAACCAGGTCACGATCAACGACGAGCGGAAGGCGAAGTACGACCTCTCGACGCCCTACACCGTGTCCGAGGGCGTGATCGTCACCCGCGCCGACGACACCGCGATCCGGAGCCTGGCCGACCTGCGGGGCCGCACCACCGCCCAGTCCGCGACCAGCAACTGGGCCGAGGTCGCCCGCGGCGCCGGGGCGAACGTCGAGGCCGTCGAGGGCTTCGTGCAGGCCGTCCAGCTGCTCAAGGACGGCCGCATCGACGCGACGGTCAACGACACCCTGGCCGTCGGCGAGTACGAGAAGTCGACCGGGGACAAGGGCGTCAAGGTCGCCGCCACCACCGGGGACACCAGCGAGCAGGCCTTCGCCGCCCGCAAGGACAGCGGCCTGATGCCCGACGTGGACCGGGCACTGGCCGAGCTGCGGGCCGACGGCACCCTGGCGCAGCTGTCCGAGAAGTACTTCGGCAGCGACGTCAGCGGGAAGTAGATGGATCCCGCCACCTGGGAGCTGATCGGCCGCAACCTGTGGCCGATGCTGAAGGCGACGGTCACGATGACCATCCCGCTGACGGCGATCAGCTTCGTGATCGGGCTGGCGCTGGCCCTGCTGCTGGCGCTGGCCCGGATATCGTCGATCGCGGCGTTGTCCTGGCTGGCCCGCGCCTACATCTCGGTCGTGCGCGGCACGCCGCTGCTGGTCCAGCTGTTCATCGTGTTCTACGCGCTGCCACAGCTCGGGCTGGTGATCGACCCGTTCCCGTCGGCGGTGATCGCGTTCAGCCTCAACGTCGGTGGCTACGCGGCCGAGATCATCCGGGCGGCGATCCTGTCCATTCCGAAGGGGCAGTGGGAGGCCGCGCAGACCATCGGCATGGGGTACGCGACGACGCTGCGCCGGGTGATCCTCCCGCAGGCCGCGCGGACCGCCGTCCCGCCGTTGTCGAACACGCTGATCTCGCTGGTCAAGGACACGTCACTGGCCTCGACCATCCTGGTGACCGAGCTGCTGCGGGTCGCCCAGCTGGCCGCGGCGCCGACGTTCGACTTCTTCGCCCTCTACGGCGTGGCCGCGGTGTACTACTGGATCGTCTGCCTGATCCTCTCGTCCGTGCAGGTGCGGGTGGAGGCGCGGCTGGAGAGGTACGTGGCGCGATGAGCGACCTGCTGACCGTCCGGGGCCTGCGCAAGTCCTTCGGGACGCTGGAGGTCCTGCGTGACATCGGGTTCGACGTCCCCGCCGGGACCGTGACCGCCGTGATCGGGCCGTCCGGCTCGGGCAAGACGACGGTGCTGCGCACCCTGAACGCGCTGGACCGGGCCGACGCCGGGGTGATCACCATCGGCGATCTCGCGGTCGACTTCGGCGCCCCCGTCGACCGGGCCACGCTGGCCCGGTTCCGGTCCCGGACCGCGATGGTGTTCCAGTCGCACAACCTGTTCCCGCACCGCACCGTCCTGGAGAACGTCATCGAGGGCCCGGTGATCGTGCAGAAGCGGCCCCGGGCCGAGGCGACCGCGGACGCCCGGCGGCTGCTGGACCAGGTGGGGCTGGCCGAGAAGGCCGACCAGTACCCCTACCAGCTCTCCGGCGGCCAGCAGCAGCGCGTCGGGATCGCCCGTGCGCTGGCCCTCGACCCGCAGCTGATGCTGTTCGACGAGCCCACCTCGGCGCTGGACCCCGAACTCGTCGGCGACGTCCTGCGGGTGATCAAGGACCTCGCGACGGCGGGCCGGACGATGGTCATCGTCACCCACGAGATCCGCTTCGCCCAGCAGGTCGCCGACCAGGTCCTCTTCGTCGACGGCGGGGTGGTGGCGGAGTCCGGTCCGCCGTCGCAGGTGCTGGTCGAGCCGGCGCAGCCCCGCACCCGGCAGTTCCTGAAGCGGATCCTGGACCCGCTCTAGACCTCGGGCGGGGCGCCGCCTTCATCGCCGTGGACCTCGATCCACTCCTCGCGGAACCGGCGCAGGAACTCCTCCAGGGCCGCGTGCCGCCGCTCGCCCATCTCGCGGCCGGCGGCGGTACGCAGCTCGCCACGCAGCCGGAGCAGCTTCTCGTGGAAGTGGGCGACGACCGAGCCGGTCGGCCCGGACCGGTAGCCACCGCTCGCGACGCCCGCCCCCGGGTCCCACAGGGGTTCGCCGATCGCGCCGCCGTAGGCGAACGCGCGGGCGATGCCGGTGGCGCCCATCGCGTCGAGCATGTCGGCGTCGTGCAGGCAGGCGGCGATCCGGTCCGCGGTGGGCGCCGTGGCCGCCTCGGAGAACGAGTACCGGCCGGTGGCCTCGACGGCGTCGAGCACCGGGTCCCACAGCTGCTCGGCGACCCCGCCGCGGCGCAGTGCGTCCCGGGCGTCGTTGCGGACCTCCGCGGGCGCGACGACCCGGCCGAGCCGGGCCTCGGCGGCCCGGTGGTGGTCGTGCACGTACGCGGCGACGGCGGCGACGAACCCGTCGAGCCCCTCCCGCACCGACAGCCGGGCCGACAGCCCGGCGACCCGGTCGAGGTGTCCGAGGTCGTGCGCGACGTCCGCACCGGCCATGTCACCGGCGACGACGTCGCGCAGCCGCCGCAGCTCCCCGGCGCCGCTCACGCCGGGCTCCCGGCCGCGACGACACGGGGCTCGGTGTCGGCGACCGAGCCGCGACGCAGCCACAGCAACCCGGCGACCAGCAGCCCCAGGGCGCCGCCCGCCGCGTACCCGCCCGGCCCGACGAGGTCGATCATGACGCCGGACAGCGCCTGCCCGACCGAGACACCGAGCACCGCGGCCATCACCATCCAGTTGAACGCCTCGGTCGCCGCCCCGGCCGGAGCGGTCTGCTCGACGCCGAGGGAGTGCGCGGTCACCTGCGGGGTGATCAGCGCGCCTGCCGCCATCATCACCACGGCCAGCAGCACCAGCGAACCGAGCGGGGAGACGAGCCCCATCGCCGTCACCAGGACGGCGAAGCCGGCGAGCAGGACCGGCAGCCGCAGGTGCAGCGGCCGCGGCCAGGGCCGCATCCCGTAGAGCACCCCGGTCAGCACCGAGACCACCGACCAGAGCGAGAGCAGGAGCCCTCCGGCGGCGGGCGAACCGGCGAACGCGGTCGCGGCGATCACGCCGACCTCGGCGGTCCCCGCCACCAGCCCGAACCCGAGCGACGCCAGCGCCACCGTCCGCAGCCCGGGCCGCCGGAACACCCCGAGCAGCCCGGCCTCGACCGGCAGCGACCCGTCGGCGCGCTCGGCGCGGATGCGGGCCGAGCGGCGGCGTACGGCGGCGGTGAGCGCGAACCAGGTGGTGCCGACGATCTCCGCGGTCGCCGCGGCGACGAGCGCGGTGCCCGGCCACGGCGTCGCCACCACCAGCACAGCGGCCAGCGCGGGCCCCATGATGAAGAAGATCTCGAGGCTGATCGCCTCGTAGGTGTAGGCGGCCTCGCGGCGCGGCCCGGGCGGGGTCAGGTCCGACCACAGCGCTCGTGACGACCCCTCGAACGCCGGCGTGACGAGCCCGGTGACGACCGCGACCGCCACGGCGAGCGGCAGCGCCGCCCGGAACTCGATGCTCAGCACCAGCCCGGTGACGCACAGCAGGTACGCCGCGACGAGCACCAGCATCGGCCGGGTCGGGCCCAGCCGGTCCAGCACCCTCCCCTGCACGACCGTGCCGACGGCGGTCCCGACGAGCAGCGCCGCGGAGACCGCTCCGGCGACGGCGTAGGAGCCGTGGACCTCGCGGACGTAGAGCAACGTGGCGAGGCTGTGCATCGCGATCGGGAACCGACCGAGGACGGAGGCGCAGACCGGCGCGGCCGCCCCGGGGGTCCCCAGGGCGGCGCGGTAGTCGGAGAGGGCGGCGGGCACGCCCCAGGATCACATGTTCTGGGACGTCCGTACCAGAGAATTCAGCGAGCGCGTCGCGCGAGCCGCTCCGGCTCCAGGATCAGCACGCTCTTGCCCTCCAGCCGCAGCCAGCCGCGGTGCGCGAAGTCGGCGAGCGCCTTGTTCACGGTCTCGCGGGAGGCGCCGACGAGCTGGGCGATCTCCTCCTGCGTAAGGTCGTGGGTGACCCGCAGCAGACCCGACTCCTGGGAGCCGAACTGGCGCGCGAGCTGCAGCAGCGACTTCGCCACCCGGCCCGGCACGTCGGTGAAGATCAGGTCGGCGAGCATGTTGTTGGTGCGGCGCAGGCGGCGGGCCAGCACGCGCAGCAGCTGCTCGGCGATCTCCGGCCGCTTGCCGATCCACTCGCGCAGCGCGCTGCGGTCCATGGTGTAGCAGCGCACCTCGGTGACCGCGGTCGCCGACGACGTGCGCGGGCCCGGGTCGAAGATCGACAGCTCGCCGAACATGTCCGACGGACCGGCCACCATGAGCAGGTTCTCCCGGCCGTCGGGGGACTTCCGGCCGAGCTTCACCTTCCCACCCGACACGATGTAGAGGCGGTCACCGGGCTCTCCCTCGGAGAAGATGACCTGCCCGCGGGAGAACTCGGCAGTCTCCAGAGCTTCCGCCAGCGCCTCGGCGGCCTGGGGCTCCACACCTTGGAAGATCCCTGCCCGGATCAGAACCTCGTCCACTGCAATGCTCCTCGTTCACCGGCCGTGTCGTCACGGCGGGTCGTCGGCGCGTCAGTGTAGAGGTCTTCGCCACACACGTGCGCACCACTGGCCCGATCGGATTGACATCCGATCGGGTCCGATTCGTCGCGGGGCGCTGTAGCGCCTCCTGCACCCGATCTTGTCAGGCCGACGGGACCTGGCTCCGACGAGCCCCCCGACGGCGCCGGTTGCGCAGCCGGAACAGCTCCAGCGCGCGGCCCGTGCCGGACCGGAACAGGGCACGGACCTCGTCCGGCCGGGGCTGTTCGAGCATCTCGTCCAGCTCGTCCTGGCGCACGGTGGACTCCCGCATGCGGGACTCCACGCGCTCCATGCCGAGCGCGAAGAACATCACGAGCAGCGGGACGAGAACGCTCAACCAGGCAGTCATGGCGACTCCGATCCTCTCGTACGGGTTCGGAGCCCGGCCGGTCGGGGGTGGTCGCGTCGGAGGCTTCGTGACGCGTTCGTGACCTCGTAGCCCGTTCGGCGCACACCCGACCGGGGGCGGGCGCCGCTCGTCGGACGCGTCGCCGCGCCGGACGGTCGACCACGCTCCGACGCGAACCGGACCGCGCGCGGCGACGAGCGGTGCACGGCGCGACACCGTGACACGACTGTCGGTGCCCACCCGTACGCTCGGTCACGTGAGCACCTCCGCCGGACGGACGTCGCGGGCGTCGCGGCCCACCCCCCGCGCCGCAGCCGGTCTGGCCGCGCGCGTCGCGGCCGGGGAGAGCCCGATCGGGCGAGCACGCCGGGTCAACCGCATCCTGCGGGCGTTGGCCGAGGCCTACCCGCACGCGCACTGCGAGCTGGACTTCACCACCCCGCTCGATCTCGCCGTCGCGACGATCCTGTCCGCGCAGTGCACCGACGAGCGGGTCAACCAGGTCACCCCGGCACTGTTCGCCCGGTACCCCACCGCCGCGGACTACGCCGGCGCCGACCGGACCGAGCTCGAGGAGCTGATCCGCTCCACCGGCTTCTACCGGAACAAGGCGACGTCACTGATCGGGCTCGGGGCCGCCGTCGTCGAGCGGCACGGCGGGGAGCTGCCGTCGACGCTGGACGAGCTGGTGAAGCTGCCGGGCATCGGGCGCAAGACCGCGAACGTCATCCTCGGCAACGCGTTCGGCGTCCCCGGGATCACCGTCGACACCCACTTCGGACGCCTGGTGCGCCGCTGGGGCTGGACGACCGAGGAGGACCCGGTCAAGGTCGAGCACGCGATCGGCGAGCTCGTCCCGCGCCGGGACTGGACGATCGTGTCCCACCACGTGATCTTCCACGGGCGCCGGGTCTGCCACTCACGCAAACCGGCCTGCGGCGCCTGCACGCTCGCGGCGGACTGCCCCGCCTTCGGCCTCGGCCCCACCGATCCGGGCGAGGCCGCGGCGCTGGTCAAGGGGCCGGAACGGGACCATCTGCTCGCACTCGCGGGGATCGCGGGGCCCTCCGGGGACGGCCGGTGACCAGGACAGGCGCCTCCCGCTCCGAGATCGTGTCGACCGTGGTCGTCGTCGTCCTGGTGGCGATCGCGGTCTGGGCGCTGTGGCCCTCGGGATCCACCACGGGCGGGGGCGCCGGCAGCGATCCCGCGGCGAGCGCGGCCCCGGCCGACCGGCCCGAGACCGACCTCGCCGCCGCGGACCCGCAGGCGCTGGCCGCCGCGCGTTCCTCGGCCCGGCTGGCCCCCTGCCCGGTCCCGTCCGGCGCGACACCGGCCGGTCCGCTCGCCGGGATCACCGTGCCGTGCCTGGGCGCCGACGGCCGCACCGACCTGGGCGCCGCCCTGGCCGGGCGTCCGACGCTGGTCAACTTCTGGGCGTCGTGGTGCGTGCCGTGCCGCGAGGAGCTGCCCGCACTGCAGGCCTACGCGCAGCGGCCCGGCGCACTGCCGGTGCTCACCGTCGACGTGCAGGACGACCCGGTGGCCGCGCTGACCCTGTCCGCGCAGCTGGGGGTCACCCTGCCGGCCGTGACCGACCCGCAGCGGGCCGTGCGCCGCGCGCTGGACACCCCGCCGCTGCTGCCGGTCAGCTACGTGACCCGCGCCGACGGCGGCGTCGCGATGGTGGACCCGCCCGTCCCGTTCCGGACCGCCGACGACGTCGCGGCCGCCGTGGAGCGGTTCCGGTGACCGCGCACGCGGACATTCCGCGGGTGCCCGAGCCCGACCCCGCGGCGACGCCGGCGTCGCTGCGCCCGCTCGTCGACGGGGCGCTGGGCCTGGACCCGGCCTGGTTCGGGTGGCGACGCCTACCGCCCGACAGCGGCGAACCGCGCCGGGCCTCGGTGCTGATGCTGTTCACCGACGCGGAGTCCGGGGGACCGGACGTGCTGCTCACCGAGCGCGCGGCGACGCTGCGCTCGCACGCCGGGCAGGTCGCCTTCCCCGGCGGCAGGCTCGACCCGACCGACACCGGCCCGGTGCACGCCGCCCTGCGGGAGGCCCGGGAGGAGACCGGGCTGGACCCGTCGGGGGTCGTGCCGCTGGCCGTCCTGCCCGACCTGTTCATCCCGCCCACCGGCTTCCTGGTGACCCCGGTGCTGGCGCACTGGGCGTCGCCGTCGCCGGTGCGGGTGGTCGACGCCGCCGAGGTCGCCCGGGTCGTCCGGGTCCCGGTGGCGGTCCTGACCGACCCGGCGAACCGGTTCACCGTGCGCGGCCCCAGGGGGCACACCGGCCCCGCCTTCGACGCCGCGGGCCTGATGGTCTGGGGTTTCACCGCGGGCCTGCTGTCCGCGCTGCTGCAGCGGTCCGGTTGGGAGCGTCCGTGGGACGCCGGCCGGGTCCTCGATCTCGACGACGCCTGGGCCCGGGCCCGGCGGCACGAACCGGAAGGAGTCCGGGTGGACGACCACGGCGTGGTGGACCGGTGAGCATCAGCTGGGTCGACGTCGTCGTCGTGATCCTCGCTCTGCTGGCCGCGGCGTCCGGCTGGCGGCACGGGGTCGCGGTGGCGCTGCTGTCGTTCGCCGGCGTGCTGACCGGCGCGGTGCTGGGGCTGCGGCTCGCCCCGTTGCTGGCCGGGCAGGTGGAGTCCCAGCAGGGGAAGGTGCTGCTCGGGATCGGTGTGGTGGTGCTGCTCGTCGCGCTCGGTGAGGCGACGGGCGTCTATCTCGGACGGTTCATCCGCGACCGGATCCGCGGCGAGGGCACCCTGAAGGTCGACTCCACGCTGGGCGCCGGCGTGCAGGCGGTCGCGGTGGTGGTGGCGGCCTGGCTGATCGCGCTGCCGCTGTCCTCGACGAGCTTCTCCACCCTGACCAGCGGCCTGCGCGACTCGCGGGTGCTCGCCGGGGTGGACGACGTGATGCCGGACGCGGCACGCAAGCTCCCCGCCGAGCTGCGCCAGCTCCTCGACGACTCCGGCTTCCCCGACGTCGTCAGCCCGTTCTCGCGGACACCGGTCGCCGCGGTCGGCCCGCCGGACTCCGCGCTCGCGCAGTCGCCGGTGGTCACCGAGGTCCGCGACCGGGTGCTGAAGGTGCGCGGGCGCGCCCCGTCCTGCCGTCGCGCGCTGGAGGGGACCGGGTTCGTCGTCGCCCCGCAGCGGGTGATGACCAACGCGCACGTCGTCGCCGGGACCTCCAGCACCACCGTCGAGGTGACGACGTCCAGCGGACGGACCCGCCAGCTCGACGCCCAGGTCGTCTACTACGACCCCGAGGTCGACGTGGCCGTGCTCGACGTGCCCGACCTCGACGAGCAGCCGCTGCAGTTCAGCCCGGACCCGGCCGCCGTCGGCGACGACGTGATCATCCTGGGCTACCCGCTGGACGGCCCGTACACGGTCACCCCCGGCAAGATCCGCGAGCGGATCCGGCTCCGCGGACCGGACATCTACGAGCAGGGCAGCGTGCTGCGCGACGTCTACACCGTCCGCGCGGTGGTGCGCTCCGGGAACTCCGGCGGTCCGATGATCACACCCGACGGGCGGGTGGTCGGCGTCGTGTTCGGCGCCGCACTGGACGACACCGAGACCGGTTTCGTACTGACCGCCGAGCAGGTCGGGCAGGCGTTGAACGTGGCGGCGAGCGGCGCATCGTCCCCCGCCGACACCGGGAACTGCGCCTCCTGACCCCACCCCACGTCGTTCCACGATCCGGGAGGGAATGGCCGGATCGTGGGACGGATGCTTAGCGTGGGTACATGACCTCCGTCGACGTGACCCGCACCCGGCGTCGCTGGCTGGTGCTCGCGGTGGGGGTGTTCGCGCAGACGGCGGCCTGCTCGTTCGTCTACGGGCTGCCGTTCGTGGTGCCGCTGCTGCGCGACTCGGCCGGGCTGACGCTGGCGCAGGCCGGTGCCTACGTCGGGGCCCCGACGGTGGGCCTGCTGTGCACCCTCGTCCTGTGGGGGCGGCCGCGGACCGGTCCGGTGAACGCGGCGTGATGACGATCGGGCTCGTGCTGTGCGCGCTGGCCGTCGGGGCGGCCGCACTGCTCCCGCTCGGGCCGGGCCCGGCGCTGCTGGTGCTGCTCGGGCTCGGCGGGGCGGGGGCCGCGTCGGTGTTCGCCGCCAGCGGCCGGATGGTGATGGGGTGGTTCGCCGTCCACGAGCGCGGGACCGCGATGGGCATCCGGCAGACCTCGCAGCCGCTGGGGGGCGCGCTGGCCGGCCTGACCCTGCCGACGCTCGGCGCGGCCGTCGGGCCGTTCCGGGCGCTGGCGCTGCCCGCGGTGCTGTGCCTGGTCGCGGCGGTGCTGGTGCTGACGCTGGCCCCGGATCCGCCCCGACCGCAGCGGCCTGCCGGTGCGGAGCCGGAGCGTTCCCCGTACCGGACGTCCGTGCTGTGGCGGGTGCACGGCGCCAGCGCGCTGCTGGTCGTCTCGCAGTTCGCGGTGTCGGCGTTCGGCACCGAGTACCTGGTCCGGGAGCAGGGCTGGCACGTCGCCGCGGCGGGCGCCTTCGTCGCGTGCGGCCAGGTCGCCGGCGCGGCCGGGCGGATCGCGACCGGGGTCTGGTCGGACCGGGTCGGGTCGCGGCTGCGCCCGATGCGCCAGGTCGCGGTGGCCGCGACCCTGGTGCTGCTGCTGTTCGCCCTCGGCGACGCCGTCGCCGGGTGGCTGGCGGTGACGATGCTGGCCGTCGGGGCGGTCGTCACCGTCGCCCCGAACGGCCTGGCGTTCACCAGCACCGCCGAGATCGCCGGCCCGGCCTGGTCCGGGCGTGCTCTGGGTGTGCAGAACACCGGGCAGAACGCCGTCGCCTCGGTCGTGCCGGCGGCCCTGGGGCTGCTGGTCGGCACGACCGGCTACGCGGCGGCCTTCGCGATCGCCGCGGTCGCGCCGCTGGCCGCGGTGCTGGTCACCCCGGTCCGCGAGGAGCGACGGCGTCAGGGCGACGGCGTGTAGGCGAAACCGTCCCCGGCCCGGCGGACACGGCCGGGGGGAAACGCGGGACGGCAGCGGCAGCCCGGACCCCATGGGGCCCGGACGGCCGGTGTGCCGGCTCAGCGGGTGATCGTCTGGTCCCGCCCGGGGCCGACGCCGATCGCGGACACCGGCGCGCCGGTGAGCTCCTCGATCCGCGCCACGTAGGCCTGGGCGGTGGCCGGCAGGTCCTCCCAGGTGCGGGCGGCGGACAGGTCCTCGACCCAGCCGGGCATCTCCTCGTAGACCGGGACGGCGTGGTGGAAGCCGGTCTGGGTCATCGGCATCTCGTCGACGCGGTGGCCGTCGACCTCGTAGCCGACGCAGATCGGCACCGACTCCAGCCCGGACAGCACGTCCAGCTTGGTGAGGAAGAGGTCGGTGATGCCGTTGACCCGCACCGCGTAGCGCCCGATGACGGCGTCGAACCAGCCGCAGCGCCGCGCACGGCCGGTGTTCACACCGACCTCGCCGCCGGTCTTGCGGAGGAACTCGCCCATCTCGTCGTGCAGCTCGGTCGGGAACGGGCCGGAGCCGACGCGGGTGGTGTAGGCCTTCAGGATCCCGATCACGCGGGTGATCTTGTTCGGGCCGATGCCGGACCCGACCGACGCGCCGCCCGCGGTCGGGTTCGAGCTGGTCACGAAGGGGTAGGTGCCGTGGTCGACGTCGAGCAGGGTGCCCTGCGACCCCTCCAGCAGCAGTGTCTCGCCGCGCTCCAGGGCCTCGTTCAGGAGCAGCCGGGTGTCGACGATCTTGTCGGCGAACTCCTTCGACTGCTCCAGGACGGTGTCGACGACCTCGTTGAAGTCCAGCGCGCGCCGGTTGTAGACCTTGACCAGGATCTGGTTCTTCAGCTCGAGCGCGGCCTCGACCTTCTGGTGCAGGATCTTCTCGTCCAGCAGGTCCGCGGCGCGGACGCCGACCCGGGCGACCTTGTCCTGGTACGCCGGGCCGATGCCGCGACCGGTGGTGCCGATCTTGGCCTTGCCCAGGTAGCGCTCGGTGACGCGGTCGATCGCCACGTGGTACGGCATGATCAGGTGCGAGTCGGCCGAGATCAGCAGGCCGGAGGTGTCGACGCCGCGCCGCTCCAGGCCCGCCTTCTCCTCGATCAGCGCCTCGGGGTTCACGACGACCCCGTTGCCGATCACGTTCTTCACGCCCGGGGACAGGATCCCGGACGGGATGAGCTTCAGCGCGAAGTCGCGACCGTCCGGCGTGACGACGGTGTGGCCGGCGTTGTTGCCGCCCTGGTAGCGGACGACCCAGCCGAACTGTCCGCCCAGCAGGTCCGTCGCCTTGCCCTTGCCCTCGTCGCCCCACTGGGCGCCGATCAACACGATTGCGGGCATGTAAGAGACTCCAGTTCACACACGCTCGTCACGGTCGCGGACCCGGGCGTGATTTCCGGTTTCCGCGGCGAGGAGGGTACTCGATCAGTGGTTCCGACCGATCCCGAAGCGGTGCTCCTCGACTGCCTGCCGCAGCGGCGTCACCGTCTTCCCTTCCACGGTATCCGGCCCGGCGCGCGGCGGGAACGCCCACCGTCGGCGCTGGTGTCCGATCCCGCGGTGCGTTCGGTCACCGTGGGTCCGCGCCCCGGGAAAGCGGAGGTCGACGCCCTCCTCCCGGCGCGGCGGCTCATCGTGCACGGTGACGACGCCGACCTCGCCGCCGTCCTGGTCCGGTTGCTGCGGCGCGACGCCCTCGACACCGAGGTCGCCTACCTGCCGGTGTCGCGCCGGTCCCGCGCCGCCGCGAACTGGGGACTCCCGACCCGGTTCGACGACGCCGTCGCCCTGGCCCGGTCCGGCGCCGCCCGCGAGATGCCGCTGGTGCGCGACGACAACGGCGGCGTCCTCGCCGGCCGCGGGGAGATCCCCGACCTCTACGGCGAGGCCTACTGCGATGCGACGCGGGTGCTGCACGGCCGCGTGAAGAGGCTCGTCGTCGACGCAGGGCCGGAGGGAGTCCAGGTGCGTGCGGGGCGTGGGGTGACCGGAGCGACCGGGCGGGCGATCCAGATCGGGACGACGGGTGCGACGCCCGTCCGGGACGGCGTCCCGCACCCGCGGGAGATCAAGCGCTGGGCCTGGTACAAGCACACCGAGCCGTGGCGACCGGTGCTGCCGGGCTGATCAGCGGCCGGGGTCCTCGGGGGCGAGGACGGCGTCGGTCGCGGTGACACCGACGTCGAACACCTCGTCGGTGGGGACGACGTAGCGGTTGCGGTGGTCCTGCCCGCCCGCACGACCTCCCGGGACGCCACCGGTCATCGGGCCGTAGCCGGCGGCGCCACCCCGTGCCTCCGCCGCCCGGGTGCCGGTCCACTGTTCGGTCGCACCGCCGCTCCGCGGGCCGGTGGTACGGGGCTCGGTGCCCCACGCCGTCCCGGGCCCCACACGGCTCCCCGGAGATTGCGGCTCGGCCGACGCCCCCGGCAGCCGCGCGGCGCCGCGGGAATCGCCGAACGGGGAGCCGTAGCCGCCGCGGCCCGATCCGGTGCCGCCGCCGTAGGAGCCGGTCCCGCCGGGTCGGGGCTCCGTGACGGGCCGGACGAGCTGCTGCCGCCGGGCCTGGTCGCCGAACCGGCGTGCCAGGTCCTCGCGGGTACGGGCGGCGTCCAGCATCGGGGCCCGGGTCGGGATCCGCGTGCGGTCCGATGCGGGCGGGGTGCGGAAACCCGGGGCCGGGACACCCCCTCCACCGGTGCCCGGCGCCGGTCCGTTCGGCAGCGGGACGACGGGCGAGGGCCCGCCACCGGGTCCGGCCGCGGGTCCGGCAGCCGGTCCGAGACTGCCACCCGGCCCGCCCCCGAGGGCTCCGCCTGCCCCGCCGACCGGCGGGCCGGGGGGCGCCGAACCGCCCGGGGGAAGCCCGATCCCGGCCGGTCCCGGCACGGCGGCGGAGCCGCTGCCCGCAGCGACGGGGACGTTCGCGCCGACGGAGACGCCGGGGTGCGGCCCCGACGCTCCGCCGCCCCCGGACGTCGCACCCGGGGTCGACCCGGCCGGGGGCGCGACGGCGGCCTCGGTGGTGAAGCGGTCGTCGATGGCCGAGGTCTCGGACTCGTACTGCTGGAGCGCGCGGTTCGCGATCTCGTCGTTGATCTGGTTGTGCTCGGCGATGGTGACGTGGTCGGTGCCCCGGCCCTGGAGGGACTGCCAGGCCTCGCTGATGTTGTCGCCCGCGCGCTGGATCCACGAGAACTCGGCCGGGTCCATGAACCGGACCTGACCGCGCATGCGCTCGAACGCGCTGCCGTGGTCGAGCATGCGGTCGGCGCCGTTCTGGGCGACGGTCGCGGTGCCGTCGACGCCGGTCGCGGTGCGGTCCAGGGATTCCTGGGCCGCCTGGGCGGCGGGGCCCTGCCACGAGATGCCGAGGTCGGCCATGCCGCGGTCGAGGGTCTGCTTGGTCGCCGCCATGTCGTCGACGAGGGAACGCAGGCTGTCCGCTGTCTGCCGGGTCGCCTCGGCGCCCGGTTTGCCGAGGATCCATGCCGACTTCGTGGCGATGTCGAAGGCTTCGTAGTTGTAGCAGCGGGGGAGAGGCACGGTCGGGTCCCTAACGCTCGAGCAGCGGGCCGTTGTACGGGGGAGCGGTGGATTTCAGGGTCGCCGTGTTCTCGTCCTCGATCAGGCCGTACTCCTGGGCGGCCCTCTTCAACCGGTCACGGGCCTCCGCAATCTCGGTGACGTACTCCGCGTGGATCTTCGTAATAGAGTCGATCTTCGGTTGGAAGACAGTCACCGCGTCGAGGGAGACGGGGTCCTCCGCGCAGGGAGGAACATTCTTCAGGTTCAACACATCGTGTCGCTTCGTCCTCAGCGCTCGAACCTGCTCGTCCAGCCGCTGGTACACAGCCATGACGTTCTCTACATCGACCTGGAGCATCAGTGAATCGCTGGCTGAGTTCCGAGGCTCATGGGCGGAGGTCCGCATGCTGTCGAGGCTATGTCGGCTGGCAGGCCACGACGCCGAATTGGTCAAGTAGGTTCGCAGGCGCGAACGCCGTCATCGAGAACGAGCGGCCTTCAGGTAGCTCTGCGCGAGCATCTCGGCTCGCCGGCATACGTCATCCGACGATCCACGTGTCAGCTCGTCATACCCGAAATCCTGAATCTGGACCCGAACGCTGGCGTTGTCGGCCGCGTCGAGATACAAGGTGCATAGCGGCGCCGTGTCCTCACTCTCGACCATCCGGACGGCTCCGTATCCGTCGATGACTGTGACCGTGGCACCTCGCGCCGTCGCGACTTTAGTGGCGGGCGTCTGGATAGTCTGCACAGAGTAGTTGTCGACGGAGTCGTTGTTGCCCCACCCGCACACACGACTCGGACCGTCCGCGAGGGCAACAACCGAGGGCTCATCGCCCTCGACACCGAAGCGTTGTCGAAGCTCGGGGGTCATCGCCACACAGGGGTCGACGTTCGCCACATCGATCTCCGCCGGCCTCTTCGGGAACGGCCCCTCCGGCTCCGCACTCCCACACCCCACGACCACCCCGCACACCACCAGCAGGACGAGAACGAGTCGGACCACCAGCGACGCTCCCCCGGACAGGAACAGGACCGCAGCAGGCTAGCCCGCCGCCGTCGTCCCCGGGCCCGTTCCGGTCAGGCCGCGGCCGCCGAGTCGTCCGGACGCCGGTGGTAGCTGTCCACATAGGTCTGCTCCGAGAGGTCCGCGATGGCGTCCATGATCTCGTCGGTGACCGCGCGCCGGATCGCCGGCGCGCCCTCCAGCCCGTCGTAGCGGCTGAACTCCAACGGCCGCCCGAAGCGGATCTCGACGCGGGCCAGGCGCGGGAACAGCCGTCCGATCGGCTGCACGCGCTCGGTCCCGATCAGGCCGACGGGCACGACGACGGCTCCCGTAGACAGGGCGAGCGACGCGACGCCGGTGTGCCCGCGGTGCAGCTTGCCGTCAAGGGAGCGGGTGCCCTCCGGGTAGATGCCGAACGCACCGCCGCGCTCCAGGACCTCGCGTCCGGCCGCGAGTGCGGCGAGGCCGGCACGGGCGTTGGCCCGGTCGACCGGGATGTAGCCGAGCGCTCCCAGGAACGCCGCCATCAGGCGTCCGCGCAGGCCACGACCGGTGAAGTACTCGGCCTTGCCGAGGAAGGCGACCTTGCGCGGGGCGACGAGCGGGATGAACGCCGTGTCGACGGCCGCGCGGTGGTTCGCCGCGAGGATCACCGGCCCGGTGGCCGGGATGCGGTCCGCCCCGCGCACGCGGGGCCGCCACACGAGCCGGACGAGTGGCGCGAGGACGTAGCGGATGAACAGCTGCACCGTGAACCCCGATCGATGAGCGACGTCCACAACTCCGTGCAGGGGGACCCGACGTCCCGGCGCCGAACGACGCCCGATTCTGCTCCGTGACCGACCGGTGACGGAAGCCCCGCAGCCCGTTCAGTCCACGTCAGGATCGGCGAACTGGGCCCGCAGGGCCCGCAACGCCTCGCTGCGGGTCAGCCCGGTCGCCTGCAGCAGATCGATCGCGATCGAACGGACCTGCGCGACGAGCACCGCCGCCGACCCCGCGGGCGCCGTCTGACCCTCCGCCGGCCGCACGACGACCGCACCCGGGTCGGCGAGGACCGGCGCGTGCTGCACGGCCTCCAGGATCGGGCCGCGGGCCTTCTCCCGGTCGCCGTCCTGCCCGAGCTCCCCGATCAGCGCCTCGACGGCGGCGGCCAGCTCGGTGATGGCGTCCGGCAGACCGGGCGGGACCGGTTCGCCGTCCTCGATCGCGGTCATCGCGCGCCGGGCGAGCACCCGGGCGTTGCGGTGGGCGTAGTCGGCCCGTTCGGCGAGGGTCCGGTAGCGGCGCAGCATGGCCCGGCGCGGCCGGTGCATCGGCGAGACCGTCACGACCTCGCCCGCGGAGCTGACGGCGGTGCGCAGCTCGTCGATGACGGCCTGGGTGTCGCGGGCCCGGGCCAGCGCCCGCGACGCGTTCTCCCGGTCGCCCTCGCGCAGCGCCGTCGCGGTCTCGGTGAGCACGGTGACGAGGTCGTCGAGCACCCGGCGGGCGACCCGGCGCACGATCCGGACCGGGTGCGCGGGGATGACCGCGGCCACCAGGATCCCGGCGAGCCCACCGATCAGTGCGTCGATGCAGCGGTCGATCCCGCCGGTCTCGGTGGGCGGGAGTAGCGTCGTCACCAGCACCGCGGAGACCGCGGCCTGGTTGACGAACAATGTGCCGCCGTCGGTGAAGACCGCGACGACCAGCGCGAGCGCGACGACGAGCACCAGCTGCCAGAGGCCGCTGCCGATCCGCGCGATCAGCAGGTCACCGACCAGCACCCCGATGCTCACCCCGACGACGAGCTCGGCGGTGCGGCGCAGCCGCGAGTTGAGCGACATGCCCAGGCTGAGCACGGCCGCGATCGGCGCGAAGAACGGCCGCGTGTGACCGACCAGGTCACCGGCCACCCAGAGGGCGAGCCCGGCGGCCATGGAGCACTGCAGGATCGGCAGCCACGACGTGCGGACGCGCCGGGCGCCGGCCCGGCCACGTGAGCGGACCCGATCCCACGCGGCCACGGGCGTCAGGACACGCCGAGGGCGGCGAGCGCCTCCGGGTCCGAGTCGGAGATCAGCGTGCGCAGCCGCTCGACCTCGGGGGCCTCCCCGATCGCCGTGGCGGCGCGCAGCAGCGCCCCGCAGGACCGCAGGAAGCCCTGGTTCGGCTCGTGCGACCACGGGACCGGGCCGAAGCCCTTCCAGCCGTTGCGGCGCAGCTGGTCCAGGCCACGGTGGTAACCGGTGCGGGCGTAGGCGTACGCGGCCACGGTCTCGCCGGCGTCGAGGGCGCGCTCGGCGAGCACCGCCCAGGCGATCGACGACGACGGCGACCCCGCCGCCACCTCCGACGGGTCCTTGCCCGCCGCCAGGTCCGCCGCCGCGGGGTCGACCGGGAGACGCGTGTCGTCGGGCTCGAGCAGGTTGCCGTGCAGACTCATGGCGCCATCCTGGCGCGTGCCCACCGGTCGTCGCCAACCGGTGGGCACGCGATGAGGATCCGGACCAGGGCTCAGAGGGCCTTGCCCGCCGACTTCAGCGACTCGCAGGCCTCGATGACGCGCTCGCTCATCCCGACCTCGGCCTTCTTCAGGTACGACCGCGGGTCGTAGACCTTCTTGTTGCCGACCTCGCCGTCGATCTTGAGCACGCCGTCGTAGTTCTCGAACATGTGCGACACGATCGGCCGAGTGAAGGCGTACTGGGTGTCGGTGTCGACGTTCATCTTCACGACGCCGTAGGTCAGCGCCTCGTGGATCTCCTCGAGCAGCGAGCCGGAGCCGCCGTGGAAGACCAGGTCGAACGGCTTGGCGCCGGCGTCGAGGCCCAGCTTCTGCACGGCCACCTCCTGGCCCTGCTTGAGGATCTCCGGGCGGAGCTTCACGTTGCCCGGCTTGTAGACGCCGTGCACGTTGCCGAAGGTCGCGGCCAGCAGGTAGCGGCCCTTGTCGCCGGCACCGAGGACGTCGACGGTGCGCTCGTAGTCGCCGGGGGCGGTGTAGAGCTTGTCGTTGATGTCGTTCGCGACGCCGTCCTCCTCACCGCCGACGACGCCGATCTCGACCTCGAGGATGATCTTCGCCTTGGCCGCCTGCTCCAGGAGCTCGGCCGCGATCTTCAGGTTCTCCTCGAGCTCGACCGCGGAGCCGTCCCACATGTGCGACTGGAACAGCGGGTTCTGCCCCTTGTCCACGCGCTCCTGGCTGATCGCGATCAGCGGACGCACGAACGAGTCCAGCTTGTCCTTGGGGCAGTGGTCGGTGTGCAGCGCGATGTTGACCGGGTACTTGTCCGCGACGACGTGCGCGAACTCGGCGAGCCCGACCGAACCGGTGACCATGTCCTTCACCCGGGTGCCGGACAGGAACTCCGCACCACCGGTCGAGACCTGCACGATGCCGTCGGAGCCCGCCTCCGCGAACCCGCGCAGCGCCGCGTTGAGGGTCTCGGTGCTGGTCACGTTGATCGCCGGGTAGGCGAACTCGCCGCTCTTGGCGTTGTCCAGCATCTGGTTGTAGATCTCGGGCGTGGCGATGGGCACGGGGCCTGCCTCCTCGTCGTCGGCGGTCGCTGCTCCGCGCAGCGCTCCTTGTCTCCGGGTGAGTATCACGTACCCACGGCGAAGGGGGAGCCATCGTCGGTGATGGGCCTGGTCTCACCGCGGACGACGTCGCCGACCGCCGCAACGGGTGACACTGCTGCGTGAGACTGCTGCACCGGGTAATGCTGCGAAGGCTGTCGGTGGTGGTCGCTAGGGTGGTGGTCGTGGAGGAGGAGCGCGCCGAGAACGCCGTCGACCGGACGCTGGGCCGGTTGCGCGCCATCGACAGCCGACCGGCGCCCGAGGGCACCGGGCCGCATCAGTTCGCCCCGGGCACGGCGCCCGACCCGGTCGACGGGCCGGGTGGATCCGGAGCCCGGCAGGGGCCGGACACGCCGCTGACCCTGGCCGACCTCTACCGCGACCACCGGCTGCGGCTCATGCGCCTCGCGATGCTGCTGGTGGACATCCCGGCCACCGCGGAGGACGTGGTGCAGGAGGCGTTCACCGGCCTGCACCGGCACTGGTCCGGGCTGCGGGACGAGACCGCTGCCGTCGCCTACCTGCGCGCGGCCGTGGTGAACGGGTCGCGCTCGGTGCTGCGGCGCCGTCGCACGGCGCGCGAGTACGTGCCCCCGCACGCGGCGAACGCCCGCTCGGCGGAGTCGCTGGCCATGCTGTCGGCCGAGCACCAGTCGGTCGTCGACGCGCTGGCCCAGCTCCCGCCGCGCCAGCGCGAGGTCCTCGTCCTGCGCTACTACGGCGGGCTGACCGAGTCCGAGATCTCCGAGGCCGCCGGGATGAGCCGCGGCACGGTGAAGTCCACCGCCAGCCGCGCGCTCGACGCCGTCGCCCGGATCATGGCCGAGCGCGCCGGGACCGAGGCCGTCCGGCGTCCGGGAGAGCTGCGATGACCGGCCCCCAGCCGCCGCAGCCCGGCCGCGACGACGCCGCCCGCCGGATCGGCGAGGCGCTCCAGGCCCAGGCCCGCGGGCGCCCGATGCCGCGGCGTCCCGCGGCGGGCCCGGCCCCCGTGCCACCGCGCGTTCCCGGCCGGATCCCGCCGCCGGTCCCGCGTCCCGCGCCGCCCCCGCAGCGCCGGCCGCAGCAGACCCCGGCGCCGGCGCCCGCCCGTTCGGCGACCGGCCAGATCGTCTGGGCCGCTGTGATCGCGCTGCTCCTCGGTGCCCTGCTCGGCGGGGGTCTCGCGCTGGTCTCGGTGCTCCTGCCGGGTGCGCTGCCCGCCCTCGGCTGAACCGCTCACAGCACCTCCACAGCGACGGCGACGTCGGCCCCCGTCACCCGGCCGGTACCGTTTCTCGACGTGACGGTTCTCGCCGCGACGCAGACGCTCGCCCTCGGTCCCGACTGGCTCGACCCGGCGGTGATCATCGAGTCCCTGGGCCCGTGGGCCCTGGTGGGCGTCGCCGCGATCATCTTCGCGGAGTGCGGGCTCCTGCTCGGGTTCTTCCTCCCGGGCGACTCGCTGCTGTTCACCGCGGGCCTGTTCGTGGCGCAGGGCGCGATCGACGTCCCGCTGTGGCTGGTCAGCCTGGTGCTGGTGGTCTCGGCTTTCGCCGGCAACGCCGTCGGCTACGGGATCGGCTACCGCGCCGGCCCGGCGATCTTCGACAAGCCCAAGTCGAAGCTGTTCAACCCCAAGCACGTCGAGAAGACCCACGAGTTCTTCGAGAAGTACGGCAACCGGGCCATCGTCCTGGGTCGGTTCGTGCCGATCGTGCGGACCTTCATCACCGTCAGCGCGGGCGTCGCGCGGATGGACCCGAAGCGGTACCTGACGTACTCGCTGATCGGCGGCGTCGCCTGGGCGGCGGGCGTGACGGTGCTGGGCTACTTCCTCGGCCAGTTCACCTTCGTCCGTGAGCACATCGACCTGATCCTGGTCGCGATCGTGCTGGTCTCGGTGCTGCCGATCGTGTTCGAGGTGCTGCGGGCGCGGGCCGCGTCGAAGCGCGGGGGTCCCGCCGGCCCGGTCGACGGCGTCGCGGGCGCCGCGGCCGGTGCTGCCGCCGCCACCGTCACCGGCCACAGCGCCGACGACGACCCGGCCGCGGTCACCATGCAGATGCCCGCCGTCGGGAACGGCCCGGCACCGCAGCACGGGCAGCCCCGGGACGGTCAGGCCCCGTACGCACCGCGGCCCGGTCGCGCACCGCAGAGTGGTCACGCCCCGCAGAGTGGTCACGCCTCGCAGAGCGGTCGCGCCCCGCAGCACGGCGGGCCCGCGCCCCGGCCCGGCGCCGGGCCCCGTCCCCAGGACGGCACCGAGCCGCCGTACCGCCACACCACCGGCCGCCCCGCGATGCCACCCCGCGCGGGCGGCTGAGCGTCGACCGGCACGTTTCCGCCCCCGGCGGGGCGGAAACGTGCTGATCACCAGGCGTCGGACAGGTCCGCGTGCTCGCGGATCCAGCTGTGCATCACGATGCCGGACGCCACGCCGGCGTTGACCGAGCGCGTCGAGCCGAACTGGGCGATCGACACGACCAGGTCCGCGGCGTCGCACAGCTCCGGGGAGAGTCCCGGGCCCTCGGCGCCGAACACCAGCACGCAGTCCCGCGGCAGCGACGTCCGCTCCAGCCGGGCCGCCCCCGCGACGTTGTCCACCGCGACCACGGCCAGACCGTGCTCCCTGGCGAACGCGACGAGCCCGCCGGCGTCGGCGTGGTAGTGCAGCCGCAGGTAGCGGTCGGTGACCATCGCGCCGCGACGGTTCCACCGCCGTCGTCCGACGATGTGCACGCCGGCGACGCCGAAGGCGTTCGCCGTGCGCACCACCGTGCCGATGTTGTGGTCGTGGCCGAGGTTCTCGATCGCCACGTGGAACGGGTGCGCCCGGCGCGCCAGGTCCGCCGCGACCGCCTCACGACGCCAGTAGCGGTAGCGGTCGACGACGTTGCGCCGGTCCCCCTGCTCCAGCAGCTCCGGGTCCCAGTGGTCGCCGTCGGGCCACGGCCCGGCCCACGGGCCTACACCGACCTGGCCGGGGACCGACCACTCGCTGGGCCCTGGCTCGCTCATCCCAGCTGCAGGTCCGCCAGCCCCAGCAGCGCGCGGTACGGCACGCCCTCCGCCTCGACCGCCTCCCGGGCGCCGGTGTCGCGGTCGACGACCGTGCACACGCCGACGACGTCGGCGCCGGCCGCCAGCACCGACCGGACCGCGGTCAGGACCGAGCCGCCGGTGGTGGAGGTGTCCTCGACGACCAGCACCGGGAGACCGGCGATGTCCGGGCCCTCGATGAGCCGCTGCATCCCGTGCTTCTTGGTCTCCTTGCGGACGACGAACGCGTCGACCGGGTCGGTGTCCGGCTCGGCCGCCGCCGCGTGCAGCACCGCCGTCGCGACCGGGTCCGCGCCGAGTGTCAGCCCACCCACCGACCGGTAGGTCCAGTCCGCGGTGAGCTCGCGCAGCAGCCGCCCGATCAGCGGGGCCGCCTCGTGGTGCAGCGTGACGCGGCGCAGGTCGATGTAGTAGTCGGCCTCCGCGCCGGAGGAGAGCGTGACCCGCTCGTGGACGACGGCGATCTCCCGGACCAGCGCGGCCAGCCGGGAACGATCGGTGTGTGCGGAGCTCATGTGCGATCCCTGTCGAACGTCGCCGTGATGCGTCGCAGCAGGCCCCGGGGCAGCACCCCGGTCGCCCCCACGATCGCCTTGTACTGCCGGGAGGGCACCGAGACGACCCGCCCCCGGCCGAGGTCGGCGAGCGCCTCGTCGACGACCTGGGAGGCCTCTAGCCACAGCGGGCCGCGGCGGCGCCGACGTCGATGCCCGCGCGCTCGTGGAACTCGGTGCGCACGTAGCCGGGGCACAGCACCATCGCGCGCACCCCGGTGCCCTGCAGCGACGCGGCGACGCCCTCGGTGAAGGAGATGACCCACGCCTTGTCGGCCGCGTAGGTGGAGCCGCGCCCGGCCAGGAAGCCCGCGACGCTGGCGACGTTCAGCACCGCGCCGGTGCCGCGGTCGACCATTCCGGGCAGCACGGCCCGGGTCAGCTCCAGCACGGCGGCCACGTTGACCTGCAGCTGCCGGGCCAGGTCGGCGGCGTCGTTGTCCAGGAACGACGAGCCCAGCGCGAGCCCGGCGTTGTTGACGAGCAGGTCGACCGGGGCGAGGTCGGGATCGGCGAGGCGGCGCACGACGCGGGCCCGCTGGTCCGGTTCCGACAGGTCGGCCGGCAGCAGCTCGACGACCACGCCGAGGTCGCGGTAGCGCTGCGCGGCGGCCTGGAGGCGGTCGGCGTCGCGCGCCACGAGCACGAGGTCGCGGCCGTCGGCGGCGAGCCGATCGGCGAACGCGGCACCGATCCCCGACGACGCGCCCGTGATCATGACGGAGGGCACGCGGAGAGCCTAGTGCGTCCGCACCCGACCGGCGCAGGCGCGACGGTGGCCGACGGGCCCGGTGTGACCCGCACGACACGGGTGTCCGGCGACCTGCGTGAGACCGGCCGCTCTCGCGTGCCGGTGCACCACGAAGCCTTTACCGTCGAGGCCATGACGTCCGAGGCGCTGCCGATCCAGCGGCCGGTCGATCCCGCCGCTCCCCCCCGGCTCCTCCGACGGGCCGCACGGCCCGTCACCCCGTCATTCGAGGGTCGCGGTCGTGGGGGCCGGGTTCACCGGACTCGCCGTGGGCCTGGCCCTGCTACGGCGGGGTGTGCACGACTTCATCCTGCTGGAGCGGGCCGACGACGTCGGCGGCGTGTGGCGCGACAACACCTATCCCGGGGTCGGCGTCGACACGCCGTCGCCGCTGTACCAGCTGCGGGCCATGACCAACCCGGGCTGGAGCGAGCTCTACGCGCCCGGTCACGAGGTGCAGGACTACGCACGGCGCCTGGCCCGCTCGACCGGTCTGCTCGACCACGTCCGCTTCGACGCCGACGTGCTCTCCGCGCGCTGGGACCCCGCGGACGCCCGCTGGCGGATCGCGACCCCGTCCGGCGAGTTCACCGCTGACGTGCTGGTCAGCGCGGCGGGGCTGGTCGCGGACCCGAAGCTGCCCGACGTCGAGGGCCTCGCGGACTTCCCCGGACCGGTGTTCCACTCGGCCCGCTGGGACCACGACGCGGACCTGACCGACTCGCGCGTCGCGGTCGTCGGGACGGGGGCGACGGCGGTCCAGCTCGTCCCCGAGCTGCAGCCGCGCGTCGCCGAGCTGCACGTCCTGCAGCGCACCCCGGCCTGGATCCTCCCCAAGCCCGAACGGCCCGTCGGCGAGCGCACCCGTCGCACGCTGGCGGCGAACCCGCTGCTGTGCCGGATGCAGTTCGACGTCATGTACGTCGGCGCCGAGCTGCTCGCCGCCACCCGCCGGTCGCGGCTGCTGCGCGAGGCCCTCACCCGGGTCGGCCGCCGGCACCTCGCCGCCCAGACGCCCGACCCGCAGCTGCGTGCCCGGCTGACCCCCGACTTCGACTACGCCTGCAAGCGGCCGCTGGTCTCGAACGACTACCTGCCCGCGATGAGCGCGCCGAACACGACGCTGCACACCGGAGGACTCACCCGGGTCGAGGGGCGGACCGTCGTCTCCGGCGACGGCAGCCGCGCCGAGGTCGACGCGATCGTGCTGACCACCGGGTTCGAGGTCGGCGCGACCGCCCCGATCGCGCGCCGCATCCACGACGCGCACGGCCGCTCGCTGCACGACCACTGGGGTTCCTACCCGCGCGCCTACCTGGGGATGAGCTACCCCGGTTTCCCGAACCTGTTCCTGATGCAGGGTCCGAACGCGACCAGCGGGGCCAGCTCGACACTGCTGTTCTCCGAGGCCCAAGCCCGCTACGTCGCCGACGCCGTGTGCCGGATGGCGGCCGAGGGCATCCGCGCGCTCGACGTGAAGCCCGCCGTCGAGGAGCGCTGGACGCGGCGGATCCGGCGCCGGTCGGCCCGCACCGTGTACGAGACCGGCGGCTGCGCGAGCTACTACCAGAACGACGAGGGCGTCAACGTCGTGATGTGGCCCGCCAACACCGCGGAGTACCAGCTGCGGACCCGCCGGTTCCGACTGTCGCCGTTCGACGTCGAGCGGGGCCGGACCGGTGCCGGGCGCCCGCTGCACCCGTTGCGCCCGGTCCGGCTCGCCGCGACGGCCTGACCGTAGGATCGGCCGGTGCCCACCGGAGGCGACCGCACACCCGAGCCCGCATCGCCGGACCTGGTCGGCTCCTTCTCCGACGCCTGCGAGGCCGTCTACCGGCGGATGCACCGTAACCGGGCCCGTGCGTCGGCGTTACGGGCCGACGGTGCGTCCCTGTCCGATGCCGAATTCGCGGTGATCACCCCGCTGACCGAGACCCCGGGACTGACCGTGGGCAGGCTCGCGGCCGAGGTCGGCGTCAGCTCGCCGACGCTGAGCCGGTCATTGTCCCGGCTGGAGGACGGCGGGCTCGTGGTGCGCGAACGGGTGGGTCCGTCCGGGCACCGGGTCGAGGTGCGGGTGACCGACGCCGGGCTCCGGGCGTGGGCGCAGGCACGGGACCGGACCATGGCCCGCCAGCGGCAGGCGCTGGAGATGCTGCCGCCCGGGCGGCGCGACGCCGTCGTCGTCGCGCTGCGGGAGCTGGCCGCAGCGATCGACGCGGCGGACGCCGCGGGGCCGGACGGCACGGCGCCCGGCACCCCGGTCCGCCCGGCCTGAGCGCTCAGAGCCCGAGCAGCCGCTCGGCATTGCCGTGCGCGATCCGGGCCAGGTCGGCGTCGTTGAGCTCGAGGCGGTCGAACCAGGTGGCCGCCTCGCGCATGTCCTCGAAGGGGTGGTCGGCGGAGAACAGCACCCGGTCCGCGCCGATCTCCTGCAGCGTGTTGAGCAGCGCCGGGGTGCGGAAGTTGCCGCTCGTCGTGACGTGGAAGTTGGTCCGCAGGTAGTGGCCGAAGCCGTGCCGGACGTCGAGGCCGCGCGGTGCGACGGCGAGGCGGTGCTCGACCCGCCAGATCACCCACGGGAGCACCTCGCCGAGGTGCCCGAGGATCACCTGCAGGCCGGGGTGGCGGTCGAACAGACCGCTGCCCATCAGCCGCAGCGCGTGCGTGGCGGTCTCGACGGTGAACGCCCACGCCGAGCCGTAGAGCCACGGGTGGCCGTCGTACTGCGGGCTCGTCGACTCCAGCGGGTCGCGGGGGTGCAGGTAGAGCGGCACGCCCAGCTCCTCCAGCGTCGCCCAGAACCCCGCGTAGCGCGGGTCGTCGAGGTAGACGACGGTCTCGGCGTCGCCGACCTGGGAGAAGCCGTTCACGAGCGCACCGACCAGTCCGAGGTCCTGCACCGCACGACGGAGCTCGGCGGTCGCCGCGTCGGGGTCCTGCATCGGCAGGGCGGCGAACGCGGCGAACCGGTCCGGCCGCTCGGCGACCCGGGCGGCCGCGTAGTCGTTGAGCCGGCGGGCCCAGTCGACGGCCCGGGGTGCGTCGTGCAGGGACTGGATGCCGGGGGAGAGCAGCGACAGCACCGACTTCTCGATGGCGCACTCGTCCATCAGCGCGAGGCGCTCGTCATGGATGTCGAGCAACATCGCCCGGTGCCGGGGCCACTCCTGCGGGGTGAAGTGGGTCTCGGACTGCTCGACGATGTCCGGTTCGGTGGCGCCGAAGTGCTCCTCCAGCGCGATCTTGCGGATTGGGGTGGTCATGGTCGCCTCCAAGTCGTTAGCTAACTATATAGTAGCTAGCTAACGACTTGTCGACGAGAGGTGTGCCTGGTCCGTCAGCGCCAGGCGTGCACCTCGGCGAGCAGCCGCTCCGTCGCCGCGTCGTCGAGGAACGACGAGCTGAACGAGTTCGCAGCCAGCGTGCGGAGCTGGTCGTCGGTGAAGCCGAGGCCCTCGCGGACGGCGGCGTAGTTCGCGTCGGCGTAGCCGCCGAAGTAGGCCGGGTCGTCGGAGTGCACCGACACGTTCAGCCCGGCCGCGAGCATCTCCGGCAGCGGGTGCAGCCCGATCCCGGGGACGCAGGCGAGCCGGACGTTGGACAGCGGGCACACCGTCAGCGGGGTGCGGTCGCGGACCAGGCGGGCGACCAGCGCGTCGTCCTCGATGGCGCGGATGCCGTGGTCGACGCGCAGCACGCCCAGCTCGTCGAGGGCCTCGGTGACGTAGCCGGCCGGACCCTCCTCCCCGGCGTGCGCGACCGGCTTGAGCCCCAGCCCGCGGGCGCGGTCGAACACGGCGGTGAACTTCGACGGCGGGTGGCCCACCTCGGCCGAGTCGAGTCCGACCCCGACGATCCGGTCCAGGTACGGCTCGGCGGCCCGCAGGGTCTCCTCCGCCTCGGCCGCCGAGCGGTCGCGCAGGAAGCACAGGATCAGCCCGGCCGACACCTCGCCGGCGTGGGCCTCGACCGCGTCGGTCAGGCCGCCGATCACGTCACCGATCGCCACGCCGCGGGTGGTGTGGGCCTGCGGGTCGAAGAACATCTCGACGTGCCGCACGCCCTGCTCCGGGCAGGTGCGCAGGTACGCCGAGGCGAGCTCGGCGAAGTCGTCACGGGTCCGGAGGACGGCCATGTTGGCGTAGTAGACGTCCAGGAAGGACTGCAGGTCGGTGAAGTCGTAGGCGGCCCGCAGGTCCTCCACCGAGGCGTACGGCAGCGCGACGTCGTGCCGCCTGGCCAGCTCGAACACGGTCTCGGGTTCGAGCGTGCCCTCGATGTGCAGGTGCAGCTCGGCCTTCGGCAGCGGCGGGGTCCCGGTGGTCGTCACCGCGACATCATCCCGCGCCGCCCGGGACGGTCAGGAGCTGGTGACCGTCGACGTCATGTAGGCCGAGATCCGGTGGCCACGGGAGCGGTCGCGGGCCGCGGCGCTCGCCCGGGCCCGCTGCGCGGCGGTCCGCACCGGACCGGCCGCCCAGTGCCGCCCGCAGTCCCCGGCCGCGACGACGGCGCGTCCCGCACCCGGGCGGGACGGCAGGTCCGGCAGCCGGGCCGGCTCCCGGTACCCGGCACCGCCGAGCAGCTCCTCGGGCGTGGCCGGCCGGGCCTGCGCAGCAGGGGTCGTCGAGGCGGCCGTGTCGGCAGCGTCCGGGGCGGCAGCGTCCGGGGCGGCAGCGTCCGGGGCAGTAGCGGCTGCGGTGCCGGTGGGCTGCCAGGTCGCGTCGGCGAACAGCTCGACGGCGCGCCGGGCCACCCGGACCCCCGCGGCGACGGCGCGCCGGGCCGGGTCCGGACGGGCCGGTGCGGTCTGCGGGGCGCTCACGACGAGGCCGGCGTCGAGGTCGTCGAGCACCGCGTCGGCGGCGTCGGCGGCCCACTCCGGCCGGTCGTCGCCCCGGACGGCGACGACGTGCACCTCGCCGGTCAGGGTCGGTGCGAGCGCGGTGACGAACGAGACCGCCCACGCGGCCGACTGCTCGTCCCCGCTGATCGCGACGACCCCACCGGCGCCGCGGCGCAGCATGCCGGGCAACGCGGCGTGGGTGAGACGCATCGTCGCGGTCGTGCCGAGGTCGACACTCGCCTGCGCGGGGTCCGACGCCGCGGCCGCGTCGGCGAGTGCGTCGTGCACGAGGACGTCGACGGCCGGGGCCTCCGGGCCGGCGAGGTGGGCCTCGAGCCGGAACAGGCCGTGCCGGGTGCCGAGGTCCGCGACGAGGACGTCGGCGCGCACCCCGTACCGGGCGGCGAGCTCCCGGGCGGTGGGGGCGACCCGCTCGGGGTCGCGGGTGACGAGCAGGAGGTCGTGTCCGCGCGCGGCCAGTCGGTCGGCCAGAGCCGCGCCGAGTCCCGTACCGCCGCCGGTGATGAGAGCCAGAGCCACACGATCAGGCTAGCGGTACCCGTTCGGCTTAACGCGTTCGGGTGGTCACATCGCGTTGTGATCAGTCAACGCTGCGTAGATTTCGCAGGTCAGGAATCGATCGTGGGACGACGGGCGTGCAGCCCCTCCTCCAGAGCGGTGGCGACCTCGGCCAGGTCGGCGAGCAGGTCCTGCATCCGATCGGCGGAGATCCCGACGGGCGCGGCGGCCAGCACCCAGGCGTCCTCGGCCCAGAGCAGCTCGACGTCCTCGCCGACCGCGTCGCTGGCGGCGGCGACCCGCGGGGTCAGCAGCGGGCGGACGGCGTCGGCGTCGCTGACGAAGGCGTAGCGCTCGCCGACCGGCTCGAGCAGGTCGAGGCCGGCGTCGTCGGGCAGCGGGGCCGAGGGCAGCCGCAGCTCGACGGCGGCGGGCAGCGACTCGTGCACCTGCACGGCGCAGAGCACCGAGCTGATCCGGCCGGCCTGCTCGTGGTCGAACGCGTAGGCCTTGCGCGGGCCGTCCGGGGTGGGAACGTCGCCCGAGACCAGGTTGCGGGCCACGCCGGGGCCGCCCTGGTGGATCGTCCCGTAGCGCCAGCGGCTGGGCAGGACGGGATCGGACTCGAGGTACTCCCACTCCCGCATGGAGGCCCAGCGGCGGCGGTCCCGCGTCGCACCCCCGCGGAACCGGTCGAACAGCAGCAGACCGACGCCGAGGACGATCGCGACGAGGGCGATGACGAACCAGACCGACATGCCGGGGAGCGTAGTCCCGACCGGGCTCGTGGAGTGGTAACGCCACGACACGGACGTGCACGTTCGACGCGGTCGGGGTCTCAGCCGGATGCCTCCTCGTCCCACTCGGCCGCCGTGGCCCGGCGCGCCGCGTCGTTCTTGCCGTACTCCAGCACCGTGTCCTGCCCGAGGGTCACGGCCTTGTCGACGGCCTTCCGCGCCGCCGGGTCCGCGATCCCGGGTAGCAGCCCGGTCCGCATCGTGTCCTCCAGCCGGCGTGCCACCGCGGCGGACTTCTCCAGCAGCCCGATGACCTCCTCGACCCGGCGGACGATCGTGCGCGCCAGGTCGACGGCGTCGAGGACGAGGACCGCGATGCCGACCGGCGCGGCGACCCCCACCGTCACCACGGCGCCCGCGGCCCACGCGAGCAGCTTCGGAATGAGCCGCACGACGAACTCGGCGATGATGTCGCGCACGACCGCGCGTTCGGTGCCGACGTTCGAGGCCGAGGTCAGCACGATGTCGGCCACCTCGTGGGCGGTCTCGGACAGGCGTCGCGCGGCCTCGACGCGTGTCGCGGCGGCACCGCGGAACGCGTCCCCGGCCGCGCCGGTCCAGGCGCCGGGGGCGGCGAGGACGGTCTCGATCTCCGGGACGAGGGCGGCCAGTTCGCGGGAGATCTGCTGCCAGTCCTTCGCCCGGGCCTCGATCTGCTTCGCGTCACCGCAGAGCCAGTCCAGCGGTTCGCGCAGGAAGTCGAAGTGCTCGATGGCCCAGCCGACACCGGCCGCCCCGAGCTCCTTCAGCGGGTCGGCGACCACGCTCAGCGTGTCGAGCCCGGCGACGGCCGTGGCCGTGACGACGCCGCCGGTGTCCTGCTCCCCGACCGCCTTCCCGACGTCCTCGAACGAGGAGAACACCCCCGCACCCTCGAGCGGGCCGGGCCCCTCCACCTCGACCGGCGCCGTCACCGGTCCGCCCCGACCGGTGACGGGGCCGTCGGGACGTCGACGCCGAGCAGGCCGTCGACCACCCGGCTCTCCACCTGGAGGTAGGCGGCGACGGACTCCCGTGCCGCGGTCGCCAGCTCGTGCAGCTCCGAGGCGAGGCGGTCCACGGCCTCGACCCCGGCCCGCATGGCCGAGGTGGCCTGGGCGGAGAAGAAGTCGCCGATGACCCCGTAGGCGTCGGAGTCGAGCTCGGCGAGCGACGGGCGCATCCCGGTGACGGTGGAACCGGCGTCGTCGAGAACCTCGGCATGGGTCGAGACCGTGCCGGTGTCGACCGAGAAGCCGGGGCCCGTCACCGCCCGCCGCCCGCCGTCAGCGGCTCCACGATGGCCGCCACCTGCGCCGCGGCGTCGGCGGCGGCCTCCCGGCTCAGCCGCAGGACCGTCTCGGCGAGCCGGGCCCGCGGCAGCTCCTCGGCCCGTACGCCGAGCTGCAGGTCGGTCAGCGTCCCGGACGCGTCGACGGTGACGACGACCGCGCCGTCGCGGGTGCGCGCGGTCGCCGTCACCGTCGCCACCCGGTCCCGGGCCTCCTCGGCCCGGAGCCGGATCGTGTCGATGCGGGTGCGGTACTCGTCCAGCCAGGTCCGCCCGGCGGAAGGCTGCTCGGCGGTGAAGGACTCCATGGGCCCCGACGATGACGTGCACCGTCGGGGCCCACGGGCGAACCGGTGGATCAGTTCGCGATCGCGACCGGCTCCAGTGCCTTGCCGACGACCAGGGCACCGGTCCCGCCGTCGGCCGCGGGGTCCAGGTCCACCCGGACCGTGTCGCCCTCGCGGACGCCGCCGGACAGCAGCTCGCGGGCGAGCTGGTCGCCGATCGCGGACTGCACGAGCCGGCGAAGCGGACGCGCGCCGTAGACCGGGTCGAACCCGTTGAGGGCGAGCCACTCACGGGCCGCGTCGGTGACCTCCAGCGAGAGCCGCCGCTTCGCGAGCCGCCGCGCCAGCACACCGACCTGGATGTCGACGATGTGGGTCAGCTCCTCGGTCGACAGCGCGTGGAAGACCACGACGTCGTCGAGCCGGTTGAGGAACTCCGGCTTGAAGTGCGACCGGACGACCGACATGACGGCGTCCTTGCGCCCCTTGTCGTCCAGCGAGGGGTCGGCGATGGCCTGGCTGCCCAGGTTGGACGTCAGCACCAGGATCGTGCTGCGGAAGTCCACCGTGCGGCCCTGGCCGTCGGTGAGCCGGCCGTCGTCGAGCACCTGCAGGAGCGTGTCGAAGACGTCCGGGTGGGCCTTCTCGACCTCGTCGAGCAGCACCACGCTGTAGGGACGCCGCCGCACCGCCTCGGTGAGCTGACCGCCCTGGTCGTACCCGACGTAGCCGGGAGGGGCACCGACGAGGCGGGCCACCGAGTGCTTCTCGGAGTACTCGCTCATGTCGATGCGGATCATCGCCCGCTCGTCGTCGAACAGGAACTCGGCCAGCGCCTTGGCCAGCTCGGTCTTGCCGACGCCGGTGGGCCCGAGGAACAGGAACGAGCCGGTGGGCCGGTTCTCGTCCGCGACGCCGGCACGCGTCCGGCGCACCGCGTCGGACACCACGCGCACGGCCTCGGCCTGGCCGACCACGCGCCGGCCCAGCTCGTCCTCCATGCGCAGGAGCTTGGCGGTCTCGCCCTCCAGCATCCGGCCGGCGGGGACGCCGGTCCAGGAGCTGACGACGTCGGCGACGTCGTCCGGGCCGACCTCCTCCTTGAGCATCACGTCCTCGTGCTTCTCGACGACGGCGGTCTTCTCCGCGAGCTCCTTCTCCAGCGCCGGGATGCGGCCGTAGCGCAGCTCCGCGGCCCGGCCCAGGTCGCCGTCGCGCTCGGCCCGCTCGGACTCGCCGCGCAGCTGCTCCAGCTGCTCCTTGAGCTCGCGGGTCGCCTCGATGGCGCCCTTCTCGTTCTGCCAGCGCGCGGTCAGCGCGGCCAGCTCCTCGCGCTTCTCGGCCAGCTCGGCGCGCAGCGCGACGAGCCGGTCAGCCGAGGCGGCGTCGGACTCCTTCTCCAGCGCCATCTCCTCGATCTCGAGGCGACGGACGGCCCGCTCCACGGTGTCGATCTCCACCGGGCGCGAGTCGATCTCCATCCGGAGCCGGGACGCGGCCTCGTCGACCAGGTCGATGGCCTTGTCCGGCAGGAACCGGGCGGTGATGTAGCGGTCGGACAGGGTGGCGGCGGCGACGAGCGCGGCGTCGGTGATCCGGACGCCGTGGTGCACCTCGTAGCGCTCCTTGAGCCCGCGCAGGATGCCGACGGTGTCCTCGACCGACGGCTCCCCGACGAGCACCTGCTGGAAGCGGCGCTCCAGCGCCGGGTCCTTCTCGATGTGCTGGCGGTACTCGTCGAGCGTGGTCGCGCCGACCATCCGCAACTCACCGCGGGCGAGCATCGGCTTGATCATGTTGCCGGCGTCCATCGCGCCCTCACCGGACGCGCCCGCACCGACGATCGTGTGCAGCTCGTCGATGAAGGTGATGACCTCGCCCGCGGAGTCGGTGATCTCCTTGAGGACGGCCTTGAGCCGCTCCTCGAACTCGCCGCGGTACTTCGCGCCGGCCACCATCGACCCCAGGTCGAGGGCGACGACCCGCTTGCCGCGCAGCGACTCGGGCACGTCACCGGCCACGATCCGCTGGGCCAGGCCCTCGACGATCGCGGTCTTGCCGACGCCCGGCTCACCGATCAGCACCGGGTTGTTCTTGGTGCGCCGCGACAGCACCTGGACGACGCGGCGGATCTCGGTGTCCCGGCCGATGACCGGGTCGAGCTCACCCTCGCGCGCGCGGGCGGTGAGGTCCTGGCCGTACTTCTCCAGGGCCTGGTAGCTGCCCTCGGGATCGGGGCTGGTCACCCGGGCGGAGCCGCGGACCTTGCCGAACGCCTCGCGCAGCGCGTCCGGCGTGGCGCCGTGGCGCTGCAGGAGCTGGGCGACCGGGCCGCCGGACCGCGCGAGCCCGACGAGCAGGTGCTCGGTGGAGACGTACTCGTCACCCATCTCGGTGGCGAGCTGCTGGGCCGCGGTGATGGCGGCCAGCGCGTCACGGGACAGCTGCGGCGCGCTCACCGACGAGCCCGAGGCCGACGGCAGCCGGTTGCCCAGCGCGGTCAGCTCGGATCGGACGGCGTCCGCGTCCGCCCCGACGGCGGCCAGCAGCGGCGCGGCGATGCCGTCGCCCTGGGCCAGCAGGGCACCCAGCAGGTGGGTGGGCCCGACATCGGGGTTCCCGGCCAGCGTCGCGGCCTGGGCGGCTGCGGAGATGGCCTGCTGGGTACGGGTGGTGGGGTTGAAGGAGTCCATGCTCCGCGTTCCTCCCGGTCCTTCTGTGTCGACGATCTGTGCATGGGGAGCGGCACCCCGGGCCACTGCTCTCACAGTGTGCCGGAGGGTACGCCTCTCGACAGGTTCAACAGCAGGAAAGTTGAGTCTGTTCCACTCAGGGTGAGGGAGTTCGGAGGAACGACCGCGGCCCGCCCGGAAGGATCCGGACGGGCCGCGGGGTGGAACGGTGGCGCAGGGCGCGCTCAGCGGTGGTTGTCGCCGAGCACCGCGATCTGGGTGCCGTTCAGGTTGTCCTTGACGTCGACGACGTCGTTCAGGAAGTCGCTGCAGTTGCCGATGTTGGCAATCTGGTTGCCCGCGATCGGGGCGAGGACGTTGAGGCCGGCGAGACCACCCTCGGCACCGCCGCGGGCGGACGCGTCGCCACCCTCGAAGGCGCAGTTCTTGTCGCCGCCACCGTGGTGGTGACCCTTGTCGTTCCCGTAGTCACCCGCGAAGGCGAACGGTGCGGCGGCGGCGAGGGCGGCGGCGGAGCCGGCCACGACCATGCCCAGCTTCTTCTTCGACAGCATTCCTGCTTCTCCTGTGTATCCGATTCAGGACGGGTGGTCGCGACTCCCGGAGCCCGTGGGAGCCGCAACCCGTCCGATCGCCCGGATTCGACCAGACGTGCCCGGTCGGTGACGATCTGCAGCGATCAACGAGGCCGCGCCTCGGAAGTGACGGTCCGAACGTCACCTAATCGGCGCACTGTCGCGCCATCCTCGTCACCGCAGGTCAGCGACGGGTAGTACGACCGCGCAACGAACGTGATGCGCCCGACACCAGATGGGTCGTGCTCGGGAACCGCCGGCGCGGCGGTCGCGGCACGCGCGGCGCCGTCCCCCGCGCACCGAAGAAGTCGCCGCCCTTGCGGGCCGGGTCGTCGGTGCCCCAGGCCCGCCGCTGCGTCACCCGCTCCATCCGCGGGATGTGCTTGCGGCAGTGGATGTAGGCCTCCTCGACGTCCACCACCACCCAGCGCTCGGCGCGGCGGCCCGCGGCGTGGTCGTCACGCGCGCGCCCGGGGTAGACGGCACGGAAGGCGTCGTCGTCCATGATCCGGGCGCGGCCGTTGACGTGCAGCCCGATCAGCGACTCGGTGAAGTCGACCATCAGCAGCCCGATGTGCGGGTTCTCCGTCAGGTTGCCGAGACTGGCGTAGACGCCGTTGCCCCGGTACTCGGGGTAGGCCAGCGTGTGCGGGTCCAGCACGTGCAGGAACCCGGGCGGGCCCGCCCGCAGCGAGCTGTCGCACTCGCCGTGCGCGTCGGACGTCGCGACGAAGGCCATCTCCATCCGCCCGACGAACTCGATCATCCGGGGCAGCAGCCGGTCGCGGAGCTGGTCGTCGTAGAACCGGTCGGCGCGGGCGGAGCTGCCCACCTCGGCCTGCACCACGTGCTCGCCCGCGGAGCCGGGGCGGTGCGGACCGTCCGGGACCTCCCGGACATCGGAGGACGGGCCCCGCTCCGAGGGGGCGGGGACGACGACCCGCGGCACGGCCGGACGGCCCCGTCCGGGCAGGACGACGGCGGGGATTCGCAACGGCACGGGACAACCGTGCCATCCGGCACGGCCAGGACCAAACGATCACCATTCCGACCGGCCGGGCCACCGCCACGTCGGCTTTCCGCACGATGGGCGCTATCCTGAGCCCGGCGCCCCCCACGCCATGACGAGTGACCGCCGTCCCCGAACGGATGATGAGTGACGATGCGTACCCGCTCACCACACCTTGGTGAGCCGGTCGGCGTACGCCGTACCGGCGGACGGAGTCTCTCGCGTACCCTAACCGGCGGAACGCGGGCGTCGACGCCCGGTGTCACCGCGGCACGGAGCACGACCGAGGAGAGTGTCCGCCAGGCATGGCTGCTGACCAGCTGATCGCCGGCGACGTCGCCCCGCCGCGACGCCCCGCCTCGGAGGCGGATCGCACCGTCGAGCTCATCCGGACCAGCTTCGCCCTCGTCGAGCCGCAGGCCGAGGAGATCGGCAAGCACTTCTACGCCACGCTGTTCAGCAAGGCACCCGAGACGCGTGACCTGTTCCCCGTGAACATGGAGGTGCAGCGCAGCCGGCTGCTGCGCGCCCTCGTGCACGTGGTGCAGATGGTCGACCAGCCCGACGACCTCGTCCCGTTCCTGCAGCAGCTCGGCCGCGACCACCGCAAGTTCGGCGTGCTGTCCCAGCACTACGACGCGGTCGGCGCGGCGCTGCTGTCGGCGATCGCCACGTTCGCGGGCGAGAACTGGACCCCGGAGATCGAGAAGGCCTGGGTCGGCGCGTACGGGATCGTCGCGGACGCGATGCAGCAGGCCGCCGCGGCCGAGCGCGGGCCGGCGTCCTGGCTGGGCCGGGTCGTCGAGCACCGCCGGATCGGCTGGGACCTGGCCGTGGTCACCGTCGCGACCGACCAGCCGGTGCCGTACCAGGCCGGCCAGTACGTCTCGGTGGAGACGCCGCACCGCCCGCGGCTGTGGCGCTACCTGTCCCCCGCCAACGCGCCGCGTCGCGACGGGACCATCCAGTTCCACGTCCGCGCGGTCGAGGGCGGCTGGGTCAGCCGCGCGATCGTCGCGCACAGCCGGGTCGGCGAGACCTGGCGGATCGGCCCGCCGATGGGCCGGATGGCCGTCCCGCAGAACACCCGGCGCGAGCTGCTGATGGTGGCGGGCGGCACCGGCGTCGCGCCGATGAAGGCCCTGCTCGACGAGGTCGGCCGGCGCCCCCAGCCGCCGCGCACCCAGGTCTTCGTCGGCGGCCGGACGTGGGACGACCTGTACGACTTCACCTCGCTGCGCAAGCTGTCCTACAACTACCCGTGGCTCGACGTCATCCCGGTCGTGGAGTACGAGGACGAGCCCTCCGGCGCCGAGACCGGCACCCTGGCCGACGTCGTGACCCGGTTCGGTGCCTGGAGCGACCACGACGTCCTGGTCTGCGGGTCGCCGGCGATGATCCGCTCCACGGTCTCGCGGATGCTGGTCGCGGGCACGCCGCTCGACCGCATCACCTACGACCCGTTCACGATGGACTGAGCGACGCCGTACGCCACGACGGCCGCCCTCCCGCACCGGGAGGGCGGCCGTTTGCGTCGGGGGTGGGCTCAGAACGCCTCGGTCGTCCGCACCGAGAGCACGTGCAGCTCCCGGGTTCCGGTGAACGCGTCCCGGCCGTGCAGGAAGCGGTAGTTGTCCAGGACCAGCAGGTCGCCGCTCTCCAGCCGGAACCGCGGCGCCGCGTCGAACGCGGTGGCGAGCACGTCGGCGTAGGACTCGATGTGCGCGAGGTGGGCGTCCCAGTGCGGCTCGCGCGGCACCGGCAGCACGTAGTCGCTCGCCCGGACCGCGCGCCGGCCACCCCGTGTGTGCTCGATCATCCGGCGCAGCAGCGGCGTCAGCGGGACCCCGCGCGGCGGGTTCGTGCGGCTGCCGAAGAAGTCGACGTCGCTGCCGGTCAGGAACCCGTACAGCGACGGGTGCTCCGCGGCGAGCCGGTCGGCCAGCGCGTAGCCGTCGACGAGCACCGAGTCGCCCCCGGACGGCGCCGGCGACGTGCAGTGCATGAACAGGAAGTCCTCGTCGGGGTCGCGCAGCCGCACGGTGCGGCCGTGCACGTCGGCCTCCAGGTAGGCGCCGTCGTTGTGCAGACCCAGGACCGGGGAGTCGGTCCCGCCCTGCGGCCGGATGCCGAACAGCTCGCGCAGCCGTCCGCCGAGCAGGGTGGCCGCGGCGACGACCATCGCCTCCGGATCCGGACCGGCGCCGGGGATGTGGACGACGCCGTCGCGGGCCAGCACCTCCCGGGCCTCGCCGAGCTCCGCCGCGCGGGGCACCACCCCGGTCTCGTCCACCAGGCTCTTGAGCTCCGGGCGCGCCTCACCCGTGCGCCGCCCGTCGGTTCCGATCCTCGCCACGACGTACCTCCTGCCGTTCATCCGTACTCGCAGCAGTGTGGCAGGAACGAAGCGCTGTCAGAACTGTCCGGTCGGACCGGTCGTCCACCGGCGTTCCAGCCCGCGGCCGAGTGCGGTGACGAGCAGCGCCGTCCCGACGACGGCCAGCGCGGGCAGCAGGACGAGCTGCGGGGCGTTGAACAGGAACTGCCGGCCGTCGGCGAGCATCGCCCCCCACTCCGGGGTGGGCGGCTGCGGCCCGAGCCCGAGGAAGGACAGCCCGGCCACGGTCAGCAGGACGTTCGCGAACCGCAGGCACAGGTGCGACAGCAGCGGCCGGGCGAGGTTCGGCAGCACGTGCCGGAACGCGATCCGCAGCGGCCCCGCGCCGACGGCGACGGCGCCCTCGACGTACTCCCGGGCGCGTTCGCGCACCACGAGCTGGTAGGTGAGCCGGGCGAACGGCGTCCACCCGGCGACGACGATCGCCACCAGCAGCGACCACACCCCCGGGGCCCCGCCGGACGCGGCGACCACCACGAGCCCGATCAGCACCGCCGGGATCGCGACGAGCACGTCGATGGTGCGCTGGAACAGCTGGCCGACGGCCCGTCCGCACCAGGCGGCGAGCACGCCCAGCACCGTCCCGAGCCCCGCGCACAGCGCGAGCGCGACCAGGGTGAACCCGACCGAGAGCCGGGCGCCGACGGCCAGCCGCGCCAGCATGTCCCGGCCGAGCTGGTCGGTGCCGAGCGGGTGCGCGGCCGACGGCCCGGCGAAGCGGTGGGACAGGTCGTTGGCGACCGGGTCGAGCGGCAGCAGGGCGAACAGCACCAGCACACCGAGCAGGACCAGCGCCCCGACCTGCAGGACCGCCGCGCGCCGGGTGGTGCGCGCGGCGGCGCCCGCGGGGCGGGCCAGCACCGAGGCGGTCACCGGACGGCGCTCCGGGCCACCGGGTCCAGCGCGAGCGCGAGCAGCTCGGCGAGGATCCCGGCGACGGCGGCGACCAGCACGATCGCGAGCAGCCCGGCCTGCACGACCGGCAGGTCCTGGCCGAGGACGGCGTCGTAGAGCAGCCGGCCCAGGCCGGGGATCGCGAACAGCACCTCGACCACGACCGAGCCGCCGAGCAACCCGCCGAGGAACAGCCCGGACAGCGAGGTGACCGAGGTCAGGGCCGGGCGGCCGCCGTGGCGCCACAGGACCCGCCCGTCGCTGATCCCCTTGGACCGCGCGACGGCGACGTGCGGGCGGGCCAGCGCGTCGACGGTCTCGGCGCGCACCAGCTGGGCGGCGAGCGCGGCCGGGAACGCGGCCAGGGTGACCACCGGCAGCACCGCCTGGTCCACGTCACCCCAGCCGGTCGCGGGCAGCACCGGCACGGTGACGGCGAAGGCGAGCACCAGCGCCGTCCCGAGCACGAACTCGGGGATCGCGACGCCCAGCACCGATCCGGTGGTCAGGGCCCGGTCGAGCCGGCCACCGGGGCGACGCGCGGCGCGCACCCCGAGCGGGATCCCGACCAGGGCCGCGAGTACCAGTGCGGCGACGGTGAGGGTCAGCGACACCCCGAGCGCGGGCCAGAGCAGGCCCGAGACCGGGGTGCGGCTGGTCCAGGAGATCCCGAGGTCGCCGCGCAGCAGCGCGCCGGCCCAGCCGGTGAACTGGTCCCACCAGGTGCCGTCGAGGCCGTACTGCTCCCGCAGCGCGGCCAGGACCGACGGGTCCGGGTCGGACTCCCCGGTCCGGCTGCGCATGATCGCGAGCGCGGTGTCCTGTCCGGAGAACCGCGGGAGCAGGAACACCAGCACCGCCGCGGCCACGGCGACCAGCGGCAGCGCCAGCAGCCTGCGTGCGACGAGTGCGGTCACTCCGTGGTCGCCAGCCCGGGGACGACGAGCGACTTGGCCAGCGGGTCGACGGTGTAGCCGGTGACCCGGTGCCCGACGCCGTTGGCGTTGGTGTGCACCAGCGGGACTCCGACGACGTCGGCGTTCAGCTTCGCCGCGGCCTCGGTGAAGACCTTCTGTCGTGCGGCCGGGTCGGTCTCGGTGGCCAGCGGGGCGAGCAGGGCGTCGAACTGGGGCGAGCAGTAGTGGTTGAGGTTGTAGGAGCCCTGGCAGGTGTAGTCGGTGGCCAGCGTGGCGCCGGCGTCCGGCACGTCGACCAGGTAGCTGCGCGAGAGCAGGTACATGTCGAAGTCACCGGCGAGCAGCTGCGGCTCGCGGGCGTCGTAGTCGCCGATGCGCACGGTGACCTCGATGCCGGCCCCGCGGAGCATCTCCTGGACGGCGGTGACCAGCGTCGGGAGCTCGGGGCGGGCGCCGTAGGACCCCAGCTCGATGCGCAGCGGGTTGCCAGGGCCGTAGCCGGCCTCGGCCAGCAGCTGCCGGGCGCGCGCGGGGTCGGCCGGCGGCGGGGCGTCCTGCGAGCCCCACGCCACGGCCGGGCCGAACAGCTCCGAGGCCGGGATCGCCGACCCGGCGAGCGCCTGCTCACCGAGCGCGGTGCGGTCCACGGCAGCCGCGACGGCCTGCCGCACCCGGATGTCGGCGAAGGGCCTGCGGGACTGGTTGAGGACCAGCGACGCGGTCCGGGGCGCGGCGACGGTCTGGTTCACGTACTCGTCGCCGGTGAACTCCAGCGCGCTGGACTCGGGGAGCTCCTGGGCGATGTCGGCGTCGCCGGCCCGCAGGGACAGTGCCCGGGCGGCCGGGTCGGGCACGAAGTTCGCGGTGACACCGGCCAGCTGCGGGCGCTCACCCCAGTAGCGGTCGTTGCGGGCGAGGGTCACCGACTGGGTGCCGTTCGTCCGGGTGATCGTCATCGGGCCGGTGCCGGTCTGCTGGACCGACGGCGGCGTGGCCCGGTACGCCGACGGCGCCAGGATCGCGGTGTTCACGCTGGACAGCCGCAGCGGCAGGATCGGGTCGGGCTTCGCCGTCGTGACGCGCACGGCAGCCGCGCCGTCCGCGGCGGCCTGCAGGCCGATCCCGCGCACCGCGCGCGGCGGCGCGGCGACGCCGGCCACCCAGTTCAGGGCGGTCGCGGCGGCCTGCCCGGTGAGCGGCTCGCCGTTCTGGAAGGTCACGCCGGGGCGCAGCTCGAACCGCCAGGTCCGCGGGTCGGACTGCTGGGCCCACGCCGTCGCCAGCGCGGGTCGGGGCTTCCCGTCCGGGCCGGACGCCACCAGGGACTCGGTCACCCCGAGCTGGGAGAGGACGAACGCGTCGTCGGTGTCCACGCCGTAACCGGCCGACGGGCCGAAGGCCATCGCGATCGTGGCCTGCCCGTCCGGCACGACCCGACCGCTCTCGCCACCGGTGCCGCCGCACGCGGTGAGGACCGCGGCGCTCACCACCAGGGCGGCGGCGACCCGCAAGCGGGAACGACGGGGTGCTACGACGGCGCGCACGGCGGCGGGCATCACGACCTGGCCTCTCCGGCGCCCTCGACCGTGTGTCACCCGGCGCCCGGGAGATCTTCGGTAAGCCTGTACAGACGGTCAAGCATCTTCATGCATGCGCATATGTCGTTGTTGCCATCGAGTCGCGACTGCCGACGGCGACCTGGTACCACTTCGTGGTGCTCCGCAGCCTGCTCCGCCGACCCGCCGATCCCGAGTCGGACCCGCGTCCCCCGACGCCGCTCCGACCGGGCCGGTGGGCCCAGTTCCGCGGGCTCCCCCCGGTCATGAAGCTGCTGATCAGCACCCAGATGGCCTTCAACGTGGGCTTTTACATGGTGCTGCCCTACCTGGCGACGCACCTGGCCGAGGACCTCGGGCTCGCCGCGGCGGCCGTCGGGCTGGTGCTGGGGCTGCGGACGTTCAGCCAGCAGGGACTGTTCGTGATCGGCGGGACCCTGACCGACCGGTTCGGTGCGAAGCCGGTCGTGCTCGTCGGGTGCTCGCTGCGCGTGATCGGTTTCATCCTCCTCGGCGCGGCCGGGTCGCTGCCCGCGGTCATCGGTGGGGCGCTGCTGACCGGGTTCGCGGCGGCCCTGTTCTCGCCGGCGGTCGAGTCGTCGCTGGCGCGGGAGGCCGGGGAGCGGGAGCGCGCCGGTGAGGGCCCGGCGCGGACCGAGGTGTTCTCGATGTTCGCCGTCGCCGGTCAGGTCGGGACCGTCACCGGGCCGCTGGTCGGCACCGCGCTCATGGTGGTCGACTTCCAGCTCGCCTGCCTGGTCGCCGCCGCCGGCTTCGTGCTGGTGGGTCTGGCGCACTGGCGGTGGCTGCCGTGGCGCGAGCCCGAGCAGGCCGGGCAGCCGATGCTCGCCGGCTGGGGCGAGGTGCTGGGGAACCGACGCTTCCTGCTGTTCGCGGTCGGCTACTCGGGTTGGCTGCTCTGCTACAACCAGCTCTACCTGGCCCTGCCCGACGAGCTGGAGCGCGTCGGGCGCACCGCCGCGCTCGGCTTCCTGTTCGTGATGATGTCGGTGCTGGTGATCTGTCTGCAGATGCGGGTGACGGCCTGGGGGAGCCGGATGGGGGCGGGCCGCGCGGTGGTGCTGGGGTTCTGCCTGATGGCCGCGTCGTTCACCGTCGTCGCGGTGGCCCGGCTGCTGCCGGACCTGCCGGGGTGGTGGGCCCTCACTCCCGCGGTGCTGATGGTGCTCCTGCTGACCTTCGGTGAGATGTTCGCCGTGCCGGTCGCGCAGGATCTCGTCCCGCGGCTGGCCGGGGAACGCAGGCTGGGTGCCCACTTCGGGGTGCTCGCCTCGTTCGGCGGGCTGATGGTGCTCGTCGGCTCGACGGGGGTCGGGGCGCTGCTCGACCCCGCGTTCCCGCCCGCCCTGCCGTTCCTGGTCCTGGCGGCGGTGCCGCTGGCCGGAGCCGTGATGCTGGGCCTGCTGGCCCGGCGCGGAGCGCTGACGGCCGCCTGACCGGCTCGTGCACGGGCACGACGGTCGTCGCCGCGCGAGGCCCGGTCCCGCACCCCGGTTCCGACGGAGGACGCCGGGGTGCGCGACGGAGCGGGTTCAGCCGTCGTCGGCCGGGCGCCAGCGCACGACGGCCTGACGCCGGTCCACCGGCACGAGGTCGCGCCGGTAGGAGCGGTGCACCGCCGCGGTGGCCTGCGCAGCGGCGGCGCGGACCGCGTCCAGCTCGGCGGTCACCTCCTCGAGGCGCGCCGAGAGCTGGTCGACCATCTGCTCCAGTTCGATGATCCGCTTGACGCCCGCGAGGTTCACGCCCTCCTCCTGGGAGAGCCGCTGCACCTCGCGGAGCAGGGCGATGTCGCGCTGGGAGTAGCGACGTCCGCCGCCCGCGGACCGGCCCGGGCTGACCAGGCCGATCCGGTCGTAGCTGCGCAGGGTCTGGGCGTGCAGGCCGGACAGCTGCGCGGCGACCGAGATGACGAACACCGGGCTGTCGTGTGCCACGTCGACCGTCGGCGGTTCCTCCCCGTCACGGGGGGTGCGTCGTCCGGACACCGCCATCACCTCCTGGCGCTACCGAGCAGGTCGGCCCGCGGGTCGAACGACGACGTCGCCTCGGCGTAGGCCTCCAGCGCGCTCCTCGCCGCCTCGTCCAGCTTCTGCGGCACCGCCACCTCGACGGTGACCAGCAGGTTGCCCTTCTTCCCGTTCTTGCGTTCGACCCCACGCCCCGACACCCGGAACGTGCGGCCGCTGGTGGTGCCCGGCGGGATCCGCAGCGAGACGGTGCCGTCGAGTGTGGGCACCGTCAGGGTCGCCCCCAGAGCGAGCTCGGGGAAGGTCACCGGCACGGTGAGGGTCAGGTCGTCGGGGTTCTTCGACGACCGCCCGAAGATCCGGTGCGGGGTCACGCTCACGGTCACGTAGAGATCCCCGGCGGGGGCCCCGCCCCGCCCGGGCTCGCCCTGTCCGGGGAGCCGGATCTTCTGACCGTCGTCGACGCCCGCGGGGACCCGGATGGACAGCGACCGGGTCCGGGTGGACACGCCGTCGCCGTGGCACTCGGGGCACGGGTCGTCGATGATGCGCCCGGTCCCGCGGCAGTCGCGGCACGGCTCGGAGAACGAGAACGCGCCCTGGCTGCGGTTCACCAGGCCCTGACCGGCGCAGGTGGGGCAGGTGCGCGGGGTGCTGCCGGGCCGGGACCCGGTGCCGCCGCAGCGCTCGCACCGCCCGGGCGAGGACAGCTTGATGGGCACCGTCGCGCCGCGCACCGCGTCCTCGAAGGAGATGGTCAGGCTGCTCTCGACGTCCTGGCCGCGGCGGGCACCGGCCGTGCCGTACCCGCCCGCACCGCCGGCGCTGTTGCGCGCGGCGCGGCCGAAGATGTCGCCCAGGATGTCGCTGAAGTCGCCCGCACCGGCCCCGGCGCCGCCCGCGCGGCCGGCCTGGCCGAACAGGTCGTTGATGTCGAAGCCCCCCTGGCCGGCGCCACCGGGTCGCGCGCCGCCGGGGAAGCCACCGCCGGTGCCGAACCCGCCGAAGCCGCCGCCACCGGCGAACATCGCGCGGGTCTCGTCGTACTCCTTGCGCTTGGACTCGTCGCCCAGCACGCCGTAGGCCTCGGAGACCGCCTTGAAGCGGGCCTCGGCCTTCTCGTCGCCGGGGTTCGCGTCCGGGTGCAGCTCACGGGCGAGCTTGCGGTACGCCTTCTTGATCTCGTCCTGGGACGCCGTCGAGGAGACGCCCAGCTCGCGGTAGTAGTCCTTCTCGATCCAGTCGCGCTGGGTCACTCCGCCTCCTTTCCGTTCACGCCCGCGACGCGGCGGGAGACCTGTCGTCTCCCGCCGCACCGCGTGGTCACGTCCCTACCCGTCCTGGTCAGGCCGGGTTCTGCGGCTCGCCGTCGCCGGCGTCCGCGCCGCCCGCGGCGTCGGTCTCGGCCTCTGCCTCGGCCTCCGCCTCGGGGCGGTCCTGCACGGTCACCATCGCCGGCCGGAGGACCCGGTCGGAGATGCGGTAGCCACGACGCAGCACCGTCGACAGCACGGTGACCGTGGGGCCGGAGCCCTCGGCCGGCTCGTGCTGCACGGCCTCGTGGAGCTGCGGGTCGAAGGGCTCGCCCTCGGTCCCGAACGGCTCGAGACCGAGCTTCGTCAGCACCGCGGTGACCTTGTCCGCAGCGGCCTTGAAGGGTCCCGTGAGGTCGCCGTGCTGGGCGGCGCGCTCGAAGTCGTCGAGCACGACCAGCAGGTCGTTCGCGAACGAGACCTTCGCGTCCACCTTCGTCTGCTCACGGTCCCGGTCGGCCCGACGCCGGTAGTTGGCGTACTCGGCGCTGACCCGCTGCAGGTCCGCGGTGCGCTCGGCGACCTCGGCCCGCAGCTTCTCGACCTCCGGGTCCTCCCCGTCGGCCGGGCCCGCGACCTGCTCACCGTCCCCGGCCGGGGCCGCCGTGTCGGCGGCCCCGGTCGCGTCGGCGTCGGGACGGACCTCGCCGGTCTCCGGGTCCACCTTGCGGCGGTCCCGGAACGTCACCGGCTCCTCCTGCTTCTGTTCGTCTGCCATGTCGACCGTCCTGTCGTCCCGTGGATGGCCGCCGGCCGTCACTTGCCGCCCTTGGCGTCCTTGTCGTCGTCCACGATCTCGGCGTCGACGACGTCGTCCTGCGCGTCGGAGGCACCGGCCGCACCGGCACCACCCTCGGCACCGGCACCCGCGGCGCCCTCGGCACCGGGCTGCGAGTACAGGGCGGACCCCATCTTCTGGGACTCGGTGGCGAGCTTCTCCATCGAGGACTTGATCGCCTCGTGGTCGGTGCCCTTCAGCGCCTCCTGGGTCTCACCCAGGGCGGCGTTGACCGAGTCCTTGACGTCGGAGGGGAGCTTGTCGTCGTTCTCCTTGACGAACTTCTCCGTCTGGTAGACGAGGGTCTCCGCCTGGTTGCGGGTCTCCGCCTCCTCGCGACGCTTGGCGTCCTCCTCGGCGTGCGCCTCGGCCTCCTTGACCATGCGGTCGATGTCGTCCTTGGACAGCGCCGACCCGCCGGTGATCGTCATCTCCTGGCTCTTGCCGGTGCCCATGTCCTTGGCGGACACGTTGACGATGCCGTTGGCGTCGATGTCGAAGGAGACCTCGATCTGCGGGACGCCGCGCGGGGCCGGCGCGATGCCGGTCAGCTCGAACATGCCGAGCTTCTTGTTGTACGCGGCGATCTCGCGCTCGCCCTGGTAGACCTGGATCTGCACCGACGGCTGGTTGTCGTCCGCGGTGGAGAAGATCTCCGAGCGCTTGGTCGGGATCGTGGTGTTCTTCTCGATCAGCTTGGTCATGACGCCGCCCTTGGTCTCGATGCCCAGGGACAGCGGGGTGACGTCCAGCAGCAGGACGTCCTTGACCTCACCGCGGAGCACACCGGCCTGCAGCGCGGCACCGGCGGCGACGACCTCGTCCGGGTTGACGCCCTTGTTGGGCTCCTTGCCGCCGGTCAGCTCCTTGACGAGCTCGGTGACGGCGGGCATCCGGGTGGAGCCACCGACGAGCACGACGTGGTCGATCTGGTTCACCGAGATGCCGGCGTCCTTGATGACCTGGTTGAACGGCTGACGGGTGCGGTCCAGGAGGTCCTGGGTGATCCGCTGGAACTCCGCGCGGGACAGCGTCTCGTCCAGGAACAGCGGGTTCTTCTCGGAGTCGACCGTGATGTAGGGCAGGTTGATGCTGGTCGAGGACGAGCTGGACAGCTCGATCTTCGCCTTCTCCGCGGCCTCGCGGAGCCGCTGCATCGCCATCTTGTCCTTGGTCAGGTCGATGCCCTGGGAGGACTTGAACTTGTCGACGAGCCAGGTGACGATCCGCTCGTCCCAGTCGTCACCACCGAGGTGGTTGTCGCCGTTGGTCGCCTTGACCTCGACGACGCCCTCGGCGATCTCCAGCAGGGACACGTCGAACGTGCCGCCACCCAGGTCGAAGACCAGGATGGTCTGCTCCTTGTCGCCCTTGTCCAGGCCGTAGGCCAGCGCGGCCGCGGTCGGCTCGTTGACGATGCGGAGCACGTTCAGGCCGGCGATCTGACCGGCCTCCTTGGTCGCCTGGCGCTGCGCGTCCTCGAAGTAGGCCGGCACCGTGATGACGGCGTCGGTGACCTCGTCGCCCAGGTAGGACTCGGCGTCCCGCTTGAGCTTCTGCAGGACGCGGGCGCTGATCTCCTGCGCCGCGTAGGTCTTGCCGTCGATCTCCGGCGTCTTCCAGTCGGTGCCGATGTGGCGCTTGACCGAGCGGAAGGTGCGGTCGGAGTTGGTGACGGCCTGGTTCTTCGCCGACTGGCCGACGAGGACCTCACCGTTGCGCGCGAACGCGACGATCGACGGAGTGGTGCGGGCACCCTCCGAGTTCGCGATCACCGTCGGCTCGCCACCCTCGAGGACGGCGACGACGGAGTTGGTGGTCCCGAGGTCGATACCGACCGTACGAGCCATGGTGACTGCCTCCGAGATGTGTGGGGTATGAGTGCGTCCGGCTCAAGTTGTACCAAACCGGGGAGCAGCTCGCGCATCGCCCTTGAGTGGGCTCTGCTCAACTTGCTCTCGTGGGGGTCAACGGACCACCCGGGAGACTTGTTCCCGGGGGACTCAACTTTTATCCGCGACGTTCACGTGTGCAGGTCCGTGGCGCGGGCTAGCCTGTGGCCGGTCGATCGGCGACGGAGGATCACGTGCTCAGACCCGCTCTCCGTGGAGCACGCGTTGCCGTCCTGCTCGTCGGCCTCGCTCTCCCGCTCGCGGGGTGCCCGTCGGCCCCGAGTACTGCCTCCCCGATCTCCGCGACGCCTTTCCCTCCCCGCCCGGCCACGGTGGACGTGACCGGACGCCATCCGTGCGACCTTCTGGACGCCACACGGCGTGCCGAGTTCGGCTTGGACAACGGGCGCCCCGGCGAGGTGACGGTCGACGGCAGGCGTTCGCCCACCTGTATCTACCTCGGACGGACCGCGAAGATCGACTCCAGTGTTCAGTTCCTGCCGGTGCCCGCAGCCGACCTGGCCAGGGCACCCGGAGCCGAACTCGAAACGTTGGCCGGGTACGGGGTGGTGCGGTCGTCGGATTCCTCCGACACCCTCCCGGCTTGCGACATCGTCGTGGACATCGGCGATGACGTCTCGCTGCGAACCCAGTCCCAAGCTCTATCGACGAATCTCCGTAGCGCGGGCCTGACAGACGACGCCCTGTGCGGCCGTTCCCGTGATCTGGCCAACGCAGTTCTGGCGGAACTCACCCGGCGCTGATCACGTACGTCCGGAGTTCGCTCGTGCGAACACCCTTCGTGGGAAGCGCCGTCGCGGATCGACGACTTCCCTAGCGTTCAGGCATGTCCATCGGCCCGTCCGACTCCTCCTCGGCCACTGATCCCGGTCTGCTGAGCCAGGTCTCTCCCACGACCGTGCTGCAGGTCGGGGAGGCCCTGAAGCATCAGATCGACGACATGCGGTCAGCGCTCATCAGTGCGCGCACGCGGCGGGTCGACCGTTGCGGAGCCGATCCCATATCTGACCTCGCCACTCCGGCGTTCGACCGGAAGTACCAGCAGCTTCTCGAGGTCTACGCAGCCCACCAGGACGAGCTCGAGCGGGCGGTCCGAGACCTCCGAGTCGTCGCCGAGTCCTTTCAGCTGAACGAATCCGACATCGAGAAGACGTTCGGTGCGACGGACCCGGGCCAGTCCTGATGGCATTTCCCCACTACTTCAACTTTGCGGCCAGGACCCTGCAGGAGAAGTACCAGTGGGTCGTCGGCGAACCCGGTTCGCAGGCTGTCGTCGACGCCGCAGACGCGCTCAGGGCCGTCGACAACGACCTCCGCCGTGCCTCCGACGACGCCCGCAGACGCATGGCGGAGCTCGGCATCTCCTGGCAGGGCCCCGCCGCGGCCGCCGCCCAGCAGTCCCTCGACGGCATCACCACCTCGATGACGTGCACCGCCCCCGTCACCGCGAACGGCGCGACCCAGCTGGACGCCTACGGACAGTCGTTCGACCGCACCCAGGCCGCCATCGCCGCTCTGGACCCCACCCCGCCCGGCATCTTCACCAGCGGCGTCCGCAACGCCCACCTGCTGGCGGGCGCCCCGTTGACCGGTCTGGGCGCCACCGTCGCCGACTACGTCACCTCGCTCGAACGCGACCAGCGGCACAGCGAGGAGGCCGACCGTGTGCTGCAGGAGCACCTCGACACCGCGTCGGCGATCGACGACCGCTTCCTCACCGTCGACCCGGCATCGGCCGCGGCGCCCACCGGTGCCGGAGGTCCGCCGCCGAGCTCGAACGGGGCCGGCGGGTTCGGCCCGGCCGCCGTCGGGGACGGCGGCGGAGCCACCCGTGTCGGCGGCGGGGGACCGGGCGGCGGTACACCGGGTCAACCGGGTCCACCGGGTCCACCGGGTGTCGGGCCCCGGCCCGGACCGGGCGGCATCGAGGCTCCCGGCGGGCGGGGAGTCGGCGGGCGGGGGAGCGGTGGGTCGGGAGGTTCGGGTCCCGGCACGCCGGACGTCGGGCGACCCGCTGGCCCCGGCGGGCCCGGGAACAGCGGGGATGGCACCGACCGGGACCGCACCGGGCTGCCCGGACCGGCCGACGTCGTCGCACCCCAGCGCCTCGACCCACCGACGACGCCTGCCCCGGACCCGTACCGGCCCGCGCCACCCCAGGGCGCGTACCCCACGTCGACGGCACCGGGCCCCGATCCGTTCGGCACCCGCGTCGACCTCGGGCGCCGGTTCGGCGAGCGGACCCGGGCGCAGCCGCTCCTCCCGCCGTCGGCCCGTGGCCCCGGGTACGGCGAGCGACTCCCCGTGGGACGGGATCCGGTGGCGGACGGCCGTTCGAGCCGTTCGGTCCCGGCGCCCGGTCCACCGAGCCGGCCTGGTCCGCCCGCCCCGGCGAGGCCACCGGACGGGGCACCGGCCCGAGCGGCTACGGCTCGATGGCCGGCGGCGCGGGCGGCCGCGACGCCCAGGACCACCGCAACCGCTATGTCGTCCCCACCGACGAGGTGTTCGACATCGAGATCGCCGCGACCGACGCCGTCCTGGCCCCCGAGGAGCCCCACCGATGATCGACTGGAACCGCGCCACCGTCCTCACCGCCGCCGAGTTCGACGTCGCCCGGGACCTCCTCGACCTCGGTCGCAACCCCGCGGTCCTGGAGCTGCTCAGCCCCGGGTTCACCGACGTCGAGCGGACCCGCGTCGTACGGGGGTGCCTCGACACCCTGGCGGCGCGGGGCCTGTTCACCGGCACCACGTTCGAGCCGAGCCTGGTCGACGACCTGCGCACGGTCGTCGCACCGGAGTTCCAGCACGACCTCGTGGTCGCACCCCCGTCGTGGCAGCGTGCGCTGGTCGCGCGGCGGGCCGGGCGCGCGGTGCTGGCCACCCGGATCGACGACGACGTCGCGCTCGTGCGCGTCCGGCCCGACGACGCGTCCACCGTCCTGGTCGAGCTGCTCGGCGAGGTCGTCCCGGGCCCCGGTGTCGGGGTGCAGATCCCCGTCGCGGTGCTGGGGGACGCCGTCGAGCGCGCCGACGGCGACGCCGACCGGCTCGTCCACGAGCTCCTCCGGCGGGGCTGCACCGCGGCCGAGGCCGAAGTGCTGCGGCGGATGGGACGGACCGAGGGCGTCGCCCAGCTCGGTGCCGGGCGCAAGGGACCCGACCCGTGCCGCGCGCCGGGTGTCCTGCTGGTGCACGCCACCCCGGACGGCTGCTACGTCCAACGGCGCCCGACCCCGGACGTCGTCGGCGGCCCGCTGCCCGACGACGCCGTGGTGCACGCCGGACCGGCCGACGCGACGTACCTGGTCCGTGAGCTGGACCGGCTCGCCGACGCGGCCCGGCGCCGTCGCGCACCGGTCGGGGCGCACCGGACCTGGTGACGGGCAGCCCGGAACTCGCTTACCGGGTAAGCGAATTCGGCAGGGAAGGTATCCCTGTCGCACCGCGAGATGCAGCTCAGCGGGCCGTGGGGATCGACGATTCCCGCTGAGGTGCATCTCGCCGTCGCCCGGCCACGGACCGCGCAGATCCGCCGGAACCGACCGGCGCAAGCAGCGTGATCGGCACTGCGGCGTGATCGGCACTGCGGCGTGATCGGCACTGCGGCGTGATCGGCACTGCGGCGTGATCGGCACTGCGGCGTGATCGGCTCAGCGGCGTGAGCGCAGCGGGGTCCCGTGAAGTCAGCGCAGGACGACGGTCCCCCGCGGCACCTGCCCCGCCGACGCCGGCGGCACCGTGTCCGGCACCTCCACCCGGACCGGCAGCGACCCGGGGACCACGCGGTCGTCCACGTCGCGGTACTCGAGATCCCCGTCGGGACCCAGCTCGGTGACGTAGCCGTGTGTCGCGAGCTGGGCGTCGTCGAGCTCGGTCAGGGGCTCGGCGCGCACCGCGGACACCGCGTACTCGGGCCAGACGACATCGGGGTAGGCCTCGTGCAGGTCGGTGAGCAGCCCGACGAAGACCTGCTGCCAGCGAAGCGGCATCGACTGGGCCAGTGAGCGCGGCACGACGAGGTGGTCCGGGCAGGCACCGGGCACCGCGGAGTCGAGGTAGTCCGAGAGCGGGGAGCGCATGCCGCCCATGATGGCGCCTCGACCCCGTTCAGGCCGGGTTCGGCGTGGTCCCCGGCCGGGTGGCGAGCGGCACGAGGTCGGCGAAGTCCCACGGGACCGGCTGCACCCGGACGGGGAACTTGCGGTTGGGCGCCTCGACCATCTTCCCGTCGCCGATGTACATCGTGACGTGGTAGATCGTGCTCGGATCCGACGGGTCGTGGGCGTAGAACAGGAAGTCGCCCGGCGCGACGTCGCGCACCGGCAGGTGCCCGCCGGACTTGTACTGGTCGCGCGAGACCCGCGGGATCGTGAGCCCGGCGGCCTCGTAGGCACGCATGAGCAGGCCGGAGCAGTCGTAGGCGTCCGGGCCGGTCGCGCCCCACACGTAGGGCTTGCCGAGCTCGCCGAGCGCGAACCCGATTGCGGCGCCGGCGACGCCCGGGGGCAGCGCGCCGGTCGTGCCGGGGGCGCAGCCGGTCGGGTTGGCGACGTCGCCGATGTTCTGGACCAGCGACGCGGCCAGGCCCTCCCACTTGGCATAGGCGTCCGGGAAACCGGAGCGCTGGACTCTCTGAGCTGCCACTGTCACCGGCAGCGAGTCCCAGCCGGGCACCTCCATCAGCCGCTCGTAGAAGATCCGGCTGCTGTAGGCGGGGTCGGTGACCTGAGCGGGGGTCCCCCACCCCTGCGACGGACGCTGCTGGAACAGCCCGAGCGAGTCCCGGTCGCCGTAGTTGATGTTGCGGAGCGTCGACTCCTGCATCGCCGTGGCCAGCGCGATGAGCCAGGCCTTCGGCGGGAGCTGCATGTCCTTGGCGACCGAGATGATCGCGGCGGCGTTCTGCTTCTGCTCGTCGGACAGCGTCTCGAAGGTGGCTCCCCCGCCGCCGCGGCCGACCGTCGCCGTCGAGATGCCGGTGTCGCACCAGGCCGCGTTCGACCGGCCGCCACCGAGGTTGGGGCTGAACGCGAGGAAGCCGACCGTCAGGAACAGCACCAGCGCCATCCCGATCGCGACGAACGGCAGCAGCAGCCGCAACGGCCGCAGCGCACGCGTCAGCGGGGTGCTCATGCCCGGTCGTAGCGGGACACCTTCCAGCCCGCCTCGGTGTCGACGATCAGGATCCGCAGGGTCAGCGTGTCGGTCGGCACGGTGACCTCGATGCTCTTCGGCGCGACCCGGGTCGGGGTGGCCGGCCCGGTGACCCGGGAGGCGGGCACGTTCGACGGGTCGACGCTCGCGAGCACGCCGAGGAACTCGTCGGTCGTGTACGGCCGCAGCCCGGCGACCCACTGCTGGGAGGTCATGCCGTCGGGGTGGTTCACCCAGGCCGACGCCCACACCCGGGCCGTCTCGAGGGCCTCCTGCGGTGCCTGCGACACCGGCAGTGCCTCGGGGGACAGCTCGGGCACCGGCGGCAGCAGCGTCGGGGTGGGCGTCGCGGAGACCCCGGACGAGCCGCTGTCCCACCGGTTGCCGCCGGAGCCTCCCCCGGCGACGAGCCCCCCGGACGCCGCACCGCCGGAACCTCCGAGCGAGACCAGCCCGAACACGAGTCCGCCCAGGACCACCACCGTCACGGCGAGCCGGACAGGAGAGCGCAGCGGCCACTGCCACACCGCGCGGTAGGCGCCGGCACGGCCGCGGGAGGACCTAATCGGCACGGTCACCGCCGGTGTGCGCCGCTCGCGGGCGGTAGATCTTGTAGACGGGCACGCCGTCGACGAGCTCCGGGGTCACCGGGGCCGGGTCACCGGGGCGGCGGGGGCCCGTGTCGTCGCGGCGGTAGATGGAGCGGTCGTCGACCTCGCCGGGGTCGACCCGCGTCGCGAACCCGGTGTCGGGCCGCCCGGACACCCCGACCGGCAGCGCACCGCGGCGTGGCTCGGCGATCCGGGCCGCCTGGGGGGAGGGCACGTCCGTCGCCGCGCGACGACGGACCCGGGCCCCCGGCCCGGCAGCGGTCTCGGCCTCCGGGCGCACCGCACCCGGGTCGCCGGACCCGCCGTGGCCGCCGCGCTCGGACCACCAGCGGGACTGGCGCTCGTCGGCGTCGTTCGGGCCACGCATCCGGTTCCAGACGCGCGACACCGGGCCGCCGTTGATGCCGGGGACGATCCCGCCGAACTGCTCGCGGGTGAGCGTCACCATCGACACCAGCCGCCGGAACGGTCGCGCGACGGCCCACAGCACGAGCGTGACCACACCGGTGACCAGCAGCGCGAGCCACAGATCGACCCCGGATCCGGGTGCGAACAGCGACACGACCAGCAGCGCGTGCAGCCCGGCCAGCGCCCCGACGACCAGTGTGTTCACGATCGCGGCGCCGCCGATGCGCAGGATCGCCGGGATGACGTCCGGTTTCAGCAGCGCGACGACGGCGATCGCCGGCGCCGTCACCACCATCAGCCGGATGATCAGCAACGCGACCAGCACCAGGACCTTGGACAGCAGCTGGAACAGCGCGATGCACGCGGCCTGGATCAGCGCGAGCGTCCCGGCTCCGATCCGGCTGCCGGACGCCCCGGTGAAGTACGGGTAGCGGTCGCCCATGCGGTCGGCGATCGCGGCGTACTCGCTCTTCTTGCGCTCGGCCGTCTCGCTGGTGTCCTCGCCGCGGTCGATCTCGTCGATGGTGAACGCCTGGGCCCGCAGCAGGTCCCGGCCCAGCTCCTGGGCCTGCGGGACGTCCGGTGCGCCGAACGTCCCGCGCAGCCAGTTCTGGTAGGCCACCTGGTCGACGAGCACCGTGGGGAGGGTGTCGCGGGTGCCGAGCCCGACCTGCCCGAGGAAGCCCTCCTGCATCTGCGTGACGCCGTCGAGCAGCAGGTTGTCCGCCGCGCGGGACCAGTCCACCGGTGCGAGATAGGCGGCGGAGCCGATCATCAGCGCCAGCACCGCGATGCCGGTGCGCTGGGCCTGGCGCGCGAGCTCGCCGCGCATCGCCAGCAGCAACACGATGATCGCGAACCCGAGCAGGCCGAGGCCCACCCAGGTGGTGAACACCGTCTCGTACATCGCCCGGGTCGCGGTGGTGATGACCTGGTCGAGCGGTTCGAACAGCGACCCGCCGTCGGCGATCAGGTAGTGCGCCCAGTTCACCCCGCCGACGGTCAGCTTCGCCAGGTTGAAGACCTGGTTGCCCAGCCAGGTGTCGGTGGTGACCGAGGGGTTCAGCACGCCCGACGCGGCGCAGCCCAGGTCGTAGTTGTGCCAGACGAGACCGGCGTAGCCGACCTCCTCGTAGACGCTGCCTGCCTCCCCGTGCAGCGCCGAGGGTCGGTCGAGCGAGCCGACCAGCCCGGTGCCGGGGCGGTCCGGCTCCGGCGGGGTCTTGCAGTCCAGCGCCTGCGCCATCGCGGGCGAGCCGAGCAGCAGTGTGCCGCCGGCGATCGCGGTGACCACCAGGATCGCCGTCCGCCGGCGACGACGCCGGGTGGTTCCCGGGGGGTCCGGCCGGCGTGCGCGGCGCGTCCTGCGCACCGACACGACGACGGCCGCGAGCAGCACACCCAGGACGACCCAGATCCCTGCGCCGCCGGACGGGTCGAGCCCCGCCGTCACCGTCCGTCCCCGTCGGGGGGCGTGGGCGGGGTGTGGCCGTTCGTGGGAGCAGCCCCGTCCGAGGGCGCGCCGTGCGGAGCCGCGCCGTTCGGGGCCGCGCCGTTCGGGGCCGCGCCGTTCGGGGCACCACCGTTCGGGGGCGTCCCGTTCGAGGGCGCCGCGTTCGGGGGCGTCGCGGCGGGCTCGTCGACGATCCAGTCGTCGTCGAGCTCGTCGAGCAGGTCGAGCTGCTCGTCGTCGTAGAGCTCCGCACGTCCGACGGCGGCGTCGGTCGCGGCGACCGACACGACCTGCACACCACCGGCGCGGATCCCGCCGGCCAGGACCGGGTCGGCCTCGCCGGGGCCGATCCGGGTGTCGGTGGTCAGGTCGATCTCGTCGCCGTCGAGGTCGGGCACCGCCACCGGGGCCGGGGCGCGGCGCGCGGGCAGTGGGCTCGGCTCGTCGGGTGCGGTCATCTCGGGGCTCCCCGGCCCGGTGAGCGCCGGTCCGCCGGGCGGGCGCGGGGCGACGACCCGGGCGGCGTCGGGGTTGGTGTCGAGCGCCTCGCGGACATGTTCCAGGTGCGGCGCCTCCAGGTCGATGCGCACCTTCTCCACACCGCCGTGACCGTCGGCGAATACGAACTGGCGGGGCGCGTCGTCGGGCCGGTCGTCGTGGCGGGGGCGCGGGGACAGCGTCCCGAGCATCTCCTCGTAGCCGACACCGGTGGGCACGCGCAGCAGCCGCAGCGCCTCGGACTGGGCCTCCTCGTCGTCGGTCCGGCCGACGAACACCGCGTTGACCAGCGACGCGAAGCCCGACACCCGCAGCAGGTCGCCGGCCAGCTGGGAGGCGAACAGGGCGCGGACGTTGAACTTGCGGGAGTCGCGGGCGAGCCGGTCGATGAGGACCTTGCCGGTCGGCACCTGGGACAGGAAGTGCGTCTCGTCGAGCGCGACGCCCTTGCGGAGGTTGCGGTCGGCGTCGTAGATCGTGCGCTGGGTCAGCCAGGAGGCCAGGTTCAGCAGCTCGACGCCGAGCGACTCGTTGTCGGTCCACTCCTCGCGCGGGCTGCCCGGGCGCGGCAGCGACAGGCCCTGCATCGTCAGCACGGTGAGCCGGTAGTCGCGGTCGGCCTGCCAGGGGTCCGCCCGGGTCTCGTCGGGGAACAGCAGCGCGGCCTGCGGCAGCTCGCGCCGCTCGTCGAGGAAGTCCGCGACGACGCCGGCGTGGTCCTCGCTCTCGGTGGCGTGCCTGCGCAGCGCGTCGATGACCATGCCGGGGTGCCGGTCGGGCGAGCCGCCGACCTCGCGCACCGCCCGGAGCAGCACGATCCGGGTGTGCGGCTGGCGGGCGATCTCGTAGGGCAGCAGGCCCGACAGCACGTCGAGCACCAGGCGGCGACGGGTGGCCGCGGCCAGCGAGCGCTCCCGCTTCCAGGCGCGCTCGGGGTCCTCGTCGTCGAGGAAGTGGTCAGGGCGCGGCTCGGCGACCACCCGGTACGGGTTGAGGATGCCGGGGTCGGCGCGGAGCAGGTTGATGTGCCGGGAGAACGGCGCCAGCTCCGGCAGCCGGGTCAGCTCCGCGAGCGGGCCGGACGGGTCGAGCACCGTCCAGCGGGCCCCGGCACGCAGCGTCTTGTAGACGACCAGCCCGGTGAGGAACGACTTGCCCGAGCCCAGGCCACCGACGATCGCGGTCAGGCCGGACGCGCGTCGGACCTCCTGGGCCAGCCACGGGTCCCAGGCGACCGGGCGCCGGGTCGCGGTGCAGGTCTCGCCGAGCATGATCCCGCGCCGGTCGCCGACGCTGGCCGTCGCGGCCGGGACCGCCGCCGCGGCCCAGGTGACCGAGCCGCGTCGGCGGTAGGCCGTCGCGGCCAGCGGCTCGCCGGGGATGAACTCGCGGGCGTAGCGGTACTGGGCCTCGGGGTGCTCGATCTGCACCTTGGGCCGGTACAGGTCGACGACCTGCTGGGCACGGGTGGTGGCCTCGGCCTCGTCGCGGCCGGAGACCGCGATCCGCCACCAGCCGTAGAGCCGGGTGTTGAGCTGGGTCAGCCCGGTGGTGAGCTCGTCCTCGACCTCCAGGACCCGGTCGGCCTGGCGCGCCAGCGACATCGGCGGGTCGAGGTCGTGGTCGTGGGTGTAGTGCCGGATCTGGCTGCGCACCTTGCCCATCTGGCGCTGCAGCTCACCGGTGACGTCCTCCGGGCGGCGCACGTAGATCCGCGCGGACCACTCGACCGGGAACGGCAGCCGGTCGGAGTGCTGCATCCACGGGTCGTCGATCTCGGGGATGCGCAGTCCCTCCATCAGCCCGACGCTCAGCACCGCGACGTTGCGGGTGACGGTCTGGCTGCGCATCCGCCCGACAACCTGCACGGTCGGCGCGTACGGCTCCTGGTGGAGGTCGACGCCCTCGGTGAACGCGGCCAGGTCCTCCGGCTCCCAGGTCGACACCCCACGCGGCACCGAGGACAGCCCGCGCGGCGCGGGCAGACCGAGCGCGACGGAGCGGTGCATCAGCCAGGCCATGTCCTCGGCGCTGGCCGGGACGGCGTCGAGCCCGGACCCGGCGACGAGCACGTCGAGGTGGTTCACCTCGGACTCCAGCGCGGCGAGCTCGGCCCGGACCGCGGACGGCACGAGCCGGTCCAGGACGGGCGCGGCGCGCTCCACCCAGCGGTCGATCAGCCCGCGGCCGGAGACCTCGATGCCGAGGAAGACCTCCTTGTCGGCCATCGACAGCCCCATGAGGTGGCGCTGTTCGCCCTCCAGGAAACCGTCCCAGCCGAGCGCGCCGGGCACGTCGGGCATCCGGCCGATCGCGTTCTGGTCGAACGACTCGGCCCACATGTGCACCGGGTACGGCCGGGTGGTGACGCGCAGGTGCAGCCAGCGCCCCTGCAGCTCGCCGAGCTGCGCGGCGATCTGGCGGATCAGCACCTCGCGCTGGTTGTCGCTGCGGAAGCTCCACGCCTGCGCGGCGAGCCGGTACCAGGCCATGACCTGGCCGTTGGTCCGCGTGATGTGGCCGTCGATCGAGCGCAGCGCGATCGACGGGGTGTAGTCCGAACCGCCCTCGCCGGCACGGGCCCGGCCACGCCGAGCCCTCCGGCGGGGGGTCCGCTCAGGTGCGGCCACGGTGGCCACTCCGGCGCCACGGGTCGGGACGGCCGGTGCGCGCGGGGAGGCTCGCCCCACGACCGCTGCCGCTGCCGCGGGCCCGGCGGAAACGGCTGCGCCGCGGCGCGCTCCCCGGCTCCGGCAACGGCGGGACCACGCGCGTGGGTGCCGCGACCGGGGCCTCGAACCCCGGGACCACCGAGCCGGCGGTGTCGGGGACCGACTCCACGAGGGTGCCGGACGCGGGGCGCGGCGTGGCGTCCGCCGCGGTCAACGAGGAGCGGCGGGGGGCACCGAGTGCGCGGGCCCGGCCGCCCGAGGAGGGGGTGCCCGGGTGGGCTCGGGTGGTGTGGACACGCACGTGGGACGCGCGCACCGAGCCGCCCGCGGCCTTGCGCCCGGCCCGCGGACCGGTCACCTCGGCCCAGAACTGGGCGAGCACCCGGCCCAGCGGCCGCTCGTAGTCGATCTTCTTGCCGAGCAGGCGGGTGATCGCGATCGTGCCGACGAGCGCCCAGGCCACGGAGAAGAAGTCCAGCCCGATGCCGAGCCGGCGCTGGACGAACATGATCAGCATCATGACGAGGAGACCCACGCCGTAGCTGACGTAGCGGGCGCGCCAGGGGAACGTGGCACGCGGCGGCCCGAGCCAGACGGCGTCGACGCGGTAGACCTCGTCGTCCGTGCGAACGAGCACGGGTCAGCCCGGGGTCACGAGCAGGTTGGCCAGCGCCTGTCCGATGGCCGGACCGCTGCCGGTCACGGCGATGCCCAGTGCGATCAGACCCACCAGCAGTCCGATGCTCCGCCGGGCCACGCCGGCGTTGTCACCACGACCACCGATCCACAGCAGGATGACGGCGATCGCGAGCAGGATCAGCGGCACGATGTTGTTCGTGATCCAGTCGCGGAGGTTGACCGTGGTCAGCTGTCCGCCCTGGGCGAGTACCAGCTGGATCGCCTCGTACGAGGTCTTCACAGCTCCTCCTTGCGGCAGTCCATTTGTCCCGGTCGCTCCCGCAGGCGAGTAGACCACGAGACCCGTACGTGATCCTAGGGGCTGAGCCACCCGGCCCACGCGTGCGCCACGCTGCGCGATCGGGTCGACACGGTCGGAGCAGTGTCGATCGGGCGTGACTCGTATCTCCCCGGCGCCCCGCCCCCGGCCCGAGATGTCATGGTCGGCCTTGTCTACTGTTCGGTAACAAGTATGGCCCGACCGTGACGGGGTCGGGCGACCCACGGCCGGGCGCACTACCCTTCGCCCGACCGTCGTCGCACCCCACCACACCAGTGCGACGACGAGGTCCGAGGAGGCACTGCGATGACGAGGCCCGTCCGGTCCCGGCGGCACGGTACGCCGTGCGCGCACGACCGCACCCCCGCCTCCGCACGCCCCAGGACCGGTTCACCGTTTCCCGTCCCGATCCGTCACGGCAGCACCACGCTCCGGCAGGGACCGCTGGGTGTTCTACAGGGAGGTTCCTCCAGATGACCTGGGTGCAGTACACGCTCGGCATCATCACGGTGCTGTCGGCAGTGGTCGCCGTCGCGCTCGTGTCCATGACCGTGACCCGGATGGTCCGGATCATCCGGCTCGGTCAGTCCGACCCGACGCGCAACGGCCCGTTCGGGCCGCGGCTCGTGACCATGCTCAAGGAGACCCTGGGCCACACCAGGATGCTCAAGTGGACCAAGATCGGCATCCTGCACTGGCTGGTCATGGTCGGCTTCCTGGGCCTGATCCTGGCGTTGGTCGAGGCGTTCGTGGAGGTCTGGAACCCGACCTTCCACCTGCCGCTGATCGGCGTGTGGTCGGTGTACTCGATCTACGTCGAGTTCCTCGGCGTCGCCACCGTCGTGGGCATCGCCGCGCTGATCGTCATCCGGCAGCTGAACAACCCGCGCTCGCAGGGCCGGATGTCGCGGTTCTACGGGTCGAACATGGGCCGGGCGTACTTCGTCGAGGGCGTCGTGTTCCTCGAGGGCCTGGGCATCCTGGTGGTGCGGGCCGCGAAGATCTCGCTGAACGCCTTCGACGTGCCGGTGTGGTCGGCTCCGGTGTCCTACGCCCTGTCGACGATCCTGCCCGCCTCCACCGCGCTGGTCAGCGTGTTCGCCGCGGTGAAGGTCCTGTCGGCGATGATCTGGCTGATCGTGATCGCGGCCAAGCCCACCATGGGTGTGGCCTGGCACCGGTTCACCGCGTTCCCGAACATCTACTTCAAGCGCAACGACGACGGCTACAAGGCCCTCGGCTCGACCCGGCCGATGATGAGCCAGGGCAAGGCGCTGGACCTGGAGGAGGCCGACCCCGACACCGACACGTTCGGCGTCGGCAAGGTCGAGGACTTCACCTGGAAGGGCCTGCTCGACTTCACCACCTGCACCGAGTGCGGCCGCTGCCAGTCCCAGTGCCCGGCCTGGAACACCGAGAAGCCGCTGTCGCCGAAGCTACTGGTCAACGCCCTGCGCGACCACGCCTACGAGAAGGCCCCCTACCTGCTCGCCGGCGGCAGCCGTGACATGGCGGGCGACGAGGTCGGCATCACCGGCGAGGGCGCCGAGGAGCGGCTCAAGGCCATCCCGGTCGACGCGCTGGAGGCCGCGGGCCGCCCGCTGATCGGCGGCGAGGACGTGAACGGCGTCATCGACCCCGACATCCTGTGGTCCTGCACCACCTGCGGCGCCTGCGTCGAGCAGTGCCCGGTCGACATCGAGCACGTCGACCACATCATCGACATGCGCCGCTACCAGGTCCTGATCGAGACCGAGTTCCCCACCGAGCTCAACTCGCTGTTCAAGAACCTGGAGAACAAGGGCAACCCCTGGGGCCAGAACGCCAAGGACCGCCTGGAGTGGACGAAGGGCCTGGACTTCGAGGTCCCCGTCGTGGAGGGCGAGCTCGACGCCGACACCGAGTACCTGTTCTGGGTCGGCTGCGCCGGCGCGTTCGACGACGGCCAGAAGAAGACCATCCGGGCGACCGCGGAGCTGCTGCACCGGGCCGGGGTGAACTTCGCCGTCCTCGGGTCGGGCGAGACCTGCACCGGCGACCCGGCGCGCCGCTCGGGCAACGAGTTCGTGTTCCAGATGCTCGCGCAGCAGAACGTCGAGGTCCTCAACACGGTCTTCGAGGGCCGCGAGACCGGGACCCGCAAGATCGTGACGACCTGCCCGCACTGCCTCAACACCCTGGGCCGGGAGTACCCCCAGCTCGACGGGCACTACGAGGTCGTGCACCACACACAGCTGCTCAACAAGCTGGTGCGGGAGAAGAAGCTGGTCCCCGTCTCGGCCCCCGCCGCCGACGCCGCCCCGGTGACCTACCACGACCCCTGCTACCTGGGCCGGCACAACGAGGTCTACGAGGACCCGCGCGCCCTGGTCAGCGCGGACGGAGCGACCCTGTCGGAGATGCCGCGGCACGGTGACCGGTCGATGTGCTGCGGTGCCGGTGGCGCCCGGATGTGGATGGAGGAGCGCATCGGCAAGCGCATCAACTTCACCCGCGCCGAGGAGGCCGCCGAGACCCTGACGAAGGCCGGTGGCGGCTCGGAGCCGTCCGGGACGCTGGCGGTCGGCTGCCCGTTCTGCCGCACGATGATGACCGACGGCGTGAACCAGACCGCCGGTGAGGCCGTGCAGGTCCAGGACGTCTCGCAGATGCTGCTCGCCGCGGTCAAGCGGGGCGACCCGGCTCCGGAGCCGGAGCCCGTCGCGGCCGGGACCACCCCCGAGACCACCCCCGAGACCACTGCCGAGGACGCGCCGACGACGGAGACCCCCGCCGTCGCCACCCCGGAGGCGGAGGTCGCTGAGGAGGCCGCCACGCAGGACCCGGCCACCCCGGCCGGCTCGGACGGGGCGTCGAGCACCGGCACCCCGGCGTCGTCGGGCAACGGGAACGGCAACGGCTCGACCAACGGCTCGTCGCCGGAGCAGGCCGAGCAGCAACGCTCGAACGAGAACTGACCCACCACCGACGACGGCCGGGCACCCCGCACGGGGGCCCGGCCGTCGTCGTGTGTGCGGGGGTCAGCAGGGGGCGAAGGAGCTGACCTGGAACGTCGACAGCGTGGTCCGGGTGAGCACGACCCGGCCCAGCTGGGGAGCGGCGGCGCCCCAGGCCGAGCGGCAGGCGTCGACGGTCGTGGTGGCGCCGACCGCCACCTCCGGGTCGGGGCGGCGGTCCGGCTCGGTGACCCCGGCTCCCGCCGGCACCCGGCCGTGCAGCACGGCGACGGCGTCCTCGCAGGTGGGCGCCCCGGTGGCGGCCCGCACCTGGTCCAGCGCCGCGGGCTGCACGAGCCGGCAGACCCGGGCCGGGTTCGGTGAGGCGACACCGGTGTCCAGCGAGACGAGCGCGAGCTGTGGGCGGGCGACGCCGAGATCGGTGCGGAACTGGGTGCCGGCCTGGGCGTCGATCCGGGCCTGGTCCTGGCGGATCTCCGCGGAGCGGAACGAGTAGCCGACCCCGGACACGACCAGCAGGACCACGCCCAGGGCGAGCACCTTCCAGCGGGGCAGCAGCAGCGCCCCGGCGACGATCACCCCGACCGACAGGGCCAGCGCCCACGCCCACGGGTTCTCGCGTGTCCCGTTGACCAGGGCCGCGACGAGCACGACCCCGGCGACGTGCGGTGCCCAGCCCTGCAGCAGCCGGTCCAGCCGCAGCAGGGCGAGCAGGACCAGGGTGCCGAAGCCGAGTCCGACCGGGACCCACCAGCGGTCCGGGTCGTCGAGGAAGGGCAGGAGCAGCAGGGCCGCGCCGGCCAGGCCCAGCGCGGTGGCACCGCGGAGGCTGCGGGGTCGCAGCTTCCGCCACGGGGCCCAGGGGTCGTCGGACCCCGACCCGGGCGGGTCGTCGGCCCCCGGCCCGGGTCGGGAGCCTCCCGTCGCGGGCCCGTCCGGGAGCACGAGAGCACGCGGGTCGGCCTCCGGCGGCGTCCGGGGGTGCTCCGGGGTCGGCACGACGAGCTCGGTCCCGGGCACCGGCGGGTGCACCGTGCCGCGGTCCTCAGCATCGCCCTGTCCGGCGGGACGGTCCGCAGCGTCGCCCGGCCCGGTGGGACGGTCCGCGGCGGCGCGGGCGGGCGGATCGGGGGCGTCCGGCCGGCGGGCGGCGGGGCGGACGCCGCGGTCGGGTCGTCCGCTGCGGCGACGGCCGGTGGCCCACGGGTCCGGGGAGCTGCGGTCGGCGTCCATCACCTCCCAGCGTAGCGAGGCGGGAGCCCGCTCAAGCGCCGAAGAACGCGTTCATGCCCGGCTCGTCGGACAGGAAGGTCTCGATCTGGACGATCCGGCCGTCCCCGATCCGGCAGACGGTGGCGAGGTGCTCGTCGAGCACCCGGTCCCCGCGGCGGGCCGTGTTGTGCAGACCGAGCGCGACGTTGTCGGCGCTCACCAGGACGTGTTCGAGCGCGAAGTCCACCCCGTAGGAGGCGATCAGCGCCGCACGGTCGAGTACCGCCTCGGCACCGTCGACCCGGCCGGAGACCGCGTTGTTCCCGGGCAGGGTCCAGGTGACGGCCGGGTCGAGAATCGCTCGCAGCCGGTCCTTGTCCCCGGTGGTGAGGGCGGAGTGGAACTCGGTGGCGATGTGGTGACGGACGTCCATGGCTCCTCCAACTGTTCAAATCTATTCGAACCGTAGTCCTCGAACCCGGCCGTCTTCCAGATGACCGCCGCCACATCAGTTCGAACGCAGTCGTACCATGGGTGCATGCAGGACGATCCGAGCCGCGATGAGCTGAGCATCGAGACCGTGAGGCTTATTCAGGCTCCGTCAGGTAAGTGTGTAGAAGATGAGTCCGATGACTGCCGAGATTGTCGTTTTAAATGTGGCGTAGGGCCGCCGGTAGTCTGTGTGGAGAACTTTCCACGTTTTGATATGGGCGATGACTCGTTCGATGGTGGCGCGTGTGTGGTTGAGGCTCTTGTTGAATGTTTTTTGCCAGTTGAGAAGTTCCCGGCCGGGTGGTTTTTTGAACGGGGTGAGCATGCCGCGCCCGATGTATCCTTTATCGCCGATCGGGGGGTATGTGGCGAGGTGGTCGAGGGCGCCGGATTGGTCGAGGCAATATAGGTCGTGTCGGGAGCCTGGGGTCGGGTCGGAGATCCACGACAGCTGCCCTTCCAGGGTGGCTGCGACCTGGACGACGACGCCGGTGGTGCGATGCTTGCCCGACCACAGACCCGGCACCGCGGCCCATGACCAGCAGGGCAGCAAGGTTCCATCGATGATGTACTGCCGATCGGCACGAAGCTCCTCTGCCGTCGGAACGACACTCCGCAGCGCCTGTGCCAGCAACGGTGTCACCCCCGTGATCGCTCGACTAACCGTCGACTGCGACACCCCATAGGTTTCCGCCAACTCCCACTGCACACGATTCCCGCGCAGATACGCCAACGTGATCACCACCGACCAGAACAACCCCAGAACCGGCGGCCAAGACAAACGTGCCTCCGTCGCGTCCCGCTGATCCTGCTCATACACTATAGCGACAAGATCCTGAATTTCATCACGCCGGAAACCAGTGGTATAGTACATACTGCGGCAGCCCGTTCATCTCGGATTGATTCGGCAAACCAATATTCGCGATGGACGGGCTGTCGCCCAACCCGACACGCCGGGCTAGATCGTTATTTCACGGGGCCTGAATAAGCCTCCGTGATCGCGGCACTCGACCATCCGGTGCGGATGCGGGTCGTCCGCACCCTGGCCGCCCTCGGCGAGGACGAGACGCTCACCTGCCAGGAGATCCTCCCCGACATAACCAAGAGCAGCGCGAGCCATCACTGGCGGACGCTGCGGGAGTCGGGCGTGATCGAGCAGCGGCGCGACGGCAGGGTGCTGCGGACCCGGCTGCGGCGCGTCGATCTCGACGCGCGGTTCCCCGGGCTCGTGGCGGCCGTCGTCGACGGGTGAGCTCAGCTCCGCCGGGTGTCGGTGCGGTGGAAGCTGCGGAACGCGCGCGACGGGGTCGGCCCCCGCTGCCCCTGGTAGCGCGACCCGACACCCTCGGTGCCGTAGGGCCGCTCGGCCGGGCTGGACAGCCGGAACAGGCACAGCTGCCCGATCTTCATCCCCGGCCACAGGGTGATCGGCAGGTTCGCGACGTTGGACAGCTCCAGCGTGATGTGCCCGGTGAAGCCCGGGTCGATGAACCCGGCGGTGGAGTGGGTCAGCAGACCCAGGCGCCCGAGCGAGCTCTTGCCCTCCAGCCGGCCGGCCAGGTCATCGGGCAGACCGACCCGCTCGAACGTCGACCCCAGCACGAACTCGCCGGGGTGCAGCACGAACGACTCGCCGTCCGGCGTCTCCACCGGGGTCGTCAGCTCGTCCTGCTGCTGGGCGGGGTCGATGTGGGTGTAGCGCGAGTTCTGGAAGACGCGGAAGAACCGGTCCAGCCGGACGTCGACGCTGGACGGCTGGAGCATCTCGACGTCCCACGGGTCGAGCACGAGCCGGCCGGACTCGATGTCCTTGCGCAGGTCGCCGTCGGAGAGCAGCACGCCGACAGCCTATCCAGGGCCGACGGTCACGCCTCGGAGGACTCCTCGGAGTCGGACTCCACCTCGCCGGAACCGTGCCGGCGGCCGCCCACGAGGTCGTCGGGCAGCTGCGGCGAGCGGGTCAGCCCGAACATCCAGGCGATGGCCTGCTCGGCCCGGGCGGCCTCGAAACCGTCCGACGCGGCGGTGCGACGCCCGTGGTCACCGTCGAGCACCTGCGCGACGGCGGCGGCCGTGTCGTGGGCGGCGATGCTGCGGATCGAGTCGCCGGGCTGCGGCACGTTCGGCCCGTCGACCAGCACCGCCAGGGTGCCGAGGCCGGGCGCGTCGACGACGAGCTCGTGATCGTCGCTGACCAGCACGGTCGCCGCGGCGAGCACGGCCAGCTGGTCGGGCAGCGGGGGCTCGGGCACGGCCGTCACCCGGGGGTGGGTGCCGAGCGATCGGGCCGTCTCCCCGGCGGCGAGCGCACCGAAGAGCACGATCTCGATCCGCGGGTAGCGCTCCAGCAGGTCCGCGACGCCGCGCAGCACCGGCGACGACGACGCCCGCGCCAGGTCGACGACGATCAGCCTGCGGTGCTCGTCGTGCACCCGCTCCAGCGCGTCGACACAGCCCTGGTGCTGCGGCCCTGGCAGCGAGTTGATCGTGTCGCCGATGGTCAGCACGTTCGGGCCGAGGGGGCTGCCCAGCGCGGAACCGCTGGTGGTGAGGAACAGCGACGCGAGCTGGCCGATGACCCGCCGGTGCGCCTCCTGCGGGAACAGGCACAGCAGGTCGTCGGTGCCCATGCCGGCCTGCACGTGCACGATCGGGATCCGCCGCCAGAACGCGACCGTCGCCGCGACCTCGGCGGCCAGCCCGCCGCCGTGCACCAGCACCGCGGACGGGTCCTGGTCGACGAGCAGCTGATCGAGCCGGGCGAACAGCGCCGCGGCGACGTCGGCCATGCCGGGCCCGGTGTCCAGCGGCAGCAGGATCGTGATGTCGGTGGGGACGCCGAGCGCCTCGAACGCCTCGTGGACGGCCATCGGGTCCGGCCCGGTGGCGACCGTGATCCCACGGATGCGGTCCGCCGCCGCGACGGCCCCGGCGACCGGGGCCAGCCGTGCGACCTCGGGACGGCTGCCGGCGATGAGCAGGACGTCGTGCTCGTGGTCCGGGGGGAACCCGGACGCATCGACCGACATCGGGTCGAACACCGTCATCGCAGTCACCTTCCGGCCGAGGCTTGACCGACGGTGCCGAGTGTGCGCGGAGCGGGTGGCCCGGTCGAGACATGCGCGCCCGGTGGTCGGTTCGTGCGGTGGCCGGGGCGGGGAGGTCCGTGACAGGTCCGCGGATCGTGGTGCTAGGGTGATCTCGCGACATGCGGATGTAGTTCAATGGTAGAACATCAGCTTCCCAAGCTGAATACGCGGGTTCGATTCCCGTCATCCGCTCCACACACGAAGGCCCAGGTCAAACGGTGTCCACACCGGACCTGGGCCTTCGTCGTATTCAGACTCACTTGGCCCCTGGGCCATCGACGGGCCATTCAGCCGACCGAAACCCAGCTGCCTGTGGGGCCGTCCTCGTCGTCCTCCTGGTCGTCGCTGTCGATCTCCCGGCCCTCGACGAGCGCACTCAACCGATTCGCGATCCGCTGGTCCGCCTCGCTCGTGGCCCGCTGGTAGATCAGGGCCGCGCGCATGTCGTCGTGGCCCATCCGCGCCATGAGGTCCCTGGTGCTGGCTCCGGTCTGCGCGGCGAAGAGGTTGCCGGTGTGCCGCAGATCGTGGAAGTGCAGCCCGGGCGCTCCGAGCTTCCGGACCGTCTCGGGCCACTTCGTCAGGTTGTTGAAATGTGCCCGCCGCAGCGCCCCACCCTTCGGACCGGTGAAAACCAGCGCATCCGAAGCCGGGCCGACGTAGGTCGTCAGGTGCTTGACGATCTCAGGCCGGATGACCGGCGGCACGGAGATGGTGCGGACACCGGCCCTTGACTTGGGCGGGCCGACGACGATCCCTCGGCCCACGACCTCCGTGTGTGCGACGGTGACCCGAATCCAACTGCCGTCCGGTGCGATGTCACCGCGCCGGAGGGCGGACACCTCGCCCCAACGCAGGGTGGCGAAGGCCGTCACCAGGATCATCGCGCGGAGCCGCCGGTGTCGCATGGCGTCGGCGAGCTTGAAGACCTGCGGAACGGTGAGCACCGGGCGTTCGGCCGGATTCTCCCGGTCAGCGCCACGGACCCTGCAGGGGTTGTGAGAGATGACCCCGTCCTCCTGTACCGCTGTATTCAGGACGGCACGGAGCAGCCGGTACGACTTGGCAGCGACCGACTGTGAGACGCCCGCAGCCAGGAGATCGGAGCGCCACTCCCGAACCAGCGCCGTACTGAGGTCGCCGATCATCACCTCGCCGAGGCGCGGAACGACGTGCTTGGTGAGCAGCCACCGGTAGAGCTCCACCGTTCGCGGACGCAGTGACGGACGCTCGGTGATCCACTTATCCGCATAGGTGCCCAGCGGAATCGCCGCGCGCAGCGGGTCCGTCCACTCACCGCGAACCATCTGCGACTCGACCACGACCAGCCACTGCTCGGCATCTCTCTTGCTCGGGAACGTCCGAGGAGCTGACCGCATCCGCCCGTCCGGACCGGGAAAACGAGCCTGCCACCGCCCCGACGAGCGTTCACGGACGTTGCCGAAACGTCGGCGACCAGACTTGCCCGCCACCTACGCAACCCCGCCCAGGTCGCGCCGGATGCTGGCCACGGTGATCGCCTCAACCCGTCCGGCCCGCACGAAGTCCTCCAGGTCGACGACCGCAATCCGGACATGGCTGCCGACCTTGTGGAAGGCGATACGTCGCTCGGCGACGAGGCGCCGGACAAACCGGACCGAGGTATTCAAGTACTCCGCCGCCTCAACGACGGTCAGATATCCGCTCACAGCCGGGGCTCCTCACGCTGCCTGGTCGGTAGTTGCCGAACGCTCGCCATCGAGTGGTGAATCACCAGCTGCCATCAACGCCGCGTCGTAGTCGGCGCGCCATCGTTGGCGTTGGTGGATCGCGTGGAGCAACAGCACGGGGCGGGGTGGGGCATCGTTGTCGCCGGGCCGCACGGGTTCCCAGTCGAAGGGCCCGTCATCGACCGGGTAAGCGGGGGTGATCCCGGCGTGGTCGAGGAGTTGCCGAACGAACGCGCTCCGGTCGGCGCGGTGATCGGAGAGGGTCTTGTTGGACCATTTGCGGGAGACCAGGACGCGGCGTCCGGCGATGCCGAGGTGTTCGGGCTTGTGCGCTGTGCCGGTGCAGTGACCGGGTGTCATCTCGGGGCGGGCGCCCTTGGGTGCGACGGCGTAGAGCAGCCAGATCGGGCAGCGCGGTGAACACGGGGTGATGGCGAGTTCGGCGGTGAGGCGTCGGGCGTGCTCGCGCTGGCGGGTGGTGGCTGATTCGTCGAGTCCAGCGGCGTGGCCGACACTCTTGGTCAGGTATTTGGTGAGGTAGCCGATATGGCGTCCGGCTTCTTCGGTGCCGCCGAGGATGCCTTTGACGTGGACTTGTGGGCCGAAGACCACGGTGTGGGCCGGCATGGTGAGGACCTCGGGGTCGGTGGCCTCGTCCCAGGTCGGGAGCGGTGTGTGGGTGTCGGGGTCGACGAAGGCTTTCTGCCGGTGGTCCCAGCGGGGGAGCTTGTCCCCGGTGTAGACGATGTCGTCGTGGGCGGGCCACCAGACCTGGTGGTAGGTGGCGGCGGTGATCGCGCGCAGCTCGGTGCGGGGGATGGTGCCGCGGATGGCGGTGTGGAAGTGCGGGGCGCCGCGTTTCTGGGGTTCGACGGTGCCGAAGTACTGCACGTCCCAGCCGACACAGCGGCGGGTGTTCTGCCAGAACCGGTCCAGCAGCTTCGGGAAGTGGATCGCATCGCGGGCGGCGCGGCGGTAGTCGTAGGTATCGGGGTCGATCGCGGCGCCGTTGCTGTCGACGCGGCCGTAGGTGTCCAGGGTCAACGTGAGGAAGGTCGAAGGCCGATACTTCCCGCCGAACACCCGTCCGATCGTGCGGTCCTCCACAGGCCGCCGAGGCAGGTTCGGGGCGTCCTGACGACGCCGGGTAGTCCGGCGGATGGCCTTCGGGCGGGGGTCGAGCGGGGCGAGGGGTCCGCGGACTCCGAGGGCGCGGAGTTCGGTGTCGATGTCGTCGACGATCTCGCGTATCTCGTCACACTCGGCGTTGTCTCCGGCGGCGAGACAGTCGGCGTAGGCGGTGTGGAAGTCCGCGCGGGCGGCCATCAACTCTTTCTGCGCGGCCGTCGGGTCGGCAGGTGTGACGGCGGGTTCGTTCTCCAGGTGCCAGCCTTCGCGGCACTGGGTCATCCGCAGCCGTCGGGCCTTGTCTGAGCACGGGCGGCACTGGTCTTCCCTCGTCGACCCACACGGCACCGGCACGACATCAACGCGTCCGCTGTATTGGTCGATACGGCGCATCGCCAGGGGGCGGACACACACGCCGTGGTCCTCGGCGAGCTGGACCGCGACCTCGTGCGACAGGGCCAGCATCGCCTTCTGCGCCCGGGTGAGCGCGTCCTGATCGACCGGCTCCCGCCCCGGCGCGCTGTCGGTGTCGGCGTTGGTCATGCTGCGTCTCCGATCTCGCGGTGGTGGACGGTCGGGTCGGGGAGGGTCAGGACCGGAGCCACTCCGGCGGTCGGGGCGGTGCGGGTGACGAAGGTCTCCAGGTCTTTGACCGCGCCGTCAGACACCCACCCGGCCCGGATACGCAGGGGTTCACGGATGCCGTCGCCGAACAGATAACCCACGCCGGGTTCGTCTTCACCGATCCGGTTGGCCCACGCACCCCGGTCATAAGCGTGATCACCGAGGACCATCGACACATGAGACTTCGAGGCGACGCGCAGGCAGATCCGGCGGGGGAACAACTCCCGCACCGGCACGGTGTCCTTGGTCGGTTCCTGCACATAGCCGCGCACGGTGTAGCCCAACGCGCGGCCCTGGGTGGTCAACAGGGCGACGCGGTCGGTGATCGCCTCACGGGTCTTGCGGTCCCCGCCGTAACGCAACAGCGCGCCGATCTCGTCGAACTCCACGATCTCCAACGGAGTGTCCCGGGTGACGGGGACGAGGCGGGTCGCCCCGGCGTACTCGCGTTTACGGGCCTCCATGCTCTCGACAAGATCATCAAGCAGGGCGAGGGCGTCTTTGCTGGTGACGGCGTAGCGGTGGAACACTCCCCGCCCGTAGGCCAGCTCCATACCTTTCGGGTCGATCCCGTTGACCCGGACCAGACCGTCACCGATCGCCGGGGCGATCGATACCAGCGGCGCCCACATCAACGAGCCCTTCCCCGCGCCGGTGGCCCCCGCAGCCAGGGTGTGCCCACCGATCAACGACTGGTGCCAGTCGGTGCCGTACTCGGTGCGCCCCGACCACACCCGCGACAGGTCGATCGACGCCCCGTCGACAGCGGCCACAGCGTCGAGGCTCGGGGCGCGGACGACGCCCGACAGCAGGTTGCGGCGCTGGAAATCGATCGACACCACATTCGGGGACAACTCCCGCACCTGACAACGCCGCACCCCGCGCGCGACAGCGAGGGCGCGGGTGGCGGTGTCGAACTCTTCCGGGGTCTGCCCGGGCACGAGGCGGACCCGGACCTCGTCCCACGACGGCCCCGACCGGACTCCCAGAATGCGGGGGAGCTGATCAGCCACAGGCCGGGTCCGCGACATCGTTGGGATACGGCGCAACGGATTCACCTGAACAACGGGTGCCCCCACCCGGTCGGGGACCGTCAGACCACAGGACCGCAGCCAACGCGGCATCCGAGGCGCATACAGCGCCCAGCGCAGCCACCACCCCCGCAGACGACGCCCGACATAACGATCGAACGACACCACCGATGTCCACCGCCACACCCCCAACGCGGCAGCGACCGCCGCGATGGTGATCAGCAGTGAGAGCCACCCGAGCAGCGAACACCACACCACAGCAACCACGGCGGTGATCGTGGTGCGCCAATGCCGGACCACCCACACCACGAGGATCACCGTGGCCTTGCAGGTCAGCCACACGGTGACGAACACGACCGCGATCGTCGCCGCACCCTCGGCGATCCGGCCGAAGAACTGCCCCACCCAGTGCAACCCGGCCAGCACGATCAGCGTCACGAGCCCGGCAACAACGAGAGAACCTGTCGTGCTCATCGACGCTCTCCATCCTGTTCCGGGGAACAACGCGGAGCGCACACCACCGGCACCGGCACCGGCACCGGCACCGGCACCGGCACCAACGCGAGCTGATCCCGATGATCACCACACCGCCGCACGCCCTCACCAGGGGGCTCGTTCAGCGGGGTCAGGCACACCTCACACCACACCGCGACCTCCCCAACGACGACGTCTGTGGTCGCCTCGGGGCTCATGCCGCCCACCCCGACACCTGCGCCGCCGCAACGCTGCCCCGACGAGCAATGCGATACAGGCGGTACCGCTCCACCGGAGTCGTGGCCCCGACCACCCCGAACCGGCGCACCGGGTCCTCCACCACCAGAGCCTCCGCCAGACACTCCCGACGGACCCGACACCCAGCACACACCCGCAACGCAGGCTCAACAGCCTCCGGCCGAGTATCAGCGGGGAAGAACAACTCGGTGTCCAGCCCGCGACACGCCGCCCTCTCACGCCACCGGTGATCTTCAGCCGTCGCAGCGAGCCGAAGCCGCGCAGCAGGGAATAGAGAAATCTCAGTGTTCATCTATGCTCGGTGTCCTTCCGAGTCGATCGAGTGCCTGACAGGGCCACAACACGAGGCGAGGAAGACCAGGTGGTGGGGACCCGGTTGCAGCGGGTCCCCACCCCACACACCACCTCGGTCAGGCAGCGTCCTGGTTCTTGCTCGCCTGCCCACGCTGCGGACCGGGAGCACGCATCCCCGCCGCCCGAAAGCTGTACGCCACACGCGGACGCCCCCCGGCCTCCTGTACGTACGGAGTCACCGTCAGCCCGTCGAACTCCACCGGACGAAACGGCAAACCAGCAGCAGCCTCCGGCGGGACCGGCTGATGCGCCGCAGCGATCTTCACCACCACCGTCTTCTCCGAACGACGCGCCTCCGGATCAGCATCCAGCACCGACACCGACCACACCGGCAGCCCGGACTCCTTGTCCATCTGCTGCACCGGACGCCCCGGCGCAGACTTCTCAAAATCCCGCACCGCCTCCACCTCCGACACGATGAACGCCCCCAGCGGGAACACATCACCCATCGCCACCACGAACCTGTTGCTGCGTGCCATCTGGCACCTCCTTGATCATCGACTAAGGTCAGTGTAGATCGATCTATTTTGCCATTCAATCCTCCGGATGAGTGACCTATGTCGCCCTGAGTCGAAACACAGTAGCCTGGAGCGGTGGATGCCATCGCAGGCCGAGCCGCCTACCAGCAAGTCGCAGAGGCGATCAAGGCGGACATCAGGTCCGGTCACCTTCGCCCCGGCCAGCAGCTTCCGAGCAACCGAGCACTCTCCAAGCAGTACGAGGTTGCCCTCGGCACGGCGCAGAAAGCACTGAAGATGCTCGAAGACAGCGACTGGGTCACCGCCACGCCAGCAGTGGGTGTCTTCGTCGCGACTACGCCCGGGCGCGATGAGCCGTCTACCACTCAGGCTCTCGTGGGTCGCATCGAGCGGCTCCAGGACGCCCTGGAGTCCCTGCGAGAGCGAGTGCATCGCCTCGAAGAAAGAGATCGGTGAATAGCATGCAGCGATCTTGCTCCCACGACCGACCGCCACGGCAGTGTCACGCTAGGTGTCAAGACAGTGACATGGTGATGAGCGCTCGTCACCAACGCATCACCACCGAGGCGGCGAGGCCAACGCCGCAATACGCGAGTCCAGAGGAGGCCACTAGTGTCTAGCAACACTCCAGAGTGGGCGCGACGTATTCGCGCCCTTCGCGAGGCCCGTCAATGGTCACAAGCCGAAGCCGCTGAGCAAATGCGGCGCCACACCACTTCCGCTCTACCCGATCCTGACCACTTGCTCAGACGCTGGAAGGCTTGGGAGCGTGGAGAAAACCGTCCTAGCTCTCACTACACCCCCCTGATTGCCGCTACATTGCAAACCGTCTCTACTGCACTGTTTCATGTCGAGAATAACTCCGAGTCCAGCACTGCAATCATCAACGCGACCGGAATGGACACGATGGAAATCGTGTCAAGACTCCAGGCGTCCTCCGTCAACACTGCGACCATCAACGCCCTTAGAATAACAGTCGATCGACTCTGCTCCGAGTATGCTCACAGTCGTCCTGGCGAACTCCTCATGGAAAGTCGCCGATGGCTACGCCGCATCGTTGAAATGCAGGAGGAGCGACTCAGCTTCAGTCAAAGGCGCGAGACTCTGGAACTAGCTGGATGGCTTGCGCTGCTCGTCGGCTGCCTTGAATACGACATGGGCGACCGGCGAGCGGCCGAGGCAACCCGCCGCGCGGCGCTCCACCTCGGCCAGGAAGTTGAGAGCGCCGGTGTCCTGGGCTGGTCCCACGAGATGCGAGCCTGGTTCTCACTGACCTCCGGGGACTACCGAGGGGTTGTCGCAGCAGCACGGTCTGGAGCTGAAGCAGCGGGCAATCATTCAGTCGCAGTGCAGCTCGCCGCCCAAGAAGCCAAGGCTTGGGCACGCATGGGAAATCGAAAGGAGATGGATATCGCACTTGAGCGCGGACGCGTGCTACTGGAATCGCTGCCCTATCCAGAGAACATCGACAACCACTTCGTTGTGGACCCTCTGAAGTTTGACTTTTACGTCATGGATTGCTATCGAAAAGTCGGGGAGGACAGACTTGCGAGCGCGCTCGCGGACGAGGTGATACGCGGTGCTGTTGATTTCAATGGAGCCGAGCGAGCACCAATGCGTATAGCAGAAGCCCGAGTAACTCTCGGGGTCGCAGCTGCACGAGACGGCGACCTTGAAGGAGCTATTCTCCTCGGGCACCAGGCCCTCAACGGCGAAAGGAAATCGCTCCCCTCTCTTGCGATGGTCTCCCAAGACCTCGCTTGCGTCCTCGCTGATCGCTTCAGTAACGCCCCCCAGGCGGCTTCCTATCTCGACCAGCTCCAGGAGATAAGACGTAACCCCTGAGCGAATTTCGAGAGCCCTTCACCTCTAGGTCCTCAGTCCTCGACGCAAGCTTCTGATGACGCACTGCAACGCCCCAGGTCAAGGCACCGTACGCAGCTCCTCGTCATACGCAGCACTGCCGAATCTACCTTTAGGGGATCAAGGCGCCGCCTCCGGCGGCGCGGGGTCGGCCACGCCGCCCCCGCCGCTCGCTCACTACACCTCCGGCCCGTTCGCGGCGGCGGGCTCGGCTACCCGACCCCAAGCCGTCATGGAGGCGCCTTGAACCCCACAGCGGCCCCACGGCACGTTTCCGCGACCGATAGCGCCGCGCGGCGATGCCACTGCACCCCAGCCGCCCGCCACACTGGTCATCACGCCGCCGTCGATGCCCGGACACCCGTCCAGCTGACCTGTAGTCAAGCGCACCACCCCGGGATGCCTCCGGCGGCCGGGCTCCGCCCGGACCCGACACCGCTCGGAGATCAGGGGAAGTGCGGCAGGGCTGGTGATCTCCTCCCGGCACGCCGAGACGGCAGCCAGACCGAGGGGTGAGGCACAAGGCGGGAAGACGTGCCTTGTGCCTCACCCCTCGGCCCGGCAGGGTTCCACCCGCGCCGCGAGGAGATCACCACCAGCACCCGGCGTGGGGGAAAGCCCGGGCCATTCACGGGCCACTACCAGGGAGCAGCAGCGGTCACCGACGGGTTACTCAGACCGGGACGCGGCGCAGGTCAGAGCCGGGACATCGCCCCACACGCTGATTCCCAAGCTGAATACGCGGGTTCGATTCCCGTCATCCGCTCCACACACGAACGGGCAGGTCAGCGGCATATTGCCTGACCTGCCCGTTCGTGTTTCGGTCGCCGTCGCCGGACCCGCCAGCAACAGCGCAGCAACTAGAAGTCAGCGACTCCGGCACGGCCCGTCTTCCGGCCGATCCACGGCACCACGTCTGTGGAACCGGCGACGAAGAAGTCGACGTCTTCCGCGAGCAACTCGGCCAGGCTCTCGGGCGGGGCGTCTCTCCCGGCGAACCTGCGAAGAAGCTCGTCGACAGTGTCCTCAGGAGGCTTATTCAGGCCCCGTGATATAACGATCTAGCCCGGCGTGTCGGGTTGGGCGACAGCCCGTCCATCGCGAATATTGGTTTGCCGAATCAATCCGAGATGAACGGGTTGTCGCAGTATGTACTATGCCACTGGTTTCCGGCGTGATGAGATTCAGGATCTTGTCGCTATAGTGTATGAGCAGGATCAGCGGGACGCGACGGAGGCACGTTTGTCTTGGCCGCCGGTTCTGGGGTTGTTCTGGTCGGTGGTGATCACGTTGGCGTATCTGCGCGGGAATCGTGTGCAGTGGGAGTTGGCGGAAACCTATGGGGTGTCGCAGTCGACGGTTAGTCGAGCGATCACGGGGGTGACACCGTTGCTGGCACAGGCGCTGCGGAGTGTCGTTCCGACGGCAGAGGAGCTTTGTGCCGATCGGCAGTACATCATCGATGGAACCTTGCTGCCCTGCTGGTCATGGGCCGCGGTGCCGGGTCTGTGGTCGGGCAAGCATCGCACCACCGGCGTCGTCGTCCAGGTCGCAGCCACCCTGGAAGGGCAGCTGTCGTGGATCTCCGACCCGACCCCAGGCTCCCGACACGACCTATATTGCCTCGACCAATCCGGCGCCCTCGACCACCTCGCCACATACCCCCCGATCGGCGATAAAGGATACATCGGGCGCGGCATGCTCACCCCGTTCAAAAAACCACCCGGCCGGGAACTTCTCGACTGGCAAAAAACATTCAACAAGAGCCTCAACCACACACGCGCCACCATCGAACGAGTCATCGCCCATATCAAAACGTGGAAAGTTCTCCACACAGACTACCCAGGGCCCCGGCAAAGTCGCTAGATGATCTTGTAGGTGGTCAGTGGTCGATGGGGGTCGCGGGCGTGGTGGCGGAGTGCTGCGGCGATGTTGCTGACGCCGTGCAGGCGTAGCGCGGTGATCGCGAGGTTCCGCAACGCCGACATGACCTGCGGGGCGTGACCGGTGTGGGCGGTGGCGCGGTCTTCGTCGAAGCAGACATCACGGACCCAGTGCAGGCGATTCTCGATCGACCAGTGCCCACGGATCCAGCGGGCGAGCAGTCCTGGATCGGCGTCGGTGCTGGTCAGGCTGGTGATCGCGTAGGCGGTCTCGGTTCTCCACTTCCCGCCAGGCCGCAGTGGGCGACGCCGGCGCACCAGCTTGATCGCCTGGGATGCGTGGGGGAAGAACTCTGCGCCCAGGTCGGGACAGGGGTGCAGGCTGACCACGCTGATCGTGCGGGTCTCGACGCGGCCGTGCCCACGCCCGCGTTGACGATCAGCGACGCCGATCTGGGTCCAGGGCAGCGCCCGTACCCGTGCCAGCAGCGTGGGCTGGTTCGCTTTGATCGTCATCAGGTAGTGCCCGCCGCGGCGGTGTAGGTAGTCGGCGTGGGCTCGCTGGGTGTGCAGAGCGTCCGCGGTGACCAGTACATCGTCGAGGTCGAGGGGGTCGAGCAGCGCGGTGAACGCGGTGATCTCGCTGCCCTTCTCTGCGACCTGAACCTGGCCGAGCACGCCACCGCTGGTCTGGTCGAGCACCGACACCAGATGCGGGAGCCAGACCCTGCCGTCGGCGGCACGGACGCGGGCGCCGCGCAGGGTCTTGCCGTCCAAGGCCAGCACGCGACGCTGTTCTCGCCGGGGTGTGCCCTCCGCCGCCGGCTGGGCGCTGAGCTGGGGCAACACCCAGGACTGCAACGCCGCCTCCAGCGCCGAGGCGTCGACCCGTTGCAGGACCCGGCGGATGGTCGACTCGTGCGGAGCGACCGCGCCCACCCCGAGCACGTCCAGCACGGCGCGGCCGACGTCATGGGCGTACTCGGCGATCGCGGTGAACGACCGGGCCCCCGCCAACACCGCGCACGCCCCCAGTAGCAACACCGCGAGGACACCGTGGCGGACACCGCGTGGTTTCCGCGGGTCCGGCACTCGCGACAGGGCCTCCACCAGCGACAACCCCGCCGCCTCACCGACCGGCGCGGCTCTCCCCGCGTCAGGACCGACCTCCAGGCCTTCCAGAGCAGCAACGATCGGAGACACTGACACTGCGGACACAGGCTTCCTGACGTGAGCAAGGATTCGACACCCTCATGATCACGCCAAGCCTGTGTCCGCACCCACCCCCACCCCCCACATCACCGCAGCTCAGGACCCACCCATCACGACTTTGCCGGGGCCCTGACAGACTACCGGCGGCCCTACGCCACATTTAAAACGACAATCTCGGCAGTCATCGGACTCATCTTCTACACACTTACCTGACGGAGCCTGAATAAGCCTCCAGGTGTCACGTTGCTGTTCCCTTCAGTGATCGACAGCGGTTCGGGCCCCACTGCCGGAACGGCAGGCGCCCACGTTCGGGACGGCGCGGAGCCCCGTCCGCGACCAGGCGCTGCGCCACATCGCCACAGATCGCCGGCCGCGGCAACCGACCGGGCCGGGCCGACCTTCGTCCCAAGACGACACACCGGCGGCGGCCCTCCTCGGGCGCGGGTGGCGCCCCAGCGCAGCACTCGAACAGCCAGGGCCTCACGCCCGGCGCCTCGATACCTCTCGATGCGAGAGCAGAACCCGCACAGGGGCGCCACCCCAGGGACTGTGAGAACCACGCCATCGCTCTGTTATAGGTCAACCACTAATATACGGTCATGGCTCACGACACCAGCACCGACCACTGGACTCCGGCCCAGCACGCACTCGCGGAGCACCTACGACTGCTCACCGCCGGCGAGCTCGACCGACACGCCGCGCTCTTCAGCGACGACTGCGTGTTCACCTTCCCCTTCGCGGAGGGCATGGCCACCGAGCTGCACGGTCGGGAGGCGGTCGCAGCGCACATGCGCAACTTCCCCGAGGCCTTCGACACCCGGGCGGACCCCCCGGTCTTCGTCGAGACGGCCTCCCCCGACGTCGCCGTAGCCACCTTCGTGCTGCGTGGCACGGCCAGGCCGACCGGCAAGCCGGTCGAGCAGCACTGCATCGGTGTCGCGCACACCGATCGCGACGGCCGGATCACGCGCTTCGACGACTACTGGAACCCGCTGGTGGCGATACGGGCCCTGGCCACGGACGGGGCGGGGGTCGACGGCGTGTCGGAGGTCTTCGGACGCTGACGCGCCCGTGCCCGCGACGGGGTCGCTCCCCATCGCGGGCACGACCAGATGATTGACTGGCCGGCATGCCCGCCGCCGGTGACACGAGCAGGAGCGACGAACGTCGGCAGGGCGTCCTCGAGGCGGCGGTGGCCTGTTTCGCCCAGCGGGGCCTCTACGGCACGACCACCCACGAGATCGCCGAGCGCGCCGGCATCTCCCAGCCCTACCTCTACCGGCTGTTCCCCGACAAACCGACCCTGTTCGCGCGGACAGTCGCGCACGTCGGCGACCTGCTCTCCGCCGCGTTGCGTCGCGGTGCGGTGCCCGGTCCGCCGTCGGACGAACGGGCCGACCACCTCCGGACGGCGTTCGGCGAACTCGTCAAGGACCGCGATGTCCTGCGCTTCCTGCAGCAGGCCCACTGCGCCGTGGACGAACCGGTCGTGCGGGACGCCGTCCGGGCCTGCTATGCCGAGCAGGTCACCCTCGTCGCCGAGCTGCTCGACGGGGACGAGGCCGCCGTCCGCCGGTGGTTCGCCACCGGACTGCTGGACAACGTCGTCGCCACCCTCGACCTCGCCGAGGACGACACCCGGTGGGCACGGATCCTGCGGGGCGGGTGAGGAGCGCACGCTCAACCGGTCCGGCGGGCGGACAGCAGCCAGACGGGCAGGAACAGGTGACCCCAACGGGTCCCGTCCGAACTCCGCGCCGACCCCGTCCGGTGCCAGGAGGTATCCGGCGGCACCGTGCAGCGCCGTTCGCTGGCTGCAGGAACGCCTCTGCACGGTCGCACGCCAGTACCGCGCGACCGCCCAGAACGGTCCAGGGCTCCTCGACATCGGTGAGACTGTGACGCGGGTCGGCCAACCGCGCACCAGCCGTGGAGCTACTCGTGGAGCGAACTGGAGAGGTTCAGGCACCGTGGAGCCAGGCGAAGACCCGTGGACGACAGCTCCGGCCCTGCTAGCCGGTGGGGACGAGGGCGCCGGTCGGCCCGTCGTCGTCCTCGTCGCCCGACGGTCGATGCTCGTCGAGCAGCGACGACAGCCGGGAGCTGCACCTGACAGGTGCAAGTCCGGTGGTCGAGTTGCATCGCATTGTGTCTGGCGAGCAGGGCGAGGTGCTGGAGTTCTTCCGGAGCGTCATGGTGGGGGATCGGCACGTGTTCGGCTACGAGTTCGACACCCCGGAGTAACTCATGAAGTTCACTTTTGCCACCGAATCCATGAGGCTTATTCAGGGCCGCCTGGCGGGCTACCTCGCTGCGGTCCCGACCTGGAGAAACACCGCACTTCATGATCACCCTGAATAAGTCTCCACGCCTGGCCGAGTCAACGAGGACTTCGTAATGGCCGGACCGGACTGGGCATTCGTGCTCGACGGAGCTACGGCGCCGGCTGGCATCGACAGCGGGTGCATCCACGACGTCGCATGGGTCGTCCGTAATCTCGCCGCGCGTATCGCCTCGGGGCTCACCCTATCCGCGGACTCGCTCCCCGACATTGTCGCCGAGGCCATCGCGGGGACTTGCCGTGCGCACGCCGACACCTGCGACATCACGAACCCGTCGAGCCCGTCGTCGACAGTCGCGGTCGTGCGCATGCGGAACGGCTCACTCGACTACCTCAGCCTGGCCGACAGTCCCATCGTGGTGGAGAACGCCTCGGGAAAGGTCGACTGCTTCGTCGACGACCACACGGCTCGGCTGCCCAGCTACACCCCGGAAGCGCTGCGGGGGTTGCGGAACAAGCCTGGGGGATTCTGGGTCGCCAGTACCTCGCCCGAGGCGGCGCACCACGCTGCGAGCGGTTCGATGTCGCTAGGTGATGTACGGCGGATCGCAGTTCTCTCGGACGGCGGATCCCGCTACGTCGGGAGGTTCGGACTCGGCACCTGGGGCGATCTAATCGAGGTCTTGGACGATTACGGACCCGTTGAACTAATTCGTCGCATACGAGAGTCTGAATTGCGTGAAACTGATGAGGATCGTGCACGGAAGAAGCTGCGCGGAAAGGTGCACGACGACGCGACGGCGTTACTCGTCACAGGGACATCGTCAACTTGAGTGGTGAGAGGGTCGAGGCCGACTCAGGGGATTATGTCGAATCTCAATCGCTAGGGCTTGTCCTAGCCGATGAGTGAAACGCCATCGTGGACCCGATGTCTGGCGCTGTCTCCGAAGGCGTCAAGAACGCGGATGGCGAAGACGTCAGGCATGCGCTCGCGGACCTCGTCGAGCGTCAGCCACTCCACCCGCCGAGACTCTTCGGACGGTGTCGGGACGCCGCCGATGGGTCGGCATCGGAACACGAGCGCGACCACCCCGAGCGTGAGGTTCTGGTAGACGCCAGTCATCCGCCCGACCTCAACGTGCACGCCGGTCTCCTCGGCGACCTCCCGTCGCACGCCCTCGGCGAGGGTCTCGCCCAACTCCAGGATCCCGCCCGGTGCCTCCCACCGACCGTTGTCCATTCGCTCAACGGCCAGGATTCGGTCGGAGTCGTCGACGACCACACCGGCGACGCTCACGGAGTACTTCGGAGCTGTTCCCACATCTGTCCTCTCGTCGCTCGGGCCGCAGCGTAGTTCGTGTGGGCGGGGGTGGCGGAGCGTTCGGAAGAGGTGGGCACCGCCTGTGCTACGACGCGCTGCCGAACGGGCACGAGGTCGCTACTGCGACCCTGCTACCGAGGGCGACGAGCAACAACAGGCCAGCAACAAGCAGGGGGCAACGGCGGTCAACCACGGTGCATCAACTGACGAAGCTGGGCCCGCTGACCAGGGCGACAGGCGCGATCGTGGTCTTCCCAAGCTGAATACGCGGGTTCGATTCCCGTCATCCGCTCCACACACGAAGGCCCAGGTCAGCGGCAGGTTTCTCGCCGAGCCTGGGCCTTCGTCGTTCCCCGGGAACGGTCCCGCGTGCCATCCCGTGCTATCCGGCTGTCTCATCCAGCGGTCGACGGATCATGGGCATCGCCGTGCGCGGTCGGGCAGGCCCAGAACGAGAGGGGCGGCCTGCCCGCCGATGTCGATACCGGCCATGTCGGCACACCGGGCGGTGTCGCCGTGGTTCGCGGATCACCACAGCGCTGCGGTCACCGCGGCGCCCACGTCACCGCAGCGCGCGGAAGGTGGTACGGATGTCGTCGGTGAGCGCGGCGGGCTGTTCCAGTGCGGCGAAGTGGCCGCCGCGTTCGTGCTGGCGGTAGTGCAGCACCGTGGTGTAGCGCCGCTCGACCCAGCGCCGGGAGGCCTGCACGGCCTCGCCCGGGAAGATGCTGAACCCGGCGGGGACCGGGTTGGCCGCCGGCACGGCGCCGATCACCTGTGCGCCGCTCACGTCGCGCTCGGCCTCCCAGTAGAGCCGGGCGGACGAGGCGCCGGTGTTGGGCAACCAGTACATCATGATGTCGTCGAGGATCTCGTCGCGGTCGATGACCGTCTCGGGCCGGCCGCCGCTGTCGGTGACGTCCTGGAAGAGGGTGTAGATCCAGGCCGCCAGCCCGGCGGGCGAGTCGGCCAGGGAGTATCCGATGGTCTGGGGCCGAGTGGCCTGCTCGCGGGCGTAGCCGTCGAGCGTGGCCCGGTAGCGTTGTGCAGCGGCGATCATGCGTTGTTCGTCGGGGGTCGCGTCGCGTACCTCGGCCTCGGTGGGGAACACCAGCGGCAGGTTGGTGTGGATGCCACGCAGGCCTGCCGGGTTCCTGCGACTGATGGCGTCCACGACGGACGATCCCCAGTCCCCACCCTGAGCGACCCAGTCGTGGTAGCCGAGCCGGCGCATGAGCTCGATCCAGGCGTCAGCGACGCGGGAGGCACCCCAGCCCGTGGTCACGGGCTGGTCGGAGAAGCCGAATCCGGGCATCGAGGGAACGACGACGTCGAAGGCGTCCTCCGCTCGGCCACCGTGGGCCACCGGGTCGGTCAACGGTCCGACGAGGTGACGGAACTCCAGGATCGAGCCGGGCCAGCCGTGGCACAGCAGCAGCGGCATCGCGTCCGGTTCGGGCGAGCGCGCGTGCAGGAAGTGCACCCCCATGCCGTCGATCTCGGTGCGGTAGGAGCCGGTCTCGTTGATGAACCGCTCGGCACGGCGCCAGTCGTAGTCGGTGGCCCAGTGATCGCACAGAGCACGGATCTCGTCCAGTGCGGGGCCCTGGTCGGCGGCGGTCTCGCGGTGGGGCCAGCGGGTGGCGATCAGCCGGTGCGCGAGCTGCTCGAGCTCGGCACCGGCCACCGCGATCGGGAACGGCTGAACCTCCGCCACGAGCGCAACAGCGTGCGCCGGGGCGGCCGTAGCCGGCACGGGTGCGAGCTCCTCGGGCAGCGATGAGGTGGTGATCGGTGACGTCATGAGAGCTCCTCGTGAAGTGGTGCAGCCATCATAGGCACAAAACGGAAGACATCTTCAACTTGGTAGCCGTGGTTCCACTTGGTAGCTTGGCAGAATGGACACGCCCCCGTTGCGACGCGACGCGCAACGCAACCGGCAGCTACTGCTCGACACCGCACACGCCCTGATGGCCCGCAACGGGTTGGGCGTGTCCTACGAGGACATCGCCCGGACGGCCGGCACCGGCATGGGCACGGTGTACCGCCGGTTCCCCGAGCGGGAAGACCTGATGAATGCGCTGTTCGCCGAGCACATCGACACCGTCGTCGACCTCGCCCGACAAGCCGCTCTGACCGAGGACCCGTGGGAAGGTCTGTGCTGGTTCATGACCCGCCAGCTGGAGCTCGAGGCCGACAACCGCGGTCTGGGCGAACTGCTGCGCAGCGGTAACCAGGCCCCGGACCTGGTGGCACGGGGTCGCGACGAGATCACCCCGCTGGCGGCCCGACTGCTCACCAGGGCGATCGATGCCGGGCAGCTACCGCCGAGCGTCACTCCCACCGATCTCGTCGCGGTGCACCTGATGGTCGGTGCGGTGATGGACGCCGCCCGCGAGGTCGATCCGCAGATGTGGCGCCGCGCACTCACCATCGCTCTCGCCGGCCTGCGCACCGCCGAACTGCCGAACGACTCGTCCGCCCCCCACCTCATCGACGGCCTCTACGGCGTCACCCCGACCTCTTCGAAGGACACCCCATGAGCACCACACCCGACTCGGCATCTGCTCTGCCGACAGCCGCGTTACCGGCCAGTCTGATCGAGGTCCTGCGTGCGCCGGCGATCTGCTTCCTCACCACCCTGATGCCCGACGGCTCACCGCAGATCAGCCAGACCTGGGTCGACACCGACGGCGTCAACATCGTGATCAACACCGTCACCACGCACCAGAAGATGCGCAACATCGACCGAGACCCCCGTGTTGCGGTCGGCATCGCCGACCCGGCCTCCCCCGCACGCTCGTGGGCGGTTCGCGGACGCGTCACCTCGGCCACCACCGACGGAGGGGCCGAGCACATCGACCACCTGGCCCACAAGTACCTCGGCCGTCCCTACCCAGGATTCGGCGGCGGCACCGGCGCACAGCACCGGGTCATCCTCACCGTCGCCGCCGACAGCGTGCACTCGCCCCGCACCTGAGACGATTCCGGGCCCCACCGCTGCCCAGCCTGACCTCGACGGATGCTTCTCCGCCCGAGATCGACGCTCACGGCCGCGCGGCGAGGGCCTCGGCTACTCGACCAGCGGGGTAGCGGGCAGCACGGCTCCCGGTGAACAACTCGTAGTAGAAGCCGTTCATGACGGCCGCAACGGGCGCGAGACGGTCGACAAGCCGCGATACCGCCTCCGGAGCCCCTGCCACTCCGGCACCGTCGGCCAGAGCGCGGACGAGTCCGTTGCGCTCCTCGACCGTGCACGCCGGACCCACGCCGGCGAAGGTGGCCACCAACCAGTTCACCAGACGCATCGCGGCGTAGCCGGAGTCATGGGTGCGGTTCTCGTGCAGGAAGCGCGCTTCGGCCTCGGAGAGCTCGAAACTCGGCGAGGTCGCCAGCCCGAAGTCGGCGAAGAAGAGCTGACGCCCGTCGGTGAGCAGGTTTCCGAAGTGGCCGTCGAAGTGATGGATCCCCGCCGCGTTCATGAGCTCGACCGTCGAGAGCAGCTGCGCCTCCATCAGGACAGCCGCAGCCTCGGACGCCACCCGACCTTCCGCCACCTGGGCAGAAAGCCACGCCTCGAGGGTGTACGGCACGAACTCCAGGAAGAGAACCAGACTGGCAGTCGCATCGGCCAGCGCGGCGAGTCGACCGCGTAAGGCGGACGAGCCACCCCAGAACGCCACCTCGCGCTCCATTGATGCTGCGTCGCCCGCCCGCGGACCCACTCCGGGCAGCACCCGCCAGTGGTACAGCAGAGGGAACGCGTCCGAGAGCCCCGAGAGGACCCAGTCCGTCGTCGTGATGCACGCCGCCAACTCGCGCCAGGCACCGAAGCCCGGACTTCCCACGCCGTACTGGCACTTCACGGGCAGCCCGAAGAGGTTCGCCGTCGATTCGACGTTCGACGTCTTCCGCTCGATATCGGTCAAGCGGATCCTCTTCACGAAGACCGGGGTGCGGTCGACCTCCAGTACCGCGGAGGTGCCGCCGATGCCAGTGCCCCGGGGCGCCGCTCGGTCCACCATCGACGCCAACTGACGATCGCTGTACGAACCCAGCTCGGACGACATCCAGCCGTGTCGAGCAAGGCGCTCGCCCTTCGCCATACCCACCTCTCCCCGAGAAGTGCTCATCCGACACCGCTCAGAGGCAGGGGAGTGCCGGTCTCCTCACGGTGCGCCGAGACCAGCACAGCCAGTAGACAGGGGCGGATGACGGTCGCCGCGCGGGAGCATGATCGCCAATTGTGGAGCGCAGAGGGTCGTGGAGTGCACTCCGGACTCCACACCCGGTGATCATGGACTCAGAGCACGGGCGGCACGTCGCGGCGGGCGACCCACCAGGTCACCATCCCGGCGCCGGTGAGCAGCGGGACGAGCACGAGCACCGCGGGACCCGCGAACACCGCGACCACTCCCAGGGTGATCGCCGCGATCCCGGCGCCGAGGCCGCTGGCCACCGCCAGCACCGTGGCCCGCTCGCCGATCGGCTCCCCGGCCACCCAGGACAGGGTGCGGGCCACCCCGGCGACCACCACCGCCAGCACGATCCCCGCGACCACCGCGGCCGGTGGCAGCGCGGCACCCGCCGCGAGCGCGACCGGGATCGCGAGCGCGGTGAGAACGGCAAACAGCAGGGCGCGCAGGGACCGCCGCAGCGGCGGGACGGGGGGTGTCACGTCTCCCCATTGTGCAGGGGTTGACCTGGGGTTTCGATGTAACCTGCGCGACCCTCAGTAGAGCCGGGCCGCGTAGCCGGCGCCGTAGTACTCCTCGATCTTCTCCAGCGGCTCGTCGGGGCGGGCGAGCCGTTTGGCGAGCTGCGCGGTGGAGGGCAGCGCGTCCGGCGCGGGCCAGCTCTCCGTCGCCCACAGCTCGGAGCGCAGGAACGCCTTGGGGCAGTGGAAGTAGATCTGCTCGATCGCGACCTCGCAGGCGAGCAGCGGTCGGCGGCCCTTCACGGCGAGCTCGTCGAAGTAGGGCGCGTCGCGGACGAGGCGGGCCCGGCCGTTGATGCGCAGCGTGTCGTTGCGCCCCGGCACCAGCAGGATGACGCCGACGTGCGGGTTCTCCAGGACGTTGCGCCAGCCGTCGACGCGACCGTTGCCGGGACGCTCGGGGATCGCGACCGTGCGGTCGTCGACGACGTGCACGAACCCGGCCGGGTCGCCCTTCGGCGAGACGTCGCAGGTGCCGTCCCGGCCCGACGTCGCCAGCAGCAGGAACCGGGACGCCGCCAGCCAGGCGCGGTGCACGTCCACGAGGTGGTCGCGTTCCTTCGCCAGGGCGGGTGCGATCGGCTGCCCGGTGATCTGCTGCAGCTCGGCGAGGGTGCGGATCTCGGTTCCGTGCGCGTCGGACGTCATGGGTCGACGGTAGGCGCGGACGGGCGCGGGGCCGAGAGAATTCCGGTCACGGGCCGGGGGACGACCGGCATCACCTGCTAGCCCAGGACGGGCGTCATGCCCGGCTCCCGCCCGGTGGCGGCCAGCGCGAGCGCCGTGTCGTCCTCCCACCCCGCGACGGCGGCGTCCCCGGCCAGGCGCAGCACCGTCTCCCGCACCACCGCGAGCCCGGACGCCGGCGGCGCGGGCGCGTCCGGCAGCACGACGGTCATGTCGAGGTGGTGCACCACGACCTCCACCACCCAGGTCGCGACGAAGTCGCCGACGTTGAGGACGACGCCCTGGAACTCCAGCCGGTAGGGCCGCTCGAGGTCGGCGACGAGCCGGCGCAGCCCGCGCACGGTCGTCGCGACGTGGGCGACCTGACCGGTCGGGCGGGCGTAGGCCGCGGCGACGGCGCGGGCGAAGCGCTCGTGCGCCCAGCCCGGCTGCTCGGACCCGGGCGGCGGTGCGGTCCAGTAGGTCGCGAGGTCGGCGTCGGCGGGACGGTCGGTACGGGCGGGGAACCCGGCGAGCATCTCGACCAGGCCCAGGTGCAGGTGCGCGAGGACGTCGGCGGCGAGCCAGCCGTGACAGCGGCTGCGAGCGTGCAGGTCGGTGTCGTCGACGTGGTCGAGCAGCGCGGACAACCCGTCGAGCGTGTCGAGGAACGCGGGCCGCGCCACGTCCAGCGGATAGGCCGTCACAGCAGATCGGCCCCGGACCGCGAAGCCGGCTGCTCCCCGGCCGCGGCCATCTCCTCCGCCACCCGCATCAGCTCGGTGTTGACCGGCGTCGCGATCCGGTGCGCCGCGCCCAGGGCCACGATCTCGCCGTTGAGGTACTGGGCCTCGATGGAACCGGAACCGCGCCGGAGGCTCTGCCACGACGACGAGCCCCGCCGCGTCGCACCCGCGACCGGCCGCTCGGTGACGATGCCCTCCCGGCGGACGCGGTCGTCGTCGCCGGTCCTGGCGGTGATCCCGGCCGCGGCGAGCACGGCGTGGCCCTCCGCGGTCGCGGCCTCGACGAGGCGGGGGGCGTCCGGGTCGTCGAGCCCGCAGATCGCGTCGACCGCGTTGGCCAGGTTCGTGAGCAGCTTGCCGTACTTCGCGGCCATCACATCCGGGTCGGCGCGGGAGGAGAACCCGGCCGCGGTGAGGTCGGCGACGATCGCCTCGGTGGTCGCGTCGACCCCGGAGGGGAACCGGCCGACGTCGAGCACACCCGGGACCGGCGACGACGACGCGACGACGACACCCGGTTCGTAGTGCTCGGCGGGCAGGATCACCAGCATCGCCTGCACCCGGTCGGTGCGACGCGCGGCGAGGCGCTCGTTGGCGACGCCGTTCTGCGCGCACGCCACGGTGATCCCGGGGGCCGCCTTGAGCAGCGCGGCCAGCGGCGGCGGGGTGTCCTGCGACTTCACGGCGAGGATCGCGACGTCGTCGGAGGTGGGGCGGGCCTCGGCGACCGTGCTCACGGCCTCCACCGGATGGGTGGTCGACCCGTCCGGGGTGTCCAGGCGCAGCCCGTGCTCGCGGATCGCGTCGAGGTGCGCGCCCCGGGCGACGGCGACGACCTCCCGCCCCGCCGCGTGCAGCCGCGCCGCGATCGTCCCGCCGACCGCCCCTGCCCCGATCACCACGTAACGCACGACGACGATCCTGACTCAACCGTCGTGCCGGCGCACCACCGACGGCGGGGCAGTGGGTGCCCGCCGTCGTGGAGGAATCAGACCAGGTGGGTGGCGAGGAACCGGTCGACGGCGGCGCGGCCGTCGGCGACGTGCGGCTCGACCTTCCACTGTTCCACCAGCTCCGCACCCGGCGCGAGCTCGGCGAGCCGGCGCGACACCGGCTCCGGGTGGAAGGCGTCGGTCCCCATGAGCACCAGCCACGGCGTCGTGACATGGGCGAGCGCCTCGTCGGGAACGGAGTACAGCATCCCGCCGCCGCCCCACATGTTCGTGCGGAACGCGGCCCAGTCGTCGTCGGGGACCCCGGGGTGGTCGGCCTCGATCCCGGCGCGCCAGCTCTCGAAGCTCTTCTCGAACAGGTGCTGGTTGTCGGCACGGCCGATGGGCTGCAGCGCGACCGCGGCCCGGACCCGCTGCGGCTCGGTCACCAGCAGGTTCGCGATGTAGGCGCCGCCGATGCACATGCCGAGCACCGCGCACTCGGAGACGCCGAGGTGGTCGAGCAGGGCCAGCTGGTCGGCGGTGTAGGTGTCCCAGCCGTCGTCGCCGTGGACCTCGGCGACCGAGGACCCGGCGTTGCGCTGGTCCATCGCGATGACGCGGTACCGCTGCGCGAGGTGGGTGACCGGGTTCCAGGGAGCGTTGTCCCAGGCCGCGATCGTCGAGTTCATGCCGCCCGGGGCGAGCAGCAGGACCGGGAACCCCGTGCCGTGCTCCTCGTAGTGCAGCGTCACGCCGGGGCGCTCGAAGGAGGGCATGAGCCGAAACTAGGCCACCCGCGGGGGAGTCCGCTTCTCCGGACGGCGTCGCGCCAGGATCGAGGTGCCGTAGACGACGAGCGCCAGCCCGAGCAGCAGCAGCCACCACAGACCGGGGCGGACGGTGTCGTCGAGCAGCGTGATGCCGACCAGACCGGGCACGACGACCTGGGTGACCATGTAGAGCGCGGTCACCGTGGAGACGTCGCCGAGCTGCAGTGCGCGGGCGTAGTTGTACAGGCCGGTCAGCGCCATGCCGACCAGGATGTAGACCAGCGGCTCGCGCAGCAGACCGGCCAGGTCGACCCCCTCGGACACGTGCATCGCGCGGATGCAGACCGAGCCGCCGCCCAGCCCGAGCCCGGCGAGCACCGCCGACGGCCACGGCTTGGTCGAGTTGGTGACCGCCAGCGTCGCCCCCATGAACACCACGAGCGCCGCGATCAGGACGGCCACGGTCGTGCCGTGGCCGGTCAGGGCCTGCTTGCGCTCGGTCCCCGCGCTGCCGGCGACGAACGCGAGCCCGAGGATGCTGGCGCCGATCGCCAGCCGGTGCACCGGCCGCAGCCACTCGCCGCGGAAGTAGCGGGCGTACAGGGCCGTCATCGCGATGGCCCCGGCGAGCGCGGCCTGCACCGCGAAGATGGGGATGTACTGGAGCGCCACGACCATGCAGAGCCAGGTCACGAGGTCCATCCCGATCCCGCCGACGAACCGGGGCCGGGCCAGGACCGCGCTGGTGCGCCCGCCCTGGTTGGCCGCGTCGGCCTGGAGGATGGCGGCGACGGTGCTGCAGAGCATCGCGAGCACCGCGAAGAACATCCCGATCAGCACGGGCGGGCCCGGGTCAGGTCACGGGCGGCACGCGGGAAGATCGGCACCGGCCGATTGTGACGTACTGCTAGCGGGTGCCGGCCGGGCGGGCGTCCGACGGGGCGGGCCGCTGCTCGGGCAGCGCCGCGGGCATCTCGAAGAAGCCGCTCATCAGCCCGCGGCCGGGCTGCTCGTCACGCGTGTCGGCGGCGGCCTGCCAGGGAGAGGTGCCTGCCTGGACGGCCCGGCGCTGGGCCAGCACGGCCCGCGGGCGCTCGGTGAGGACCAGGACGACGACCGTCAGGGCCACCCCCACCAGCAGCGGCCCGCCGACCACCAGGATCGGCCAGCCCACCACGACATAGGCGAGCACCAACGCACCCGCTGCCATGCCGATGACCGCCCCCGCCAACCGCGTCACCACGCGCCCCTCTCACCCGTGCCCCCGAACCGTGACGACCACGGTTTTACCACGTCGGAGGGGGTGGAGACCGGCGGCGCGACGCGGTCGCGCTCACACCTTCGGGCGCGGCCGTATCGCATTCCCGCATGGGGCCGAGCCGGCGTGGGGGCTCCCGTGTCCACGCCGGCCCGGCGGTCCGAATCATCCCGCCCCGGGGTCCTGGCGGGACGGGGTGGGGGTCACTCCGCGCTGTCGTCGCAGCGCACAGCGTGATCGGTGATCGATTTCCTTGTCCCCCAGGATGATCACGCGGCTGCCGGAGCGACGCTCGACGACGGCGCGGGAGCCGTGGTCGTCGGGCCCGGGGCCGGGGTGGTCGGGTCGGTGGCGGGCGGGGTGGTGACCGGCGGGGTGGTCGGATCGGACGTGCCCTCCGCCGGCGTGTTCGGGCCCGTGCTGGTCGCCGGCGGTGTGGTGGCCGGCGGGGGCGACACCACCGGGGCGGACGGCACGGCCGGTCCCGGAGCAGCCGGGGCAGGCGCGGCCGGAGCCGGCGCGGCCGGAGCCGGGGCGCCGGGCGCGGCCGGCGCAGCGGCACCCGCGGCGGGGCGGGCCGCGACGCCCCCGGTGGCCGCGCCACCCGAGGCGCCGGCGCGCGTCCCACCCACGGGGGCGCCCGCGACCGGGCCGGAGGCGGCGCCGGGCGCCGGGGCGGCGCCCGGAGCGACCGGAGCCGGTGCGACGGCCGGTGAGCTCAGCACGGGGGCCGCGCTCAGCTCACCGATCCCCGGGCTCGTCGTGGGCCAGAACAGCAGCGCACCCGCGATGGCGGCGGCACCGGCGAGGCCACCGGCACCGACCATCAGGCGCTGCCGGGTGACCACGCCGCGGCGGGCCGCGCCGGCGGGGGCGTCCCGGGTGACCAGGGTGTCCGGCGCGGGACGCTCCGGGCGGGCGACAGCCGGGGCGGTCACCCGTCCGGCCCCGAGGACCGACGTCCGTGCGGGGGCGGGGGGCTGGGCCGTACGGGTGCGGGGGACCGCGGTCAGCGGGCCGGTCGGCGGCTCCGGGTCGAGCAGGGCGACGGCCGTGCGGTCCGCGGCGGGCGCCTCGGTCCGTGCGGTCCGCTCCCGCTCACCGCGGGTCGGCCACGCCGGGGTGGTCCGGTCGGCGCGGTCGGTGCTGCCGGCGCGGTCGGTGCTGCCGGCGCGGTCGGTGCTGCCGGCGCGGTCGGCGGTGTCCGGCCCGGGCCGGTCCCACGGGCTGCGCCCGGCCGGGTCGACGGGCTCGCGAGGCGTGGGGACACCGGCCAGCGGCGCCATCCGCACACCAGGCCAGGAGGTCCCGGCCCCCGGCGCGACAGCCAGCGCGGCGCCCCGGGCGGCGTCGGCCACCGGGTCCGCGACGACGGCGACCGGGCGGCCCAGTGCCGCCGAGACCGCCTGCACCACGACCGGCATCCGTGCGGCGCCGCCGGCGAGCAGCACCTCGGCGTCCGGGGCGGCGGCCACGACGTCCTGCACCAGGTCGGTGACCGGCTCGAGCAGCGGGCGGGTGAGCTCGTCGAGGTCGGAGCGGTGGATCCGGACCGCGGTCCGCAGGCCGGGCAGCTCCACCGGGACGGTCGCGACCGTGTCCCGGGACAGCAGCTGCTTGGCGGCGCGGCACTCGTCGCGCAGGGAGGTCAGAGCGGCCACGGTCCGCGGGTCGTCGGGGTCGAGCGCGTCGAACGCGGCGGCCGTGGCCGGGGAGGAGGACCGGACGAAGGCGAACACCGCGTCGTCGACGTCGGCGCCACCGGTCCGGCAGGTCAGCGTGCGGCCGACGGCGTCGGGCAGCACCCCGGGTGCGGCCGCGGCCAGCACGGTCGCGGTGGTCCCGTTGCCCCCCAGGTCGACGACGGCGAGCGGCCCCCCGGCCGGCACGACGGCGCGGTGGGCGAGCGCGACGGCCTGCGGCGCGGTCACCAGCGAGACGGTCAGCCCGCGGCGACGCAGGGCGGCGGCCAGCAGGTCCCGCTTGTGCCGGCCCCAGCCCACCGGGCAGGTGATGCCGATCCGGGACGGCGGGCCACCGTGCCGGGTGGACACCTCGTCGACCAGGACGCGCACCAGCCGGGCGCACAGGTCCTCGGCCGCGTAGGCGAAGCCGGCCAGCGACAGCGGTGTCGGGTCCCCGACCCGGTCGAGGAAGCCGCGTGCGACACGGTCCGGCTCGGCCGGGGCCCGGCGACGGGCGGGCTCACCACAGAGCAGGTCGCCCCCGGGCGTCGCGACGAGCACCGCGGGGAGCACGTCGCTCCCGTCGCGGCCGCCCAGCCGGACGGACTCCGCGGCACCACCCGTGCGCAGCACGGCCGCGGTCACCGAGGTGGCCCCCAGATCGATCCCGAGCAGGTACGACACCACTGCTCCCCCCTCGTCGAACCGGCACGCCGGCGTGGTCCTCTCCCCGACCCATCGGCGGGGGCCGCTCCGGCGTTAGCCGGTGCCGCGCAGCGGAACGAAGTGGGGGACCGATCCCCTAACGGCCCCCCGACGGACCCGGAGCGATCCCCGATGGCCGGGCGGCCCGGCGCCCCTAGCTTTCGTCGTCAACACCGGTCGTCGCCGACGGACCGGTCACCCCCCGAGCGACTCCGGAGGCCGACATGGCTGCACACGACATCTCGCTGATCGACTTCATCAAGCTCCTGCTCGGCAGCGGCTCCGAGAGCATCCAGGTCCGCGACTGGTTCAACGACAACCCGAACGCGGTCCTGCAGCACTACGGCCTCGCCGACCTGTCCCCGGAGGACGTCCGCGACGCGCTGGTCATCGCGCAGGACAACGACACCGTGTCCTTCGACCGCCACTACGACACCGGCTTCAACTGGGGCGGCGACAAGGGCGGCTGGAGCGAGGGCAAGGGCGACCACGGCCACAAGGCCGCCGCCTCCCACGAGAACGTGCACGTCAAGGACGTCTGGCACACCGAGAACATCGACGACCGCGACACCATCGTCGACAACTCCGTGAACCAGCACATCAACACCCACGGCGGCGACTTCGACCAGGACATCGACATCCGGTCGACCACCGCCTCCGGTGACGGCGCGGTGGCCGCCGGCGGTGACATCGACGGCTCCACCATCACGACCGGCAACGGCAACGTCGTGGGCGACGGCAACAACGTGGTCAAGGGCGACGGCAACACCTCCGCCTTCGGTTCCGGCTCGGCCACCAAGACCGGCGACATCTCCGCCGACAAGGGCGGCGCGGTCTCCATCGGCGGCAACGCGACCGGCTCGCACGACGCGACCGACTCGTTCAACAAGACCTGGACCGAGACCCACGAGAACACCGAGATCCACGACTCCGGGAACCTCGACGCCAGCACCGAGACCCACACGTCGATCGACGACCACAGCCACACCGACATCGCGTCGCACAACGGCATCGACCTCGCCGTCGGCTGACCCACCGCACCGCCCGGTGACCGGGCCGGGACGCCCCCGACCCCGGCCCGGTCACCACCTCCCGCACCACCCGAACCCTCCGCCGAGCGCGCGAGCCCGGCGGCACCCGCAGAGGAGATCGCCATGTCCGTCGAGAAGTCGCTGATCCAGTTCATCCTGGACCTGCTGAAGGACCCCAAGGCCCTGGCCGAGTTCAAGGAGGACCCGCACGGTGTCCTCGCCCAGTGCGGCCTGTCCGAGGTCTCCGCCGACGACGTCCGCGACGCGCTGGTCCTGGCCCAGGACAACGACGACGTGTCCTTCGACCGCGACTACAACACCGGCGGCGGCCACGGCGGCCACCACCACACCCCGCCGCCGCCCGTGCACCACGGCGAGGACCCGGTCAAGTACATCGACAAGTACGTGACCAACAACCACTACACCTACAACGTCGACGACCGCGACACCATCGTCGACAACTCGGTGAACCAGAACATCGACACCGGCGGCGGCGACTTCGAGCAGTCGATCGACACCAAGTCGGTCGTCGCGTCCGGCGACGGCTCGGTGGCCGCCGGCGACGACATCCGCGACTCGACCGTCACCACCGGCCACGACAACATCGTGGGCGACGACAACAACGTGGTGAAGGGCGACGGCAACACCACCGCCTTCGGTTCCGGCTCGGCCACCAAGACCGGCGACATCTCCGCCGACCACGGTGGCGCCGCGGCCGTCGGTGGCACCGCCACGGGCTCGAACGACGCGACCGACTCGTTCAACAAGACCCACACCGAGACGCACACCTCGACCGACATCGACGACTCGTTCAACACCGACGCGAGCCAGCACACCGACACCGATGTGGACAACCACAGCCACACCGACGTGCTGTCGCACAACGACGTCTCCACCGACGTCCACGTGGGCCTCTGACCCACCGCTGACCCACCGCACTGCTCCGGGCGGAGGAGCAGGTTCGACCGCCCGGACCGACGGCCCCGGCCACCCACCCCGTGGGTGACCGGGGCCGTCACCGTTCGTGTATCCATGACGAGGACGTGACGGATGCCGCCGGGCACCGTCCGCGACGTATCTGGGGGGAGCGGTCGTGGCAGTGCCGGAGGCGGTCGCGCTCGTCGACCTCGCCCTCAAGGCGGTCACTGCCTACGACCGCCCCGACCTGGCGCCACGGCTGCGGCAGACGAAGGCGCGGCTGACCGACCCGGTCGTGCGGGTGCTGGTCGTCGGCGAGTTCAAGCAGGGCAAGAGTCAGCTGGTGAACGCGCTGGTCAACGCCACCGTGTGCCCCGTCGACGACGACATCGCCACCGCCGTGCCGACGCTCGTGCGCTTCGGCGAGGAGACGTCGGTGACCCTCGTCCGCGAGGCCCCCGGGCCCGACGGCGTGACGACCGAGAAGGCCGAGCGGACCGTCGTCGGGCTCGACCAGCTCGCCGAGCACGTCTCCGAGGCCGGCAACCCCGGCAACCGGGCCCGCCTCACCCGCGCCGAGGTCACGCTGCCCCGCAAGCTCCTGCAGAGCGGGCTGGCCCTGGTCGACACCCCCGGCGTCGGCGGGCTCGGGTCCGCGCACGGCGCCGCGACGATGTCGGCGCTGCCCACCGCGGACGCGGTGCTGCTGGTCTCCGACGCCAGCCAGGAGTACACCGCCCCCGAGCTGGAGTTCCTGCAGGCCGCGCGCAAGCTGTGCCCGAACGTCGCCTGCATCGTCACCAAGACCGACCTGTACCCGCACTGGCGGCGGATCGTCGAGCTCGACGAGCGTCACCTGCGCACCGCCCGGATCGACGCCGAGCTGCTGCCGGTGTCCTCCGCACTGCGGCTGCACGCGGCCCGCACCCAGGACCTCGACCTCATCGCCGAGTCCGGCTTCCAGGCGCTCACCAGCTTCCTGCTGCGCAAGGTCGTCGGTGCCGCGGACGACCTGGACCGCCGCTCCACCAGCCAGGACGTCCTCGTCACCTGCCAGGCCCTGGAAGCCACGATGCGGGCCGAGCTGATGTCGCAGAACGACCCGGAGAAGGCCGGTCAGCTCGCCCGCGAGCTGGAGGCCGCGCGGTCGCGCGTCGACGGGCTGCGCCAGCGCTCCGCGCGCTGGCAGACCACGTTGACCGACGGCGTCGCCGACCTCATCGCCGACATCGAGTACGACCTGCGCGACCGGCTGCGCGCGGTCTCCCGCGACGCCGAGCAGCTCCTGGAGGACGCCGACCCGGCCGACATCTGGGACCAGTTCGCCGAGTGGTTCCACAAGCAGGTGGCCCACGCCGTCGCACAGAACTTCGTGTGGACGACCGAGCGGGCACGCTGGCTGGCCGAGCAGGTGGCCGAGCACTTCGCCGAGGCCGTCGACGTGACCCTGCCCGAGCTGCGGGTCGCGGGCGGCTCGGTGGCCGGGCTCGTCGACCCGCTGGAGATGCCCGCGGACGAGAAGTTCGGAATCGGGCAGAAGCTGTTCGTCGGCGCCCGCGGCGGTTACGGCGGCATGCTGATGTTCGGTCTCGCCTCCACCTTCGCCGGGATCGCCCTGCTCAACCCGCTCTCGGTCGGTGCGGGTCTGCTGTTCGGCGCCAAGACCGTGCGCGACGAGAAGAAGCGCTTGAAGCAGCGCCGCCAGGCCGAGTCGAAGAACGCCGTGCGCCGGCACATCGACGAGGTCACCTTCCAGGTCGGCAAGGACTCCCGGGACAACCTGCGCCGGATCCAGCGCGACCTGCGCGACCACTTCACCACCGTCGCCGACGAGCTGTCCGAGGCGCTGAAGGAGTCCGTCGCGGCCGCGCAGACCGCCCTGAAGGACGACGCCGAGCGTCAGCAGCGCGTCGCGGACCTGGAGGCCGAGCTGGAGCGGGTGACCGGCCTCGCCGAGCGGGCCAGGGCGCTGGCCGCGGCCGTGGGCTCCGGTGGTCCGGCGTGAGCGCGCTGACCGAGCAGACCCGCGCGCTGCTGCGCCGGACCCTGGACGCCTACGGCGACTCCCCGCAGGCCGCGGGCTGGCTGCGCCACCACCTCGACCGGTTCGACGAGCCGCTGCGCGTCGCGATCGCCGGGAAGGTCAAGGCCGGCAAGTCCACCCTGCTCAACGCCCTGGTCGGCGAGCGGATCGCGCCCACCGACGCGGGCGAGTGCACCCGTATCGTCACCTGGTACGCCGACGCCCCCGCCCCGGGTGTGCGGATGCACCTGCGCTCCGGCGCGGACCGTCCGCTCACCCTGGCCCGCCGCGACGGCGCGCTGCAGATCGACCTTCAGGGTGCCCGGGTGGAGGACGTCGACCGGCTGCACGTCGACTGGCCGTCGCAGCACCTGCGCCGCACCAACCTGATCGACACCCCCGGCATCGGGTCGCTGACCGCCGACGCGGCCGGCCGGGCCGGGGAGTTCCTCACGCCGGAGGACACCCCGTCGCCCGCCGACGCCGTCGTCTACCTGATGCGTCACCTGCACGCCGGTGACGTGCGGTTCCTGGAGGCCTTCCACGACCGCGGCGTCGCCCGCGCGACCCCGGTGAACACCATCGCGGTGCTCTCGCGCGCCGACGAGATCGGCGTCGGCCGGCTCGACGCGCTGATCTCGGCGCGCCGGATCGCGCGGCGCTACCGCGGCGACGACAAGCTGCGGGGGCTGTGCCAGACCGTCGTCGCCGTCGCCGGGCTGCTCGCCGAGACCGCCCGCACCATGCGGCAGGACGAGTACGTCGCGCTCACCGAGCTCGCCGCGCTCCCGCGTGGCGACGTGGAGGCGCTGCTGCTGTCGGCCGACCGGTTCGGACGCACCGACCTCGACCGGCCCGACGCCGCCACCCGGATCGCGCTGCTGGAGCGGTTCGGCCTGTTCGGCGTCCGGCTCGGGACCACGCTGATCCGCCAGGGCGTGAAGGACCCGACCGCGCTGGCCGACGACCTGGTGCGCCGCTCCGGACTCGACGAGCTGCGCTCGGTGCTCGACACCCAGTTCTCCGAGCGCCGCGACCTGCTCAAGGCCCGCTCCGCGCTGCTCGCCGTCGACCTCGTGCTGACCCGCGAGCCCCGCCCGGCGACGGCCGCGCTGCGTGCCGAGGTGGAGCGGATCCTGGCCGGGGCGCACGAGTTCGTGGAGCTGCGGGCCCTGGCCGACCTGCGCGCCGGGAAGATCGTGTTCCCGCCGGAGGCGCTCGCCGACGCCGAACGGCTGCTCGGCGGCGAGGGCGGCTCGGCGTCGGCCCGGCTGGGGCTCGACGGCGCCGCGGGCCCGCGCGAGGTCCACGACGCCGCCTCCGAGGCGCTGCGCCGCTGGCGGCGACGCGCGGAGAGCCCGCTGACCGGGCGGGCCTCTGCGGAGGCCGCGCGGATCGTGGTGCGCTCCTGCGAGGGGCTGCTCGCCGAGGCGTCCCGCCCGCACGCGCACCACTAGGCGGGGGTCAGGGCGTCGCGTCCAGGGCGTGCAACGCCGCGACCAGCGGGGCCAGCTCGGGTCGCGTCGCCGCGTCGGCCAGTGCCCGTTCCAGCGCCCGGTCGTGGCCCGGGCGGGCGCTCTCCAGGAGCAGACGCCCCTGTTCGGTGAGCTCGGTGTAGATGCCGCGCCGGTCGGTGGGGCACAGGTACCGCTGCAGCAGCCCCCGGTCCTCCAGCCTGCCGACCAGCCGGGTCGTCGCCGACTGGCTCAGCGCCACCACCGACGACAGCTGGGCCATACGCAGGTGGTACCCGTCCTGGCGGGCCAGCGCGTCGAGCACGGTGTACTCCACCACCGACAGCCCGTACGAGCGCTGCAACGCCCGCTCCAGGTCGTCCTCCAGCCGGGCGTGCAGGGCGGCCAGGGTGCGCCACCCCCGCGCCCGCGTCTCGACCGCGTCGTCGTCGAGCGACATGGCGTGCCTCCCCTTCGGGCGTCGGTGCTACGTTGGCGGCGTCAGCAATAACCAGCGTGTGCAACTATCGGCGTACGCCGACTGTTGCACGTGCCGTCACCACGATACGAGACGGCCGCCCCGACTCCTGGAGAGACAGCCATGCACCTCGACCTGACCGGCCGGACCGCCCTCGTGACGGGCTCCACCCAGGGCATCGGACTCGCCATCGCCGTCGGCCTGGCCCGCGCGGGCGCCCGGGTCGCGGTCAACGGCCGTACCGCGGACCGGGTCGACGCGGCCGTCGCCCGGGTCCGGGACGAGTCCGACGGAGAGGTCGTCGGTGTGGCGGCCGACGTCACCACCGAGGAGGGCACCGCGACCCTGGTGGCGGCGCTGCCCGACGTCGACGTCCTGGTCAACAACCTGGGCGTCTTCGGCGCCCAGGAGGCCCTCACCATCACCGATGACGACTGGCGTCGCTACTTCGAGGTCAACGTCCTGACCGCCGCCCGGCTGATCCGGACCTACCTGCCCGGCATGCGGGATCGCGGCTGGGGCCGCGTCCAGAACATCGCCAGCGACTCCGCGATCGTCATCCCGGCCGAGATGATCCACTACGGCGTGTCCAAGACGGCGCTGCTGGCGCTGTCCCGGGGGTTCGCCAAGGAGGCGGCCGGCAGTGGGGTCACCGTCAACTCGGTGATCGCCGGGCCGACGCACACCGCGGGCGTCGAGGACTTCGTGTACCAGCTGGTCGATCCGGCCCTGCCCTGGGACGAGGCCCAGCGCGAGTTCATGCGCACCCACCGGCCGCAGTCGCTGATCCAGCGGCTGATCGAGCCCGAGGAGATCGCCCACATGGTGACCTACCTGGCCTCCCCGCAGGCCTCGGCCACGACCGGGGCCGCGGTCCGGGTGGACGGCGGTTACGTCGACTCGATCCTGCCCTGACCGGGCGGGGTCAGCCGCGGTCGCCCAGGATCCGGCGGAGCTCGTCGAGCAGCTCGCTGCGGCTGCCCACCCCGAGGCGCTGGCGCATCCGGGCCACGTGGTGCTCGACGGTCTTCGCCGAGATGAACAGCGCCTCACCGATCTCACGCTGGGTGCGCCCCTGCACGACGAGCTCGGCGACCTCCAGCTCACGATCGGACAGCAGTCCCGACGCGGCCGGCTCCGGGGCGGCCTCGACGGGCGCCGGAGCCGCGACGGTGGGCTCCTCCGCCACCGGGCGGGGCTCCTCCGCCGGCGTTTGGACGGTCCCCTGACGCAGGTCCGTGCCCGCGGCCTGCAGGGCCCGCGCGCAGGCCAGCAACGCCGACACCGCGCGCCGGTCCCCGGTCCGCAACGCCGCCTGCCCGGCGAGGCGGCCGCCGTCGAAGGACAGGCCGACGGCGTGCAGCCCACGGGCGGCGGCCTCGACCTCGGCCGCGTCGACCCGGTCCTCCAGCACACCCACCCAGTGCGGGGCCGCCGTCGCCATGGCGTGGGCGAAGCGGCTGCCGCAGGCCGCGCGCTGGAGCTCGTCGGAGCGGGCGCGGGCGGCCTCGACGTCGTCGGTGAGGACCGCGGCCTGCAGCCGTGCCCAGTGCAGCGGGGCGGCCCACAGCGCGGGCCGGCCGAGCCGGTCGAGCAGCGCGTCGGCCTCGGCGAGGTGCGGGGCCACCCAGCTCTCCTCCCGCAGCCGCGACGCCGCGGTCACCAGCTCCCCGAGCGGCTGCAGCACGTAGAGGTCGACCGGGTGGCGGACGATCGCCTGCCGGGCCCGCGTCCAGGACCGCATCAGGGCGCCGAGGTCGGACTGGCGGCGGGCGATCGCCACCTGTAGTGCCGCGGCGAGGAACTCGTCGCGCGGTTCGAGGGGGTCGTCGCCCTCGTCGACGGCGGCGAGCCGCTCCGACGCCGGGCCGGTCGCGCCGCGCAGCAGCGCGATCCAGCCGAGCAGCAGCCGGTGCCGGGCCCGGGCGGGTGCCCCGCCGAGCCCGGTCCGCAGGGCACGGTCCAGTACGGACGCGGCGACGTCGAACTCCCCGGTGTGCACGGCCACCAGCGCGGCCAGCGCGGCCGGGGTGTCGGGCAGCAGCGCGGCGCCGTGCGCGGCCTCCAGGAGCCCGGCGGCGCGGGCCAGGCCGGACAGTGCTGCCGTCGGGGAGCCCTCGACCGAGTCGAGCATGCCGCGGGCGGTCAGGTCGTCGGCGCCGTCGACCAGGGTGGGCGCACGGCCGGCGACGAACCCGGAACCACCGCCGTCGCCCCCGACGACGGCGCGGGCCTCCTCCAGCGCCCCGGTCCCGATCAGGACGGGCACGGCCGCCGCGGGCGGGCGCTCCCCGGACACCGCGGCGGTCCACCGGTACAGCTCGGCACTGCGCGCCAGCAGACCCCGCCGGGCGAGGACGGCGGCCGCGACCGACCCGGCCCGGACGGCGTCGGTGGCCTCGACGGCGTCGGTCGCCGACAGCACCGAGTCGGCGTGCCCGAGCGCACCGTCGAGGTCCCCCGCGACGAGGTGGGCCTGCGCGCGGTGCGCGGCGACGGTCAGCGGGGGTGTCCCCGCGGCGACGGCCTCGGCGTAGAACCGGACCGCGTCCGGGCTCTCCGCGCGGGCCGCCTCGGCCGCGGCGGCCCGGAACACCGCGGCGGCACGCTCCCCGGAGGCCCCGGACCCGCGCAGGGTGCGGGCGACGGCGAGCACGCTCCCGCCGCGGTCGAGCTCGATCTCGGCGAGGTGGCGGCGCAGCTCGGCCCGCCGGGCGGGCGCGACCCTGGCTCGGATCGACTCGGCGACCAGCGGGACGACCCGCCCGTCGGGGGTGCAGAGCCCCGCGGCGACGGCCCGTCCGGACAGCTCGTCGAGCTCGGCGATCTCGGCGCCGACGCCGATGCCGGCCGCGTCGGAGATCCCGAGCAGCGGGACGAGCACCTCGCCGTCGACGGGGGCACCGAGCGCGAGCGCGGTGACCAGCTCGACCACCCGTGGGTCCTCGGCGTCGACGGCGTAGCCGATCTGCTCGGCGAGCTGCGGCGGCACCGGCCCGCCGACCCGCCCGTGGGCGAGCAGCCGGTCGACCAGCATCGGGGCCCCGGCGGTGCGCTCGGCGACGACCCGGACGGCCTCGTCGGAGATGCGGACCCCGGCGACGCGGGCGGCCCGCGCGGCGATCCCGGCCGCGTCCAGGGAGCCCAGGACCAGCGGCGGCGCGGCGGCGGCCAGCGTCGCGCCGAGCCGGGCCAGCGCACGGCTGCGCGGCCACGGTCGGAACGCGACGACCAGGCGGGCGTCCAGGCGGCCCGCGTACCCGCGCAGGTCGGCGAGCGCGTCGTCGCCGAGCTCGTGGGCGTCGTCGACGACCGTCACGTCCTGCTCGGCGCCGGCCTCGGTCCACACCCGGACGAGCTCGCGCAGCAGGGTCGACTTGCCCGCACCGGCCGGGCCGGTGACGGCCACCAGGCGCGGCGCGGCCGGGTCCTCGGCGACCTCCCGGACCAGCGCGATCGACGCGGGGGACCCGGCGAGCGGGCCGGTCGACGGCGCGGCAGGGGTGGGAGACGTCGTCGGTGCCGCCATCCTCGTCCGCCCTCCGGGTCACCCGATCGGGTCGCCCGAGCGGGGACGACCGAGGCTATCGGGTGCGGTGTCCGGTTCTTCCGGCGGTCCCGGCAGGATCACCGGAGTGCGGGACCACGTGTGGGCGATCGTGCTGGCGGGCGGCCGGGGGCTGCGCTACGGCCGGTTGAAACAGCTCGACGAGCTGGCGGGGCTCCGGCTGGTCGACCACACCGTCGCCGCCGCCCGGCGCACCTGCGACCGGGTCGCGCTGGTGCTGCCGTCCGGTGTGGACTGGGACGGCGAGCCGGTCGACGCGCTCGCCGTCGGCGGCGACCACCAGTCCGAGTCACTGCGTGCCGGGCTCGCCGTGGTGCCCGGCGACGCCGGGATCCTGGTGCTCGCCGACCCCGCACACCCGCTCGCCGCGGACCGGATCTTCACCGACGTCGTCGACGCCGTGCGTGCCGGAGCGGACGGGGCGGTGCCGGTCGTCCCGCTGCTGGAGGTGGTGCAGCGGGTGGTCGACGGCGTCGTCGTCGAGACCCTTCCCAAGCAGGACGCGGTCATCACCCAGTCACCGCAGGCGTTCCGGGCGGACGTGCTGCGGGCCGCGCACGCCGACGCACCCCGGCCGGTGGAGAACTCCGGGATGCTCGCCGCGCTGGGCCACCGCGTGGTGACGGTGCCGGGGGACCCGGCGAACCTGCACGTGGCGAGCCCGGAGGACCTGGCCGTCGTCCGGCGGCTGGTCAGATGAGCGTGCCGACGTCCTGGGCGATCAGGTCGTCGGTGGCGCGCTCGACGACGGCCGCGATCGTCATCGACGGGTTGCAGGCCGCCGTGGTGCCCGGCATCAGCGACCCGTCGAGCACGTAGAGCCCGCGCTGGCCCTGCACCCGGCCCGCGACGTCGCAGACCGTGCCGATGCACGCACCGCCGAGCGGGTGCCAGGTCGTCGGCACGACGTAGGTGGTGTCGACGAAGGTGCCGCGCACGCCGGTGATGCGGGCCATCCGCTCGTGGATGCGCGAGGTGAGCGGCGCGTCGCCGTCGAGCGGCCACTGCACGACGCCCTCCTGGCGCACCGGGTCCCAGGTGACGCGGCCGCGGCCGGCGCTGACGCCGTAGCCGACGATCATCGTGACGGTGCGGCCGAGCCCGAGCGGCAGCGGCGGCAGCGACGCCTGGATGATCGTGTTCGCCGATGCCGGGTCCGCCCAGTCCTTCGTCCCGAACACCACCGGCCCGCCCTGCACCGGGCCGAAGTCCTCGACGGGGGAGACCCAGGTGCAGATCCGGTCGCCGTTGGTGCCCCAGTTCTCGCCGAGGGCGTCGGGCAGGTCCGGGATCGTGTCGTGCGCGCGGGCGCGCAGCAGCAGCCGGTTGGTGTTCTGCGTCCCCGCGGCGAGCACCAGCGCCGGAGTCGTGATGATCTTCTTCTCCTGGATGGTGCCGGTCTCGTCGATCCGGTCGACGTGCACCTCCCAGCGCCCGTCGGCGGCCCGGATGACGTCGGTGACCTGGTGCAGCGTCGCGACGGTGACCCGGCCGGTCGCCTCGGCCTCGGCGAGGTAGGTGACGTCGACGCTGTGCTTGCCGCCGTTGTTCACACCGAGCGCGCCGTCGCCGTTGGTGTAGGTGGCCTTCATCTCCCCGCGCAGCTCGGCCAGCGCGTAGTCCCAGTCGATCGGCATCGGGATCTTCTCGACCTCGTAGCCGGCGGCCTCGGCGCGGTCCCGGAACACCCGCGACGAGCGGTAGGTGGGGGAGTTGATCAGCTCGTCGGGTGCGGTTTCCAGGCGCAGCATCCGCGCGACCCGCGGGTAGTGCTCGCGGGCGAGCACGTCGTAGTCGAGCTCGCGGGGCATCGTGGCCGCGAAGAGCTCCGCGGACGGCTGCAGCGTCATGCCCTGGTAGATCAGTGACCCGCCGCCGACGCCCGCCGCGCAGAACACGTCCATGCCGTTGCCGCCGACCCGCTCCAGCAGACCGGTGTAGCGGCCGGGGGACAGCGGGACCGCGCCCGGGGTGCTCCGGGTCGGCCGCCCGAGCAGCACCGACAGCGGGTTCGGCGGCCCGTCCAGCGGGTCGGCGACGGTGTCGAGCCAGAACAGCCTGCGGTCGGGATTGGTCAGGACCCGCGGGAAGGTCTCCGCGTTCGGGCCGGTGACCCAGCGCCGACCGCGCTCCAGCACGAGCACCGGCGCCCCGGCCTGCGCCAGGCGCAGCGCGGTGACCCCGCCGCCGAAGCCGGACCCGACGACGACCACCCGGTGCTCCTCGCGGGTGACCGCGATCCGGCCGGGCGCCGCGGCGGCGACCCCGCTGCCCAGCAGCCCGAGTCCGGCGGCGCCTGCCGCGCCGGCGAGGACGGTCCTGCGGCTGATCGTGCGCACGTGAGCCTCCCGTGGGCCGGATGGACACCTGTCCATCGGGTGCGGTGACCGTAGCGCAGTTCCCGCGACCCTCGGTACCGGGTTCGGTACGTCGGGTCGCGCACTACCCTGGACCCGGTGGACGAGGCGATCCTCCGGCCCAGCGAGGTCGCACCGGCGACGCGCACCCGGCTGCTCGACGCGGGTGGCGCGGAGCTCGCCGAACACGGCGCCGACGTGCTCACCGTGCGCCGGGTGGCCCGCCGGGCCGGGGTCTCCCCGGCGACCGCGTACAAGGTGTTCGGTTCGAAGGAGCACCTGCTCGCCGCGGTGTTCGTGACCCACCTGCGCGACGCGCCCGGTGAGGAGCCGGACGACCGGCTGCCGGTGGAGGAGCGCGTCGCCGGCTACGTCGACGGTCTAGTCGCCGCCCTGGCCGGGAACAGCGCACTGGACAGCGCACTGCGCGTGGTGTTCTTCGGGCACGACCCGGCAGCCCGCCGGATCCGGGACTCGGTGATCGACGACTTCCAGGACCGGTTCGACCGCGTCTGCGGTGACGACCTCTCCGGCCCGGCCCGGCGCACCGCGCGGCTGCTGCTCGCCGGGGCGTTGGTGCTCACCGGGATCGGCCTCGACGACCCCGCCGACGCCCGCGCCGAACTCGCCCGCGCGGTGCGCGAGCTGCGCGACGCGGACCGGTGAGCGGGACTCAGACCGCGAGCAGCTCCGTCGACCCGAGCCCCAGCTCGTCGAGCGTGGCCCGCACCTCGCCGGTGTAGACCGGGTTCATCAGCAGCACCGACCGCGGCGGGGAGTCCAGCAGGTCCTTCGGCGCGCGGATCGGCAGCCCGAGCCCGCCCATGAAGCGGCCCTGCAGGCCGGGGTTGATGTCGACGACCGCGCCGACCGCGCCGGTCCCCTCCGCCCCGCCCTCGACGACGTTGAGGAAGGTCAGCCCCTTCGCCCCGCCGCCCCAGACGACCACCTCGTCGCCGGTCGCGGCCCGACCGCCCAGCCACTCCCGCCAGCGTCCGACCTGGTCCGACACCCGGGTCGCGAAGTCCAGGCAGGCGCCGCGCAGCGCGTCGCGCCGGTGCGGCTCCAGCACGGGCGCACTCGGGGTCCCGTCCGGCCCCGCCTCGGCGACGACGTACTGGTCGGCGTAGGTCAGCCGCACCTGCGGGTCGGAGAAGCCGACCCCGGCCAGGAAGGTCCGCATGGTCGCCGGCGTGAAGTAGGAGCAGTGCTCGTACTGCAGGTCCCAGAAGGCGCCCTCGTCGAGGATCCGGCCCAGGTCGGGCACCTCGGCGAGCAGCGCCCGGCCACCGCCGCGACGCAGCCCGGCGTACAGCTCCGCGCCGAAGACGGCGAGGTCGGGGATGTGCTCCAGGGTGTGCCGGCAGACCAGGGCCGCGGTGTCCGGCTCGACCTGGTCACGGGCGAACTCCGCGGGGACGGCGGTGAGCCGGTCCGCGAGCTCGGGCCGGACCCGCTGCGGCACGAAGTGCGGGTCGATCCCGGTGACCCGGCCGACGCCGGCGCCGAGCAGCTCGGCGGCGAAGTCACCGGACCCGCAGCCCACCTCGACGACGTGCCGTCCGGCCAGGCCGAACCGCGCCACCCAGTCCGCGGTGATCTCCGCGGCGTAGGCGGCGAAGCGGGGGGAGTGGTGCTGGGACTCCTCGTGGTCGCCGGTGTAGTCGAGCAGCCCCGGGTCGAAGTCGCGGTTGAACACCAGCCCGCAGCGCTCGCAGAGCACGAGCACCTGGTCACCGGTGGCCACCGACCGCGCCGAGACCGGGTCGGGCAGCACCGCGGTGCCGTGCACCGGCAGCCCGGTCACCGAGAAGAACGGATCGCTCGCGGGCGCGTCGCACGCGGGGCAGCGGTTCAGCACCGGGCGAGACTAGCGGCAGTCCGTCACCCGTCCGTGCAGGCGCTCTCCGCCCGCACGGGGCCCGCGCGTGGCCTTCAGCGGTTCAGCACGCCCTGCGGGTCGTGCGCGTCCGGGACGGGACTGCCGGAGGTCCCGAGCAGCTTCTGCCACTGCGGGTGGTCGACGACGTCGGGCACCCTCTCCACCCGTCGCGCCGCCGCGAGCACCTCGACCGCACGGGCGGCGTCGCCCTCGGCGCCCGCGCGCACCGTGCGGGCCAGCTCCGGCCAGGTCTCCCCGCCGAGCAGGCCGTTGACGTCGTCGGCGCGGTGCGCGCGCTGGAACTCGCTCACCGCGGCCGCGGTGCGGTCGTCGAACCGGCCGTCGGGCTTCCCGGTCAGCGACCCGGCGTCGCGCAGCAGGTACTGGGCTGCCTCGACGATCGGTCCGCGGTCGCCGGTGCGCAGCAGCGGCCAGCTCGCCTTGGTCGCCTCGGTGCGGGAGAGCCGCCTGCCCAGCAGCCCCGCCACCTCACGACGCAGTCGGGGCAGCGCGGCGTAGAGACGGTCGCCGAGGCAGAGGGTGTTGCGGTAGTCGCGGTGGCTGTAGAGCTCGGTCGGGGCGATGCCGTAGCGCAGGCAGATGTAGGCGCAGGTGATGCGCAGCGAGTTCCACAGTGCCGGCGTCGGGTCGACGCCCATGTAGGTGCCCTCGTTCTCGATGCCGATCGCGATGACGTTCTGGCCCGGCGAGTGCGCCCCCTCGACGACGCGGCGGCCCCCGTTGAGCTCACCGAGGCTCCAGAGCCTGCCCTCCAGCACGTGCCCGCCGCGCGAGATGGTGAAGTGCTGCCCGGAGTCGAGCCAGCCGTTGCGGTCCATGTGGTAGTTCTGGATCGCCCTCGCCATCCGGTGCGCGGCGCCGACGCTGTAGTCGGTCGTGTTCGCCCCGGCCGTGTGGTGGACCAGGATCCGGATCGGACGCCGGTCCCAGATCTTCGGCGCGGACTTCGGCTTGCGCGCACCCCACTCGAAGCAGCGCGCGATGAACGGGATCGGCACGCCCTCCGCGAGGGGGCCGGCACCGGCCGGTCCGGGCATGCCGTCCGGCCCCGGGACCGCCGACGGACCGGGCACCGGGTCGGTGGCGGGCGGGGCGGGGCGGGGTCGGTGGCCGGCGGCGGCCCGGCGAACGCCCGGCCGGGCAGGACCAGGCCCGCGCCGACGACCGCGCCACCGACCAGCAGCCCGCGGCGACTCCAGCTCTGCCCCGGCTCGCCCATCGCTGCTGCCCCCCATCGGCCGCACCGAGCCGGTACCGCCTTCGTCACACACGCCACATCCGTCCCGTGCGACTCCGCATTCTCTCGGTTCACGGGAGAAGTACGGCGCGGGCGCGCCGGTCGAGCGCGTCACACAGGTGAGCGGTCCCGACCCGCACCTGCGCCCTTGCCTGGGTTACCCGTCGGTAATACTCTGGAGTCAGTTACCGGCCGGTAAGTCGATCGGCCCTGGCACGAACGGCGCTGAAGGACGGATGGGCCACTACAAGAGCAACGTGCGCGACCTCGAGTTCAACCTCTTCGAGGTGTTCGAGGTACAGAACCACCTCGGGACGGGGCCGTTCGCCGACGTCGACGTCGACACCGCCAAGGGCGTGCTGTCGGAGCTGTCGACCGTCTGCACCGGACCGCTCGCGGAGCACTACGCCACGATCGACCGCAACCCGCCGGTCTTCCACCCCGAGGACCACACGGTCACCACCCCGCAGGAGCTCAAGGACGCCTACAAGGTCCTCTGGGACGGCGAGTGGTGGCGCCTCGGCCTGCCGAACGAGCTGGGTGGCATGGGCATCCCGCCGTCGGTGCAGTGGGCCGCCGCCGAGCTGATGTGCGGCTCCAACCCGGCCATCTTCATGTACATGGCCGGCCCGAACTTCGCCTCGATCCTCCACAAGAACGGGAACGAGGAGCAGAAGCGCTGGGCCCAGCTGATGATCGACCGGGGCTGGGGCGCCACGATGGTGCTGACCGAGCCGGACGCGGGCTCGGACGTCGGGGCCGGCCGGACCAAGGCGATCCAGCAGGACGACGGCGCCTGGCACATCGAGGGTGTGAAGCGCTTCATCACCTCGGCCGAGCAGGACTTCACCGAGAACATCATGCACCTGGTGCTGGCCCGCCCCGAGGGCGCGAGGCCGGGCACCAAGGGCCTGTCGCTGTTCCTCGTGCCGAAGTTCCACTTCGACACCGAGACCGGTGAGCCGGGCGAGCGCAACGGCGCCTTCGTGACCAACGTCGAGCACAAGATGGGCCTCAAGGCCTCCACGACCTGTGAGCTGACCTTCGGGGCGCACGGCACCCCGGCCGTCGGCTGGCTGCTCGGTGACGTGCACGACGGCATCGCCCAGATGTTCCAGGTCATCGAGTACGCCCGGATGATGGTCGGCACCAAGGCCATCGGCACCCTGTCGACCGGCTACCTCAACGCGCTCGAGTTCGCCAAGGAGCGCGTGCAGGGCGCCGACCTGACGAAGATGACGGACAAGACGGCGCCGCGCGTCACGATCACCCACCACCCGGACGTCCGCCGCAGCCTGATGCTGCAGAAGGCGTACGCCGAGGGCCTACGCGCGGTGTACATCTACACCTCGACCTTCCAGGACAGGGTGCGCCTCGGCGACGAGGGCAGCGGGATCAGCACCGAGCTGGCGGAGAAGGTCAACGACCTGCTGCTGCCGATCGTCAAGGGTGTCGGCTCCGAGCGCGCCACCGAGCAGCTCGTGCAGTCGCTGCAGGCCCTCGGCGGGTCCGGCTTCCTCCAGGACTACCCGATCGAGCAGTACATCCGGGACGCCAAGATCGACTCCCTCTACGAGGGCACCACCGCGATCCAGTCCCAGGACTTCCTGTTCCGCAAGATCGTCCGGGACAACGGTCAGGCGCTCGCGCACGTCGCGGGCGAGATCCAGGCGTTCATCGACTCCGAGGCGGGCAACGGCCGGCTCAAGGAGGAGCGTGAGCTCCTGCGCACCGCGCTCACCGACGTGCAGGGGATGCTCGGCACGCTGACCGGCTACCTCTACGCCTCCACCAAGGACGCCACCGAGCTGTACAAGGTCGGCCAGCACACCGTGCGGCTGCTCATGGCGGTCGGCGACCTGCTCGTCGGCTGGCTGCTGCTGCGTCAGGCGACCGTCGCGCTCGCCGCACTGGGCACCGACGGCGTCCCGGCGAAGGACCGGGCCTTCTACGAGGGCAAGGTCGGCGTCGCGACGTTCTTCGCGAAGTCCGTGCTGCCCCGTCTGACCTCGGAGAAGGCGATCATCGCGAACGCCGACAACGCGCTCATGGAGCTCGACGAGGCCTCGTTCTGATCTGGTTCCCATGACGAAGGGCCCCGGGTGCGGACTCCCCGCCCGGGGCCCTTCCTCGTCGCGCCGCTACTGCGCGATGTAGCTCTCCAGCTGCTCACGCTCCTGCTCGAGCATGTCCATCCGGGCCTTGACCAGGTCGCCGATGGACACGATCCCGGCCAGCGCCCCGTCGACGACGACCGGCAGGTGCCGCACCCGGCGGTCGGTCATGACCCGGGCGAGGTCACCGACGCCGTCGCCGGGCGAGCAGGTGACCACCTCGGTGGTCATCACCTCGGCCACCCGCGCGTCGAGCAGCGCGGCGCCGTGGCTGTGCAACCGGCGCACCACGTCCCGCTCCGAGACGATGCCGACCAGCCGGTCGCCGTCGACGACCGGCAGTGCGCCGAGGTTCCGCTCGGCGATCGCCCGGAGCACCTCGACCACCGGGTCGTCCGGCGCCACGGTGCTCACCGCGCTGCCCTTGCTCCTCAGAACGTCCGCGATGCGCATTGGGGGTACCCCGATCCCTCGCTGTCCGACGGCTGGAGGGATCAGGGTACGAATGTGACGTGGGTTACGTCACCCCCTGGACGCGACGATCACCGGATCAGCCGCCGCACTGCACGATCGGCTGCGGGTTGTACTTGACCGTGCGGGTCTTGCTCGTCGTCTCCCCGGTCTGGACGTTGCGCATGGTCCGGGTGTCGGTCGCGGTGAAGCCGGGCGAGCCCTTGCTGGGGCTGCACGGCTGACCGGCCGGGATGTTGACGACCTGCGGCTGGGTCGGGTTGGTCCGCGGTCCGGTCGTCGAGGTGACGTCGTACATCTTCTGGCCGACGAACGAGACGGTGACGTTGCTGGGCGTCCACGCCGTGCGGATCAGCACCGGAGTGGGGCCGTCGTTGCGGAACTTGACGTCGATGAGGTCGTCGAAGACCGTCGCCTCACGGGCCACCGGGTAGCGGCTGATGTAGTAGCTGTGTTCCTTGTGCTCGATGTCGGTCATGCCGGCGAAGTACGAGGCGTTGTACAGCGTCGTCGCGAGCTGGGAGACACCGCCGCCGACGCCGCGCGCCGGGTGGCCGTCCTCGATGATGCCGGCCTCGACGTAGCCGTTGGCGGCGTTGCGGGGGTCGCTGACGGCGTTGAGACTGAACGTCTCGCCGGGCTGCACGATCTGGCCGTTGATGGCCTCGGCGGCGCGCTTGATGTTCTGCCCCGAGTCGGCGGCGAACCCGCCGGTGGTGAACGTCGAGATCTCGGTCGCGTTGCCCAGCGACTGCAGGTCGGCCGTGGTGATCTCGGCCGGCTTGTTCGCGTAGACCGCGGCGACGGTGCGCTCGCCCTGGCCGGTGAGGATCGGCAGCACGTTCGCGAAGGTCGCGTCGTAGTCGATGCCGCGCCCGTCCTGCGACGGGACGACCCGCGGCGGGGTCGCGGCGAAGTCGAGCTGGGCGTCGACGCCGGGCTTCTCGGCGCTCGCCAGCTGCGGCGCCGCGATGTCCTCGAGGGTCTTGTTCGCGATCACCGGCTTCAGCTTCACCGGGCCCTGCGGGTCCGCGGTGAAGCTGAGCGCGGTGGTGATGTCCTCGGGGGTGATGGTCGCGTTCGCGCCCTCGCCGGTGATCGTCAGTGGACCGGCGACGGCGGGCTTGGCGACCTCGTCGATGGCCTTCTGCACGTCGGCCGGGGTGGTGACCGCCTGCTCGACGATCAGCGGCAGCTGCACCGGCTCGCCGGAGGCCCACTGCTCCTCGACGACGCCGACGGCCGCGTCGACGTCGAGCTGCTGGCCCGGCTCCGGCGCGACCGGCATCGGGGTGACGCCCTGCCACTGGACCGAGCCCTCCTTGGGCTCCTTCATGACCAGCGGGGCCATCTGTTCGAGCGCGGTGCGCACGGCGCGGTCGTCGGCGGAGTTGACCACCCCGACCTCGCGGGTGGTGAAGAACGAGGAGATCCGGGTGATCGGGTTCAGCGGCTGCTCGCCCGCCTCGTCGAGGGTGCGCGCGTAGTCGACCTGCAGGCCCGCGGCCTTCGGGTCGATCTCGGAGCGGACCTCACCGGCCTGGACCGGCACCGGCGCGCCGGCGCGCGGCTCGATCGCCGCCTGCAGCGTCTCGGTGGCCTGGGCCCGCGACATGCCACCGATGTGCTGACCGGCGACGACGACGCCGCGCGGCACGCTGCCGGAGCTGAGCACGAGGTCGCCGACGTAACCGAGAGCGAGCACACCGAGCGCGGCGGCCGCGACGATCAGGCCGACCGGGCGCTTGCGCTGCGGGCCGTCACCGCTCTCGCCGTCGCCACCCTCGTCGCCGCCACCCCCGTCGCCGCCGCCGGGACCACCGGGGCCGCCCGGCCCACCCGGACCGGTCGCGGCCGCGGGGCCCGCGGCACCGAACGCGCCGGCGCCGAGGACCGCGGTGCCCGCGCCAGGGCCGCCGGTGTGGATGCGGGCGGTCTGCTCGCCAGCGCCGCCCGTGGGCGGCGTCGCGGACGCGGCGGGGGTGACCCGGGGCAGGACCTGAGTGCGCTGCTCGCTGAGCGGGGGGACACGGACGGTGTCCTGGTCCCGGCCCTCGGGGGCGGCGGGGACCGGGCGGGTCGGGTCCTGTCCGCCGGAGGTCCGGGGGCCGGGCTCCGACGCGGCGGGCGCCGGGGCACCACCGGCCTGCGGTGCGGTCGTGCCGGGATCCTGCCGCGGCGCCGGGCCGGGCTGCGGGGCACCGGTGCCCGGGCGCTGCGGGGGCGGTTGGTGCCCGGCGGGCGACGGCGCGGCCGGGTCGTCCGCGGTGGTGGCCTGTCCGACGACGGTGCGGGCCGCGGGGGACTCCGGCGGCGCCTGCGCGGCGGCCTCGGCCGGATCGGCGGGCCCGGACGCGTCGGCGGCCGGAGTCTCGGCGGCCCGGGTCTCGGCGCTCCGGGTCTCGGTGGCCCGGGTGTCGGCGGCCGGGGCCTCTGCCGCGCCCTGCGGCGCGTTGGTCCCCTGCGCGGCGGCGGGGGCGGCTGTGGTGGGAGCGGCTGCCGCGGGACCGGGCGAGGGACGGCGGGCGGGCATCACGGGGCGACCGGCACCGGCGGCGTCGCCGTTCGGCTGGTCTCCCGGCTCCGGCGCGGCCGTCACCGGCTGCTCGTCCGCGTCGTCGGACGAGGGAGGGCGCTCGGGCATGACGTGGGACTTCCTTTCCGCACTGCCATCGACTCTGTCATCGAGGCCGACGTCGCCGCCTGCGTCGACACCGCCGTCGAACCGGGTGGGCCGCGGGTCCGTGCGGACCGGCGCGACCCGGGGGGATCAGAGGTAGAGACCGGTCCCGTGCTGGGTGGCCTCGGAGGCCACCGCGTGCAGATCCCGCTCGCGCATGACCAGGTGCCCGACGCCGGCGATCTCGACCTCGTACTGGTCCTCCGGGGCGAGCAGGACGCGGTCGCCGGCCTTCACCGTGCGCACGTGCTGTCCCACCCCGACCACCTCTCCCCAGACCAGACGCTTGGCGACCTGTGCGGTTGCCGGGATCACGATTCCGGCCGAGCTCCGTCGCTCGCCGGAACCCTCGACCCTCTTGATCATGACTCGGTCATGGAGCATCTGGATCTCGAGTTTGGGCTCGGCCACCGGGCCGATGCTACGGGTGACCCCTGACGCCCCCGGCAGCGCCCGGGGCGGGCGACAGCCTGCCCCGAACGTGGAACGCCCCGCGGCGCTACCGAGTCGGGGGTCGGGTGGCGCCGCGGGGCTCAGCAGGGGTTTCGCACTGCCACGACGACCCGTTACACCGCAAACAGTTTTCACTCGTCCGGAGCAGCGGGGCTCAGGTGTTGGCGAGCAGGTACCGCCCGAAGTGCGGCACGGTGAAGGCGATCTGCCCGCGCTGGGCCGAGAACACGAGGCCCTTCTTGAGCAGGCTGTCGCGCGCGGGGGACAGCGACGACGCCCGCCGGTCCAGGTGCTTGGCGACCAGCGACGTCTCGACGGGGTGGTCCTCCCCGTCGGTCAGCTCGGCCATCGCCCGTAGGTACTCCCGCTCGGCGGGCGTCGCCCGCTCGAAGCGGGAGCCGAAGAAGCCGACCGCGAGCTCGGCATCGGCCTCGGGGGCGGCCATCTCGACGTCCTTCGCACCGATCGGGCTGGTCGGCGCGGCGTCCCAGGCGGCCTTGCCGTAGGCCTGCACGAAGTACGGGTAGCCGCCCGAGCGGACGTAGAGGTCGTCGAGGGCCTCCTGGTCGAAGGTCGCGTCCTCCCGCTCGGCGGGGGCGATCAGCGCGAAGTCGGCGTCCTTACGGTCCAGCCGCTCGATCCGCGAGTACTTGAACAGCCGTTCCGAGTAGGACTTCGACGCCGACAGCACCGCGGGCAGGTGCGGCAGCCCCGCCCCGACGACGACGAGGGGCACCCGGGCCTGGGACAGCTCGTGGCAGGCGGCGCAGAGCGCGGAGACGTCCTCGGGCCGCAGGTCCTGCATCTCGTCGATCAGCAGGGCGATGCCGGAGCCGACGTCCTGGGCGAGCTCGGCGACCTCGGTGAACAGCTCGACCAGGTCGATCTCGATGTCGCCCGAGTCCGCGCGCCCGTTCTTCACCGGGACGTCGATGCCGGGCTGCCAGCGCTCCCGCAGCTTCGTACCCTCCGGCGACGACCGGAGCGCGAACGCCTTGAGCACCCCCAGCACCTCGTCGATGCGCTCGGGGGCACGGTGCCGGACGGCGAGGTCGCGGATCGCGCGGTGCAGCGCCGCGGACAGCGGACGGCGCAGGTCGGCGTCGGGCCGGGCCTCGATCTTCCCGGCGCCCCAGCCGGCGTGCATCGCCATCGAGCGCAGCTCGCCGAGCAGGACCGTCTTGCCGACGCCGCGCAGCCCGGTGAGCACCAGGCTCCGCTCCGGGCGGCCGCGGGCGACCCGCTCCAGGACGATCTCGAAGGCGTCCACCTCGCGGTCCCGGCCGGCCAGCTCGGGCGGGCGCTGACCCGCGCCGGGGGCGAACGGGTTGCGCACCGGATCCATGCGACGACGGTATCCGCCGATCTTCGGAATTCCGTAGACGACGGCGGCGTGTCGCCTCCCCGCCACCCGGGCGGCCCAGCGACGCCGATAATCACTCAGCGTGGTCACACTGCCCGTCCGGGCCGGTTCCGGCATCGCCCGTGGGGTCCGACGCGAACGCACCGTGCGAGTGCGGCCGGTGAATGCCCGCGTCGTCGTCACGATCCGGTGGCCCATACCCCGCGACCTTCCGCGACCGCTGCTGACCAGCAACACTCTGCTGTGTGCACCACCCTGTCGCACGTGACTACGCCCGGGAGGAGAGCGCCGTGGGTCGACGCCGAGGACGGCACCGCGCCGACCGGATGCATCACTCCACGCTGCGGATGAAGCCGATCACGCTGCGTCGCCGGAGGCTGGAGAGCCTGCGCACTCTGCTCGCAGGAGCGCGCCCCGGCTGGTGAGAGGGACGGCGGGGACGCCCCCGAACGTCCCCGCCGTCCACCACCCCGGCCCGAGGCGTGCTGCGCCCGGCCGTCGCACCCCCTGGTGCCGCCGTCGCACCCGCCGCACGGGGTGCGGAGACCACGTGCGGGGTGCGCCGGACGACCACGGGCCCGGTGACGGGTCAGGCGCGGTCGGGACCGTCCACGACCTCGCCCTCGACGACCGGGCCGGTGCCCGCGGCGGGACCGGCGATGCGCGGGTACACGGTCGCCGTGCGCGGCTCGGTGACGGTCTCCCCCTCCACCACGGTGGCGCCGTAGCGGATCCGCGCGGTGCGCAGACCCGGTGCGGCCCGCTCGGCGGCGCTCACCATGCGACGCCGGACCAGGGCCCGGGTCGGGGGGAACACCAGGGCGAAGCCGAGCACGTCGGTGATCAGGCCCGGCAGGAAGACGAGGATGCCGCCGACGGCGACGAGCAGCCCGTCGGTCGCCTCCTCGTGCGCCAGCTTCCCGCGCTGCACCGCGGTGGCGAGCGCGCGGGCGGCGCGGACGCCCTCCCGACGGGCGAGCAGGAGCCCGAGCACGGACCCGGCGAGCAGGACCAGCAGGGTCCAGCCCAGCCCGATCCACGCGATCAGCCCGGCGAGCGCGACGATCTCGAGCACGACGTAGAGCAGCACGAACGGCATGCCCGTACAACGCACGGGCACGCCGTTCTGCTCCCGGATCGCCCGAATTCCCCGGATCGATCTCCGGGGGCACTCGGATGATCTCCCCAGGTCACCAGGTGAGGGCGACCCCGGGGTCGTGCAGCAGCGCGCCGACGTCGGCGAGGAACCGCGAGCCCTCGGCCCCGTCGACGAGGCGGTGGTCGAACGACAACGCCAGCCGGCACACGGTCCGCACGACCAGCTCGCCGTCGACGACCCACGGGGCGGGCTTGATCGACCCGACGGCGAGGATCGCGGCCTCGCCGGGGTTGATGATCGGCGTCCCGATGTCGACGCCGAGCACGCCGACGTTGGTGATGGTGAACGTGCCTCCGACCAGGTCGGCCGGGGCGGTCCGGCCCGCCCGTGCGGTGTCGGTGAGCGTCGTGAGCGCGTCGGCCATGCCGCGCAGGGTGAGGGTGTCCGCGTCGCGGATCTTGGGGACGACGAGCCCGCGCGGCGTCGCGGCGGCGATGCCGAGCTGGACGCGGGCGTAGTAGACGATCTCGCCGGCGCGCTCGTCCCAGCTGGCGTTGATCGCCGGGGTCCGCGCGGCGGCCAGGCAGGCGGCCTTCGCGACGAACGCCAGCGGGGTCAGCTTGACCCCGGCGAACTCGCGCGAGGCCCGCAGCCGGGCGCGCAGGGCCATCGTCTCGGTGACGTCGACGTCGAGGAACTCGGTGACGTGCGGCGCCGTGAACGCGCTCGCGACCATCGCCGCGGCGGTGGCCTTGCGGACGCCGCGGATGGGCTCGCGGCGGTCCTCGGTGGGTCGGGTGGTGGTGGCGATCGCGCCCGGCCCGGCCGGAGCCCCCGCCGACTCCCCGGCGCCCTGGCCGGCGACACCACCCTGTGCGGCTGCACCCTGACCGGCAGCAGTCTGGCCGGCGGCAGTCTGGCCGGCAGCAGTCCGGCCGGCAGCAGTCCGGCCGGCAGCAGTCCGGCCGGCGGCACTCGGGGCAGCGGCGCCCGCGACAGCGGCTCCGGTGACACCTCCGGCGGCCCCCGCCGCGACGGGGCCCCCGGCGACCGACGCCCCGGCAGCGGACGTCCCGGCAGCGAATGCCCCGTCCTCGGATGCCCCAACATCGGATGTCCCGGCGGCGGATGTCCCGGCGGCGCGGCCGTCGACCGCAGCGTCGTCCCCGGCGTCCGTGAGCCCGGCACCCGCCGCGGCGGCGTGCACGTCCTCACGGGTGATCCGGTCGTCGCGCCCGGTCCCCGTCACGGTCCGCAGGTCGACGCCCAGCTCTCGCGCGAGCAGGCGGACCGGCGGTGGGGCGAGGGGGACCTGCGCGGCCAGCGGCCCGACGACGTCACCCCCGGCCCCCGTGTCGCTGCCCTCCGGCAGACCGGTGGACGTCACGGGAGCGGCCTGCTCGGGCGACCCGAGCGACTGCTGGGGCGACGGGACCGGGGCCGCGCCCGACCCCGATCCACCCGGGCGCCCGGAGCCACCGGCGTCTGCCTCGACGGCGCCGTTCACCGCGACGAACCCGGCGGACGGCTCGGCGGAGGCTGTGGGCGCGACGGGTGCAGCGGGCGCAGCGGAATCGGTGGACGCGGCCGAGGCCGCGGGATCGCGCCGGGGCCGTCGCCGCGCGGAGCCCTGCCGCGGCCCGTACCCGACGAGCGTCGCGATCCGCCCGTCCTTGCCCGCCTCACCGATCTTGGCGCCGGCATCGGCGTCGGATTCGGGCGCGGACCCAGCGGTGTCGATCGCGATGATCGGCGTCCCCACCGCGACGGTCGCGCCAGGCTCGACCAGCAGCTCACCGACCGTCCCGGCCCACGGCGAGGGCAGCTCCACGGCCGCCTTCGCCGTCTCGATCTCCACGATGACGTCGTTGACCGCGACCGTGTCCCCGGGCGCCACCCGCCAGGTGACGATCTCGGCCTCGGTCAGCCCCTCGCCGACGTCGGGCAGCTTGAAGTGCTCACGCATGTGCTCGTCCTCACCAGGCCAGGGAACGGTCGACGGCGTCGAGCACCCGGTCCAGGTCCGGCAGGTACTCCTCCTCCAGCCGCGACGGCGGGTAGGGCGTGTCGAAGCCGGTCACGCGCAGCACCGGCGCCTCCAAGGAGAAGAAGCACTCCTGCTGGATCCGGGCGGCGACCTCCGAGGTCACCGACGCCTCCGGGGGCGCCTCGGACACCACGACCAGCCGTCCGGTGCGCCGCACCGACTCCGCGACCGGGCCGAGGTCGAGCGGGGACAGCGACCGCAGGTCGATCACCTCGAGGTCGCGGCCCTCCTCGGCGGCCGCCCCGGCGGCGTCGAGGCAGGTCCGCACCATCGGCCCGTAGGTGGCCACGGTCAGCGTCGAGCCCGGCCGCACCACGCGCGAGGCGTGCAGCGGGAAGGCCGAGCCCAGGTCGGTGGCGGCGTCGAGCTCGCCCTTCTCCCAGTACCGGCGCTTCGGCTCGAAGAAGATCACCGGGTCGTCGGAGACGATCGCCTGCTGGATCATCCAGTGCGCGTCGGCCGGGTTCGAGCAGGTGACCACCTTGAGGCCCGCGACGTGCGCGAACAGCGACTCGGGCGACTCGGAGTGGTGCTCGACGGCACCGATCCCGCCGCCGTAGGGGATCCGGACGACGACCGGCACCGGCACCCGGCCCTGCGTCCGGTACCGCAGCTTCGCCAGCTGGGACACGATCTGGTCGTAGCCGGGGAAGACGAACCCGTCGAACTGGATCTCGCAGACCGGGCGGAACCCGCGCACCGCGAGTCCGATCGCGGCGCCGATGATCCCGGACTCCGACAGCGGGGTGTCGAGCACGCGCTGCTCGCCGAAGTCCTTCTGCAGCCCGTCGGTGATGCGGAAGACGCCGCCGAGCCGGCCGACGTCCTCGCCCATGACGAGCACCTTGGGGTCGCGCTCCATCGCGGCACGCAGCCCGTCGTTCAGTGCCTTGGCCATCGTGGTCGGCACGGATCAGTCCTCCTGGTCGGCGAACGACGCGTGGTAGGCCAGGAACTCCTCGCGCTGGCGCTCCACCGTCGGCGACGGCTCGGCGTAGACCTGGGAGAACATCCGCTCCGGGCCGGGCTGGGGCATCGCCCGGCAGAAGGCCCGCATCCGCTCGCCCAGCGCGTCGGCCTCGGCATCGACGGCGTCGAAGAAGTCGGCGCCGACGCCGTGCCGCCGGGCCAGGTGCACCCGCACCCGCTCGATCGGGTCCTTGAGCTTCCACAGCTCGACCTCGTCGGCGAGCCGGTAGCGGGTCGCGTCGTCGGAGGTGGTGTGGGAGTCCATCCGGTAGGTGAACGCCTCGATCAGCACCGGGCCGTTGCCGGTGCGGCACTCGTCGAGCGCCCAGCGGGTGACGGCGAGGCAGGCCAGCACGTCGTTGCCGTCCACCCGGACGCCGGGGAAGCCGTAGCCGCGGGCGCGCTGGTAGAGCGGCACCCGGGTCTGGCGCTCCGCGGGCACCGAGATCGCCCACTGGTTGTTCTGGCAGAAGAAGACCAGCGGCGCGTCGTAGGCGGCGGCCCAGACGAAGCCCTCGTGCACGTCGCCCTGGCTGGTGGCGCCGTCGCCGAAGTAGCAGATGGTGGCCTCACCCGTATCACCGTCGGCGGTGCCGACACCAGCGACACCGTCGGCGGTGCCGACACCAGCGACACTGCCGCCCACCTTGGACTCGAAGCGCTGGCCCATCGCGTAGCCGGCGGCGTTGAGGCACTGGTTGCCGATGACGATCGTGTACGGGTGGAACCGGGTCGCGACCGGGTCCCAGGTGCCGTGGTCGGTCCCCCGGAAGATGCCGAGCAGCTCGGTCGGGTCGACCCCGCGGCACCAGGCGACGCCGTGCTCGCGGTAGCTGGGGAAGCACATGTCCTCGGGCGCGAGCGCGCGGCCGGACCCGACCTGCGCGGCCTCCTGGCCGAGCAGCGGCACCCAGAGGCCGAGCTCGCCCTGCCGCTGCAGGGAGTTGCCCTCGCGGTCGGCGCGCCGGACCAGGACGAGGTCGCGGTAGAGCGACCGCAGGTCCTCGGCGGTGATGTCGGCGGCGTAGCGGTCGAACCGCTCGTCCGGCACCCGCTCGCCCTCGGGGGTGAGCAGCTGGACGAGCTCGGGCCCGCCCTCGTCGACGCCCTTCAGCCCCGCGACGACCTGGTCGTGGCTGGGCCGCGACCGCGGATCGGTCGGTATCCACGCCTGGGGTTCGTCCACGGCAGACCTCCTCGGTCGCACCGGGCGGGGTCGCGCCCGGGAGCGTCGGCTCCGGGCCCGTGCGGGTGGTGCGGCCCCGGGACGCGCAGGCGCGTCACCGCCGATCCTGGCACGTCACCGGCCCCGAGGAGAACCGGTGCCCCGCAGGTCGACGCCTGGACGACGGACCATCGGACGTCCACATACGACGGTCCCGGCGCCCGGCCGGGACCGTCGTGGAGGGAGGTCAGGCGCCGTGCGGACGCTCCGGGTTCGGCGGCGGGAACGCCGGGGGCTGCTGCGGGGTGCGCTGCGTCGGCGCGTCGGCACCGCCCGCCGGGTACGGCGGGTTCCCGGCGACCGCGCGGGGCGGGGCGGGCGGGGTGGTGCCCGGCGAGCCGAAGCCGTAGCCGGGCTGCGGGATGCCCGCGGCGTCCTTCGCCTTGCGGGCGGCGCCGGCGATCTGGTTCGTGTACTTGCCCTTGGTCTGCTTGTCGACGAACTGGGCGGCGGAGTCGAGGGCCTTGCCCGCCTGGTCCGGGTGGGACCGGGCGTAGCGGCGGGCGGCCTCCACCGCGCCGGCCAGGACGGTGAGCCTGCGGAACAACGACATCGTCGAGGACCTCCGTGACGGTGGGGCGCCGCGTCGGTGCCGCGACGCCCGGTCGTCGCACCAACAGTAGGCGAACGTGCGCGGACCGGCGCGGGCTCGCGGCGTCATGGGACGAGCACGTAACGGATCGGCCGCCAGGCGGCGGGAACCACTCCCCAAGTGGCAGGATCCCCGCCGTTCGACCCGGCATCATCTGGAAGGCAACCGCATGACGACCGCGAGGACCCGCAGTGTCCGCTCCCTGACCGGGATCGCACTGACCGCACTGACCGCACTGGTCCTGGCCGGCTGTGGTGCCGGCGGCGACGGCAGCGGGGGAGGCGGCTCCGCCGGAGCAACCGGTACCGACGCCCCGATCCCGGCCGTCGCCAAGGACGACCGGCTCGCCGCCCTCGTCCCCGACGAGGTCAAGCGGGACGGCACGTGGGTCGTCGGCACCGACCCGACCTACCCGCCGAACGAGTTCACCGCCCCCGACGGCACGACGATCATCGGCATGGACGTCGACCTGGGCACCGCGGTCGCCCAGAAGCTCGGCCTGACCGCGCGGTTCGAGCAGAGCCAGTTCTCCGGGATCATCCCGGGCATCACCGGCGGCCGCTACGAGGCGGGCATCTCCTCGTTCACCGTCAACCCCGAGCGCACCCAGGTCCTGGACATGGTCAGCTACTTCTCCGCGGGCACCAGCCTGGCGACCCGCAAGGGCAACCCGGACGGGATCGACCCGAACGACCTCTGCGGCAAGGCGATCGGCGTCCAGCAGGGCACCGTGCAGGTCGAGGACGTGCAGGCCCGCACCAAGAAGTGCACCGACGAGGGCAAGCCGGCCATCCAGATCACCGAGCTGCAGGCACAGACCGACGTGACGCTCGCGCTGAACTCGAACCGGATCGTCGCGATGCTCGCCGACTCCCCGGTCGCCGCCTACGCGCAGACCACCACCAACGGTGCGGTCGAGGTCGTCGGGCAGCCCTACGACACCGCGCCGTACGGCATCGCGCTGAAGAAGAACGACGGCCAGTACGCCCAGGCCGTGCAGGGCGCGGTCCAGTCGCTGATCGACGACGGCACCTACAAGCGGATCCTCGACAAGTGGAACGTCGGCAACGGCGCGATCCCCACGTCCTCGGTGAACGGTGGCTGAGCCGGCGACCACCGGCGCCCGACCCGAACCCCGCGACGCGATCGGGGTCCGGCACCCCGGACGGTGGATCGCGATCGCGGTGCTCGCGGTCCTGGGCGCGATGCTGGTCAACTCGCTGCTGACCAACGAGAACTTCGGCTGGCCGGTGGTCGCGCAGTACCTGTTCGCCGGCCCGGTGCTGAACGGGCTCGCGAACACCCTGGTCCTGACCGTCCTGTCGATGCTGATCGGCATCATCGGCGGGATCGGGCTGGCGGTCATGCGGCTGTCGCCGAACCCGGTGCTGTCCGGGGTGTCCGGGGTCTACCTGTGGCTGTTCCGCGGCACCCCGCTGATCGCCCAGCTGCTGTTCTGGAGCTTCCTGTCCTCGCTCTACCCGAACCTGTCGCTCGGCATCCCGTTCGGCCCGGAGTTCGTCGTGTTCGACACGAACTCGCTGATCACGCCGTTCCTGGCGTGTCTGCTGGGCCTCGGCCTGAACGAGGCCGCGTACATGGCCGAGATCGTGCGCGGTGGCATCCAGTCGGTCGACCAGGGTCAGAGCGAGGCCGCCGGAGCACTCGGCATGACCCGCGCGCAGACCCTGCGCCGGGTCGTCCTCCCGCAGGCGATGCGGGTGATCATCCCGCCGACCGGCAACGAGACGATCGGCATGCTGAAGACGACGTCGCTGGTCGTCGTCATCGGCTACACCGACCTGCTCACCTCGGTGCAGCGGATCTACTCGACGAACTTCCAGACCATCCCGCTGCTCATCGTGGCCGCGGCCTGGTACCTGCTGCTGACCTCGCTGCTCACCGCGGGGCAGCGCGTCGTCGAACGTCGCTACGGCCGCGGCGTGGCCGGTGCGGTCACCGAGGCGACCCCGCTGGTGCGGCTGTTCTCGTTCCGGACCGGAGGGAAGACCTCGTGACCCCGATGGTGCGAGCCGAGTCGGTCGGCAAGAGCTTCGGCGACGTGGAGGTGCTGCGCGGGGTCGACCTCGTCGTCGAGCCGGGGCAGGTGTGCTGCGTGATCGGGCCGTCCGGCTCGGGCAAGTCGACCCTGCTGCGGTGCATCAACCACCTGGAGACCATCGACACCGGACGGCTGTGGGTCGACGGCGAGCTGATGGGGCTGCGCGAGGAGAACGGGAAGCTCTACCGGCTCCGCGACTCCGCGCTCGGCCGCCAGCGCCGCGAGGTCGGCATGGTGTTCCAGCGGTTCAACCTGTTCCCGCACCGCACCGCGGCGGAGAACGTGATGGAGGCGCCGGTCGTCGTGCGCCGCGAGTCCCGGGCGGCCGCGCGCGAGCGGGCGGTCGAGCTGCTCACCCGGGTCGGGCTCGGCGACCGCGCCGACGCCTACCCCGCGCAGCTGTCCGGCGGGCAGCAGCAGCGGGTGGCGATCGCCAGGGCGCTGGCGATGCGGCCGAAGCTGATGCTGTTCGACGAGCCGACCTCGGCGCTGGACCCGGAGCTGGTCGGCGAGGTGCTCGACGTGATGCGCGAGCTGGCCCGCGAGGGCATGACGATGGTCGTCGTAACTCACGAGATGGGTTTCGCCCGCGAGGTCGGCGATGCGCTGGTCTTCATGGACGACGGCCGGATCGTCGAGTCCGGTGACCCGCGCGCGGTGCTGTCGGACCCGAAGGAGGAGCGCACCCGCGCGTTCCTGTCGAAGGTGCTCTGAACGGTCGGGCGCAGGCCGCGGCCGGGTTAGCATCCGGGGATGTTCACCGCGGTGGCCTCCTCGTTCGACGAGTGGAGCGCGATCGCGGACACCGGTTTCGTCCCGCTCCGGGTCCGGCCCCCGGCCACGGGTCCGTCGGGGTTCCACGGCGAGATCGCCGGGTGCGCCGTCGACGGCCGGGTGGGCGTCTCCCGGATCGCCGCCGACCCGTGCCGGATGACCCGGTCCGGGTCGGTGGACGACGCACCGGACACGCTCTTCCTGTCGATCCAGCACAGCGGCGCGCTGCGGGTGGCCCAGGCGGGGCGGGTCGCCCGGGCCGTCGCCGGGGAGGCCGTGCTGTACCGCAGCCGGGACCGGCTGTCCCTGGTCTGCGAGGAGTCCACGTCCTGTGTGACGGTGCAGGTGACCGGGGAGTGCGCGGAGCTCGGCGGGACGGCCGTCGCCGCGGGGCTCGCGCGGACGATCCCGGCCCCGACGCCGGCGCTGCGCGTGCTGGCCGCGACGCTCGGCCCGCTCGGGCGGGCCGCCGGCGACCTGGGCCCGGTGCCCGCCGCCCGGATGTCGTCCGCCGTGCTCGAGATGCTCGGCGCCCTGCTCGGCTCGCTCGGGGGCACCGAGACGCTCCCGACCGGCCCGGTCGCCCTCGCCGCGACGATGCAACGGTTCGTCCTGGACCACCTCACCGACCCCGGCCTCTCCGTCGACACCGTCGCCCGGCGCTTCGGGGTCTCCGGCCGCTACGTCACCCGGGTGTTCGCCGAGGCGGGCCACCCGCCACCCGCCACGTTCCTGCGCGAGGAGCGGCTGCGGCGGGCCGCCCGGCGGCTCGACGGGGAGCACCGCCCGACGATCGCCGCCGTCGCCGCCCGGTGCGGGTTCGCCGACACGACCACCTTCACCCGGGCGTTCCGGCGCCGGTACGGAGTCACCCCGGGAGCGTGGGGCCGCCCGGGCGAGCCGCCCACCGGGCCGGCCCGGGGGCCCGGGTCCCCGCGGCGGTGAGCACCGTGGCGAGGTCGGCGGCGATCCCGGCGGCGTCGCGGGTGTCCGGCCAGAAAAGGACCGGGACCGCGGCGGGGTCGAGCAGGTAGGTCATCGCCGTGTGCGCCACGTCGTAGCCCGTCGGGGTGTCTCGGCGGCGGGCGAAGACCCGGAACGCCGCGGCCGCGTCGGCGGTCTGCTCCGCGGTCCCGGTCAGCCCGGTGAACCGGGGGTGGGTGGACCCGAGGTGGCTCCGCAGCCGGTCCGGGGTGTCGCGCGCGGGATCGACCGTGACGTAGAGCGGGACCACGACGGCGGCCGCCCCGCCCAGCCGGTCGAGCACGTCGTCGAGCAGGGCCAGTGCGCGGGGGCAGACCACCCGGCACGCGGTGAACCCGAACCGGACCAGCTGCCAGCGCCCGCGGTAGCTCGCCTCGGTGACCTCGACGCCGTGGTGGTTCACCAGCGAGTAGGTGGCCCGGATCGGCGGCCGGGTCACGGCACGGCCACCAGGTCGAGCGCGGGGCCGTCCGGCACGTCCAGCACCGACGGGGCGCGCGGGGTGAGCTCGGTGCCGCCCAGCCGAAGCCGGGCTCCGGCCGGGAGACCGGCCAGGGTCACGGTGTCTCCGCCCGGGACGGTCCGGTCGCGGCGCAGACGGGCGTGCAGCACACCGTCGACGACCTCGGCCCGGCTGACCTCCACGTCGCGGTCCACCACGGCGAGCCGGGGCGCGTCGTGGTGCCCGGGGGGCCAGGGATCGCGATAGAGGCCGCGCAGGCCGTCCTCGACGTTCAGCCGCGCGTAGCCGAGCAGGACGTTGCCGGTCATCGGCTCCACCTCGGTGCGCCGACCGTCGGCGTCGCAGGGGGTGTCGTCGCGCGGGTAGTAGAGGCCGCCGTCGCGCCGGGCCGGGGCCATGAACCGGTCCGCGTGGGCGAGCAGTCCGTCGAGGGTCTCCCGGTCGCCCATCTCCGAGGCCCAGGCCGCGACCCAGCCGAAGTCACAGGTGTCGGACACGATCGGCTGGCCCATGACCTGCCGGGCGGGTGCGGAGGGCACCGAGAGCGTCCCGTCGGGACCGGGGGTGAGGAAGTCGGCGACCTGGCGCGCGTAGTGACGGCGCACGAAGTCGCCGTTCCAGGTGTTCATCAGCGCACCGCACCAGGCGTCGACCCAGGGGGAGGGCTGCTCGTTGGGGCGTACCTCGCCGGTGTCCTGGGAGATCATCATGGCGTAGTGGCCGGAGCCGTCCAGCCGGCCGAAGTCGGCCCAGGCCCGCTCGTAGCCGGCCACGACGTCATCGGCGCGGGTGCCACCGGTGATCTGGTCGTGCAGCCGGAACCCGATGATCGCGGGCTGGTTGCAGATCTGGAACACGCAGTTCGGCTCGCAGGCGACACCGAGGTAGCCGCTGTCCACCATCAGCCAGTACAGGTGCTCGGTCAGGGAGTCCCGGTCGTAGGTGAACCGCTTCTCCGGCCCGCCCCAGAAGAACGACCAGTGCCGGAACGTGAGCGAGCCGGGGGCGGCGAAGTGGTCCGAGCCGAGGAGCTGGTCGTGCAGCGCGGCGCAGGACTGCACGTACGCCGAGTACATGATGTTGTCCCGGGCGACCGGGTCCCACTGCTCGGTGTAACCGTCGGAGAGGTGGGCGTTGAAGACCGAGCCGCCGCGGGAGACGTCGCGCCAGTAGAGCCACACCTCGGGCAGGAGCAGCTTCTCGACCAGCCTGCGGATCGTGGGGCCGAACAGGCCCGGTGCCGCGGGCAACCGGTGCCGGTGGGTGAGGGCGAGCCCGTAGACCATGTAGGCGAGCTGGAAGCGGTAGCCGCCGAAGTCGTCCTGGCTCACGCCCTTGCCCTGCATCAGCGACCAGTCGTTGGGCAGCTGCCGGGACAGGTTGTCCCAGTGCCGCAGGTGGCCGAGCTGCTCGCGGGTCAGGACCCCGTGGGACATCGCCGTCCTCCTCCCGGCGACCGCCCGCACCGCGGCCCGCCGTGGAGCAGTCTGGGCCCGCCCCCCGGGAGCCGGGCCGTCGTTCCCGGACCCGATGGGGGCGTTGCGGGAACATCGGCCGCGGCGCTCAGCTCCGGGGGATGCGCCCCATCAGGAAGAACTCCGGGTTGGGGCGCAGCGCGGTCAGGTGCGCGAGCCGGTTCGACATCGCGAACAGGGCGGTGATCGCGCCGACGTCCCAGATCTCGTCGGAGGTCAGGCCGGCGGCGCGGGCGTCGTCGAGGTCGGCCTCGGTCAGCGACTCCGAGCTCCGGGCGACCAGCAGGGCCAGGTCGACGATCGCGCGCTCGCGCTCCGACAGCTCGACCGCGTAGGGGTTGGTCGCAACGCGGTCGGCGATCTCCGGGTCCTTGTACCGGATCCGGAGGATCGCCCCGTGCGCGACGACGCAGTAGGTGCAGTTGTTGGCCCCCGAGGTGGCGACGACGACCAGCTCGCGTTCGGCCTTGGACAGTCCGTCGTCGGAGTCCATCAACGCGTCGTGGTAGTCCAGGAACGACCGCAGCTCCCGCGGGCGCCGGCCCAGGGCCCGGAACACGTTGGGGACGAACCCGGAGCGCTCGGCGATCGCGCCGATCCGCTCCGCCAGGTCCGGCGGAAGCCCGTCGAGGTCGACGTGCCCGAACCTGCTCACCTCGTGCTGTGCCATGTCCCGGACGTTAGTCGGGATCGGGCGCCGCGACCCCCGTCCGATAGGCCCACACGACGGTCTGCAGCCGGTCCCGGGTGCCGATCTTCGCCATCACCCGGCCCAGGTGCGACTTGACCGTCGACGTCTCGACGACCAGCTCCTCGGCGATCTCGGCGTTGGAGAGCCCGCGGGCCAGCATCCGCACGATCTCGGTCTCCCGCGGTCTCAGCGGGGCGACCCCGCCGTCGGGCGCGGTGTCCGGGGCGGGGCGGCGCCGCGCGAACTCGGCGATCACCCGGCGGGTGACGGCCCGGTCGATCAGCCCGTCGCCACGGGCGAGACGGCGGACGGCGTCGACGAGGTCGTCGGGGTGGGTGTCCTTGAGGACGAACCCGCTCGCGCCCGCCTCCAGCGCGCCGAACACGTAGTCGTCGAGGTCGAAGGTGGTGACGACGAGGACCGCGGGGACCGGGTCGTCGAGGCCGGTGATCTCCCGGGTCGCGACGAGCCCGTTCCCGCCGGGCATCCGGACGTCCATGCAGACCACGTCGGGCCGGTGCGCGCGCGCCAGCGCGACCGCCTCCGGCCCGCTCGCCGCCTCGCCGACGACCTCGACGTCGCCGGCCAGCTCCAGGAACATCCGGAACCCGGCCCGGACGACGGCCTGGTCGTCGGCCAGCAGCACCCTGATCACGCGCGTCCTCCTCCGGTCTCCGGGCCGGGGTCGTGCGGGACGACCAGGCGGACCTGCCAGCCGCCGTCGTCGGTCCGGACCGCGGAGAACGTCCCGCCGACCAGCTGCGCGCGCTCGCGCATCCCGGCCAGCCCGAACCCGCGGGTGCCCGGGGCGTCGGCGGAGGGTGCCGGGGTGCCGCGCGCCGGGCCGTTCACGACCTCGACGGTGACGCGGTCGTCGGCGTGGGTCACCGTCACCCGGACCGGGGCGCCGGGGGCGTGCTCACGGGCGTTGGCCAGTGCCTCCTGCACCACCCGGTAGCAGGTGACGTCGGCGACCGGGGACGGCTCGCCCGGGTCCCCGCGCCGGACCAGCTCCACCGGACCGCCCAGCTCCCGGGCCTGCTCCACGAGCCCGTCGAGCTCGGCGAGGCCGGGCACCGGGGTGTCGGCCTCGGCACCGCCCGCCCCCGGCTCCCGCAGCGCCCCGACGACCAGACGCAGGTCGTGCAGGGTGCGGCGACCCTGCTCCCGCAGCCGGGACGCCGTCCGCCGCGCCTCGTCCGGGTCCCGGTCCACCAGCCGCTCGACCACCGCGGCCTGCACCACCATCGCCGACAGGTGGTGCGCGGCGACGTCGTGCAGCTCGCGGGCCATCCGGGCCCGCTCCCGGGCGACGGCGGCGTCCGCCCGTTCCCGGTACGCCGCGACGACACCGGCGGTGTGCACCCGGTCCAGCTCGGCGTAGCGCCGCCGGGTCCGGAGGTACACACCGAGCAGCAGCGGGCCGCCGTAGACCAGGAGCGCCGACAGCACCTGCGAGGCGGCCAGTCCGCCCGCGCCGAGCAGCGCGTCGCCGGACGGGCGTACCGCGATCCCGGTGAGCACCACGGCCGTCTCGACGACCGCCGCGGCGCCGACCAGGGCCCCGGCCCGGCGCGCCGGGAGCCGCGACCCGCAGGTGCCGGCCGCGATCGCCGTCGCCGGGCCGCGCAGCGCCGCACCCACCGGCATCAGGACGACGTTCACCAGCCCCAGCCCGACCGTCAGCGCCAGACAGACCGCGGGGGCAGTGCGGCGCAGCGCCAGCAGCAGGTTCTGCACGGTCACCACCCCGAGTGCCAGCGCCACCGTGCCCGGCGCGAGACCCAGCTCCGCGGCCGGGCCCGGTGCCAGCACCACCGGGGTGACCACCGCGAGCGTCCCGGCCGCGACGAGCACCGCCAGCGCGGCGTCGCGGCGTCGCGGTCCGGCCAGGCCGAGCGCGGTGAGCCGGGCGTCGAGCCGTTCCGCGACCGTGCGGGGTGGCGGTTCGGGGTGCGGGTGCATGGGGTCTCCGGCCTCGGGTGGGGTGATCGTAGGGCTCAGTAGGTGAGGCTCGGCAGCAGCAGGCCCGCCACGACCGCCACCACCGCGATGCCGGCCAGGGCGAGCAGCAGCATCACCCGGCCGGTCACCGACCACGCACCGGCCCTGGCGCGCAGTGCGGTGACCACCCCGGCCGCCGCGACGGGCACGCCCACCACCCCGATCCACTGGAGCACCTGGAGCCCGCGCAGCACCGGGAGCGGCACCTCGCCCAGCGACGCAATCGTGAGCACCGAGACCACCCAGCCCGTGAGCGCGACGAGCGCCGCGAGCGCCGCAGCCCGGGTGAGACCGTGCGCGACCCGGTCGGCCCGCGGCCGGGTCGCGACGACCACGCCGTACCGGCGGCGCCACAGCGCCCCCGCCGGCCGGGCGACGAGCGCACCGAGGAGCACCACGACCGAGCCGGCCAGCACCGTGCCGAGCAGCGCCGCGTCACGCAGCGGGCCGACCGGCAGCTCGGTGAACGCCGCGTCGTGGCCCAGCGCGGTGACCCGGCCGTCGGCGTCGGTGCGCACGGCCAGCAGCCGCTGCCCGCCGACCTCCCGCCACAGCCCGGGCCGGACCTCGGCGTAGGCGGCAGGGCGGACGTCGTTCGGGGCGGGCGAGACCAGCAGCGTGCCGTCCGGCCGGGCCACCACGCGCATCTGGGCCAGCAGGTTCATCGCCCCCATGAAGGTGCTCTCCGACCGCCGGGCCGACTCGTAGGTCCCCGCGATCGCCGCGGCCCTGGCCGGGGTGCCCGCGTCCGGAGCCGGCGCCGGGCCCGCCGGACCGGGGAGGTAGCGGTCGGTGAACCCCTCGGTCACCGCGCGCCGCAGATCCAGGGTGTCCGCACCGCCGCGACCGCTGCTGTTCGTCGTGACGAACACCCCGATCCGCTCGGCCGGGTACAGCTGCAGGTGCGAGTGGAACCACTGGGTGTCGCCGCCGTGGCCGAGGACGAGGTGGCCGTTGCGGCTCTCGTCGAACAGCCCGAGTGCCATCCGCGGGCCGTCGGCGAGCGCGCCGAGGGTGTCCGGGCCCAGCGCCGGGCGCTGCATGAGTGCCCACGCGGCGGGGGAGAGCAGCGGGGTCGAACCGGGTGCGCCGAGCAGGGCCGAGGCGAACCGGCCCATGTCGGCGGCCGACGCACTGAGCGACCCCGCCGGGGCCGGGCTGACGAACTCGAACGGCATCGGCGGGGCGTCGACGCTGGTGTGGCCGTCCGACATCGCCGCGGCGGCGGCCGCGGGCAGCGGCTGCTCGAAGGTCGCGGTCGTCATCCCGGCGCGGTCGAGCACCTCGCGCTGCACGTACCGCTCGAAGGGCTCGCCGGTGACCCGCTCGACGACGTGCCCGGCCAGGCCGTAGCCGTAGTTGGAGTACGACGGCACGGTGCCGGGGGTGCTGACCTGCTCGGGCGGGTCGGTGGCGAGGAACTCCCGCAGCGACGGGCCACCCGGCCCGGTGCGGATGAGCCCGCGGATCTGCTCCTCGAAGCCCGCGGTGTGGCTCAGCAGGTTCCGCAGTGTCACCGGGCCGCGGGGCATCGGCACGTCGATGTCGAGATGGCGGCGGACGTCGGCGTCAAGGTCGACCAGGCCGCGGTCGGCGAGCTGCAGCACGGCGACCGCGGTGGCCACCTTCGACACCGACCCGACCCGGAACAGCGTCCGGGCGGGGTCGACCGGCCTGCCCGGTCCGGCCGAGCCGTAGCCGCGGGCGGCGAGCACCTGCCCGTCGCGTACGACGGTGACCGCGGCCCCGGCGATCCCGCTCCGGTCGAGCGCGGCGGGGACGAGGCCGTCCAGCCAGGCGCCGACGTCGGCGGCGGTGAGCGGGGCGGTCGGGACGGCCGTCCGCGGAGCCGGGTCGGGGGCCGGTGCGGCCGGGGCCGCACAGCCACCGACCAGGGCCGCGACCAGGAGGACGAGCAGGGCGACGGTGGCGGCGCTGCGGCGGGGCGGGCCGCCGGTCCGGCGTACGGTGATCATGTCGTCGAGCCTCGCCGGAACGGGCCCCCGGAACATCGGGCGCAGGTCGGCACTGCGGCCTACGACCTCCGACGGAGACGGCTCTTCCGCACCCGCGGCCCGATCCGGGACCATGTCGCGCCATGGGAGTCCCGGAGCAGGTCCGCACGCAGCTCGCGACCTGGTGCACCGAGCAGGTACCCGACGGCGAGAGCGACCGGCGCCGGATCGCCTACACCACCGCCGGCAACACCGTCACGATCCTCGACCGGCGGCCGCCCGCGTTCCCGGAGCTGGGTGCGGCGTGGTCGTCGACGGCACTGGCGCAGCTGCGGGTCGACGACCCCGGGCCGGGCAGCTGGACGCTGTACCGCGTCGCCGACCCCGGTTCGGGGCAGCGCTGGCAGCCGGCGGGGCCGCCGGACACCGACCCGTTCGTGCTGCTCGCGCGGGTCGCCGAGACGCTCCGCGCGAGCAGCTGACGCTCAGTCGTCCCGGCCGCCCGTGACCGCCGGGCGCGGGCCCGGTGCCATGGCCGACGGCGTCGACGGGCGGGACGGCTCGTCGTCGTGCGGGGTCGTGTCCGACCCGCGCGGAGCCGGGCGCGGCGCGGGCACCGACGGGTCGACGGTCTCGTGGGCGCCTGCCTGTCCGGCCTGCACCGGGACGGTGACCGGGACCTCCGGTGCCTCCGCGGCCGTCCGGGCGGCGGGGACCGACGGCAGCGTGGGCACGTCCGGGGCCCCGGGGCCCGGCCGCACGGCGGCGGTGCGGTCCCCGGTGCCGCGCAGGAACCGCGCCGAGGCCTGGTTCAGCACCTCGAGCAGTGTCGTCCCGGAGGAGGCGGCCCGCGGCTCGTCCCCGACGACGGCGAGCATCCGCGGCGCCGCCGCGGTCAGCAGCAGACCGTCGGCCTGCATCGCGCCCGCACCCAGCACGACCACCAGGTCGGCGGTGTCCGCCGGGGGCAGCGCGCCGAGGACGTCGTCGAGGGGCTCGCAGACGACCAGGCCGAAGCCGGGGACGCCACGGCCGGCGTCGGCCGCCCAGGTCTCGGCGAGCTGCGGGTGGGTCCGGGCGAGCTCGCCGAGCAGCCGGTCCAGCTCGTCGCGGTCGGCGACCTCGCGCCGGGCACGGTCGAGCTCCTCGAGCGCGTCGGCGTAGGCCTGCGGGTCGTGTGCCCGCAGCGCGTCCACGACGGCGTCGTGCTCCGGCGCCCGTGCCCCGTAGGGCACCCGGTCGGCGCAGGTGGCGGCCAGGCGTTCCAGCTCGTCGGCGGCCTCGGCGGGGTCGCCGTGCTCGGCGTAGTCGACGATCGCGCGGGCGACCCGCTCGGCGGCGGCCAGGTCCGGCACCGAGACCGGGGAGTCCTGCTGCAGGAACAGCACGTCGTGGCGCAGCGCGCCGACCGACCGGGCGGTCGCCGCCACCCGGTCCAGGGTGTCGGTGAGCGCGGGCAGCTCGGAGGGGTCATGTGGGATCGGCAGGCCCAGCACCGCGCACAGCCGCGCGATCTCGTCGTCGCGGCGCGCCAAGTCCAGGTGCCGGACGATCGCGACCACGTGGTCGTAGGTCTGCGGGGCCTCCCCGCCGACACGGAAGCGGCGCAGGTGCGGCTCGGCGTCCTTCTGCTCCTGCGGGCGGAAGTAGGACCGGGTCCGGCCGCCGGAGTCGAGGAAGTCCAGGTAGCGGCGGACGAGGTCGGCGCCGCCCTGGGGCAGCGGCTCCACGATCTCGACCGTGGGACCGGCGGCGTGCCGGGCGCGGTCGTCGCGCTGGCGGGCCGCGTGCCCCTGCAGCGCCTCGAACTCGGCGCGCAGTCCCTGGTGGACCAGGCGACCGACGACCTCGCGCAGCCGCTCGGCGTCCGGGGCCGCGGCGATGGCCTGCAGCGAGCCCAGGACGCACCGGGAGACCTGGGTGACGGCCCCGCGCCGGGCGGCGTCGAGATCGCGCAGCAGACCGGGGACGATCCGGGCCTCGCCGGTCTCGGCACCGGCCACGACCCGTGCGGCCCGCTCGCAGCAGCCCGCGACGTCGGCCGGGTCGGGCATGCCGTCGGCGTCGGGGAGGCGCTGGCCGCGCCGGGCGGTACGGTCCGCGCCGACCCGGGCCAGCAGGCGGCGCAGCCGCTGCAGCTCGCGGACCGGCAGCTCCGGGAACGAGGTGGCGACCCGGCCCTCCACGCTCACCGGCAGCGAGTCGTGCACCGCGGCGACCCGCTCGGCGGACGCACCGGTCAGCAGTACGCGCATGCCGTAGCCGGTCAGCTCGGCCAGCGCCCTGGCGAGCTCGCCGGGGCTGCTGTCGGAGAGCACGACGAGCGGCTCCTCGGCCACCACGCCGAGCAGTGTCGACGGGTGGGCGGGGTCCTCCTCGGAGCGCGGCGGGGCCGCGGCCCCCAGCGCGGTCGACAGGGTCCGCAGACCGGCCGGCACCCGGCCGGCGCGCAGTTCGGCGGTGATCCGCGCCGCCGCCGCCCGCGGTGCCCCTCCGCCGCGGCCGGCCGACGCCAGCCCTTCGACGAACGCGACGAGCGCGTCGATGTCCGTGTCCTCGGACACCCGGACGTCCAGCATCTCGTCTCACACCTCCGCCGTACCCGTGTCGTCGCCCCGGGGACGACGTTCACGGTGTGTATCGCCGTGGACGGCCCGGTGTTCCGCCTCCGCCGTGATCGTCCGGCCGGGACCGGCCGGCCGCCGTCACGAGGAGCGACGGAGCCGTGTCCCGTTCGGGGTACACGGCGGGTGCGGGATCGCCGTTCGGACGTCCCCGATTTCCCGCGAAAGGCTACCGGTCAGGGCTCTACGCTGGGCCGATCTCGTCGAGACCGGGCAACGTCGCCCCTTTCGGCGTCCTTCGCTGTCCACACTGAGCGACCGAGGCAGTTCAAACACTGCCCCATTGGAGTGAATTTACCCGATCAGCAACAGCGGGCGGAGGGAACACGGTCCTGGCGGTCGGTCCGCTCCCGCCAGAACTCGCGCTCACCCAGCACCGGCGCACCGGGGTGGTGGGCCGCCCGATGGGCCAGGTACCGCTCGTAGTCGCGCTCCCCGGCGAGCTCGCGCAGGAACGTCCAGAACGCCCGGAGCCGGCTCATCCGGAGCCCCCGGCCCTGGCGAGCTCGCGTTCGGAGCGGGTGGGGATCAGCCCGGCAGGGGCCTGGATCCGGGACTCGACGTACGGGTCCTCGGAGCCGCCGGGCAGCGGGCGTCCGCTCAGCGCGGCGACCCACACCCGGACCGAGTCGGCCAGGACGATCACGATGAGCAGCGCGAACAGGGCGGTGAGCACGGTGTCGACGGTCGTGTTCACCACCACCTTCTGCATGGCCTCGACGGTCCTGGCGGTGCCCAGGCTCGTCTTCCCGGCGTCGAGCGCGGCCTGGTACTGGTCGCGCTGGGCCCAGAACCCGAGCTTGGGGTTGTCGGAGAAGATCTTCTGGTAGCTCGCGGTCAGGGTGACGACGGCGTCGAACACCAGCGGGACCAGCGTGATCGGTGCGTAGCGGGCACGGCCGGAGCGGATCAGCAGCGTGGTGCAGACGGCCAGTGCGACGGCGGCGAGGAGCTGGTTGGCGATGCCGAACAGCGGGAAGAGCTGGTAGATGCCGCCCAGCGGGTCGTTGACGCCGGCGTAGAGCAGGTAGCCCCATGCCCCGACGATGACGGCGCTGCAGATCCAGGCGCCCGGCCGCCAGCTGGTGTCGCGGAAGCGCGGCACCACGTTGCCGATCGTGTCCTGCAGGATGAAGCGTCCGACGCGGGTGCCGGCGTCCACCGTGGTGAGGATGAACAGCGCCTCGAACATGATCGCGAAGTGGTACCAGAAGGCGCGCATCGCGTCGCCGCCGAAGACCTGGGAGAACACCGTCGACAGCCCGACGGCCAGGGTCGGCGCCCCGCCGGAGCGGCCGACCAGTGTGTGCTCCTCCACTGCCTGCGCGGCCGCGGTGAGGTCGGCCGGGGAGATGGTGAACCCGATCTGCGCCACCGCGGCGGAGGCGGTCTCGACGGTCGGCCCGAGCACCGTCGCGGGCATGTTCATCGCGAAGTAGAGGCCGGGGTCGAGGATGCAGGCCGCGGCCAGCGCCATGATCGCGACGAAGGACTCGGTGAGCATCGCGCCGTAGCCGATGACCCGGATCTGGGACTCCTTCTGGATCAGCTTCGGCGTCGTGCCCGAGGCGACCAGGGCGTGGAACCCGGACAGGGCACCACAGGCGATGGTGATGAAGACGAACGGGAACAGCGAGCCCGCCGCGACCGGGCCCTGCCCGTCGGAGGCGAACCGGGTCAGCGCGTCCATCTGCAGCGACGGCCAGGCCAGCAGGATCGAGGCGGCGAGCAGCACGACCACGCCGACCTTCATGAACGACGACAGGTAGTCGCGCGGCGCGAGCAGCATCCAGACCGGCAGCACCGAGGCGGCGAAGCCGTAGACCACCAGCGCGAGGGTCAGCTGGTTCGCGGTCAGGTGGAAGACCTCGCCCCACGACGAGTTCTGCACCCAGCCGCCGCCGACGATGGCCAGCAGCATCAGCGCGACGCCGAGCACCGAGACCTCGATGATCTTCCCCGGGCGCAGGTAGCGCAGGTAGAAGCCCATGAACAGGGCGATCGGGATCGTCATCGCGAGCGAGAACGTGCCCCACGGCGAGTCGGCCAGGGCCTGGACGACGACCAGCGCCAGCACCGCCAGCAGGATCACCATGATGGCGAGGACGGCGACGATGGCCGCCGTCCCGCCGACCGGCCCGATCTCCTCGCGGGCCATCTGGCCGAGGCTGCGCCCGCTCCGGCGGGTGGAGAAGAACAGCGTGACCATGTCCTGGACCGCGCCCGCGAACACGACCCCGACGATGATCCAAATCGTGCCGGGCAGGTAGCCCATCTGTGCCGCGAGCACCGGGCCGACCAGCGGGCCCGCGCCGGCGATGGCCGCGAAGTGGTGACCGAACAGCACCCGCCGGTCGGTGGGCTGGAAGTCCTGCCCGTCGTCGAGACGTTCGGCCGGTGTGGCGCGGGTGTCGTCCACGCGCAACGCGCGGTGGGCGATGAAGCGGGAGTAGAAGCGGTAGGCGATCGCGTAGGAGGCGACGGCGGCGAACACCAGCCAGGCCGCGGAGATCTCCTCGCCGCGGGTGAACGCGACGATCGACCAGGCGATCGCGCCCACCACCGCCACCGCGACCCAGATCGCAATCTGCCTCGGGTCGCGACGACGGGTCGTGCCCGTCCCCCCGGTCCCCGGTTCTCCCGGTCGCTCCGTCGTGACCATGCCGTCCCCCGCTCGTGCACCGTGCGCGACCGACGCCGTCGTGGGGCCGGCCCGATCGGGAACGTTACGTCGGGCAACGTTGCCTGTCACCGGTCCGGGGACGCCGTTACCGAGTCTCGACCGGCCGCGTCCTTCCCGATCCGGGGACACCCACCTCACGGGCCCCGTGCAGGCGCAGCACGGAGCCCCCGCACACCGGACGGCGTGTGGGGGCTCCGTGGGTCTCGCGCGGCAGGGGCCGCGGTGGGTCAGGCGCCGAGGCGCTGCTTCAGGGCCTCGAACTCGTCGCGGATCGAGGTCGGGAGGTTGTCGTCGCCGATCTTGGCGAACCACTCCTCGATCAGCGGGATCTCGGCCTTCCACTCCTCGACGTCGACCGCGAGGGCCTCCTCGACGTCGGCGCGCTCGGCGTCGACCCCCTCGAGGTCGATCTGGTCGACGGTGGGCACGAAGCCGATGGGGGTGTCGACGGCGGCCGCCGTGCCCTCCATGCGCTGGATGCACCACTTGAGGACGCGGCTGTTCTCACCGAAGCCGGGCCACAGGAAGCGGCCGTCCTCGCCGCGGCGGAACCAGTTGACGTAGAAGATCTTCGGGAGCTTCTCGGCGTCGGCGCTCTTGCCGAGGTTCACCCAGTGCGCGAAGTAGTCGCCGACGTTGTAGCCGAGGAACGGCAGCATCGCCATCGGGTCGCGCCGGACCTGGCCGAGACCGCCGGCCGCGGCCGCGGCCGCGGTCTTCTCCGAGGACATGGTGGCGCCCATGAAGGTGCCGTGCTGCCAGCTGCGGGCCTCGGTGACCAGCGGGATCGTGGTCTTGCGGCGGCCACCGAACAGGATGGCCGAGATCGGCACGCCGTTCGGGTCCTGCCACTCCGGCGCGACGACCGGGCACTGCGCGATCGGCACGGTGTAGCGCGAGTTCGGGTGCGCGGCGTCGGTGCCGGACTCGGGGGTCCAGTCGTTGCCCTTCCAGTCGGTGAGGTGCTGGGGGTCGCCCTCCAGGCCCTCCCACCAGACGTCGCCGTCGTCGGTCAGCGCGACGTTGGTGAAGAGCGCGTTGCCCTCCTCGATGGTGCGCATCGCGTTGGGGTTGGTCTTCCAGTTGGTGCCCGGCGCGACACCGAAGAAGCCGAACTCCGGGTTGATGGCGTAGAGCCGGCCGTCCTCACCGAAGCGCATCCAGGCGATGTCGTCACCGACGGTCTCGGCGCGCCAGCCGGGGATGGTCGGCTGCAGCATCGCCAGGTTGGTCTTGCCGCAGGCGCTCGGGAAGGCCGCCGCGACGTAGTAGGCCTTCTCCTCCGGGCTGATGAGCTTGAGGATCAGCATGTGCTCGGCGAGCCAGCCCTCGTCGTGGGCCATCGCCGAGGCGATGCGCAGCGCGTAGCACTTCTTGCCGAGCAGGGCGTTGCCGCCGTAGCCGGAGCCGTAGCTCCAGATCTCCCAGGTCTCCGGGAAGTGGCTGATGTACTTGGTCTCGTTGCACGGCCACGGCACGTCGGCCTGGCCATCGGCGAGCGGGGCGCCGATCGAGTGCAGCGCCTTGACCCAGCGGTCACCCGCGACGTCGAGCAGCGGGACGACCTGCGCACCCATCCGGGTCATGATCTTCATGGAGATCACGACGTACTCGGAGTCGGTGATCTCGATGCCGATCTTCGGGTCGTCCGAGTCGGTCGGCCCCATGCAGAACGGGACGACGTACATCGTCCGGCCCTTCATCGAGCCGCGGTACAGCTCGGTCATGGTCCGCTTCATCTCGGCGGGGTCGGCCCAGTTGTTGGTCGGGCCCGCGCCGCGCTCGGTCTCGGTACAGATGAAGGTCCGCTCCTCGACCCGCGCGACGTCGTCGGGGTCGGAGGCGGCGTAGAAGGAGTTGGGTTTCTTCTCCAGGCGCGTGAGGGTCCCCGCCTCGACCAGCTGGTCGGTGAGCCGGGTCCACTCCTCGTCCGAACCGTCGCACCACACGACGCGATCCGGGGTGGCCAGCTCGGCGATCTCCTGGACCCAGGCCGCGACGCCCTGGTTGGTGGTCGGTGCCTTGTCGGTGCCCGGAACGGTCGCTGCAGTCATGTCGTCCTGTTCTCCTCGCCGGCCCCGGCCCGCCACCGGGGGAACTACGACGAGCCCGCGACCGGAGTCGGTGACGGGCCCAGACGGGAAAAGGTGGTTTCCGAGGCTACCTGCGAAATAGTGCGCTACCCACGGGTGGAGTTGAGAGGTCAGGCACAGCACCGATCATGTAAATCGATCCAGTACGCGCTGGACGACGGCGATGTCCGCCCAGGTGACAGCCATGTCACACGAACGCAACCTGTTCCCGGTGACAGATTCGCCGACGGTCCGTGACATCGGCACGCACATTCTCGGAGAAACGTCGCCGAAATTCACCCGCAGACCGGAAGCAACCGCTTCAACGCGTTCTCGGAACGCACTTAGGGCTTTCGAGAACGGAAGGGTCAGCGCACGGTTGCGACGGAGCGCGCGAGCTCCGGGACCATGATCGGCAGCCGGTGGGCGGTTACCTGCCAGTACCGGGCGGCGGGGTCACCGGCCCGCCAGGCGTCGGCGAGCCGCACGACGGCGTCCGGGTCGATCACCCGGCGCGGCCGGGGCCGCATCCCGCAGCGCTCGCGGACGCCGGCGTCGAGCGCGCGCCAGGCGTCCTCGGCGGTGGTGTGGATCGAGACCTCTGGGCGACCGGCGACGGCACCCCCGGCATCCGGGCCCCCGGGGTCGGGTTCCACGACGTCGCCGGGGTGTTCCCCGAGCACCAGGGTGTAGGCGCTGACCACCTCGTACGGCACGGCTGTCTCCCGTGTGGAGTCGGCACCGACGACCGGCACCGATCGTCGGTGCCGGTCGTCGCGGACGAGCCGTAGTGAACCAGCCGGTGCACACCGGATCCGCCGAACGAGCGTCCGACGGGGCCGCGCGCCGCCGGAACCACTCGTCCGGGCGGCCGGACGGTCACCCGTGACCGTCACGGGTGGTCACTCGTCGCTCACACCCCGCGACGAGCGGTCAGTGGCGGGCGCCCGCGGGCTCGGCGTCGGCGTCCACCGCGGAGGCACCGGCCGCCAGGACGTCCCGGTGCGCGCGGCGCAGGCCGAGCCCGGCCGTCACCAGCACCACGGCGACGACGACCGCCGCCGTCCCGGACGCGACGTCCACCCCGTGCACGAACGCCTCCCGTGCGGAGGCCAGCAGGGCCGCGGCGGCGTCGGCGGGCATCGTCGTGGCGACGTCCGCCGCCCCGCCGAGGGTCTCCCCGGCCGAGGACGGCGTCCCGTCGGGGAGCACGACGCCCGCCCGGTACACCGCGGACAGCACCCCGCCGATCAGTGCGGTGCCGAGCACCGCACCGACCTCGTAGGCGGTCTCGGAGACCGCGGCCGCGGCACCGGCCTTCTCCGGCGGGGCGGCCGCCAGGATCGCGTCGTTGGTGACGGTCTCGGACAGCCCGATCCCCGCGCCGATCAGCACAGCGGCCGACATCAGCAGCACGACGGCCGAGTCCACCTGCAGGAACAGGCAGGCCACGTAGCCGGTCAGGACGAGCGCGAGCCCGGTCGCGACGAGCTGGTGCAGCGCGAACCGGCGGGCCAGCCGCGCGGCGGCGAGCCCGGCCACGACCGTCACCACGAAGCCCGGCAGCAGGAGCAGGCCCGCCTGCAGCGGCGAGTACCCGACGACCAGCTGGAGGTACTGGGCGGAGAAGAACAGCAGCCCGGTGAGGCCGAACATGGTGGTGGCGTTGGCCAGCGCGCTGTGCCGCAGCACCGGGCGGGCGAACAGCTCCAGGTCGATCAGCGGGTCCAGGCCGCGCCGCACGCGTCGCCGGTAGTGGGCGAGGAACGCGGTGCCCGCGCCGACACCCACCAGCACCGACGCGACGACGGCGGGGGTCACCCCGCCCGCGGACCCGGCCAGCTTCAGCGCCAGGACCAGCGGTCCCATCGTCAGCAGCGACAGCACCACGCCGACCAGGTCCAGCCGGCCCGGCTCGGTCTCCCGCGACTCCGGCACCACCAGCGGCGCGACGACGAGCAGCAGCGCCATCGGCGGCACGCTCATCACGAAGATCGAGCCCCACCAGAAGTGCTCGAGCAGCAGCCCGCCGACGATCGGGCCGAGCGCCGCGCCCGCGGCGAACCCGGTCGCCCAGATCGCCAGCGCGAGCCTGCGGTGGGTCCGGTCGAGGAACACCGACCGCAGCAGCGCCAGCGTGGAGGGCATCAGCATCGCGCCGAACACGCCGAGCAGGGCGCGCGCCGCGACGAGCTGGGCGGCCGAGGTCGCGAACGCGGCGAGCAGCGAGACCACGCCGAAGCCGGCGACGCCGATCATCAGCAGCCGGCGGCGGCCGATCCGGTCACCGAGGGTTCCCATCGTGACCAGCAGCCCGGCCAGCACCAGCGGGTAGACGTCGACGACCCACAGCAGCGTCGCCGCGTCCGGGCGGAGCGCGGCGGAGAGCTCCGGCAGTGCCACGCCGAGCACCGTGTTGTCGATCGACACCAGCAGCGTGGGGATGGCGAGCACCGCGAGTGCGAGCCAGGCGCGCAGCCCGGGCAGCGGCGCCACGTCCGGCCCGCCCCTGTCCCTCGCCGCGCCCCGTGCGCCGACCTCCGGCCGTGACATCGCCGTTCTCCCTTGCACTCGTCGTTCCGTCGGGCCCTGATCCGGACGCGTCTTTACCGTCCAGACGGTACATCTTTATACCGTCCAGACGGTACAGTCCATTCCCGGCCGGGACTGTGAGGCGGGGCACGGGCACTAGGCTTCGCCCATGGCGTCCCAGTCCGAACGACGGAACGCGGGGACACGGGGACCGGGCTCGACCCGCGACCGGGTCCTCGACGCGTACGAGACGCTGCTGATCGAGCAGGGCCCCGGCGGCGCGACCCTCGACGCGGTGGCGGCGGCGGCCGAGGTGTCCAAGGGCGGGCTGCTCTACCACTTCAGCTCCAAGGAGGCTCTGGTCAGCGGCCTGCTGGCGCGGCTGCGCGAACGCAGCGCCCGCGACGCGGAGCTCATGCGCTCGGACGCGGCGGGCACCGTGGCCTACTACCTGCGCACCTCGGTGCCGGGCCACGAGTCGCCGGTCGGACTGACCCGCACCTACCTCGCGACCCTGCGCGTCGCCGACGGCAGCACCTCAGGGGAGGCCGCCCGGACCGCGCTGGCCGACGTCGACGCCGACGGGCTCGCCGCGCTGTCCGAGGAGATCGACGACCCGGTCCTGGCCTGGCTGGTACAGCTCGTCGGGGACGGCCTCTACCTGCGCACCCTGACCGGCGCGCCGCTCACCGGCGGGGTCTCGACCGAGGAGCTCCTCGACACCCTGCGGACGCTGCTGGCAGCCCGTTCCCGGCCCGGGTGATCCCGTCGTGCACAGAACGCGTGGAACCGGTCGCGCGGGGTAGTCTCCTGTCCTGTACTCGCACGGGGAGGGGCCCACTGTGGAGGGAACCGGCGGCTATCTCGCGCTGGTCGTGGTCGGTGTCGCGATCACGGTCGGGGTCGGTCAGATCCTGCTGCGCACCGGGCAGCCGTTCCTGGAGGACGTCTTCCAGAGCAAGGAGACGTCGCACTCCATCAACCGGCTGCTCGTGGTGCTGTTCCATCTGCTGACTCTCGGCGTGCTGGGGATGATCTCGGTCATCGACATCGACAGCATCACCGGCGTCCAGCAGATCGTGTTCAAGATCGGCGTCGTGCTGCTGGTCGTCGGGATCGCCTACGGCATCTCGATGCTCGTCCTGCTCCGCATCCGCGAGCGGCGGCGCCAGCAGAAGGTGTCGGCCGACATCGACCGCTCGATCGCCGAGCAGCGCCGCGGCGTCGGCCGGTTCCGGCGCGGCGCGAACACCGACAGCGAGGGCCGCACCCCGGCCGAGCAGCCCGAGGACTGACCCCGGGCCCCCGGGACTCAACCGGGGGAGCCGGGCAGACCGGTCACCACGTCGGCGAGACCGTCGCCGTCGAGGTCGGTCCAGAACTCCGGGCCCCGCTCCGTCTCGACGACGAGGGTCTCCGCGACGCCGTCGCCGTCGCCGTCCCGGGCGGCCGGCCCGGACACCGGGACCGACCCCGCGACACCGGGCCGGGCCCGGGGCACCCGCACCCACCAGGGGACGGGCAGCGCCGCCGCGACCACCGCGCCCGCCAGCACCGTGCTCCCGACCGGCACCGCGCTCCCGATCGGCGCCGTACTCCCGACCGACACCCTGCTCCCGACCCGCACCGCGTTCCCGACCGGCACCGGCGGCTCAGTGCGCACGGGCCGGCTCCCCGGGGCGGCGCGACGCCCGCCGCGGTACGGCCGGGCCCGTCGACGACCGCTCCGCGGCCGCGATCCACGCCGCCAGCTCGCGGTCCGCGGCGGTCAGCACCGCGTCGCGCACCCGCCGGGCCAGCGCGCGGTCGCGGGCCGAGCGCACCGCCCGCACCCGGGCCGCGACGAGTGCTCCCGCCAGCAGGACGAACCCGGCCAGGGCGAGCGGCGCGCCGGGGCCCGCGACCGGGAGCAGGCGCCCGACCGCCAGGAGGATCGAGAGCACCGACACCGCCGACCCGGACAGGACCGCCCCGCGCTCCCGGCCCGGTGCGACGGCGAGCGCCCGGGCCGCCGCGGCGGTGAGAGCCCGACCACCCGACAGTGACGCACCGTGAGTGATGTGCGTCACCCCGACGCCCTGATGTCGTAGCGCGGTTGCGGCCGCACGGCGGCGCAGGACCGGTCCGCTGCGGCGCGCCCAGGCGTCGTCGAGGGTGCGGGCGGGACCGTCGAGCGCGGCCGTCCACCACCGGAGGTCGCCGGCCCGGCCCGCGCGCCGGACCGAGTGCGCCGCCAGGCCGTCGACCTGCACCGACAGTGTCGCGAGAAGATCGACACGGGCCTGGTCGAGCGCGGTGCGCAGCGGCGGCCCGATGCTGCCCGAGGGTGGTTCCCGGTCCATGCCCGCCAGTGTCGGGTGGGCCGCTCCGGGGCGGATCCGTAGGACTGCGCAGCGGACCCGGGTGATCGCCGTCCCCTTTCATGGGCAAGGGTGAACCGCAGCGTGGACACGGACGAATCAGCCGACCGGGGCAACCCCACGGGCCCGAGGGACGTCCACTGATCGGGCAACACCCAAGACGCCCGACACCAGAACCGCAACCGGACCGTGATCGCGTCGTTGGACGAGTAAGCGGACCTGTATGGAGGAAGTGTGAGCGCCGTTACGCCCGCCCGCCAGACCGTCACGCCCGATGCGAGCGCCCCCGCGCGCCCCGGGCGTCAGAACGGTGCCGGTGCCGGACAGTCGCCGTTCCCGGCGAGCCCTGCCCGACCCGGCGGGCGCGCTCCGCTGGCGTCGCAGCCGGAGGGACCCGAGGGCTTCCGTCGCCCGCGGCCCCGCCCGGCTCCGCGCCGCAGCGCGAACCCGGCGGTGTCGGTGATCGTGCCGACCCGCAACGAGGCCCGGAACCTGGAGATCGTGCTGCCGGCCATCGCCGCGGTGCGGCCGGCCGTGCACGAGGTCATCGTCGTCGACGGCAACTCGACCGACAACACGGTCGCCGTCGCGCGGCGCACGCTGCCCTGGGCGCGCGTCATCACCCAGACCCGCAAGGGCAAGGGCAACGCGATGGCCTGCGGTTTCACCGCCGCGACCGGTGACGTCATCGTCATGTTCGACGCCGACGGCTCGGCCGACCCGAACGAGATCCCGGCCTTCGTGAACGCGCTGGTCAAGGGCGCCGACTTCGCCAAGGGCAGCCGGTTCTGCAAGGGCGGCGGCTCGGACGACATCACGCTGCTGCGCAAGTCCGGCAACGCCGGGCTGAACACCGTCGCGAACCGGCTGTTCGGCACCAAGTACTCCGACCTCTGCTACGGCTACAACGCCTTCTGGGCCGACCTGCTGCCGCAGCTCGAGCTCCCGGACCCGGCGGCGCCGCAGCCCGAGGACGGCTCGATGCTCTGGGGCGACGGTTTCGAGATCGAGACCGTGCTGAACTGCCGCGTCGCCGCGGCCGACCTGACGATCACCGAGGTGCCGTCGGTCGAGCGGGAGCGCATGTTCGGCGAGACCAACCTGCGGACCTTCGCCGACGGCACCCGGGTGCTGCGTACCCTGATGGCCGAGCACCGTCGCATGGAGCAGCGCCGCAAGGCGTCCGGCTACGCCCGCTGACGCTGCTCGTACCGGCCGCCCCCGCCGGTCCGCAGCACCATGAGGAGCGATTGCACGTGAGCGCCCTGCCGACCGCCACCGTGGTCGTCTGCGTCTACACCGAGAAGCGCTGGTTCGACATCAAGGCCGCCGTCGACTCGGTTCTCGACCAGGACGTGACCCCGCTGGAGACGATCGTCGTCGTCGACCACAACGAGCGCCTGCGGGAGCGGGCCGAGCGCGAGTTCGGGCCGCTCGGGGTGGTGGTCGTCGCGAACGAGAAGAAGCAGGGCCTGTCCGGCGCCCGCAACACCGCGGTCGAGCTGGCCTCCGGCGAGGTCGTCGTCTTCCTCGACGACGACGCCGCGGCCCGCCCCGGCTGGCTGCGCGCGCTCCTCGCCCCGTACGAGGACCCGGACGTGATCGGCGTCGGCGGGATCGCCCACCCGAAGTGGCCCGACGGGCGTCCGCGGACCCTGCCCGGTGCCGCCCCCGAGGACCCGAACGCCACCGGCGAGCTCGACTGGGTCGTCGGCTGCACCTACACCGGCCAGCCCACCGAGCGGGCGGAGATGCGCAACCTCATGGGCTGCAACATGTCCCTGCGCGCCGAGGTGTTCACCCGCGTCGGCGGGTTCGCCGAGGACATGGGCCGGATCGGCAAGAACCCGCTTGGCTGCGAGGAGACCGAGCTCTGCATCCGGGCCCGGCAGGCCTACGTCGCCGACGGCCGGAACCCGCGCATCCTGTTCGAGCCGCGCGCCGCCGTCGACCACCGGGTGTCCGACGACCGGGTCTCCTGGCGCTACCTGCTGCGCCGCGGCTGGGCCGAGGGCATCTCCAAGGCCGCCGTCTCCAAGGTCGTCGGGACCGGGGACTCGCTGTCCGCCGAGAGCAGCTACACGATGAAGGTGCTGCCCGCGGGAGTGCTCCGCGAGGCGAAGGAGCGCAACGCCGACTCCGCCGTCGCGATCGTCGCCTGCCTCGGCGTCACCACCGCGGGCTACGTCCGCGGCCGGCTGCCCGGCGCCACCGCCCACGTGCGGCTGCCCGCGAGCCGGAACACCGGTGCCTGACCGGGCCACCGCCCCGGAGGCCCCGCACCCGCACGACACCCGGATCCGCTCCTACGTCCACCAGCGCGTCCGGCTCTCCGAGGGTCAGCAGTCCGCCTGGGACCGGCTGTGGTCGACGTGGGGCGCCGAGGTCGACGACGTCGTGGCCGCCGGGGTCTGGGACCCGGCCGCGATGTTCGGCCGGACCGCTCCGGTCGTGCTGGAGATCGGGTCCGGCATGGGCGAGACGACCGCGCCGCTCGCGACGGCCGAGCCGGAGATCGACCACGTCGCGGTCGAGGTCTTCGAGCCGGGCCTGGCCCAGCTGCTCATGCGGATCGAGCAGGGCGGCCTGACCAACCAGCGGCTGCTGCGCGGCGACGCCGTGGAGCTGCTCACCCGGGTCGTGCCGCCAGCCTCGCTGGACGGACTGCGCATCTTCTTCCCCGACCCGTGGCCCAAGCGGCGGCACCACAAGCGCCGGTTGATCCAGCCGGACTTCGCCGCGCTGGCCGCGTCGCGGCTGCGCCCGGGCGGCCTGCTGCACCTGGCGACCGACTGGCCGCACTACGCCGAGCAGATGCGCCGGGTGGTCTCCGCGGAGCCGTCGCTGCGCCCGGACGACCGCTTCCCGCTCCGGCCGGACGGCTGGCAGGACCGCCCGTCGTGGCGTCCGGTCACGAAGTTCGAGGACCGGGCCCGGCTGGACGGACGACCGGTTCGTGACCTGCTGTACATCGCCGACCACACCCATGGTGCCGGTGACACACGGAGAGTGACCGACTACGGTCAGGAGCACCCCCGACCCGGATCCCCACCCGAGTGACCCCCGAAGGACGCCCGTGACGACGGTGGAGCACGGCAAGAACTCGCACCCCGCTCCCGCGGCACCGAAGCGGCCGGTCGACCGACCGGCCGGCTTCCGGCCGAGCCCGACGCCCCGCCCGATGACGGGCCCGCCGTCGGGCGCTCCGTCGGGTCCGGGTCAGGGCCCTGGCCAGGCGCCGGGGGAGTCCGCCGGGGAGCGGTCCGGACGGTCGGTGTCGATGGTCCCGCTGGTCGGGCCGGTTGAGGGTCCCGTGCAGGCGACCACCGCGCTGGCGCGGACGGGGGTGGAGGCGACGACGGTCGTCGACCGGCCCTGGATGCCCCCGACGGCGCCGTGGGAACGGGGTCCGGCCGGTGAGCAGGGGCCGCCCGAGTCCGCGCAACGCCCGACCGCGGGAGGCCGCGAGCACCTCCTCACCCGGGTCGACGGCCCGGGCGCCGCGACCACGGTCGTCCGTGTCACGCCGCCGGCGGAGAACCGGGTCGCACCCCCGGCGGAGGCCACCGGCGGCTGCCCGGTCACCGGGCACGGCCGCTCCGGCGGCCATCCGCCGCCCCCCGGCGTCGCCGACGAGCAGGATCCCGCCCCGGTCGACCCGGCCGCGGCCGAGGAGTTCCTGCGCCAGGTGTACGCGGAGACCGAGCCGGGTGTCCCGCTGGCGGACCGGCTGCGCCAGGTCCGTGCCGAGATCGACCGGTCCGGCACCTACACCCACACCATGCACGAGCTGGTGTTCGGCGCCCGGGTGGCGTGGCGGAACTCCGCGCGCTGCATCGGGCGCCTGTACTGGCAGTCGCTGCAGGTCCGCGACCTGCGCCACCTGCACGACCCGGCCGACATCGCGCAGGAGAGCGTCGGGCACCTGCGCGCCGCCACCCGCGGCGGGAAGATCCGCTCGACGATGACGGTGTTCGCGCCGGACGCCCCGGGGCGTCCCGGCCCGCGGATCCGCAACGACCAGCTCGTCCGCTACGCCGGGCACCGCAACCCCGACGGCACCGTCACCGGGGACCCCGGCCAGGCCGACTTCACCGACCACGTCGTCGGGATGGGGTGGCCGCGGCCGCAGCCGGCGGGCCGGTTCGACGTGCTGCCGCTGCTGATCACCGGCCCGGACGGGCGGTCCCGGCTGTTCGACGTGCCGCCGGACGCCGTGCACGAGGTCCCGCTGCGCCACCCGGAGCACCCGTGGTTCGCCCGGCTCGGGCTGCGCTGGCACTCGGTGCCCGCCATCAGCAACATGCCGCTGGAGATCGGCGGGGTCGTGTACCCGGCCGCCCCGTTCAACGGCTGGTACCTCGACACCGAGGTCGGCGCCCGCAACCTCGCCGACACCGACCGGTACGACCTGCTGCCCGAGATCGCGAAGCGGCTCGGGCTCGACACCCGGTCGGTGCGCACGATGTGGCGGGACCGGGCGATGGTCGAGCTGGTCCGCGCGGTCACCCACTCCTTCGACGCCGACGGCGTCACCATGGCCGACCACCACAGCGAGGCCGAGCGCTTCATGACCTTCCTGGCGAAGGAGGAGGCCGCGGGACGGCGCTGCCCGGCCGACTGGAGCTGGATCGTGCCGCCGATGTCGGGCTCGCAGACCCCGGTCTTCCACCGCTACTACGACGAGCCCGACCCGGAGCTGCGGCCGGCGTTCCTGGAGCCGCACGGCCTGCGGCCCCGCGACGACCAGGCCTGATCCAGGGCTGATCCAGGCTGGTCAGCGCTGGTCGGGCCGGGCGGTGACCGGGCTCAGACCCGGTACCTGCCGGGTGCGGCCCCGGAACTCGGCGACGACCGTCCCGTCGGCGGTGCGGACGGTGACGTCGTAGAGCCCGGACCGGCCGCTCGCGGCGCGCTCGACGGCCTCGGCGGTGAGGGCGTCACCCTCGCGCGCCGGGCGCAGGAACGCGATGTCGGCGCCGCTGGCCAGCGCGGAGACGCCGTGGGAGTTGCTGGCGTAGGCCATCGCGGTGTCGGCGAGCAGGAACAGGTAGCCGCCGTGGCAGACGCCGTGCCCGTTGACCTGGTCGGGACGGACGGTCATCCGCGCCGTCGCCCGCCCGGGAGCGACCGCGACGACGTCGACGCCCGCCGAACGGCTCGCCCGGTCGCCGTCGCGCATGATCGCGGCGGTCCGGGCGGCGACCTGCTCCGGCTCGGCCGGTGGGTTCTCCATGGGGACAGTCTCACCCGCCTGGGCGCCGGGCCGGGCCGGCGGGGCGGCGACGGCTAGGCTCCCCGACATGAGCAGCGGGACGGGGCAACACGGACGCGGCGTTCCGACGGGTCCGCAGGAGCGCGTGCTGCTGGTGTGGGACGCGCCGAACATGGACATGAGCCTCGGTTCGCTGCTCGGCGCCCGCCCCACCTCGGCCTACCGCCCCCGTTTCGACGCCGTCGGACGCTGGCTCCTGGACCTCGCCGGCCCCGAGGCCGAGGCCGAGGCGTGCGTGTTCACCAACGTCGCCCCGGGCAGCATCGACATCGTCCGGCCCTGGGTCGAGGCCCTGCGCAACGTGGGCTTCGCCGTCTTCGCCAAGCCGAAGACCAGCGACGACTCCGACGTCGACGACGACATGCTCGCCCACATCGGCATGCGCTCGGCCGAGGGCAGGCTGCGCCACGTCGTCGTCGCCTCGGGGGACGGGCGGGCGTTCCGGGAGCCGCTGGAGAAGCTCATCGAGGGCGGCACCGACGTCACGGTGATCGGCTTCCGCGAGTACGCCGGGTTCGCGCTGGCCTCGGAGACGCTGTCGTTCCTCGACCTCGAGGACATCGACGGCGTGTTCCGCGAGCCGCTGCCGCGCGTCTCGCTGGAGACCCTGCCCGACGAGGGCGCCTGGCTGCCGCCGTTCCGGTCGCTGCGCTCGCTGCTCGACCGCCGCTGACGCGGCACGACGACGCCATGACGGTCCTCCAGCGGCTCACCGCGCCGGTCGCGCTGCCCTGCACGCCCGGCTTCCCGGTCGTCCGGGACGCGGTCCTCGACGTCGACGACACCGGCCGGATCGCGTTCTTCGGCGCGGCCGCCGACGCGCCGGCGACCGACGCCGTCGTGCGGCCGCTGCCCGGGCTGCTCCTGCCCGGCCTGGTCAACACGCACTGCCACACCCCGATGTCGCTGCTGCGCGGGATGGGTGGCGACCTGCCGCTGATGCGGTGGCTGACCGAGGTCATGTGGCCCGCGGAGGGCCTGCTGACCGAGGACGACGTGCACGCCGGGATGCTCGCGGGCTGCCTGGACCTGCTGCGGACCGGCTGCACCACCAGCGTCGAGATGTACTTCTTCACCGACGCACTGGCCGACGCCGTCCGCACCGCGGGGTCGCGGGCCGTGCTCACCCCGGGGATCATCGCCGCGCCCGGCTGGGACCGGCTCGGGACCTGGGAGCAGATGCGCGACGACGTCTCCGCCCGGATCGACGCGCACGGCCTCGTCCCCGACGACGACGGCCGGATCGAGCTCGGCTACGGCCCGCACTCGGCGTACACGCTGCCGCCCGGTGCCCTGGAGTCGGTCGCCGCGGCCGCCCGCGAGCGCGGAGCGCTGCTGCACACCCACGTCGCGGAGTCCCGCGGCGAGGACGCCCACGTCCGCGAGGCCCACGGCTCCGTGCCGGCGATGCTCGACGCCGGCGGCGCGCTCGGCGGGCGGGTGCTGGCCGCGCACTCGGTGCACCTGTCCGACGACGACATCGCCGTCTACGCCCGGCACGGCGTCGCCGTCGCGCACTGTCCCGGCTCGAACGCGAAGCTCGCGGCAGGCACCGCCCGGCTGCTGGACCTGCGCCGGGCCGGGGTCCGGGTGGGGCTGGGCACCGACGGCCCCGCCTCCTGCGACGACCTGGACCTCTGGCACCAGGCGCGGCTGGCCGGGCTGCTGGCGCGGGTCGGGGCCGACGACGCCGCCGCCCTCACCGCCGCCGACGTGCTGCTCATGGGCACCGCGGACGCCGCACACGCGATCGGCCGCGACGACCTCGGCGCGCTGGAGGCCGGGCGGCGGGCGGACGTGGTTCACATCGACACCGACGACTCCGCGTTCGTCGCGCCCACCGACGACGCCCAGCTCGTGTCGAACCTGGTGTGGGCGGGCGGCTCCCGCCTCGTCCACGACGTGTGGGTGGGCGGCGAGCAGGTCGTCGACGCGGGCGAGCCGACCCTGGCCGACCGCCGCGCGTCGCTCGCCGCGGTGCGGTCGATCTCGGCGCGGCTGCGCGAGCAGCTCTGATCGGTACCGCCGCCGTCAGCGGCCGAGTACCGCCGCGAGGTGCGGGTCGGTGAACCGGCGGTCGGGGTCGAACCGGTCGCGGACGGCCCGGAACGCCTCCCACCCCGGGTAGGCGACGGCGAGCTCGTCCGGCCCCCAGGCGTGCCGGGTGGTCCAGCACGGCCGCCCGTCGGCGTCCTCGCAGACCGCACCGGCGAGCCGGCGGACCGGCTCCTCCGCGGGTCCGCGGGTCCGCAGCCGCAGGTAGGCGGTGTCCCGGCCGGACGCCGGGTGCAGCAGACCGGTCTCGGCCCGGCCGGTGCGCACCCGCACCGGCCGCAGCTCCCGCCCCCGCGCGGCGACGGCGGCCCCCAGCTCGCGCAGGACGGTCCCGAGGGCGGCACGCGGCACGGCCCACTCGGACAGGTCCGGGTCCCACGGCTGCGGGTCCGGCAGGACCTCGTGCGGCGGCCCCGCCGTGCCGGGCGCCCAGCGCTGCGGCGGCGGCCACCCGGACCGCAGACCCACCCCGGAGGACCACCACGACGACGCCAGCCGCGACACCGCCTGTCCCCAGCCGGCGCGCTCGACCGGACCGGTCGCCTCGGGCTCCGGCTCGGCCCAGCGCAGCACCGCGGACCCGGCGTGCACCGACGGGCCGATCGCGATGTCGCACTCGGTCCAGGCGTGTTCGACGAGCAGGTCCTCGCCGAGCACCTCGTCGATGCCGACGGCGCGCTCGTGCACCTGCAGCCGGGTGAGCGGGACGGTGCGGAGCTCCAGCGCGGTCGCGATGCCGAGCGCACCGAGCCCGCAGCGGGCGGCGTCGAGATCGGGCCCGGTGACGTCGCGGACGGTGCCGCGGCCGTCGACCAGGCGGACGGCGCGGACCTGGTCGGACAGCGAGCCCTCGGCGTGGGCGCCGCCGTACATGCCCAGCCCGGTGGCGCCGCCGATGGTGGCGCGGGGCGCGTCGGGCACGGTGGCCAGTGCCCGGCCGGCGGCGGCGAGGGCGACGCAGAGGTCAGCGACGGTCTCCCCGGCCCGCACCCGCACGGTGTCCTCGCCGATCTCGACGACGCCGGTCAGCGCGGACACGTCGAGCAGCACGTCCTCGGTGCGGACGAGGGGTCCCGGGGCGCGCCCACCGGCGCCGGTGGGCCGGACGGTGGCGCCTCGTTCCGCGGCCCGTCGCACGGCCGTCACGACGCCGGCCTCGTCGAGCGGGCGGTCGGTGCGCCGGGGGCCGGTCGCGGCGGGATCGGTGCTCATCCCTCGCAGGGTAGAACGCCGGGGGTCACTGTGCGGAACGATTCGTGCACGCGTCGCGGTGCGTCGTACGACTGTCCGGTGGGGCGATGGTGAACGTGGTGACGGGTGTGCCGGATGGGACGACGGAAGCTGCGGCGAATGCCCTCTTGTGACCCGGACGGCCGCCCGATACGGTCACACTCCGTGGTGATCATGTCGCCACGCGAGTCCGGGACGAGGGTGTCCCGCGCTCGGCCCCGTCGTCCGCCCCGTCGTCCTGCCCGGAACCGCGCTCCCCACGGCTCCGGTCGGCTCGACGGCGTCACCGGCGTCGCGCGCGCCGCGCCGGTGGCCTCCGCACGCGCGAGGGCCGGGTCGGTGGTCGGCTCCCTCCGACCATCGCCCCGGCCCTCGCCTTGCGTGCTGACGACCCAGCTCCCCAGCCGGTCGTCACCTCATCCCGCGGTCCCAAGGTGCGTCCGCGGGATGTTCTGGTGCGTCCTCGGCGCTCCCGGTCCCCACCGGTCCTGCCGTGCGGCCGCACGCCCGTGGCGTGCGACTACTCCCCGGGACGCGCCGGGGGTGTCGTGGTTGCCTCGCGTGCCGATCCGACCCCGATCCGGTGCCGAACGGCCGTACCGCGCTGCCCGTACCGGAGGAACGGCCGGGCCGGACGGCCCGCGATCCGCCGCTCCGGCCGCTCAGGCCGAGCGGGTCAGCCGGTGCCGCCCGGCACCGCCCAGCAGGTCGGCGATCGCCGCCCGGTCCGCGGCACGCTCGATGTCGCGACGGCGGCGCAGCATCGCCATGGCGGCGTCACCCGGTGCGTTCCAGGCGCTGTCGCCCTGCTCCCGGGCCGCGTGGCCGGCCGGCTGTGCCGGGACCGGTGCGGGCTCGGAGTGGAACGCGGCGACCGTGTCGCCGGTCGGCCGGACCGCGCCACCGCGGCGGGTCGTGCGGACGGTGTCGCGGTGCACGCGACGCACGGCGTTGCCGGCGTCCCCGCTCCGCCGGCCGTCCCGCCAGCCCCCGACCGTGAGGGCGTGGAAGATCGGGGTCTCCTCCTGGATCTCCTCGTGCGACTCGTGCCGGCCGGGGAACGGCCAGCTCTCCTGCGCGGCGCGTCGCGCCCGGATCGACGACTCGAGGCCACCCGCAGCGTTGTCGAACTCGTACACCCGCCGTACCTCCTGCTCGCCTGAGATGTGAGGACCCACGGCCTGGTCCGTATCGCGTACATCTCGTACCGCCGTTCAGCCCACTCACCCGGTCAACGGGTGACACCTGAGTGGGGAAACGGGGGTGACAGTTCTCGTGGCGATGCCCCCTCGTACGAGTGGCGCGACCCGTCGGAGACTCTCCGTGTTGTCTACGGAGAGTGTTCATCCGGACTCCTCCTGGAGCAGTCGGTAGCCACGGTCCAGGTTTCGGGGCGTCGGCGGATGTCGGCGACGGACTCTCGCAATAGGCCCGGTGGCCGCGATTCGGCACGTCGCGGCCACCACGCGGCGGTGAGTGACCATCTCACCACTCCGTCGTGCCGAGTCCGGTCCGCGGTGTGTCGACTACACGGGTGTAATTCGACGGAGAGTGACAGAGCGGCGAGCCGCTGCTCCGTCCGATCCGATGCTGGACCGACCGGGGTGGGGTGCGCGGAGGGCCGGGCCGTCACCGGTGCGTGCACCGAGCCGCACCGGCCGGTCCGCCGTACCGTCCGTGCCATGACGGAGCGGACCGGGCGGCCCGCCGCTCCTGCCGGGGGCGGCATCCCGCGCCCGCGGCACGACGACGACCCTGCCCATCGCACACCTGACGACGACACGCACCCCGACGACACCGCCGAGCACCACCGCGCCGCCCTCTCCGACTCCGGGGCCGGGTCGCACCTCGCGGACCCGGTGGCGCGGGCCGCCGGACCACGCCACCGCCCCACGCCGCCGGCGGAGATCCCGCGCCCGCTGCGGATCGCCTCCGAGGCCGTCGCCCGGATGCTCGTCATCGCCGCCGGGCTCGCGCTGCTGGTGTTCCTGGTGATCGAGCTGCGGGTGATCGTCGTCCCGATGGCGATCGCGGTGCTGCTGACCGCGCTGCTCGCCCCGCTGGTCCGGTGGCTGCACGAACGGCGGGTGCCCCGCGGCATCGCGACGGCGCTGGTCATGGTCGGCGGCCTGGCCGCGCTCGGCGGGCTGCTGACCGCCGTCGTCAGCACCCTGGTCGACGGCACCGCGCAGGTCGTCGCGGAGGTCACCGACAACGTCGGCTCCCTGCAGGGGCTCGCCGACGCGACGCCGTTCCGGATCGACGTCGGCGTGCTCGGCGACCAGGTGCTGCAGGCGGTGCGCGACAACCAGCAGACGCTGACCTCCGGCGCGGTGACGACCGCCGCGACCGTCGGGGAGATCCTCGCCGGGTTCGCGCTCTGCCTGTTCGCGCTGATCTTCATGCTCTACGACGGCCGCCGCATCTGGGGCTTCGTCCGGCTGCTCACCCCGCGGGCCCGCCGGTCGCGGGTCGACGTCGCCGCCCGGCGGGGGTTCGCCTCGCTCGTCGGCTACGTGCGGGCGACGGTGCTGGTCGCCGTCGTCGACGCCCTCGGGATCGGCCTGGGCCTGTGGGCGACGGGGGTGCCGTTCGTGCTGCCGCTGGCCGCGCTGGTGTTCCTCGGCGCGTTCGTGCCGGTCATCGGGGCGGTGCTGACCGGCGCCGTCGCTGTGCTGGTCGCGCTGGCGACCGAGGGACCGGTGACCGCACTGATCGTGCTCGGTGTCGTGCTGGCCGTGCAGCAGCTGGAGAGCCATGTGCTGCAGCCGCTGCTGATGGGCCGGGCGGTCCGTCTGCACCCGCTGGCGGTGGCGCTCGGCGTCGCGGTCGGGGTGGTCGTCGCCGGGATCGCCGGCGCGCTGCTCGCCGTCCCGCTGCTGGCCGTGCTCACCGCAGCGGTGCGGTCCCTGGTCGCGTCGCGCGAGGTCGCGCCGCGGGCGGTGGACCCGTTGCGCCCCCGCGAGGCGAACCCACCGCCCGCCCTGCCCGGCTGAGCGGCACGCCCTGCCGCACAGGGCCTGCGATGGGACGATCGCGACGTGCGCTATCTCGTGACGGGTGCGACCGGCTACATCGGTGGGCGGCTCGCGCCCCGGCTGCTGGGCCGCGGTCCCGAGCCCGACCTCGTCCCGGACCCGTCCGCGGGCCCGGTCCACGTGCGCTGCCTGGTCCGCAACCCGGACAAGCTCGCCGACGTGCCGTGGGCCGCCGACGCGGAGATCGTGCAGGGCGACCTGCTCGACCCGGACAGCGTCCGCGCGGCCTGCGAGGACGTCGACGTCGTCTACTTCCTCGTGCACTCGCTGTCGGACTCCGACTTCGCGGCGACCGACCGGCGCGCCGCGCTCATCCTCGGTGAGGCGGCGCGGGCGGCCGGCGTGCGACGGATCGTCTACCTGGGCGGACTGCACCCGGACACGCCGCCCGGCGGGCTGTCGGCGCACCTGGCGTCGCGGGTGGAGGTCGGCGAGACGCTGCTGCGCTCCGGGGTGCCGACGGTCGTGCTGCAGGCCGCGGTGATCCTCGGCTCCGGGTCGGCCAGCTTCGAGATGCTGCGCTACCTCACCGAACGACTGCCGCTGATGATCACGCCGCGCTGGGTGCGGAACCGGATCCAGCCGATCGCGGTGCGCGACGTGCTGCGGTACCTCATCCGGGTCGCCGAGATCGACGCCCCGGACGCCGAGCTGAACCGCACGTTCGACATCGGCGGCCCGGAGATCCTCACCTACTACGACATGATGCAGCGCTACGCCCGCGTCGCCGGGTTGCCGCGACGCCGGGTGGTCCCGGTGCCGGTGCTGACGCCGTCGCTGTCGGCGCACTGGATCAACGTCGTCACCCCCGTGCCGAAGTCGATCGCCACGCCGCTCATCGAGTCGCTGGTGCACGAGGTCGTCTGCACCGAGGACGACCTCAAGCGCTGGGTGCCGGACCCGCCGGAGGGCCTGATCGGCTACGACCGGGCCGTCGAGCTGGCCCTGTCCCGCATCACCGACGGCGAGGTGGAGACCCGCTGGTCCGGCGCGACCGTGGAGAACGTGCCGTCCGACCCGCTGCCGAGCGACCCGGACTGGGCCGGCGGCGACGTCTACCTCGACGAGCGCGAGCAGCCCTGCAACGCGACCCCGGAACGGCTGTGGACGGTCATCGAGGGCATCGGCGGCGAGCGCGGCTGGTACTCGTTCCCGCTGGCCTGGTCGGTGCGCGGCTGGATGGACCGCGCGGTCGGCGGTGTCGGGCTGTCCCGCGGCCGTCGCGACCCGCACGACCTGCGCACCGGCGACGCGCTGGACTGGTGGCGGGTGGAACGGATGATCGAGCCCGGCGGGCCCCGCCCGGCCGGCAGCGACTGCGGCCCCGAGGAGGGGCTGCTGCGGCTGCGCGCGGAGATGAAGGTGCCCGGCCGGGCCTGGCTGGAGATGTCGGTGCGCCCGCGTCCGGGCGGGTCGGTCTACCACCAGCGCGCGGTGTTCATCCCGCACGGCCTGGCCGGTTACCTGTACTGGTGGTCGGTCGCGCCGTTCCACGGGATCGTGTTCGGCGGGATGGTCCGCAACATCACCCGCACCGCCGAGCGCGACGACGACGGCCCCGCCCCGGCGAGCCGCCGTCCGGCCTGGCTGCGGTCCCGCCCGCAGCGCGACCGGGCGGCCTGACCCGCTCCGGTCCGGGACCCCGACCGGCGCCGCCGGCCCCGGTCCCGACCGGTTCGGCCCCGGGAGGGCGGTGTCGGCCGCGATCGCTCCTTAGGGCGATGTCGGCCGCGATCGGGACCCGGGAGCGCGGTGACAGCCGCGGTCGGGGCTCTGGAGGGCGGCGCGCAGCACGGCTGACTCGCGCTCGGTCACCGAGCGCGCGAAGTGCAGGAGGACCGCCTCGGTGTCGCCCGGACCGTCGAGCAGGTCGCGCAGGGCACGCGCGGTCTCCTCCTCGCGGCTCGCGGCCGGCGTGTAGAGGTAGGCGCGACCCTCCAGCTCACGCCGCACCCAGCCCTTGCGGTGCAGGTTGTCGAGCACCGTCATGACGGTCGTGTACGCCAGCGGGCGGGCCGGGGCCAGACGGGCGCGGACGTCGCGCACCCGGCACGGGCCCACACCGCTCCACAACACGTCCATCACGGCGGCCTCGAGCTCGCCGAGTCGACCACGCATGTCGCCTCCCCGGTCCGAGGGTAACCGCAACCCCCCATGCTCCCCCGATCGGTGACTGCGCGCCTCGGCGGTCGGACGCTGCGTGCACGGGTCCACCACCGCGTACACGGCGTGGCCCCGGGCCGGGCACGACCGTTCCCACGCAGCGCAACGGTCTCGGCACCACGTACCCCGCGGCGGGTGCTCGCCAGGCACATTCGCTCGTCGCGGGCGTACCGGTCGCGGTAACAGGTACGGCGCCCGACTGCCCGCTGTGCACTCGATCGGAGCAACGCGGACTCGCGCTGCGTCACCGGGACCGGGGCCGCTCGTTGTCACCTCCGGTACCGCAACCGCAGCCCACCGCGCGCCCGTCGCACGCGGTGACCGGACCCGAGGGAGGTCGAGTGGACGTCGTACGGACCGTGGTGCCCGGCGCGCTGCTGCTCGACCCGACCGCGACCGGCGCCTCCGGACCGGACCTCGCCCCCTTCACCGTGCGACGACGGCGCCGCCCCGCCCAGGACGCCGTGCTCGGCCTGTTCGGCCACCCCGGCGACGCGATGCTGCTCGGCGTCCCCCGTGGCAGCGGCTACGCCGTCGTCATCGACGCCCGGCCGGACGGCGGCACCTTCGGCCGGCTCGCCGTCGCCCTGCTCGAGGGCCCGCAGCGGCTGCTCGTCCCGCCGGGCTGCCTCTACGGCGTCCAGTCCGTCGCGAGCGGGACCGTCGTCGAGCTCCGCAGCGTCACCCGTCTCCCACGGCGGGAGCGCTTCGACGTCGACCCGGACGACCCGGACCTCGCGGTCCGCTGGCTGCGCCCCCGCCCGTCCCGGACACCGGGAACCGCACGGTCCTGGGCCGCCCTGATCGCCCGCCTCGGCGCCCCCGCAGGCCCCCGCCGGGACCGCGTCTCCCTCTGGTGACCCCGGGCGCCGGCCCCCCGGTGTGAGGACGGGCGCATGTGAGCCGGTCGGCCCGGTCGCCGAGATCACGAATCGGTCACGTAACGTCGGTACCAGGCCGGATCGACGACGCCCCGTGCCGGACGGCGGCACGACCGTGTCTGCCGGGACACGGACGCGAGGGGTTGCCGCGGTGCTGAGCGAGCGTGAGAACCGTCGGCTGCACGAGATCGAGGTGCAGCTGCGCCGGACCGACCCGCAACTGGTCCGCCGGATCTCCGCGCTGAACACCGCGCTGCACGCCCCGGCCCGGCACGGCGGACGGCTGCTCGCCGGGTTCGCCCGCGACCGGCGCACCGTGCACGGCTCGGGGCCGTTCCCGACGATGCTGCTGGGGATCGCGCTGGTCGTGCTGCTGCTCGGCGCCGTGCTGGTGAGCGTTCCGGTCGTCGTCGCGGGGATCGTCGTGGCCGCCCTCGCGCTGGCCGTCGCGGCCACCACCGGTCCGCAGGCGCGGCCCGGCACCGCCTGACCGGCCATCCGTACACCGGCCCACCCGCACGCCGGCCCACCCGCACGCCGGCCCACTCGTACGCCGGCACGCACCGGGCCCGGGACGCACGGCGCGTCCGGCCCGGCCTCAGCCGTGGGCGAGGTCGGAGAACCGGCTGTAGTGCAGCTGGTGGGCGACGGTGATCGTCGTGGTGGGGCCGTTACGGTGCTTGGCCAGGATCAGGTCGGCCTCACCGGCACGCGGGTCGTCCTGTTCGAACGCGTCGGGACGGTGCAGCAGCACCACCATGTCCGCGTCCTGCTCGATCGAGCCGGACTCACGCAGGTCCGACAGCATCGGCCGCTTGTCGGTGCGCTGCTCGGGACCACGGTTCAGCTGGCTCATCGCCACCACCGGGACCTCGAGCTCCTTGGCCAGCAGCTTGATCTGCCGGGAGAACTCCGAGACCTCCTGCTGACGTGACTCGACCTTGCGGCCGGAGGTCATCAGCTGCAGGTAGTCCAGGATGATCAGCTTCAGGTCGTAGCGCTGCTTCATCCGGCGCGCCTTGGCCCGGATCTCCATGAGCGTCAGGTTCGGCGAGTCGTCGATGTAGAGCGGCGCCTCGGAGATCTCCGACATCCGCCGCGCCATCCGTGTCCAGTCCTCGTCCGACATCCGGCCGGCGCGCATGTCGGCCAGCCGGATCCGGGCCTCCGCCGACAGCAGACGCATGACGATCTCGGACTTGCTCATCTCCAGCGAGAAGAACGCGCTGGTCATGCCGTTCTTGATGGAGCAGGAGCGGGCGAAGTCCAGACCCAGGGTCGACTTGCCCAGACCCGGCCGGGCCGCGACGACGACCATCTGGCCCGGGTGCAGACCGTTGGTGACCTGGTCGAGGTCGGCGAAGCCGGTCGGCACACCCGTGGACTGGCCGCCCCGGGAGGCGATCGCGTCGATCTCGTCCATCGTGGGCTGGAGCAGCTCCTCCAGGACCGTGTAGTCCTCGGTGGTGGTGCGCTCGGTGACCTCGTAGACCGCGGCCTGGGCCCGGTCCACCGCGTCGTCGACGTCGCCGCCGTCGGCGCCGTGGTAGCCGAGCTGCACGATCCGGGTGCCCGCCTCGACCAGCCGTCGCAGGACCGCCTTCTCGCCGACGATCTCGGCGTAGTACGCCGCGTTCGCCGCGGTGGGCACGGTGGCGATGAGGGTGTGCAGGTAGGGCGCGCCGCCGAGGCGGACCAGCTCACCGCGCCGCTGCAGCTCCGCCGAGACGGTCACCGCGTCCGCGGGCTCGCCACGGCTGTAGAGGTCCAGGATCGTCTCGTAGACGGTCTGGTGGGCCGGCCGGTAGAAGTCCTCCGGCTGCAGCACCTCCACGACGTCGGCGATCGCGTCCTTGCTCAGCAGCATGCCGCCGAGCACCGACTGTTCGGCCGTGAGGTCCTGCGGCGGCTGACGGTCGAACGTCGCGCTCTCGCCGGATCCGGACGCCTTCTCGCCGTCACGGACCGCACGGGGCTTGTTGCCGGGACGATCGTCCGTCAGAGCCATACGCAGCGTCACCCCCGGTGGACACAGTACCGAACGCACGTTCGACGCGCGAGTGGTGCGTACCGCTCACTCGCGACCGTCGTCGGCGATCTGCCGGCCGGCGTGGTGCCCGACGGACCGCAGCGGGCGCGACCCGGGGAGCACGGCGCTCGCGTACCGGCACGACCGACAGTAGGTCGGCCGCAGGGCCCGTGGCGAACCGGCCTGGTGATCGAATTGGGGATGAACTGTGCACGGATGCCGCCCGTCCCGGGACCGTGTTGGGGACAACCTGGGGACAGCATCCCGGAACGGGCCGTATCCGCAGGTCAGAGGCATACTCACAGCTGTGGACAACTTTGCTCTGGCGTGTCGTCGCACGCCGCGTACGGGCGTGTCGGAGCGCCCGGCGGGCCGTTCACCGCCCGGCGCGTCCACAGGCCCGCCCGGCGAGTGGATCGTCACCGGGCGGCGTGTCGGCTGCGTGACAAGGCATCCCGGTGCGGGGTCGTTCGATCGGTGTCGATCGTCCACCCGGGACTGCACACCGTGTCCGCGACGCCCGTAAGGCCGGCTCCGGACACACGAAAGGGCGGGGTCCGGAGCACATGGCTCCGAACCCCGCCCTGATCACGCTCGGTGGTCGTACGACCACCGGACCGCTCAGCTCGCGACGACCGCGATCGGCAGCTCGGTGGTGACCTCCGGGTGCAGGCGGACCTGCACCTGGTGCTTGCCCAGGGTCTTGAGGTGACCCGGGACGTCGATGCTGCGCTTGTCCAGCAGCGGACCGCCGGCCGCCTTGACGGCGTCGACGACCTGGGCCGGGGTGATCGAGCCGAACAGGCGGCCCGTGTCGCCGGCCTTGGCCGAGACGGTCACGTTGATGTTGCGCAGCTGCGAGTCGACCTGCTGGGCGTGGCCCAGGTCGCGGATCTCGCGGGACTTCTGGGCCCGGCGGATCTGCTCGATCTGCTTCTCGGCGCCACGGGTGGCGACGACCGCGAGCTTGCGCGGCAGCAGGTAGTTGCGGCCGTAGCCGTCCTTGACCTCGACGATGTCACCCGGGGCACCCAGGTTCGGGACGTCGGCGTTGAGGATGAGCTTCATGTGTCTCCCCTTCCTCAGCGAGCGGTCGAGGTGTACGGCAGCAGGGCCACCTCGCGGGAGTTCTTGACCGCGACGGCGACGTCCCGCTGGTGCTGCCGGCAGTTGCCGGAGACCCGACGGGCACGGATCTTGCCGCGGTCGGAGATGAACTTCCGCAGCAGACCGGTGTCCTTGTAGTCGATCAGCTGGGCCTTGTCCTTGCAGAAAGCGCAGACCTTCTTCTTCGGCTTGCGCACGATGGCCTTGGCCATGGTGGTGCTCCTGGAGATCGTCCTCCGCCCGTCACGGGCGGAGAGGTACGTGGATCAGAAGGGGGGCTCGTCGTCGGACGCGGCGCCACTGCCCGCGGGCGGGGCCGAACCCCAGGGGTCGTCATAGCCGCCGCCGGAGTTGCCTCCGCCGCCGGAACCGCCACCCTGTCGGGCGCCACCGCCGTCGTAGCCACCGCCGCCGCCACCGAAGCCACCGGAGCCTCCGCCCCGGTTGACCTTGTTGACCTTGGCGGTCGCGTAGCGCAGGGACGGGCCGACCTCGTCGACCTCCATCTCCACGACGGTCCGCTTCTCGCCTTCCTTGGTCTCGAACGACCGCTGGCGCAGACGACCCTGGACCACGACGCGCGCGCCGCGGGTCAGGGACTCGGCGACGTTCTCCGCCGCCTGGCGCCAGATGTTGCAGCGCAGGAAGAGCGCCTCGCCGTCCTTCCACTCGCCGGACTGGCGGTCGAAGGTGCGCGGGGTGGACGCCACGGTGAAGTTGGCGACCGCGGCGCCGGACGGGGTGAACCGCAGCTCGGGATCCGCCGTCAGGTTGCCCACGACGGTGATGACGGTCTCGCCGGCCATGACGGCTCCAATCAGCCGGCGGCGGGCGCCGGCGTGGGGGTGACGTCCTTGCGCAGGACCTTGGTGCGCAGCACGGACTCGTTCAGACCCAGCTGGCGGTCCAGCTCGGCGACGGTGGCGGGCTCCGCGGTGATGTCGAGGACCGCGTAGATGGCCTCGCCCTGCTTCTTGATCTCGTAGGCCAGGCGGCGCTTGCCCCAGACCTCGATCTTCTCGACCGATCCGCCGTCGTTCTTCACGACGGTGAGGAACTGCTCCAGGGACGGCTGCACAGTGCGCTCGTCCAGGCCGCCGTCGAGGATGACCATGACCTCGTAATGACGCATGAGAACCACTCACCTCCTATGGACTCGAAACGGTCACGGCCCGGACGGCCGTGACAGGAGGTTCTCAGTGCACCCCGACAGTTTCCGGCGGAATGCACGGGACCTGCGGGGATGCCGGTACAGGCTAGCAACGGCCGGTCCGGCCCCGACCTGCGGGTACGGGGATCGCCGTGGCGGGTCCGGGTCGTGCCCGCGGGGGCGCCGGTCGCCGTACGGGTGCCCGGTCCGCGGCCTCCCGCGGGGGAGCGCCGCGGCGGACCCCACCGGCGGCCGAGGACTGTCGGGGGTCCTCGCTACCGTGCCCGCATGCAGATCGGAGCACACGTCCGCGACGCCGAGGACCCCCTGGCCGCGGCCGCCGAGGTCGGGGCCGAGGTGATCCAGCTCTTCCTGTCCGACCCGCAGGGCTGGAAGAAGCCGCCGCCGCACCCGCGGGCCGCGGAGCTGGCCGCCTCGGACGTCGCGGTGGTGGTGCACGCGCCCTACACCGCGAACGTCGCGTCCACGAACAACCGGATCCGCATCCCCAGCCGCACGATCGTCCAGCACCACCTGGCCGGGGCCGCCGAGGTCGGCGCGTTCGGGCTGGTCGTGCACGGCGGCCACGTCACGAAGGACGACGACCCGGCGGTCGGCGTCGACAACTGGCGTAAGTTCGTCGAACGCCAGGCCGGTGAGCACGGCTTCGACGTGCCCGTCCTGATCGAGAACACCGCGGGCGGGGACAACGCGATGGCCCGCCGGTTCGACGCGCTGGGCCGGCTGTGGGACGCCGTGGGCGAGTTCGGCGTCGGGTTCTGCCTGGACACCTGCCACGCCTTCGCCGGCGGCGAGGAGCTGGCCGGGATCGTCGAGCGGGTCCGGGGGATCACCGGGCGGATCGACCTGATCCACCTGAACAACTCGCGCGACGCGTTCGACTCGGCCCGCGACCGGCACGCCAACATCGACGACGGCACGATCCCGCCGGACGAGCTGGCCGCCGTCGTCGCGGCGGCGGGGGCGCCGGTCGTGGTGGAGACCCCGGCCGAGGGGCAGGCCCGCGACATCGCGTTCCTGCGGGAGCACACCTGAGGCGGGCTCGGGCGGTACCGGCGAGCCGGCCGGCCGGCGTGAGCCCCGGGGCGCCTCAGCGCCAGGCGAAGACCGGCTGCTCCAGGTGCGCGACCCGGGTGGGGCGCCCGTGCAGGACGACCTCGCGGAACTGGTGGAGCACCGCGCCGGTGGGGGCGTGGACGAAGCGGCCGAACAGCGGCACCTGGATCACCGGGGCGTCGGACTCGGGGATCGTGAGGAACCGCGGCTCGTGGTCGATCTCGGCCAGCGGCGGGCGGTACAGCTCGGCCACCTCGTCCGGGTTCGGCGTCGGCTCGCCCGCACCGCCGGCCCACAGCACGACCGGGGTGATGACGTAGCCGGATCGGGTCGGGTAGTCGTCGAGCAGGCCGAGCACGCGGTCCGGACCGAGCTCGAGCCCGATCTCCTCGGACACCTCGCGGCGCCCCGCCTCCTCGGCGGTCTCACCCGGGTCGAGCCGCCCGCCCGGTAGGGCCCACTGCCCGGAGTGCGCCCGCAGCGACCGGGCGCGCCGGGTCAGGACGAACGCGACCTCGTCGGCGAGGCGGCCGTCGCCGGTGGCACCGGGGACCGGCAGCAGCGTCAGGGTGACGGCGGCGGCCCGCTTCCCCGCCCGGTCCGCCTCCGACGCGGCCCGGCGCTCGGCCGGCGGGAGCGTCGTCAGCGCCGCCTCGACACGCTCCCGCAGCCGCTGCTGCACCGGTTCCGGGACCACCACGTCGTCGGCCATGTCCCGATCGTCGCACCCGGCCGGGCACCGCACCGGTCTCCGTCGCCGCCGCACACGTCACACCCCGTGCGGCGCCACCCCGCGCCGTGCCGGGCCCTCGGCGGTCTCGCCGGTCGGTGGCCGCCGCGGCTGCGTCGCTGGTGGTCCGGCACGCGGCCGCGACCGATCGAGGACGTCGCGCACCATGCCGGGCCCGGTGCCGCACGGGGCCCGGTGCCGGACCGCCAGGGCGGCCGCGCAGCCGGCCGGACGGAGCCGCGGGTCAGTCCACGGGACCGCGCCGGGGGCGGGCCGCCCGGGACGGCCACGGCCGGGGTGCGGCCGCGCGAGTGGCCCGGCCGGAGCCGGTGGACCGGGTCGCGCCGTCCGGACCGGTGGCACCGGGTCCGCCGCCGTCCCCGCTCCGGCGCCGCCCGCTCCGTGCGGGCACGGCCCCGGCGGACGCGGCGGCGGGCACTGTGGGCGCTGCGGGCACTGCGGGCACTGCAGCCCGGGAGGGACGTGGGCCGACCGGCCAGACCGGCTCCGGGTCCCGGCCCGGGTCGGTGCCGGGCCGCAGGATCTGCCGGACGACGAGCACGCACAGGGCGACGACCACGGCGTCGCGGACCAGCACCGTCACCAGGAACGGCTCGGGGGGCAGCCCCTTGTTCGCGACGCCGAGGTACTGGTACATCCGCGGCACCCACACCAGCGCGTCGACGGTCATCCACGCCAGCAGCAGCCGCCAGCGCGGCAGGGCGAGCACCGCGAGCGGGACCAGCCACAGCGAGTACTGCGGGCTCCACACCTTGTTCAGGAGCAGGAACGCCGCGACCGTCAGGAAGGCCAGCTCGGCGACCGCGGGCGGCCGCGGAGCGCGCAGCGCCAGAGCGGCGATCGCGACGAACGCCAGCGCCATGAGCACCGCGGTGACGGTGTTGAGCACGGTGGGGGACTGCCCGTCACCGAGCGGGCCGTCGAAGCCGGACCAGCCGGTGAACCAGTACAGCGAGTACCAGACCGAGTCCGGGTCGGCCGGGCGCGTGCGGTTGAGCAGGAAGAACTCGGCCCAGCCGCGGGGCCAGGCCAGCGCGACCGGGAGGTTCACCGCCACCCAGGCGAGGACGGCGGCGCCGATCGTCCAGGCGGCACGCGGGAGACCGCCGTCGTCGCGGCGTCGCCAGCCGACGAGCAGCACCGGCAGCAGGAGCAGCAGCGGGTAGAGCTTCGCCGCGCCGCCGATCCCGAGCAGCACCCCGGCCCAGACCGGCCGGTCCCGGCGCAGCGCGAGCAGCGCGCCGGTCGCGAGCGCGACGGTGAGCGTGTCGAAGTTGGTGAACGCGTGCACCACCACCAGCGGCGACAGCGCGACCAGCGCGGCGTCCCACGGGCGTTCCGGGCGGAGCATCAGCACCGCCCACACGACCACCAGCCAGGCCATGGCCAGCCAGATCGCGGTGACGTCGAAGTAGACGACGACGTCGAGCGCGGTCGGCAGCGGCAGCCGCTCGGCCAGCCACTGCCAGCCGTCGGTCAGCTGCGCGTTGAGGTACTGGAACATCCCGGTGACGACCGGGTACTCCATGTACCGGGCGGTGCGGGAGCCGTCGGCGGCGGTCTCGAACCAGGCGTCGCGGTAGGGCACGGCGTCGTCGGCGAGACCCTCCAGCCCGTAGAGCGGGACGGTGTCGGAGTAGCACATCGCGACGTACTGGCGGTCGTTGCGCCAGTCCAGCGCGAGCGCACCGTCCGGGGTGCGGTACTCCTGCAGGCAGGCCGCCTTGCCCAGCCAGCCCAGCGCCAGCACGACGACGGCGAACAGCAGCACCACCCGCAGCGGCGTCCACCACCGGGACCGTCCGACGAGTGCGTGCCGGCCCATCGGGCCGCCGACGACCCGACTGGCGGCGCGCACCAACGGCTCGGTCCAGGTCGGGATGTCCCGGTCCCGGACGCCCGCCCCCGGCGCCTCGCGGGGGGCGGGCGGTGCGGCTCCGGGCCGGGCGCCTGCGGTCAGTTGTCGCCCCCGCGGCCCGGACGGTCCCGGCCCGCGTCGGAGCCCGGCTGACCATCGCCGTCACCGCTGCCGTCGCCGTTGCCGCCGTCGCCGCTGTTGCCGTCACCCGACGCGTCGCCCGAGCCGTCGCCCGAGGAGTCACCCCGGTCCGCGCGGTCACCCCGGTCGCCGTTGTCGCCGTTGTCACGGCCGTCGCCGGGCTCCTGGGTGGTGGTGGTCTGCTGCTCGTCACCCTGCCCCGAGTCGTTCGAGACGGCCCGCGCCGGGGCCTGACCGATCGGCTCGAAGTCGGAGAACTGCTCCACCGGGGTCCCCCGCAGCACGTCGGTCATGAACGACTGCCAGATCGAGCCGGGCAGCATCCGCCCGTAGACCGGACGTCCCGCGGAGTTCTTGATCGGGGAGTTGTCGTCGGTACCGACCCACACCGCGGTGGACACCGACGGGGTGTAGCCGACGGTCCAGGCGTCGTTGTTCTGACCCTCGACGCTGCTCTGCACGGTGCCGGTCTTCGCGGCGACCGGACGCCCGTCCAGCCCGATCCGCGACGAGCTCGCGACGTCGGTCATGGACTCGGTGACGTTGCGGGCGACCTCGGCCGGCATGACCTGCTGGCCGTTGTCGGTGCTGCCGCGGTCGTAGATGACCCGGCCGTCGCTGGCGGTGACCTTCGCGACCAGGAACGGGTCGCGCCGCATGCCGTCGGCCGCGAACGTGGCGTAGGCCGCGGCCATGTCCTCGGGGTGGACCTCGCGGTCGCCCAGCGAGATGCCGCCGGTGGGGTTCGGCAGCAGGTCGGCGGGGATGCCCGCCTGGTGCGCGGCGTCGGCGACGCGCTGCGGGCCGACGTCGAGGCCCATCCGGTAGAAGACCGTGTTGATCGACTTGGTCATGGCCTCCTTCACCGAGCACTGGCCGCAGCTCACGCCCTCGGAGTTGGTGACCGTGGTGCCGGCGAGCTCCTGGGGGGAGGAGCCGTCGTAGATCGTGCCGAGGCCGACCGGCGGGTTCGCCTGCAGCGCCGCCGCGAGCACGAACGGCTTGAACGACGAGCCGGGCTGCTTGAGCACCGAGGCGTAGTCGAGACCGACGCCGTTCTCCCCGCCGAAGTAGGCGATGACCGCGCCGGTCTTCGGGTTCACCGACACCAGCGAGGACCGCAGGTTGTCGGGCTGGCCCTCCATCACCTTCTGGACGGCCTTCGCCGCGTCCTCCTGGGCCTTCGGGTCGATCGTCGTGGTGACCGTCAGGCCCTGTGTGTTGATCTCGGTCTCGGAGATCCCGAGCTTCTCCAGCTCGGCGCGGGCCGCGTTGTAGATGTGGCCCTTGTCGTCACCGGGGATGCCCCCGCCCTCGGCCGCGGAGGCCTCCCGCCACTGCGGGAACCTCTGCTGCGCCCGGTCGGCCGGGCTCATCCAGCCCTGGGCGACCATGCCGTCGAGCACGAAGTTCCACCGCTGCTGGGACATCTCGAGGTTCTTCGCCGGGTCCCAGCGCGACGGCGACTGGATCAGCCCGGCGATCATCGCGCCCTCGGAGGCGTTCAGGTCCTGGACGTTCTTCCCGAAGTACGCCTGGCTGGCGGCCTGGATGCCGTAGGCGCCGCGACCCAGGTAGATCGCGTTCAGGTAGTTGCCGAGGATCTGCTCCTTGGTCATCTCCTTGGACATCTTCGCGGCCAGCACGACCTCGCGGAACTTGCGGAACAGCGAGTACTGGTCGTTGCCGGTGGTCACCTTGATGTACTGCTGGGTGATCGTCGAGCCGCCGCCGATCCCGCCGGAGAGCTGGTTGATCACTGCCCGCGCGATGCCGGTGATGTCGAAGCCGGGGTTGGAGAAGAACGTGCGGTCCTCGGCGGACAGCACGGCCTGCTGGACCGGCACCGGCACCTGGGACAGGTCGACGCTGGTCCGGTTGACGTTGTCCGGCCGCACGGTGGCCAGCGGGGCGCCGGCGGCGTAGGTGAAGGTCGCGACCTGGGTGACGGCGATGTCGTCGGCGGCGGGGACCGGGAAGACCAGCCAGCCGATCGCGAAGGCGACCAGCGGGCCGATCACCGCGACCGCGGCGAGCCCGATCAGCCAGCGCCGGAGCCGGCGACGACGGCCGGGCTTCTTCTTCCCGTCGCCGTCGCCGCCGTCGCCGGGACCGCGACCGTCGGAACGACCGGGCGGGCCGGGCGGCCGGCCGCCCCCGGCCCCACGACGGGGGGCCGTGGCCGGTGCCGCACCGGACGCCGCCGCACCGGCCGGCGGACGGCCGGTGCGCTGCGGGGCCGCCGTGCGCGGGCCGGCCTGGGCCGGCCGGACGACCGGGTCGAAGTGGCCGACCCCCGAGTCGTCGTGGGTCAGCAGCGGCGGAGGGGGCTGGGGGACCGGGCGCGGCGGCGGTCCCGCGGGCGCGGGACGGCCGCCCACCGGCGGACGGCCGGGGGGCGGCGGGGGCATCGGGGGACGGGCGCCCGCGCCCGGCCGGGGTGGCGGCGGGGGCATCGGGGGGCGGGACCGCGGGGGACCGGGGGGCGGGGGCGGCGGCGGGGTGCGCCGGGGGTCACGCTCGTCGTTCACCGGGCGGCTCCGTGGGATGCGGTGGACCGGATCCGCAGCAACCCGGGCCGGGGGTGCCCGGGGCCGAGGGGATCCGGCGTCGGACCGGCGCGGTGCACGCGGTCCGGGTGGTCGTGCTCGTCGGGCAGGGCGCCATCGGACTCAGCCACCCGCACTCCGCCGGCCACGGCGGGGGCGGCCGGTGCCGAGGACGAACGAGCGGACCAGGTGGTTCCAGCGGCACTCGGTGCACACCTCGACGACGTGTACCGAGAAGTCGGGCACCTGCGCCGCGAGCTGCTCGAGGTCCGCCGCGGAGCGGGCCGAGCCGGAGACGTGACGCAGACTCTCGCCGAACACCCAGGAGACCTGGGCGAGCTCGTCGTGCCGGCAGACCGGACAGGCCCGATCGGCGGGGGCGCCGTGGAAGCGCGCGGCGCGGAGCAGGTAGGCACCCGCATCACACACCTCCTCACGGCCGACCCGACCGGCCCGGACGTCGGCCAGCAGAGCACGGCGCTGCAGGGCGTAGTCCACCACCTGTCGCGGGCTGAGCACCCGTCCATGGTACGCGGGACGGACCCGCGGACCCATCGCCGTCCCGCACGGGGCCCCGCGGGCACGACCGTTCCGTACCTGGTCGGGGGACTCGTCCGGTCCGCGGTCGCCTGTGATCACGATCATCACACGGGCGGATCGATGTATCGGACCGATAGGGTGACCGGTCGGCGGTCCGCACGGAGGAGGTCGCGATGCTGGACTTCGCGGTCCTCGGCCTGCTCCAGGACGGTCCGCTGCACGGGTACGAGCTGCGCAAGCAGCTCGGTCGCCGGCTCGGCGGCTTCCGCGCGTTCTCCTACGGCTCGTTGTACCCGGCCCTGCGCCGGCTGCTCCGGGCCGGGTCGATCGCGGAGACCACCGACGAGGCGGGTGATCAGTACGGACGCACTCCGGGACGGCTGCGACGGGGCAGGCGGGTCTACCGCATCACCCCGGCGGGCCGGGACCGGTTCGCTGCCATGCTCGCCGAGGCCGGCCCCCAGGCCTGGGAGGACGGAAGCTTCGACGTGCACCTGGCGTTCTTCGCGCGGACACCGGCGGAGACCAGGATCCGGATCCTGGAGGGCCGCAGACGGGCCGTCGAGGAACGCCGGGACGGCCTGCGCACCGCGCTCGGCAGACCCTGCGAGGGCGTCGACCGCTACACCCGCGAGCTGCACCGGCTCGGGCTGGAGTGCTCCGAGCGCGAGGTGTGCTGGCTGAACGAGCTGATCGCGACCGAACGGGCCGAGCAGGATGCCACGGACGGCCGTGACGAGAGGACCTTCCCCGGCGGCGGGCCATCCCGGCCCGCGACCGGCGGGGTACGACAGGACGAGACAACAGGAGGAGCCTGACATGAGCCAGGTTCGGGTGGCGGTCGTCGGCGTGGGCAACTGCGCGGCATCGCTGGTCCAGGGGGTTCACTACTACGCGGACGCCGATCCGTCGACCCAGGTCCCCGGCCTGATGCACGTCGACTTCGGCGGGTACCACGTCCGGGACGTGACCTTCGTGGCCGCGTTCGACGTCGACGCGAAGAAGGTCGGTCAGGATCTCGCCGACGCGATCTCGGCCAGTGAGAACAACACGGTCAAGATCGCGGACGTGCCGCCGCTCGGGGTGACCGTGCAGCGCGGGCCGACCCTCGACGGTCTCGGCCGCTTCTACCGGGAGACCATCACCGAGGCCGACGGCGAGCCCGTCGACGTCGCGGCGGTGCTGCGCGACACCGAGGCCGACGTGCTGGTGTCCTACCTGCCGGTGGGCAGCGAGGACGCCGACCGGTTCTACGCACAGGCCGCGCTGGACGCGGGTGTCGCCTTCGTCAACGCGCTGCCGGTGTTCATCGCCTCGGACCCGGAGTGGGCGGAGAAGTTCCGCGCGGCCGGCGTCCCGATCGTCGGCGACGACATCAAGTCCCAGGTCGGCGCGACCATCACCCACCGGGTGCTGGCGAAGCTGTTCGAGGACCGCGGCGTGCAGCTGGACCGCACGATGCAGCTCAACGTGGGCGGGAACATGGACTTCCTGAACATGAAGGAGCTCGAGCGGCTGGAGTCCAAGAAGGTCTCCAAGACCCAGGCCGTCACCTCGCAGGTGGACCGGGACATGGGCAAGGGCAACGTGCACATCGGCCCGTCGGACTACGTGTCCTGGCTGGACGACCGCAAGTGGGCCTACGTCCGGCTCGAGGGCCGCGCGTTCGGTGACGTCCCGCTGAACCTGGAGTACAAGCTCGAGGTCTGGGACTCCCCGAACTCCGCGGGCATCATCATCGACGCCGTGCGGGCGGCCAAGATCGCCAAGGACCGCGGCATCGGCGGACCGATCCTGTCGGCGTCGAGCTACTTCATGAAGTCGCCGCCGGAGCAGTACCGCGACTCCGAGGCGCGCGACAAGGTCGAGGCGTTCATCCGGGGCGAGATCGACAACTGATCGGTTTCTCGGTACAACGGCCCGGGGACGACCGCGCAGGTCATCCCCGGGCCGTTCCCGTACCGGAGACGTTCCGGAATCTGAAATTACCGATCCGGAATGTTCTCGTTATTCGTCGTGATCGCAGTCATGCAATGAATGTGTTCTGCGTCATTTAATCGAGCGATATCTGTTCGTAATGTGCGGTCCGGCCTTGCGCGACCACCGCCCATCCGGGGTGAGGGGTGCAGGGTCACCGCCGGGCGACGACGCGGGCGGGTCGTGAGCGCTGTCCGGTCTCCCCACCGGAACTCCCCCTTCGTACCGGCGTCCACGGGTCCCGCCCCGACCGCTCCTCCGGTGGTGCAACATCCCGAGGACCCCACCGTGCCCCAGCGTCATTCCGCTCCGGCGCTCCGCGTCGCCGTCGTGGCCACCACTGCCGCCGCGGCCGCAGTTCTGTCCGTGCTCCCCGCCGCCACCGCGGCCCCCACGGGCACCACCGCTTCCGCGGCACCCACCGCGGAGACCGTGACCCGTGCCGTCGCCCCGGCCGCGAACGTGCTGCCGACGCGCGGCGCGAACCCGGCCGCGCTCTCGGTCTCCTCCGCGGCGCAGGCCGCGGCCCCGGCCGCGCAGGCCGCCGCCGCACGCAGCGGCGCGATGTCGACCGCGCTGGCCCAGCTCGGCAAGCCCTACCGCTGGGGCGCCACCGGCCCGAGCGCGTTCGACTGCTCCGGCCTGGTCCGCTACGCCTTCGCCAAGGCGGGCAAGGACCTGCCCCGCACGAGCCGTGCCCAGGCCCAGGTGGGCACCCCGGTGTCGAAGTCGAACCTCAAGCCCGGTGACCTGGTCTTCTTCTACAGCCCGGTCAGCCACGTCGGCATCTACATCGGCGGCGGCCAGATCGTGCACGCCTCCACGAGCGGTCAGCCGGTGAAGATCTCCGACGTCGACCGGATGCCGTTCAACTCGGCCCGCCGGGTCTGAGAGAAGCGTGCGGAACGCAGCTCAGCTCTGAACGCAGCTCAGCTCTGAGCGCACCCGCTCCCCGGTACGACCGGCCCCGTCCGCGCGCAGGACGGGGCCGGTCGTCGTAGGTTCACCGGGTGACCGCTCCCCGCCGCCCGCTCGCCCTGATCACCGGTGCCTCCCAGGGCATCGGCGCCGCCACCGCCCGGCTGCTCGCGCCGCGCTACGACCTGGTCCTCGGCGGCCGGGACGAGAAGCGGCTGGAGGCCCTCGCCGATGAGCTGACCGAGGCGGGCCCGGTCGCGGTCCGCACCATGGCCGTCGAGCTCACCGACGACGACGCGCTGGCCACCGCCCTCGACGGCATCGACCGGCTCGACGCGCTGGTCCACTCGGCCGGGATCGGGGAGCTGGGCACCGTCGAGGAGACCACCGCGCAGACCTGGCGCCACCAGTTCGACGTCAACGTCGTCGCGGTCGCCGAGACGACCCGGCTGCTGCTGCCCGCGCTGCGCGCGGCCGGGACGGACACCGGGTCCGACGTCGTGCTCGTCAACTCCGGCGCCGGGCTCACCGCCCGCCCGGGCTGGGGTTCCTACGCGGCCAGCAAGTTCGCGCTGCGCGCCTTCGGCGAGGCGCTGCGCGCCGAGGAGTCCGGCAACGGCATCCGGGTCACCTCCGTGCACCCGGGCCGGGTGGACACCGCGATGCAGGAGCGGGTCGTGGCCCAGGAGGCGGCCGCAGCCGGGACGGCGGACGGCGGGTACGACGGCTCGAAGTTCCTGCGCCCGGAGTCGGTCGGCGCCGCGATCCTTGCCGCGCTGACCGCGACCCGCGACGCCCACCTCACCGAGATCATGGTGCGCCCGCAGGGCTGAGGGCGGACTGCGCGCGCAGCTCGTCGAGCGCCGCCAGCAACGGTGGCGCGGCAGCGGCGGCGTCCCGGACCACCGCGAGGATCGTCCGCACCGGCGTGGGGCGCACGACCGGCACCGCGCAGGTCCCGGCCGGCAGGTCGACGGCCCCGAGCCGGGGGAGCACGGTGACTCCGATGCCGGCGGCGACGAAGGCCAGCGCCGTGCGGTAGTCGTGAGCCTCGACGTGGAACGGCGGGCGGAACCCGGCGGCGGCGCAGGCCTCGACCAGGTTGCGCCGGCACCACCCGCGGGCGAAGTCGTTGTCCACCCATCGCTGCCCGGCCAGGTCTGCCAGGTCGACCTGCTCCGCCCCGGCCAGCGGGTGATCGTCGGGCAGCACCACGACGTAGGGGTCGTCGAGCAGGTGGTGCACCGAGAACCCGGGCCAGGCCTCGTAATCCGGTCGCTCGACGGCGATCTGCAGGTCCGAGCGGTCGGCCGGGTCGTCGGGCAGCCACTCGCGCAGGGCCAGGTCGAGTCGGACGCCCGGGAAGCCACCGGTCAGCCTGCGCACGACCCGCGGCATCCAGGCGGACCCGACGGAGGCGAAGTAGGCGAGCGACAGCGACCCGGTGCGCCCGGTGCGCAGGTCCTCGACGAGCACCTGGGCCTCCCCGAGCCGGGCCAGCACCGCGTCGGCCTGTTCGGCCAGCAGCAGCCCTGCCGCGGTCGGCCGCAGCCCGCGGCCCACCCGCTCGAACAGCACCAGACCGGTCTCCCGGGCGAGCGCGGTGACGTGCTGGCTCACCGCCGACGGCGTGTACCCCAGGTTGGCGGCGGCGGACTGCACCGACCCACCGGCCACGACCGACCGGAAGATCATCAGACGATGGGTGTCGAGCACCGCCCGACCGTACAGCAGAACTGAATCCAGGAACAGAACATGTCGCTGGTGCTGAACCGTGGGGCGGTCCGACGATGTCCTCATGACCACCGTGCACCTGGGGCTGCTCGCCCTCACCACGCCCGCCGTCCTCGCCGCGCTGTACCGGTCGTTCCGGGACCGACCGCGACGGCTGCCCGTCCGCACCGGCTACGACACCCGCCGGCCCACCCTGTGAGCCCCGCGACCCGGTCCCGCCTGCTGCCGCTCGCCGCCGCGGCCACCACCGTCGTGCTGTGGGCGTCGGCGTTCGTGGCCATCCGCGCCGTCGGTCACGACCTGTCCCCGGGTGCGCTGGCCCTGGGGCGGATGCTGCTCGGGGCCCTGACCCTGACCGCGATCCTGAGCGTCGTCCGCGCCCGGAGACGCACCTCCGGCCCACCACTGCCCCGCGGACGCCTGCTGGCCGCGGTGGCGATCTGGGGTGCGGCCTGGTTCGGCGTCTACAACCTCGCGCTGAACGCGGCCGAGCGGCACCTCGACGCCGGCACCACCGCGCTGCTGGTGAACGTGGCGCCGGTGGTCGTCGCCGTCCTGGCCGGGCTGCTGCTCGGGGAGGGCTTCCCCGCGCGGCTGCTGGCCGGGATGGGCGTCGCGTTCGCCGGGGTGGTGCTGATCGCGGCCGCCTCCTCCGCCGGGGGCGTCGACCTGTCCGGGGTGCTGCTGGGGCTGCTCGCCGCGCTGGTCTACGCGGGTGCGGCCGTCGCGCAGAAGCGGCTGCTGCCTCGGGTGGACGCCCTGACGATGACCTGGACCGGCGCGGTCGCCGGGGCCGTCGCACTGCTGCCGTTCCTGCCGTCGCTGGTCGCCGAGCTCGCCACCGCACCGGCGACGGCCGTCGCCGGCGTCGTCTACCTGGGGGTGTTCCCGACCGGCGTCGCGTTCCTGACCTGGGGGTACGCCCTGACCCGCACCACAGCGAGCAAGCTGGCCGCGACCACGTACGCGATCCCGCCGCTGGTGGTCGGACTGTCCTGGGCGCTGCTCGGGGAGGTGCCCGCACCGGCCGCGCTCGCCGGCGGCCTGCTCTGCCTGGTCGGCGTCGCCGTCGCCACCCGTCCGGCCGGGTCCCGGGGTCGGGGATCCTCCGAACGACCGACCCCGGTGACCGGCTCGGTCACTACGCTCGACGGGCATGGGGGAGTCCAGGGACGACGAGCGGTCCGTGCTGCGGGTGTCGGACGCCGAACGGAATGAGGTCGCGGAACGGCTGACGCTGGCGCACGACGAAGGCCGGCTGTCCCTGACCGAGTACGACGAGCGGTTGCAGCAGGCCTACGCGGCGACCGTCCGCGCGGATCTCGACCGGCTGGTCGCCGACCTGCCCGCGGTGGAGCGCACGGCCCTGCCGTCGGTGCGTGCCGAGACGGCGGAGGTGGAGAAGGCCGAGGCAAGGCGTGAGCACCTCACCGAGTGGCGGTCGTGGGCCGGCACCGCGGTCATCCTGACCGGCATCTGGGTGGTGACCGCGGTCTCCGCGGCCTCCGACGGGGAGGGGCTCCCGTTCTTCTGGCCGATGGTGCCGATGGGGATCTGGGCCGCGGTCCTCGTCGCACAGTTCTTCTTCGGCTCCGATGACGAGGACGACGACGAGGACGAGGACGACAAGGACTGACGACGAGGACCGACGCGAGGATCGAGGCCCTGCGACGGCTGCCACGCGCCCCGGACCGGGCATAGAGTCGCCCCGTGCTCGACCCCGCCCGCCTCGATCTGTCCGCGCTCGCGGACGCGCTCGAGGACCGCACGCCGGAGGTCACCTGGTACCTCGACCCGGCCGACGCCGAGGTGCACGGCGTGTCCGGCGGCACCCGGCCCGATCCGGACTGGGTGGAGATCCGGCCGGTGACCAGCCGGGAGTCCTATCGGGACATGTCCGACTTCACCGCGGGCGTGCAGCACCGCCGGGCCGCGGCGTTGCTGGACCGCGCGATCGACGGCCGGGGCGCGTTCCGCCGGTTCAAGAACACGCTGTTCGAGTTCCCCGAGGTCCGTGACCAGTGGTACCGCTTCCGCGACGCCCGTGCCCGGCGCCGGGCGGCGGACTGGCTGGTCGCGGCCGGCCTGATCGGTGCCGAGGACGGCGAGCGGATCAAGGCCCGCTACCCCGATCCGGACCCGTCCAACGACGACGTGCCCGCCGCCGTCGACGACGACCTGGCCCTGCTCTACGGACCCCGACTGCGCCAGGTGCTGCTGTTCGGGTCCTGGGCCAGCGGGGAGGGCTCGGTCGAGTCCGCGATCGACCTGCTCGTGGTGCTCGACGACGACGGGGTCCCGATCCTGCCCTGGGAGGAGGTCCGCGCGATGGACGACGTGCTGTGGCAGCACACCCGGCGGACCGGGCTGACGATCAGCGTGCTGCCGGTCGGGCAGGGCGAGCTCGTCCGCGCCGCCGACCCGACGGTCGTGCGGGCCCGCGCCGAGGCGGTGCGGGTCCGGTGACCCGGCGGGTGCACGGCGGGCTCGCCCGGGCCCGGGTCGAGCTGGGCGGGGCCCGGGTGCTGGCGGAGAACGGCTTCGGCGACGCCGCGGTCTCCCGCGCGTTCCGCGCCGCCGAGACCGCGCTGCTGGTGCTGGGGGAGACCCGCGCCGAGCACTCCGAGGTGGTCAGCGCGTTCGTGCGCCGGGTCGTGCGGGAACGGTCGCTGGACCCGCGCGCCGGTCGGCTGCTGCGGTCGCTCTACAACCGGCGGGCGCTGGCCGACCACTCCGACGCGACCGCCCCCGCCGCCGAGGCGCGCGCCGCTCTCGACGACGCCGCGTTCGTCCTCGACGCCGTGGAGGCCTGGCTCGCCGAGCCCGCCCTGTCCACGCCCCCGGCACCGGAGAACGGGGCGACCCGGCGGCCGGAGAAGCCGGTCCGGCGCGGGTCCCGGGCCTGACCGGCCGCGGCGGCGGTGACCGCGCGGGTCAGAAGAAGTCCCCGCCGAAGTCGGAGTCGTTGTCGAACAGGCCCCCGCCATCGAAGCCGCCGTCGAAGCCCGGGTCGGCTCCGTCGACCCCGCCGTCGAAGCCGCCGTCGAAGCCCGGGTCGTCGAGCGCCGCGCCGTCGGCGAACCCGTCGGCGTAGGCGGCCTGGTCGGCGCCGGCCATCCCGCTGAACAGCGAGGTGAACAGCAGCGCCGAGCCGACGCCCCAGGCCCCGGCGACGAGTGCGGGCTTCCACCAGGGCTCGGAGTACCAGCCGCGCGGCACCGGGCGCCCGGCGACGGTCCCACCGGGGTAGTAGTGGCTGTTGCGGTCGGTCGGTCGCGGCGACGCACCCAGGCTGCGACCCTCCACCTCGACCTCGCGGTCCTCGGTGACCTCACCGGCGCGGGACTGGCCGGGCAACGGCGGCAGCTCGGGTCCGGGGTCCATGCCCATCGCGGTGCGTGCGGCTCGGACGTAGTAGAGGCCCTCGTAGGCGGTCTCGGTGACCTGCCGGCACTGCGCGGGGGTCCGCGCCTGCTCCATCTGCGAGCCGGCCGCGGTGTAGCGCTCGGCCGCGTCGGCCAGCGCCTGGCGGCTCGCCTCGTCGGTCCCGGTCAGGGCCAGGACCTGGCCGCCGAGCCGTTCCACCCAGCGCCGGGACTCGGCCTGGGCGTCGGCCAGGGCGGCGGCGGAGTCCGCGTTGTGCCGCCGGACCAGCCAGACGACGGCCGCGACGACGGCCAGCACCACGATCAGGGTCAGGACTGTGCTCATGACGGACCTCCTGCCCGCCTCAACGGGCAGGAGGTCGCCCGCGTTCCCTACCGGACGACGTTGACCAGGCGCCCCGGGACGACGATGACCTTCTTCGGCTCGGCCCCGTCCAGCGCGGCGACGACCTTCTCGTCGGCCAGCGCGGCCGCCCGGATGTCGTCCTGGCCCGCGTCGGCGGCGACGACGACCCGGGAACGGACCTTGCCGTTGACCTGGATCGGGTACTCGACGGTGTCCGCGACCAGGTAGCGCTCGTCGGCGACCGGGAACGGGGCGTAGGCCAGCGTGTCGTCGTGGCCCAGCTTCTGCCACAGCTCCTCGGCGATGTGCGGGGCCAGCGGTGCCAGCATCAGCACCAGCGCCTCCGCGACCTCGCGCTCGACCGGCGTGCCCCGCTTGGTCAGGGCGTTGTTCAGCTCGATCAGCTTCGCGGCGGCGGTGTTGTAGTGCAGCGCGGGGTAGTCGGCGCGGACGCCGGCGATCGCCTTGTGCACGGACCGCAGGATCTCCTCCGACGGCGCCGTGTCGACGACGGTGACCTCACCGGTCGTCTCGTCGACCAGGTTGCGCCACACCCGCTGCAGGAACCGCTGCGGGCCGACGACGTCGCGCGTCGACCACGGGCGGGAGGCGGCCATCGGACCGGTGTACATCTCGTACAGCCGGAAGGTGTCCGCGCCGTAGCGGTCGCACATGTCGTCGGGCGTCACGACGTTCTTCAGCGACTTGCCCATCTTCCCGTACTCCCGGGTGACGGGCTGCCCGTTCCACGTGAAACCGGCGGTGCCGTCCTCCCCGACGACCTCGACGACCTCCTCGGCCGGCACGTAGGTGCCGCGGGCGTCGGTGTAGGCCCAGGCCTGGATGTAGCCCTGGTTGAACAGCTTCCGGAACGGCTCCTCGCTGCTCACGTGGCCCAGGTCGAACAGGACCTTGTGCCAGAACCGCGAGTACAGCAGGTGCAGCACGGCGTGCTCGACCCCGCCGACGTACAGGTCGACGCCGCCCGGGTCGGCGACCGACCGCGCCGTGTCCTTGCCGATCCAGTACTTCTCGGCCTCGGCGGAGACGAACCGCTCGGTGTTCTCCGGGTCCAGGTAGCGCAGGTAGTACCAGCACGACCCGGCCCACTGCGGCATCGTGTTCGTCTCGCGGCGGTACTGCTTCGGGCCGTCGCCCAGGTCCAGCTCGACGGCCACCCACTCGTGCGCCCGGGACAGCGGCGGCTCCGGCTCGGAGTTCGCGTCGTCCGGGGCGTAGGTCTTGGGGGAGTAGTCGTCGACGTCGGGCAGGACGACGGGCAGCTGGTCCTCGGGCAGCGCGATCGGACCGTGCTGGTCCCAGACGACCGGGAACGGCTCGCCCCAGTAGCGCTGCCGGGAGAACAGCCAGTCGCGCAGCTTGTACTGCACGACGCCCTCGCCCGCGCCCGTCGCGGCCAGCCAGTCGATGATCGTGCGCTTGGCCTCGTCGACGCCCAGCCCGTTCAGGCTGATCTCGTCGTTCGCGGAGTTGATCGCCAGCCCGTCGCCGGTGAAGGCCTCGCCGGTCCAGCCCTCACCCGGGTCGACGGTCCGCACGACGGGCAGACCGAACGCGGTGGCGAAGTCCCAGTCACGCTGGTCCTGCGCGGGGACCGCCATGATCGCGCCGGTGCCGTAGCCCATCAGCACGTAGTCGGCGACGAACACCGGGACGGCCGCGCCGTTCACCGGGTTGGTGGCGTACGCGCCGGTGAACACACCGGTCTTGTCCTTGTTCTCCTGGCGGTCCAGCTCCGACTTGCGCGCGGCCTCGGCGCGGTACGCGGCGACGGCCTCGGCGGGCGTCGCCGCGCCACCGGTCCAGCGGGGATCGGTGCCGTCCGGCCACTGCGCCGGGACCAGCGAGGACACCAGCGGGTGCTCGGGCGCCAGCACCATGTAGGTGGCGCCGAACAGGGTGTCCGGGCGGGTCGTGAAGACCTCGACGGCGTCGTCGGAACCGACCACGGGGAACCGGACGCGGGCCCCCTCGGAGCGGCCGATCCAGTTGCGCTGCATCGCCTTGACCGACTCCGGCCATTCGACCCGGTCCAGGTCGTCGGCCAGCCGGTCGGCGTAGGCGGTGATCCGCATCATCCACTGCTTCAGGTTGCGGCGGAAGACGGGGAAGTTGCCGCGCTCGGAGCGGCCGTCGGGGGTGACCTCCTCGTTCGCCAGCACGGTGCCCAGGCCGGGGCACCAGTTGACCGGGGCCTCGGAGATGTAGGCCAGCCGGTGGCCGTCGATCGCCGCGCGCCGCGCGCCCTCGGACAGCTCGACCCACGGACGGCCGTCCGGGGTCGGGCGGGTACCGGCCTCGAACTCGGCGCGCAGCTCGGAGATCGGGCGGGCGCGGTCGGCGTCGGTGTCGTACCAGGACTCGAAGATCTCGCGGAAGATCCACTGGGTCCAGCGGTAGAACTCGATGTCGGTGGTGGACACCGAGCGGCGCGGGTCGTGGCCCAGGCCCAGCTGACGCAGCTGCTGCCGGTAGCGGGCGATGTTGGTCTCGGTCGTCGTCCGCGGGTGGGTCCCGGTCTGCACGGCGTACTGCTCGGCGGGCAGCCCGAAGGCGTCGAAGCCCATCGGGTGCAGCACATTGTGGCCGTTCATCCGCAGGTAGCGGCCCAGCACGTCGGTGCCGATGAAGCCCAGCGGGTGCCCGACGTGCAGCCCCGCCCCGGAGGGGTAGGGGAACATGTCCATCAGGTAGACCTTCGGCTTCTCCGAGCCGGGCTGCCCCGGGTCCGGGGCGTGGAAGGTCTGCTCGGTCTCCCAGAAGTCCTGCCACTTCCGCTCGATGCGGGCGGCCATCTCGGCGTCGTAGCGGTACGCCGGGCGGTCCGCACGCTGCTCGGACGCGGTCGTGGTCTCGGTGCTCATGTCCGTCTCACCTCGGGGATGCCTGTCGTGACGGCCCGACTCGGGGCCCGGAACACGTCGCGGCCCCTCGTGCGCATCACGCAGGAGGGGCCGTCGCGGCGCCGTGTTGTGGCTACGACGCCGCGCCGGGAAGTCGGCGGGCCGTGCACATGTGACCAGGGTAGCCGGGGCGGGCGCCCCCGTTCCTCCGGGTTCTACCCTGGTCACGTGCCCACGACGCTCCGCCTGCTCCTCGCCGCCCTGCTCCTGCTGGCCGGGGTGGTCCTCGTCGTCCTCGCCGTGCTGGGGGGGACCGGCCGGCTGCCGCGCAACCGCTTCGTCGGTGTCCGCACCGCGGACAGCCTGCGGACCGCCGACGCGTTCGCGGTCGCCAACCGGGTGGCCGCGCCGCCGGTCGCGGCCGCCGGGGTGATCGCCCTGGTCGGCGGGACGGTGCTGCTGGCCCTGGACCGCCCCGGCGCCGCCCCGTGGGTGCTCGGCGCGATCGCGCTGGTCGGGACGGTCGTGCTCGCCGGTCTCGGTGGCGCGGTCGGGGCGCGGGCCGCCGCCGCGGCGATCGCCGCGCAGGCCGCGGCCCCGAGCTGCGGCGGGGTCTGCGCCGGCTGCGACCTGGTGGCCGGCTGCCGCGACGCGACCGGCACCGAGCCGGGCTCCGAGCCCGGGGCCCGCACCGGCCTGTCCCACGAGGCCTGACCGGGCCCACCGGCCGCGGAAACCCGGCCCGCCGGTGAACGGGCCGACGACCTCGTCGGTGACCCGGCCCCCGTAGAACCCGCCGGACTGCGGGCGGACCGTCTCCCCGTCGAGGGTGATCCGCTCGAACGGCGCCACGTGGACCGCGACGCGGTCGGCCGCGTCAGTTCCAGGCCGGATCCCGCGGGAACGTGGCGAGCAGCGCCAGCGGGACGCCCTGGCGGCGCAGCACCCGCTCCCACAGCTGGTCGTAGACGGTGGTCAGCAGGTCGTCGGGCAGGCCGGGGACGACGTACCAGTCACCCCGGGCGATCTCGCCACCCAGCTGACCCGCGTCCCAGCCGGAGTAGCCGGCGAAGATCCGCAGGCCGCGCAGCCGCCGCGCGAGCGGGGCCGGGTCGGAGTCGAGGTCGACCAGCTGCACCGGCGGCCGGACCGGCATCAGCCCGCCGATCCCGCTGCCGGTCTCCCCGGTCCGCAGGGCGGCCAGGCAGAGCGCGGTGCGGGCCTCCACCGGCCCGCCGACGAACATGGTCCCGGGGTCGCTGGTGAGCCCGGCCCAGCGCGGGAGCACGTCCCGCACGGCGGCCTGGCCCGGCCGGTTGAGCACGACCCCGAGGCTGCCCTGCGGACGGTGCTCGATCATGTAGACGACCGTCCGGGAGAAGTTCGGGTCGCCCAGACCGGGGGCGGCGACGAGCAGACTCCCCGGCGTGACCGGGGGAAGAGCGGCGCCTCGCGTGGCGCGGTGTTCCCGCACGGGTCCATGTTCGCACCTACGACGCGGACGCGGTTCTGCCACCCGTTCGCCGTAGCGTCGTACTCCGGACATGATAGTTCATACGTTCGTGTAGGACGTACGTCCACCGATGTGTACGTCCGTACAGGACGTACGTCCGGGTCAGAGGTTCTCGGACGCCCAGGCCCGCAGCGCGGCCTCGGCCTGCTCGGCGTCCATCGGGCCCTGCTCCATCCGCAGCGCCAGCATGTGCCGGTAGGCCTTCCCGACGGCCGGCCCCGGCGGGATGCCCAGCAGCTCCATGATCCGGTTGCCGTCCAGGTCCGGGCGGATCGCGTCGAGCTCCTCCTGCTTGCGCAGCTCGGCGATCCGGTTCTCCAGGCCGTCGTAGTTGCGCTGCAGGGCCGCGGCCCGGCGCCGGTTGCGCGTGGTGCAGTCCGAGCGGACCAGCTGGTGCAGCCGCTCCAGCAGCGGCCCGGCGTCGGCGACGTAGCGGCGCACGGCCGAGTCGGTCCACTCGCCCTTGCCGTAGCCGTGGAACCGCAGGTGCAGGTAGACGAGCTGGCACACGTCGTCGACCAGGGCCTTCGGGTACTTGAGCGCCCGCAGTCGCTTGCGGGCCATCTTCGCCCCCACCACCTCGTGGTGGTGGAACGAGACCCGCCCGTCCGGCTCCTTGCGCCGGGTCGCCGGCTTGCCGATGTCGTGCAGCAGCGCGGCCAGGCGCAGCGTGAGGTCCGGCCCGTCGGTCTCGCGCTCGATCGCCTGCTCCATCACGACGAGCGAGTGGGTGTAGACGTCCTTGTGCTGCATGTGCTCGTCGGTCTCCAGCTGCATCGCCGGGACCTCGGGGACGACGTGCCGGGCCAGACCGGTGTCGCAGAGCAGCTCCAGACCCCGCCGGGGGTGCTCGCCGAGCATCAGCTTGGAGAACTCGGCCTGTACCCGCTCGGCGGTGATCCGGGTCAGCTCGTCGGCCATCGCCGTCATCGCGGTGGTGACCCGCGCGGCGGGGGAGAAGCCGAGCTGGGAGACGAACCGGGCGGCGCGCAGCATCCGCAGCGGGTCGTCGGAGAAGGAGCGCTCCGGGGTGTCCGGGGTGTCCAGGACGCCCTGGGCGAGCGCGGCGAACCCGCCGTGCGGGTCGACGAAGCGGCGCTGCGGCCCGGTCAGCTCGACCGCCATGGCGTTGACCGTGAAGTCGCGGCGCACGAGGTCGCCCTCGACGGTGTCGCCGAAGCGGACCTCCGGGTTGCGGGAGGTGCCGTCGTAGGTGTCGGCGCGGAAGGTCGTCACCTCGAGGGTCTGCCCGTCGCGGCGCAGTCCGACGGTCCCGAACGCGATCCCGGTGTCCCAGACCGCCTCGGCCCAGCCGCGCACGATCGCGAGGATCTGCTCGGGGCGGGCGTCGGTGGTGAAGTCGAGGTCGCCGGAGTCCCGGGTCGACGCGCCGGTGCCGCGCAGCACGGCGTCGCGGACGCTGCCGCCGACGAGGTAGAGCAGGTGCCCACGGGCGGCGAACCGGGCGGCCAGCTCGTCGGCGACGGCCGGGACGTCGAGCAGTGCGACCACGGCGTTCTCCTGTGCTCGCTGCAACTCGTCCGGGTCCGGGGCGGATCCGGCCGGGACCCGGGTCACCTGTCGGGCGGTGGAGGACGGGGACGACGAGGACACGACGGGCCAGTCTAGGCAACGCGCCCGGCCGCCGGGCACGGGTCCTCCGGTCGTCCCGCACCGTCCGACCGGTGATCGACGACGGGGCGACCGGGTGACGCCACGGCCGCGGGCGGCTCGTCGCCCCCCCTTCGGGCCACCTCCTCGTTACCATCGCCACATGTCCCCATCCCGCGGCCGCTCCTCGGCAGGGCGCGGCGCGGAACCCGGCCGTGAGAGCCGGAGCGCACGCGCCGGCCGTGCCGGGCGCTCCGACCGGTCCCCGGACGGTCGTCGCCGGCTGCGCACGGTGGACGAGACGTCCGCCGGTGGGCTCGTCGTGCACCCCGAGACCGGCGCCGCCGCGCTGATCGGCCGGCTGGACCGCCGGGGCCGGTTGCTGTGGTCGCTGCCCAAGGGCCACATCGAGGCCGGTGAGACCGCGGAGCAGGCCGCGGTGCGCGAGGTGCAGGAGGAGACCGGCATCATCGGTGAGGTGCTGGCTCCCCTGGGCACCATCGACTTCTGGTTCGTCGCCGAGGACCGGCGCGTCCACAAGACGGTCCACCACTACCTGATGCGCGCCCTCGGCGGCGAGCTCTGCGACGAGGACGTCGAGGTCTCCGAGGTGGCCTGGGTTCCGCTCGACGAGCTCGAGGGCCGTCTCGCCTACGCCGACGAGCGCCGGCTGATCCGGCATGCGGCCGACCTGCTGGAGGAGACGGCGTGAGCCGGGTCGCGGCCCTGGTCGCGATCGTGCTCACCGCGGTGGTGGCGCTGTTCCTCCCCGCGGCGTTCCCGGCGGGCGCCCCGCAGGCGGCCGCCCGGGACAGTCCGGTGCAGCAACCGGTGCGGCAACCGGCCCAGCAGCCCGCCGCCCCGGTCCGGCTCGACGTCGCCACGATGACCCCGCGGGTGGTGACGTCGGCGGGGCCGGACGAGCTCGTCGTCACCGGCACCGTCACCAACACCGGCCCGGCGACCGTCGACGACCTGTCCGTCCGGGTGCAGCGCGGGCCGGCGCTGACCGGTGAGGCGGCGCTGCGGACCGCGCTGGCCGGGGAGGCTGCGGTCGACGACGCGACGCCGCCGTTCGCCGATCTCGGCCCGCTGCCGTCGGGTGCGTCGGTCCCGTTCCGCTACGCCGTCCCGCTCACCGGGCCCCCGCAGTCGACGCTGGCGCTGCCCGGCCCGGGCACCTACCCGCTGCTGGTGAACCTCAACGGGACCGTCGACGGCGCGCCGTCGCGGCTGGCCGGGGTCCGCACGTTGCTGCCGGTGTCGTCGCTCCCGGGGGCCGCGTCGCCGCCGGCGCCGGGGGCCGCCGCGCCGGTGACGATGCTGTACCCGATCACCGACCCCCCGCGCCGGGTCCCGCCGCTGCCCGGCGAGCCGCCGCTGCTGACCGACGACGACCTCGCGGTCTCCTTCGCCGAGGGCGGGCGGCTGCGCGGCCTGGTCGAGGCGCTGGGCTCCGCGGCGCCCGCCGGGTCCCCGACCCGGTCCGCGCTCTGCCTGGCGATCGACCCCGAGCTCGTGGCCACCGCGGCGGCCATGCGCGACGGCTACGACGTCGTCACCGGCCCCGACGAGTCCGAGCCGGGGCGCGGCGCGGAGGCGGCGGGCCAGTGGCTCGCGGCGCTGACCGCGGCCGCGCGCGGGACCTGCGTGATCGCCCTGCCGCCGTCGGACGCCGACCTGGTCGCCCTGGTCCGCGGCGGTCAGGCCGACCTCGCCCGGACCGCGCTGGACAGCGGCCGCCGGACCCTGTCCGCCGAGCTCGGGACCACGGTCCTCGACCGCGTCGTGTGGCCCGTCGACGGCGTCGTCGACGAGGCGACGTTGGACGCGCTCGGCGGCGGGACCCGGCTGCTGCTCTCCGCCGACGGGGTGACCGGCGCGACGGCGTCGGGCCGGGTCCGGGTGGGCGGCTCCGACGGCACCGGCCGGGACGGCGACGAGTCCGCGCTGCTCACCGACCCGCTGCTCACCGAGGCCGCGACCGGACCCGCCGGTGTCGAGGTGCAGCAGGGGGCCGCGGACGGGCTCGCCGGCCAGGACCTCGCCGGGGCGCTCGCGCTGCGCGCCGGGGAGGCCGACGGGCCGCTGGTCGTCGCGCCGCCGCACCGCTGGGCCGCGGACGGACCGGCCGCCGCCGGAGTGCTGACCGCCCTGACCTCGCTGATCGAGGACGGCCGGATCGCCCCGACCGGCCTGCCCACCCTCACCGGGGGCGAGATCCGGACCGGCGGGACACAGCTGTTCTACCCACCGCAGGCCGGCGGCGCGGAGATCCCGGGGAGCGTCGTGTCCGGGGTGGCCGACCAGGTCAGGACGATCGAGGCGCTGCGCGCCGCGGCCGAGGCCCGCACCGGGGTCGGGGCGAGCCCCGCCGACGTGTTCGACCCGCTGGTGACCGGCACCCTGCGGGCGGTGTCGTCGTGGTGGCGGGGCGACCCGGCGCGCGCCGAGCAGGAGCAGACCGTCGTCGCCGACCGGGTGGCCCAGATCCGCGCCTCGGTGCGGGTGGTCGAGCCGCCCAGCCCGTACTCGCTCGGGACCAGCGACGCACCGCTGCTGATCACCGTCGCCAACGGGCTGCCGGTGACGATGAACGTGCGGGTGGTGCTGTCGAGCACCACCGGTCTGCGGGTCGCCCCGATCGAGGTGCAGGCGGTACCGCCGCGCGGCCGCGTCCAGGTGCGGGTCAGCGCCCAGGTCACCCGCTCCGGGGTGTTCAGTGTGGACGCCGGTCTGCTCACCCCGGACGGCGTCGCGCTCGGGCCGGACACCCGGCTGCGGGTCCGGTCGACCGTCTACGGGACGGTCACCGTCTGGCTGACCGCGATCGCGGGCGGCGTCCTCGTGGTCCTGGTGGTCCGACGGGTGCTGCGCAGGCTGCGGCCGGCCGCCGCACCCGGTCCGTCCGGTGGCCCGGGACCCGGCCCCGGGCCGGGCCCGCCCCCCGACGCCCCCGTGCCACCGAGGCCGGCGCCGTCCGGACGCGCCCACCGCTCCTGAGCCCGGGACGGACGTCGGGGAGACATCGGGGGAGGCATCGGGGAGACAAGGAACACCGACGTCGTTCGCCGTACGGTATTGACCGCTCGTCGCATCACCGCTGCTTCCGGGCGAATCGCGAGGATGGGTGGGCAAACCGATCGGCACCCGCCGCCGAAGACAGGGGAGACGGGTCCGGGGGCGTGTTCTCGGCTCGTCCGCATCCGACCGAGTGCCGTAGGCTGACGCCGGACACGACACCGAGCGCCAGGGGAGGGCGAGGCCGTTGAGCGGGCAGATCGGCGAGCGCACTGCCCGGACCGGCCCCCACCCCGTCGAGGACGACGCGGCACCTCGTCCGCACCCGTCGCTCGACCCCGTCGACGCCGCGGCGACCGCCGACGCGCCCGGGACCGCCGGGGCGCCCGCGGACGAGCAGCCGACGGCCGCCGTTCCCGCCGTTCCGGCCCAGGCCCGGCCCACCGAGCGCATCCCGGCCGTCCGCGAGACCGCGAGCACGACGGCGGGTTCGCCGCTCACCGAGCGCTACGTGCTCCGCCAGCGGATCGGGTCCGACCCGGCCGCCGGGGCGGAGTTCTGGCGCGCCGAGGACACCGTGCTGCGCCGTCCCGTCGGCGTCACGCTGCTGCGCAGGCTGCCCGCCGACGACCGTTCCGACGACCCCGAGGGCACCGCCCGCGCCGGTGAGATGATCGTGCGCGCCCTGCGCTCGGGCTGCTTCGAGCACTCCGGCAGTGCCCGGCTGCTCGACGTCCTGGCCCCGGGCACGCACGGCCTGCCGGCCGACGTCCTGGGCGCGGCCGTCGCCGAGTGGGTGCCCGGGCGGTCGCTGGCCGAGACCGTGGCCGAGGGCCCGGTCCGCGCGCAGCGGGCCGCGAAGGCCGTCGAGACCCTGGCGGCCGCCGCCACCGAGGCCCACCAGCAGGGCCTGGTCCTCGGCTGCGACCACCCGCAGCGGGTCCGGATCACCCCGGACGGCCGCGCCATGCTGGCCTTCCTGCTCCCGCGCCCGTCGGTGTCCGCCGCCGACGACGTCCGCGGGCTCGGCGGGATCCTCTACTGCCTGCTCACCCGGCGCTGGCCGCTGTCGGTGTCCGACGCCGCCCGGGCCGGGCTCGTCGCCGCCGACCGCACGCCCGCGGGCCGGCTGCGCCCGGCGTCGCAGCTGCGCCCCGGGGTGCCGCTGGAGCTGGACACGCTGTGCAGCGGAGCGCTCGGCCAGGGCGACGGCGTCAGCCGGGTGCACACCGCCGCGGCGATGCACCGGATGCTGGCGGACGTCGTCGCGGAGGACGCCGACCAGGCGTTCTTCCCGCCGGTGCACGACGGCGCCCCCGCCGAGCCGGACGACGTGTGGCAGGACTCCGACCGGCTGCCCGACACCCGCAACGACCCCCGGCGCCGCCGCAACCTGCGGATCGGTCTCGGAGTGCTCGCCGTCGGCGTGCTGGCCCTGCTCGGGTGGGTGGCCGTGCAGCTGGGCATGCTGTTCGGTGGCGGTGGCACCCCGCCGGTCGTGATCCCGCCCGCGGCGAGCGCACCGGTGCAGCAGCAGGTGCCCGCCCCACAGGGCCCGGCCGCGCCGTCGGGGACGGGCGTCGCGGTGCAGGGCGTGTCGGCGACGGTGTTCGACCCGGTCGGCGACGCGGACAACGCCGGCACCGTCGGCAACGTCGTCGACGGTGACCCCTCCACCGTGTGGAGTACGAGCCGCTACTTCCAGCCCTTCCCGGCGCTCAAGCCCGGGATCGGCGTGTTGGCCTCGTTCGGCGCCGCAGAACCGCTCACCGGGCTCACCATCGACTCGCCGACCGCGGGCGCGGTCGTGCAGGTCCGCTCGGCCCCGTCCGCCGCGCCGACGCTGGCGGACACGACGCTGCTCGACACCGTCACCCTGTCCGCGGGACGGACGACGGTGGAGCTCGACCCGAGCCGCCCCACCCAGCACGTGCTGCTGTGGATCACGAACCTGGGTCCGAACAACCAGACCCAGATCGACGACGTCACCTTCCGCCGCACCGCCCCCTGAGCTGACCCGTTCGCGATCGCGACGGACCGGCCCGGCAACGCCCGTGGGCACTCCGTCGCGCTGCCTACCGTGCGCGGGTGACGACCGTCGACCGGATCCCGGACCGGGCCCAGCCCGACCTGGACGAGATGTTCCGGAGGTACGCCGACCGGCTCTGGTCGGTGGCCCTGCGGATGCTCGGCGACCGGGCCGAGGCCGAGGACGCGGTGCAGGAGGCGTTCCTGTCCGCGCTCCGCTCGCCCGGGTTCCGCGGTGACGCGGCGACGGGGACGTGGCTGCACCGGATCCTCGTGAACGACTGCGTCGACCGGCTCCGCGCGGCCGGGCGGCGGCGGGACCGGCTGCGGACGCTGGAGGCCGTCGTCGCCGCCCGGGACCACGCGGGCGGGCTCGTGGTGCGGCTCGCCGTCTCCGACGCGCTGGCCCTGCTGCCGGCGGACCAGCGGGCCGCCCTGGTGCTCGTGGACGGCCTCGGCTACGGCGTCGCGGAGGCGGCGGAGATGCTGGCCGTGGCGCCCGGGACGGTGAAGAGCCGCCGGGCCCGCGCACGGGCCCGGCTGGCCCCTGTGCTGCGGGAGGACGAGGGATGAGTAGTTCTCACCGGTTCGACGACAATGAGGTCCGCGTCAATCGTCAGAACGACGACAACCGCGCATCACCTGCTTCGTGTCATGTCGACGAGGAAGATTTCGCCGAGGTCGGAGCCCGGGTGGCCCGGGAGCTCGGCCCGGTGGCGATGCCGGACGACGTGGCGGCGCGGATGCGGGCGCGGCTCGTCGCGGAGGCGTCGGGGAGCGCCACCGGACCGCACTCCCACGCGCTCCCGGTAGGCGGGAGCGGCCCGCTGAGGACCGCCGGACGCAGCGCCGCCCACAGCCTCCGGCGCACCCCCTGGCGGGCGCTCGCCGTCGCCGCGGCGGCAGTCGTCGTCTCCGTCGCCGGTGCGGCCGCGCTCGCCCCCACGGTCCCGGAGGTCGTCCCGGTCGTCGGGACCGCGCCGGAGGAGCTCCGGTCCGCCGCCGCGGGCGCGGCGGCACCCGTCGGTGCGCTCGACGACCCCGCCCGGGTCCGCGCCTGCCTCACCGCGGCCGGCGCCGCCCGGCCGGACGCGCCGTTCCTGGCGGCCCGCCCGCACGTCGTGGACGGCCGTCCGGCGGTCCTGCTGGTCCTCGGCGCACCGGAACGGGGCCGCTACCGGCTCGTCGTCGTACCACCGGACTGCGGGCCGGGCTCCGCACGGGTGCTCGCCGAGACCACCACCGGGACCACCACCGGCTGACCCGGCCGGGCACCGGCGACGCCCGCGTCACCCTGGCCACCTTCGGCGGGACCGACGGGCGGGAATGCCCCTGTCTAGGATCGCGTTCGAGCCATACGGCAGCCACGACGCAGGAGCCGGCCAGCAGGGCCGGCACCCGCAGGCCCCGTCATCGCGCCCGTCTCGCGGGCGTGCCAGGAGGGATCGGTACCGGTGACCACCGACGACACGGTGCACAACCTGATCATCATCGGGTCCGGGCCGGCCGGCTACACCGCCGCGGTGTACGCCGCGCGGGCCCAGCTCGCCCCGCTCGTGTTCGAGGGCAGCCAGTTCGGCGGCGCCCTGATGACCACGACCGAGGTGGAGAACTACCCGGGCTTCACCGAGGGGATCATGGGCCCCGAGCTCATGCAGCAGATGCGCGGCCAGGCGGAGCGCTTCGGCGCCGACCTGCGCCCGCAGGACGTCGACGAGGTCCGCCTCGACGGCGACGTCAAGGAGGTGCGGGTCGGGAAGGAGACCTTCCGGGCCCGTGCGGTGATCCTCGCGATGGGTGCCGCCCCTCGCTACCTGCACGTCCCCGGCGAGCAGGAGCTCCTCGGCCGCGGTGTCAGCTCGTGCGCCACCTGTGACGGCTTCTTCTTCCGCGACCAGAACATCGCCGTCATCGGCGGTGGCGACTCGGCGATGGAGGAGGCCACCTTCCTCACCCGCTTCGCCGAGACCGTCACGGTCATCCACCGTCGCGACGAGTTCCGTGCCTCGAAGATCATGTACGAGCGCGCGAAGAACGACCCGAAGATGCGCTGGCGCACCAACTCCGAGGTCACCGCGGTGACCGGCGAGGGCTCGGTCAAGCAGCTGCAGCTGCGCGACACCGTGACCGGTGAGACCAGCACGCTCGACGTCACCGGCATGTTCGTCGCGATCGGCCACGACCCGCGCAGCGCGCTGGTCGCGGGCCAGGTCGACGTCGACGACGAGGGGTACGTGAAGGTGGACGGACGTACCACCTACACGAACGTCCCGGGCGTCTTCGCCTGTGGCGACCTCGTCGACCACACCTACCGCCAGGCGATCACCGCCGCCGGCTCCGGCTGCTCGGCCGCGATCGACGCCGAGCGCTGGCTGGCCGGCCACGAGATCAGCTCCGAGCTGGTCGGTGGCAGCTACGGCTCCGAGGAGACCGCCCCGGCGGCCGCCGTCGCCGACGCCGCGCACTGACCGCCCACCGGCACCCACCAGACCCGCATCCGCGACCGAAGGAGAACCCCATGGGCAACAACACCGTCGACGTCACCAGCAGCTCGTTCGACCAGGACGTCCTGAAGAGCGACAAGCCCGTCCTGGTCGACTTCTGGGCCACCTGGTGCGGCCCGTGCAAGATGGTCGCCCCGGTGCTGGACGAGATCGCGGGCGAGAACTCCGAGAAGCTGACCGTGGCCAAGCTCGACATCGACGCCAACCCGGAGGTCGCTCGCGACTACCAGGTCATGTCGGTCCCGACGATGATCCTGTTCTCCGGCGGCAAGCCGGTGAAGCAGATCGTGGGCGCGAAGCCGAAGGCGGCGCTGCTCGCCGATCTCGCCGACCACATCTGATCACACTCCGTGCGCCGTATAGCGCACAGATATCACGCTGCGTGTCCCGGTTGATCACAACCGGGACACGCGCGTATCCGCCCCGCTCCACTCCTCCGGGGGTCGGGCAGGGCACAATGAGTCCGGCACGCGTCCGGTCACCGGGCGAAACCGACCCATCACGGGCGTCGCACGGCGCCTCACGACTGCGAGCGAGGGGTGCATGCAGCTGCTCCGGCGCGGGGACTGCGGTCCGGCCGTACGCGAGATCCGGACGACGCTGGGACAGCTCGGTCTGCTCCCGGCGGTGCCGCCGGGCTCGCGCGCCCAGGACATGTTCGACGACGGCGTGGACCGCGCCGTCCGCATGTTCCAGCAGGGCCGTGGCCTGATCACCGACGGCATCGTCGGCCCGGACACCGCCCGTGCGCTGCGGGAGGCGGGATGGAGCCTGGGCGACCGGATGCTGTCGTTCACGCTCTCCACCCCCACCACCGGCGACGACGTCGCCCACCTGCAGGAACGCCTGCTCGAGCTCGGGTACAACCCGGGCCGGCCGAGCGGGCTGTTCGACCAGCAGACCGAGCAGGCCCTGATCCGCTTCCAGCGGGACTACGGCATGACCCCCGACGGTGTCTGCGGGCCGGAGACGCTGCGCGCACTGCGCCAGCTCGGCCGCAAGGTCACCGGCGGTCGTCCGCATCTGCTGCGTGAGCAGGAGCTGCTGCGCCGTGCCGGGCCGCGGATGCGTGGCAAGCGCATCGTCATCGACCCGGGCCACGGCGGACACGACCGCGGCGTCGACGTCGGCGGGGTCACCGAGGCCGACCTGATGTGGGACCTCGCCCGCCGGGTCGTCGGCCGCATGTCGGCCACCGGGATGGAGGCCCTGCTCTCCCGCCCGGAGAACGGCAACCCGCCGGACAGCGAGCGCGCGCAGTTCGCCAACGACGTCGGCGCGGACCTGGTCGTGTCGCTGCACACCGACGCGAGCTTCAGCCCGCACGCGCAGGGTCTGGCGACCTACTACTTCGGCAACGGGTCGGGCACCACGTCCAATGTCGGCGAGGCGCTCGCCGGGCTGATCCAGCGCGAGCTGCTCACCCGGACCTCGATGCTCGACTGCCGTAGCCAGACGTGCACCTGGGAGCTGGTGCGCCGGACCCGGATGCCGGCCGTCCGCGTCGAGGTCGGGTACCTGACGCATCTCGGGGACCGCCGCAAGCTGCTCGACCCCGGCTTCCGTGACGTCGTCGCCGAGGGCATCCTCGTCGCCGTCAAGCGGCTCTATTTGCTCGGGCAGGACGACCAGCCCACCGGCACGTTCACCTTCAACGACGTGCTGGCCCGCGAGTACACCCGGGACGAGATCCGGGCCGTCTGAGGCCCGCCACGACCTGCAGAACCCGGCTCGGCCCCCGTCACTCGGGGCCGAGCCCGGCAGGCCGCTCACGGCCCGCTCAGGGCGCCCTCAGATCGTCCCTGTGGGTGGCGTGAACGACAGTCGGCAGGACCCCGCGCGGGCCGGTGTCGCCGTCGGACGCGGCGCCGCGCTCTGCATCGGGATGGTCACCGTGTTGAACAGCTGTTCGAGCGCGGCCTCGACGTCGGACTTCCACTCCAGCCCCGAGCGCAGCTCCATCCGCAGCCGCGGCCAGCGGTGGTGCGGGCGGACGGTCTTGAAACCGACCGAGCGCAGGAAGTCCGCGGGGACGACGCAGTCGGACTCGGTGCCGGGGCGGGCGTCGCCGAACGCCTCCACGGCCTTCACCCCGCGCCGGGTCAGGTCCTTCACGACGGCCTGGGCGAGCGCCCGGCCCAGCCCCTCGCCGGAGAACTCCGGAGCCACCTGCATCGTGGTCAGCAGGACGGCGTCGGCGCTGACCGGGCCGGTCGGCATCTCGGTGGCGCGGGGGACCGACGCCGGCGGCGCGAACAGCACGTACCCCGCCGGGGCACCGCCGACGTAGACGACCCGGCCGCAGGAACCCCACTCGAGGAGCACCTCGGACAGCCAGGCCTCCTTCTCCAGGTCGGTCGTGCCGTACCCCTCGGCCTGCTCCGCCAGCTGGGGCGAGAGCTCCCAGTAGACGCAGTTCCGACACCGCTTCGGCAGATCGCCGAGGTTGTCGAGGTTGAGCGCGGCAACATGCCAGGACACGGAAACCGACCTCCGGATGTCGTCGTCACGCGCTGCACGCGCTGCTGCGCGGTCCGGCCCGTCCGGGGGCGTGGTCCCGACCCCGGCGCCGGAGCGGCCGTCCCCCTGGCCACCCCCGGGTCCAGTGACCCGCGCAGCCCGAGACTAGGTGGATTTCCGCGATCCCGTCACCCCGAGAGTGCTCACCGGTACGAACGTCACGACGAAGGGCGGGCCGATCACCCGTCGCGGTTACACTCGGCGGGTCCTTCCCTTCGCAGAGGAGCACGCGATGACCCTGCCCGACCGCCCGCAGCAGCCCGACGTCCGCCGTCCCGCGGCCGCGGCAGCAGCGGCGGCAGGGGAGGGGGCCGTGGTCCCGCTCGCCCCCACCGAGCGTTTCGCGACCCGCACCGCCGGGATGACGGCGTCGGAGATCCGGGCGCTGTTCGCCGTCGCGAGCCGCCCCGAGGTCGTCTCGCTGGCCGGCGGCATGCCGAACCTGGCGGCGCTGCCCCTGCAGTCCCTCGCCCGTGAGGTGGCCGAGCTGGTCGACGTGGACGGCATGTCCGCGCTGCAGTACGGCTCCGCCCAGGGCGTCCCGCAGCTGCGCGAGCAGATCTGCGAGGTCATGCGCGAGGAGGGCATCGAGGCCGACCCGAACGACGTCGTCGTCACCGTCGGCTCGCAGATGGCCCTCGACCTGCTGACCCGGATCTTCGTCGACCCGGGTGACGTCGTCCTGGCCGAGGGGCCGTCCTACGTCGGCGCGCTGGGCAGCTTCGCCGCCTACCAGGCGCGGGTCGTGCACGTCGCGATGGACGAGCACGGGCTGGTCCCGGAGCTGCTGCACGAGGCGTTGGAGTCCCTGGCCCGGCAGGGCGTCGTCCCGAAGTTCCTCTACACGATCCCGAACTTCCACAACCCGGCCGGCGTGACGCTCGCGCACGAGCGCCGGCCGCGGATCCTGGAGCTGTGCCGCCGCTACGGCGTCATGGTCGTCGAGGACAACCCGTACGGGATGCTCGGCTTCGACGGCGAGGTGCACCCGGCGCTGCGGTCCTACGACCCGGACGTGCTGTACCTGGGGTCGTTCTCGAAGACGTTCGCGTCCGGGCTGCGGGTCGGCTGGGCGCTGGTGCCGCCGCTGGTGCGGGACCGGCTGGTGCTGGCCGCGGAGTCGGCGACGCTGTGCCCGCCGTCGTTCACGCAGATGCTGGTGTCGCGCTACCTGTCGCACCACGACTGGCGCAGCCAGATCAAGACGTTCAGCGAGAACTACCGAGAGCGCCGCGACGCGATGCTGGCCGCGCTGGAGACGTACCTGCCCGAGGGCGGTAGCTGGAACGTCCCCGACGGCGGGTTCTTCGTGTGGCTGACCGTGCCGGAGGGCGTCGACACGAAGGCGATGCTGCCCCGCGCGGTGACCGCGCGGGTCGCGTACGCGTCCGGCACCGGCTTCTACGCCGACGGGTTCGGCAGCCGGCAGCTGCGGCTGTCGTTCTGCTTCCCGACGCCCGAGCGCATCACCGAGGGCGTGCGGCGGCTCGCGGCGGTCCTGGAGGCCGAGATGGAGGTCGTGCGGACCTTCGGGACGCCGGTCCGCCCCGAGCTGAGCCGGGGCACCCAGAGCCCGTCGCCGGACACCACCTGACGCCGTCCCAGGACGGCGATGTTTCACGTGGAACGCCCCGGACCGGCTCCCGGTCCGGGGCGTTCCCGTGGATGGCGCAGAATGCCCGCGTGAGCGATCGAACGGTGGCCGTGCTGGCCGGAGGCCTGTCCCACGAGCGTGAGGTGTCCCTGCGATCCGGTCGTCGACTGGCGGGCGCGCTGCGCGCGAACGGTGTCGACGTTCGCGAGTGGGACGTCGACGCGCGCCTGCTGGAGCGGTTGTCGACCGACCGACCGGACGCGGTCGCCGTCGCACTGCACGGGGGCGAGGGGGAGAACGGCGCCGTACAGCAGGTGCTGGAGCTACTGGGCATCCCGTTCGTCGGGACCCCGTCGGGGGCGTGCCGGCGGGCGTGGGACAAGCCGAGCGTGAAGGCCGAGCTCGTCCGAGCGGGCCTGTCCACGCCCGACTGGGTCGCCCTGCCGCACTCGACCTTCCGCGAGCTGGGCGCCCAGGGTGTGCTCGGCGCGATCGTCGACCGGCTGGGGCTGCCGCTGGTGCTGAAGCCGGACCAGGGCGGCTCGGCGCTCGGCGTGCAGGTGGTCCGGAACGCGGCGGACCTCCCGGCCGCGATGGTCAGCTGCTTCGCCTACGCGGAGACGGTGCTCGTCGAGCAGTTCGTCGCCGGGACCGAGGTCGCGGTGTCGGTCGTCCACGACCGCGAGGAACCCCGCGCACTGCCCGCGGTGGAGGTGGAGGTGCAGTCCGGGTTCTACGACTACACGTCCCGCTACACGCCCGGTGCGGCCACGTTCCACTGCCCGGCACGGCTGCCGTCGGACATCCTGGACACGCTGGCAGAGACCGCGCTGGCCGCACATCGGCTGCTGGGCATGCGCGACGTGTCGCGCACCGATGCGATCGTCGACGCCAACGGTCACGTGCACGTCCTGGAGATGAACGTGTCGCCAGGCCTGACCGACACCTCGCTGCTCCCGACCGCGGTGGCCGCGGACGGTTCCGATCTCGCGACGGTCTACCTGGCGCTCGTCGAGCGCGCAGCGGCCCGACAGGGCTGAGCGATGTTCCACGTGGAACCACAGCCGTGTGGTTTCACGTGGAACATCGGCCGAGCACGCCGGCGACGGGACCGGTCTCCCGGAGCGGGACCCGCATGACGGAGGCGTCGGTCTCCCGCGCGTCGACGCTCGGAGCTCCACCGGCCCGACGCGGACGAGCTCCGGGTCGCGCGCACGGGGAACCGGGCGGCGCGGCCCACCTTCGCGCCGTGCACAGGAAGGATCGTCGTCCACTCCCCGCGCGGCTCGATCGCGGTCACCGGGGGAGACGTGGGTGGCGTCGGGCTGCCAGGCAGCACGCACCACCGTGGCGGGTCGCCCGACGGGCGCATCCGTCCCACCCCCCGGGCCCGGCCGAAGCCGGTATGCCGCAGGGGCCGTCGCGCCGGTGTCGGGCGGGCATCCCCGGAGGACCGCCGATAGCGCCCGGAGGGGGAACGGACAGGTCTCCGGCGACGCGGGGACACGCGAGGCACACCGCCGAGTACCGGTGTCCGACGCCCACCGGCAGACCGCGATCTCGCACCGCGGCTGTCCCCGCTGTGCCGGCGCGTCGAGTCCGGAGGAGGACCGGTTCGGATGCGCACCACGACCGGTTCCGCTCCAGCAGGACGACGACCGAGAACCGGTCTTGTGGGACGCGGGCGCGACCGGGCGGTCGTCGAGGCCACGCACAGCGAGACGCCGGGAGCGACGGCATGCGCGCCACGGGCGGGCGGTTCGGCGCCAATGGGCCACCCGACCGTCCGCACGATGTTCCACGTGAAACATGCGCGCACGGAGCCGGGTGTCGGTCGATCTGATCTGCCTCGCCCGGGGCGTGGCCGGGCTTCTGTGGCGGCGCACCGGCTCGTTCTCACCGTGCCACCTCGTCCTGCCCCGCAGGGTCCGTCCACACGCAGGCTGGCCCGGCATCGCCAGGTTCTACATCGCCGGGTTCTGTATCGACGGGGTTCCGCGCTGCCAGGTTCGGTACCAGGCTGGAGCGAGAGTCCGTGCAGCGCCGGGCAGAGCGCGACCGCTGGCCCGGCGCAGACCGACACCCAGCCCTGCCTCCGTCGATGTTCCACGTGAAACAGCCGCTCCACGGGCAACCACGGCGTCGCTCCACCCGCGGTCCGGGTTACGCCCCGAACCGACGGTCGACACCGCCACCGGGAGCCGCGACCCCACCCCACTCCGGTCACGCACGCCCACGGCAGGCGCCGCCCCGACCACCATCCCGTCCCGGCACCACCCGAACCCGTCATCGCCGCCCCGTGACGCACCGAGCGGACTCCAGCCACCGTCGACATGGCCGGATGTAGACGTACGTACGACAGATCGGGTCGCACTGCGACCGTTTCGCCCCAGCTGAGAGCGAGAGGGCCAGACAGCGGACGACTCGGACATCATCCGTGCCTCAGTGGCTCCCTGCGCCTCCCGAGACCCAACCCGGCCTCCCCACAAGCAGGATGTCCGAACGACATCCCAGAGACCATCTCAGGGCGCCCTCAGATCCGCTCCACGGCTCGGTACCTCGCGTCCGAACAGGAACCCGGAAACGCCGACGGCCGCCGTCCACGGGGACGACGGCCGTCGGGGCAGGGGACAGGTGTGCCTATCAGTCGCGGTCGCTGATGCCCATCAGCCCGGTGATCCGGTCCAGGTCCTCGACCGACCCGAACTCGACGACGATGCGGCCCTTGCGCTGACCCATCTCGACCTTCACCCGGGTGTCGAACATGTCGGCCAGCCGGTCGGCACGCTCGACGAACTCCGGACGCTGCTCGCCGCGACGGCGGACCCGGCGTTCCCGCGGGGGCCCCTCCTGCCGCGCGAGCACGACGGCCTCCTCGGTCGCGCGGACCGACATGCCCTCGGCGACGATCCGGGTGGCCAGGTCCTCCTGCTGCCCGGCGTCCTCGAGGCCGAGCAGGGCGCGCGCGTGCCCGGCCGACAGCACCCCGGCGGCGACCCGGCGCTGCACCGACACCGGCAGCTTCAGCAGCCGGATCATGTTGGTGACGACGGGCCGGCTGCGACCGAGCCGGTCGGCGAGCTCGGAGTGCGTCACGCCGAACTCGGCGAGCAGCTGCTCGTAGGCGGCCGCCTCTTCGAGAGGGTTGAGCTGGACGCGGTGGATGTTCTCCAGGAGCGCGTCGCGGAGCATTACGTCGTCGGCGGTGTGCCGGACGATCGCGGGCAAGGTCTCCAGCCCGGCACGCTGGGCGGCGCGCCACCGGCGCTCACCCATGATCAGCTCGTAGTCGACACCGGCCCGCCGGACGACGATCGGCTGCAGCAGCCCGAACTCACGGATCGAGTGCTCCAGCTCGGCGAGCTGGTCCTCGTCGAACTGGGTCCGCGGCTGTTTGGGGTTGGGGACGATCCGCCGCAGCGGGATCTCGCGGTACTCCGCCCCGCCGTCGACGACCGGGGTCTCGGGATCGTGGTCGTCGCGTCGGACGGCCGGGCCCGGGCGGTGCAGGGGCGCACCGGGTCCGTTGCCCCCGGGCCGGTCACCGGCCTCCGACGGGCCGGTGGGAATGAGCGCGGCGAGGCCGCGGCCCAGTCCACCCTTGCGCTCGGCCATCTCAGCGACCGTCCGGGCGGTAGGCGCCGCTCGCCCCGTGCTCGGCGATCTCACGGGCCGCGTCGATGTAGCTCATCGCGCCGCGCGAGCCGGGGTCGTAGGCCAGCACGGTCTGGCTGTAGCCGGGGGCCTCGGAGACCTTGACGCTGCGCGGGATGACCGTCCGCAGGGCCGTCGGGCCGAAGTGCTGGCGGACCTCGGAGGTCACCTGGTCGGCGAGCTTGGTGCGGCCGTCGTACATGGTCAGCAGGATGGTCGACACGTGCAGCGAGGTGTTCAGGTGCGAGCGGACGAGGTCGATGTTGGACAGCAGCTGCCCGAGCCCCTCCAGTGCGTAGTACTCGCACTGGATCGGGATGAGCACCTCGGACGCCGCGACCAGCGCGTTGACCGTCAGCAGCCCCAGCGACGGCGGGCAGTCGATCAGCACGTAGTCGACGTCGAGACGGGACAGCGGCTCGTCGTTGAGCGCCTGGGCCAGCCGGGACTCCCGGGCGACCATGCTGACGAGCTCGATCTCGGCGCCGGCCAGGTCGATCGTGGCGGGCAGGCAGAGCAGGTTCGGCGACGCGGTGCTGACCGCGACGGCTTCCTCGAGCGGGATCTCGCCGAGCATCACCTCGTACACCGACGGCGTGCCGGTGCGGTGCTCGACGCCGAGCGCGGTGGACGCGTTGCCCTGCGGGTCGAGATCGATCACCAGCACCCGGATGCCGTGCAGGGCCAGCCCAGCGGCCAGGTTGACCGTGCTCGTGGTCTTCCCGACCCCGCCCTTCTGGTTCGCGACGCTCATGATGCGGCGCGCGGCCGGGCGGGGCATGCCGTGCCGGTCGGGGTGCAGGACGCGTGCGGCCCGCTCGGCCTCGTCCGCGATGGGGGTCCATCCGGCACTCATGCGCGACCCTCGCTTCCTGGACGGTTCGTGCCCGGTCGGTGTTTCACGTGAAACGGCGCTCCGGCACCCATCATCGCCGTTCCTTCCTCGGGATGCGGCGGGGCGCGCCGGTCCGCGGGATCTCGACCACCGTGGTCAGTGGATCGACCACACCGGCTCCGGCCTCGTGGATCCGGGGCTCGCCCCCTCCGAGCGCACGGACCGCCGCGGCGTCGCGGGCGATCTCGTCCGGGGCGGAGGCCCCCTTCAGCACCAGCATCGCACCCCCCTGCCGCAGCAGGGGCAGGCAGATGCCCGCGAGCCGGGCCAGCGGTCCGACGGCCCGGGCGGTGACGACGTCGGCCCCCTCCCATCGTCGCAGAACGGGCCGCTCCTCGGCACGCCCCCGTTCGACGGCGATGTCCAGGCCGAGATCGGTCAGCACCTCGTCGAGCCACTCCACCCGTCGGGCTAGCGGCTCGATCAGCACGATCCGCAGGTCCGGGCGGGCCAGGGCGAGCGGGATCCCGGGGAGCCCGGCCCCGGAGCCGACGTCGGCGACCCGGGCGTCGGCGGGCACGACCTCACCGAGGACCGCGCAGTTCAGCACGTGCCGGTCCCACAACCGGTCCCGCTCGCGCGGGCCGATCAGGCCGCGCTCGATCCCGGAGGTCGCGAGGTGCTCGACGTAGCGGACGGCCAGCCCGGTCCGGTCGCCGAAGACCTTCTCCGCGACCTCCGGGGTCGGGATGGGGGAGGTGGTCACTTCTTGTGGACCACGACCTGGCGCCGCGGCTCCTCGCCCTCGCTCTCGGAGACGACGCCCTTCACGGTGGCGACGGCGTCGTGCACGACCTTGCGCTCGAACGGCGTCATCGGCCGCAGCCGCGCGGACTCGCCGCTGGCCTTGACCTCCTCGGCGGTCTCCAGACCGAGCGCGGTGAGCTCGTCGCGGCGGTGCCGTCGCCAGCCCGCGATGTCGAGCATCAGCCGGCTGCGGCTGCCCAGCTGCTGCTGGACGGCGAGACGGGCCAGCTCCTGCAGGCTCTCCAGCACCGAGCCCTTGTCACCGACGAGCTTCTGCAGGTCGGGGTCGTCCTCGGCTCCCTCGATGCTGACGATGGCGCGGCCGCCCTCGACGTCGAGGTCGATGTCGCCGTCGTAGTCCAGGATGTCCAGCAGGCGCTCCAGGTAGTCACCTGCGACGTCGCCCTCCTGGATCAGCAGGCTCTCGCCGGACGGCTTGTCCTGCACGTCCGGACCCTCGGCAGGCTCCTTGGCGGTGGTGGGCACGCGCTACTCCTCTCGTCAACGGTTCGCGGTCCGTCGCGTCCGGGCCCGCGCGGCGGTGGGGTCCGCCGGGGCCGGCGGGGCGCGCCGGGGTCTGTGGGGTCGTGCCTGTGGGGTCGTGCAGGGGTCGTGCGGTGGGGTCGTCAGCGACGCTTGCCGCGCCGGGCCTTGGCCCCCGGGCGCTTCTGCACCGGCTTGGCCCCGGGCTTCTTCTGGCCGTTCCCGTTCCCGTTGCGGGCCGCGCCGTTGCGCTGCCCGTCGGAGGTGGTGCCGGTGTCGGCGGAGGCACCGTCGGACCCGGTGGCGCGGGCCTGCGACGCCGCCTCGGCGGCCTTCTCCTCGGCGGGGTCGATCGGCTCGTCGGCGATCTCGCGGACCTCCTCCGCGGTGCCGCGACGGGCGTCGCGGATCGGCTTCTGGCCGGGGCGCGGGGCGCGGGCCTTCGCGGACTCGGTGGTCTTCTCGGCCTTGTCCGACTCCTCGGCGTCGATCTTGCGGTAAACGACGTACTGCTGGCCGAGGGTCCACAGGTTGTTGGCGACCCAGTAGAAGAGGACCGCGAGCGGCAGGAACGGCGCACCGACGACGACACCGATCGGGAACACGTAGAGCATCAGCTTCTGCATGATCTCGGCCTGCGGGTTCGCCGCGACGGTGCCGGCGGCGATCTGCGCCTGCTGGCGGGCGACCGAGTGGCGCGCGGTGATGTGGGTGAAGATGCCGGCCGCGATCATCAGCGGGATCATCACGATCCACTGCGAGACGAGGTTGCCGCCGAGCTCGGCGACCGACGCAGTGTTCTGCAGCGGCCACACTGCCGAGCCCAGCTTAGCGCCGAACAGGCTGGAGTCGACGAACGAGGCGTTCTCCGCCGCGTTGAAGACGTAGTTCTCGGTCTTGCCCGGCTTGAACTCGCGGAGCACGTGGAACAGTCCGATGAAGACCGGGATCTGCACCAGGATGGGCAGGCAGCCCATCAGCGGGTTGGCGCCGTTCTGCTGCTGGAGCTTCTGCATCTCCGTAGCGAGCTTCTGGCGGTCGTTCGCGTACTTCTTCCGGAGCTTCTGCATCTCCGGGGCCATCTCCTGCATCTTGCGCATGGAGCGGACCTGGACCACGAACGGCTTGTAGAGCAGCACGCGCAGCGTGAAGACGAGGAAGACGACCGACAGCGCCCAGGCGAACCCGTTGTCGTCACCGAGGACGAAGCCGAAGACCTTGTGCCAGACCCACATGATCCAGCTGACGGGGTAGTAGATGAAGTCCAGCACTGCTGCGTTGCTCCTCGTGGTCTCGGGCGGGGCCCGCGGGTCAGCGGTCCGTACCGCGTGAGAGGCCTTCGGTCCGGGGCGGGTCGGTGGACGTCTGCTCCGGCCCGGGATCGGGTTCGGTGCCGCTGCGCGGGATCCCGTCGCTGCGCCGCCGGCGCGGCGGGACCGGGTCCCACCCGCCAGGGTGCCACGGGGCACACCTCAGCAACCGCCACACGGTGAGGCCGAGACCGCGCACGAAGCCGTGCTCGCGGAACGCCTCGACCGAGTAGGCGCTGCAGCTCGGGTGGAACCGGCAGCTCGGCATCAGGTTCGGGGAGATCCACACCTGGTACCAGCGCACCGCGGCCATCGCGGCCCGCGCGCCGACGCCGGGACGGGCGCCGGGGAGCCCTCCGTCGTCCATCGGAGCCTCCTCACCCGTCGGAGCCGCGTCGTGTGCCGTACTCATCGCGCGTCGTCCGTGGCCGGGCGGGGACGGCGCGGTCGCTGCGCCGCCCGCAGTGCGGAGTCGAGGTCGGCCGCCAGCTCGGCGGACGAGGCGTCACCGGCGGGCGGCAACGCACGGACGACGAGCGCGGCACCTGCGGGCAGCGCCTCCAGCCGGTCCGCGACCAGGTGCCGCAGACGCCGGGCGACCCGGTGCCGGACCACGGAGTTGCCGACGGCCTTGCTCACGACGAAACCCGCCCTCGGCGAGGCGTGCTCGGGCACGCCGCCGGGACGGGTCAGGTCGAGGTGCACCACCAGCCTCGACCGGCCGGCGCGTCGTCCGCGCCTGATCGTCGAGGCGAACTCGGGCCGGCGGGTGAGCCGGGCGTGTGCCGGCAGCACGGCGCGGGCCGGTGGGGGCGCCGGCCGTCAGGCCGAGAGGTTGCCGCGCCCCTTGCGACGGCGCGCGGCGAGGATCGCGCGGCCGGCGCGGGTGCGCATGCGCAGCCGGAAGCCGTGCGTCTTGGCCCGGCGGCGGTTGTTCGGCTGGAAAGTACGCTTGCTCACGGTCGGCTCCTGGTCGGCGGTTCGCAGGCGTCCTGCGACGCCGAGATGTCTACGGTCACTGGCTCGGGTTCGCGGGCCACCGGCCACACGACACACCGCAGGAATGCGGGACGTCGCGTTCGACGGGCGCGACACGCCCATCCGACCAGGTGTCCGGTCGTCAAGGGTACGCAGCGCGTTTCGAGGGGGTCAAACCGCCCCCACCTGGAGCCGCGACCCCGCCGGCCGGCCGCCGCGACGGCTGCTGCTAGCGTCGCCGACCCCGCCCGGGACCGGCGCGGGACCAACGACCTCGCGCACCCCGACCGAGACCTCCACACGGCCGACGACCGACGCCCCGATGCGCGCCGGCCGAGGCCTGCTGCGTACCTTTACGCACAAGTGTGGACAACTCTGGGGATACATCGCCCCAGAGGTCGAGTCCGCGCGTCCGGACGGCTCACCGCCAGTGCTCCGGGGGGAGCAGACCGCCGACAGCGGCCGATCGGGAGGGGGAAACGCGGATGACCGACCAGCCGGGCGACCTCGGCGCGGTCTGGAACCGGGTCATCGCCGATCTCTCCGGCGCGTCGGCCGAGTCCGGTACGCCCACCCTCTCCCCGCAGCAGCGCGCGTTCCTGCGCCTGACCCGCCCCCTCGGCCTGCTCGACGGCACGGCGCTGCTCGCCGCCCCGAGCGAGTTCGCGAAGGACGCCATCGAGCGGATCCTGCGCAGACCGATCAGCGACGCCCTCGGCCGCCACCTCGGCGTGGCGGTCAACCTCGCGGTCGTCGTCGATGCCTCCGCGGCGTCCGGCGGCACCGAGGTCCCCGACCCGCCCGGGTTCGGCATGCACCGCGGCGTCACCGCCGGGGACAGCGTCCGTGACACCGGCACCGGCGACCGCGCGGGCGACGCCCCGGCCGCAGTGACCACCGGGGACCACGGCACCGGTCCCGCACCCGAGCACGTCGCGCACGAGCACGTCGACGGCGCGGGCCCGGACACCGGGCCGCAGCCCGCCGTCGACGGCGGGTACGGCAACGGCTTCGCCGGCGGGTCCCGCCGCGACGACGCCGGCCCCTCCGGCACCGACCGCGGCTGGTCGGCCGAGCAGCCGCCGTCGTCGTCCGGGGGATGGGCGCCGCAGCCCGGCGGTCGCCCCGAGCCGGGCTCACGCGACGGGCAGACCTCGTGGCCCGCCTACACCGCGCCGCAGGCGGGCGACCCGGTCGCGCCGCGGTCGCAGACCCGGCTCAACGAGCGCTACACCTTCGACACCTTCGTCATCGGAGCATCGAACCGGTTCAGCCACGCCGCCGCGGTCGCAGTGGCCGAGGCACCGGCGCGGGCGTACAACCCGCTGTTCATCTGGGGCGAGTCCGGACTGGGCAAGACCCACCTGCTGCACGCCGTCGGGCACTACGCCCAGCGGCTGTTCCCCGGGATGCGGGTCCGGTACGTCAGTACCGAGGAGTTCACGAACGACTTCATCAACTCCCTGCGCGACGACCGCAAGGTCGCCTTCCAGCGCCGCTACCGCGATGTCGACGTGCTGCTGGTCGACGACATCCAGTTCCTGGAGGGCAAGGAGGGGACGCAGGAGGAGTTCTTCCACACCTTCAACACCCTCCACAACGCGAACAAGCAGATCGTCGTCTCCTCCGACCGGCCGCCCAAGCGCCTCGAGACCCTCGAGGACCGGATGCGGACCCGGTTCGAGTGGGGACTGATCACCGACATCCAGCCGCCCGAGCTGGAGACTCGGATCGCGATCCTGCGGAAGAAGGCCGCCCAGGACCGGCTCGCCGTCCCCGGTGAGGTCCTGGAGTTCATCGCGGAGCGGATCGAGCGCAACATCCGCGAGCTCGAGGGCGCACTGATCCGGGTCACGGCGTTCGCGTCGCTGAACCGGCAAGCCGTCGACACCCAGCTCGCCGAGATCGTGCTGCGCGACCTCATCCCGGACTCCGCGGCCTCGGAGATCACCGCCCCGACGATCATGGCGGTCACCGCAGAGTTCTTCGGCCTCACGCTGGACGAGCTGTCCGGGCCGGGCAAGACGAAGGCGCTCGCCCAGGCCCGTCAGATCGCCATGTACCTGTGCCGCGAGCTGACCGACCTGTCGCTGCCGCGCATCGGGCAAACCTTCGGCGGACGGGACCACACCACCGTCATGCACGCCGACAAGAAGATCCGCAACGAGATCTCGCTCCGGCGGAAGACCTTCGAGCAGGTGCAGGAGCTGACCGCGCGGATCAAGCTGCGCGCTCGGCACTGACCTCCGCCGGGGTCCGCCGAGGCGGGTTGTCCACCGGTCGCACCGCTTCTCCACAGCCCGACCGGCTCCGCCGTGACCTGGCAGGACGCGTTCGCGGCGGTCACCGCGCGCACCGGGACCGATCCCGTGCAACCCACAGGGGCCACAGCCCCCCAGATCGCCGCTGCGGCGCGTTCGGCGCCCTCCCGGGGCGATCGGCACCCCCGCCGTCGCGGACGTCCGTGGCGCCCGGCCCGGTCGACGCGATACCGATCGGGTCCGGCGTGGCGCCACCCGCGTGTCGGGCCCGCTCCTCCCGTTCGTCGTCCGGTAGAGGGCACTCGGCGCTTCGCCACTCGCCCCGGTGATCGCTTGCGCTCACCCGCCGGTCACGCTGCGTCGACAACCCTGTGACGGGTGAGACGTCTGTGGGTTCTTCGCGCAACGCGGGAGTGCCGAACTGTCTGTGGGTGGCGTCCCCGTTGGTGGTGGAAGTAGCGGCCCTGTCCGGCGTGTCTGACCACGTGGAAGGGGCCACCGCGTGAGTCTCTGCGTGTACCCGCCAAGGAACACGGAGAGGAAGGCGCCACGCGATGGCCCTGGACCAGTCTGCCCTGCTCGAAGTCCTCGAGGCACTCAAAGCCGCCGATGTCGGTGACCGTGTCCGCACCGCCGCCGAGACGATCTACCAGGCGTTGATCGAGGCCGAGCTCACCGACACCATCGGCGCCGGCCGCCACGAACGCAACGAGTCCCGCACCGCCCAACGCAACGGACACCGGACCCGCACCCTGACCACCACCGCCGGGGACCTGGAACTACGGATCCCGAAACTGCGCACCGGGAGCTTCTTCCCCTCGCTGCTCGAACGCCGCCGCCGAGTCGACCAGGCCCTGTTCGCGGTTGTGATGGAGGCCTACCTGCACGGCGTGTCGACCCGGAAGGTCGACGACCTGGTCAAAGCACTCGGGGCGGACTCGGGGATCTCGAAGTCCGAGGTCTCCCGGATCTGCGCCGACCTCGACACCGAGGTCGGCGCGTTCCGCGACCGCAGCCTGGCCGGCCAGAAGTTTCCCTACGTGTTCCTCGATGCGACCTACTGCAAGGCGAGGGTCAACCACCGGGTCGTGTCCCAAGCGGTCGTGATCGCCACCGGTGTTCGTGCCGACGGGTGGCGCGAGGTCCTCGGGTTCGCCGTGGGCGACTCCGAGGACGGCGCGTTCTGGACCGCGTTCCTGCGCAGCCTCAAGCCCGCGTTCCGCAGTTGATGGGCACATGAGCGGGGTCCGCGGGGAGTAAGGCCTGGTCAGCGTGCTGCGCCTGCGTGAGAGTGCTCGAAAACGTGGGCACACGTTTTGGCGGGTTGAGGCTTGTGTGAGCTGCCCGGAGTGTGATCGGCTGCGGTCATGTATCTGCGGACGACCGAGCGGCGGAACAAGGACGGCTCGGTCGTGCGCTACCTGGCCCTGGCCCACAACCAACGCGTCGGTGCCACCACGAAGGCGAACGTGCTGCTCAACCTCGGCCGGGAGGACCGCCTGGACCCCGACGGGCTGCGCCGGCTGGTCCGCTCGATCAACCGCTACCTGGGCGAACCCGGCACCGACGCCGGCACGGACGCCGCTGAGTCCGCGGGCGCCGGTACCGCGGCCGAGGGGCTGCGGTTGATCGCCTCCCGCCCGGCCGGGGCGGCGTGGTTGCTGAACGGGCTGTGGAAGGCCCTGGACGTCGAGGCCGCCCTGCGCAAGGTGCTGGGTGGGCGCCGGTTCACCACCGATGTCGAGCGGGTGCTGTTCGCGCTGGTGGCGAACCGGGCGATCGACCCGTCCTCGAAGCTGGCCGCGGCCGAGTGGGTCGGCCACGACGTGGCGATCCCCGGCCTGGACGCGCTCAGCGAGGATCAGGCGTATCGGGCGATGGACCTGCTGATCGAGGCCGACACCGACGCGAAGGTGCAGGAGGCGGTGTTCTTCGCGGTCGCGGACCTGCTCAACCTCGAGGTCGACCTGCTGTTCTTCGACACGACCAGCACCTACTTCGAGCGCGACACCGAGGACCCCGACCCCGCCGAGGGCACCGACAGCAGCACCGACAGCAGCGTCGACGGATCAGACGCAGTGGCAAGCCCAGGCGGCCCGGGCGGGTTCCGGCGCTACGGGCACTCCAAGGACCACCGCCGGGACCTGCCGCAGATCGTCATCGGGCTGGCCGTCACCCGGGAAGGCATCCCGGTCCGGTGCTGGTGCTGGCCCGGCAACACCAACGACCAGGCGATCCTGCCGCAGGTCAAGGACGACCTACGGGGGTGGCGACTGGGCCGCGTGGTCACCGTGGTCGACCGCGGGTTCTCCTCCCGGGACAACCTGGCCTACCTTCAGCGCGCGGGCGGGCACTACATCGCCGGCGAACGGATGCGCGACGGCAGCCCGCACGCCGCCCAGGCACTGTCCCGCCAGGGCCGCTACCAGCAGGTTCGGGACAACCTGCGCGTCAAGGAAGTCCGGATCGACTCCACCCCCGGCGTCCGGTGGATCATCTGCCACAACCCCGACGAGGCCGAACGCGACCAGGCCGCCCGCGAAGCCGCGATCGCCAGGATCTCCGCCGAGCTCGACCGCATCGCGTCCGCCCGCACCCGAGCCCGCGAGGCCGCCCGCACCCGCCGCGCCGCCACCACAACCAGCAAGGCCGCGTGGCGGCACGCCGCCCGGGCCGCCGAACGTGAGGAGGCCGCGCACGTCAAGGCCGAATGCGCGCTGCGTGAACACCCGGCCCTGGGCCGGTGGCTGCGCCAGACACCGTCCGGGCGGCTGCAACTGGACCGGACCAAGATCGCCGCCGAAGCGAAGCTGGACGGGAAGTACCTGCTGTCCACCTCCGACCCGGACCTCTCGGCCGAGGACGTCGCCCTGGGCTACAAGAACCTGCTGGAGGCCGAGCGCGGGTTCCGCGACTTGAAATCCACCATCGAGCTGCGGCCGGTGTTCCACCGCCTCGAACTCCGCATCCGCGCCCACGTCCTGCTCTGCTGGCTGGCGCTGCTGCTGATCCGGGTCGCCGAACGCCGCACCGGCCGCACCTGGCGCACCATCTCCCGCGAGCTGGGCCGGCTGCACACGATCACCCTCACCGGCCCGGCCGGCACCGTCGTGCAGACCACCGAGCTCACCACCACCCAGGCCGGCATTCTTCGGGCCTGCGGGGTCACCCCACCACCCCGGATCACCACCCTCGACCCCGCCTAACCAGCCCAAACAGCGCCAACAGGCACCGCGGCGGGCATGGACACACGCCCACCCCGCTCCCACACCAGCGGTCCTGCAGGTCAACCCCCGAATTCAGCCCTCACATCTGCCCACGAACTGCGGAATCCGGGTCAAGGCCCGCGGGCTCGGCGGGGGGCAGCTGGTGATCTCCGACGCACATACCGGGCTCACCCAGGCCATCTCAGCGGTCCTGCTCGGGACGGCCTGGCAACGCTGCCGGGTGCATTTCCTGCGCAACGTGCTGGCCCAGGTCCCCAAGGGCAACGCCGAGATGGTCGCCGCGGCGATCCGTACGATCTTCGCCCAACCGAAAGCGGACATGGTCCGCGAGCAGCTCAACGTGATCGCCACGATGCTTGGCCGCCAGTCGGAGAAGGTCGAGACGATGCTGCGCGACGCCGCCCCCGACCTGCTCGCGTTCGCGGACTTCCCGGTCGCGCACTGGAAGAAGATCTGGTCGACCAACCCTCTGGAACGGTTGAACAAGGAGGTCAAACGCCGCACCGACGTCGTCGGGGTGTTCCCGAACCCCGAGGCGTTGTTGCGGCTGGCCGGTGCCGTGCTGGCCGAGGCCCACGACGAGTGGCAGGCCGGGGACCGCCGCTACCTCAGCGAAGCCACCATGGCACTGCTCGCCCCCACACCAGCGGTGGAGGACAAGGAGGTGGCCGAGCCCGAACTCATCACGGCATGATCTGACCTGTAGAGACCCTCGCGAGCGACTTACACCACCCGAGGGGACGTCACCCTGTCTGTGCCCCCGGTCACCCAGGGTCCACGATCCACCACGTTTTCACCCACATCTGGGGACAACTCTGTGGATGGATCGTCTCCGGCCCGTGGACGGATGGCCCGGGATCCGTGGACAACTCTGTGGTGAACCCGGGATGAACCGGGGACGGATGGGCGTCGACGCGGTCGGTCCACCGCTCCACGGACCTGTCAACGGGTGCCCCCACCCCCGCGTCCCCAGCCGACGCGGCCTGCTGACCAGCACGGATGCGCTCCATCCACACTGTGCACAGGACTTAGTACTACTGCGGTTGTTCTCTCTCTATCTCTTCTTCCCAAGAACACCTGTGTGGACCGACCCCCGGACGGGGGTCACGGACGGGGACACCGACGGGCACCGGGGTGGCGTGGAAACTGTCGGGGCGAGGCTCTACCGTGAGCGTCCCGGCGAACCCCGGCTTCCGATCCCGTCCCGGCCACTCCGCTCCGCAGCCCCTCCGGGCCACGGGGCCGGCCGGACCCGGAGGCCGAACCGGTCCGCCGCAGCACCGCCGTCCCGTCGACGACCCGGCCCCTCGCCGTGGTCGGAGTCGGGCGCTACCGGGGAAGGTCTCCAGATGAAGTTCCGGGTCGAACGCGACGTCCTCGCGGATGCGGCTGCCTGGGTGGCGCGCAGCCTCCCGGCTCGTCCGCCGGTGCCCGTGCTCGGCGGGGTCCTCATCCAGTCCGACGGCGAGTCCGGCGAGAAGCTGACGGTCTCCGGCTTCGACTACGAGACCTCGGCCCGCGTCGAGCTCGACGCGACGGTCGGGGAGCCGGGCCGCACGCTCGTCTCCGGGCGGCTGCTGGCCGACATCACCCGCGCGCTGCCGTCCAAGCCGGTCGACCTGACCGTCGACGGTTCCCGCGCCACGATCAACTGCGGCAACTCCCGGTTCAGCCTCCCGACGATGCCGGTCGAGGACTACCCGCAGCTGCCCGACATGCCGCAGCGCGCCGGGTCGGTCGCCGCCGACGCGCTGGCCGCCGCCGTCGCCCAGGTCGCCGTCGCGTCCGGCCGGGACGACACGCTGCCGATGCTGACCGGCATCCGGCTCGAGATCGAGGGCTCGCAGCTGACGCTCGCGGCCACCGACCGGTTCCGGCTCGCCGTCCGCGAGCTCGAGTGGTCCCCGGAGGACGCCTCGATCTCGACCGCGGTGCTGATCCCGGCCAAGACCCTCGCCGAGGTCGCCAAGACCCTCGCCGGGTCCGGCACCGTGGAGATCGCGCTGTCGGCCGGGGACGGGATGCTCGGCCTCACCGGTGGCGGCCGTCGCTCCACCAGCCGGCTGCTCGACGCCGAGTTCCCGCGCTTCCGCCAGCTGATCCCGGCCGAGCACACCACCGCCGTCGAGCTCGACGTCGCGCTGCTGGTCGAGGCGATCAAGCGTGTCTCGCTCGTCGCGGACCGGGTCGCCCAGATCCGGATGGAGTTCGGCGAGGACGGCCTGCGGCTGGCCGCCGGCGGCGACGACGTCGGGTCCGCCGAGGAGGAGCTGCCCTGCGCGCTCGACGGCAGCCCGCTGACGATCGCGTTCAACCCGGGCTACCTGCTCGACGCGCTCGGCGCGCTGCACACCGACCGCGCGCAGCTGACGTTCACCACGCCGAACCGGCCCTCACTGGTCCGCCCGGTGCCCAAGCCCGCCACCGACGACGCGGGCGAGGCTCCGTCGCCGGAGAAGTCGGGCTACCTGCACCTGCTGATGCCGGTGCGGCTGCCGGGCTGACCCCCGCCGGGCGGACGTCCCGGCGAGGGGGAAGACTCCTCCCCGGTGTGATCGACGAGGGCCACCGGAGCCCTGTGGGGCATGCCGGCGGCACGGACGTGAAGGGGGCCTCTGCCGTGCAGATCGGCATGATCGGACTCGGCCGCATGGGCGGCAACATGCGGGAGCGGCTGCGGGCCGCCGGGCACGAGGTGGTGGGCTACGACCCCCGCCCGGAGGTCAGCGATGTGGCCTCGCTCGCCGAACTCGCGGGTGCGCTGGCCGCACCGCGCGTCGTGTGGGTCATGGTTCCCTCCGGTGAGCCGACCCGGAACACCGTCGCCACGCTGGCGACCACGCTCGAGGCCGGTGACCTGGTCATCGACGGCGGCAACTCCCGCTACACCGACGACCAGCCCAACGCCGCCCTGCTCGACGCGCACGGCATCGGCTACATCGACTGCGGCGTCTCCGGCGGGATCTGGGGCAAGGACAACGGCTACGGCCTGATGGCCGGTGGCGAGCCGGAGCACATCGCGCGTGCCATGCCGATCTTCGACGCGCTGCGTCCGGAGGGCGTGCGCGAGGAGGGCTTCGCGCACGCCGGTCCGGTCGGCGCGGGGCACTTCGCGAAGATGGTCCACAACGGGATCGAGTACGGCCTCATGCAGGCCTACGCCGAGGGCTTCGAGCTCATGGAGGCCAGCGAGCTGATCACCGACGTACCCGGGGTGATCCAGGCCTGGTCGCGTGGCACGGTCGTCCGCTCCTGGCTGCTCGACCTGCTGGTCGACGCGCTCAAGGACGACCCGCGCCTCGAGCAGCTCGAGGGGTACGTGGACGACTCCGGGGAAGGCCGTTGGACGATCGAGGAGGCCATCGCGCACGCGGTGCCGTTGCCGGTCATCTCCGCGGCCCTGTTCGCCCGGTTCTCCTCCCGGCAGGCCGAGTCGCCGGCGATGAAGGCCGTCGCCGCGCTGCGCCAGCAGTTCGGCGGGCACGCGGTGAAGAAGTCCGGGCCCGCCGGGTCCCCGGGTGACAAGGCGGGACCGTCGTCCGGCGGCGGTTCGACGCAGCAGTGACCCGGCGCCGAGCCGGACGGGAAGGGTGACCAGGCGGTGTACCTCAGGCGGTTCTCGGTCACCGACTTCCGGTCCTGGCCGGAGGCCGAGCTGGAGCTCGACCCCGGTGTGACCGTGCTGGTCGGGGCCAACGGCGTCGGCAAGACCAACCTGGTCGAGGGGATCGGCTACCTCGCCACCTTCGGCTCGCACCGGGTGTCCTCCGACGCGCCGCTGATCCGGCGCGGGGCCGAGCAGGCCGTCGTCCGCGGCGAGGTGCACCATCACGGCCGGAAGCTCGGCGTCGAGCTGGAGATCAACAACGGGAAGCAGAACCGGGCACGGGTCAACCGCTCACCGGTCTCGCGGCCGCGCGAGGTCCTGGGGATCCTGCGCAGCGTGCTGTTCGCGCCGGAGGACCTGGCGCTCGTGCGGGGCGACCCGTCGGAGCGCAGGCGCTTCCTCGACGAGCTGCTCGTCGCGCGGTTCCCGCGCTACGCCGGCGTCCGCGCCGACTACGACAAGGTCCTGCGCCAGCGCTCGGCCCTACTGAAGTCCGCCAAGCCCGCGCTGCGCGGGGCCCGCGGCCGGTCCCGGTCGCCGGTCGCCGCGGACCCGGACCTTCCCGACGACCTGGCGACGCTGGAGGTCTGGGACGGGCACCTCGCCCGTACCGGCGCGGCACTGCTGGCCGGGCGGCGCGAGCTCGTCGTCGCGCTGGCGCCCTACGCCCGGGAGGCGTTCGCGGCGATCGCGCCGTCGTCGGACCCGATCGGCCTGGACTACCGGTCCAGCCTCGGGACGGCGGGGGTGGCGGAGCTGCCGTCCTCGACCGGGGAACTGGAGACGCTGCTGCTCGACCGGCTGGCGCAGGTGCGGTCCCAGGAGATCGAACGCGGGGTCTGCCTGGTCGGCCCGCACCGCGACGAGCTGGACCTCGCCCTGGGCGAGGGACCGGCGAAGGGCTACGCCAGCCACGGCGAGTCCTGGGCGTTCGCGCTGGCGTTGCGGCTGGCGTCCTACCGCCTGCTGCACGCCGACGACGTCGAGCCGGTCCTCGTGCTGGACGACGTCTTCGCCGAGCTGGACTCGGCCCGCCGCCGCGCGCTGGCCGGCCTCGTGGCCGACGCGGAGCAGGTACTGGTCACCGCCGCGGTGGCCGAGGACGTGCCCGCGGAGCTCGACGGGGCCCGGTTCGCCGTCGGCGACCGGAGGGTGAGCCGCGACGGCGAGGTGCCCGCATGATCGCCCCGACAGGTCTCGAACGCGTCACGGCATTCTGGGGACAAGGCTGTGGATACTGTGGATAACTCAGGCGAACCGGGGGACGGACGCCGTTCCGGAACCGGAAACCGGAGGACAGGGCGTCGGGCAACGGGCACCGCCGGCACCGCCCCTGGGGACGGACGCGACACCGGACCGGGTCACGACGCGGTCACGGGCGCGGGGGTCACGGGCGCGGGGGTCACGGGCGCGGGGGTCCCGGGGGAGCAGGGGGATCTGCTCGCCGGCGACCGCGCGAACCTGCGCGGTGCCGACCTCGCCCGCGAGGCGTTGCGCGCGGCCCGTGAGGCGTCGGCCCGCAAGGCCGAGGAGCGGGCCCAGGCCGACCGGCCCAAGCTGCGCGTGGTCTCCGGGCGGGGGCGTCGCCGTCGCTGGTCGGGGGCGGGGCCCGACGACCGGGACCCGCAGCCGTTCGGACGCCTGGTGTCGCGGGTGTCGGTGGACCGCGGCTGGTCGAACCGGCTGACCGACGCGACCGTGCTCGGCCGGTGGCCTCAGCTGGTCGGACCGGACGTCGCCGACCACTGCACACCGGTCTCGCTGCGCGACGGCGAGCTGACCCTGCAGGCCGAGTCGACGGCGTGGGCCACCCAGCTGCGGACGCTGCAGCGTCAGCTGCTGACCCGGCTCGCGGCCGCGGTCGGGCCGGACGTCGTGCGCCGGATCCGGGTGGTCGGGCCGAGCGGCCCGAGCTGGCGGCACGGTCCGCGGCACGTCCGCGGTCGTGGCCCTCGCGACACCTACGGCTGAGCCTCGCTCCACCCGCACACGGACCGCCGACTGGGTGGTGCGAGCCCGGTCGCTCACGTTGCGGACGTGTCACGACGCCAGGGGCGCGTACGGGGGCCCGGATCGGGTGGGGAGCTGCACCGGAGTGCACGGGCCGCTCTCGTCGGCGGTGAGCGCGAGATGACACGGCCGCCGGTCCGCTCGGCCCGGCAGGGGCCACGTTCGACCCCGTACCGGACGCCGTTCGCCCGTCTGTGGCGCTTCTGGGCGGGTCCTATCCGCCTTCCCGGGCGTTCCGCCGGGTAGGATCGACAGGTGTTCCCCGGGTGGCTCCCCAATGACATGACCAGAGCGCCCGGTCGGTGGAACCGCTCCGTCGTCGTCGCACCGGTGGTGCGCGCGTCGCGCGGGCGGTTCACGTGGCGAGGAGAAGCAGCTACCCGTGGCTTCCGACAAGGCAGCGAACAACGCCTACGGCGCGTCGTCCATCACGGTCCTCAAGGGCCTGGAGGCGGTCCGCAAGCGGCCCGGCATGTACATCGGCTCGACCGGTGAGCGGGGCCTGCACCACCTGATCTGGGAGGTGGTGGACAACTCGGTCGACGAGGCGATGGCCGGTCACGCCACGAAGGTCGTCGTGACCCTGCAGTCAGACGGTGGCATCCGCGTCGAGGACGACGGTCGTGGCATTCCCGTCGAGATGCACCCGGTGGAGAAGAAGCCGACCCTCGAGGTCGTCCTCACCAGCCTGCACGCGGGCGGCAAGTTCGACGACAAGTCCTATGCCGTGTCCGGTGGTCTGCACGGCGTCGGCGTCTCGGTCGTGAACGCGCTGTCCACCGCGCTCGACGTCGAGGTCCGCCGGGACGGCAAGATCTGGCGCCAGCACTACGAGTACGCCGTGCCCGGCGAGCTCGTCGAGGCCGGCACCACGAAGAAGTCCGACACCGGCACCACGATCACCTACTGGGCCGACCCGAAGATCTTCGAGACGACCACATACACGCTGGAGACGATCCGTCGCCGGCTGCAGGAGCAGACGTTCCTGAACAAGGGCCTCACCATGGTCCTGCGCGACGAGCGCAGGCCGGAGAAGCCGGCGGGCGTGCCGTCGTCGGACGCGGTCGACGAGGACGGGAACCCGGTCGAGGCACCGGTCCCGGAGATCGACACGGACTCCGAGCCCGACGCCGAGGGCTACGTCGCCAAGCCCAAGGAGTACGTCTTCCACTACCCGAACGGGCTGGAGGACTTCGTCGCGCACCTGAACAAGTCCAAGGACCCGATCCACCGCAAGATCGTCAGCTACACCGGCGAGGGCCCCGGCCACCAGGTCGAGGTCGCGATGCAGTGGAACTCGGGCTACTCCGAGTCGGTCTACACCTTCGCGAACACGATCAACACGCACGAGGGCGGCACCCACGAGGAGGGCTTCCGCCACGCGCTGACCGCCACGGTCAACAAGTACGCGCGCGACAAGAAGCTCATCAAGGAGAAGGACCCGGCGCTGTCCGGCGACGACATCCGCGAGGGCCTCGCCGCGATCGTCTCGGTCAAGGTCTCCGAGCCGCAGTTCGAGGGCCAGACCAAGACCAAGCTCGGCAACACCGAGGTCAAGTCGTTCGTCCAGCGCGTGTCGAACGAGTGGCTCGCCGACTGGTTCGAGCGCAACCCCACCGAGGCCAAGACGATCGTCACCAAGGCGGTCTCCTCGGCCCAGGCCCGCCTGGCCGCGCGTCGTGCCCGCGAGCTCGTGCGCCGCAAGAGCGCCGGTGACATCGGCGGCCTGCCCGGCAAGCTGTCGGACTGCCGCTCCCGCGACCCGGAGAGCTGCGAGCTCTACATCGTGGAGGGTGACTCCGCCGGCGGCTCGGCGAAGGCCGGCCGCGACTCGATGCACCAGGCGATCCTGCCGATCCGCGGCAAGATCATCAACGTCGAGAAGGCCCGGATCGACCGCGTCCTCAAGAACACCGAGGTCCAGTCGATCATCACCGCGATGGGCACCGGCATCCACGACGACTTCGACCTGTCGAAGCTGCGCTACCACAAGCTCGTGCTGATGGCCGACGCCGACGTCGACGGCCAGCACATCCGCACGCTGCTGCTCACGCTGCTGTTCCGCTTCATGCGCCCGCTGATCGAGAACGGGCACGTGTTCCTGGCGCAGCCGCCGCTGTACAAGCTCAAGTGGGCCGGTCGCGGGGCCGAGCCGGAGTACGCCTACACCGACCGCGAGCGCGACGGCCTGATCGAGGCCGGCCGTGCCGCGGGCAAGAAGCTCCCCAAGGACCAGGGCGTGCAGCGCTACAAGGGTCTCGGCGAGATGGACGCCAAGGAGCTGTGGGAGACCACCATGGACCCGACGAACCGGCTGCTGCTCCAGGTGAGCCTGGACGACGCCGCCACCGCCGACGAGCTGTTCTCGGTGCTGATGGGTGAGGACGTCGAGTCCCGCCGCTCCTTCATCACCCGCAACGCCAAGGACGTGCGCTTCCTGGACGTCTGATCCACACATCTGATCCAGACGAACGTATGAACACGCACGAGGAGACTTCGTGACGGACACGATCGACCCCGCCGCGCCCACGGGCGGTAGCGGAGAGGGTGGGGGCCGGGTCGAACCGGTCGACATCCAGCAGGAGATGCAGCGCTCGTACATCGACTACGCGATGAGCGTGATCGTCGGGCGGGCGCTGCCGCTGGTGGAGGACGGGCTCAAGCCGGTCCACCGCCGCGTCCTCTACTCGATGGGGGAGAACGGCTTCCGACCCGACCGTGCCCCGGTCAAGTGCGCCCGCGTCGTCGGCGACGTGATGGGCAACTACCACCCGCACGGTGACTCGGCGATCTACGACGCCCTCGTGCGGCTGGCCCAGCCCTGGTCGATGCGCTACCCGCTGATCCAGGGGCAGGGCAACTTCGGCTCGCGCGGCAACGACCCGGCCGCGGCCATGCGGTACACCGAGTGCCGGCTCTCGCCGCTGGCGATGGCGATGCTCCAGGACATCGACGAGGAGACCGTCGACTTCCTGGACAATTACGACGGCAAGACCCAGGAGCCGGTCGTCCTGCCGTCGCGGGTGCCGAACCTGCTCATCAACGGCAGCTCCGGCATCGCGGTCGGCATGGCGACCAACATCCCGCCGCACAACCTGCGCGAGGTCGGCGCCGGCGTCGCCTGGTGCCTGGAGAACCCGGACGCCACCGACGACGAGCTCCTCGAAGCGGCGATGGAGCGGATCAAGGGGCCGGACTTCCCGACCTACGGCCTCATCGTCGGTCGCGACGGCATCGAGTCGGCCTACCGGACCGGGCGCGGCTCGGTGCGGATGCGCGCCGTCGTCGAGGTCGAGGAGGACACCAAGGGCCGCACCACCCTGGTGGTCACCGAGCTGCCCTACCTGGTGAACCCGGACAACCTCATCGAGTCGATCGCGGCCATGGTCCGCGACGGCAAGATCGCCGGGATCTCCGAGATCGTCGATGAGTCCTCCGACCGCATCGGCATGCGGATCGTCGTCACGCTCAAGCGCGACGCCGTCGCCAAGGTCGTGCTGAACAACCTGTACAAGCACACCCAGCTGCAGCACAGCTTCGGTGTGAACATGCTGTCGATCGTCGACGGCGTGCCGCGCACCCTGCGCCTCGACCAGATGATCCGGCACTACGTCCGGCACCAGATCGAGGTCATCGTCCGGCGGACCCGCTACCGGCTGCGCAAGGCCGAGGAGCGGGCCCACATCCTGCGTGGTCTGGTCAAGGCGCTCGACGCGCTCGACGAGGTCATCGCGCTGATCCGGGCGTCGGCCACGGTCGACGTCGCCAAGGCCGGCCTGATCGACCTGCTCGACGTCGACGACATCCAGGCCCAGGCGATCCTGGACATGCAGCTGCGACGGCTCGCCGCGCTGGAGCGCCAGAAGATCGTCGACGAGCTGGCCGAGATCGAGCGCGAGATCGCCGACTACCAGGACATCCTGGCCCGGCCCGAGCGGCAGCGGCAGATCGTGCGCGACGAGCTCGCCGAGCTGGTCGAGGCCCACGGCGACGACCGCCGCACCCGGATCGTCGGCTTCGACGGCGACGTCACCGACGAGGACCTGATCGCGGTCGAGGACGTCGTCGTCACGATCACCCGCACCGGCTACGCCAAGCGCACGAAGACCGACCTGTACCGCGCCCAGAAGCGCGGCGGGAAGGGCGTGCAGGGGGCGCAGCTGAAGCAGGACGACATCGTCAACCACTTCTTCGTCTGCTCCACGCACGACTGGATGCTGTTCTTCACCAACCGCGGGCGGGTCTACCGGCTCAAGGCCTACGAGCTGCCCGAGGCGAACCGCACCGCGCGCGGCCAGCACCTGGCGAACCTCCTGGCCTTGCAGCCGGAGGAGGAGATCGCCCAGGTCATGCAGATCAAGGACTACTCGGCGCGGCCGTACCTGGTGCTGGCCACCCGCAACGGCCTGGTGAAGAAGTCGCGCCTGACCGACTTCGACTCCAACCGGGCCGGCGGCCTCATCGGCATCAACCTGCGCGACGACGACGAGCTGGTCGGCGCCGTCCTCTGTTCGGGTGATGACGATCTGCTCCTCGTGTCCGCCGAAGGCCAGTCCATCCGGTTCACCGCGTCCGACGACGCGCTGCGCCCGATGGGTCGCGCGACCTCCGGCGTGCTGGGGATGCGGTTCAACGAGGGCGACAAGCTGCTGGCCCTCGGCGTGATCCGCCCCGACACCTACCTGCTCGTCGCCACCACCGGTGGCTACGCGAAGCGCACCCCGATCGAGGACTACCCCGTTCAGGGCCGTGGCGGGAAGGGAGTGTTGACCCTCCAGTACGACCGTCGGCGTGGCACGCTGGTCGGTGCGCTCATCGTCGGCATCGACGACGAGCTGTACGCGATCACCTCCACCGGCGGGGTCATCCGGACCTCCGCCCGCGAGGTGCGGAAGGCCGGCCGGCAGACGAAGGGAGTCCGCCTGATGAACCTGGGCGAGACCTCCACGCTGCTGGCCGTCGCCCGCAACGCGGAGGAGACCGAGGAGGACCCGGGCCAGCAGGCGTAGTGCCACGTCGGGTGGCCGGCCCGTGAGGGCCGGCCACCCGGCACACGCCGTGGGGCCGGGGTAGTACCGAGCGACGACCAGCGAGGAGAGCTCCCACTCGTGAGCACCGACGACCGCACCCCGTCGCAGGACGAGGCCCGCACCGTCGCCACCGACGCCGACCACGACCCGTCGACGGCGGCGGCCGACCACGTCCCCGGCCCGCGCGACGACGCCGCGGCCGAGCCGGCCGCGGCCTCGCCGCCCCCGTGGCGCCGGGTACCCGACACCCATGACGACCGCGACGGCGGCACCGTCGCGGACTCGCTGCTCAGCGAGGCCCCGACCGCGTTCATGACCGCACCCGGACCGAGTGCGGCCACCGGCGCGACGACCGCCGTCCGCGATCCGGAGCCGCACGAGAACGGCACGGGTCCGGCGGACCCGCCGCGCGCGTCGGTCCGCAACCGGCCCCCGCGCCAGGCCCTGCTGCAGCTCAAGCGGCTCGACCCGTGGTCGGTGCTCAAGATGGCCCTGGCGCTGGCCGTCGTGCTGTGGCTGGTCTGGATGGTCGCCGCGGGCGTCCTGTACGGCGTGCTCGGCGGGATGGGCGTCTGGGACCGGCTCAACGGCACCTACGCCGACCTCGTCACCTCGCAGCAGGAGACCGGGGGGTCGCTGATCAGCGTCGGCCGGGTCTTCGGGCTCGCGGCCGTCGTCGGTGCGGTCAACAGTCTGCTGTTCGCGGTGGCCATCACCGTGGTCGCGTTCGTCTACAACGTGGCCGCCGACCTGGTCGGCGGCATCGAGGTCACGCTCTCCGAGCGGGACTGACCGGAGCGTCGTCGCGCACACCGCACGGGGCCGAGCGGCGGGGGACCCCCTCGTAACCCGCTCGACCCCGTGAGGTAGTGTTTCTCCTGTTGCACGGGCCTATAGCTCAGTTGGTTAGAGCGCATCGCTGATAACGATGAGGTCGCTGGTTCAAATCCAGCTAGGCCCACACCTTCCCCCTCCGACAGTCACTCGCGAGGAGACCTGCGATGAAGAAGCTGTTCGTGCTGGCCGTCGCCGCCGGTGCCGCGTACTTCGGCTGGTCCCGCCTCCGCGGTGTCGGGTCCGACGACCTGTGGCACGAGGCCACCACTCGCTGACTCCGCCTCCCGGGGTACCGTGGTCGGGACCCACCAGGGGACATAGCTCAATTGGCAGAGCACCGCCTTTGCAAGGCGGGGGTTAGGGGTTCGATTCCCCTTGTCTCCACTCCATCTGACCTGCGATAACAGCTTCCACGTGGAACATCGGTGCCGCTGATGTCGGTGCCGATACAGCCATCGTGCAGCCACGGCGCATCAGTCGTCGTCCCAGGCGCGGTCAATCGCGCCCCCAGCGTCGAACATCTGGTTCGGCAGGCCGTGGGCGTAGGTGTCCATCGTGAGCCGGTAGGTCGAGTGCCCGAGGACCTCCATGACCGTCCGTAGGTCGACGCCCTGGGCGACGAGGTAGGTCCCGCAGGCATGCCGGAGACGGTGCAGGTGGAGCCACTCCATGCCGGCGGACCTCCGCGCGAGGGCGAACGCGACGCCTCCGGCGCCGAACCGGCCACGGCCCTTCGGCCCTGGCCTCCCGCTCCGGCGGGCGGGGGCCTGGCCGACAATCGAGGCAGCAAGGCACACCGCCGAGAACAGAGGTCGGGCGGCGGGCACCCCACGAGGCCACGCGGGTCGGTGACTCGGGGTTGACCAGAGGGGCCAGCTGCGGTCAAATCCTCACAGCGTCGCGCCTGGGCCGGTGATCGATCGGCAGGTGGAGGCGCCGGAGCCCTGGAGTCACCATCCCATGGCCGTACGACTCGATCACTTGGCCTTAGCCGCCAAGGACGCCCACGAATCAGCGCAGTTTCTCGCCGACATCCTCGGTCTGCCCGACCCCCACCCATGGGGACCTTTCATCGCCGTCGACGTGGACGAGACTCTGACCATCGACTACGCCGCGCCGCCCATCGATTTTCCCGGCCAGCATGTGGCGTTCCTGGTCGGCGAGGACGATTTCGACGCCATTCGCGGGCGTCTCGACGCCCGGGGCGTCGTCTACTACGCCGCACCTGGCTACCGCGGGCCCGGCACGATCAACGACAACCACGGTGGGCGGGGGCTGTACTTCGACGACCCCGGTGGACACCACCTGGAGGTCATCACCCAGCGGTACGGGAGTGCGCCCGACTGAGACGCGCTCGCTGCCTCGCGGAGCGGCGGTTCGCCAGGTCGTCTCCAGGCCGTCGGGGGCGGGTGGGCCCGAGCGGAGCTGAGAAGTGACGAGTGCCTCCGGCGCTGGTGGTTGGGCTACCGACGTCTGGCGCCGCAGGTCGCCCAGTGGTGCCTCTCGTGCCCGAGCATCATCTGGACGACCCCGACGTCCGCGCCCGACGTGATCGCCTGCGACGCCGTGGTGTGTCGCAGCTCGTGTGGGTGGAAGCTCTCCGGCCCGACGCGGTCGACAGCAAGGTCGAAAACGGCTCACCCGCAGGACGCTCTCGTGCGGGAACTCGAACAGCAGTACGTCGGGCGCCCGGTCTCTCGCGAGCGGCGCCGGCTCGCCGGAGACCTGCGCTTAGATCCCTGCCTCGGCGATCTCTTGTCCCGAATGTCCTGCACGGTGGCCGACGACTGGTGCTCGTCGACCCCCGCGAGATGAACGGTGAAACCGCGTACGACATCCCCGTACCTGCACTCGAGCTGAACTGCGACGCCCTCGATACTGCCCGCGCGCTGCCAGCATCGCCCTGGCCAACGGAGACGATCCCGACCTTCCCGCGGCGGGGGCTGTCGTCGCCGATGCTTCGACTGCCTAACTGCGGGTCGTATCGCGACGGAGAACGACGACGTCCACAGCGGCGGTGACCCCCAGGATGTCCGGCAGCTGATGCACGACGCGGTCGCGGTGGTCCGCGTCGACGTGATGGGCGCTGGGCCCCATGTCGACGAGCGCGCGCACCTGGTCGCGGCCCAGGGCGAGCCGCCACCTCACCGCTTGCCGAGCAACCTCGGTGAAGCCCTCGAAGGCGTGCCGGAGCCGGTCCGCCTTGCGGGGGTCGACGCCGATCGTGCCGAGGCGGCTGCGCAGCTCGCGCAGATGCTCCGCGCCCGCCGTCGCCATGATCAGGACCCCGTCGCTGCTCAGCACGCGGTCGATCTCACCCGGTGTCCGTGGACCGAGGACGTTCAGCACGACATCGGCTGACCGCGACGCGAGTGGCAGTGGTTGCCACATGTCTGCTCCGACAGCGGCAGCTCTGGGATGGGCGCGGCTCGCACGCCGCAGTGCTGCGGCCGACAGATCCAGGGTCGCGCCCCACGCTGCAGGAAGTGCATCGAGGGTTGAGGCGAGGTAGTAGCCGGTGCCTCCGGCGAGGTCGGCGACGAGCCCGGTCTGTCGTGGGGCGTACTCGGCGGCGAATGCCGTGATCGTCGAGCGCAGCGCCTCGAAGTGGCCCTGGCGCAGGAACGATTCTCTGGCCGTCACCATCTCCGTGGTGTCTCCGCGGTGGCGGCGCCGGCCGGAGAGAAGGGTGAGGTGGCCATGACGGGATATGTCGAAGGAATGGCCCGCCCGGCAACGGACCGTCCTGCCGTCTCGGCACAGCACGGCGGCATGGCACAGCGGGCACCGCAGCCGTCCGAGCACGGCGTCCAGCGGGGTCGGGTATGAGGAAGCGCCGTCAGCGTGGCAGCCGACGGCCGGAGTTGTCTCCACAGTCGCGTAGTCCCTGTACATGGAAGCGGGGACGCGGCGGTGGCACGTCTACACGACGAGCCCATGTCGGCACGGGTGAGAGGCCGTCGGACCTAGCTAGCAGGGTCGGACGGCGGAGTGCACCGCCTCAGGCGGTACGGGGGCGCTTCGCGAGCGGGAGCCACATGAGCCTGACCGTACCCGCTCGATCCGCGTCCGACGTCAAGCATCAGGTGAGACCGGGACGTCAAGCATCAGCCGGGACACGACAACAACGGCAGAGAGCTCCGTGGCTAGACCCTCCATCCGGTGTCAGGCGGCGCCTTCATCGCCGGTCGAGTTGAAGTGCTGGGCGAGCATGCGGTCTTCTGTAGGCCCCGCCCCGCACTTCAACGCGCAGCCCGCATCTACCAGCGCGGGCGTTCTTCTGGTCTCCGGGCGCTGGCTTGCTGCCCGGAGTGAGGAGCTGACGATAATTGCCCAGAGATGGAATTCGGGGAGCGCTGACTCCTGCGCGCAACTGCGATGGTTAATCGAGCGAGTAGCCATGCTGGCAGCAGTGCCACAAACAAGTAGGTAAAGATGGTTGTCGCCGCCATTTCTATACTGCCCCATGAATTCGGCCGAGAGAAGACCACTAGGCCCCAGGTAATCATCATAAAGAGCGAAAAGTAGTAGAGCAGGCGCCACGCTCGTGCCCAGCCTGTGACGCTAAAATCACGCAGGAAAACCTTGGATAGGACGCTCGCTAGGGTTACTGGCTGTCTTAGCGCTGGCGATAGTTGCGACATTCGCTCGTAGGCTGAGTCCAGATCGGCTGCCGCTCGACGCTGAACGAGTTCAGGAGCGTTTCCTGTAGAGTTGATCGAAGCATGCGCTTTCGCCCATGCTTCGATCATCTCGATCTCAGACTTCACTTGGGTTAGGAGTCGTTGACGTCTTTGTTCGCCAGTTCGCCTTTGCTGCGTCTCTTTCCACCATGCACCAGCTAAAGTAACAATTGCAGTCAAAGTCGGCGCTATGAGGCTTATTCAGGCTCCGTCAGGTAAGTGTGTAGAAGATGAGTCCGATGACTGCCGAGATTGTCGTTTTAAATGTGGCGTAGGGCCGCCGGTAGTCTGTGTGGAGAACTTTCCACGTTTTGATATGGGCGATGACTCGTTCGATGGTGGCGCGTGTGTGGTTGAGGCTCTTGTTGAATGTTTTTTGCCAGTCGAGAAGTTCCCGGCCGGGTGGTTTTTTGAACGGGGTGAGCATGCCGCGCCCGATGTATCCTTTATCGCCGATCGGGGGGTATGTGGCGAGGTGGTCGAGGGCGCCGGATTGGTCGAGGCAATATAGGTCGTGTCGGGAGCCTGGGGTCGGGTCGGAGATCCACGACAGCTGCCCTTCCAGGGTGGCTGCGACCTGGACGACGACGCCGGTGGTGCGATGCTTGCCCGACCACAGACCCGGCACCGCGGCCCATGACCAGCAGGGCAGCAAGGTTCCATCGATGATGTACTGCCGATCGGCACGAAGCTCCTCTGCCGTCGGAACGACACTCCGCAGCGCCTGTGCCAGCAACGGTGTCACCCCCGTGATCGCTCGACTAACCGTCGACTGCGACACCCCATAGGTTTCCGCCAACTCCCACTGCACACGATTCCCGCGCAGATACGCCAACGTGATCACCACCGACCAGAACAACCCCAGAACCGGCGGCCAAGACAAACGTGCCTCCGTCGCGTCCCGCTGATCCTGCTCATACACTATAGCGACAAGATCCTGAATTTCATCACGCCGGAAACCAGTGGTATAGTACATACTGCGGCAGCCCGTTCATCTCGGATTGATTCGGCAAACCAATATTCGCGATGGACGGGCTGTCGCCCAATCCGACACGCCGGGCTAGATCGTTATTTCACGGGGCCTGAATAAGCCTCTATGAGCGCGAGTACCTCGTTCATGTGTAAGGCCGAGCTGACGGAGTGGGGATCTTCACGATCGGTAGTCGTCCCAGTACCCTCCGACGTCACAGTCAACTCGACGGCCTCTAGAGCCTCGGTTGAATCTGGTACGACTACTGGAGGTGGTCGCAATCTTGCAGGAGCGAAAGTTCTCGTCGAGGTGGCCGACAAAGTGCGAGTTCGCGCCCGGCTCAGATTCGGTAGGCCCCGGCAGTCTAGACCAACAGCGCGCAATTTAACCTATACTTGCTATTCAATCGACCCAAGCGAAGTCCGCAGCGTTCCGCTCGAGCCCGTCCGCGAGTGGCGAACCAGTCTGCTTCTAGGATGTGCTACAAGATCGATGGAAGTGTGTCGGCGAATTGCCTAGTGAAGAGGACCGTTTTGACCTGTCGCAAGAAAATCGTCAATTCGATCTATGCGGCGGCAACCTAGGATCCAGAACTGGATCGAACCGGCCCTCGCCTATCGGGCTGGTACCGGGATGGCGGCCGTGCATCCCATCGACCTCCCTTCGGCTACCACACGTGACGTCAGGTCGTCCGGACCCGCTCACCACAACACCAGGTCCACCGACCATGTCGCGGTGGACGGTGGTGACGACGTCGTCCCAGGGCAGACCTGTGAGCTCGTGCGAGACGTCCCAGATGCCCTCGGGCGTCGGTGGTGCCGCGCAGGGGCCGGTAGGTCCCAGCTCGGCGGGGATGCCGCCCGGACCTCTGGCCCGTAGAGTTGCCCCGCCTTGCTCGGAGAGATCGCGGTGTATAGCGCGGCCAGCGCGGCGCTCTGCGGGGTCCCGACGAGGATGCCGCCCGCCGATAGCGCGATGCCGCGGGTGCGAGACACGGTGCCCCTCTGATGGGTGAGGTGTGAGGGACGACGGCCGGATGTGCGGCGGCTCAGGTCCCATCGGCACCGCGGGAGCTGACCGCGCGGCGTGCGGCGACGAGTGTGACCGCAGCAAGCGCCGCGAAGACCGGAACGGCCCCGACGCTGAGCGCGGCGAGGACGGCGGGCTGGTCCGCCAGGTAGGCCAGGGCGCGCAGGGTGAGGTTGAGCGCGTGGAGCACGACGCCGACCAGCGTGGTGACGGTGTAGATGCGCATCAGCCGGGAGTGGTCGCGCCAGTCGTCGGGGCCACCGACCAGACGGTTGAACAACGTCCCGGTCACCGGCCGGCGGACGAGGACCGAGCCGAGGAACAGTACGCCGAGCGCGGCGGGGATCAGCGTGGGCAGCAGGAAGAACGCCCGTGCCTCCCCGGAGAACCCGGCGACGGCTGCACACACCCCGGCGACCGCCAGACCGACGACGGCGCCCCGCAGTGACTCCCGACGGGCCAGGCGCACCCCGAACGTCACCGGCGCCGCCACGGCGAGCGCGACGAAGGCCCAGGTCAGACCGCCCACCGCGTCGGCGACCACGAAGGCGACGGTCGGTACGGCGGCGAGGAGGATGCCGAACCCGCCACCCGATCGCGCCAGGCTGGTGCGCATCGCGGCGCCGAGCGTCGCGGCCGGGGCCTGCCCGTCGGAGCGGCGGTCCTCCGGGCGCTCCGATGGGACGGTCGCGGTCGGGTCGAGCGACACGAGTTCGTTCGGCACGGTGGGCTCCTCGGCTCGGTGGGGGTGTGCCGACCACGTTCGTCGCTGTGCCGGTCGGTAGCCACGGCCTGACGATCCGTGGCTGAGCGGTCCGACCCGGAGCCGGTGGGGAGGATCGGCAGTCCGTGGCTACGCCCCGCGCGTCGCGGTAGGAACGAATCGGTGAGCGACCGAGAGGCGGCGCGGATGATCGACAGGACGGGCCTGGCGCAGTTCCTGCGCCGGCGTCGTGAGGTGCTCCAACCGGAGGACGTCGGACTGCCGCGGGGGCAGCGGCGCCGCACCAGCGGGCTGCGCCGGGAGGAAGCCGCGGCCCTGTGCCACATGTCGACCGACTACTACGCGCGCCTCGAACGGGAGCGCGGCCCGCGGCCGTCGGAGCAGATGATCGCCGCGATCGCCCAGGGCCTGCACCTGTCGCTCGACGAGCGCGACCACCTGTTCCGGCTCGCCGGCCAGCACCCACCAGCCCGCGGAACGGGCGGCGACCACATCGGACCCGGGCTGCTGCGCATCCTCGACCGGCTCGTCGACACCCCCGCCGAGATCGTCACCGAGCTCGGGGAGACGCTGCGCCAGACGTCACTGGGGGTCGCGCTCACCGGCGACACGACCGGGTTCACCGGGCCGAGGCGGAGCGTCGGCTACCGCTGGTTCACCGAGCCCGCAGCTCGCAGGCGCTACCCACCGGAGGACCACGCGCTGCTGTCGCGGCGCTACGTCTCGGGCCTGCGCGCGGTCGCGGTCCGGCGCGGACCGGACTCCCGCGCGGCCCGGCTCGCCGAGCTCCTCCACCCGCACAACGAGGAGTTCCGCACGCTGTGGGACGCCCACGAGATCGGAGTCCGGTCCGACGACCTCAAACGGCTCGTCCACCCCGAGGTCGGCGCGCTGGAACTGCACTGTCAGACGCTGCTCGACCCCGAGCAGTCCCACCTGCTGCTCGTCTACACCGCCGTACCGGGCAGCGAGACGCACGAGAAGCTGCAGCTCCTCTCGGTCATCGGCGCACCGTCCCCCGCCTGGCACGGCGAGCCGGCCGGGCCGTGACCCGCGGGGCGCCGGGCGGTCAGCGCGGCCCGGCGCCGATCCCGCGCACCAGCCCGGACAGCAACACCTTCGACAGCCCCTTGGCCAGCAACGCCTCCCCGACGGGCAGCCGCTTGTCGGCCTCCACGGCGTAGGTGATCTCCGTGCCGGCGCCGACCGGGCGCAGCGTGACCTCGCCCCGGTAGTTCTTCAGCGGCACCCCGGCGATCGCGCGGTAGCCCAGCCGTCGCCCCGGCTCGAACGCGGTGACCTCCTCGACGATCGGCCCCGGCGACCCGATTCCGACCTTGCGCACCGTCCCGACCCCGTTCGGCTCCGGCGTGCCCGCGCGGGTGATCTCCACCTTCAGGCCCGGCGCCCAGGTCGACATGCCCTCGTGGTCGGACAGCACCGACCACACCGCCTCGGGCGTCGCGGACACGGTGCGGACGGACGTCGCTCTGATCATGTGCGGAACCTACTGACGGGTAGAAGAAAAATCGAGCGGCGGTGTCGAGAACGTGCGTCCGGTTCCGTCCCCGGGGTGAACGCGGCCAGGATGGGCCGCGACGAGCACCGAGGAGATCCACCATGGCCAAGTACCTGCTGCTCAAGCACTACCGCGGAGCCCCGGCCCCGAAGAACGACGTGCCGATGGACCGCTGGGCTCCCGAGGAGGTCACCGCGCACATCCGCTTCATGCAGGATCTCGCGGAGGACCTGAAGCGCTCCGGGGAGTTCGTCGACGCCCAGGCACTCGCTCCCGAGGGCACCTTCGTCCGCTACGACGGCGAGGGCCGCCCGCCCGTCACCGACGGTCCGTTCGCCGAGACCAAGGACCTCGTCGCCGGCTGGATGATCATCGACGTCGACAGCTACGAGCGGGCCGTAGAGGTGACCGGTGTGCTGTCGGCGGCGCCCGGTGCCGGTGGGGAGCCGATCCACGAGTGGATCGAGCTGCGCCCGTTCCTCGAGGCCCCGCCGACCGTCACGGAGTGAGCATGGACGCCGCGCTGCTGCGCGGTCTCGTACCGGAGGTCCTCGGGATCCTCGGCCGTCGCGGGGTGGGCTTCGCGGCGGCCGAGGACGCCGTGCAGGACGCACTGGTCGAGGCCCTGCGGACCTGGCCGGCCGACCTGCCGTGGGACCCGAAGGGCTGGCTGGTGGCGGTGGCCTGGCGCCGCTTCCTCGACGCCACCCGGTCGGAGACCGCGCGTCGTGGCCGGGAGGAGCGGGCCGAGGCCGAGCCGGTGCCGGGCCCGGCGTCGGACCACGACGACGCGCTCGAGCTGTACTTCCTGTGCGCGCACCCGTCGCTGTCGCCGTCGTCGGCGGTCGCACTCACCCTGCGGGCCGTCGGCGGGCTCACCACCCGCCAGATCGCCGCGGCCTACCTGGTGCCCGAGGCGACGATGGCGCAGCGGATCAGCCGCGCCAAGCGCACCGTCGCGGGGGAGCGGCTCGACCGACCCGGCGACGTCGCGACCGTCCTGAGGACGCTCTACCTGGTGTTCAACGAGGGCTACTCCGGCGACGTCGACCTCGCCGCGGAGGCGATCCGGCTGACCCGGCGCCTCGCGGCGTCGGTCGACCATCCCGAGGTCGCCGGCCTGCTCGCGCTGATGCTGCTGCACCACGCCCGCCGCGCCGCCCGGACCGGTCCGGCCGGCGAGCTGGTGCCGCTGGCCGAGCAGGACCGCGGCCGCTGGGACACCGCGCTGATCACCGAGGGCGTGGCGGTGCTGCAGGCCGCGCTGGCCCGTGACCGGCTGGGGGAGTTCCAGGCCCAGGCGGCCGTCGCCGCCCTGCACGCCGACGCGCCGGCGGCCGAGGAGACCGACTGGCCCCAGATCGTCGAGTGGTACGACGAGCTGGTCCGGCTCACCGGCAGCCCGGTCGCCCGGCTGAACCGCGCCGTCGCGGTCGGGGAGGCCGACGGTCCCCGGGCCGGCCTGGCAGCACTCGCCGACCTCGACCCGACGCTGCCCCGCTGGACCGCGGTCAGCGCCCACCTGCACGAACGGGCGGGGGAGCGGGCCACGGCCGCGCGTCTCTACGCCGAGGCCGCGGCGCTGGCGTCCTCCACCGCCGAACGGGACCACCTGACCCGGTGCGCCGCCCGGCTCCACACCGGATCGGCGAGCTGAACCGCATCGTCACAATTGACGATCGCCTGGATTCCTGCGCACACCGACGGGACGCCGACGCGATGCGGTGCGAGGATCACGTGAATGAGCCTGGTGTCGGATCCCGTCGCGGTCACGGTCGCGGCACCGTCGCCGCTGGAATCGCCTGCGCGGCTGGCCGCGGTCCGCGCCACCCGGCTGCTCGACACCGGGCCGGAGGAGGCGTTCAACCGACTGACCAGGCTGGTCTCGGTGGTCCTCGGGACCCCGGCGGTCATGCTGACCGTCGTCGACGAGGTCCGGACCTTCCTCAAGGGCACGCCCGAACCGGCACGGATCGTCGGGCCTGACGGAGTCTGGTCGGCGCCCGTCGAGGACAGTGGGTGCAAGGTCGTCGTCGAGTCCGACGGGGAGATCTGCGCCGGTGACGTGCAGGCCGAGCCGCGGCTGCGCGACCTGAGCCTGATCACCGAGTTCGGGGCGGCCGCCTGGCTCGGGGTGCCGGTGCGCGACCCCGCGGGCCAGGTCGTGGGCAATCTCTGCGCGATGGACGTGGTCGCCCGGGAGTGGACCCCGCTCCACCGCGAGACCATCCGGACCCTGGCCGACGCCGTCGAGGGCGAGATCGCGCTGCGCCTGGCCCTGCGCGAGACCGAGCGGCAGGCGCTCGCCGCCGCCCGCCACGCCGCCGAGGCCGAGACGCTGGCCCGGACGCTGCAGGAGTCGCTGCTGCCCGCACGGCCCCCGCGGCTGCCCGGGATCGACATCGCGGCCCGTTTCCTGCCGGGCGGGTCCGGTGTGGAGGTCATGGGCGACTTCTACGACGCGGTCCCCACCCCGGACGGCGTCGCCGTGGTGATCGGCGATGTCCAGGGCAAGGGCTCCGCCGCCGCCCGGACGACCGCGCTGGCCCGCTCGGCCACGCGCACCGCCGCACACGTCGAGGACGACCCGGTCGCCGTGCTCCGCACCGTCAACGACGTCCTGCACGTCTGGTTCGACGGACGCATCAGCTTCGTCACCGCCGCGCTCGCGTCGCTGCGTCGCGGCCCCTCCGGCACCTGGCGCGCCGACCTCGCCTCGGCCGGCCACCCACCCGTCCTCGTCCGACGGGCCGACGGCACCGCCGAGTTCCACGGCGGCGGCGGGCTGGTGCTCGGTATCGGCACCACACCGATGGTGGCCCACGAGACGGTCACCCTCGCCCCGGGCGACAGTCTCGTGCTCTACACCGACGGCATCACCGAGGCGCACGTGCGCGGGCACTGGGAACAGCTGGAGGAGGAGGGTGCCCGGCGCACGCTGGCCTCGCTCGTCCCGGGCGCCGACGCCGACACGATCGCGCGCGCCCTCACCGGCGCCGCCCTCGCACACTGCGGCGGCCACCTCAGCGACGACGCCGGTGTCGTCGTCGTGCAGGTCGAGGAGCCCGCCGCCGTCGACGCCGACCGGGTCGTCACCGAGCACGTCCCGCACGCCGGGGTCGGCCGGGAGACGCGGCGTTCCGCGGAACGCGTCCTGACCGGCTGGGACCTCGCCCCGGGCAGCCTCGCCGACGCGATGCTGGTCATCGAGGAGCTCGTTGCGAACGTCGTCGACCACGCCCGCACCCCGTTCCGCCTGACCCTGGTCCGGACCGGGGACGTCCTGCGGATCGAGGTCGAGGACGAGGACTCCGGCAGCCCCCTGCTCCAGCCGCTCGACGTGCGGGCGGCGCGCGGGCGCGGCCTGCAGCTCGTCGATGCCGTCGCGCAGTCGTGGGGCTGCGACACCCGCGGCGGCGGCAAGCGGGTGTGGGCCGAGCTCCCCACGCGCTGACCCCGTACCCGGAGGCGTTCTCTCCTCGGGCGTCGCGTGTCGATCTGAGACAGGTCGGTCCGGCGGCGTCGGGGATCGGCCACGCTGGGCCGGTGGAGGACGAGCACGACGTCGTGGTCGTCGGCGCCGGGGTCGCGGGGCTGTACGCGCTGCACCTGCTGCGACGGCGCGGTCTGCGGGTCACCTGTGTCGACGCCGCCCCCGAGCTCGGCGGCGTCTGGCACCACCAGCGGTTCCCGGGTGCCCGCATCGACACCGAGGGCGCGGCGTACCAGTACCTGTTCTCCGACGACCTGTACCGCGACTGGGGTTGGAGCGAGCGTTTCCCCGCCGGGTACGAGGTGCTGCGCTGGCTGCGGTTCGTCGCCGACCGGCTCGATCTGTACCGCGACCTGCGACTGTCCACACCGGTCACCGCCGCCTGCTGGGACGGCGGGCGCTGGCGGGTGCGCACCGGCGACGGCGAGCTGTCGGCACGGTTCCTGGTCCGCTGCACGGGCGCGTTCACCGCGCCCCGCACCGACGTCGTCCCCGGCCGGTCGGACTTCGCCGGGCCGGTCGTCCACACCGGAGCGTGGCCCGCTCGAGGGCCCGAGTTCGACGGGCTGCGGGTGGGTGTCGTCGGCTGCGGGCCGAGCGCGGTCCAGCTGGTCCCGGCGCTGGCCGGTCGGGTCGGCCGGCTCACCGTCCTGGCCCGGACACCGCGTTTCGTGCTGCCCGCGGCCAACCCGATGTACGGCTGGCCGGAGCGCGCGGCCTACCGCGACCGCCTGCCCGTCATGCGCGAGGCGGTCCGGTCCACGGTGTCGGGCACCGCGCACCCGTCTGTCCACAGAGGACTCCACAGCCTGGGGACCGCCTACGACGAGGACCCCCTGTCGCTGCACCCGACGCGGCTCGCCGGGTTCGCGTCGGACCCGGCGCTGCGGGCCGCGGCGGCCGCCGTCGTCCGCGACCGGATGCGGGCGCGACTGGGCGACGACCGTCTCGCGGCGGCGCTGGTCCCGGACGGCGACGACTACGGCCTGCGCCCCGTCGCCACCGACCAGGGCTGGCTGGAGACCTTCCACCGCGACGACGTCGAGGTGGTCCCCGTCGGGCGGAACCCGGTCGTGCGGATCCGGCCGGAGGGGGTCGAGCTGGCCGACGGGACCGTCGTCGGGCTGGACGCGATCGTGCTGGCCACCGGGTTCGACCCGACCGCGACCCACGCCGGGATCGACGTCGTCGGACGCGACGGTCGGCTGCTCGGCACCGGCCCGGGCCTGCTCGGTCTCGCGCACCCCGGCTTCCCGAACCTGTTCGCGCCGCTGGCGCCGACCCTCGGGTACGGCAACGAAGCGGCCTGCCTGCAGGGACAGGTCGAGTGGGTGGACCGGGCGATCGGCGACCTCGACGCCGGCGGCCTGTCGACGATCGAGGCGCTGTCGTGCCCGGCGGAGCCGGTCGCGCCGTACGCGGTGCCCGGCGGGGTCGCGGGCGTGCTACGGGCCTGCGACGACGAGGCCGTCGCAGGCTACCCCTCGTTCGAGCGGCGCTGACCGTTCAGCCGGACGTCCGGGTCCGGGACGCCGAACAGCATGTTGCGGGACGGGACCGGCTCCTCGGGGATCCGGTCGACGACGTCGAACAGGTCCATCGCGCCGGTCACCTGGAGGGCGCGCCGCGCGGGCCGGCTCGACCCGCAGTGCACCCGCAGCCGCTTGCCCTCGGCACCCATCATGTCGCGCGACTGGAGCAGCGAGTTCAGTCCCGCCGTCCCCAGGAAGTCCACGCGGGACAGGTCGAGGATCAGTTCGGGGCCCGCCTCGGACCAGATGCCCATCTCGACCCAGAGATCGGGCGAGGTGTCGTCGTCGATGGCGCCGATCGCGTGCAACACGGTGGCGCCCGCCGGGTGGCTGGACTGCTCGAACCGCAACGTCGGCCCGGGAACGGCGGCGTGCGCGGCATCCGGAGCGGAGCGGTCGTCGTCCGCCATGGTCGGCCCCTTTCCGCCCCCGGGATCTCCGGGGCGTCCGACCAGCATCGCAGCGGGTGGCCGTCGCCGCATGTGCTGATCGGGGGCGGCCCGGGCGCGTAGCCTTCGCATCCGACCGCCGACCACCCGCGGGGGCGATCCTCCCGCCGGGACCCGAAGGACCACCGTGAGCGCTACGACCCTCTCCGCTGCCGCGATCGCCGGGATGATCGACCACGCGATCCTCAAGCCCGAGCTGACCCGCACCGAGGTCGACGCCCAGCTCGACGTCGCCGCCCGCTACCGCATCTTCTCCGTCTGCGTGCGCCCGTCCGACGTCGCGCACGCCGTCGCCCGGCTCGCGGGGACCGGCGTCGCCGTCGGCACCGTGATCGGGTTCCCGCACGGCACGACCAGCACCGCGGCCAAGGTCGCCAAGGCGCGGCAGGCGATCGCCGACGGTGCCGTCGAGCTCGACATGGTGCTGAACATCGGCCGTCTGCGCAGCGGCCTGACCGACGACGTCGAGGCCGACATCCGGGCCGTCGTCGAGGCCGCCGACGGCCGCGTCGTGAAGGTGATCCTGGAGACCGCCCTGCTGTCCGACGACGAGGTGGTCGCCGGCTGCCGGGCCGCCGAGTCGGCGGGAGCTGCCTTCGTGAAGACCTCCACCGGCTTCGCCGGCGGCGGCGCCACGCCCGAGCACCTCGCGCTCATGCGCGCCACCGTCGGACCGCAGGTGCAGGTCAAGGCCTCCGGCGGGGTCCGCGACCTCGACACCGTGCTCGCCTTCCACGCCGCGGGCGTCACCCGCTTCGGTACCAGCGGCACCGCCACGATCCTCGACGACGCGGCGGCCCGCGACGCCGGCGGCGACGCGGCGGCCCGGGTGGACGACGCGTCCTACTGAGAGGGCTGCCGCGCGGCACCCCGGGCCGCCGGATCTGCGAAGCTGGTCCGAGCACGTTCCCGTGAGCCGGAGGAGACCCATGGCGAAGCAGCCCCTCCCGAGCTCCTGGTCGCCCGCGGGTGTCACCGGGACGCTGATCGGCGCCGCCCTCGGCACGGTCGGCGCCGCCGTGGAGATCGGTCGACGCCTGCCCGGCTGGCTGGCCGAGGCCCCGCGTGCGGTCGAGGCCATGCCATCGGTGGCGGCCGAGGTCGCCGCGCTCCCGCGGCGCATCGCCGGTGTCGACGCCGCGCTGACCGGTCTGGCCCCGGTGCTCGACGACGTGCTCGGCCGGGTCGTGACGCTGTGGGACGACCCGGTGACCGTCGAGCGGATCGACCAGCTGACCGCGGCCGTGGTCGAGCTGGCCGGAGCCGCCGGACCGCTGCGCGAACTGGCCGGCGCCCGCGACGACCTGCACCAGCTCGCCGGGCTGCGGGAGGACCTGCACCACCTGGCGAGCGTGCGCGACGACCTCCACGAGCTCGCCGCGGTGCGGGAGGACCTGCACCACCTCGCGGGCGTGCGCGGGGACCTGCACGAGCTGGCCGCCGCGGTCGGGCCGCTGCGCGAGCTCGGCGCGGCGGTGGCCTCGCTGCGGGAGCTGGCGGGTGCCGTCGGGCCGCTGTCGGAGCTCGCGGGCGCGGTCGATGCGCTGCGTGAGCTCGCCACTGCCGTCGGACCGCTGGCCGAGCTGGGCACGGCGGTGGAGTCGCTGCGCGAGCTGAGCGCGGCGGTCGGACCGCTGACCGAGCTGGCCGCGGTGCGCGAGGACCTCCACGAGCTGGCCGGCGCCGCGGCACCGCTGCGGGAGCTGGCACCGGCCGCGGGTGACCTCGCCGCGCTCGCCGGGGCCGTCACGTCGCTGCAGCGCCTCGCCGACGCCGTCGCCCCGCTCCAGGAGCTCGCCGCCACCCGCGCCGACCTGGCGCAGCTGGCCGGCGCGGTGGAGCCGCTGCGGGAGCTGGCCGCGGCGCGCGAGCACCTGGAGAGCCTCACCGGCGCCGTCCCCGCGGTGCACGAGCTGGCAGCGACCCGGGCCGACCTCGCACGTCTGGCCGAGGCGGTCGGACCGTTGCAGGAGCTCGCCCGCACCCCCGGTGACCTCGCGGCCCTCGCGGGGGCGGTCGAGCCGCTGCGGGAGCTGGCGACGGTGCGTGAGGACCTCGCGACACTGGCCGCGGCCACCGGCGACCAGGGCGCTGTCCGGCGGATCGCGGCGGCCGTTGCCGACGCCGATGCCGACGGGACCCCGCGGCTGGCCGCCCTGGACGTCAACCTCGCGCAGGCCGCGAGCCAGCTGACCGCCGTCGCCCCGGACCTGCGCTCGGTCGCGGCCCGGATCGACGCGCTCGACCGGCAGATCGGCGTGCTGGCCGACGCGCTCGCGCCGCTGCAGGGCACCACCGAGCGGATCGGCCGGATCGTCGACCGGCTTCCGGACCGCACCCGGCGCTTCGTGACGCGGCCGGCGACGGAGGGCTGAGCGCACGGTGGCGCCGGCGGCTCACCCGCGCAGGCGCTCCAGGCCCGGCCAGACCAGGGTCATCAGCGTCGAGGCCAGGTCGTCGGGGTCCGTGCCGGCGCCCGCCCAGTCGGCCAGTCCCTCGGCCGCGCCCGCCAGCGCCGCCGCGAGCGGGGCGGTGACCGTCGCCGGATCCACGCCCGCGGGGACGGCCAGCTCGGCCGCCAGCAGCCGCGCCACCCGGTCGACGATCCGGGTGCGCGCCGCGTGCACCTCGTCCGCGAGCGCGCCGGTGCGGGCCTGGCGGTAGAGCACCGACCAGCCGTCGCGATGGGTGGTCACACTGGCGAAGAACGCCCGGAGACCGCGGTGCAGGCGCACCTCGGCGTCGACCGGCGCCCCGGCCGCGGCGCCGGAGACCGACTCCAGCAGTCGGTCGGCCTCGCGGCGGATGCACCGCCGCAGCAGCTCCTCCTTCGAGCCCCCGCCGTGCGTGTAGACCATCGGCTTCGACAGCCCCGCCTCGTCGGCGACGCCGTCCATCGACGCGTCGTGGAACCCGTCCCGGGAGAACACGCGCACCGCCGCGTCGAGGACCTGCTTCTCGCGCTGCGCGGGCGGGAGCCTGCGACGGGGTGCAGATGCCATCTCGACAGCTTAGCTACTGCTGCGTAAAGTACGCCTCGTCCCGAGCCGGTACGGCGAGTACCGGACACTTGTGTGAACCACGGCGAGGTGGAACGAGCGATGGCCGACACGGTCGACATCAACGAGCTGGGTCGCAGCGTCGACCCGAAGTCCCTGTCCGACGAGCAGCTGATCGCCACGCTCGGGACGGCTCTGCGCGACGGGAACGCGAAGAACGTCGACCCGTCGCTGTTCGCCCGCCTGGTCAAGACCGCGTCGAAGCAGCAGCTGGCGACCGTGATGTCGTCCGAGGTCCGCCGACCGGTGCTCGAGGCGATCTTCGGCCGGATGAGCGAGTTCTACTCGTCCAAGGGCGCGACCGGGAACCGGCAGGTCGTGCACTGGCACATCAAGGACGGCTCGACGGTCGACAGCTTCCAGACCGTGATGCAGAACGGCACCTGCACGGTCACCGAGGGCACCGACGAGGACCCCCGCACTGCGCTGACCATGCCCGGCACCGAGTTCCTCAAGGTCGCGACGAACAACGCCAACCCGGTGACCCTGTTCATGACGCGCAAGCTCAAGGTCTCCGGCGACGTCGGCTTCGCGACCGCTCTGCAGAAGATGTTCCAGATCCCGTCTGCCTGACGAGAACCGCGACCGACCAGCGGAGAGCTGAGATGACTTCCTTCGAACTGTCCGAGGAGCACCGCGAGCTGCAGGAGTGGGTGCACGGCTTCGCCGCCGACGTCGTGCGCCCGGCCGCCGCCGAGTGGGACGAGCGCGAGGAGACCCCGTGGCCGATCCTGCAGGAGGCCGCGAAGATCGAGCTCTACAACTTCGAGACCCTCGCCTCCTTCTGGGGTGACGAGACCGGCCTGTCCATGCCGCTGGTCAACGAGGAGCTCTTCTGGGGCGACGGCGGCATCGGCATGGCGATCTTCGGCACCACCCTCGCGGTGGCCGGCATCTTCGCCTCGGGCACGCCCGAGCAGATGGTCGAGTTCATCCCGCAGTGCTACGGCGACGCCTCCGAGCCGCAGGTCGGAGCGTTCTGCTCGTCCGAGCCCGAAGCCGGCTCGGACGTCTCGGCGATGCGCACCCGCGCCGTCTACGACGAGGCGAAGGACGAGTGGACCCTCACCGGCCAGAAGGCCTGGGCCACCAACGGCGGCATCGCGAACATCCACGTGGTGCAGGCCGTCGTCGACCCCGCGCTGGGGAGCAAGGGACAGGCCGCGTTCGTCGTCCCGCCGAAGACGCCCGGCCTGGAGTCCACCCGCAAGATCAAGAAGATGGGTCTGCGCGCGTCGCACACCGCGGACGTCTTCCTCGACGACGTGAAGCTCCCCGGCTCGTGCCTGCTCGGCGGCAAGGAGAAGCTGGACGAGCGGCTCGCCCGTGCCCGGTCGGGGGAGAAGTCGACGGGCTCCGCCGCGATGCAGACCTTCGAGCTGTCCCGTCCGGCGGTCGGCTCGCAGGCGATCGGCATCGCCCGCGCCGCCTACGAGTACGCCCTGGAGTACGCCAAGGACCGGGTTGCCTTCGGTCGCCCGATCATCGAGAACCAGGCGATCTCCTTCACCCTCGCGGACATGAAGACCGAGATCGACGCCGCCCGGCTGCTCGTGCACCGGGCCGCCTGGATGGGGCGCAACAACGTCCCGTTCACCGCGGGCGAGGGGTCGATGTCCAAGCTCAAGGCCGGCCGGGTCGCGGTGTGGGCGACCGAGCGGGCCATCCAGATCCTCGGCGGCGCGGGCTACTCGCGCGAGCACCCGGTGGAGCGGATGCACCGCGACGCGAAGATCTACGACATCTTCGAGGGCACCGAGCAGATCCAGCAGCTCGTCATCGCCCGCGCGATCTCCGGGAAGCACCTGTCGTGACCTCGCCGGTCCGGTCCGCCGCGACGATCGGCGGACCGGACCGGTGACGGCTGTGCGGTCCGTGGCTCCGTCGTGCGCATCGTATTTTTCGGCGGGCCGACGAGAAGGCGACGTGCACGAGGCACGGTTGCTGGGACAGGTCGCGACCGGCATCGCGACCGAGCCGCGGGGGCCACCGAGCCGCCACTGCGGGACTACACGCGCGACCGATGACCGTCGGGGTGGGCACGCACGCCGGGCCCCGGGGCAGGATGGAGATCCAACCGGGTCCTGCAGCGGGCCCGTCCGTGCTGTGAGGAGACCACGTGCCGAGCGTGACGTTCCGTGGACGTACCTGGAACCGGGACCGGGCGATGGTCATGGCGATCGTCAACCGGACCCCCGACTCGTTCTACGACCACGGGGTCACCTTCGCCGAGCAGGCCGCCCGGGACCGCATCACGGCGGTGGTCCGGGAGGGTGCCGACGTCATCGACATCGGCGGTGTGCCGGCCAGCCCGGGGGCCGAGGTGACCGAGCAGGAGGAGATCGACCGGGTCGTGCCGACCGTGGAGTGGGCACGCCACACGTTCCCCGACGTCGCGATCTCGGTCGACACCTTCCGCGCCGGACCCGCCGATGCGGTCTGCGCGGCGGGCGCCGACCTGGTCAACGACAACTGGGCGGCCGCCGACGCCGGGATCCTCGACGTCGCCGCCCGGTACGGCGCCGGCTACGTCAGCGCGCACACCGACCACGTCGACCCGCGCACCGAGCCGCACCGGCCGCGCTACACCGACGTCCTGCGCACGGTCATCGACCAGACCGTCGCGCTCGCGGAGAAGACCGTCGCCGCGGGCGTGCCCGCCGGCGGGATCCTCATCGACCCGGCGATCGACTTCTCGAAGAACACCCTGCACAGCCTGCAGGTCCTGCGCGGCATCGACGAGATGGTCGCGACCGGCTGGCCGGTGCTGCTGGCGATGTCGAACAAGACCGTCGTCGGCGAGTCCCTGGCCGTGCCGCTCGAGGAGCGGCTGACCGGCACCCTCGCCGCGACGGCGCTGGCCGCCGACCGCGGCGTCGCCATGGTGCGCGCCCACCAGGCCCGGGCCACCCGGGAGACCTGCGAGATGGTCGCCACCGTTCGTGGCGAGCGGAATCCCTCGCGGGCGGTGAGACTGCTCGCGTGAGCACGATCCACCAGATCTTCCCGGTGGCCGACGCCGGGCCGCTGTCGACCGAGCAGCTCGAACGGCTCTACGCCTACCCGGACGACCGGCTCCGGCTGTCGGTCAACTTCGTGTCCAGCGCGGACGGGGCCGTCGAGGTCCAGGGTAGCTCGGCCGGGCTGTCCACCCCGCCCGACCGTGCGGTGCTCGACCTGGGGACCGACCTGGCCGACGTCGTGCTCGTCGCGGCCGGGACGGCCACCGCCGAGGGGTTCACGGGCGTCAAGCACAACGACCGGATGGACGGCCGGCGCCGCCGCTTCGGGCTGTCGGAGCTGCCGTCGACGGCGGTCGTCACCTCGTCGGGGAAGTCCCTCGATCCGTCGTCGCCGGTGCTGACCGACACCGTGGTCCCCACGATCGTGCTGACCTGCGAGTCGGTCCCCGTGGACCTGCGCGGCCGGTGGACCGACGCCGGCGCCGAGGTCGTGCTCACCGGCGACGAGTCGGTCGACCTCGCCGTCGCGGTCGCCGCGCTGGGGGAGCGCGGACTGCGCCGGATCAACTGCATGGGCGGCCCCGCGCTGTTCGGCAGCCTGGCCGAGGCGGGCCTGGTCGACGAGCTGCGGCTGACCCTCGCTCCGTTCCTCGTCTCCGGGGAGGCCGGGCGGATCGCCCGCGGCGCCGGCATGGATCCGGCGCGCCTGGAGCTGGTCAGCGTCGTCACCGGGGACGACACGCTCCTCATGCGCTACCGGGTGCGCGAGGCGCCGTCGTCCTGACGGGGAACCCCGGAGGGGAGTACCCGATCACGCACGGCGACGTCTGGGGCAGGATGGTCCCGTGTCGCGTCCCTCCAACATGCTGGCGGACGGCGTCGTCGTCCTCAGCCCGCTCGGCTGGGACGACGTGACGGCCCACCTCGCGGGTGAGGACGCCGAGATCGTCCGCTGGCTCGGTGGCGCACCCGCGACCCCGGCGACCGCCCGTGCCCACGTCCGTCGTGCGATCGAACGCTGGGCCGACGACGGGCCGAAGCTGAGCTTCGGGATCCGGGTGGACGGCGGCGCCGTCCTCGCCGGGACCATCGACGTCGACCTCGACCCCGCGGGGGGCCGGGCCGGTCTGTCCTACGGCGTCTACGCGGCGTACCGCCGTCGCGGCCTCGCGACCCGCGCGGTCCGGCTCGCGGCCCGCTACCTGGGCGAACGTGGTGACGTGCGGTGGATCTCGATCGACGTCGACCCGCAGAACACCGCATCGGTCGGGGTCGCGCGGCGGGCCGGGTTCCGGTTCCTGCGCCACGTCGTCGACGACGAGGGATCCTTCGACCGCTACGAGCTCCTCGTCCGCGCGCCGGTGGTCCCGGCGCCGCCGCCGCGCCCGCGGCACGGTCGTCCCTGAGCCCGCACACGACCGCCCGCCCGGTGCCCCGGTCGTCGGGGACACCGGACGGGCGTGGTCGCGGGTGCCGGTCGGGGGTCCGGCACCCGCGGACCGACGTCAGGAGCCGGTCGGCGCCTCGATGTGCATGACGGCCGGGACCTCGAACACGGGCAGCGCGCCCGCGTCGTCGACCGACGGGAGGCCGGCGTCCTCCGCCGAGGGCAGCTCGGGCAGGTCGTCCGTGGACGGCAGCTCGGGGGCGTCCTCGGCCGAGGGCAGCTCCGACGCGACGTCCGCGGCCTGCGGCGTGGCGGTGGGCAGGTCGTCGGTGCCGGGCAGCGACGGCGCGCTCGGCAGCGAGTCGGTCGAGGGCAGCTCCGGCAGACCGAGGGCATCGGCGTCCGGGACCTGCAGCTCGCCGAAGGGGAGGCTGTCCGCGGCGTCGGTCAGGGCGGAGGTGTCCGGGGCGGCCGGGAGCTCGGGCAGCTCGGGAAGTTCGGCGGCCGAGGCCTGGCCGACGAGACCGGCGCCGAGCGCGGCGATGCCGGCGCCGGTGAGGGACAGCCGCAGGGCGGTACGGGCGAGCGAGTTCATGCGCACGTCCTTCCAAGGGGGATCGGGGGAGCGGAGGGTCGACGGACGACCCTCGCCGGGGGACAACGAGATCCACATCAAGCGGTTGCGGTGCGCAGTCGATCGACAGTGATCTTCACCCGTACGAGTGGCAACCTGAGAGGGGTCTCGCACGTACGGGCGAGTGTTCGTCGCTCCGGAATGCCTTCGGTGGTCCACTCGCGGTGTTCGTACGCGGGGGAGCAGGATGAGTGCGTGCGCGCGCCGAGCCCCTCCGTCCGCCACTCCGTTCGTCCTTCGGTGCCCGTTGCGGGCGCGCTGGCCGGGGTCCTGGGCGGGGCGGGAGGCGCCGCCGCGGCCGCGATCGGCTGGCACTACTCGACGATCCTGCTGCACCCGTCGCCGCGCCCGGGGCTGCCCGAGCGGGTCGTCGCCACCGGGGACGGCACCGTCGAGCTGGCGCGGACCCGGCTGTCCGCGCAGCCGGGCGTGTGGGGACTGCGCGGCCCGGCCGGGCTGGCCGTCGTCGGTCCGGTCCTCGACCGCGGGCGCCGCACGGTCGTCCGTGAGCTCCGCGCGGGCCCGGTCCCCGCGATCGGCCCCGCCGTGCTCGACGCCGGCCCGTTCGACCCGGACCCGTCCGCACGAGGGTTGTCCTTCGACGAGGTCGAGGTGCCCACCGACCTCGGGCCGGCCCCGGCCTGGCGCATCCCTGCCCCGGCCGGAGGACACCCGCACACCTGGGCGCTGTGCGTGCACGGCCGTGGCGGGACCCGACGCGAGGCACTGCGGATCCTGCCCGCGCTGCACGCGGCCGGCCTGACCCAGCTCGTCGTCAGCTACCGCGGGGACGGGACCGCCCCGAAGTCACCGGACGGGCGCTCGCACCTCGGCGACACCGAGTGGCGCGACGTCGACGCCGCCGCGGCCTACGCCCTGGTCCACGGCGCGCGCCGGCTGGTGCTGGTCGGCTGGTCGATGGGGGCCGCGGTGGGCGGGGCGTTCCTCGACCGGTCCCCGCAGGCCGACCTCGTCGACGCCGTGGTCTGGGACGCGCCGCTGCTCGACTGGCGTCGCACGCTGCGCCGGCAGGCCCGCAACCGCGGTCTCCCCCCGACCCTGGCCGGGGTCGCGGCCCGGTTCACCGCACGCCGGATCGGGATCGACCTCGACCGGTTCGACCTGGTCCGTCGTCCGCCCGCGGTCCGTCCCCCGACGCTCGTCCTGCACAGCGACGCCGACACCGCCGTCCCGGTCTCGCTGAGCCGGGACCTCGCCGCGACCGCCCCGGAGCACGGCTGGCCGGTCACCTACCGGGAGTTCTCCGGTACCGAGCACACCGGCAGCTGGAACGCCGATCCCGACGGCTACGAGGCCGCCGTGACCGGCTTCCTGCGGACGCTGCGCCCGTCCTGACCCGCTCGTTCCGGGACGGGTCCTGCGGTCAGTGGCCGTTCGTCTGCGACCTGCCCTGACCGATCGGCTTGCCGTGGATCTGGTCGTCGGACGGCGGGGTCGTCGGGACCGGGGTCCCGGGGTCCACCTCGCGCTCGCGCTTCAGGACCGTCGCCCAGCCCCACACCGCGGCCGCGGTCAGCAGCAGGACGGCCACGATCCACGGGGCCCGGCGCACCCGCACCGGGGTCGGCTCGACGATCTCGGCCAGCGCGTGGCGGGCGTCGTGCACCGAGCCGGACACCACGTCGGACAGGTCGGACAGACGCGTCGAGACCCCTCCGGCCACGGCGTCGGTGACCGCGCCACCGGCGATCCGGCCGGCGTCGGCGAAGGTGCGTACGGCCTCGGTCGCGTCCTTGCGGGCACGGGCCCGCTTCCTCTCGGCACTCATGTTCCGGACCTGCTTCCCACGGATGCGGCTGCTTACTGGCACGATGGTAGTCGTGACGGAACCAGAGAACGCCAAGACGACGGCCGTCCTGCACACCTCCGAGGGCGACATCCGCGTCGTGCTGTTCGGCGACCACGCGCCGAAGACGGTCGCGAACTTCGTCGGCCTCGCGGAGGGCAGCAAGGACTACACGGGCCCGAACGCCAGCGGCGGAGACTCCGGGCCGTTCTACGACGGTTCGATCTTCCACCGGGTGATCAGCGGCTTCATGATCCAGGGCGGCGACCCGACCGGTACCGGTCGCGGTGGCCCGGGCTACCAGTTCGGCGACGAGTTCCACCCGGACCTCAAGTTCGACCGGCCCTACCTGCTGGCCATGGCCAACGCCGGGCCGGGCACCAACGGCTCGCAGTTCTTCATCACGGTGGGCAACACCCCGCACCTGAACCGGCGCCACACCATCTTCGGTGAGGTCGCCGACGCCGAGTCGCGGGCCGTCGTGGACGCCATCGCCCAGACCACCACCGGCCAGGCCGACCGGCCGCTGACCGACGTGGTCATCGAGAAGATCGAGATCGAGCGGTCCTGACCCAGCAGGTCTCCGACCACCGAGTGGACCGGCCGTGGTGAACGGACGACCCGACAGCAGCGGATCCGGGGCATCCGGCGAGCCCGAGGGCGGCCCGGGATCCCCCGGCCCCGCGGGCACGCCGTACTACCCGGCGCCGCCCGGCTACCCGCAGCCCCAGTGGCCGCCGCCGGGCGCGCCGGGCGGTCCGCCATCGGGTGGTCCCGGGCCGGCGCCGTACGGGCAGACGCCCTACGGGTCCGCGCCGTACGGACCTGCGCCGTACGGACCTGCGCAGTACGGATCCGGGGAGACCGGCCCGGGCGGGGGGCCCGGCGCCCCGCCCGGCCCCGGCGGCGCGACGGTGTGCGTCCGGCACCCCGACCGCCCCACCGGGCTGGCCTGCTCGCGCTGCGACCGGCCCGCCTGCCCCGCCTGCCTGCAGCCGGCCCCGGTCGGCCAGCACTGCGTGGACTGCCTCGCCGAGGCCGCACGGACTACCCCGCGACGACGCACCGTCGCCGGGGCGAGCCGTACCGGGAAGCCGGTGGTCGTCCCCGGGCTGATCGTCGCGAACGTGGTGGTCTACGTGATCACCGCGGTCACGGCGGGCAGCGTGATGTCCAACTTCCTGTCGCCGCTGTTCGAGGCCGGCGGGCTCGTCCCGCTCCTGGTCGCCGACGGCGAGTACTGGCGGATCATCACCTCGGGCTTCCTGCACATCGGCCCGCTGCACCTGGCGTTCAACATGTACGCCCTGTGGATCATCGGCCGTGAGGTCGAGACGGTCCTGGGACGGGCCCGGTTCGTCGCCGTCTACGGCGTGTCCATGCTCGGCGGCGCGGCCGCGGTCATGCTGTTCAGCGCTCCCAACGGGCTGACGGCGGGTGCCTCCGGTGCGGTCTTCGGGCTGATGGGGGCACTGTTCGTCCTGCTCCGGCGGTTGAAGCTGCCGACCGGGCAGGTCGTCGCCCTCATCGCGATCAACGCCGTGATCAGCTTCAGCATCCAGGGCATCTCGTGGCAGGGGCACCTCGGCGGGCTGGTCTTCGGCGCCGCGGTCACCGCGGCGCTGGTCCACCTCGGGACGGGGTCCCCGCAGCGCAGGCGGACCCAGGTGCTGGCGGTCTCCGGGCTGACCGCGCTCGCGATCGTGCTGATCGTGGTGCGCGCCGCGGGGCTGCTCGCGGCCGCCGGCGTCTGACCCCGGCCCGCCGTCGCCAGGGGTGGGGCCCCGAGCTGTCGGCGCGGTCCGCACGCGGCGAGCGGCGCCGTCGCGGGTCGTCCCCCGCCGCGGCGGGGGACCGGGCGAGCCGCGGTGTCCGTGGAGGCGCCGGGCCACGGGTCAGGGAACGGTCGGGCCGGCGTCGCCGGGGCGGTGTCCCGGGCGCAGGGCGGACAGGTCGTCGAACACGTCGACCGGGTCCGCGCCCAGCTCGGCCCGGCCGAGGATGACGAGCCGCTCGTGGTCGTCGACGTCGCGCAGCTCCAGCTCCAGCAGCACCGACTCGCGGCCCAGCCTGCGGGTCCGCAGCAGGCGCAGGTCGTCCACCCGGCTCCAGGGCACGTGCCGGGTCCAGGTCAGCCTGCGGACCGTCAGCCCCTCGGGACCGGCTTCCAGCCGGGGCCGGGCACGGGTCCCCGAGGCCGCGGCCAGGGCGAGACCGAGCGCCGCGACACCCGCGACGAGCGCGCCCGCCGCCTCCGCCCCGGAGACGATCACCGCGACCGACCAGCCGGTCGCGGCGACCGCCAGCACCCAGAGTGCGACGACCGTGCCCACCGGCGTCGACCACCGAAGTCGATCACCCTGCGTGGTCATGCGACGTTGTCCACAGGCTCCATCCACATGGTGGACAACTCACATCCGTGTATTTCCGCTGCTCAACGCCACCGCATGGTCATGAGAAGGCCGATCACGATGAGTGAGAACCCGATGATGAAGTTCCAGTTCCCCAGCGCGAGCATGAACGGGATGGACGGACCCGCCAGATAGTTGATCACCAGCCAGGCGAGACCGAGGATCCACATCGCGACCATGACGGCGATGTAGGCGGGGTGCGTCGGCCCCGCGACCTTCTGCGGGGTGCGGCTGACCGGGGGAGGGGTGTAGGCCGCCTTCTTGCGGACCTTCGACTTCGGCATCTGACCTCATCGCCTGTCGGAGTCGGACACGGGTCCAGCCGGTGCGCCGGCCGGGGGCGGGACCTGCGACGGGGCGCCGTGGTCTGGGACGGGGCGACCCGGACAGATCCGCCACCACGGTAGCGCGGCCGCGTCGCCGTCCGGGGCATCCCGGGGGCACAGGCGTCACACGTCACGGGGACGTCGGGCGGTGCGGAGCGGGCGTCAGACCCCGGCGACCAGCCCGGCCATCTCGGCGGACAGCCGAACGACCAGGTCCTCCGGTACGGAGTAGCCGGCCTGGCGCAGCCAGTTCGCCAACATCCGGTGTCCGCCCTCGGTCAGCACGGACTCCGGGTGGAACTGCACGCCGGAGATCGGGAGCTCCCGGTGCCGGACGGCCATGATCAGGCCGGTCTCGGTGTGCCCGGTCGCCTCCAGCTCCGACGGCAGACCGTCGGGCGGGATCGTCAGCGAGTGGTAGCGGGTGGCGGTGAACGGCGAGGGCAGCCCGGCGAGCACCCCGGTGCCGTCGTGGAAGACCTCCGAGGTCTTGCCGTGCAGCAGCTCGGGCGCCCGCTCCACGACCCCGCCCCAGGCGGTGGCCAGCGCCTGGTGGCCGAGGCACACCCCCAGCAGCGGGGTGCCGCGCTCCGCGGCGCGGTGGATGACCTCGACGCTGCGACCGGCCCGTTCCGGGGTGCCCGGCCCGGGGCTGAGCAGGACGGCGCCGACGTCGTCGAGCTCGTCCAGCTCGACCTCGTCGTTGCGCCGGACCACCGGGTCGGCGCCGAGCTGGGCCAGGTAGTGGACCAGGTTGTAGACGAAGCTGTCGTAGTTGTCGACGACGAGGACGCGCACGGTTCCTCCCGGAAGGATGGTCAGTTGAACGGGAACCCGCTGTTGCCGCTGTTGTCCCCGTCGCTGCTGCTGCCACCGGAGTAGCGGCCCACGGTGAGGGTAACGGTCTGGCCGCTGGAGGCCTCGGACCCGCCGGACGGGCTCTGCTGCAGCACGACGCCGTTCTGGGAGGAGTCCGAGACGTCGACCTGACGGATCGACGGGCTCAGCCCTGCCTCCTGCAGCGTGCTGATCGCGCTGTCGACACGCTGGCCGACGACGTTGGGCACCTGGTTCTGGTTCCCGCGGCTGATCTGGATGGTGATGGTCTGGTCGGGTGCGACCCGGGTCCCGGCCGACGGGTTCGTGCCGACCGCCTGGCCGGCCGAACTGCTGCTGTCGACCTCGGTCGTGGAGATCGACTGGAAACCGGCGTTCTGCAGTGTCGTCCGGGCGGCGTCGGCCGACTGGCCCGCGACGTCGGGCACGGCGACCGTCTGCTGCCTGCGACCCACCACCAGCGACACCGCGGTGTTGCCCGAGACCTGCTGGCCCGGCCCCGGGTCGGAGGTGATCACCTTGCCGACCTGGCTGGAGTCACTGGTGTCGCGCTCGGTACGGCCGCCGACCTGCAGGCCGGCCGCCCGGAGCTTGGCCTCGGCCTCGTCCGGGGACAGGCCCTCGACGCTCGGCACCGTGACCTGTGCGGGCCCGCTGCCGACGTAGACCGTCACCCGGCTGTTCTCGGGGACCTGGTTGCCGCCGCCGGGGTCGGTCCGGACGACCTTGCCGACCTGCGCGACGTCCGACGGCTGGTCCTGCTGGGAGAACAGCAGCCCGGCCTGGGTGATGGTCTGCCGGGCCTGGTCCGGGGACTGGCCGAGTACGTCGGGCACCGAGACCTGGTCCGGGCCCGAGGAGGAGAACAACTGGAAGCCGACGAAGCCGAGCAGCCCGATCACCGCGAGCGCGACGACCCACAGGAGTGCCTTGCGGCCCCCTCCGCGACGCTCGTCGTCGCCGTAGTCGGGGTGGTGCGGCGGCATCGTGTGCCGGCCGGTGGCCGGGCCGCCCGCGTCGAGCCGGCGCGTCGCCATGGCCTGGGTCGCGCCGTCGTGGGCCATCATGTGCGTGCGCTCGTGCTCGCTCATGACCAGCGGTGCGTGCACCGGCTCGCCGTTGCGCACGCGGATCAGGTCCGCCCGCATCTCGGCGGCCGACTGGTAGCGGTTGGCCGGGTTCTTGCTGAGCGCCTTGAGCACCACCGCGTCGAGTGCCGGGGGCACCGACGGGTTCAGCTCGGACGGGGCCCGAGGGTCCTCCCGCACGTGCTGGTAGGCCACCGCGACCGGGGTGTCCCCGGTGAACGGCGGCTCGCCGGTCAGGAGCTCGAACAGCACGCAGCCGGCGGCGTAGACGTCCGACCGGGCGTCCACGGCCTCACCGCGGGCCTGCTCGGGGGACAGGTACTGCGCCGTGCCGATGACGGCCGCGGTCTGGGTGACGTTCTGGCCCTCGCCCAGTGCACGGGCGATGCCGAAGTCCATGACCTTGACCGCGCCGACGCCGTTGATCATCACGTTCGCGGGCTTCACGTCGCGGTGGATGATGTTGTGCCGGTGCGAGAAGTCGAGCGCGGCGCAGACATCGGCCATCACCTCGACGACCCGCTGCTGGGTCATCGGGCCGGACGTCTTGACGATCTCGCGCAGCGTCTGTCCGTCGACGAACTCCATGACGATGTAGGGCAGTGTCCCGAACTCGGACTCGACCTCGCCGGTGTCGTACACCGCGACGATCGCCGGGTGGTTCAGCGACGCCGAGTTCTGCGCCTCACGGCGGAAGCGGAGCTGGAACTGGGGGTCGCGGGCCAGATCGGCCCGCAGGACCTTGACCGCCACGTCCCGGCCGAGCCGGGTGTCGAGGCCGCGGTGGACCTCGGACATGCCGCCGTAGCCGAGCGGGTCGCCCAGCTCGTAGCGCTCGGAGAGCAGTCGTGGTGTCGTCATCGGTTCAGGTTCCCGTACTCATCGAGTCCGTCGGAGGCGTGCTCATCATGCCGGTCGGCGCCCACTGCCGGTCCCGTACGGGCGGCATCTGCGCCGGAGCGACCGTTCGGTGGGATCACCGGGACATCACCGGGCACCTCCGGTCGATCTTGGGCACGGGGGACGGCGAACGGCTCTGCCGGGACCGCCGGTCCCGTGGACCCGGCCGGGGGGCCGGCCGCGGTCGCCACGGTACCGGGCGCGACCCCCAGTGACCCGGGCCGCATGTCGTCGGGCGAGACACCCCTCAAGATCATCACCGCCAGTAGTACGGCGGCGAGCGTCAGGACCACGAACAGCACGGCCAGCCAGGCCTTCGCCCGGCCGGACCGTTGCGGGCCCAGATCGAGCGGGCCGGACGGGTGCAGCTCGGGCATCCGGTCGGCGGAGGCGTTGCGGCGCGCCGGTGGACGCGTCGGCGCCGAGCGCTGCTGCCCCGGGAACCCGGGCCCGGTGGGTGGCCCGCCCGGACGACGGCCGGCGGCCGGACCGCCGGCGTGCGGCCCGGTGTGCGGCGGACGCAGCGGGGCGCCGTAGGGCGGCGAGCCGGGGGGCACCGGGACCGGCCCGGACCCCGCCGGCGTGCCGCCCGGGGTGCGCGGTCCCTGCGGCCGGCCCTGCCCGGCGCCGGGGTAGGGGCCGGTGACCGGGCGGGACACGCCCTGGTCCGGCCCGCTGCGGCGGGCGCCGTCGGGGCCGGGGTCGCCGGTGCGCGGGCCGCGGTCGGCGGTGTCGGGACCGCCGGCGGACGGGCCGTCGCCGGTCCCCGGTCCGCTCTCCTGCAGGGAGTGGCGCGCGCCGCTGCCGTCGTCGCCGCGGAAGTCGGGCGCGTACCCGCCGGGGGCGGGGATGCCGGGCGGCGGCGGCCGGTGCCCACGCCGGACCGCGGCGACGGCGTCGGCGAACTCGGCACCGTCGGTGTAGCGCTGCTCGGGGTCCTTGACCAGCACCGAGGAGATCAGCTCGCGGACCCGCTCGGGGATCTCGTCCGGGAGCGGCGGCGGGTCGTCGCGGACCTGCATCATCGCCACGGCGACGGCGCTCTCGGCGCGGAACGGCCGGACTCCGGCCAGGCACTCGTAGCCGACGATGCCCAGGGAGTACACGTCGCCGGACGGCCCGGCCTCCTCGCCGGAGGCCTGCTCCGGTGCGATGTAGTGGGCGGTGCCCATCACCATCCCGGAGCGGGTCACCGGGACGGCGTCGGCGGCCTTGGCGATGCCGAAGTCGGTCAGCTTCACGACGCCGTCGGTGCGCAGCAGGATGTTGCCGGGCTTGACGTCGCGGTGGACGAACCCGCGCTCGTGCGCGGCGAACAGTGCCCGGCCCGCCTGCTCGAGGATGTCGAGCGCCTCGTCGGCGGGGATGGGCCCGCGCCCGATCCGCGACGACAGCGGCTCGCCCCGGACGAGCTCCATCACCAGGTAGGCGGTGCGCCCGCCGCCGGTGGGGCTGTCGTCCTCGCCGTAGTCGTGCACGGCGGCGATCCCGGCGTGGTCCAGCGAGGCGACGGTACGGGCCTCGATGCGGAACCGGTGCAGGAACTCGGGGTCGTCGGAGAGTTCCGCCTTGAGGACCTTCACCGCGACGCTGCGCCCGAGCCGGGTGTCGGAGGCCTCCCAGACCTCGCCCATCCCGCCGACCGCGATCCGCCGGTCCAGCTGGTAGCGCTCGGAGATCAGCTGCCCGGCCGACAGGGCGCTCACGGGACCGCCGGGGACCTGCGCCGGGCCGGGTCCCGCGGGCTCACTGGGCGTCCCGCAGCGCCTCGGCGATCACGGCCCGCCCGATCGGGGCCGCGACGGAGCCACCGGTCGCCTCCAGCGCCCGGTCGCCGCCGTTCTCGACGAGCACCGCGACCGCGACCTTGGGGTTCTCCGCCGGGGCGAACGCCACGTACCAGGCGTGCGGCGGGGTGTTCTTCGGGTCGGTGCCGTGCTCGGCGGTACCGGTCTTCGACGCGATCTGGACGCCGGTGATCTTGCCGCCGCCCGAGGTCCGGTCCTCCGAGCCGACCATCAGGTCGGTCATGGTGCGGGCCACGTCGGCCGGCATCGACCGCGACATCCGGTCGGGCTCGGTGGTGTCGACGACGTCCAGGGTCTGGCTCTGGATCTCCTTGACCAGGTGCGGGGCCATCGTCTGGCCGCCGTTGGCGATCGAGGCGCCGATCATCGCCAGCTGCATCGGGGTCAGCCGGACGTCGCGCTGCCCGATCGCGGACTGCTGGGTGGAGGGGGTGTCGGACATCGGGCCGACCTGCGACGCGGTGACCGGCATCGGGATCTGCAGGTCGGTGCGGCCGATGCCGAACGCCTCGGCCTGGGCACGGAGCTTGTCCGCGCCGAGCTCGCCGCCGAGCTGGGCGAACGCGGTGTTGCAGGAGCGCGCCAGCGCCTCGCGCAGCGACGCCGTCGCCCCGCCGCCGCAGGCCGAGCCGTTGTAGTTCTCCAGGGTCGTCGTGGAGTCGGCCAGCTGGATGCTGCGGGCGGCCGTGAGCTGGCTGTCCGGGGTGTAGCCGTTCTGCAGGGCGGCCGCGGTGGTGACGAGCTTGAACGTCGAGCCGGGCGGCTCGATCTCGTTGATCGCCCGGTTGGTCCTCGGGTCCGGGTCCTCGGCGCCGTAGCGCTGCCAGGCCCGCTGCTGCTCGGCGGGGTCGGGCGAGGCCAGCGCGTTCGGGTCGAACGACGGCGTCGAGGCCATCGCCAGGATCTCGCCGGTCTGCGGGACCAGCGCGACGACGGCGCCGGTGTACCCGCGGGAGGCCAGCCCGTCGTAGGCGGCGCGCTGCACCTCGGGGTCGATGGTGGTCACCACGTTGCCGCCCGCCGGGTCCCGGCCGGTGATGAGGTCCGACAGCCTGCGCACGAACAGCCGGTCGTCGGTGCCGTTGAGCACCTCGTCGGCGGACCGCTCGAGCGCGGTCTTGCCGTACACGGTCGACAGGAAGCCGGTGACCGGCGCGAACATCTCGCCCTGCGGGTACTGGCGCGCGAAGCGCAGCCGGCCGTTCCCCTCGACGCTCTGCGCGAGGACCTGCCCGCCGGCGACGATCTGCCCGCGCTGACGCGAGTACTCGTCGATCTGCGAGCGCTGGTTGCGGGGGTCGTCCCGGTACTGGCCGGCCATGACGACCTGCACGTAGGTGATGTTGCCGAGCAGGACCACGATCATCACCATCACGGCGAGGGCCACGCGGCGGACCGGGCGGTTCACGTCTCGCTCCTCTGGGCGGCGTTGGCGGCGTTGGCGGCACCGTCGGCGCGGTTGTCGTCACGGGTGTCGGACAGGCCCGCACCGGGACGCTGGACGAGCTCGGTGCTGGCCTCGGCGATCGGCGCCCGCGGCTTCGCGGGCCGGACGGGCAGCGGTGCCCTGGCCACGTGCGAGATCCGCAGCAGGATCGCCACCAGCACGTAGTTCGCCAGCAGCGACGAGCCACCGTAGGACAGGAACGGCAGCGTCAGACCGGTCAGCGGGATCAGCTTCGTCACCCCGCCGATGACGACGAAGATCTGCAGCGCGACCGAGAACGACAGCCCGGTCGCGAGCAGCTTCCCGTAGGAGTCGCGCACGGCCAGTGCCGAGCGCAGTCCGCGGGTGATGAGCACCAGGTAGACGAGCATGATCGCGGCCAGCCCGATCAGCCCGAGCTCCTCGCCGAGTGAGGAGAAGATGAAGTCGGACTCGGCGAAGGGCACGATGTCCGGCCGGCCGGCACCCAGCCCGGTCCCGCCGACGCCGCCGGTGCCGAGCCCGAACAGCGCCTGCGCGAGCTGGTAGCCACCGCCGCTGAAGTCGGCGAACGGGTCCAGCCAGATCCGCACGCGGGTCTGGACGTGGCCGAACAGGTTGTAGGCGACGACGGCACCGCCGGAGAACGCCAGCAGCCCGATCACCATCCACGACACGCGTTCGGTCGCGGTGTAGAGCAGCACCAGCACCAGGCCGAAGATCAGCAGCGAGCTGCCGAGGTCGCGCTGCAGCACGAGCACGCCGACCGACAGCCCCCAGGCGACGAGTAGCGGCGCCAGGTCACGGGCACGGGGCAGCTCCATGCCCAGGAAGCGACGGCCCGCGGTGGAGAGCAGGTTGCGCTTCTGGACCAGGTAGGCCGCGAAGAAGATGATCAGCAGGATCTTGGAGAACTCGCCGGGCTGGATGCCGGGGCCGCCCGGGATGCGGATCCACAGCTTGGCGCCGTTGACCTCGGAGATCGACGACGGCAGCAGCGCCGGGATCGCCAGGAAGACCAGGCCGACGAAGCCCGCGGTGTAGCCGTAGCGGGCCAGGGTGCGGTGGTCCCGGACGAAGAACAGGACCAGCGCGAACAACGCCAGGCCGGCGACGGTCCAGGTGATCTGGGCGCTGATCAGCCCACTCGGCACCGGGCTCCCGGTGGCCTCGGCGCGGGCGGCCTTCGCCAGGTCGAGCCGGTGGATCATCACCAGGCCGATGCCGTTGAGCAGCGCGACCGACGGCAGGATCAGCGGATCGGCGTAGGGCGCCAGGAAGCGCACCGCCACGTGCGCCCCCGCGAACAGCACGAGGTACGCCAGGCCCACCCACAGCAGGTCGGTCGTGAGCGACTGCTCCTGGTTCGCCTCGACCAGGACCAGCGCGCCGGTGGTGAGGACGGCGGCCAGGCCCAGCATCAACAGCTCGATGCCGCGGCCGGTGGGCGTGGTCGGCTCCGTGGCGGAGCTGCCCGTGGCCATCAGCCGTCGAGCCGGCAGTTCCGGCCCGGTTCCGGGGTCGCGGTCGGCAGCGGGGTCGTGGTCACCGGCGGGGCGCCGGGAACCTGGACGACCGGGGGCGGCTGCGGCGGGTTCAGCGTTGAGCAGAGCGGGAGCATGCGGTCCCGGAGCCGGTCGACGGTCTGCCGGGCACCGGTCTCGCCGTCGTCGGAGACGATCCCGTCGGTGACCTGGCTGCGGACCGCCTGCGGCAGGTCGTCGAGGCCGATGTCGGTGGACTCGACCACCCGCTGCAACGGGACCCCGAGCACGTTGCCGCGCACGCCCTGGTAGATCGCGACCTGGTTCTGGTCGACGGCGACGTAGTACTGCTGCAGCACCAGGGCCCGGGCGACGAACACGCCCGCCACCAGTACCACGAGCACGCCCAGCAGGGCGAGCGCCGGACGCAGGCCGCGCCGGCGCCGCGGCTGCTCCGCGGCGGCGGGCTCCAGGCGCACCGGCTCGGTGCGGGGCAGCGTGGTGGCGGCGGCGCGCTGCGCCGAGGAGTGCGGGGTCCGCTCGTCGTGGCGGTAGTCGCCGTCGCCGGCACGCGGGTTGCGGCCGGCGGAGCCCCCGATGATCGGGGCGTCGTCGGCGTAGTCGACGTCCACCACGTCGGCGACGATGCAGGTGATGTTGTCCGGCCCGCCGCCGCGCAGCGCCAGCTCGATCAGTCGGTCGGCGCACTCGCGCGGGTCGGCGTAGTCGGTCAGCGTGTCGTGCAGCGTCTCGTCGCTGACCGGGCCGGACAGGCCGTCGGAGCACAGCAGGAAGCGGTCACCGGCGCGGGCCTCGCGGATGGACAGCGACGGGTCGACGTCCTGCCCGGTGATGGCGCGCAGTAGCAGCGACCGCTGCGGGTGCGTGTGCGCCTCCTCCTCGGTGATCCGGCCCTCGTCGATCAGCGACTGGACGAACGTGTCGTCCTTGGTGATCTGGGAGAACTCGCCGTCACGCAGGAGGTAGCAGCGCGAGTCGCCGACGTGGACCATGCCCAGGCGCGAGCCCGCGAACAGGATCGCGGTCAGCGTGGTGCCCATGCCCTCGAGGTCGGGGGCCTCGGCGACGTGGCGGGAGATCGCCTCGTTGCCGTCGTGGGTCGCGTCCCGCAGCTCGGCGAGCAGGTCGTCGCCGGGCACGTCGTCGTCGAGCGGGGCCAGTGCGGAGATCACCAGGGACGAGGCGACCTCGCCCGCGGCGTGGCCGCCCATGCCGTCGGCGAGGGCGAGCAGGCGGGGGCCCGCGTAGACGGCGTCCTGGTTGTTCTGCCGGACCAGTCCGCGGTCACTGCGGGCCGAGTAGCGCAGCACCAGTGTCACGGGGCGGCTCCGGCTTCGGTCGGGGCACGTCGGTCGGATCCCGCGCCGCGGGACCGGTCGGACGGCCGCGGCACCGGGGGAGCGGTCGGTCGCGTCGGGCTCACGGTCGGTACCTCATGGTCGGTCCGTGTCCGTCACGATCGCAGCTCGATCACCGTCTTGCCGATGCGGACCGGTGTCCCCAGCGGGACCCGGGTGGGCCCGGTGACCTTATTACGTTCCAGATAGGTGCCGTTCGTCGACCCGAGATCCTCGACGTACCAGTCGTCACCCTGCTGCGAGATGCGCGCGTGCCGGGTGGAGGCGTAGTCGTCGTCGAGCTTGAGGGTCGAGTCGTCGGCGCGGCCGATCAGGATCGGCCGGGAGTCGAGCGTGATGCGGCTGCCGGCCAGCGGGCCCTGGGTGACGAGCAGCTGGCGGGCCACCTTGCCGCGGCCACCGCCGCGGACCCGGGTGGCCCGGCCCCCGCCGGCGCGGCCGGGTGCGGCCGCCCGGAGACCGGACGCCGCGTAGAGGTCGGAGCGGACGACCTGGAGCGCGAGCAGGACGAACAGCCACAGGAGGGCGAGGAAGCCGCCCCGGGTCAGTTGCAGTACCAGTTCCGGCACGTCGTCCTACTCGCCCTTCTCGTGTTTCTGCACGTTCCGCCCGCCCGGTGGATCACCGGGCGGGCGGGGACGCACCGCTGTCGCTGCGCGGGTTCCGCTCCGCGGGTGGCTCAGCCCTGGGTGCGGAACACCAGGCTGGAGTGACCCACGCGGATCACGTCGCCGTCGGTCAGCTGGCAGGACTGCACCGGCGAGTTGTTCACCGTGGTGCCGTTGGTCGAGCCCAGGTCGTTCAGGGTCGCGACCTGGCCGTCCCAGGTGACCTCCAGGTGCCGGCGGGACACGCCGGTGTCCGGGAGCCGGAACTGGGAGTCCTGACCGCGGCCGATGACGTGGGTGCCCTCGGCCAGCTGGTAGTTGCGGTTCGAGCCGTCGTCCAGGATCAGCATGGCGGTCAGCTGCGCGGGAGCGCCCCAGCCGCCCTGGCCGCCGTAACCCTGGCCGTCGTAGCCCTGGTCGTAGCCCTGCTGCGGGTAGCCGGGCTGGGCGTAGCCCTGCGGCTGGCCGTAGCCGCCGTCGTAGCCCTGGTCGTAGCCCTGCTGCGGGTAGCCGGGCTGGGCGTAGCCCTGCGGCTGACCGTAGCCGCCCTGCTGGGGCTGGCCGTAGCCGTCGTAGCCCTGCTCGTAGCCCTGCTGGGGGTAGCCGCCCTGCTGCTGCCCGTACTGGTCGTAGCCGGGCTGCTGCTGGTCGTACCCGGGCTGCTGGCCGTAGCCCTGCTGGGGCTGCCCGTACTGGTCGTAGCCGGGCTGGCCGTAGCCGCCCTGCTGCTGCCCGTACTGGTCGTACCCGCCCTGCTGCTGCTGGCCGTAGCCGCCCTGCTGCTCCTGGTCGTACCCCTGAGGAGCGTAGGTCTGCTGGCCGTACCCGCCGGGTGCGCCCCGGTCGTATCCGTACTGCCCGTTCTCCTCGGGGTGGCCCGGTTGCTGGCTCATGGGTGCTTCTCCTGCGGTGCGTGCTCGGTTGGCGGCCCGACGGGAAGCGTCGGGGTCGACAGCGGAGCGGGTGCGGAATTGTCCCGTGTGCAGCGCCTCGGAGCGCTCCAGAAAGACTACGACCTCACCGTAGGTGTCCCAGCCCTGGTCGGTGAGTTCTTTCGCCACGTGCGACGAGAGGGATCGGACGACCCCGTCCTCGTCGCCCGCCATCCGGTCGAGATCGCTGGGGCTGAGCAGAACGGTGTACCGGTTGGGCGCCAGCTGGCGACCTCCGGCGAGCTGCTCGACGTTGTCCTCGGCTTCCCTCAGCAGTGCCTGTGCGACTTCCTGTGGGACGACACTGCCTCCGAAGACCCGCGCGAAGGCATCGCCCACGAACCCCTGAAGTCGGCGCTCGAAGCGGTCCACGCGGCCCAAAAGATCTCCTCCATCCGCATCGGCGTGTCGGTGATGTGCGACCGATCGTATCTGTGTTATCCGCCGGGCCCGGCGGGGCCCGGCACGAGCGGGTGATCGGCCCCGCCGTGCCACCGGCGTGCTGCCCTCCGATGTACCCGGCCCGGCGCCGCCGCGCATCCCGTGTCCCGCCCGTCGCGACCCCCTCCGGCCGGTGGTCGACGTGCAGGGGACCCCCCTGCGAACGACCGCCGAGCAGGGTGCTAACTTTCTCGTGTCGCTCGGGCGAGTGGCGGAATGGCAGACGCGCACGGTTCAGGTCCGTGTGTCCGAAAGGACGTGAGGGTTCAACTCCCTCCTCGCCCACCACCTCCCCTCATCGGGGATTCTCCCCCTCCGGTGGTCACCACCGCCATCGCGAGATCGGTTCCGGGTGTCACCCGTTCCGGTCTCGCTTTTCTCTTTTCCGGGTTCCGGCCACGCTCCGTGTTCGGACGCCGTGCGCCGATCAGGCGTCCCGCAGCGCCGGGCGGTCGGGATGGTCGGCCATCACGAGGACATCGGCGTACGAACCGGGGTCGCCCTCGCTCTCGTAGCGGGTGTACGCGGCGGCCGTCCACGCGTCCTCGGGGGCCAGCAGGCGCCGCAGCGCCGCCCCGCCGACGCGCAGGTGCACGGTCAGCTCGGCCGCCAGGCCCCGGCCCAGCAGCCGCCCACCGGCGAGCAGCACCACTCCGTCCGGCCCGAGGGGCACCGGCTCGTCGCGGTAGGCGCGGTCGCGCACCGTGTCGCGCAGCCGGGGCAGCACCAGGCCGCTGCCCTCGGGTTCCATCGGGGCGAGGACCTCGCGGCGCAGCGCCGGCTCGTCGAGCCAGCCGTCGAGGAACATGTCCGGGTCGGTGCGGCCGAGCTCCAGGCGGACCGAGGCCGGGCGCAGGAAGTCGTCGGCGTCCACCGCCAGGGCCGGGCGGCCGCCGGCGCGCAGCCGCTCCGCCACCGCCCTGGCCAGCTCCAGCGGGGCCGCGGGTGGGGCGCCGTCGACGAGCACGCGCACCCGGCCGGGCAGCTCCGTGGCGCGCTCGGCCAGGTGCGCCGCGAGTCCCGCCCGGTCGACGGGCCGGAACGCCCCTGCCATGTCGTCCTCCCGGTCCTGGCGTGCCCTCGGTCCCGCAGCGACACTAGGCGGATGGTCGGCGACGGCGCGGGAGCGGTGCTGCGCCGAGCGCTGCGGGTCCTCGAGGCGGTCGCCGAGGCGGGCGACGGGGTCAGCGCCAAGGCCCTCGCCCGCCGGCTGGAGCTGCCGTTGCCGACGACGTACCGGCTGCTCGGGACGCTCGTCGAGGAGGGCTACCTGGTCCGCCTGCACGCCGAGCGCGGGTACGGGCTGGGCTATCGCGTCGTCGGGCTCTACCGGGGGATGACCGACCCGATCGTGCCGCCCGCCCCGGCCCGTGAGGTGCTCGCCGAGCTGCACACCACGGCCCGCGCGGCGGTGGTGCTGGCCGTGCTGCGGTCCGACGACGTCGTCGTCGCCCACACCGAGACCTGCGCGGCGCACCCCGGCCCGGGCGCGGTGACCGGGGAGCCGCTGCCCGCGCACGCGACGGCACCGGGCAAGGCCCTGCTCGCCGGGCTCGACGGCGGCCGGCTGGCCGACGTCCTCGGTCTCGGGCACGGGCCGCTGGCGCCGCTGACCCCGCACACGCTCACCGACCGGCGGCTGCTCGACCGTGACCTGCTGAGGGTCCGCTCGGCGGGGGTCGCGGTGGAGGTGGAGGAGCACGCCCGCGGCCGGGCCGGGCTCGCGGTGGCGGTGCCGCACCCGGGCGGCCGGGCCGCGCTGTCGGTCGTCGTCAGCCGGGCGGACTTCACCGGGCGCCGCTGGGAGCTCGAACGCGCGGTGCGCGAGGCCGCGGTGCCGCTGGCCCGGCACCTGTCCGCCGCGCCGGGGGTCGCCGCGTCCGGCTGAGCCCGCCAGGGTGGCCCGATGGGCGACGGGGTGCGATGGACCTTCCATCATCCGGAAGTGATGTCGGCGGACATGCGGATGCGGCGATACGTTCGCCGGATGCCGGAGAAGACAGTGGAGTCGCTCGTCCGCACCGTCCCGCCCTTCCGGGACGACCACGTCGGCTCACTGCTGCGGCCGCCCGCCCTGCTCGCCGCCCGGGAGCGGCACGCCGCGGGTGAGCTCGACGCCGCGGGCCTGCGTGCGGCCGAGGACGCGGCGATCACCGACGTCGTCGCGCTGCAGGAGTCGGTCGGCCTACGGTCGGCCACCGACGGCGAGTTCCGCCGCACCTCCTGGCACATGGACTTCATCTACGCCCTCGGCGGCGTCACGAAGACCTCCGGCCGGGTCGAGGTCGCGATGCGCAACGCGGCGGGCCAGAACAACTTCACCTCCGCCGGGATGACGGTCGACGGCCGGGTGCACCTCGACGAACCCGTCTTCGCCTCGGCGTTCGACTACCTCGCCACGCAGGTCACCACGGCGACCCCCAAGCTGACGATCCCCTCGCCGAGCATGGTCTACGCCCGCGGCGGCCGGGCGGTCATCTCCACCGACGCCTACCCCGACATCGAGGAGTTCTGGTCCGACCTGTCCGGCGCCTACGCCGACCAGCTCCGGGCGATGTACGACCGCGGGTGCCGCTACCTGCAGCTCGACGACACCGCGCTGGCCTACCTGAACGACCCGGCGCACCGTGAGGAGCTCGCCGCGAAGGGCGACGACCCGGACACCCAGCACCTGCGCTACATCCGCCAGATCAACGCCGCCATCGCCGACCGGCCGTCGGACATGTACGTCACCACCCACATGTGCCGGGGCAACTACCGGTCCTCGTGGGCCGCGGAGGGCGGCTACGACCACGTCGCCGAGGCGCTGTTCGGCACCCTCGGCGTCGACGGCTTCTTCTGCGAGTTCGACGACGAGCGCTCCGGTGGTTTCGCCCCGCTGCGGTTCGTCCCGAAGGGCAAGCAGGTGGTGCTCGGGCTGGTCACGACCAAGTCCGGGGCGTTGGAGGACCCGGACGCGCTCAAGCGCCGGATCGACGAGGCGGCGCGGTACGTGCCGCTGGACCAGCTGTGTCTGTCGCCGCAATGCGGGTTCTCCTCCACCGTCGAGGGCAACGAGCTGACCGTCGACGACCAGAAGCGCAAGCTGGAGCTGATCGTCTCGGTGGCCGAGGACGTCTGGGGCCGCTGAGGGCCATACTCGCCCGGTGGCCTACGACGAGGGTCTCGCCGCCCGCCTCCGCGCCCTGCTCGCGGGGCGGTCGGTGACCGAGAAGAGGATGTTCGGCGGGTACGCCTTCCTGCTCGACGGGCACCTGACCGTGGCCGCGAGCGGGCGCGGCGGCCTGCTCGTACGGGTGGCCGCGGACCGCTCCGCGGCGCTGCTGGAGCGCCCGCGGACCGCACGCATGGTGATGGGCGGTCGCGAGATGGCCGGCTGGCTGTGGGTGACCGGCGAGCCCGACGTCGACGACCTCGACGGCCCGGAACTCGCCGGCTGGGTCGCCGAGGCGGTCGCGGTCGTGGAGACCCTGCCACCGAAGCGCGTCCGATCGAAGCCCGTCCGATCGGAGCGTCGAGCCGCGGGGACATCCCCACCGGGGCGCCCGCGGGGCTAGCGTCCGTGGGGTGAGCACCGCTGCCGCGTCCCCGCTGTCCGACCGCGTCCTGGCGGGAACGGCGCCGGGCTCGCGGCTGCTCGACGTCGGCTGCGGGGCCGGACGGCTGCTCGCCGATGCGACGGCGGCCGGGCTGGCCGTCACCGGCGTCGACACCGAACCCCGCGCGCTCGCCGCCGCGGAACGGGCCGTTCCCGGGGCGATGCTGCGGGTCGCCGACGCCCACGAGCTGCCCTTCGCCGAGGACGCGTTCGACCTGGTCGCGCTGGTGCAGGTGCTGGAGCACCTCACGAACCCGGTGCTCGCGCTGCGCGAGGCGGGCCGGGTGTGCGCGCCGGGCGGTGCGGTGCGGGCCACGGTCTGGGGCACCCCCGACGAGTGCGACGCCGCGGTCATCGGGGCGGCGCTCGCCCCGCTCACCGGGGCCGCGCCCCCGCCGCCGCAGAACAACCCCGGACCGGACCGCAGCGGCGTCGGCGCGCCCCCGCTGACCGACCCCGCCCGGCTGGAACGGCTGGCCGGCCTCGCCGGGCTGGCGGTCCGGGAGATCGCCGTCGTGCGGGTCCCGGTGGTGCACGACGACGCCGACGACCTCGTCGCCGGCGTGCTCGCGTCCGGTCCGGGGCGCCACGCGGCGCGCCACGCCGGCCCCGCCGCCGTCCGCGCGGCCCTGCTCGACGCCCTGGCCCCGTTCACGCACGGCGCGGGCTACCGCCTCACCGACACCGTCCGCGTCCTGGACGCCGGCCCGCCCGCGGGATGATCCACGGTTCGCGCGCTGATCCGTTCCCCGCGCGTGCCGTGACGCGCGCGGACTGCGGATCAGCGCGCGAACTGCGGCTCAGTGCGCGGACCCGGGGGCGTGCGCACGTCCGGGCCGCGTCCCTCGGGGAGGGGCGCGGCCCGGAGGTCGCGTGCGGTGGTCAGCGGACGGCGGTCGCCGCCGTCCGGCCGGTCTCGTAGCGGATCTTCAGCAGGCCCTTGCAGTACTCCCCGTTGGTCTCGATCCCGACCCGCTGCAACCGCGCGCGGCGCAGGTGCAGCGGGACCTGCTCGACGGTCACGGCGGTGCCGTCGGAGTGGATCAGCAGCGGTGCGTCGTCGCCGGCGGGCAGGCCGATCGTCCGCCGGCGGGTCCGCATCCGGGTCAGCTCCTCGGTGTCGGCCTCGGTCCCGGCCAGCTCGCCGAGCGTCAGCCCGGCCAGCTCGTCGGGACCCCGGCCGGCGTCGACGAGCGGGCGGGCCACCCGGTCCTGGCCGGCCAGCGCGGCCTTGGCCAGGAACGTGTGCCGCAGCTCGTCCAGCTCGGCCGCGGCCTCCCCGTTGATCGAGCCCTCGAAGGACTTGACGAACCCGGCGTGCGCCGCGACCCCACCGTTGATCTCGTCGGAGGCGTGGTGGTCGGCCAGCGTCACCTCCGCCCTCGTCACTCCCGGTACCGCGGTCACCGCGTCGTAGGCGTCGGCGACCATCAGGAACGAGAAGTTCGGAGCGCAGAAGAACGTCGGCAGCCGGAGCCCGACGGTGACCTCACCGGCGGGCGAGACGGTCCACGACTCGACGAAGTCGAGCTCGGTGATCGGCTCGTCCAGCTCCGGGTCGAGCACCGTCCCCAGCGCGGACCACACGGCCTGCCGGAGCGGGCTCTCAGCAGGCCGCGGGGTCACGCCTGCGCCCCCGCCGTGTTGTCGACGAGCTCCTCGCCCGGTGCCATGGGCTCGTCGGCGGTGGTGTCGGGCAGCCGGCAGTCGGCCGGGACCTCGATGTCGTAGAGCTTCGCCGCGTTGAGGCCGAGGATCTTCTTCTTCGACGCGGTGGTGAGGCGCGGGTAGTCGGCGAACTGGTCGTCGTCGGGCATCTGCCAGTCGACCAGGCCCTCGACCTGCCACTTCGGCGTCCAGATGTTGTAGTCGCTGCCGAAGGTCATCTTGTCCTCGCCGACCCAGAACAGCAGCTCGCCCATCACCTTGGCGAAGAACTTCGGACGGGCGTGCATCAGGCCGCCGACGACGACCGACAGGCCGGCGTAGACGTTGGGCTCCTGCACCGCCATGAAGCAGAAGTCCTCGATGCGCGGCAGGCCGACGTGCTCGACGATGAAGTTCAGGCCCTGGAAGTCGGTGGCCGCGTGGTCGACGTCGGCGACGTCGAACGCGTCCTTGTCCAGCGGCCAGATCGTCGGGCCCTTGTGGACGTGGATGTTCTTGATGCCCAGCTCCTGGGCCCGCTCCAGGAAGCGATAGCACTCCGGGTCGGTGAGCTTGTAGCCGCGGGAGCTGCCGTTCCACTCCGCGGTGTAGAGCTTCACGCCCTTGTGCCGGTACTTCGCGCAGTCCGCCTCGAACTCCTTCATGCCCTCGTCGCCGTCACGCGGGTCGAAACGCCCGTTGACGATGATCCGGTCGCCCCACTTCTCCAGCAGCGCCGCGTTCTGGTCGGCGGTGTTGAAGCCGTTCTTGTACCACTCCTTGAGGTACGTCGACTGGAAGATCGAGTGGTCGACGTGGCCCTCGATGAAGACGTCGCGCTCGAAGTCGTCCTGCGAGACCTTGAGGTAGTGCTCCCAGTCCCAGTGGGTCTCGGGCGGGCCGAGCTGGTGGTAGCCGTAGAAGCAGTCGATCCAGCCCTTGGCGTACTGCTCGCGACCCTCGACCCAGTTCTCCCGGGAGGCGTCCCAGAAGTGGCTGTGGGAGTCGACGATGAAGTACTTCTCGCCGTCCTTCTCGTACATGTGGTTCCTCCTGCGTCAGCAGCTCTGCTGATCGGTGGTGGGTCAGGGAAAGAACGTTCGTCTTGTACGTACGTATGACTGACCAGGTCAGGGAACGAGGATCGCCCGGCCGCGGACCTTGCCCGCGTCCAGGTCGTGCAGCGCCTCCAGTGCCTGCTCGAGCTTGTACTGGACGGTGTGCAGGGTGACCTTCCCGGCCTGGGCCAGGACCATGAGCTCGGCCAGGTCGTTGTAGGTGCCGACGATGTTGCCGATGACGTTCTTCTCGCCGGCGACGAAGTCCAGCGTGGGGGCGGACAGGGTGCCGCCGTAGCCGAGGACGAAGTTGTAGCCGGCCGGGCCGGTCATCGCCCAGGCGTCGTTCTCCGCGCCCTGCTCGGCGACGAAGTCGAAGACCACCGTGGCGCCGCCGCCGGTGAGCTCCTGGACGGCCTCGACCTGGTTGCCGTCGGCGACGACCGTCTCCTCGGCGCCGATCTGCTTCGCCAGCTCCAGCGCGTCCAGGTTCCGGTCCACGACGATGATCTTGGTGGCGGTCAGCGCGGCGAGGGCCTGGATGCCGATGTGGCCCAGCCCGCCCGCGCCCTGCACGACCGCGGTGGTGCCCGGGTAGAGGAACGGCACCGCCTTGCGGACCGCGTGGTAGGCGGTGATGCCCGCGTCGGCGAGCGCGGCGACGTCGGCCGGGTTGGTGTCCGGGTTCAGCTTCACGCAGGACCGCGCGGTGGTGCGCAGGTACTCGGCCATGCCGCCATCGTTGTTGGACAGGCCGGGGAAGAACGCGTCCCCGGTGCACTGCATGTCGCGCCCGTAGCGGCACATGGTGCACAGGCCGCACGACGGCTGCGGGTGCAGGATGACGGTGTCGCCGACCTTCACGTTGGTGACGCCGTCGCCTACCGCGTGCACCCAGCCCGCGTTCTCGTGGCCGATCACGTAGGGCAGGTCGGGGTTCTGGATGTCGGCCCAGTCCCCGTCGATGATGTGGAGGTCGGTGCGGCACACGCCGGCACCGCCGATCTTGACGATGACGTCGAGCGGACCCTGGATCGTCGGTTCCTCGATCTCGTCGATCTGGGGATCCTGCTTGTACGCGTGCACCCGCACGGCCTTCACTGGCGGTACCTCCGAGCCTCGGACGCGCGGCGTTGCGCATCGTGGTGGTGGGACTAGGTGTGCCTGCTGTCACATCGATCTCAACCCCGTTGTGCACGACGGACAAGGGGGTTCGTTCTCGCACAGCGAGAACCGTGAGGAAACGGGCGTCGCTTTCCCTGGAGGTTACCGGCGAGTAGGGTCGGCTCATGGCTGATGACGCGAGCTGGGTCGCCGGTGCGATGACGCAGGCGGTGCCGTGGGTGACCACCGCCGGGATCACCTTCGGGGCGATCACCACCGACCGGGTCGAGGCGTTCCTCCCCGACCGCTCCGACCAGCACAACCACGTCGGCGGGCCGCACGCCGCGGTGATGTTCGGACTGGGCGAGACCGCCTCCGGCGCGGTCGGCCTGGCCGCGTTCGCCTCGGCCGGGGACCGCGCCGTACCGCTGGTCGTGCGCTCGGAGATCCGCTACCTCAAGCTCGCCAAGGGCGACCTGCGGGCCGAGGCCGTGCTGACCCGCCCGGCCGGTGAGGTGCTCGCCGAGCTCGACGCCGGGACCCGCCCGGAGTTCACCGTCGACGTCACCATCACCGACGCCCAGGGTGTGCAGACCGGTGCCATGACGATCGTCTGGACGCTCAAGCCGACCAAGCGGTGAGCGCCCGTCCGGCCTAGCGTGGCCGCATGGACGTGGTCATCGCCGGAGGACACGGACAGATCGCGCTGCGACTGTCCACCCTGCTCGCCGGGCAGGGGCACACCGTGCGCTCGATCGTGCGCAACCCCGACCACACCGACGAGGTGGCGGCCACCGGGGCGAGCCCGGTCGTGGCGGACCTGGAGAAGGTCTCCGCCGTGGACCTCGCGGGGCACCTGACCGGCGCCGACGCCGTCGTCTTCGCGGCGGGGGCCGGGCCGAACAGCGGTGTCGAGCGCAAGGAGACCGTGGACCGCGACGGGGCCACCCTGCTCGCCGACGCGGCCGCCGGGGCGGGCGTCCGCCGCTATCTGCTGATCTCCTCGTCCGGGGTGGACACCGAGCCCGACCCCGGGCGCGGCGAGGTCTGGGCCGCCTACATCCGGGCGAAGAAGGCCGCCGAGGACGCGATCCGCGGCGACGGGCGCCTCGACGCGACGATCCTGCGCCCCGGGAAGCTCACGAACGACCCGGGCACCGGGCGGGTCACCCTCGCCCCGCCGCCGGTCGAGTACGGCGAGGTGACCCGCGACGACTCCGCCGCGGCCGTCGCCGCGCTGCTCGCCGCACCGTGGACGGCGGGGCTCACCCTGGAGCTGCGCGGCGGCGACACCGAGCTGGGTGACGCGGTCGCGGCCCTGGGGTGAGTGCGGAAGGGTCGGCCCCATGAGCGAGCACAGCTACGACGTCGTCGTGATCGGAGCGGGCCCGGTCGGTGAGAACGCCGCTGGCTACGCGGTGGACGCCGGCCTGTCCGCGGCGCTGGTGGAGGCCGAGCTGGTCGGCGGGGAGTGCTCGTACTGGGCCTGCATCCCGTCGAAGGCACTGCTGCGCACCCCGCAGGCCGTCGCCGACGCCCGGCGGCTGCCCGGGGTGCGGGCCGAGTTCGACCCGGCGAAGGTCCTCGAACGCCGCACGAGCTTCACCTCCGACTGGGACGACGCCGGCCAGGTGCAGTGGGCCGAGGGTGCCGGGGTCACCGTGCTGCGTGGCCGGGACCAGGCGCGTCGTCGTGACCGCGGCCGACGGCACCGAGACCGAGGTGACCGCGCGCCACGCCGTCGTCGTCGCGACCGGCAGCGTGCCGGTCGTCCCGAACGTCGCGGGGCTGGACACGGTCGAGTACTGGGGCTCGCGCGAGGCGACCTCGGTGAAGGAGGTCCCGCGCCGGCTCGGGGTGCTCGGCGGCGGTGTCGTCGGCTGCGAGATGGCGCTGGCCCACGCCCGCCTGGGTGCCCGGGTCACGCTGTTCAACCACGGCGACCGGGTGCTGCCGAGCGCCGAGCCGCAGGCCTCCGAACGGGTCGCGGCCGGGCTGCGGGAGGCAGGCGTCGACCTGCGGCTGGGCACCGGCCTGGACGAGGTGCGCCGGGCCGGGGACGCGACGGTGCTGCGCGGCGGCGGGGACGAGGTCGAGGTGGACCGGCTGCTCGTCGCGACCGGGCGCCGTCCGGCGACCGACGGGCTGGACCTGGACTCGGTCGGGGTGGGCCTCGGGCGGCGCGGCGAGATCGTCGTCGACGACTCGGGGCTGGCCGCCGGGGACTGGCTCTACGCCGTCGGCGACGTCAACGGGCGGGCCCCGCTCACCCACCAGGGCAAGTACCAGGCCCGGATCGCCGCGCACGCGATCGCCGCGCGCGCCGCGGGCCGTCCGCTCGACGACGCCGCCTGGGGCGAGGACGCGGCGACCGCCGACCACCACGCGGTGCCCCAGGTCGTGTTCACCGACCCCGAGGTCGCCTGGGTCGGCCGGACGGCGGCGGCCGCCCGCGCCGAGGGGCTCGACGTGCGGGTGGTCGACATGGACATCGCCGTCGCCGGGTCCTCGCTCACCGCGGACGACTGGTCCGGCCGGGTGATCGCCGTCGTCGACCCGCAGCGCGAGGTGCTGCTCGGGGTCACCTTCGTCGGGCCCGGGGTCGCCGAGCTGCTGCACGCGGCGACGATCGCCGTGGTCGGCGAGGTGCCGCTGTCCCGGCTGTGGCACGCCGTGCCCGCGTTCCCCACGATCAGCGAGGTGTGGCTGCGGCTGCTGGAGAACTACCGCGCGTAGCGCGCTCGACCCGCGGGCCCGGTGTCGACCGGGCCCGCAGGAGCGGGATCAGGAGCGGACGCCCAGGTGGTCGAGCAGACGGACCTCGAGGCGGTCCAGGTCGGCCGACACCGTGCGGAAGGCGGCCTTGCGGCGGGCGGCGGGCATGTTCTCCGCGGCCCGGACGGCGGCGGCGAGGTCGTGCAGCCGCGGCTCGGTCTCGTCGGCGAACCGCTTCGCGGCCTGGTCGCGGTCGACGGTCCCGTCCTCGCGCAGCTCGGTGATGGTGCGCGCGATTCGGGACAGCCGCGCGTGCAGCCGGCCACCGGGGCCGGAATAGCCGCCCAGCTCGTCCGGGGACACGCCGAGTCGCCGGGAGCGGTGGTCGTCGAGGCGGTGGCGCAGCGACCCGGCCGCAGCCATCGCGTACGGCGCCAGCAGCGGCGCGAGGACCTTGGCCATGCCCAGGTAGCGCTGGACCTTCTTGGCGTTCCACTCGCGGGCCCTGCGCTCGCGCTCGGCCTGCTTCGCGGCCAGCGTCTCGCTCTTGAGCCTGCCCTTCTCCGCGGCGTGCGCGGCCTTGGCCTCGGCCTTGCGGGCGCTCGCGTCGGCCTTCGCGGCGGCCTTGGCGACCTTCCGGTCGGCCGAGCGGGCCTTGAGGTCGGCCGAGCTCAGCAGGCTGCTCGCGGTGGCGGTGCCCTCCCCGACGGCGCGACGCGTGCTGCGCGCCGCCCTGCGGCCGGCCTTCTCCGCCCGTCGTGACGCCGCCTCGGCCTTCTTGCGGGCCTTCACCGCGCGCCGGTGCAGCTTCTCGGCGGCCTTGTCGGCGGTCTCGCGGGTGTACTCGAGGGTCTGGACCGTGGCCGACTGCACCCGTTCCGACGCGTCGACCGCCGCCTCCCTGGTCGCCGCCGCGGCGCGCTCGCCCGCGCTCGGCTTCCTGCGCAGCAGTCCCATGTCGTGTCCTCCCGGGTCGGCTCGGCAGATGATCGCCGTGTCGACGCAGCCTAGGGCCCCGCCCACCGCCCGCGCAGGACCGACACCACCCGGCCGGGGGAACGGCGCGTCACGCGGATCCGGTCCTGTCGGGGGTGGTCTCTACCCTCGGGAGCCGTGAGCACTTCGACCGGACCCCGTACCGCGCCCCGTGTCCTGCTGGACGCGGCGGCGCTGAGCGGGTGCCGCCGTCGGGTGCACCTGGACCACGACCCGTCGGCGTCGGAGCGGCCGCGGGCGCTGCAGGATCCGGCGATCGAGCAGCGCCGGGCCGACGCGGCGGCGCACCGGGAGCGGATCGGCGAGCTGCTCGCGCGCACCTGGGGTGCGGACTGGGCCAGCACCTGGCCGGACGGCGCGGCCGGGCCCACCGGGGCAGGCACCGGACCGCGGGCGGCCCGCGCGGAGCGCACGGCCGAGCTCGTCGCGGCCGGTGCGCCGCTGATCTGGGGCGCGGTCCTGCCCGTCGACGGCGACCGGCGCGGCACCGCGGAGCTGCTCGTGCGCGCGCCCACCGGGGGCTACGTCCCGCTGCTCGTCGTGCGCCGCCGGATCACCGATCCGGGGGAGGGGGCGCGCACCACCGCCGTCACCGACCCGTGGCCGCAGCGCGCCCGGCACGACCCGGACCGCAAGGTCCGCTCCCAGCCGCGTGACCTGCTGGCCCTGGCCCAGCTGACCCGGCTGCTGGAGGCCGCGGGCTGGGCGCCGCCGGAGTCGGCCCCGCGGCTCGGCGGTGTGATCGGGCTCGACGCGGCCGTGGTCGTCTGGCACGACCTGCGGGCCGGGCACTGGCCCGGCGGCCGGTCCACGCTGGAGGAGTACGACGCCCGGTTCGCCGACCGCGCCGCCGTCGCCCGGTCCGCCGCGACCGGCGGCCCCGCGCTGGCGGCGCCGTCGCGGATCACCGAGTGCCGCCGCTGCCCCTGGTGGCCGACGTGCGAGGCCGAGCTGGAGGAGGTCGACGACGTCAGCCTGGTCGCCCACGGCGAGACGGCGCGGCTGCTGCGGGAGTCGGGCGTCGCGACCGTCGCGGGGCTGGCCGCGCTGGACCCGGCGGCCCCGCCCGCCGAGCTGACCGGTCCGCTGCCCGGGCCGCCGTTCTCCGACCTCGTCGCGCTGGCCCGCGCGCGCCGGCGGGGTCTCGCCGTCGCCCGCCGGGTGCCGCGGGTGCCGGTCACCCGCGCCGACGTCGAGGTCGACGTCGACATGGAGAGCTTCGGCGAGTCCGGCGCCTACCTGTGGGGTGCGCTGCTGACGCTGCCCGGCGGTGCCCGCGACGGCGACCCGGAGCCCGGCTACCGGGCGTTCGCGACCTGGGACCCGCTGCCCACCCGCGACGAGGGCCGCTCGTTCGGCGAGTTCTGGACCTGGTTCACCGGTGTGCGTGCGACCGCGCTCGCGTCCGGGCGCACGTTCGCCGCGTACTGCTACAACGAGCAGGCCGAGAACCGCTGGATGTTCGCCTCGGCGCAGCGGTTCGCCGGGATGCCCGGGGTGCCGACCGAGGCCGAGGTGCGCGCGTTCGTCGCGGACCCGTGCTGGGTGGACCTCTACGGCGTGGTCTCCACCTGGTTCCTGTGCGCGCAGGGCAAGGGGCTGAAGAAGATCGCCCCCGCCGCCGGGTTCTCGTGGCGGGACCCGGAGGCGGGTGGGGAGAACTCCATGCGCTGGTACCGCGCCGCCGTCGCGCTCGACGGCGGGGAGCCCGACCCGGTCCAGCGGGAGCGGCTGCTCGGCTACAACACCGACGACGTGCTGGCCACCCACGCGCTGCGGGAGTGGATGTCCTCGGACCGGGTGCTGGAGGTCCCACTGGTGAGCGAGCTGCGCGACGCCACCGGGTGAGCGCGTCCGTGTGAGGATGCCGGGGTGGCGCCTCGTGGATACGACCGGATCGGGCCGCACGGCGCGGTCAGCAGCACCCACCATCTCGGCACGGCCGCCGCGGCCACGGTGCTGGCGCGGGGCGGGAACGCCTTCGACGCCGCCGTCGCCTGCGGTTTCGTGCTGCAGGTGGTCGAGCCGCACCTGTGCGGGCCGGGTGGTGAGCTGCCCGCCGTGTTCGTCACCGCGACCGACCCGGTCCCGCGGGTGCTGTGCGCCCAGGGTGTCGCCCCGGCCGCCGCGACCGCGCAGCGGGTGCGCGACCTGGGCTGCGCGATCGTCCCCGGCACCGGCCTGCTCCCGGCGACGGTCCCCGGGGCCTGGGACGGCTGGCTGACCCTGCTCCGCGACCACGGCACCTGGGAGCTCGCGGACGTCCTCGCCCCGGCGCTGGACTACGCCGCGGGTGGGTTCCCGCTGGTCCCGCGGGTGCCCGCGGCCATCGGCACGGTCGCCGACCACTTCAGGGCGCACTGGCCGTCGTCGGCGGCGACGTGGCTGCCCGACGGCCGGGTCCCCGCCGTGGGCGAGCGAGTGCGGCTGCCCGTGCTGGCCGCGACCTGGCGCCGGCTGCTCGACGAGGCCGTCGGCCCGAGCCGGGAGGCACGCATCGACGCCGCCCGTGACGCATGGTACCGCGGGTTCGTCGCCGAGGAGATCGGCCGGTTCGCCGCGGCCCCGGTCCGGGACGAGACCGGGCGCGACCACACCGGTCTGCTCACCGCCGACGACCTGGCCGGCTGGTCGGCGCACTACGAGGACGCGCTCGTCGCCGACGCCGGGTCGGGCTGGTCGGTCGCGAAGTGCGGCCCGTGGTCGCAGGGGCCGGTCCTGCTGCAGCAGCTGCGGCTGCTCGCCGGGCTGGACCTCGAACTGCCCGGTGGTGTCGCGACCCTCGACACGGTGCACGCCGCCGCCGAGGCCGCGAAGCTCGCCTTCGCCGACCGGGAGGCCTGGTACGGCGACGGCGCGCCCCCCGACCTGCTCGCCGACCTGCTCTCCGACGACTACACCGACGCCCGGCGGGGCCTGATCGGACCGGCGTCGGACGGCGGGCTGCGGCCCGGCTCGCCGGGTGGGCGCACCCCCCGGATCGGCGACTACGCGGCGACCCCGGGCGCCGGGCGCGGCTCCGGGACGGAGGGTCCGGGCACCGGCGAGCCGACGGTGTCGCGGGACGGCGTCGCCCGCGGGGACACGGTGCACGTCGACGTCGTCGACGCCGCCGGGAACATGATCTCGGTGACGCCGTCGGGGGGCTGGCTGCAGTCGTCGCCGACGATCCCGGAGCTGGGGTTCTGCCTCGGCACCCGCGGCCAGATGTTCTGGCTGGAGGAGGGGCTCGCCAGCACGCTCGCGCCCGGGCGGATGCCGCGCACGACGCTGTCGCCGTCGCTGGCGCTGCGCGACGGCGAGCCCGCGCTGGCCTTCGGGACGCCCGGCGGGGACCAGCAGGACCAGTGGCAGCTCGCGTTCCTGCTCGCGCTCGTGCACGGCGGGCTGGACCTGCAGGCCGCGATCGACGCGCCGACCTGGCACTCGACGGCGTTCCCCGCGTCCTTCGCGCCCCGCGGCTGGGAGCCGCACGGCCTCGTCGTCGAGTCCCGGCTGGGGTCCGACACCCTCGCCGGGCTGACCCGCCGCGGGCACGCCGTGGACGACGCGGGCGCCTGGTCCCTGGGCCGGATGTGCGCGGTCGGGACCGGAGCCGCCGTCCCCGGGGGCGGCGGGCCCGGGACACTGCACGCCGCGGTCGACCCGCGGTCGGGGGTGGGCGCGGCGATCGCGCTGTAGCCGTCTCGCCGCCGGTGTCGCGCCGGAGACGGAGAACGCCCCGCCCCTCCCGTGACGGGAAGGACGGGGCGTTCCACGTGGAACACGGACGGGTGGGTCAGCGGTGCGCCTCGCCCCGCACGCCCTGCTCGCCCTCGCGGACGTGCCGCCCGTTCTGCGATCCGTTGCCCGACGCGGACCCGTTGCCGTTCGTGGACGTGTGCCCGTCGAGCGGAAGCGGGAACTCCACGTCGGAGTGGGTCACCCGGCCCGGCTCGAGCGCGACCACCGTCGCGACCGGGGCGTAGCCGCTGGTCGCGAGGGTGTAGCTGCCCGCGGGCAGGCCCTCGAAGGCGAAGTTCCCGTCCGGGCCGGACAGCCGCGACCCGACGACGGCGCCCTCGGCGTCGATCAGCGTGGCCAGCGCGTGCGCCACCGGGTGCCCGTCGGGCGCCGCGGTGACCCGGCCGGTGAGCCGGGAGCGCTGCGGCAGCCGCAGGTCCTGGACCGCCGTGCCGGAGCTCGGCACCTCGACGCCGACCGCCACCGGGTCGACGCCCTCGCCGGCCGCGGTGAGCGTGTAGCGCCCGGCCGGGACGCCGTCGAGCGCCCAGCGTCCGCCCTCCCCGGAGCGGCCGGCCGCGGCGACGTCGCCGCCGTGGTCGATCAGCGAGACGGTGACTCCGGGCAGCGGGGTGCCCGCGGCGTCGAGCACGGTGCCGCGGATGCCGCTGCTGATCGACAGCCGCACGTCGTGGCGGACCGGTTCGGTGCCGACCGAGACCGTGGCGGCGTGCGGCGGCAGCGCCGCGGAGGCCGCCACGACCAGGAAGCGCCCGGGCTCGTCGACGACGACGCGGTAGTGGCCGTCGCCGTCGGTGGTGGTGCGACCGACCTGGTCGCCGGACAGCCGGGTGACGGTGACGACCGCCCCGGGGACCGGCCCGCCGGTGCTGCCTTGGACCCGTCCGGTGACGGCCGGACCGTCGCCACCCGTGGAGTGCAGGTGGTCCAGGCCCGCGGCCGCGGCGGCGTCACCGACGGTGCCGTTGTGCGGCCGCGGCCGGGCCTGGGGTACCGGATGCTGCGGCTCCTGCCGGGCGACGACGGGCATCGGCGTGGTGGGCGGCGCGATGTCCGCTCCGCGCCCGCCGCCGTCGCCCCGGGTGGCGGGAGCGGGTGCCGGCGCGACCGTCGCCAGCGCCTCGGTCGGGACCGACGCGGCGGCACCACCCTCACCGGCGGCCTCGGCCAGGGCGGCCTGGGCACCGGACATGGTGCGCAGCGGCAGCTCCCGGATGAACAGCACCAGGACGAAGGCCACCGCGATCACGCAGGCCGCGATGAGGAACGCCAGCGTCATCGCGCTGGTGAAGCCCTCCTGGAACGGCGCGGCCAGCCGCGGGTCGATCCGCTGCAGGAACGAGGAGTCGGCGAGCACCGAGCTGGACAGGCCGCCGGCCTGGCCGGACTGGAGCGCCCCGACGACCTGCGCGTTGGCCGGGTCGGCCGCGACGGCGGGGTCGGTCAGCGCGGCCCGGAACGAGCTCGTGCCGAGCGCGGACCGGAGGGCGTCGGCGATCTTGTCGCCGGCGGTGGAGAACACCACCGACAGGAAGATCGCGGTGCCGAGCGTGCCGCCCATCTGTCGGAAGAACGTCACCGACGAGGTCGTGACGCCCATGTCGCGGGCGGGCATCGCGTTCTGCACGGCCAGCACCAGGGTCTGCATGCACAGTCCGAGGCCGAGGCCCAGCAGCGCCATGGTCAGGTCGAGCTGCCAGATCGGGATCGACGGCGTGACGGTCTGCCACAGCAGCACCATCGCGATCGTGATGAACGCGGTGCCGATCACCGGGAAGATCTTGTAGCGACCGGTGCGCGAGGTGAGCTGACCGGAGAGGATCGACGCGACCATGATCCCGCCGACCAGCGGCAGCATCATGAACCCGGCCTCGATCGGCGTCGCGCCGTGCACGATCTGCAGGAACTGCGGCAGCAGTGCGATGCCGCCGAACATCGCCATGCCGATGAGCAGGTTCAGCACCGCGGACAGCGAGAAGATGCCGGTGCGGAACAGGCGCAGCGGGATCAGCGCGGCGTCGCCGTAGGCCCGTTCGGCCAGCAGGAACAGCAGCAGGCCGACGACACCGATGACGTAGCAGACGATCGACGAGGTGGAGTCCCAGCCCCACTCGCGCCCCTGCTCGGCGACGATCAGCACCGGCACCAGGCACAGGGTCAGCGCCAGGGCGCCGGGCCAGTCGATCCGGGCCGGCCGCGGGACGTGCGGGATGTTCAGCACCCGCTGCACGACGACCAGCGCGACGAGTCCGATGGGGACGTTGACCAGGAAGATCCAGCGCCACCCGTCGAGCCCCGCGATCGAGTCCACACCGGACAGCAGGCCGCCGATGACCGGGCCGATCACGCTCGACGTGCCGAACACGGCGAGGAAGAAGCCCTGGTAGCGGGCCCGCTCACGCGGCGGGACGATGTCGCCCAGGATGGTCAGCGCCAGCGACATCAGACCGCCCGCGCCGAGACCCTGCAGCGCGCGGAACGCGGCCAGGGAGTACATCGACCAGGCGAAGGTGCAGGCGATCGAGCCGATCAGGAAGATCGAGATCGCGGTCATGAACAGCGGCTTGCGGCCGAAGATGTCGGAGAGCTTGCCGTAGAGCGGGGTGGTGATCGTGCTGGTGATGAGGAAGGCCGTCGTCGCCCACGCCTGCAGGTTGAGACCCGACAGGTCGTCGGCGATGGTGCGGATCGCGGTCGAGACGACCGTCTGGTCCAGGGCGGCCAGGAACATGCCCAGCATCAGTCCACCCAGGACGGTCAGGATCTGCCGGTGCGTCAGCTCGCCGTCGCCGGTGGTGGTGGCGGGGCGCTGCGCACTGGCGGCAGCGGTGGACATTCTCAGGACTCCTGTGCTTCGAAGGTCTGGTAGTCGTCGAGGAAACGGCCGAGCAGGACGGTGAGGGCCTGGCGGTCGTCGGGGCTCCACGTGGCCAGGACGGTGGCGATGACCTCGGCGCGACGACGTCGCTCGGTCTCGATCACCCGGACGCCCTCCGGGGTCGCGGCGAGCAGCGAGGCGCGACCGTCGCCGGGGTCGGCCCGGCGCTCGACGAGCCCGGACTTGACCAACGACGACACCTGGCGGCTGATCGTGGAGGGATCGGAGTGGAAGGTGGCGGCGACCTCGCCGGCTCGTTGCGGGCCGACGAAGTGCAGGTGGGTCAGCACGTGGTAGCCGGCCATGTCGACGATCATCTCCGGCCGGTGCCGCTCGGCGGACCGCTTCACCTGGCGGACCAGCAGGAACAGCTCCCGGACGATCGAGTCGGCGAGTTCCAGGTCGGCATCGGCGGGTTCGGCGGCGGCAGCCTGTGCGGTGCTCATCGCGGACCCCCTCTCAGTAGTGCGTGTACCACGCAACTAGTTGACTCGCGCAAGCATGCGCCGATGTGTTGCGCAATGCAAAGTAATTGGCCGTGAGCTGCGCCACCTGGTCCGCCGCCTGACCACGGAGCGGATCGTGATCACTCCACAGCGGACCCGAGCGGTTCACACGAAGGGGTGGTGCACACTTCTGTAGAGGTGCGCTGTCCCACCTCGAACGTCATCGACGGGACGACCCGGCTGCCGCTGACGTGGTGACGTGCCACTACCGTGCGGTGCACTCACGCATCGCGCCCGGAGGGACACCGCCCGTGCCGCTCGCCCGTCACCTCGCCGGACCGGCCCTGCTGGTCGCGACCGCCGCCCTGCTCGCGGGGTGCGCCCAGCCGGGGCAGCTCGGCCACGGGCCCGCCACCCCCTCCGACGACGGGTGGACGGCGGAGATCGTCCCCGCCGACCCGGGACCGCCACCGACCACCGCGGTGGCCGTACCGGGGAACGGCGAGTGGCCGGCGCGTCCGATCACCGGTGCGACCGATCCCCAGGGGCGGATCGAACGGCCCGTGGAGATCTCGACCCCGGGCCCCGCGGACATGCTCGTCCGCGAGGAGAGCCTGCTCCCCGGTGAGTCCACCGGCTGGGTCCGCCACCCCGGGACGATGCTGACGGCGGTCCGCGGCGGGACGGTCACGGTCGTGCGGGCGGGCCGGTGCGAGCCCCAGACCTTCGGGACCGGCGAGGCGTTCTTCCTGGGGGACGGCGAGCCGTCGGAGGTCCGCAACGACGGTGGCGTCACCGTCCAGCTCCTGCGTTCCGGTCTGCTCGCCCCCGGCGCCCCCGAACGCGAGCCCGTCCGGCCCGCCTGCTGACCCCCACCACCCCGCCCCCACCCACCACCTCGGAGTGGCGGGCGCGTGAGGGCTCGGATCTGTCGGTGCCCTGTGGGAACATCGTCGGTGGTACCGGGGCAGGGGAGCGGACACCTTGACGACGAAGACGGTCATCGCGGCGGACTACCGTGAATGGCAGGTGAGCCGGCGGATCGAGTGGACCACGCCGGCGGTCGGTGACGAGTTCGAGCACGACGTCGACGCGGGCAACGGCGCGGTCGTGCTGATCCTCGGCACGCTGGCGTTCTTCTGGCTGGTCCTCATCGTCTGGGTGCCCGACGGTGTGGTCTTCCCCTGGTTCTACTGGCTCGTCGTCATCGTCGGACTGGGCTTCTTCCCGTTCCGCTGGCTGCTGCGCAGGCCGTTCACGATCACCGCGAAGACCCAGGGCGGCTACGACCTGCCCCCGGAGAAGTGGACGGGCATGGTGCGCGGGCTCGCCACCGCGCGCGAGGAGACCAAGGTGGTCGTGCGCAGCCTGAAGAACCGCTCGACGCCCGGCCACGCGGACAGCCCGCTGCAGCCGATCAACTAGGAGTCGCGGTGCCCGAACTGCCCGAGGTGGAGGCCCTGGCCCACCACCTGCGTGAGCACGCCGTGTACCGCCCGGTGGCCAGGGTGGACCTGGCCTCGATGAGCGCGCTGAAGACGTTCGACCCGCCGGTGTCGGCGCTGGTGGGCCGGGTGGTGACCGGGGCGTCGCGGTTCGGGAAGTTCCTGTCGCTCGACTTCGCCGACCGGCCCGCCGCCGGTCCGTTGCACCTGGTCACGCACCTGTCCCGGGCCGGCTGGCTGCGCTGGCACACCACCGCGGGCGTCACCCCGCCCAGACCGGGTCGCGGCCCGTTGCAGCTGCGGGTGCACCTCGACCAGGTCGGCGGGCCGGGCTTCGACCTCACCGAGCAGGGCACCCAGAAGCGGCTCGCCGTGTACCTGGTGGGCGACCCGGCGCAGGTCCCTGGCATCGCGAAGCTGGGCCCGGACGCACTGGAGCTGAGCCGGCCGGGCCTCGACGAGCTGCTCGACGGCGACAACCGCAGGCTCAAGACCCTGCTGACCGACCAGTCGACGCTCGCCGGCATCGGCAACGCCTACTCCGACGAGATCCTGCACACCGCGCGCCTGTCGCCCTACGCCACCGCGTTCCGGCTCGACGCCGCCGCCCGGGACACCCTGTTCGAGTCGCTGCACGCCGTGCTGTCCGACGCGGTGTCCCGCTCGGTCGGCCAGGGCGCCGCCGAGCTCAAGGGGGAGAAGCGCTCCGGGCTGCGCGTGCACGCCCGCACCGGGCTGCCCTGCCCGGTCTGCGGCGACACCGTGCGCGAGGTGTCGTTCGCGGAGAGATCATTCCAGTACTGTCCGACCTGCCAGACCGGGGGGAAACCGCTCGCCGACCGCCGCCTGTCCCGGTTGGTGCGCTAGTGGCGGGCGCGGGAACGGGGGTACTCGCAGTCGTGGACGGATCCACCACGCTCACCCCCTCCATGGCGCTGCTGCTCGTGGTGGCGGTCGTCGTCGCCGTCGTCGCGGTGTTCTTCTTCCTGTGGCAGCGCAACCGGCGCAACACGATGGTGTCGCCGCTGGCCAAGGCCACGTTCTCCGCGCTGCACACGGTCGCGCTGGCCGCGCCGGTGCTGCGGGAGGGGCTGTCGTCGCGCTCGGCGTCGCAGGCGCTGCCCTACCTGCGCCAGCTGCTGGAGACCACGGCGATGGCGATGACCGACTCGCGTGGCACGGTCCTGGGCTGGGACGGCAGCGCCGACCAGCACCAGCAGGACGTGCAGACGCTCGCGGACACGGTCGTCCGGACCGGCCGCATGGAGCTGATGAGCCACACCGCCATCAAGTGCAACCAGCCGGGCTGCGAGGTGCGCGGGATCGTCGTCGTCCCGCTGGAGAGCGACGGGAACATCATCGGCACGCTGGCCGCGCTCACCCCCTCGACGGCCGGCCCCCCGGTTCTGCGGGCCACCGGCGAGGTCGCGCGCTACGTCTCCAGCCAGCTGGAGCTCGCCGAGCTCGACGACTCCCGCGCCCGGCTCAACCGGGCCGAGGTCCGCGCCCTGCGCGCCCAGATCTCGCCGCACTTCGTCTACAACGCACTGACCACGATCGCCTCGTTCATCCGCACCGACCCGGCCCGGGCCCGTGAGCTGCTCATCGAGTTCGCCGACTTCACCCGCTACTCGTTCCGCTCGGCCGGCGAGTACACGACGCTGCTCGACGAGCTGAACAACATCGAGCGCTACGTGCGGCTGGAGAAGGCCCGCTTCGGCAACCGGCTCAACATCAAGCTCCAGATCGACCAGGAGGTGCAGAACGTCGTCCTGCCCTTCCTCGCCCTGCAGCCCCTGGTGGAGAACGCTGTCCGGCACGGGCTGTCCGGCAAGCCCAACGGCGGCACCGTCACCATCCGCGCGGAGAACGCCGGCTCGGAGTGCGTGATCGTCGTCGAGGACGACGGCGTCGGCATGGACCCGGCCCGGCTCAACGAGGACCTCGACGACGCCCATCTCTCCGGCGCGCACGTCGGCCTCGGCAACGTCGACGACCGCATGCGCTCGGCCTTCGGCGACAACTTCGGCCTCGTCGTCGACACCAACATCGGCGCCGGAATGAAGATCACGCTGCGGGTGCCGAAGTTCCGGGCGGGCATCCGGGCCTGACCCGGGGGCGTCCGTGGGGGCCCTCCGGCGCCTTGCTGGGCCGTACGGGTGAACCGCGCGAGGGCGAGATGTGCCGATCCGGTCACACCACGTCACCCTGTGCGCGCGCGTACGGTGGGATGGCATGGACGTCCTGCGTATTCCCGCGGCGGTGACCTCGCGTCTGCCCGGCAGGCTGGGTGAGTCGGTCGGCCCCCCGGTGGTGTCGGTCGTCCGGCTGCAGGGCGTCATCAGTGCCCAGGCCGCGCCGGTGCCGCGCCAGGTGCTCAGCATCTCCTCGCTGGAGAAGGTGCTGGAGCGGGCCTTCGTGCCCGAGCGGCTCGCCGCCGTCGCGCTGGTGATCAACTCCCCGGGCGGCTCGCCCACCCAGTCCGAGCTGATCGGGAACCGCATCCGCGCACTGGCGGCGGAGAAGGACGTGCCGGTGCTGGCGTTCTGCGAGGACGTCGCCGCGTCCGGCGGCTACTGGCTGGCCTGCGCCGCCGACGAGATCTACGCCTGCTCCACCTCGGTCGTCGGCTCGATCGGCGTGATCAGCGCCGGGTTCGGGCTCGACGGCCTGATCGAGCGGTGGGGCGTGACCCGGCGGCTGCACACCGCGGGCGGGTCGAAGTCGCGGCTGGACCCGTTCCTGCCCGAGCGGCCGGAGGACGTCGCCTGGCTCACCGGTCTGCAGGAACAGCTGCACGAGCGGTTCACCGGATGGGTGCGCGAGCGGCGCGGGGACCGGCTCGCGACCGACACCGAGCTGTTCGACGGCGAGGTGTGGCTGGGCGAGCGGGCCCGCGCGCTGGGCCTGGTGGACGGCATCGGCAGCGCCCACGACGTCCTGACCGAACGCTTCCCCCACGCCGAGCAGCGCCCGGTGGAGCAGCGCAGGCCGTTGCTCGCCCGCCTGGGTGCGGGCGGATCCGCGGCCCGGACCGGCCTCCCCGGCGGTGTCGCGGGGGCCGGGCACGAGCTGCTCTCCGCCCTCGAGACACGGGCGGCGTGGGCCCGTTACGGGCTGTGACACCGGTGACTGGGCGTACCACGACCGAGCTGCACCCCGTGTCCGGACGGTCACCGATCCGGTTCGTGCCCTGGCATCACGCGCGTCGGCACGTCACCATGGTCGCGGCGCCGGGCGATCATCGAGCGGATGGGCTTCCCGGCGCAGGCTGAGGAAGCAGGATGAGGAGATCGTGGACAGCAACGACACCACCCGCGGACTGGTCGTTCTCGCGGTGGACGACGAGCAGCCCGCGCTCGAGGAGATGGCCTTCCTGCTCGACGAGGACCCGCGCGTCGCGACGGTCCTCAAGGCCGGCGAGTCCACCGAGGCACTGCGCATCCTGAACGGCCGCCGGGCCGGGGCGGCCGCGGGTCCCGGTGCGGGGGGCGGCGCGGACGTCGCCGAGCAGACCGACATCGACGCGGTGTTCCTCGACATCCGCATGCCCGGCCTCGACGGCCTGGAGCTGGCCCGGGTGCTGCAGAACATGGCCGTGCAGCCGGCGATCGTCTTCGTCACCGCGCACGACGACCGTGCGGTCGACGCCTACGACGTGGGTGCCATCGACTACCTGCTCAAGCCGCTGCGCACCGAGCGGCTCTCCGCCGCACTCGACCGGATCCTGTCGACCCGTCGCAGCGGACCGGTCGAGACCGTCCGCGAGGAGAGCGGTGGCGACGACGAGGTCATCCCCGTCGAGCTGGCCGGCACCACGAAGCTGGTACCGCGGTCTGCCGTGCGCTACGTCGAGGCCCAGGGCGACTACGCCCGGCTGCACACCACCGAGGGCAGCCACCTCGTCCGGATCCCGCTGTCGGTGCTCGAGGACCGCTGGCGCGACGCCGGCTTCGTGCGCATCCACCGCTCGTTCCTAGTGGCGCTGCCGCTGGTCACCGAGCTGCGGCTGGCCGGGTCCGGCTACGTCGTGCGCATCGGCTCCGGCCCGGAGACCGCGGAGCTGCCGGTCAGCCGTCGGCACACCCGTGAACTGAAGGACCGCCTCGTCCGCGCGACCAAGCAGGCGTGGAGCCAGAGGTGAACAGGTCCACCGGCGGCGTCTCGCCGTCGGTGCGTCCGCAGTCCGACCGGGCCGCGGACGATCTCGACGGGTCCGACCGGCCCGGCACCGGACCCGACGCGACGGTCGCCGGCCCGCGCGCGGACCAGGGCGCCCCCGCGCCCGAGGACCGGCCGGATCCCGCTCGGTCGCGCCCGTACCCGGACGGCGCCGTCGCCGGTCTCGACGCCTGGAACCCGGCGCTCGAACACCGTAACCGCCGGGTCGCCCTCGCACCGGAGCCTGCCGGGAACGCCATCCCGGCCCAGCCGCGCGGCTCGTACGCGTCCGGCCCGCACCCGCGGCCGGCCGACGGGTACCGGCCCGGTGGTGGCCCCGGGCCGCGTCCGGCCCCCCGGCCGACCCCCCGCCCGGAACCGACCGCCACCCCCGGATCCGAGGGGGCCGTTCTGCGCGCCGCCGGTCCCGCTCCGGCCGCGCCCGGGCCCACCGGCGGCCCGACCTCCGGCGCCCCGAGGCCCGGCGCTCCGACGCCCGGCGCCTCGACGCCCACGGCCTCGACGTCCAGCGCCTCGTCCTCCAGTGGCGGCGTGCCCCGTGACACCGCTCCCGACGACCGCGTCCCCGGTCACCGGGGCCCGGTCACCCCGGGTCCCAGCAACCCGGGATCCGGCAACCCGGGATCCGGCAACCCGGGATCCGGCGACCGGACCTCCCGCGACCGGGAGGCGACCGCTGCGACCGGGGGCCGCGCCGCTCGCCGTGCCCGTCGCGCGGCGGAGGAACCCGCCGACGACGGCGGCGCCGGCTGGCTCCAGGCCGAGATCGCCCGTCGCGTCGCGGACCGGGCCGGGGGGACCGGCCGGCACGCCCGCGTCGACCCGTCCCCGACGCCGCACCGGGACCGTGGGCAGGCCGACCCCGACGACGCGCCGGCGCCCTCTCCCGACCACGACGACCCGCCCCGCGGCGCCGCCGCTCGTGGCGTCGCGACCGGCGCCGGGAACGCCACGCCGCCTGCCGTACCCACCGCGCCGCAGCCCGCCCCGACTCCGCCCGCCCCGAGCCCGCGCGGCGCGACTTCGCACGGTGTGACCCCGCGCGACAAGACGCCGCGCGACACGACGCCGCACGGTGCGACCCCGCGCGGTGCGACCCCGCACGAGGGCGGCTACGCCCCGGACGACGGCGACCCCGAGGACCGTGACCCCGACGCGCGCGAGACCTACGGCCCGCCGGTCCACCCCACCCGCGCTCGCCCGGCTCGGCCGCGCGCGAACCTCGTGCCGGACCCGTACGCCCCGGAGGGTGTGCGCCCCGGTCCCGGCTGGCCGCCGGTCCCCGCCGCGACCCCGGCACCGGACGTCGTCGACAGCGGTGCGCAGACCCCGGCTCCGGACGTCACCGACAGCGGGAAGCAGTGGCCCCCGACCGGCGGCGGCTCCGGCCTGCCCCAGCGCGTCCCGGGCGCGACGTCGTGGTCGAGCACCTGGTCCCCCGACCGCAGCGCGCTCCTGGCGGGGACCCCCGACACCGCGCGCGCTGCCGACACCGCGAGCGCCCCCGACGCGGCGGACGCGACCGGCACGGCCGGGGCCACGGACGGCGCGACCGTCGCCGACACGAACCGGGACACGGCCCGCGACACGGACACGGCGGACCCGCGCGGCACGGACGGCACCGGGCTCCCGGCCCGCCCCGGCAGCGCGGACGAGCGCGCAGACGGGACTGGGGACACGACCGTCGCCGCACCGGCCGACCGGCCGGGGCCCGAGGGATCCACCGAGACCCGCCCGGTCCCCACCCGCTGGTCCGCGTCGGGGCGACGCGATCCCGTCGCCCCGACGCCGTACGGCCCGGACCCCGCCGACCGGTTCGGCCCCGCGGCCGACCCCTCCGACCACCCCACCGACCACCGCACCGACGACGAGCTGGACGACGACGACCTCCCCGACGAGGACGAGCTCGACGAGGAGCTCGACGAGCTGCGCGGCGGCCCCCTCGAACGCACCGAGGTCATCTGGCGCGCCCCCGAGGTCGACGTCGCGCCTGCTCCCGAGCCGTCGGTCGAGCCCGGTCCCCAGCCGTTCGCCCCGGTCGCCGCGGCGCCCTACACCGGTGCCCGCCCACGCCCGTTCTCCGCCGAGCCGACCGACCCGCCCGCGGCCGCCGAAGAGCCCGGCGACGACGAGCTCGGCGCCGGGCGCGTCCGCATCGTGCTCTCCGAGCGCCGCTCGACCGCGCAGTCCTCGCGCGGGCTGTCCGACGTGCAGGACCCGGGCGCCGTCGGCACCCTGCTGCGCAACTCCCTGGTCCGCACCCAGCTGCTGCTCGCGCTGCGGGTCAGCGTCGTCGCGCTGATCGGGCTGGGTGTACTGCCCGCCCTGTTCATCGCGGTCCCGGTCCTCGGCCAGATCGAGGTGCTGGGCATCCGGCTGCCGTGGCTGCTGCTCGGCGTGCTCGTCTACCCGTTCCTGCTGGGCCTGGGCTGGTGGTATGTGAGCTCCGCGGAGGCGGCGGAGCAGGACTTCGCCGACGACGTGGCCGATCGATGAGCCTGACCGCGATCCTGTCGCTGGTCGCGATCGTCCTGGTGGCGGTCGCGTCCTCCGTGATCGGCTCCATCGCCCACCGGACCAGGCTGACCTCGGACTTCCTCGTCGCGTCCCGGTCGGTGCCGTCGCGGCTCAACGCCGGCGCGATCTCCGGCGAGTACCTGTCGGCGGCCTCGTTCCTCGGCATCGCGGGGCTGATCCTCGTCCAGGGTGTCGACGCGCTCTGGTACGCCGTCGGCTACACCGCCGGTTACCTGTTCCTGCTCCTGTTCGTCGCCGCGCCGCTGCGCCGATCGGGCGCCTACACCGTCCCCGACTTCGCCGACGCCCGGCTCGCCTCGCCGATGCTGCGCAAGGTCTGCGCGGCCGTCGTCATCGTCATCTGCTGGCTCTACCTGCTGCCGCAGCTGCAGGGCGCCGGGCTGACCGTCGGCATCGTCACGGGTCTGCCCGACTGGATCGGCTCCGGCGCGGCCGGGGTGATCGTGGTCGCCACCGTCGCGCTCGGCGGGATGCGCTCGGTGACGTTCGTGCAGGCGTTCCAGTACTGGTTCAAGCTGACCGCGCTCGCCGTGCCGGCCGTGATCGGCCTGGCCGTCTGGCTGGGCGACGGCCACACCTTCGCCCGCGACGAGCCGCCGGAGTTCCGCGAGCCCACGACCGTCTCGGTCGCCACCCCGGTGACGCTCGAGGCGCGGCTGGCCGTCGACGTCGTCGCCCGCGGCACCGTCGACGGGCAGCCGGTCGACGGCCCGCTGCGCTGGGTCGCCGGGTCCACCCACGAGGTCACCGCCGGGACCGAGCTGCGGTTCGCCGCGGGCGCCCCGGTGCCGGTCACCCGCGGTGCCCCGACCGACGACGAGAGCTGGCTGCGCCCGTTCGCCGGCTCCGATCAGCACCAGCTGCTCGCGACCTACTCGCTGATCCTCGCCACGTTCCTCGGGACCATGGGCCTGCCGCACGTGCTCGGCCGCTTCTACACCAACTCCGACGGCCGGGCGGCCCGTCGCAGCGCCGTGCTCGTCCTGGCGATGCTGGGCGGCTTCTACGTCCTGGTGACGCTGCTCGGCGTGCTGTCGCGGGTCTACACCCCGCAGCTGCTGGTCACCGGCCGCACCGACGCGGCGGTCCTGCTGCTCCCGACCGCGATCCTGGGCAGCGGGCTGCTCGGCGCGCTGGTGGGCGGCCTCGTCGCGGCGGGGGCGTGGGCCGCGTTCCTGTCGACGGCGTCGGGCCTGCTGGTCAGCCTGGCCAGCGTCGTGTCCACCGACGTGCTGCCCCGGCACGGCCGGATGACCCGGCGCTTCCCGCTGGCGACGGTGCTCGCCGGGGTGCCGCCGACGATCGTCGCACTCGTGCCGACCGGCCTGAACTTCGCCGAGGCCGTCGCGCTGGTGTTCGCCGTCGCCGCGTCCACGTTCTGTCCGCTGCTCGTCCTGGGCATCTGGTGGCGCGGGCTGACCGATGTCGGCGCGATCGCCGGGGTCGTCGGCGGCGGGGTGGTGTCGGCCGGTGCGGTCGTCGCGGCACTCGCCGGGGTCGACGTCTCCGGGCTCGGTCCGCAGGCCGACTGGATCGGGGTCCTGCTGTACCGGCCGGCGATCGTCAGTGTGCCGCTGGCGTTCGCGACGATGGCGCTGGTGTCCCGGTTCACCCGGGCGCGCCGCCCCGTCGACGCGGGCCAGGTGCTCCTGCGCCTGCACGCACCCGAACGGCTGGGTCTCATGCGGGACCGATTGGACGACAGGGCCTGACGGGTCTCCGCCGAACGGGTCTACACAGCGTCACCGTTCGGACCGGTGGGTTCGTCCGGACCGGGGTTCTCGTCGGTATCGGCACGCAACGACGTTCCCCGACGCGATACCCGGTCGTTGTTCCGGGTGAAGTGTGTCCCCCGGGGACGCGCCGCGGTCCCCCGGCCACGACGCGGCCCGGCTCCCCGCAGCACGACCCGAAAGGAACCGGCGCCATGAGCAGCCCCGCAGAGCGCTCGGCCGGCACGATCTACCAGCAGGTCCAGGCGAGTCCCGAGTTCCGGGCGTACCGCAGCCGCCTCCGGCGCTACGTGTTCCCGATGACCGCGATCTTCCTCGCCTGGTACCTCGCCTACGTCGGTCTCGCCAGCTACGCCCCCGAGTTCATGTCCATCCGGGTCGTCGGCACGATCACGGTCGGGCTGCTCGTCGGCCTCGGCCAGTTCGTCTCCACCTTCCTGATCACGACCCTGTACGTCCGGTTCGCCGAGCGTGAGATCGACGGCCCGAGCGCCGAACTGCGCGCCCGGGTCGAGCAGGCGGAGGTGCGCGCATGACCACGTCCGTACTGGCCCAGGCCGAGTCGGTCGGCTCGGTCACCGCGAACCTCGGGTTCTTCCTGCTGTTCGTGATCGTGACCCTGATGATCGTGCTGCGGGTGAGCCGCACCAACGCCACCCGCGCCGACTACTACACCGGTGGGCACGCCTTCACCGGCCCGCAGAACGGCACCGCGATCGCCGGTGACTTCCTGTCCGCGGCCTCGTTCCTCGGCATCGCCGGGGCCATCGCCCTCTACGGCTACGACGGCTTCCTCTACTCCGTCGGCTTCCTCGTCGGCTGGCTGATGGCGCTCCTGCTCGTCGCGGAGCTGCTGCGCAACACCGGCCGCTTCACGATGGGCGACGTCCTGGCGTTCCGGATGCGTCAGCGCCCGGTCCGCGCGGCCGCCGCGACCTCGACGCTGGTCGTCTCGCTCTTCTACCTGATCGCGCAGATGGCCGGGGCCGGCGGGCTGATCTCGCTGCTGCTGCAGATCCCGAAGACCGACAAGCTCTCGCAGGCGCTGGTGATCGTCGTCGTCGGCGGCCTCATGGTCGTCTACGTGCTGTTCGGCGGGATGAAGGGCACCACCTGGGTGCAGATCATCAAGGCCGGCCTGCTGCTCACCGGCGCCGCGGTGCTGACCACCTGGGTGCTCGGCCGCTACGGGTTCAACCTGTCCGCGGTGCTGGAACACGCCACCCGGAACTCCGAGCGCGGCGAGGCCATCCTCAACCCGGGCCTGCAGTACACGAACAAGATCGACTTCATCTCGCTCGGTCTCGCGCTGGTGCTCGGTACGGCGGGCCTGCCGCACATCCTGATGCGCTTCTACACCGTGCCCTCGGCCAAGGAGGCCCGCCGCTCGGTGGTCTGGGCGATCTGGCTGATCGGCATCTTCTACCTGTTCACGCTGGTGCTCGGCTACGGCGCGACGGCGCTGCTGCCGCCGGGGACGATCACCCGCGCGAACCAGAACGACGCCGCGCCGCTGCTGGCCTACGCGCTCGGTGGCGAGATCATGCTCGGCCTGATCTCCGCGGTGGCGTTCGCGACGATCCTCGCCGTCGTCGCCGGTCTGACGATCACCGCATCGGCCTCGTTCGCCCACGACGTCTACGCCAACGTGCTCCGCCGTGGCACCGCCACGCCGGACGCCGAGGTGAAGGTCGCCCGCACGACCGCGCTGGTCATCGGCCTGGTCGCGATCGGCGGCGGGATCGTCGCCAACGGGCAGAACGTCGCGTTCCTGGTGGCGCTGGCGTTCGCCGTCGCCGCGTCGGCGAACCTGCCGACGATCCTGTTCTCGCTGTTCTGGAAGCGGTTCAACACGACCGGCGCGCTGTGCAGCATCTATGGCGGCGTGATCGTCTGCGTCGGCCTCATCGTGATCTCCCCGGCCGTGTCCGGGTCCCCGACCTCGATGGTGCCGAACGTGGACTTCGCGTTCTTCCCGCTGTCCAACCCCGGCCTGGTGTCGATCCCGGTGTCGTTCGCGCTGGGCATCATCGGCACCTTCCTCGGCGGCCGCGAGCGCTTCAACGCCGCCCGCTTCGCCGAGATGGAGGTCCGCTCGCTCACCGGTGCCGGTGCGGTCCGCGCGACCACCGCGCCGAAGGAGGCGCCGAAGCCGACCGCGGTCCCCGCCGAGGACCTCATCGGCATCCCGCGGCGCGAGACCGAGGGCTCCGGTCGGCACCGCTCGCAGCCGCGTCCGCAGCCCCGGCCGAACCCGGGGCAACGGCCGCAGACCAGCCGCCAGGCCGGCGAGCTGTTCGGCAACACCGGTCTGACCGGTGTCCAGCCCGTGGTCGGCGCCGACGGACGTCCGGACCGGTACGGGACGGGCCGCCCGCCGGGACCGCAGGGCACTGGCGGGTACCGGCCCGCGCAGGCCACCGGCGGGTACCGGGCCGCGCAGCCGCCGCTGGACCCGAACGAGGTGACGATCCCGCACGGGTCGCTCTACCGCGACGACGGCCGCTGAGCCACGCCGCTCACGGCGGGTTGACGGGGTGGCGTGGCAGGATGGCGCCATGTCCGACCCGGTTCCCGCCGTGAGCGTGTCCGCTCTCCCCGCCGACGCCCCGATGCTGGACGTCCGCGAGCTCGACGAGTGGACCGCCGGGCACGCCCCGCACGCCCGTCACCTGCCGATGTCCGAGCTGGCCGCCCGGATGGGCGAGGTCCCCACCGACGACCCGCTCTACGTCGTCTGCCGCTCCGGCGGCCGGTCGGCCCGGGTCGTCGCCTACCTGACCCAGCAGGGCTTCCCGGCGGTGAACGTCGAGGGCGGCATGCAGGACTGGGCCGCCCAGGGCCGCACGATCGTGACCGACGACGGCAGCGCCCCCCGGATCGCCTGACCCGTGTCCGCGCCGGCGCCCCGACGGCCGGGCCCGCCGTGCCCACGCTGCGGCCGGACGGCTCCCCCCGGTGGGGGCGCGTTCTGCCCGTGGTGCGGTCGCTACCTGGCCGCCCTCGACTGGGTCGCGACGACGCCCGGTGGCCCGGCCGCCGAGCCCGCCGCCCGTCGGGACCGCTACACCGGTCCGCCCCGCTACCGCACCGTCCCGCGCTGGGGCCTCCCGGTGGGGCCCTGGCGGATCGCGCCGGTACCCGGCGAGGGACCGCTCCGGCCGGTCGACCGGGCCCGCGCGCTGGCCGCGCAGCTCGTACCCGTGCTGTGGGTGGTGGTCGTCGTGTCGGGGATCGCCGCCGTCGCCGAGGTGTGGCGGTACGTGCTGCTGCTGTTCAGCCGGTCCGACGCGTTGTCCCCGGAGGCTGTCGGCGTCTCCGACGCGCTGGTGTGGTTCGGCGGCTGGTCCTCGGTGGTGGCGACGATCGCCGCCGGGGTGCTGGTGATCTCGTGGAGCCTGTGGACCTACCGGGCGGCCGCGGACCGTGCGGGGACGCGCGCCTGGCGGAGCCACCGGTGGGTCGTCGCGGGCTGGGTGGTGCCCGGCTGGAACCTGGTCGCGCCCGGTTCGCTGCTGGCCGAGACCGAGCACACCGCACTGGAGCTGCCACCGGAACGGCGGCCGTCGCCGTCGCGGGAGCTGCTGGTCTGGTGGGCGCTGTGGGCGGCGTGCGTCGTGCTCGGCGCGGTGGTCCTGGTCTGGCGGTTCCGCACCGGCACGCAGGCGCTGGCCGACGGGGTCGTCCTGCACGCCTGGGCCGACGTGCTCGCCGCGGTCACGGCGTGGCGCACGATCCGGGTCGTCCGCATGCTCACCGCTCTGCTGGCGACGCGGCCGCGGGGTCCCCGGCAGCTGCTGGTGTCGGTGTCGGCGGGAACGGCGGGCGCGGCAACGGTGGGCGCGGCGACGGCGGTCCCGATTGGGACGGCGGCCCCGCAGGCAGCGCCGACGGCGGCATCGGGCCCGACCGGGGCGGCGGACCCGGCGGGCTGAACCCGGGCGGCTCCGGCGGGCCGAACCGGGGCGGGTCCGGCGGGCCGAACCGGGGCGGGTCCGGCGGGCCGAACCCGGAGGGGCCCGGCGGGCCGAACCCCGGCGGACCCGACGCCGGGGCGGCCCCCGCCCGGCCCGCAGGCGTGGTCGGCGGGACCGGTCCCGGGTGGTCCGGCACCGGCGCGGTGGTGGCCGGCGTGGCCGCCCAGCCCGCGGACCCGGGACGGACCGCCGTCGACGGGCCCGCGGTCAGTGCCGCGTCGGAGACCTCCTCCAGCAGCTTGCGCACCCGCCGCACGGCCCGGTCCGGGCCGCGCACGACCACCGACAGGGCCAGCCGCCCGCCGTGCGGGTCGGCGACGGTCCGCAGCACGTGCCGGTCCGGGCCCGCCTCCAGGACGAGCCCGAGCCGCCCGCCCGCGTTCGGGGCGAGGGCCAGCGCGATCCGGACGAGCTCGGCGTGCGCCGCGCCGCGGACCTCGTCGCGGTGGTCGTGAGCCGCGGGGACACCCCGGCCCGTCCGCCCGACGGCGGTGTCGGGCCCGCAGACGTCCAGCACCATTCCGCTGTCCACGTCGAGCAGGGCCGCCGAGCGGATCCGCGGGTCGAAGAACAGCGGGCCCAGCACGGCGGCCAGCCCGTCGGTGCGCACGGCGACGGCGTGCCGGTGACGTCCCATGGGAGGCGTGGTCGCGGGGGCCTCAGCGCTGCTGGGCGGGGAAGAACGCCTGGCCTTGCGGCTGCGGCGCCCCGGCCTGCGGCGAGGTCATCGCGAACTGCTGCTCGATGACGCGCAGGTCGCGGCGGGCCATCGCCAGGTTGGCCTGGGCACGGTTGAGCACGAGGTAGAAGAACAGCTGCTCGTCGGTGCCGCGGATGATCCGGATCAGGTGGTACTGGGTGTCGAGGGTGATCAGGATGTCCTCGATGTTCTCGCGCAGACCCAGCTTCTGCATGACCTCGAGCTTCGTGCGGACGACCTCGGAGTTCCCGGGCGCGGCGACGTCGAGGTCGAACTCGGGGCTTCCCCCGCGCGATCCCAGCGTCATCCCGCTCTCGAAGTCGACGATCGCGACCGCGAACGCGCCCTTGATGTTGGCGGCCATGTCGAGGGAACGATCGATGTTGTTCATGTCAGGAGCCTTCCGCGCGGCAATCGCCGCGACGATCTCGGGGGAGTCTGCGCCGCGATCCGTTCCGCATTTCACGAAGAATGATCTCGGATCTTTCCGGCGCCGGGGCCGACAACGATAACGCGCAATTCCGGAGCGTCAACACCCCGATGCCGACGACGGGTCCAGCCGGCGCAGCGCGGCGAGGATCCGGGACATGGTGCCCAGGTCGTCGGCCCACCTGCCGCCCTCGGGGGTGGCTCCGGCGTGCGCGTCGTCACCGTCGGCCGTGTCGGGGGGATCTGCCGCGTCGGAGGGCTCGGCGGGTCCGGGCGCGCGCCGGGGGGAGCGGGACGGCCGGGGCCGGGGTGCGCTCGGCGCCCGGCACCGGCGAGGGCGACGGCACCGCGATCGTCGCCGGTGGGGTGTCCACCTGCCCGGGAGGTGACGTGGCGGGGGTGACCGGCCGGACCCGCATCACCGGGCGGGTCGCGACCGGCGCCCCGATGGGGGCCGTGACCTGCTGATCAGTCGATGTCGATGTCGCTGTTGGTGTCGGTTCCGGCGTTCGTGCCGGTGTCGCGCCGGCCGGGCGCAGGGCCCGGCGGGCCAGCGCGACCGGGCTCCCGGACCGGTCGAGGTGGGCGTAGGCGAGCAGCGGGGCCGCGCCGTCGCGGGGCAGTGCTCGCAGGAGGTGATGGTCGCCCTCCCGGGTGGTGACCACCGCGTCCTCGAACACCGGTCCCGGCCCGCCGACCTGCGCGGCGCCCCAGTCGAGCACCTCCGCGAGGCCGGGCACGGCCCGCTCGCCCGCGGCCGCGACGAGCTCCCCCGTGCCGGGGTCGGCGACGCAGGCGTAGCCCGTCCCCGGCACGCCGAGAACGGTGCGCAGAAGTTCCGACCACGATTCCATCGCCGACGATTCCACCACGTCCTCGGATGGTCGTCGACGGCGGTGCGCGTCTTTTCCGATGCACCTTCCCGTCCGTGATTGCGCGGCGCCGTCGACAACGATCCGCCGGCTTCCGGGAATGGACCGTTCGGCTCTCGCATTGTTACGGCATTCGGTTCACCGGGTGCTGCCCGTGGTCAGCCGCAGCTCCGCCCAGCCGCGCATGACGAACCGCGGGCGCCGGACCGGCTCGCCGTCGACGGCGGCGTCGGGCAGGCGTTCCAGCAGCGCGCGCAGCACCTCGGCGATCTCCAGCCGGGCCAGCGGGGCACCCAGGCAGTAGTGCACCCCGGCCCCGAAGCCCAGGTGGGGGTTGGGGGAACGGCCGACGTCGAGGCGGTCGGCGTCGTCGCCGAAGACCGACGGGTCGCGCCCGGCCGCGCCGAGCAGCGTCGCGATCCGGGTGCCCGCCGGGACCACGTGGCCGGCGATCGTGGTGTCGACGACGGCGGTCCGCTCGAACAGCTGCAGCGGGGCGTCGAAGCGGATCAGCTCCTCGACGGCCGTTCCGACCAGCCCGGGGTCGTCGAGCAGTCGTCGCCACTGGTCCGGGTGCCGGAGCAGGGCGTGCACGCCGTTCCCGACGACGTTGACCGTCGCCTCGTGGCCGGCCATCAGGAGCAGCACCGCGGTGCCGACCAGTTCGTCCTCGTCGAGCCGGGTCCGGTCGCCGGTCTCGTCGTCGCGCACCGCCAGCAGGTCGGCGAGCAGGTCGCGGCGACCGGCCGGGTCGGTGGCGATCCGCCCGGAGCGGCGCTCCTCGACCAGCTCCCGCAGCAGGGCCGTGAAGTCGGCCGACGCCTGCTCGGCCGCGCGCCGGCCGTCGTCGCCGGGGTCGGGCTCGTACATCCGCACGATCGCGTCGGACCAGGCCCGCAGCGGCGCCCGGCGGTCCTCCGGCACACCGAGCAGGTCGGCGATCACGGCCACCGGCAGCGGGGCGGCGACGAGCTCGACCAGGTCGGCGGGGGCGCCGTCGCGGACGCGGGCCACCAGGTCGTCGACCAGGGCGCCGGCCCGCGCCCGCACCAGCGGGGCCAACCGCTCGGTGTGGCCGCGGGCGAACGCCGAGGCCACCAGGCGCCGCAGCCGGGTGTGCGGCTCGCCCTCCCGCTCCAGCAGCGAGTTGCGGTGCAGCAGGTTGAACGCGGCCAGATCGGTCGCGGGCTCGGCGTCGGACCAGATCCGGCCCAGCCCGCGGTCGCGCAGCACGGCCGAACAGGCCGCGTGCGTCACCGCGACCGGAACGCCCAGACCGGGGTGGTCGTGGACCGGTCCGGCGGCACGCAGGGCCGCGTAGGTGGGGTAGGGGTCGGCGAGGAAACCGGGGTCGGCCGGATCGAAGGCATGCACGACCCGCTACCTTGCCCGGCGATGGGTAAGAAGACGCGCAACCGTGCCAGCACCGCCGACGCGGGGGACAACCCCCGCCGGCCGTGCTCCTGCGGCTCCGGCAAGCGGTACAAGGCCTGCCACGGCGCCGGTGACGACGTGATCGTCATCCGGCCGTTCGAGGGCCTCGCGGCGGAGCCCGACCTCGTCGCCATGCGGGAGTTCCTCCCGTCGGCGACGGCGCCCCTCCCGGTCCGTTCCGGCGGGCCGGTCACGCTGGCCTCGGTGCTGCCGGGCGCGTCCGCCGCGATCGTGCGCGACAACGGCGAGGTCCTGCTCGGCATGCAGGTCCAGACCCGCTCCGGCGACCTCTCGGCCGACCTGGCCGGGGCGCTCGCCTGGGCGCGCTCGGCCGAGCCGGGATCGTCGCTGCCGGTCGTCGGCGCCGGGCGCCACACCGGTGAGCGGCTGCAGGACGTGCTGGAGCCCGGCACGCCGCTGGAGCCGACGGTGCACGCCGACTTCGCGTGGTGGCTGCCGTCGGAGAGCCCTGACCCCGAGGCGCAGGCGATGCTGGAGCGCGCCAACTCGGTGATCATGCCGACCGAGGCGGTGACCGCCGACGGCGTGCGTGGCGCGTACTGGGTCGACACCGGCTCGAAGGCGCACGTGCGCTGGGTGCGGACGGAGGACGAGACGACCCTGATGGCGGCGCTGGCGCGGCTGGCCGGCGAGGGCGGCCTGGAGCTGGGCGAGGGTTCCCGCTACGCCGGCTCGTTCCGGGCGCACGGGCTGCTCGTCCCGGTCTGGGACGTCGACCGGGAGATGCACTCCTCGGAGTGGGCGGGTCCCGCCGCGGAGTTCGCGAAGCGACTCGACGAGGCGGTGGCCGGGCTGGACGCCACGCCGCTCACCGAGTCCGAGCACCGGGCGCGCGACGTGCTCGCGGGCAAGCAGATCACCCTGCGGTAGTCGCGCGGACGCTCCGGCGCCCCCTGCTCGGGGGGCGCCGGAGCGGCGCTGCGGACCGACGGACGGGCGCTTACAGGGCGCCGCCGGCGACCGGCGGGGTGGCCGGGTCGCCGCCCCCGCCGTTGGTCATCTCGCGGGCGACGAAGTCCTCCACGTGGAAGAGGTCGTCCCCGGCGCGACGGACGATGGTGAGCAGCGTCGTCATCGAGGCGACCTCCTCGACCTGCTCCTTGAGGAACCACTGCAGGAACTGCTCGCCGAGGTAGTCGCCCTCGTCGCGGGCGGTACGGGCCAGCGTGGTGATCTGCTCGGTGACCTGCTTCTCCTGGGTCAGCGCGAGCGAGACGAGCTCCTCGACGGAGGAGAACTCGTTCTGCACCTCACCGACCGACGGGATGGTCGGGGTGAGGTCGTTGTCCATCTGGTACTGGACCATCATCAGCGCGTGGTTGCGCTCCTCGAGCGACTGCGCGTAGAAGTGCGCGGCGAGCTGCGGGAGGTCGGCGTCGTCGAGCCAGACGGCGATGGCGAGGTACTGCTGGCTCGCGGTGAACTCGCTGCGGACCTGGTCGCGCAGCAGGGCGTGGAACTTCGATTCGTCGGTCATGACATCCAGGTTACCGACCGCCGGCGTTTCCTGGAACGGCTCCAGAAAGGGCGTCCGTCTCAGTTGGACAGGGTCACCTTTCCCCTGGTGAGGGCCGCTTTCCCGAGTCAGAACGGGAGGACGCCACCCAGCAGCGCGTACCCCACGAACGCCACGACGTCGATCAGCAGATGGGCGCCGACGAGCGGCCACAGCCGGTTCGTCCGCTGCCAGTAGCGGGCGAACACCAGGCCCATGACCAGGTTGCCGACGAACGCGCCGATCCCCTGGTACAGGTGGTAGCACCCGCGCAGGACGGCGGCCGCGAACGCCGAGCGGTTCTCCGACCAGCCGAGCCGCCGCAGCCGGGTGAGCAGGTAGCCGATCATGACGACCTCCTCCGCCCAGGAGTTCGCCGCCGCGGACAGCACCAGCACCGGGATCCGCCACCACTGGTCGGTCAGCGTGCTGGGCGCGACGTCCGGGGTGATCCCGGCGAGCCGTCCGACCAGGTAGAGCCCCAGCCCGGGGATGCCGATCAGGGCGGCGAGGCCCGCGGAGTGCGCCGCGTCGCGCCACGGCCGCCGCCCGTCGAGCCCGACCCGGCCCAGCGCGATTCCCGCCCGCAGCAGCAGGTACGCGGCCAGCGCGCCCCATCCGGCCAGCTGCAACGCGCGGACCAGCTGGAACGCGAGGTCGATCCACGCATCGGTGGACGCCGGCGCGTTCAGGGTGACCTGCTGGTCGGCGAGCGGGGCGGGGTTCAGGAGGGCCTCGAGCAGCGACAGCGCGCTGCGCACCGCGGACAGACCCAGTGTCACGGTCAGGACGACGGCGATCTCCAGGCCGATCAGCCGTCGCTCGCGGGGGTCGGTGGCGACGCCCGGGAAGGACGGGGGCGCCGGGCTGAGCCAGTCCCGCAGGGACCCACGCGGTCGTGCCGGGGCCGGTCCGCTCGTCATGGGCCGATCATCGCACCGGGTGCCGGACGGCCCCGCGGGCCGAGCCGTCGGGCGGCGGTCGGTCCGTGCCGCAGTCCGGCGATGCACGGTGCGCGCGGTGATCGATGGCCGTGATCCACCCCGCGCGCGGTGATCCGTCGTCCGCGCGTGTCCGGACGCGCGCGGGCCGCGGATCAGCGCGCGCCCTGCGGATCACCGCGCGGCCGGGGAGCGCGGGCGGGCGGTGGGCGGCGTGACCGGGCGCTCGTCGGGGCCCGGCCGTGGCCACGCCGGGGTGCGTACCCTGGTCCGCGTGATGCGGCTGCTGCTGTCCCCGAGGTGGATGGTCTGGCACGTCCTCACACTCGGCGCGATGGTCACCTGCACCTGGCTGGCCATCTGGCAGTGGGGACGAGCGGGATCGGCGATGGGCTCGGCCCTCAACGTGGGCTACGGCCTGCAGTGGCCGCTGTTCGCCGTCTTCTTCGGCGTCATGTGGTGGCGCTTCCTGAGCATGGAGATCGCCGACCTGCGCGCGGCGTCGGCCGGCACCTCCGGCGACTCCACCGCGGCGATGGACACGGATTCGCCGACCGTGCCGGCGCAGCAGGCCGCCGACGCGGCCCCGTCGCCGGTCGCCGAGACCACCCCCTCCGCGCTCACGACGACGGCCAGGACAACAGCCGCGCCGACGGCCACCGCGCCGACGGCCACGACACCGGCCGCGACGACAGCCACCACACCGGCCACCACGCCCACCACACCGACGGCTACGACCCCTGACGGGACGACGGCCGCCACCACACCGGCCGGGAGGACGGCCACCCCGGCCGGGCCGTCGCCGTTCACGTCCCGCCCGGCGAACGCCGTCCCGCCCCGCAGCACCGACCCGCAGCTGCGGGCCTACAACGAGGAGCTGGCCCGCCTGGCGGCCCGGCACCGGGAGGAGTCCACCCCGTGACCGTCGCGACCGCCCTGAAGGCCTACCGGATCTCCGCCTGGGTCACCGGCGTCGGCCTGCTGCTGCTGACCTTCTACGCGATGCCGGCGAAGTACCTGTTCGGCGACCCGCGCCCGGTCGCACTGATCGGGATGGTGCACGGGTTCCTGTACATGATCTACATCGTGTGCACGCTGATCCTGGCCGAGCGTTGCCGCTGGAAGCCGGTGTTCGCCGTCGTCATCCTGGCCGCGGGCACGATCCCGGTCGCCTCGTTCGTCGCCGAGCGCAAGGTGACCCGGAAGGTGCAGGCCGAGCACCTGGCACCCGCCGGGCCCTGAGTCCGGCTCAGCGGCCCCCGGCCGGGCAGCCCACCAGCTCGGCGAACCGGCGTTGCAGCTCCTCGGGGGTGTCGGCGGGCGCGGAGAACGCCAGCCGCACGTCCTGGGTGCCGGTCGCGGTGGGCACCCGCACACGGAGCCCGAAGCGGTCCACGCCGACCGGACGGATCCGGCCGCCGACGAACCCCAGCCCGTCGGGCAGGTGACGGCGCAGCGCGCACAGCATCTCCGGGTGGGCCCGGTCCAGGTGCTCCAGCCATGCCTGCTCGACCCGGCAGAACGGGTCGGGCTCGGCCGCCGCGAGCTCGGCCGGCGAGACCGGTGCGCAGCCCTCGGCGTCGGAGTACACCGCCGACGACGGGCGCAGCCGCAGCAGGGTGGCGCCGCGCCCGGCGTCGAGGAGGTTGGGGTGCGGGGCCTTCTCGGCGAGCCGCAGGGCCCGCTCCCGGCCGGTCGTCGGGTCCGGCTCGTGCAGCGTCCCGACCAGCCACAGCAGCTCCCGGACCGGCTCGTCGAGCGGGACCGGCGTGCTGCCGGTCAGCTCGAGCATCACCGGGAGCCCGCCCGCGGTGAGCCGGGTGCGCTCGCGGAGCACGTGGTCGTCGGGCAGCAGCAGGTCGGTCGTGCCGTCCGGCCAGGTGTAGTGCATCAGCGGCGCACACGGTTCCGGCTCACCGGTGCCGACGAGTGCCGCGCGGCCACCACGGGTGACGAGGCTGCGGGCTCGCTCGGCGACGGCGGGCGTCGGGGGGCGGCGCACTCGGGTCGTTCCCACTCTCACCTCCGATTAGGTAACCCTTACCTAAGCAGGAGGAAGTGTCGCCTGTCCAGTGCCGCGTGACACAGGGGGACAACCCCCTCTGCGTGCGCTCCGTGACCCGACCGTTAGCGTCTGTCGACGTGATGACCGTGCCCTCGGGTTCCTCAGCCGACCCGTGGCCGATCCGTCCGCTGCTCGCCGCGCTGGTCGACGACACCAGTCTGCTGCAGCCGAGGACCGTCGCACCGGGCGTCGACGCCGTCGTGTCGCGCTATCTCGCCGCCCGCGACGGCCACTACGGAGGCCTCGTCGGACGGCTGGTGTGCCCCGCGTCGCAGCTGCCCGCCGTCGTCACCGAGCTCGCCCGTTCCGCGCCGAGCAGGCCCGCGGAGATGGCCCTGGTCGTCGACACCGGGCTGGGCGCGGTGCCGAAGGCGCTGTCGACGGTGTTCTCGCGCTCCAGCCTGCTCACCCCGAGCACCGTCGAGTGCGTCGCGCCGCCAGACGTCGACGGGGTCTGGCTCGAGCGCGTGTCGGAGTTCGTGCCGGACGAGGTGACCCCGGTCGTCGAGCCGCGCCGACCCGTCGAGGGCGACGCCGACGGCACGCTCGCCTGGCTCGCCGCCGTCCGCAAGGTCGCCGAGCACGGCTGCACCCCGAAGATCCGCCTCGGCGGGCCGCGCGCCTCCGACGTGCCGGAGATCGTCGACGTGCACAAGTTCCTGCTGGCGGGCCTGGAGAGCGGCACCGGCGGCATCTCCGCGCAGGGCATCGACCGGATCGTCCGCGAGGACCCGTCCGACTCGACGCCCCGCGGCCGCCACGGCCTGCTGAACCTGATCGCCGCCGTCGCCCGGATGACCGGGGTCAGCGCCTCGCCCGACCCGGCCGAGGAAGCCCTGTCCTGCACCGACGGCGAGAAGCTTGCCCGGGAGCTCGACGAGCTGCCCGAGGCCGCCGTCGAGCAGGTCCGCACCGTCCTGCCGCGCTGCGGGGTCGACCCCGAGCCGGTTCCGATCGCCGACCTCGTCGCCCTCGGGCTGCTGGACTGATCAGGACGCATCGGATGCGGATCGGATTCCTGGGGCCGCACGCCACGTTCACCGAGCAGGCCCTGCTGACGCTGCCCGAGTCCCGTGGCGCCGAGCTGGTGCCGCTGCCCGGCGCCCCCGCGGTGCTGGCGGCCGTCCGCGACGGCTCCGTCGATGCCGGCTGCGTGCCGATCGAGAACACCGTCGAGGGCGCCGTCCCGCCGGTGCTCGACGGGCTCGTGGCCGATCCGCCGCTGGTGATCGCCCGCGAGGCCCGGATCGCGGTCCGGTTCTGCCTGATGGGCCGCACGGGCACCACGCGGGACGCGATCCGCTCGGTCGCCTCCCACGGCCACGGCATCGCCCAGACCCGCGGCTGGCTCGCCGAGCACCTGCCCGGCGCCGAGGTCCGGGTCAGCTCCTCCACGGCGGAGGCCGCCGCCCAGGCCGCCCGGGGCGAGGTCGACGCCGCCGTCGCCGCCCCGCTCGCCGCCACCCAGCACGGGCTGGAGGTGCTGGCCGACGACATCGCCGACAACGCGGGCGCTGTCACCCGGTTCGTGCTGCTCACCCGCCCCGGCCCGCCGCCGCCGCCGACCGGCTGGGACTGCACCACCATCGCCGCGACGACCACGAACCGGCCCGGCACCCTGCTCGGCCTGCTCACCGAGATCGCGGTCCGTGGGATCGACCTGACCCGGATCGAGTCCCGCCCGGTGAAGGACCGCCACGCCGAGTACTGGTTCCACCTCGACTGCTCGGGCCACGTCGCCGACCCGGCGATGGGGGAGGCCCTGGCCGCGCTGCACCGTCGCTGCGACCGGCTGATCTACCTCGGGTCGTTCCCGCGATCCGATCCCGCACCGGCCGCCCCCGCGGCCGGGGTGGGGAGCCCCGTGGCGGCGCTCGGCGTCGCCACCACCGACGACTACGCCGCGTCCGAGCGCTGGCTCGCCGCGGTCCGACGGGGAGCCGACACGTGAGCCACCCGACCGACGACGAGCACGACGGCGCCGCCTCCTTCGCCGCCGTCGGCACCGGCAGCCGGACCGCGCAGGTCCCGCCGGACGACGGCACGCTGCGCCTGGTGCTGGTCCGGCACGGCCGCACCCCGTCCAACGTGCGGCACCGCCTCGACACCGCGCTGCCCGGCCCCTCGCTCGACGAGCTGGGCCGCGCCCAGGCCGAGGAGGTCGCCGGCCTGCTCGCCGGCTGGCCCGTGCGGGGCCTGTACGCGTCACGGGCGACCCGTGCGCAGGAGACCGCCGCCCCGATCGGGCGCGCGCTCGGCCGCGGGGTCACCCTGCTGAAGGGCCTGCACGAGGTGTCGGTCGGGGACCTCGAGGGCCGGGAGGACGACGACGCCCGCGCCGCGTTCGACGAGGTCTTCGAGGCCTGGTGGGACGGCGACGTCGACCGCGCCATGCCCGGCGGCGAGTCCGCCCGCGACGTGTGGGACCGGGCGCTGCCCGACCTCGCCGCGGTGACCTCCGGCGTGTCGGAGGGTGCGGTCGTCGTCGTCAGCCACGGGGCGGCGATCCGTGTCCTGTCGCTGGCGCTGCTCGGCGGGCACGACGGCTCCGGGCCCGGCCACTCCGACGTCACCTACGGCCGCGAGCGCCCCGTCCCCAACACCGGCCGGGTGGTGCTGCGTCGCGACCCCGGCGGCTGGGTCCCGGAGCTGTGGGACGCGATGCCCGGCGGGCGGAGCGCCACCCACCGGTAGCGGCCGGGCGGCTCAGCCCCAGCCGAGCTCGTGCAGCTTCTCCTCGGAGACGCCGAAGTGGTGCGCGATCTCGTGGACGACGGTGATCGCGACCTCGTCGACGACCTGCTCCTCGTCGTCGCAGAAGTCGAGGACGGCGTCGCGGTAGACGGTGATCCGGTCCGGGAGCTCGCCGGCGTAGTCCGCCGTGCGCTCGGTCAGCGCGACGCCCTGGTAGAGCCCGAGCAGGTCCGGCTCGTCGGGGTGGCGCGGCTCCACCAGCACCACGACGTTGTCCATCGCCGCGGCGAGCTCGGCGGGGACGAGGTCCAGCGCCTCGCCGACCAGCTCGTCGAACCGGTCGGCGGGCATCGCCACCGGCACGTCAGTTGTCCGACAGCCCGGGCAGGCCGGGTGGGATGTCGAGGTCCGGCCGCCCGGCGCCGCTGTCGGGCGCGGCGGGCTGCTCGGCGTCGGGCTGCTGGACCGGGGCCTGCGAGCCCGGGGCCGGAGTGGCCGCACCGTCGGTGGGTGCGCCCCCCGGGGTGCCGGGCGCGGACGGCGCCGGGCCGGCGGGCTGCCCGGACACGACCAGGTTGCCCTTCACCGAGCCGGTGATCGAGGCGAAGCCGCTCTTGTCCGGCAGCAGGGTGCCGATGCTGCAGTTGACCTTGCGGCTGCCCGCCTTCCAGGACTCCTCGGAGAGGTTGCCCCAGTAGACGACGAGCCCCTTGGCCTCGATCACGGTGTCGTTGCCGGCGAAGGTGTTGGCGGCGGTGGTGCAGGCGGGCTGGAGGAACTTGTCCTGGTCCTCGACGGTGGGCCAGGCGTCCGGGAACTGGGTGCCCAGGTCGACCAGCCCGACGGTCTCGGCGGCGTGCGGACCGGCGCAGTCGGTCGGGTCCCCGACGGTGCGGCCGTCGATGGCCAGGCAGGTGCCCACCGGCTGGACCGCGGACTGGTCCTGCGCGGCGACCTTCCCGGTGATCGGGAACATCTCCCCGCTGCGCGAGGCCATCTGCAGGCCGCAGCGCATGCCCTTGTCGCCGCCGTCCCAGCGCTGCTGCGACGGCTTGAGCGCGCCCACCCGGAACTTCCCGTCCGGGTCGAACTTGCCGTTCAGGTACTTCGTGACCACCGGGGTGCAGCGGTCGGCGACGAGCTTCTGCCAGGCCCCGTCGGCCGGGAACGTCGGCTGGTCGGTCAGCACGACCCGCCCCGCCTGCTCGAACAGGTGCGGCCGGGCACAGTCGACGGCGGCGGTGTCGGTCGCGTCGGACCGGGTCCAGTTGAGGCAGGTGCCCGGGGTGTCCGGTGGGGGCGGCAGCGGCGGCGGCTCCTCCACCTTCGGGACCCCGGAGGACGCGAACGACCCCAGGACCGGCACCTCGGCGCCGAGCAGCGAGTCGACCGACGCGACGGTCAGCATCAGCAGCGCACCGACGAGGATCCCGATCCCGACCCGGCGGGCCCCGAGGAACCCGCTCCGCCCGGCGCCCGCCCCTCCGGAGGCTTCCGACGACCGTCGCCGACGGGTCGGGACCACCGGGGTGGCCGACGGCCGGGACAGCACCGAGGTCGTGCCCTGCCCGCCGTGGACGGCGGTGCGGCCGGTCGCGTCGGGCCGGTCGGAGCCGGCGGGGGAGCGGGAATCCATGACGCCCCCATCATGCAGCCGGGGTCGGGCCGGCTTCACCCGGCCGGTGCCCCGGCGCGGCGGTCGGTCGGCCGGATGCTGTGAACGAGCAGGTCCGTCCGGTGCGACGGGGTGGCGCGACCACTCGTCCGGGTGGTCGTGGGCGAACCGCCGCCGAATCGTCATCCGGGAACGGCCGGTGGTCGTCGGTCGGTCCCGGTACGGTGCGCGCGGGGGACAGGAGTGACGATGGGGGACCAGCGATGACCGACGGACCGCGCACCGGCGGCCCGGACGACAGCACGCCGCCCGCCGGTACGCCGAGTGCGACACCGGGCGGCGCGCAGCCGTCGGGCTCGCAGCCGGCGACGCCGGCACCGCAGACCGACGGATCGGCGCCGGCGCCGTGGGCGAACCCGCCCGCCGAGCAGCCCGCCGAGGCCCCGCGCGGCCGGATCCGGCAGCAGGACGGCAGCACCACGCCCCGCGAGCCCACGCTCGCCGAGAAGCGGGCCCGCGAGCAGAAGCTGCGCGCGGACCGCGAGGCCGTGCGCCTCAAGGAGGCCCGCTCCAAGACCACCAAGCGGGTGCTGATCGGCGCCGGCGCGACCGTCGGTGTCGTCGCCCTGATCGCAGCGGTCTACGCGGGCTCAGGTGGGGCCTCGGAGGAGGAGCGGGTCGCCGACGCGCGCTGTGTCGACGACCAGGGCGTCGTCGTGCCGGACGAGAACTGCAGTGGCACCCAGAGCCAGGGGCAGGTGTCCACCGGTGGCGGCGGTTTCGCCTTCGTGCCGATCTTCCTGGGCGGCGGCGGGCGCCAGTACCACTACAACTACGGCGGCGCCGGCGGAGTCGGGCAGGTCGCGACCGGGGGGACCGTCTCCCCGCCGCCCAGTGGCACCACGGTCCGCAGCGGCACGACCGGCTCGACCATCGGCTCGGCGAACCGCAGCGGCACGATCTCCCGGGGCGGTCTCGGCGTGGGCGGCGGATCGTCGTCGTCCTCGGGCGGGTCCGGCTCGTCCAGCGGGAGCTGAGGGGCGTGCGCCGCGAACGCGGCACCCCCCGCCCGGACTGGCAACGCACCGTCGCCGAGCAGGGGCTCGCCTTCGGTACCCCCGGCCGGGACGGCTCGGGCAACGATCGGCCCTACTGGGACGAGTCGGTGCACTACGTCTTCGAGATGGACGAGATCCTGTCCCTCGAGGCCGACGTCGAGGTGCTCCAGTCGATGTGCCTGTCGGCGGTCGACCACGTCGTCACCACCGAGCGGTTCCGGGACTTCGCGCTGCCCGAGTGGTGCTGGGAGCAGGTCGCGCAGTCCTGGCGCCGCTCGGACCCGCACCTCTACGGCCGCTTCGACCTGCGCTACGACGGCTCCGGCCCGGCCAAGCTGCTGGAGTACAACGCCGACACCCCCACCTCGCTGCTGGAGGCCTCGATCCTGCAGTGGCACTGGCTGCAGGACGTCCACCCCGGCGACGACCAGTGGAACTCCTTGCACGAGAAGCTCGTCGAACGCTGGGGCGAGCTGAAGGGGCTGCTGCCGTCGTCGGAGGTGCACGTCACCTGGTCCGGCGCCGAGTCCACCGGCGAGGACCACATCACCGTCGGCTACCTCCAGGAGACCGCCGCCGAGGCGGGCCTGGACACCGTTGGACTGTCCATCGAGGACATCGGCTGGGACTCCGCTCTGGACCGCTTCGTCGACCTCGAGGAAGCTCCGATGTCGACGGTCTTCAAGCTCTACCCGTGGGAGTGGATGCTCACCGACGAGTTCGGCAAGCACGTCACCCGCAGCCTCCCCGAGACACTGTGGCTCGAGCCGCTCTGGAAGACCCTGCTGTCGAACAAGGCGCTGCTCGCGGTGCTCTGGGAGATGTACCCCGGGCACCCGAACCTGCTGCCCGCCTCGCTCGGCAACCCCGGGATCCTCACCGAGTACGTCCGCAAGCCCCTGCTGGGGCGCGAGGGCGCCAACATCGCGATCGTCGCCCCCGGCTACGAGACCGCCACCGGCGGCGTCTACGGCGACGAGGGCTTCGTCTACCAGATGTTCGACCCGCTGCCCGAGTTCGACGGGTTCCGGCCCTGCCTGGGCGCCTGGCTGGTCGGTGACACCGCCGCCGGGCTCGGCATCCGTGAGACCGCCGGCCTGATCACCGACGACGGTGCGGCCTTCGTGCCGCACCGCATCCCCGAGTCCTGACCGTTCCGCTCTGCTCCGCTCCCTGCACACCCCCGCTCCCGGAGGTACCTCCCGTGATCCTCGCCCAGGCGTTCGACGCCACGTACTGGGGCTTCCTCGGCCGCGGTGTCGGCGCGATCCTGCTCTACGCCGTGATCGGCACCCTGCTCATGCTGATCGGCTTCTGGGCCATCGACCTCACCACGCCCGGCAAGCTCCCGGCGATGGTGCGCGGCGGCCTGCCGAACGCGGTGACCATCACCTCGGCCGGCATGCTGTCGATGGCGTTCATCATCGTCACCGCGATCTACGGCTCCTACGGCTCGCTGCTGCAGGGTGTCGTGTCGTCGCTGGTGTTCGGCCTGATCGGGATCGTCGCCCAGGTCGCCGCGGTGCGGCTGCTGGAGTGGGTGACCGGCATCGACATCGGCGAGGTCATCCAGTCCGACGAGCCGCGGGCGGTCGCGAAGGTCGTCGCGGCCGCGCACGTCGCGCTCGGCCTGATCGTCGCGGTCGCGGTCTTCTAGACCCCCGTCCCGGCCGGACCCGCGTCCCGGCGCCGCTCAGGCCAGGGCGGTCAGCACCTCGACCCTGGCCTGCGGCGGCGGCATCGCGGCGATCTCCGCGCGCACGTCGCGGGCGGCGGCGGCGAGCTCGCCGTCGTGCAGCAGCCTGCGCAGCGCGTCGGCGGTGAACGGGCCGCCCAGCCCGGCGCCGCGGGCCGCGACCAGCTCCGCGTTGTGCCGTCGGTCGCCCGGACCGGGCAGCGCGAGCTGCGGGACGCCCGCGGCCAGCGCGGCCAGCACGTGCGCGGCGCTGCCGTCGTGCAGCACCGCGGCGCAGGCGGGCAGCAGCTCGTCGAGCGGGACCCGCCCGACCGTGCGCACACCGCGTCGGCCGTGGCGCAGCAGCCGCGCCGGGGGCCGGACGAGCACGAGCTCGCAGTCCGGCCCGTCGTCGCGCAGGTCGTCGAGCGCGCGGACCGCCGAGGCCTGCAGATCGCCCCGCAGCGGCCCGCCGCCGCGCAGCACCAGCACCCGAGGCCGCACCGAGGGGCCGCTCAGCCACGCCGGCAGCGCCGACCGGGCCGAGCCGCGGGCCCGTCCCGGCCGCACGGCCAGCGCGTCGCGCGCGCCGACCAGGCTCGACGGGGCGATGGTCAGGGCGATCGCCGGCGGCGGGACCCCGCGCAGCCCGTGCCGCAGCCGGGCCCGCTGCAGCGGGCGGGAGTCCAGCAGCGTGCGGACCAGCGCGAACCCGTCGAGCAGACCGTTCTCGTGCAGCACCGCGGGGACGTCGTGCCGGGCGGCCGCGAGCGCCCCTGCGACGGCGAGGGGCTCGTACACCACGACGTCGGGCCGCCACTGTTCCGCGACGGTCACCAGCGCGTCGGTCAGCTCCTCGTTCACCGGGCCGAACAGCGAACGCACCCCGGCGTCGCCGCCGCGCCCGGCCAGCTCGGCCCGCGCGGTCACCGGGTGCGCGACGAGCGAGCGCGCGGCGAGCCTGCCCACCCGCAGGCTGCGGGCGACGTCGATGAACGGCAGCGGGTCCGCCCCGGGGAGCGGGTGCGCGTCGCCGCCGCCGGCGAGCAGCACCTCGTGCCCGGAGTCCCAGAGCGCGTGGGCGAGCGGCAACAGCGGTGTCAGATGCCCCGACAGCGGGGCCGCCACCACCAGAACACGCACCGTCCGAGGGTAACCGCCACGCGGTCGTCCGGGGGCCGTCTCCGGGCGGTTCCGTACGCTCTGGGTGTGATCGTCGAGAACGCGCCCCGGCTCGTCGCCACCGACGTCGACGGGACCCTCCTCGACGACGGCGGCGTGGTCACCCCGCGCACCGTCGCCGTGCTGGAGCGGGCGGTCGCCGCCGGCGCCGGGTTCGTGCTGGTGACCGGCCGCCCGCCGCGCTGGATCCCCCCGGTCCTCGCGCGGCTGCCCGAGGGCCTGGTGCGGCTGTGCGTGTGCGCGAACGGCGCGGTGCTCTACGACGCCGTCGACGACGTCGTGCTCGGCGCGCACACCCTGGATCCGGCGGCGATCGGCGAGCTCGCCGCCCTCGCCGCGGAGCTGTTCCCCGGCTGCGGGTTCGGCGTCGAGCGCGTGGCGAACGCCGAGGGTGACGACGGCGTGCGGGGCGTCGTCGACCAGTTCCTCACCGACCCCGGCTACGTGCACGCCTGGGGCGAGCACGACGGCGGCTCCACCAGCCGCGAGGACCTGCTTGGGCACCCGGCGACGAAGGTGCTGATCCGCTCCCCGGAGCTGACCAGCGAGCAGATGATGACCGCACTCGCGCCGAAGGCGGGCGGGCTGGCCGACCTGACGTTCTCGCACCCGTCCGGGCTGATCGAGGCCTCCGCGCCCGGGGTCACCAAGGCGACCGGCCTGGCCGAGGTCGCCCGCCGGCTCGGCGTGACCGCGGCGGACACCGTCGCGTTCGGCGACATGCCCAACGACCGGGAGATGCTGCGCTGGGCCGGGCTCGGCGTCGCGATGGGCAACGCCCACCCCGACCTGGCCGGCCTCGCCGACGAGGTGACCGCCCCGCACACCCACGACGGACTTGCCGAGATCCTGGAGCGCTGGTTCTGAGCGCACCCGGCGGCGTTCACCTGCCCGTCGACGAGCGGTCATGCGCGGTCCGCCACCCCGCCCCGGCCCGGCCCACCACCCCGCCCGCGCGTACCATCACCGGCTGTCATCGCCCGCGAGCCGGGTGCCAGCGCCCGCGCCAGGAGGCCCCCACCCGTGGCTGACACGGCAGACACCCTGGACCGGTCCGGTCCGCAGCCGCCCGCCGACGTCCCGCCCACCGGCGAGGTCGCCGTACTGGCGTCCGTGCAGGGCGTTCTTGCGAACGACACCACCGTGCGGGTCGCCCGCGGGATGTCGCTGTTCGGCGAGCACGCCGCCGGCTGGCTGGCGATCGGCGTCCTGGGTGCCGCGCTGGACCGTCCCCGCCGTCGCGAGTGGCTCGGCTCCGCCGCCGCCGTCGCGTTCGCGCACGGCGCCTCGATCGGGGTCAAGCGCGTCGTCCGGCGCCGCCGACCCGACCACCCCGCGGTCCGGGTCCTGGTGGGCACCCCGAGCCGGCTGAGCTTCCCGTCCTCGCACGCCACGTCCACCACCGCCGCCGCCGTGCTCTACGGCGGCCTGCTGGGCAGGCGCTCCCGCCCGGTGGCCGCGGCGGGTGTGGGCCTGATGGCGCTGTCGCGCCTGGTCCTCGGCGTGCACTACCCGACCGACGTCGCCACCGGCACCGCGCTCGGCGCGGCCGTCGCCGGTACCGCGCGACGCGTGATCTCACGCAACCCCACCACCGGAGGGTGAGCGCATGACCAGCACCGACCCCACGAAGGTCGACCACGACGACTCCGAGAAGGAGAAGGTCGCCCGGGCCGCAGACCCGCAGACCCCCGTCGTCCCGGACGCACCGGACGACGCGGGCGCGCCGGAGGGTCACGAGGACGAGGCGGCCCCGACCGCCGTCGCCGCCGAGCACGCCCCGCACGTGCCGATGGACCCGTCCGAGCGGACCACCGCGATGGTCGCCCGCGGCCTGCTGAAGACGATGCGCCCGCGCCAGTGGGTGAAGAACGTCCTGGTCTTCGCCGCGCCGTTCGTCAGCGGCCAGCTCTTCGACGTGCCGGTCCTCGTCGACTGCCTGATCGCCTTCGTCGCGTTCTCGCTGGCCGCGTCCGGCGTGTACCTGGTCAACGACGCGCTCGACGTCGAGGCCGACCGCGCGCACCCGACCAAGCGCCGCCGCCCGATCGCGTCCGGCATCGTCCCGGTGCCGCTGGCCTTCGTGGCGGCTGGCGTGCTGTTCGCCGGCTCGATCGCGCTGTCGTTCGCGGTCACCTGGCAGCTGATCATCGTGCTCGCCGTCTACGTGGCGGTGCAGCTGTCGTACTGCCTGTGGCTCAAGCACCAGCCGGTGCTCGACATCTGCATCGTGGCCTCCGGGTTCCTGATGCGGTCCATCGCCGGCGGTGTCGCCACCGGGATCCCGCTGTCGCAGTGGTTCCTGCTGGTCACCGGGTTCGGGTCGCTGTTCATGGTCGCCGGCAAGCGCTACGCCGAGATCAACCTCGCCGAGCGCACCGGCGCGAAGATCCGCAAGTCGCTGGAGAACTACACGGCGTCCTACCTGCGCTACATCTGGTCGCTCTCGGCCACCGTCATGATCGTGATGTACGGGCTGTGGGCGTTCGAGATCCGCGAGGACCACAACTCGGTCTGGTCGGTGCTGTCGATCGTGCCGTTCGTGGTCGCGGTGTTGCGCTACTCCGTGGACGTCGACCGGGGGACCGGCGGCGAGCCGGAGGAGATCGCGCTCGCGGACCGGGCGTTGCAGGTCCTGGCGCTGGCCTGGATCGCGATGCTCACCCTGGCCGTCTACAGCTGACGCCGACGCCTCCCGGGCCCGGTTCCCCGCACGGGGGCCGGGCCCGCGGTGCGTCAGTACGCGGGGTGTCGGCGCCCGGTGTGCCAGGACCAGGTGTGCGCGAGGCCCTCGGCCAGCGGGGTCGGTGCGGGCAGGCCGAGCGCGGCGATCCCGCGCGACGGGTCGAGACAGCTGCGGCGCAGCTCCCCGGGCCGGGCCGGCAGGAACTCGGGGGCGAACTCCTCCGGCGTGAGGCCGGCGATCGTCCCGATCGTCGCGGCCAGCTCGACGATCGTGGACTCGGTGCCGGTGCCGACGTTGAACACCTCACCGGCCAGCTCCCCGGCCGCGAGCCGGTCGGCCGACGCGAGCGCCGCCCGCGCGACGTCGCCGACGTAGAGGAAGTCGCGGGTCTGACCGCCGTCGCCGAACACGGTCGGCCGGGACCCGGTGCGGGCCCGGTCGCAGAACAGCGAGACCACACCGGCGCCGCCGGCCGGGTGCTGGCGCGGCCCGTAGACGTTCGCGAACCGCAGCACCAGTGCCGGCAGACCGTGCGTCCGGACGAAGAACCGGGTGTAGCGCTCCGCGGCCAGCTTGCTCATGCCGTACGGCGACTCCGGCTCGGCCGGCTCCGCCTCGGTCGTCGGCAGGGGGGCGCCGTCGCCGTAGATGGCTCCGCCGGTGGAGCACACGACGACCGCGCCCGCACCCGCGTCGCGGGCGGCCTGCAGCACGCTCAGGGTGCCGAGGACGTTGACCGAGGCGTCGTGCACCGGGTCCTCCATCGAGCGGCGCACGTCGATCTGGGCGGCCAGGTGGAACACCGCGTCCGGGCGGTACTGCGCGCCGAGCGCGGTGAGCGCGGCGGTGTCGCGGATGTCGAGCTCGGCCATCGTGACGCCCGGGGCGAGGTTGTCCCGCGTCCCGGCGGAGAGGTCGTCGACGACGAGCACGTCGTCGCCGCGGGCGAGCAGGGACTCGACCAGGGTGGAGCCGATGAAGCCGGCTCCGCCGGTGACGAGCGCGCGCATACCTGCCTTCCTCCGGGGCGGACGGTGTGTGCACCCGGCTGCGGCACACGGTAACCGCGGGTGCCCGGGGCGCCTCAGCCGGTGGAGCGGGCGGGCTCCGTACCGCAGGCGGTGATCCGGTAGAGCGTGCTGCCGCCGCCGGAGAGGACGGGCTCGAACCCGGGTGCACGGTCGATCCCGGACAGCCCGGGGTAGGTGTCGGCCCGCGGGTCCCACGGCCACCAGGTGACCGGGCCGTCGATGACGTAGCCGACGCCGGTGGCCTGCACCGCGGGACAGACGACGGGGTCGCGGGCAGCGTCGTGCAGCCGCAGCCGGATCAGCTCCTGGTCGGGCGTCCAGGTCCCGGACAGGTGCGGGAAGAGCACCTCGCGCCCGGTCAGCGGGTACAGCAGGCCGTTGCCGGTCCACGGGTTCGCCGCGACGACGGCGCCCGGTTCGGTCGCCCGGCCCGCCGCCTCCAGGAACTCCCGCTGGCCGGGCTGCAGCACCCGGCCGGTCTCGTAGCGGTAGGCGTCGGCGATCACGGCGGCGTGCACGCCGATGCGGAACCCGTCGGTGAGCAGGACCAGCGCCGCGGCGAGGACGGCGACGACCGGGACGGCCGTCAGCCGTCGTCGCTCCGGGGTGGTCTCCGCCCGCCGCACCGCGGTCACCGCACGGACCACCAGGCCCGCCGCGCCGAGCACGCCCAGCGTCGCCAGCGGCACCCCGGTGATCGGGACCATCGCGGCGAGCCGGTGCGAGTCGTTGTACCAGGCCCCGGTCAGCGCGGTGACCAGGTCGCCCTCCCGGGCGACGGCGAGGGTGTAGAGCAGCGCCGAGGTCAGGTGGGCCGGCACCAGCCACGCGGTGCGGGCGTGCCGCAGCGCCAGGACGGCGCCGACCACGACCAGTACCGACACCACGACCAGCTCGGGCCGCTTGTTCGTCCCGTTCCACAGCACACCGGTCAACGCCTCGCGGGCCCCCATCGAGGCCTGCCAGTCGAACATCCGGACGCTGGCGAGGAAGGGCGACCACGCCAGCAGCCACACCACGGCGGCGACCGCGGCGAGCGCACCCGCCGGGGCGAGGGCCGCCGTGGCGAACCGGCGCTCGCGGACGTGCCGCACCGTGCTGAGCCCGGCCGCGACCGCCACCGGGGACAGGCCCAGCACGAGCAGGCTGACCGCGGCGTTCGGATGGGCGAGCGCCAGCGCCGGGACGGTCGTCGCACCGAGCAGCAGCGCCCGGGCCCGGCCGACCACGCTGTCCCGGGTCAGACCCAGCACGGTCACCACGGCGGCCAGCCCGGCGGGCACCAGCGCCAGCCCGAGCAGGTTGGGCCACAGGACGCCCCAGTTCATCAGCAGCCACGGCATCGCGGTGAACGCCGTCGCGAGCACCGGGGTGACCAGCAGGGCACCGGCCCGGCGCCCGACGATCTGGCGGACGAGCAGCGTGCAGGACAGCGGCCACACGACGGCCGCGGCGGCGAACGCGGCGAGGTTCGACGCGGCCGGGATCGACGCGCCGGTGCTCGCCACGACGAGCGAGACGACGTCGTGCCAGGCGGCGGGGTAGGCCGACGGCACGCCGGGGCTGTTCAGCTCGCCCAGCGTCAGCGACGACGCGTCGCCGGTCTGCAGGATCCGGGCGACCGCGCTGTAGTGGTAGATCGCGTCGTAGGTCGGGGAGACCGCGTCGACGGGGCCGAACGCGAGCACCACGGTCAGCCAGCCGATCGCGACGGTGACGGCCACGCCGACCGCCAGCGCGATCCCCCCGAGGGGGCCGTCGGGTCCCGTGCGCAGCAGGAACGGCGGACGGTCGGCGGGATCGCCCGCGTCGTCACCGGGTCCGGACCGGGTCCGGCCCGCCCGCCGCCGGAGCGTCGCGGTCACCGCGGCGCACAGGAGCGCGAGCACGGCGGTGACGCCCAGCACCGGCCACGGTCCCCACGGCACCCCGGCCCGCCCGGCCAGCACGGCGGTGGTCGCGATCAGCGCGACCGACACCAGCGGCCCGGCGCCCCAGCAGACCGCTCCGCGCAGTCCCGCGGCGCGGGCGACGAGCGCCCCGGGCAGGACGCACCAGGCCGCGGTCACCAGGGCCACGGGGACGGCCTGTGCCCACGTCATCCCCGGCTCCGCGCGTCGTCGATCGGCAGCCGCATCCGGCGCACCCTACGAGCGTCGTGCCGCGCGGCGGGACGCGCGGTCGCCGTGTCACCGTCCGCGACCGGATCGTGTCCCGTGCGGATCGCCGCTCAGCTCCTGGTGGAGCGGGCCGTCCCCACCTCGTCGGCGGCGGGCTCGGTGACGGCCGCCCGGTGCCCGTTGGTCCCCGCAGCGCGCTCCTCCAGGGCGGTCAGCCGCTGCTCCAGCTCGCTCTCCCGCCGGGTCAGCTCCGCGTCCCGGACGGCGATCTGGCGGGCCAGGTTCGTCAGGTGCTGGCTGATCTCCCGGTCCCGCAGGTAGGTGTTCAGCATCCCGAACACGAAGGCGACCACGAGCAGGTAGACCAGCAGGTCCGTGCCGCGGCCGATGCCCACCGCCCGGGCCAGGTAGGTCAGGTCGTTCGGGCGCAGGACCGCGTAGATGTTCAGCACGATGAACGCGCCGAAGGCGATCCGCTTGCTCGCCCGCACGCCGACGCTCTGGCCGCTGCGCACGAAGTAGACGAGCGCGCCGACCGCGGCGGCCAGGAGCAGGATCTGCAGGATCACGGTGTTCGCCTCCTGGGTCATCGCTGCCGTACCGACAGGTCGAACAGGATGTTCACCCCGTTGAACAGCGACTGGCCCTTGGATCGTGAGTACTCGGTGTAGCGGATCGTGACCGGGACCTCGCGGATCCGCCACGACGACCGGGCCAGCGACGCGACGATCTCCGACGCGTGCGCCATCCCGTTCATGGTGATCCGCAGGTCCTCCGCGACCGCCCGGTTCATGGCCCGCAGCCCGTTGTGGGCGTCGGTGAGCTTGAGCTTGCGGCTGGCCGGGGACAGCGCCGCGACGGTGCGCAGCACCAGCCGCTTGAGCGGCGGGACCGGCTCGGTCGACTCGAGGAAGCGCGACCCGAGGACGACGTCGGCCTCGCCGCCGCGCAGGATCGCGGCCATCCGGACGGCGTCGGCGACGTCGTGCTGGCCGTCGGCGTCGAAGGTGACGATCCGCTCCGCCCCGCGGAGCAGGGCGTAGTCGATCCCGGTCTGCAGCGACGCGCCCTGCCCGAGGTTGATCGGGTGCCGCACGAGGTGCGCCTCGGTGCCGGCGATGCGTTCGGCGGAGGAGTCCCGGCTGCCGTCGTCGACACACACGACGTTCGGGAAGGCCGTGCGGATCTCCGCGACGACCTCGGCGATGACGGTGTCCTCGTTGTACACGGGGACCACCACCCAGGTGCCGGTGTCGGCGACCACGTCCCACTCCCTCGTCACTGACCGGCGGCCGTTCACGGCCGCACCGCAGAGGCTATCGGTCCGGGTATCCGAGCCGTGCGACGGTGGGCAGGGTTCGGGGCGAACGTGATGTTCCGTACCGTTCGTGACATGGACCCGAGAACCCTGCTCGAGGTGATGCTGGCCGATCTGGACAGCGCGCCGGAGCTGTACCGGCCGACGGACTTCTGGCGGACCGGGCTGGAGAAGGTGGTCGCCGACCTGCGGGAACGCGGGTTCACGGAGTTCCGCAGGCACCCGTCGGCCACGTTCTTCTACGCCCCGCAGTACGCGCCGGTGTCCAGGCCGGCGGCGATGCTGTCGCGGGCGTTCGGGATGCTGGGCGGTCCCGGCGCGCTGCTGCGCGGGCGGATCGACCAGGTTCCCGTCGCCCGGGCCCACCACGCCACGGTGACCGCCCTCGACCCCGCCGACCGGTCGCCGTCGCTCGCCGGGTTCAGCGAGTCGACCGCCGGTGCTCCCGCCGCGCAGCTGGAGTTCGACGGCCGCCGGTTCAGCCGGTCGTCGCTGAACTACCTGCGCGGGCTGGTCATGCTCAAGCGCGCCGTGCCCGACCTCGACGTCTCGACCGTCCTGGAGATCGGCGGCGGGTTCGGCACGCTCGGGGAGATCCTGCTGTCGGGCAACCCCGGACTGCGCTACATCGACGTCGACATCCCGCCGGTCGCCGCCGTCGCCACGCACTACCTGCGCGAGGCGCTCGGGCCGGAGAAGGTCGGCGACTACGCGGCCACCCGCGAGCGCGAGAAGATCGTGATCGACGAGCTGGAGCACCCGGCGACCGTGCTGTGCTCCTGGCAGCTGCCCCGGCTCACCGGGACCGTCGACCTGTTCGCCAACTTCATCTCCTTCCAGGAGATGGAGCCCGAGGTGGTGGCGAACTACGCGAACCTGGTCACCGACCTGGGCGCCCGCTGGCTGCTGCTGCGCAACTCCCCGACCGGCAAGCCAGGAGTGCGCGAGCCCATGCTGCGGCGCCACTACCTGGAGATGTTCGACCGGTTCGAGCTCGTCGACTCCGACGCCGGGCTCTACGGCCAGGACTGCGAGGGCACGGTGTCCGAGGTGATGGTGCTCGCGCGGCGCTCGTAGGGTGGCGCGCATGCGCACCCCGGACCCGATCGAGATCGGCGGCCACCTCGTGGGACCCGGCGAACGGCCGTTCGTCATCGCGGAGGTCTCCGGTAACCACAACGGCTCGCTGGACCGGGCGCTGGAGATCGTCGACGCGATCGCCGGGACCGGGGCGCAGGCGGTGAAGTTCCAGACCTACCGGGCCGACACGATCACCATCGACGCCGACGGCCCGGCCTTCCGGATCCGTGACGACCACGGTCTGTGGGGCGGGCGGAACCTCTACCAGCTCTACGAGCAGGCGCACACGCCCTGGGAGTGGCACGAGCCGCTGTTCGCCCGTGCGCGGGAGCACGGCCTGGTGCCGTTCTCCAGCCCGTTCGACCCGACGGCGATCGAGCTGCTGGAGTCCCTCGACGCGCCGGCGTACAAGGTGGCCTCGGCCGAGCTGGTCGACCTGCCGCTGATCCGGGCGATGGCCGCGACCGGCAAGCCGATGGTGATCTCCACCGGGATGGCGACGCTGGCCGAGATCGACGCCGCCGTCGCCGCCGCCCGCGAGGGCGGTGCGACGCAGATCGTGCTGCTGGCCTGCACCGCCTCCTACCCGGCGGACCCGGTCGACGCGAACCTGCAGACGATCCCGGCGTTGCGCGAGGCGTTCGGCGTGCCGATCGGGCTGTCCGACCACACCCCGGGCATCGGGGTGCCGGTCGCCGCCGTCGCGCTGGGCGCGGTCGCGATCGAGAAGCACGTGACGCTGCGGCGTGACGACGGCGGCGTCGACTCCGACTTCTCCCTGGAGCCCGCCGAGCTGGCGTCACTGGTCACCGAGACCGACGTGGCGCGCCGCGCGATGGGCCCGGCCCGGTTCGGCCCCCGCGAGTCCGAGCGCGACACCCTCGCGCTGCGCCGCTCGCTGTGGGTGGTCGCCGACGTCGCCGCGGGCGAGAAGGTGACCGCGGACAACGTCCGGTCGATCCGCCCGGCGGGTGGTCTGCACACCGACACGATCGGCACCGTCCTGGGCCGGACCTTCACCCGCGACGTCGCCCGCGGCACCCCGCTGACCTGGGACCTGATCTGAGCGGACCGCTCAGTGCAGGGTGCCCAGCGCCGCCTTGGTGAAGGGCACCAGCTCGGACTCGCGGCCCTCCAGGACCTTGCTGCCCCACTCGGGGTCGGCGAGCAGCGCCCGGCCGACGGCGACGAGGTCGAACTCGTCGTCCTCCAGCCGGTCGAGGAGCTTCTCGACACCGCTCACGTCGGCGCGGGCGTCGGCGCCGGCGAACATCGCCGGGTCGAAGACCTGGTCCAGGCCGACCGAGCCGACGGTGATCGTCGGCAGCCCGGTGACCTTGCGGGCCCACCCGGCGATGTTGAGCTCGGCGTCGGCGTCGGGGAACTCCGGCTCCCAGTAGCGGCGCCCGGACGCGTGGAACGCGGTCACCCCGGCGTCGGCGAGCGGGGTCAGCACCTCGGTCAGCTCGTCGGGGGTGGCGGCGAGACGCGCGTCGTAGTGGTTGCCCTTCCACTGGGAGAAGCGGAACACGACCGGGTAGTCGGGCGCGACGCGTTCGCGGACCGCGGCGACGATCTCGGCGGCGAAGCGGGCGCGCTCGGCCCGGCCGCCCGCGTAGCCGTCGGTGCGGCGGTTGGTGCGCTCCCAGAGGAACTCGTCGATCAGGTAGCCGTGCGCGCCGTGCAGCTCGACGCCGTCGAAGCCGATCCGCTCGGCCTGCGCCGCGGCCTCGGCGAACGCGGCGACGATCCGGTCGATCCCGGTGAGGTCCAGCGCCTGCCCGGCGCCCTCGGTGCCGTCGAGCGCGACGCCCGACGGGCCGACGGACGGCGCCTCGGGGAACGGCGGCCTCCCGGCCTCGCGGGTGATGCCGACGTGCCAGAGCTGCGGCATGATCCGGCCGCCCGCCTCGTGCACCGCCTCGACGACCGTCGCCCACCCGGCCAGCGACGCCTCGCCGTGGAAACGCGGGACGTCGGCGGAGTCGCCCGCGGACGGGTCGTCGATGTAGGTCCCCTCGGTGATGATCAGGCCGGTCCCGGCGGCAGCCCGGCGGGCGTAGTAGGCCGCGACGTCGTCGCCGGGGACACCACCGGGGGAGAAGTACCGGGTCATCGGGGCCATGACGATGCGGTTGGCCAGCTGCGCGGAGCCGAGCGAGTACGGACGGCCGAGCAGCCGTGCGGCGCGGGTGGACACGAGGCACTCCAGGGGGGATGAGCCGTCCAGGCACGTCGGCGGGTCCGGGCGGAGGCGTCAAATGGTTCCTGTCAAAGATACAGATGGGCCAGCGAACTGCAACAGTGACCATCACCTTTTCGTCCGGGCGGGTAGTCTGGGGCTCCGACCGGGGAGGTGACGTCGTGCTGGACATCCGGTTCTCCCGTGCCCTGCAGGCGATGCTCTACCTCGCCGCGGCCGCGGAGGGTGACGGGTCGACGGTCAGCTCCGGGCGGCTCGCCGAGGCCCTCGGGACGAACCCGAGCCTCGTGCGCAGGTTGCTCGTGCCGCTCGGGGCCGCGGGCCTGGTCGAGTCGACGAGGGGGCGCAGCGGTGGTGCCCGGCTGGCCCGGCCGGCCGGGGAGATCACCCTCGCCGAGATCCACCGCTGCGCGGTCGGGGAGAAGCCGCTCTGGGCGTGCAGCCCGGAGACCGAGCACGTCTGCCCGGTCACGCCGCACGCCGCGGCGTACTTCGCCGGGCTGACCGCCGACGTGGAGCAGGCGGTGCAGGCGTCGCTGGAGGGGCGGACGCTGGCCGACGCGCTGCGCGAGATGCGTGGGCTCGACACCTCATCGACCGCGTCGACCCGATCGACCTAGACGAGGGAGTCGAGCAGCAGGAGCAGGACCAGGGACACCACCGAGGCGATGGACGGGCCGAGCGTGTAGGTCTTCAGGGTCCCGCGGGTCGACAGGTCGAACACGGACCTGAACAGCCAGAACCCGTTGGCGTTGGGCAGCGCCCCGAACAAGCCGCCGGACAGCGCCGCGAGGGCGATCATGACTGCGGTGCCGGGTCCGGCCGCCATCGCGACCGGGGCCAGGATCCCGGCGGCGGTCAGCGAGCCGAGCGAGATCGACCCGACGGCCATGTGCAGGGTCGCAGCGATGACCCAGGTCAACAGCAGCGGTGCTGCACCACCTGCGGTGAACCACCCACCCATCACCTCGCCCACACCGGTGGCCTTCACGACGGCGGCGAGACCACCGCTGACCCCGGTGAGCACCAGGATGGAACCGCTGGTCTGCAGACCCCGTCCGATCGCGGAGCCCATGGCGTCGGAGGGCAGCAGGATGCGCGCCAGCACGTAGGCGAGCACCAGGCCGGAGAACACGGCGACGTTCGGATTCCCGATGATGTCGATCGCGACGTTGTCCGCACCCGCGGTCCCCGCGATCGCGCTGACGAGCAGGAGTCCCACCGTGACGGCGAGTGGGCTCACGAGCAGTGCCAGGGGGGCGTGCCCGTGTCGGGGCGCCGCCGCCGTCGAGGAGCCCGTCGCGACGGCCTCGGGGTGGGGGCCGTCGTCCGACCGTTCGCCCGTCGCGCGGACCCCGCCCGTCACCGGAACGGTGCCGTCGCCGCCGTTGTCGGCGGAGGTCGCGACGGGCTCGGGGGTGAAGAGCTGATCGCGCCTCTCGTCCCAGAGGCCACGACGAACGAGCCAGGAGTACACGAACACGGACACGACGATCGTGGCGAGCCCGAGGGGCAGGGCATACAGCAGAGCCGACTGCAGCGGGATCCCCAGCACACCGACGACGGCCATCAGGCCGGTGCCGGGGACGACGAAGTTCAGCCCGATCACGATGCCGATGATCGCCGTGCCCGACAGCAGCCCGTGCCCGCCCGGTCCCATCCGGGCCGATGCGTGCCGCGTCAGCGGTCCGCTCAGTACGATCAGCACGTCGGCGAACACCGAGGCCAGCAACCCGCCGAGGGTGAGCCCGTAGGCGTACGGCAGGTTGCGGCGCCCGAGTGCCCGCAGCAGGCCGTCGGCTATCCGTTGCGGGACACCGAGGGCGTGCACCAGCGCACCGAGCAGGACACCGAACGCGATCAGCAGCCCGATCTCGCCCATGACGTCGGCGAATCCCCGCACGATCGTCGCGACGGTGTCGGCCGGTCCCTGCCCGGTGACCAGGCCGAGGTATGCGGCGCCGAGGACGAGGGCGATGACCGGTTCGAGCTTCAGTGCGACGACCGCGACGACGACGCCGATCGTGGCCGTCGCAATGTGGACGAGGATCAGCGATCCACCCATCAGGCACTCCTTCGTGCTGGGGTCATCCGGTGAGGGGGAGCCCGTCAGGTCGACGGGAAGACCCCGGCGCGCAGCAGCGCGCCGGGAACGTCGTGGCCCAGCGCATCGGCGAGCCAGGCGGCCGTCCTACGCAGGAGCTCGACGTCGAGCCCGGTGGCGATGCCGGAGCGGTGCAGGACCCAGGCGAGGTCCTCGGTGGCGACGTTGCCGGTCGCGGCGGGAGCGAAGGGACAGCCGCCGACACCCCCGACACTGGCGTCCAGGGTGGACACGCCGGCCTCGACCGCCGCCAGTGCGTTCGCGATCCCCGTGTTGCGTGTGTCGTGCAGGTGCACCCGCACGGGCAGCTCCGGGACCTGGGATCGGGTCAGCTCGATCCGGTCCCGGACCTGTCGCGGGACGGCCACCCCGATCGTGTCGGCCAGGGCGATCTCGGTGGGACCGAGCGCACCGATCCGCCCGACGCACTCGTCGAACCGGCTGCGGCTCACCTCCCCCTCGAACGGACATCCGAACGCCGCGGCCAGTGTGACCGTCGTCGGCAGACCGGCGGCCGTGGCGGCACGCACGACCCGTTCCGCGACGTCGAGCGACTCGGCGGTGGTCATGTTCTGGTTCCGCCGGGCGAAGGTGTCGGTGGCAACGACGACCACGTTGACCTCGTCGACACCCGCCGCCTGTGCCCGGTCCAGGCCGCGCTCGTTCAGCACCAGCCCCGAGTAGGCGACGCCCCGGGTCCGGTCGAGACCGGCCATCACCGCCTCGGCGTCGGCCATCGCCGGCACCCGTGCGGGGTGGGCGAAGCTCACCGCCTCGATCCGCCGTGCCCCGGCCGCGGCCGCCCGGTGGATCAGCGAGATCTTCTGTCCGGTGGTGAGCGTCGCGGGATCGTTCTGCAGGCCGTCGCGGGGGGAGACCTCGCAGACCGTGACCACGGCGGCGCTCACGCGATCCCGCGCTTGCGCAGGTCGGTGATCTGCTCGGCGTCCAGGCCGAGGCGCTCACGCAGGACCTCCTCGGTGTGCTCGCCGAGCGACGGGCCGAGGCTGCGCACCGCCCCCGGGGTCTCGGACAGCTGGGGAGCGACGTTCTGCATGGGGAAGGCGCCCAGCTCCGGGTGCAGGAGCCGGACGATCGCCCTGCGGGCCGCGAAATGCGGATCGCCCAGCATGTCCTGGGCCCGGTAGGTCAGTCCGGCTGGCACGCCGGCGTCGTGGAGCAGCGCGAGCAGCGCGTCGGACCTGTAGGTGACGGTGACGGCGCCGATCAGTGCGTCGATCTCCGCGCTGTGCCGGCCGCGCGCCTCGTGCGTCGCGAACCGCTCGTCATCGCTCCACTCGGGGTGGCCGAGGGCCTCGGCGAGCCTGCGGAACACGGTGTCCCGGTTGCCGGCGATCAGCACCTCGGCGTCGTCGGCGGTGGGGTAGACGTTGCTGGGGGCGACCCCCGGCAGCGTGCCGCCGCTGCGCTCCCGCTGTGTACCGGCCAGCTCCCACTCCGGTAGCGACGCCTCCATCAGGCTGAGCACCGCCTCGTAGATCGCGGAGTCGACGACCTGTCCCCGCCCGGTGCGGTGCCGACCCAACAGCGCGACCAGGGTGCCCAGTGCGGCGAAGGTCCCGGCCAGCGAGTCGCCGAGCGACACGCCCACCCGGCTGGTGGGGCGTCCGGGTTCGCCGGTGAGGTGACGGATGCCGCCCATGGCCTCGCCGATCGATCCGAAACCGGCACGCCCCGCGTACGGCCCGGTCTGTCCGTAGCCGGTGACCCGGGTCATGACCAGCCCGGGGTTGAGCCGACTCAGTTCGGCGTAGCCGCAGCCCCAGCGCTCCATGGTCCCCGGTCGGAAGTTCTCGAGCAGCACATCGCTGCCGGCCGCCAGCCGGCGCAGGAGGTCCTGGCCCTCCGAGGTCCGCAGGTCGAGCGTCACCGACTTCTTGTTCCGCGCGATGATCGGCCAGTTCAGCGAGTGTCCGCCCGGTCGTGGGTGGCCCCAGGACCGCATCGGGTCCCCGCTCGCGGGGTCCTCGATCTTGATCACCTCCGCGCCGAAGTCACCGAGTAGCTGCCCGCAGAACGGGCCGGCGATCAACGACCCCGCCTCGATCACCGTGGTCCCCGCCAACGGGGCGACGGGGGCATCGGGCTGTGGTGCGACGGTCATGCGGCCTCCTCGACGCGGACTGCGGCCGGTGCTGCCCGACCGGTATCGACAGTGACCGAAAGTGCACAATCCTGTCAATGCCGGAGCTGAACTAGCAGGAAGATCCGCACCGATGCGGCAAGAATGCATACAATCTGGGCTGAGTGGTGTGTCGTACGCTGCTCGTGTCGGCCACCGCCCACGACGTCGGGAGTACCTATGACGACCGGCGCCGAGCGCGCCTACCGCGATCTGCGCGAGGCGATCATCGCCGGGGAGTTCGTTCCCGGTACGAAGCTCACAGAGGTCGCGTTGAGCGAGCGGCTGGAGGTCAGCCGCACCCCGATCCGGGAGGCGTTGCGGCACCTGGCCAAGGAGGGCCTGGTCGAGATCGAACCCAACCGGGGCGCCCGCGTCGCGCAGTGGACACCGGACGACCTGGCCGAGATCTTCCGGCTGCGCGCCCTTCTCGAGGCGCATGCCGCACACCGGGCTGCCGTCCTGCGCACCGAGGACGAGGTGGCGCAGATGGAGGAGTGTCTCGCCGGCATGGACCGCCTGGGGGACCGGCGCGACGCCGAGGCGGCCGCCGAACGCACGCGGCTGAACAACGAGCTGCACTCCGCGGTCGCCGCGGCCGCGCGTAGCCCACGCCTCGAGGAACTGCTCCTGCAGCTGGTCAATGCGACGCTGGTGCTCCGTACGTTCGAGCGCTACTCACCCGATGCGCTGGAGCGGAGCAGACGCCAGCACCATGACCTCGTGCTCGCCGTACGGGCGCGGAACCCCGAGCTCGCAGCGGCGACGATGAGCGCACACGTCCTGGTCGCCCACGCGGAGCTGGCCGGCCGGGCCGATGCCCCGGATCCGTGACCGGCGCCGCCGGCAGCGACGCCGAGCCACCTAGCCATCCAGGAAGTCCCTGACCAGGGCGTTCACCTCGTCCGGGGACTCCCGGTTCGACCAGTGGCCCCGCCCGGGCAGCAGCACGAACCGGGCGCCGGGGACGGCCTCGGCGGCCGCGCGCGTGGTCGCCACGGGGACGCCGGCGTCCCGGTCGCCCTGCACGAACAGTGCGGGGCAGCGGATCTCCGACAGCCGGGGGCGCAGGTCGACCCGCATCCGGCGGAACCCGATCGAGCCGTTCTGCCAGTCCGAGCTGCCCGCGTTCCCGGACCGGGCCTCGGCGAGGACGGCGTCGACGATCTCGTCCAGGTCGGGCACGCGGTCGGCGTCGCCGAACAGGGCGCGGCGGGCGAACGCGGTGACCGCGGCCCGGCTGCGGAAGGCCAGGTTCGGCAGGGTCCGCGACAGCAGGGGTACTCGCGCGGTCAGCCACAGCAGCTGGTGCAGCCCGGGCGGGAAGCTCAGCGTCCCGGCCGGGGCCAGCGCGACGACCCGTTCCACCCGGTCGGGGTGCTCGATCGCGGTCGCCAGCGCGAGGGCGCCGCCCTGGGACAGCCCGACGACGGCGGCCCGCTCGATGCCGAGGTCGTCCAGCACGTCGACGACCGTGCGCAGCAGCACCTCGTGGGTCGCCCGGCCATGCCACGGCCGGCTGCGCCCCTGCTTCGGCCAGTCGGGGGCGACGACGCGGTGGTCGCGCGCGAGGTCGGGGACGAGGTGGCGCCAGCTGAGCAGCGCGTTGTCCAGACCGGCGCCGGAGAGCAGCAGCACCGGCGGGCCGGCGTCGCCGGCGAGGTGGACGTGCAGGTCGCCCTCGGGACGGGGGATCACGTGGTCGCGCAGGTCGGTCATCGGTCGTCATCCTCGTCGCCCCACCCGCGTGCGGCCAGTGCCTCCCCGAGTGCGTCGGCGTGCCGCAGCGTGCGCACCAGGAAGGGCACCGCGAACGCCGTCGGCGACCGGTCCGCCCCCCGTGCCTTCGCCGCGGCCCGGACCTGCCCCGCGATGCCGGACAGGGTTCCGATCGACTGCACTGTCAGTCCGACGAGAAGGCCGAGGCGCTCGGGTGCGAGGCCGAACCGGCGCAGCGGGCCGAGTCCGCGTTCCACCGCGCTGACCAGGTCGTCCACCCGGGTGGTGAGGGTGAACAGGGTCGCCGCGCCCATCGCGGCGAGCAGCCGGAGCACGATCACCAGCGTCCGCTCCGGACCGAGCAGCCACCACTGGACCACGCCGAGCAGCACGGCCAGCAGCACCAGCGTGCGCAGCACCGGCCCGACCCGGTGCCACGGGATCCGGGCCACCACGTAGCCGGCGGCGACGGCCAGGCACAGCCCGCCGAGCACCCACGGGTCCCCGGTGAGCACCGCCCCGATCGCGAGGGCCAGCACCACCAGCAGCGACGGCCCGGCGGGCGCCCGGTGCAGCAGGCTGTCACCGGGTGCGTAGAGCCCCAGCGGGGTCACGACCCGCAGAGCCTGCGGTAGTACGCGACGGCCGGTCCGGGCTCGTCGTCGGCGACGACCCGCCCGCCGTCGAGGACGACGACGCGGTCGAAGTCGTCGAGCAGGTCCAGGTCGTGCGTGGCGAGAAGGACCTGCTGGCGCAGGCCGGCGAGCCGCTCGGCGAAGGCGCGCTTGTTGCGCAGGTCGAGCAGGGTGGTCGGCTCGTCGCAGACCAGCACGTCCGGGTCGAGGACCAGCACCGAAGCCAGCGCGAGCAGCTGCTTCTGCCCACCGGAGAGCTGGTGCGCGGGGTGCTCCACGTGCTCGCCCAGGCCGAACCCGGTGAGGGTCTCCGCGGCGAGCCGGGCCCGCTCGGCGCGGTCGCGCACGGTGCGGCGCAGCGAGAACGCGACGTCCTCGCCCGCGGTCGGCATGACGATCTGGGAGTCCGGGTCGGAGAAGACGAACCCGACCCGGCGGCGGACGGCCGCGCCCTCGCGGGCCGGGTCGCGGCCGTCGACGCGCACGGTCCCCGAGGTCGGTGCGACGAGCCCGTTCACGGTCCGGGCCAGTGTGGACTTGCCGGAGCCGTTCGCCCCGACCAGCGCGACCCGGGGCTCGCCGAGGGCGAGGGTGACGCCGTCGAGGACGGTGCGCTCGCCGTAGCGGTGCCCGACGTCGGTGAACTCGATCACCGGACCACCCGCCAGCTCGTCGCGACGCCGAGGCCGCCGCCGGAGGACAGCGCGGCGATCCCGGTCTCACCGCGGCCCTGCACGACGAGCCGGTGGAACAGCCGCACGACCAGCACCGCGCCCGAGGCGCCCCAGGGGTGACCGAGCGCGATCGCGCCGCCGTCCGGGCCGGCCAGGTGCTCGTCGATCCCGGCTGCGTCGAGGCAGGCCAGCGCCTGCCCGGCGAACGCCTCGGTGAACTCGACGGCGTCCGGGGCCATCGGCCGGTCACGCAGCGTGGCGAGCGCGGGGACGGCGCCGAGTCCGAGGTCGGCCGGGGGGCAGCCGCGGGTCGCGGCCGAGACCAGCGCGAGGCCGGGCACACCCAGCTCCCGGCGTCGCCATTCCGGCACCAGCGCGACGGCGGCGGCCCCGTCGTTCACCCCGCAGGAGTTCGCGGCGGTGTGGACGCCGTCGGGGGTGAACGCGGGGCGGAACCGGGCGAGACGGTCGGCGGTGAAGCGGTCGCGGGGCCGCTCGTCGGCGGTGAGGAGCCCGCCGACGCCGTCGACCGGGACGAGCTCGTCGTCGAAGCGGCCGGCCCGCTGCGCGTCGACGGCGCGGGCGTGGCTGCGGGCGGCGAACGCGTCGAGACGGGTGCGGGTCAGGCCCGCCCGGGTCGCCACGTCGTCGGCGGCCGGGCCCATGTCCGGGTCCGGGTCGCCGGCCGGGGCGAACGGCGCCCGGGTGTAGACGGTGCCGTCGGCCCACGTCCGGGTGGGCGCGGTCGACGGGGACTCGGCACCGCCTGCCAGGTAGCCGATGCCGTCGCCGGCACGGATCCCCGCGGCCGCGGTGAGGATCGCGGCCAGCCCGCTCGCGCACTGCCGGTCCACGGTCATGCCGGGCACCTCGTCGCCGAGCCCGGCGGCGAGCGCCGCGACCCGGGCCGGGTTGCCCCCGGGGCCGAAGACGTTGCCGAGGAGCACGTCGTCGACCGGGCCGCCGAGGGCCCCGGCCAGCGCGGCGAGTACGGGTGCGGCGAGCGCGTCGACGGTCATCGCGCGCAGCGCGCCACCCGCGGTGCCGATCGGGGTGCGCCGCGCGGCGATGACGACCGGGGTGTCGTCCGTCGTGCCGCTGCCGGGGACGGTCACTCCGGCCCCCCGAGCGGGACCGCGTCGAGGGTCCCGTCGCGCAGCGCGGCGTCGACGGCGGCGCGGGCGGGCTTGCCCGAGCCCAGCCGCGGGAGCGCCCGGGTGACCAGCCACCGGCGCGGCCGCTTCGCCGGGGACAGCCCGGCCCGCGCCGCGGCGCGCAGCGCCCGCCGGTCCGGGACACCGTCACCGGCCTCGACGACCGCGGTGACCACCATCCCCAGCGACGCGTGCGGGGTCCCGGCGACGACGACGTCACCGACGCCCGGCACGCCGCGCAAGACTTGCTCGACCTCCTCGGCGGCCACCAGCGTGCCGCCGGAGGAGATGGTGGTGGCGGCGCGGCCGAGGACGGTCAGGCCGCCGTCGGCGGTGAGCTCGGCGCGGTCCCCGACGGTCGTCGGACCGGGACCGGCCGGCACCAGCTCGCCGCGGGTGAACCGGCCGCGCACCGACTGCGGGCTGTCCACCCACAGCTCGCCGTCGCGCACCGTGAGGTGCACGCCCTCGACCGGGCGCAGCGGGCCGTCGTCGCGGCGGGTGGCGATCAGCGAGTGCTCGGCCGAGCCGTAGTACTCCAGCAGTGTGGTGCCGGGCAGCAGCCGCGCGCACCGCTCCCGTATCCCGGGCGCGACGTGCGCACCGCCGCACACCACGACCTGCGGTGCCGGGCCGCCCGGGCGGCGCTCGCGCTCGTCGAGCAGCGCGGAGAGCTGGGCGGGGACGAGATGGACCGAGCCGCCGTCGGGCAGGTCGGTCGGGTCGAGCCGACCGCGGGTGACCAGGCCCAGCCCGTGGTGCAGGGCGTGCAGGGCCCCGAACAGGTACAGCGTCGACGACGGCGGCCCCGGCACGAGGACCGGTCCGGGCAGCGCACCGAGGATGTCGAACCCGATCCGCCAGGAACGCCGGTCGCGGGCCAGCACGGAGGGGACACCGGTGCTGCCCGAGGTCGTCGGGAGCAGGAACAGGCCGGGTGTGCGTGGTCCGCCGTCGGCGGTATCGGCCCGCCCGTCGGTGCCGACGACGTGGTGCGGCGCGGCGTCGGCGAGCACCGCGTCGCGTTCGCGGCCGGTCCAGCCGGCGTCGGCGAGCAGCGACGCCGCGCCCAGCCGGTCCGCGGCGAGCAGGTAGGGCAGCACCGCCCAGCGGGCCCGGGTGGGGGTGTCGAGCACGACGCGCTGCCCGCTCCGCACCCCGAGCCGGGACAGCCGTTCCCCGGCCGCTCCGACGGCGTCGGCCAGCCCCCGGGGCAGCCAGGGTGCCGGGACGACGGGCGCCGTGTCGTCGTCGGCGTCCGGGGCGTCGATGCCGGCCCCGCTCACCGGACCCGGGACTCGGACGCAGGGCGGACCGGCAGCAGGTCCGGAAGGGCCCGGTGCACCAGCGACGCGATCAGCGCGGCCAGCACCACCTTGATCAGGTCACCGGGCACGAAGACGAGGGACTGCACGATCCCGCCGGTGACGTCGCCGATGTAGACGCCCAGCCACGGCATGCCGATCACGTAGTCGGCGAGCAACCCCGCCAGGCAGGCGAGCAGCAGCACGGGCAGCGACCGCGACCGGAACCGCGCCACGATCAGGCCCGCGACCAGTGCGGACAGCAGCCAGCCGACGAGGAAGCCGCCGCTGGGTCCGAAGAACGCGGCGCCGTTGCGGCCGCCGGACAGCAGCGGCAGCCCGACCGCGGTGAGCACCAGCAGCAGCGCGACCGATGCCGTGCCGAGCCGCCACCCGAGGATGACGCCGGCCAGGATCGGGCCGACGTTCTGCAGGACGATCGGCACCCCGGCCACTCCGGCGAAGCCGGGGAACAGCCCGAGGACGGCGATGAACGCGGCGAACACGACCACGCGGGCGAGATCGGCCGCGGGGAGCGCGGGACGGGATCCGGACACGCGCGAAGGGTAGGTCACATCGGCGTACCGGAGGTGCGGCGTGCGGGTTGCGTCACGGCGCCAAGCGCTCACAGCACGCGATGGAGTGTCCGGAATCCGTCGGCGTCGGGGGTGCCGGGCTCGCCGTAGCCCGCGCGGGCGAACAGCCGGGCCGAGGCGTCGTTGCCGGTGTGCACGACGGCGGTCACCGCGGTCCCGGCGCCGGTCCGGGCCCGTAGCGCGTCCTCCCCGGCCCGCAGCATGGGCAGGGCCAGCCCCTCGCCACGGCGCTCCGGGGCGACGGTGATCGAGACCTCCCAGCCGCTCCCGTCCCGGTCCCAGCGGACGGTGCCGACCGGCCCCCTGGCGTCGGCGACGACGAGGAGCAGCCGGTCGTCGCGGTCCAGCGAGCCGGCGAGCCAGCGGCGGTGGGTGGCGAGGTCGACCGCGTCGTGGCTGCGTGACCAGCGACGGGTGTCGGGGTCGTTGCGCCAGGCCAGGAGCAGCTCGGCGTCGCCGGGCCGGGCGGGGCGGGACCGGACCACCCGGGCGAGCCCCCGGCCCTCGGCGGCGACGCGCGCCTCCCGGCCGCCGGACGTGCCCACCGCGGTGGCCACGGCGTCGACGACCCGGCCCGCGCCCTCGCCGTCGACGACGGTCGCGGCCCGGTCGGCGAGCGCGGCGCGGTCGCCCGGCCTGGTCAGCAGGGCGTGCAGCACGGCCGCGGCGGCGGCCGGGTCGGCGAGGTCCGCGGTCCCGCCCAGCCCGGCGGCGGCCCCGGCGTCGACGACGGTCCGGTAGCCCTCGGTCTGGTTGTCCGCGGCCCGGACCAGCGCCATCGGGACACCCACGCAGCACAGCTCCCACACCGTCGTCCCGGCCGCGCTGACGACGAGGTCGGCCTCGGCCATCGCGGCGGGCAGGTCGGGCAGCGGCGGCACCGCCCGGAACGTCGCCGGCCCATCGGCGGGCAGGTCGAGGGGCCGCCCACCGGGGACGACGACGTCGACCTCGGCGGGGACGTCCGCGGCGGCGAGGGCGGCGACCGCCCGGGGCAGCAGCCCGGCGGCGTCGGTCCCGCCCATGACGACCAGCACACGGGGCGGCCCGGTGCCGGGGGCGTCGGCGGCCCGCAGGGCCCGCCGGGTGCGGGCACGGCGGACGGTCAGCCGCAGCGGGGCGTAGCCGGGGCCGCGGAGCAGGACGGGGGAGCCGTCGTCGGGGCGGGGGTGGTCCTCGGCTCCCATGTTCGGGTCGACCACCACGTCACCGGGACGCCGGCCGGTCGCGAAGTCCTCCACGGTGGACAGCACGACCCCGGCGTCGTTCAGGGCCGGACGCAGGTCGTCGCCGAGCAGGTAGTGGTCGACGTGCACGGCGTCGATCCGGTGCTCACGGGCCAGCGCCGCGAGCCCGCCGGCGGTGTCGGCCGGGGGCAGGACGGGGCCGGGCTCCCGGACCAGCCCGGACCACAGCCAGCGCAGCCCGTCGAGCCGGCCCGACCAGAACACCTCGTGCCCGGACAGCAGCGCCGCCTCGGCGACCGCGGCACACCGCACCGCGTGCCCCACCCCCGTCGATGGTCCGGCGTCGCAGCGCAGCAGCAGACGCATCCCGCTCACCCCTCGGCGAGGGACTTCTGACGGACGTGCGCGTTGCGCTCCACCAGGTCCGGCCGCGACCGCAGCACGTCGACGACCGCCCGCCACCCGGTGCGCCCGTCCAGGGCCTCGACCAGCCCCGTCAGGGCGTGCAGGTCGTCGACGGTGTCCAGGGTGACGCGCAGGTCGTCGGCGGCCGGTGCGACGACGAGCCCGAGGCAGCGGAACCGGTCCGGGTCTCCGTAGAGGCCCGACGTCACGTGGATCCGGTCGTACCCGGTCGCGGTGCCGGCCAGCGCGCGCAGCGCGTCGACGCGGGCGAGCTCGACGTCCAGGCCGCGCGGCAGGGTGCGCACCAGGGTGGTGGCGACGTAGTCCTGCTCCGGCACGGACCGCCAGGTCGCGGCGACCAGCGACACCAGGGCCGGGTCGAGCAGCGGGCAGTCCGCCGTCAGGCGCACCACGGCGTCGCAGGGGTGCTCGTCGACGGCCTGCACGAAGCGGGCCAGCACGTCGTCCTCGGAGCCGCGTACCACCGGGACGCCGATCGTCGCGGCGCGCTCGGCCACGGCGTCGTCGCCCGGGGCGGTCGAGGTCGCGACCACGACCCGGTCGACGCCGGAGGCGGCGCGGGCGGCGGCGACCACCCGGTCGAGCACCGGTGTGCCGCCGAGATCGGTGAGCACCTTGCCCGGGAGCCGCGTCGACCCCGTCCTCGCCTGGATGACCGCGTTGACCCGCACCCGTACCTGCTTCGATTCGTCCGATCGATCGCGTGCCATCATGCCGGGCGGACGAAGTTCCGCAGATCTGGAGGCGTGATGTCGGTACTCAAGGGCTCGTCGGTCCTGGTCACGGGCGGGACGGGGTCCTTCGGGAAGGCCTTCGTCCGCACCCTGCTCGACCGTTACGAGCCGCGCCGGCTGGTGATCCTCTCGCGCGACGAGCTCAAGCAGTACGAGTGCCGGTCGCTGTTCGACAACGACCCGCGGCTGCGCTGGTTCCTCGGTGACGTCCGGGACCAGCCGCGCCTGCGCCGCGCGATGCACGGCGTCGACTACGTCGTGCACGCCGCCGCGCTCAAGCAGGTGGACACGGCCGAGTACAACCCGTTCGAGTTCATCCGGACCAACGTCGAGGGCTCGCAGAACGTCGTCGAGGCCGCGATCGACGCCGGGGTGAAGAAGGTCGTCGCGCTGTCCACGGACAAGGCGTCGAGCCCGATCAACCTCTACGGCGCCACCAAGCTGTGCGCCGACCGGCTGTTCGTGAGCGCGAACCACTACGCCGCCGCCTACGAGACCCGGTTCGCCGTGGTCCGCTACGGCAACGTGCTCGGCAGCCGCGGGTCGGTCGTCCCGCTGTTCAAGAAGCTCGCCGCCGACGGCCAGTCGCTGCCGATCACCGACAAGCGGATGACCCGGTTCTGGATCACCCTGCCGGACGCGGTTCAGTTCGTCATCGACTCCTTCGACGCGATGCAGGGCGGCGAGCTGTACGTGCCGCGCATCCCGTCGATGCGGATGACCGACCTCGCCGAGGCCATCGCCCCCGGCGCCGCGACCCACGAGATCGGGATCCGACCGGGCGAGAAGCTGCACGAGGAGATGATCGCCGCGGACGACTCGCGGCGGACCCTCAAGCTGGCCGACCGCTACGTCGTCGAGCCCTACATCGCCGGCTGGGGCTACACCTCCCCGGCCGACGGTGAGCCGGTCCCGGACGGGCAGGCCTACCGGTCGGACACCAACGACCTGTGGCTGTCGCCCGAGCAGCTGCGCGCGATGGTCGAGGCGCTCGACTGATGGGCGGCGCCTGATGCTCCCCTACGGCCGGCAGTCGATCTCGCCGGAGGACGTCGAGGCGGTCACGGCGGTCCTCGGGACCGACTGGTTGACCACCGGCCCCGCGGTGGCCCGGTTCGAGGACGACCTCGCCGCCGTCTGCGGGAACCCGGCGGTGGCCGTGACCAGCGGGACCGCGGCGCTGCACGTCGCCTACGCCGCGGCCGGGGTCGGCCCGGGCCAGGACGTGGTGGTCGCCCCGCTGACCTTCGTCGCGACGGCGAGCGCCGCGGCCCTGCTCGGCGCGAACGTCGTGTTCGCCGACGTCAGCCCGGACACCGGGAACCTCGATCCGGACGCGGCGAAGGCCGCGCTGACACCGAACACGACCGTCGTGGCCGGGGTCGACTACGCCGGCCACCCGATCGACGCGGCACCGCTGCGGTCGCTGGCACACGACGCCGGCGCCCTGCTGCTGGAGGACGCCGCGCACTCCGTGGGCGGCACCTGGCACGGTCGCCCGGTCGGTGACCTGGCCGACCTGACCACGCTGAGCTTCTTCCCGACCAAGAACCTCACCACTGCCGAGGGCGGCGCGGTCGTGTCCCCGCGCGAGGAGCTCGTGGCGGGCGCCCGGTCGTTCCGCAACCACGGCCTCGTCCGCGACAAGGACGCGCAGCGCTTCCCCGACGAGGGCCCGTGGCACCAGGAGGTGCACGCGTTCGGGCTGAACTACCGGCTGCCCGACCTGCTCGCCGCCCTCGGATCCTCCCAGCTCACCCGGCTGGCGGCGTTCACCGCGCGGCGCAGGGAGATCCACGCCCGCTACGACGCCGCGCTCGCCGACGTGCCCGAGGTCCGCACCCCGGTCCGCCGCGACGGCGCCGAGCCCGCCTGGCACCTCTACCCGCTGCGCGTGCTCGACGGCCGCCGCCGTGCGCTGTTCGAGTACCTGCGCGAGCACGGCATCGGGGTGCAGGTCAACTACATCCCCGCATACTGGCACCCGGTCTTCGCCGACCTCGGCCATCGCCGCGGCCTGTGCCCGAACGCCGAGGAGTACTACTCCCAGCAGCTCTCGCTGCCGCTGTTCCCCGATCTCGCCGACGCCGACGTCGACCGGGTCGCGGGCCTGGTGCGGGAGTTCTTCGGGCACTCGGCGTGAGCGCGGGGTGAGCGCCGTGGACGCCAGCCGGGAGGTGCTCGGGCGCGGCTCGCTCTACACGCTGGGCAGCGTCGCCCCGATCCTGGCGAACGTCGTCGTCACGCCGTTCGTGACCCGGCTGCTGGGCGACGCCGAGTACGGCGTCGTCGCCGTCGGGCTGATCCTGGTGCAGGTCGGTGCGATGGTCGTCGGGTTCGGCCTGGCGTCGTCGATCACCCGGCACGGGATCCTGGAGAGCTCGGGCACCGACGGCGCGCGGGCGCTGGTGCTGCAGGGCAGCGCCCTGTCGCTGGCGGTGGTCGTGCTCGCGGTGCTGGCAGGCCCGTGGTGGAGCCTGCCGGTCCTGTCGGTGCCGTGGCGCGCCGGGCTGGTGTTCGCCGGGCTCGCCGCCGCCGGCTTCGTGGTGGTGCTCAACGCCCAGGCGTTCCTGCGGGTGCAGGACCGGCCGGTGCCGTTCGTCGTCATGTCCGGGGTGGCGACGCTCGGCGGACCGCTCGCCGGGCTCGCGCTCGTCGCGTGGCGGGCGAGCGACGCCGACGACTACCTGTTCGGCCTGCTGCTCGGCTACCTCGCGGCCGCGGTGATCGGGCTCGTGCTCGCGCTGCGCGGCGGCCGCCCGCGCACCGCGCGGGGCGACTTCGGCCGGGCGCTGCGGATCGGGCTGCCCGCCGTCCCGCACCTGGTCGCGCTGCTGCTCGTGCAGAACGCGCTCGTGCTGATCGTGAGTCGGTACTTCGGGGTCGCCGACGGCGGCCGCATGCAGATCGCGCTGCTCCTCGGCTCCGCGCCCGCCATGATCGTCTCCGCGCTGAACAACGCCTGGGCGCCGGTCATCTACCGGACCGCTCCCGAGGCCCGCGGCGCCGCGCTGGAACGCACCGCCCGCGACGTCGGCGTCGTCACCGCCGCACTGGCCGGCGGGGTCGCGCTGCTCGCCCCGTTCCTGCTGCGGATCCTCGCCCCGGCCTCGTTCGCCCCCGAACAGCTGGTGCCGGTCACCGCGGTCGCGACGCTCGGCGCCGTGGTCAGCGTCGTCTACCTGGCCAACGTGCACCTGGTGTTCGCGTCCGGCCGCAGCGGCGGGCTCGCCATCGCGAGCCCGGTCAGCCTGGTGCTCGGGGTGGTCGCGGCGGTGCTGCTCGCCCGGACCGGGTCGCTGACCGCGGTCGCCGCCGGGTTCCCGCTGATCTACCTGGCCCTGGCGGCCGGGACGTCGCTGCTGCGTCGGCGGGTGTCACCGACCCGCTGGCGGGAGGCGGTGCTGGCCGGGCCGCTGGCCGTCGGCGTCGTCGTGTGCGGGGCCGGGGTGCTGCTGCCGTCCGACGGCGTGCTGTGGCTGTCGGTGCGGTTCGTACTGGCCGCGCTGCTCGGGGTGGCCCTGCTGGTGCTGGTCCGCCGGATCTTCCGACCGTCATGATCGCCGGGAGTGGAGCGCGGAGAGTAGTCGGCTGCGTCCTCCGCTCCACTCCCGGCGATCATGGTCAGGCGTCGAGGGGCTCCTCGGTCGCGATCGGCGTGGGCAGTCCGCGCGGCAGCGGCTTCGGCAGCGCGGCCAGCGGGTGGCGCAGCCACAGCAGCGGGTTCGAGCTGCCCGCCGACATGGCCTGCGTGCTGGCCGCGGAGCGCTGGGTCAGCCCGAGCACCATCGCGGCCTTCGCCAGCGGCGACGCCGCGTAGTGCTGCAGGCCGGGCCCGACGCTCGGGGTGCGGCCCCAGCCGAGCACGGTGCGCAGCGCGTCCGGGTCGAGCAGGTGCTCGGCGCCGAGCTCGCGGCGGGCGAGCGCGGTCGCGGCGGCGTCGGCCTCCGCGGCGCCGGACTCCGGGCGGGTCCCGTCGGTGGGATCGACCGTGTGGAACTCCGGCCAGGTCGCGCGCAGCTCGTCCACCGCCGACGACGACTGCGCCCCGAACGTCAGCGGGTCACCCCACACCCCGGCGGGGGTGCCGACGGCGGCCGCGTACAGCACGGCCGTCGACAGCCGGTTCGACGAGACCCGGCTCGCGTTCCCGACCAGGTGCATGATCCGCAGCAGGAAGTGCGGGTCGTCGCGCCGCCCGGCGGTGACCAGCGTGTGCCCGGCGTCGCGCCAGGCGGTGGTGATCTCCGGGTCGGTCATGTCCTCGTGGTGCAGGCACACCGTCGACGGACCGTCGACCTTCGCGACCTGACGGGCCAGGTCGGCGTGCGCGCCGGTCACACGGACGAGCCGGGTGCCGTGGAACGGGACGAACACCGGCCCGAGCCGGTCCGACGGCGTCCAGCCCTGCGCGCGCAGCAGCGCCTCCAGGTAGAGCACCGGGGCACCGATCGGCGTGGTCTCGCGGTCCTCGTCGGCGGGGGACCAGCCGCGGCAGCCGTGCGACCACACCAGCAGCCGTCGCCGGCGGGGGTCGGTGCCGACCGTCGGGAAGTCCGCGAAGTGCGCGGCGACGGGGGAGACCGCGGTCCAGCCGTGCTGCAGCAGACCGGCGATGTGCCGGGGCCGGGACAGCCCGGCGTAGGCGGCGAGGACGGCCGAGTGGCCGTAGTAGTGGTTCTGGATGTCCATCGCCGTGCTCCGGGTCGTGGCTGGTGTCGTGGCCGGTGAGGCCGGGTGATCCTAGCCAGGGGGCGGCTCGCTACCGTCGGGCGCGTGCCCGTCGACGTGATGCTCCCCTTCTACGGCGACCCGGAGCTCCTACGCCGCGCGGTCCGCAGCGTGCAGGCCCAGCGCCGCACCGACTGGCGGCTCACCGTCGTCGACGACGGCTACCCCGACGACTCGATCGGGCCCTGGTTCGCGGGCCTGGGCGACGACCGGATCCGGTACCGCCGCAACGCGACGCGGCTCGGCGCCCAGCCGAACAACCGGTACTGCATCGAGGCGGTCGAGCTGCCGTACTTCGTGATGATGGGCGCCGACGACCTGATGGAGCCCGACTACCTCGACACCGTCCTGGCGCTGCACGAGCGCTGGCCGGACGCCGCGGTGGTGCAGCCGGGCGTGGCCGTGATGGACGCCGACGACCGTCCGGTCCGCCCGCTCGCCGACCGGGTCAAGGCGCTGCTCGCGCCGTCCGGATCCGGCCCGCGGTCGGTCGGCGGCGAGGACCTGCTGGTGAGCCTGCTGCGGGGGAACTGGCTGTACAACCCGTCGCTGTGCTGGCGGACCGACGCGGTGGCGCAGGTCGCGCTTCCGGAGTCCGCGGACGTGTTCGACCTGGCGCTGCCGGTCGCGGTGATCGCCGACGGCGGGACGATGGTCGTCGACGACCACGTCTGCTTCCGCTACCGGCGGCACCGCTCCAGCGACTCGGGATCGGGTGCGGTCGCCGGGAACCGGTTCGCCGAGGAGCGCCGCTACTTCGCGGCGGAGGCGGACCGGATGGCGGCCCGGGGGCTGCCCCGTGCCGCCCGTGCCGCCCGCGCGCACGTGTCGTCGCGGCTCAACGCCGCCGTCCAGCTGCCCGGGGCGGTGCTGCGCCGCGACGCCGCCGCGCTGCGTGCCCTGGCCGGGCACGCCCTCGGCCTCAGCTGATGCCGAGGACCCGCTCCAGCCAGCGGGAGTAGCCGGGGCCGAGGCGGGCGTCGGTGACCGCGCGACCCTCCGCGAGGCGGCGGTCCAGCGCCGCCCTGACCTGCGGGGCGACGTCCGGCTTCGCGAACACGAGCTGGAAGTACTCGGGGCGCATCTGCGCGACGCCGACGAGCTCGCGGCCGGCGAGCACCGGAGTGAGGTCGGTGCGCCACGACGCGGTCGGTGGTTTGGGCGAGGAACTGGTGACGACGACGACGGACGGGTCGTCGGTCCGCAGGACGTCGGTCGGGTCCGCGCCGTGCGCGATCCGACCGTCGTTCAGGCCGATGTAGTCGGTGGCGATCCATCCGGAGAAGTACGGGATGGCGCCCGCATCGGACACCGCGACGGTTCGCCGGTCCGGCGCAAGGTCGGTGTCGGCCAGCGCGAGGCCGACGGCGATGTGCGCGCGCCGGAGGTCGTCACCGTAGTTGACCATGCTCGGCCCGTCCGGTGCGAGGACGCCGGCGACCGTCGTCCAGCCGACCGCCACCACCGCCGCCGTGGCCGCGACCCGGCGCATCTCGACCGTGTCGAGCGCCCACGCCGCGGCCAGGCACATCAGCGGGAGTCCGTGCCACGCGAACCGCGACAGATAGTCCATCGCCGGCGCGGTGAGGGCCGGGATGATCCACAGAGCCGTGCAGCTCGCCAGTACCAGCGCTGCCGAGGCCGCGGTGCGTACCCGGAACAACGCGGCGACGGCGAACGCCAGCAGCGGCAACAGCGTCGCCGCTGTCAGCTCGATCCAGCGACCGTCGGTCGTGGCCTCCACACCCACCTTCACGTAGAAGGTGTTCGGCAGTGGGTGGCCGTAGTACGCCCATCGTGCGACCACGTAGCCGACGCCGACGGCGCCACCGGCCGCGGTCCACAGCCAGGTCGACCTGCGGGATCTGCGCAGCCACAGCCAGACCAGCAGGGCGGGGGCGACCCCGAGCACCCCGTCGGGGCGGAGGGTCCCCGCGAGTAGCAGCAACGCCGGGATCTCCCAGGGCCGGACCACGGCGTCCCGGTCGTGCAGCAGCCGCGCAGCGAGGACGACGGCCCGCAGCACGACCAGAGCGAAGGGCGCTGTCTCCAGGCCGGCGTCGACGTGGACCCAGGTCGGGAGGAACAGGACGAAGCTCCCCGCGGCCACCACGGCGCCGCTCCGGGTGCGAGGCTCGGTGACCAGGATCCACACGGTGGCAGCGGCACAGGCAGCGGCCGTCAGCTTCGAGACCACCGGAAGGGGCACACCCAACCACACCCACGGTGCGTGCCACACCATCCACGCGAAGTTGGTGAACCCCTCCACCGGCACACGCCCCGGGTTCCAGACCGGCCCGAACCCGTGCGCGAGGTTCTCGCTGTAGCGGTAGGTGATGTAGGCATCGTCGACGGTCACCGACCAGCACGCCCACACACCGACGGCCAGGGCCGTGAGGGCGGCGACCAGGAGGATCCTGCGGTCCGGGGCACGCCGGCCCGTGTCCTGGCCGTCGTCCGCAGCCTGTCGACGCGCACGCAGCATGGCCGCCAGTGTTCCGCGAACGGCGGTGACCTGTGGACCGAATCAGTCACAGTCCTGGACGAGTACGGGGCGCGGCTCGCGCTCGACCCGCCGACGGTGGCCGAGGCCCGAGGCCCGAGGCCCGAGGCCCGAGGCCCGAGGCCCGAGGCCCGAGGCCCGAGGTCCGAGGCCCGAGGTCCGAGGCCCGAGGCCCGAGGTCCGAGGCCCGAGGCCCGAGGTCCGAGGTCCGAGGCCTCAGGGCACCGCGGGGACGCCGGCCCGCACCAGCACCGCGTACGGGCCGACGTCGCGCCGCTGCCAGGCCGGGTCGTCGAACAGCTGCGGTGCGAACACCGCGGGGTCGGCACCCTGGCGGGGGTCGGGGAACCGGTCCTGCGCCAGCGGCAGCCGCAGCGTCCCGTCGGCGGCCCGTTCCAGCACGAACACCGACGGCGCCCGCACCGGGCCGCGGTCCAGCGCGGCGAGCAGCCGGCCCGGGTCGGTCGCGGCCGCCCACCGGCGGAGCTCGTCGGTGCGGGCCGGGTAGTCGGCGAGCGGGTTCGCGTACTGCGGCTGCGAGGCCTGGAACGCGAAGTACGGCGTGTAGCTGAGCAGGGTCGCGTTCGCGCTCGCGACGACGACCTCCCGCGGCGGGCGACCGGTCAGACCGTCGATCGCCGTGCGCAGGTCCCCGAGCCAGGCGTTCGCGTCGGCCGGGTCCCGCGAGCCGTCGGGCCGCGTCCCGTCGGGGCGGTAGTCCTGTGCCGTCCCGGTCCACGCGTAGTCCTGCGGGACCGACTGCACCTGCCCGACGACGACCGCCGCGGCCAGCACGGTCACGACCGTCGCCGTGGCCCCCACCCGTGCCCCGCCCGCGCGCAGCCGCTCGGCCACCTCGGCGACGGCCCACACCGCTCCGCAGGCCAGCGCCGCGGTCAGGATCGGCTGGATCCGGAAGGCCAGCAGCGTCGTCCCGGCGGCGAGCGCGACCGTCGAGAGCAGGTACCAGGCGTAGCCGCAGAGCGCGGTGACCGCCAGCGCCCTGGCCACCGTCGAGGTGCGGGCGCGGACCACGATCCACACCGTACCGAGCAGGCACAGCGCGCCGACCGGGGTCGCCTCCAGCATCGGCAGCGGCCACCGGGCGCCCGCCTCGGCGAGGAAGTGCTGGCCCGCGCTGTAGGTGGGTTGCCCGGCCGAGGCCAGCAGGTAGGGCAGCCAGTGCACCAGGGCCGGCGGCAGCGCCGCGGCGAGGACCACCGCCACCGTCGTGCCGAGCCCGGCCGGACCGGTCGTGCGGGTGACGAGGCCGTCCACCGCGAGCACGGCCAGGACGAATCCCGCGAAGGCCAGGATCTGGGTGTGGGTGACGGCGGCCAGGCCGAGTACGAGGCCGACCAGGAGCGCGGTGCGGACCCAGGCCCCGCGCCGCCGCACCAGCCGCAGCCCGAGCACCGCCAGCGGCGGGACGAGCGCCGCGGTCAGCCACGAGTACGGCGAGTACGCGGCCAGTGTCACGAACCCGGCCAGGGTGGTGGCGACGGCGGCCCCGACCGCCCGCGGCCGGGACGTCACGAGTGCCCACAACGCGTGGGTCAGCACGGCGGTGACCGCCAGCGTCGCGATTGAGTACGGCTTGTGGAACGCCCAGGCGTCGACGCCCAGCAGCGCCGCCGCCCGCCCCCCGAGCCAGAACCACGCCGCCGGGTAGTACGGCGGCATGTCCGCGTAGGCGAAGTCCGCGAGCCGCGCCGAGTCCGCGAACCGGGTCAGGAACGCGACCCGGAACTGCTGGTCGCCGCCGACGCCGAACAGGTAGTGCGGGGTGTTCGCCAGGAACAGCGTCAGCGGCACCGCGGGCAGCGCCGCCAGCCCCACCCACGCCAGCGGCGCGGCGACCAGCGGGGACCGGGTCCACGCCGCGGCCGCGAGCACCGCCGCGACGAGCGCCCCGCCGGTCGCGGTGAGCGCCAGGCCCACGTTCGACCCGGCCGGGACGGTGATCCGGTCGGCGACCAGCAGCCCGACGGCCACCACCCCGACGGCGACGACCGGGCCGACGACCAGGTCGGCCGCGGCGAGGAGCCGTCGCGCCACGGTCAGGTCTGCTTCTTCTTCACGGCGACGACGAGGAACGCCTTCGAGATCGCCCACAGCGGCGGGAACCGGCGCAGCGCCGCCACCCCCAGCGAGTAGAGCCGGGATCCGCCGCCCTCGGCGAGGCTCACGTCGCCGGGCACGGTGAACCGCGCGTCGAGGTCGGGTCGCTGCGCGAGGAGCCGGCGCATCCGCAGGTAGCTCGGGGCGTAGCTGGCGTCGGTGTAGTCGCTGCCGCGTCCCGACCAGCGCAGGTAGCGGGTCGCCAGCGGCAGCGGCAGCCACGCGAGGAACGGCAGCGAGTAGTGCGCCTCGATCGGCCACCACCGGTTCGGCACCAGGATGTAGGCGACGCCGCCGGGGCGCAGGCAGGACGCGATCCGCTCCAGCGCGTCGGGCTGGTCGTCGAGGTGCTCCAGGACGTTGTCGAGCACGGCCACGTCGAAGGCCCCGGCGTCGTCGCCGTGGCCGAAGTCGCCGATGCCCTGGACACGGAACGTGAAGTTCTCGCGGCCGCCCTCGGCGGCCAGCCGAGTCGCCTCGGCGGCCAGAGCACCGTTCGGCTCGATGCCGACGACCTCCCGGCACAGGCCCGCGAGCTCGAGTGCGGTGTAGCCGTACCCGCAGCCGAGATCGACCACCCGTGCCTCACGGAACGGCACGTCGAGAGCGGGTTCGGTGGTGATCGCGATCTGCTTCGCGAAGCCGGTCGCGAGCCTGCGGCGCTCGACCATCCGCAGGGAGCGTTCGTACTCGGGGAGTTCGGTCACGTGGGCTCCGTCGAGGGCGTCGGGGGGTCACCCACCGTACGGGGACGGGGACGGGGCGTCGGGACCGGGCGGGGCGAACGCCTGGGCCTGCGGGGTGGCCGGCGCGCCCGGTGTGCAGGCCGTCAGCCGCCAGAGCTCCTGGCCCCCGCCCGTCGCGACGAGCTCGAACCCGGGCACCGGTGCGATGTCGTGCAGACCCGGGTACCAGCGGGCGCCGCCGTGGTTCGGCCAGAACGTGATCGGCCCCGTCAACAGCCAGTCGACGCCCAGGTCGGCGGCCGCCGTGCAGACGGCCGGGTCGGTCCCGACGTCGCGGAACCGCGTCGCCAGCAGCGTCTGCTCCGGGGTCCAGTTGCCGATGAGGTGCGGGAACAGGACCCGGCGGCCGGTCAGCGGGAACAGCAGTGCGTCGCCGGTGAACGGGTCCGCGGCCACGACGTCGTCGGGGCCGACGATCCGGCCGACCTCGTCGAGGAACTCGCGCTGCCCCGGTTCGAGGAGCGGGTCGGAGGGCTGCTGGTACGGCCCGGCCAGGACGTCGGCGTGCGTCGCCACCGACATCCCGCCGGTCGTGGCGACGACGACCGCGAGCAGCGCCGCCGCGAGCGCGGGCGCGACCACCCGGCGCCGCGCCAGGGCCGCGGTGCGCGGGATACGCAGCAGCACGTGGCGCAGGACCGACGCGAGGGCGCACAGCCCGACCACGGCCAGCACGGCCCCGGTGACGGGCACCATCGCCGCCAGCCGGTAGGAGTCGTTGTACCAGGCACCGGTGAGGGCGGCGGAGGTCTTCCCGTCGTCGGCCGCGGCCAGCACGTAGAGCGCGCCGGAGGCGAGGTGCGCGGGTACCAGCCACGAGGTCGCGACGCGCCGCAGCGCGGCCACCGCGCCGACGACGACCAGCACCGACAGCACGACGAGCTCGGGACGGCCGTTGGGGGAGTTGAACAGCACCTGCCCGATCGCCGTCGGCACGTCGGTGAACGCGGGCCAGTCGAAGCTGCGGACCCCGGCGGTCAGCGGCGAGGCCGTCATGAACCACAGGACGGCGGCGACGATCCCGGCGACGCCGACCGCGGCCAGCACCGGCTGCCAGAACCGGCGGGTGAGCAGCCGTCGCCGGGCGAGCACGCCGATGCCCCACAGCACCGGGAACAGGCCGAGCACCGCGAGGCTGAACAACGCGTTCGGGTGGGCGAGACCGAGCGCGGGGAGTGTCAGGACCAGGGTGAACGCCGCCCCGCCTGCGCCGATCACGCTGCGCTCGGCCACCCCGACGACGGCCAGCAGCAGCGTCAGGTACCCGGGCAGCAGCGCCACCCCGAGCAGGTTCGGCCACAGCACCCCGAACGACATGAGCGCCCACGGCAGCGCGGTGAACCCGGTCGCGAGCACCGGCGCGGCCAGCGCGGCACCGGACGAGGGGCCCATGACCTGACGGGTCAGCGCCGCCACAGACAGCGGGAACACCACCCCCGCCACGACCCAGGCCGTCAGGTTGGTCGCGACCGGGACCCCGCTGCCGGACAGCATCGCGACCAGCGACACCAGGTCGTGCCAGCCCGCCGGGTACAGCGCCATCGCCGACGACGGGTTCGTCAGCGACCCCAGCGTCAGCGACGACGCGTCGCCGGACTGCAGGATGTGGGCGACGGCGTTGTAGTGGAAGACGCCGTCGTAGGTCGAGGACAGGCCGTCCACCGGGCCGAAGCCGAGCACCACCGTCCACCACGCCAGCGCGGCCGCGACGACGACGCCCGCCGCGGCGGCGATCCCCGCCCGGCGGCCGTCGGTGCCCGCCCGCTGGGCCGAGGTCCGCCACACCTGGGGCATCGCGGCCGTCATCGGTTCGGGGCGCTTCGCGAACTGGCCCCTCGGGGTGCGGACGCGGTCCAGCGCGGCCCGGAGCCGCCGGCCCGGGGCCCACGACCGCAGCGCCGTCCGCCAGCCCCGGTGCAGCGCGCTGCCGGGCGGGCGCCGGGCGACGAAGACCCGGAACAGCCCGCCGAGCAGTGCGAGCACGACCGCGACGCCCAGCGGCACCCACGGCCCCCAGCGCACCCCGGCGAGGGTGCCCAGCACGGCCGTGGACGAGATCACCGCGGTCGACACGACCGGCGCGAGACCCCATGCCGTGACGCCCCGGACCCCGCACGCCCGCAGCACGAGCAGACCGGGCCCGACCACCCAGAACACCGCGACGAGCGCGGTGGGCAGCGCGGACAGCCAGGTGGGTCCGGCCATCGAGGTCGCGGCTCCTCTCCCGGCGCCGGTCCCGGAGCCGTCGACGACCCACCGGACCCGATTCCCGGCGCTGGCCGGTCTCGGAGACTACCGGCGGCCGTGCGGCCCCGCCGGTCCCGTGCCCGACCGGGTGATCAGGAACCGACGACCCGCCCGGCGTCGCAGGCGGTGATGCGCCAGAGCGCGTTGTCGCCGTCGCGGGCGAGCAGCTCGAACCCGTCGGCGTCGGCGAGGTCGTCGAGGCCGGGCCACTGCAGCGCCAGCGGGTCCGGCTGCCAGAACGTCGGCGGCGCCGTGATCACGTACCCGGTCCCGGTCTCGGCGACGGCCGCGCACACCGCGGGGTCGTTCGACGCGTCGCGCAGCCGCTCGGCGATGACCTGCTGGTCCGGCGACCACACCCCGGTGAGGTGCGGGAACAGCACCTGCCGGTCGGTGAGCGGCCACAGCATCGCGGTACCGGCCCACGGGTTCTGCGCCACCACCGCGTCCGAGGGCAGCAGCTCACCCGCCTCGCGCAGGAACCGCGCCTGCTCCGGGCCGACCAGTACCTCCTCCGGTGTCTGGTAGATCGCGGCGAGCGAGTCGACGTGCGAGCGCTGGTAGAGCCCACCCGAGGTGACGACGACCGCGATCACGCCGATCGCGACGAGCACCGCGGCCCGCGGCCGGGGCAGCCCGGCGACGGCGGGCGCGGCCCGGGTGAGGCGGTCGCGGACCAGGCAGGCGAGGCTGCGGGCCAGCGAGCACAGCGCGACCAGGCCGAGCGCGGCGAGCGGGGCCGCGGTGACCGGGACGAGCGCGGCGATCCGGGGCGAGTCGTTGTACCAGACCCCGGTCCAGACCGAGGACCACGTGGTGGCGCCGACGACGTAGAGCGTGCAGACCATCAGGTGCGCCGGGACCAGCCAGGACGTCCGGGCCCGGCGCAGCGCCCACACCGCGCCGGCCACCGTGAGCACCGCGATCGACCAGGCCGGGGCATTGTCCTCGGGGCTGTGCAGCACCGCGTTCCACACGGCGTCGGTGACCGAGAACTCCGGTTCCCAGTAGTAGCCGCGGATCCCGTCGAGGGCGGGGGAGGCGAACATGAACCAGCCGACGCCGCCGAGCGCGGCGAGTACGACCGGCACCGCCGTGGCCGCGCGCACGGTCGGCCACGTGCCGCCGCGCAGCCCGCGGCGCACCGCGCCCACGAGTCCCCACAGGATCGGCGGCACCGCGACGACCACCGCGCCGAACAACGCGTTCGGGTGCGCGAACCCCAGCGCGACGACGGCGGCCACCGCCGGGAACCAGCGCGCCACCCGCCCCGGGGGGAACGGGCCCGGCCGGGCGGGGGACACCGGGTCCGGCCCGAGCCCCGGCCGCGCGGCGAGCGCCGTCGCCGCCAGCGCGGCCGGGACCAGCGAGACGCCCAGCAGGTTCGGCCACAGCGCGCCGTAGGTGACCAGCGTCCACGGGAACGCGACGAAGCCGAGTGCCAGCACCGGGGCGGCGAGCGCAGCACCGGCCGAGCGCCCGACGAGCGTCCGCACGAGGAACAGCACCGACAGCGGCCAGACCAGCAGCGTGGTGACCAGCGCGACCACGTTGGACGCGACGACGATCTCGCCGGGGCCGGGGGCCAGCGGCGCCACCAGCGAGACGACGTCGTGCCAGGCCGCGGGGTAGAAGCCGGGGGAGTTGACCAGGCCGCCGACGGTGAGCGACGAGGCGTCGTGCGTCCCGAGGATCCGGGCGACGGCGTTGTAGTGGAAGTTCGCGTCGAACGTCTGCGACAGCGCGTCGGGCCGGGCCATCCCGCGGACGGCCGTGCTGAACCCCAGCGCGCCGGCGGTCACCAGCCCGGTCAGCGCCGCGAGCCCGGTCCAGCGCCGGTCGGGCCCGCCGCGGAGCAGCGTCCGGACCGACTCCTGCGCAGCGGCCCGCACCACGGGGGGTCGCGGCAGCAGCGGGAGGCCGAGCACCAGCCGTCGCACACCGACCACGAGCAGCGCGAACGCCGCCGCCGCGATGGCCGGGGCGGCCCCGCTCCAGGGCACGCCCAGCATGCTCGCGCCGACCGCGGAACCGGCGATCACGCCGACCGACAGCATCGGGGCGGCGCCCCAGGCGGTGATCCCGCGCAGACCGGCGGCGAGGCCGACGACCAGACCCGGGAGCGTGACCCAGGCGGCGGCCAGGACCACCAGGGGGACGGCGGACGACCAGCTCACGCCATCTTCTCCTCGGGCCACGACGGTGCCGGATACGTCCGCTTCTCCGACCTGCCTGCGAGGGTACCGAAGCCGCCGGGTGCCCCGGATCACGCCTGCCCTACCCTCGATGGCCGTGAGCGTCGACAGTGCCGACCTGAACGGTTACGACCTGAGCAGCTACGACCTGATCGTCGTCGGGTCCGGGTTCTTCGGACTCACGGTGGCCGAGCGGGTCGCCGAGGGCCTCGGCAAGCGCGTCCTGGTCCTGGAGCGCCGGAACCACATCGGCGGCAACGCCTACTCCGAGGCCGAGCCGGAGACCGGCATCGAGATCCACCGGTACGGCGCGCACCTGTTCCACACCTCGAACGAGCGCGTGTGGGCCTACGTCAACCGGTTCACGAGCTTCACGAACTACCAGCACCGCGTGTTCGCCCGGGCCGGCGAGCAGGTCTACGCGTTCCCGATGAACCTCGCGCTGATCAACCAGTTCTTCGGGAAGGCGCACACCCCCGACGAAGCACGCGCGCTGATCGCCGAGCAGTCCGCCGAGGTGGACGCCGCGAACGTGACGAACCTCGAGGAGAAGGCGATCTCGTTGATCGGGCGCCCGCTCTACGAGGCGTTCATCAAGGGCTACAACGCCAAGCAGTGGCAGACGGACCCCAAGAACCTGGATGCCTCGATCATCACCCGGCTCCCGGTCCGCTACACCTACGACAACCGCTACTTCAACGACACCCACGAGGGACTCCCGACCGACGGCTACGCGGCGTGGCTGGAGCGGATGGCGGCGCACGACAACATCGACGTCGTCCTCGACACCGACTTCTTCGCGGTGCGCGAGCAGCTGCCCGCCGACGTCCCGGTCGTCTACACCGGCCCGCTGGACCGCTACTTCGACCACGCCGAGGGCGAGCTCGGCTGGCGCACCCTGGACTTCGAGATGTCGGTCGAGCCGACCGGCGACTTCCAGGGCACCTCGGTGATCAACTACAACGACGCCGAGGTCCCCTTCACCCGCATCCTCGAGTTCCGGCACATGCACCCGGAGCGGGACTACTACCCGAAGGACAAGACGGTGATCGTGCGCGAGTACTCGCGCTTCGCCGAGTCCGGGGACGAGCCGTACTACCCGATCAACACCCCGGAGAACCGGGCGAAGCTGGAGCGCTACCGCGAGCTGGCGCGCAAGGAGACCGCGAACCGGAACGTGCTGTTCGGCGGGAGGCTCGGGACCTACAAGTACCTCGACATGCACATGGCCATCGGGTCGGCGCTGACGATGTACGAGAACCGGCTCGTCCCGCACTTCACCGAGGGACGCCCGCTGGCGGGGACCGACTCCGAGGACTGATCGCCCGGCCGGGTGGACCGGCGGGTCATCGGCAGCTGTCCGCCTCCGGACACGGGGTCCGGTGACGGACGGCCGCCGGGGGCGGGGCGGCCCCCAGTGTCGTGAGGTCGTCGAGCAGGTCGGCGCGGGCGAGGGCCAGCGCGTCGAGCCGGTGCCGGCGGCCCGGGATCCGTTCGTCCAGCAGGATCTCGAGCCGCTCGGTCTCGACCGCGTGCAGCCGTCGCCGGATCCGGGTCTCCCGGTCGTCGTCCGACGCGACGGTCCCCGTCGGTGTCGTCGTGCTCCGTCGCCACCATCGCATTCGTCTACTAAACCGGTTAACCTGGCCGACCACAAGAGGTCGCGGCCCTGCTGGTGAATCAAGAAGTGAACCGCTTCACCCCACGGGACCCGTCCGGGTCGGGCGGACCGCACGCGGGAGACTGGTCGGGTGGGCAGGAACGAGACGGGGGCCGGCCGGGTCACGCTGGCGACGATCGCCGAGGCGCTCGGTGTCTCCCGGGCGACGGTGTCGAACGCCTACAACCGGCCGGACAGGCTCAGCGCCCAGTTGCGGGAACAGGTGCTCCGCACCGCCCACGAGCTGGGCTACGCCGGGCCGGACCCGGTCGCGGCGACCCTCGCGCGGGGGCGGATCGCGGCGATCGGCGTCGTCCTGGAGGACCCGATGTCGTTCGCCTTCGCCGACCCCGCGGCCTCCCTGTTGCTGCAGGGCATCAGCGAGGTCTGCGGGCAGCAGGACTCCGCGCTGGTCCTGATCCCCGGCCCGAGCGGGCCGATCGCGCGGGTCGCCCTGGTGGACGGGGTCATCTGCTACTGCGACCTGCCCGACGGGGCCGCGCTGGAGACGATCCGGGAGCGCAGGCTCCCGTTCGTCGTCGTGGACGGCCCCACGCACGACGGCGCCGGGCACGTGGGCATCGACGACCGGACCGCGGCCCGGGCCGCCGCACGTCACCTGCTCGACCTCGGGCACCGCCGGTTCGGCGTCGTCGCCATGCCGATGCACCCCGACGGGTGGGAGGGTCGGCCGTCGCCCGAGCGGGAGGCCACCGCCCACTTCCTGGGCACCCGTCGACGGCTGGCCGGGTACCGGGACGCGCTCGCCGAGGCCGGCCTCGGTCACGACGCGGCGGTCGTGGAGGAGCGGGCCCCCTACGGCCGGGACGCGGGCCGGCGGGCCGCCCACGCGCTGCTCGCGCGCGACCCCCGGCCGACCGCGGTGCTGGCCATGAGCGACGAGCTCGCCCTCGGGGTGCTCGACGCGGCCCTGTCGCTCGGGCTGGACGTGCCGGGGGATCTGTCGGTGGTCGGTTTCGACGACGTCCCGGGAGCGGCACTCGCGCGGCCGGCGCTGACGACCGTCCGGCAGCCGCACCGGGAGAAGGGCCGGGCGGCCGCGTCGATGCTGCTGCCGGGCCCCGTCCGCAAGGACCCCGTGGTCCTGCCCACCGACCTGGTGGTCCGGGGCTCGACCGGGCCCCGCCGGCCCTGAGCGTTCACCGGTGGTGTCCGGGACGGGAGCCCGGTGTCCACCCCAGCTCCGCCGACACCGCCGCGGCGGCGGCCGCGGTCGCCCGGCCCACCTCGTCGAACCGGCCGTCCAGGCGCGTGACCGGCCCGGACACGTTGAGTGCGGCGACCACCCGGCCGCGGAAGTCGCGCACCGGTGCCGACACCCCGGCCACGCCCGGCTCGAACTCCTCGTGCGACTCGGCCCAGCCGTGCTCGGCGGCCTCCCGGATCGCGCGCCACAGCTGCGGGACCGTCCGCACCCGCGAACGCGGGTAGTCCGGCACCAGGTCCTCGACAGCGCCGAAGCGTACGAACAGCTCGTCGGGGGTGGCGTCGGAGAGCAGCACCCGGCCCGCCGAGGTGCACGGCAGCGGCGCGCGCCTGCCCTCCCAGCCGGTCGTGCGGAACGAGTGCCCGGACACCGTCCGCGCGGTCAGCAGCGCGTCGTCGCGCAGCACGCACAGGTGCACGGTCTCCTCGGTCGCGGCGGCGAGCCGGTGCAGCACCGGTTCGGCGACGGCCGTCAGCCGGCTGTCCGTCCCCCGCGCGGCCAGGGAGAACAGCCGCCACCCCAGCCGGTAGACGAGCGTGTCCTCGTCCCGCTCGACCAGTCCCGCGTCGGCGAGGGCCCGCAACGCGCGCGAGACCTGGCTCTTCTCCCGCCCGGTCAGCCGGGCGACGGCGGTGACGCCCAGCCCGTCGGTGCGCACGGCCTCGTCCGACGCCAGTGCCTCCAGCAGCGCGACGTCGCGGCCGAGCCCGTAGCCGTTGTGCACCCCGGCCACGCTAGTACCGGTTGCCCTGAGCGCAACGATGATCTCGATTCCCGGCCGGACCTGGCGCGGCCGCGCGGCCGTCGGAGATTCTGCGCTCAACCGGCTCGGGGCGCACCGCCCCCGATCGCGCCCCGAGCCGGAACCAGCTCCCGACACGATCCCGGACCTGATGAAGATCACCGACATCACGCTGGACCGGGTGCGGCTCCCGCTGGACCCGCCGCTGCGCGCCGCCTGGGACCCCGATCCCCGCACCGTGTTCGACGCGACGATCGTCCGCGTCCACACCGACGACGGTGTCGTCGGCATCGGTTCCGGCGACACGATGGACGGCTTCGACGCCTATCGGCACCTCTTCGTCGGCACCGACCCGCTCGCGATCGCCCGGCACGTCCGCGTCATCGAGACCTGCGCGCTGCACGGCGGTCACTACTGGCCGCTGGAGGCGGCGCTGTGGGACCTCGCGGGCAAGGTCGCGGGCCTGCCCGTCGCGACCCTGTTCGGCGGCACGTACGAGGCCGTGCCCGCCTACGCGTCGTTCTGCGTGCTGCGCCCGCCCGCCGAGCGCGCCGAGGTGGCGCACCGGGTCGCCGAGGAGGGCTTCCGCGCGGTCAAGATCCGGGTCGACCGGGACCGCGCCGACGAGGGCGTCGCCGCCGTCGCCGCGGTGCGGGAGGCGCTCGGCACGGATTTCGCGATCATGGTGGACCTCAACCAGGCGTGGCGGATGGCCGGCGACGTCGCCCCCGCCACCGACCTCGCCGCGACCCGGCGCCTCGTCCGGCGGCTCGCCGAGCTGGACGTGTTCTGGGTCGAGGAGCCCCTGCCCTACGCCGACGCCGACGGCATGCGCACCCTGCGCGCCGACAACCCGGGACTGCGGATCGCGGCGGGGGAGATGCAGCGCTCCTTCGGCGAGCTGCTGCGCCTGCTCGACGGCGACGCGCTCGACGTGTACCAGCCCGACGTCGTCCTGGCGGCCGGGATGAGCCGGGTCCGCACGCTGGCCGAGCTCGCGTTGCTGCGCCACCGCGCGTTCACCCCGCACAGCTGGACCAACGGGATCGGCGTGCTCGCGAACCTGCACGTCAGCGCCGGCGTCGGCGGCGGACCGTACTTCGAGTTCCCCTACGACCCGCCGGACTGGACACCGGCGCGTCGCGACTTCCCGCTGGCGCAGCCCCTGACCGTCGGCGACGACGGCATGCTGGCGGTCCCGAGCACCCCCGGGCTCGGGTTCACCCTCGACGAGGAGGCGATCGCACGGTGGCGGGTCCGGTGAACGGGTTCACGGTCGAGGCGACCTGCGCCCTGGAGTTCGGTCCCGGCGCGGTCGCCCGGGTCCCCGCGCTGGTCGACGGCCTCGGCGGGGCGGCGGCGTTCGTCGTCACCGATGCCGGGTTGCGCGCCACCGGCATCGTCGACCGGGTCGTCGGCGACCTCGCCGCGGCCGGGCTGCGGACCGAGGTGTTCGACGGCATCGGCCCCAACCCGTCGACGACGGCCGTCGAGCACGGCGCGACGACGCTGCGCGCGTTCGGCTCCTGCGTGGTCGTCGCGATCGGCGGCGGCTCGGTGCTCGACGCGGCCAAGGGCATCGCGCTGCTCGCGACCCACCACGGCGCCCGCGCCACCGACGACCTGTGGTCCTCCCCGACCCCCGGGCTGCCGCTGGTCGCGGTCCCCACCACGGCCGGGACGGGCGCGGAGACCAACGGGTTCGGCGTCGTCGAGGACACCTGCGCCAGGCGGAAGGTCTACCTGGGCCACTCCTCGGTCCGGCCCCGCGTCGCCGTCCTCGACCCGGAGCTGACCGTCGGCCTGCCACCCGTGGCGACGGCCGCGACCGGCTTCGACGCGCTCGTCCACGGCGTCGAGTCGCTCGCCTCCCGCGGCGCCAACCCGGTCTCCGACGCCGCCGCGGCGCAGGCCGTCGCGCTGGTGGGCCGGTGGCTGCCCGTCGCCGTCGACGACGGCACCGACCTGGAGGCCCGCGCGCAGCTGCTGCTCGGCGCGCACCTGGCGGGCCAGGCGCTGACCGTCTCCGGGCTCGGCCTGGTCCACGGCATCGCGCACGCGGTCACCGCGCACGCGGTCACCGCGCACACGGGCACCCCGCACGGGGTCGCGCTCGCGTCGGTGAACGAGCAGGTCATGCGCTGGAGCGCCGACGCCGCGGCGCAGGCGTACTCCCGGGCCGGAGCCGCGCTGGGGACCGGCGACGCCGTGGCCGGGATCGCCGCGCTCGTCGAGGGCATCGGTGTCCGGCGCCCGCTGCACGAGCTCGGCGTGGACCGGGAGCTGCTGCCGGTGCTGGCGGCCGCCGCCGTCGCGGACCCGGTGACGGCCAACGCGCCGCGGACACCGACCGAGGACGACGTGCGGGAGATCCTCGACGCGGCCTGGTGACTCAGAGCCGCGCCGCCACCGACCGGAGCAACCGGGCCACCCGCGCCCGGCCGCCCACCGCCCGGCTGCCGTGGACGAACCCGAACCGCGCACCGCGGGAGCGCAGCACGGCTGCGGCCTCCGCGCGCAGGGCCGGTTCGTCCATGTCGCCAGTCCGGCACGGTCGGTGACCCGGACGATCCACTCCGCTCACCCGCCGCGCCCGCCCGCCTCCCGGCTCCCGCACCGTGCGCGGCTACGCTCGCGCACGACTCCACCCGGACCCGGGCGGACCGGCAGCGCCGCCGCCCGGGACCCCAGCGCCCCCGCGACGACAGAGGCAGCTCCTGCGATGACCACGACGGACCAGCGAGGTCAGGTGTCCCCCACCACCCCGGCCACGACCAGCGGCGAGACGCTGCTGCAGCGGGTGGTCCTGCCCAGGCCCGCCGACCCCACCGCCGTCCGCGCTCTCTACCTCGACGAGCGCCCCGGCACCACGCTCACTCCGGTCGAGCCGCTCGCCGACGAGCGGGCGCGTCCGCTCTCGCTGACCGTGTCGACCATCGGCGGCCGCCGCACCCGCATCCTCGACCGCACCGGCGCCACCGTCCCCGCGGCCACCGAGGTCTCCTTCGGCGCCTACTTCAACGCCTTCGCCGCGGGCTACTGGCGGGCCTGGTCGACGCTCACCAGCATCGAGCTGCGGCTGGACCTGGAGGGCTCGGGCCGCGTCGACGTGTACCGGACCAAGGCCGACGGGTCGCAGATCGTCGTCGCGGGCGAGGTCGTCGAGGGCCGTCGCCGGGTCACCCTCGAGCTGGACCTGCGCCCCTTCGAGGACGGCGGCTGGTACTGGTTCGACCTGTCCACCGACGACGCCGACCTCACCCTGCACGGCGGCGGCTGGCACGCCCCGCACGACGCGCCGGGGCGCGCGGCCGTCGTCGTCGGGATGCCGACGTTCAACCGGCCCGCCGACTGCGTCGCCACCCTCACCGCGCTCGGCTCCGACCCGCAGGTGCGGGACGCGATCACCGCGGTGATCCTCCCGGACCAGGGCACCCGCAAGGTCCGCGACGAGGCAGGCTACGAGCAGGCCGCGGCCGCGCTCGGGGACCGGCTGCGGATCATCGACCAGCCCAACCTGGGCGGCTCCGGCGGCTACGCCCGGATCATGTACGAGGTCCTGCACGGCACCGGCCCGCACGCGGGCGGGATCGACTGCGAGCAGATCCTCTACATGGACGACGACATCCTGCTGGAGCCCGAGTCGGTGCTGCGCGCGGTCGCGTTCAGCCGGTTCGCCCGCGAGCCGATGCTCGTCGGCGGGCAGATGCTGTCGCTGCAGGCGCGCTCGCAGCTGTCCACGATGGGCGAGGTCGTCGACCGCAACCAGTTCCTGTGGCGCCCCGCTCCGGAGACCGAGGCCCACCACGACCTCGCCGCCCGCACCCTGCGCCAGACCCGCTGGCTGCACCGCCGCGTCGACGTCGACTACAACGCCTGGTGGATGTGCCTGATCCCGCGCCGCGCCGCGGAGCAGCTGGGCCTGCCGCTGCCGCTGTTCATCAAGTGGGACGACGCCGAGTACGGCCTGCGCGCCCGCGCCGCCGGGTTCCGCACCGCGACCGTCCCGGGCGTCGCGATCTGGCACATGTCCTTCATCGAGAAGGACGACTCCTCGGACTGGCAGGCCTACTTCCACTACCGCAACCGGCTCGTCGCCGCGGCCCTGCACGGCCCCGACGACCCGCGCGCGATGCTGAAGGAGACCTTCAAGCGCACCCTGCGCCACCTGATGCTCATGGAGTACTCGGCGGTCGCGCTGCAGATCAAGGGCTTCACCGACTTCCTCGCGGGCCCCGAGGCGCTGTTCCCGAAGCTGCCCGTGGTGCTCGACGAGATCCGGGCGCTGCGCGCGCAGTACGACGACGGCCGCCCGCTCGAGTCCGCCACCGAGGTGCCGCCGGCCGAGCTCGACGCGCTCGGCGCGCAGCTGTTCCCGAAGCCCCCGGTGGGCCGGGCGAAGGCCGCGGTCGGTCTCGCCCGCGGGGTGCTGCGCAACCTGCGCACCCCGGACCCGGCGCTGCGCGAGCGCCCGCAGCGCAACGTGCCGTGGCGCAACGCTCAGTGGTTCGTGCTGGCCGGCCTGGACTCTGCGACGGTGTCCACACCGGACGGCCGCGGGGTCACCTTCCGCCGTCGTGACCCGGCGATGTTCAAGGAGATGGTCGAGGAGTCGTTCCGGCTGCACCGCGCCGTCGCCGCGGACTGGGAGGGCCTGCGTGCCCGTTACCGGGCGGCGGCGCCCGTGCTGACCGGCAAGGACGGTTGGAAGCAGATCTTCGAGTGAGCCCCGCCCGTCGGGGGCCGCTGCTGCTCCTGCTCGGCGTCGTCACCTGCCTGCTCGGCCTCGCCGCCGCGCTCGCCCCGGTCGACGCCGAGGACCCGGTCGTCACCTGGCCCCGGGCCGGCCAGGCACCGGCGAGCACGGTGCTGCCGCTCGCGCCGTACCGGCCGCTGGAGTTCTCCGCGACCGTCCCGTGCGCCGCGGCGGCCGCTCTCGGCGAGGGCGACGTGCTGCGGACGATGCCCGCCGCGCAGGAGAACCCGGTGACCGCGCCGGGCTTCGTCGCGAGCGTGTCCGGCGGGACGCTCACGCTGCGCACCGGCGACCGGGTGCTCGCCACCGCACCCGCCGCGTCGGGCTGTGTGTTCGAGGTGACCTCCGCCGACGGCGGCACCGTCCTCACCCGCGACGGGGCGGTCCTCGCCGAGCGCCTCGACATCGCTCCGCCGCAGGTCGCCGAGCTCGCCACCGACGTCACCGGGCCCGCCGCGGCCGGGCTCGCGGTCACCCTGCACACCGATGCGCGCTACGCGTCGTCGCCGTCGCCGCTGAAGGTGGCGCTGCTGGTCGCGCACCTGCTCGCGCTGGCCGCCACCCTCGCCGTCGCCGTGCGGACCTGGACCGGCACCCGCCGGGTGTTCGACGCGCCGGTCCGCCCGGGGGTCGCCGACCTCGTCGTGCTCGTCGTGAGCTGCGCCTGGGCGGTGCTCGGGCCGCTCAACATCGACGACTCCTGGTACGCGCTGATGGCCCGACAGGGTGCGGAGACCGGGACGATCGGCAATGCGATCTACCAGTTCGACGTCACCGAGGCACCGTTCACGACCAGCCAGTACCTGCTGCAGTGGTGGGGGTCGCTGGCCGGCTGGGGCCTCGGACCGCTGCGCGTGGTGCCGGTCGTGCTGGGCCTGCTGACCTGGGTGCTGCTGCGGTACACCCTCGCCGCGCTCGCGGGTCGGGTCGGCGTCCGGCCCGGGGTGGTCGCCGCGCTCGCCGTCGCGCACCTGGCCTGGTTCCTGCCCTACGGCATCTCCCTGCGCCCCGAGCCCGCCGGGACCGCGGCCGCCGCCGGGGTGCTGCTGCTCGTCGCCGCCGCGTGCCGCACCGGGGCGGTCGGGCTGCTGGCGCCGGCCGTCGTCGTCGCGGTGGTGGGGATGACGACCGCGCCGACCGCGCTGGTCGCCGCGATGCCGTTGCTGCTCGCGCTGCCGCTGGTGTGGTGGCACCTCGTGCACGCGCGGTGGGCGACCCGGCTCGCGACGGTCGCTGTCGCGTTCGCCGCCGCGAGCGCCGTCGTACCGCTCGGGCTGGCCGACCAGACCCTCGCCGACGTGCGCGAGTCCGTCGCCGTGCACCGCTGGTACTACTTCCAGTACCAGTGGTACTCCGAGTTCGTCCACTACGCGAACCTGCTCGGCCCCGACGACCAGGGCACCTGGGGGCGACGCCTGCCGGTCCTGCTGACCGTCGCCGTCCTCGCGCTGGGCGCGGTGCGGCTCGCGACGCGGCGCGGCACCGGCGGCCCGCTCGGCCGGGCACTCGGGTTCGCGCTCGCGGCGACCGCGCTCGGCCTCGTCGCCGTCGCGGTCAGCCCGACCAAGTGGGTGAACCACTTCGGTGCCGTCGCCGCACCCGCGACGCTGCTGCTCGGCATCGCGCTCGCCCGCGGCCCGCTGCCGCGCCACGCCCCGCTCCGGCTCGTCGCGGTGGGGACGGCCGTGCTCGGCGTCGTTGCCGCGGTGGTCTACGCCGGGCCGAACCTGTGGCGCCCGTTCTCCGACTGGGGCCAGCCCTTCGGCAACCACTCGGTCCTCGACGCGCCGATCAACCAGCAGGTCCTGGCCCCGCACCTCGGGCCGCTGTACCTGCGCAGCCCGCTGCTGTGGCTGCTCGTGGCCGCCGCCGCGCTGTGGTGGGCCGGGCGGCGGGGGCGGACTCCCCGGCCGGACCGGGCGGTGCTGCGCGTCGCCACGGCGGGTGGCGTCGCGCTGATGCTGGTCGTGTTCGGCGTGGCTCCGGTGCAGCAGGCCCCCGGCGCGTCGGTGGCCTCGATGAACCTGGACATGCTGACCGGCGACGGCTGCGGGCTGGCCGACGCACTGGCCGTCACCGTCCCCGACGAGGCGACGTCCCCGCCCCCGCCCCCGAGCGCGCCGCCCCGCCTCACCGGGGTGATGCGGGAGGGCCCGCCGCCCGACCGGTCGTCGATCCCCGGCCCCGTCTGGCACACCGAGGACGCCGGCACCGGCACCCTCGACGCCGGTTGGTTCGCCGTCCCGGCCGGGACCACGCGGCTGCTCCTGCCGCTGACCGGGGACCTGCGGAGCGACCAGAGCGTCCGGATCGACACCGGCGCGGGCGCGGTCACGGTCGATCTGCCCGGGGAGAAGCTCGGCGACTGGCGGGACGTGGCGGTCGACCTGCCCGGCCCGGCCGACCGGGTCCGGCTCGTCGTCGACGACCGGACGGACGGCCCCGACTCCTGGCTCGCCGTCGGCGCCCCGCTGCCGGCCCGCGAGCTGCCCGCCCGCGCGGTGCTCGGCGACGCCCCGGTGTTCGCCGACCAGGCCTCGGCGGTGCTGTGGCCCTGCCAGGACCAGATCGCGGTACGCCACGGCATCGCGCAGGCCCCGCAGTGGCGGCTGCGCACCGGCGACAATCTGGAGGGGGCGACCGAGTCCACCGCGTTCTTCGCGGCGAACGGCGGGACGCTCGCCGGCATCGACCGCACCGCGACCTTCGACGAGCTGCCCTCGCGGCTCGATCCGCCGGCCGGGCGCGCGATGTTCGCGCCGGCGCACGTCGAGCGGGTGCGCTACGAGCACCCGACCGACGGCTACGACCTCACCGTGGGCACCCAGCGGCGGTGGGGGTGGGAGCGGCTGCCGACCCTGGCCACCCGTGACTACACCGGCCGGGACTTCCTGGGCTGAGCGGCGCACGCCCGTCCGTCGCCGGTGTCCACACCCGTTCTCCGGTGTCCACACCGGTCACGACCGTTGTGGACGCCCGCGGAGGGGTGTGGATGCCGCAGAGCCGGGCCGGCTCAGCCGGCGTCGTAGAGCCGGGCCCACGTCTCCCGCGAGGTGAGCCGCGGCTCGGCGGCCTTCCACTCCCTGGCGGCCTGCGGGCCCTCGTTCCAGAGCCGGCGCACCGTCTGCACCCCGCGCGTGGTGAGTTCGCGCAGCCGCTCCCGGTCGCGGGTCCGGATCCGGACACCGGTCTCGGCCATGTCGGTGACGATCGCGCGCTCGAACAGCGACACGTGCCACCAGTGCGCCTCACCGGCGGGGACCATCCCGGAGCGGAACGGCACCCGCCCGGTGGCCTGCAGCACGGCGCGCTTCACCCAGGTCCGCACGACCTTCGACGGCTTGTGCCCGGCCAGGTGCACGACGGACTCGCGCACGTCGAGCCCGGCCTGGGCCAGCGGCACCGCCGTCGTCTCGGGGTAGGCGGCCCGGATCCAGCGGATCTCCGCCGCCGCGGCGGCGGAGCCGTCGTCGAGCACCGAGGGGCCGCGCAGGAAGTCGTCGACGGCGGTCAGCAGCGTCGCCGCCAGCCCGTACTGCATCGCGACCAGGTACTGGGCCAGCAGCTCGACGATCGTCGTGGTCACCGTGCGCCGGTCGAAGCCGGTGCGCAGGGCGGCGGTGATCAGGCCGTTGCGCTGGTTGAAGTAGCGGTGCCACTCGTCCCAGTCCTTCCAGCCGAAGTCGGCGTGCCACACGGCGGCACCGGGCAGCGACACCGTGGCGAAGCCGCGCTCGCGGGCGCGGTAGCCGAACTCGACGTCGTCCCACTGGAAGAACAGCGGCAGCGGGTAGCCGATGGCCCGCACGACCGGCGCGGGGATCAGGCAGGACCACCAGCCGTTGTACTCGGTGTCGACCCGCTGCTCCTGCACGATCGGCAGCAACCGCTCGTCGCGGCCGAGGAGGAAGCCCTCCTCCAGTGCGCCGGGGACGGGCATGCCCACCCGCAGCTTCTCGGGCACGGCGTACTCGGCGGTGATGTGGACGTGCCCCGGGTGGAGCAGGTTCAGCATCTGCCCGCCGACGATCGTCGGCGCGGTGGTGCACGCGGCGAACCCGGTCAGCCGGACGACGATCTCCGGGTCGAGCAGCACGTCGTCGTCCATGAGCAGGACGTCGTGGTCGTCGGCCGGGTCGCCGGCGGTCGCCTCGTAGAGCCCGCGGGTGAAGCCGCCCGCGCCGCCCAGGTTGGGCTGGCGCTGGTAGGCGAGCCGGTCGCCGAACGCCGCGGCCAGCGGCGCGAACCGGTCGCGCGACTCCAGCGGGTCGCTGCCCTGGTCGACCACCCGGACGGTCGCCACGCGGGCCAGCGCGGCCGGGTCGTCGAGCAGCGCCTGCAGCGTGTTCAGGCAGTCCTCGACGCGGTTGTGGGTGCAGATCGTGATCGAGGTGGGCCGCGGCGGGCGGGGCACCGCGACCGTCCACTCGACGTCGGACACGGTCAGTGTGCCGGTGTCGGTCGCGAACTCCAGCCAGAGCCCGCCGCCGTCGACGAAGCGGTCGATCGCCCCGGTCAGCTCGACGACGCCGCCGCCGTCGACGCCGGTGGTGGCGACGGCGCGGGCGACCTTGTTCGTGTCCGAGGCCATCAGCCACACCCGGCCGCGACCCGCGGCGCGCAGGGACACCCGCACCTCGGGTACCGCGGTCCAGCGGTGCCAGTAGGTGGCGTGCAGCCGCCCCCAGTAGGTGTTGGTGGTGACGTGGGTGGCCGGGACCAGCTCGATCAGGCCCCGCTCGCGGCGGGCGGCGCCGCGCAGGACCTCGGCGTAGAGGTCCTCGGGCACCAGGTGCGTCGGCCCGGTGAAGGGGCCACGCTGCACGACCAGCCGTCCGGGGCGGGCCCCACCGGCGGTGTCGTCGGCCGGGGCGGGCTCGCCCCCGCGGAGGGGCCGGGCGGTGTCCAGCATGGCTCTCGCTCTCGCCTCACATCTCGGATCGGACAGGACGAAGTCTGCCGGGGCCTCAGTCCGGCAGTGGCGTCGGGTCCGGCGAGGGTGCCCCGGCCTGCCCGACCTGCTGCCAGCCCCACAGGGTCCGCTCGCCGTCCTGCACCGGGGCGGGGACCGCCCGGGGGTCGTAGGGCTCGACGAGCCGGATCTGGCCCCAGTCGAAGTCCCAGGCGCCGGGCAGGTAGGTCGGGACGTAGCGCTGGGCGGCGGTCCGGACCAGCCAGCCCTGCGGGCCGCCGAACCGGCTGCGGCCCCACTCGTCGGCGACGGTGCGCTGCTGCGGGTCGGCGAGCATCCGGAACACCGGCACGTCGGCGATGCCCCGGTGCACGCCGAAGCGCGTCACACAGGGGTGCACGAACGACGTCGCCCAGTCCAGGTACGCGGTGCCGCGGGCGGCGATCGTCGTCAGCGGGGTCAGCCGCGGCACCCGGGGCTGCGCGACGGCGACCCACGCCCCGGTGCCGATGCCGCGGTCGGACACGATCACCCGCACCCGGTCGGCGTCGGCGGCCGGCCGGCCAGCGAGGTCGACGCGCAGGTCCCGCCACGCCTGGCCGCCCGAGGCGCCGCCGGAGTAGTCCGAGGTGCTGCTGACGGCCCCGCCGGGCTCGATCTCGTCGACGACGGCGCCGTCGCGGGCGAACTGCAGGGTCACGGTGTTGCCGCCGCCGATCGTCCCGGCGACGCCGAGGACCAGCGGTGCGGAGCCGTCGCGGGCCGCGGCGGGCAGCGTGTGCCACGCCGAGCGGTAGTCGCCGACGTTCTCCGGGTCCGGCGACCAGCTGCCCATGACCGGTCCGCCCAGCGGGCCGGTGCCGGTGACGCCGGGGCGGTCGTCGCCGTCGCCGGTGTTGTCGCGCAGTGATCCCGGTCCGGTCGGCGGCAGGCCCTCGGGCGTGAAGCCGTCGGCCAGCGGGCCCGGGTCCGCGACGCCCGCCGGTTCCGGCGCGGTCGGCAGCACGTTCGCGGCCGGGTCGGTCTCCACCTGGATGCGCCCGGCGAGCCCGCAGCGGGACCCGGTGGGGTCGGTCAGCACGTCGGTGCCCAGGGAGTACGAACCGGCCTGCTTCTCCATGCCCTTGGCCATCGAGGCGACCTGGAACAGGACCATGAGCGCGCAGATCACCGCGAGCGGCGCCGACCCCAGGCGGACGGCCTGGACGGTGCCGATGCGGCCGCGCCGGCGACCGAGGGTCCGTCGCACCGGGCGCGGCACCCCGGAGGCCGAGCGCAGGTGCTCCACTCCGGCGACGACGAGCGAGAGGAACGCCAGGACCAGCAGCACCGTCGTCGCCTGGATCCCGCTCACCGACACCGGCTTGTCGAACCACGGCACGCCCCAGTTCGAGACGTACCACCAGGTGTTCGGACCGCGGAACGCCAGTGCCGTCACCGCGAGCACCGCGGCCAGGAACAGCGCCTGGTTGCGCCGCGAGCGCAGGACCCCGGTGCTCGTCGCGAGCGCCGCCAGCGCCGCGACACCCGAGGCGAGCGCGGCGAACGCGCCGAAGTGGTGGGTCCACTTCGTCGGGGTGAGGGCCAGTACGGCGAACGACAGCGCGGTGCTCGCGAGCAGCCGCCGCGAGAACCCGAGTGCGGCGCCGGGGATGCGGCCCCGGCGCAGCAGCACGACCGTCGAGACGGTCATGCACAGCCACAGCAGCAGGACCGGGAAGCGGCGCTGCAGCGAGCCGTCGCGGCTGTCGCTGAACAGCAGGTCGTAGCGGGCGAGCTCCTGGTACCAGGGCAGGTTCGGGCCGATGTCCTGGCGGACCCGGGTGGCCTCGGCGACGGTGGCGAGGGTCTGGTCGCCGAACACGGCGGTGAGCACGATCAGCCCGGCCGCGAGCAGCGGCCCGAAGGTCGCCGCCCAGCCGGTGGTGCGGATCCGTTCGGTGAACAGCCGCAGCAGGGGGCGGGCCGCGGCCAGGAACGGGGCCAGCGCGATGAGGCCGGTCGGCGTCGCCGCGACGGCGAACGCCCCCGCGACGAGCGCCCCCGCGACCGGCAGCAGCCGCCGGGTGGCCAGCGCGCGCTCCAGCATCACGAACGACACCAGCGCCGCGATCACGACGACCGTCTCCGGGCGCAGCCCGTTGTTGAACGGCAGCCAGAAGCAGAGGAACACCCCGGCCGCGGCCCATCCCGCGGACCGGCTGCGCCGGACCTGGGCGCCGAGGCGGGGCAGCAGCGCCCGGCTGATCAGGAACCAGGACGCGACGCCCATCGCCAGCGCCGGGACCCGCAGCCACAGCACCGACTCCGAGACCCCGCTCCACAGCGAGTACAGCTGGTAGAACCAGCCGAACGGCGCCTCGGGGACGTCGAACCAGCGGTGGTAGTTGCCGATGTAGCCGGCGGTGTCGTTGCCCCGGGAGATGTCGAGGATGTACCCGTCGTCGCTGGTCATCGACCCGATGAGGGCCCACACGACCAGGACGCCGACGACGACGGCGTCCCGCAGGTCGTCCTGCCCGCGCAGCCGCCGGGCCAGCCGGCGGCCGTGCACGACGCGGCGGGCGTCGGCGTCGTCGATCCGGCGCAGGAAGAACAGCGCGCCGAACAGCGCGACGATCGCGACGCCCCCCGCGACGAGCTTGAGCGTCGAGGCGTCGGAGTCGTAGCGGTTGTCGGTGTCGAACCGGACGCTCGTGCCGCCCATCGGGTCACGGCCCGCGTCGAGGTCGGAGTGGATCCCGGTGAGCTGCGGGCGGCCGTCACCGGTGAACTCGTAGAGCGTGGCACCGCCCAGCGTCGCCGTCGTCGCGTCGAAGTCCGAGGTGAACGTGAGGGCGCAGGGCCCGCCCGGCGGGGGGAGCGGCGCGGTGGCGATGCGCTGGCCGCGGTTGTCGAGGGTGACCACCCCGTCGGCGACGGCGACGCGTAGACCGACCGTGTCGCCGTCCGGGGCGTCGGTGGGCGTCGTGGACAGGACGGTCGCGCGGCCGGGGGACCGGTCGTCGAGGCTGCGGATCGCGTCGCAGCCGATCGTCGCGGTCAGGCTCTCCGGCCGGTACGCGACCAGCGGGGCGTTCAGCGGCGCGGTGCCGGTCGTGGCGTTCGGCCAGGTGACGGTCGCCGTGTTCTGCACGACCGGCAGGAACGGGATCGCCAGCGCCAGCACCGCCGACAGCAGGCCCAGTGCGGCGGCGAGGAGGCGGTCGGTCGGACGCGACCGGCGGTCGGTGGAGCCCGATCCCGGGCGGGGATCGGCCTCCGTTGCGGCGGTCAGCACCCGGACGAGGCTAGACGCCACCCCGTGATCATCCGTGACACCCCCGTGACCCGTAACCGTTGGACCGGTCGACCTAGTCCACTCGGCTGGGTGCTCAAGGTCGACTGCACCCTGTTTCCATGACGCAGCGTGATGAACTGCGACGATCGGGCACTGTTCGGGTGTCACCGATGACGGTGGTGATCGACTCTCGTTGGGTCGGGTGTGAGCATCTGCACCGATTCGCGCACGACGGCCGACGACCCGGCCGGCGTCGCGTCCGCCGTCGGCGGCACCGCGCCCGAACAGGGTGCTCCGTCCGTCCGAAGTGGAGGAGACGGCGGCGGTGAGGTGCTCGCGCTGACCGGTCTGCGGATCGTCGCCGCGCTCTGGGTCGTCGCGTTCCACTTCCACTTCACCCCGATGGCGGGTGTGGAGACGGTGAACGACTGGCTCGGACCGCTGATCACGCAGGGCGCGCTCGGCGTCGACCTCTTCTTCGTCCTGAGCGGTTTCGTGATCGCCTGGACCTACCTCGACCAGCTGGGCCCGCGGCTGCGGCTGCGCGAGGCCGGCGGGTTCGTGTGGGCCCGTGCGGCGCGGATGTGGCCCGCCTACGTGGTGGTCCTCCACCTCTTCGGCGTGTGGCTCGTGGCGCGGCTGGTGTTCGGGTCGACGACCGACGTCGTCTACCAGTCGGTGCAGCCGTCGTTCACCGTCGGCGCGTGGCTGGAGCAGCTGTTCGGCGTACAGATGTGGGACGAGCAGTACCTCGACGGCGCGTCCTGGGTCGGCCCGACGTGGTCGATCAGCGCCGAGTGGCTCGCCTACCTGCTGTTCCCGCTGCTGGCCCCTCGGCTTCTTCCGGCTGCGGAACCTGCCGTTCGCGGTGCTGGCGGCGGGGTCGCTGCTCTGCACCGCACCGATGGCGGCCGCGTTCCTCGTGGTCGGGTCGCCGTACTACCCGTACAGCTGGCTGGTCCGGGTCCTCGGCGGGTTCTCCGCGGGCGTCCTGGCGATGCTGGCCGTGCGGCGGCTGCGCACCACCGAGCGGACCCGCTCCGCGGCCTCGACGACGGCGACGTTCACCGTCGCCGCGGTCCCGTTCGTCCTGCTGGCGGGGTCGGTCCTCGGCGGCGGGCTGCACGGCCTGGCCGTCGTCGCCTTCCCGATCCTGGTCGGGGCACTCGCGCTCGCCGACCGCGGACCGGTGCACCACCTGCTGACCCGTGGCCCGGTGGTGCACGGAGGGCGGATCTCCTACGCCCTCTACCTGGTCCACATCCCGATGTTCGAGATCTTCTGGTTCCTGAGCGACTCCGGTGTCCTCCCCCGCGGCGGGGAGACGGGGCATCTGATCGCGCTCACCGTCTTCGTGGGGACTCTGCCCGTGGCACACCTGCTGTACTCGCTCGTCGAACGTCCCGCGCGCCGGTGGATGCGGGGCCGCACCCGGCCCGCCCCCGAGGCGGTCGAGGCGGTCGTCGCCCCCGACCCGGTCCCCGCCGCCCGTCGCGTCGTGGACAACGACGCGGCGCGCCGTGACCCGGAGACCTCCGTGCTGGCGGTGGTCACCGACGAGCCGGTGACCTCGGTGCTGCCGGTCGTGTCGGCCGCACCGGCCGCGGACCCCGCCCCGGCGGCAGCCGCCCGGCGGACGGCGCCGGAACCCGCCCCGTCGCGGGCGTTCGCGCCGACGCAGGGCGCTCCTGCACAGGGCGCGCCGACGCAGGGCGCACCTTCACAGAGCGCGCCGACGCAGCAGGGCACGCCGACGCCGCAGAGCGCGTCGTCCGAGCAGGGCGCCGTGCAGCGGTCCGCCTCGTCGCAGCCCGCCGTTCAGCAGCCCGCCGTGCCGCAGCCCGCCCGGCCGCAGCAGGTCGCCGCTCGGCCCGGCGCCGGGGAGCAGCAGGTCGCCGCTCGGCCCGGCATCGGGGAGCAGCCGGCTGTCGCTCGGCCCCGCACCGGGGAGCAGCCGGTCGTCGCGGCCCGGCCGGTGGCCGGGGACGAGCCCGGCGACGTGCCGTCGGTGACCGAGGCGCTGCCGGTGGTCCGCCGCCGCTCGGCGGGCCCCGCCGTCGCCACGACGTCGGGCTGGACGCCCACCACACCTGCGGAGCAGGACCCGGCCGACGACGCGCGCACCGCGGCCATGCCGCTCGTCCGGCCCGTCGCGGCCCCGTCCGCGCCGGTCGCCGAGCCCGAGCCCACCGCCCCGGCGTCCGAGCCGGCTCCGGCCGACCCGATCGCCGTCCCGGCGCCCGCGCTGCCCACCCGGGCACCGCGCCGCCCCGATGCCGACCCCGCCGACGTGCCCGCCGCGGCCGAGATCGACGTCCCGGCCCCGGCCGGTTCGGCCCGCTGGGTGCTGGAGCGCCTGGCCGCGGCCCGGGCCGCCGACTTCGACGGCGCCGGGCACAGCGACCTCTCGGAGGACCTGGTGGCCGTCGCCCGGATGCGCAGCGGCGGCGCCGGGACCGGCGGGGACCTGTTCACCCCGGTCGTCGAGGGCACCGGCACCACCTCCGGCGTCGACCGGATGGAGCGGCTGCGGTCGCTGCACATCGCGGCCCGTGAGCTCGCCGACGACCGTGGTGTCGTCCCGGCGCCGCGGGCGATCCGCTCCGCCTCGGCGCTGCCCGGCACGCGGACCGGCGTCGAGAACTGCGGCCGCGCCAGCCGTCGTCGCGGCGACGCCCACGCCAGCGCCGCGACGCCGATCGTCGCCGCCTCGGGTGCGGCCGCATCCCGTCGCCCCCGGAAGAAGCCGGCGCACGGGGCCTGAGACACCGCTGGGGAGCGGGTAACACGGCCGTGCCCCCGGACCACCACCGTGGTCCGGGGGCACGGCCGCGTCCGCGTCGGATCCGGTCCCGTGGGGCGAAGAGACCGGCGGTGCCCGCCGGGCGGCGGTCCGCGCACCGGGCGAGCGGTCCGGTGACGCCGCATCCCGGTGCCCGGGACGTGACGCCGGTGCCCGGACACCGCGGCGCCGCGTCGGCGACAATGGACGTGCCCGCCCGTCGCGCCCCAGGACGGGTCCCGCCCACCGACGCGATGGACCGATGATCCCCACGACCCCGCCCCTCGCCGACCTGCCCGAGCCCACCGGTGCCGCACCGCCGGAGCGGGCCGCACTGCACTGGTACCTGCGCCTGGTCCGCCACCACCTGGGCCGTGGCCCCTACCTCGACGTGGCGGGTGCCGGCGGGGCGCTGCTCGCCGGGCTGGCGCGGCTCGGCCCGGCCTCGGGGCTCGCCGGCTCGGAGGCCGAGGCGGAGCGGATGCGCGCCGGTGCGCCGGGCTGCCCCGTGCACCTGAGCCTCGACGCTCTGCCGGGTCCGGTCGCGTCGCTGACCGCGGTGGAGGTGCTCGACCGGCTGCCGGACGCCGCGCTCGCCGGTGACCTCGGCCCGGGCGGCTGGTTCCGGGCGCTCGAACCGGGCGGGCACGCACTCGTCGTCGCCGCCGACGCCGAGGGCCGCGGCCGCGAGCTGGCCGGTGCCCGCTGGGTGCCGCCACGGGTCCCGCGCGGGCACCTGCGGATCCGGGAGATCCTCGTCGAGGCCGGGTTCGAGATCGTCCGGGAGGGCTCGGACGGGCTGACCCGTGGCCCCTACGGCGGCATCCCCACCTGGGCCGACCCGCGTCTGGCCGCGACCCGCGCGCAGCGGTCCGCGGGGCGGCTCACGTGCGAGGCGGGCGCGGGTGAGCGCGCGGTGATCATCGCGAGGAGGCCGGCGGCGCCGTAGCGTGCAGGGCATGAGCGATGTGCTGCCCCTCGGCCCCGACGAGCTGCTCACCACCACCCGGTCGGTCCGCAAGCGCCTTGACCTGGAGCGTCCGGTCCCGCTGGAGGTGGTCCGGGACAGTCTCGAGGTCGCGTTGCAGGCCCCGAGCGGTTCCAACCAGCAGGGCTGGCACTGGCTGGTGCTCACCGATGCCGAGAAGCGGAAGGCCGTCGGCGAGTACTACCGGAAGGCGTTCACCGCCTACCGGAACTCCGCGCAGTACCCGACGACCCGCTCCCACGGCGACGCCGACCGCGACGCCACCCAGCTCCGCGTCGCCGACAGCGCGCAGTACCTCGCGGACCGGATGGGCGAGGTCCCGGTGCTGGTCATCGGCGCGATCACTGCGAAGGCCGAGCTGCCGGCGTCGAACCAGGCCGGGCTGTGGGGCTCGCTGCTGCCGGCCGCGTGGAGCCTGCAGCTCGCGCTGCGCGCGCGTGGTCTGGGCAGCGCCTGGACGACGCTGCACCTGCAGTACGAGAAGGAGATCGCCGAGCTGCTGGGGATCCCGGACGACGTGCGGCAGGGGGTCCTGCTGCCGGTCGCGTACTACACCGGCGACACGTTCAAGCCCGCGAAGCGCCAGCCGCTCGACACCGTCCTGCACGTCGACGGCTGGTAGGCCGCCCCGTCCGGGCTCAGATCGGCAGCTTGCGGAAGATCGGCCGCGGCACGTGGCGCAGGGCGCTCATCACGAAGCGCATCGGCGCCGGCGCCCAGACCAGCTCCTTGCCCGTCCGCACCGCGTCGACGATGACGTCGGCGACGGCCTGCGGGGTGGTCGCGAGCGGTGCGGCGTCGAGGCCCTCGGTCATCTTCGAGTGCACGAAGCCGGGCCGGACGATCGTCACGGTCACGCCGAACTCGCGCAGCGCCTCGGTCAGACCGGTGTAGAACGCGTCCATCCCGGCCTTGGTGGAGCCGTAGACGAAGTTCGAGCGGCGGGCCCGCTCCCCGGCGACCGAGGAGATCGCGACGAGCGAGCCGTGGCCCTGCGCGCGGAACCGCTCGGCCAGCGCGACCCCGGTGGAGACGGTCGCGGTGTAGTTGACCTGCGCCAGCTCGACGGCGTGGTCGACGTCGGTCCAGGCCTTCTCGTTGTCGCCGAGCAGCCCGAACGCGACGACGGCGACGTCGATGTCCCCGCCCGCGAAGGCCTTCTTGACTACCTCGGGGTGGGTCTCGATGTCCCGGGCGTCGAACTCGATGGTCTCCACGCCGCACCCGAGCGCCTCGAGCTCGGTGCGGGCGGCGTCGAGCCGGGGGCCGGTGCGGGCGGCGAGCACGACCCGCAACGGGCGGTCCGCGGCGAACGCGCGCACGGTGGCCAGGCCGATCTCGGAGGCGCCGCCGAGGAGCAGGATGCTCTGCGGGTTGCCGACTGCGTCGATCATGATGGTGCTGGCTCCGGACGTCAGAGGGTCAGTGCGAGGCGGCGGGACATGTCGGAGGCGAAGACGCCGGTGGGGTCGACGCCGTCGCGGATCGCCTTCCACTCGGCGAACCGCGGGTAGCCGGCGGCGAAGGCCTCCGGCGACGTGCGCGACTCCTTCGCCAGGTACAGGCGCCCGCCGGCGGCCAGCACCATCTCGTCGAGCTCGGTGCAGAAGCGGGACAGGCCGCGTGCGATCGGGAAGTCGACGGTGATCGTCCAGCCCTCCGTCGGGAACGACAGCGGTGCGTCGTTGCCCGCGCCGAAGCGCTTGAACACGTTCAGCCCGGACTTGTGCGGCGAGGCCGCGATCTTCGACACGATGCGGCGCAGCTCGGTCTCGGCCCCCATCGGGACGACGAACTGGTACTGCAGGAAGCCCTTCGAGCCGTAGACCCGGTTCCAGTCCCCGAACACGTCGAGCACCTGGTAGAAGGCCGTGATGTTCTGCACCGAGCCACGCTGGCGCTTCGGTGCCTTGCGGAACCACAGCTCGGAGAACGCGGTCAGCGACAGCTTGTTGGCCAGCCCGTTCGGGAAGACGTCCGGGAAGGTCAGCAGCTGCGGCGCGTCGAACTTCAGCGGCTCGGACCGCAGCTTCGCGGGGAGCTGGTCGACGGTGGCGAGCGAGCCGCGGGTCAGCACCGACCGGCCCATCCGGGCGCCGGTCGCGGTGGTGTCGAACCACGCCGCGGAGTAGCCGTAGGTGTCGTCGGAGCCGTCGGTGAGCAGCTCGAGCAGGCCGTCGAGGTCGTCGGTGCGGTCGGTGTCGACCACGAAGTACGCCGACTCGGTCCGGTGCAGCCGCACCCTGGCCCGCACGATCACCCCGGTCAGGCCCATCCCGCCGACGGTCGCCCAGAACAGCTCGGCGTCCGGCCCGGAGGGGGTCAGCTCGCGCACCGAGCCGTCCGCGGTCACCAGCGCCAGCCACTCGACGTGGTTGCCGAAGCTGCCCTTGGTGTGGTGGTTCTTGCCGTGCACGTCGGCGCCGATCGCCCCGCCGATCGTGACCTGACGGGTGCCCGGCAGCACCGGGACCCACAGCCCGAGCGGGAGCGCGGCGCGCATGAGCTGGTCGAGGCTGACGCCCGCGTCGACGTCCGCGACGCCGGTGTCCGGGTCGATGGCGTGGATCCGGTTCAGCCCCGGCATGTCGAGGACGACGCCGCCCGCGTTCTGTGCCGGGTCGCCGTAGGACCGGCCGAGCCCGCGCGCGATCACGCCGCGCTCGCCCGCCGTGCGGACGGCCTCGGCCACGTCCTCGGCGTCGCGGGGGGTGACGAGCTGGGCGATCGTCGGCGCGGTCCGCCCCCAGCCGTGCAGGGAGGCGGTCCGTCGCGCCGGGGCGTCGGTCCTGGTGCTGCGGGGAACGGTCGTGTCCGTCATCGTCGCCAGGGTAGCGAGGGGCCCCGACGGCGACGGGTGCGACCCTGGGCGCGTGCTCGACGAGCGGCAGGTCCGCCTCCCGCTGCCACCGGCGCGGGGCCGGGGCGCGACCGCGGGGCTGTACGTGCTGCTCGGGCTCGGGTACCTGCTGGGCTCGCTGTGGCTGCAGCGCCGGGTGCTCGCCGACCCGGGCGGTCTGCTGATCGGCCACGTCACCGCCGACGCCGACATGTTCTCCTGGTGGATCCACTGGTTCCCGTTCGCCGTGACGCACGGGGAGAACCCGCTGGTCACCGACTGGATGCACTGGCCGTACGGGCTCAACGCACTGTGGAACACCGCGGTGCCGCTGCTGGCGCTGGCGCTGGCCCCGGTGACCCTGGTCGCGGGCTCGGTGACCGCGTTCAACGTCGGCCTGATCCTCGGCCCGGTCGTCTCCGGGCTGGTGCTGGTCGCCGCGCTCGGCCCGTACGTGGGCCGGACCGGTCGCGGCTGGGCCGCCCGCGGGATCGCCGGAGCGCTGTACGCGTTCTCCCCGTTCCACCTCGCGCACGCGATCGCCGGGCACCTCAACCTCACGTGGTCGCTGCTGCCGCCGCTGCTCCTGCTGCTGGCCCACCACCTGTTCGCGCGAGGGCCGCTGCGCCGGCCGTGGACGGTCGGGGCGGCGGCCGGGCTCGCCCTGGTCGGGCAGCTCGTCCTCTACACCCAGACCCTCGCGATCGGCGTGATCTTCCTGGTCGTCACCGCGATCGTGCTCGCGCTGCGGTTCCCGCGCCGGGTCCCCGCCCACCTGCCGGGGCTGGCCCGGGCCGGACTGGCCTGCGTCGGGGTGTTCGTGGTGCTCGGCGCGTACCCGCTGTACCTGGTGCTGGCCGGGCCGAACCGGCCGCGCGGCCCGATCCGCAACGTGCACGCCACGGGGGCGGACCTGGTGAACCTGCTGGTCCCGACCCGGCTGACCGCCGTTCGCGCGGTCCCCGACGGCACGGACGCCGAGCTCGGCGGCCACATCGGTGAGCAGGGCGGCTACGTCGGCCTCGCCGCGCTGGCGCTGGTCGTCGTCGCGGTGCTGGTCGTCCGGTCGACGACGCTGCGGGTGGTCGCGGCGGTCGGGTTCCTGTCCTGGGTCGCCTCGCTCGGCACGAGCGTGGTGCTGCTGGGCGACTACACCGGGATCCCGCTGCCCTGGCTGGTGTTCGCCGAGGTGCCGCTGCTGTCGGAGGTCGAGCCGGTCCGGATCCAGGTGGTGCCGGCGATGTGCGTGGCCGTCGTCGTAGCGCTGTGGGTGGACCGGATGCCGCTCGACACCCCGGCGACGGCGGTCGGCGCCGTCGCCCTGACCGCGCTGACCGTGGTGTCGTGGCTGCCCGCCGACGCCCAGGAGGTCCGGCCCGCTCCGGTGCCCGCCTTCTTCGCGGCCGGGGCGGCGCCGCTGGGCCCGGCCGACGTCGTCGAGATCTACCCACGCATCACCGCGGCCTGGGACGACGGCGCCCAGGGCCTGCGGTGGCAGGCGGCCTCCGGCCCGGCGTTCCGCATCCGCGGCGGCTACTTCATCGCCTCCGACCCCGACGACGACGTCGCGATCCAGTCCCGCTGGAACCGCTACCAGATCGGGGCGCAGTGGGTCGCCGACGGCAAGGACGAGCCCAGCGACGACTACGCCGCCGCCGCCCACCGCGAGCTGCGCGACCTGGGGATCACCGCCGTCGCGTTCGTCCCCGGGTACGCCGGGGGAGACGAGGCCAGGGCGCTGGCCTGGACCCGCCGGGTGACCGGCGACCCCGGCCGGTTCGACGGCGGGGTGTGGCTCTTCCGGCTGCCGGACGGCGCACCCGTCGGCTAGGTGTTTACCCTGGTGGGGTGACCGGCGCGCGGCTACCCGGAGAGGGTCGGGAGATCAGGATCTCCGACGCCGACCGCGAGCGCGTCGCGGCGCGGCTCAACCACGCGTTGGGCGAGGGCCGCATCTCGGTCGAGGAGCTGCAGGAGCGGCTGTCGGTCGTCTACGGCGCCCGGTTCGGCTCCGAGCTGCTCCCCGTGCTGTCCGACCTGCCCGGGGACCCGCTGAACCTGTCCGCGGACGTCCTCGCCACACCGGTCGGCCCGCCCACGGTGCTGCGCGGCGGCATGAGCGGGGTCAAGCGCCGCGGCGACTGGGCGGTCCCGGCCCGGCTGCGGGTGCAGACCTCGCTCGGCGCGGTGCTACTGGACTTCTGCGACGCGCAGCTGCCCCTGCCCGTCGTCGAGGTGGAGCTGGAGCTCGGCGCCGGTTCGGCCCGGCTGCTGGTCCCGGAGAACGCCACCGCCGACGTCGACGGCCTCGTCTCCCAGTACGGCTCGGTCCGCTCGAAGATGCCCAGCCGCGCCGTCCACGGCCGCCCGCACTTCCGCGTCTACGGCCGGACGGCCGCCGGTTCGGTCACGGTGCGGCCCCGCTACACCTTCGCCGGCCGTCACTTCTGACCCGGTTCACCGGAAGCGACGGCCCTCGTCGCGCCGGTAGGCCCAACCCACCAGCAGGGCCAGCCCGACCGTCCACACCGCGAACGCGCCCAGTGCCGGCCGCTCGGGGCCGGTCCGCCGAGCGACCAGAGCAGCAGGTCGCGGGCCCCGCGGGTGGGCAGCAGCTCGGTCGCGCGGGCCAGCCAGCCGGGGAACAGCTCCGGCGGCAGCAGCAGCCCGCCGCCGAAGGCCATCGGGAAGAACGCCAGCTGGGTCACCGGCAGCGCCACCTTGGTCGGCAGCGAGTAGCCGATCGCGAGCCCGCCGAACAGGAACGGCAGCCCGGCCACCAGCAGCGCCAGCACCGCGCCCGGCAGCCGGGCGGGCTCGACGGCCGCGGGTGTGAGCAGCGCGCCGAGCACGACCACCGGCAGCATCCCGAGCAGCGCGAACAGCACACCGACCGCGAGCCGGCCGACCACCCGGGCCGACGCGGGCGCGGGCAGCGTGCGCAGGTACGGGTCCCACGGCTTCTCGCGGTCGTCGGCGACGCCCACCCCGAAGGTGAACAGGAACCCGCTGAGCACGCCGAACAGCGCGAGCTGGGCGACCGTGCGGGTCGCCGCGACCGGGTCGTCGCCCCAGTCGAACGGCAGCACGAAGAAGCAAAGGGTCAGGGCGGGGAACAGCGCGGTGGACAGCACCGCGACCGGGATCCGCAGCTGCTCCAGGATCAGGTAGCGGGCGTGCGCCGTGGCGATGCTCATGCCTGTCCTCCGGTCAGGGTGAGGAACGCGTCCTCCAGCGAGGCGCGGGAGACGGCGAGGTCGGTGAACGGGACGTCGTGGCGGACCAGGGCGCGGACGAGCTCGTCGGCGTCGGGGGTGTGCAGCACGACGCGGTCGCCGTCGACCTCGGCCCGGTCCACGCCGGGCAGGTCGTCGGGCACCGCCGGTCCCCCGGGTGCCGTCGTGGTCCGGAACGCGACCCGGCCGCCCCGGACAGCACCACGGACGGCGTCGACGTCGCCGTCGGCGCGGATCCGACCGCCGGCCAGGACGACGACGCGCTCCGCCAGCGACTCGATCTCGTCCAGGTAGTGGGTGGTCAGCAGGACGGTCCCGCCGCCGGCGTGGAACTCGCGGACGGTGTCCCAGAGCGCGTGGCGCCCCTCGATGTCCAGGCCGGTCGTCGGCTCGTCGAGCAGCACCAGCAGAGGACGACCGATGAACGCGAGCGCGAGCGCGAGGCGGCGCTTCTGGCCGCCGGACAGCCCGCCCGCCTGGCGTCGCTCCAGCCCGTCGAGGCCGAAGCGCTCCAGCAGCTCGCCGGCCCCGACCGGGTCGGGGAAGTGGGCGCCGACGAACCGGACGATCTCCCCGACCCGCAGCGTGTCCGGCAGCCCCGTCTGCTGCGGGGTGGTGCCCAGGGCGACCCGGTTCGCCGCGTCCCGCGGGTCCCCGCCGAACATCCGCACCGTGCCGGTGTCCGGCCGGCGCAGCCCGGACACGAGGTTGACCAGCGTCGACTTGCCCGCGCCGTTCGGGCCGAGCAGTCCGGTGAGGCTGCCGGGCTCCAGGACGAGGTCGACGTCGTCGAGGGCGAGGGTGTCGCCGTAGCGGCGGGAGACCCCGCGCAGCTCCACCGGGGCGGTCACGACGGCACCTCCGAGGGGTCCGACGACGGGTCGAGCAGCGCTCGCAGGGCCGTCGTGTAGTCCTCGAAGGCCCGCCGGCCCGTTCTCGTCAATTCGACGAAGGTCACCGGGGTGCGTCGTTGGTGCGTCTTGGTGATCGCGACGTAGCCGGAGTCCTCCAGCTTGCGCAGGTGCGTGGACAGGTTGCCCGCGGTCATGCCGAGCAGCTCCTGCAGGCGCGGGAAGGTCATGCGGTCGCCGTCGTCGAGTGCCGCGAGGGTGGCGGTGACCCGCAGCCGGGCCTGGGCGTGGATGACGGGGTCGAGCTCGGTCATCGGACCACCCGCGCCCGTGTCCACAGTCCGGTGGCGACCAGTGCGCCGCCGCCGACGAGGGCCAGCGTCAGCGCGTGCCACGGTGCCGGGACGAACGGCAGCGCTGCCCCGAGCACCAGCAGTCCGAGTCCGAGTGCGTAGTCGGGGACGTTGCGCCAGACCGCGGCCCCGACCGCGAACAGGCCGCCGGTGACGAACACGAACAGCGCGGGCATGGCGAACCCGACCGGCGCGCCGAGCCGGCCGAGGCCGATCACCAGCGCGACGACACCGATCATCGCCACCGGCCAGACCCAGCCGTAGAGGGCGCCGTGGAGCTGGCTCGGCCCGGCGACGCCGCGTCCCATCCGGGCGCCGACCACGCCGCTGCTGATCGACCCCCCGGCGATCGCCAGCCCCGTGAGAACGCCCGCGGTGAGCGCGGTGACCGCCCCGGTCCCGTTCGCGAACCAGGCGAGCCCGATGACCGCCCAGGCCGCGCCCCAGATCAGATAGAAGATCCAGTACGGCGGGACCTGCCGGGCCTGCTCGCGCTCGATGATCGCGAGCGCGTCGGCCGGTGAGCGCGGCGGCTGGTCGTCGACGTCGGTGTCCGTCCGATCCTGCATGCTTCCCCCACTACCAACTGGTTTGCTCCGTCACCAACTTTGTACGGCAAAGTGCGTTGCCCTGTCCACGGTCGCGTACGGATCGGCAGGTCGGAGGGGCGCGACCTGCGCTTCGGTGGGTCGACGCGGTCGTTGCGGCGCGCGCCGCTACCCTCGATGGGTGACCGCCACCGAGCCCACCCGGGCCGAGCCCCCGGCCACCGGTCCGGCCGACGCCCCGGCCCCGCGCCTCGGCCTCGTCCGCCAGCTGGGCAGCTTCGTCGCGATCGGCGTGCTCTCCGCGATCGTCGACTTCGGCGTCTATCACCTGCTCCTGAACGCGGGCCTGTGGGTGCCGTTCGCCAAGGGCATCAGCTTCATCCTCGGTACGACGACGGCGTACCTGCTCAACAAGCGCTTCACCTTCACCGGCGCGAACACCGGCGGCCGCGCGAGGTTCGCCGGCTTCGTGGCCCTCTACGGCACGACCTTCGCCGTCAACGTCGGCATGAACTCCCTGGTCCTGCACCTGCTGCCGCCGCTGAGCTACGACACCAGCCTCGCCTGGCTGGTCGCCCAGGGCACCGCCACCGCGATCAACTTCGTCATGCTGCGCTGGGTCATCTTCAAGGACTGACCCCCGCATCCACACCTGTTCTCGGGCATCCACACCTGCTGCAACGGGTGTGGACGCCAGACAGGGGGTGTGGATCCGTCAGGACCGGAGCGCGGAGCGGAGGGTGGCGACCATGCCCTGCGGGCCGGGGTCGGTGATCTCCTGCCAGGTCCAGCGGACGACGACGAGCCCGGTGCGGCGGATGCGGTCCTCCCGGCGCTTCTCCTCCCAGAGCGCCTCGGCCGCATCCCCGCCGGGACAGCGGGCGCGCCCGTACTTCACGCGCCCGTCGAACTCGCCGACGACACGCAGCCCCGGCCAGGCGAAGTCGGCACGGTAACGGGTCCCGGGCACGGGCCACTGCGTCACCGGGGTGGGCAGGCCGGACAGGTGCATCCCGAGACGGCTGCGGGTCTCCCCGGGACTCTCGCTCGCCGGGTCGACGAGGGCGAGGGTCCGGCGAGCCGTGCCCACTCCTGTGGTCCCGGTGGCCCGGGCCAGCGCCGACGTGATGTCGTCGGGCGATGTCGCGCCCGGTCGAGGGTGCCCGGTGCGCCCGTCGACGACCGCGGCATGCAGGGCGCCGTCCGCGACGACCAGCGCCTGTTCCGTGGGCAACGACCGGGCCAGGTCGACGACCGTGCGGGCGGGACCCGTCAGGCGCAGGCCGTCGACCTCGACCGCGTCGTCGGAGGCGAGTGCTCCGCTGTGTACGACCATGTCACCGCGGGTCCGGGCACCGGTGGGGCGGGACCGGAGGACGTGGAGCCGATCGAGCGGGACGGCCCATACCGGCAGGCCGAGCAGCACGGATGCGGTGACGTGGCCGAACACCGCATCCGGGGACAGTCCCGGCGCGGCGGCCCGGGCACGCAGAGCGTGGTCGACGACGGCCGAGTCCGATCCGCCCCCGTCGGTGAGCCGGTAGACCCCGCGCCGGACACCGGTCAGGACCCCGCTACGCCGCAGCGCGTCGATCTCGTCGTCGGAGAACCCCTGCTCCCGCAGCCGGCTACGCCGGACCAGGCCGTGTGCGTCGCCCCGGAGCGTCTCGCGTGTCATACCGGTGACACTGACCGACCACGGCCGCCCCACCGCCCCCAACCAGCGCCCTGTGGACAACTCCACCGGGTGTGGACACCGCATCCACACCCACTGCGGGGCATCCACACCTGTTGCAACGGGTGTGGACGACGGTCAAGGGGTGTGGATGATCAGGGGGCGCGGTGGAACTGTTCCCGGCGACCCTGGCGGAGCAGGGTGAGCCAGTCGCGGAAGGCGCCCGGGTCGCGCTTGGTCACCAGGAAGTACCAGGCGAACCTCGGCAGCTCCAGGAGGCCGATCCTGCGCATCCCCGGCTGGGACATCAGGTAGCCGCGGTTGCGGTAGGTGTAGTAGCGCTTGACCTCGTCGCCCGGGTCCTGGGCGTGCAGCCGCCCGCCGAGCATCGGCTTGAACTCGTCGGAGCCGTAGGGGTGCAGGTAGGTGGCCTGCAACGCGGTGCCGAACGGCAGCCCGGACCGGACCATCCGCCGGTGCATCTCCACCTCGTCGCCGCGGACGAACAGGCGCAGGTCCGGGACCCCGACGACTTCGAGGGTCGAGGCCCGGAACAGGGCGCCGTTGAAGAAGCTGGCGATGCCGGGCAGCAGGTCGTCGGGGCCCAGCGCCGAGCGGGACCGGTGCCAGGTGACGCCGCGGCGCAGCGGGAAGGCGAGGCGGTCCGGGTCGGCCTTGTCGGCGACCACCGGGGACACCGCGGCGAGCTGGTGCCGCTGCGCGACCTCGAGCAGCGTGGCGAGCGTGGACTCGTCGGCGGCGTGGCCGTCGTCGTCGGCCAGGAAGATCCACTCGGCGCCCATCGCGAGGGCGTGCAGCATCCCCAGGGCGAAGCCGCCGGCACCGCCGAGGTTGGACCACGACGGCAGCCAGGTCGTCGGCAGTGGGCACGCCTCGACGGCGTCGCGGGCGGGCCGGTCCGGCCCGTTGTCGACGACGATCAAGTGGGCCAGCGGATGGGTCTGCTTCGCCATCGCCGCGAGCGAGTCGACGAGCAGCTCGGCGCGGTGCCGCGTCACGATGACGCCGACGACCGAGCCGGGCGGGAGCGGTACGGTCACGACGGGGTCCGCCCCTTGTAGTGGTCGAGGACCTCGTGCAGCGGGCCGTACTCCTTGATCGTCCCGTGCTCCATCCACAGCGCGGTGTCGCACAGGTCGGCGAGGAACTCGTCGGAGTGCGAGGCGAAGACCAGGATCCCGGAGCGGTCGACGAGCTCGTGCAGCCGGTCGCGGGCCTTGTTCAGGAACTCCGCGTCGACGGCGCCGATGCCCTCGTCGAGGAGCAGGATCTCGGGGTCGATCGAGGTGACGACGCCGAGCGCGAGCCGCACCCGCATGCCCGTCGAGTACGCCCGCAGCGGCATCTCCAGGTAGTCGCCGAGCTCGGTGAAGGCGGCGATGTCGTCGATCCGCGCCTCCATCTGCTTGCGTGTCATGCCCAGGAACAGGCCGCGGATCAGGATGTTCTCGTAGCCGGAGATCTCCGGGTCCATCCCGACGGCGAGGTCGAACACGGGCGCGACCTTGCCGCGGACCATCGAGCGGCCACGGGTGGGCTCGTAGATGCCGGCCATCAGTCGCAGCAGCGTGGACTTGCCGGCGCCGTTGTGCCCGACGAGTGCGACGCGCGCGCCCTTGTCCAGGCTGACGGTGATGTCGCGCAGCGCCTCGATGATCGGCACCTTGGCGTCGGTGCCGATCCGGCCGCCCGCCCTGCCGAGGACGGCCTTCTTCAGCGAGCGCGTCTTGGCGTCGAAGATCGGGAAGTCGACGGCGGCGCGGTCGATCCGGATGCGGGGTTCAGTCACAGCGGCTCACACCCAGTACGCGACGCGGGAGCGGTAGTTGCGCAGGCAGATCAGTGCCGCGGCCCAGCCGACCAGCGTGATCACGCCGGTGACCAGCCAGTACCGGCCGACGATCTCCTGGCCGAGCAGTGGCTGACGCACGATCTCGACGAAGTGGAAGACCGGGTTCAGCTCGACCAGCTGCGCGCGCTCGCGGGCCACGTCGTTCTTGCTGAGCGTGTCGACCGACCAGACGATCGGGGTCAGGTAGAAGATCAGCTGGGTCACGCTGGCGATGATCGGCGGGATGTCCCGGAAGCGGGTCGCGAGGATCCCGGACAGGATCGCGACCCACGCGCCGTTGACGGCCAGCAGCGCGAAGGCCGGGACGGCCAGCAGCGTCGACAGCCCCAGCGGATGCGGGAACACGATCATCAGCACGACCCAGACGACCAGGTTGTGCAGGAAGAACAGCGTCTGCCGCCACACGAGCCGGTAGATGTGCAGACTCAGCGGGGCGGGCAGGAACTTGATCAGGCCCTCGTTGGCGATGAAGACCTCGCTGCCCTCGAGGATGCAGCCGGACACGAAGTTCCAGATCAGCAGCCCGACGGCGACGTGCGGCAGGAACGTCGCCAGCGACATCCCGAACAGCGCCGAGTAGAGAATGCCCAGGCCGAGGGCGATGACGCCCATGCTGATCGAGATCCACAGCGGCCCCAGGACGGAGCGGCGGTAGCGCTGCTTGATGTCCTGCCAGCCGAGGTAGCCCCACAACGGCCGTTGCCGCCAGCCCTGGGCGAGGTCCGCGAACGCCCGGCGCCAGCTGCGCGGGCTCGACACCTCGGACGGGTCGACGACGTCGCCCGGCTCGTTGTCGGTCACGGTCACGGCCACCCGGTGAGGGTACTCAGACGCCGTCCGCGGTCCCGGCAGGGGAGCCCCCCGCCGGGACACCGCGAAACCGCAGGTCGTCGGCGTGGGTCAGAGGTACTGCCCGGTCCCGCGACCCATGCCCTCCGGTACGCCGCCCTGCTCGGGGGCCCCGCCGCCCATCCCCGGCGGCAGCCCGCGGCGCATCTGCTCCAACTGGGCGCGGGCGGCCATCTGCTGGGCGAACAGCGCGGTCTGGATGCCGTGGAACAGGCCCTCCAGCCAGCCGACCAGCTGGGCCTGGGCGATCCGCAGCTCGCCCTCCGACGGGGTCGTGTCCGCCGTGAACGGCAGGCTGAGCCGGTGCAGCTCCTCGCGCAGCTCCGGCGCGAGACCCTCCTCGAGCTCCTTGACGGAGTTCTCGTGGATCTCCTTGAGCCGCTCGCGGGACGCCTCGTCCAGCGGTGCCGCCTTCACCTCCTCCAGCAACTGCTTGATCATCGTGCCGATCCGCATGACCTTCGCGGGCTGCTCGACCAGGCCGGCCGGGCTCTGCGTGGACCCGTCGTCGTCCTGCGGGACCGACGCCATGCCCACCGGCCGCCCGTCGGCGCCGACCACCACGACCCGGTCTCCGGACGTCTCCTGCTCGTCGCTCATGTGCCCCATTCTGGACCCGCCCGCTCAGGAGTTCACGAGGAGGAGCTTGCCGGTGACCCCACCGGCGGCGAGCCTGCGGTGGGCGTCGGCGGCGTCGGACATCGCGAAGCGCTCGAAGACGACCGGCTTCACCCGGCCATCGGCGAACAGCGGCCACACGTTCTCCCGGACCCCGTCGACGATCTCGGCCTTCGAGTGCGGCCCCTCGACCGGGCGGCCGCGCAGGCCCATCGCCGAGACGTGGCCGCGCTTGGCCAGCAGGGCGCCGATGTTGAGCTCGGCCTTCACCCCGCCCTGCATCCCGATGATCATCAGTCGACCGTCGCGGGCCAGCGCCGACAGGTTGTTCGCCAGGCCCTTGGCGCCCATGTTGTCGAGGATGACGTCGGCGCCGTGGCCGTCGGTGGCCTTCTTCAGCTCCTCGGCGATGTCGTCGTGGTAGTCGATGACGATGTCGGCGCCCAGGTCACGGCAGAACTGCATCCGGTCGGCGTGGCCCGCGGTGGCCGCGACGCGTGCGCCGAACGCCTTCGCGACCTGGATCGCGTGCGTGCCGATGCCCGACGAGCCGCCCTGGACCAGGAACGTCTCGCCCTCGGCGAGCCGGCCCTCCAGGAACACGTTCGACCAGACGGTGCAGGCGACCTCGGGCAGGCCGCCCGCCTCCTCCAGCGACACGCCCCCGGGGACGGGCAGCAGCTGCGGGGCCGGGACGGCGACCTTCGTCGCGTAGCCGCCGCCGGCGAGCAGGGCGCAGACCTCGTCGCCGACCGACCAGCCGGTCACGCCCTCGCCGAGCGCGGCGATCCGGCCCGCGCACTCCAGCCCGAGGATCTCCGACGCGCCGGGCGGGACCGGGTAGTTCCCCTGGACCTGCAGGAGGTCGGCCCGGTTGACGGCCGAGGAGACGACGTCGAGCACGACCTCACCCGGCCCTGGCTCGGGGTCGGGCACCTCGGCCCACGTCATCTGCTCGGGTCCGCCGTACTCGGTCAAGGTGATCGCCCACATGGGAGCCGACCGTATTCCGTGGCGCGCATCCCGGCGATCCGGCACGGTCGACCGATGGACGTGCTCCCCGCGCCGATCGACCCGGTGCCCGACCCGTGGCCGCTGGCCGGGCTGACCCTGCGGACCCCGCGCCTGGAGCTGCGCATCGAGGACGACGCGTCGCTCCGCGAGCTGGTGGAGGCCGTGCACGGCAGCGGGATCCACCCGTCGTCGGAGATGCCGTTCCGCACGCCGTGGACCCGGGCGGACCCGCGGTACCTGGGGCGCGGCATGGCGCAGTACTACTGGGGGAACCGGGCGAGGGCGTCACCGGAGTGGTGGACGCTGACGTTCGTCGTGCGGGCGCAGGGCCGGGTCGTCGGCATGCAGGACGTGGTGGGGGACCGGTTCGGCGTGCGCCGCGAGGTCTCGACCGGCTCGTACCTGGTGCGCCGCGCTCAGGGCCGCGGCCACGGCGCCGAGATGCGGGCCGCGGTACTGGCGTTCGCCTTCGACCACCTCGGCGCGCTGGTGGCGCGCTCGGAGTACCTGGCGGGGAACGCGCGGTCCGCGGCGGTGTCGGCCCGGCTCGGCTACCGCGACGACGGCACCGCCACGATCGTCCACGACGACGAGCGCGTCACCGAGTACCGGGTGCGCCTCGACCGGGAGGCGTTCGTGCGGCCCGGGTGGGAGCTCGTCGTCGAGGGCTACACCGCGGACCTGGCGGAGTTCCTCGCCGCGGCGCCGCCGGTCGGCTGATGAGCCGCGGTCAGCTGAAGATCAGCGCGCGGTGCCGGGGCAGTCGCAGCCACACCTGCCCGGCGACGAGCAGCACCGCCAGCACGGCGAACCACTGCACGCCCTGCACCGCGGGCACCACGTCGACCGGCAGTGTGTAGGCGAACGTCACCCGCAGGGCGGCGTCGAGGAACAGGCCCGCCGCCCAGCCCGCCGTCAGCCACCGCCAGATCGAGCGGAACCGGGCGGAGGAGGCCCAGCGACGGTCCCACTCGTCGGGGCTGTGGCCGGACTCGGCGAGGGTGAGCCTGCCGATCACGAACATCACCGGGCGCGACGAGAAGACGCTCGCGAGCAGTACGACGCCCAGCGCCGCGGTGACCACGGCCTCGCGGGCGAGCAGGACGCGGTCGTCGCCGCCGAGCAGTGCGGTCGCCGCGCTCGCCACGCACAGGACGAGCACGAGCACCGCGAACCACTCGACGCGCCGGTGCCGCAGGAGCACCCACAGCGCCCGCGCCGCCGGGACCGCGGACCCGGGGAGCAGCGCCGGCCCGGCCGCGACGCCGACCGCCCGCAGGACGTAGAACAGCACCAGCGGCGCGACGATGTCGCCGAGCACGGTGACCGCGAGCTCCCGGCGCTTCACGACGCCGTCACCAGCGACGACAGCCGCTCGGCGACCCGCTCCGGGAACTCCCCGGGCAGCGCGTGCGTGGCGTCCGGCCACACCTCGACGGTGCCGCGTGGCAGCAGCGCGGCCCGATCCCGCGCCCGGCCGGCGTCGAGCATCGTGCTGCGCCCGCCGAGCAGCACCAGGGTGCGGACGCCGACCGCGGCCACGTCGCGGGCCGTGGGCAGCGGTGGCAGCGGGATCGCGGAGGCGTAGCCGGACAGGCCCGCCTCGATGAGCCGGGCGACCGGGTCGTCGACGACGTCGGCGCCGCCTCCCAGGTGGGTGACGAACCGCCGGCGCAGCCACGACGGGGCGCCGGGCTGCGCTCCGATCGAGGCGGCCACCGTGCCGGCCGGGATGCCCGTGAAGGTGCGGGCCGGGTCGAGCAGGCCGAGCGTCCGGATCCCGGCCGGGGCGCGGCGGGCGACCTCGAACGCCAGGCGCCCGCCCATCGAGGTCCCGACGAGGTGGCACGGCCCGAGTGTGTCGAGGACGTCGCGGAGCCAGCGGACCTGGTCGGCGACCGACCGGAGCGGCACGTCCTGGGTGCTCGCGCCGGGACCGCCGAGCGGGTCGACGAGGTGCACGGTCGCCCGGCGCCGCAGCGCGGGCACGTTCGGCGCCAAGCTCACTCCGGGCGACCCCGCCCCGGGCAGCAGGACGAACGGGTCCCCGGGAGGTCCGTCGCAGGTCAGAACGCGGACGACGCCGTGCGTGGTGGGGATGTCGCGGCTGCTCGTCGGCCCCAGCCCGGCGGCCACGTCGTCGTACAGCGCGCGGAACCGGTCCCGGGCCGCGGCGCTGGTGAAGTGTCCGGTGCGCATCGTCCCCCCGTTTCACGATACGATCGGACTGTAAAAGCCGGCAGGGGCTTTTCGCAAGCCGATCGGATCGGAACGAGGTGGAGATGCCGAAGGTGGTCGACCACGGGCAGCGCCGCGGGGAGATCGCGGAGGCGCTCTGGCGGATCGCTGCGGCCGAGGGGCTGGAGGCGGTCAGCCTGGCCCGGGTGGCGCAGGAGGCAGGGGTCTCGAAGGGGCGGGTCCAGCACTACTTCGCCTCGCGTGACGAGCTGCTGGACTTCGCCGCGCAGCACCTGCGGCTGCGGGTCGACGAGCGGGTGCGCGCGCGGATGGCGGCGGCCGCGCCGTCGTCGCCGCTGGGGGAGGTTCGCGCCCTGCTGGTCGCACTGCTCCCGCTCGACGACTACGCCCGCACCGACGCCCGGGTCGGCTCCGCCTTCCTCATCCGTGCACTCGGCGACGACCGGCTGCGCGAGACCTACCGGACGGGCAACCGCCTGATCCGTGCGGCCGTCGCCGACCGGCTCGCAGCGGCCCGCGACGCCGGCGAGCTCGCCGCGCTCGACCCGGACCGGGAGGCGACCGTGCTCCTGGCACTGGCCGGTGGCATCGCCGAGTCCGTCCTGCTCGGCGATGCCGACGAGGCCGGCGCGCTCGCCGTGCTGGATCACCAGCTCGGGCGGCTACGGCGCTAGTCGAGGCTGCGTGCGGCGAAGGTGTCGCAGGAGTCGGGGTTGCCGCTCTGCAGGCCGGTGGTGAACCACTTCTCGCGCTGCGCGGAGCTGCCGTGCGAGAACTGCGACTCGTCGACCCGGCCGCCACCCAGGTTGGACTGGATGTAGTCGTCGCCGATCCGGGACGCGGTGTCGAGGGCGGCGTCGATGTCGGACTGGTCCAGCTGGGTGATCAGGGGCTTCCCGGACGGGCCGGGCGTCGTCGTCGCGTGGTTGGCCCAGATGCCCGCGTAGCAGTCGGCCTGCAGCTCCAGACGCACCGAGCCGGAGGTCGGGCCGGTGTCGTTGCCCGCGCGGCGGTTGGTGCCGGTGAGGTTCTGGATGTGGTGGCCGTACTCGTGGGCGATCACGTAGGCCTGCGAGAACGGTCCGCCCTTCGCGCCGAAGCGGGTCTGCAGCTCCTGGAAGAATGTGAGGTCGATGTAGATCTCGGAGTCGGCGGGGCAGTAGAACGGCCCGCTGTCCGACGTCGCCGACCCGCAGCCGTTGGTGCTGACCCCGCCGGAGAAGAAGTTCGTGCGCGGCGGGGTGAAACCGGAGGAGAACTGGGTGGCCCAGTAGTCGTCGAGGGAGTTGACGACGGCGACGACACGGCAGTCCGTCGAGGTGTTCGCCGACTCGCCGGTGGCGCAGTTCTGCTGCAGCGACGAGTTGTCCGCCGTCTGGCCTGCGCCGACCTGGTCGAGCCCGGGGTAGCCGTCACCCGCGCCCATCCCGGACATGTCGACACCCGCGAAGTTCGACAGCAGCAGGTACAGGATGACGCCGACGAGGCCCAGGCCGCCGCCCGCGCCTGCCACCCGGCCGCCGACCCCGCCGCCCCGGCCACCGCCGGAGCCTCGCAGGTCGTCCACGCCGGACGTGTCGAGCTGGGCGTTCTCGTCGAACCGCACGTCGTCCTCCCGAGATGAGACCGTGGAATCCCACCACACCGCGCCGGACCGCACCGGCGCGGACGTCCCCCGCCGCCCGTCAGGGTGTCCCGGGTCCGGCCCGCCACGTCGCGGCCGCGACGCCGTGCGCGGCACGGAAGCGGCGGGCGAAGTAGCCGGGGTCGGGGTAGCCGACCCGGGCGCCCACCTCGGCGACCGGGAGGTCGGTGGAGGCGAGGAGCCGCCGCGCCTCCCGCATCCGGCGCTCGGTGATCCACTGCTGCACGGTCCGCCCGGTCCTGCGCCCGACGACGGTGGTCAGGTGCCCGGGGGTCAGTCCGACGGCGGCGGCGACCTCGCGCAGCGACAGCTGCTGGGCGAACCGCTCCTCGACGACGGCGAACACCGCCGCGAGCAGCGGGTCGCCGGACTCGGCGGGCACGTCGTCGACGAGCCGACCCAGGGCCACCAGCAGCAGGGTGAGGTGCGCGCGAGCAGCCTCGGCGTGACCGTCGCGGCGGCGGGTCAGCTCGTCGTCGAGGTCGGCGAAGCGGGCCCGCCAGGTCGCCCGCTCCTCGGGCGGGACCCGGATCCGCTGCCCGCCACCGCGGTGGCGTCCGACGAACGGCGCGAGCAGCGGATGGTCCTGCCAGGACGCGGGCGCGACCGCCTCGGCCGGGAAGATCACCGACCACAGCTCGCCGGGTGGTTCCGCGCTCTCCCGGGCGTGGTCGACCACCGCGCCGGGGGCGATCACGAACGCGTCGCCCTCGCCGAGCTCCCAGGCGCGCCCGTCGACTCGGTACGTGCAGGTGCCGCGGACGACGTGGACGAGCAGCAGGAAGTCGTGCGCGTGCGGCCCCCGTACCCGGGGCAGCGACGCTCCCGGCCCGTCGACGTGCTGGGCCGCGATCGGCACCGGGGAGTGTGCGAAGCCGACCAGCGGAACGCCCGAACTTCGTCCCACCACGGCCACAGATAGTGCCTTGTAGGCAGTTCGCAGGCCAGGAAGGGTCGGTGACGTACACGAAGTTCGTCCGAGGGGAACCGATGACCACGCACGCCCACACACCCGCGCTCGTCAGCTCGCGGCTGCTCCCCGGCTACGACACCGTGGCCCGGCTCAGTGGCGCCGTCCCGATGTACTGGCGGCTGCTGGCGCAGGCGGGCATCGGCCCGCGGGACCGCGTGCTGGAGATCGGCTGCGGGACCGGGAACGTCCTGCTGCGCGCCACTGAGGCCGTTCCGACGGCCACCGTGCACGGCGTCGACCCCGACCCGGAGGCGATCGCGATGGCCCGCCGCAAGGCGGCAGACGCCGGCGTCGAGCTGCAGCTGCAGATCGGTGTGGCCGAGGACCTGCCCCTCGCCGACGGCAGCGTCGACCGGGTCCTCTCCTCGCTGATGCTGCACCACATCGCCGCCGACGCCCGGGTCGCGGCGCTGCGGGAGGCGCACCGCGTCCTGGCGCCGGGCGGGAGCCTGCACCTGGTCGACCTCGATCACGACCCGCGCACCGCCGGACGGATGCGCGTCGTGAACAGGGTGCTGTCGCTGCTGGCACGCTTCGACCCGGCCCACCGCCGGTCCCGCCACGGCGGGCACGGCCACGGTCACGGTCACGGCGGCCACGGTCACGGGGCGCAGCCGGTGCCGGAGCTGCTCGCGGCCGCCGGTTTCACCGATGCGGTGGTGGTCGGGCACGGGGCGACGAGGATGGGGCCGGTCACCTACTACCGCGCGGAGCGCTGAGCGGTCCCGTTACCCTCCCGATCGGAAGCGTGGCAGAGCGGCCGAATGCACCCGCCTTGAAAGCGGGCGTCCGAAAGGACCGGGGGTTCGAATCCCCCCGCTTCCGCCACAGGTCAGACCCATGATCGACGATCACGACCGGTCCTCCTGCCCCTCGTTGACAGCAACCGGTGACAGCAACGCGCCGGTGACAGCGGTGCTCAGCTGGGTCAGAGCGGCGGCCTTCTCGTCGAGGTTGCCGTGCGCGTAGACGGTCATCGTGACCTTGACGTCGCTGTGCCCGACGATCTCCCGGACCACGTGCGGCGGGACGCCGAGCGCGAGCAACAGCGACACCGCGGTGTGCCGCAGATCGTGGAACCGCATTTGCTCGAGACCGAGGGCCGTGCGGATCACGTGCCACTGCGCGACCGGACGTGCGCGTCGCTGTTGGCTTCAAGGATCCGCGAGGAAAACAGTTGTCCTCTGGATCCTCGCCTGATAGGTGGTGCAAGGAGGCTTATTCAGGCTCCGTCAGGTAAGTGTGTAGAAGATGAGTCCGATGACTGCCGAGATTGTCGTTTTAAATGTGGCGTAGGGCCGCCGGTAGTCTGTGTGGAGAACTTTCCACGTTTTGATATGGGCGATGACTCGTTCGATGGTGGCGCGTGTGTGGTTGAGGCTCTTGTTGAATGTTTTTTGCCAGTTGAGAAGTTCCCGGCCGGGTGGTTTTTTGAACGGGGTGAGCATGCCGCGCCCGATGTATCCTTTATCGCCGATCGGGGGGTATGTGGCGAGGTGGTCGAGGGCGCCGGATTGGTCGAGGCAATATAGGTCGTGTCGGGAGCCTGGGGTCGGGTCGGAGATCCACGACAGCTGCCCTTCCAGGGTGGCTGCGACCTGGACGACGACGCCGGTGGTGCGATGCTTGCCCGACCACAGACCCGGCACCGCGGCCCATGACCAGCAGGGCAGCAAGGTTCCATCGATGATGTACTGCCGATCGGCACGAAGCTCCTCTGCCGTCGGAACGACACTCCGCAGCGCCTGTGCCAGCAACGGTGTCACCCCCGTGATCGCTCGACTAACCGTCGACTGCGACACCCCATAGGTTTCCGCCAACTCCCACTGCACACGATTCCCGCGCAGATACGCCAACGTGATCACCACCGACCAGAACAACCCCAGAACCGGCGGCCAAGACAAACGTGCCTCCGTCGCGTCCCGCTGATCCTGCTCATACACTATAGCGACAAGATCCTGAATTTCATCACGCCGGAAACCAGTGGTATAGTACATACTGCGGCAGCCCGTTCATCTCGGATTGATTCGGCAAACCAATATTCGCGATGGACGGGCTGTCGCCCAACCCGACACGCCGGGCTAGATCGTTATTTCACGGGGCCTGAATAAGCCTCAAGATCGTGCATCATTCCACGATGACGTCCCTCGCTGCCGCAGTATCGGCCGCTGGCTTGGCTGCAAGTATCCTGCAGATCGTCAGCGGACTCGTAATGTTGACGCTGGGCCTCGTCCTTCGCAGGCAGGAGCGCCGATCGAATACCGCGGTCCTTCCGCGGGGCACGACGAGATGGTGGCCAGCGTTCGGAGTAGGCGTGGTCCTGATCGGTGTGTCGAAGTTCGCCGGTGCGTACGAGATCTGGATCCTGCTGGTGGGCGTGATGGCCGGGTTCGTCGCCGTCGCAGGAATGGTGACTGCACTCGTGCGGCGCCGCCGGGACAACCGATCTGACCGACCCGATACCGGTCCGTCCGCCCGGTGAGGCCATTCTTCACGTCGTCACATCGGCCCTGACCGGCCGGAGGTTCCCGCCTCCGGCCCAGTGGCGACCTACGGCGGCACCGAGCCGCGCGGTGAAGTATCGGCAACGATGAACGGATGAGGTACGGGACGCCGGGGAGCTTCTTTCGGGACTTCACCGACGAGCGGATTACGGTCGGCGACGTCGCCCTGAGAGTGCGCTACGGCGGAGACGGTCCTGCCGTGTTGCTGCTGCACGGCCATCCCCGTACTGCGGCGACCTGGCACCGCGTCGCCCCGCTGCTGGTCGATGCCGGATACACCGTGATCTGCCCTGACCTACGCGGCTACGGCGCGTCGTCCAAGCCACCCACAACCCATGACCATGCGCCGTACTCCAAGCGAGCAATGGCAGCCGACATGAGCCGGCTGCTCGGACGGCTCGGACACAAGGATGCCGCCGTCGTCGGCCACGACCGAGGCTCGTACGTGGCGTTCCGCATGGCGATGGACACCCCACACCTCGTGTCCCGGCTCGCCGTTCTCGACAGCGTTCCGATCGGCGAGGCACTGGCCCGCTGCAACGCGCGATTCGCGGCGGAGTGGTGGCACTGGTTCTTCTTCGCTCAGCCCGAGGTCCCCGAGCGTGTGATCCTCGCTGACCCCGACGCCTGGTACCGCGGCAGCATCGACCAGATGGGCCCTGAGGCCTACGCGGAGTTCCACCGGGCCATCCACGACCCCGCGACGGTCGGAGCCATGGTGGAGGACTACCGGGCCGGTCTCGGTGTCGACCGCGCACACGACGACGCCGATCAGGCAGCGGGACGCCGGCTCACCTGCCCCACGCTCGTGTTGTGGTCCAGCCGCGACGACATGGAGAAGCTCTACGGAGATCCCCTCACGGTGTGGCGAACGTGGGCGAACGATCTGTCCGGTGGCGTGATCGATTCTGGACACCACATGGCGGAAGAAGCACCGGAGCAGCTCGCCGAGGCGCTGCGCGGCTTCCTCGGGCCTCTCGTCGACGCGTGACGCAGCGAGACGGCAGGCGGTCCTGACCACAGCCATGACCGCAACCCACACGTGAGCTCGTCGTAGCCGCCTGGCCGAATATATGCGAAACGCATAGAGTACGGTGCGTGGAGCCAAGCCTCGAAGCAGCCGTGAACGAGTGGCATGCCAGCGTCAACGCCGGCGACCTGCAGCGATCCGCGCGAGCCGTAGGAGATCCGGTCGTCGTCATGGGCCCGAAGGGTGCGGGTCCGATCACGCCTGAGCAGTTCGCCGAGTGGGTGGGGCGGTCAGGGATCACGCTGGTCCCTCGGTCCTGGCACCCGGTCAGCGAGCAGCTGATGGTGGTCGAGGAGGACGCCACCTGGCCCGACAGCGAGGAGGTCAGGCGGGTGGCGACGGTCTTCCGCGTGTCCGACGGAAAGGTCACCGCTGCGCTCAGGTTGCCGGATCTCGAGGGCGCCCGGGAGCTGGCCTGCAACGACCGCGAGATGGCAGCGACCGAGTGACGAGCCAGGGGCCGGGGCAGGTCCTGTTTCACTTCGTCCGGCACTGGGCCCGTCGGTCCTTCCCGGCCGACGCAGGTGGGGAGCAGGGACGGTTGGTGCTGGTCTGCGAAGCAGTCCATGCACTCCGTCAGCGAGGCCTTCCCGCAACCGTGAACGACGTTGCACGTGAGATCGGGCTCGACCAAAGTGGTGCATCACGGTTGATCGGGAGCGCGGCGAAGGCCGGGTACCTGACCATGGTCGTCGCGCCGGGCGACGCTCGACGACGCGAAGCATCGGTCACCTCGGCGGGGCGCTCGATGGTGGACGACGCGCATCGTTGGCAGGAGGAGACCTTCGTTCGGCTGACACCCGGATGGAGCGACACGAAGCGCCACGAGTTCCAGCAGGCCATGGTCGAGCTGATGGACAGCTCCTACGCGATGGAGGCATGAGGGAGGACAGTTCCGACTGGAGAGTGCCTGACCCCACCGCCGTCCTGGTTGTGTCAGGCAACCTACTCCGGTGTCAGGAACGGTCGTCCGAGCTTCCTCCACCGGGCACGGCCCCTGTGCGGTGACCGAACGCCTCCGGAACGGCTCTATACCGTGCGCCGGGATCCGAACTCGAAAAGACTGCCGCCGTCGAGCCGCATGACCTCGATCTCGTCGAGTCCCCGGGCATTCAGACGTTCGTAGAAGCGGATCGCGCTGACGTTCGTGCGGAGTACCCACCACTCCAGGCGTCCGCAGCCACGCTCGGTCGCGAGATCGGCGAGGTGTCCGAGGAGGGCCTCGCCGATCCCCCGGCCGCGGAAAGCCCCATCGACATACAGGTCCTCGAGATGGATACCGGGCCGCCCGAGAATCGTGCTGTACGTCGGATAGAATATCGCGAACCCGACGAGTTGATCGCCCAATGCTACCACGACCGACTCCGCAAGAGGGGATGGGCCGAACAGTGCAGCAGCCAGGTCGGCGGGTTTCGCGATCACGTCCCCCGGAAACGACTCCTCGTCGGCCAGCTCGACCACGAATCGATGCAACGTCTCGATGTCGTCGGGTTTCGCAGGCCGTAGGAGCAAGTCGGACGTGGACGGACGGCCACCCATCACGACAGTGCTTCCCCGTGCGCCCGCGTTGTTCTCAGATACATCGAGGCTTATTCAGGCCCCGTGAAATAACGATCTAGCCCGGCGTGTCGGGTTGGGCGACAGCCCGTCCATCGCGAATATTGGTTTGCCGAATCAATCCGAGATGAACGGGCTGCCGCAGTATGTACTATACCACTGGTTTCCGGCGTGATGAAATTCAGGATCTTGTCGCTATAGTGTATGAGCAGGATCAGCGGGACGCGACGGAGGCACGTTTGTCTTGGCCGCCGGTTCTGGGGTTGTTCTGGTCGGTGGTGATCACGTTGGCGTATCTGCGCGGGAATCGTGTGCAGTGGGAGTTGGCGGAAACCTATGGGGTGTCGCAGTCGACGGTTAGTCGAGCGATCACGGGGGTGACACCGTTGCTGGCACAGGCGCTGCGGAGTGTCGTTCCGACGGCAGAGGAGCTTCGTGCCGATCGGCAGTACATCATCGATGGAACCTTGCTGCCCTGCTGGTCATGGGCCGCGGTGCCGGGTCTGTGGTCGGGCAAGCATCGCACCACCGGCGTCGTCGTCCAGGTCGCAGCCACCCTGGAAGGGCAGCTGTCGTGGATCTCCGACCCGACCCCAGGCTCCCGACACGACCTATATTGCCTCGACCAATCCGGCGCCCTCGACCACCTCGCCACATACCCCCCGATCGGCGATAAAGGATACATCGGGCGCGGCATGCTCACCCCGTTCAAAAAACCACCCGGCCGGGAACTTCTCGACTGGCAAAAAACATTCAACAAGAGCCTCAACCACACACGCGCCACCATCGAACGAGTCATCGCCCATATCAAAACGTGGAAAGTTCTCCACACAGACTACCGGCGGCCCTACGCCACATTTAAAACGACAATCTCGGCAGTCATCGGACTCATCTTCTACACACTTACCTGACGGAGCCTGAATAAGCCTCATCGTGGACACGAGCCATCCGATCGCCGCGCCGCCCACGACGGCGACGGGAGACCATTCGAGTATCCCGCCGAGCACCTCGTCACCGAAGAGGAGGCTTATTCAGGGCCGCCTGGCGGGCTACCTCGCTGCGGTCCCGACCTGGAGAAACACCGCACTTCATGATCACCCTGAATAAGCCTCCAGGTACGAGACGTTCGACCAGTAGTACGGATCGGTATGACTGGTGAAATGCATCTCGGGCCTGCTGGCACGACCGATGACGACGAGATTGAACCCGAGGTAGGCGTAGTACGCCACGATGGCGGCGAGCCACACCGCGATGCCCGCCGCGACGGCCCGGCTCGTCCTGCGGGTAACCGCCGACTCGTTCAGAACGACCGGCAGCAGCGGTACGAGCCACACTCCGAGCCCGAGGAAGAAGACGCCCAGACCGGTCCACCGTTGGATGAAGGTGTGGAAGTAGAAGTCGACGACACCGAAACACAGGCCAACGAGCAGGTAGTAGAGCCACCGTCTGCGCTCGACGACGCGGTGTGGTCTGGGGTCCACGGTTCTCCCTTCGTCGGATCCGCCGCAGGTCATCGCTACCAGCCCCGCCGCTCCAGCACGAAGGTCAGCAGCGCCGTCCCGTCGTCGAGCAGGGTCACGGTGTGCGAGGCCATCAGCCATTCCTGCCCGAACGAGTCCAGCGGGCTCCCCAGCTCCACCTCGGTGGCCTTCCCGGGGGACAACGCCAGATCGTCCTGGGCGACGCGCATCGTGATCAGCCGACGTTTCACCAGGGCAGCCTAGGAATGTCGCCGGGCCGCATTGGCGTGTTTCCGGACGGCGAAGTCGTGCGCCACGTCGAGCAGCTCCCGCACCAGCGGCCAGGTCGTCTCCGGCTCCACCACCGCCACCCAGTGGTAGGCGGCGTAGACCGGGTGCGGGAACAGCACGTCGCGGGACGTCGGGTCGGTGCCCGGATCGGTTGGGAACAGCTCTCGGTATCGGGCGGTCGGCAGCCCGATGTTGAGCCGGAACGCGCCGGGTTGGTCGAGGTTGGAGGCGGTGTCGTTCACGTCGGACCGCACGACAGTCGCCCAGCCCTGGCGGGGGCGTTGCTCGTAGTCGTGATCCGGGTCGTGGATCGCGAACGCGTCCCCGTTCCCCTCCACGATCCGGGTGCCGGGGAACCCGGCGAGTACGGCGATGACCTGCTCGGCGTCCATGCCGCCAGACGAGCACCTTTCCATGATCGTTCGTCCGGCGACAGTGTCTCGGATCACTCTTTCTCGGCGACGGCGGCGAGCAGGTCCAGTGACGCCCGCAGCTGGTCTGTGGTGGTGGCGCGGGCGCGCTTCTGGCGGAACGCGTCGTCCGGGTCGAGTTCGGTCCAGTCGTAGGTGCAGGTCACGCGGGTCGTGCCGTCGCCGACGGGCTCCAGCTCCCAGCGCCACAGGTGCCCGGGCGGCGGCTTCCCCGGCTCCGACGGCAGCCACGCGACGAGCCGTCCCTCGACGAACTCCACGATCCGGTTCTCCCGCACCGCGCCCTGGGTGAGCAGCATGGAGAAGACGTCGCCGACGGCGCGGACCCGCTGCCCGTCCGCTGCCTCGGCGAGGTTGTCGTTGCCGTCCCAGGACGGCTGACGGGCGGGGTCGGCGATGAGCTCGAAGATCGTCGCAGGGTCGGCGGCGACGGTCCGGCTGCTGCGCACCACGGTGGGCGGGATGTCGGTCACGACCGCAGTGGACCATCGCCCGGCCGGGATCGGAAGATGTCGGACCCCGCTGTCACGATCGCGGACATGACCGACCGCGCCCATCCCCCGATGCAGGCCGACGCCCTCACCACGCTCACGGCCTGGCTCGACTTCTACCGCGCCACCCTGATCGGCAAGGTCGAGGGACTGACCGGCGAGCAGGTGCGGGAGGCGTCGGTGCCGCCGTCGTCGCTCACGCTGCTGGGGCTGGTCCGGCACCTGGCGTCCGTCGAGCGGAACTGGTTCCGCCAGGTCCTGGGCGGTGAGGACGTGCCGTCGTTGTACCCGCGGCAGTCCGGAACGGGCCATGACGGCGGCTTCGAGCTCGGGAGCGCGGACCTCACAGAGGCCCGCGCGGCCTGGGAGGCAGAGGTCGCCCGGGCCCGCCGGGTCGTCGAGGAGGCCGGGCCGGACGGCACCGGGTCCCTCGGTGGGAACGCGGTGTCGGTGGTGTGGATCCTGACCCACGTGATCGCCGAGTACGCGCGCCACGTCGGGCACGCCGACCTGCTGCGGGAACGGATCGACGGCAGCACCGGCGTGTGAGGCCGCGTTCCGCGGAACGCGGGTCGTCGTAGGGCGGGGCCGTCGGACGGTGGAGTTCACCGTCCGACGGTGGCGATCGTCAGCAGAAGCCGCGGAACACCCGGTCGGGCTGCAGCTGCGCGTGGTCGGCGAAGTCGGCGAACTCCATGTTCGCGGTCGACACGTTGTTCTCCATCGACCACAGATCGGCGGCGGCGATCCGGAGTGTTCGGCCGGGATCCTGGCGCAGGTCGGCCGCGACGATCGGGAAGCCGTCGTCGTGCAGGGTCCGCTCGTCGACGACGAACAGCAGCGGATGGTGGGCGGCGAGCCCGTCGTCGAGGGCGAACACGACGACGCGGTCGGCGGTCCAGCCGCCGAAGAGGTCCTCGGTGACGACGTCGAACGCGGCGAGGAGGGTCTCCTCGTCCGGATCCCGGGGCGCGATGATCCCGAGCAGCTCGTTCCAGGGGCCCTCACCCGAGTCGGTGCAGGTCCGCACCAGGGGCGGGAGGAACGTCACGGGGAACTCCACCCCGCCATCCTCCCGTGGTCGGATCGGGACATGAGCACCGCACCCAGCGTCGACGGCCGCCGGTTCGCCGGCGTCAGCAACTCCGGCGACGGCGAGGTCGGCCGGGCCACCGTGTTCGACTACCACGAGTCCGACGGCCTGGTGTGGGCCGAGTACTCCGGTGGCGACGTCCGGCTCGGCCGCCTGGCCGGCACCCGCGAGGGCGACCGGCTGAGCTTCCGCTACGTGCACGTGTCCGTCGACGGCGCGTCCAGCTCGGGGCGGTGCGAGGCCCGCCTCGAGGTCCTCGACGACGGCCGGCTCCGCTCGCACGAGACCTGGGCCTGGGAGTCCCGGCCGGGCACGGGGGAGAGCGTCGTCGAGGAGGTCACGGGTCGGACGTGAGGAATGCCGCCCCACCGGAAACCGGGGTCGGCCTCCGGAACATCCCGGAGGGGGGAACCGGACACCTCGGGCATGCTGGACCCATGCTCCGCCTCATCCTGAACGTGGTCTGGCTGGTCCTCTCCGGCTTCTGGCTGTTCCTCGCCTACACGGCCGCCGGGATCATCGCCTGTCTGCTGATCGTGACGATCCCGTTCGGCATCGCCTCGTTCCGGATCGGGCTCTACGCGCTGTGGCCGTTCGGCCGTGAGGCCGTGCGCGACCCGCGGGCCGGTGCGGCGTCGGCGATCGGGAACGTCCTGTGGATCCTGCTGTTCGGCTGGTGGCTGGTGATCGGCCACGTCGTGACCGCGATCGCGCTGGCCGTCACGATCATCGGCCTGCCGATGGCCTGGGCGAACCTGAAGCTGATCCCGGTGTCGCTGCTGCCGCTCGGGTCGCGGATCATCGACACCGACGTCTACGTGCCCGGCTCCCGGGTCGCCGCGCAGGTCTAGCCGGCGTCGGTCAGGAACTCCACACCGGCCCGGGCCAGCAGGCCGGGGTCGTGCACCCCGCACAGCTCGCGCGCGGAGTGCATCGACAGCACCGGGATGCCGACGTCGACCGTCCGGATGCCCAGCCGGGTCGCCATGATCGGCCCGACGGTCGACCCGCACGGCACCGTGTTCTTGGAGACGAACACCTGGCTCGGCACGTCCGCGGCGCGGCAGGCCCGCTTCCAGGCGGCCGCGCCCGGCGCGTCGGTGGCGTAGCGCTGCACCGCGTTCACCTTCAGCGACGGCCCCCGGTTCGGCACCGACAGGTGGTCCGGGTCGTGCTTGTCCAGGTGGTTGGGGTGCGCGGCGTGCGTGACGTCCACCGACAGGCAGCGCGACCGCGAGAACACCGCGTGCCGCTCGTCGAAACCCCCGGCCAGCCGGGTCAGCACCGTCTCCAGCAGCGGCCCGGCGGCGCCGGTCGCACTGGCCGAGCCGATCTCCTCGTGGTCGAACCCGACGAACACCGGGACGGTGCCCGGGTCCCGCTCGACCGCGGTGAGCAGCGCGCTGATCCCGGCGTGCACCGAGGCCCGGTTGTCCAGCCGCGGGGCGGCGAGCAGCTCGTCGTCGCGGCCCAGGGTGGCGGGCGGGGTGAGGTCGTAGGTGAACAGGTCGTGCGCCGCGACGTCCTCCGGGTCCTCGCCGACCCGCACGGCGAGGAACTCGACCAGGTCGCCGCCGTCCGGGTCGCCGAGACCCCAGATAGGGAGCAGGTGCCGCTGCGGGTCCAGGGTCAGGCCCTGGTTCACGCCGCGGTCGAGGTGGATCGCCAGCTGCGGGATGCGCAGCAGCGGCCGGTCCACCCGGACCGGGACGACGCGGCCGTCGTAGAGCGCGAGGCGCCCGGCGAGGCCGAGGTCGCGGTCGAGCCAGGAGTTCCACAGCGCGCCGCCGTAGACCTCGACCCCGACCTGGCGCCACCCGGCGACGCCGACGTCGGGGTTCGGCTTGACCTTGAACCCGGGCGAGTCGGTGTGCGCGGCGAAGATCCGCAGTGGGGCGCCCGGCCCGGACGTGGGCTGCCACCAGGCCAGGATCGTGCCGTCGCGCACCAGGTAGCGCCCGCCCGGCCCGTCGGCCCACGGCTCGTCCTCGCGCTGCTCGGCGAAGCCCGCGGCGGACAACCGGCGGACGGCCTCGGCCACCGCGTGGTACGGCGACGGGCTCGCGGTGAGGAACGAGGCGAGGTCACGTGCAGCGTCGGTCACGTGAGGCATCCTGGCAGCAATGACCAACGGGTTCGACGTGGTGGTGGTGGGCGCGGGATCCGCGGGGTGCACCCTCGCGGGCCGGCTCGCCGAGCGCGGGGTGCGTACGGCCCTGGTCGAGGCGGGTGCCGTCGTCGTCCCGCCGGATTCGATGCCGATCGCGTCGCTCGCCGCGACCGCGCCCGGCCACGTCCTCAACTGGGCCTACCGGGCGACGCTGTGCCAGGGGCGGGAGTGCACCGTGCCGCGGGGACGCGTGCTGGGCGGCTCCGGTGCGATCAACGGCGGCTACTTCGTGCGCGCCGTCCCGGCGGACTTCGCGGACTGGGGCGTCCCCGGCTGGTCCTACGACGACGTCCTGCCGTACTACCGGCGGCTGGAGCGCGACCTCGACTTCTGCACCTCCGACCGGCACGGCGACGCGGGCCCGCTGCGCATCTCGCGCCCCTCGGGCCGGCTGCGGGCCGCGACGACCGACCCGTTCCTGGCCGCCTGCCTCGTGCTCGGCCATCCCGAGGAGCCGGACAAGAACGCCGGCGGCCCGCCCGGCGCGGGCCCGATCCCGACCAACGCCGTCGAGGGGCGCCGGGTCAGCGCCGCCACCGCCTACCTGCCCCCGCCGTGGGGGTACGCGGAGTCGGCCGGGAGGAGCGCAGGCGCAGCGAGCGGCGGCACGGACACGCTGACCGTGTTCGGCGGAGCCCCGGCCGAGACCCTGGTGATCGAGGGTGGCCGGGTCACCGGGGTGCGTGTCGGCGGGCGCACCCTGCACGCGGCCGAGACCGTCGTGACCGCGGGCGCGGTCGGCACCCCGGCGCTGCTGCAGCGCTCCGGGATCGGCCCGGAGGACACGCTGCGGGCCGCGGGCGTCGCCGTGGTGCACGAGCTGCCCGGGGTCGGACGCGGCTGGTCGGACCATCCCGCGGTGTTCCTGCCACTGCGCAGCGGCCTGCCCGACCCGCCCGCCGACGCCGTCGCCGCGCAGGCCGCGCTCCACCTCGACTCCGGTACCGACCCGGCCGGTGACCTGGAGATCCTGCTGTTCGCGCACCCGTTCGCGCCTGGCGGGCCCGCGCACCTGATGTGCGCGGTGCAGCGCCCGGACAGCCGCGGGATGCTCGCCATCACCTCCCCGGACCACGACGACCCGCCCCGGCTGGACTTCCGCTACCTGCGCACCACCTCCGACCGGCACCGGATGCGGGCCGCGGTGCGGATCGCCGCGGACGTCCTGCGCGCCGCGGGCTGGGACCGAGCCGGCCCCGACGACGGCGGCCCCGCCGGCTGGGAGCTCGGCAACGACACCCGGCTCGACGGCTGGATCCGCGACCACCTGACGACCTCGGTGCACCTGTCCGGCAGCGCTTCGGCGGGTACCGGACCGGACGCCGTCGTCGACTCCGACCTGCGGGTGCACGGCCTGGGCGGGCTCCGGGTGGCGGACACCTCCGTCCTGCCCCGCGTGCCGCGGCGCGGGCCGGCCGCGACCGCGATCATGATCGGGGAGCGCGCCGCCGACCTGGTATGCGGCACCGAGGGGGAACGTCGTGCATGACGAGGTCACCGTCCACATGACGGCACCGCCCGAGCGGATCTGGGAGCTGGTCTCCGACATCCGCAACACCGGCCGGTTCTCACCCGAGACCGTCGACGCGCAGTGGCTGGACGGCGCGACCGGCCCGGCCGTCGGCGTCCGGTTCCGCGGCAAGGTCGTCCGCAACGGCCGCGGACCGACCTACTGGTCGACGTGCGAGATCACCGCCTGCGAGCCGGGCCGCGAGTTCGGCTTCGTCGTGCTCCTGCCCGGTGACCGGCGGGTCATCCACTGGCACTACCGGTTCACCCCGGCCACCGCTCCGGACGGCGCCGAGGGAACCGAGGTCACCGAGTCCTTCCGGATGGAGCCCTCGGCCGCCACCCGGGTCTACTGGGCGCTGGTGGGGTGGGCCCGCGGGCGCACCAACCGTGCGGGGATGCGGACGACCCTGGAACGGATCCGCGCGGTGGTGGAGGATCCGCAGGCGTGATCCGTGCCGCCCGCGTCGCCGACGTGCCCACCCTGCGTGAGATCGAGCGCGCGGCGGGGGAGTCTTTCCGGGCGATCGGGCTCGACGTCGTCGCCGCCGACGATCCGCCACCGGCCGCGGTGCTGGCTGCCTATGTGGTGGCGGGGCGGGCGTGGGTGGCCCAGAGGAGCGCAGGCGGAACCGGGGACGCAGGGCCGCTGGTCGGCTACCTCATCGCCGATCTCGTCGACGGCTGCGCGCACGTCGAGCAGGTGTCGGTGCTGCCGTCGCAGCGCGGACGGCGGATCGGGGAGGGGCTGGTCGAGCACCTCGCCGGCTGGGCCCGGGACCGCGGGCTGCCCGCGCTGACCCTGACCACCTACCGGGACGTGCCGTGGAACGGCCCGTACTGGGCGCGGCTCGGCTTCCGTGAGCTGATCGCGCCCGGCCCGGGGCTGCGGGCGATCCGGGAGCAGGAGGCCGCGCGCGGTCTCGACGTGTGGCCGCGGCTCGCGATGCGTCGCGAACTGGCCGGTTCCTGACGGTCCCCGGCCGTAGGGTCGGGCCCATGAGCAACCCGTTCCTCGCCCCGAGCGCGCTGCCGTGGGGTCTGCCCGACACCTCCCGGATCACCGACGAGCACTACCTGCCCGCGTTCGAGGCCGGGACGGCCGAGCAGCGCGCGGAGGTGGCGGCGATCGTCGCGGGGGAGGGCGAGCCCACCTTCGACGACACGATCGTCGCCCTGGAGCGCTCCGGCGCCACGCTGGACCGGGTGGCGCGGCTGTTCTACACGCGGGTCTCGGCGGACTCCTCGCCCGCGGTGCGCGAGATCGAGGCCCACGTCGCGCGGATGCTGGCCGCGCACGCCGACGCGATCGCGCTGGACCCGGGGCTGTTCGCCCGGATCGACGCGCTGCACGCCCGTCGTCACGACCTCGGTCTCGACGCCGAGTCGTTGCGGCTGCTGGAGCGCCACCACCGTGACATGGTGCGCGCCGGGGCCCGGCTCGGCCCCGACGAGCAGGCTCGGCTGCGCGAGCTGAACGCGGAGCTGTCCGGGCTGACCACCCGGTTCGGTGCGGCGCTGCTGGCGGGGGCGAACGCCGCGGCCGTGCACGTCACCGACCGGTCCCGGCTCGACGGCCTGTCCGAGGACGCCATCGCCGCCGCCGCGTCCGCCGCGGCCGAACGCGGCCACGACGACGGCTGGCTGATCACCCTGGTCCTGCCGACCGCGCAGCCCGCGCTCGCGGTATTGACCGACCGGTCGCTGCGCGAGGAGCTGTTCCGCGCCTCGACGACCCGCGGGCAGGCCGGGGAGCACGACACCCGCGACATCGTGCTGGCGATCGTGCGGCTGCGCGCCGAGCGGGCCGCGTTGCTCGGGTACCCCGACCACGCGTCGTACGTGATCGACGACGCCACCGCGGGGACCGCGGAGGCCGCGGTCGCGATGCTGGAGTCGCTGGTCCCCGCGGCGGTCGCCAACGCCGACAGGGAGGCCGCGGAGCTTGCCGGCGGCGTCGAGGGCGACCTGGAGCCGTGGGACTGGGCGTTCGAGGCGGAGCGGGTGCGCCGCGAGCGTTACGCCGTCGACGACGCGGCGCTGCGCCCGTACCTGGAGCTCGACCGGGTGCTCACCGACGGCGTGTTCCGCGCCGCGTCCGAGCTGTACGGGATCTCCTTCACCGAGCGCACCGACCTGCCCGCCTACCACCCGGACGTGCGGTGGTGGGAGGTCCGGGAGAGCAGCGCAGGCGGAACGAACCTCGACGCCGACAGCGACGGCGAGCCGCTCGGGCTGTTCGGCGCCGACCTGTGGGCGCGGCCGTCGAAGCGGGGCGGTGCGTGGATGAACTCGCTGGTCGACCAGTCGTCGCTGCTCGGGACGCGGCCGGTGGTGCTGAACACGCTGAACCTGAACAAGCCCCCGGCCGGGGAGCCCGCGCTGCTCACCCTCGACGAGGTCCGCACCCTGTTCCACGAGTTCGGGCACGCCCTGCACGGGCTGTTCTCGGAGGTGGAGTACCCGACGTTCTCCGGGACCTCGGTGCCGCGCGACTTCGTCGAGTTCCCCAGCCAGGTGAACGAGATGTGGCTGGAGGACCCGCAGGTCCTCACCTCGTTCGCCCGTCACCACGTGACCGGCGAGCCGCTGCCCGACGAGCTGCTGGCCGCGTCGCAGGCCGCGCGCGGGTACGGCGAGGGCTTCGCGACGACGGAGTACCTGGCCGCGTCGCTGCTGGACCAGGCGTGGCACCGGCTGTCCCCGGCCGAGGCCGCCGGGATCACCGACGTGCTCGCGTTCGAGCAGCAGGCGCTGGAGGCGGCCGGGGCCGCGCACCCGCTGGTCCCGCCGCGCCACCGCAGCACGTACTTCAACCACGTGTTCGGCGGCAGCGGGTACGCGGCGGCGTACTACTCCTACATCTGGGCCGAGGTGCTCGACGCCGACACCGTCGCCTGGTTCGGCGAGCACGGCGGACTGCGCCGGGAGAACGGCGACCGGTTCCGTCGCGAGGTGTTGTCGCGCGGCGGCGCCGTCGACGCGATGGAGGCCTACCGCTCGTTCCGCGGCCGCGACCCGGAGATCGCGCCGCTGCTGGCGCGCCGCGGCCTGGCCGGCTGACCCGGTACACACGACCGCCCGCCGTCCGGTGGGGAGCGCCGGGCGGCGGGCGGTCGGGTGGGGAGCGCTACTTGTACTGACGCATCCAGGCGACGCGCATCTCCGACGGCTCCGGCGAGCCGCCGTCGGGGAAGTAGTCGAGCTGGATCGTGGCGTGCATCGGACCCGGGGGGAACGTGCTCGGGTCCTCGGAGCGGAACCACTCGACGCCGTCGATGTAGCCGACGATCGCGTCCGGGGTCCACTCCACGGCGTAGTTGTGCCACTGGGTGATGTCGATCTGCTTCTTGGCGTCCTTCTGCGAGTTCGAGCTGCCGTAGTGCAGGAAGAAGGACACGTCGTCGCTGGCGCTGGTGGTCTCGGCGAAGTCGATCTCGCCGCCCTCCGGCCAGGAGACCTCGCTCGGCCACAGCAGCAGCACGGGGTGGTACTGCTTGTCGCCCTTGGGGAACTGGGCGCGCATCTCCCACTTGCCGTACTTCTGCGGGGTGCCCCAGGCCATGCCGCCGGTGTTGCCCTGCGAGTCGCCGCGGATGACCAGGTTGCCGTTCTCCACCGAGATCGCGTCGGAGGTGCGCTTGCCCTGGCCGTCGTGGCCTTCGCCGTTGTAGGGCGACCAGTTGCTCCCGAGGGTGGACCCGAGGAACTCGTCGCCGCCGATGGCCTGCCAGCCCATCTTCAGCGCGGCCTGGATGCCGTCGCCGGCGACCTGGACGGCGCCGCCGATCGGACCGGCGGGGGCACCACCGGACCCGCCGGAGTTCGCGGCGGCCCGTGCCCGTTCGGCGGCCTCGCGACGGCGCTGTTCGGCACGACGCTCGGCGGCCTCCTGCGCGGCCAGTGCCTGACCGATCTGGCCGGACGCGCCCTGCGCGGCGTCGCCGAGTGCGGAGCCGCCCCCGTTGGCCAGCACCGGCCCGGCCGACAGCGTGGTGTCCGACGCCGACCGGCGCGACGAGTCGTTGACCATCGCCGCGGACAGCGACGGGTCCTCGGTACCGGGCTGCAGCAGCGTCAGCACCATCGTCGCGGCGAGCACCGCGGCGGCGCCGACGCCCAGCGGGGCGAACCGGCGGATGCGGGAGCGGGTGGGACGGGCGCGGTCGATCGCGACGACCGAGCCCGTCCCCGACAGCGAACCGGAGCCGTCCGGCTCGTGCAGCCCGGCGATGACCCCGCCGTCGACCTCGGTGCGCGGCGCGGGCACCTCGGCCTGCAGGGTCTCGGGCCCGTCGGGCACGGGGGAGGTCGACGGGGAGGGAGCCCCGCCGAACAGCTCCACGCCGGACAGCCCCGCCGCCGACGACGACCCGACCCGCCGTGCGCGACGGCCCGGCGTCCGGGTGGCGGGCACGGCGTGCGCGCCCGTCCCGGTGACCGTCGCGTCCCCGGCCACCGCGGTGTCCCCGGTGGCACCGTGCGCCCCGGTCCCGGTGACCGCGTGCGGCCCGGTCCCGGTGACGGTGTGCGCCCCGGTTCCGGTGACCGCGTGGGACCCGGTGCCGGTCGTGCGGCTGCGTGGTGCCCACGGGCCGGGGTCGGCCGTGTCGGCCCAGGTGATCCGCCCGGCATCCGTCGCCGCGGCACCGGTGGGGGAGTCCGCCGTGACGGCGGCACCGGTGTCGTCGGGGTCGGAGCCGGAGCGGGCGTCGCGGTCGCCGTCGTCGAGGACGCGGTGCCGCCCGGAGGCGCTCACCCGGTCCATGAGCTGGGTGGCCGCGGGTACGGCCGATCGGGCCGTGTCGTCCGCCGGGGCGGAGGACGCGGCATGCCTGCCCCGGGGAGACGGCACAGAGGGGGAGCTGTGCTCGGCGGCGAGTCGCGCGATCAGGTCGCGGGGGTCGACCTGATCAGCCGCAGCGGAACTCTTCCGTCGCATGAGGGGGGACTCTAGGTAGGGTGACCGACTGTGAACACCCTCGCTGAGAAGGGTGGTTGCGTCTCCGCGCCGACAGGTCGTCGGAGAGCGCCGAAGAGCAAGATCCCGCCATTTCGGCAGTATTGCTGGGCCGAACAGAGCAACCGCACTCTCAGGTGCACCCATTCGGGCTACACGGTCACGGTACGTCGCACCGTTAGCCGATTGTGACGGGCTACCGGTCGCGGAACAGTGGCCGTGCCTCCCCGGTGCTCCCCGCACGACCTCCCCGCTCCCCGACCTCCGCAGGATCTGTGAACGATCACGCTCCCCCCGTCACGCCGTCCCTCCCGATCCCCGCACCGCGTTCCGAGATGCGCGCGCTCTGCGTGCTGCTGGCGCTGCCGCCGTCGGCGGGCACCGCCGCGCTCGGCCGCGGGCTGCGTCAGGACCTCGCCGCGGAGGGCGTGGATCTCGTCGTCGTCGCCGACGGCATCGAGCTACTGGACACCCTGCGCTCCCGCGGCGCGGACCTGCTCGTGCTCGACATGGAGCTGCCCGGCCCCGAACCCTCGGTGCTGCTGGGCGCCGTCCAGTCCGAGTCGCCACCGACCCCGGTGATCACCGTCGTGCCGCGCGAACGGCGGGCCGGGGTGATCGGCATGCTGCGCGGCGACCGCGACGACTTCCTGATCCGGCCGTTCGTCCCGGACGAGCTCGCGTCCCGGATCCGGCTCCGGCTGCGTGCCGCCGCGGGCCTGCCGGCGCCGACGGTGCTCGGCCACGGCGGCCTGTCCGTCGACGTCGACGCCGGACAGGTCTTCGTCGACGGCCGCCGGGTCGCGCTGTCGCCGACCGAGTACGCGCTGCTGCTCGCGCTGGCCGAACGGGCGGGCGAGCCGGTCGCGCTCGACGACCTGGGCCGGCGGGCCTGGACCGAACCGGTGTCGGCCAACCTGGTGCAGGTCTACGTGTCCTACCTGCGGCGCAAGATCGGTCCCGAACGGATCAGGACCATCCGGGGGCTGGGCTACCAGCTGGACGGCTGAGCACCGGCTCTCAGGGCCCGAAGGACGACGCGACGTCGAGGAGCATGTCGTTCTCCTCCGGCGTGGACACCGTGACCCGCACCCCGTCGTCGGCGAACGGGCGCACGATCACCTTCCGCTCGCCGCAGTGCGTCGCGAACGCCGCGGTCCGGTCCCCGAGCGGCAGCCACACGAAGTTGGCCTGGCTCTCCGGGACGGTGAACCCGGACCCACGCAGCCCGGCGGCCACCCGGTCCCGCTCCGCGACGACGGCGGCGCAGTCGGCGAGGATCTCCTCCCGGTGCTCCAGTGCGGCGACGGCACCCGCCTGGGCGATCGAGCTGACCCCGAACGGCGGCGCCACCTTGCGCAGCGCGGTCGCGATCTCGGTGGAGGTCAGGGCGTAGCCGACCCGCAGTCCCGCCAGCCGGTAGGCCTTGGAGAAGGTGCGCAGCACGACCAGGTTCGGGTGCTGGTCGAGCAGCGGCCGGCCGCTGACGGCGTCGGGGTCGGTGACGAACTCGGCGTAGGCCTCGTCGAGCGCCACCAGCACGTCCGGCGGCACGGCGCCCAGGAAGTGGACGAACTCGTCGCGGTGCACGGCCGGGCCGGTCGGGTTGTTCGGGCTGCACACGAACACCACCCGGGTCCGCTCGGTGACGGCGGCGGCCATCGCGTCGAGGTCGTGCCGGTAGGCGGCGTCCAGCGGGACGGTGCGGATCTCCGCCCCGCCGATCTGGGTCACGATCGGGTACGCCTCGAACGAACGCCAGGCGAACAGCACCTCGTCACCGGGGCCCAGGCAGCCGATCTGCACGAGCTGCTGGCACAGCGTCACCGAGCCGCAGCCGACCGCGACCCGCTCCGGCGCGAGGTCGTACAGGTCGGCGATGCGGCCGGTCAGCTCGACGACGCCGAGGTCCGGATACCGGTTGCCACCTGCGGCGGCACGGGCCACGGCCGCCAGCACCGCCGGAGCGGGCGGCGCGGCCACCTCGTTGCTGGCGAGCTTGACCGCCCCGGGGACGGTGCGGCCCGGCACGTAGGCGGGCAGGGTGTCCAGATCGGGGCGGATGAGCGTCATGACGGCAACGGTATCCGTCGGGGGTCGAAACGCGGGCCGGTGCTCTGGTTGAGTGACGACATGACGACCACCGCTGTCCGGACCGAGGGCGTGCCGCTGACCGACGGGGGCGAGCTGCGCCTGACCGTGGCCGAACCCGACGGTGCCGCCCGCGGCGGGATCGTGGTGCTGCAGGAGGCGCGCGGGGTCACCGACTCGATCCGGCTGCTGGTCACCGGGCTCGCCGCGGACGGCTGGCTGGCCGTCGCGCCGCACCTCTACCGCGACGCGGACGCCGGTGGCGACCTCGCCGACGGCTCGGAGGCCGCGGTGGCCGAGCACGTCGGCAGCCTGGACCCGCGCCAGGTCATGGACGACTGCGACACCGCCTTCGGCTGGCTCGGCGACCAGGGCTTCGAGGCCGACCGGATGGGCGTGCTCGGCTTCGACCTCGGCGGCACGGTCGCGTTGCACGTGGCGGCGAACCGCACCCTCGGCGCGGCGATCACCGTCGCCGGCAGCGGGATCGAGTCCTCGCCGTGGTCCAGCCTGCCCGCGCTGGTGGAGACCGCGCCGGAGCTGACCTGCCCCTGGCTGGGCATCTACTCCGAGGTGTCGGACACCGACGCCGTCGCCCGCCTGCGCGACGCCGCCGCGTCCTCGGGGAAGGCGACCGACGTCGTCGTCTACCCGAGCACCGGCTACCGCTTCGACGACGACCCGGAGTCCGCCGCCGAGGCGTGGCAGCGGGTCCTCAACTGGTTCGACGCGCACCTGCGCTGACGAACGCCCCGGCCCGCGCGGCCACCCCGGCGACGACGGCGGCCCGCCGCGCGTCGTCGGCGTCCGGGAGTGCGCCGCGGGTCAGGAGCAGGTGGTAGAGCGGGGCGGAGACCGCCCGCACCACGGCGGCCGGATCGGTGCCGTCGGGCACCTCGCCGCGGGCCACCGCGTCGGTGACGCACGGCTCCCAGGCGGCGGTGCGGGCGTCGTAGAAGCCGCGCAGCGCCCGCGCCGTCCCCGCGTCGCCGACGGCGGCGCAGATCAGCGCGGTCAGCAGCCTGCCCTGCCGCGGGTCGGCCAGCGTGGCGCGGACGAGCTCGGCGTTGGCGAGCAGGTCGCCGTCGAGGGAGCCGGTGTCCGCGCGCGGTGCGGAGGTCTCGACCATGTCCGACACCATGTCCTCGAGCACCGCCGCGACGCTGCCCCAGCGCCGGTAGACCGTCGTCTTGCCGACCCCGGCCCGCCGCGCGAGCTCTGCCAGGTCCAGCCCGGTCGGCCCGAGTTCGATCAGGGCGTCGCCCGCCGCCGCCAGCACGGCCGACCGGACCCGCGCGGTCCGGCCCCCCGGTCTGCTCATCTCCGGTGCCACGGCGCCCACCCTAGCCCTTGACGGAACCAGGGTCCCGTTTGGCGTGGTACGTTCAAACGGAATCGCAGTTCCTTTAGGGGGGAGACGGTCATGGAGTACCGACGGTTGGGACGCAGTGGGCTGCAGGTCCCGGTGCTGAGCCTCGGCGCGGGCACCTTCGGCGGCAGCGGCGAGCTGTTCGGGGCGTGGGGATCGGTCGACGTCGCCGATGCGCGCCGGATGGTCGACCGCTGTCTCGACGCAGGGGTGACCCTGTTCGACACCGCGGACGTCTACTCCGCGGGAGCCTCGGAGGAGGTGCTCGGCGCGGCCGTCGCGCACCGCCGCGACGAGGTGCTGATCTCGACCAAGGCGGGGCTGCCCACCGGCCCCGGCCCGAACGACGCCGGCACCTCCCGGCCGCGCCTGGTCCGGGCCGTCGAGGACGCCCTGCGTCGGCTGCGGACCGACCACATCGACCTGTTCCAGCTGCATGCCTACGACGCGGGCACCCCGCCCGAGGAGGTCCTCTCCACCCTCGACGAGCTGGTCCGCGCGGGGAAGGTGCGCTACACCGGCGTCTCCAACTTCCCCGGGCGACGGCTCGTGCGGGCCCTGGACCTCGCCGACCGGCACGGGTGGGCACGGCCCGTCGCCCACCAGGTCTACTACTCGCTGGTCGGGCGCGACTACGAGTGGGACCTGATGCCGCTGGGCCGCGAGGAGGGGGTCGGCGCGCTGGTCTGGAGCCCGCTGGGCTGGGGGCGGCTGACCGGCCGGATCCGCCGGGGCGCCCCGCTGCCTGCGGGCAGCCGCCTGCACGCCACCGCCGAGGCGGGCCCGCCGGTGCCCGACGGCCTGCTCCACGACGTCGTCGATGTGCTCGACGCGATCGCCGCCGAGACCGGCGCGACGGTGCCCCAGATCGCGCTGAACTGGCTCACCACCCGGCCGACGGTCAGCTCGGTGATCATCGGTGCCCGGGACCCGGAACAGCTGGAACAGAACCTCGGCGCCGTCGGGTGGCGCCTCGACGACGACCAGCTGGCCCGTCTGGACGCGGTGTCCCGTCGGCCCGCGCCGTACCCGCACTTCCCCTACGAGCGGCAGGAGGGCTTCGCCCGGCTCGCGCCGCCGATCGTCGGTGCGGCCTGACCGTCCCGGTGGGACCGGACCACTGGTGCGTGGCCGGTGCCGTCGGGGATGCTCGGGTCATGTCGCCCGTGCCGTCACCGCAGACCGTCACCGACCCGGAGGTCCCCGAGCTCCTGTGGAGCCCGGACCCGACGCGGACCGGCGACACCGAGATCGTCCGCTTCGCCACCTGGGCGCGCGACGAGCGGGGCGCCCCGCTGACCGACGTCACCGACTACGCGCAGCTGCACAGCTGGTCGGTGACCGACCTGGAGGGCTTCTGGTCGGCCGTCGCCGAGTACTGCGGCGTGCTGTTCCACGACCTCCCGACGGCGACGCTCGGCTCGCGGGACATGCCCGGCGCGCAGTGGTTCCCCGGCGCGACGCTGAACTACGCCGAGCACGCCCTGACCCCCGGCCCGGGCCGCGCCGACGACGACGTCGCCGTCGAGTTCGTCCGAGAGGACGGCCTGGAGCGCACCGTCACCCACGCCGAGCTGCGCGACCAGGTCGCCCGCGCCCGCGCCGGGCTCGTCCGGGCCGGGGTCGGCCGGGGCGACCGGGTCGTCGCGCTCGCCCCCAACAGCGTCGAGACCCTCGTCGCCTTCCTGGCCGCGGCGAGCCTCGGGGCGATCTGGTCGTCGTGCTCGCCGGACTTCGGCGCCCGCGCGGTGCACGACCGCTTCGCCCAGATCGAGCCCGCCGTGCTCGTCGCCGTCGACGGATACCGCTACAACGGCAAGGGCTTCGACGTCCGGGACAAGGTCGCCGACCTGCAGGCCAGGCTGCCCACGCTGCGCGCGACCGTCCTCGTGCCCTACCTCGACCCCGACGCCGCCCTCGACGGCACGACGACCTGGGCCGAGTTCACCGCAGAGACCGGCCCGCTGGAGTTCACCGCCGTCGCGTTCGACCACCCGCTCTGGGTGCTCTACTCCTCCGGCACCACGGGCCTGCCGAAGGGCATCGTGCACGGGCACGGCGGGATCGTCGTCGAGCACCTCAAGGCGATGCGCCTGCAGCACGGGCTCGAGCCGGGGGAGCGGTTCTTCTGGTTCACCACCACCGGCTGGATGATGTGGAACTTCCTGGTCGGCGGCCTGCTCGTGGGCGCGACGATCGTGATGTTCGACGGCAGCCCCGGCCACCCCGACCTCGGCGCGCTGTGGGCACTCGCCGCGAAGCACCGGGTGGCGCTGTTCGGCGTCTCCGCCCCGTACGTGCAGTCCTGCATGAAGGCCGGCCTGCGTCCCGGCGAGGACCACGACCTCTCCGCGATGCGCGCGCTCGGCTCCACCGGCGCCCCGCTGTCGGTCGACGGCTTCCGCTGGATCGGCGAGGCCGCTGGGGCGCACATCCAGATCTGCTCGGTCTCCGGCGGCACCGACGTGTGTGCCGCGTTCCTCACCAGCGCCCCGACCGTGCCGGTCTGGCTGGGGGAGCTGTCCTGCGCGGCGCTCGGCGCCGACGTCCGGTCCTGGGCCGAGGACGGCACCGACCTGCTCGACGACGTCGGCGAGCTGGTCATCACCACGCCGACCCCGTCGATGCCGGTCATGTTCTGGAACGACCCGGACGGCACCCGGCTGCGCGAGTCCTACTACGAGGACTTCCCCGGCAACTGGCGCCACGGCGACTGGGTCCGCCGCACCCCGCGCGGCTCCTACGTGATCTACGGCCGCTCGGACTCCACCCTCAACCGCGGCGGGGTCCGGATGGGCACCGCGGACTTCTACGCCGTCGTCGAGAACGTGGAGGGCGTCGCCGACTCGCTGGTGATCGACACCACCGCGCTCGGCGCCCGCGAGGAGGGCACCCTGCTCTGCTTCCTGGTGCTCGACGACGGCACCACCCTCGACGACGTCGAGCCCACCCTGCGCACCCTGTTGCGCAAGGAGCTCTCGCCGCGGCACGTGCCGGACCGGTTCGTCGTCGTCGACGCGGTGCCGCGCACCCTGAACGGCAAGAAGTGCGAGGTGCCGGTGAAGAAGATCCTCTCCGGGACCGCACCGGAGAAGGCGGTGTCGGTCGGCGCGCTGCAGAACCCGGACGCGCTGACCCCGTTCGTGGCCCTCGCGGGAGCCTGACCTGCGCCGGACCGGGGTCCCTCGGTCAGGGGGACCCCGGTTCGGGAGGATCGGAACGCGCGTGTAGTGTTGTCCTCGCTGGTGGCCGTCAGGCACCGGGGAGGCTTCGCCTAGTCTGGTCTATGGCGCCGCACTGCTAATGCGGTTTGGGGTAACCCCCCATCCCGGGTTCAAATCCCGGAGCCTCCGCACCGGCACGGCGGTCGATACACCGGTCGCCGGCCGACAACTGAAGATTGCTACGCTGGAAACAGCAACGCGCCCGTAGCTCAACGGATAGAGCATCTGACTACGGATCAGAAGGTTAGGGGTTCGAATCCCTTCGGGCGCACACGACACGACAGGCCCCACCGGACTCCGGTGGGGCCTGTTCGTGGTCCGGGCCACTCGACCGGCAGAGGCCTCTCGACGGTGTGGGGTCAGCCGGGGACGGGACGGCGACGCGGCCGGGGCCGCGCGCCGGGGATCAGGTGCGGGGCGCGGCCGGGTACGACGGTGTTGCGCAGGGTGCCGAGGCCGTCGACGGTCATCTCGACGACGTCGCCGGGGGCCAGAGCGGGGAGGTCGGTACGGCCCCGCCCCCACAGCTCGGCGAGACAGCCGCCGTTACCGCAGGTCCCCGAGCCGAGGACGTCACCGGGACGCACCTCGGTGCCGCGGCTGGCGTAGGCCACGAGCTCCTCGAACGGCCAGCCCATGTTGGACAGCAGGTCGCGACCGACGACGTCCCCGTTGACCGAGACCGTCATGCCGAGCGAGAGGAAACCGTCGGGGTCGCGGTGCGGCTCCAGCTCGTCGGCGGTGGCGAGCACGGGGCCGAGCGTCGTGGCGAAGTCCTTGCCCTTACAGGGGCCGAGCCGCACGGCCATCTCGCGGAACTGAAGGTCCCGCGCCGACCAGTCGTTGAGCACGGTGTAGCCGGCGATGTGCGCCCCCGCGTCGCCCGGGGCGATGTCGGCGCCGCCGCGGCCGATCACCGCGGCGACCTCCAGATCGAAGTCGAGGCGCTCGCAGCCCGGCGGCACCGCGACGTCGTCGTGCGCGCCGACCAGCGCGTAGGGGTTGGTGAAGTAGAACGTCGGTGCCCGGTACCACTCGGCGCCGACTCCTGCGCCCGCCGCCATCCCCTCGACGTGCTCCTCGAAGGCGACGAAGTCCCGCACCGTGGGTGCCTGGACCGGCGGCAGGAGCCGCAGCCCGGCGAGGGGGACGGGGTCGTCGGCCGCGGCCCCGGCCTCGGCCAGGGTGCCGGTGCGCAGCAGGTCCAGCACCGTCGTCCCGGCGGGGAAGCGGCGCAGCGTCTCCCCGTCGACGACGCCGCAGCGGACGACCCCGTCGGGCTGCTCGACCGTGGCGATGCGCATCGCGATCCCCCGCTCACACCGGCGGGGCCACGAACAGGCCCTTGTCGACGTCGTTGAACGACCGGCGCGCCACGAACTCGTTCATGGCGTTGGCGGTGCCCCACTGGTCGGAGACCTGCGGGTCGGTGAAGTCGTGCAGCCCGGGGTGCCAGGTGTCCTCGTCGAGGATCTGCAGCTCGGTCGTGTACTCGACGGTGTTGCCCTGAGGATCGAGGAAGTAGGAGAAGGTGTTGTCGCCGGCCAGGTGCCGACCGGGCCCCCAGATCTTCTACACCCCGGCACGCAGGAGCCGCCCGGTGCCGCGCATGTACTCGTCGAGCCCGCGCATCTCGAAGCTCGTGTGGTGCAACGACGGGTGCGGGCAGCGGGCGACGGCGAAGCTGTGGTGCCAGGCGTTGCAGCGCAGGAACCACATCATGTGGCCCATCCGGGGGTGGGTCAGGATGTCGGACAGGGCGAACCCGAGGTGCTGCTCGTAGAAGGCGACGGTGCCCTCCGGGTCCGCCGAGTTGATCACGACGTGGGACAGCCGGACCGGGATGGACTCGCCCTCCTCGATCCTGCGGTGCGTGCGCATCGCGACGTCGGCGGAGATCTCGACGGTGCGGCCCTCGTTGTCGAAGAACCGGAAGCCGTAGCCGCCGCCGGGGGTCGGGACCGCGCCGGGCTCGGAGACCAGCCGTACCCCGGCCCGGCCCAGCCGGGCGGCCAGGGTGTCGACGTCGGCGGCGGTCGCGGCCCCGAAGGCGATCAGGTCGATGCGCTTGTCGGCGGCCTCGCGCAGCCGGACGATGTACTGCTCGGGGCTGCCCTCGGCGGCCAGGAACGACAGCCCGGTGTCGGTGTGCACCTCGGTGAGCCCCCATGCGCCGGTGTAGAACGCCTGCTGGGCGGCCAGGTCGGGGACCGCGAGGTCCACATGGCGCAGGTGGGTGATCAGGCGCTCGGCGGCCGGTGCCGTGGTCGTGGTCGGTGGGGTGGGCGGAGTCATCAGGAGTCCTTCCCGGGGACGAGCCCCAGCGTCTGCGCGGTGCCGCCGGCGATGGCGGCGCGGTCGCCGGGCGGGAGCCCGGCGGCGTCGAGGCGGGCCACCGGGTCGGGCACGCCCATGTCGAAGGGATGGTCGGAACCGAGCAGCACCCGGTCGGCGCCGACGGCGGCGACGAGCGCCCGCAGCGCCTCCGGGGTGTGCACCAGCGAGTCGAACCACAGGCGTTTCAGGTAGGACGACGGCGGCAGGGCACATCCCCGGGCCTCCGGCCGTACCTGCCAGGCGTGGTCCGACCGTCCCAGGTAGGTCGGCAGGTAGCCGCCGCCGTGGGCGGCGAGCACGCGCAGACCGGGGTGCCGGTCCAACACCCCGGCGAAGATCAGGTGGGAGAGCGCGACGGCGTTCTCCACCGGCTGACCGACGGTGTTGGACAGGTAGAAGCGGTCGAGGCGCTCGTCGAGCGAGCAACCGAACGGGTGCAGGAACACCACCGCGCCGGTCTGCTCCGCCCGCGCCCAGAAGCCGGCCAGCCGGGGGTCGGACAGCTCGACCCCGGGAGCGGCGGAGGAGATCTCGACCCCTCTGAGCCCCCGGTCGAGCGCCTCGTCGAGGGCGTCCGCGCACAGCTGCGGGTGCTGCAGCGGGACCAGGCCGAGCCCGACGAGCCGGTCCGGCGCCTGCGCGACGACGTCGGCGACCCCCTGTCCCGCGGCCCCGCACACGGCCCGGGCGAGCTCGGGGTCCGCCCAGTAGTGGTAGTGCGACGGCGACGGCGACACGACCTGCACGTCGACGCCCGCGGCGTCCATGTCGGCCAGCCTGCGCGGCACGGTGGTCAGCGCGGGCAGCGCGACACGGATCATCGCGGCCGTCGGGCCGAGCGAGTCGGCGCCGCTGCGGAGCACGTCGAGCGCCTGCTGCTCGGCGAGTTCGGGTCGACCGGCGACGAGCTCCTCGACCGCGCCGACGAGGCAGTGGGCGTGGACGTCGACGACCGGACCCGGGGCGCTCACGGGGCCTGGCCGATCAGCGCGCTCATCCGGCCCATCAGCTGTGGGACACCCGCCTGGTCGCCGTCGCGCAGCGACCGGCACAGCTGCACCGAGCCCTCGACGACCGCGCGCGCCCGCGGCAGCCGGCGTGCGCCGAAGTCCGCCCACAGGGCGTCGTCGAGAGCGGGGCGGGTGGTGAGCAGCTCGGCGAGGACGAGGGCGTCCTCCAGCGCCTGGGCCGCGCCCTGGGCGAGTGTCGGCGGGCAGCAGTGCGCTGCGTCGCCGATGAGGACGGTGCGGCCGCGGTGCCACGGGCCGTCGAGCAGGTGCCACTCGAACCAGGTGTAGTGGACCCGGGAGGGGTCCACGAGGTCGTCGCGGATCTCGTCCCACGGGCCGTGGTAGTGCTCGGCCAGCTCGCGCATCGTGGCCAGCCGTTGCTCGGGGCCGAGCGTGCTGCGGTCCCGGGCGTCCTCCACGAGGTAGGCGTAGAGGCTGTCCTCGCCGGTCGGGCAGAAGCCCGCGATGTGCGCCGCGCCGCCGTAGCAGAGGTCGGTGCGGGTCACCGAGGCCGGACGGCGGGTGAACGCGCGCCAGATCCCCATCCCGACCGGCTCGGGCTCCAGGTCGATGCCGAGCTCGCCGCGGGTCCACGACCGCACGCCGTCCGCGCCGATCACCAGGTCGTAGCGGGCGCGGGTGCCGTCGGAGCAGCTCAGCACGACCCCCGTCGCGTCCTGGTCCAGACCGGTGGCCCGGACGCCGCCGCGCAGGGCGACCCCCACCGACACGGCCCGCTCCGCGAGCAGCCGGGCCAGGTCGGGCCGGTACATCCCGACGGTGGCGGGCAGACCCCCGTCGTCGGCGCGGGTGTCGGGGACCTCGGCGAGCAGCGTGCCGTCCGGCGCGCGCATCCCGAGCGAGCTGAAGCCGTAGCCCAGGCGCTGCACCTCGTCCAGGACGCCGAGGCGCTGCAGCACGCGCAGGGCGTTCTGCTGCAGGGTGATGCCCGAGCCCAGCGCCGACAGGTCCGGCGTGGCCTCGACGAGCTCGACGGCGATCCCGGCCTCGGCGAGCAGGATCGCCACACCGAGACCGGCGACGCCACCGCCGACGACACCGACCCGCTCGACGGCCGGACCCGTCCGGGCGCTCACGGCGCGACCACGCGGGTGCGCTGCGTCCCGAGGCCGGTGATCGTGCCGGTCATGACGTCACCGGCGCGCAACAGCCTGCCGTGGGCGATGCCGTTGCCCGCGGGGCTGCCGGTGAGCAGGAGGTCCCCGGGCCGCAGCCGGGCCGTCCGCGACGCCGCGGAGACGAGCGCCGCGACGTCGAAGATCATGTCCGCGGTGGACTCGTCCTGCATGGTGTCGCCGTTCAGCGACAGGGTGATCCGCAGGTCCGGCGCGACGAACCCGGCGGGCACCAGGTAGGGGCCGAGCGGGGTGAACCCGGGGGCGTTCTTGGCGCGGAACCAGTCGGAGCCGATCGCGGGCATGTCGCGGCGGAACACCAGGTCGCGGGTGGTCAGGTCGTTGGCGATCGTGTAGCAGGCGACGTGGTCGAGGGCGTCGCCCGGCTCGACGTGGAACGCCTCCCGGCCGATGACCACGGCCAGCTCCAGCTCCCAGTCGTGCTGCTCGGAGTAGGCGGGCAGCACCACGTCGTCGTAGGGGCCGGTGAGGGCCGAGTGGAGCCCGATGAAGAAGTACGGCTCGCCCTCGGCGCTGCGGCGGTCCATCATCGAGGCGGCCTCGGCGCGGACCTCGTCCTCTGGCCGGTCGCCGTCGGCGTGCTTCACCGCCAGTTCGACGACATGGGTGCGGTAGTTGGCGCCGGCCTGCAGGATCTGCCCCGGGACGTACGGCGCGCGCAGCGATCGGGGGTCCAGCGGCGCGTCGGCCGTGGCGGCGAGCCCGTCCAGCGTCGGGAGGACGGCTGCCCAGTCCCGGAACAGGGCGTGCACCGTCGGTGCGAGGTCGGAGAGGTCGCGCACGCGCGGGTCGCCCAGCGGGTCGGCGACGAGCACGGGGCGCTCACCGCCGTCGGCCGCGGCGACCGTGGCGAGGGCGAAGGGGACGGCCACGAACGGTTCCTTCCGTCGGGTGTGGCGGCGCCGTGGTCGGGCCGCCGTGCGGGTGGGGGAGGGCCGCGTAGCCGACGTGGTGGTCGGTGACGCGGCCGCCGCGCCGGTCAGGCGCGGCAGGTCAGGAGGCGTCCGCCCCGGAAGGCGACCATGTCCGCGAAGGCGCCGGGCACGTCGATCGGTGCTCCCGGCTCGGCGCCGCGCTCCTCGGCGTAGGCGCGGTGCAGGTTGCCGACGATCCGCTCGCTGTCCAGCCAGTCCGCGTACTCACCGAGGTCGGTGCCGCGGGCGGCCTCCAGCGGGCTGACCCCGGGCCTCGACGCCCCGGCGCGCGACGTCCTGGACGAAGCGCAGGTAGCCGAGCGTCCGTCCGATGACCTCCGGGCCGCACACCGGGCCGTGACCCGGCACGATCGTGCGGGCGCCGAGCCCGGCGACGACATCGGTCAGTACGGCCACCGAACCCGCGACCGAGCCGGACAGCAGGAACGGTGTCCCGCCCGCGAACAGCAGGTCACCCGCGAACAGCACGGCGTGCTCCGGTACCCAGACCACCGAGTCGTTCGTGGTGTGGGCCGGGACGCCGACGTGGGTGACCTCGCAGCGCAGGTCGTCGACCCACAGGGTGACGCCGTCGCGGTAGGTCAGGAACGGCCGCGCGGCGGGCAGATCGCCCTCGTCGACCGGTTCGAAGACCCCCTCCAGCGGCGGGAGCGCGGCCATGGCCAGCATCTCGGAGCGGGTCTGCTCCTGCGCGACGATCGTCGCGCCGGGGAACCAGCCGTTGCCCGCCGTGTGGTCGGGGTGGCTGTGGGTGTTGACCAGCGTCCGGACCGGTGCGGACGAGTGACGACCGACGGTGTGGAGGAACGCGCGGGTGCGTCGTTCGGTGGAGCACGAGTCGATGGCGACGACACCGTCCCGGCCGACGAGGAAGCCGGTGTTGTTGATCATCCAGCCGCCGTCGGGCTGGACGTAGGCGAAGAGCCCGCCACCGAGGTCCTCGACCCGGGGTGGTCCCGGGTCCGGGTGGGTGCGACTCATCCGTGGCCTCCTCGCCGATGTGACTCCAGCTACTCTGCGACCTGTGCAGCTCATCAGGGAAGCTGAGATCACTGATGACTCCCATCAGCGCCGTGAATAGGCGTCGTGAGTATCGGAACGGAGGGCGGAAGACGTCGTGAACCTCGCCGGTCTCGATCTCAACCTGCTCGTCCCACTGGACGTCCTGCTGGAGGAACGTTCGGTGACCCGGGCCGCCGCCCGTCTCGGCCTCTCCCAGCCGGCACTGTCCGCCGCGCTGGGCCGGCTGCGCCGGCACTTCGGTGATCCGCTGCTCGTGCGCTCGGGCAACACCTACGAGCTCAGCCCGCTGGCCCGGACGTTGCGCGGGCGCGCGTCGCGGGCCCTCGACGAGGTCGAGCGCGTGTTCACGAGCCGGGCCGAGTTCGACCCGGCGACCTCGCGCCGCACCTTCACCGTCCAGACCTCGGACTACGCGATGGCGGTGCTGGGCTCGCGGGTGGCCCGGATCGCGGCCGAGCGGGCTCCGGGTGTCCGGATCCGGTTCCAGAACCACTCCGTCGTCGTGAACGGCGACATGAGCACCGACTGGCTGCGCGCGGTCGACGGCATGATCCTGCCGCGCGGGTTCGTCTTCGACCTGCCGTCGGTCGACCTGTTCACCGACGAGTGGGTCTGTCTGACCGACCGCGGCAACCCGGAGATCGGGGACAGCCTCACCATGGACGACGTCGTGCGGCTGCCGTGGGTCCTGACCTACCACGGCCCGAGCCGGTTCATCGCGGCCGTCCGCCAGCTCCAGCTCCAGGGCGTCGAGCCCCGGGTGGAGGCGGTCGTCGAGAGCTTCCTGGCGCTGCCGTTCTACCTGGCGGGGACCTCGCGCCTGACCATGGTGCAGCGGCACCTCGCCCGTGCGCTCGCCACCAACGGGGCACTGCGCGTGCTGGCGTGTCCGTGGAACGTCGTCCCCATTGCCGAGACCCTGTGGTGGCACCCGGTGCACACCTACGACCACGACCACGTCTGGTTCCGGGAGCTCCTCGGCGAGGCGGCGGGGGAGCTCGCCGGGGACCCGGGTCCCCCCGGGCCGCGGACGTCGGCGCCGGTCACGTCGTGACCGGCGCCGCGGCGTCGTGCCGGCGGGAGCCGGGCCGTGATCCGGAGTTCACCGGCGGAAACACTGATGTGCCCTGGAGCGGTCATGCTTCGGTCACCCCGCGCACCCCCGCCGGGACCTGGGTTCCGAGGCGCCACCTCGATAGTGTCCTGGCTCACGGCGACGACGCCATCGGAGCCGATGCGAGCCGTCGAGGAGGCCCCGAGTGCGCTACTGGACCACTGAGGACCGCCCGGCCGGCGAGCAGTTCAGCTACTGGCGCGAGGTGATCTGCGAGGCGTTCACCCCGCTCGCCGCGGAGCTGCCCGGCGCCCGGCGGACCGGGCGGGCGTACGCACACGAGATCCGCAGCTGGGTGCGTTCCAGCAGACTGACCGCGACCAACTGCGCCGAGGTGTCGTCGGCGACCCAGCTCATCACCCACGGCCCGGCCGAGGTGCGCCGCACCGTCACCGACCACGTGTTCGTGAACCTGCAGATCAGCGGGCACTGCATCGGTACCCAGGCCGGGCGCCGCTGCGTCGTGGAGCCGGGTGGCTTCGCGCTGTTCGACACCACCCGTGAGTACGGGCTGGAGTTCGTCGCCGACGACCGGTCCCAGGAGTGGCGCTGCGTGTCGTTCCGGGTGCCCCGCGCCCGGCTGCTGCCGCTGGTGGCCGACCTCGATGCCGCCACCGCGACCACCCACGACGGCTCCTCGCCCGGTCTGGCCCGCATCGTCGCCTCCACCATGCTGTCCACCTGGAACGGCCTCGACGCACTCGACCCGGCCGGCGCGGACGCCGCGGACACCGCGTTCACGACGCTGCTGGCCGCGGCGGCCGGCGGCTCCGACCGGCTGCGCGACACCGGACGCGCGGATCTCGACGCGGGCCTGCGGGCCGCGGTCAACCGCTACCTGGCGGCGCACCTGCGGACCGGCGACACCTCGGCCGCGGCGGTCGCCGCGCGCTTCGGCATCTCGGTCCGCAAGCTGCACCAGCTCTACGAGGGCACCGACCGCAGCTTCTCCCGCACCGTCATGGCCCTGCGCGTCGACGGGTGCACCCGTGAGCTCACCGCACCGACACGGGCCGGGACCCTCACCGAGCTCGCCGCCCGCTGGGGCTTCGCCGACCTGTCCCACCTCAACCGGGTCTTCCGCGCCCACCACGGCTGTCTGCCGTCGGAGTTCGGCGACCGCGAACCGGCCGGACCGTGCACGCCGGTACCGGCCGCGGTGCGCACCGGTTCGATCCCGGGGCGGCCTCCGGCGGCCACGATCGCCCGGCGTCCCTGACCCGGGTCGGGTCGGGGCCCGAGCGGAAGGCATCCGACGATGACACTGGACTTCACCCTCGACGCCGAGCAGCTCGGCCTGCGTGAGCAGGCCCGGCAGTTCGCCGACACCGTCCTGACCGGTGTCGAGGCGGCGATCGCGCCGTTCCCGCAGCCCGCGGAGCGGTTCTACGCCATCGAGCCGTTCTACCGGCAGATGGCCGAGGCCGGGTTCGTGAAGGCGCTGATCCCGGCCGAGTACGGCGGCGGCAAGTTCACCTCGCTGCAGTTCGTGCTCGCCGTCGAGGAGATCGCCCGGGTCGACGTCAACGTCGCCTCCGCGATCCTCGGCACCGGCCTCGGGCTGCACCCGATCGTCCACTTCGGTACCGAGGAGCAGAAGCAGCGGTGGCTGCCCGCGTTCTGCGGGTCCGAGCCCAAGCTCGCCGCGATCGCCTACACCGAGGTCACCGGCGGTGCGAACTACGACTCGCCCGACCCGAAGGTAGGGGTCCAGACCTTCGCCCGGATCGAGGGTGACGAGATCGTCCTCAACGGCGCCAAGCACTACACCACCAACGGCTCCGGCTTCGACGGCCGCGGCGCCGACCTCATCTCGGTCGTCTGTCGTACCGACCCCGCGCTGCCGCCGCAGGAGTCGCTCGCGATCGTCGTCGTCGAGCGGGGCACCCCCGGTGTGGAGATCACCGGCATGCTCGACACCATCGGTCACCGCGCGACCAACTCGCCGCGGGTCGAGTTCCACGACGTCCGGGTCCCGCTGGCGAACATGATCGGCGGCCCCGGCGACGGCATGGAGATGGTGAAGACCGCGTTCACCTGGACCTGTGCGCCGATCGGCGCGGCCTGTGTCGGGCGGATGCGGGCGGCCTTCGACTACGCCTACGAGTTCGCGAAGACCGACAGCCGCTCCGGCCCGCACCCGGTCATCGAGTACCAGAACGCCGGGTACATGCTCGCCGACATCAAGATCCGCATCGAGGCGACCCGCTACCTGTCGTGGAAGGCGGCCGACCACTTCGACCGCACCGGGGGCAAGGACCGCGAGCTCGCGAACATCACGAAGATCTACGCCTCGGAGCGGTCGGTCGACGTCGTCTACGACGCGATGCGCCTGGTCGGGGTGGACGCCTACACCACCGAGACGCCGATCGCCGGGATCATGCAGGACGTCCTGTGCTTCCCCGTCTACGACGGCGGCAACATGGGCGTCCGCCGCCGGCACCTGCACGAGATGCTGATGGAGCCGAGCTACGACCCGCTGGCGTCGGCCGAGAACCGGCTCGCGACCGGCGCCTGACCCCGCGCCCCGCGGCCGGCTGCTCCCCGGTCGGTCGCGGGGCTCGCCGGGACGGCCGTCCCCGTCCCCCGCTCAGCGCACCAGGCAGGGCGTCGTCGGGTCGAACGTCCACCCCGGCACGAGGTACTGCATCGCGGCGGCGTCGTCGCGGGCGCCCAGGCCGTGGTCGAGGTAGCGGCGGTGGGCGGTGGCCAGCGCGTCCTCGTCGAGCGTCACGCCGAGCCCGGGGGTGTCCGGCACGGCGATCCGGCCGCCGGAGATCCGGAACGGGTCGGTGGTGAGCGCCTGGCCGTCCTGCCAGATCCAGTGCGTGTCCAGCGCGGTGATCTCCCCGGGTGCGGCCGCGCCGACGTGGGCGAACATCGCCAGCGAGATGTCGAAGTGGTTGTTGGAGTGCGAGCCCCAGGTCAGCCCGAAGTCCTCACACAGCCCGGCGACGCGGACCGAGCCGCGCATCGTCCAGAAGTGCGGGTCGGCCAGCGGGATGTCGACGGCGTGCTCCCGCACCGCGTGCGCGAGCTGGCGCGGGTCGGTGGCGACCATGTTCGTCGCCGTCGGGAGCCCGGTGCGCCTGCGGAACTCGGCCAGCACCTCCCGGCCGGAGTACCCACCCTCGGCACCGCACGGGTCCTCGGCGTAGGCCAGCACCCCGTGCGCGTCGCGGAGCAGCCGGACGGCGGTGTCGAGCGACCAGCCGCCGTTCGGGTCCAGGGTGATCCGGGCGTCGGGGAAGCGGTCGGCGAGCGCGCGGACCGCGGCCAGCTCCTCCTCCGGCGCGAGCACCCCGCCCTTCAGCTTGAAGTCGGCGAAGCCGTAGCGCTCCTGCGCGGCCTCGGCGAGCGCGACGACCGCGGCCGGGTCGAGTGCCTCCTCCCGGCGCAGGGACTCCCAGCGGTCGGCGGGGCCGGCGCCGTCGTCGTAGGGGAGGTCGGTGCGGGTGCGGTCGCCGACGAAGAACAGGTAGCCGAGGACCGGGACGTCGTCGCGGCGTCGGCCCCCGCCCAGCAGCTCGCACACCGGCACGCCCAGGTAGCGGCCGTGCAGGTCGAGCAGTGCCGACTCCAGCGCGGTCACCGCGTGCACGCCGACCCGCTGGTCGAAGGTCTGCGGGCCGCGCCCGCCGACGTCGCGGCCGGCGACGCGGCCCGCGACGGCGTGCAGCAACGAGCCGTACCGGGCGACCGGTGCGCCCAGCAGCAGCGCGGCGGCCTCCTCGACGGTGGCCCGGATCGCTTCGCCGCCGGGGACCTCGCCGAGCCCGGTACGGCCGTCGGAGTCGGTGACGACCACGACGGTCCGGGTGAAGAACGGCCCGTGTGCGCCGCTCAGGTTCAGCAGCATGCTGTCGTGCCCGGCGACCGGGACGGCGCGCACGGAGGCGATCGTCGGGCCGGTGCTCACGGCAGGACCAGCCGGCCGTCGATCCGGCGGGGGAGCCCGGCCGGCCCCTCGGCCAGCTCCGGCGGCAGCAGCTCTGCCGGGGCGTCCTGCCAGGTCACCGGGCGAAGGAAGCGCCGGATCGCGGTCGGTCCGACGGAGGTGTGCTGGGTGTTCGTCGACGGCCACGGCCCGCCGTGGGTCTGCGCCCAGGACACCGCGACCCCGGTCGGGAACGCGTCGAACAGGATCCGGCCGGCCCGCGGCCGCAGCGTGTCGGCGACGGCGCCGGGCAGCTCCGTCTCACCGGCCCCGCGCAGCACGGTCGCGGTCAGCGAGGACGGCAGCTCCGCCAGCAGGCAGGACAGCGCGGCCTCGCCGTCGTAGCGGACGACGACGCCGAGCGGCCCGAAGCACTCGTCGGTCAGGCCGTCGTGCAACCCGTCCGCGGCGAGGAGCAGCGGTGTGGCGGTGAACCCGTCGGTGGTCTCGGCCGGGGCGCCCTCGGCGACCGTCGACACCCCGGGCAGCGCGCGCCGGCGTGCCGAGATGCTCCGGTAGCTCCCGGCGATACCCTCGTTCAGCAGGACCGGGGCGGGCGCCTCCCGCACGGCGACGGCCATCGCGTCGAGCACGGCGTCGCCGTCCCGGCCGGAGGGGAGCAGGGTCAGCCCGGGCTTCGTGCAGAACTGCCCCCCCGCCCAGGGTGAACGACCCGACGAGCCCCGCGCCCAGGTCGGCGCCCCGCTCCGCCGCGGCGGCCGGGGTGACGACGACCGGGTTCAGCCCGGCCAGCTCCCCGAAGAACGGGATCGGCTCGGGCCTGCGGTCGATGATCTCCATCAGCGCCGTCGCGCCGGTGGGTGAACCGGTGAACCCGACCGCCCGGATCTGGGGGGCGGCGACCAGCGCGGCGCCGGCGGCGAGGCCGTGGACCAGGCCGATCGTGCCGTCCGGGGCACCCGCCTGCGACGCGGCCGCGGCGAGGATCTCCGCGACCAGCGCGGACGTCGCCGGGTGCGAGCCGTGGGCCTTCACCACGACCGGGCAGCCCGCGGCGAGCGCGGCGGCGGTGTCCCCGCCGGGCACCGAGAAGGCGAGGGGAAAGTTGCTCGCCCCGAACACGGCGACCGGGCCGAGCGGCACGAGCATCCGGCGCAGGTCCGGCCGCGGGCCCATCGGGGTGTCCCCGGCGTGGTCGACGGTGGCCTCCACGTAGGAGCCCTCGCGCAGGACCTCGCCGAACAGCCGCAGCTGGAAGCAGGTCCGGGTGAGTTCGCCGTCCAGCCGGGCCTGCCCCAGCGCGGTCTCGCGGTCCGCGACGCCGACGACGTCGGTCCGCCGCGCCTCCAGTGCGTCGGCCAGGGTGTCGAGCAGGTCCGCCCGGCCGTCGCGGCCCAGCGCCTCCAGACCGGGCGCGGCGGCCGCGGCCGCCGCGCACCGGGCGTCGACCTCGGCCGGGGTGGTCTCCGGCGCGACGACCTCGACCGTCCCGCCGGTCCGCGGTTCGACGCTCACGACGTCGGTCATGCGTACTCCTCGTTCGGGGTGGGTGCGTGGGCTCAGTGCGGGGCGTCGACGGTGACGCTGTCGACGGTCCACTCGCGCAGTCGGGCGCTCGGGGTGACTCCGAGGCCGGGACGGTCGGAGACGTACATCCGGCCGTCGCGGATCTCGAGGCGCTCCTCGAACAGCGGGTGCAGCCAGTCGAAGTGCTCCACCCACGGCTCGTGCGGGTAGGCCGCGGCGAGGTGGACGTGGATCTCCATCGCGAAGTGCGGCGCGAGCTGCAGGTGCCGGTGCTCGGCGAGGGTGGCGAGCCGCAGGAACTGGGTGATGCCGCCGATCCGCGGGGCGTCGGGCTGCAGGATGTCGGCGGCGCGCGCGTCGATCAGGCGGACGTGCTCGTCGACGCTGGTCAGCATCTCGCCGGTGGCGATCGCGGTGTCCAGCGACGCGGCCAGTGCGGCGTGGCCCTCGGCGTCGTAGGCGTCGAGCGGCTCCTCGATCCAGACCAGGCCGAACTCCTCCAGCGCGCGGCCGACGCGCATCGCGGTCGGGCGGTCCCACTGCTGGTTGGCGTCGACCATCAGCGGCACGCCGTCGCCCAGGTGCTCGCGGACGGCGGCGACCCGGCGCAGGTCCTCCGCGGAGTCGGGCAGCCCGACCTTGATCTTGATGCCGCCGATGCCCTCGTCCAGGGTGCGCGTGGCGTTGGCCTTGACCTGGTCGATCGTCTCGTGCAGGAAGCCGCCGGACGTGTTGTAGCAGCGCACCGAGTCACGGTGCGCGCCGAGCAGCTTGGCCAGCGGCAGCCCGGCCCGCTTGGCCTTGAGGTCCCACAGCGCGACGTCGATCGCGGCGAGCGCCTGGGTGGCGGCGCCGCTGCGTCCCACCGAGGCGCCGGACCAGACGAGCCGGGTCCAGATCCGGCCGATGTCGCTGGGGTCCTCGCCGATCAGGTCGGGGGCGATCTCCTTCGCGTGCGCGAACTGCGCGGGGCCGCCGGCGCGCTTGGAGTAGCCGAACCCGATGCCCTCGTACCCGGCCTCGGTGCGGATCTCGGCGAACAGGAAAGCCACCTCGGTCATCGGGCGCTGGCGGCCGGTGAAGACCTTGGCGTCGGAGATCGGGTTCGGCAGGGGCAGCGTGACCGAGGACAGGGTGACCGAGGAGATCCGGTCGAGGACGGCCGGGGCGGATGCGGGCAGGGCGAGGCTTGCGGACACGGTTGCTCCTTCGCGAACGGTGCGGGTGTGGCTGCTCAGGCTGCGGTCGCGACCGGCGCGACCTTCTCGACGAGCGCGGTGAGCTCCTCGCGCTCGTCCGTGGTCAGGTCGGTCAGCGGGGGGCGCACGCGGCCCCCGTCGCGGCCGACGGCGCTCAGCCCGGCCTTGACGATGGACACCGCGTAGCCCTTCCGGCGGTCCCGGATCTCGGTGTAGGGGAGCACGAAGGCGTTGAGCAGGCGGTAGACCTCGGGCCGGTCTTGCGCGCGGACCGCGGCGAAGAACCGCAGGGCGAACTCGGGCAGGAAGTTGAACAGCGCCGAGGAGTAGGTGGACACGCCGAGCTGCAGCAGCGGCAGCGCGAACGTCTCGGCGGTGGGGAGCCCGCCGATGTAGATCAGGCGCTCGCCGAGGCGGGCGTAGGTGCGGGTCATCCGCTCGATGTCGCCGCCGCCGTCCTTGAGTCCGATGAGGTTCGGGTTGTGGTCGGCGATCCGGGCGACGGTGACGTCCTCCAGGACGGCGTTGGCCCGGCTGTAGGCGATCACGCCCAGGTCGGTGGCGGCGCAGACGGCGTCGACGTGCGCGGCCAGCCCCTCCTGGGACGCCTCGGTCAGGTACGGCGGCAACAGCAGGATTCCGGCGGCGCCGGCCTCCTGCGCGGCACGGGCCTGGGCGACGGCCGCGGCGGTGCCCCCGGTCGCCGGGGCCAGCACCGGCACCCGGTGGCCGACCTCGTCGACGGCGACGCGCACCACGCGGTCGATCTCGGCCGGTGTCAGGGAGAAGCCCTCCCCGGTGCCACCCGCGGCGAACAGCCCGGCCACGTCGTGGCCTGCCTGCCAGGCCAGGTGGGCGCGGTAGCGCTCCTCGTCGACGGCCAGCGCGTCGTCGAAGTGGGTCACGGGGAAGGACAGCAGGCCGGCGGCCAGGCGGCCGGCCAGCTCGTCGGGGTGCATCGTCGCCACGGTGGTTCGTCCTCGTGTCTCGGCGGCCGCGCCGCGAGGGCGGCGGCACGGAACGGCGAGACCCACGCTAGGAACGGCCCGTGATGCCTGTACAGGACTGCTTAGGCATCGCGTGATGCTTCAGGAACATCGCCGAGCGCGCGCAGGGCTGACCACAGGGCCGGGTTACGGGAGTCCCGCCGCCAGATGAGGTGCAGCTCGACCGGGTCGGCGGGCACGTCGGCGGGGACGGCCAGCTCGGCGAACCTGACACCGTCGATGCCGAGCCGCCGCGCCGAGGCCGGGACGAACGCCAGTCCGCGCCCCGCCTCGACCAGCCACAGCATCGTGAGGATCTGGCTGACGGTGTGCACGACGTTCTGGTGGTCGAGGTGCACCAGCCGGACGACCAGGTCGTAGAAGTACCGCGCCTCCAGCGGCGAGTGCATGATCACCGGCTCGCCGGCGAGGTCGGCGCCGGTCAGCGGCCGCCCGGCCGAGAGCAGCGGGTGCCCCGCCGGGAGTGCGACGAGCACCGCCTCGCGGGACAGCAGGCGCGAGTCGAACACGTCGGCGTCGACGGGCGGGCGGCCCATCCCGAGGTCGATCTCCTCGTTGTGCAGGGCCGCGACCTGGTCGCGGGTGACCCGCTCGGACAGGACCAGCTCGACGTCGGGCAGGTGCCCGGACAACGCGTTGAGCAGCGCGCCGAGCCCGCCGAAGGCCGACGCGGCGGTGAAGGAGATGCGCAGCAGCCCGGCCGACCCCGACGACACCCGCCGTGCCAGACCCGGTGCGGCCTCGGCGAGGGCGAGCAGCCGGCGGGCCTCGGTGAGGAACGCGGCCCCGGCGGGGGTCAGGGCGACGCTGCGGTTGTCACGGTCGAGCAGCTGGGCGCCGACGGCGCGCTCCAGCTTCTGGATCTGGCGGCTCAACGGTGGCTGGGTCATCGAGAGCCGGGCCGCGGCCCGCCCGAAGTGCAGCTCGTCGGCGACGGTCACGAAGCCGCGCAGCTGCTCGAGCGTGAAGGCCATGCGCGGAAGGTAGCAACGACGCGGCCGGGGCCCGCCGCACGCGCAGCGGGCCCCGGCCGGGTGCCCTGCTCAGACGGTCGTCAGGTGGATGCGCCGGATGGTGCCCATCAGGGCGAGCCCGGCCAACGCGACGACGCCGTGTGCCGCGACGAACCAGAGCGCGACGTCGAAGGAGCCGGTGGTCTGGACGGTGTAGCCGATGACGATCGGGGTGACGATCCCGGCGATGTTGCCGAAGGCGTTCATCGTCGAGCCGACGAAGCTCGACGCCTCCCGCGGCGCGATGTCGGTGGTGATCGCCCAGCCCAGGGCGCCCAGGCCCTTGCCGAAGAACGCGATCGTCATCAGCGCGACGATCAGTACGGTGCTGTCGGTGAGGCTGCACAGCGCGATCGCGGTGGCCAGCGCCATCCCGACGACCGAGGGCAGCTTGCGGGCCGTGGTCAGGGACCGGCCGCGGCGCAGCATGCCGTCGGAGAGGAATCCGCCGAGCAGGCCGCAGAGCGCGGGCAGCGCGGCGACGAACCCGACCTCGAGCAGCGACAGTCCGCGGCCCTGGATCAAGTAGACCGGGAACCAGGTGATGAAGAAGTAGGTCAGCGCGTTGACCGCGTACTGCATGACGTAGACGCCCCACAGTGCACGGGAGGAGAAGATCTCCCGGATGGTCGCCGGACTCAGCGCGGAGCGGGCGCGCGGGGAGGTGTCGTCGGTCGCGCGGTCGAGGTCGACCAGGGCGCCGCCGTCGCGCATGACGGCCAGCTCGTCGGAGGTGACCCGCGAGTGCGACGCCGGCGGGAACATCCAGCGCAGCCACAGCAGTGCCAGCGCGAAGCCGAGCACCCCGAGCCCGACGAACACCCAGCGCCAGCCGAACTCCGAGGTCACCCAGCCCATGAGCGGGGCGAACAGGGCGGTCGCGAAGTACTGCGCGGAGTTGAACACCGCCGAGGCGCGGCCGCGCTCGGCGGTGGGGAACCAGGTCGTCGCCACCCGGGCGTTGGCCGGGAACGCGGGCGACTCGAACAGCCCGAGCAGCACCCGCAGGCCGAAGATCACCGAGACGACGGCGAGCACCGACATGCTGACCAGGCCGACGAACGCGATCGAGAACGTCACCAGGGTCCAGAGCGCGATGCTGACCGCGTAGATGCGCCGGGCACCGTAGCGGTCCAGCAGGATCCCCCCGGGCAGCTGGCCGACGACGTAGGCCCAGCTGAACGCGGAGAAGATGTAGCCGAGCTGCACGGAGTCGAAGCCGAGCTCGTCCTGCATGGTGCTGCCGGTGATCGACAGGCTGCTGCGGTCGGCGTAGTTGACCGCCGTGATGATGAAGATCAGCCCGAGCACGAGGAAGCGGGTCGGCACGCGCCGCCCGGCCGCGCGGGTCGGGGTCCTCCCGGTACTCGGGGCCAGGTCGCTCTCAGACATCGGTGTCCTCCTCCGGCGGGGTTGCCGGAGACGGTAGGAACCCGCACCGATACCGGTCCAACACCACTACGGCATCACGTGATGCCCACGGGGTATCGGGCCCGGTCCGGGCCCGGCGGGGCGACGCGCATCAGCCGGGCAGCGCGGGCGGCGCGAGCTCGGCGAACCGGTCCCCGGGGCCGGGGTTCTCCGGCGGGGTCGCCCCGCCCAGGTGCGCGACGATCCCCCAGACCGCGTTGAGCGCGGTCTGCACGGCACCCTCCGCCCAGGCCGGGGTCCACGACACGTCGTCGCCCGCCATGAAGATCCCGCGCTCGGCCGCCGGCAGGTCGTCCTGCACGAAGTGGCAGTACATCCGCCGGTTGTAGCGGTAGTGGCCGGGCAGGGCGCCCTTGAACGCACCCAGGCTGTGCGGGTCGGACTCCCAGGTCACCGTGATCGGGTCGCCGATGACGTGCGCCCCGATGTCGACGGACGGGTAGATCCGCCGCAGCGCGCCCAGCGCCAGCTCGACCCGCTTCTCCACCGGGTACGGCAGCATCTTCAGCGAGTCGCTCATCCACGAGTAGGACAGGCAGATCACCCCGGGCCGGCCCGGTCCGTTGTCGAACAGGTAGGTGCTGCGGGTGAGCCGGTCGGTCAGCGTGGTGGACATGACCTCGCGGCCGGTCGACGGGTCGATGTCCCGCCAGAACGGCCGGTCCACCATCACGAACGTCTTGGTCGACTGCATGTAGCGGGTGCGGTCCAGGGCCATCCACACGTCCTGGCCGAACAGCGACTCGTCGGTGTCGATCTGGGTGGACAACAGCCAGCTCTGGCAGGTGGTGAGCACTGCGGACACGTCGCGGATGCCGCCGTAGACGTCGGTGACGCGGATCGTGTCCGCGTCGAGCCGGTGCAGCCGGGCGACGCCCGGGCGGGTCCCGCCCCCGTGCAGCGACGACAGGCTGGTCCCGGCGGGCCAGTGCACCAGGTCGTCGGGGGTGCGCGTCCACAGTCCCTGCGGCACCTGCTCCACCCCGCCGACGACCAGCTGCTGGTCGTCCTCGCAGCCGGTCAGCACCACCCGCAGGATCTCCAGCATCGAGTTCGGGAAGTCCGAGTCCCAGCCACCGGTTCCGAACCCCACCTGGCCGAACGCCTCGCGGTGGGCGAAGGACAGGTCGGAGAACGCCTTCGACGTGGACACGAAGTCGTAGAAGGTGCGGTCGTCCCACACCTCGACGAGCTCCGCCCACAGCGCCCGGATGCGCGCGGTGTCGCGCTCGCGGATCGCCTGCTGCAGGTCGCTGAAGCCCGCGCCCTCCTCCAGCGCGCTCGCCCAGGCGTCGGCGACCTCGGTGAAGAACGGCGGCAGGTCGGCCAGGGTCCGGCCGTAGTACGTCCGCCCGTGCAGGTCGATCACCGTGCTGCCGGCGGCCTCGGTCAGCGGGTTCGGGAACGGCGCAGTCTCCAGCCCGAGCAGGTCCACGTAGTGGTGGAACGCGGTCGAGGAGCGGGGGAAGCGCATCCCGCCCAGCTCGGCGACGATCCCGTCGGCCCCCTCGAAGGGCTGTGAGCGCAGCCGTCCACCCAGGTGCGAGGACTCGTACACGACCGGCCGCAGCCCGATGCGCATCAGCTCGTAGGCGGCGACGAGCCCGGCGATCCCGGCCCCGACGACCACGACCTCGGACCCCAGCCGGTCCGGTGGGACCCGGCCGAGACCGGCCGGGTGGGCCAGCCAGTCGTCGTAGGGGAAGGGGAAGTCCGGGCCGAACGCGGTGAGGGGTGGCTGCTCGGGGCTCATGGGTGGGCTCCTCGGGTCGTGTGCCGGGGGTCACCCGGCCCTACGACCCTAGTCAGGGCCCACCGGGGAATCAGCCCTTTCCGCGTCGCGAGCGCACGGCCCCGGTGACGATCCGCTGGTAGGTGGTCGGCAGCAGCCGCACCATGGAGTCGATCGCCCAGGCGTCCGGTCCGATGAGGACGCGGCGCTGGTTGCGCCGCACGCCGTCGAGGATGGTCTTCGCGGCCCGGTCGGGGGTCGTGTTCAGCATCCGCTCGAACTCCGCGGTGGCCGCGGCGGCGGGCTTGCCGGTGGCGGTGGCGACGCTGTCGTCGACCCGGGCGGCCTTCGCGATGTTGGTGCGGATCCCGCCGGGGTGCACGCAGGTCGCCGACACCGGGGAGCCGGTGAGCTCGAGGTCCTGGCGCAGCGACTCGGTGAACCCGCGGACCGCGTACTTGGAGGCGTTGTAGCCGCTCATCAGGGGCTGCGCGGCCACGCCGAAGATGCTCGACAGGTTGACGACGTGCCCCGCCCCGGCGGCCTCCAGGTGCGGCAGGAACGCCTTGGTCCCGTGGACCACGCCCCAGAAGTTGATGTCCATGATCCAGCGGTAGTCCTCGAGGGACAGGCCCCCGACGGTCCCGGACAGCGCGACCCCGGCGTTGTTCACGATCATGTGCACCGCGCCGTGGTCGGCGACGACGGCGTCGGCCCAGCCGTAGACGGCCTTCTCGTCGGCGACGTCGAGCTCGGCGGTGGTGACCCGCACCTGCGGCCCGGCGAGCGCGGCGGTCTCGGCGAGGCCCGCGGCGTCCCGGTCGGCCAGGGCGAGGTGGCAGCCGTCGCCCGCGAGGCGCAGGGCCAGCGCGCGCCCGATGCCGGACCCGGCTCCGGTGATCGCGGCGGTACGACCGGTGAAGGACTTCATCGTCGAGCTCCCCCTCCTACGGGTGTGCCGGAGACCCTAATCCGACGACGGCCGACTCCTCAGGTCCGGGTGATCGGCACCACCCACCGGGCGACCGAGCCCACGGAACGGAACCGTTCCGTCTGCTAGCTTCGAACGAGACGGAACGGTTCCGTCTCGTTCAACTGGGAGGTTCCGATGAAGTTCCTCTACGACGACGAGTCCTTCTCCTTCGAGGCGCTGCGGGCCGCGGGCTACGCCCCCTACGGCGGCGCCGAGCTGGGGGAGGTCCTGGTCACCTGCCGGGCGATCCCCGAGGGCGACGAGGTGGCGTGGTCGACCCGGTGGGCCGCCACCGCCGCGCGGGTCGAGCGCATCGGGCGCGACGCACTGGCCGCCGGTCACCGGGTCAGTGCCCGTGAGGCGCTGCTGCGGGCCTCGAACTACTACCGGACCGCGGACTTCTACCGCCGCGAGGACCCGGCCCGCGACCAGGAGTCCGTCCGGCTGCAGACCGCGTCGCGCCGGACCTTCGCCGACGCCGCCGCGCTGCTCGACACCCCGGCCCGCGCCCTGGAGATCCCCTACGAGGGCACCACGCTGCCCGCGTACCTGTTCACCGTCGACGGCTCGGGCGTCCCGCGCCCGACCGTGATCTACCACGGCGGCTACGACTCCACCCTGGAGGAGGACTACTTCGCCCTCGCCGCCGGGGCGCTGCGGCGCGGCTACAACGTGCTCGCCTTCGACGGCCCCGGCCAGGGCGCGACCGTGCGCGCCGGGCTGCACTTCCGCCCCGACTGGGAGGCCGTGGTCACCCCGGTGGTCGACGTCGCGGTCACCCTGCCCGAGGTCGACACCGCGAAGATCGCCCTGGTCGGCACCAGCCTCGGTGGCTACCTCGCGGCCCGCGCCGCCGCCTTCGAGCACCGCCTCGCCGCCTGCGTGCTCCACGACGGCGTCTGGGACATGTACGAGACCGTGGCAGGCGTGGCCGCCGCCGCAGCGGACGCCGGTGGAATCGAGGCACTCGTGGCCACGAGCACCTCGGCGCGCTGGCTGGTCGACAACGGGCGCTGGACCTACGGCGTGGCGACCTTCGACGACCTGCTCGAGGCCACCAGGGCCTACACCCTCGACGGCGTCGCCGACCGGATCACCTGCCCCACGCTGGTGCTCGAAGCCGAGAACGACCAGTTCTTCCGTGGCCAGCCACAGCGGGTCCACGACGCGCTGACCTGCCCCAAGGACCTCGTGCTGTTCCCGGAGGACGAGGGCGGCGGCGAACACTGTCACGAGGGCGCCACCCTGCGGTTCCACCAGGTCGTCTTCGACTGGCTCGACGGCGTCCTCGCTGACTAGTCCCATCGGGTGAACCTCGCGGCGCGCGACCGGCCTGAGCGCGCCACGACCGAAAACGGTCCGACCGCTCGGAATCTGCACTCTTCGTGACCGAATCATGCCTCCGGGAGGGGCATTCACCTGCGTGTTCGGGTGGCAGCACCCCGGTTGATTTGCGGTGGACGTGACTTCTGTCGCACTGTAAAACAGTCAATGATGACCGTAAGTGAGGCGGATCCGAGGATCCGGGCGGTCGCAACCCGGGCGTCCCCACCTCGTTGCAGGGGAGAGCAACACACCCCGGGGTCGATGGTGACGTCGACACCGCCTCAACGAGGAGGAGGACGGTATGGGCGAGAGCACGAGCCGCGTGGCGTTCATGCGTCGCTGCGACACCGGCGGCCGCTGGCCCGGCCAGGGGCGCCGGATGCCGCGGGCCCAGTCCTCACGCGTCGTGGACCTGCTGTTGGCCGCTCGCCGCCTCCTCGACGACGGTCGCCTCCCGCACCCCGAGCACGTCGTCGACCTGGGGTCGGCCCGCGTGGTGCTGCGGACGGTGTGGGCCGAGGCCATGTCCTCGCTCGGGTCGGGCTCGGTCCCGTCGCCGGACCTGGTGAGCATGCTCGGTGAGGTCAAGGAGCTCGACGAGCAGCTCCTGCTCGACGAGCTCGCCCACTCCGACCGTGCGCTGCAGGGCGTCCGCACCGCGCTCGCCCAGCTCGGTGAGGCCCGCACCAGCACCACCCTGCTGGACACCGCCGCCTCCACCGCCTGCAGCCTCGGCTTCGACCGCTCGATCATCTCCCGGGTCGCGGACTCGCTGTGGATCCCGGAGCGCGTGCACGTGGAACGCGACCCGGCCTGGGCCGAGGAGATCCTCGAGCTGGGGCGCTGTCACCCGCAGACCCTCGACGGCCGGATCGTCGAGACCGAGATGGTCCGGCGCCGCACCTCGCTGCTGGTCGACGAGGTGCAGGAACGCCCCGGCGTCAACCGGCCGATCGCCGACGCCTCGATGTCGCGCAGCTACTGCGCGGCGCCGATCCTCGTGCACGGCGTCGTCGCCGGGTTCGTCCACGCCGACTGCTACTACCAGCAGCGCAACGTCGACCCGCTCGACCGCCAGCTGCTCACCCTCTACGCGCAGGGACTCGGCCAGGCGCTGACCCGCACGATGGTCCTCGACGAGATGGACCAGATCCGTGCCGACGCCGACCGGCTCGCCCGCCGGATCACCGACGCCCGCGAAGGCGACCTCGGCGACGGCTGGTGGGGCCACGGCGAGAACGGCCGGGTCACCGAGGGGGTCCCGGGCGGACAGACCGGTCCGCAGCGCAGCATCGTCGACGGGTTCCTGCGCTCCGCGCCGGTCGACCCGTCGCTCACCCGTCGCGAGGTCGAGGTCCTGCGGCTGATGGCCACCGGCGACACCAACGCCCGCATCGCCACCCGCCTGGTGATCTCCGAGGGCACGGTGAAGTCGCACGTCAAGCACATCCTGCGCAAGCTCGGCGCCGCGAACCGCGCCGAGGCCGTCTCGCACTGGCTGCGGGCCGAGCACGACCGGGCGGTCCGGACGCCCGCGGGTCCGGCCGGCTACCGGTGACCGCTCGCGCGGGTTCGTCCCGCGGAGCGCTGCCCCCGCCGTTGCGGGACTACCTGGGCCGGCTCGACGCGGCCACCCGCCACCTCACGTTCACCGCCCGCCAGGACCTGCGGTCCCACGTCTGGACCGAGCTGGCGCGCACGGCGGGTCCCGCGCCGGCCGAGGAGCAGCTCGTCCGCGCCCTGGAACGCCTCGGCCCGCCCGAGGCCCTCGTGCCCTCCCCCGTGGGGGGTGCCCCGCATGCCCCCCGCGACCCCGCGGTCGTGCACCTGCTCGGCTGTTCCCTGCTGACCGTGGGGGTGACCGGGCTGATCGGGCTGGTCCGGGTCTGGCGTTCGCCGACCTGGCCGGTCCGCGACGCGCTGACCGCCACCGTCCTGGTGGTGGCCGGTGCCGTCGCACTTCCCCTGGTGACCGGGATCCACCCGGCCGCCGGAGCACTGCTCGGCGGCCTCGGAGCGGGAGCCCCGACGGCCGCGCTCGTCCTCGGTGCGGTGCTGCTGATCCAGCGCCGGGCCCAGCGCAGGGAAATCCGTACGGAGCACGCCGCGGAGCCGGTCGCCCGTACCACCGATACCCCCCCAGGGGGAGGGTGATCCGCCCCCCACGGGAGGTGTGACCCCCGCCTCCGCGGAGCGAGACTTCAGCTCGGTGGACCCGGACTGTTCCGGCCCCGCACTCGAAGGAGAGTTATGACCACGCCTGGGACCCTCACCCAGACGCCCGACGAGACCGTCGAGGTACCGCGCAGGACGGCGGGTTCCGGCGGGGCGGGCGTGCTGCGTCAGGTCGCCGACCCGTTCGTCACCGCGGGCGAGATGTGGCAGCTGATGGTCAAGGTGTTCGTCCTTGCCGTCCGCAAGCCGGTCGGCTTCTGGGCCGACACCCGCGACCAGTGCTTCGACATCCTCAAGCTCACCTGGCTCCCGATGTCCCTCGCGGCGTTCGGGTTCGGGTTCGGTGCGCCGGGGCTCACCGGCGGCGCCATCTTCTACACCTTCGGCATCCCGTACCGGCTCGGAGCGTTCTTCGAGTTCGCGTCGGTCCGCGAGTTCGCCCCGTTCATCAACGGGATGGTCGTCGCCGGTGTCGTCGGAACGGCCATCACGGCCGACCTCGGAGCCCGCCGCATCCGCGACGAGATCGACGCCATGGAGGTCCTCGGCGTCGACCCGATGCGGACGCTGGTGCTGCCGCGGGTCCTGGCCTGCACGATCATGACCGCCGTCCTGGACATCCTGGCGCTGGTCGTCGGTCTGGTCAGCGGCTACGTCGCGGCAGGTCCGATCTTCGACGCCAGCTACGCGGGCTACTACGGCTCCCTGTTCGACCTGCTCAACACGGTCGACCTGTGGGGCAGCGTCGTGAAGTGCGCGATCTACGGGCTGATCATCGGCGTCGTCTGCTGCTACGTCGGGCTCAACGCCAAGGGCGGTCCGATCGGTGTGGGGAAGGCGGTCAAGCAGGCCGTCGTCATCTCCTTCGCCGGCATCTGGGTCATCAACTTCGTGTTCACGCTGACCATGCTCGGCCTGAACCCGCAGATGAGCGTCTACAAGTAAGGGAGGTGTCACGGACATGACGCAGCTCGACGACCGGGGGCCGCAGGGCGACCCCGACCGCACCGAACTCCGGGCACCCGAGAAGCAGGGCGTGGACGTCAGCTTCTCCTCGATCACCGCGAAGCTGAAGACCGGCCTCACCGAGGCCGGCGACATCGGCCGGTTCACCGCCGACGTCGTCCGGGACTTCCCGGACATGTTCCGCCGCTACGTGCCCGAGGTGTTCCGCCAGGCGGGCATCCTGATCTTCAGCTCCGCTCTGATCATCTGGTTCATGATGTTCATCATGGGCGGGCAGTGCGGCCTGGAGGCCAGCTACACGCTCAAGCAGATCGGCGCCCCGCTGTACTCCGCGGTGTTCGACGCCTACTGCGGCCTGCGTGAGCTCTCGGTCTACATGTGGGGCTGGATCCTCGCGGCGAAGGTCGGCTGCGGCTACGTGGCCGAGATCGGCTCCATGCGGATCTCCGACGAGATCGACGCCATGGAGGTCATGGGCATCAAGTCCAAGTCGTTCCTGGTCGGTACCCGGATCGCGGCCACCGTGATCGCCGTGCCGTTCATGTACTTCGTCGGCCTGGCCATCCTCTACGTGGCGATGTACCTGGTCACGGTGGTGAACCTCGGCGGTGTCTCACCCGGCGGGTTCCTCTACCTGTTCTGGCTGTACCAGAGCCCGTACGACGAGGCTTATTCAGGCTCCGTCAGGTAAGTGTGTAGAAGATGAGTCCGATGACTGCCGAGATTGTCGTTTTAAATGTGGCGTAGGGCCGCCGGTAGTCTGTGTGGAGAACTTTCCACGTTTTGATATGGGCGATGACTCGTTCGATGGTGGCGCGTGTGTGGTTGAGGCTCTTGTTGAATGTTTTTTGCCAGTCGAGAAGTTCCCGGCCGGGTGGTTTTTTGAACGGGGTGAGCATGCCGCGCCCGATGTATCCTTTATCGCCGATCGGGGGGTATGTGGCGAGGTGGTCGAGGGCGCCGGATTGGTCGAGGCAATATAGGTCGTGTCGGGAGCCTGGGGTCGGGTCGGAGATCCACGACAGCTGCCCTTCCAGGGTGGCTGCGACCTGGACGACGACGCCGGTGGTGCGATGCTTGCCCGACCACAGACCCGGCACCGCGGCCCATGACCAGCAGGGCAGCAAGGTTCCATCGATGATGTACTGCCGATCGGCACGAAGCTCCTCTGCCGTCGGAACGACACTCCGCAGCGCCTGTGCCAGCAACGGTGTCACCCCCGTGATCGCTCGACTAACCGTCGACTGCGACACCCCATAGGTTTCCGCCAACTCCCACTGCACACGATTCCCGCGCAGATACGCCAACGTGATCACCACCGACCAGAACAACCCCAGAACCGGCGGCCAAGACAAACGTGCCTCCGTCGCGTCCCGCTGATCCTGCTCATACACTATAGCGACAAGATCCTGAATTTCATCACGCCGGAAACCAGTGGTATAGTACATACTGCGGCAGCCCGTTCATCTCGGATTGATTCGGCAAACCAATATTCGCGATGGACGGGCTGTCGCCCAACCCGACACGCCGGGCTAGATCGTTATTTCACGGGGCCTGAATAAGCCTCGACATGTTCGCGGTGATGGTCAAGATCATGACCGAGTCCATCGTGATCGTCGGCGTGGGCCTCTACTACGGCTACAACGCCAGCGGCGGGCCGGTCGGCGTCGGCCGTGCCACCGCGAAGTCGATGATCATCAACCTGGTGCTGATCTCGGTCATCGGGACCATCGGCACGCTGGCCTTCTGGGGGCTCGAGACGAACTCTCCGATCGCCAACTGACCTCTCCGGGGTCGTGCCGCTCATCCCCGGCGGCCGGCCCCGGAGTTCCCCGCCCCGACAACCCCCGAACCCCGACGACAGCCCCCCGCCACGGTCCCGGCCCTCCCCAGCCGGCCACGGTCCGGACGTCGCTCCCCGCCGCCCGGTCCGCCGCACCGCGCCCGCTCCCCGGGACCGAGGTGCCCGCTCGCAGTCCCGCCGGACGCGTCCCCCGCGTCCACGGTCCCCGGAAGCCTCCGGGGCCGCTCCCCTCAGCACGTGATCCGCGTGCCGGTTCCCCCGCGCCGGCACGCGCCAGGTCGTCCAGGAGGATCAGTGACCTCGCCGAACCAGCCCCGGCACACTCGACCGGGCTCCGAGTACCCCACCCAGCAGATTCCACCCGTCCACGACGGGGGGACCCAGGCCGCGGCCACCCGCGGACCCGGCTGGTCGACCGAGACCCGGGAGTTCCGGTACGGAACGGACCCGATCCTGCAGGTCGAGGGCCTCGCGAAGTCGTTCGGCAGCACCCAGATCCTGAAGAACATCAACTTCAACTTCCAGCACGACGCCATCACCACCGTGCTGGGCCCGTCGGGCACCGGGAAGTCGGTGCTCATCAAGCACCTGGTCGGGCTGCTCGCCCCGGACCGCGGCGCGGTCTACGTCGGCGGTGTCGACATCTGGTCGATGAGCGAGAACGAGCGCTACGACATGCGGACCCGGTTCGGCGTCTGCTGGCAGGACGGCGCGTTGTTCGGCTCCATGAACCTCTACGACAACGTCGCCTTCCCGCTCCGCAAGCACACGCGGATGTCGGAGAAGGAGGTCGAGAAGACGGTCATGACCGCACTCGACGAGGTCGGTCTGGCCAAGGCCGCGCACAAGGCGCCCAACGAGGTCTCCGGCGGCATGAAGAAGCGCGCCGGCTTCGCCCGCGCGCTGGTGATGAACCCCGACATCGTGCTGTTCGACGAGCCGGACTCCGGTCTCGACCCGGTCCGCACCTCGCTGCTCTGCGACATCATCATGGACGTCCACAACCAGCACGGCGGCACGTACCTGCTGGTCACGCACGACATCAAGACCGCCCGCAAGGTCAGCGACTACGTCGGCCTGATCTGGAAGGGCGAGGTCGTCCACTACGGACCGGCGCACGAGGCCTTCGAGCACCAGGACCCGTTCGTCAAGCAGTTCCTCGCGGGACAGTCCGCCGGCCCGCTCGGGATGGACTGAGCGATGAGCGGACTCCTCGGCAAGATCGCCGCCGGTCTGGTGGCGCTGCTCGTGGTCGGCGGTGTGTTCGTCGCCGTCGGCGGCACGCAGCCGTACACGGTCAGCGCGGTCCTGCCCGCCGGCAACCCCAACCTCATCCCCGGCGCACCGATCTACATCGACGGCTTCCAGGCGGGCGAGATCCGGTCCGTGCGGCCCGAGGAGGGCCACGCGGTCGTCGACTTCACCGTCGACGACGGACTGGCCCCGCTGCACGCCGGCGCGTTCGTCCACGTGCAGTGGAAGGCCGTCGTCGGTGAGCGCCTGCTGTTCGTGCAGGACGGCCCGAAGGACTACGCCGAGATCCCGAGCGGCGGCATGGTGCAGGGCGACTTCCCGAAGCCGACCGAGGTCGCGGACGTGCTCGCCGCCCTCGACGAGCCCACCCGGGCGCGGCTGACCAGCCTGGTCGGCACCCTGCAGAACACGGTCACCGGGCACGAGCAGGACCTCAACGCCACCGTGAACACCGCCGGACCGGCGCTCGCCGCGGTCGGCAACGTGCTGCGCGGCATCGGCACCGACGGTCCGGCGATCTCCAAGCTGGTCACCGACCTCAACGGCACGGTGGACACCCTGGCCAGGCGCCAGCAGGACCTCGGCTCGGTGGTCGACGAGCTGGGCACCAGCGCCCGGGCGACGGCCGCCCAGCGCGAGCAGCTCCGCTCCGCGCTGGCCAAGCTGCCCCCGATGCTGCGCACCGCCCAGGGCACGCTGAACAAGGTCCCCGGCGTCACCGACGAGGCCCTGCCGCTGCTGGAGGACCTGCGCCCGGCGACCGAGAAGCTTCCCGGCGTGTCCGAGCAGCTCGCCCCGCTGCTGCAGGACCTGCGGCCACTGGTCGCCGACCTCAAGCCCACGCTCGAGGCGGCCTCGGCGCTGCTCGACCGCACCCCCGGCCTCCTCGACTCGTCGAACCGGGCGCTGCCGGGCCTCGCCGAGACCGTGGGTGGCTACGCGCCGGTGCTCGAGGCGCTGCGCCCCTACACCCCCGATGTCGTCGGATTCCTCTCTACCTGGGGATCCGCCGCGCAGAACTTCGACTCGAACGGCCGTTACATGCGGATCTTCGCGCAGGCCGGCCCCGCCACGCCGGTCATCTACCCGCCGGGCGTGACGCCGCCGGGGATCGTCCCGAACCTGAACCCGGCCCCTGGCTCCGCCGACCAGACCTCGGGCAACGGGGAGCAGGGGCCCGGCGCCCCGCTGCTGCCGCAGCTCGGCGACGCCAGCGGGGAGGGTCCGCGATGAGTCTCGGAGTCTCCCGCTGGCGGGTCCTCGCCGTCGGCCTGGTCGCGCTGCTCGCGGGCACCGGTGCCGCCGCCGGCCTCTCCAACGCCGAGTCCGGCCGGATCCTGATCGCGGAGTTCGCCGACGTCAGCCCGATCCTCGCCGGCCAGCAGGTCAAGATCAACGGCGTCACGGTCGGGGAGGTCGGGCAGCTCCAGTTCGACCCGCAGCGCAAGGTCGCCGAGGTCCCGCTGCGCGTCGACGCCCGCGCCCTGCCGATCCACGCCGACGCGAAGGTGACCGTCGCCCCGGTGTCGCTGCTCGGGGAGCGCTTCCTCAACCTGAACACCGGCACCCCGGGCTCGCCCGAGCTGCCCATGAACCAGCCCATCGGGGTGGAGCGGACCGGCCAGGAGGCCGACCTGCAGAACATCCTCGACACCCTGGACGACCCGACGGCGGGCGCGCTCGCCGCACTGGTCACCACGCTGGGCCAGGGCACCGCGAACAACGGCGAGAACATCCAGAAGACACTCGCCGCGCTCGCCCCGGCCATGAAGGACACCCACCAGCTCGTCGGCGTCCTGTCCGACCAGAACGAGCTGCTCGGCCGGGTCATCGACCAGGTCGAGCCGGTCACCGGCGCACTCGCCGTCGACCAGGGCAGGCGGCTCGACGGCCTGGTCGCCTCGACCACGTCGCTGCTCGACACCACCGCCGCCCGCGACGCGCAGCTGCGCGGCACCCTGCAGGAGCTCCCCGGCACCCTGGCCGCTGCCCGCGCCACCCTCGGCGAGCTCGCCGGCACGGCGCAGTCCACCGCGGTCACCTTGGGCAACCTGCGGCCGACCACCGACAACCTGGTGGACATCAGCCGTGAGCTGCAGCGCTTCGCCGACTCGGCGGACCAGGCGCTGGCCTCGGCCGACCCGGTCCTGGACCGGGCGAGCGAGCTGCTCGACCAGGCCCGGCCGGTCGCCGCGGAGCTCCGGGCCGCGGGCCCGGACCTGCAGCACACGGTCACCGGGGCCGAGCCGATCGTCCGGGAGCTCAACGGGAACCTCGGCAACGTGCTCGGCTTCATCCGGAACTGGGCGCTGACCACCAACCAGAAGGACGGGCTGTCCCACTACTTCCGGGCCAGCTACGTGCTCAACGGTGACCCGGTCACCGGATTCCTGCCGGGTGGCGTGCCGGACTCCGCACCCGCGCCCGGACCGGACGCCAGCCCGAACCCGCAGGTGAACGAGCCCGCCCCGTCCCAGCCGGGGCCGGGGACCGCGGCCCAGCCGGGCCAGGACTCCAACACCCTGCTGCAGAGCCAGCCCACCCCCGAGAGCAGCGCCACCGGGCTCAGCCCGGAGCAGGAGCAGGGCGCGCTCGGAACCCTGCTGGGAGGCCAGTGATGGCGAGTGCCAAGCCCAAGCGCGGCGCGCGCTTCCGATCCGGTGTGATCGGCCTGCTGATGTTCGTCGCGGCGGGGTTCTTCCTCTACGTCGCGCTGACCGCCCAGAAGGGTCTGCCCTTCGCCCAGCACGAGTTCCGCACCGCGGCCGTCTCGGACACCGGTGACCTCGCCGTCGGCAACGACGTCCGGGTCGGCCAGGTCCGCGTCGGACGCGTCGACGACATCACCCTCGCCGACGGCGTCCCGCAGGTCCGGATGCAGCTCGACGACGCCGCCACGAAGGTCTTCAAGGACGGCTCGGCCGCGGTGACCGGCCGGTCCGGTCTCGGTCAGCAGTACCTGGACCTCGACATCGGCACCGAGCAGGCCGGCGTCCTCGGCGAGGACGACGTGCTCCCGGTCCAGCGCTCCCGCGGCGCGGTGCAGCTGCTGGACCTGGCCAAGGTCTTCGACCCGGCCACCCAGGACTCCACCCGCTCCGCGTTGCAGCAGCTCGGCAACGGTGCGGCCGGACACGGCCAGGACCTGGCGGACGTGGCGAAGGCCGGCCCGCAGATCCTGCCCTCGCTCGGCACGACCGCCCGGTCGCTGTCGGTCGACGGCGGCCGCGACCTGACCGGGATGCTGCAGTCGCTGGAGAGCCTGTCCTCGCGCTTCGCCGGACGGGAGCAGGAGATCTCCTCGCTGGTCGGGCAGCTCGACACCACGTTCGCGGCGATCGACGCGGACAAGGGCACGGCGCTGGGGGACACCCTCGACATCGCCCCCGAGGCGCTGCCGGCCGCCCGCAAGGCCCTGGAGGACCTGCAGCAGCCGCTGGCGTCGACGAACTCGGCGATGACGCAGCTGCAGACCGGGTCCCGCTCGCTCGGCGACGCCACCCCGGACCTGCGGGGCGTGCTGGTCGAGGCCCCGCAGCCGCTGGACAAGCTGCCCGGCGTCTCCGACTCGGCCGAGCCCGCGCTCGGCTCGCTGACCCCCGCCGTCGCCGATGCGCGCCCCGTCGCGCCGAAGGTGACCCAGGGAGTCGGCTTCGCGAACACCCCGCTGCAGGTCCTGGCGCCCTACGCGCCGGAGATCGCGCAGTGGTTCACCAGCGCCTCGTCCGGCCTGTCCGACGGCGACGCCGCGGGCCACCACCTGCGGTTCACCCTGATGGTCCGGCCGGAGTCCTTCGTCGGAGCGGCGGGTCTGCCCGACCCGACCGCGGCGAGCAACCCGTACCCGGCCCCCGGCCAGGCACCGAACGACGCATCGCTGGGCCTGCTGCCCGCCCCGGGCCCGTCCAACCGGACGCCCCAGGAGCAGCCCGGCCAGGGCGACAGCGCCGCCGGCGGCGGCCTTCTGGGAGGTAACCGATGACCGCCCCCGCACAGGGCACCGGCACGCCACGGCTGCGCCGGCGGCTCCCGCTCTGGGTGGCCGCTCTCGCGGTCATCGGGATCATGCTGCTGTCGCTGGTCCTGGGCCTGCTCAAGCCGCAGGTCACGACGCTGCTCATGAAGCTGACCGGCGCCTCGACCCGGACCGTGCACTTCACCGCGAACCAGTTCCTCTTCGAGGACGTCTCGAAGGTGAAGGTCGCCGGTGTCGACTCCGGTGTCGTGAGCTCGGTCGACCCGGCGCCCGACGGCGGCGCGATCGTGACCGTCGTCGTCGACCCGGAGGTCGTGGACACCGTCGGCGACCAGCCGTCGGCACGGCTGCGGCCCACCACCCTGCTGTCCGGCCTGTTCTACATCGACCTCGTCCCGGGCGGTGACCGCTCCGCGGAGTGGACCGAGCAGATCCCGGTGGACCGCACCCGGCTCCCCACCGAGGTCGACGACGTCGCCGAGCGTCTCCAGCCCGACGCCCTCGAGGGCGCGAAGGCCGCGGTCACCCAGTTCGACGAGACCCTCGGCAACGCCGGCGGCAACGAGGCGCTCCACGAGCTCCTCGCCACGGCGCCGGGGACCCTCGGTCCGGCCGCCGGGGTCGTCGAGTCGCTGCGCGGCACCCAGCCGGAGAGGGACCTGACCGAGGTCGTGCGGGGCCTGCAGCGCACCACCGGCACGCTGAACCGCGAGCCGGGGCAGCTGGACGGCATCGTCGCGAACCTGCAGGACACCACGCAGGTCCTGGCCGAGACCTCCGGTCCGGTCGCCGACGCGGTCTCCAGGCTGCCCGGCGTCCTCGACACCACCGACGCCGGCCTGAAGCGGCTGAACGTGTCGCTGGACAAGCTGCGCGACACCGCGGGCCCGGCCCGGCCCACCGTCCAGGAGCTGGACGAGCTCCTGGGCCGTGCCGAGCCGGTGCTGGCCGACGCCCGCCCGCTGGTGTCCGACCTGCGCGCGGCGCTGGTCGACGCCCGCCCGCTGGTCGAGGGCCTGGTCCCGGCGAGCGAGGGCGCGACGCGGGTCCTCGACGACCTGCCGGCGCCGCTCGAGCGACTGGGCGGACCGGTCCTCGACTCGCTGAACACCCCGTTCGTCGGCGAGGGCCCGTACTCCGCGGTCGACAGCCGCGGTGTCCCCCTCAAGGACGAGGTCGGTCACATGTTCTCGAACCTCAGCAGGACCGGCGCCTACGTCGACCCCAACGGGCACGCGGTGTCCTTCCACCCCGGTCCCGGCCTCGGCACCGTGCCCGGCCTGGGCTCGGTGAGCCTGGAGAACATGTTCCAGCAGATCTTCCACGGGACGGGTGGTCGGTGATGGCGGCAACTCCCACACCTGCACCGGAGGCCCCCGTGGGTTCCGGGCCAGGTTCCGGTCCGGACTGGACCGCGTCCGCAACGAGCCCGGTCTGGGCCGGAACGTGATCGCCCTCGGCGTCGTGATGGTGCTCGGCCTGGTCTGCGGGGGCTACATCCTGTCCCAGCAGCGGTTCGTGCCGCCGTGGGCGAACGAGCGGATGGTCTACGCGACCTTCTCCGAGACCCCGGCGCTCGCTCCCGGCCGCGGCCAGGAGGTCCGGATGTCCGGCGTCCCGGTCGGCGACATCCGCTCCTCCGAGCTCACGCCGGAGGGCACCGCCCGGGTGCTCCTGGCGATCGACCGCAACGACTACGACGGCCCCGTCTACGACAACGCCACCGTGGTCCTGCGGCCGAAGAGCCCGCTCAACGAGATGTACATCGAGATGGACCCCGGCACCCCCGCCGGCAAGGTCCTCGACGACTACGGCGTGCTCCCCGTCGCCAACGCCAAGCCGCCGGTGCAGATCGACGCGGCACTGGCCCACCTGGACCAGAACGCGCTCGCCGCGGTGCAGTCGCTGCTGGAGGCGTCCGACGTCGCCCTCGCGACGGCGCCCCAGGACCTCCCGCAGGGCGTGCGTGCCACCACCGAGGTGGTCGACCGGCTCAAGCCGGTCGTCGACCAGCTCGACCGGCGCCGCGACAACCTGGCCCGCCTGGTCACCTCGATCGGCCAACTCTCCACCGCCGTCGGCGGCGACGAGAAGCGGCTCACCGCCCTGGCGAACTCGCTGTCGACCACGTTGAGGACGGTGTCCGCGCAGAGCCAGGCCCTGCGTGACTCGCTGAACCAGCTGCCCGGCGTCGTCGACAACCTGGGTGCGGCCACCGGCAACGTCCAGGAGCTCTCCGACCAGCTCGATCCGACCCTGGACAACGTCCGGGCCGCCTCGGAGCAGCTCCCGGGCGCGCTGGACCGGCTGACCGACACCGTCGACACGCTCCACACCACCGTGGACAAGGCCCGGCCGGTCGCCGAGAAGCTCAAGCCGGTCGCGGCGGACCTGCGCCCGTTCGTGAACGACCTGAACGGGACGCTGCCCGCGCTGAAGGAGATCTCCGGCCGGCTCGACCCGGTCACCGCGGGCCTCCAGCAGTACCTGCCGGACCTGAACGCCTTCGTCTACCAGACGTCGTCGGTGACCAGCCTGCGCGACGCCAACGGCGGCATCCTGCGCGGTCTGCTCCAGTTCGGCCCGACCACCATCCCGGCGCCCGGCGCCGACGAGCTCTCCCAGACGCCCCGGTAAGGAGGTGACCCCCGGATGAAGATCCCCCACTCCGCGCTCCCCGCGATCAGGACGACGATCCTGCTCGCCTTCACCGCGGCGTCGGCGTTCGTGTTCCTGTTCTTCTGGACCTCGGTCGGCGGCTACGTGCCCGGCTACACCCAGGAGCAGTACACGACGTCGTTCCACGTCGACAAGGTCAACAACCTGGTCCCGCAGTCCGACGTCACCCTGAACGGGGTGAAGGTCGGCAAGGTCCTGACCGTCGAGGCGACCCCGGACGGGCGCGCCGAGGTGGTCGTCAACCTGACCGACGAGGACGCCATCCCGCTGCACGAGGGCGTCACCGGCCGCATCAACTCGAAGACGCTGGTCGAGGAGACCTACGTGTCCCTCGTCGACGGCCGCGGTGCCGAGCTGCCCGACGGCAGCCGGCTCCCCGACGGCGCCGTGCAGTCCGCCGTCCTGCTCGACGACCTGATCCGGACGCTGCCCGACGACCGCCGCGTCGCGCTGGCCTCCACCCTGCAGTCGCTGGGTGCGGCCACGAAGGACACCCAGGCGGGGGTCGACGGCGCGCTGGCCGGCCTCGGCCAGCTCGGTCGCGAGGGCGGCACCGCCCTGGACGCGCTCGCCGCGCAGTCGAAGGACCTGGAGCAGCTCTCGCAGAACACCGCCGCGGTGCTCGCCGCGCTGGACGTGCAGCGCGGCCGCATCGCCGACCTGGTGACCGACGCCAACCTGGTCACCGAGGTCACCGCGAACAGCCGCACCGACCTGGAGAACACCGTCCGGGAGCTGCCGCCGCCGCTGAAGGCCGCCCACGACGCCAGCGACGACCTGTCCCGGCTCGCCGGTGGGCTCGGCCCGGTCGCGGCGAACCTGGACCGGGCGGCGCCCGCCCTCGACGCGGCGCTGAACGAGCTCCCGGCGACCACCCGCGACCTGCGCGGACTGCTGCCCTCGCTCGACGCGACCCTGGGCAAGGCCCCGGTCACCCTGGACAAGGTCCCGCAGTTCTCCGACGACCTGCGGGCACTGCTGCCCGAGGCCGACCGGGCGCTGCTCCAGCTCAACCCGATGCTGGAGTACCTGAAGCCCTACGGCGGCGACATCTACCAGTTCTTCACCAACTTCGGTGAGGCGGTGTCGCGCGGCGATGCCAACGGCACGCTCCTGCGCGTGATGCTGGTGTTCCACGCCCAGTCGTTCGCGGGCAATCCCGTCCCGCTCAACGGGATCCCGCCGCTCGACGACAACAACCCGTACCCGCGGCCGGGCACGCAGAACAACCCGCAGGACGACGCGCCCCCGCCGCAGGTGGCCGATCCCGGGCCGGCGAACCAGTCGCCGCCGCCCGGGCCGGCCCCCACGGTCGGGCCGCAGCCCACGGGCGAGGCCGCCGAGGGCGACCAGCCCCCGGCACCGGCGCCGTCCGGTGGTGGACTCCTGGGGCTCGGCGGATGATCCGCCGCCTCCGCACGACCCTCGACGGGCGTGGCGCCGCATCCGCGGCGTCGCGCCCGTCGGGGCGTTCCGCCCTGGTCTGGATCATGCTGCTGGCCCTGGTGGCGCTGACCGCCGCCGGCGTGTCCCGGGTGAAGGTCGAGACCGGGGTCGAGTCGTTCCTGCCGTCGTCGGACCCGTCGGTGCAGCGCTACACCGAGCTCGCCCGCTCCTTCGGTGGCGACCCGATCGTCGTGCTGCTGCGCGCCCCGCAGGCCCCCGGCCTGCTCGACCGGGACGTGCTGCCGCGCGTGCTCGGCCTCGAGGGGCAGCTGTCGCAGCTGCCCGACGTCGCCTCGGTCTACGGCCCGGCGACGACGCTGAACCAGCTGGCGTCGCAGTCCCAGAAGCTGCTCGCCGAGCTCACCGGACGTCGCGACGGGCTGCAGCGCGCCGCGGCGATCACCGCCCGGCAGCGCGGCGAGGACCCGGCCGCCGCCGCGAACGCCGCCGTCGCGGCGTTCGACGCCCGGTACGGCCCGCTGATCGTGCAGGGCCTGCCGGTGGGTCTGCCGACCCTGCGCAACCAGCGCTTCATCGACCACTCGATCATGGGTTCGGGCGGTGAGCCGCGCCCGCAGTGGCGCTACGTCGTCCCCGACAACCGCTCGCTGGCCGTGCTGGTCCGCCCCCGCGAGGGGCTCGACCAGGCCGGGACCGAGCAGCTCGTCGCCGCGGTGAACGACACCGTCGCCCGGGCGCAGCTGCCCGCCGAGGCCACCGTCTCCGGCGTCCCGGCCATCACCGCCTCGCTCGGCGTCGCGGTGGACCGGGAGGCGCCGGTCCTGGGCGCGGTCGCAGTCGTCGCGATCGGGCTCTGCCTGTTCCTGGTGCCCTGGACCCGGCGGCGGCGACGGCTGATCCCGCTCGCGGTGACCCTCGCGGCGACCGCGGCGACGCTGGCCGTGCTGGGCTGGATCGGCCGCCCCGTCTCGCTCGGGGTGGTCGCGTTCCTGCCGGTCCTGGTGGGGCTGGGCAGCTACTACCCGACCTACTTCGCCCGCGGGGCACGGCCGCGCACGGTCGTCGTCGTCGCGGCGGGGACGGCGGCCGGGTTCGGTGCGCTGGTGCTCTCGCCGCTGCCGTTCGTGCGTGACCTCGGGTCGACCCTGGCCCTGGGCGTCGCGTTCGCGGTGGCGCTGGGCTGGTTCGTCTACCGGCCCGGTGGCTGGGCCGGCCCGGACCGGCCCGCGTCCGCCGCGCCGGCCGACCCCGCGACCGATGCCGCCGCCGACCCGGCCGACCCTGCCGACACGGACCCGGCCGCCCCCGACGCCGACCCGGCCGACGCCGGTGCACCCGCCGGCGACGACGCGGCGGCGCCGGACGGTCCCGGGCCGGTCGCCCGCCCGGGCCGGTCGCGGCTGGTCGCCGTCGTCCTCGCCGGGCTGGTCGCGGTCGGCGGCTGGGCCACGCTGCCCTTCCTGCCCCTGCAGACCAGCGTCGACGCGTTGTCGGCCGGGCTGCCCGCCGTCTCCGACGCCACCCGGGTGGAGCAGATCCTGGGCTCCGGCGGCGAGCTCGCCGTCGTCCTGCGGTCCACCGACGGGAAGGGCGACGTGCTCACCCCGCAGGCGTGGACGTGGATGACGACGGCCCAGCAGTCGATCGTGCGGCTGCACGGCGACCAGGCGCGGCCCGCGCTCTCGGCGCCCACGCTGCTGTCGTTCCTCGGCCCCACCCCGGACCAGGAGCAGATCCGGGCCGGCGTCCGGCTGCTGCCGCCGTACCTCACCGGCGCGGTGCTGCGGCCCGACGGCCAGGTCGCGGTGCTGTCCTTCGGCGTCCGGCTCGACGACCTCGACCGGCTCCGTGGGCTGACCGACGCGATCACCGCCGAGCTGCCCCCGGCCCCGCCCGGCTTCGTCGCCGAGGTCTCCGGGCTGCCCGCCGTCGCGGTGCAGGGCTACGAGCTCGTCTCCGCCGACCGCTACCTCGCCGGCACCGCCGGCCTGGTCGCCGCGGCGCTGGTGCTCGGGGTCGGGCTGCGGCACCGGCGCGACGCGCTGCGCGCCGCACTGGCCGCCGTGCTGGCGACCGGCGCCAACCTGTTCCTGCTCTGGGGGTTCGGCATCCCGCTGAACCCGCTCACCGTCGCGCTCGGGTCGCTCACCGCCGCCGTCGGCTGTGAGTTCACCGTGATGACCTGCGACGCCGTCCGCACGCGCGACCCGCGCCTGCGGACCGCGGTGACCCTCGCCGCCCTCACCTCGGGCACCGGGTTCGCCGTGCTGGCGTTGTCCGACCTCGCCCTCATGCGCGAGTTCGGGCTGCTCCTGGCGTTGTCCGTACTGCTGTCCTACCTGGCCGCACGGGTCGTGGTGCGGGCGTTCCCGCCCGCGCACGGCCCGGCCGACCCCGCGCGGAGTACCCCCGCCCGGGAGAAGCTCGTTGGAGTGATGTGATGCGAGTCAAGTCCACACTGGCGTGGATCGCCGGCGCCGCCCTCGACCGGGTCCGGACCACCTGGACCGGCCGGATCGTGGCGGGAGTCCTCGTCCTCGCCCTCGTCGCCGGGGTCGGCGGCGGGGTCTGGTGGAAGATGCAGCAGGTCCCCGACGGCGCGGCGCTGGCTGTCGGCGACCGGGTCGTGACCGTCACCGACCTCGACGACCGGGTGCAGACCCTGCGTGCGCTCTACGGCGTCCAGCCGCCGGTCGAGGACCCGGTGAAGATGGACGGCTTCCGCCGACGCGGCCAAGGCCGTCGCGCTGAGCATGGTGCTGGAGGACCGGGCGACCGAGCTGGGCGTCGGCGTCGCGGACGCGAAGGTCCGCCAGACCCTCGACCAGTACATCACCCAGCAGCTCGGCAACGGCCCCGGTGCGCGCGACGACTTCGTCAAGGTCCTCGGCAACGTCGGCACCACCGAGGACAAGGTGATGAACGAGGTCCGCCAGCAGATGGTCGTCGGGGAGCTGTTCGACAAGGTCACCAAGGACGTGACCGTCACCGACGACGACCTGCGTGCCGAGTTCCCGAAGTATGCCCAGCGGCTCGGGACCCCGGAGAAGCGCGAGCTGTCCAACATCGTCGTCGCCAGCAAGGAGGCCGCCGACAAGATCGCGGCCGAACTACGGGGCGGCGCCGACTTCGCGACCGTCGCGCGGGCCACCACGATCGACAACGCCACCCGCGCGAACGGCGGGGCGCTGGGCCCGATCAGCGCCGACCAGCTGCAGCCCGACTACGCGAAGGCCGCCTTCGGCAGCCCGGCCGGCCAGGTGTTCGGCCCGGTGCAGAACCAGTTCGGCTGGAACGTCGGCCGGTCGGGGGCGGTGACACCGGGCGTCCCGGCGAACTTCGACCAGGTCAAGGACCGGCTCCGCGAGCTGGTGCTGTTCGACCGCCGGATCGGCCTCTGGGGTCAGTGGATGACCGACTCGCTGGCCGACGGCGACGTCCGCTACGCCGATGACTACCGCCCCGCCGACCCGGACACCGCGCCCACCGGCGCGAGCCCGGGCCTGCCCTCGGGCACGCCGCAGACGGTCCCGCCCGCGCCGGGCGGCGGCGGGTGAGTCCCGCCTGGACCGTCCTGACCTTCGCGGGCCTCGGTGTCCTGCTCGCCCTCATGGGGTGGGCGGGACGCCGGCACGCGGCGGGCCTCGGCGCCGTCCCGGGGATGCCCGCCGAGCTGCAGCGGCACCGGGTGGCGGTCATCCGCCGCGGTGCCACGGCCTGCCTGGTGGTCGGCGTCGCGTTCGTCGTGGTCGGGGTGCTGGCACCGCTGCTGTGAGGCTCATCGGGTCACCAGCAGGTCATCAGCGGGTCAGCAGCAGGAACAGGCAGTACGAGGTGACCAGCGCCAGCACCACCAGCGCGGGCACCACCAGCCGCGGGTCGAGCTCGACGGTCCGGGAGCGCCGGCGCGGCCCCTCCAGCTCGGCGCGGGTCGCGTCCGGGTCGGGCGGGCCGAGGAGGTCCGAGATCCGGAAGCGGCGCTCGACGTCGGAGGCGGCGTCGACGCCGTGCAGCAGCTCCGCGGGCGGGCCGCAGGCCACGATCCGGCCGTGGCACAGGATCGCGACGACGTCGGCCAGCTCCCGGGCCAGCGCGACGTCGTGCGTGGTGACCAGCACCGTCGCCCCCGACCGCTCCTGCTGCTCGCGGACCGCCGTGACCAGCGTGTCCGCGTGCGCGGCGTCCAGCCCGGTCTCCAGCTCGTCGAGGACCAGGACCGGCGCCTCCACGGCGAGGGTGCGGGCGATCGCGAGCCGTTTGCGTCCGTGGGCCGGCAGCTCCGCGGGGAGCGCGTCGGCCCGGTCGTGCAGCCGCACCTCGCGCAGCCGGTGCATCGCGATGCGCTCCACCCGCTCCGCGGACAGACCGCGGCCTTCGAGGGCGTAGGTCAGGTTGTCGTAGGCCGACAGGGATCCGAACAGCGACGACTCGAAGACCGACGGGCCGCCGAACAGCACGCTCATGCCGCGGCGCAGGCGTCGCAGCTCGGTCTCACCGGCCGCGTGCACGTCGACACCACCGACGGTGACGGTGCCCCGGCCGGGCGCGACGAGCCCGGCGAGATGACGCACCTCTTGCCCGAGCCGGACGGGCCCATCAGCACCGTCACGGTGCCGGGCGCCAGGTGCAGCCCGAGCCGGAACAGCACCGGGGTGTCGTCGATCATCGTCGTCACGTCGGTGAAGTCGACCGCCGGCCCGCGGGGCGGCCTGCCGCCGGACACGGGACCCGTCATCGCACCAGTGGACGCCCCGGGCTCCGCAGGCTCGTCTCCCGGCGGTGGTGACTCCCTCTCCCGTAGTGGGTGTCCCTGCGTGCGGAGAGGGCTTACGCCCGGGCGGTCCCTCTAGCCTGCGGTCATGACGCAGGTGCGGAGCCGGTCCACGATGCCGTGGGCCCTGGTCCTGTCGGCCGCCGCGTGGATGCTGACCGCGGTGCTGCTGGCCGTCGCGTGGGCCGGGCTGCGGCCGGAGCCGACGGTCGACGAGGACACGGCGAGCACGCTGGCGGGCCAGGGCGCCCCGGTCGTGGCGTCCGGGGCGACGGCGCCGTACCCGACCTGGCTGCTGCTCGTCCTCGCGGTGCTGCTCATCGCGGCGGGCGCCGCCCTGGCGCTGCGCCGCCGCGTCGCCCGTTACCCCGCGGTCGTCCTGTCCGTTGTGTCGGTGGTGCTCCTCGCCGTGGCGGGGCGCTGGGAGACCATCCCGGCGATGGCCCTGCTGGTGGTCGGGACCGTCCCGCTGCTGACGCCCTCCGCGCTGCGACACCTGCGCTGAGCGACCGAAGGGAGACCTCGTGGCCGTCCCGGGGTTCGACTGGTTCTCCGACCGCGTGGACTGGGTCAGCCTGGTCCGCGGCGCCTCGCTGGCGTTCAGCGTGCTCGTGATCGGCGGGCTCGCCGCGCCGCTGGGCTCGCAGATCCCGGTCGTCGGGCCGGCCTGGCTGATCATCACCGCGATCGTCGCGTTCGTGCTGGCGGGCTACCGGATCGGCGACGCCGTCGACCCGCGGGTGCACGGCGCCGGCGCGGCCGTCGCCGGGTGCCTGCTCGTGCTGCCGCTGGTGGTGCTGGGCACCGGTGGGCTCGACCCGACCCAGCTCGTCCTCACCCTGCTCACCGCCGTGGTCATGGGCGCGATCGCCGGGCATCTCGCGGGCCGGAACCGGGACCGCCGCACCGTGTGACGACGCGGCCGGCCGGCGACCGCGCCGCACCCGAGCGGGGGAGGAACCACCCTCTCGGGAGGGATGCCGGGTCACACAGCGTGCCGACACGATGCGGGCTGCGACGGCGGGCCCCGCCCGGCGCCGCTCCACCCACTCTCGAAGGGGAGAGCAGCTCGTGTTCCCAGGGACCCATGCGCGCACCCGGCCCGACCACCCGGCCGTGGTCCAGCCCGAGACCGGCGCCACCACGACCTACGCCGAGCTCGACGACCGCTCGCGCCGGATCGCCCACGTCCTGCGCGACGCCGGGCTGCGCCGCGGCGACCACGTCGCCTTCCTCTCCGACAACGCCCCCGAGGTCTTCGAGATCTACTGGGCGGCGATGCGCTCGGGCCTGTACATCACCGGCATCAACCACCACCTCGCCGCGGACGAGGCCGCCTACATCGTGGACGACTGCGGTGCCCGGGTGCTGTTCGTCTCGGCCGCGAAGCGCGAGCTCGCCGAGGCGCTCGTGGCGCGGACCCCCGGCGTGGAGCGCCGCTTCGCCTTCGGGGGAGCGGTCGAGGGCCACGAGTCCCTCGGTTCCGCGATGGAGCTCGCCGCCGACGGGCCGCTGCCCGAGCAGCCCCGCGGCGCGGACATGCTCTACTCCTCGGGCACCACCGGACGCCCGAGGGGCATCAAGCCCGCGCTGCCGACGATCCAGGTCGACGAGCCCGGTGACCTCTACACCGCGGTGTTCGGCCCGATGTACGGCTTCGGCGAGGACACCGTCTACTACTCGCCGGCGCCGGTGTACCACGCCGCGCCGCTGCGCTTCGGCGGCATCGTGCACGCCCTCGGCGGGACCGTGGTGATGGCGCAGAAGTTCGACGCCGAGGCCGCGCTGGCGCACATCGCGCACCACCGGGTGACCCACGGCCAGTTCGTCCCGACGATGTTCGTCCGGATGCTCAAGCTTCCCGACGCCGTCCGGACGTCCTACGACGTCTCCTCGCTGCGGGTGGCCGTGCACGCCGCCGCGCCGTGCCCGGTCGACGTCAAGCAGAAGATGATCGACTGGTGGGGCCCGGTCCTGTACGAGTACTACTCCTCGACCGAGGGCAACGGTGTCACCTTCATCGACCCGGCGGCGTGGGCGGACAAGCCCGGCTCGGTCGGCAAGGCAGGCCTCGGCGTCATCCACGTCTGCGACGACGACGGCCGCGAGCTGCCGACCGGCGAGGTCGGCACCGTCTACTTCGAGCGCGACGTACCGCCGTTCGAGTACCACAACGACCCGGAGAAGACCCGTGCCGGCCGCCACCCCGAGCACGACAACTGGTCCACCACCGGCGACGTCGGCTACCTCGACCCCGACGGCTTCCTGTTCCTCACCGACCGCAAGGCATTCATGATCATCTCCGGCGGGGTGAACATCTACCCGCAGGAGGTCGAGGACGTCCTCACCCTGCACCCCAAGGTCTACGACGTGGCCGTCATCGGCGTGCCGGACCCGGAGATGGGCGAGCAGGTCAAGGCGGTCGTGCAGACCCCCGACGGCGTCGAGGGCTCGCCCGAGCTGGCGGCCGAGCTCCTCGAGTTCGTCCGCGAGCGGATCGCCCGCTACAAGGCCCCGCGCAGCGTGGACTTCACCGACCAGCTGCCCCGCAGCGCCACCGGCAAGCTCGTCAAGGGCGAGCTGCGCGCGCGGTACGCGGAGCCGGCCACCGCCTGACGGCCCACGGCGGTCACTCCCCGGGCAGCCGGTCACACACCGTGCCTCCGTAGGGAGTACGGAACCACCCCCCCCGGGAGCGATGTGACCCCCCTCGCTCCCCGGCCACCATCTGGTCCGACGGCAGCGCCCGGCCCCCGGACGTCTGCCCCTGCACTCAACGAGGAGATCACCATGGGCTTCTTCGCCGACAGCAACGAGGTCGACACCTACATCGGCGGCGTCTTCCGCGCGGCCAACGACCACCCCGAGTCCGGCCCGAAGATGCGTGCCGCCGGCATCAACCTCCGCGTGCTCTACACCGACCCGGACACCGAGATGTGGGTCAAGATGCGTGAGCCGGCGATGGAGGTCCACACCGGCGCCGACGACGACAAGGCCGACATCACCCTGATGATGCGCGCCGACACCGGCGACAAGTTCTGGCGCGGCGAGTACAACCTCGCCGTCGGTCTCGCCAAGGGCGAGGTCAAGGCCAAGGGCCCGGTCAACAAGATCCTGAAGCTGGTCCCGCTGACCAAGCCGATGTTCCCGATGTACCGCGAGCTGGTCGCCGAGAAGGACGCGACCGCGAACGCCTGACCGCCCCGTCCCAGAGCGGAGGAAGGACGCCGATCCGATGGCGACCATGAAGGCGGTCGTGCTCCGCGAGCCGCACAAGATCGAGGTCATGGAGGTCCCCAAGCCGGAGATCACCGACCCCGGTGACGTCCTGTTGCGGGTCGACCTCACGGCGATCTGCGGGACCGACCTGCACCCCTACGAGGGGCGCATCGTGATCGAGGACGACGTGGTGCTCGGCCACGAGTTCCTCGGCACCGTCGAGGCCGTCGGATCCGCGGTCAACCTCGTCTCCGAGGGCGACCGCGCCGTCGCCTCCTGCGTCGTGAGCTGCGGCAACTGCTACAACTGCCGCCGCAACCGGCCGGGCCAGTGCTTCGGCACGATGATCTTCGGGCTCGGGGTGACCTTCGGCAGCCTGTCCGGCGGCCAGGCCGAGTACGTGATCGTGCCGAACGCCGACCGCACGCTGCGCAAGCTCTCCGACGAGGGCAAGGGCAACGACGAGGACAAGCTGTTCGTCGGCGACATCATGGCGACCGGCTACGAGGCCGTCCGCAAGTTCATCCAGCCCGGCGACACCGTCGCCGTGGTCGGGGCCGGCCCGGTCGGGCTGTGCGCCGCGATGTCGGCGAACGTGCTCGGCGCCGCGCAGACGATCGTGGTGGACAAGGTCCCGGCCCGCCTCAAGGAGGCGGAGGCCATCGGTGCCGTCCCGGTGAACGCCGACGAGACCGACCCGGCCGACGCCGTGCAGGACCTCACCGACTGGCGGGGCGCCGACGTCGTGGTCGACGCCGTCGGGCACCCGTCGGCGCTGCTGTCGGCCTGCACCCTGGTCCGCTCCGGTGGCGCGATCTCGATCCCCGGTGTGTACACCGAGGACAGCATCGAGCTGCCCTTCGGCGACCTGTACCTGAAGGGCGTCACCATTGCCCAGGGCGTCGCGAACATCACGAACTACATGGACGAGACGCTGGCGCTCATCGCGGCGGGCAAGCTCGACCCGAGCCGGTTCATCTCGCACCGCATGCCGATGTCGCAGGCGACCGAGGCGTACCGGATGTTCGAGGAGCGCGAAGCCACCAAGATCGTCCTGGACCCGACCGCATGACCGCCGGGACGACCGTCCGCCACTTCCCGATGCGGATCGGTGGCAAGGACGTGGACTCGAACGACCGCCTCGAGATCCGTGACCCGCAGAACGGTGAGCTGGTCGCCACCGCCGCCTCCGGTGGCGCGTCGGCGATCGACGCGGCCGTCGACGCGGCCCAGGCCGCCTTCGACGACGGCGGCTGGTCGCGAGCCACCCCGGCGCACCGCGCCTCGGTGATGCGCGCGATCGCCGACCGGCTCGGCGAGCGGCTCGACGAGATGGTCGAGCTGGAGATCATGGCCAACGGCGCCACCGTGCGTCAGGCCACCGGCTTCCACGTCGGCTACTGCGCCCCGCACCTGGAGTACTTCGCCGGCCTGGCGGAGCGCTACGAGTTCGAGACGCCCATGCCGCGGGCCACGTTCCCGGTGCTCGGCCAGTCGACGCTCCGCAAGGAGCCGATCGGCGTGGTCGGCGCGATCGCACCGTGGAACTTCCCGCTGCTGCTGAGCCTGTGGAAGTTCGCCCCAGCCCTGGCCGTCGGCAACTCGGTGATCCTCAAGCCGGACGAGAAGACCCCGCTGTCGGCGCTGGAGTTCGCGGCCATCGCCGAGGAGTGCGGGCTGCCGCCGGGTGTGTTCAACGTCGTCCCGGGCCCCGGCCCGGACGCCGGCGCGCGCCTGGCCAGCCACCCGGGCGTCGGCAAGATCGGCTTCACCGGATCCACCGACGTCGGACGCGAGATCATGCGCCTGGCCTCGGGCACGGTCAAGGCCGTGACCCTGGAGCTCGGCGGCAAGTCGCCGGCGCTGGTCCTCGACGACGCCGACCTCGACATCGCCGTCGACGGGGTGCTGTACGGCTGCATGCTGTACTCCGGTCAGGTCTGCGAGTCGATGACCCGGCTGCTGCTGCCGGACTCGCTGCACGACGAGTTCGTGGAGCGCATGGTCGCCCGCGCGTCCACCATCCGGCTCGGGGACACCCGGGACTGGGAGACCGACATGGGCCCGGTCGTCTCGGCGAAGCAGAAGGACCGGATCCTCGAGCTGATCCGGTCCGGCAAGGACGAGGGCGCCACCGCCGTCCTGGGCGGCGACGAGGCCCACGTCGAGGGCTACGAGGGGGGTCACTGGATCCAGCCGACCATCTTCACCGGCGTCCGCAACGACATGCGGATCGCCCGCGAGGAGATCTTCGGTCCGGTGCTGTCGGTCATCCGCTACGGCTCGGAGGCCGAGGGCGTCGCCCTGGCCAACGACACGCAGTACGGGCTGGCGTCGTCGGTGTGGAGCCGGGACAACTCCCGGGCCCTGGACGTCGCCGAGAAGATCAAGGCCGGCTCGGTCTGGATCAACGACGCGCACCAGATCAACTGCGAGGTGCCGTTCGGCGGGTACAAGCAGTCCGGCGTCGGCCGTGAGCTCGGCCCACGCGCGCTGGACCCCTACGTCGAGGAGAAGAACGTCCACCTCGACCTGTCCGGCACCCGCGAGGCGCGTCCGTACGACGTCCTGCTGAGCCACGCCGACGACTGAGGCCTGCCCCGCCATCGGCCCCGTCCCCCGGTACCCCCTCACCGGGGGACGGGGCCGCCTCTCCCGATGGGGGTACGACCTCCCCCTCCCGGGGAGACGACCGTCCCCACGTCTCTCCGCACACTCGTCAGTGACCCCGTGTCACCAGCTTTCCGCCCGCGGAGCACCCCGCCGGGCTCGGAGGAGATCCGATGACCGCCACCTTCGACGCCACCGACTTCGAGTCGGAGATGTACGACCCGGATGCCGTGGACATGATCCCGGCCACCAGCGAGGGCAAGCCCGAGCACTACCCGATCGACATCTCCACCAAGGCGTTCTGGAACCAGACCTCGGCGCAGCGTGAGGAGACCTTCAAGGTCCTGCGCCGCGAGCAGCCGGTCTCCTGGCAGCGTCCGGTCGACGACGCCGTCACCCCCGACCCCGACGACCCCGGCTACTGGGCGGTGGTCAGCCACGCCGACATCGTCACGGTCAGCCGGGACAACGACACCTACATCTCCGGGCAGGGTGTGCTGTTCGACCTGCTCCCGCCGATCTTCCTCGAGCTGACCCAGTCCTTCCTCGCGATGGACAACCCCAAGCACGACCGGCTCCGCAAGCTCGTCGCCTCGGCGTTCACGCCCAAGCAGATCAAGCTGATCGACGACCGGATCGCGCTGGCCGCGAAGGAGATCATCGACGACGTCGTCGCCGAGCCCTCCGGCGAGATCGACTTCGTCCAGCGGGTCGCGAAGGTGCTCCCCACCCGCATCTTCTGCGACATCATGGGCGTCCCCGAGCACCTGCGCGAGGCCACTGCGCGCAACGCCGCCGACATCGTCGCCTGGGCCGACGACGAGGTCCTCGCCGGCCGCGCCGCCGACGAGGTGCAGGTGCAGGCCGCGACGAACCTGCACGACATCGCCGCCGAGCTCATCGAGCTGAAGACCGCGGAGCCGTCCGACGACCTGATCACCTCGCTGATCAACGCCGAGGTCGACGGCCAGAAGCTCGACGAGTTCGAGATCGGCTCGTTCTTCGTGCTCATGGCGGTCGCCGGCACCGACACCACCCGGCACACCTCGGCGTTCACCGTCCGCGCCTTCACCCACTTCCCCGAGCAGAAGCAGTGGCTCATGGAGGACTTCGACGGCCGGATCAACAACGCGATCGAGGAGTTCGTCCGGTACGCCTGCCCGGTCATGACCTTCCGCCGCACCGCGGTCGTCGAGACCGAGCTGGGCGGCAAGAAGATCGTCCCCGGCGACAAGGTCGTCATGTTCTACCCGTCGGGCTGCATGGACGAGAAGGTCTTCGACGACCCGGAGAAGTTCGACCTGTCCCGGGAGAACGCGAAGGCGCACACCGGCTTCGGCGGCGGCGGCGTGCACTTCTGCCTCGGCAACCAGCTCGCGAAGTCCATGCTCAAGGCGCTGTTCCGCGAGCTGCTGTTCCGCATCCCGCAGTTCGAGGTCGGCGAGCCCGAGCTGCTGGGCACCAACTTCATGCGCGGGGTGAAGCGCATGCCGTTCCGATTCTCCCTGGAGAAGTGATGGGTCTGCGTATCGAGCTCGACGAGGGCAAGTGCAGCGGCCTGGGCCTGTGCGAGGCCGAGGCGCCGGAGCTCTTCGAGGTCCGCGACGACGGTTCGCTCGCGGTGCTGGACGCCACCCCGGCCGAGGAGCACCGGGCGGCCTGCGAGGCGGCGATCGCCTCCTGTCCGACCGAAGCACTGCGCCTCGTCGAGAGCTGACCGCACGCACCCCCTCACCGCGGGGACGCCGGGAGACCGCCACTCCCGGCGTCCCCACTCCCTTCTCCGGAGGAGCACACCGTGGAGCACCTCGTCGTCGTCGGTGCGTCGCTGGCCGGCATCCGGGCCGTCGAGGCGGCGCGCAAGGCCGGCCACCAGGGCGCCGTGACCCTCGTCGGGGCCGAGCGGCACCTGCCCTACGACCGCCCGCCGTTGTCGAAGGCCTTCCTCGACGACACCGGCGAGGAGCCGGCCGACCCGCGGTTCCGGACCGAGGAGCACCTGCGCCACGAGCTGGGGGTGGAGCTGCGCCTCGGCGTCCCGGCGACCTCGCTGGACACCGCGTCGAGGCTGGTCGGGCTCGGCAACGGCTCCGAGCTGGGCTACGACGCTCTGGTCGTCGCGACCGGCGGGGCGGCGCGGACGCTGCCCGGCACCGAGGACCTCTCCGGGGTGCACGCACTGCGGACCTGGGACGACGCGCTCGCCGTCCGCTCCGCGCTGGACGCGGGTGCCCGCACCGTCGTCATCGGTGCGGGGTTCATCGGCTCGGAGGTCGCGAGCTCGGCGCGCAAGCGCGGCCTGCCCGCGACGATCGTGGAGACCCTGCCGGTCCCGCTGGTGCGTTCGGTCGGCGAGGACATGGGCAAGGCCTGCGCCGACCTGCACCGCGCGCACGGCACCGACCTGCGCTGCGGAGAGACCGTCGACGGGCTGGAGTCCTCCGGCGGCGCGGTCACCGGGGTCCGCCTGGGGTCGGGCGAGATCGTCCCGGCGGACCTGGTCGTCGTCGGGATCGGGGTGTCCCCGTGCACCGGCTGGCTGGAGGGCTCGGGCGTCGAGCTGCACGAACGCGACCGCGGCGTGGTCGCCGACGCCACGCTGCGTGCCGCCGACGGGGTGTACGCCGCGGGCGACGTGGTGCACTTCCCGAACCACCTGTTCGACGGCGAGGTCATGCGGCTGGAGCACTGGACCACCGCCGCCGAGCAGGGCGCGGTGGCCGCCAGGAACGCGCTGGACCCGGCGAACGCCACCGAGCTCGGCACCGTTCCGTACTTCTGGTCGGACTGGTACTCCAGCCGGATCCAGTTCGTCGGCCGGCCCGCGGCCGACGAGATCCGGGTGGTGTCCTCCGAGCAGGGTGACGACCGCTTCCTCGCGCTCTACCGGCGCGGCGACCGGCTGGTCGGGACGATCACGATCGACCGGCCCACCCAGATCATGAAGTACAAGCGGCTGATCTCGAAGCGGGCGAGCTGGGCCGAGGCGCTGCAGTTCGCCGGGGTGGGCTAACCGTTCCGCTGGCCGTGCTGACCCGAGGCGTCCGCGGCATCGCCGTCGTCGACCTCGAGCATCCGGCGGGCCAGGCGCTTCCAGCTCGCGAGGTGCGGCTCGGTCTCGTGGTCGCGGGGGTTGATGGCGTAGGTCATCGCGACCCCGCGCATGCTGGTGAACAGCAGCTCGCGGCACTCGTCGAAGGCCGGGTGGCTGGACAGCGCGGGGCCGAACAGGGTGGCGACCACGTGGGCCACCGCGGTGCCGAGGCGCCGCTCTGCGGGGAGCAGCTCGGCACGGATGTCGTCGTTGGTGCGGGCCGCGACCCACAGCTCCATCGACGCCCAGAAGTACGGCTGCATGAACGTGCCCCACAGCAGCTCCACGGCCCGCTCACAGCGGGCGGTGCCGGTGGTCCCCCCGTACTCCGAGTCCACCACCCACTGCTCCATGTCGGCGATCCGCTCGGCGGCCAGGTGCTGCGCGGCCGCGATGAGCAGCGACTCGCGGCTCGGGAAGTGGTGCAGCAGCCGCCCGCGCGACACCCCCGCGCGCCGCTGCACGGTCACGGTCGTCGAGTGCGCGTGGCCGTGCTCGTACAGCTCGTCGAGGGCGGCCGCGAGGATGATGGCCCGGCTGCTGGCCCGGCGTTCGTCCTGCGTGCGGCGGGGGCGGGGCGAATGCGGTCCGCCCGCGGGGGAAGCCATGCCGGGGAGGGTAGCCCTCGGCGGCGTGACGGACGGCCGTACGTGCTGCTCCACCCGCCCCCGGGGTTCGTCGTCCGAGGGGGTGTCGATGATCGACGACGACACTCGTCCGCTCACATCGTGGGACGGGACGTAACACTCTCGGGTATCCGCTTCGATCACCAGAGTGACGTCGGACGTGAGGCGGGTGGATGGACAGCACCGGACCGTACGGGCGGTACTACGCGGAGCGCGCCGCGGCGGGTCAGCGCACCGTGCTGTGGCCGTGGCTGCTGCTGGCGCTGGTCGTACCGGTGGTGCTGCTGGGCGGCGCGTTCGTGAACGGCGACGACCGTGCCGAGGCGACCACCGTCCACCAGGCCGCGCCCGTCCCGGCGCGGGAGGCGACCGAGGGCGTGTACCGGGCCGGTCTCGACCTCGCACCGGGCACCTGGGCCACCGACGGTCCGACCCCGGGCCGGGAGTGCGGCTACACGCGCACCGGCGTGGACGGCACCGAGGTGTCCCGCGGGGTCCTGCACGGTCCGGCCGCCGCCCGGATCCTCGACGGCGAGTCGGTCGTCCTGACCGGCTCCTGCACCTGGTCGCTCCGCTGACCCGTCGGTCGGGATCGCCCGTCCGCGTGCCCGGTCCGTACATTCAGCGGGGTGCGTGACGCCGAGTCGGGACCGGTCCCCGGACCTGCCGTGCTCCGTCGCGAGCCGGGGCGGCTGCTCTGGGAGCAGCTGCTCGAGGACCTGCGCCGCCGCCTGGACTCCGACGCGTTCGCCCACGGCTTCCCCGGCGAGCTCGCCCTGGGCCGGGAGTACGGCGTCAGCAGGCACACCGTCCGCCAGGCGGTGAAGGTGCTGCGCGACGAGGGCCGCGTCGTCGGGACGCGGGGCCGGCCGTCGCGGCAGGCGGCGCCGGTCGAGACCGCCCAGCGCCTGGGCGCGCTGTACAGCATCCACGAGTCCGTCCGGGCCATGGGCCTGGAGCAGCGCAGCGTCGTGCGCTCGCTGGACGTCCGCGCCGACGGCGTGGTCGCGGCGCGGCTCGGTCTGGAGGAGTCGACACCGCTGGTGCACCTGGAACGGCTGCGGCTGGCCGGTGGGGAGCCGCTCGCGCTGGACCGGGTGTGGCTCCCGCACGACCTGGCCGCGCCGCTGCTGCACGCCGACTTCACCGGGGTCGCCCTCTACCAGCGCTACGCCGAGCTGTGCGGCGTGGTGCTCACCGGCGGCCACGAGACCATCGCGCCGATCCTGCCCACCCCCGCCGAACACCGGCTGCTGGGCGGGAGCCCGTCGACCGCCGCGTTCTCGGTGTCCCGGCTCGGCAGCGCGAAGGGGCGCCCGGTCGAGTGGCGCCGCCCGCTGGTGCGCGGGGACCGCTTCGTGCTGCGGGCCGACTTCTCCACCCGCGACGGCTACCAGCTCGACTTGCTCAAGGACCCCGACCGCAGCGACCCGCGTCGCTGAACGCCCCTATGCGGGGCGAGCAGGTTCGGAGCGGGCGAGCGCACCGTGCACGGTCCGGGCCCCGACGAGGAGCCAGGCCGCCACCAGCAGCACGTACAGCGCTGTCGCGACGACGGCGAGCGCCGGCGTTTCCAGCCGTTCCACCAGCAGGTTCGTGCCGGTCACGCAGGTCCCCAGCGGGAAGGTGAAGCTCCACCAGGTCAGCGTGAACGGCAGTCCCCGCCGGATGGTCCGCAGGGTCACTGCGGCCGCGAGCGCCAGCCACAGCATCGCGAACCCCCACACCGGGACTCCGTAGACCACCGCGATCACCGCCGCGGCGCCCGCGTACGGCTCCGGCACGCTGCCGGGCGCGGCGTTCGCCAGGAGCCCGGCCGCGGTGACCGACTGGCCGAGCACGATCCACAGGGTGGGGACGGCCGCCGCCGGTCCGGTCCCGTGCACGACGAGCCGGTGCCAGATCTGCGGGAGCAGGGCCAGCGTCGCGAACAGGCTCATCCCGAACAGCGCGACGCAGGCGAGCAGCAGCGTGGTGCGGCCCTGGCCCGGCGCCAGGTGCACGACGAGCAGCGCCCCGTCCGCGGCCGACACCATCGGCGGCACCACCGGCAGCAGCCACGCGGGGGACACCGCGTCCGGCCCGACCGTGTGCCGGGTGATCATCAGATACGGCACGCCGACCGCGGTGACCAGCCCGAACACCGTCCCGACGAGCCACAGCACCGCGCTCGTCGCGAGCGCGGCCGGAGCGCCGAGCACGGCAGGGCCGAACTGGACCGCGCCGGCGCCGACCGTCATGAAGGCCATCGCGACCGCGCCGTAGGACTGCACGGCCACCGGGTCCGCGGCGTGCGCGCGGGCCCGCTCGGGGGAGCGCACCCGGTGCGCCACCGCCGCGGCCACGAGCACCACCAGCAGTGCCGAGGCCAGGCCCCACACCCCGGTCGCCCACGCGGTCAGCAGCGGGGAGCGGAACGGCAGCGTCGCGGCGGCCCCGCCGACGATCCCGGTGCCCATCACCGCGGCGAACCAGTTCGGCCCGAACGAGCGGACCGCGTCGCCAGGGGTGTCGAGCCCGCGCAGCAGCCCGAGGCGGACGAACGCGTGCGGCGGAGCGGCCGCGGCCGGGGGACGGAGGTGCGTGGTCATGTCCCCACGGTCGGCCGGTCGGTGACCGGGCGGTACCCGTCGCGGCGTTGCGGAGTCACAATCAGAGGTTGTGACCCTGTCCCCGCGCGTCGCCGACCTCGTGCCCTACGACCTGCTGGTCTCGGTCGCCACCCTGGGGAGCATGGGCAGGGCCGCCGCGGCCCACGGCATCTCCCAGGCCGCGGTCAGCGCCCGGGTCAGGACACTCGAGGCCGCACTCGGGCTGACCCTGCTGGAGCGGTCGCCGCGCGGTACCCGGCTCACACCGGACGGGGCGCTCGTCGTCGAACGGGCGCGGGCCGTGCTGGACGCCGCGCACGCCCTGGACGAGGGCGTCGCCGCGCTGCGCACCGACCGGGCGGCCCGGCTGCGGGTGGCCGCCAGCTTCACCGTCGCGGAGTACCTGCTGCCCCGCTGGCTGGTCGCGCTGCGCGCCGAGCTGCCCGGCACCGCGGTCACGCTGACCTCGCACAACACCGCCGAGGTGGTCGACGACGTCCGCTCCGGCGACGCCGACCTCGGGTTCGTCGAGGGCCCGGACCTGCCCGCCGACCTCGACGGCCAGGTCGTCGGGCGGGACCGGCTGGTGCTCGTCGTCGCGCCGGACCACCCGTGGGCCCGGCGCCGCGCGGTGGACGCGTCGCGGCTCGCGACGACGCCGCTGGTGGCCCGCGAGCCCGGCTCGGGCACCCGGGAGTTCCTGGAGCGCGCCCTCGGGGACGTCGCGCCGCCGGTGCTGGAGCTCGGCTCGACGACGGCGATCAAGAACGCGGTCGCGGGCGGCGCGGGCCCGGCGGTGATCAGCGGTCTGGCGGTGGCGGCCGAGGTGGCGGCCGGAACGCTGCGGACGGTCCCGGTGCGCGGCGCCGACCTGCAGCGACGCCTGCGCGCCGCCTGGCGGCGGGGCCGCGCGCCGTCCGGGCCCGCGCTGGTCCTGGTGCGGCTCGCGGCTCACCGATGACCGGTTCCGGGGCACCGCAGGTTCCCGGCCGCGCCGGACGGGCGCCGCGGACGGGACCGTCGAGGTGCAGGCTCAGCAGGCAGCCAGGGCCGTGTCGAGGTCCGGGTACCAGGTGATGACCTGGTCCAGCCCGGTCATCCGCACCGGTCGGATCACCGCCCGGTTGTCCGGGCCGGTGACCCCGTCCAGGCGGACCCCGGCCTCGCCGGCCGCCCGCGAGGACCGGACCACCGCCGTCAGACCGTGCGACCCGAGGAACCCGACGCCGGACAGGTCCAGCAGGGCCCGCGCCGGTCGCGTCTGGTGGAGCATCTCCGACATCCGCACCCGGATCGCCTCGGCCTCGGCGAGGTCGACCTCGCCGATCACCTCGAGGACGGTCACCCCGGGCGCCGGGGTGTGCTCGCGCAGGCTCACCCGGGAGTGCGGTTCCGGCCAGCTGCCCGTGTGGCCGAGCCGCCGGCGGTCGGGCTCGGCCGCCGTCACGACGGCCGCCCGACGCCGGGCACCCCTGGCCGGCGACCCCGCCTGCCCGATGGGGCGGGGCCGCGTGTCCGGGGACGTGCGGCCGAGTTTCCGATGGGCTCACCGTACCGGGCCCGGGTCGGTTGTCCACCGGTCGACCTGCAGGATCCCGGCCCGAGGGACAGTCTTCACCGGGTGACCACCTCCGCATCACCGCGGCCGGAGGACCCGGCCGGCGACGGGGCCGTGACCGTCGTGCGGCGCGGGCCGGCGGGCGCCGGCACACCCGCCGGGACGATCGTCCGGCCGCCGCAGGAGTGATCCGCCGCCCGCCGGGAATCCCGTCGGGGCACACCCGAGGAGAGGACACCCGTCGTGCAGATCGGCTTCAAGCTCTTCGCCGAGGCCTACACACCGCAGGAGATGGTCCGTCAGGCCGTCCGTGCCGAGGAGGCCGGTTTCGACTTCGTCGAGATCTCCGACCACTACCACCCGTGGCTGGAGAGCCACGGCCACTCCGGGTTCGCCTGGTCGATCCTCGCCGCCATCGCGATGCGGACCGAGCGGATCGGCCTGGCCACCGGGGTGACCTGCCCGACGATCCGCTACCACCCGGCGATCATCGCCCAGGCCGCGGCGACGACCGCGCTGCTGTCCGAGGGCCGGTTCACCCTCGGCGTCGGCTCGGGCGAGCAGCTGTCCGAGCACGTCACCGGACATCCGTGGCCGGTCGTCGGCGTGCGGCACGTGATGCTCCGCGAGGCGCTGGAGATCATCCGGCTGCTGTGGACCGGTGGCTACCGGACCTACCGCGGCACCCACCTGTCCGTCGAGGACGCGCGGGTGTTCGACCTGCCGGAGACGCTGCCGGACATCGTCGTCGCCGCGGGTGGGCCGAAGGCGGCCCGGATCGCCGGTGAGCTGGGTGACGGCCTGTTCGCCACCGAGCCCCGCACCGACCTGATCGACGCCTACACCGCCGCAGGCGGCACCGGTTCCCGCTGGGCCGAGGTCCCGCTGGCCTACGCCGGAACCGTCGACGCGGCGCTGGAGTCGGCGCACCGGCTGTTCCGGTTCGGCCCGACCGGCTGGAAGATCCAGGCCGAGCTGCCCAACGTGCGCAACTTCGAGGCGGCGACGGCCTTCGTCCGTCAGGAGGACATGGCCGACGCGTTCGGAGCGGGCCCGGACGTCGAGGCCCACGTCGCGACGGTGCAGGGCTTCGCCGACGCGGGCTACGACCGGCTCGCGCTGATCAGCGCCGGACCGGACGTCGACGAGTTCTTCACCTTCTACGAGGAGCAGCTCGCCGGCCGCCTGCGCGACCTCGCCGGCCGGTGACCACGGATCGGGCACCGGACGGGTCGGCGTGCGACGTGTCCGGTGCCCGACCGTGACCACGGCCGGTCGGTCCTACGGTCCCGGTGACCGCGCCGCGGCAGGCACCGGGACGAGCGGGCCCCTCGTCAGCCGTCCAGCTTCGACGGGTCCAGGGTCGCCGTCTTCACCCCGAGGCTGCGGTTGAGCAGCAGGGTGATCCCGTAGAGGACCAGGCCGAGCAGGAGCAGCAGCCCGGCCAGCTCGTACTGGATCGCGTCCCGCCCGGAGAAGGGCAGGACCAGGTACAGGCTCGCGACCGCGCCGACGATCGGCAGTCCGGGCGGGGCCCGGAAGTGGTCCTCGGCGATCCGGTCGCGGCGCAGCACCAGCACCGCGATGTTGACGATCGTGAACACCGCGAGCAGCAGCAGCGACGTGGTGCCGCCGAGCGCGGAGACGACGTCGGAGTCCGAGTCGAGCGACACGTAGCTGATCAGGGCGAACGAGATCAGCGTCGTGAAGATGATCGACACCCACGGCGTGCGGCGGAACGGGTGCACCCTGGCCAGCGGCTTGGGCAGCACGGCCTGGTTGGCCATCCCGTAGAGCAGCCGCGATGCCATCAGCATGTTGATCAGGGCCGAGTTGGCGACGGCGAACATCGAGATGAACGGCAGCACGACGTCGGCCGGGATGCCGGGGGCGCCGGCGCGGACGACCTCGACCAGCGGCGTCTCGCTCGCGGCCAGCGGGCCGACCGGGACCAGCGCCACCGAGCAGATGGCGACGAGCACGTAGATGATCCCGGTGACGGTCAGGCCGGTGATCATGATCTTGGGGAAGATGCGGCGCGGCTCGTGGCACTCCTCGGCCATGTTCACCGAGTCCTCGAAGCCGACCATCGCGAAGAACGCGAGCGAGGTCGCCGAGGTGACGGCGAGGAACACCCCCTTGTCCTCCGGGGTGTCGAAGGCGACCACGCGCGACCAGTCGGCGTCGCCGCCGGCGATGGCGTAGATCCCGATCAGGATCACCAGGAGCAGGCCGGACAGCTCGACCAGGGTGAGCACCACGTTGAGCTTCACGCTCTCGCCGACGCCGCGGAAGTTCACCAGCGCGACCAGCAGCATGAAGCCGAGCGCGATCAGGACGATCCCGCCGTTGCCCAGGTCCAGCCCGAAGCCCTCGTTCAGGTTCGCCGCGAACGCCCGTGACGCCGTCGACGCCGAGGTGATCCCCGAGCTCATCACCACGAAGGTGACCATGAAGGTCAGGAAGTGGATGCCGAACGCCTTGTGCGTGTAGAGCGCCGCACCCGCCGCCTGCGGGTACTTGGTGACGAGCTCCAGGTAGGAGAACGCGGTGATCATGGCGACGGCGAAGGCGACCAGGAACGGCACCCACGCCGCCCCGCCGACCTCCTCGGCGACCTGACCGACCAGGGCGTAGATCCCGGTACCCAGGATGTCGCCGATGATGAACAGCAGCAGCAGCTTGGGCCCCATGACGCGCTTCAGCCCGGGACCGTCCTCCGCCACCTGCGTCGTGGCTTCCGCCATCGTGCCGTGCTCCCCTCCGCGGCGGCCCGGTGCCGCCCGCGACCGGGCCAGCCTGGTGGGGGGTTCGTGCCGTGTCGAGTCGAAAGGGCGGCGTGTTTCCTCCGGAACGAGTGTGTGTGCCGTCGGCCACCGGACGGCCACCCTCCGATGTCTGCTCGCGGGCCGTCGGGCGGCGCCCCGGAGAGGATCGGGCTCAGCCGCGGTGGCGGGGCCGGCGCGGAGTGTCCGGGTAGGGCTCGGGGTGGCCGTCGTCGACCGGGCCGGGCCGGGGTGCCGGCGGCGGAGGCAGCGGACGGCCCTGCGGCGAGCCGGGCGGCACCGGCGGCGCCGGCGCCGTTGGCTGCCCGACGGCACCGGGCGATGGCGCGAGGGTCCGCTCGCGGTCCCGCTCGGCCTGGTCGCGGAGCAGGTCGCGGATCTCCTTGAGCAGGTCCAGGTCGGTCTCGAGGGCCGGGTCCTCCGCGTCGCGCCTGCGGCGGTCCTGGAGCCACTTCATCGGGAAGACGACCAGGAAGTAGATGACCGCGGCGGTGATCAGGAAGGTGATGACGGCGTTGAGGAAGCTCGCGTAGTCGAGCTGCACCTCGTCGGTCAGCGGGATCGTGCCCGGGGGCACGGCGTTCTCCCCGCCGGAGAACAACCGGAGCAGCGGCTCCAGGAACGCCTTGGTGAAGGCGGTGACCACGGACGTGAACGCCGCACCGATGACGACGGCGACGGCCAGGTCGATCACGTTGCCGCGCAGCAGGAATTCCTTGAAGCCCTTCAGCACGCCGGAGCACTCCTCGGGGTCGGGGGCGGGGTGGGTCCGGCGCAGGAGGGTAACCGGACCGGGACCGCCGCGCCGGGCCTGCGGCTGCCCGGTGCCGCCCGGTGCCGCCCGGTGCCGCCCGGTGCAGCACCGGCCCGGGCGGTGGGGGTCAGGCGGTGGGGCCGGCCCCGGCGGCCGGAGCGTCCGTGCGGGAGGGGGCGTCCGGGACGCCCGGGCGGGCGGCGATGAGCCGGTCCAGGAAGTCCCCGGCCTCGCGGGCGGCGCGGTCCACGTCGCCGTCGGCGATGGCATCGACGATCCCGGTGTGCGAGATGTCGTCGTCGGTGCCCGCGGTGCCGGGCATCGTGGTCTTCACGCTGTCCGCGACCGCCTCCACCACGCCCCGGTAGAGCTCGACGAGCAGGCTGTTGCCCGCACAGCGGACGACGGCGACGTGGAAGTCGGTGTCGGCGCGCGCGGCGAGCTCCACGTCCGCGGTGTCCGGCTCCTCACCGCGACGGCCGCACTCCGCGACGGCGGCGACGGCCCGGTCGCGCTCGGCCAGCGCGGCCCGCAGGACGGTCAGGTCGGCGTCGGTCCGGCGGGCGGCCGCCATCCGGGCCGCCTCGACCTCCAGGGTGCGGCGGACCTCCAGCACCTCGCGCAGCTCCGGGCCGCACAGCGTGCGCAGCGCCCCGGACAGCTCGGTGGTGGCCCGCACGTAGGTGCCGTCGCCCTGGCGCACCTCCAGTAGACCGCCGTGGGAGAGGGCACGGACGGCCTCGCGGACGGTGTTCCGGCCGACCTCCAGCGACGAGGCCAGCTCCGACTCCGGCGGGATCCGGGCGCCGACCGGCCACTCACCGCCGGTGATGGCGGAACGGAGCTGGCCGATGACCTGGTCGACCAGGCCACCGCGGCGCGCTGTGACGAGAGGCACCGGAACATCCTTCCATCCGAACATCCTACGTCTGTAACAATACTGTTTCGTGAGCATTGCTGAGCAGGAGACACGCGCGGAGGAGACCATCGCCACCGGACGGGCCGAGGACATCGGGCCGTCGCGCCGTGGTGCGCTCGTCGGGACCCCCCTGCTCGTCGTCGGGGTGGCGCTCGCCGCCGCGAACCTCCGCCCGGCCGTGACCTCGATGTCCTCGGTGCTCGGCGAGGTCCGCGACGGCCTCGGTGCCTCGGCGATCTGGGCCAGCGTGCTCACCGCCGTCCCCACCATCTGCTTCGGTCTCGCCGCGATCGCGGCCCCGCTGCTCGCCCGTCGCCTCGGCACGGCCCGCGCGATCGGCCTGGCGATGGCGGTCCTGACCGCGGGGCTCGTGCTGCGCGTCGTCGACGGCCCGTGGGTCGTGCTCGGCGGCACCTTCGTCGCCGCGGCGGGCATCGCGATCGGCAACGTGCTGATCCCGGTGGTGGTCAAGCAGTCCTTCCCGCACGCCGTCGGCCGGGTCACCGGCATCTACACCGCGGCGCTGGCCGCGGGTGGCGGGATCGGCGCGGCGTTCACCCCGCCGCTGGAGCCGCTGCTCGGCGGCTGGCGCGGCGCGGTCGGGGCGTGGGCGCTGCTGTCGCTGGCCGCACTCGTCGTGTGGGCCGCCGGGGCCCGGCACGGCGAGCCGGAGCCGGTCGTGCGCACCGCGGAGGCCGTGGAGCGACGCCCGATGGTGCGCCGCCCGCTGGCCTGGGTGGTCACCGCGTTCTTCGGGCTGCAGGCCTGCGTCGCCTACGTCGCGATGGGCTGGCTGTCGGAGCTGTTCGTCTCGGTCGGGGTGACCCGCACCGACGCCGGCCTGATGCTCGCCCTGATCAACCTCATCGGCATCCCGCTGAGCTTCATCATCCCGCCGATCGCGCTGAACCGGCCGTCGCAGTCGGGCTGGATCGTCGGGCTCGCCTGCTGCTCGCTGGCCGCCGTCGCCGGGCTCGCGATCGCCCCGGCCGCCGCGCCGTGGCTGTGGACGGTCCTGCTCGGCACCGGCATGGCGGTCTTCCCGCTGGGGCTCGGCGTGATCGCGCTGCGCACCCGCGAGTCCGCCGAGACCACCGACCTGTCGGCGATGGCGCAGGGCTTCGGCTACCTCATCGGCGCGGCGGGTCCGTTCCTGTTCGGGGTCCTGCACGGCGCCACCGGTTCCTGGACGCCGTCGCTGGTGCTGCTCGGCGTGGTGATCGTCGTCGAGATGGTGCTGGGCTGGGTCGCGGGACGCCCGCGACTCGTCTGAAGGCCGGCCGCGCGGCACCGTCGCGGTGATATATGAGAGCCCCCGGTGCCGCGTCCGGCGTCGTGGGCCCGGTGTACCGTCGTGGACGTCCGATCTCCCGGCGCATCCCCGCCCGGCGGCGGCCCGAGATCGGGGTCCTCGATCCGTCAGGGAGTACTCGTGACCGACACCGCCCTTCCCCCGGCCGGGGACACGGCGCGGCTGGTCGACCAGACCGGCCCGTACTTCGGCCGCTTCGGCGGCCGCTACGTCCCGGAGGCGCTGGTCGCCGCGCTGGACGAGCTCGAGCAGGCCTACCACGCGGCGATGACCGACGAGGCCTTCCAGGCCGAGCTCGCCGAGCTGCACCGCACCTACTCGGGGCGGCCCAGCCTGCTCACCGAGGCGCCGCGGTTCGCTGCGCACGCGGGCGGTGCACGCATCCTGCTCAAGCGGGAGGACCTGAACCACACCGGCTCGCACAAGATCAACAACGTGCTGGGCCAGGCTCTTCTCACCAAGCGGATGGGCAAGACCCGGGTCATCGCGGAGACCGGCGCCGGGCAGCACGGTGCCGCCTCGGCCACCGCCGCGGCCCTGATGGGGCTGGAGTGCGTCGTCTACATGGGCGAGGTCGACACCGAGCGCCAGGCGCTCAACGTCGCCCGGATGCGCATGCTCGGCGCCGAGGTCCGCCCGGTCACCTCGGGCACGCGCACCCTCAAGGACGCGATGAACGAGGCGATGCGCGACTGGGTCACCAACGTGGCCGACACGCACTACCTCATCGGCTCGGTCGCCGGGCCGCACCCGTTCCCGGCGATGGTGCGCGACTTCCAGCGGATCATCGGGGTCGAGGCCCGCCAGCAGGTCCAGGACCTGACCGGTGCGCTGCCCGACCTGGTGTGCGCCTGTGTCGGCGGCGGCTCCAACGCGATGGGCATCTTCCACGCCTTCCTCGACGACACCTCGGTCGAGCTGGTCGGCTTCGAGGCCGGCGGCGACGGCGTCGACACCCCGCGGCACGCGTCGTCGATCGGCGGCGGCGACGTCGGGGTCCTGCACGGCTCGCGCAGCTTCATCCTCCAGGACGAGGACGGCCAGACCCGCGACTCGCACTCCATCTCCGCCGGTCTGGACTACCCGGGCGTCGGCCCGGAGCACTCCTGGCTGCACGACATGAAGCGCGCCCGCTACGAGTCGGTCACCGACGCCGAGGCGATGGACGCCTTCCGCCTGCTCTGCCGCACCGAGGGCATCATCCCGGCCATCGAGAGCGCGCACGCGCTGGCCGGTGCGCTGCGCGAGGCGAAGCGCCTGGGCGAGGGCAAGGTCGTGCTGGTCAACCTGTCCGGCCGTGGCGACAAGGACGTCGACACCGCGGCGAAGTACTTCCAGCTCATCGACGACGAGGGCAACGCCGTGACGGACGGAGCGGTCTGATGGCCAGCGTGCAGCAGCGGATCGAGGCGGTCCGGGCCGAGGGCCGCGCCGCACTGGTCGGGTACCTGCCGGTCGGCTTCCCGACCGTCGAGGGCTCGGTCGAGGCGATGCGGGCGATGGTCGCGGGCGGCGTCGACGTCGTCGAGGTCGGACTGCCCTACTCCGACCCGCTGATGGACGGCCCGGTCATCCAGCGCGCCACCCAGCAGGCGCTGGACAACGGCGCCCGCTCCCGCGACGCGTTCACCGCCGTCCGCGGGGTCGTCGACGCCGGCGCGCCGGCGCTGGTCATGAGCTACTGGAACCTCGTCGACCGCTACGGCATCGAGCGGTTCGCCGCCGACCTCGCCGAGGCGGGCGGCTCCGGTCTGATCACGCCCGACCTGCTGCCCGACGACTGCGACGAGTGGCTCGCCGCGTCGGAGAAGCACGACCTCGACCGGGTCTTCCTGGTCGCCCAGACCACCACCCCCGAGCGGATGCGGATGACCGTCGGCGCGAGCCGTGGCTTCCTCTACGCCGCGTCGCTGATGGGCGTCACCGGCGTCCGCTCGGTCGGCGTCGAGGCCCGTGACCTGGTCACCCGCGCGCGGGAGCACGCGACCCTGCCGGTGTGCGTCGGCCTGGGTGTGCGGACCGCGGAGCAGGCGGCCGACGTCGCCTCCTACGCCGACGGCGTCATCGTCGGCACGGCGTTCGTGCAGGCCTTGGAGTCCGGTGGGCCGTCCGCGGTCGAGTCGCTCGCCCGCGAGCTCGCCGAGGGCGTGCGCGCGGGGGAGCGCGTCTCCGCCTGACGGAGTCACCCGGCCGCGCCCCGGCCAGGGGCGCGGCCGTGCCGTCCGACCTGCCGTCCGACCGCGGCGCCACGAGGGTGTTCCGTGGTCGACCGCCGGGCTCGGGCCCGCCGCGGCCGGGCGCGGACGTGCCGCCGCCGTCGGCCCCGTCCTCGGCCCTGCGCGTGCCGTCGGAGGCCGATCGGACGGGACCAGCGGTGGTCGCGCGCGGTGAGCGTGAGGTCCCTGAGAGTCGTCGCGGCGGTCGGCCGTAGGTCGGTAGGCCGACCGGAGCGATCGGACCCCGCCCGCCGGACGGCGACGACCGGACGGCGGCGGGTGCTCTCAGGAACGCAACCCCGCCGCGGTGGGGTTCCTATGTTCGTGTCACCGCACCGCGGCCCGCTCCCCTCGGACGCCGTGGCGGTGGCCGGGGCTCCCCACCCGGCCGGTTCCACGAACCGGAGTGATCCGATGACCCGCCCCGCCCTGCGCGGACGCACCCCCGGCGTCCGCGCGACCGCAGCGTCGCACCCACGACCGGCCCGAGGCCGGTCGGTGACGGTCCACCGCTCGCGCACCCACCACCCCCGCCCGCTGCGGGCACCCTCACCGGCCGGGCGCACGCCCGGCGACCGGTGAACCGCCCGGTTCCGCATCCGGTCACCGCACCTCTGCGGCGGGACACCCCGCCGCCCGCCGACGCCTGGCTGGCGCACCGCCGCGCCCGCACGGTGTGGGGGTCCGTGCTGGTCACGGTCCTCGTCGGCCCGTCGCTGATCTGGATGCTCCGTTCCGGGCCGCAGCCGCTGCTGCACCAGCTCTCGGTCCTGACCGGGCTGCTCGCGCTGTCGGCGATGGTGATCGTCGCGGTGTTGCCGTCCCGGGTGCGCGGACTCTCCGGAGCCCTCGGCCTGGAGACCCTGCTCGGCCTGCACCGCAGGCTCGGTGTGCTGGCCGGGGTGCTCGTCGCCCTGCACCTGGCCTGTGTGGTGGCCGACCACCCGGAACGCGTCGGGCTGCTCGTGCCGTTCGCCGCGCCGGCCCGCGGCCAGGCCGCCACCCTCGCGACGGTCGCGGTCGTCGTGCTGCTGGTGCTCGCGCTGCGCGGGGTCCGGACCGGCTCGCACGAGGTGTGGCGCTGGCTGCACCTGAGCCTGGCCGCGGTCGTCGTCGGCGCGTCGTCGCTGCACGTGCTGTGGCTGAACAACCTGGTCGGCGACGCCGTCATGGGGCCGGTGCTCGGCGGGCTCGGCCTGCTGCTGGTCGCGGTCCTGGTGCTCCGCTGGGGTGCCCGCGCGGCGACCGGCGAGTTCCGGGTGCACGTCGTGCGCCCGGAGAGCCCGACCGTGTCGACCCTCGTGCTCGCCCGGCCCGGCCGGCACGCCGGGCCGTGGTTCCGGCCCGGCCAGTTCGCCTGGCTGCGGCTGGAGCGGATGTCGGTGGAGGAGCACCCGTTTACGATCGCCTCGTCGGCGGCCGACGGTGGGCGGGTCGAGTTCACCGTCCGGCACACCGGCGACTTCGCCGGGCGGCTGCGCGAGCTGCGCCGCGGCGACCCGGTCTGGGTGGACGGCCCGTACGGCTCGTTCACCCCGGACTCGGTGCCGTCGACCGGGCTCGTGCTGATCGCGGGCGGCGTCGGGATCACGCCGATGATGAGCATGCTGCGCACCGCAGCCGACCGCGACGACCGGCGGCCGTACCGGCTGGTCGTGCACGCCCGCGACCGCGCCGACCTGCTGTTCCGGGCCGAGCTCGCGCACCTGCGCACACTGATCGACCTGCAGGTCACCGAGGTGCTGCGCCGCCCGTCCGCGGACTGGGCCGGGGCCACCGGGCCGATCGACACCGCGCTGCTCGCCGCCGTCCTGACCGATCTCGACGACCCGGCCCGCCGCCTCGACTACTTCGTCTGCGGCCGGCCGCAGCTCGTCGGCGCCGTCCTCGCCACCCTCACCGCGCTCGGTGTCCCGGACGACCGGGTGCACACCGAGCAGTTCGCCCAGGTCTGAGAAGGGGAGAGCCCATGTCCCGCCGGATCCCCGGCCCGCTCCGCTGGTCGGTGCTCGCCGCGCTGGCCGCGGTCGCCGCGGTCGCGCTCGCCCAGTACTGGGTGGCCACCTCGGCCACCACCGACCAGCAGCAGGGATGGACGCAGACCCGGTGGGGGCCGCTCGGCCCCGCCGACCGCGACCTGCTGCAGAAGGTGCGCCTCGCCGGTCTCTGGGAGGCACCGACCGGGCAGCAGGGTGAGCAGCAGGCCACCTCGCCGGCGGTCCGCGAGGTCGCGCGCAAGCTCGGCGTCGAGCACCACGATCTCGACGCACTGGTCCGTTCCACCGCCGAACAGCTCGGGGTCCTGCTGCCCAGCAGACCGAACGACCAGCAGATCGGCTGGATGAACGACCTGACCGCCCGCACCGGGACCGACTACGACCGCCAGTTCGTGCAGCTCCTGCGCGCCGCGCACGGCTCGGTCCTGCCGGTGATCACCGACGTCAAGGTCGGCACCCGCAACGAGCTCATGCGGCAGTTCGCGAACGAGGCGTCGGTGTACGTCACCCGGCACATCGGCTACCTGGAGTCGACCGGGCTGGTCGACTACGCGGCCCTGCCCGCCCCACCCGATCCGGTGCCGACCGGCGCCCGCAGCGCGACCGACGTCGTCGTGCCGGCCCTGGTGGTCGGGGTCGCGCTGCTCGCCGCGGGCGGGCTGCTCATGACCCTGCACCGGCGTGGCCGGCCCGCTGCCGGCCCGGCCACCGCCCTCGTCCCCGCCCCGCGCCACCCCCGCGACGGCGCCCGGCGGGCCCTGCCGGTCGGCCCGCCCGACCCCTGGGACGAGCTGGCGCACGTGCCGCCGGTCCGGCCCCGGCCCGATCCCGGCCTCGCCGACGCCACCCCCCACGACCTCGACCTGGACACCGACACCGGAGCGCCGCCCTCCCGCACCACCGGCGCGCACCGCACCGCCCCGAGGAGCCGATACCGATGAGATCCACCACCAGCCGCAGCAGGACGATCGCGGTCACCGCGCTCGCACTGGGCCTGCTCGTCGCCGGGCCCGCCGCCTACGCCGCCGGGGCCGCCTCCGTCGACCGGGGGGACCGGCCGGCGAACGTCGCATCCGGGCCGTCCGACTCGTCCGGCGGGTCCGGCTCGTCCGACGGGGCCGGGAACACGTCCGATGCCGCGGGCTCCTCCGGGGGCGGGGGGCACGACCACTCCGGGCACACGGGGTCCGGCTCCTCGGGGCCGGACTCCTCGGACGCGGGCTCGGGCACCTCGGGCGCGGGCTCGGGCACCTCGGGCGCCGACGGATCGGGCTCGGGGTCCGGTGCCGCCGACGACCAGGGCTCCGGTGCCGCCGACGGCCGGGGTTCCGACGGCGCGGGGGGCGGAGCAGCCGGGAAGGCCGACGGGAACGGCACGGGCGCGCCGTCGGCGCTCGACATCCTCGCCGTCGACTGCTCCGGCAGCAGGCTCACCGCCCACGACGGGTTCCAGAAGGCGCCCCGCTGCGTGTCCACCGCGTTCGGCGAGGTCGCCGACGCCGGCCGCAGCCCGTCGCTGCTGATCACCCAGGCCCCGACGAAGGTCCGCCCGGGGGAGGCGTTCCGCCTGACCGTCAGCACCCGGAACCTGGTCCGCGACCGGTTCCTGCCCGCGGCCCAGGGCGGCTACTACGCCGAGGCGTCCCTGCTGAACGGCCAGGGGCTCCAGCGCGGCCACTTCCACACCGCCTGCCGGATCCTGCCCGATCCGGGCGAGGCACCGGACTCGGCGCCCGACCCGCTGTTCTTCCTGGCCACCGAGGACGGCGGCGGAGGAGCACGGCCGGACAGCGTCACGATCGACGTGCCCGGGGTCGAGCAGACCGGCGAGCTGCAGTGCTCGTCGTGGGCCGGCGACGGGTCGCACCGCACCCCGATGATGCAGCGGGCCAACCAGACACCCGCCTTCGACTCGGTCCGGATCGAGGTGGGCTGACATGCGACTCTCCGGACCCCTCCTGACCATGGCCGCCGTCGGCGCGGTCGCCGCCGGGGCCGCGACGGCCAACGTCGTGCTCACCGCGGAACCGGAACCGCTGCCCGCAGCGGCCCCCGCCGCCGTCGACCAGGCGGCGGGCTCGCTCGCCCTCCCGGCGGCGCCCGCTCCGACGGCCGCCCCGGCCGCGACCGGCACGGTCGCCTACACGGGCCGGTCGACGGACGGGACGGTCACCGTCGACATCTGGGTCACCGACGGCGCCGTGAAGGCCTACGTCTGCGACAACCGCGGCGTCGAGTCCTGGACGACGGGCACCGCCACCCCCGGCGGCACCACCCGCCTGACCGGCAAGGACGGCGCGGAGGTCGCGTACACCGTCGCCGACGGCGTCGCCACCGGCACCGCCCGCGCCGACGGGCGGTCCTGGGAGTTCACCGCTGCCCGGACCGACGCGTCCGACACGGCACCCGCCCCCGGCACAGAGCCCGCGGCCGCCGAGGCCCCGGCCACCGGCGGCAGCGGCTACGGCGGTGGGTACTGATGTCCCCCCGCGCGCGGCACGCGGACCGCGACCTCACCGATCCGGTCGGGTTCGCCCCGGTCCCCGCGGACATCCCGAACCCGCGCGGCCCCGAGCACAGCGGCGGCTGGGCCGCCGTCCCGGAGCCGTCCCGAGCACCCGATCACGACCCCGACACGGCCGCGGACCGGTGGGCGGGCACCGCCGACCGGCGCCGCGACGCCGTCGCGGGGGACCTGTTCACCCCGACCGGCCCGCTCACCCCGCCCCCGGGCGGCGGTTCGGGCGCCCACGGGGTCACCACGCCGCGCCGCCCGGCGCGGGACGCCGGGACCGCGCGTCCCGGCCGCCCGCGCCGGGCCGCCGATGACGTCCCGCAGCCCGGATGGTCCACGGGCGCCGACGACGCGGCCCGGGCCGGGAGCACCCCCGACCGTCGCCGGTCCCGCGCGGCGAGACCCGACCCGACCCGCGCGCGTCGCCGCCCGGCCGCGGAGGCGGCCCAGGAGGTCGCCGTCCCGGCGGAGGGCCCGTCGTGGCGGGTCGTCGCCGTCCCGGTCGTCGTCGGGTCGCTGGTCGCGGTGGCCCTCGGGGTCTGGGCCCGTCAGCACGTCGGCACCGGCGTCGCGGTGAACCTCGCCGGGTTCTCCAGCGGGGCCGCGGCGAAGGCCTGGCTCGGCTCGGCCGCCCTGGTCCTCGCGATCGTCCAGGGGGTGACGGGTCGGATGATGATGCGCGGCTACGCTGACCCGGCGACCGCGGTCGCGCACCGGTGGTCGGGCCGGGTCGCGGTGCTGGTGACCGTGCCCGTCGCCGTGCAGTGCCTCTACGCGTTCGGCTGGTCCGGCGCGACGACGTCGGCGCTGCTGCACTCCGCGCTCGGCTGCCTGTTCTACGGCGCGTTCGTCACCAAGATGCTGCTCCTGCGGCGCCCGGGCGTGCCCGGGTGGCTGCTCGCCGTCGCGGGTGGGGTGCTGCTCGCCGTGCTCGCCGGGGTCTGGCTCACCTCGGCGCTGTGGTTCTTCACCGGCCACGGCCTGTCGTTCTGATCCCCGACCGCTCCCACCGAACCCCGGAGGTCCCCCGTGTCCCCGATCCCGCGCCGCCGGCTCCTCGCCGGCGCCGGCGCTGCCGTGGCCTGCTGTGCCGCGGGCTGCGCCACCTACGGAACCCCGCGTGACACGGCCCCCGCCGCGCCCGCACCGTCCACCCCCACACCCGAGCCGACCACTCCGGCGCCCGCGCCGAGCAGCGCCGCCGCCCCGGCGCCCGCCGGACTCACCGCCGTCGACGACGTCCCGGTCGGCGGCGGGCGGGTCTTCGCCGAGCAGCGGGTCGTCGTGACCCGCCCGGACGCGAACACCGTCCTGGCCTTCGACGCGACCTGCCCGCACCAGGGCTGCCTCGTCGACCAGGTCTCCGGGGCCGGCATCTCCTGTCCCTGCCACGGCAGCCTGTTCGCCGTCTCCGACGGGGCCCCGCTCGACGGACCCGCCCGGGCACCGCTCACCTCGCGACCGGTGCGGGTCGAGGGCGGGCAGGTGGTCCTGGCCTGACGGTGCCGAGGCCGCCGGGGGTGCCGAGGTGCCGACCGCCGTCGTCCCGGGAGCGGGCTGTCCGGCGGCCGCTGAGAGCCCCGCGCGCGACCGACGGGTCCGACTGCTCCGGACGGCGGAACGCTTTCCCACCCGTCGCGCTCGCGGGTCCGTCCACCGGTCGGGGGTCTCAGTCCGCGAGCGGCGGCCGCCGCCGGTCGTAGCGTGCTGTCCACATCGGTTCCGTGGTCGCTCCCCGACTTCCACGCCGCACGACGTGGCCGCTGGATCCGGCGACGCTCCCCGTCGCCGGGCCCGCGCGTCCCGCCCGCGGCGCCGGAGGACCGCCGTGCCCGGGACCTCGACCCCGGGCGCGGCGGTTGCACATCCCCGGAACCGGAGTCCGGCCTCAGCCGAGGGTGAACGGGTCGCGGGTGCCGCCGGTCAGCTCCACCCACACCGACTTGTTCTCCAGGTACTCCTCGACGGCCGCGACGCCGTTCTCCCGGCCGAGCCCGGAGTGCCCGAACCCGCCGAACGGGACGCTCGGCGACACCACCCGGTAGGCGTTGATCCACACCGTCCCGGCGCGGATCCTCCCCGCGACCCGGTGCGCACGGTGCACGTCCTTCGTCCACACCGCACCGGCCAGGCCGTAGGGGGTGTCGTTGGCGAGGTTCACCGCCTCGTCCTCGTCAGTGAACCTCAGCGCCGCGAGCACCGGGCCGAACACCTCCTCCTGGTAGACCGTGGACTCGGGCGTCACCCCGGTGATCACGGTCGGCTGCACGAAGTAGCCGCCCAGGCCGGACTCGGCGGCCCCGCCGTAGGCGACGGTGTTGCCCTCCGCCTTCGCCGTCTCCAAGTAGCCGAGCACCTTCTCGTACTGCGGCCCGTTCGCGACGGGACCCATCTCGGTGTCCTCGGCGTTCGGGTCGCCGAGGGTGATCGTCGCCGCGCGCTCGGCGACGAGCCGCACGAGCTCGTCGTGGACGTCGGCGTGCACGATCAGCCGCGACCCCGCCATGCAGGTCTGGCCGGTCGCGGCGAACACGCCGGCGACGATCCCGTTCGCGGCGGCCTCCAGGTCGGCGTCGGGGAACACGACCTGCGGGGACTTGCCACCCAGCTCCAGGGTGACCGTGTTCAGGTTCTCGGCGGCCGCCTTCGCGATCGACCGTCCGGTCGCGGTGGAGCCGGTGAACGCGACCTTGTCGACGCCCGGGTGCCCGGCCAGGTGCGCGGCGGTGTCCCGGTCGTTCGTGGTGACGACGTTGACAACGCCGGCCGGGATCCCGGCCTTCTCGATCAGCTCGGCCCACTTCAGCGTCGAGGCGGGCGCGTGCTCCGACGGCTTCACGACGATCGTGCAGCCCGCGGCCAGCGCGGGTGCGACCTTCCAGGTCATCAGCAGCAGCGGGGAGTTCCACGGCGTGATCGCCGCGACGACGCCGACCGGTTCCTTGCGCGTGTAGACCAGGTAGTTCGGGTTCGGAGTGGGGATCTGGCGGCCCTCGATCGTCGGGGCGATCCCGGCGTAGTACTGGTACCAGCCGCCGAGACCGCCTAGCTGGCCGATCATCTCCCGGTACAGCTTCCCGGAGTCGCTGACCTCGGTCCGGGCCAGCGTCTCGGCGTTCTCGGTGATCAGGTCGCCCAGCCGACGCAGGCAGGCGGCGCGGCCGAACGGGGTCATCGCGCCCCACTCGCCGTCGAGCGCGCTGCGGGCGGCGGCGACGGCGGCGTCGACGTCGTCGGGGCCGCAGTCCGGCACGGTCGCCCAGGGCGCTCCGGTGAACGGGTTCTGCGTCTCGAAGGTGCGGCCGGACGCCGCGTCGGACGGCTTCCCGCCGATCAGCATCCTGAACGTCTCGAGCTCGGCCATGGACGGTCCTCTCTCCAGCGGCTCCGGTGACGCACACGTCCTCGCCCACGACCCTACGAACCCGGGCCGCGATCCGCAGCCGGTGCAGGATGGGCACATGGCACTCGATCTGCACCACGTCGTGGACGGTCCGGCCGACGCACCGGCGGTGCTGTTCGGCCCGTCGCTGGGTACCGACCTGCACCTGTTCGACGCCCAGGTGGCGGCCCTGTCCGACCGCTTCCGCTGCGTCCGGTTCGACCTGCCGGGCCACGGCGACTCGGCCCCCGTCACCGGTGACCTGACGATCGCCGACCTCGGCCGCGGCGCGCTCGCCGCCGCCGACGCCGCCGGGGTCGCGGACTTCCACTACGTCGGCGTCTCGATCGGCGGGGCGATCGGCCAGTGGCTCGGCGTGCACGGCGGGGAGCGGGTGCGCAGCATCGCGGTCCTGGCGACGGCGGCGCGCTTCCCGAACCCGGACTCGTGGCCGCAGCGCGCGGCGACCGTGCGGGCGGACGGCACCGCCGCGATGGTCGGCTCCCGCCCCGGGACCTGGTACGTCGAGTCCTGGGCGCAGCGCGACCCGGCCGGAGAGCAGCGGCTGCTGGACATGCTGCGCGCCTCCGACGACGAGAGCTACGCCGCCTGCTGCGCCGCCATCGGCGCCTTCGACATCCGCGCCGAGCTGGGCGGGGTGTCGGTGCCGGCACTCGCCGTGGCGGGGGCGGACGACCCGGCGACGCCGCCGTCGTCGCTGCACGAGATCGCCGACGCGATCCCCGGCGCCCGCTACGCCGAGGTCGCCGACTCGGCCCACCTACTGAACTACGAGCGCCCCGACGAGGTGAACGCCCTGCTCACCGAGCACCTGACGGCCCGGAGCTGACCCGCCCCGGCCCGCCCGCGCCGGAGGAAGGGCGCTCGGAGGAACGGGTGGCGCGGCGGGCGCGGTAGGCGGCGACGTGCGCGCGGTTCGCGCAGTTGCCGGTGTCGCAGAAGCGCTTGGAACGGTTGCGGGACAGGTCGACCAGCACGGCGTCGCAGTCCTCGGCGGCGCAGCGGCGCAGCCGGGACAGGTCGTCGCGGCGCACCAGGTCGACGACCGACATCGCGATCTCCGCGCCCATCCGGTCCGCCAGCGGGGCGTCCTGCGGGGTGACGTGCAGGTGCCAGTCCCAGCCGTCGTGCCGCGCGAGGTGCGGGCGCGCGTCGGTCTCGGCGAGGATGGCGTTGACCAGGGTGACGGTGCCGTCGCGGTCGGGGCCGTCGTCCTCGCCGTGGGCGGGCCACAGCCCGGCCAGCCGCTCGCGGAGCACCCGGACGGCCCGGCGCTCGTCGTCGGAGCCGGCGCGGCGCCCCGAGTACGGCTGCTCGGCCAGCCACGCGGCGAAGCCCGGCACGTCGTCGAGCGGGTCCGGGTCGGCCCGACGGGTGTTCACCAGCGCCGCGGCCGCCGCGAGCAGCACCTGGGTGTCATGGGCGAATTCCATGTTGACCCCTGACATGGTCGGTTCCTAGTGTCAGGAGTCTATGGGTGCTTCGGTCGTGACACGGGATCACGTGGTCCGCGGGCTGCTGTGGGCGCTGGTCTTGGCCGCCGCGTACGGCTTCTCCGGACCGCTCGGTGCGGCGTTCCTGGAGGCGGGCTGGTCGCCCGGGCTCACGACGCTGCTGCGCATCGCCGGCGCGGCGGTCCTGCTCCTCCCGGTGACGGTCGTGATGCTGCGCCGCTACCCGCTCAGCGCGCCGAACGCCCGCAAGGTCCTGCTCTACGGCCTGGCCGCCGTCGCGGGTGTCCAGCTGTGCTTCTTCCAGGCGTTGCAGCACCTGTCGGTGGGCGTCGCGCTGCTGCTGGAGTTCCTCGCGCCCGTGCTGCTCGTCGGCTGGACGTGGGCGCGGACCCGGACCGCCCCGGCGGCGGTGACGCTCGTCGGCTGCCTGGTCTCGCTGGTCGGGCTGGTACTGGTCGTCGACCCGTTCGGGCCGCAACGCGTCGACCTGACGGGAATCCTGTGGGGCCTCGGCTCGGCGGCGTGCGTCTGCGTCTACTTCCTCCTCCCCGGCGGCGACGACCGGGGCGGCGTCCCACCGCTGTTGATGATCTCCGGCGCGATGGTCGTCGGCGCGGTGACGCTCACGGTGACCGGTCTGCTGGGCATCACGCCGTGGCGGGTGGGGGAGTCCAGCGGGAGCCTGGCGGGCACCGACGTGCCGTGGCCGGTGCTGCTGGGGATGCTGGTCGTGCTCGCGACGGTGCTGCCGTACCTCACGGGGATCATCGCGATCCGACGGCTCGACACGCGGGTCGCCTCGTTCGTGGGGCTGTCCGAGGTGATGTTCGGGGTGCTGGCGGCCTGGGTGCTGATCGCGCAGGTCCCGAGCCTGATCCAGGTGGCGGGCGGGGTGCTGATCCTCGGGGGGATCATGCTGATCCGGCGGGCGGAGAACCGGGTCGCGGAGCCGCCGGGGGAGATCGCCACCCAGGGCTGAGCGCCACTCCCCGACCGGGACGAACGAGTGAACCTCTCCTCGGCCGGGCGCCGGTCACGCCCTTCGCCGGGGGCGCTCGTTGTACGAGGCGTCGGTGCCGCTCCCCGCACCGACGGTGCTGCCGGCCCCGACCGGCGTGATGCGAAGCCGAGGTCGACAGTGTCCGAGGGGCAGTTCGTCACCAGTTCCTTCTGTGCGAAGGGCGAGTGCGTCGCGGTGGCCGCCGACGCGGCCGGTGTGCGTGTCCGGTCGACGACCGCGGAGGCGACCGTCGTCGGTTTCACCGACGACGAGTGGACGGCCTTCGTCCGCGGGGTCAAGAACGGCGAGTTCGACCTCGACCGTCTGCGCGGCTAGGACCGCCCCGCGAACCGTCGCTCCAGCATCGCGCGGCTCTCGTCGGGGGACATGGCCCGGTCGAGGAGCTGGCGCCAGATCCGGCGGTAGTCGGCGACGGCCTGCGGGGTGTCGACGAAGACGTCGTTCTCCGTGCCCTCGACGTTGACCATCGGCCAGTCCGTCTCGGGACGGCGTGGGGTGAAGACGGAGAACGTGCTGGTCGCGCTCGTCCAGCCGGCGTGGAACGGCAGGATCTGCAGCGTGACGTTGGGCTGGTCGCCCCGGCGGATCAGCTCGCTGATCTGCGCCCGGAGCACCTCCTGGTCGGCGCACCGGTGCAGTGCGACCTCGTCGAGGAGGACGTGGAGCTCCAGCGGCGGGGCCTCGGCCCGGTCGGGCTCGATGACGTTCTGCCGGCCGAGGCGGATCTCCACCATGCGCTCGATCTCGCTCCGGGCCCGACCGGCGAACACCTCGGTCAGGAGCAACCTCGCGTAGTCCTCGGTCTGCAGGAGACCGGAGATCGGGATGCTGAACGTCTCCTTGGCCCGGGCCTCCGCCTCCAGGGAGATGAGCATGTCCAGGTCGACGCCCGACGGTGCGGGACCGAAGGGCTCCCACCAGCCCGGAGCCTTCGCGTCGTTCGCCCATCCCAGGATCCGCTCGCGTTCGGCGTCGGATGCCTCGTAGATGTCCAGCAGGTCGCGGACGTCACGGAACTTCGGCTCCACCTGCCCCGTCTCGATGCGGGACAGCTTGGAGGGCGAGACCTCGAGGAGCTTCGCGATCTCGGAGAGCTGCCGGTGGCGCCCCGTGCGGAGCTGCTTGAGGGCCCAGCCCAGCCGTTTGCGGATGACGAGTGGGCCGTGTGCCGCGGTCATGACCACACGTCCTCCGGTGGCTCCTGCCGATGGTCGCCCACGATGCTACTGCGGGTGCAATTGCAGATCGGATGGTGCGTCCGCTCCGCCGCCGGGGGCCGGACCCGCGTGGGTCAGCCCGCGGCGACCGCCTGCGCGACGGCCTGCGGGGTCGCGTCGACCTGGGTGCCGTCGACCTTCACGGTCGGGGTGCCGGACACGCCGTCGCGCAGCGCCTGCTGGGTGATCTGGGTGACCCAGGGGGCGTAGCGCTGGTCGTCGACGCACTGGGCGAAGTCGCCGCCCGCGCCGACCTTCTGCCCGAGCGCGACCAGCTGCTCGTTCGGGAGCCCGGCGCCGCCCTCGGCGGGCTGGTTGTCGTAGAGCTCCTTCTCGAACTGCGGGAACACCCCCGCCGCGGCCGCGCACCCCGCCGCGGCGCCCGAACGGGTCGAGTACCGGGTCGACGAGGCGCGGTCCAGGATGGCGATGGGGTGGTAGACGATCTTCGCCTGGCCGGAGGAGACGAGCTGGTCGAGGGTCTGCCCGGCCTGCGCCTCGAACTGCTTGCAGATCGGGCACTGGAAGTCGAGGTAGATGTCGATCGTCTTCGGGGCCGCCTCGTTGCCGACGGTCACGCCCTGCGCGGACGCGTTGGCCGGGACCGCGATCCCGCCCCCGGAGTTCTTCCAGTAGACGCCTACACCGACGACGGCCGCGAAGGCCACGACGACGATCACTGCGATCACCGTGAACTGCGACGGTCCCTTCTTCGCGGTGAGCGGGTTCTTCGCCGCCGCCTTCCGCTTCCCGGTGGCCATCAGGGTCTCCTCCTCGGACGTCCGTGTGCCCCGCTCCCGACGACCAGTTGTACGCCCTCTCGTCCCGCAACGGTTCGGCGGGGCATCGGTCCGCCGCAGGTCAGGGGCCCGGGTGGCGGATCTTCGATCGCGTGTAGAACCATGGGGTCGTGAGTACCGACAGCGCCGTGGACCGGTCCGCGCCGGAGACGGACGTCCGTACGGTCGAACTCAAGATCGACGGCATGACCTGCGCCGCCTGCGTCGGCCGCGTCGAGCGCAAGCTCGGCAGGCTCGACGGCGTCGACGCGACCGTCAACCTCGCGACCGAGCGCGCGCTGGTCCGGTACCCGTCGGCGACCCCGGTCGCGACCCTGGTCGAGACGGTCCGCAAGGCCGGCTACGGCGCCACCGAGATCCGTCCCACCGACACCGGTGACGAGGCCACCTCCGACGACACCGCGCTGCGCCGGCTGCGGACCAGGATGGCCGTCGCGCTCATCCTGTTCATCCCGCTGGCCGACCTGTCGCTGGCGATGTCGCTGGTGCCGTCGCTGCGCTTCCCGTACTGGCAGTGGGTGGTCGTGGCGCTCGCGCTGCCCGTCGTCGGCTGGGCGGCGTGGCCGTTCCACCGCACCGCGGTGCTGAACCTGCGTCACGGGACGACGTCGATGGACACCCTCGTCTCGCTCGGCGTGATCTCGGCCTCGGCCTGGTCGCTGGGGGAGATGGCCTTCCTCGACACCCGGCAGACCCTCACGGGGTGGGACGCGGTGCTGCACCCCTCCGGGCCGCTCTACCTCGAGGTCGCCGCCGGGGTGACGACGTTCGTGCTGGCCGGGCGGTACTTCGAGGCCCGCGCCCGCCGTACCGCCGGGCGGGTCATGCGCTCGCTCGCCGCGCTGGAGACCGACGAGGTCACCGTCCTGTCCGGGGGTGCGGAGTCCCGCGTCCCGGTGCGACGCCTGCGGGTCGGCGACCGTTTCCTGGTGCGGCCGGGCGAGCGGGTCGCCGCCGACGGCGTCGTCGAGACCGGGCGGGCCGCCGTCGACACCAGCGCGATGACCGGCGAGCCGGTCCCGGTCGAGGTCGGGCCGGGCGACGCCGTCACCGGCGGCACGATCGCCTCGGGCGGGCGGCTGGTCGTCGTCGCCGAGCAGGTCGGGGCCGACACCCGCCTCGCGCGGATGATCGCGGCCGTCGAGCGGGCGCAGACCGAGAAGTCCGCGACGCAGCGGTTGGTCGACCGGGTGTCGTCGGTGTTCGTGCCGGTGGTGCTGGGGTTGGCGCTGCTCACCCTCGGGGGCTGGCTGCTGGCCGGTGCGGGGTGGGCCGGCGCGCTGGCCCCCGCGATCGCCGTCGTGATCATCGCCTGCCCGTGCGCGCTGGGGCTGGCGACGCCGACCGCGCTGATGGTCGCGACCGGCCGCGGCGCCGAGCTGGGCATCTTCGTGAAGGGGCACCGGGCGCTGGAGACCACCCGGGCCGCCGACACCGTCGTGCTCGACAAGACCGGCACGCTGACGACCGGGCGGATGGCCGTGGTCGAGGTCGCGGCCGTCCCGGGTGGCGACGCGGCGCAGCTGCTGGCCCGCGCCGCCTCCGTCGAGAGCGGGTCCGAGCACGCCATCGCCGTCGCGATCCGTGCCCACGCCGGTTCGGACGTCCCGGCGGTGGAGGACTTCGTCGCGCTGCCCGGGCTCGGAGCCCGCGGCACCGTCGACGGTCGCACCGTCACCGTCGGTCGTCCTCCGGAGGTCCCGGGTGCGCTCGCACCGCGGCTCGCGGAGTGGGAGGCGGCCGGGCACACCGTCGTCGCCGTGCACGTCGACGAGGCTCTCGCCGGGCTGGTCGCGCTGGCCGACCCGGTGAAGGAGTCCGCGCCGGTGGCCGTCGCCGAGCTGGTCGCGATGGGGCTGCGCCCGGTGCTGCTGACCGGTGACCGGCCCGCCGCCGCGCACGCCGTCGCCGCCGCCTGTGGGATCACCGAGGTCGTCGCCGGCGCGCTGCCCGACGGCAAGGTCGACCACATCCGTGCGCTGCAGGCCCAGGGCCGCACCGTCGCGATGGTCGGCGACGGGGTGAACGACGCCGCCGCGCTCGTCGCCGCGGACCTGGGCATCGCCGTGGGCTCGGGCACCGACGTCGCCCTGGAGGCCGCCGACGTCGTACTCGTGCGCGACGACCTGCGCGTGCTCCCGGCGACCGTCGAGCTGGCCCGCGCCACGATGGGCACCATCCGCGGGAACCTCTGGTGGGCGTTCGGCTACAACACCGCGGCGATCCCCGTCGCCATGGCGGGCCTGCTGAACCCCCTGCTCGCCGGGGCCGCGATGGCGCTCTCGTCGTTCCTGGTGGTCACCAACAGCCTGCGGCTGCGGAAGGCCGTGAGCTGGGCCGACGGGGCGTTGGGCGGGTCACGCACCCCGGTCGGCGAGGAGAGCACCGATTACGTCGAGGCGCGGGACTGACTCCCGTCCGGGGCGGGCCGGTGGGGGATTCCCGCATCGGGGCCGCGGGACGAGCTTCCACTGCCGTGAGCAGCTACCGAGGTGGTCCCGCACCGCGGCCGTGACGAGCCGCTGCGCACCGACCGGAATAGCCGGTCGGGCAGCGTGGCTGATCACGGTGTGACGGCACCTCTACCCGATGCGATCGACTCCCGTCTCGACCGGATGCTCGCCGGCATGGAGTGGGAGCTGCGCCGGTCCCGCCGATCCCGGGTGACCGACGGCGCCGTGTCCACGGTGCTCCGCGACACCGCCGGGTTCGTGTTCCTGCACGACGGCCGCGCCGCGGTCCGGGCGGCGGCCGAGCAGGGCTGGACCGCGGTCGCGGCGGGCGACCTCGTCCTGGTCCCGCGGCGCGCCGACCTGACCGTCCGCGGCGACGGCGGCGCCGAGGCCACCGTCGTCGAGCTGACGCGGCCCCCGGCCGCGCGGCCCGACGAGGGCCCGCTCCCGGACGCGGTGGTCGCCCGGTCGTTCGGGGCCGCCGAGCCGGGCATGGCGGTCCTGGTCCGCGGCATGGCGTGCGGGTGGAGCACCGTCGGCGGGGCGGTCCGCAGCGGCGACACGGTGATCTGTTCGCGGATCGCGACCACGATCGCGGTGACCGCGGTGCGCATGTGGGTCGAGCAGCAGCCCTGCTGCGCGGACCGGTGGCTGTCCTCCGCGCTGGACCCGCGCATCGGGCGGGCCCTGCGCGCCGTGCACGCCGACCTCACCCGCGCCTGGACGGTGGCCGACATGGCCCGGGAGGCGACCATGTCCCGGGCCGCCTTCGCCGAACGCTTCACCGAGCTGGTCGGGCGCAGCCCCGCCGGGTACCTGACCGCCGTCCGGGTCGGGGTGGGGCGGGAGCTGCTCGCCGACGACACGGCCACCGTTGCGGAGGTCGCGCACCGGGTCGGCTACCGCTCCGAGCTCGGGTTCGCCCGCGCCTTCCGGCGGGAAGCAGGCATGTCGCCGTCCCAGTGGCGCGCCTCGGCCCGGGCGGTCCGGGCCCGCTGACCCGGCCTACGACCGGCTCGGCTCCTGCGGCGCGGACCCGAACGCCAGCCCACCCACCGTCGCCACCACGGCCGCCGCCGCCAGCGTGACGCGGACCCCGACGCCGTCGACGAGCAGTCCGCCGACGCCGGCGCCCACGGTGATGCCGAGCTGGAAGCCCGCGACGAGCAGCCCGCCGCCCGCCTCCATCCGGTCCGGCACCACCCGGGCCATCCACGTCGACACGACCGTCAGCCAGGCACCGAACGACAGCCCCCACACCGCGACACCCGCGACGACGACCGGCAGCACCGCGGGGAACGTCGCCACCGACGCGACCCCTGCGGCCAGCACCAGCGGGACGGCGTACCGCACCAGCCGCAGGTACCGGTCCACCAGCATCCCGACGACGAGGTTGCCCACCACCCCACCGGCGCCGAACACCGCGAGCAGCACGGCCACCCCGCCGGCGTCGAGCCCTGGGACGGTCCCGAGCGCGGGCCGGACGTAGGTGAACGCGGCGAAGTGCCCCAGGACGGTCAGTACGTGACCGGCCAGCCCACGCGGCATCCCGGGGGCGCGCAGCGTGTCGACCAGCGGGCGCAGCCCGTCGGCGGCGTCCGGCGCGACCCGGGGCAGCACGGTGCGGATCGTGAGCGCGGTCAGCGCGGACAGGACCGCGACACCGACGAACACGGCCTGCCACCCCGCCAGCGCACCGAGGTAGACGGCCACCGGCACCCCGGCGACCGTCGCGAGGGTGGTGCCGGTGTTGACCAGCATCATCGACCGTCCGAGCCGGCCCGGCGTGCTCAGCCGGGACGCCACCGCCAGCGACATCGCCCAGAACCCGCCGATCGCCGCACCCAGCAGGAGCCGGGCGGCCAGCAGCACGACGAAGCTCGGCGCGATCGCGACCAGCAGGTTCGACACCGCGGCGGCCGCCGCGAGCACGGTCAGCAGGGCGCGGCGGTCGACCCGCGGGAGCAGCGCGCCGATCGTCGGGGCGACGAGGAGCCCCACGAACGCCGTCGCCGACACCGCCTGGCCCGCCTGCCCCTCGGTGATGCCGAGCGTGGTGGCCATCGGGGTGAGCAGACCGGGCGGGAGGAATTCCGCGAGGACCAGGACGAAGCTCGTGAGGGCCATGACGCCGACGGCGCCCCAGGCGGTGCGGTCCGGACGGGTGGAGGTGGATGTGGTGGATGTGTCGGTCACGCTGTCAGCCTTCGCCGTGGTGCGGCCGGGTACCCGTCCGATCGTCCGGCGTGACAGACCGGTCGTCCGGATCGGGGCCGTTGGTCAGAGCACGGGTTGCACCGGCAACTCCCCTTGTGCGGCGAACGAGGTGGCGACGACGTGGCCCGCCGCGCCGAGGTCGAGGAACCGGGGCGGCGGGCCGCCGTCGGTGACGTGCCGGCGCCTGGGATGACGGCCGGGCACCACGTCCGCGGTGACCCCGGCCTCGGTGAGCAGCCGGGCGATGCCGTCGATGAGGCCGCGCGGCCCCCGCGCGAGCAGGCCCCGACCACCCGCCAGGTGCGCGGGGAGGTCGTCGAGCCGGTGGAAGCACTCCACCGGCGGGTACCAGCCGCCGGTCTCGGACTCGACCAGGACGCGGAGCCGGTACGCCAGCAGCTCCGGCCCCCGCGGCGCACCGCGGACGTACACCGAGTCCGAGATCTCGGTGTGCAGGCGGAGTGCCGGGTGCTCGTCGTGGACCTCGACGTGCGTGACGTCCGGCCCCGGGGTGCCGGCGAGCTCCCAGCCGAGGACGCCGTCGGCGTCGATCCGGACGTGCGTCCGCGCCAGCTCCTCGACGTCCTCCTCCCAGGGTTGGTCGAGGACGAGGTCGACGGACAGCCGCTCGCCCGCGATCCGCACGGCACCGACCCGTGCCTCGACCTGGTACTCCGCGACGACCGTCCCGAGCAGCTCCAGGTCGAGCGGCTGCTCCGCCACGCTCACCCGCCCCGCCGCATCTGCTCCAGCATCGCGTTGTACGCCTTCAGCTCCGCGTCGTCGTCCCGCTCGGCCTGCCGGTCCTTGCGGGCGGCCTCCCGGGAGTCGTCGCGCGACCACTGCACCACGAGCGTGACCATCACCAGCAGCATCGGGATCTCACCGGTCGCCCAGGCGATCCCGCCGCCGGTGCGCTGGTCGTCGAGCAGGTCCACCCAGGGCAGCCCGACCTGGCGGTAGAAGTTCTCGCCGAGCACCGTGGAGGAGCTCATCACCGCGACGCCGAAGAACGCGTGGAACGGCATCGTCGCGAGCATGACGGCGAGCCGGCCCAGGTGCGGCAGCCGGTGCGGGGCGGCGTCGACGCCGATCAGCGGCCAGAAGAACAGGTAGCCGACCAGCACGAAGTGCAGGTTCATCAGCTGGTGGGTCCAGTGGAACCGCAGCGCCCCGTCGAACAGCGGGGTGAAGTACAGGACGTAGAACGAGCCGACGAACAGCACCGCCGCGAACGCCGGGTGCGTCACGACCTTCGCGACGCGCGAGTGCACCGCCGCGAGCAGCCACTCCCGCGGGCCGGGCGGGTTGCCGCGGCCCGCCGGGCGCAGCACCCGCAGCGCGAGCGTGACCGCGCCGCCGAGGCTCAGCAGGATCGGCGCGAGCATGTTCAGCGTCATGTGGCTGATCATGTGGACGCTGAACATGGACGGGGAGTAGAAGCCCAGCCCCGACGACGTCGCGACCAGCAGCGTGGCGCAGCCCAGCAGCCAGGCGACGGTGCGCCCGACCGGCCACCTCACTCCGCGGGCCGCCAGCCGTCGCACGGCGGCCAGGTACAGCCCGGCGAGCACCAGCGCGCCGGTGCCGAACAGCAGGTTCCAGCGCCAGTCGACGAGCACCGCGAGCGCCGAGAACGGCCGGGTGATGTCCCAGCCGATCAGGGTCTGCAAAGCCGAGTCGTCGGCGACGACGAACCGCGGCGGCACCAGCCGGATGCTCGCGACGCCCAGCGTCGCCACCGTCGCCCCCAGCACCGCGACGATCGGCAGCAACCGGCCCGGCACCGGTCCGGCCGGGTCGGCGACGAGCCCGCGGGCCAGCAGCGCGGTCAGCGGCACCAGGGCCGCGAGCAGCACCGCCACGACGACGGCGACCCGCACGTAGGGCGACCCGCCGAGCGGTCCGGCGTCGGTCACCACCAGCTGGAAGACGACCTCACCGACCAGGTACACGACCCCGCCGACGGCGAGCAGGCCGCGGACCCGGCCCGCGGTCCGCCCCTCGACGACGCCCCCGTGCACGCGGAACGCGACCAGCGCGGCGACCAGCCCCAGCCAGGCGGTGCCGGCGACGGCGCGCAGCACGTTCGCGTCGCCGCTCCAGTCGTGCCCGGCCCCGGTCGCGGCCGGGTGCACCGCGGCGGGCACCGCCATCGCGCAGGCGGCGAGCAGCCCGAGCGCGGCGGCGGCCTTCCAGCTCAGCGAGAACGCCGACCCGAGGGCGACGAGCAGCAGCAGGGCCCCGGCGAGCGCCCAGCCCAGCGGCTCCTCGATCGTCGCGGCGGCGCCGAGCCACCCGAACGGGCCCACCGACGCCAGGACGTCGGGGGAGTTGCCGGTCATGTCGGCCACCGACAGCCAGCCCGCGGCGATCGCCGACAGCCCGGCGACGGTGGCGGCCAGGGTGCCCCGGCGCAGCGCGCGGTAGCCGTGGACGTCGACCGTCCCGGACGTCTGCGGGGCCGCGACCAGCCCGCCGACCAGCAGCGACCCGGCGGCGAGCGCGGTGGCGGCCACGGCCAGGACCTTCGCGACGACCGTCGCCGCCTTCAGCCCCGGCTCGGGCACCGGCAGCCCGCTCTGCCGCCAGAAGCCGTCGTCGCCGATCGAGACGGCGACCGCGGCACCGGCGCACAGCAGCACCAGGGCGACCGTGAGCGCGGTCAGGAGCCCACGGCGGTCGCGCCGCGCCGGCACCGCCGGTGCGGGCGGCGCACCGCCCGCTGCGTCGGTCGTCGCCTGCTCCGTGCTCGCGCTCACCGAGAACCCCTCCGCAGGTGGTCACCGGGCACCGACCGCGCCCGTGTCACCTCCGATGGTCCCCGTCCGGCCCGGCGCGCGCCGCACCGGGTCGGACGGGGCACGTCAGTTCCCGGTGATCCCGGACCACCAGCGCTGGATCGCCTCCCAGAAGCCCTGCGCGTCCTGCCCGATCTGGCCCGGGTCGGGCAGGTTCGAGGGCAGCGACGGCAACGACGGCAGCTCGGTCGGCAGCGACGGGAGGTTCGACGGGAGCGACGGCAGGTTCGTCGGCAGACCCGGGATGTTGCTGGGGATCTGGATGCCGCCACCGTTCTCGCTGCTCGGGGCCCCGGTCGTCTCGGTCGTCTCGGTGGTGGGCGGTGCGCTGGTCTCGGTGGTCGGCGGCGCCTGGGTGTCGGAGTCGTCGTTGCCGAACAGCAGGAACCCGAGCAGCAGCACCAGCAGCGCGACGACGAGTGCGCCGATCGCGATCCACTTCCCGATCCCCGACGAGCCGAGGTCGCGCGGCTCGGGTTCCGGCTCCGGTGCGACGACCGGCGTCGCGACGGCGGTCGGCTCGGCCAGGATCTCGGCGACGCGCCGGGCGTCCGGGCGCCGCGCCGGGTCGGTGGCGGTGGACTGCGCGATCGCCGTCCGCAGCGGCTCGGGCACGTCCGCGGGCACGACCGGGGCGCGGTTCACGCGCTCGGCGGCGCCCTGGAGTCCCTGTCCCTGGTACTCCTGCCGCCCGGTCCAGGCCTCCAGCAGCACGAGGCCGAGCGCGTACACGTCGGTCGGCGGTCCGACCGGGCGGCCCTGGACCTGCTCCGGCGACAGGTACGCCGGCGTCCCGATGATCTCGCCGGCCGCGGTGTGGCCGTCGGCCCCGAGCAGGGCGGCGATGCCGAAGTCGGCGAGCCGGGCCCGGCCGTCGGAGTCGATCAGGATGTTCGACGGCTTGACGTCGCGGTGCGTGACGCCCTGGGAGTGGACGTAGGCCAGGGTCTGGGCGACCTCGGCGCCGATCCGCCGGATGTCCTCGGGCGGCAGGTCCTCGGACGCGATGACGTCCTTGAGCGTCGGCCCGTCGACGAGCTCCATCACCAGGTAGGCGCGGTCGGCCTCGACGGCGAAGTCGTGCACGGCGACCAGGCCCGGGTGGCGCAGGTTCGCCATGACCTGCGCCTCCTGCTCGAAACGCTGGTCGGCGCTCGGGTCGTCGGCCGCACCGAAGATCTTCACCGCGACCGGCCGGTTGAGCCGGGTGTCGGTGGCCCGGTGGACGTCGGACATCCCGCCCTGGCCGATCAGCCCCTCCAGCCGGTACCGGCCGCCGAGCAGCTCGGGCTCGGTGATGGGGGCGGGCATCATCCGGGTCGCGTCCGGGCGCGACGGCCGCGGGGCGCCGTAGGCCGCGGTCGGCGGGGCACCGAGGTGGTGGGTCGGGGCCTCCCCGGGCCCGAGGCGCCGGGTGCCGTCCGGGGGACCACCGGGACCGCCGGGGCCCGGACGGCCGGGGCCGGGGGGCGGGCCGACCCGGCGGGTGGCGTCCGGTGCGTTGGTGCGGATCGCCGGGTCCTCGTCGGCGCGCCGCGGTGCGGGCCGGGACCCGCCGACGCGGCGGGTGGGGTCGGGCGCGGGACCGCCGCTCGGCGGCCGCTGCCGGCGGTTCCCCGTCCGCCACGGGTCGGACGCGTCCCTGCGGGTGCGCTCCGGATCGTCGCCGCGGGTCACGGGCCCTCCCGGTCTGCTGGTGCGGCCGGACCGCGGGCGCGCGCACCGGCCGTCCGCCGTCGTGGCGGACCTCCTGGCGGGGACCGTACCGTCCGGAACCGGTCACCCGGGTGGACGGCGCGCCAGCACCACCCGGTGATCCTGCGCCGCGGCGCGGTCAGCGCGCCGCGACCGGTGTGCGCAGGTCGGCGGCGGGGAACGGGGGCCGGTCGTCGAGGCGGACCGACAGCTTCCCGGCGGCCCGCCAGGCGCGGGCGGTGAGGTCGCGGTCGGCGTCGGTGACGAGGTTGCCCATCACCCGCAGCGCCACCGTCATCAGCGCCCGCGACCGCATCCCGACCGGCCCGGCCAGCGGCAGCAGCCGGGGGATCGTGATCAGCCCGGCGAGCCGCCGCGCGATGGAGAACGCCAGGCCGTAGTGCGAGCGCAGGGTCGCGGGCCAGGCGCGGTCCAGGTCCGCACCCGAGGCGAGCAGCTCCGCGACCAGGCGTCCCGTCTCCAGGCCGTAGTCGATGCCCTCGCCGTTGAGCGGGTTCACGCAGCCCGCCGCGTCGCCGACCAGTGCCCAGTTCGGCCCGGCGACGCCGGACACCGCCCCGCCCATCGGCAGCAGCGCGGAGCGGACCAGCTCGACCTTCGGGCCGAGCTCCCACTCGGCGCGGCGCGCGTTCGCGTAGTGGTCGATCAGGCCGCGCAGCTTGATGTTGGCCGGGCGCCGGTCGGTGGCGAGCGTGCCGACGCCGATGTTGACCCGGCCGTCGTTCAGCGGGAACAGCCAGCCGTACCCGGCCAGGACCTCGTCGGCCTCGCCACGCAGCTCCAGGTGCGAGCTGATCCACGGGTCGTCGTGCCGGCCGGAGGTGACGTAGCCGCGGGCGGCGACGCCGTAGGCGGTGTCCTGGTGCCACTCGCGGCCCAGCACCCGCCCGAGGGTGGAGCGCGCGCCGTCGGCGACGACGAGCCTGCGGCACCGGACGGAGCGGCCGTCCTCGAACACCACGGAGTCGACCCGGCCCCCGGAGAACGCCACGTCGACGGCCTTGGCGTCCTCCATCGGGGTCGCGCCGGCCTCCAGCGCGACCCGGCGGATGCCCGCGTCGAGCTCGGTGCGCGGGATCGCCGAGCCGTGCGCCGGCAGCGATCCGCCCGGCCACGGCAGCTCCAGGACCTGCCCGAACCCGTGCGCGCGCAGCCCCCGGTTGGTGCCGTGGGAGTCCACCCAGGCACCGAGGCCCAGGTGCCCCAGCTCGGCGATCGCGCGCGGGGTCAGCCCGTCACCGCAGGCCTTGTCCCGGGGGAAGGTCGCGGAGTCGGCGAGGACGACGTCGAGACCGTGCCGCGCCGCCCACGCCGCCGCCGCCGATCCGGCCGGGCCCGCCCCGACGACGAGCACGTCGGTGGAGTCCGGGGTGGCGGCGGGCGGGACGGGACCGGTGCTCATGACCACAGTGTCGCAACCCGGCCGGGCGACCGCCGCCGAGCGTGCCCCCGGGTCACGACCGGGTCAGGTGCCAGAGGATCACGTCGTGGGCGTGGCGGGCCTTGTCGTCGCCGCGGAAGGCGACCTCGTGCACGGCCGTCCCGACGGTGACCGCGATCTGGCTCGAGCTCGCGAACCGGCCCAGCAGGTTCCGGTCGGCGACGAAGGAGGCCGAGGAGATCCGGCCGTAGGGGATCGAGGTGATCGCCGTGCGCTTGCCGACGAAGGAGTTGTCCTGCAGGACCACCCGCAGATCGGTCAGGCCGAGGAATCCGGTGCCGGCGCCGATCGCGTCGTACACGGTGATGATCCGCTCGCCCTCCAGCAGGCCGGCGGCGACCTTGTCGAGCTGGTCGCGCTTGTCGAAGACGGGTTCGCTCATGCCCTCGATACTGCCCGGCGGGCGAGCAGTGTCCGCACCGTCCAGACCATCGCGGAGACGGCGAACAGCACGACGGTCAGCCACACCCACCGCATCCGGTACGGCTCCTGGTCGAGCCCGGTCGCGTTCAGCGTGCTCAGCGCGCCCTGCCCGATGATCCCGGGCAGGAACATCAGCAGCGCGAGCCCGGAGCCGAGCACCGGGATCCGGACGTGGTTGACCAGCGGTACCCGGGTGCGGGGCAGCGTGAGCAGCAGCAGCCGGTCCCCGGCGGCGTAGAGCGGGAACAGTACGAGGTCGTGCAGCAGGACCGCGCCGGCGAACCACCAGGCCATCCTGACCAGGTCCGGGGACCCGGAGACGATCGCGTACACCGCCCATCCGGCGAGCGCGAAGCAGCCGAGGGCGGCGAGCAGGCGGCTACCGGACAGCAGCACGGGAGAATCCGATCGTCGCGACCCACTTGGTGTTGTGCACCCCGGGCAGCGCCGGGACGATCAGCCGCGCCGGGTACCCGTGGTCGGGCGACAGGTCGGCGCCGTTGACCCGCAGCGCGAGCAGCGAGTCCGGCGACAGCGTCTGGGCGCGGTTGAGCAGTGACCGGGAGAACGGGCTCCGCACCTCGACCGACCGCACCTCCGCGGTCACCGGGTCGGTCACCCCCGCCGCGCGGGCCAGGTCGGTCAGCCGTACGCCCGTCCACACCTGCGAGGTCGACCAGCCCTCGACGCAGGCGAGCGGCAGTTCCGCGGTGTGCTGGGGCAGCGCGGCCAGCGCCGCGCGGTCGAGCACCACCGGTGCCGCGCCGCCGGTCAGGGTCAGCGTCCAGGCGCTCCCGACCGCGGCCGGGGCGATCCCGGAGGCGACGAACGTGCGGTTGACCGGGAAGTCGTTCGGCCCGCCCCGCTCGGTGCTGCCGGGTGCCGTCGTCCGACCCCGGGGCAGCAGCAGCGCGGTCGACCGGAGCTGGTCGGTGAACTGTCCGACGGTCAGCGCCGCGACGAACAGCATCCCTCCGCCGACCAGGGCGATCGCGCCGCGCCGCGACATCGTCGGCGGGTCCGGGTCCGGCGCGACGAGCGGGTGCGCCGGCTCGGGACGGGTGTCGGCGAGCGGCGTCGCGAACTCGGCGCGCAGCGACCGGCTCCGCAGCGAGCGGACCATCGTCGGGAGCTTCGTGACCACGTGCAACGCGAACGAGGCCAGGAACACCCAGGCCGCGGCGTAATGGCCGTCGTAGAAGGAGAAGCCGAAGACGTAGTCGTACTGGACGTTCAGCAGGCCGGTGACGATCAGGAACAGGATCGAACCCACCAGGAGCACCAGGGACAGCCGTTCCAGCAGCTTCACCGGGTTCCGCTCGGGGGCGGTGAACAGCTTCGGGATGACCGACCACAGCTTCGCCAGGACCAGCGGCACCAGCACGATGCCGAGTCCGACGTGCAGTCCCTCGGTGAGCCGGAACAGCCAGGTCGGCGACACCGGCCAGTCCACCCAGGGCAGCTGCAGACCGCCGACGGCGTCGGCGGCCGGGATCGCCTGCTCCCGGCCGTAGGCGAGCCGGTCGAGGAGTCCGGTGAACGCGACGACCGGCAGCCCCACCAGCAGCGGGAGGGCGAACATCGAGGTCAGCCAGGGTCCCCGGATCGGGCTGCGCCATCGCATCACGCGTCTCACGATCGGGTCAGCTCCAGGAACACTCGGGCGCCGAGGTGCACGTCGGTCACGCGCAGACCGGTGCGGCCGGCGGTCACCGCGAGGGGGACCGCGCCCTGCACCGCCCACGGGATCGGCTCGCCCGCCCCGCCGCCGCAGAGAACCCGGGCGGTGCCGCGCCAGGCGTGCTCGGGACGCGGGTCGGCCTCCACCAGCACCGTCCCGCCGCGGGCGAGCAGCCGCGCGGCGCGGGTGAGCAGGGCGGTCGGGTCCCCGCCGATGCCGAGGTTGCCGTCGGCGAGCAGCACATGGGACCAGCTGCTCTCCCCGGGCAGCGGGCCGAACAGGTCGGCCTGGACCATCGCGACGCCCCGGCGGCGGCAGAGCACCCGGGAGACCGCGGAGCCGTCGACGCCGAGGGCGGCGATCCCGCGCGCGGCGAGCGCGGCGAGCAGCCGGCCGGGCCCGCAGCCGAGGTCGACGGTGGGGCCGGTGCAGTGGCGGACCAGCCAGTCGTCGCAGCCACCGGCCGCGTCGGCCCAGCGGTCGACGTCCAGGGCGATCTCGGTGCCGTCGTCGCAGAGCAGGCGCGAGGGTGCGCCGGACAGCGGCATGTCGAAGCCTTCGGCGGTCACGGTCACACCGACACCTCCGGACATCGCAGGGTCAGCTCGGCGACGGCGCGGGCGAAGCGGCTGCCCGGGACCTGCGCGGCGCCGGCGACGGCCTCCGCGGCCGTGTCGACATCGGTCAGCGGCTCGGCGAGGACCACCCGCAGCCCGGCGGCACGCAGCGCGTCCAGCGTCCGGTCGCCGGTCTCGGCGGTCGACATCGGCACGCCGTGCAGCGCGGCGGCGGCGAGCGGGTCGCGCAGTCCCAGCACCCACCACCCGCCGTCGGTCGCGGGGCCCAGGACGGCGTCCACCCCCGGTTCGGCGAGCCGGTCCGCACAGCGGGACAGCAGCTCGGTCGACGCCTGCGGGGTGTCCATCCCGACCTGCAGGGTCGGGCGTCCGGGGTGGCGCGCGAGGGCGTCGGCGTGCGCGGCGGCGATCCGTGCGGCCAGCCCGTCCCCCCGCTGCGCGACGACGCCGAGCCCGTCCAGCGCGGCCGCCATCTCGGCGGCCCCGGTGGCGGCGGCCCGGTCCCCGGTCAACGCGACGACGGTGTCGCCGGGCACCCCGGCGGCGGCGTCGAGGGTGTCGAGCAGCGCCGCCGAGGCGATCGCCGCGGCGAGCTCCGGCGTCGCGGGCGGGCACAGCCGGGTCTTGACCCGGCCCGGCTCGGGGGCCTTCGCGAGGACGACGGTGGTCACGGGGCCGGTCATCGCAGCAGCCGGATCATGTCGCGCCCGGCCCGGACGGTGCCCGTGACGGAGCCGGAGACCTTGGACCGCCCGCCGGCGCGGCGGGAGTAGGCGACCGGGATCTCGTCGAACCGCCAGCCCGCGCGCCCCGCCCGCAGGAGCAGCTCCAGCGGGTAGCCGAAGGCCCGGTCCTCGATCTGCAGGTCCAGCAGTGCCTGCCGGCGTGCGACCCGGATCGGGGCGATGTCGTGCACCGGGACCCCGCGGGCGCGCAGCATCCCGGCGATCACCGCGTTCGCCGCGCGGGCGTGCCAGGGCCACACACCGACCGTGTCCGGCACCCGCCGTCCGACGGCGATGTCGGCACGGCCGGACGCGACGGTCTCGGCCATGCCGGGCAGCACGTCGGGGTCGAGGGAGCCGTCGCCGTCGAGGAAGGCCACGAGCTCACCGGTGGCCGCCTCCAGCCCGGCGTGCACGGCGGCGCCGTAGCCGCGTCGCGGTTCGACGACCACGCGTGCCCCGTGCCCACGTGCGACCGCAGCGGTGTCGTCGGTCGACCCGTTGTCGACGACGATCACCGGCCAGTCGTCGGGCATCTGCTTCAGGACATACGGCAGCGCCTCCGCCTCGTCGAGGCACGGCAGCACGATCTCCGGGTGCACGTCGCGATCCTCACCTCTCTGCCGGACCACCGCCCGCCGAATGCGGGACGGTCCCGCAGGGGGTTCGGACGGCGTCCCTCAGCGGTTCGGGGCGATCGGTGAACGGAGCGGGTCGGTCGCGAAGGCCGTCACCCCGTCGGTGAAGCTGGTCCGGGCGCGGAAGCCCAGCCGGGAGGCGGCGTAGGCCGGGTCGGCGACGACGTGGCGCACGTCGCCGGGCCGGGCGCCGCCGACGATCTCGGGCTCGGGACCGTCCATCGCGCGGGCCAGCTCCGCGGCGAGGTCACCGATGGTGTGCGGCTCGCCGGAGCAGACGTTCGCGGCGCCGAAACCGGTCGGCTCCGGATCGGCGACGAGTGCGGCCGCGTTGGCCGCGGCGACGTGGACGAAGTCCCGGCGCTGCCGGCCGTCCTCCATCACCCGCGGCGCCTCACCCCGCTCCAGCGAGGACCGGAAGATCGACGCGACGCCCGCGTAGGGGGTGTCGCGCGGCATCCGGGGGCCGTACACGTTGTGGTAGCGCAGCGACCACACGGTGCCGCCGGTCTGGCGGGCCCAGGCGCTCGCGAGGTGCTCCTGGGCGAGCTTGGTCGCGGCGTAGGTGCTGCGCGGGTCGACCGGCGCGGACTCCGGGACGAGGCCGGACTCGAGGTCCTTGCCGCACTCCGGGCAGCGGGGCTCGTAGCGGCCGGCCTCGATGTCGTCGAGCGCGCGCGGCCCGGGCCGGACGACGCCGTGGTCGGCACAGTCGTAGCGGCCCTCGCCGTAGACGACCATCGACCCGGCCAGCACGAGCCGGTCCACCTTGGCGGCGTGCATCTGCGCCAGCAGCACCGCGGTGCCGAAGTCGTTGTGGGAGGCGTAGTCGGGGGCGTCGGCGGGGGAGACGCCGTGCCCGACCATCGCGGCCTGGTGGCAGACCGCGTCCATCCCCGGCAGGAGCCGGGACAGGGTCTCGCCGTCGCGGACGTCGCCGCGGACCAGCTCGTGGTCCAGCTCCGGGGCCTCGCCGCCGTGGGCCTGCGGCAGCAGCGCGTCGAGCAGGACGACCTCGTGGCCGTCGGCGACGAAGCGGTCGGCGACGTGGGACCCGATGAATCCGGCACCGCCGGTGACGAGAACACGCATGTCCGCAGATGCTAGGGCGTGCCGGCCCCGCCCGCCGGGTGCACGTCCGGCCCGGCAGTGCTGCCCTCGGGCCCGGCAGTGCTGCCCTCGGGCCCGGCCGTGCGGTCGGTGTCCCAGGCCTCGGCGGCAGCCAGCGCCAGGCCGAACAGGCCGGCCCGGGCCTCGCGGGCATCGGTCCAGCCGCGGTGCTCCCACTCCGGCCCGGCGAGGGAGTCCGCGGCGAGGAACACCTGGCCGTAGCCGACCCCGATCCGGCGCGCGGCCGCGACCAGCGCGGACGCCTCCATGTCGACCACCGCGCAGCCCTCGTCGCGGCGCCGCGCGACCCGCGCCGGGGTCTCCCGGAACACCGCGTCGGTGGTCCAGCACCGCCCGACGACGTACGGCACCCCGGCCCCCGCCAGGGTCCGGGCCACGGCGTCGACGCCGTCCGGGTCGGCGTCGATCGTGCGCGACGGCGGCTGGTAGTGGAACGAGGTGCCCTCGTCGCGCAGTGCGCTGCCCAGGACGACGGCGTGCCCCAGCGTCAGCTCGTGCCGCAGCGCCCCGGCACCCCCGACCCCGACGACGGTGCGGACGCCCAGCGCCACGAGGTGCTCCAGGAACATCGCCGCCAGCGGCGCGCCGACGCCCGGGTGCAGCACCGCGACCGGTGTCCCGCCGGGCCCGGTCGTGCGCCAGACCGGGCTGCGGCCGAGCTCGCTGCGCAGCACGGTCACCGCCGAGGAGCGTGTCCCGACGTCGGCGACGACCTCGGGGAACCAGCACAGCACCGCCGCGGACGGCATGTCCGGGCGGTGCGGGGTGATCGCCGACGCCCGGATCACGCCCTCGGCGTCCAGGTCGTCCTCGTGCAGGGGGAGGTCCATCGGCGACGATCATCCCCCGCGGACCCGGTCGGGTGGAACCGCAGGTCGACGGGGTGCCCCTCGCGCCCGGCGTCCCCGAGACGCCGGTGCGCAGTATCGTCGGCGACCAGCGCCCTGACCCCGGGCGGATCGGAGGGTGGGACAGGCATGGCCGGAGACTTCCGCGGCCGGCCCCCCGCGGGCGGGCGTCCGCCGCGGGGCGAGCCACCGCGCGGTGGCCGTCCCGCCCGGCCCGGCAGTCCCGGCTGGACGAACCAGCCCCGCAACCCGCTGCCCGGTCACGGGGGCCGTCCGCTCCCGCCGCCGTCCCCGCCGCAGCAGCAGCCCGGGTCACCGCCCTCACGCGGCCGCGGACCGCTGCGCAAGCCGCCGCCCGGCCGCTCCGCCGGGGCATCGCCGCCGACCCGGGCCGCCGCGCCGGCGCGCCCGGTCATGCCGCGCCCCGCCGGATCCGGAGCAGGAGGGGCCGGAGCCGGGGCCGGGGTGCATCCCGCCTCGCAGGCACCCCGCGACGGCCGGGTCACCCGTGGCCCGTCGATGCCGGACTGGCGCCGCGTCGGCCGGGCCACCCGCGGGCGCTGGAAGGCCGTCCTGATCCTGCTGCTGGTCGCGTTCGTCGGGTTCGGCGTCTACCTCGACCAGAACATGACCCGGGTGCAGGCGCTGCCCGCGGACTCCCAGGCGTCGTCGTCGGGGACGAACTACCTGATCGTGGGCTCGGACAGCCGCGAGGGACTCTCCGCCGAGGACGAGGAGCGCCTCGCCACCGGCGATGCGGCGGGCCAGCGCACCGACACGATCATGCTGCTGCACACCGGGAGCTCCGGGAGCGTGCTCGTCTCCATCCCGCGCGACTCCTACCTGCCCATCCCCGGGAAGGGCAGCAACAAGGTCAACGCCGCGTTCGCCCTCGGCGGGCCGGAGCTGCTGGTCGAGACGGTCGAGGGTGCCACCGGCCTGCGCATCGACCACTACGTCGAGGTCGGATTCGGCGGGTTCGTCGGTGCGGTCGACGCCGTCGGCGGGGTGGACATGTGCGTCCCCCGAGCCATCGACGACCCGAAGGCCGGGCTGAACATCCAGGCCGGCTGCCAGGAGCTCGACGGGACGACCGCGCTCGGCTACGTCCGCACCCGCGCGACGCCCGGTTCGGACTTCGACCGGGTCAAGCGGCAGCGCGAGTTCCTCTCCGCGCTGCTCGGCAAGGCCACCAGCCCGCTCACCCTGATCAACCCGTTCCGGATGGTCCCGCTGGCGTCCGCGGTGACCGGGACGATCACCGTCGACGACTCCGACCACATCTGGAACCTCGCCGGCCTGGCCTGGGGGATGAAGGGCGTCTCCGGCGGCGACGGCGTGCAGACGACCGTCCCGATCGGCGGCAGTGCGGGCGGGTCGAACCTGCGCTGGGACCGCACCCGGGCCCAGGCGCTGTTCGGTGCCCTGCAGAACGACCAGACCCCGCCGGAGTCCAGCTTCGGCCCGTGAGGGACGCCGGTCAGGCGGTCTTCTTCGTCGACCGCCGACGCGTGGTGGTCGACTTCGCGGGCCTCGCGTCGTCGGTGCCGGTGGCATCGCCGCTCGTGTCCGTGTCCGTGTCCGTGTCCGTGTGCGTGTCCTTGTCCGCGGTCTTCTTCGACCGGGAGGAGGACCGGCGGGCCGGGGTCTTCTTCTCCGTCGATCCGGAACCCGACCCTGAACCGGAGTCCGACTTCGTCGACCGTGCCGCGTCCACACTGGCCTGTAGCGCGGACAGCAGGTCGCTCATCGAGTCCCCGCCGTCGTCGGCGGCCTCCGCGGCGGGCGCCGGGCGGGCCTCGCCGTCGGACTTCTTCGCCTCGATCAGGTCGGCCATCGCGTCGCGGTACTCGTCGTGGAACTCCGACGGGTCGAAGTCCGCGCCCATGCTCTCGACCAGCGACGAGGCCATCTTCAGTTCCTGCGGCTTGAGGTCGACGTCGTTGTCCAGGATGTCGAAGTCCGGCTCACGGATCTCGTCCTGCCAGATGAGGGTCTGGAGCACGATCGCCTTGCCGCGCACCCGCAGCAGGGCGAGTGTCTCGCGCTGGCGCAGCGCCACCTTCACCACGGCGGTGCGGTCGGTCTCCTCGAGCGCCTCGCGCAGCAGCGCGTAGGGCTTGGCGGCCTTGGTCTCTGGTTCGAGGTAGTAGCTCTTGTCGAAGAGCATCGGGTCGATCTGGTCGTTCGGCACGAACTCGATCACGTCGATCTCGTGCCCCGTCTTCACGGGCAGCGACGCGAGGTCGGCGTCGTCGAGGGTGATCAGCTCGCCGTCGGGGGTCTCGAAGCCCTTCACGATGTCGGCGTAGGTGACCTCCTCGCCGCACACCTCGCAGGTCCGCTTGTAGCGGATGCGGCCACCGTCCTCGCCGTGGACCTGGTGGAACCGGACGTCGTGGTTGGTCGTCGCCGAATAGACCTTGATCGGGACGCTGACCAGCCCGAAGGACACGGCCCCGCTCCAGATCGCGCGCATGCGGTCCCCCCTCGCGTGCCGTCGATGGTGACAGCATGACGGTGTGCAGCCCATGCTCGCCACCCCCGGACCCCTCCCGACCGGCACCGGTTGGTCGTTCGAGGTCAAGTGGGACGGCATGCGCGTGCTGGCCGAGGTCACCGATGGCGGTGGCGAGCCGGCACTGCGTCTGCGTACCCGTTCCGGCCGCGATGTCACCGCGAACTTCCCCGAGCTCGCCGGTCTGGTGGACCTCGCCCCGGACGTGCTCCTCGACGGCGAGGTGGTGCTGCTCGACGGCGGTGTCCCCAGCTTCGCCGCGCTGGCCCACCGGATCCACGGCCCCGCGGGCGGGCGTCCGGTCACCTTCATGGTGTTCGACGTGCTGCGCCTGTACGGGGTGCCGCTGCTCGACCGCCCGCTGTCCGAGCGCCGGGCCACCCTGGAGCGGCTCGACCTCGCCGCCACCCCGCACGTCGAGGCGTTCACGCTCTACCCGGACGGGGCCGCCCTGCTGGAGGTGACGGCGTCGCGCGGGCTGGAGGGCGTCGTCGCCAAGCGGGAGGACTCGCGGTACCGGCCGGGCCGGCGCAGCCCGGACTGGGTGAAGATCGCCCACCGGCAGTCGCAGTCCTGTGTGGTGGGCGGGTGGAAGCCCGAGCGCGGCGGCGGTGGCGGTCGGGTCGGGGCGCTGCTGCTCGGTGTCCCCGGCCCGGACGGTCTGGAGTTCGCCGGCCGGGTCGGGTCCGGGCTGGCCGGGGCGGCGGTGCAGGACCTGCTCGCCGCCCGGCTGACCGAGGTGCCGGAGTCGCCGTTCGCGCAGCTCCCGCCCCGGGCCGACGCCGCGGACGCCCGCTGGTGCTCCCCGACGGTCGTCGTCGAGGTCGCCCACCTCGGGTGGACGGCGGCGGGCCGGCTGCGGCAGCCGGTGTTCCGCGGGATCCGCGACGACGTCGAGGCCGTCGACGTGCGCCGGGAGCCGGGCTGAGGGGCATCCGCTCATCACCCGTTCGTATGGTCCGGGCGGCGGTGTGGTTCGGTGTGCGGCGACATCGATGATCCGGAGGTGACCTGCGTGGCGGTCATGCTGACCTGGCGATCCGACCCCGAGACCGACGGCGCCGCGGGCACGGAGTCGGCGCGCATCACGACCACTGCCGGCGGCTTCCGTGCCGTCGGCCGGATCATCCGTGGCGGGGAGGGCGGGGTGCTCACCGCGTCCTACCGGCTCGTCGTCGCGGGTGACGGGACGCTGTCGCGGCTCGCCGTCGACGTCGCCACCGCCGAGGGGGAGCAGCAGCTCACGCTCTCGCGCAGCACCGACGGCGTCTGGCTGGTCGACGACGGCTCCGGCGGCAGCCGCGGCCACTTCGGCGGCGCCCGCGACGTCGACCTGGCCTTCAGCCCGGTGTTCAACGCGCTGCCGCTCCGGCGCCTCGCCCTGCACCGCGAGCCCGCCGAGCACGTGCTGCCGATGGTGTTCGTCGATCTCCCGACGCTGACGGTCGAGAACACCGAGCAGACCTACCGCACCGTGACTGCCGGGTCGCCCGGCACGCCCGGTGTCGTCCGCTTCGCCGCCGGGTCGTTCGTCGCCGACATGACCGTCGACGACGACGGGTTCGTCCTGGGCTACCCGGGCGTCGCGTCCCGGGTGAGCCTCTAGCGCTTCACCGGCTCGACGACGTCGCCGCGGCGGCCGAGCTCGCGCAGCTCGGCGAACACGTCGGGGGCGTCCAGGTCGACCGGCACCTCCAGCGGCTCGCGGGTGGAGGCCCACCGCATCCGCGCCTCGTGCCCGGAGCGGACGGTCGCGGCCAGCCCGCCGGTGGAGGCCAGCGCCCCGCGCATCGCGCCGAGCCGGCCCAGCGCGTCGTCGACGGCGGCGAGCAGCGCGCCCCGGTTGCCCTCGCACATCGCCAGCACCAGCTCGGGGCGGGTCCCGGCGACCCGGGTGCCGTCGGCGAACGAGCTCGCGGACAGGGCGAGGGCGAGATCGTCACCCTGCTCCCCGGCGCCGACGGAGGCGAGCACCGCGGCGAACAGGTGCGGCAGGTGCGAGATCCGCGCGACGGCGACGTCGTGCTCGTCGACGGCCGCGGGCACCACCCGGGACCCGCAGTCCCAGGCCAGCTCGGCGACGTCGCGCCACACGTCGACGTCGAGACCGTCGTCGGCGGCGACCACCCAGGCGGCGTCGGTGAACAGCTCCGCGGACCCGGCGGACCAGCCGGACTCGGCCGTGCCGGCCATCGGGTGCCCGCCCACGAACCGGGTGCGCGGCGCGAACTGGGCGACCGCGTCCGCGACGGGCACCTTCACGCTGACCGCGTCGGTGAGCCGGCAGGTGGGGGCGACCGCGTCGACCCGGCGCAGCACCGTCTCCAGCGCGGTCAGCGGGACGCACACGACGACCAGCGCGTCGGCCTCGGCGGCCCGGGCCAGCGCGGCGTCGGTGTCGGTGGTGACGTCGAAGCCGTCGGCGACGGCGGCGGCCGCGGTCGGCTCGGACGCGGCGGTGCCCCAGACCTCACGCCCGGCGCGGGCCGCGGCCCGTAGCAGCGACCCACCGATCAGTCCGGTCCCCAGTACGCACACCGCTCGCATGCGTCACGAGGGTAGAGACCACTCCTTCCCGGCTCCGCGCGGACTCCACCCGTCGCACCTCCCGGCCCGGTGATCACCGTGTGGGGAGTGTCGGGGCGAGCGACCTGCGCTCCACGCTCCACAGTCGGCGATCATGAACGGGCGAGCAGTGCGGCCCCGCGCGGGGACAGCCGGTAGCCGGTCTCCAGGCTCTCGGTCAGGCCCAGCTCCTTGAGCGCGCGGACGTCGCGCTTGAAGGCGAGGGTGTCCCGTCCGGCCCGCTCCGCGAGCTCGGCGGCCCGGACCCCGGGCAGCTCGGCGACCAGCCGCAGCGTCGGCCGGGTCCAGGGCCCCCGCCGCGACCGGCGGTCCATCCGGTCCAGGGTCGCGACGACCTCGTCGAGGTCCCCGGTCGCGTCCCGCAGCGACTCCCGCGGGTCGGTCCCGGCGAAGCGCAGCCGGATGCGGAACACCGGGTCCGAGGGAGCCCCGCGGAACGCGCGGCGCACCCGGTCGGCCGACTGCTCACCGGCGGCGCGGGCGTCGTCGTCGGTGATGGCGGCCGGGTCCACCTCCTCCACGGCGACGACCTCGACGACCCCGGCCGCGGTCCGCAGCGTCGAGCCGGCGACGATCCGGGAGCGCGCCCACCGGCGGTAGACACGATCGACGTCGCCCTCGGCCACTCCGCGGGCCACGGCCACCGGCAGGATCACCGCAGGGCCCCCTCCAGCGCCCGCGCCAGCCCCAGCAGCACGTCCTCCCCGACCGTGATCCCCACCAGCTGCACCCCGGCCGGCAGCCCCGGCACCGGCACCGGCAGCGCGACGACGGGCCGGTCCAGCAGGTTGAGCGGCGAGGTCAGCTGCAGCATCGACGGCAGCACCGGCACCCCGTCGTGCTCGGTCGCGCCGATCGGGGTGGCCCGCAGCCGGGTGGTGGGGCAGAGCAGCACGTCGCAGGAGGCCCCGAGTCGGTCGAGCAGGGCGCGCCCGATCCGGCGGCGCTCGCGCCGGGCGTCGACGTAGACGTGCGTGGGCACCTCGGCGTGCGGGGCGAGCCGGGCGGCGGTCGCGGGCTGGTACTCGTCGCGGCGCTCGGTGAACCAGTGCCGGTGCGTCGCGTAGGCCTCCGCACCGGTGATCACGGGGTAGGTGGCGGCGAGCTCGGCGACGCCGGGGGTGTCCTGGGCGGCGACGGGTGCGCCGAGCGCGGTGAGCGCGTCGGCGGCGGCGCGGACGGCATCGGCGATCACCGGGTCGTGCGGGCGCCACCAGTCGTCGTCGGCGACGCCGATCCGGGGCAGCACCGCCGCGGCCGACGCGCCGGGCTCCCCGAGCGCGGTGCGGGCGACGGCGAGCGAGGCGGCGTCGGCGGCCAGCAGCCCGACCGTGTCGAACGACTCGGCGAGCGGGAACACCCGCTCGCCCGGGATGGCCCCGCGCCGCGGCTTCAGCCCGGCGACGCCGCACAGCGCGGCCGGGGTCCGCACGCTCGCCCCGGTGTCGGTCCCGACGGTCAGCGCGAGGTGCCCGGCGGCGACGGCCGCGGCGGACCCGGAGGACGAGCCGCCGGTGATCCGGGACGGGTCGTGCGGGTTGCGGGCCGGGCCGGTGGCCGCGACGTCGCCGGTGGGGCCGTAGGCGAACTCGTGGGTGTGGAGCTTCGCGACGACCACGGCCCCGGCGGCCCGCAGCATCGTCACCACCGGCGCGTCGGCGGCCGCGGGCCCGGCGTCGGCCAGCAGCCGCGAGCCGCACCGGGTCGGCAGCCCGGCGACGTCGACGAGGTCCTTGATCCCGACGGCGACGCCGTGCAGCGGCCCCAGCCGTCGTCCCGCGGCGGACAGCGCGGTCAGCTCGGCGGCGCGCTCCCGGGCCCGGTCGGCGTCGAGGGCGACCACGCAGCCGGTGGTGTCGGACTGCAGCCGGGACAGCACGTCGTCGACGTGCTCGGAGGGCGAGAGCTCCCCGGAGTCGAGGGCCCGCAACAGGTCGGGGAGCGGCAGCACGCGTTCAGCCTGCCGTCGCTCCCCGCCTCCGACAACCGGTGATCAGCAACCGGTGATCAGCGCGCGGCCAGCTCCCTGGCGATCTCGCGGGCCTCCTCCGGCGACGACGCCGACGGCTGCCCGTCGCGCAGCGGGCGCCGCGCCGTCTCGGGCAGGAACAGCAGCGTGACGACCCCGATCACCCCGGCGGCCATCAGGTAGTAGCCCGGCCACAGCAGGTCCCCGGTGGCGAGGACGACCGCGGACATCACCAGCGACACGGTCCCGGCGAACGCGGACACGAAGATGTTGAACGCGATCGACAGACCGCCGTAGCGGATCTGGGTCGGGAACAGCGCCGGCAGGGTCGAGGGGCTGGTGGCGGAGAAGCAGATCAGCAGCAGGCCCATGAGCAGCAGCCCGAGGAACACCGAGGGGATCGAGCCGTTCTGCATCAGCAGGATCATCGGGATGCCGAGCACGATCAGCCCGCCGGCTCCGGTCCACATGATCGGTTTGCGCCCGATCCGGTCGGAGAGCCGCCCGAGCAGCGGGATCACGAACACCGCCAGCCACAGCACGACGATCTGCAGCCACGACGACGTCGTGGAGTCGATCGGGGTGCCGCCGTGCTGGTCGACCGTGGTCTCCAGGTAGGTCGGCATGTAGCTGGTGAGCATGTAGTTCGTGACGTTCCAGGCGACGACGACGCCGCCGACCATGACGAAGGTCGGCAGGTACCTCGTGAAGATCAGCTTGAGGCCGTCCTTCACCTGGGTGCCCTCGCGCTCCTCGGACTCCGAGAGCATGGTCTGGAACGCCGGGGTCTCCTCCAGCCTGACCCGCAGGTACACCCCGACGATGCCCAGCGGCAGCGCGACGAAGAACGGGATCCGCCAGCCCCAGCTGGACATGTTCTCCGGGCTGAGCAGCAGCGGCAGTACCGAGGCGATGGTGGCGCCGAGGGCGTAGCCGACGAACGTGCCGAGCTCGAGGAAGCTGCCGAAGTACCCGCGACGACGGTCGGGCGCGTACTCGGCGATGAAGGTCATGGCACCGGCGTACTCACCGCCGGTGGAGAAGCCCTGCAGGACACGGGCGGCGACGAGCAGGATCGGCGCGGCCAGCCCGATCGAGGCGTAGGACGGGATGAGCCCGATCAGGAACGTGCCCAGCGCCATCAGGATGACCGTGATCGAGAGGACCTTGGTCCGGCCGATGCGGTCGCCCAGCGGGCCGAAGAACAGTCCGCCGAGCGGGCGGAAGAAGAAGGCGACCGCGAAGGTCGCGAACACCGCCACCTGGGACAGCGGCCCGGGCGGGAAGAACTCGGCCTCGATGGTCGTGGCGAGATAGCCGTAGACACCGAAGTCGAACCATTCGGTGATATTGCCGACCGCGGCCGCCGCGACCGCGCGGCGCATGGTCGCGGGGTCGGTGACGGTGACGCCGTCGACCGCCCCGTCTGCTGTGTCGTCCACTCGTTCCCCCTGGCGACTGGGCACGCCACGGTGACGCTTTCGTCGTAGAACTGTCGATCCGTGGCGTTCTGTCCGATTACTTGAACAATTCTCCACGACGTTAACGAGGCTCCGCTCCCATTGCCGGATGGGGCGTCGTCGTGGCTGTGAGCGGAGTCATCCGATTCGGTGCTTCCGCAGGCGGGACAGCGCTTTTTCGACGTGGGACCGTGGTCGACGGGCGCAGATGGCGCCCGTGGGACTCGCAAGCGTCGCGACTCCGCCCGGGGCATCCGGACCCGGTCACCGGACCCGGCGCGTGCCCGTGTGAGGAGGAGCCGTCATGGCTGTGTCGAGCGCCGTTTTCCTGTCGATCATCGCGAGCACGGGGGTGGGCCTGGCGGTCACCTCCGCGCTGGCCGCCTACGCCCAGCGCAACTGGAAGGGCTACGGCCGCGTCTCCGCCGGCTCGGTCGACGAGACCGCCTGAGCGACCGCACCGACGGCGCCGCGCTCCTTCCGGGGGCGCGGCGCCGTCGTGTGTTCAGCCAGTCGCGGCCAGGGCGAGACCGGCGTACACGGCGACCCCGGCCGGGAACGCCGCCTCGTCGAACACCACCCGGTTCGAATGGTTCGGCGGGGCGAGGGCGGGATCGACCGACGGCGGCCGCGCCCCCAGGAAGGCCAGCGAGCCCGGCACCCGGTCCAGCACGTAGGAGAAGTCCTCCGCGCCCATCAGCGGATCCGGCATGGCGACGCAGGCGCCGCGGCCGAGCACCTTCTCCGCGACGCGCACCAGCCCGGCGGTCGCCCGGTCGTCGTTGCGGGTGACCGGGTAGCCCGGGACGATCTCCACCTCGGCCGTGCAGCCGTAGGCCAGCGCGGTGTGCCGGCAGTGCTCGGTGACCGCCTGGTGCAGCAGCGCGCGCACCGGCTCCGACAACGTCCGCAGCGTCCCGGTCAGCAGCGCGGTCTCCGGGATCACGTTGTCGGTGGTGCCCGCCTCGATCCGGGACACGGTGAGCACCGCTGACTCCTGCGGTCCGACCCGGCGGGTCAGCAGGGTCTGCAGGCCCCCGACCATCGCCGCGGCGGCGGGGACCGGGTCGCAGGCGTCCTGCGGGGCCGAGGCGTGCCCGCCGCGGCCCGTCACCCGGACCCGGAGCACGTCCGCGGCCGCCATGATCGGGCCCGGCCGGTGGTGGAGCTGCCCCGTCGGCACGGTCGAGGAGATGTGCAGGGCGTAGGCCAGCTCGGGGTCCTCGTCGAGCACGCCCTCGTCGATCATGTGCTGGGCGCCGTGGAACCCCTCCTCGCCCGGCTGGAACATGAACACCACCCGGCCGGCGATGCGGTCCTGCCGGTCCGCGAGCAGCCGCGCGGCCGAGGCGAGCATCGCGGTGTGGGTGTCGTGCCCGCAGGCGTGCATGACGCCGTCGGTGCCCGAGGCGAAGTCCAGTCCGGTGTCCTCGGGCAGCGGCAGCGCGTCCATGTCACCCCGCAGGAGCACCGTCGGTCCGGGACGGTCGCCGTCGAGGACCGCGGTGACCGACGTGCACGAGCCGCCCGTGCGGATCCGCAACGGCAGCCCGTCGAGGGCGCGCAGCACCGCGTCCCGGGTACGGGGGAGGTGCAGTCCGAGCTCCGGGGCGCGGTGCAGCTCGCGCCGCAGCGCCACCGTCCGCGGCTGCAGGACGCGGGCGGCCTCGAGCAGGCCGCCGGGGAGCCCCGCGACCGAGGTGGGCGTGATGGGCATGGACCGATCGTCGCTGACCGGAGCCCGTCCGGCGCCCGCAGGCCCGGTGTGACCACGCGTACCTGGTCGTGGCGTGACTCACAAGCCCGGAGCGACGTACCGTTGACGCGTGCCCACACAGAGCGTTGAGGCAGCCCCGGACACCCGTGGCGCCGCCCTGCCCGGATTCGCGGTCGCCGCGATCCGGGAGGAGGGTCGTCGGCGCTGTGTCCGGCTGGGCTCCGAGGCGCTCGTGGATCTCGACGCGGCGATCGCCGCGCTGCGCGCGCAGCGTTCCACCGGCGCGGTGCTCGGCCTGCTCGACGTCGACGACGAGTTCTTCGTCCTGATCCGCCCGTCCGCGGGCGGGGTGCGGCTGCTGATCTCCGACGCCGTCGCCGCGCTGGACTACGACATCGCCGCCGACGTGCTCGACCTGCTCCGCGTCGAGCTCCCGCCGGACGACGACGCCCTCGACGACGCCTGGCCCGAGGGTGACCTGGGCATCGTGGCCGACCTCGGTCTGCCCGCCGACGAGCTGGAGATCCTCGTCTCCGACCTCGAGCTCTACCCCGACGAGCAGCTGGACACCATCGCCCGCCGGTGCGGGTTCGCGGCTGCGCTGGACGAGCTCGTCGGCTCCTGAGTGTTCCGCCCGGCCGACCGGCTCGCGCTGGGCCGCGCCCTCGACGTCGCGCGCGGCGCCGCGGCGACCGGGGACATCCCGATCGGCGCGGTCGTCTTCGCCGCCGACGGCACCGAGCTCGCCGCGGCCTGCAACGCCCGCGAGGCCACCGGCGACCCGACCGCGCACGCCGAGGTGCTCGCCCTGCGTGCCGCCGCCGCCGTCGTGGGGGAGTGGCGGCTGACCGGGACGACCCTCGCCGTGACCGTCGAGCCGTGCACGATGTGCGCCGGCGCGATCGGGCTGGCCCGGGTCGAGCGTGTCGTGTTCGGGGCGTGGGAGCCGAAGACCGGCGCCGCCGGCTCGCTGTGGGACGTGCTGCGCGACCGTCGGCTCGCACACCGGCCCGAGGTCGTCGGCGGGGTCCGCGCAGGTGAAGCAGCCGCTCTGCTGCGCGAGTTCTTCGGCCGGACCCCGTCCGCCGACCGTGACTGAGCCTGGAGTAACCTTGTCGGCGGTAGCGTGTCCGAGCGGCCGAAGGAGCGCGCCTCGAAAGCGCGTGAGGTTCACGCCTCCGTGGGTTCAAATCCCACCGCTACCGCTGGTCAGAGGGCCGGATCCCCGAGTCGGGGGTCCGGCCCTCTGTCGTTGGCGCGATGAGTTCCCGAGGGCCGGGCGGTCCCTGTGGTGGTCGACGATCCGCTCACCACCCGGGAGGCCCCACCGTGACCGATGTCTGGAAGCTCGTCCACGCCGAGCGCGCCGCGCTGCTCGCCGACCTCCGGGACCTCCCCGACGACCGGTGGGACACGCCGTCGCTCTGTCCCGGGTGGACCGTCCACGACGTGCTCGCGCACCTCGTCGACACCGCCCGGACCACCCGGACCCGGTTCGTCCTCGGCATGCTGCGCGCCCGCATGGACTTCGACCGGCAGAACGCGGCCGGTGTCGCGCGCGAACGGGGCGCCACTCCCGCGGAGACCGTGCGGCGGTTCGCGGCCTGCCTGCCGCTGACCGCCACGCCCCCGGCCCCGCTGGCGACCCGCTGGGTCGAGATGGTGGTGCACGGCGAGGACATCCGGCGTCCGCTGGGGATCGTCCGGCCCTACGCGCCCGCCGCCGTCGCCGGTGCGGTGCAGGTGCAGGCCCGCACGTCGGTGTCGTTCGGGGGCGCTCGCGAGACCGTCTCCGGCCTCTGTCTGCGGGCGACCGACGCCGACCTCGTGATCGGGTCCGGCACGGAGGTGACCGGGACGGCGCTGGCCCTGCTCCTCGCGGTCTCGGGGAGGCCGGTCCGGCCGGGGGAGCTCGTGGGGCCCGGCGCGGCCGTGCTCGCGAGGGCGGAGTGATCTCCGCCTGCCTCCGACCGTGGTCCGAGGCCACGGATCATTCCCGGCTCCGATGTGGCCGACCCCTCTCCGCCGCGACAGTGGGTACACACCCCCACACGAGGAGCTGGAGATGACCACGATGACCACCACCCCGGAACCCACCCGCCCCGGAGACCCGGACGCCTACCCCGTTCTCACCGTCCTGATGCTGATGCTGGGTGGTTTCGTACTGCCCGTCGTCGGCTGGCTCGCCGGCGTCGTGATGCTGTGGACCGGTCGCTCCTGGACGGTCGGGGAGAAGTGGCTCGGCACCCTGGTGTGGCCGGGGATCGTCGCCGTGCCGGCGCTGGTGCTGGCCGTAGGCCTCGCGGTGCCCTCGGAGCCGGGCGCCGGGCACTGGGCGATCATCGTCGCCGGGATCGTCGGTGTCCTGGGTGCGCTGGTCGTACTGCCCTGGACCTTCGTCCGGCTGCTGCGCGCCGCTCGGCCTACCCGCTGAAGTTGTCGTGATGCTCGCAGTCGGACGAGATCACCACGATCGAGGGTCCGGGACCACGAGGCGGTCGACGACATCGAGGCACGCGGAGTCGGGCGGCGGGCGCGGTCACTTCGGGTGACAGCGGCCTTCGGTTCGGTCGCCGTCGACTGAATCACTCGGACGAGTGGCATCCCCGTCGCCGGAGTAGCCGCTTCCTGCGGTATTTGTGACGGCGAGTCATCCGCATCTGCGGGTAAGGGGACCCTGAATGCCAAGTCGTTGACCTGCGAAATAACTGATCTCCGATAGTCCGGCCGCGGAGTTCGCACGACATCTGGCGCGCGTGCCGACGCGTAACCGTCGAATCAGGCACGTCGTTGGTCGCCCGAATGCCCGCGGACGTCCCCGCTCCCCGCACCGGACGTCGCCGTCGGGTCGTGCACCGCAGCACAGTCGGAGAGGACAACGATGCCCGCTCACAGCGCCACCGCCCCCGAGCGCCCGGCGTCCGGAGACAACCGCAAGAACGTCAGCCGCCGGCGGTTCCTCGGCTATCTCGTCGCCGCCCCCACGCTGGTCGTCGCCGCCGAGATCGGACGCCAGACCTGGCTCCCCGGTGTTCCGCAGGCCAACGCGGCCGCGATCCCGTCGCCGCCCCTGCCCGCCGAGCTCTACGACCTGCTCGACCTCATCCGTGACTCCGCGCGCCCGGCCGCGAACCTCATCCGCATCGAGGTCAACCGCGACGGCACCGTCTCGTTCGCCCTGCCCCGGTCGGACAACGGCCAGGGCATCATCACCTCGACGCAGATGATCATCGCCGAGGAGATGAACCTGGACCCGGACCAGGTGATCGTGACCCTGGCCGACGCCCGCCCGGAGCTGGTGTTCAACCAGCTCACCGGCGGCTCGACGACGACGTTCTCCACCTACACCCCGATCCGGGTCGCGGCGGCGCTCGCGCAGAAGCGGCTGCTCGACGCGGCCGCGAACGAGCTCCGCCAGGACGTCAACGTGCTGCGCAGCCGGCAGGGGCTGATCACCGGCAACAACGGCGAGGAGCTGCCCTTCGGGGAGCTGACCGAGCTGGCCTCCAGCTCGGTGAACGAGGCGGTCGACGTGGTCCTCAAGGACCGCGAGGAGTTCACCGTCATCGGCACCCCCCGGACCAAGTCCGACGCGCGTGCGATCGTCACCGGCAAGAAGAAGTTCCTCGCCGACCTGCAGATCCCCGACGCCCTCCCGACCGTCATCTGCCGCGGGCCGAACCTCAACTCGGCTCCGCTCGGCGTCAACAACATCGACGAGGTCCGCCGCATGCCCGGCGTCACCGACGTCGAGCAGGTCCCGAGCGGTGTCGCGGTGCGGGCGAAGACCTTCGGCCAGGCCGTCGACGCGGTCAACGCACTCGACGTCGACTGGGACGGCGGAACCGTCGAGGGCGAGAACGACGAGTCGGTGCTGGCGGCGCTGCGCCGCGGCGAGCTGCCGCTGGCCGTCCCGCAGGCGCTCGGTGAGACGGTCGAGGGCGACTTCACCTTCTACTTCCGCAGCAACTCCGCGCTGGAGACCAACTGCGCGATCGCCGACGTCCGTGACGGTTCCGCCGAGATCTGGGGGCCGTCGAAGTCCCCGATCGCCGCGCAGGCCGAGATCGCCAAGAAGCTCGGGATCGCCCAGAACGCGGTGACGGTGCACGTCACCGAGGGCGGTGGCTCGTTCGGCCGCCGGCTGTTCTTCGACGGTCTGGAGGAGGCCGCCGAGTGCTCGAAGGCGTTCGGCAAGCCGGTCAAGCTCATCTGGACCCGCGCCGACGACTCCCGTCAGGGACGGACCCACCCGATGGCCACCTGCCGGGTGCGCGCCCAGGTCAGCGGGGACGCGGTCAGCAGCTTCGAGATCCGGCACACGAGCGTCGCGACCGAGATCAACCCGGGCCTGTCCGAGGCGATCACCGCGGCGGCGAACAAGGCGCCCGGCGGCAACCTGACCGTCTCGGAGAGCATCTACCTCACGACGCAGACCAACCCGTACAACGTGGGCGTCGCGACCTCGCTGCTCAACGAGGTCGACATGCGCTTCAACACCTGCTCCATGCGCAACATCTACTCGCCGGACACGGCGACGGCACGCGAACTGATGATCGACCAGGTCGCGGCGAAGATGGGCAAGGACCCGTACGAGTTCCGGTCGGCCTACACGAAGCTCACCCGCTGGAAGAACGTCGTCGACCGGGCCGCGAAGGAGGCGGACTGGGGCAAGTCGATGCCGAAGGGCACGGCCCAGGGCATCGCGATGCACGTCGAGTACAAGGGCGTCGCCTGCGCGGTCGTCGAGATCGACTGCCGGCCGGAGACCGTCGACCGGAAGATCCGTTCGGCCCGCACCGGCCCGCGTGTCACCAAGGTGACCTATGTCGTCGACGGCGGACTGATCATCAACCCGCGTGGCTTCGAGGCCCAGATGATGGGCGGCATCAACGACGGCATCGCGATGACGCTGACCGCGGGCCTGCACCTGGTCGACGGGCACTTCGTCGAGGCGAGCTGGGACAACTACTTCTACACCCGGCAGTGGAACACCCCGCCCGAGATGAACATCGTGCTCATCGAGGACTCGGAGGCACCCGAGCCCGGCGGTGCCGGCGAGTTCGGCGTGGCCGCGACCTGCGGCGCGATCGCCTGCGCCTACGCGCGCGCCACCGGCACGGTGCCGACGCAGTTCCCGATCCTGCACAACGAGCCGCTGCCGTTCGAGCCCTACCCGACGATCCCGCCCGTGCCGCCGTCGCCGACCAACGGCCTCGACTTCGCCCGCTGAGGAGACTGACATGCCTTCCCACACCTTCACGGTCAACGGCGAGAAGGTCACCGTCGACGTCGAGGACGACGTCCGGGTCCTCTGGGTCCTGCGGGACCTGCTGGGCGTGACCGGGCCGAAGTACGGCTGCGGGATCAACGTCTGCAAGGCCTGTACGAGCCACATCAACGGCAAGGCCTTCAACCCGTGCTCGGTCCCGGTCGGGGCGATCTCGGAGTCCGACGAGATCACCACGATCGAGGGGATCGCCGACGGCGAGAAGCTGCACCCGATGCAGCAGGCCTGGATCGACCACGACGTCGCCCAGTGCGGGTACTGCCAGCCCGGCCAGATCATGGCGGCGATCGACCTGGTCAAGCGCTGCTCGGCCGAGGGGCGCTCGATCGACGACGAGGCGCTCGACGACATCCGCAACATCTGCCGGTGCGGGACCTACAACCGCATCCGGAAGGCGATCAAGGCCGGCGCCGACAACATGTGACGCCGCCGCGGCGAGTGCCTACGCCGCACCACTCTAGGCCGTTAGTGTGAACGGCCAGCTCCCCGAGGCTTATTCAGGCTCCGTCAGGTAAGTGTGTAGAAGATGAGTCCGATGACTGCCGAGATTGTCGTTTTAAATGTGGCGTAGGGCCGCCGGTAGTCTGTGTGGAGAACTTTCCACGTTTTGATATGGGCGATGACTCGTTCGATGGTGGCGCGTGTGTGGTTGAGGCTCTTGTTGAATGTTTTTTGCCAGTCGAGAAGTTCCCGGCCGGGTGGTTTTTTGAACGGGGTGAGCATGCCGCGCCCGATGTATCCTTTATCGCCGATCGGGGGGTATGTGGCGAGGTGGTCGAGGGCGCCGGATTGGTCGAGGCAATATAGGTCGTGTCGGGATCCTGGGGTCGGGTCGGAGATCCACGACAGCTGCCCTTCCAGGGTGGCTGCGACCTGGACGACGACGCCGGTGGTGCGATGCTTGCCCGACCACAGACCCGGCACCGCGGCCCATGACCAGCAGGGCAGCAAGGTTCCATCGATGATGTACTGCCGATCGGCACGAAGCTCCTCTGCCGTCGGAACGACACTCCGCAGCGCCTGTGCCAGCAACGGTGTCACCCCCGTGATCGCTCGACTAACCGTCGACTGCGACACCCCATAGGTTTCCGCCAACTCCCACTGCACACGATTCCCGCGCAGATACGCCAACGTGATCACCACCGACCAGAACAACCCCAGAACCGGCGGCCAAGACAAACGTGCCTCCGTCGCGTCCCGCTGATCCTGCTCATACACTATAGCGACAAGATCCTGAATTTCATCACGCCGGAAACCAGTGGTATAGTACATACTGCGGCAGCCCGTTCATCTCGGATTGATTCGGCAAACCAATATTCGCGATGGACGGGCTGTCGCCCAACCCGACACGCCGGGCTAGATCGTTATTTCACGGGGCCTGAATAAGCCTCCCCACACCGAAGGACGGATTCGATGCAGAACCGGATGCGACGCTCCCTCATCGCCGTCGGCGCGTTCGCCGCGGTGGCCTTCCCGCTGGCCGGGATCGCCTCGGCCGACACGGACACCGACGCCGAGCACGGCTACCCCAGCACGCAGAGCCCGACCCAGGGCCTGGACGCGGTGCTGGAGACCACTGACACCCTCGGTTACGGCTTCTTCGACTCGGCCGACGCCGTCTCGTCGAGCAACCGGCCCGACGGCGTCAACGGCACCGACACCGAGATCCCGCAGGCCGACCCCCGCTTCGTCGAGGGGCCGGCCGGTGGGCTGCTGAAGGACGGACCCTTCGAGTAAGGGGCTCCCACGGCGGCGGGGCCGGTACTCCTCACGGGGTGCCGGCCCCGCCGTCGTTCCCGGGTCGGTGCCGGCCCGTCAGTGCAGGACCTTCAGCCCCACCACACCGGCGACGATCGCGAGCAGGCACAGCAGCCGCGCCGTCGTCGCCGGCTCGCCGAGGGCCGCCATGCCGTAGAGCGCGGTGCCGACCGCGCCGATGCCGACCCACACGGCGTACGCGGTGCCGACGGGCAGGTCGCGCAACGCCAGGGCCAGCCCGGTCATGCTCAGAGCCAGCGCGCCCGCGAACAGCAGCGACGGGCCGAGCCTGCTGAACCCGCGGCTCTGCGACAGCGCCGCGGCCCACACCGTCTCCAGCACACCGGAGACCACGAGGTAGATCCATGCCATGACGAGCTCCTTCCGGAGGGGATGCGTCGTCTTGGCGTTCCGGGTACGGCGCGTCTCGTCCGGGGAGCCGCCGGGGGGGGGGCGGTCCGGTACCAGGATGGCGGAGCGCCGCGCCCGGGTCGAGCGATGGTGACCGGTCGGACCGGGACCTACGCTCGCCGGGTGCGTCTGCTCGCCGTCGTCGCGGGGTTGTGTCTGTTCACCGGCGGGATGATCATGCTGCCGTCCTGGCTGCGGTCGGTGTTCGGCCCCCCGTACGAGCGCTACGTCCGGTACGTCCCCCTCGACGAGCCCCCGCCGGTGTGGCGGCCCGGCTGGGAGGACTACGGAATGCTGCTGCTCGCCGTCGGGCTGCTGTGCGGGTGCGCGGCGTTGCTGTGGTGGATCGGCCGGCTGATCGCCCGCCTGCGCTGACCGCCGGGGCGCCCGCGAGGACGGGCCGACACGGCCACCAGGAGCGGACCCACCGCGCCGTCCTGCCCGGGAGCCCGCTGCGGGCTACGGTCGCCGCCATGCTGGTCGTGGGATCGGTCGTCATCCGGGTCGACGATCTGGCGGGGCAGATCCGGTTCTGGACCGCGGCCCTGGACTACGAGCTGCGCACCCCCGTCGACGACGACTTCGCGCTCCTGCGCCCGCGCGACGGCCGCCTCGGCCCGAACGTGTCGCTCGACGTCGCGCCGTCCGAGCGGGTCCTGCCGCCGCGCATCCACCTGGACCTGTACGCCGAGGACCAGCAGGCCGAGGTCAGGCGCCTGGTCGCCCTCGGTGCACAGGAGGTCCCGTGGCGCCACCGGCCCGCCGACGCCGACTACGTGATCATGCAGGACCCGGAGGGCAACCGGTTCTGCGTCGTCGACGGCGGGGGTGGACCCGCGTCGTCCGGAGCCTGACCGGGAAAGGGGTCGACGCCGGTGGCCGGTCGGCGGAGGCTCTCGCCGTGGACCATCGACTGCTCGCCTTCGCCGCCGCTGCGGCGGTCGTCATCGCCATCCCCGGACCCAGCGTCGTCTTCACCGTCGGTCGTGCGCTCGCGGCCGGTCGGTCCGCGGCGCTCGCGACGGTCCTCGGCAACGCCGTCGGTGTCTTCCTGCAGGTGGTCGCGGTGGCCGTCGGCCTCGGGCAGCTCGTCGCACAGTCTGCTGCCGCGTTCACCGTCCTCAAGCTGGTGGGGGCCGCCTACCTCGTGTACCTGGGGATCGCGGCGTTCCGGCACCGACACGACGTCGTCCGCGCGATGCAGCGCTCCGCCGAGGGCCGACGCATCGGCGCGGCCCGCAGCGTCGTCGACGGCCTGGTGGTGGGCGTGCTGAACCCGAAGTCCGTCGTCTTCTTCGTCGCGTTCCTGCCCCAGTTCGTCGACGTGCGTGGGCCTGTCGGCACGCAGATCCTGCTGCTGGGGGCGCTCTTCGTCGCCATCGGCCTGGTGCTCGACAGCGTGTGGGCCCTCGCCGCGGGATCGGCCAGGGACTGGTTCGCGTCGTCGCCGAGGCGGATCGCGGCCGTGGGCGGTGCCGGTGGGCTCGCCATGATCGGGCTCGGCGTCGGGGTGGCGGCGACGGGGTCGTCGCAGTAGGGCGGCTACCGGCCGAGGCCGACCACGACCCCGAGCACGACCAGCGCGAGGCAGATCGCGCCGTTCAGGACCGGGTGCTCGGCCAGGATCGCGACGAACTCCCGCAGGGTGGCGCTGGGCCGGTAGTAGCGGGCGGTCGGCGCGCCGACGACCTGGCCGTTCACCCCGACCCGGCGGGCGGTGAGCGCGGCCCGGAACGCATGGAAGTCGTTGGTGACGATGACGCAGCGATGGTCGGGCAGCCGTTCGATCATGAGCGCCCGGCTGAACTCGAGGTTCTCCTGCGTCGTCCTCGACCGGTCCTCGCGCAGGATCTTCTCCGACGGCACGCCGCGGGCGACCAGGTAGTCGGCCATCGCGACGGCCTCGGCGACCGGCTCGTCGGGACCGCGGCCACCGGAGGTCAGCAACATCGGGTTCCCGCCCCGCTCCCGCTCCTGGTCCCACAGGGCGGCCCCGCGGTCCAGACGGGCGGCGAGCAGCGGTGGCACCGCACCGCGGATGAGCCCCGACCCCAGGACGACGACGAAGTCGACGCCCGGGCGGACCCCCATCCGTCCGTAGACGAAGGCGTAGGCCAGCAGGCTGCACAGCAGGAACCCGAGGTAGGCCGCGAGCAGCAGCGCCGCGAAGGTCAGCGCCGTCAGGAACCGGTTCTCGACGCGCACCATGATCGGGACGAGGACGACGACCGCGAGGCAGACGAGCCCCGCGAGCAGGGACAGCAGGTTCGCCGGCCGTCGTCCCTCCCGCCGCATCATCACGACGCCGTTGATGAGCAGGAAGCCCGTCAGTACGAGCACACCCACGATCAGCAGCGCCGCGACCACCACCGTCACGGGCTCGATGACGCCGATGTCGAGCCGGAGGAGCTGGGCGAACACCGCCATCAGGAGCAGGACCGTCGCCGTCCCGCCGAGCAGCGCGTTGCGGAACCGTCGTCGCTCGACGAGCACCCCGACCACGCACAACGTCGCCGACAGCGCGGCCAGGGCGAACAGGACACCGGCGACCGTCACCGGGCCGCCCACAGCCGCATCCCGTCGGACGGGCGGTCCGTTCCCCGCACGTGCTTCTCGCCGGTCACCGGTCCTCCTCGTCGCGACGACTCTGCACCCGAGCCGTGGCTCATCCGATCATGACGCCCGGCCGTCCGGCTGGAGGGAGGTCCGCGCGTCCGGGTGGCCGCCGTCGGCCTGTTTCATCCGTACTGGGGTCAACCAGGAGATGCTGCGCAACACCCACTCGACCGGCCCGTACCGGAAGTGCCGCATCCACCAGCGGCTCGCGACCACCTGGACCACCAGGATCGCCGCGGCGAACGGCAGCAGGAGGCGGTACCCACCCAGGCCGGAGAACGCCTGGACCGAGGTCAGCAGTAGGGCCAGCAGGGTCGCCGAGAGGTAGTTGGTCAGCGCGAGCCGCCCGAGCGGGGCGAGGACGGAGCAGACCCACGGCCCTACCCGCGACGCGGTCAGCAGGACGAAAGCGCACGCGTAGCCGACAGCCATGACGAGCCCGGCGGTCGCGGACACCCAGTCGAACCCGCTGCTCTCGATCGAGTCGACCTGCATGCTCAGCAACGGCACCGCCACGACGACGGTCCCGGCCAGCACGGCCGTCCACGCGGCCCGGTTCGGTGCCGCGATCTGGCGGTGCAGGCCGTAGCGGGCGGCGGCCAGGCCGAGCAGCAACAGCCCGGGGACGAGCCCGAACCCACCGGCGGTGAATACGAGCGACGTGACGATCGCGGCGGCTCCGGCGAGCGCGATCACCGGCCGGGGCAGCCAGGAGGCCGGGAGGAGCACGACGAGGCCGACGAGTGCGTACCCGCGCAGCGCCTCCCCGGGCTGCAGGAGCCCGTGTGCGGCGCCCAGCACACCGAGCACGAGTAGCCGGCGCAGCAGCACGAGCCATGGACGGGTGGTCCGCCCGGCCGCTCCGTCCAGGATCAGAGCGGTACTGAGCCCGAACAGGAACGCGAACATCGGGAAGAAGCGTTGGTGCGCCGTGACCTCGAGCCACTGGGGCAACGCGCCCTGCCAGGGGCCCGCGAGGAACGGCAGATCGGCGATCGCGATCATGTTGAGGGGGAGGATTCCGCACAGGGCCAGCCCGCGGAGGGCGTCGAGGGCCTCGACCCGGGCGGTCGCGGTCGGGGGTGCTGGGGCGCTCATGTCTGGTCGGTGCATCGGCCCAGCATCGCGACGGCGCGACGCGGGCGGATCGGCCCGGAGGCCGGTTCCGCCGGCGGGGAATCGTCCTTTCGGCCGGGTCCCTGCGGTGGGAGCCTCGGACGATGACGGCGTCCCGCGTTCCGCTCCTGCGGTGGCAGTTCGACCTGACGTGGGCCCTGTTCGAGTACCACCTCGAGCGGCTCGATGACGACGAGACCCTCTGGCGGCCTGCCCGCGTCTGCTGGACGGTGCACCCGTCCGACGACGGGACGTGGCGGCCCGACTGGGCGGACTCCGAACCCGACCCGATCCCCGTCCCGACGATCGCATGGCTCACCTGGCACATCGGCTGGTGGTGGACGGTGACGACCGACCACCTCCGTGGTCGCACGCCGCCCGACCGCACGGACGTGGTGTGGCCGGGTGACGCCGCCGCCACCGTCACCTGGATGCGCGCTCTGCGTGACGAGTGGACGCACGTCCTGGACCAACTGTCCGACGACGACCTCGCCGCGGAGGCCCCGTTCCCGTGGCAGGGGGATCCGGCGATGACGGTCGGTCACACGCTGGCCTGGGTGAACACCGAGCTCGCGAAGAACGCCGCGGAGATCGGGCAGTTGCGGCTGGTGCGCGCGGCCGGCCGCTGAGGTGATCTGCGCGGTCAGGCCCTGAGGTCGCGGAATCGTGCCGACGTCGGCACATGTTCATCACAGCGGTGCCTGGTGGCCGGTAACGGGCAATGGGTGCATTCCGCAGCGCCATGTGCCTTAGGGTCCGACCATGGCGATTCGCTGGGAGGCGCTGACGATCGACGCCCGCGATCCGGCTGCTCTCGCACAGTGGTGGGCGGAGACGCTCGCCTGGGAGGTGGTCGATTGGCTCCCTGCGGGAGTGGAAGTGCGCCAGCCCGAGCGCCAGTGCGCGTCGCTCTTCTTCGTCTCGGTGCCCGAGGTAAAGCGGGGGAAGAATCGACTGCACCTCGACCTGTACGCGGACGATCAGAACGACACCGTCGATGCGCTCACGGCGCGAGGTGCGACAAGGGCCGATGTCGGCCAGCCGGGGGATGCGCCCTACATCGTGATGCGCGACCCCGAGGGAAACGAGTTCTGTCTGCTCGACCCTCGCTGACGACGAGCACGCCGCGGCGTCGCAGATATGTCATTGGGGATTCCGTGCCCTCGTGGCGCGCCGTAGGTCATGTCTGACGGCTGTTCCCACGAGGAGCGCCAGCACCCCTATGGCGAGCCAGGCCAGTGCCCCGCCGTCGTCGAGCGCATGGGGAAGGAACACCGTCGACAGGAGTAGAAGGAAGAGGCCGATACGCAGCACGGTCCACTTCCATTTCCGGACGCCACGGAGCATGCGTCGGAGGCGGGGAGCAGGTCGGTGCGCCTGTGGAGTGCCGAACTGTCGATCGTCGGCGAACCTCGGGGACTCCTCGAAGGGGACGGTCGGAGGGGTCGCCCCCGGTGGAAAGGACCGCATCCTGCCTACGGCTGCCCGCACCTGCGTGACGAATCGTCGCATGTGTCCACCGGCGGCTTTAGGGGGCAGAGTTCCGGATTCTACTGCTGCGATGACAGCTCGTCCCGATCGTCTGGCGGGCAGTTCGACCGCCGGCCGATCAGGTGGGAGATGGAGGCGTCTCGGAGCCATCGCGGCCGAGGTTCGATCGCCGTCGGGCCCTGGCCCTGCGCCAGGACACCAGTGCGAGCAGCACCACGAGCACGGGTATCGCAACGGCAAGCGCCTGGTCCACGCGAACGATTCCGGCGGCGAGCTCGGAACTGTCGTGAAGGAGGCGACCGATGAAGAGCGCGGTCGACGCCCACGCCACCGCCGCGGGTGCCGCGACCAGAACGAACGCGCGGAGCGACAGCTCAGAACCCACCAGCCGCGGGACGAGGGTCCGTACGACGGCGAACCACTGGGACAACACCACCACGGTGCGGGGTCGCGACGCCCGGATTCCGCAGTTCGTGGGCAGATGTGAGGGCTGAATTCGGGGGTTGACCTGCAGGACCGCTGGTGTGGGAGCGGGGTGGGCGTGTGTCCATGCCCGCCGCGGTGCCTGTTGGCGCTGTTTGGGCTGGTTAGGCGGGGTCGAGGGTGGTGATCCGGGGTGGTGGGGTGACCCCGCAGGCCCGAAGAATGCCGGCCTGGGTGGTGGTGAGCTCGGTGGTCTGCACGACGGTGCCGGCCGGGCCGGTGAGGGTGATCGTGTGCAGCCGGCCCAGCTCGCGGGAGATGGTGCGCCAGGTGCGGCCGGTGCGGCGTTCGGCGACCCGGATCAGCAGCAGCGCCAGCCAGCAGAGCAGGACGTGGGCGCGGATGCGGAGTTCGAGGCGGTGGAACACCGGCCGCAGCTCGATGGTGGATTTCAAGTCGCGGAACCCGCGCTCGGCCTCCAGCAGGTTCTTGTAGCCCAGGGCGACGTCCTCGGCCGAGAGGTCCGGGTCGGAGGTGGACAGCAGGTACTTCCCGTCCAGCTTCGCTTCGGCGGCGATCTTGGTCCGGTCCAGTTGCAGCCGCCCGGACGGTGTCTGGCGCAGCCACCGGCCCAGGGCCGGGGGTTCACGCAGCGCGCATTCGGCCTTGACGTGCGCGGCCTCCTCACGTTCGGCGGCCCGGGCGGCGTGCCGCCACGCGGCCTTGCTGGTTGTGGTGGCGGCGCGGCGGGTGCGGGCGGCCTCGCGGGCTCGGGTGCGGGCGGACGCGATGCGGTCGAGCTCGGCGGAGATCCTGGCGATCGCGGCTTCGCGGGCGGCCTGGTCGCGTTCGGCCTCGTCGGGGTTGTGGCAGATGATCCACCGGACGCCGGGGGTGGAGTCGATCCGGACTTCCTTGACGCGCAGGTTGTCCCGAACCTGCTGGTAGCGGCCCTGGCGGGACAGTGCCTGGGCGGCGTGCGGGCTGCCGTCGCGCATCCGTTCGCCGGCGATGTAGTGCCCGCCCGCGCGCTGAAGGTAGGCCAGGTTGTCCCGGGAGGAGAACCCGCGGTCGACCACGGTGACCACGCGGCCCAGTCGCCACCCCCGTAGGTCGTCCTTGACCTGCGGCAGGATCGCCTGGTCGTTGGTGTTGCCGGGCCAGCACCAGCACCGGACCGGGATGCCTTCCCGGGTGACGGCCAGCCCGATGACGATCTGCGGCAGGTCCCGGCGGTGGTCCTTGGAGTGCCCGTAGCGCCGGAACCCGCCCGGGCCGCCTGGGCTTGCCACTGCGTCTGATCCGTCGACGCTGCTGTCGGTGCTGCTGTCGGTGCCCTCGGCGGGGTCGGGGTCCTCGGTGTCGCGCTCGAAGTAGGTGCTGGTCGTGTCGAAGAACAGCAGGTCGACCTCGAGGTTGAGCAGGTCCGCGACCGCGAAGAACACCGCCTCCTGCACCTTCGCGTCGGTGTCGGCCTCGATCAGCAGGTCCATCGCCCGATACGCCTGATCCTCGCTGAGCGCGTCCAGGCCGGGGATCGCCACGTCGTGGCCGACCCACTCGGCCGCGGCCAGCTTCGAGGACGGGTCGATCGCCCGGTTCGCCACCAGCGCGAACAGCACCCGCTCGACATCGGTGGTGAACCGGCGCCCACCCAGCACCTTGCGCAGGGCGGCCTCGACGTCCAGGGCCTTCCACAGCCCGTTCAGCAACCACGCCGCCCCGGCCGGGCGGGAGGCGATCAACCGCAGCCCCTCGGCCGCGGTACCGGCGCCCGCGGACTCAGCGGCGTCCGTGCCGGCGTCGGTGCCGGGTTCGCCCAGGTAGCGGTTGATCGAGCGGACCAGCCGGCGCAGCCCGTCGGGGTCCAGGCGGTCCTCCCGGCCGAGGTTGAGCAGCACGTTCGCCTTCGTGGTGGCACCGACGCGTTGGTTGTGGGCCAGGGCCAGGTAGCGCACGACCGAGCCGTCCTTGTTCCGCCGCTCGGTCGTCCGCAGATACATGACCGCAGCCGATCACACTCCGGGCAGCTCACACAAGCCTCAACCCGCCAAAACGTGTGCCCACGTTTTCGAGCACTCTCACGCAGGCGCAGCACGCTGACCAGGCCTTACTCCCCGCGGACCCCGCTCATGTGCCCATCAACTGCGGAACGCGGGCGACGCGATGGCGTCCAGACACGAGCGGACCATCGGGACGTCCCGCACACGGGCGAGGGTCGAAGTCAGATCACTGTTCCGGCCTCGGAGAAATGCGAGGAAACGCCCCAGCACGGCCGCGGTACAGATGCACGGGACGCTGGCCGTCCACGGCACTGCGCCCGCTGCGCTGAGTACGCCGACCGCGATCGGCACTCCGAGCCCCGGCATCACGACGCCGATCAGCAGTGCCGATTCCGCAACCACCAGTGCGGTGGCCACCAGCAGCATCACCTCGCCCGGGCCGGACGAAAGGATGTCTACCAGCACGAGGAGTCTCCGATTGTTGCGTGCGCGGAACGACCACTGTGGCAGGCATCGTCGGCTGATCCACGAACGCCCGGAGTGTGCCGTCGCTGTCAGCCCCACCAGAGACCTTCCACGGTGGCTGCGAGCGCGAGATTTCGGAGAGCTGCCGAGCCGGTCCTGCTCACCGGGCGGCGACGGGGTTCCAGGGCGGAGCCCTTCGATCTTCCGACCCACCTGGCCCACCGGCTACCGTGAACAGGTACCGCACAGGCAGCGGATCTCCGACGACATGTCGACGAGGGAGACCCATGTCTGCGATCACCGTCCGGCCGTTCCGGAGAAGCGACCGTGATCAGCTCACCGACCTGGTCAACGGCCACGCCCACGCCGTGATGCCCGGGGTGTCGATCACGGTCAACGCGGTGCTGAGCCAGCTCGAACACGAACCGGACGAGTTCATCGTCGACCCGTGGGTCCAGGAGCGAGCCACCCTGGTCGCCGAGCAGCGCGGCCGGATAACCGCGGCCGCCCACATGGTCCGCTACGCCGACCACTCCGGCGTCGGCCCCGACCTGCGTGGCACCGGCGAACTCCGGTGGCTCCTGCAGTGGCCCGACGCGTCCTACTGGCCCGACGCCCATCTGGCGGGCCGCTCCGTGGCCGATGCGGCGCTGATCGTCATGCGCTCCTGGAGCGTCCAGGCCGTGCTGGCCGATTTCACTCTCCCCGCACCCGGCCTGACCGGCGTCGCCGAGCAGTGGCCCCACATCGGTCAGCTAGTCGACGGACTCGGGTTCGTGAGTCGTCGAAGCGAGCAGGTACTACTGGCCGACGTCTCGGACTTGCCCGCCGACGTCCGTGAGGACCTGACGATCCTCCGGACCCTCGGCGAGTGCGGCACCCGCTTCACCGCCCTGGCAGATAGGCAGGAGGTGGGATACGTGGAGATCGACACAACCATGAGGCTTATTCAGGCTCCGTCAGGTAAGTGTGTAGAAGATGAGTCCGATGACTGCCGAGATTGTCGTTTTAAATGTGGCGTAGGGCCGCCGGTAGTCTGCGTGGAGAACTTTCCACGTTTTGATATGGGCGATGACTCGTTCGATGGTGGCGCGTGTGTGGTTGAGGCTCTTGTTGAATGTTTTTTGCCAGTCGAGAAGTTCCCGGCCGGGTGGTTTTTTGAACGGGGTGAGCATGCCGCGCCCGATGTATCCTTTATCGCCGATCGGGGGGTATGTGGCGAGGTGGTCGAGGGCGCCGGATTGGTCGAGGCAATATAGGTCGTGTCGGGAGCCTGGGGTCGGGTCGGAGATCCACGACAGCTGCCCTTCCAGGGTGGCTGCGACCTGGACGACGACGCCGGTGGTGCGATGCTTGCCCGACCACAGACCCGGCACCGCGGCCCATGACCAGCAGGGCAGCAAGGTTCCATCGATGATGTACTGCCGATCGGCACGAAGCTCCTCTGCCGTCGGAACGACACTCCGCAGCGCCTGTGCCAGCAACGGTGTCACCCCCGCGATCGCTCGACTAACCGTCGACTGCGACACCCCATAGGTTTCCGCCAACCCCCACTGCACACGATTCCCGCGCAGATACGCCAACGTGATCACCACCGACCAGAACAACCCCAGAACCGGCGGCCAAGACAAACGTGCCTCCGTCGCGTCCCGCTGATCCTGCTCATACACTATAGCGACAAGATCCTGAATTTCATCACGCCGGAAACCAGTGGTATAGTACATACTGCGGCAGCCCGTTCATCTCGGATTGATTCGGCAAACCAATATTCGCGATGGACGGGCTGTCGCCCAACCCGACACGCCGGGCTAGATCGTTATTTCACGGGGCCTGAATAAGCCTCCATCAACGGCGCAGGACGGCTGTCGGCTCCGACGGGGTGGGCAGACGTGGGGAATCTGCACGTCACCGAGTCCATGCGCAGGCAAGGTGTCGGATCCGCGCTCCTTGCCACCGCTGCGCAGTGGCTGCGGCTCGCCCGGGCGGATCGGCTGCTGGCATACGCCGAACCCGACGAGTCCGACCTGGTCTCGTTCCTGAAGCGGTCCGGGTTCCTGATCGTGACGACGAACCGTCGGGCATGGGTGCAGACCACCACTGTGCGGCCGGGCGTCTCGTGACCGAGGGAGGCGAACGTGTCGTAGTGGGTGGGCGCAGCGACGTCGCCCAGCGCGTGGGCGGTCTGATCTGGGGTCGGCCGCGTGACGAGTGAGACCGGAAATGAGACCGAACGCCGAACGCCGGGGGCTCCGCGTGGGAGCCGCCCGGTGTTCTGCCTGTTCAGGCTGGCGGAGGATACGGGATTTGAACCCGTGAGGGATTGCTCCCAACACGCTTTCCAAGCGTGCGCCCTAGGCCACTAGGCGAATCCTCCGCGAAGAAGGTTACGCGACGCCCTCGGCGATCCGACGCGGCCCCCTCGCCGCCCGACGGCGCCGTCCGTGGCACACTGTCCGCGGACCCCGTGCGGCGTCCATCCTGTGAACTCCCCCAGGGCCGGAAGGCAGCAAGGGTCAACAGGCTCTGGCGGGTGCGCGGGGTCCCCTTCTGTCTCCGAGCGGGTCCCCGAAGTGTCGGACCCCCTGGGTAGCCTTCCCCTCGTGGCTCTGGCTCTGGCTCTGTACCGCAAGTACCGCCCGGCCAAGCTGGCCGACGTCGTGGGGCAGGAGCACGTCACCGAGCCCCTGGCCACCGCCCTCACCGCGGGGCGGATCAACCACGCGTACCTGTTCTCGGGGCCGCGGGGCTGTGGCAAGACGTCCTCGGCGCGCATCCTGGCGCGGTCGCTGAACTGCGAGCAGGGGCCGACCCCGGACCCGTGCGGCGTCTGCAACTCGTGCATCGCGCTCGCCCCCGAGGGGTCGGGCAGCATCGACGTCGTCGAGCTCGACGCGGCGTCCCACGGTGGTGTCGAGGACGCGCGCGAGCTGCGTGACCGGGCGTTCTACGCGCCCGCCGAGTCGCGCTACCGCGTGTTCGTCGTCGACGAGGCGCACATGGTCACCACCCAGGGCTTCAACGCGCTGCTCAAGATCGTCGAGGAGCCCCCGGAGCACCTGGTCTTCGTGTTCGCGACGACGGAGCCGGAGAAGGTGCTCCCGACGATCCGGTCGCGGACCCACCACTACCCGTTCCGGCTGATCCCGCCCGGGACGATGCGCTCGCTGCTGGAGAAGATCTGCGGCGAGGAGCAGGTGACCGTCGCGCCGCCGGTGTTCCCACTGGTCATCCGGGCCGGGGGTGGTTCGGCCCGGGACACGCTGTCGGTGCTGGACCAGCTGCTCGCCGGTGCCGGGCCGCAGGGCGTCACCTACGAGCGCGCGGTCGCGCTGCTCGGGGTGACCGACTCCGGCCTGATCGACGACACCGTCGACGCGCTCGCCGCGGCCGACGGGGCCGCCGTCTACGGCGCGGTCGACCGGCTCGTCGAGGCCGGGCACGACCCGCGGCGTTTCGCCTCGGACCTGCTGCAGCGCTTCCGTGACCTGATGCTCGTGCAGGCCGTGCCGGACGCCGCGGAGCAGGGCCTGGTCGACGGCGCCGAGGACGAGCTGGCCCGGATGGCGGACCAGGCCGCCCGGCTCGGTCCGGCGACCCTCACCCGCTACGGCGAGATCCTGCACCAGGGCCTGATCGAGATGCGCGGGGCCACCGCGCCGCGGCTGCTGCTGGAACTGCTGGTCGCCCGGATGCTGCTCCCCGCGGCCACGACCTCCGACGGCGGCCTGCTCGAACGCCTGGAGCGCATCGAGCGGCGCAACGCGATCGCCCCCGACCCCGCCGGCCCGTCCGACGACGGCGCCGCCAAGCGGTTCGTGCGGCCCAGCGAGCGCCCGCCGGCGCCCACCTCCGACGGCGCCGCCCCGGGTGCGGGCGGCGGCGCGCCGGCGCGTTCCGCGGAACGCGACGCCGGGGCCCCGGCCGCCGTGCCCGCCCCGGCGCCGGCGCGACCGGACGAGCCGGCACCGCGGCCCGCGGTGACCAGGGCTGCGGACGTGTCGCGTTCCGCGGAACGCGACGACGAGGACGGCTCCGCGGCCACGCCGGCCGCCGGTCCGGCCGCACCGGCACGCTCCGGCGACCGGGCCGAGGCCGACCCGCGTTCCGCGGAACGCGCTCCGGCCTCCGTCCCCGATGCCTCTGTGCCTGATGTCCCTGTGCCCGACGACTCCGTCCCCGACGCGTCCGTCCCCGCCGTGTCGGCGCCTGCCGAGTCGGACCCTGTCGCCCCCGGGGCGGGCGACGGCCCGGTCCCGGCGGACGGCCCCGCAGCGGACGCTCCCGCCACCGGTACCGGGCACACGGACGGCGAGCCCACCCGGCAGGCCGACGGCCCCGGTGACGGCGCCCGGCGGGCGGACGATCCCGGCCCGGGCCGAGCCGGTGCCGAAGACACCGAGGAACCGGCAGCGCAGGCGGCTCCGTCCCGGAGCCCCGCTCCGCCCCGCGACGGCGCGCCCCCCGACGCCGTGCCGCCGGAGTCGGCGCAGCCGGTGTCGTCGACGTCGTCGCTGGACGCGACCGCGGTCCGCCGGGTCTGGCCGGAGATCCTCGCCGCCGTCCGTCAGCGCAGCCGCAGCACGGAGGCACTGCTGGTCAACGCCACCGTCCGGGCGGTCGACGGTGACACCCTGGTCCTCGCGATCGGCGCTCCGCCGCTGGCCCGGCGACTGTCCGAGGCACGCAACACCGACGTGATCGCCGACGCCCTACGCGCCGTCCTCGGGGTCCAGTGGCGGGTCCACTGCGACACCGGGGAGGCCGCGACCGCGCGTCGCGCCGCCGCACCGGACCGCGCCCAGCGGGCGGTGCCGCAGCGTCCCTCGCAGCGCGACGCCCCGCAGCGTGAGCAGGGCGGGCGCCCCGCTCGCCGACCCGCAGGGGACTCCGACGTCCCGCTGCCGCCGGAACCGCCGCCGGAGGATGCACCGCCGGACCCTCGTGATGCCGGACCGCAGGGGGGCGACGGTCCGGGCGCACGACCGGCCCCGGTGCGGAACCAGGCCGCCGAGGAGGAGGACATGCTCGCCGAGGCCGCGGCCGAGGCGGCGTCGCCGGGCGCCCGTCGCGACCCCGAGGCCGCCGCGCTGGAGATCCTCACCTCGCACCTGGGAGCACGCAAACTCGACCCACGCTGACCCCGGCCCGGACGGAGCGCGGTCAGCGGCGCAGCTGTGCCAGCACCGCCTCGGCCACCGCCGCCGCGATCCGGTCCCGACCGGCCGGGTCGGTCAGCACGGCGGCGTCGCCGGCGTTGCGCATGTTGCCCGCCTCCACCAGCGCCGTCGGGACGGTCGAGGAGTTCAGACCGGCCAGGTCCGGGCGGCCGTCGAGCCCGTCGCGGCCGATGTAGCCGGCCGGGGCGAACCCGGCCGAGCGCAGCGCGTCCCGCAGCCCGGTGGCCAGGCGCAGCGCCGCCGGTCCCGTCCCGTGCACGGCGGGCTCGGCGTAGGCGACGTGGAACCCGCGGGCCGAGGCCGCCGCGCCGTCCGCGTGCAGCGACACGGCCAGCGCCGCGCCGGCCCGGCCGCCCGCCGCCCCGCGGGCGTCGACACACGGGCCGACGCCGACATCGTCGGAACGGGTGAGGACCACCCGCACACCGGCGGCCTCCAGCCGGGACCGCACGCGCCCGGCCAGGCCCCAGGTGAAGGCGTGCTCGGCGTAGCCGGCATTCGTGGAGGTGCCGGTCGTGTTGCACGGTTTGGTCCCGCCGCGCCCGTCGGGGACCGGCCGGTTCACCGCGGCCTTGTTCGCGGCGTTGCCGCCGTTGTGACCGGGGTCGAGCAGCACGACCGGGCGCGAGACCGGTGCCGGCGTGGTGGGCAGCGGTGCCGGCGTGGTCGGCAGCGAACGGGTCGTCGCGGCCGGTCGCGGGGCCGCGTCGACGGGAGGCGGGACCGGCGCCGGCGCACCGCAGCCGGCGCACACCAACGCGACGACGAGCGGGAGGACGGCCGTGGCGGAACGGATCAGGGCGCGCACGGTCGGTCAGCCTGACACGTCTACCCTGGAGAACGACGAGTCCGCGCCGGTCGCGCCGGGGAAGCCCCCGATCGCGCGAGCCGGACCCGACAGCGAGGGGTACGCGTGCAACCCGGTCAGCCCGACATGCAGATGATCCTGCAGCAGGCCCAGAAGATGCAGCAGCAGCTCCAGCAGGCGCAGGCCGAGCTCGCGACCGCCGAGGTCACCGGCCAGGCCGGGAACGGGCTCGTCGAGGTCACCGTCACCGCGGGTCTGGAGCCGCGCTCGGTGCGGATCGATCCGAAGGTCGTCGACCCCGACGACGTCGAGACCCTGCAGGACCTCGTCGCCGGCGCGCTCGCCGACGCGGTCCGCCGTGCGCAGGAGCTGCAGCAGGAGAAGATGGGCCCGCTCGCCGGCGGCCTCGACATGGGCGGCCTGGGCCTCCCGGGCGCCTGAGGTGTTCGAAGGACCGGTCCAGGACCTGATCGACGAGCTGGGACGCCTGCCCGGGGTCGGTCCGAAGAGCGCCCAGCGCATCGCGTTCCACCTGCTCGCCGCGGACCCGGCCGACATCAACCGGCTCCAGGAGGTCCTGCAGACGGTCAAGCAGGGCGTCGCGTTCTGCGACGTGTGCGGCAACGTCGCGTCGGACACCCGCTGCCGCTACTGCTCCGACGCGCGACGCGACCCGACGCTGGTGTGCGTGGTCGAGGAGCCCAAGGACGTCCTGGCCGTCGAGCGGACCCGGGAGTTCAAGGGCCGCTACCACGTGCTCGGCGGTGCGCTCGACCCGCTGGCCGGGATCGGCCCGGACAGCCTGCGGATCCGTGAGCTGCTCGCCCGCCTCGGCGGCACCGGTCCGGCGACCGACGAGACCGAGATCTCCGAGGTCATCATCGCGACCGACCCCAACACCGAGGGTGAGGCCACCGCGACCTACCTGGTGCGGCTGCTGCGCGACTTCCCCGGCCTGAGCGTCACGCGGCTCGCGTCCGGCCTGCCGATGGGCGGCGACCTGGAGTTCGCCGACGAGATGACGCTCGGCCGCGCGCTCGCCGGCCGACGGGCCCTGTAGACCCGGACACGGAACGGCCGGTCCGTACCGGGCGCGACGCCCCGGTCGTGACCGGCCACCCGGCGCAGCAACCCCCCGCCGCTGCGCCTCCTTCCTGGTGAGATCCCGACTGCGGAGCCTCGGTCGGGCTGATGCTCCTTCGGCAAGCCTCAGCGGGGCTGATGCTCCTTCGGCAAGCCTCAGCGGGGCTGATGCTCCTTCGGCAAGCCTCAGCGGGGCTGATGCTCCTTCGGCAAGCCTCAGCGGGGCTGATGCTCCTTCGGCAAGCCTCAGCGAGGCTGATACTCCTTCGGCAAGCCTCAGTCGGTGTCCTCGTCGCCCCACGCGTCCACGTGGTGCGACCGGCCGTGGAGCTGGCGCTGCCTGCGCTCCCACTCCCGGCGGCGCTGCTCGGCGATCCGACGCCACGCCTCGCTCTGGCGCCGGTCGGTCACCCCGATCACGATCGCCGAGAGGACCAGCGTGACCAGCCCGGCCAGGGCCACCGCCACCAGCGCGATCACGGCGACCACCGCCCGGTACGGGCGCGGTGGTACGTGCCTGTGTGCGGCACCTGCGTCCTGCGGATCATGTCCATCTCCCTTCGTGTGTCGCGGTCGGTCCGTGGTCCCCGTCCGCCACGGTCGGTGTGGCTGCCGTCACGTCCGGGTGATGCCAGCATGCCCGACGGCGCGCTCCCGTGCAATTGCAGACTCGGGGAATTGCACGGAGCTGTAGATTGCACGGCGGGACCGGGGAGGGGTGCGAGGTGGAGCAGGAGCCGACCGGCGCACGACGACGGCTGGGTGCCGAGCTGCGCCGGCTGCGCGTCAACGCCGGGCTGAAGCTGGCGGACGCCGCGGCCGGGGTGGGCTGCTCGGCGTCGAAGATCAGCAGGCTGGAGAACGGCAAGGGGGTGCCGCGCCCGGCCGGCGTCGCCGCGCTGGTCGAGGTCTACGGCGGGGTCGCCGGGGTCGAGGCGGAGATGCTCGAGCGGCTGGTCACCGAGAGCCGCACCCGTGGCTGGTGGGAGCCGTTCACCGAGGGCCTGCGCACCGACCCGCACTTCCTGCCGTCGCCGGGTCGCTACGCGGCCGCCGAGACCGACGCGACCGCCGTCGCCGCGTTCGACCTGACCGTGCTGCACGGGCTGCTCCAGGCGCCCGCCTACGCCCACGCCGCGCTGCGCGCTCGGCTCCCGGGTCGCCCGGACTGGGAGATCGACCAGCTCGTGCGGCTGCGCGGTCGTCGCCACGAGGCGCTCACCGCGACACCGCCGCTGGTGCTCGACGTGGTCGTCGACGAGGCCGTGCTCGTCCGCGCGACCGGCGGTCCCGCGGTGATGGCCGAGCAGCTCGACCGGCTGCTCACGCTGTCGGAGCTGCCCGACGTGACGCTGCGTGTACTCCCGTTCGACGCCGGGCCGCAGCGCGCCCACGCCGGCCGCTTCGCGATCCTGACCGTCCCCGACGCACTCGGACCCGACGTCGTCCACACCGAGGGGCACGCAGGGGAGTCGTTCCTGGAATCGCCCACCGACCTGCGCACCTACCGTGAGGTCTTCGCCGAGGTCCGGGCCGCCGCGCTCGACGAGGACGCCTCACGGGATGCGGTCGCGAACCACCGGGACGCGCACCGGACGGCCGTCGTCGAGGGGCCGGGCGAACGGGACGTGCGTACCAGTTCGTAGCACTATCGTGACGCAAGGGTCTACCGGTTGGTAACGGACCGCTATAGGTTTCCCCGTCATCAGGTGTCCTCACGCGCACATCGGGTGGACACCTCTGCCTACGAGGGGACCGGAATGCGCAGACGGTGGATGACGGCGGTCATGGCGGGCGTGCTCGCAGTGGGCATGACCGCCTGCGCGAGCTCGGAGCGCGGAGCGGGCGGCGACGCCGCAGGGGGGACGTTCGTCTTCGGTGCCGCCGGCGCGCCGAAGAACTTCGACCCGATCTTCAACGACGACGGCGAGAGCTTCCGCCCGGCGCGGCAGATGTTCGACACGCTGATCACCTACAAGCCGGGGACTACCGAGCTCGAGCCCGGCCTGGCCACCGAGTGGAAGTCCACTCCGGACGGCAAGACCTGGACGTTCACCCTCCGCGAGGGCGTCACGTTCCACGACGGCACGCCGTTCGACGCGACCGCGGTCTGCGCGAACTTCGACCGCTGGTTCAACATGAAGGGCGCCGCGGCCCAGAGCCAGATGATCTACTACGGCGACGTCTTCGAGGGCTTCGCCAAGAACGAGGGTGACGCCTCGGGCGCACCGCTCTACAAGTCCTGCACGGCGCAGAGCCCGAACACCGCCGTCCTGACACTGAACAAGTTCAAGGGCGCGTTCCCGGCCGCCTTCGGCCTCACGTCGTTCTCGATCTCCAGCCCGACGGCGCTCAAGCAGTACGACGCCGATGCCGTCACCCAGAGCGGTGACTCCTTCACCTACCCCGCCTACGCGAACGAGCACCCGACGGGCACCGGGCCGTTCAAGTTCGAGAGCTTCGACAAGGCGAACAACACGATCACCCTGGTCCGCAACGACCAGTACTGGGGCGAGAAGGCCAAGCTCGACCGGCTCATCTTCAAGATCATCCCGGACGAGAACGCCCGTAAGCAGGAGCTGGCCGCCGGCACCATCGACGGCTACGACTACCCGTCGCCCGCGGACTGCCAGACCCTGAAGGACCAGGGCGACCAGGTGCTGATCCGCCAGCCGTTCTCGCTGCTCTACATGGGCATCAACACGAAGAACAACCCCAAGCTCAAGGACCTTCGGGTCCGTCAGGCGCTCGCCTACGCGATCGACCGCGAGTCGCTGGTCCGCACGAAGATGCCGGAGGGTTCCGCGGTCGCGAAGGAGTTCGTGCCGCCGACCGTCGCGGGCTACGCCGACGACGTCACCGAGTACCCGTACGACCCGGAGAAGGCCAAGCAGCTGCTCGCCGAGGCCGGCGCGCAGAACCTGACGCTGAACTTCTACTACCCGACCGAGATCACCCGCCCCTACATGCCGAACCCGGCGGACCTGTTCTCGGCGATGTCGGCGAACCTGAAGGCCGTCGGCATCACGGTCAACCCGGTCGCGCGGCCGTGGAACGGCGGCTACAAGGACGACGTCCAGAAGGCCGGCAAGCACGACCTACACCTGCTCGGCTGGACCGGCGACTACAACGACGCCGGCAACTTCGTCGGCACGTTCTTCGGCCGGGAGAAGGCCGAGTTCGGGCCGCAGGACCCGGCGATGTTCGCCGAGCTGGCCAAGGCCGACGCCATCCCGGACCCGGCCGGCCACGCCGCGGCGTACCAGCAGGCCAACAAGGACATCATGGCCAAGTACCTGCCGGCCGTGCCGATCCTGACCACCGGACCGGCGATCGTCGTCGGACCGAACGTGCAGGGCCTCGTCCCGTCGCCGCTGACCGACGAGCGCTTCGTCTCCGTCAGCAAGAACTGACCGTGCCCCGGGCGCCGCGGAGACCCCGCGGCGCCCGGCCGCGTGTCCCGCCTCCCACCACTGAGGACATCCACGCATGCTGCGCTTCGTCGCGCGCCGCCTGCTCCAGGTCGTCCCGACGCTGCTCATCCTGTCCGTGCTGTTGTTCGCCTGGCTGCGCTCGCTGCCCGGTGGACCGGCCGGTGCGCTGCTCGGAGACAAGGCGACCCCGGAGTCGATCGCCGCACTCAACAAGACGCTGGGCCTGGACCAACCCATCCCGATCCAGTACCTGCACTACCTCGGCCGGGCGCTGACCGGCGACTTCGGCGCCTCCCTCGTCACCGGAGACCCGGTGATCACCGAGCTCGGCCGCGCGCTGCCGGGCACGATCGAGCTCTCCCTGGCGGCGCTGCTGCTCGCCGTCGCCCTCGGGATCCCGCTCGGCTACCTCGCCGCCCGCCACCGCGGCGGGATCTGGGACAACCTGACCATCGTCGGAACGCTGGTCGGCGTCGCCGTGCCGGTGTTCTTCCTCGGCTACGTGCTCAAGCAGTTCCTGGCCGTCGACCTCGGCCTGTTCCCGCCGTCCGGGCTGCAGTCGACCGGCATCGACGCCACCTCGGTGACCGGCTTCCCCACCCTCGACGGCCTGCTCACCCGCGAGTTCGACGCCAGCTGGGACTCGCTGATGCACCTCGTGCTGCCGGCCGTCACGCTGGCGACGATCCCGCTCGCCGTCATCGTGCGGATCACCCGGGCCTCGGTGCTCGACGTGCTGGAGTCCGACTTCGTCCGCACCGCCAACGCCAAGGGCCTCGCGCCGGGCACCGTCCGCGGCCGGCACGTCCTGCGCAACGCGTTGCTGCCGGTCTCCACGACGATCGGCCTGCAGACCGGCCTGCTCCTCGCCGGCGCGGTGCTGACCGAGAAGGTGTTCAACCGGCCCGGCATCGGCACCCTGATCGCCGAGGGCATCGAGCGTCGCGACTACCCGCGGCTGCAGGCCGTGGTGCTGCTCGGCGCACTGATCTACGTGCTGGTCAACCTGCTCGTCGACCTGTCCTACGCCGTGATCGACCCGAGGGTGAGGCTGCGATGAGCGCACCGACCACCTGGGCGCAACGGCGCAGGGACCGGATCGACGACACCGCGGGCCGCAGCCTGTCTGCCGACGCGCTGCGCCGGCTGCGTCGCAGCCCCACCGCGATCGTCGGCGCGGTGATCATCGGGCTGTTCGTGCTGGTCTCGGTGTTCGCGCCGCTGCTGGCCCCGCACGACCCGGCCCAGGCCTTCCCGCAGTTGCTCGACCAGCTGCGTCCCGGCTCGATCCCCGGACCGCAGCCCGGCTTCCCGCTCGGCAGCGACCAGAACGGCCGCGACGAGTTCTCCCGGATGATCCTGGCGTCGCGCCAGACCCTGCTGGTCGGCGTGCTCGCCACCGTGTTCGGGCTCGCGGTGGGTCTGGTCATCGGCGTGCTCGCCGGGGCCTTCGGCGGCTGGATCGACACCGTCCTCATGCGGGTCACCGACGTGCTCCTGTCGATCCCGTCGCTGCTGCTCGCCATCTCGGTCGCGGCGCTGGCCGCCCGGCCCAGCCAGACCACGGTCATCATCGCCGTCGCGCTGGTGAACGTGCCGATCTTCGCGCGGCTGCTGCGCGGATCGATGCTCGCCCAGCGCGACTCCGACCACGTCCTCGCGGCCACCGCGCTCGGGGTGAAGCGACGGGCGGTGGTGCTGCGGCACATGCTGCCCAACGCGATCGGCCCGGTGATCGTCCAGGCCACGCTGACCCTGGCGACGGCGATCCTGGACGCGGCCGCGCTCTCCTTCCTCGGCCTCGGCGACGCCGACCCGGCCCGCGCGGAGTGGGGCCTGATGCTCGCCTCCGCACAGCCCTACCTCGACGTCCGGCCCGGGCTGGCGGTCTACCCGGCGATCGCGATCATCGTCGTCGCGCTCGGGTTCACGCTGCTCGGCGAGTCGCTGCGCGAGGCCATCGACCCCAAGGGACGCCGATGAACCCCCTGCTGTCCGTCGAGGACCTGTCCGTGCGCTTCGTGCGCCGGGGCGAGGCCGACGTCGTCGCCGTCGACGGGGTGTCGTTCGACGTGCGCCCCGGTGAGGTCGTCGGCCTGGTCGGCGAGTCCGGCTGCGGCAAGTCCGTGACCTCACTGGCGATCATGGGGCTGCTCCCGGGGCGGACCCCCCGGGTGGGCGGCTCCGTGACGTTCGACGACGGGACCGGCAGCCCGACCGACCTGCTCACCCTGTCCGACGCGCAGCTGCGCGAGCGGCGCGGTCGCGACATCGGGATGGTCTTCCAGGACCCGCTGTCGTCGCTGAACCCGGTCGTGTCGGTGGGCGTCCAGATCACCGAGGCGCTCACCCGGCACCGCGGGATGGGGAAGGACGAGGCCCGCCGCGAGGCCGTCTCCCTGCTGGAGCGGGTCGGCATCCCCGACCCGGCCCGACGGGTGTCGGCCTACCCGCACCAGATGTCGGGCGGGATGCGCCAGCGCGCGCTGATCGCGATCGCGCTGGCCTGCCGGCCGAAGCTGCTCATCGCCGACGAGCCGACCACCGCCCTCGACGTCACCATCCAGGCCCAGATCCTGGAGCTGCTGCGCGAGCTCGTCGCCGAGACGGGGACGGCGCTGATCATGATCACGCACGACCTCGGCGTCGTCGCGGGGCTCTGCGACCGGGTCAACGTGCTCTACGGCGGCCGGGTCGTGGAACGCGCGGAGCGGCACGCGCTGTTCGGCGGTCCGCGGCATCCGTACACCTCCGGGCTGATCCGGTCGATCCCGCGGCTGGACTCCGACCCCGCCGCGGAGCTGCCCGCGATCACCGGGTCGGTGTCGGACAACCTGCCCTGGGACCACGCCTGCGCCTTCGCGCCGCGCTGCCCGCGGGCGCTGGAGACCTGCACCTCGGTCACCCCGGCTGCCGACGACGCGGCGGGCCGGCTGCTGCGCTGCCACAACCCCGAGCCGATCGGAGCGACGGCATGAGCCCCCTGCTGGAGGTCGAGGACCTGCAGGTCCACTTCCCGATCACCCGGGGTGTGCTGGTGCAGCGCACGGTCGGGCACGTCAAGGCCGTCGACGGCGTCTCGCTGCGGATCGAGCGCGGCGAGACCTACGGCCTGGTCGGTGAGTCCGGCTGCGGCAAGTCGACCCTCGGGCGGGCGATCCTCAAGCTCACCGAGCCGACCGCGGGCACGGTGTCCTTCGACGGCACCGACGTCGCCGCGCTCACCGGGGAGCCGCTGCGCCGGATGCGCCGCCGGTTCCAGATGGTGTTCCAGGACCCGATGTCCAGCCTGGACCCGCGCCAGTCGGTCGGGTCGCTGCTGCGCGAGGGGCTGGCCGCGCACGGGATCGCGGCCGGGCCGGACCGGCTCGCCGAGCTGATGCGTGCGGTCGGGCTGCCCGAGTCGGCCCTGCGCCGCTACCCGCACGAGTTCTCCGGCGGGCAGCGCCAGCGCATCGGGATCGCCCGGGCGCTGTGTGTGGAGCCCGACCTGGTCGTCGCCGACGAGCCGGTGTCCGCGCTGGACGTGTCGGTGCAGGCCCAGGTGCTCAACCTGCTGCGCTCGCTGCAGCGTGAGCTGGGTCTGACCTACCTGGTCATCGCGCACGACCTGGCCGTCGTGCGGCACGTGTCGGACCGGGTCGGGGTGATGTACCTCGGGTCGATCGTGGAGGAGGCGCCGGCCCGCGCGCTCTACGACGGCCCGCTGCACCCCTACACCCGGGCGCTGCTCTCGGCGGTGCCCCAGCCGGACCCGACGGTGGAGGACACCCGCGAGCGGATCCTGCTGTCCGGGGACCTGCCGTCGCCGGCCGCGCCGCCCGCCGGGTGCCGGTTCCACACCCGCTGCCCGGGGCGTCAGGAGGACCGGTGCTCCACCGAGCGCCCGCAGCTCCGGACGCTCGACGGCGACACCACCGGGCACCGGGTCGCCTGCCACCACGCCGAGGCCATCCGCGACGGGGTCATCACCCCGCACGAGGTGACCGCGGAGGAGGCCGACGCCGCCGTCGGCCCGGGCAGCGGCCCGGAGGTACCCGGCCAGCAGATCACCCTCGGCGACGCGATCGGCCGCTGACCGGCCCACCGGTCACCCGTGACCGGGCCGTCCGTACGAGAGGTCGTACGGACGGCCCGTTCGCGCGGCGTGGTGGAGGCGTCAGCGCAGGGCGCGGTTGATCGCGCTCACGACGCCCTTGAGGCTGGCGCTGGTGATCGAGCTGTCGATCCCGACGCCCCAGAACACCTTCTCCTCGACGGCGCACTCGACGTAGGCCGCGGCGCGGGCGTCGTCACCGCCGCCCATCGCGTGCTCGTGGTAGTCGAGGACCCGGACGTCGAACCCGATCCCGGCCAGCGCGTCCACGAACGCCGCGATCGGCCCGTTCCCCGAGCCGGCGATCTCGTGCAGGTCGGACTCGACGCGCACCGTCGCCACGATCTCGTCGCGGCCCTCGCCGTCGCTGTGGACACGGTGGCGCACCAGCTTGAGCGGGGTCTCGCGGCCCAGGTACTCGACGTCGAACGCGTCGCGCATCGCCTTGGGCTCGACCTCGCCGCCCTCGGTGTCGGTGAAGGCCTGGATGACGTGGCTGAACTCGATCTGCAGCCGTCGCGGCAGGTCGAGCTGGTGCTCGGTCTTCATGATGTAGGCGATGCCGCCCTTGCCGGACTGGCTGTTGACCCGGATGACGGCCTCGTAGGTGCGGCCGATGTCCTTCGGGTCCACGGGCAGGTACGGGACCTCCCAGGTGTGGTCGGCGACGGGGTGCCCGGCCTCGGCGGCGTCGGCCTCCATCGCGGCGAAGCCCTTGTTGATCGCGTCCTGGTGGGAGCCGGAGAACGCGGTGTAGACCAGGTCGCCGCCCCACGGGTGGCGCTCGTGCACCGGCAGCTGGTTGCAGTACTCGACGGTGCGGCGGATCTCGTCGATGTCGGAGAAGTCGATCTGCGGGTCGACGCCCTGGGTGAACATGTTCATGCCCAGCGCGACCAGGTCGACGTTGCCGGTGCGCTCGCCGTTGCCGAACAGGCAGCCCTCGATGCGGTCGGCGCCGGCCTGGTAGCCGAGCTCGGCGGCGGCGATGCCGGTACCGCGGTCGTTGTGCGGGTGCAGCGACAGGATCAGCGCGTCGCGCCGGGCCAGGTTGCGGTGCATCCACTCGATGGAGTCCGCGTAGACGTTCGGCGTCGCCATCTCGACGGTGGCCGGCAGGTTGACGATCATCGGGTGCTCGGGCGTCGGCTGCCAGATCGCGCTCACCGCGTTGGTGATCTCGACGGCGTACTCCAGCTCGGTGCCGGTGTAGGACTCCGGCGAGTACTGGAAGGTCCAGTCGGTCGCCGGGTACTTCTCGGCGAACTTCGCGACCTCCTCCGCGCCGTCGGTGGCGATCTTGGTGATGCCCGCGCGGTCGGAGCGGAAGACGACCCGGCGCTGCAGGATCGAGGTCGAGTTGTAGAGGTGGACGATCGCCGAGTGCGCGCCCTCGCAGGCCTCGAAGGTCCGCTGGATCAGCTCCGGCCGGGCCTGGGTCAGGACCTGGATCTGCACGTCGGACGGGATCGCCTCGTCCTCGATGATCTCGCGGACGAAGTCGAAGTCGGTCTGGCTCGCCGCCGGGAAGCCGACCTCGATCTGCTTGTAGCCCATGCGTACCAGCAGGTCGAACATGCGCCGCTTGCGCAGCGGGCTCATCGGGTCGATCAGCGCCTGGTTGCCGTCACGCAGGTCGACCGCGCACCACAGCGGCGCGGTGTCGATGACCTTGTCCGGCCACGTGCGGTCCGGCAGCGAGACCGGCTCGACCAGCTGATGGAACGGCTTGTACCGGTGCACCGGCATCTGCGAGCCGCGCTGGCGGTTCCAGGCCGGCTGGGTCGCGTGCGGCGCGCCCTCGGGGGTGCGGACGTTGCTGCGGGCGCGGGCCTCGTAGGCGTCGGGAGAGGTGGTCACGGGAACTGCTCCTGATGTCGGACGGTCGTGGCGACCGGCGGACACGCGAAACCCCGCGACGAGGGGCCGGTCGGTTCAGACCCCGCCGCGGCGGCGAAGGAGCAGGCGCGCCATGCCCCCACCGTAGACCCGACCCCCCGTTGCACGGCAACCCGCTGTCCCGGACCGGTGTTGGTGTCACCCGGACGACGGCACGCAACGAAGTGATCACAACCGAGAGCGTTCTTCCTCGTTGTGGGGGCAGTGAGGGCACGGCGGTGCGACCATGACGCCGTCGGAGACAAAGGGGTGTGTGATGGCGGCAACCGTGGGTACGACCGTGCGGCAGGGCGTGGGCATCATCGCGACGATCGTGCGGATCGTGGGCCTGGTGATCGTGGCCATCCTGGTCGCGCACATCGTGCTGACCCTGCTCGACGCCAACCCGGCGAACTTCCTCACCGAGTACATCTCGTCGTGGGCGGCCCAGCTGAACCTCGGCCTCGGTGGCCTGTTCACCCCGGCCCAGCCGAAGATGGCCGTCACGCTGAACTACGGGGTCGCGGCGATCCTCTGGCTGATCATCACCACGGTCGTCGTCAGGCTGCTGCGCCGCGTCTGAGGACCGTCCGCTCCGCCAGCCGGGTGAGCGCCTTCGGGAAGATCTCGGCCGGCGGGGTGACGAGCCCGGCCCCGACCTGCCCGACGCCCGCGACCCGTCCGGCCATCCCCGTGTTGATCTGCGGGAGGATGCCCGTCCGGCAGACCCGGGTGACGTCGATGCCGCTGGGGACCCCGGCGAACTCCAGGATCGGGACGGTCCACCGCCGGCTCTCCCCGAGCGTGATCTCGCGCATCCGGCGGGTGGTGGCCAGTGCGTCCGGCACGGTCCCGCCGACGAACCGCACGATCGCCGGGGCGGTCGCCATGGCGAAGCCACCGATCCCGGCCGTCTCGGTGATCGCCGAGTCGCCGATGTCGGGGTTGGCGTCGGCCGGGCCGTAGTCGCCCAGGAACAGGCCGTCGGCCAGCTGGGCCGGGCCGGTGAACCACTCGTCGCCGGTGCCGGAGACCTGGATGCCGAAGTCGGTTCCGTTGCGCGCCATCGCCACCACCATGGTGGAGCCGTCGACGTCCCGGGCGGCGTCCAGGGCCAGCTTGCACGCGGGCATGGCGAGGTTCAGGAAGAAGTGGTCGTTGCCCCCGACGAACCGCAGCGCCTCCGCGACGTCGGTGCTCGGGACGCCGGCGGCGGCCGCCGTCGCGACGAGGTCCGGGCCCAGGTCCCGCAGCAGCATCAGGGTCCCCGCCCGGTTGCGGTTGTGCGCCTCGTCGCCCATCTGCAGCATCTGGGTCAGCACGCCGGTCACGTCGACCGGCTCACCCGCGTCCCGCCGCGCCCGGACGGCGCCGCGCAGCAGCGGGCCCAGCACGTCGCCCATCCAGCGCAGCCGCCGGATCACCTCAGGGCCGTACGCGCCGTAGCGCAGGACCTTGCCCAGCCCCTCGTTCAGCGAGCAGTGGGCACGGCGGCCGGCGGCCGGGTCCTCGAGCACGAACATCCACATGCCCGGGGTGACGACGCCGGCCATCGGGCCGACCGCCCCGCGGTGGTGGCACGGCTCCAGCGAGACCGAGGAGCCCGACGCGAACAGCGCCGCGGCGTCCTCCGGGTCGGTGACCAGGCCCTCCAGCGCGGCGCCGCCCATCAGGGCGCCGCGGAGCGGGCCTGACGCGCGCTCCCAGGTGATCGGTGGCCCGGCGTGCAGGAACTCTCCCGGGGTGAGGCCGAGGACCTCCGAGGCCGGGGCGACGTCGACGAGCGTCGCGGTGACGTCGAGCATCGCGGCGAGGGCGCGGTCGTTCGCCGCCCGGCGCAGCGGGTCGGTGGCGACGGTCGCCAGATCGGCCGCGGTGCCGTCCATCGGCGGGCGCCAGTCGACCCGGGTGACCGGGACCGCCTGGTCGGCGGCGGCGTCGGCGAGCAGGTCGGTGCCGGTGCTCACCAGCGAGGGGGTGGTCATCGGGCGGCTCCGGTCGTCGTGTCGGCGGGAAGGAGTGCGAGTGCCCGGCGCGTGGCGCCGGCGTGCGAGAGGTGGACCTCCGCGCCGGCCGCGACCAGCGCGTCGATCTGCGCGGCCAGGTCCTGCGGGTCGGCGCCGGTCCCGACGACCGAGACGACGGCCGGCACCCGGGACCCGGCGATCGCGGGGGCCAGCACGGAGGCCGGGTCCGGCTCGGCGCCGTGCCCCAGCACCACGTCGAGCAGGACGACGGCGGTCTCCGGGTCGGCCAGCGCGGCCGCGAGGTGCTCCAGGCGCACCGTCGGGTCGATCATCGGGTGGGCGCGGCCACGGGTCCACTCGTCGTCGCCGAAGTCGACGAAGGTGTGGCCGGCCCGGGCAGCGTCCTCGCCCGCGATCTGCGCGGACTCGGTGGCGAGCGTGCCGCCGACGAACAGGCCGCGCAGCCGGTGCCCGCCGGACGCCGGCCGCGCGGTGCCGTGCACCGGCCAGTCCGGGACGGGTCGGCCCAGCCGCACCAGGGCGGCCTCGGTCGCCGCGGTCAGGTCGGGCCTGCCCGGCCCGAGCAGCGCGTACTCGACCGGCGTCGTGAGCGTCGCGACCAGCCGGTCGATCCGTTCGGCGACCTCGGCGGCGGGGGGCTTGGACACCAGCACGATCAGCTCGACGGCCGGGTCCGCGTCGAGGCGGCGCAGGGCCTCCCGGGTGGCGAGGCCGCCGACCGGCGCGGACAGGTCCCGCCCGCCGACGCCGAGCGCGGCGCGCACACCGACCCCGGCGTGGTCGAGCAGCGCCATCACCTGCTGGCACCCGGTCCCGGACGCGGCGACGAGTCCCACCGGGCCGGGCTCGACGACGTTGGCGAACCCCAGGCCGAGCCCGTCCAGCACGGCCGTCCCGCAGTCCGGGCCCATGACCAGCAGGGATCGCTGCGCGGCGGCCTGCTTGAGCGCCACCTCCTGCTCCACCGGCACGTTGTCGCTGAAGATCATGACGTCGCTGCCGGCGTCGAGGGCGTCCATCGCCTCGACGGTGGCGTGCGGCCCGGGCACCGACACGAGCACGACCGAGCCCGGTGCCCTGTCCAGCGCCGTGGCGGTGGTGCGCGGCGGCGCGACCGCACCGGCCCCGCCGCCGTCCGGCGCCGGGCGAGCCGCCTCGGCGAGCGCGCGGTCGACACCTGCCACGGCGGCGGGCAACGCGTCGTCACCGGTCAGGTGCAGGGCGACGACCAGGTCGTTCGCGCCGGTCCCGGCGGGGACGGAGAACCCCATGCCGGTCAGGACGTCGACGTTGAGCGGGGTGGCCATGGCGACCTGCGCGGCGACCACCCCGTCGAGCTGCTGGGCGGTGCGGCTGACCCGGAGCAGCGTGACCGAGTCGGCGTAGGCGCCGGGCCGGACCTCGACGTGCGTCGTCGTCATGCGGCGACTCCTTCGGTGTGCAGGGCGGACAGGGCGAGCGCGGCGCCGTGGACCATCGCGGCCCCGGAGGTGTGCCCGACGGCGGCGAGCGCGGCGCGGGCCGCGGGCTCGGCCAACGTGCCGAGTGCGGTGACCAGCGCGGCGAACTGGGGCACGACCTCGCCGCGCAGGGCACACCGCAGGAGCTCGGCGGACAGCAGCGTGGTGCGGTGCAGGTGGGCCAGGACGACGGCGTCCACCTCGGGGGTGGCGACGCCGGCGGCCCGGTGCAGGGCGAGCCAGCCGCACAGGACGTCGTCGCCGAGCGGAGTGAGCCCCTCGCCGCGTCCGACGAGCCCGGCGACGGCGGCCGGGGTCACCTCGGCCGGCAGGCCGGGGGCCGGCCGGAGCCCGGTGCGGGGCAGCGGGGACCGCGCGGGCACCCGGGTGTCGACCAGCCGCCGGACGACGACCGGCTCGTCGTCGAGGTGCAGGACCCCGCCGTGCACGGCGGCGGTGCCGACGGCGAGCGAGGGGAGCCGGGACCGCAGTCCGCAGGGCACCGGCACCGCGTCCGCGCCGAGGACGCCGACGCAGGTCTCGCGACCGTCGTCGTGGACGGCGAGGTAGACGGCGTCGGACCCGCGGTGCACGACCCGGACCGGGCCGTCCGCGGCCCGCCGCAGCAGGTCACGGACCCGGACGGGTGCGCTGACTCCGATCACGGACCGAAACTAGCCTGGGCAGCAGCGTCCGCCGATGTTAACTTGTGCCACTTTCGGACCGAAGGGGCGGCAACAGTTGCTGACGGAGGAGACCGGGGACCCGGAGTTCCCGGCCCGCGAGGCGCTGGCCCGGCTCGACGCGCTGCACACCGGGCTCACCCGGATCGCGCTGGAGGGCGGGGACCTCGCGGGGATCGCGGCCGAGGTCGGGCGGGTGCTCGACGTGGGCGTCGCGGTCACCTCCACCGACGGGCGGGAGCGGGCGTCGGCGCTGTCGGAGGACCAGCTCCGGATGCTGACCGAGCACGACCTCGTCGACCCGACGGGCCGGCTGCGCGTCGAGCGGATGGGGATCGACGGTGTCCCGGTCGCGGGCGGGGAGGCCCGCACCCTGCGGGTCGCGGCCGGTGGGCAGAACCTCGCCCGGCTGGTCTGCGTGCGCCTGACCGCCCGGCTCGCCCCGGACGACGTACAGGCGCTGGAGCGCGCCGCCGCGGTGGCCGCGCTGCTGATCACCCGCGAGGAGGCGGTCACCGCCGTCGAGACCAAGTACCAGGGCGACTTCCTGCGGGACCTGCTGCTGCGCCGCACCGCCGACCCCGCCTACGTCGCCGAGCACGCGGACACCCTCGGCTGGGACCTGCGCCGCCCGATGGTCGTGCTGACCGCCGAGCTCGACCCGATCGACGCGCGGGTCCCGGCCGAGCAGTGGCGCGCCTGGCAGAAGCGATTCTCGGCGGGGTGGCGCCAGGTCTGCTCCGGGCTGGGGGAGGGCATCCCCACCGTCGACTTCTCCTCCGAGGTCGTGACCCTGCTGCCGGTCGACGCGGACCCCGGTCCGCCCCCCGGCCGCGACATCGTGCGGCGGGCCGTCACCGCGGTCGCCGGGGACAAGGGCGGCGGGCGACGGCAGTTCTCGGCAGGGGTCAGCCGCCCGGTGCCCGACATCGACGCCCTGCCCGGTGCCTATGCCCAGGCACGGCGGGCGGTCGAGGTGGGCCGCCGGATCTCCGGGGGCGGCAGCACGACGTTCTTCGACCAGCTCGGCCTGCACCGGCTGCTCGCGCTCGTCCCGGACCCGGCGGAGCTGGACTCCTTCGTCCGCGACGCGCTGGGCCCGCTCGCCGAGGCCACCACCGAGGCCGCCGAGCTGCGCGAGACCCTGCAGGTCCTGCTCGACACGAACTTCACCGTGGCCGAGGCGGCCCGGGTGCAGTTCTTCCACTACAACACGATGCGCTACCGCGTCGCCAAGCTGGAACGGCTCCTCGGTCCGCTGTCGACGGACCCGAACCTGCGGCTCGACGTCGCCGTCGCGCTGCAGGCGCTGCGCATCGTCGGCCGACCGGGCGGAACGTGAACGACATCCAGCGGAAACCGCACGGCCCGACGCATGCAGGCATCGTGCTGGCGTCATCAATTCGTGCCAGTGGATCCACCGATCAATCGGCAGTAGTAGCCGTCGAGGTGCGACCTGGGTCTCATTAGCTTGAGTCGGGTCTCCGGTGCCGTGTGAAGGGATCGCCATGTCGATGTTCAGGTGGGAAGTGGTCGATCCGGGGCCGGGGGAGGCGGTCGCACCCCGCCAGCGGCTCCCCTGGGGGAAGACGGTCGGGCTGGGGATGCAGCACGTCGTCGCGATGTTCGGGGCGACCTTCGTGTTCCCCGTGGTGATGGGGCTGGACCCCAACCTCGCGATCCTGTTCTCGGGCCTGTGCACCGTCCTGTTCCTGGTCGTCTGCAAGAACATGGTGCCCAGCTACCTCGGCACCAGCGCCGCCTTCGTCGGCGGGGTCGCGGCGATCCGGGCGGCCGGCGGCGACTCCGCCGCCGTGACCGGGGCGATCATGGTCTCCGGCCTGGTGCTGCTCGCGATCGGTGTGTTCGTGCACGTCGCGGGCGCCCGGCTCGTGCACCGGGTGCTCCCGCCCGCGGTGACCGGTGCGGTCGTCATGCTGATCGGGTTCAACCTGGCCCCGGTCGTCGCGTCGGTGTACTGGCCGGTGGACCAGTGGACCGCGCTGCTCACCGCGACGTTCCTGGTCTGCGCCGCCGTGCTGTTCCGCGGGTTCTGGGGACGGATCGCGGTGTTCCTCGCGCTCGTCTTCGGGTTCGTGCTCTCCTGGCTGCTCGACCTCCTGAGCGGCCCGATCACCTCCTGCGGCGGTGCGGACTGCACCCCGGAGCCGCACTCGCGCGTCTCCTTCGAGGGCCTGGCCGACGCCGCCTGGTTCGGCCTGCCCAGCGGGACCCTGGACGACGGCGTCCCGGCCGTGCACGCGCCCAGCTTCTCGCTGATGTTCGTGCTGCTGGTGCTCCCCGGCGTCATCGCGCTGGTCGCCGAGAACCTGGGGCACGTCAAGGCGGTCGCCGAGATGACCGGCGACGACCTCGACCCCTACCTGGGCCGGGCGCTGGGCGCCGACGGCGCCGCCACCGCGCTGGCCAGCCTGTTCGGCGGGTCCCCGACCACGACCTACGCCGAGAACATCGGCGTCATGGGTGCGACCAGGGTGTACTCCACCGCGGCCTACTACGTCGCGGCCGCCGTGGCGATCCTGCTCGGACTGTGCCCCAAGTTCGGCGTGCTGGTCGGGGCGATCCCCGGCGGCGTGCTCGGCGGGATCACGCTCGTGCTCTACGGGATGATCGCGCTGGTCGGCGCCAAGATCTGGGTGGAGAACGGGGTGGACTTCGGCGAGCCCCGCAACCTCGTCGGCCTCGCGGCGGGCATGGTCGCCGGCATCGGCGGCGTCGCGCTGGACCTGGGCAACGGGTTCGAGCTGGGCGGCATCGCGCTCGGCACCATCCTGGTGATCGTCTACTTCCACGCCGTCGCGCTGCGCGACCGCCGGTCCGGGACGACCGGCCCGTCCGGGACGCCCGCCGGGACGATGGTGACCAGGGTCGACGACGGGGAGGCGAAGGACAGCCCGTGAAGCCCGCACCCTTCGACTACGTCCGCCCGACGGACCTGGCCGGGGCCGTCGCCGCGCTCGCGGCGCCGGACTCGAAGGTGCTGGCCGGTGGACAGAGTCTCGTGCCGCTGCTGTCCATGCGGCTGGCCGCACCGTCCCTGGTCGTCGACATCAACGGCGTACCCGGCCTGGACACGATCACCGAGGTCGAGGGGGGTGTCCGGGTCGGCGCGCTGGCCCGGCACACCGCGGTCCTGGAGTCACCGTTGCTCGCCAGGCTCCAGCCGCTGGTGCCTGCCGCGCTGGCCCACGTCGCGCACCCCACGATCCGCAACCGCGGCACGACCGTCGGGTCCCTCGTGCACGCCGACGCCGCCGCCGAGATGCCGGTGGTGCTGCGGCTGCTGGAGGGGTCGCTCGACGTCGAGGGGCCCGCCGGGCGCCGCACGATCGGAGCGCGTGAGCTGTTCGTCGGCCCGCTGGAGTCGGCGGTCGGCCCGGACGAGATCGCCGTCTCGGCGTTCTTCCCCGCCCTGCCGGCGGGCGCGGGCGTCGCCTTCGACGAGGTCGCCCGCCGGCACGGCGACTACGCCCTGGTCGGTGCGGGGGCGGTCGTCGACGGCGACCGGGTCCGGGTCGGCTACCTGTCGGTGAGCGACGTCCCGGTGGTCGTCGACCTGACCGGTGTGGCCCCGGCCGACCGGGCCGACGCCGCCCTCGACCACCTGGACCCGACCACCGACATCCACGCCACGGCGGCCTACCGGAGACAGCTGGTCCGGGTCCTGACCGACCGGGTGGTGGCCGCGGCGACCCGGAACGCGACCGCGCAGGGAGGCGGGCGATGAGCGAGACGCTCCACGACATCCGGCTGACGGTGAACGGCGTCGTCCACGACCTGCGGGTCCCGGCACGGCGGCTGCTGTCCGACGCGCTGCGCCACGACCTCGGCCTGACCGGCACCCACGTCGGCTGCGAGCACGGGGTCTGCGGGGCCTGCACGATCCTGCTCGACGGCGAGCCGGCACGGGCCTGTCTGATGCTCGCCGTCGCCGCGCAGTCCTGGGCGATCACCACCGTCGAGGGGCTGGCCGAGCCGGACGGGTCGTTGTCCCCGGTGCAGCAGGCCTTCGCGGAGTGCCACGGTCTGCAGTGCGGCTTCTGCACCCCCGGCTTCCTGACGACGATCACCGCCGGGCTGCGCCGCGACCCCTGCCCCACCCACGAGCGGGCCCGCGACATGATCGGCGGGAACCTCTGCCGCTGCACCGGCTACCAGAACATCGTCACGGCGGTCGAGCGGGCCGCCGAGATCGGGGCCGCCCGGTGACCACCAAGCTCATGGGCCAGCGCGTCCAGCGGGTCGAGGACCAGCGCTTCCTGCGCGGCGGCGGCCGCTACCTCGACGACGTCGACCCCGGACCCGGCGTGCTGCACGCCGCGGTGCTGCGCTCCCCGCACGCGCACGCCCGCATCCGCGACATCGACGTGTCCGGCGTCCTCGACGTGCCGGGCTTGCACGCGGTCTACACCCACGACGACCTGACCGGCCCGATGGCGGAGCCGCTGCCCGTGCTCATCCCGCACCCCGCGCTGACCCACGGCCGCACCCAGTTCGCGCTGGCCCGCGACGAGGTCAACCACGTCGGGGAGGCGGTCGCGTTCGTCGTCGCCGAGGACCGCTACCTCGCCGAGGACGCTGTCGACCGGATCGTCGTCGACTACGAGGTGCTGCCCGCCGTCGTCGGGGTCGCGGCGGCCCGCGCGGCCGAGCGGCTCGTGCACGACGACGTGCCCGGCAACGTCGGCGCCCGGCTGGAGCAGGCCGTCGGCGACGCCCCGGCCGCCATCGCCGCGGCGCCACACCGCCTGGAGCTGGACCTGGAGATCGAGCGCAGCGCGTGCATGCCGCTGGAGGGCCGCGGCACCGTCGCCCGCTGGGACCCCGCCCTCGGCCGGCTCGTCCTGTGGACCTCCACCCAGAGCTCCACCGGGGTCCGCGCCGCCGTCGCGACGCGGCTGGGCCTGGACATCGGGCGGGTCGACGTGATCACCCCGGACGTCGGCGGCGGCTTCGGCGTCAAGATCGTCCACCCGTGGCCGGAGGAGCTGCTGGTCCCGATGGCCGCCCGCGCCCTGGGCAGGCCGGTGAAGTTCGTGGAGGACCGGCGCGAGCACTTCGTCTCCTCCGCCCACGAGCGCGGCCAGGTCCAGCACGTCGAGGTCGGCTTCGACGACGACGGCAGGCTGCTCGGCCTCGACGTCGAGTTCTGGCACGACCACGGCGCCTACACCCCGTACGGCCTGATCGTCCCGATCATCACCTCGACCCAGCTGCTCGGCCCGTACAAGCCGGGCGCCTACCGGGTCGCCTTCTCCTCGCTCTACACCAACACCGTGATCGTGACGCCGTACCGCGGCGCCGGGCGCCCCCAGGGCTGCTTCGCCATGGAGCGCACGATGGACGCGATCGCGGGCTACCTGGGCCGCGACCGCGCCGAGGTCCGCGCGGTGAACTTCATCCACCCGCACGAGTTCCCCTACGACCACGGCCTGATCTTCCAGGACGGCAGGCCGCTGGAGTACGACTCCGGCGACTACCCGGCCCTGCTGGAGAAGCTGCGCACGCTGATCGACTGGGACGGGTTCGCGGCCTTCCGCCGCGACTGCGCCGAGCAGGGCCGGACCGTCGGGATCGGGCTGGCCTGCTACGTCGAGGGCACCGGCGTCGGCCCCTACGAGGGTGCGCACGTGCACGTCGCGACGACCGGCCGGGTCACGGTCGCGACCGGGCTCACCACCCAGGGCCAGAGCCACGAGACCGCGTTCGCCCAGATCGTCGCCGACGAGCTGGGGGTGCGGTTCTCCGACGTCGAGGTCGTCACCGGCGACACCCGGCGGATGCCCTACGCGGTCGGCACGTTCGCCTCCCGGGCCGCGGTCATGTCCGGCTCGGCGGTCCTCAAGGCCGCCCGGCGGACGAAGGAGAAGGCCCTGCGGCTGGCCGCCGACGCGCTCGAGGCCGACGTCGCGGACCTGGAGATCGTCGACGGCGTGGTGGGGGTGCGGGGCACCGAGCGGTCGATCCCGCTGGGCACGTTGTCGGTGCTGTCCAACCCGCTGCGCTACGCCTTCGACGAGGCCTCGAAGGCCGCCACCCAGTTCTCGGTCGGGGACACGGACGCGTTGCCGGTCCCCGACGGGGAACAACCGGGTCTGGAGGGCACCGACTTCCACAGCACGCCGCGGGCGACCTACGCCTCCGGGATGCACGCCGCGATCGTCGAGACCGACCCGGACACCGCCGAGATCCGGATCCTGCGCTACGCCGTCGTCCACGACTGCGGCCACCTGATCAACCCGATGGTCGTCGAGGGACAGATCCACGGCGGCGTCGCCCAGGGCGTCGGCGGCGCGCTGTACGAGCGGATGGCCTACGACGAGTCCGGCCAGCTGCTCAACGCGTCCTTCATGGACTTCCTGATGCCGTACGTGTCCGAGGTCCCCGACGGGATCGAGATCGACCACCTGGAGACGCCCTCGCCGCTCAACCCCCTCGGGATCAAGGGGGCGGGCGAGGCGGGTGTTATCCCGGTCTCGGCGGTGATCGCCGCCGCGGTCGAGGACGCCGAGGGCTTCCCGGTCACCGCGATGCCGATCTCGCCGTCGGACCTGTTCAGCCTGCGTGAGGAGCACCGCTCGTGAAGATCAGTGGCAGCAACGTCGTCGAGCACCCGGTCGAGCGGGTCTGGGAGGCGCTGCTCGACCCCCGGGTGCTGGTCGCGACCATTCCCGGCTGCGAACGGCTGGAGCCGACCGGCGAGAACGCCTACGCGATGACGGTGACCGCCGGGGTCGCCGCGATCAGGGGCACCTACACCGGCAGCTGCGCGCTGTCGAAGCTGGAACCGCACGAGTCGCTGGTCATGACCCTGAACGGGGCGGGTGGGCCGGGCACGGTCGACGCCGTCGTCGACGTCACCTTCGACGACCTCGGCGCGGGCGGCACCCGGATCGGCTACACCGCCGACGCGACGGTCGGCGGTATGGTCGGCGGCGTCGGCCAGCGGATGCTCGCCAGCGTGTCCACCCGGATGGCGGACCGGTTCTTCGACGCCGTCGGCGCGGCGATCGGCGCAGGTGGTGCGGGTGCCGTGCCCCCTGTGCCCCCTGTGCCCGCCGTCCCCGGGCCTGCCGTAGCGGTGGCGGAGCCGGCACCGCTCGTCGGCGCTCCGGCCTACGCCGAGCCGGTGACGGGCGCGCAGGTGTTCACGTCCGCGTCCGCCGCCGGGGGCCCGGGCAGCGGTGAGCTCACCCGCGGCATCGGGATCGGCGCGGCCGTCGCGCTGCTGGGCGTGCTGGTCGGCGCCGTGATCGGGCGTCGCCGGTGAGCGCCGACATCACGGTCGCGACCCCGGCCCGCGAGCAGGCCGCCGCGGTCCGGGCCAAGGAGATCTCCGCCCGCGAGCTGCTCGACCTGCACCTGGAGCGGATCGCGCTGCGCAACCCGCGGCTCAACGCGATCGTCTCCCTCGACGAGGAACGCGCCAGGGCCGGGGCCGAGGCCGCCGACCGCGCACTGGCCGCCGGGGCGGAGCCCGGTCCGCTGCACGGGCTGCCGTTCGCGTTCAAGGACACCCACGCCGTCGCCGGCTGGCGGACCACGTACGGCTCCCCGCTGTTCGCCGAGCACGTCCCGGACACCGACGAGCTGCTGGTGGAGCGGGTGCGGGCGGCCGGTGCGGTGACGATCGGCAAGACCAACGTCCCCGAGTTCGCGGCCGGTTCGCACACCTTGAGGCTTATTCAGGCTCCGTCAGGTAAGTGTGTAGAAGATGAGTCCGATGACTGCCGAGATTGTCGTTTTAAATGTGGCGTAGGGCCGCCGGTAGTCTGTGTGGAGAACTTTCCACGTTTTGATATGGGCGATGACTCGTTCGATGGTGGCGCGTGTGTGGTTGAGGCTCTTGTTGAATGTTTTTTGCCAGTCGAGAAGTTCCCGGCCGGGTGGTTTTTTGAACGGGGTGAGCATGCCGCGCCCGATGTATCCTTTATCGCCGATCGGGGGGGATGTGGCGAGGTGGTCGAGGGCGCCGGATTGGTCGAGGCAATATAGGTCGTGTCGGGAGCCTGGGGTCGGGTCGGAGATCCACGACAGCTGCCCTTCCAGGGTGGCTGCGACCTGGACGACGACGCCGGTGGTGCGATGCTTGCCCGACCACAGACCCGGCACCGCGGCCCATGACCAGCAGGGCAGCAAGGTTCCATCGATGATGTACTGCCGATCGGCACGAAGCTCCTCTGCCGTCGGAACGACACTCCGCAGCGCCTGTGCCAGCAACGGTGTCACCCCCGTGATCGCTCGACTAACCGTCGACTGCGACACCCCATAGGTTTCCGCCAACTCCCACTGCACACGATTCCCGCGCAGATACGCCAACGTGATCACCACCGACCAGAACAACCCCAGAACCGGCGGCCAAGACAAACATGCCTCCGTCGCGTCCCGCTGATCCTGCTCATACACTATAGCGACAAGATCCTGAATTTCATCACGCCGGAAACCAGTGGTATAGTACATACTGCGGCAGCCCGTTCATCTCGGATTGATTCGGCAAACCAATATTCGCGATGGACGGGCTGTCGCCCAACCCGACACGCCGGGCTAGATCGTTATTTCACGGGGCCTGAATAAGCCTCCTTCAACCGGGTGTTCGGCACCACGCTCAACCCGCACGACCCGACCCGGTCCGCCGGCGGGTCCTCGGGCGGGGCGGCGTGCGCGCTGGCGACCGGGATGGTGCCGCTGGCCGAGGGCTCGGACATGGGCGGCTCGCTGCGCAACCCGGCGTCGTTCTGCGGGGTCGTCGGACTGCGGCCGTCCTGGGGGCGGGTGCCGGAGTGGCCGTCGGCGAACATGTGGGAGCCCACCTCGACCGGTGGGCCGATGGCCCGCACCGTCGACGACCTGGCGCTGCTGCTGTCGGTGCTGGCCGGGCCGGACCCGCGGGCGCCGCATGCGCTCGGCGACCCCGGCGCGGCCTTCGGGGCACCGGTCGTCCCGGCGTCGCTCGCCGGGCTGCGGGTGGGGTTGTCCGCAGACCTGGACGGGGCTTTCGCCGTCGACCGGAGCGTCCGGGCGGTCGTCGAGGCGGCCGGGGTGGCGCTGGCCGGGGCCGGCGCGGCGGTGACCGGCTCGATCCCGGACCTCACGGGCGCCGACGAGTGCTTCCGCACCCTGCGTGCGTGGCACTTCCAGGCCCGGTTCGGTCTGCAGCTGGCCGTGCACCCGACCGAGTTCAAGTCCTCGCTGGCAGCGAACATCCGGGCGGGGGAGTCGCTGACCGGCGCGGACGTCGCCGTCGCGTTCCAGCGGCGCACCACGCTGGCGCACCGGATGCGGGAGTACTTCGCCGACCACGACGTGCTGGTGCTGCCGGTGTCGCAGGTCCCGCCGTTCCCTGCCGACCGGGAGTTCCCGGACACCGTCGACGGGATGCCGATGGACTCCTACCTGGACTGGATGCGTTCGGCCTACCTGATCACCGTGACCGGCTGCCCCGCCGTCTCGGTGCCGTTCGGGACCACCCCCGACGGGCTCCCGGTGGGTGTCCAGATCGTGGCCCGCCACGGCGCCGACCGGTACCTCCTGGAGGTCGCGGCCGCGGTCGAGGCACTGGCGAAGAGTGCCACTCGAACGGCGCTTTGACGGCAGAAGTCGCCATGTCCCACCGCTCGGTCGGTGAGTTCAATCGACACTACCGACCCCAGGCAGGAAGGACCCCGATGAGCCGGCGCATCCGGATCGGCATCGACACCGGTGGCACGTTCACCGACGTCGTCGCCTTCGACGAAGGGTCGGGCGAGCTCGTCACGACCAAGACGCCCTCCACCCCGGCCAACCCGGCGGACGGCTTCCTCGCCGGCATCGACAAGGTCCTGGAGCTGCTGGGTGCGGGCCAGAGGAGCGCAGGCGGAACGAGCATCAGAACAGCCGCCGACATCGAGGCCGTCAGCCACGGCACGACCGTCGCCACCAACCTCCTGCTCGAGGGGAAGGTCGGCCGGCTCGGTTTCGTGACCACCGCCGGCTACGAGGCCATGCTGGAGATCGCCCGCCAGTCGGTGCCGGACGGCTACGGCAACTCCTACTTCTGGGTCAAGCCGAACCGGATCGTGCCCCGCGACCTGGTCCGCGGGGTGGAGGGCCGGCTCGACTTCACCGGCGCCGAGGTCCGCCCGTTCGACGAGGCCGGGGCCCGCGCGACCGCCCGCTGGTTCCGCGACCACGGCGTCGACACCCTGGGCGTCTGCTTCCTGCACGCCTACGCCGACCCCACCCACGAGCAGCGGATGCGGGAGGTCCTCGCCGAGGAGCACCCGGCCGCCGTCGTGTCGCTGTCCAGCGAGGTCCTGCGCGAGTACCGCGAGTTCGAGCGGGCCACGACGGTCCTCGTCGACGCCGCGGTGAAGCCGCGGCTGTCGGCCTACGTCGCCAACATCACCGAGCGGCTCACCGAGTACGACGGCCGCGCGATCCCGTTCTACGTCATGAAGTCCAACGGCGGCGTCCTGTCCGCCGACGAGGTCGTCCACCAGCCGATCACGACCGTTCTGTCCGGGCCCGCCGCCGGGGCGCTCGGCGCCGCGTTGATCGCGCAGGAGGCCGGCTACGACAAGGTCCTCACCTCCGACGGCGGCGGCACCTCCACCGACGTCAGCGTCGTCATCGGGGGCGAGCCGACGCTCACCACCGAGGGCACGGTCGGGCGGTTCCCGTCCAAGATCCCGATGATCGACGTCGTGACCGTCGGCGCCGGCGGTGGCTCGATCGCCTGGATCTCCCCGGAGGGCACCCTCAAGGTCGGCCCGCACTCGGCCGGCGCCGACCCCGGTCCGCTCTGCTACGGCAGGGGCGGCACCGAGGTGACCGTCACCGACGCGCACGTCGTCCTCGGCCGCATCCCCCCGCACCTGCTCGGCGGGGAGATCCCGCTCGACGTCGCCGCCGCCCGCGCTGGCGTCGAGCGCCTCGCCAAGGAGCTCGACCTGACCCCGGAGGCCTGCGCCGCCGGCGTCCTGGAGATCTCCGCCTGGAACCAGGCCAACGCGCTGCGCCAGGTCACCGTCAAGCGCGGCCTCGACGTGCGCGACTTCGCCCTCACCACCTTCGGAGGGTCCGGCTCCCTGCTGCTGTGCCGGCTCGTCGACGTGCTCGGCGTCCCGACCGTCCTGGTCCCGCCGAACCCCGGCAACGTGTCCGCGTTCGGCCTGCTCACCGTGGACGTGAAGAACGACTACGTGCAGACCCACGTCGCGCTGGCCGACGGGCTCGACCCGGCCGAGGTCTCCCGCGTCGTCGACGACCTCACCGCGCAGGCCGCGGCCGCGCTGGACCGGGAGGGGTTCCCGGCCGCGCAGCACGCCTTCGTCCGCACCGCCGACCTGCGCTACTTCGGGCAGGCCTTCGAGGTGCGCGTCCCGGTGCCGGACGGACCCGTCACCCCGGACACCCTGGCCGCGGTCGCCGACGCCTTCCACGCCGCGCACCGGGCCCTCTACGGCTACGACTTCGCGGGCGACCCCGGCCAGCAGGTCGAGTGGGTCAACCTCCGCGTCTCGGGCATCGGCCCGATCCGCCGCCCGGAGATCGCCACCCACGACCTCGTCGCCGACCCGGTCGTCGCCGCGGCGGGCCGGCGCCCGGTCTGCTTCGACGCCGCGCAGGGCTACCTCGACACCCCGGTGTACCGGCGGACCGACCTCGTCCCCGGCGCGGTCGTCGACGGCCCGGCCATCGTCGAGGAGTTCGGCTCCACCGTCCCGCTGCACCCGGGCTTCACCGCCCGCGTCGACAGCCGCCTGAACATCATCGTGACCCGGAGGGCCGCCCAGTGACCCCAGCGACCCCAGCGACGACGGCGGCGACCGAGCGCCCGGCCGACACCGGCTCGCGTCGCGCCCCCACGGCGTTCCCCTTCGGCCCGCTCACCGACGACGCCGGCGCGAGCGCCGACCCGGTCCTCGTCGAGATCGTGCAGGGCTCGCTGACCAGCGTGGAGTCCGAGGTCGAGACGGCCATCGCCCGCACCAGCCGCAGCCCGATGATCCGCGACGCGCACGACTTCCGGGCCGGCATCCACGACCGGAGGCTGCGCAAGCTCACCGGCCGCTCCTACTCCGCGCTCGTGCACCCGATCGCCCGGGAGTTCCCGCTGGACCAGATGCGCGAGGGCGACGTCTACTTCCACAACGACGTCTACCGCTCCGAGGGCGGCATCGGTCACCTGCCCGACCTGTGCGTCACCGTCCCGGTGTTCGCGGGTCCCGCGGAGGACCGGCGGGTGGTCGCGTTCGTGCAGGCCTTCGGCCACCACGACGACATCGGCGGGGCGGTCCCCGGCTCGATGCCCTCGAACGCCACGAGTGTGTTCGAGGAGGGACTGATGGTCCCGCCGATCCGGCTGTGGGACGCGGGCGTCCCGAACCGGGCCGCCCTGGCGATCATGACGCGCAACTCCCGGATGCCCGACTCGCTCGCCGCCGACCTCGACGCCGAGTGCTCGGCCTGCCTGATGGGTGCCCGTCGCCTCGGCGAGCTCTTCGACCGCTACGGGATCGACACCGTCGAGTCCTGCTTCGACGCGATCATCTCCCGCACCACGGAGACCTACCGCCGCGAGATCCTCGGCCGGATCCCGGTGGGGACCTGGACCTGGGAGGACTACGCCGAGCACGACGGCGTCGACGAGCCCCGCCTGCACGCCCAGCGGATCACGCTCACCCGCACCGGCCCCGACGACCCCGACGGCGAGCGGCTGATCCTGGACTTCGCCGGCACCTCCCCGCAGGCCAAGGGGCCGATCAACCACTGCGGCGACTACTCCGACGGCGTCTTCCTCAAGAAGTGGCTCGCGCCGATCCTGCGCAACCTCGCCGACTCCCCGGAGCGGATGGCCGAGCTCGACGTCAACGAGGGGGTCGTCCCGCTCATCGAGATGCGGTTCCCGCCGCCCGGGACGCTGCTGACCCCGGTGTTCCCGGCGCCGACCAACGCGCGCACCTTCGTCATCCTGCGGCTGCTCGGAGTGCTCGCCGGTGTCGTCGCCAAGGCCGTCGACGGCCGGATGCCCGCCGACCAGGAGACGATCCGCTACACCGGCGTCTACGGCGAGGACATCGAGGGCCGCCCCTACCTCATGCGCGAGGTGCTGGGCGGTGGCTCCGGCGGCCGCTACTACGCCGACGGCGAGGACACCATCCACGTCGTCCCCGACTCGCGGAACCTGCCCACCGAGTTCACCGAGGCCCGCTTCCCGTTCCGGGTCGAGTCGCTGTCGCTGGCCACCGACTCCGGCGGCGCCGGGGAGTTCCGTGGTGGCCTCGGCTACGAGAAGCACGTCCGGATGCTCAAGGACGCGCACTTCATGTCGATCGCGGACCGGTCGATCCTGGCCTGCTGGGGGGTCCGCGGCGGGAAGGCGGGGCGGCCCTTCGAGGTCGTGATCGACCCGGGCGGGCCGCGCGAGCGGGTGGTCGACGCGCTGGCCGACGCCGAGCCGGTCCGGGCCGGTGAGGTGATCCGGATCCGCACCACCGGGGGCGGCGGCTGGGGCGACCCGCTGCGCCGCGACCCGGCGGCCGTCGTGCGGGACGTGCTGTGGCGCAAGGTGTCCGCCGCGGCGGCGCTGGCCGACTACGGCGTCGTCCTGACCGGGGACCTCGACGACGGCACCCTCGGCTTCGACGCGGGCGCCACCACGGCCGAGCGCGCGGGTCGCGCCGCGTGGTCCCGCGACGACGACCCGTTCTTCGACCGCGGCCCCGGCTACGCGACCCTGGCCGGCGGGGCCGCGCACGCCGACGTCGACCGGCTCTGAGGCCGCCGTGCGGGTCGTGATCTGCGGGGGCCACGGCAAGACCGGGCGGGCGGTGGCGGCCGCGCTGCGGGCGCGGGGCGCCACCGCCGTCCCGCTGGGGCGCGCGGACGACGTCGCCGGAGCCGCGGCCGGCGCCGACGCCGCCTACCTGATCGCCCCGAACCTGCACCCGGACGAGCCGGCGCTGGTCGCGGGCTGGCTCGACGGGCTCCGCACCGCGGGGGTCGGCCGGGTCGGCTACCACTCGGTGGCCGCGCCGTACGCCCCGGACATGCCGCACCACCTGGGCAAGGCCAGGGCCGAGGACGTCGTCCGCCGGTCCGGGCTGCGCTGGACGATCCTGCAGCCCGCCGCCTACCTGCAGAACCTGGACCTGACCGGGCCGGTCCGGGTGCCCTACGACGTGCACGCCGTCTTCGGGTTCGCCGACCTCGACGAGGTCGGGGCGGCCGCCGCGACCGTCCTGACCGAACCCGGCCACGAGGGCGCCACCTACGAGCTCGCGACGCGCACCGCGACCGTCGCCGAGCTGGCGGCGGAGGCGGGAACGACCGCCGAGCGGGTCCCCGGGCCGTCCGGCCTCGGCCCGGTCCTCGACGCGATGTTCGCCTACTACGACCGGTACGGCCTGCCCGTGGGCACCCGCCCGCTCGCCCATCTCCTCGGGAAGGAGCACCCATGATCGTCGGTGACCCCTGCCAGCGAGCAGGCCCGGTCTCCGCCGCCGGTGACACGGCGAGCGGCACGGCGGCCACCCCGCTCCCGGCGGTGTCGTCGTGAGGGTCCTGCTGGCACTGGGCGGCAACGCGATGACCGCCGCCGACGGCAGCGCGCGGCCGGAGGACCAGATCGCCGCGGCGCGCGTCGCCGCCGGGGCGGTGGCCGGGCTGCTGGCCCGCGACCACGACGTCGTCATCACCCACGGCAACGGCCCGCAGGTCGGGAACCTGCTGGTCAAGAACGAGCTGGCGGCCGCCGTCGTCCCACCGGTCGGGCTGGACTGGTGCGGTGCGCAGACCCAGGGGACGCTCGGCTTCGTCCTCACCACGGCGCTCGACGCGGCGCTGACGGCGGCCGGGGTCGACCGGCGCACCGCCGCCGTGGTGACCCGCACCCGGGTCGCGGCCGACGACCCGGGCCTGCTCCGGCCGTCGAAGCCGGTCGGGCGCCACCTCCCGGCCGCCGAGGCCGCCGTGCTGGTCGCACACGGCCAGACCTGGCAGGACCGTGGCGAGCGGGGATGGCGCCGGATGGTCGCCTCGCCCGAGCCGCTCGAGATCGTCGACGGCCCGGCGATCCGGGCCCTGGTCGACGCCGGGTTCGTCGTCGTCGGCAACGGCGGCGGCGGGATCCCGGTCGTGCGGCTGCCCGGCGGCGAGCTGGCCGGCGTCGAGGCCGTCATCGACAAGGACCTCGGTGCCGCGCTGTTCGCCCGCACGGTCGGCGCGGACGTGCTCGTCATCGGCACCGACGTGCCGCACGCCATGCTGCACTTCGGGACCCCGGCCGCCGAGCCGCTCGGCACGATCGGTGTCGAGAAGCTGCGTGCCCACGCCGCCGACGGTCACTTCGCCGGCGGCTCGATGGGCCCCAAAGTCGACGCGGCCTGCCGCTTCGTCGAGAACGGCGGCACCCGCGCCGTCATCACCGACCTCGCCCACATCACCGAGGCCGTCACCGGCGACGCCGGAACCGTCGTCGTCCCGTCCTGAGACCGCTGGAGAAGGAGAGTCCGTCATGCCCGACGCCATCGAGGTGCGCAAGGTCCCGATCCACTCCGTGGCCGACGCGAGCGAGCTCGCGTCGCTGATCGACGACGGGGTCCTGCACGCCGACCGGGTCGTCGCGATCATCGGCAAGACCGAGGGGAACGGCGGGGTCAACGACTACACCCGCATCATCGCCGACCGTGCCTTCCGCGAGGTGCTGGTCGAGAAGGGCGCCCCGGCCGAGCAGGTCCGGGAGGTCCCGATCGTCTGGTCCGGCGGCACCGACGGCGTGATCAGCCCGCACGCGACGATCTTCGCGACCGTCCCGCCGGAGGACGTCGTGCCCTCCGACGAGCCCCGCCTGACCGTCGGGTTCGCGATGAGCGAGCAGCTGGCACCGGAGGACATCGGCCGCACGCCGATGATCACCAAGGTGGCCGACGCGGTGCAGGCCGCGATGAAGAAGGCCGGCATCACCGACCCCGCCGACGTGCACTACGTCCAGACCAAGACCCCGCTGCTGACCATCCACACCATCCGTGACGCCAAGTCCCGCGGGAAGACCGTGTGGGGACCGAGCACACCCACGAGTCGATGGACCTGTCCAACGGCTGCACCGCGCTCGGCGTCGCCGTGGCGCTCGGCGAGATCGAGATGCCGTCCGACGCCGACGTCATGCACGACCGCGGGCTCTACTCGGCGGTGGCGTCCTGCTCGTCGGGCGTCGAGCTGGACCGGGCCCAGGTCGTCGTGGTCGGGAACGCGACCGGGGTCGGCGGCCGCTACCGGATCGGGCACTCGGTGATGACCGATGCCCTCGACGCCGACGGCATCTGGAAGGCGATCCGTGACGCGGGCCTGGACCTGCCGGAGCGGCCGCACACCTCGGCCCTGGACGGTCGCCTGGTCAACGTGTTCCTCAAGTGCGAGGCGTCGCAGGACGGCACGGTCCGCGGCCGGCGCAACGCCATGCTCGACGACTCCGACGTGCACTGGCACCGCCAGATCAAGGCCTGCGTCGGCGGGGTCACCGCCGCCGTCACCGGCGACCCCGCGGTGTTCGTGTCCGTGTCCGCGGCCCACCAGGGCCCCGAGGGGGCGGGCCGGTCGCCGCCATCGTCGACCTGGGGTGAGCGCGCCCCGGACCGCTGCTCACCGGAGCGCGCGGTCCCGCCCGGCACTGGCCGCCACGGTGGCGGTGCCGGGCGCGGCGAGCCGGATGCGCCAGGCCCCGCACCGGCAGCGTTGGTAGCTCACCACTCCGTCGGAGGTGCGGTGCCGGGACGCGGTGCGCCATTCGTGGTCCAGGGGTGTGCTCACGACGACCACGCTGCTGTAATGGTTCAGTGCACATCAACCCTTACGGCCAGGATCCGGTCCTGCTCGCGGCCGACCTGGTGAACGTGCCGCCGTCGTCGACCGGGGAGCTGGTGGAGCGTTGCCTCGCCGCCGGGGTGTCCCGCGACTGGGAGCCGGTCGGGTCCGACCTGCCCGCCGTGCGGGACTTCCTGCGCCGATGGGAGGAGGTCGTCGACGCCGGACCCGGCGCGGAGCGGGCACGGCTGCTCAACGCCCTGCTCGCCGAGTCGACCGGGCCGCCGCGGCTCACCGACCACGACGGGCACTGGCACCTGCACCACCGCGACGACGGCCTGGGCCTGGCCGGTGTGTTGCGTGCCCTGCTCGCGACCGGCACCGCCACCCACCTGGCGACCCGGGGGATGGACCGGCTCGGCCGGTGCGCCGCGCAGGGCTGCACCCGCGTCTACGCCGATGTCTCCCGCAACGGCAGGCAGCGCTACTGCAGCGCACGCTGCGGCAACACCGACGCGGTCCGTCGGCACCGCCGTCGTACGACGGTCGGGTGAGGGGCGGCTCATACCCGAGCGCCGGTCCGTGGGCGAGCCCGTGTGGTCTGGGTCATCGGTGACCGTCCAGATCCTGAAAACGGGCGGTGCTCGCCGGTACTGTTCCGTTCCGACCAGCGCCGCCGATGCGTCACCTGCGCATCACGGCGGTCGAAGTGTGCACCCGACGGCTCCCACGCGGAGTCAGGATTGGAGGTCGGCGTGGCCCTCGTCGTGCAGAAGTACGGCGGTTCGTCGGTCGAGAACGCGGAGCGCATCAAGAAGGTCGCCGAGCGCATCGTCCGCACCCGCAAGGAGGGCCACGATGTCGTCGTCGTCGTGTCCGCCATGGGTGACACCACCGACGAGCTGACCGATCTCGCCGAGCAGATCTCCCCGAAGCCGCCGCTGCGGGAGATGGACATGCTGCTCACCGCGGGGGAGCGCATCTCGAACGCGCTCGTCGCGATGGCGATCCACTCCCTCGGCGCCGAGGCCCGGTCGTTCACCGGCTCGCAGGCGGGGATGCTCACCACGTCCAAGCACGGTGACGCCCGCATCACCGAGGTGAACCCGTGGCGCCTGCGCGAGGCCCTCGACGAGGGGCACATCGTGCTCGTCGCCGGCTTCCAGGGCATGAGCGCGGACTCCCGCGACATCACCACGCTGGGCCGCGGCGGGTCGGACACCACCGCCGTCGCGCTGGCCGCCGCGCTGAACGCCGACGTCTGCGAGATCTACTCCGACGTCGACGGCGTCTACACCGCCGACCCGCGGATCGTCTCGAAGGCCAGCCTGCTCGAGACGGTCACCTACGAGGAGATGCTCGAGCTGGCCGCGTCCGGCGCGAAGGTGCTGCACCTGCGCGCCGTCGAGTACGCCCGCCGCTACGGCGTCCCGCTGCGGGTGCGCAGTTCCTACAACGACAAGCCGGGCACCCTGGTCTCCGGCTCGATCGAGGAGATCCCGTTGGAGAATCCGATCATCACCGGCGTCGCCCACGACCGGTCCGAGGGCAAGATCACCGTCACCGGCGTGCCGGACACCCCCGGGATGGCGGCGAAGATCTTCCGCACGGTCGCCGACGCGGAGATCAACATCGACATGGTGCTGCAGAACATCTCCAACGTGTCGGACAAGAAGACCGACATCACCTTCTCGTTGCCCCGCACCGACGGTGACACCGCCGTCGCGGCGCTGGAGCGCGCGAAGGCCGAGATCGGGTTCGCCGAGCTGATCTACGACAACGACATCGGCAAGGTCTCCCTGGTCGGCGCCGGCATGCGCAACCACCCCGGCGTCACCGCCAAGTTCTGCGAGGCGCTCTCCGACGCCGGGATCAACATCGAGACCATGAACACCTCGGAGATCCGGATCTCGGTGATCTGCCGCTCCGACCAGCTCGACGACGCGGTGCAGGCGCTGCACGTGGCGTTCGAGCTCGGCGCCGAGGACGACGCGGTGGTCGCCGCCGGAACGGGCCGGTGAGCGGGATGGCCATGGACAAGCCCGTTCTGGCGCTCGTCGGCGCGACCGGTGCCGTCGGCACCACCATGATCGAGATCATCGACGCGCGCGAGTCGGTGCCGTGGGGCGAGATCCGGCTGATCGCGTCCGCGCGCAGCGCCGGCAAGGTGCTGACGGTCCGCGGCCAGGACATCACCGTCCTGGAGCTCGCGCCCGAGGTCTTCGACGGCGTCGACATCGCGATGTTCGACGTGCCGGACGAGGTCTCCGCCGAGTGGGCGCCGATCGCCGCCTCCCGCGGCGCGATCGCCGTCGACAACTCCGGTGCGTTCCGGATGGATCCCGAGGTCCCGCTCGTGGTGCCCGAGGTCAACCCGGAGAAGGTGACCGAGCGCCCCAAGGGCATCATCGCCAACCCGAACTGCACGACGCTGTCGATGATGGCGGCGATGGGTGCGCTGCACCGCGAGTTCGGTCTCGAGGCGCTGGTGGTGTCGTCGTACCAGGCGGCGTCGGGCGCCGGTCAGCCCGGCATCGACCAGCTGCAGGCCGAGATCTCCGCGCTGGCGGGCAAGGACGCCGGCAAGGTCTCCGGCGACGTCGCCGCGGTGCTCACCGAGGCCGGGATCCCGGTCGGGGACGGCTCGCCGTTCCCCGCCCCGCTGGCGCTCAACGTCGTGCCGTGGGCGGGCTCGCTCAAGGAGGACGGCTGGTCGTCGGAGGAGCTGAAGGTCCGCAACGAGTCCCGCAAGATCCTCGGGATCCCGGAGCTCAAGGTCTCCGCGACCTGCGTACGCGTCCCGGTCGTCACCACGCACGCGCTGGCGATCCACGCGACCTTCTCCTCGGAGGTCTCGGTGGACGCGGCCCGCAAGGTGCTCGGCGCGCAGCCGACCATCGTGGTGAAGGACGACCCGGCCGCCGGTGAGTGGCCGACCCCGGCCGACGCCGTCGGCGGGGACCCGACCGTGGTGGGCCGGATCCGGCAGTCGCTGGACTTCCCGAACACCCTGGAGCTGTTCGTGTGCGGGGACAACCTGCGCAAGGGCGCCGCGCTGAACACCTACGAGGTGGCGGAGACGGTCGCCGCGGCCGGCTGACCCCTCCCTTCCACGACGACGGCCGCCGTCCCGGACATCCGGGGCGGCGGCCGTCGGTCGTGGAGGGTCTACGGCAGGCGCAGCGTCGAGACGATCGCGCGGTGGTCGGTGCCCGGCACCAGGTGCGTCGAGAAGGACTCCGCGCTGATCCCGCCGGTGTAGACGATGTGGTCGATCTGCGGTCCCAGCCACGCCGGTGCCCAGGTCGGCCAGGTCCCGGCCAGCCCGTTGCCGGTCTGCGACCCGGCGTCGCCACAGCCCTGGATGGCGTCGCGGAACACCGAGTGGTCGAGGCTGGCGTTGAAGTCCCCGGCCACGATCGCCGGGCTCGTCCCGGAGCACCACTTGGCGACGGTCTCCAGGTCCGAGCGCCACTGCCCGACCGAGCGCGGCACCGGGGCGACGGAGTGGAACGCGACGAAGCGCAGGTCCCCCAGGCCGCCGCCGGTGATCTCGATGTAGTCGAAGCGGACGTCCTTGCCGACCCGGGTGCGGACGTCGCCGAGCCGGTCCGACCAGGCGACGGTGTTGCCGGTGACGTCGCGGTCCCAGCGGTCGACGCTCGACGCGGTCCGGTAGCCCAGCGGCTCCAGCAGCGGGGCGATCTCGCTCTCGTAGCGCCCGCCCGCCTCCGGGATCGAGACGACGTCGGGGTTCTGCTCGGCGACGAGCGCGGCGAGGGACCGTGCGTCGGCGTTGCCCTCGTAGACGTTGAGCGCCAGCACCTTCAGCGGGGTCCCGCCGGCGGGGGCGGGGCTCGCCACGGTGCGGGGGAGCACCATCGCGGCGCCGACCAGCGCCACCAGCGCGAGGACGACCGGCACCGGCCAGAACCGGCGGGCGGCCAGGGTGATCAACAACCCGACCACGACCAGCACGCCGAGCGCGGCGACCATCAGCGGCCGGAACGCGATGACCTGCGCGAACGGCGAGTGGGCGTCGAGGCCGACGAGGTCGGGCAGCGTCGCGAGCGCGGCCGCGGCGCCGAGGAGCAGCGCGAACCCCCAGCGCACCCGACCTCCCCGGCGACGGGGCCGCCCACTCGGGATGGGCTGGGTCTCGGAGTCGGGGTGGGGCGGTGCGCTCACTCGGTCCAGTCTGCCCGAGTGGCACACCCGTCCGCCGCGCCCGGGCGGTGCGCTGCGCCGATCGTCTGTGGACGCTCTCAGTGTCCGACTTGCGCGACCGCTCGTCGACCATTCGGCGGCAGCGGGATCACCGAGATGCAGCCCAGCGGGCCTGGAAGATCCACGATTCCCGCTGAGGTGCATCTCGGTGACGCCGACGGCGTGCGGCCCGGCCGGTCAGGCCCGGGCGCGCAGCAGCGGCGCCGCCACCGCGGCGGCGACGACCGCGACCGACCCGCACACCAGCATCGCCGCGCCGGGGGACGCGGTGTCGACCAGCAGCCCCGCGAGCGGGGTCGCGATCGCGATCCCGAGCGTCGTCGCGGAACCCTGCAGCCCGGTGACCAGGCCGCGCACCCGGTCCGGGGCGAGATCGCCGATCGCGGCACTGCCCGCCGCGAGCGTCGACGCGGTCGCCAGGCCCGCCGGAATCAGCAGGAACAGCAGGCTCCACCACGACCAGGCCAGCGCTGCCGGGAGCGTCGCCAGACCGAGGGCGGCGAGCAGCAGCGGCAGCGGCAGACTGCGGCGGGCACTGCCGTAGAGGAACCCGCCCACCAGCGACGCCAGGCACCACACCACGTTGACCAGCGCGATCGCCCACGCCTGCCCGGCGGAGGTGAGGGCGGCGATGAACGCGAACTCGGTGCCCATGATCGCGATCACCGCGGCGGTCACCGTCAGCAGCGCGCCGACCAGCGGCCGGGTCAGCCAGCTGCGCAGCAGTGGGCGGGGGCCGGAGCGGGCGGCCTCGTCGCCGTCGGCGCGGACCGGAGGGTCGAGCCGCCACAGCGCGATCCCGGCCAGGACGAACCCGGCGCCGATCACGCGCATCGTCGTCGCCGAGCCCAGCCACACCGTCAGCAGCGATCCGACGGCGGGCCCGGCCATGTAGGAGATCTCGACGGTCATCGAGTCCAGCGCGAACGCGGGGCGTCGCCGTCCGGGCGGGACGGCGGCCGCGATGACCTGCCGGACCAGGGAGAACACCGGGAGGGTCAGGACGCCGGCGACGAAGGCCGCGCCGAGCAGACCGGCGTAGCCGAGCAGCGGCGCGACCGACCAGAACAGCAGGCCCGCGGTCATCGTGAGGGCCAGGACCGGGCGCAGCCCGTGGCGGTCGACCACCGTCCCGAGCAGTGGGGCGCCGATCGCCATCCCGGTCGGGACCGCGGCGGCGACGAGACCGGCGGCGCCGAAGCCGTGGCCCAGGGTGGTGACGGTGTGCAGGGTCAGGGTGACGCCGACGGCCGTCGCGGGGATGCGGGCGGCCATGCCGATCGCGGTGATCGCGCCGACCCCGGGCAGGCGCAGCACGTCGGCGAACGCGCCGAGGCCGGTACGCGGTGCGGTGGCGGCGGTGTCGGGCACGACCCCATCCTGACCCGCGCCCCGGCGTCGTCGCGAACCGGTTCCGGGTTTCGACCTGGGCCGCACGGGAAGTCAGTGGGTACCGAACACCGCCGACCGCGACGCGGCCGCGCAGCCGCGGGAGCGTCTCGGTCGCACCGGCGGGGCCATCACCCGCCCGCCCCACCCACCACGCGTACGAGGAGGCTCGGCCGTGACCACGTCGCACCAGCCCAAGCCCACCACCACGGACTCCGGCAGCCCGGTCGCCAGCGACGAGCACTCGCTGACCATCGGCCCCGACGGCCCGCTCCTGCTCAACGACCACTACCTGATCGAGCAGATGGCGAACTTCAACCGGGAGCGCATCCCGGAGCGTCAGCCCCACGCCAAGGGCGGCGGAGCCTTCGCGAAGTTCGAGACCACCGAGGACGTCTCGCAGTACACCAAGGCCGCGTTCCTGCAGCCCGGCGTCGAGTCCCGGGGGATCATCCGGTTCTCCACCGTCGCGGGTGAGCGCGGCAGCCCCGACACCTGGCGTGACCCGCGCGGGTTCTCGCTCAAGCTGTGGACCACCGAGGGCAACTGGGACATGGTCGGCAACAACACGCCGGTCTTCTTCGTCCGCGACCCGATGAAGTTCCAGCACTTCATCCGCAGCCAGAAGCGGCGCGTGGCGAACAACCTGCGCGACCACGACATGCAGTGGGACTTCTGGACGCTGTCGCCGGAGTCGGCGCACCAGGTCACCTGGCTGATGGGCGACCGGGGCATCCCGAAGTCCTGGCGGCAGATGAACGGCTACTCCAGCCACGCCTACAGCTGGATCAACGACGCCGGCGAGATGGTCTGGGTGAAGTACCACTTCAAGTCCGACCAGGGCGTGGAGTGCCTGACCCAGGACGAGGCCGACACCCTCGCGGGCTCGGACCCCGACTACCACCAGGCCGACCTCTACAACGAGATCGAGGCGGGCAACCACCCGTCGTGGACGTTGTACGTGCAGGTCATGCCGTTCGCCGACGCGAAGACCTACCGGTACAACCCGTTCGACCTGACCAAGGTGTGGCCGCACAGCGACTACCCGCTGATCAAGGTCGGGAAGCTGACGCTGGACCAGAACGTCGAGGACTACCACGCCGAGATCGAGCAGGCCGCGTTCGAGCCGAACAACCTGGTGCCGGGCACCGGGCTGTCGCCGGACAAGATGCTGCTCGCCCGCGGGTTCTCCTACGCCGACGCCCACCGCGCCCGCCTCGGGGTCAACTACAAGCAGATCCCGGTCAACGCGCCGCGCAGCGAGGTGAACAACTACCAGAAGGACGGCGCGATGCGGATCACGAACACCCGTGACCCGATCTACGCGCCGAACTCCTACGGCGGCCCGGCGGCCGACCCGAAGCGGGTCTCCGAGGCCCTCTGGTACGCCGACGGCGACATGGTCCGCAGCGCGTACACGCTGCGCGAGTCCGACGACGACTGGGGCCAGGCCGGGATCATGGTCCGCGAGGTCTTCGACGACGCCGCCCGCGAACGGTTCGTCGGCAACGTCGCCGGGCACCTGCTCGACGGCGTGACCGAGCCGGTCCTGCAGCGTGCCTTCGAGTACTGGCGCAACGTCGACAAGAACATCGGCGACCGGATCGAGCAGGCCGTCCGCAACGGCGGCTGACCGCTCCGCGCACCGACCGACGGCCCCGGGGACACCCCCGGGGCCGTCGTGCGTCCTAGGCTCGGGCCGTGGAGATCTGGCACAACCCGCGCTGCTCGAAGAGCCGCGCCGCCCTCGCGTTGCTGACCGAGCACGGTGCCGAGCCGACGGTGCGCCGCTACCTCGACGACCCACCGACCCGCGCCGAGCTCGAACGGGCGCTGGCCGCGCTGGGCACCGAGGACCCGCTCGCGATCACCCGCACCGGCGAGCCGGCGTTCCGCGAGCAGGGTCTCGCCGGGGCCGACCGCGACACCCTGCTCGACGCGCTGGCCGCCGAGCCGAAGCTGATCGAGCGGCCCGTGGTGATCGACGGCGACCGGGCCGTCGTGGGCAGGCCGCCGGAGAACGTGCTGGGCCTGCTCGGCGACGCGCCCCGGTGAGTCAGCCCAGGGCGCGGCGCACGAAGTCGACCTCGGTCGCGATCAGGTCCAGCTGGTCGGACACCACCAGCGAGCCGTGTCCGGCGTCGAACCGGCTGACCTCGTAGGGCACGTCCCCGCGCGCGGCCAGCGCGTCCAGGTAGTTGTCGATCTGGCGGATCGGGCAGCGCGGGTCGTTCTCCCCGGCCAGCACCAGGACCGGCACCCGGACCTCGTCGACGTAGGTCAGCGGCGAGGCCTCCCGGTAGAGGTCGGGCAGCTCGTCGGGGGAGCCGCCGAACAACGCCCGGTCGAACGCGCGCAGCTGCTCCATCTCGTCGGCGTAGGCGGCGACGTAGCCGGCCACCGGCACCCCGGCGACGGCCGCGGCCCACCGCTGCGGCTGCGTGCCCGCCGCGAGCAGCGACAGGTATCCGCCCCAGGACCAGCCGTCGACGACGCAGCGGGCCGGGTCGACGGTGCCGTCGGCGACCAGCGCGTCCTGCACCGCGGCGACGTCGGCCAGCTCGGTCAGCCCGGGGCGGCCCTCGATCGCGTCGCGCCACGCCGAGCCGTAGCCGGTGGAGCCGCGGTAGTTGACCTCGACGACGGTGAACCCGGCCTCGACCCAGGTGGCCCGGCCGGCGTCGAAACGGTCCTCGTCGGCGGCGTGCGGGCCGCCGTGCAGCACGAACACCGCGGGCGCCGGGCCGTCGTCGGTGCGCGGCGCCTCGGCGACGAGGCTGTGCACGGCGCCGCCGGGGCCCTCGGTCCACACGTCGCGCACGGCGACCGAGCCGGGCGGGCGCTCCCCGGGCGGGGCGACCAGGACGTCGTCGGTGCCGTCCGGGCGCAGCGCCCGGATCTGCGACGGGGTGGCCGCCGACGACGCGGAGTACTCCACGGTGCCGTCGTCGCGGACCTCGGCGGACCCGACGCAGCCGGGCGCGGTCGGAAGCTCGGTCAGCTCGCCGGAGGCCAGGGCGTAGCGGAACAGCCGGGTCCTGGCGGCGTGGGTGTGCGCGACGAGCAGTGCCGAGGCGTCCGGGACGAAGCCGCCGACGAGCTCGCCGGGCAGGTCGATCGCGAGCTCGGTGACCTCGCCGGTGGTCGGGTCCCAGACCAGCAGCTCGTCGCGGCCGCGGCGTTCGTGGCCGACCAGCAGCCGCTGGTCCCCGGCGACGGGGGAGAACTCCAGCGCGGCGAGGCCGCGGCCGGGCCCGTCGTGCAGCTCGGCGACGGTGTCACCGGTGGCGACGTCGAGCACCCGCAGCGAGGGGTGGCGGGAGTCGCCGTGCTCGGAGTGGGAGATGGCGAGCAGCGTCTCGTCCTCCGACAGCGCGCCGACGCCGGCGTCCTCGGTGTGCCGGTAGATCTCGCGCGCGTCGGTGCCGGAGCCGCGCTCGTGCACCGACAGGACGGTGCCGTCGTCGGTGGACACCCCGACCGCGGTGACGCGGCGGCCGATCTCCAGGCCCGCCGGGTAGCCGTCGCCGACACCGGGGACGGCGGGCACGGTGTCGGCGCCGGGGCCGGAGGTCCACGGCTGGGCGACCCAGTGGCCGAACTCGTCGCCGTCGGTGTCGGCGAACCACCAGATCTGTCCGCCGTCCGGCGGCAGCACGGCCGAGGTGGTGCCGTTGCGCCGGTCGGTGACCTGGCGGTGCTCCCCGGAGTCGCGGTCCCACGCGTGGATCTCGAAGGTGCCGGTCGCGTTGGAGACGTAGACCAAGCGGGCCGGCGCGTCGCGGGCCCATCCGGGGCGCGACATGCGGACCGCGGTGAACCGGGACCGCCAGCGCTGCTCGCGCTCGTCGTCGAAGAGCGTCGGGGGAACGGGGGCGATCGGGTGCTGGCTCACGACCCGATCGTGCCGAATGCCACGAACGGGTGCACCGGGCGGGGTCGGCGGCCGCGCATCCGGCAGCATGGAGGCATGCGGAGACCGGCCCGGCTGCTGCTCGCCGGGATGCTCGTGCTCCCCCTGGCCGCCGCGGGCTGCGGTGCCGTCGGACCGACGACGGGCACCGTCGCGGCCGGGCCGACCGTCACCGCGTCCGCCGACTCTCACGGCCTGACCCCGGTCCGCTTCGACCACTGGGAGGCACGGCCGGTGACCGCGGTCCCGACCGTGCGGGTGAGACGGGGTACGACGGTGGTGCTCACCGTCGGCAGCGACGTCGCGCGCCGGGTGCTGGTCCCGGAGCAGGGCCGCGCCGTCGACGTCAGCGCCGGGGGCACCGTCACCCTGCGCTTCCTCGCGCTGGGGACGTTCACCGTGCGGGTGGCCGAGCCCGGTGCGGTCCGTGGCGGGACGATCATCGGCCGGGTCGAGCCCTGGCACTGACCCGCCGGGGGATCAGGCGAAGGCGTCGGCCCGGTCGGCGATGGCGCGCAGCCCCTCGGCGATGTCCACACCGGACGGCGCGGTGTCGGGGTCGACCATCCACTGGACCATGAGCCCGGTGAGCAGCGCCTGGTAGACGGAGCCGAGCACGTGCACGCGGCGGTCCGCGGCGGCCGGGTCGTCGGGCAGCGTGTGGAAGGTGAGGGCCAGGCCCTCGCGGATCTCCCACTGGGCCTCGGCGAGCTTCGCGCGCAGCTCGGGCAGCCGCTCGGCATGGGCGAGCGCCTCGACGTGGGTGGCCCACAGACGTCGCTGGGTGGAGAACAGGCCGACCACCCGGCTCCAGGTCTCCTCGACCCGTCGCTGCGGGTCGGTGGGCCCGCCGGCGGGCTCGGCGAGCGCCCGGTCGAGCTCCTCTCCCCAGGCCGTCGTCGCCCGCAGCAGGGCCTCGGTGAGCAGGGCGTCCTTGGAGCCGAAGTGGTACCCGATGGAGGCCAGGTTCGTCCCGGACGCGGCCACTACGTCCCGTGCGGTCGTGCGGCCGAACCCCTTCTCGTAGAGGCACTGCGCGGCCCCGTCCAGAAGCTCCTCGCGGTGTCCCATGATCGCGGAACCTATCGGGTCGTCACGGACGTCCGTACACCGGCCGTTCACCCGGTCTGCCACCCTCGTGCAACGCTTGCGTGACGCCCGTCAGGGCAGGTAAGGACTGTCGTGACGGCGTCCTCGACGGAGTGGGCGCCGGAGCGACGAGGAGTCACCGTGAGCAGACTGCGATTCGGCACCTTCCTGGCCCCGTTCCACCAGCCCGGGCAGAACCCCACACTCGCGTTGCAGCGCGATCTCGAGCTGGTGGAGCACCTCGACCGGCTCGGCTACGACGAGGCCTGGATCGGGGAGCACCACTCCGCGGGCTCGGAGATCATCGCGTCCCCCGAGATCTTCATCGCGGCCGCCGCGGAGCGGACCCGGCACATCCGGCTGGGCACCGGCGTCACCTCGATCGCCTACCACAACCCGCTCTGGGTGGCCGACCGCATGGTGCTGCTCGACCACCTCACCCGCGGGCGGGCGATGCTCGGCTGCGGCCCCGGCTCGCTGCCGACCGACTCGGCCATGATCGGCCTGAACCCCACCGACACGCGCGAGCTGCTCGAGGTGAACCTCGACATCATCATGCGGCTGCTGCGTGGGGAGACCGTCACCGCCCGGACCCGCACCCACACCCTCGTCGACGCCCAGCTGCAGCTGGCGCCCTACTCCGACCCGTGCTTCGACATCACGGTCGCCGCGGTGGCCTCGCCGACCGGGCCGCGGATGGCCGGGCAGCACGGGGTCGGACTGCTGTCGATCGGCGCCACCCTCACCCAGGACGGCTTCGACGCGCTCGCCCACCACTGGGGTGTCGTCGAGGAGCGCGCCGCCCACCACGGGCAGCCGACACCGGACCGCGGCAAGTGGCGGCTGGTCGGGCTGATGCACGTCGCCGAGACCCGGGAGCAGGCCTACCGCGAGGTCGAGTACGGCATCGAGCACTGGTTCCGGTACTTCCAGAAGGTCGCGGCGTTCCCGCAGATGGCGGTGGCGGGCGGTGACGTCAAGGAGATGATCGACTTCATCAACGACGCCGGGATCGGCGCGATCGGCACCGTCGAGGACGCGAAGGCCCAGGTGCGCAAGCTCGTCGACCAGTCAGGAGGGTTCGGCGCGTTCCTGCTGCTCGGCCACGAGTGGGCCGACCCGACCGCGACGAAGCGCTCCTACGAGCTGATCGCCCAGCACGTCATGCCCGAGTTCCAGGGGCAGGCCGCGGGCACTCTGGCCGCGAAGGACCGGGCCAGCTCCACGCGGGAGAAGCACGCACAGAGCCAGCTCGACGCCGTCGACACCATGACCAAGCGCTACGAGCAGGAGCGGTCGGGCGGCTGAGCCGTCCCGGCGCGGCGGTCAGGCGCCGCTGCGCCGGGGACGGCCCGCACCGGCCACCCACAGGGTCAGCAGCACCGCCCCGGTCGGCGCCGAGAAGATCAGGAACCACAAGGGGCTGAGGTCGGTGAGCAGCGCCAGCACCGTGGTCCCGGCCGCGGCCGCGGCGGTGATGCACAGCCAGATGATCGACAGGACCTTCATGGCGATGCCGCCGGGGCTCGCGGCGAACACCAGGCCGTCGCGACGGCCGGGGTTCCGCTCGGCGGGCAGGTCCCGGGTCACCCGGCCCAGGTCGCCCCGGGTGCGCATCCGCCAGACCTCGGTCAGGCGCTCGTCGTACTCGGCGAGGTCGAGGTAGCCCTCGGCGTGGGCGGCACGCAGCCGGTCGGCGACGGCCTGGCGTTCGGCGTCGGAGATACGGATCTGCTCGGGTCCCACCACCTCGTCCACCTCCTCGATGATGCCCGTCCGCGCCCGGTCCGTGCCAGCATGACCGCTGTGGCGGCGAGAGTGGTCCCGGCTCGGGCGCGGTTCGCGGCCGCCGTCGTCGGCGCGCGGCCCGGCACCCGGGTGCTGGAGGTGGGCTGCGGACCGGGCGCGGTGGCGTCGTTGGTCTGCCCCGCGCTCGACCCGGGCGCGGGTGGCGCGATGGTCGCGGTGGACCGCTCGGCCGTCGCCGTCGCGCGGACCGCCGAGCGCTGCGCGGCGTTCGTCGACGACGGCGTCCTCACCGTCGTGCGGTCCGATCTGGCCGGGCTGCGGCTCGCGGCCGATTCCGTGGACGTCGCGTTCACGCTGAACGTCAACCTGTTCTGGACCCGCGACCCCGGCCCCGAGCTGGCGGTGCTGCGTGGGGTGCTCGCACCGGGCGGGGTGCTGCACGTGCTCTACGAAGGCGCCCCACCGGCCGCGGTCACCGCTGGGCTGGAGCGGCACGGCTGGGAGGTGTCCGTCGTGTCGGGTGCGGGCGGGGCGGGCGTCTCGGCGCGGCCGGGCTGACAGGCGGGTGCCCGGCGGGACCTCGTCACCGCCGGGCACCGTGTCGTGGACCCAGCCTCACTCGCAGGCGATGCCGTCGTCGTCCCGGTCCAGGGCCGAGCGGTAGCCCGGGTCACCGCGGTACAGAGGGGCCGCACCGGCGTTGCGGGCCGCGGTGCAGTTGGCGTAGTAGGCCGACCCACCGCCGGACGAGGGGGCCGGGGCGGCGGGTGCCGGCGCCGCCGGGGCGGCCGGGCGCGGGGCCGGTGCGGCCGGGCGCGGCGCCTGCGGGGCGGGGCGCGGTGCGGCGACGGCCGTGTGCGGGGCGGGCGGGGTCGCGACGAGCGGCCGTGCCGGCGCGGGCACGTACGGACGGTCGACGTCGGTTGCCACCGGCGCGTCGGTCGCCGCCGCGGCGGGGGCCACCGGCACGGCCGGTGCCGCGGCCTCGGTCAGCGTGACCGCGGCGGCGCGGTCGTACGTCGTCGATCCCACCGGGTCCTGCGCGGTGACCGTGCCCGCGGCCTCCCCGGCGGTCGCCGGGGAGGGCGGGCCGAGCACGACGTGGGTGAAGCCGGCCTGGGCCAGGACCTCGCGGGCCCGGGCGTCGGTCATGCCGACGACGTCCGGCACCGCGACCGGGGCGGGGGCGGCTGCGGGGACGGGGCGGCCGGTGCCGCGGCCGGCAGCGCCGGCTGCGGTGCGTTCGCGGCACCGATGACGCCGATGGTGGTCGTCAGCAGACAGAGCACGCTGCCCGCCACGCCCAGGGCGAGCCCGGCGCCGCTGCGACCCGCCGTCGTGGTCGCGCCGGTGCGGAACCGGCGCCGACCGGCCTGCGAGAGCGCCCATGCCGGCACCGTCACGAGCAGACCCAGGAACGGGGCCCACCCGGCCACCAGCCCCACGATCCCCAGCCAGAAACCGGCGGTCGCCGGGGTGTTCCCCCGTCGCACGACGGGGATCGGCTGCGTCGCCGGCTCCACGGCGGGCCAGGACTGGGTGGCGGTCATGGGAGGTCCTCTCACGGTGGTCCTACCGGAGCTGCCCACTCCGACGAACGACCTATCGAGAGGTGTGACGTGGCCATTACCGCCCGTCATCAGGGTTGATGACGGCGCCTGCGGTCAGGGCGTGAGCACCAGCTTCCCGACCGCGGAGCGCTCGGCGTAGGCGCGGGTCGCGGTCGCCGCGTCGTCCAGCGACAGGGTCCGCGGGCGGGCCGGGTGCAGCTCCCCGGAGCCGATCCGGCGCAGCACGTCCTCCGCCAGGTCCCGCGAGGCGGCCGGGTCGGTGCGCGACCAGTCGCCCCAGTCCACGCCGACGACGGTCCGGTTCCGCAGCAGCACGAGGTTGGCGGGCAGCTTCGGGATCGCGCCGGAGGTGAAACCCAGCACGCAGAACCGGCCGCCGGCGGCGAGCGCCCGCAGCGCGGCCTCCGCGGCGTCGCCGCCGACCGGGTCGATCACGACGTCCGTACCTCCGCCGGTGTGCCCGCGGATCGTGTCCTTGAGCGAGTCGTAGCCGACGGCGACCTCCGCCCCGGCCTCGAGCGCGGCCGCACGCTTGTCCGGGGTGGACGCGACGGCGAGCACCCGGGCACCGACGGCGCGGGCGTGGTCCACCGCGGCCTGCCCGATCCCGCCGCTCGCCCCGAGCACGACGACCCACTCACCCGGCCGGACGGTGACCCGGTCCCGGAAGGCGAAGGCGATCGTCCCGTGGCTCTCCAGCGAGCTGGCCGCGACGCCCGCGTCGACCCCGTCGGGTACCGGGACCAGGAGGCCCTCCGGGACGACGGCGTGGCTGGCGAACCCGCCGAAGCCCGTGAGCAGGGCGGCGACCCGCCTGCCGTCCGGGGTCGTCCCGGCGATCGCGCTGCCGGGTGTGAACGGCAGCGGCGGCCGCAGCTGGTAGCCGCCGCGGGCGATCAGCCCGTCGACGAAGCTGACCGCGGCGGCCTCGACGGCGACGAGCACCTCGCCCGGACCCGGCCCGGGGGTCGGTTCCTCCACCAGCTCGAACCGCTCCGGATCGGCGAACTCCCGGCAGACCACCCGTCGCACCACGCCTCCTCGCGTCGTCCACTGCGTCCGTGGGTGAGCCTCGCACGCGGTGCCCGGCGATGATCGTCGGTGTGGCCGTGGTCATGACCGCGCCGGGTAGGCCTCCCGCAGGACGTCCCGCACGCTGCGCGGGTCGCGCCCGGTGATCCGGCGCACCGCGTCGCTCGTGCGGGCCTGGGACCCGGTGGCGATGAGCCCGTCGAGCCCGGCGAGCACGGCGGCGTAGTCGGCGGGCATCCCGTCGGCGACGAGCCGGGCGGTCATCTCGGACACGGTCACCGGTCGGCGCCGGGCTGGCCGTCCGGTGACCTCGGTCCAGACCGCGCACACGTCGTCGTAGGACAGGGCCGCGGGCCCGGTGACCACCACGTCCGGTTCGGGTGGTGCCGGGGCGAGCCGCAGCGCGGAGGCGACGGCGGCGATGTCCCCGGCGTCGACGAACGGGATCCGGCCGTTCCCGGTGGCGGTGACCAGCTCACCGGCGCGCAGCCCGCGTGCGGTGAGGTGGTCACCGAGCAGGTTCTGGGTGAACCACGACGGACGCAGCACCGACGGCTCCGGGACCGTGTCCAGGACGAGGTCCTGCACCGCGCCCAACCCGGTCGTGCCGCGTTCGACGGCGGCCGCGCTCAGCAGCACCACCCGGCGCAGACCGCGCCGGACCGCCCGCTCCAGGACGGGGGCGAGGACGGGGGCCGGGTCGGGAGTGGCGAGCGGCGGGAGCAGGTACAGGCTCTCGGCACCCTCGAACGCGGCGTCGTGGGTCGCCGGGTCCAGCCAGTCGAACCGGGGGGAGGTGGACCGGGCGGCCCGGCGGACGCCGGCCCCGGCGGCCTCCAGCAGGTCGGCGCCGCGGCGCCCGGTGGTGCCGGTGGCCCCGGTGACCAGGACGGTCATCGGGCGGCCTCCGCCAGTCCGGTGCGGCCGAACACCTGCTGGACCTCCAGCGGGCTCCAGCGGTCGCGGTGTCCGGTGATGCCTTCCGGGCCGACGGTCACGACCGCAACGTAGCGCAGCGTGTACTCCGCGCGCGGGGAGCCGGGCGCCGCGAACGGGAAGGTCATCGTGCCGTCGGGTGCCCAGGGCGCGGCGAAGCCCGCCATGTCGTGAGCCAGGATCCGGTCCAGGGCCGCGTCCACGGCAGCGTGCCCTTCTGGCGCGTGTCCGTGCACGGCGGTCCGATCGACGACACGGGCGCGACCGCCCTCGCCGAGCTCGTCACCCGGGGGACGACCGCGCCGCGCTGAGCCGGCCGGGTGGTCTTCGTGATCCACTGTCGCGCGGGTCCGGCCCTACTCCCGCCGGGCCCGTCGAGGGAGGAGCATGGTGGGCGTGTCGTCCGACCGCACGGAGCCCGGGGCCGAGGACGACCTCCGGTCCGACGGTCGCAGTACGCGCTGGGACGCACACCGCGCGCGTCGTCGCGAGCAGGTGGTCGACGCGGCGCTGGTCGTGCTGGGCCGCGACGGGGAGGACTTCGGCCTGGACCAGGTGGCGCACGAGGCCGGGGTGACCAAGCCGGTGATCTACCGGCACTTCGGTGACCGGGCCGCGCTGCTCGACGCGATGGCCGAGCGGGCGACCGACCGCCTGATGGAACGGCTCATGCCCGCCCTGTACCGGGAGAGCGCGGCCCGGACGCGGATCCACGACTCGGTCGACGCGGTGATGGGCTTCTTCGACGACTCACCGGGTGTCGACCTGCTGTTCCGTCGCCGACTGCCCGGTCAGCGGGGCGAGGTCGTCGACGCCGGCCGGGAGTTCATCGCCTCCGCACTGACCGGCCTGCTCGGGGCCTACGCCGAGATGCTCGACGTCGACGAGTCCGACCTGGTCCAGGTGTGGTCGCAGTCGGTGGTCGGCGCGGTGCAGGCGACCGCGGAGTGGTGGCTGCGCGGCCGGGCGACCGGGGACACGCTGGATCGCGCCGTCGTCACCGACCACCTGACGGACCTGATCTGGGTGCAGATCGAGGGGATGGCCCGACGGCGGGGGCTCACTCTGGGGCCCGAATCTTTACACCCAACGAGAGCCGAGCCGAAATAGGCGTTACTCCGCGTATAGAGTACCGTCGCGAGCCGGTCGCCCCGGCAGGTCTCGGACCCTCGTGGCGGCCACCGGATGTATCTGTGCACGGGCCCCGCCGGCGGGGAACTCCGGGCGCGCAGTCGTGCGGAGGTGGAGCCATGTCCGAGGGGGCGAACGGCGGGGGTCGGCCGGGTCCGGTACCGGTCGACGATCTGGCGCCCGGTGGGCCGCGGGCGAAGGCCCGGGGCTGTTTGTGCTCGGTTCTCGCGAACGCGGCGTTCCGGGCGGGGATCGAGAGCAGGCCCTGCATCGATCCACGCTGCCCGATGCACGCCGACACGTCCGAGGACTGATCCCGCCACGGTGGGGCGCTCCGGCGCCCCGCCCTACCCGGCAGGGCGGGGTTCGCCTCGGGGGATCTGTTCCCCGCCCTGCCACTTCCCCTCCGCAGGAGACGATCGTGTTCGACCTGGAGCGCGTGACCGCCGAGCTGCAGCGTGAGCTGGGCGCGGTCCGCGAGGAGCGCCCCGGTGTCCGCCATGCCGGGGTCGTCACCCAGCTGCGCCTGGCGGGGGAGGTCGGCGTCCGCGACGGCACGACGACGATCCGCGCCGAGTTCGACTCCCCGGCGCCCGCACTGCGGATGCGCTCCGAGCTCGGGGCGCTGCACGGCCGGGGCGGCCTGCGGGCCGAGGTCGTGACCGGCGGCGGGGGGACCCTGCGCTACCAGGTGCGGGTCACGGCGCCCGGGACCGATCTGGCCCGGGCGACGGGGCTGGTCGACCGGACCGGACGGCCGGTGCTCGGGCTGCCACCGGCCGTCGTCGCGGCGGGGCCCGCCGTGGCCGCCGGGGTCTGGCGTGGGGCGCTGATCGCGCGGGGCCGCGTCGCGAGGCCGGCCGGGCGGGTCCGGCTGGTCGTCAGCTGCCCGGGCCCGGCCGTCGTGCTCGCGCTGGTCGGCGCGGCGCGTGGCCTGGGGGTGCTGGCCGCGCCGCAGGAGACGGTGAGTGAGCACCGGGTCGTCGTGCGGGACCCGGAGAGTGCCGAGGCCCTGCTGCGCAGCGTCGGGGCGCCGGGTGTGGCCGAGGTGCTGAGCCGGGTCCCGGTCGCCCCGCGGGGTACGACCGGCACGGACGGGTCGCTGCAGACGGTGAACGCCCGTCGGGCCGCGACGGCCGCCGCCGCGACGACCGAGCGGGTCCGGGTGGCGCTGCGCGCGCTCGGTGACGACGTCGCCCCCCATCTGCGGGAGACCGCGCTGCTGCGCCTGGAGTGCCCGTCGCTGTCCCTGGCGGAGCTCGGTCGTCTCGCCGACCCGCCGCTGACCAAGGACACCGTCGCCGGGCGGCTGCGCAGGTTGGTCCGGCTCTCCGGCGTCGACGGATCCGACGAGGACTGAGCCCCGCCCGCCACGATCCGCCGTTGCGGCGTGCTCGGGGTACGGTGTGGACTCAAGCATTCGCCGCCTAAATTCGTCGAAATCGGGAGGTTGCTTTTCCATGCCTCGGTCCGACTCAGTCGCCAAGAGGCTTATTCAGGCTCCGTCAGGTAAGTGTGTAGAAGATGAGTCCGATGACTGCCGAGATTGTCGTTTTAAATGTGGCGTAGGGCCGCCGGTAGTCTGTGTGGAGAACTTTCCACGTTTTGATATGGGCGATGACTCGTTCGATGGTGGCGCGTGTGTGGTTGAGGCTCTTGTTGAATGTTTTTTGCCAGTCGAGAAGTTCCCGGCCGGGTGGTTTTTTGAACGGGGTGAGCATGCCGCGCCCGATGTATCCTTTATCGCCGATCGGGGGGGATGTGGCGAGGTGGTCGAGGGCGCCGGATTGGTCGAGGCAATATAGGTCGTGTCGGGAGCCTGGGGTCGGGTCGGAGATCCACGACAGCTGCCCTTCCAGGGTGGCTGCGACCTGGACGACGACGCCGGTGGTGCGATGCTTGCCCGACCACAGACCCGGCACCGCGGCCCATGACCAGCAGGGCAGCAAGGTTCCATCGATGATGTACTGCCGATCGGCACGAAGCTCCTCTGCCGTCGGAACGACACTCCGCAGCGCCTGTGCCAGCAACGGTGTCACCCCCGTGATCGCTCGACTAACCGTCGACTGCGACACCCCATAGGTTTCCGCCAACTCCCACTGCACACGATTCCCGCGCAGATACGCCAACGTGATCACCACCGACCAGAACAACCCCAGAACCGGCGGCCAAGACAAACATGCCTCCGTCGCGTCCCGCTGATCCTGCTCATACACTATAGCGACAAGATCCTGAATTTCATCACGCCGGAAACCAGTGGTATAGTACATACTGCGGCAGCCCGTTCATCTCGGATTGATTCGGCAAACCAATATTCGCGATGGACGGGCTGTCGCCCAACCCGACACGCCGGGCTAGATCGTTATTTCACGGGGCCTGAATAAGCCTCATTGCCTCGACCAATCCGGCGCCCTCGACCACCTCGCCACATACCCCCCGATCGGCGATAAAGGATACATCGGGCGCGGCATGCTCACCCCGTTCAAAAAACCACCCGGCCGGGAACTTCTCGACTGGCAAAAAACATTCAACAAGAGCCTCAACCACACACGCGCCACCATCGAACGAGTCATCGCCCATATCAAAACGTGGAAAGTTCTCCACACAGACTACCGGCGGCCCTACGCCACATTTAAAACGACAATCTCGGCAGTCATCGGACTCATCTTCTACACACTTACCTGACGGAGCCTGAATAAGCCTCGAGGAAACCGTGGAATGGGCCGGCGCGATCAATTCGGTGCTGCTCGACAACCCGCGGCTGTTCGGGCAGGCGATGCTGCTCCGGGACAAGGCGCTGATGAAGCGTCGCGCGCAGCTCGGCGGGATCCGGGTGGGCATCTTCGAGGAGGCCCACGACCGTGACGACATCGTCCGCTTCCTCAAGCGCGTCAACCAGACCCTGCTGAAGCTCGACGGCGACCCGAACGACCCGATCCACATCAAGGCCTTCGACAAGGCGGGGTGCCTCGGGCACCGCGTGGTGCGCACCTACGAGGACATCGACAACATCCCGGACGAGGAGTTCCCGCTCCTGATGGAGTCCCACCTCGACGGATGGGAGTTCGCCGTCGAGGCGTGGGTGCACAAGGGGAAGATCAAGTTCCTCAACATCTCCGAGTACGTCACCCTCGGCTACTCGGTGTTCGTGCCGGCGACCCCGGAGCTGGAGAAGTACCGGCCCGCGATCACCGCCCAGATCGAGAAGCTGATCAAGACCTTCGACATCGAGTTCGGCTTCGTCCACCCGGAGTACTTCGTCACCTCCGACGGCGAGATGTACTTCGGCGAGGTCGCGTACCGGCCGCCGGGCTTCAAGGTCTTCGAGCTGCTCGAGCGCTCCTACGGCTTCAACGCCTACCAGGGCCTCGTGCTGGCGTTCGACCCGAAGACCACCGAGGAGGAGATCGACGCCTTCTTCCCGAAGGAGGTCGAGGGTGCCTCCGGCGTGGCGGGCTGCTTCGGGGTCTACCCGCGCCGCCGCGTCGTCAGCAGCCTGCAGATCCCCGAGGAGACCGAGGACGACGACTACTACGAGTCGCACGACCTCACGTCGCCGGTCGAGGAGACGGTGACGAAGAGGACCGCGTTCGGCACACACTGGGGTCTGCTGTACTTCTTCGGGGACGACCCCTACCGGATGCGGGATCTGTTGAAGAAGCAGGAAGAACTCGACTTCTACGTCTGAGGGCGGGTACCCCGCCCACGGCCGTGGAGCCCGAACGAGGGAAGCCGTGTGAAACCGACCGTCGACGTCGCGAGTGGGACCTCCGTGCTGGACAGGCGCCTGGTCTCGCTCGACGACGCCACCCGCGACCTTGCCCGGACCCCGGACCCCGGACTTCGGCAAGACGACGAAGATCCGCAGGGTTCTGGAGCAGCTCCGTCGCGTGCTGCTGCAGGAGGGTGGCCCCGCCGCCGTTCAGGCCCGTGCCCGGCAGCTGGAGGAGGCCGGCGTGTTCGCCGGCACCGACTGGGCCCAGCCCGACATCCTCGTCCCGGCGTTCGTCGGGGCGGGGCTGCACAGCGGCGTCGCCGACACGGTGGTGATGGAGGCGACCAGCGAGCTGCGGATGCTCGCGGTCGCCCTCGGGGAGTACGACCACCCCGCGATCTCGGCCGACGAGGCCCGCCAGTTCCTGTCCCAGGTGCTGGCGATGAACCTGGAGCTGCTGTTCACCCCGCCGACCGAGGCGGAGCGGGTCCACGAGGGCCGGACGGCCCAGATGATCCGCGACCTGTTCCGGCACATCGCCGAGGGCATCGGCTACGACAGCATCCTCGACAAGCTGGTCGCCGAGATCTGGCGGATCCTGCGCCAACGTCCGATCCAGGTCGACCAGGTGACGTCGCTGATCACCCGGCTGTCGGTGTGGCGCGGCGACCCCAGCGTCGACCTGTCCTCAGGGCAGGGCCTCGATCGGCTGATCACCGCGCTGTTCGGGACCACCGAGGCGAGTCGCGAGGACCCGGGCATCGACGTCTTCCGCTCGCGTCTGGAGGCGATGGACACCGGCGGCCTGCAGTACGAGGCGGCCGGGTTCGCCCGGGCCATGCACGACACCGGGCTCGTGTCGCCGTACCACGCGGAGCTGCTGCAGTTCCTGCGGCACGAGAGCGACTACCTGCTCGCCGAGGCGCTCGGCCTGTCCGACACCGGCAAGAACTGCCTGCTGCGCTTCCGCGACCTGGTCCACCGGCTGATCGAGGAGGCCGTCACCCCGCACACCGCGCAGTGCATCTACGGTCTGGCGCTGCTGCTCGACCGCGGGATCCTCTACGAACCGCCGGTCGTGCCCGGGCTGTGGCGCCAGATCGCGCTCGAGATCGGCCCGGCCGCCCGGGAACGCCTGGTCGCCGCGTTCAGCGAGCAGCCCGAGCCCGAGGTACGGCTGCTGGCCGGCGTGCTGTCGATGCTGGGCCAGCCGCTCGGCGTCGGGCAGGGTGACAACCCCACCTGCCAGTCCGCGCGCGCCCTGTCGATGTGGGCTTACAACGACCCGGACTACCTGCTCCAGATGGTCGTCTGGGCGGCCCGCGACGACGAGATCGTCATGCACTTCGAGGGGCAGCGGATCTCGTCGCAGGAGATCGGGGCCGGGGTCGCGGAGAAGCTGCCGATCGACCTCGACCCGGTGTCGCTGGTCGTCGTCCCACACCTGGACCGGATCTACGCCGAGATGGGCCGTCGCTGCGCGGACCGGCCCGGGGACCCGCACCGCTGGGTCAACCCGGAGTTCCACGGCTGGTGGGCGGCCCGCGGCTTCCACATCAACGTCGACGTCGAAACCGGCAACCTCATCGACCTCGACGCCTTCCTGCGCCAGTTTCACGCCGGCTACCACCCCGCCTACAACGGCGGACAGCCGCTGATCCACCCGCAGCCCGCCGGGATCGCGGTGACCGACAGCGCCGCCCGCTACGTCGGCTGGCACGCCATCGCGATCCTGCGGGTCGCGCCGGACCCCAGCGACGTGATGCGGGTGTACTTCTACAACCCGAACAACGACAGCGGACAGGACTGGGGCGACGGCGTCGTCGTCTCGACGGCGGGCAACGGGGAACGCTTCGGCGAGGCGTCGCTGCCGTTCGACCAGTTCGCGTCGCGGCTCTACATCTTCCACGGTGACCCGCTGGAGCTCGGCGAGCCCGGCCGCGTGCCCGCCGAGGTCATCGACACGATCGTCGGCTACATCGAACGCAGCTGGGGCGTCGACCGGCTCCCCGCGGGTGCACTCCAGGCCTCCGACGGCCCGGCGGCCCCGACCGTCTGACCCGGCCGTGGGGGAGGAACGCCGCCCGGATCCGCCGCCGCTTGCGCCGGGTCCCACCGAGGAAGCTCCGCCTGAGCCCGGGGCCGTCGTGGTGCCGACGGTGCTCGGCGCCGCCGGAGCGGTGCTGCTGACCGGAGGTGCCTGGGCGGTGGTGCTCCGCCCCGGGTCGGCGCTCGCGCTCGGCGCCGCGGTGGCCGGGACGGGGCTGGTCGTCGTGGCCTGGCTGCTGCTGGTGCGCGCACCGGTGACCCCCGCCCACGCGGTGCGTGCGCTGCTCGCCTGGGCCGCGCCGCTGCTCGTCGCGCCGCCGCTGTTCTCCCGCGACGTGTACAGCTACCTCGCCCAGGGGATGGTCGCGCTCGGCGGGGCCGACCCGCACCGGACCGGTCCGGCGGCCGGGCTGCCCGCCGGGTCGCCGGTCCTCGCGCGGGTCGACGGCTACTGGTGGGAGACCCCGTCGCCCTACGGGCCGGTGACCGACCTGTGGCAGAAGGCGGTCGCCGCCGTCGCCGGGGACGGGGTGGTCGTCGGGGTGGCGGCGTACCGGATGCTCGCCGTCGTCGCGGTGGCGGGGATCGCGTGGGCCGTGGTGTACCTGGCCCGGGAGCACGGGGTCCCGCCCGGGACGGCACTGGCGTGGGGGGTCGCGAACCCGCTGGTCCTCTGGCACGTCGTCGGCGGGATGCACAATGACGGGCCGATGCTCGCGCTGCTGCTCCTGGGGCTCGCCGTCGGGCTGCGCGGGCCGCGGACGTCGCTCGTCGCCGGCACCGCGCTCGTCGCGCTGGGGGCGCTGGTGAAGGTCCCCGCGGCGGCCGGGCTCGTGGTCCTGGCGGTCGCCGCGACCCGGTCCGCGTCCGGCCGCGCCCACCGGTGGGCCGCGGTCGCACTGGTCGCGGGGGTCTCCGTGGCGGTCGCGCTCGTGGTGTCTTCCGTCGAGGTCGGCGCGGGGAGCTGGCTCGCCGCGGTCTCCGCACCCGGGCAGCTGTTCAGCTGGATGGCGCCGACCAACTGGGCCGCGGCGCTCGCGGGCGTGCTCGGTGCGGACCCGGCCGCGGCGCTGACGGTGGCGCGGACCGTCGGGACGGTGCTCGCCGCGGTGCTCGCGGCCGGGGTGCTCGTGGCGCAGGCCCGCGGCCGGACCACCGCGACGACGGCGCTCGGCCTGGTGCTCGGCGCCGTCGTCGTGCTCGGGCCGGTGCTGCATCCGTGGTACCTGCTGTGGGCCCTGACCCCGCTGGCCTGCGTGCCGCACCGACCGCGGCCGTGGGCAGTGCTGACCGGAGTCGTGGCGGTGTCCGCGGTGCTGGTGCCGCCGCTCGCGGGGGACTTCTCCGGTCGGCCGGGGCAGCTCGCGGCCGCCTACGCGGGCGCGCTGCTCGTCGTCGGCGTGGTGGTGGCGGTGCTCGTCCGGACCCGCGCGCGGGCCCGCGCCGCGACCGGATCATGCTGACCCCGTGGTGAAGGCACTCGCGCCGCGGATCGCGGCGGTCGTCGTCGGCGGGGTGCTGCTGCACCTGGCGTTCCCGCCGCGCACCGTGTGGTGGACCGCGATCGTGGCGTTCGCGCTGCTCTGGTGGGCACTGTCCGGGGTCCGGGTACGCCGTGCCGCGTGGCTGGGTGCGGTGTTCGGGTTCGCGTTCTACCTGGCGCACCTGATGTGGATCCAGGACTTCCTGGGCCGCGACTACGGGCCGTTCCCGTGGGTCGGGCTGTCGCTGGTGATGGCGGGGTTCCCGGCGCTCGGCGGCGCACTCGTCGCCCTCGCCGCCCGGCTGCCCGCCGCGCCGGTGTGGGGTGCGCTCGCGTTCGCCGCGCAGGAGTGGCTGCAGAGCAGGTTCCCGCTGAACGGTTTTCCCTGGGGCCGGGTCGCCTTCGGGCAGGTCGAGGGCCCGTTCCTGCCGCTGGCCGCGATCGGTGGGGCCCCGCTGGTGTCGGTCGCGGTGGTCGCGGCCGGATTCTGCGTGGCGGCGTTCCTGCAGCATCCCCGCCGGTTCGTCGGCCTCGTCCCGGTCGTGGCGATCGTGCTCGTGCTGCTCGCGGTGCCGACCCCGCCCGTCGACGCCCAGGACGGCACCCGCACCGTCGCGGTCGTGCAGGGCAACGCCCCCGACATCGGGCTCGGCCTGTTCTCGGCCGGTCGGACCCTGCGCGCGAACAGCCTCACCGAGACCTCCGTGCTGGCCGACCGGGTCCGGTCCGGCGCGGTCGCGCGGCCGGACCTCGTCGTGTGGCCGGAGAGCTCGCTGTCGACCGACGGCGTCGACCCGGCGGTCGACCGGGCCGTCGACGCGCTCGGCGTGCCGTTCCTGATCGGCGCCAACTACGAGGCGGGTGCGACCGACACCGAGAACGCCGTGGTCGTCTGGAACCCGGGGACCGGGGCGGGGGAGCGCTACGCGAAGCAGGAGCTCGTGCCGTTCGGCGAGCGCATCCCACTGCGGGCGGTCACGCAGTACCTGACCCCGTTCGTCGCCCTGGCCGACTTCACCCCGGGTACTGCGCCCGGGGTCCTGCCCGTCGCGGGCACCCGGGTGGCGACGGCGATCTGCTACGAGACCGCCTACGACCACGTGCTGCGCGACGGCGTCGCCGACGGGGGTTCGCTGCTGGTGATCCCGACCAACAACGCCTGGTACGGGCGGGGCGAGATGACCTGGCAGCACCTCGCGATGTCGCGGCTGCGGGCCGTCGAGCACGGCCGGGCCGCGGTCGTCGCGGCGCTGTCCGGGGCGAGCGCGGTGATCCGGCCGGACGGCTCCGTCGTCGCCCGGACCGGGCTCTACACCGCCGACACCCTGGTCGAGCAGGTGCCGCTGCGCACCGAGCTGACGTTCGCGACCCGCTGGGGCGCCTGGTTCGAGCACGGTCTGGCGCTCGCCGGGCTGCTCGCCGCCGCGGCCGGGTACCTGCTGCGCCGCCGGGAGCTCAGCCGGACGTCGACCGGCGCATGACCACCCGCGGGAACCCGCCCGACACCCCGGTGGTCTCCGCGGCGACCGTGAACCCGCCCGCCTCGAACAACGCGCGGGTGCCGACGTAGGCCATCGTCAGGTCGACCCGGGCTCCCCGGTTGTCCACCGGGTAGCCCTCGACGGCCGGTGCGCCCTGGTCGCGGGCGTACCCGACGGCCCCGGCGAGCAGGGCGTGCGCGATGCCGCGGCCCCGGTGGCCGGCACGGACCCGGAAGCACCACACCGACCAGACCGGGAGGTCGTCGACGCGCGGGATGGTGCGGGAGCGGGCGAACGGCAGCTCCGCGCGAGGGGCCACGGCGGCCCAGCCGACCGGTTCGCCGTCGTCGTGGGCGACGACGCCGGGTGCGACCGCGCGGGTCGTCAGCTCCCGGACGTACTCGGCCCGGGCCCGGCCGGTCAGGGCACGGTTCCGCGCCGCGGGCAGCCGGTGCGAGAGGCACCAGCAGACCGACGCGTCGGGGGAACGCTTCGGGCCCAGCAGGGTCGCGAGGTCGTCGAAGGAGGTGGCCGGAGCGACGACGAGGGGCACCGCGCCACGCTAGCCCGGGCACGTGTCGCCGAGCATCCGGCGCCCGCGGGCCTCGATGCCGTCGTACCCGGGAAACCGGCCTCGATCAGCGCGGACCGACCGACGGCGACCGGGTGCCAACGACCCGGAAGACGCCGATGGCGGCACCCCCAGTGGGGATGCCGCCATCGGACGGAGGAACTACTGCCCGGCGCTACGGCCGGGCGGGGTGTCTCAGCGAGGGGACACCGAGGAGGCCTGCGGGCCCTTGGCGCCCTGCGTGACCTCGTAGGACACGGCCTGGTTCTCCTGCAGCTCCTTGAAGCCGCTGCCCTCGATCGCCGAGTAGTGGACGAACACGTCAGCGCCGCCGTCCTCGGGAGCGATGAAGCCGAAGCCCTTCTCGGCGTTGAACCACTTCACGGTTCCGTTGGTCATGGTGACTCCTTGTCATGCAGCTTTCGGACGGAACAACCACGTCGTGCGGCTGCCCGGGTCAGAGGAATTCCCAGACGGCAGCCAGCTTCAGCTACACCAAAGACAGCGGATCCGCCCGCATCATCATTCTGCGGACGCGTGCGAAACACGAAACTCAGAACTACGGTGACCGAGAGGAACGGTACCGCAGCACGCGGTGTGGACCAAACACCCGTTCCTTCCGGCAGGCCCTGAGGTGTCGATCCCGGGTCCGTGACCTGCTGATCATGGTGCCTATCGTGACCCTCGTCACTGACGGTCGTCGCCCCGGTCCCCGGGGCGACGACCGTCGTCGGGGGATCAGGCGTCGGTGGCGGCCCGCTGTCGCACCGCGATGGGTGCGCCGGCGAGGTCCTCCTCGTTGCAGAGCAGCTTGAGCTCGTAGTACGCGGCCTCCGAGGCCTCGTTGTAGTCGAGGTGGATGGCGATCACGTCCACCGGCTCGCCCAGCCAGGTCTGGGTCTCGCGCAGCCACTGCGCGGCACGTTCCAGTGCGGTCGGGAGGTCGTTGTCGCGGAACTGGACCGGGCGGAACGGTACGTCCTGGATCCCGTCGAGCTGGTGTGCCGGGCGGGGGAGGCCACCGGCCAGTCCCGCGTCGTCCAGTTCGAGCGCTACCGGGTTCTCACTCATTCCTCCAGGATCCCGCATCACGCCCTGTCGTCGCACCCCACCACCCCGGCGGGTCGCCCGTGCCCCGGTGGTTCCGACCACGGGACCGTCGGGCAGTCGGTGGTGGCCAGCTACCGGGGAGCGGTCGCCCCGTTCCAGTCGACGAGCTGGATGACGACGCCGTTGGGGTCGCGGACCTGGAAGGCCCGCTCGCCCCACTCCTCGGTGGTCAGCGGCATGGTGATGGCGACCCCCTCTTCGACGAGGCGTGCCAGCTCGCTCTCCAGGTCGTCGACGGTGAACGCGAGGATCTGCCCGTCCGCGTGGAGGTCGCGCTGGTCGTCCGGGAGCGTCTCCAGGCCGCGTCGCAGGAAGATCACGTTCATGCCCACGTCGTCGCGGGTGAGCGAGGCGAACCCGTCCGCCGCCATGGCGACCTCGAACCCGAGGTGCTCGACGAGGAAGGAGTGCGACGCGGCGACGTCCTCGACGTTCAGCGCGACGGCGGAGGCGGTGATGTGCATGGGTCTCCTCAACTATGTACGGCGTACGATGTACAGCGTACACGGAAAGGTGGGGGAGGATGGCAGTGTGGCTCCCACGCGAACGAACGCCGGTGACCCGGACCGGACGCTCGCGCTGCTCTGGCGCGACCCTGCGGCCGTCCCGCGCCGCGGTCCTCGGCAGTCGCTCTCGCTGGACCGGGTCGTGGAGGTGGCCCTCGCACTGGCCGACCGGGACGGCCTGTCCGCGCTCAGCATGCGGAAGGTCGCGGACGCCCTCGGGGTGTCGACGATGACGACCTACACCTACGTGCCGGGCAAGGCCGAGCTGCTCGACCTGATGCTCGACGCGGCCTACCGCGGGATGCCGCGGCCCGACCTCGCCGGCCGGCCGTGGCGTGACCGCCTCACCTCGGTCGCCGACGGCAACCGCGCGTTCCACCGGGCACACCGGTGGGCGGCGGCCGTCTCCACACACCGGCCGTCGCTCGGCCCCGGCCAGATGGCGAAGTACGAGTACGAGCTGCACGCCTTCGACGGCCTGGGGCTGTCGGACCTGGACCGGGACGCTGCACTGTCGCACCTGCTGGCCTTCGTCCGTCAGCACGCTCGCGCCGAGCAGGAGGCCCGCGAGGCGGCCCTGGCGTCGTCGCTGACCGACGAGCAGTGGTGGGCGGTCAACGCGCCGCTGCTGGACCGCGTGCTGGACCCGGAGGTCTACCCGCTGGCGGTCCGGGTCGGCAGCGCGGTGGGCGCGGCCCACGGGAGCGCCTGGGATCCGGATCGTGCGTGGGAGTTCGGCCTCGCGCGGACCCTGGACGGGCTCGCGGGGCTCGTCGGGGAGTAGTCCACCGGAACACGACGAAGGCCCAGATCCGCTGGATCTGGGCCTTCATGTGGTCGGGGTGACAGGATTTGAACCTGCGACCTCTTCGTCCCGAACGAAGCGCGCTACCAAGCTGCGCCACACCCCGATGGACACTCGGGTCTCCCCGTGAGCCGTGGAGAACTCTACCCGATGCCCTCCGTGGCCTGCGCGGGGGTTCCCGTCCGCGCATCGGGGCCGGTCGTCCGCGGTACGAGGGTCAGCAGCGAGGCCTCCGGCGGGCACGCGAAGCGCACCGGCGCGTACGGCGAGGTGCCCAGCCCGGCCGACACGTGCAGCCGCATCCGGCTGCCCCAGCGGCTCGCCCCGCGGGCACGGCCCCGGTCGATCCCGCAGTTGGTGACGAGCGCGCCGTAGCCGGGCAGCCGCAGCTGGCCGCCATGGGTGTGGCCGGCGAGGACGAGGTCGTAGCCGTCGGCGGCGAAGCCGTCGAGCACCCGCGGCTCGGGGGAGTGGGTCAGCCCGATGCGCAGGTCGGCGTCGGCGTCGTGGCCGGCGATGCGCGGGTAGCGGTCCAGGTTCAGGTGCGGGTCGTCGACGCCCGCGATCCGGACCGACCGGCCGTCGACCTCGAGCAGGTGCCGCGCGTGGGTGGCGTCGACCCAGCCGTGCTCGCGGAACGCGGCGCGCAGGTCGGTCCAGGGCAGGTCCGCCCCGTGCACCCGCCTGGTGTCCCCGCGACGCAGGTAGCGGGCCGGGTTCTTCCGGGTGGGGCCGTAGTAGTCGTTGCTGCCGAACACGAACGCGCCCGGCCGCTCCAGCAGCCTCCCCAACGCGGTCAGCACGCCCGGGACGGCGTCGGGGTGCGCCAGGTTGTCCCCGGTGTCGATCACCAGGTGCGGGTCGAGCTCGTCGAGCGCGGCGATCCACCGCATCTTGCTGCGCTGGCCCGGCATGAGGTGGAAGTCCGACAGGTGCAGGATCCGCAGCGGCCGCGCACCCTCGTCGAGGACGGGGAGCTCGCCCCGGCGCAGCGTCCAGTGCCGCCGCTCGATCCCCGCCGCGTACCCGATTCCCGAGGCCCCGAGCAGGGCGGCTCCGGCGGCGGTGCGTGCGAGGGTCCCAGCGATACTCACGCGATCCAGCGTACGTCGCGGGACTATCGTGGCGACCCGTGAGCACCCTCAAGGAGCAGCTGCGGGCCGACCTGACCACCGCGATGAAGGCCAGGGACGAGCTGGTCCGGACGACCCTGCGATCCGTCCTGACCTCGATCGGCAACGCCGAGGTGGCCGGTGACACCGCCCGGGAGCTCTCCGACGACGAGGTCCGCGCGGTCATCACCAAGGAGACCAAGCGGCGTGCCGAGTCCGCCCAGGCCTTCGCCGACGGCGGCCGCCCCGAGTCCGCGGACCGTGAGCGCGCCGAGGGCGAGGTCCTCGCCCGGTACCTGCCGACCCAGCTCGACGACGACGAGGTGGCCGCCCTGGCGACCGCCGCCGTCGCCGAGGTGGAGGCCGAGACCGGGGAGCGGCCCGGCATGCGGCAGATGGGGCAGGTCATGAAGAAGGCGAACGCCGCCGCGGCGGGCCGCGCCGAGGGCGGTCGTGTCGCCGCCGCGGTGAAGAAGGCCCTCGCCGCGGGCTGACCCGCCCCCGTCGACGACGACGGGCCCCGCACCGGATCGCTCCGGTGCGAGGCCCGTCCTCGACTCAGGTCGTGGGGGTCTTGCGGGTGCGCGTCCCGGTCGACTTCGTCGTGGTGCTCTTCGCCGCCGTGCTGCGCGTCGTGGTCTTCTTCGCCGCGGCCGTGCGGGTGCCGGTCTTGGCCGCAGAGCTCTTGGTCGTGGTGCTCTTCGACGCAGTGCTCTTCGACGCGGCCGGCTTGCGGGTCGTGGTCTTCTTCGCCGGGGCCTTCGCCCGCCGCTCGGCGAGCAGCTCGGACGCCCGCTCGTCGGTGATCTCCTCGACCGAGTCGCCCTTGCGCAGGCTGGCGTTCGTCTCGCCGTCGGTGACGTAGGGGCCGAACCGGCCGTCCTTGATCACCATCTTCTTGCCGGTCGAGGCGTCCTCACCCAGCTCGCGCAGCGGCGGTGCCGCGGCGGCACGGCCCCGCTGCTTGGGCTGGGAGTAGATCTCCAGGGCCTCCTCCAGGGTGACCGTGAAGAGCTGCTCCTCGTTCGACAGCGACCGCGAGTCCGTGCCCTTCTTCAGGTACGGGCCGTAGCGGCCGTTCTGCGCGGTGATCTCGTCACCGGAGTCCGGGTCCGTGCCGACGATCCGGGGCAGCGACAGCAGCCGCAGCGCGTCCTCGAGGGTGACGGTGTCGACCGACATCGACTTGAACAGCGACCCGGTGCGCGGCTTCGGCTTCGCCGGCTCCTTCTTGGCGCCCTCGGGCACCTCCGGCTCGGGCAGGAGCTCGGTGACGTAGGGGCCGAAGCGCCCCTCCTTCGCCACGATCTCGTGGCCGGTGACCGGGTCGGTGCCCAGCTTGCGGCCCTCCTGCGGCACCGAGAACAGCTTCTCGGCGATCTCCTCGGTCAGCTCGTCGGGGGCCAGGTCGTCGGGCAGGTTGGCCCGCTGGGACTCGCCGTCGACGATCCGCTCCAGGTACGGGCCGTAGCGCCCGACCCGGACGACGACGTCGCGGCCCTCGGCGTCGGTGAACATCGGGATCGAGTTCACCGTGCGGGCGTCGATCTCCTCCAGGTTCGCGCCGACGAGCTTCTTCAGCCCGCCCGCCTTCGCGATCTCCGACCCGGTGTCCGCGCCCTCGTCGCCGAAGTAGAAGCCGGACAGCCAGTGCACGCGGGAGTCGTCCCCGGAGGCGATGGAGTCGAGGTCGTCCTCCATGGCGGCGGTGAAGTCGTAGTCGACGAGCTGGCCGAAGTGCTGCTCCATCAGCCCGACGACGGCGAAGGCCACCCACGACGGGACGAGCGCGGAGCCCTTCTTCCAGACGTAGCCGCGGTCGAGGATGGTCTTGATCGTCGACGCGTAGGTCGACGGCCGGCCGATCCCCATCTCCTCCATCGCCTTGACCAGCGCGGGCTCGGTGAAGCGCGACGGCGGGCTGGTCGAGTGCCCGTCGGGCACCAGCTCGGTGGCGGTCAGCGCCTGCCCCTCGGTCAGCTCCGGGAGCCGGGACTCGGCGTCGTCGGCCTGGCCGGTGGACTCGTCGTCCATGGTCTCGACGTAGGCCTTGAGGAAGCCGGGGAAGGTGATGGTGCGGCCGGAGGACGCGAACACGACCTTCTCGCCGGTCCCCGCGGTACCCGCGATCCGAATGCTCACGGTGGTCCCGCGGGCGTCGTTCATCTGCGAGGCGATGGTCCGCTGCCAGATCATCTCGTAGAGGCGGAAGTCGTCGCCGTCGACCTCGCGGGCGATCGCACCGGGGGTCCGGAAGGTCTCGCCGGCGGGCCGGATGGCCTCGTGGGCCTCCTGGGCGTTCTTCACCTTGCGCGTGTACTGGCGCGGCGAGTCCGCGACGTAGGCGTCGCCGTAGAGCTCACGGGCCTGCGAGCGGGCGGCCTCGATGGCCGTCGCCGACAGCGTCGTCGAGTCCGTACGCATGTAGGTGATGTAGCCGTTCTCGTACAGGCGTTGCGCGCTGCGCATCGTGCGCTCGGAGGAGAATCGCAGCTTGCGGCCCGCCTCCTGCTGCAGCGTCGAGGTCATGAACGGCGGGTACGGCTTGCGCGTGTAGGGCTTGGACTCGACGGAGGCGACCTGCATCGGACGGTCCTGCAGCCCGTCGGCGAGGCGGCGTGCCTGTGCCTCGTCCAGGGTGACGACCTCGGCGGAGCCCTTCTTCAGCTGCCCGAGCGAGTCGAAGTCGCGGCCGGTGGCGACGCGCTTGTCGTCGACCTGCACCAGCCGTGCGCCGAACGAGCGCGGGGTGGCCTTCTCCCCGGCGTCGAGGGTCGCGGCGATGTCCCAGTACTCCGCGGAGCGGAACGCGATGCGGTCACGCTCGCGCTGCACGATCAGTCGGGTCGCGACCGACTGGACGCGGCCCGCCGACAGCTTCGGCATGACCTTCTTCCACAGCACGGGGGAGACCTCGTAACCGTAGAGACGGTCCAGGATGCGGCGGGTCTCCTGCGCGTCGACGAGGTGCTGGTCGAGCTCGCGGGTGTTCTCCGCGGCCGCCCGGATCGCCGACTCGGTGATCTCGTGGAAGACCATCCGCCGGACCGGGACCTTGGGCTGGAGGGTCTCCAGCAGGTGCCAGGCGATGGCCTCGCCCTCGCGGTCGGGGTCCGTCGCGAGCAGGAGCTCGTCGACGGTCTTCAGCGCCTCGCGCAGCTCCGAGACGGTGCTGCGCTTCTCCGGCGTGACGATGTAGAGCGGGCTGAACTGGTTGTCGACGTCGACGCCGAGCCGCGCCCAGGACTCGCCCTTGTACTTGGCGGGCACGTCCGCCGCACCGCGCGGCAGGTCACGGATGTGCCCGACGGAGGACTCGACGATGTAGTCGTTGCCCAGGTAGGGCTGGATCTTCTTCGCCTTGCTGGGGGACTCGACGATCACCAGGCGGCGCGTCGGGCGGCCGGATGCGTTCGCCGTCGAGGTCGGCTTGCGCGTGCTGCCCCCCGACGTGCGTGCCGAACCCGTCGTTCCCGTTGTCGCTGCTGCCACGTGGTCCTACCTCATCTCCTCGGCTGCGTCGCGATCCCTGCGACGTCGTCGCCGTTATCCGACCCCGTACAGGTGCATCGTGCGGTCCCGGAGCGTGCCGGGACGGTTGCGCTGAGCGTCTTCTTCGGGGTCGACGATCGCACGATCTCACACCGTCGTCGCTCCGTGTCGTGGCTCGTGCCACTGGGAGCGGGCGAGTCGCCAGCGTAGACCCAGCCGTAGTTCGGCAGGTCAGGCGGCCGGTCGGCCGCGGTACCGGGGCCAGTCGGCCGGATTCGTCATCCGCGGCGCGGGGCCCACCAGTTCCACCAGTCGGGCCAGTCGACGCGCTCCGTGCAGGCGTAACGCCGGGCCGGGCGCGCCGTGTTCCCCCGGGGCGAGCCGTGCCGGGGGCAGACCGGCCCGGGTGGCGGCGGCGATCAGCGGGCCGTGGGTCCACGACGCCTGTGGATCGAGCAGCAGCAGGTACCCGCCGCGCAGGTCGGGAGTGCCCGCGGCGAGTGCCCACAGCCGGAGCGCGGCGCCGTCGAGCTGGAAGTCCGGCGGGATCTGCTTGCGACCGTCCGGCGTGCACCAGGCGCGGGCCAGGGGGACCAGGTCGCGCCGGAACGCGCTGTGCATCCCGGACGCCCCGGGGGCGAGGGTGACGCCGCGGGCGGCCGCCAGCGCGGCCAGCGCGGTCTCGCGCCCCTCGATCGGCAGGGGGACGTCGAACCGGGCCGTGTCCCCGGCGCCGAACCGCTCGATCCGCCCGGGCCCGCAGAGCAGCCCGGCCAGGTCGGTCAGCCCGGCCGGCCGGGCCTCCGCGGAGAACAGCGACATCTGCGGCACCCGCGAAGCATAGAACGCATGTTCGACCTTGCCCAGCGGGGAGTGCCGGACGGGGGACGCACCGGGTCAGGCGGGGCCGTTGATCTTCTTGAGTGCGACGCACTTCGGTGCGGTCGCGAACGCCTTGTCCAGCCGCGGGGTGGGCCCGATCTTGTCCAGCCCCTGGGCGCCGGAGATCGTCCGCAGCTTCTGCTGGGCGCCGTCGAGCTTGCCCTTGAAGCCCTGGACGTCGTTCGGGTCGATGGCGTCGACGTCCTTCTTGGCCTGGGCGATCGTCGTGCCGGACCGGTCGAGCATGTCGCGGACCGCGGCGGCCCACGCGTCGCCGCCGCTCACCGGGGACTGCCCGGCCGCGGCCAGCTGCTTCTTGCCGGTGTCGATGCCGGCCGCCACCTTGCCGAGGTACTCCGACAGGCGCGTCTTGATCCCGGCGAGGTCGGCGCCGTCGTAGTTCGGCGGGGTGTTGAGCGGCTGGTAGTAGGCCAGGGTCGCGCCACAGACCTTGTCGCCCCAGGCGACCGGGTCGGCGCCGACGCCCGCGGTCGGTCGGGGGGCCGGGTCCGCCGCGGGGGTGCCGGCCACGCTCGACGCGCAGCCGCCGGCCAGGAGCGCGGCGAGCAGGGTGGGGAGCAGGACCCGGGCGGTGCGCGCCGGGCGGGGGGTGGCCATCGTCGGGCTCCAGGGTCGGGGCCCGTGGGGGCCCGGGACACGGACAGTGGTCGACGGTAGGACGCCGCCGCGGGTCAGCTGCCTCCGCCCTCCCCGGTTGACCCGTTCGGGGCATCGGCGGGGCCGCCGGGCGGCGGTGTCGGGCGGGCCTGCTCCGCCGTTCGGGTGAGGTCCGTGCAGGCCGTCGAGGCCCGGAACGCCGAGGCGATCGCCGGGTTGCCGGTGACCTCGTCGAGCGGCCCGGTGGTCCCGGCGAGGCGGGCGAGCGGCTCCAGCGCGGCAGGCAGGTCTCGCTGCACCGCGGCCGGGTCGGCCGGGTTGATGGCGTCGACCCGCGAGCGCGCCCCGGAGAACGCCGAGCGGATCTCGCCGAGTCCGCCCTGGAGCCGCGCGGAGAGGGCCTCGCCGTCGTCGACGGGGGCCGGGCCGAGCCGGTCCAGGTCGCCCAGCGCGCCGTCGGCGGCCTGGGTGGTGCGGGTCAGGTAGTCGGAGAGGGCCCGCAGCCGCTGCGCCGGATCCGGGGTCTCCGCGGGCGCGTCCACGGCGGTGCGGACGAAGGGCAGCACGGCCGCGCACATCGAGTCGGTCCACTGTTCGACGGTCGGCCCGGAGGGGCCGCAGCCCGCCAGCACGACGGCCGGGGCGACGAGGAGCGCGGCGAGACCTCGCGATGTCCGCATCGCTCCTCCGTCGGGGGTGATCACTGCGGTCCGGCGGAGAGTATCCGAATCGTCCCGAGACGAAAGACGGCCGCCCGTCCCGATGGGACGAGCGGCCGCCGTGGTCCTGCGAGGTGTCGGCTAACCGACCGAGCTCTCGGCAGGGGTGTCGGTGATCGCCGAGGTGCGGCGCTTCGAGACCACCACCGCGGCCGCGATGATCACCACCGCGACGATCGCGATGAGGACGCGGATCACCGGGTTGGCGTCCGGGGTGGACAGCACCACGACCGCGGGGGCGATCAGCACCGAGACCAGGTTCATGACCTTGATCAGCGGGTTGATCGCGGGGCCCGCGGTGTCCTTGAACGGGTCGCCGACGGTGTCGCCGATGATCGTCGCCTCGTGGGCGTCGGAGCCCTTGCCGCCGTGGTTGCCGTCCTCGACGAGCTTCTTGGCGTTGTCCCAGGCGCCGCCCGAGTTGGCCAGGAAGATCGCCATCAGGACGCCGGTCGCGATGGCACCTGCCAGGTAGCCGGCCAGCGGGCCGACGCCGAGACCGAACCCGACCGCGATCGGGGCGAAGATGGCGAGCAGGCCGGGGGTGGCCAGCTCGCGCAGCGAGTCCCGGGTGCAGATGTCGACGACGCGGCCGTACTCCGGGCGCTCGGTGCGGTCCATGATCCCGGGGTGCTCGCGGAACTGGCGGCGCACCTCGTAGACGACGGCGCCCGCGGCGCGGGTCACCGCGTTGACCGCGAGGCCGGAGAACATGAAGACCACCGAGGCGCCGATGATCACGCCGACCAGGGTGTTCGGGCTGAACACCTCGTAGGCGAACGCGGTCCCGGCGTCCTGCGCGGCGATGTTCACCCCGGCCAGGGCCTGGCTGATCGCGTCGCGGTAGGAGCCGAACAGCGCCGTCGCCGCGAGCACCGCGGTGGCGATCGCGATGCCCTTGGTGATCGCCTTGGTGGTGTTCCCGACCGCGTCGAGCTCGGTGAGGATGTCGACGCCGTCGCCCTCGACGTCGCCGGACATCTCCGCGATGCCCTGCGCGTTGTCCGAGACCGGGCCGAAGGTGTCCATCGCCACGATGACGCCGACCGTGGTCAGCAGGCCGGTACCGGCCAGTGCGACCGCGAACAGCGACACGACGATCGAGCCGGAGAGCAGGAACGCCCCGTAGACGGCCGCGGAGATGACGAGCGCGGTGTAGACGGCGGACTCGAAGCCGATCGAGATGCCGGACAGGATCACGGTGGCCGCACCGGTCAGCGACGACTCGCCGACGTCCTTGACCGGGCGGTCCTCGGTGCCGGTGTAGTAGCCGGTCAGCTTGAGGATGACCGCGGCCAGCACGATCCCGATGACCACGGCGACCGAGGCGATCAGGCGGGGGTCGCCCGCGAGCCCGACGACGCTGGTGTCGGTCGGGTTCAGCAGCTCGCCGAAGGTGCTCGGGAGGTAGACGTAGGCTGCGATGATGGACAGCACGCCGGCGAACAGCGCCGAGAGGTAGAAGCTGCGGTTGATCGCCCGCAGGGTGTTCTCCCCGGCGCGGGCCTTGGTCAGATAGACGCCCAGGATCGCGGTGATCACGCCGATCGCCGGGACGATCAGCGGGAACAGCAGGCCCTGCAGGCCGAACGCCGCGGTGCCGAGGATCAGTGCGGCGACCAGCGTCACCGCGTAGGACTCGAACAGGTCGGCGGCCATGCCGGCGCAGTCACCGACGTTGTCGCCCACGTTGTCGGCGATGGTGGCCGCGTTGCGGGGGTCGTCCTCGGGGATGCCCTGCTCGACCTTGCCGACCAGGTCGGCGCCGACGTCGGCGGCCTTGGTGAAGATGCCGCCGCCGACCCGCATGAACATCGCGAGCAGTGCCGCGCCGAAACCGAAGCCCTCCAGGACGCGGGGCGCCTGGCCGGCATAGACGAGCACGACGATCGCCGCCCCGAACAGGCCGAGGCCGACGGTGAACATGCCGACGACGCCGCCGGTGCGGAACGCGATGCGGGTCGCCTTCTCGCGGCCGCCCGGCTCGCGGGATGCCGCGGCGACGCGGATGTTCGCGCGGGTGGCGAGCCACATGCCCAGGTAGCCGATGATCGCGGAGAAGACCGCGCCGCCGACGAAGAAGATCGATCGTCCGATGCGTTCACCGAGGTCCTCGGCGGGGAGCGCGAAGAGCAGGACGAACACGATCGCGGCGAAGATCGCGAGCGTGCGGAACTGGCGGTTGAGGTACGCCGTGGCGCCCTCCTGGACCGCGCGGCCGATCTCCTGCATGTTCGGGGTGCCCTCGCCGTAGGAGAGCACCTCCCGCAGCAGTAGACCGCCGACGACCAGGGCGACGAGGGCGACCACCGCGACCACACCGACGATGGTGAGGTCCCCCGCGCCGAGCTCGAGGCCCTGGGCGAGGTAGGTGGGCTGGGACATCCGTGTCCTCCCGGTGGAAAGGATCCGGCCGGCGAGGTCCCCGGCGGCCGGGTCGGGGTCACTGTGGCGCGACCCGGCCGGGCGGCGACGGCCTCGTCGGCGTCGACTGGGCCCGGGCGGCGTCCACCGGTGACCGGGCTGGTGCAGTCTATGAGTGTGGGACATCCCTCAGTGCGATTGGGATCACAAGACGTAACGAACTGGCAAAGGTGATCAATCCCACACGATGTCGCGACGCAATCCGGGAACCTGCAGATCACCTGCGACGCAACCACTTCTGTCATCCGCACGTCCCGCGCCCGTCGGCCGGGGGCGGACACCGGGAGCGACCTCGGATCGTTCGAACATCTGTGCCATCGTGGTCGGTCGTGGGAGTGACGGCGGAGAGCACGCAGGGCCCGGACGGGTCGCAGCGCGGGATGGAGCTGCTGCGCCGCGTGCTGGCGGGCTCGGGCCTCGACCCGGCCCGTGCCGACGCCACGTGGACGTCCGGTCCGGCGGAGACGGTCCCGCCGAGGCCGGGACCGGGCGCCGGGGCGTTCGCGGCTCAGGACGGGTTCGACGGTCCGGACGGAGCGCGCGGCTCCGGGAGGCCGACCGACCCCGACGGCTCTGCCGGCTCCCGCGGCCCTGCCGGTTCCAGCCGTCCTCCTGGCCCTGCCGATCTTCCCTGCTTCCATGGTGTCGATGGCGATGATCCGGCCGGCGCCGTCGACGACCCGTTGCGGCACGTCGTGCGGATTCCGGCACGGCCCGGCCGCCAGGTCGACTGGCCGGGCTGGACACCCGAACCGCTGCGCACGGCCTGGGCGGCCCGCGGCGTGACCCGCCCGTGGTCGCACCAGGCACACGGGGCGGAACTGGTGCACTCCGGCGCCGACGTCGTCGTCGCGACGGGGACGGCGTCGGGGAAGTCGCTGGTCTACCAGCTCCCGGTGCTCGCCGGGCTGGCCGAGGACCCGCGGTCCACGGCGCTGTACCTCGCCCCGACCAAGGCACTCGCAGCTGACCAGCTGCGGTCCCTCGACGGGCTCGCCCCGGACGGTGTCCGGCCTGCCGCCTTCGACGGTGACACCCCCATGGACCAGCGCGACTGGGTCCGCAGGCACTGCCGGTGGGTCTTCTCCAACCCGGACATGCTGCACCGGTCGCTCCTTCCCCGGCACGGACGCTGGACGACCTTCCTCCGCCGGCTGCGTTACGTCGTGGTCGACGAGTGCCACACCTACCGCGGGGTGTTCGGCTCGCACGTGGCACTGCTGCTGCGACGGCTGTTGCGCCTCGCCGCCCGCTACGGCGCACGCCCCACGATCGTGCTCGCCTCGGCGACGGTGGCCCGCCCGGAGGAGTTCGCGTCCCGGCTGACCGGCCGCGACGTCGTCGCCGTCACCGAGGACGGGTCCCCGCATGCCGGTCGCACCGTCGCGTTCTGGGAGCCGCCGCTGCTCGCCGAGATCACCGGGGAGAACGGGGCGCCGGTCCGCCGCTCCGCCGGGGCCGAGGTCTCCCGGATGCTCGCCGACCTCGTCCTGGAGGACGCGCGGACCCTGGCCTTCGTCCGGTCCCGACGGGCCGCCGAGCTCACCGCGCTCGGTGCGCAGCGCCAGGTCGCCGAGATCGCTCCCGAGCTGGCCGCGCGGGTCGCCGCCTACCGCGGCGGCTACCTGCCGGAGGAGCGTCGTGCGCTGGAGGCCGACCTGATGTCGGGCAAGCTGATCGGGGTCGCAACCACCAACGCCCTCGAGCTCGGCGTCGACATCTCGGGGCTCGACGCGGTGGTGCAGGCCGGCTTCCCCGGAACCCGCGCGTCGTTCTGGCAGCAGGCCGGGCGTGCCGGGCGCGCCGCCGACGAGGCACTCGTCGTGCTCGTCGCCCGCGACGACCCGCTCGACACCTACCTCGTCCACCATCCGAGCTCGCTGGTCGGTGCGCCGGTCGAGAGCTGCGTGCTCAATCCGGTCAACCCGTACGTGCTCGCTCCGCAGCTGGCGTGCGCGGCCGCGGAGATGCCGCTGACCACGGTCGACGTCGAGGAGATGTTCGGGGGAGCGCCGGCGGTGGAGGTCCTCGACGCCCTGGTCGAGGAGGGCGTGCTGCGCCGCCGACCGCACGGCTGGTTCTGGCCCGACACCGGCGACGCACCCGCCGCGCACGTCGACATCCGGGGCTCCGGACTCGGGCAGGTCGCCGTGGTCGAGGCGGCCACCGGGCGGATGCTGGGCACCGTCGACGGCGGCTCGGCCCCGGGCACGATCCACTCCGGTGCGGTGTACCTGCACCGTGGCGACAGCTTCGTCGTCGACGAGCTGGACCTCGACGACGGCGTCGCGCTCGTCCACGCCGAGGCCCCGGACTGGCGCACCGAGGCCCAGTCGGTCTCCGACGTCGCCGTGCTCGAGGTGCTGGAGCACCGCCGGTGCGGGCCGGTGCAGGTCTGCTTCGGCGCGACCACGGTGACCAGCCAGGTCGTCGCGTACCGCCGACGGACCCCGGACGGGACGGTGCTCGACCAGACGCCGCTGGACCTGCCGCAGCAGAGTCTGGACACCCGGTCGGTCTGGTACACGATCGACCCCGACGCGCTCGCCGACGCCGGCATCGACGAGGCACGTCTCCCCGGTGCCCTGCACGCCGCCGAGCATGCCGCGATCGGACTGCTCCCCTTGTTCGCGATCTGTGACCGCTGGGACATCGGTGGCCTGTCCACCGCGCTGCACCCCGACACCGGGCTCCCGACGGTGTTCGTGCACGACGGGCACCCCGGCGGCGCAGGGCTGGCCGAACGCGGCCACGAGGTGCTGGGGCGATGGCTGGCGGCGACCCGCGCCGCGGTCCGGGACTGCGAGTGCCGCACCGGATGCCCCTCGTGCGTGCAGTCCCCGAAGTGCGGCAACGGCAACAATCCGCTGGACAAGAGCGGGGCGGTGCAGGTGCTGGATCTGGTCCTGGCCGCGCTGGAAGGCGGGACCCCGACCGGCTCGCGGTGACCGCGGGACCGGACGGGGTACCACCGGCCCGCCCGTCGGGGGCGGGGGCGGACCGGTGGCAACCACGTGCGACGACATCGGACGGGGGCGCCAGGGGCGCTCCGACGTCGTCGCTGTCTGGGGAGCGTGGTCTTCGTGGCGGGGGCGGACCGGACCCTGCCCGTCCTCGCGACTCCTAGTAGGCCCGAGTGTCGCGACAGTGACCAGATGTGGGCCGCGCAACGTCGGTGATCGGTCACGCCCCCACGACGAAATGCCGTTGCGTTGGGACGTTCGTCGTAAGCAATCGTGATGACGGCGTGCTCCGGGGTTCGCCGTCCGTTCATCTGGAGGCGCGGACCGCTCACCGAGATCGTGATCACGTCCGGGCGTGTTCACGACGGCTCCACGGCCGGAACCGAACCGTCCACGGGCCCGCTCGCCGGGGGCGTGCCCGCGTCGACGGGAGCCGGACCCGCGCGTGCCCTCGCCCGTGCGGGACCCCGGAGCGGGAGCAGCCCCGACCAGGCGACCTGGGTCTCGACCAGGGCGTCCCAGCCGTCGAGGCGGCAGGTCAGCAGCTCGGCGCCGTTGCGGACGGCGAGGTCGGAGGCACGGGCGCAGGCGGCAGCGGTGCCGTCCACCGACTGTCCCGCGGCCGCGAGCGCGGACAGGTCTGCGGCGGCTGAGGCGACGTGCCGGGCGCGGGCCGCGGCAGCCAGGTCGACACCGACGGTGCCGACCAGGAGCAGCACCGCTGCGGCCGTCGCGGCCCAGACCGAGGCGACGCCCGCGTCGCCTCCGCGGCGTACCGGGGCGTGCCGGCTCATGGCGCGCCACCGGGCTGCGCCGGCGCCGACCCGGAACGGACCGCGCCTGCCGTGACGCCGGGTTCGACCGCGGCGGTCGCGGCACCGCTGATCGTGACCGGGAGCAGCCCGACCGGCCGGACCCGCACCGTCACGACGACGAGATCGCCGTCGACGCGGAGCTCGGGCTCGGCCCCGGCCGGTGCGAGCTGCGCGGCCGCGGCCCGACCCCGCTCGGTGTCACCGCGCGCGGCCTGGCGGGCCAGTTCGAGAGCGGCGTCGGTGCAGCGGACCCCGGCCGCCACCGCGGCGACGGCTCCGACCGCCGCCGCAGTGACCGCGACCAGGGTGCCGAGCGCCAGCGCCGCCTCGACGGTGACCGCGCCACGGTCGTCCGCCAGCCAGGACGGCGGGCCGCTCGTGGGGCCGACCGCGGCACCACGGCGAGTGGCGCGGCCGCGGACACGGCGGCCGCCGTGTCCGCGGTCGTGCCGGTCGTGCCGGTCGGGTCGGCTCGGGTTGTCGCGGCCGTTGTCAGAGCGTCGTGGACAGTGCACGTTGCACGATCCCGGTGAGGGCAGCGAGGACGTCTCCGCCGCTGACGATCGCGTAGAGGAGCGCGGCGAAGGCCGCGGCGGCGACGGTGCCGACGGCGTACTCGACGGTGGACATGCCGTCGTCGTCCGAGGCGAGTGCGCGCAGCCGGCGGTGCAGCAGGGAACGGGTGGGGGTCATCGGTGTCTCCTTCGTCGGGGGCCCGCGGAGTGCGGACCCGGTCGCCGCGCGGCGGTGGTCACCACCGTGCGAACGCCTCCCCGGCCAGCCCGATCACGACCGGCACGATGCCGAGGACCAGGAAGGCGGGCAGGAAGCAGAGCCCCAGCGGGGCGGTGATGCGGACAGCGGCGCGCTGCGCCCGCTCCTCGGCGAGATCCGCGAGACCGGCGCGCAGCCGGGCGGCCTCCGCCGTGGCGGAGCGTCCGAGGGCGGCACCGGTGCGGGCCGACCGGCCCGCCGCGCGGGCGAACCCGGCGAGTTCGGGGACCGGGCCGGCGGCGGCCCAGGCGTCCTCGGGGTCGGCGCCCAGCGCCAGCAGGCCCGCGACCCTGCGCAACGCCTCACCGGCCGGGCCGTCGAGCCGCCGGGCCGCGGCTCCGGCGGCGTCCGCCACGGCGAGACCGGCGGCGAGGCAGGTCGCCAGGAGGTCCCAGGCGGCGGCCAGATCCGCGGAGTCCACCGACGCAGCCGGCCCGCGGGCCGCCCGCCGGGCGAGCCACAGCAACCCGCCGCCCAGTGCGGCGCCGACGACCGCGCCGCCCATCCCGCCGAGAGCTCCGCCGAGCGCGGCCCCGGAGGGAACGAGCACCGCGAGGACCGCGGTGCGGGGCGGCGCCGCGGCCGTCGTCGCCCCGGTGACGGCACGCAGCCCGCGCAGCCGCCCCGGTCCGGGACGCCCGCCGCCGACGACCAGGGCGAGCGCGGCGAGCCCGAGCGCGGCCGCGGTCACGTCGGCACCGCCGCACGCAGGATCCGGTCGGCCCACGCCGCCCCCGCGACCGTGAGGCCGACCCCGGTCAGCAGCAGAGCGGGCCCGTGCAGCCCGGTGCGCAGCACGGTCAGCGGCGCGATGCCCATCAACTGCCCGAGACCGATTCCGGCCAACGGCAACGCGGTCAGCACCGACGCCGTCGCCCGAGGCCCGGCGAGCTGGGCTCGCACCCGGGCTCCGTGCGCGATCCGCCAGCGGATGTCGTCGAGCAGACCGGTGAGCAGGTCGGCGAGCGGGGCACCGTGGGTGTCGGCGAGCTCCCAGGCCGAGGCGACCCGCTCGACATCGCGCCGGGCGGGGCCCCGCGCCGTCCGACGCAGGGCCTCGGGGACCGGCTCACCGATCCTCGCAGCGACCGCAGCCGGCTCGAGCAGTGCGCGGGCGAGCGGCCCGTCGTGCACGTGCCCGGCCAGCGCGGCCGCGGGGTGCGCGCCGGTGCGCAGCTCGTCGGTGATCCGGGCGAGTGCGTCGGCGAGCTCGGCCGCCGTCGACCCGGCCCGGTCCGCGGCCCGACGTGTGGCGATCCGGCGCCGCACTCCCCACGCCACCCCCGCTGCGCACACCGCGCCGGCGGGGCCCAGGAGCAGCCACCCCAGCGGGGCGGCGAGCAGCGGCAACGGCGGAGCGAGCAGCCGGGCCGTCGGGAGGGCGGTCCCGGTGCCGGTCAGGGCCCGCCACCGGGACCGCCCCGGCGCCGCGGGCATTGTCAGCACCGCCAGCGCGAGCAGGACGGGAACCGTCACGCCCTGCGGCGTCCCGGGAAGTGCGCTCAGCACGGCACACCGACCCCGCGTTCGCGCAACAGCGTCGCGAGCTCGTCGCGGCCCGGCCCGACCCCGGAGCCGCGGCTCCAGGCGGCGGTGACGTGTGGGGTGCCGTCGTCGGAGCGGCCCAGCACGCCGATCTCGTCGAGCGTCCGGCCGGCGCCGGGGCGGCGTCGCATGTGCAGCACGACCTGGACGGCGGCGGTCAGCTGACCGTCGAGCGCGGCGGGGGACATCCCGCCGAGCCCGGCCAGTGCGCGCATCCGGGCCGGGATCTCGCGGACCGAGTTCGCGTGCACGGTGCAGCCGCCGCCGTCGTGACCGGTGTTCATCGCCGCCAGCAGGTCGCACACCTCGGCGCCGCGGACCTCGCCGACGACCAGCCGGTCCGGCCGCATCCGCAACGCCTGACGCACCAGTTCGCGCAGCGGAACCCCGCCCGAGCCCTCGATGTTCGGCGGCCGGGCGACCAGCCGCACGACGTGCGGGTGGCGTGGGGAGAGCTCCTCGGCGTCCTCGACGGTGATCAGGCGCTCGCCCGGGTCGACCGCGCCTAGCAGCGCATTGAGCAGAGTGGTCTTGCCACTCCCCGTCCCGCCGGCCACGAGCACGGCCAGCCGGGCGCCCACGATCGCGCGCAGCAGTGCCTCGCCGGTCGCGTCGAGGGTGCCGGTCCGCCGGAGCGCGGCCAGGTCGTGCCCGGCGGGACGCAGCACCCGCAGCGAGATCGCGGTCCCGGCCGCCGCCACCGGTGGGAGGACGGCGTGCAGCCGGACCCCGGCGTCGGGGAGCCTGCCGTCGACGCAGGGGCTCGCGTCGTCGAGGCGGCGGCCCGCGGCGAGTGCCAGGCGCTGGGCGAGTCGCCGGACCGCGGCCTCGTCGGTGAAGGTGATGCCGGTGCGGCGCAGTCCGTCGCCGCGGTCGACCCAGACGGCGTCGGGCGCGGTGACCAGCACGTCGGTGGTCATCGGGTCGCGCAACAGCGCGTCGAGCGGGCCCGCTCCGGTGAACTCCTGGCGCAGGGTGCGGAGCGCGGCGAGGACGTCCAGATCGGACGCGACCCCACCGGACTCGGCCCGCACCGCAGCGGCGACGGCGGCCGGCCCGGTCTCGCCGCCCGCGTCGGCCAGCCGGGCCCGCACCCGGTCGACCAGCGGGTTCACGAGGCCGCCCGCCGGATGCCGGCCGTACCGGAGAGGCGCTCGTGCACGGCCCGGGCCGCGGTGGCCAGCGGGCCCCGCCCGGAGCCGGGCGTGCGGCCCCGTTCGAGAGCGCCGGCGAGGTCCCGCTCGGGACGCATGGTCGTGAGCAGCGGCAGCCCGAGAGAGGTGACGATCTCGTCGGGCGTGATCCCGCCGGGGGAGGGCCCCCGCACGACGAGCTCCACGGCCCGGGCATGCTCGGCGAGCACGTCGGCGACCCGGGCGGCCGCGGCACAGGACCGCAGCCGGCGGGCACCACCAGGACGGTCAGGTCGGCTCTGCCGAGAGCGGTGAGCGCGGCGTCGGTGGGGTAGCGGGGCAGGTCGCACACGACGGTGCCGCCCGCGCGGCGCCCGGCGTCGAGGACCGCGGTGACCGCGGCCGGTTCGGGTCCGTGCGGGGAGCGTGCGCAGGACAGTACCGACAACGCGGTGCGCCCGGACCCGGCCCGTGGGAGCGCGGCGTGCAGCGACGCGGCGCGCACCCGGCCGTCGCCGACCGACAGCTCCGGCCAGCGCAGCCCGGCCTCCTGCTCCAGCCCGACCATCAGATCGAGGCCGCCGCCGAGCGGGTCGCAGTCGACCAGCAGCGCGGACTCCCCGGCTCGCGCGGAGGTCAGCGCGACCGCGGTGGCGAGCACCGAGGCACCCGCCCCACCGCAGCCGCCGACCACGGCCAGCACCCGGCCCGCCCGCCCGTCGCCCGCTGCGCGTTCCCGGGCGTCGGCGAGGATCCCGGCCAGGCCTGCCTCACCCTGGGGGAGCTGCACGACTCGGTCCGCGCCGAGGGCGACGGCGAGCCGCCAGTCCTCCGCGGCGGGCTCACCGGGGACGGTGATCACGACGCCGTCGCGGCGCGGGAAACCGGCCTCGCCGCAGCGCCGGGCCCCGGACCGGTCGAGCAGGACGACCGGTGCACGGGCCCAGGCCCGGCGGGCGTCGGCCGCGTCGACCGCGCGTTGGGCGTCCATGTCGGCTGCTGCGGCCAGCCGCAGCAGCGCGTCGAGCAGCTCGGGATCGTCGGCCACGATCAGGCAGCGCCGGTCCATCGCGTCGTCCTCCACACCGGCCCGCCGGTGCGAGCCCCGGTATCGAGCGTGCGGCCTCGGGAGGGCCCCGCCGGCCTCGATCGCGGGCCTGTGGACAACTTCGTGGAAACGGCTCGGCCTGTGGACAACTCCCCGGTTCCGTCGGTCCCGCGCGGGAGGATGGAGCAGAGGGGCGGACCCTCGCGCGGGCGAGCGACGCAGGAGCGGCACGGAGCCACGAGGAATGGCGCGGAGGCGGCGGCGGGGGACACGACCGTGTCCGTCCCGGCCCGGACGTAGGACGACCCCCGCCAGGGGGGATTGGCGGGGGCCGTCGGGCGGTTCAGCCCCGGGGGGTCGAGCTGAACCCGCTCGGACCAGGTCCGAGCTCGGTCAACTGTAGCCGGAACATGCCGGTCGCGCCCATACTCCGGCCGTGGCCTGCGCCGACCGGTACCGGTGACGACGTCACTCCCGGCTCCCGACGGCGTGAAGTGCGCCACTGACCGGTGGGCGCGTCCGGGCGACCGGTCGCATGCAGCCGATCACTCTCCGCTGCTGGGCATCGGTCTGCTCGCAGCCGGGCGGAGCGGTGCAGGGACGGTGGGGCACGCAGTGGGGTCGACGGCCGGGGATGTGGACGGAGTGGAGGGCCGGGGACGTGCGCTCCGCGTTTCCGGCACGCTGGACGTCGTGCCCGAGACCTCCAGAGCCCCCGCCGCACCGGACCGGACCGCCGGTGCCACCGTCCCCCAGGCGGTGTTCCTCGACCTCGACAACACGATCATCGCCGGGTCGAGTGCGCTGGCGTTCGCGCGGCCGTTCGCCCGTGCCGGTCTGATCGACCGCGCGACCGTCCTGCGCGGGGCGTGGGCCCAGCTGCTGCTGGTGCTCGCCGGGGCAGATGCGTCCACGATGGACACCCTGCGCCGTCGGATGGTGCTGATCTGCGAGGGCTGGGAGGTGGCGCGGGTCCGCACGATCGTCGCCGAGACGCTGCAGGAGATCATCGGTCCGCTCGTCTACCCGGAGGCGCTCCGGCTGATCGAACACCACCGCGGGCAGGGGGCGGAGATCGTGCTGCTGTCGGCGTCGGGGCTCGAGGTCGTCGAGCCGATCGCCGAGCTGGTCGGGATCGAACGGTTCCGGGCGACGCGGATGCACGTCGTGGACGACCGCTACGCCGGGGAGATCGAGTTCTACTGCTACGGCGAGGGCAAGGCCGTCGCGGCCCGGGAGATCGCCGAGGAGCTGGGGTTCGACCTCGCGCACTGCGCCGCCTACACCGACTCGATCACCGACCTGCCGCTGCTGGAGGCGGTCGGCCAGCCGTCCGTCGTGAACCCCGACCGCGAGCTGCGGGCGATCGCCCGTGAGCGGGGGTGGCCGGTGCTCGCGTTCGTCCGCGCGGCGTCCCGGCGGGACCGGTTGTTCCGGTTGCGCGACCGGCTGTCGGACCGGTTCGCGGCCGGGGCCCGGGGCGGTGCTCCCGCCGGCCCGGCCATCGACGCGGAGGGTCCGGACGCCGGCGGGGTCGGTGCGGCGGGGCCGTGGCGGGACCCGGCGCTGCTCGGCGCGGCCGCGGTCGGCGGGGTGCTCGCGGCGCTGCTGGCCGGCGCAGCGGTCACCCGGTCCGCCCGCGGCGGCCGCTGACACGACGGCCGGCCTGGGGGCAGGACGGCGCGGCCCGAGGTGAGCGGTCTGCGCTTCGCGCGACCGGCGTCCTCGTCCCGCCTCGCCTGAGGACTGCGCACTGCGTGATCGGGGAGTGCTCGCTGTGCGGGCCCGGTGCTCGTCGATCAGCACGTCAGTGCTGCTCGCGGCGCTCAGGACGACGCTCATGTGCTGATCGATCCGTGCGGAGGGGCGGCGCGGGACGAGGGGCGACGGGGCAGGGCGCCAGACCCGGAGGGGGCGCCGGAGCAGGGGGTCGCGGGGGGCGGGGATGGACCGTGCCGCGCCGGGCTGAGCCACACAGGTCCGCGCCGTGCCGGACAGCGGTACAGAGCAGGACAGCGCGGCGCCGTGTCGCGCCGTCCAGCGCCGACCCACTGTCGATCAGTGCATGAGTGCTGCCCAGACAGCGGCCACCAGCGCTCATGTACTGATCGACGGCGTCGCACGGCCCCACGGCGCACCGGGCGGGCTGGCGACCGGGGCGACGGGCAGGTGTGGGCGGATGGGCAGGCGCGGCGGGCGGACGGCTCGACCGGAGCGGCCCGGCGTGGCCGACGCCGTCCAACAACGCCGACGCCGTGCATCAACGCGACCGGTCACGCCGATGCGGGCGGTCCTGGGCGGAGTGCCGCGGTGCGGGAGTGCGAACCCAGTCAGGTGTGCAGGTCGCGGAGCAGGAACGCGCCCACAACCCCGACCGCGACCGCCGTCCGTGCGTCGTCGTGCACCCACCGGGCGGTCGTCGCCGGTCACCCTGTGCTGCTGAACCGGTGCACATCGGTGAAGGGGTTGCCCACATCACGTTCCGGGTCTACGAAGGAGCCACGGACCCCGGCCGGGCCAGGGGCGTCTCGGAGGAGAAGAGGCGTCTCCCCTGACCGGGCTCCGTACTTGGGGACCGGACCACGTCCACGCCGAGCACGCCGCGGGAGGCATGTCGTCGTGGGCCTGCGAACCGGGACGCCGGGCGCCGAGGCCGCGCAACACGGCACGTAGTGCACGCCAGGACGCCGGTTCCCACGTCGGGCCGGGTGGCGCCCCTCGGGGCGCCACCCGGCTCCTTCATGTGCTCAGCCGGACTGCGCGGCGGCGATCGACAGGCCCTCCCGGCCGCCCGCCTCCCACTCCGCGCAGGTGTGGACGATCCAGCGGGCCAGCCCGTCGGGCGTCCCGGACGCGAACGCCGCCGCGGCCTCCCGGTACTCCGCGGTGCGGCGCAGGAACCCCACCTCGGGCACCGACAGACCGCGTGGGTCCAGCCCGGTCGACATCGCGGTCAGCCGGGCCGCCGCCCGGGCCACGACCCCGTCGGCGGTGCCGAACGGCGCGAGGGTCAGCAGCTCGCCGTGCACGACGGCGACCAGCACCGGAGCCGGCACCGAGGTGCCCCCGCCGATCAGGTCGGCCAGTGCCGTGAGCCGCGCCGACGTCGCCGGGCGCGGCCGGCCCAGCACCTGCTCGTGCTCCTCGGCGGGCACGAGGTCCCCCGCGGCCAGCACGTGCAGCCGGGCGAGTCCCTGCAGCGGGGCCCGGCGCCAGGTGTCGAGGAGCTTGGCACGCTCGTCGGCGATCCGGACGGCGCCCGCGAGGACCGGGTCGGAGACGTGGTCGGCGGTGACCGGCCGCAGCGGGGCTCCGTCGATCGCGGCGGAGGAGCGGGCGGCGCGCAGGGCGGCCTCGGCGGCCGTCGCGGGCCAGCCGCGCCGGTTGACCGGCTGGTTGTGCACCTCGGTGGCCGCGTCGCGGGCGCGGGCGACCGCCTCGGCGACGCCGGGGAGTGCGGCGAGCGGGGCGAGCGGATCGGCTGCTGCGGGGCGGGCCATGGACGTCATCGTCCCAACCGGTGGGCTACCGCCGGGTAAGTACCCCTGCGGTGTGGACCGCTCGGCGACCGGTCGTGGTGATCCGTCGACCGCCGGACATCCGCCCGCCCGCCGTCGGGGCCCCGCGGACACCCTGTCGCACCCGGGAACGGCCCCCCACCTGCGCGGACGGTCAGGTGTGGCGTCCGTGTCCCGTCGGTACCTGTCCCGACAGACGGTGCACGGGCGAGGACGGTTCACTAGCGTCGGACCGCACACGTGTGCGCACACCGAGTGCGCCCGAGGCCGCCACGTCGGCCCGAAGTGACCCGCCGCGTCGAGGAGGACACCAGGACATGGCCGAGTCCGAGAAGAGTTCCGCGCTCAGCGCGCTCTCCAGCGAGAGCAGGTCGTTCCCGCCGTCGGAGGAGTTCGCGTCGCAGGCGAACGCCACCGCAGACTGGTACGACCGTGCCGATGACGACCGCGAGGGGTTCTGGGCCGAGCAGGCCGACCGTCTGCACTGGACGAAGAAGTGGGACACCGTCCTGGACTGGCAGCCCCCGTTCGCGAAGTGGTTCGTCGGCGGCGAGCTGAACGTCGCCTACAACTGCGCCGACCGGCACGTCGAGGCCGGCAACGGCGACCGCGTCGCCATCCACTGGGAGGGCGAGCCCGGCGACTCCCGCACCATCACCTACGCCGACCTGCAGCGCGAGGTCTCCAAGACCGCGAACGCGCTGACCGAGCTGGGCGTCGGCAAGGGCGACCGCGTCGCCATCCAGCTGCCGATGATCCCCGAGGCCGTGTTCTCGATGCTGGCCTGCGCCCGCCTGGGCGCGCTGCACAGCGTCGTGTTCGGCGGGTTCTCCCCGGGCGCGCTCAAGGCGCGCATCGAGGACGCCGAGGCCAAGGTGCTGATCACCAGCGACGGTCAGTACCGGCGCGGCAAGCCGGCTCCGATGAAGGAGAACACCGACGAGGCCGTCGCGGGCACCTCGATCGAGAAGGTCCTCGTCGTCAAGCGGACCGAGACCGACGTGCCGTGGACCGACGGCCGCGACGTGTGGTGGCACGACGTCGTCGACGGTGCGTCCGACCAGCACACCCCGGAGTCCTTCGACTCCGAGCACCCGCTGTTCATCCTCTACACCTCGGGCACCACCGGGAAGCCGAAGGGCATCCTGCACACCTCCGGCGGCTACCTCACGCAGTCCGCGTACACCCACAACGTGGTGTTCGACCACAAGCCGGGCGAGAGCGTCTACTGGTGCACCGCCGACATCGGCTGGGTCACCGGGCACACCTACATCGTCTACGGGCCGCTCGCGAACGGCGCCACGCAGGTGATCTACGAGGGCACGCCGAACACCCCGCACGAGGGCCGGCACTGGGAGATCGTCGACAAGTACAAGGTCTCGATCTACTACACCGCCCCGACGCTGATCCGCACGTTCATGAAGTGGGGCGAGGACATCCCCGCGAAGTACGACCTGTCCTCGCTCAGGGTGCTCGGCACGGTCGGCGAGCCGATCAACCCCGAGGCCTGGATGTGGTTCCGGGAGAAGATCGGCAAGGAGCGCTGCCCGATCGTCGACACCTGGTGGCAGACCGAGACCGGCTCGCAGATGATCGCCCCGCTGCCGGGCGTCACCGCGACCAAGCCGGGCTCGGCCATGCGTGCGCTGCCGGGCATCTCGGCCACCGTCGTCGACGACACCGGCACCCCCGTCGGCAACGGCGAGGGCGGCTACCTCGTCCTCGACAAGCCCTGGCCCTCGATGCTGCGCGGCATCTGGGGCGACACCGAGCGCTACAAGGAGACCTACTGGTCCCGCTTCGCCGAGCAGGGCTACTACTTCGCCGGCGACGGCGCCAAGTACGACGACGACGGCGCCATCTGGCTGCTCGGCCGCGTCGACGACGTCATGAACATCTCCGGGCACCGCATCTCGACCACGGAGGTGGAGTCGGCGCTGGTCAGCCACCCGACCGTCGCCGAGGCCGCGGTCGTGGGCGCCTCCGACGAGACCACCGGCCAGGGGATCGTCGCGTTCGTGATCCTGCGCGGGAGCGCGTCGAAGGACGAGGCGAAGGGCGAGGCGGCCATCAAGGCGCTCCGCGACCACGTCTCCAAGGAGATCGGCCCGATCGCCAAGCCGCGCCAGATCCTGGTCGTGGAGGAGCTGCCGAAGACCCGCTCCGGAAAGATCATGCGCCGCCTGCTGCGCGACGTCGCCGAGAACCGGGACGTCGGCGACGTCTCGACCCTCGCCGACTCGTCGGTGATGGACCTGATCTCGTCCGGCATGAGCGAGTCGAAGGAGGACTGACCGGGTCCCCGGGCCCCGCGCGTGCCGCGGGGCCCGGGACCGATGGGCGACACTGGGGTGGTGGACGACCCGATCGAGGTGCGGCGCGGCTTCGTCGTGCCCGCCCGCGAGCTGAGCTGGCGGTTCTCCCGCGCCTCGGGGCCCGGGGGGCAGGGCGTCAACACCACCGACTCCCGGGTGGAACTGTCCTTCGACCTCGCGGGCTCGCCGAGCGTCCCCGAGGACCTGCGCGACCGGGCCCTGTCGCGGCTGGCGAACCGGCTCGTCGACGGCGTGCTGACCGTCGTCGCGTCCGAGCACCGCAGCCAGCTCCGCAACCGCGAGGCCGCCCGTGGGCGGCTCGCGACCCTGCTCGGCGAGGCGACCGCGGCGGGCCCGCGTACCCGTCGCCCCACCCGTCCGACTCGCGGGTCGCAGCGCCGCAGGCTCGACGCCAAGAACCGGCGCGGACAGATCAAGAAGCTGCGCGGCCGCCCGGACGAGTGAGGCCCCGTCCCCGGCGTGGCGCAGCCGAGCAGCCCGGCTGACCCCGTGGCACGATGGCGGCTCACCGAACGACGGCCGTCCGGGGGACCCCAGCACCCCGGGCAGGCGAGTGCACCAGCAGGAGGGAAGACGGTGGCCAGCAACAGCCAGTCGGGCAACGCGGAGGTTCCGCCGGTCCTGCCCTCGATCCCGCTCACGAACGAGCCGGGGCCGCGCGACGCGTCCCTCGGCGCCCTCGCGAAGGACGTCACCACCCACCTCTCGACCTTGGTCCGGTCGGAGGTGGAGCTCGCCAAGGCCGAGGTCACGGCCGAGGTGAAGAAGGGCGTGCAGGGCAGCGTCTTCTTCGTGATCGCCGCGGTGATCGGGCTGTTCAGCCTGTTCTACCTGTTCTTCACCCTCGCCGAGTTCCTCTCGATCTGGCTCAACCGCGCCGCGGGCTTCGGGATCACGTTCCTGTTCATGCTGCTCGTGGCCGGCCTGTTCGGCTTCCTCGGCTACCTGCGGGTCCGCAAGATCCGCAAGCCGGAGCGCACCATCGACTCGCTCAAGGACTCCGCGCAGGTGCTCGCCCAGCGCGGCCAGCGCGGTGACCGCGACAACGTCCGCGAGATCGCCGACGGCACCTCCGGGCGGCACGCAGCCGCGGGCTGATCCGGCGTGTCCGCGACGGCCGGCACCCCGCCCGACCCCTCGGTCGTCCGGATCCCCGGTCCGTGGACGCACCGTGCGGTGTCGGCCAACGGCATCCGCATGCACCTCGCGGAGTACGGCCCACCGACCGGCCCGCTGGTCGTGCTGCTGCACGGCTTCCCGGAGTTCTGGTGGACCTGGCGCCACCAGCTCCTCGCCCTCGGCGACGCCGGCTACCGGGCCGTCGCGCCCGACCTCCGCGGCTACGGCGACACCGACAAGCCTCCCCGGGGCTACGACCTGTGGACCCTCGCCGGGGACTGCGCCGGGCTGATCCGGGCGCTCGGGGAGTCGCGCGCCCACGTCGTCGGGCACGACTGGGGCGCCACGATCGGCTGGACGGTCGCCACGCTGCACCCGCGCCTGGTCGTCTCGCTCACCGGGCTCGGGGCGCCGCACCCGATCGTGATGCGGGACGCGCTGCTGCGCGACCCCCTCGGGCAGGGGGCGGCCAGCCGCTACATGGCCGGGTTCCAGCTGCCGCGGCTGCCGGAGCGCTCGCTGCGCGCCGACGGCGGCGCCCGGGTCGGCCGGATCATGCGGGCCTGGGCGGGGCCGGAGTGGGCCGCGACCGCCGACTTCGCCGACGTCGTGGCCCGCAACGCCGAGGCGATGCGGATCTCCACCGTGGCCCACTGCAGCCTCGAGTACTACCGCTGGTCGATGCGCTCCCAGCTGCGCCCCGACGGTCACCGGTTCGCCCGCGAGGTCTCCCGGCCGGTGGGTGTGCCGGTGCTGCAGGTGCACGGGGCCGACGACCCGTGCGTGCTCGACACCACCATGCGCGGCGACGAGCGGTTCGCCGGCGCCGGGCTGACCCACCACACGCTCCCGGCCACCGGTCACTTCCCGCAGCAGGAGCACCCCACACACGTCACCGCCCTGATCGGTGCCCACCTGCAGCGCTGCGACGGTTGATCCGAGACCGGTTCCCCGTCGTCCGACGTGCACGGATACGCTCGGCCACCGTGCGGATCCTGATCGTGGGAAGCGGTGCGCGTGAGCACGCCATCGCCGTGGCTCTGGCGCAGGACCCGGAGGTGTCGGCGCTCGCCGTCGCCCCCGGCAACGCGGGGACGGCCGCGGTGTCCGAGCAGCTCGGGCTCGACGTCACCGACAACGGTGCCGTCGTCGAGCTGGCGCGGACCTGGAAGGCCGACCTCGTGGTCATCGGGCCGGAGGGTCCGCTGGTCAACGGCGCGGCCGACGCGGTCCGGGAGGCCGGGATCCCCTGCTTCGGCCCGAGCGCCGAGGCGGCCCGGATCGAGGGGTCCAAGGCGTTCGCGAAGGCCGTGATGAGCGCGGCGGGGGTGCCGACGGCCTCGTCGGTCGTCGTCGACAACCCGGCGCACCTCGACACCGCGCTGTCGGTGTTCACCCCGCCCTACGTCGTCAAGGACGACGGATTGGCCGCGGGCAAGGGCGTCGTCGTGTCCGACGACATCGAGGTGGCCCGCGCGCACGCCCTCGGGCTGCTCGACGCCGGCCACCCGGCGCTGCTGGAGTCGTTCCTCGACGGGCCCGAGGCGTCGCTGTTCTGCCTCGTCGACGGTGCCACCGTCGTGCCGCTGCTGCCCGCGCAGGACTTCAAGCGCGTCGGCGACGACGACTCCGGCCCCAACACCGGCGGCATGGGCGCCTACTGCCCGCTGCCCTGGGCGGGCGAGGACCTCGCCGAGGAGCTCGTCGCCCGGATCGTCGCGCCGGTCGCCGAGGAGATGGTGCGCCGCGGGACCCCGTTCACCGGGCTGCTCTACGCCGGTCTCGCGCTGACCTCGGAGGGCCCCGCGGTCATCGAGTTCAACTGCCGCTTCGGGGACCCGGAGACCCAGGCCGTGCTGGCGCTGCTGCGCACCCCGCTGTCGCAGCTGCTGTTCGCCACCGCGACCGGCACGCTCGCCGAGCAGCCCGCGATCGAGTGGGCCGAGGGGGCTGCGGTGACCGTCGTCGTCGCCGCCGAGGGGTACCCGGCCACCCCGCGGCTCGGTGACGTCATCACCGGCGCCGAGGGCGACGGTGTGCTGCACGCCGGCACCCGTCGCCGCGACGACGGCGCGGTCGTCTCCTCCGGCGGGCGCGTGCTGTCGGTCGTGGGCACCGGCTCCGACCTCGCCGCCGCCCGGGCCGAGGCCTATGCGCGGCTGGCGCCGGTCCGCCTCGCGGGCTCGCACCACCGCACCGACATCGGTCTCAAGGCCGAGCGGGGCGAGGTCAGCGTTCCGGTTGCGCAGGGTTGATGTTACCGCCGCGTAACGCCCGTATGGCCTAGCGAGATTAGTCCGAATGGGCCCACCTGGGCGTTCGAAGGCCGGTTGTTCGATGATCATGAAGAGCCGGTTAAAACGGACACCAGGGTTTGATCTCCACCGGTGCGGCGGGGAATCGTCCTGTGGCACAGGGGCACAGCCGGTGCCCCTGAACCTCAGGAGGATCATCATGGCCCACGCTCCCCAGCAGGCCCGTCGTCGTCGCGCCCTCGCCCTCGTGGGTGGCGTCGTCGCCGCGCCGCTCGCCGCCCTGGCGTTCACCGGTACCGCGCAGGCGGCCGAGCTGACCCCGGTCGCCGAGTACCTCGACGAGACCGTCGCCGCCACCGACGCGCAGGTCGGCGCGGTCGTCGACGCCCTGGGCTTCGAGGCCGAGTGACACCGGGCGGGCCCTGTGCCCGCCCCGGTTCGTGACTGACCGCGCGCCCGGGAGGGGCTCCCGCCCGGGCGCGCGGTCCGGTCCCCAGGGGGCCGCCGCCTAGGCTCGGCGGCGTGACCCGCCTGACCGTCGCCGCCCGCGCCGCCGTCGCCCCGTTCCATGTCATGGACGTCTGGGCCGCCGCCGCCGAGCGGGCCCGCACCCACGGCGACCTGATCAACCTCTCGGCCGGGCAGCCCTCGACCCCGGCGCCGGAACCGGTCCGCGCGGCCGCCGTCGCCGCCCTGGGGTCCCAGGTGCTCGGCTACACCGTCGCCCCTGGCATCGCCGAGCTGCGCGAGGCCGTCGCCGGGCACTACCGGCGGCCCCGGGACCTGGACGTCGACCCGGGTGACGTCGTCCTCACCACGGGGTCCTCCGGCGGGTTCCTGCTGGCCTTCCTCGCCGCGTTCGACGCGGGCGACCGCGTGGCCATGGCCCGTCCCGGCTACCCCTGCTACCGCAACATCCTCGCCGCGCTGGGCTGCGAGGTCGTCGAGCTGCCGTGCGGTCCGGCCACCCGGTTCCAGCCCACGGTCGAGATGCTCGAGGCGCTCGACGAGCCGGTGAAGGGTCTGATCGTGGCCAGCCCGGCGAACCCCACCGGCACCGTCCTCGACCCCACCGAGCTCGCCGCGCTCGCGTCCTACTGCGAGGACCGCGGCATCCAGCTCGTCAGCGACGAGATCTACCACGGCATCACCTTCCCGGGCAGCCCCGCGACGAGCTGCGCCTGGGAGACCTCCCGCGAGGCCGTGCTGGTCAACTCGTTCTCGAAGTACTTCTCGATGACCGGCTGGCGGCTCGGCTGGCTGGTCTGCCCACCGCGGCTGCGGCGCACCGTCGAGGGCCTCGCCGGCAACTTCACCGTCTGCCCTCCGGCGCTGCCCCAGCACGCCGCGCTCGCCGCGTTCGACGAGGCGAGCTACGCCGAGGCCGACGCCCACGTCGTGCGTTACGGCCGCAACCGCGACCTCCTCCTCGACGGACTGCGCGCACTCGGGATCACCCGGCTCGCCCCCGCCGACGGCGCGTTCTACGTCTACGCCGACATCGCGCACCTGCTGCGCGACGACGAGGACTCGATGGGCCTGACCTACCGGCTGCTCGACGAGACCGGCATCGCCGTCGCACCGGGGCAGGACTTCGACCCGGTCGACGGCGGTGGCTACGTCCGCTTCTCCGGCGCCGGGACGCCGGAGGCCATCACCGAGGCGCTGGAGCGGCTGCGGGCCTGGGTCTGAACGGTTCTCAGAGCACCAGCTCGGGCTTCACCGCCGTCGCCGTCCACACCCGCTTGCGGTACGCCGCGAACGTCGCCAGTGCGAGCGCGCCGACGAACCAGGCCAGCAGCACCGGCACCGCCGTGCCCACGACACCGGCCAGCTCGCCGCCGTACATGAGGTGCCGCAGTGCGTCGACGGCGTAGCCCATCGGCATCACGTGGTGCACCGGGTACAGCGGCGCGGGGATGGTCTGCCACGGGAACGTGCCGCCCGCCGAGACGAGCTGCAGCACCATCAGCACCAGCCCGAGGAACTGCCCGACCGCGCCGAGCAGCGCGTTGAGGGCGTGCACGATCGCGGTGAACGTCATCGAGGTCAGCCACAGCAGGGCCAGCGTCGCGACCGGGTGCACCGGTGTGATCCCCAGCAGCAGCGACGCCACCGCGTACATGCCGGTGACCTGCACGATCCCCAGCAGGCCTGCCGGGATCCAGCCGCCCAGCGCGATCCGAAGCGGGCTCTGCCCGGCCGCGATCGCCCGTCGGGACAGGGGCTGGACCAGCAGGAACAGCACGTAGCCGCCGATCCAGGTGGCCAGCGCCATGAAGAACGGGGCCAGTCCGGCGCCGTAGGTGTCGGCCTGGGAGTAGGCGACGTCGCGGGTGGCGACCGGGTCGCCGATGTTCGCGGCGGTGGCCTCCCGGACCCCCGGCGCCGGGTTCGGGATGTCGCCCAGCCCCGAGGCCAGGCCGTCGTGCAGCTGCGTCGCACCGCCGGCGAGCTCGCCGGTGCCCGCGTCGAGCCGGCGCGCCCCGTCGGCGAGCCGGTCGGTGCCGTCGACGGCGGTGCGCTCCCCGGTGACGAGCTGGTCCGCCCCGGTCCGCAGCGCGGTGGCGCCGGTGGACAGCTGTGTGGCGCCGTCGGCGAGCTTCCGCACGCCGCCGGACAGCTCGCTCGCGCCGTCGCGCAGGGACCCGGCCCCGTCGGCGGCGCTCGCGATGCCCTGGCTGAGCTGCGGCGCGGACGCGGCCAGCTGCTCGGCGCCGTCGGCGACCTGCCCGGCGCCGGACCCGAGCCGGTCGAGCTGCCCGGACACCTGCTGGACGCGGGCGTTGCCGTCGACGAGCGGCTGCTTGGCCGTCGCCAGCGCGGCGAGAGCCTGCTGGACCTGCTCGTCGGTGAAACCGCGTTCGCGCAGCGACGCGGCGATGGTGCCGTCCGCGGCGTCGAGCTGGTCGGCGAGGCGGGCGCTCTCCTGCGCGACCCGGTCCCCGGCCGCGGCCAGCTGCGCGTTGCCGTCGGCGACCTGGCGGGCGCCGTCGGCGAGCCTGCGCGACTGCGCGGGCAGGTCCGCGGTGGCGCTGCGGAGGGTGCCGAGCCCGGTCGCGAGCTCACCCGCGCCCGAGGACAGCCGGTCCGCCCCGGTCGCCGCGGTCCCGGCACCGGAGGCGAGGGTCCCCGCCCCGGTCGCGAGCCGGTCGGCGCCGCCGGAGAGCTGCGTCGCGCCGTCGAGGAGCCGGCGCTGCCCGGACGCGAGCTCGCCCGCCCCGGAGGCCAGCTGGCCCGCCCCGTCGTGGGCGGTCGCCGCGCCGTCGGCGAGCTTCCCGGCGCCGTCCGCGGCCTCCTGGGTCTTGGTGTGGATGGTGGAGAAGCCGGTGAGGAACCGGTCCGCGGCCTGCGTCCCGACCTCCTTGGCGACCGAGTCGCGGACCCGGGTGGTGAGGGTGTCGGCGATCGTGCGGGCCAGGTAGTTGTTGGCGTCGTTCGTGGTGAGCACGAGGATCCCCTGGCGCGGGGTGAACTCACCGGAGGACTGCAGGGCCGCGGTGAAGTCGCGCGGGATCGTCAGGGCGAAGGTGTAGACGTTGTCGCGCACACCGCGGTCGGCCTCGGCGGCGGAGACCCGGTGGAAGTCGAACGAGCCGGACTCGGTCAGCTCCGTCGCGACGTCCTGGCCGACGTTCTGCGCCTTCCCGTCGGCGTCGGTGCCACCCGTGTCCTCGACGACGAGCGCGGCGGGCACCTGGTCCAGGCGGGAGTAGGGGTCGCCGTTGGCGTAGAGGTAGAAGCCCGCGTAGAGCATCGGGATCAGCAGCAGGGCGAGCACGGCCAGGACCGGCAGCCGCCCGGCGGTGATCCGCCTCAGCTCGCTGATCGCCATCCTGACCGCGCTCATGAGGTCCTCTCCGTGGTGTCGTTCCCGCTGGTCTCGTTCCCGCTGGTCCCGCTGTCGGCCGTGGACCTGGTGGCGTCGGGTGGCTCCGGGGCGGGCTCCGCGCCGGGCAGGATCGCCGTGCCGGCGTCCTCGGTGCCGGTGCCGGTGGCTGTGCCCGGTTCGGGGGCCGGCGCGGCCCCGGACGGGCGGCGCAGCAGCCGCCGGGTCCAGCCCTGGGGCAGGTCGTCGGCCCCCTGCGGCGCGACGACGGTCAGCGGCCCCGTCGGGTCCTCGGGCCTGCTGTGCCGCCCGGGCGGCTCCGGGAACGCGCCGGCGTCGCCGCCGCCGAGCCGGACCGCCGGCACCCCCAGCAGCGCCGCAGACCCCTCGATGCAGGTCACGACCACGGTGAACCCGGCACGGGCGTGCTCGGAGGCCACCTGCCACCAGGTCACCGGGGTGCCGCCGTGCCGGTCCGGCGCGGTGAGGACGAGCACCCGCACCCCGGGCCGGGACGCGGCGAGTGCGGTCATCAGCCCGATCCGCACGGGTGCGGGCACGTCCTCGAACCGCGAGCGCACCCAGCTCTCGGCGCCCCGCGCACCCAGCCACTCGGTCACCGCCCGCGGGGTGGTGCCGCGCCCGGCCATCGCCAGCTCCTCGCCGACGACGGTCCGCAGCGGCAGCACCGGCTCCGGCTCGCTGACCCCCGGCGTGTCGACGACGGCGACGGCCCGGCGCAGCCGGCGGGGGTCGTCGTCGCCGTCGAGGGTGACGGTGCCCTGGTCGGGCCGCATCCGCCCGGCGAGCGCCAGCGCGAGCGCGGTGTGCCCGGACCCGGGGGTGCCCGCGACCAGCAGGACCGAGCCGGGGACGGCGCGCAGCGAGGTCGGCGCGAGCAGCACCCCGTGGGCGCCGTCGACGGCGACGCCCTCGGCGACGAGGGCCGCCTCCGGATCGGATGCGGAGGAGGGGGCGGGCGAGGGGGCGGAGCTGGTCATGACGGTCCTGCTGTCCTGGGTACCACGGGCCGCGCGACTCCCGGCGATCGCGGGTCCGCGCAGCTCACCGGCACCGGTCGGGGGTCGGGGCCACCGGCGCGCAGCGGTGCGTACGCACGGGCGCGACGGCGGCGGAAGCCTAGGCCGATGCCTGCTCCGGCGTCCGGCCGTCGCCCAGTGTGGACCCGATCGTGCGGGGCGACTTGACTTCGGACGACAGTGAGTTGACTCTGCGCGACACTGTGACGGCGGCGACGACGGGCGTCCGACGCGCCCCGTCGCCGATGTCGTGGGACGGGCCCCGACCGGACCGGACGGTGCAGCGGGGCGGCGGCCTCAGCTGCCGAGGGCGGTGCGGGGCAGCATCCCGGGACCGCCGGGGGAGCCGGTGCTGGCCGGGCCGACCTCGCCGATCCGGTCCAGTGCCGCCTTGATGTGCTTGTCGCCGACGTCGCGGTGGGTCATCAGCCGCAGCTTGCCCGCGATGGCACCTGCGCGGACCCCGGCCTCGGCGAACGTGGCGATCGTGCCGCGCACGTCGGCCACGTCCACCAGCACGATGTTGGTCTGCGGCTCGCGGACCCGTCAGCCGCGCTCGCGCAGCCCGGCGGCGAGTCGGGTCGCGAGGTCGTGGTCCTCGGCGAGCCGGTCGATCTCCTCCAGCGCGACGAGTCCGGCCGCGGCCAGCACCCCACCCTGCCGGACGCCGCCGCCGAGCATCTTGCGCAGCCGCCGGGCGTGCTCGACGAACTCCGTCGACCCCGCGACGACCGATCCGACCGGCGCGCCCAGCCCTTTGGACAGGCACACCGCGACCGTGTCGGCGCCGACGGTCAGCGCGCCCGGCGGGACCCCGAGCGCGACCGCGGCGTTCCACAACCGGGCGCCGTCGAGGTGCACCGACAGCCGGGCGGCCCGTGCCGCCGCGGCGACGGCGGCGTGCTCCTCCGGAGCGATCACGGTGCCGCCCGCGGAGTTGTGCGTGTTCTCCAGGCACAGCAGCACCGGGCGCAGCGCGGCGTAGGAGCCGTCGTCGACGGCGGCCCGGCGCACCGCCGCGGCGGTGACCTTGCCGGGGCCTGCGTCGTGCGGCAGCGGCCGCGGCATCCCGCCGGCCAGCCAGGCGGCCGTGCCCAGCTCGAAGTCGAGCACGTGGGCGCCCTGCGGGGCGAGGAACGCCTCGCCCCGGCCGAGCCTGCTCATCAGCGCGATCAGGTTGGCCATCGACCCGGTGGGGGTCCACAGCGCGTCGGCGGCGCCGAGCAGGCCGGCGACCCGTTCCTCCAGCTCGCGCATGGTGGGGTCGCCGTCGAGCACGTCGTCGCCGACCTCGGCCTCGGCCATCGCCCGGCGCATCGCCTCGGTCGGCAGCGTGACGGTGTCCGACCGCAGGTCGACGGGCTCACCGGGGGCCGGGGCGGCCGCCGCGCCGCGCGTGCCACCACGCGACGACCAGCGGCTTCTGGGTGACGGGCGCACACCCACAGTGTGTTCCATACCGGTCACGGTGAGAACGGCAGGGTCACGAAACGGTCACGGTCCCCTGTCCCACCTGGGCGTCGAGTCCGGTATCTCACTCGTCCGGATGGGGCCGGTCTTGGCACTATGTGGCGATGGCGGCCCCGAAACAGACCGAGAAGGGTGAACGGCGCCGCGCCCTGCTGGTGGCGGCGGCAGCGGACCTGCTGGCCGAGAGCGGGTTCGACGCGATCCGCCACCGCGCCGTCGCCGAGCGTGCCGGGGTGCCGCTGGCCGCCACCACGTACTACTTCTCCTCGCTGGAGGACCTGGTGTCCGCCGCGCTCGACCGGCTGGCCCGCACCGAGCTCGCGGACGCCCACGACTGCCTCGCCCGGCGTGACGACCCGGCCGAGATCGTGCTCGACCTGCTCCTCGGGCCGCGCTCGCGCACCGACGGCCTCGACGCCGTCCTGTGCCGGTTCGAGCGGCTGATCGGTTCCGGCAGGCGCCCGTTTCTGGCCGGGCTGCTGCGGGCCCAGCGCGTCGAGTTCGACGCCCTGCTCGACGAGGCCCTCACCCGCGCGACCGGCCGTCGCCCGGGGCCGGGGGAGGTCCGCAGGCTGACCGCGCTCGTCGACGGTGTCGTCCTCACCGCGCTGATCGAGGCCGACCCCGACCCGCGTGCGGTCGGCCGGGTCGCCCTGCGCGAGGCGTTGGACGCGCTGCCCCGGACGTGAGCCCCCGGGTGTGAGCCTGTGCTCCCGGCCGTGGCGGGGCCGTGAGCAGCCATTACCATCGCGCCACGTGATTCCCAACGTGCTGGCCGCGCGCTACGCGAGCCCCGAGCTGGTCCGCCTCTGGTCTCCGGAGTACAAGATCCAGCTGGAGCGACGGCTGTGGATCGCGGTGCTGCGCGCCCAGCGCGACCTGGGCATCGAGGTGCCGGCGTCGGTGATCGACGACTACGAGGCCGTCGTCGAGCAGGTCGACCTGGATTCGATCGCCGCCCGTGAGCGCGTCACCCGGCACGACGTGAAGGCCCGCATCGAGGAGTTCAACGCCCTCGCCGGCCACGAGCACGTGCACAAGGGCATGACCAGCCGCGACCTCACCGAGAACGTCGAGCAGCTGCAGATCCGGCTGTCGCTGGAGCTCGTCGCCGACCGGACCGTCGCTGTCCTGGCGCGGCTCGGGCGTCGCGCGTCGGAGTACGCCGAGCTGGTCATGGCCGGGCGCAGCCACAACGTCGCCGCGCAGACCACCACCCTGGGCAAGCGGTTCGCCTCCGCGGCCGACGAGCTGCTCGTCGCGCACGCCCGGCTGGAGGACCTGCGCTCGCGCTACCCGCTGCGCGGGATCAAGGGCCCGATGGGCACCAGCCAGGACATGCTCGACCTCCTCGACGGCGACGCGGCCAAGCTCGACGAGCTGGAGCGGCGCGTCGCCACGCACCTCGGGTTCGCCGAGGCGTTCGCGAGCGTCGGGCAGGTCTACCCGCGCTCGCTCGACCACGACGTCGTCACCGCGCTGGTGCAGCTGGCGGCGGCGCCGTCGTCGCTGGCCACGACGATCCGGCTGATGGCGGGCGCCGAGCTCGCCACCGAGGGCTTCGCCCCCGGCCAGGTCGGCTCGAGTGCCATGCCGCACAAGATGAACGCCCGTTCCGCCGAGCGCATCAACGGCCTCATGGTGATCCTGCGCGGCCTGTCGGTCATGACCGCCGACCTCGCAGGAGCCCAGTGGAACGAGGGCGACGTCTCCTGCTCGGTGGTGCGCCGCGTCGCGCTGCCGGACGCGTTCTTCGCCCTCGACGGCCTCTACGAGACCACCCTGACCGTGCTCGACGAGTTCGGCGCCTACCCGGCCGTGATCGCCCGCGAGCTCGACCGCTACCTGCCGTTCCTCACCACCACCGCGGTGCTCATGGCCGCGGTGCGGGCCGGGGTCGGCCGGGAGACCGCGCACGAGGTCATCAAGGAGCACGCGGTCGCCGTCGCGCTGGCGATGCGCGAGCAGGGCCAGGCCGACAACGACCTGCTCCAGCGCCTCGCCGGCGACGACCGGCTCGGCCTGCCCGTCGGCACGCTGGACCGGCTGCTGGAGGACCCGCTGCGTTTCACCGGTGCCGCGTCCGCGCAGGTCACCACGGTGACGGAGAAGATCGCCGCGATCACCGCGAAGCACCCCGAGGCCGCCGCCTACACCCCCGGAGGGATCCTGTGAGGCTCGTCCACTCCGGCAAGGTCCGCGAGCTCTACCTCGACGAGTCGCGCGACCCGGCCCAGCTGCTGCTCGTCGCCTCGGACCGGCTGTCGATCTACGACGTGGTGCTCCCGACGCCGGTCCCGGACAAGGGCGCGATCCTCACCGCGCTGTCGCTGTACTGGTTCGAGCGCACCGGCGACCTCGTGCCCAACCACGTCATCGGCACCGACGACATCCCCGCCGAGTTCGCCGGGCGCGCCGTCCGCTGCCGTCCGCTGGAGATGCTGCCGGTCGAGTGCATCGCCCGCGGCTACCTCACCGGCCTCGGGCTCAAGGAGTACCAGCGCACCGGGGCCGTCTCCGGCGTCACGCTGCCCACCGGCCTGGTCGAGGGCTCGAAGCTGCCCGAGCCGATCTTCACGCCGACCACCAAGGCGCCGGTCGGCGAGCACGACGAGTTCATGACCTTCGACGACGTCGTGGCTCTGCTCGGCGCCGACACCGCGGCCCGGCTGCGGGACCTGACCCTGGAGGTCTACCGCCGCGGCGCCGAGTCCGCCGCGCAGGGCGGGATCCTCGTCGCCGACACCAAGCTGGAGTTCGGCCGGGACGCCTCCGGCGAGATCGTGCTGGGCGACGAGGTGCTCACCCCGGACTCGTCGCGGTTCTGGCCCGCCGACTCCTACGAGCCCGGTCGCGTGCAGTTCTCCTTCGACAAGCAGTACGTCCGCGACTGGTCCGCCGGTCTGGACTGGGACCGTACTGCTCCCGGCCCCGAGGTCCCCGACGACGTCGTGAAGGTCGTCCACGACCGCTACGCCGAGGTCTACCGCCGGATCACCGGCACCCCCTGGACCTCACCCACCGCCTGACCTGCCGCGTCCACTCCCCTTGTCCGCCGTCCACACCCCTCTCAACGGGTGTGGACGGCGGACAAGGGGTGTGGACGTCGCATGCGATCGGTCCGTCGGCGGGTCAGACGGTGCCGAGGGCGTCCAGGAGGGCGCGGGCGGTCGGGGCGTCGGTGACCAGGCGGTTGAACAGGCCCGCCCTTGCCCCGCCGACGATGCTCGGCACCTTCTCCTCCCCGACGGCGACGGCGATCGTCCGCGGCACCCGGCGCAGCTGGTCGGGGGAGATCCGCACCATCCGGTCGCTGCCCGGGAAGGCGATCGGACGTCCGTCGGCGCGGTAGAAGTTCAGGCAGACGTCGCCGACGCCGGCGCGCAGCCCCTCGTCGTCGAGGGGGACCGAGGTCGAGATCGAGTCGCGGCCCGCGGGGGGTGCGCCGACGCCGACCAGGGCGGCCTGCGCCCGCGACCAGAACCCGGTGACCCGGCGGAACTCCGGGTCGTCGGCGAGCGTGCGGCTCATCGCCGGTGACGGCATGGCCTGGGTGAACAGGAAGTGCGGGCGCCCGTGCCCGCGTTCGGCGACCGACCGGACGATCTCGTTGGTCTGGTGCCACGCCTCGGGCTCGGCGACCCCACCGACGGTCGGCACGATCTCGCAGCCGGCCAGCGTGGGCAGCGCGGTGTGGCTCAGCTCCCACACGGTGCGCCCGGAGGACACGAGCAGGACGTCGCCCGCGCGTAGGCCGGCCTCCCGCAGCGCCTCACCGACCGGTTCGGCGAGCGACCGGCCGAGGTCGCCCGTGACGACCGGGGCCAGCCACACCCGGTCCAGCCCGAGCGCGGCGGCGAGCCGGGGCGCGTCGTCGTCGCCGGTGTGCAGCGAGTCCGGGTCGTGCACGGTGATCTGCACGATCCCGACCCGGCGGGCCTCGGCGAGCAGCCGGGAGACGGTCGGGCGCGACACGGTGAGCCGCTCGGCGATCGCGGCCTGGTTGAGCTCGTCGACGTAGTACAGCCGTGCGGCCCGGTGCATCAGCCCCAGGTCGCGTCGGGAGACGTCGTTCGGCGCCATCGCCATCCTCCACTGCGTCGGACCGGTGTCGGGCCAGCCTACTGCACGTTTGTTCAATCAGGAACGGATGTGCTGACGGATGTTCACGGGAGAACGCATGCTCACCGACAGACGTATGCAGCAGCCCGCATGGCACCAATGGAGGTTTCGCCGTGGCAGAGAACATCCCCACCCGGATGCAGGCGGTGGTCGTGCACGGCCCCGAGGACTACCGCCTCGAGGAGGTGGACGTCCCGAAGCCCGGCCCCGGTGAGCTGCTCATGCAGGTCGAGGCCGTGGGCGTGTGTGCGAGCGACCTGAAGTGCTACCACGGCGCCGCGAAGTTCTGGGGCGACGAGAACCGCCCCGCCTGGGCCCAGACCGGCGTGACCCCGGGCCACGAGTTCGTCGGCCGGATCGTGTCCGGCGACGACGAGGGCCTCGCCCTGCACGGCGTGTCCGTCGGCGACCGCGTCGCCTGCGAGCAGATCGTCCCCTGCGAGCAGTGCCGCTACTGCCTGCGTGGCCAGTACTGGATGTGCGGGCCGCACGACATGTTCGGCTTCCGCAACTTCGACGGCGCCATGGCCCAGTACATGCTGGTCCCGACCCGCGCCAGGGTGCACCGGGTCTCCCCGGACCTGGCGCCGCAGCACGCCGCGTTCGCCGAGCCGCTGTCGTGTGCGCTGCACGCCGTCGAGCGCGCCACGATCTCCTTCGACGACGTGGTGGTCGTCGCCGGGTGCGGCCCGATCGGCCTCGGCCTGATCGCCGGAGCCCGCGCGAAGAACCCCCGCCTGCTGATCGCGCTCGACCTCGACGACGAGAAGCTGGAGCTCGGCCGCCGCACCGGCGCCGACCTCACCATCAACATCTCCCGCGAGGACGCGGTCGCCCGGGTCAAGGAGCTCACCGAGGGCTACGGCGCCGACGTCTACCTGGAGGGTTCCGGCGCCGTGCCGGCCGTCGCGCAGGGGCTGAACCTGCTGCGCAAGCTCGGCACCTACGTCGAGTACTCGGTCTTCGGCTCCGAGGTCACCGTCGACTGGTCGATCATCTCCGACGACAAGGAGCTCGACGTCCGCGGCGCCCACCTCGGCCCGCACTGCTGGCCCGCCGCGATCAAGATGCTGGAGGACGGGAAGCTCCCGATCGACGACATCTGCACCCACCAGGTGCCGCTCGCGGAGTTCCAGAAGGCCCTCGACCTGGTCGGCGACACCTCCGGTGCGTCGGTCAAGGTCTCGATCCTCCCGAACGCGTGAGCGCCGCCGTGTCGACGACGACATCGCGCGAGACCTTCCTCGACCGCATCGGCATCCCGCACTCCCTGCGCTGGGGCTTCCTCGGCGTGCTGGTCTTCATGACCGGCAACGGGACCGAGTCCAACTTCATCTCCCCGCACATCGAGGCGGTGCTCGGCTCGCCCGAGGCCACCGTCGCGACGATCATCACCGGCTACAGCCTGGCCGTGCTGATCGGCAGCTACCTGTCCGGCGCGCTCGCCGACCTGTGGGGGCCGCGCCGGGTCATGACCCTCGGCGTCGTCGTCTGGGTCGTGTTCGAGGTGCTGTTCCTGCTGAGCCTGCAGCTCGGCAGCCTCCCGCTGGTCGCCGCCACCTACTTCCTGCGCGGCTTCGGCTACCCGCTCTTCGCGTTCGCGTTCCTGGTGTGGATCAACGTCGTCACGCCGTACTCGCGCAACGGCGTCGCCGTCGGCTGGTTCTACGTCATGTTCACCGGCGGCCTGCCCACCCTGGGCTCGCTGTTCGCGCTCGGCATGATCCCGGCCTTCGGCGGCGGCACCGGTGGCGAGACCGCCGCGATGGTCGGCTCGACCGCGCTCGTCGTCGCCGGGTTCCTGATCGCCCGCTTCGGTGTGCACGAGCCGCACGCCACGCAGCGGCTCGCGCCGGCGGGGGAGACCACCGGCCAGGTGCTGACCGCCGGGCTGCGGCTGACCGCGACCAACCCGAAGATCCTCATGGGCTTCCTGGTCCGGCTGATCAACACCGCGCCGCAGTACGGCATGTTCATCATCCTGCCGACCGTCATCGCGGTGGACCTCGGCTGGGGCCAGAGCCGCTGGCTGACCATGACCGTGTTCGTCTACGCGACGAACATCCTGGTCAACGCCGTGTTCGGGGCCGTGGGCGACCGGTGGGGCTGGCGCCGCACCGTGCAGTGGTTCGGCGTCTTCGGCTCCGCCGTCGGCCTGCTGCTCTGGTGGTACGTGCCGCACGCCGTCCCGGCCGGATCGACCTGGGGCTTCTGGGTCTCGGTCGCCGCGGGCTGCGTGTTCGGCTGCCTGCTCGCCGGGTTCGTCCCGATGGGCGCGATCATGCCCGCGCTCGCACCCGACCACAAGGGCGCCGCGATGGCCATGTACACGACCGCCGCGGGCGGTGCCGCGTTCCTCGGGTCCGGCGTCGTCGCGCTGATGCTGGGGATCGGGGCCGGGAACGTCGGTGTCGTGTGGGCCTTCGTCGCCCTCTACGCGGCGGCGTTCGTGATGGTCTCGTTCCTCAACGTCCCGCAGGACGCCCCCACGCCGCGCGCCGCCGTCGCGACCCCGGTGAAGGAGACCTCGTGACCAGGATCTACGACGACCCCGCCACGTTCGCCGACGACCAGCTCGACGGCTTCCTCGACCTCTACGCCGACCGTGTCCGAGGGGTGCACGGCGGTGTGGTCGCCCACCGTGGCGACGGCGACCCCCAGGTCGCCGTCGTCATCGGGGGCGGGTCGGGGCACTACCCCGCGTTCTGCGGGACCGTCGGGCCGGGGTTCGCGCACGGCGCCGTCGTCGGCAACATCTTCACCTCGCCGTCGGCCGCGCAGGCGTACTCGGTCGCGAAGGCCGCCGACCAGGGCCGCGGTGTGGTGTTCAGCTTCGGCAACTACGCCGGTGACAACATCAACTTCGGGATCGCGGCCGACCGGCTGCGCGAGGAGGGGATCGACACCCGCATCGTGGTCGTCACCGACGACGTCGCCTCCGCCGACGAGGAGTCACGGCGCCGCGGGATCGCCGGCGACTTCACGGTGTTCAAGGCGCTGGGCGCCGCCGCCGCGCGCGGCGCGGACATCGACGAGGTCGAACGGCTCGGCCGGGCCGCCAACGCCGCCACCCGCAGCCTCGGCGTCGCGTTCACCGGCTGCACGATGCCCGGCGAGGACGAGCCGCTGTTCTCGGTGCCCGCCGGACACCTCGGGCTCGGCCTGGGCATCCACGGCGAGCCCGGCATCCGCGACGTCCCGATGCTGCCCGCCCGCGAGCTGGCGGAACTGCTGGTCGACGACGTGCTGAAGCACGCTCCCCCGGGAGCCCCCGCCCGGGTCGGGACGATCCTGAACGGGCTGGGCACCACGAAGTACGAGGAGCTGTTCCTGCTGTGGCGCCACGTCGCGCCGCGGCTGCGTGCCGCCGGGTACGAGCTCGTCGACCCGGAGGTCGGCGAGCTCGTGACCAGCCTCGACATGGGTGGCTGCTCGCTCACCCTGATGTGGCTCGACGACGAGCTGGAGCCGCTGTGGCGGGCGGACGCCTACACCCCCGCCTACCGCAAGACCGCCGCGCCGCTGGCGGCGCTGCGCGAGCCGACCGCCTACGAGCTCGCCGAGGCCGACGCGGTCCTCACCGCGCCCGCGGCGAGCGCCGCGGGCCGGGAGCTGGCGGGAACCGTCCGCGCCGCGCTGGCGGCGACGGAGTCGACGATCCGCTCCCACGAGCACGAGCTGGGCCGGATCGACGCCGTCGCGGGCGACGGCGACCACGGCCGCGGCATGCTCAAGGGCATCACCGCCGCCACCGCCCGGGTCGCCGAGCTCGGCGACGACGTCGGCGGTGGCTGGGTGCTCCAGCAGGCCGGGCAGGCCTGGGCCGAACGTGCCGGCGGCACCTCCGGGGTGCTGTGGGGCGCCGCGCTCGAGGCGTTCGGGCGCCACCTCGGTGACACCGCCGACGGCTACCCGGCCGCGACCGTCGCCGCCGGGGTCCGCACGTTCGCGACGACCATCGAGCAGCTCGGTGGGGCGCGGGCGGGGGACAAGACCCTGCTCGACGCGCTGCTGCCCTTCGTCGACGAGCTGGAGTGCCGGGTCGGCGACGGCGAGGGCCTGGCCAGCGCGTGGACGGCCGCCGCCGCGACCGCGACCGACGCCGCCGCCGCGACCGCCGACCTGCGGCCACGGATCGGACGGGCCCGCCCGCTGGCCGAGAAGAGCGTGGGCACACCCGACGCCGGGGCGACCAGTCTCGGCCTGATCGTCACGGCCGTCGCCGACGTCCTGACGTCGCAGGAGGAGCAGACATGAGCGAGAAGCTGCGCATCGTGGTGGGCGCCGACGACGCCGGCTACGACTACAAGGAGAAGCTGAAGGCCGACCTGGAGGCCGACGACCGCGTCGCCGAGGTGGTCGACATCGGCGTCGCCGCGGACGGGCACACCGCCTACCCGCACATCGGCGTCGCCGCGGCCCGCCGGATCGCCGAGGGGGAGTCCGACCGTGGCCTGCTCATCTGCGGGACCGGGCTGGGCGTGGCGATCTCGGCGAACAAGGTGCCGGGTGTCCGTGCGGTCACCGCCCACGACCCGTTCTCCGTCGAGCGCTCGGTGAAGTCCAACAACGCGCAGGTCCTCTGCATGGGCCAGCGCGTGGTCGGGATCGAGCTCGCGCGCACGCTCGTCGACGGCTGGCTCGACCACCGGTTCGACCCGGCGAGCGCGTCGGCGGAGAAGGTCGCCGTGCTCGACTCCTACGACCGGCGCGACGGCGAGCGCCTCGCCGAGGCGGAGACCGTCGGGACGGACTGCTGATGTTCGACCTCACCGGGTCGGTCGCCCTCGTCACCGGGGCCGCGTCGGGGATCGGCGCCGAGGTGGTCCGGGCGCTCGCCGGGCAGGGCGCGGTGGTCGCCGCCGCGGACCTGCGCACCGACGGCGTCCCGGACGTCCGCGCGTCGACCCACGTCGTCGACGTCGCGGACCCCGACGCCGCAGTGGCCTGCGTCGACGAGGTCGTCGCCCGGCACGGCCGGGTCGACGTGCTGGTCAACTCGGCCGGGATCGCGCGGCTCGCCCCGGCCCTGGAGCTGGGGATCGACGACTGGCGCCGCACTCTGGACGTGAACCTCACCGGGTCCTGGCTGATGGCCCGCGCCGCGGGCCGGGTCATGGTCGGACAGGGGTACGGGCGGATCGTGAACCTCGCCTCGCAGGCGGCGAGCAGCGGGCTGGAGCAGCACGCGGCCTACTGCGCGTCCAAGGCGGGGATCAACGGGCTCACCCGCACCCTCGCCGTCGAGTGGGGGCCGCACGGGGTGACGGTGAACGCCGTCTCGCCGACGGTCGTGCTCACCGACCTGGGCCGCGCGGCGTGGGACAACCCGGCCGGAGACGCGCACCGCGCCGAGATCCCGGCGCGCCGCTTCGCCGAGCCGTCGGAGGTCGCCGCGGCCGTCGTCTACCTGGCCTCGGCCGAGGCCGCCATGGTCAACGGGGCCGAGCTGCGGGTCGACGGCGGGTTCACGGCCCGCTGAGAACGCCCGCCGATCGTCGTCCGCGCGATCCGGCGGCTCCACACGGGGTTCATCTCGGTCGGGTCGGATGGGGGCCATGAGCACGCTGCTGGTCTCGCTGTCCGGCCTGACCGACTCCGACGACGCCGACCGCGCCCGCGCCGCCGCGTTCGCCGCGGAGCTGGACCGGCGCGGCGTGCCGCTGACCCATCTCGTGCAGCCCAAGGGTCCTGACGGACCGCTGCGCCGCGGCGACGACCTGGTCCGCTGGATCGCCGGCCGCGTCCGCGCCGGGGACGACCTGCTCCTGCACGGCTTCGACCACACGAGCGACCCGGTGGGGGCCTGGCAGAACGGCACCGTCCCGCGGATCGGGCGGCGCACCGAGTTCGGCGCGCTGCCCCGGCACGAGGCGGGCCTGCGGCTGACCGGTGCCCGGCGCATCCTGCTCGCGACCGGGCTGTCCACCGACGGCTTCGCCCCGCCCGGCTGGATCGCCTCCGAGGGCACCCTCGACGCGCTCGCCGACCTCGGCTTCGGCCTGTGCGCCGATGAGACGACCGTCCGCGCGACCGGCGGTCCGGTGCTGCGCTCGCGGGTGCTCACCTTCCGCTCGTCCGAGCCCTGGCGGGGCGAGCGCCGTGCGGGGGAACGCCGTCGCGGACGGGCGCTGGAGCAGCAGGCCGTGCGTACCGCCGAGCGCGGAGGGCTCGTCCGGCTCGCGCTGCGGGCCAAGGACCTGCGCCGCGAGCACCGCGTCGAGGCCGCGCTCGCCGCCGTCGACGCGGCGCGCGGTGCGGGCGCCGTCGGCGCCGTGCACCGCACGCTGTTCCCCGCCGCGGCCCCGGCAGCCTAGGAGCTCCCCGGCGATCGGCCCGGTTGTCCACAGTGTGTGTTCCCCTGTGGACAACCGGTGCCACCTGTGGACAGGTGTCAGGTCCGCCGCTCGCCGAGCACGCAGAACTCGTTGCCCTCGGGGTCGGCGAGCACCGTCCAGGACACCTCGTCGGCCGGGACGCGGTGCTGGCCGACGTCGACCCGGGTCGCGCCCAGCATGAGCAGCCGGGCGACCTCGGAGTCCCGCACGCCGTCCGGTCGCAGATCGATGTGCAGCCGGTTCTTGGTCCGTTTGCCCTCCGCGACCGGCACGAAGATCAGCCCGGGGGTGACACCCGCGGCCGGCTGGATCTCGAACTCCGCTGCCGAGGCGTTCGCCACCGTCCAGTCCAGGGCCTCGGCCCACCAGCGGCCGAGCCGGATCGGGTCCCGGGCGTCGACGACGACCTGCTCCCACTGCAGCGCCATCAGACGGTGATCGCCTTCTCCCGGTCGGGGACCAGGAGCGTGGTGGCGTCGGGACCCAGGTTGTCGAAGAACCGGTAGTGCAGCGCCGGGTTCGCGAGGGTGCCCTCGTGGATCGGGACGACCGTGCGCGGCGCGACCGCCCGCAGGTAGTCGACGGCCTCGGACACCTTCAACCACGGCGCGCCGGTCGGGATCAGCAGCGTCGCCAGCTCCTCGACGCCCGGCGGGACGTAGGCGTCGCCGGGGTGCAGGAGCGCGCCGTCGACGAGGTAGCCGTTGTTCGCTACCAGCGGGATGTCCGGGTGGATCTGCGCATGGTCCCCGGACCCGACGACGGTCACCTCGGCGCCACCGAGGGCCAGCACGTCGCCGGGGGCGGCGGTGCGGGCGTCGATGCCGTCCAGCTGCTCGGCGGTCTGGCCGTCGGTGACCAGGGCGGCGTCGGGGTTGGCGCGCAGCAGTGTGCGCAGCGCGTCGGCGTCGACGTGGTCGAAGTGCTGGTGGGTGACCAGGATCGCGTCCAGGCCGTCGAGGGCCTCGAAGCCGGTGGAGAACGTGCCCGGGTCGAACAGGAGCCTGGCCGACCCGGTGTCGACCAGGACGCAGGCGTGGCCGTAGTGCGTCAGGTGCATGGGACCAGCATGCCCGGTCGGGGGGTGGGTGGCACGTCGCTCCGCTCAGCCGAGCGCTCGCAGCACGGCCCGTTCCTCGGCGTCGGTGAGCCCGGCCCGGCGCTCCCGACCGGCGCCGAGCCCACGGTCCCACGCCAGCGCGGCGCGGGCGGTGTCGGCGAGCGGGCGGGGTGTCAGGCCCGCGGCGAGCGTCGCGGTGACGTCCCGGTCGACCATGCCCCAGAGTTCCTCCGGCAGCCGGAGCGGCAACGACCGCGGACCGGCCCAGCTCCCCACCCCCTGCTCCACCAGCGTCGGTTCCGGGACCCGGACGAGCTCCAGGTCGTCGGCGCCCACGGCGGCGGCGGTCGCGGCGAGCACCCGGTCCAGGGTGGACCGCGGGCCGGTGCCGTCGTGGGTGCCGGTGGTGCCGTCGGCCGCGCAGGCCACGATCCAGGCGGCGAGGTCGTCGACGTCGACGAGCTGCATCGGCTGGGCGGGCACGTCCGGGACGACCACCCGGCCCCCACGGGCGAACCGGTCCGCCCAGTAGCCGTAGCGGTCGTACAGGTCGCCGTGCCCGCACATCAGCCCGCCGCGCACCACGTGCGCCCGGTCGCCCGCCCGTTCCCGCACCGCCTGTTCGCTCGCGACCTTCGCGGCGCCGTAGACGTCCGGGTCCCGGTTCGTGAGGTCCTGGTCGGGCTGGTCGTGCAGCGGTGGGAGGGTCGGCTGCGCCACGGTCCCGCCGCGCAGCGACAGGTCGGCGTAGACGTTGATCGAGGAGACGAAGGTCCAGTGCCCGAACCGGCCGTGCAGCGCGTCGAGGGCGTCGCGGACCCACGGCGCCGACATCGTCGCGACGTCCACGACGGCGTCGAACGTGCGCCCGTGCAGCGCCGCGGCCAGTGCCCCGGGCCGGGACCGGTCGGCGATCACCGCCGCCCGCCGCCCGGTGGCGCCCCGGAGACACCTCGGGACACGCAGGTCACCGCGTGCCCCGCGGCGAGCGCCGCCGCGGCGACCGCGCGGGAGAGGAACACCGTGCCACCCAGGACGAGGATCTGCATGGGCCGATGGTGAGGGCACGCACGTCGAGCCGTCGCCCCTGTTCACCGTAGGCTGACCCCGTGGCCAGAGTGGTGGTGGACGTGATGCCCAAGCCCGAGATCCTCGACGTGCAGGGTCAGGCCGTGACCCGGGCGCTCGCTCGGATCGGTGTGTCCGGGGTGAGCGGGGTGCGGCAGGGCAAGCACTTCGAGCTGGAGGTCTCCGACGGCGTCGACGACGAGACCCTGCACCGGCTCGCCGGTTCGCTGCTGGCGAACCCGGTGATCGAGGACTGGACGGTGACTCGGCTGTGAGCACCCGCGTCGGTGTGATCACCTTCCCGGGGACCCTCGACGACGCCGACGCCGCCCGCGCGGTCCGCCGCGCCGGCGCCGAGGCCGTCCCGCTGTGGCACGGCGACCACGACCTGCAGGGTGTGGACGCCGTCGTCGTGCCGGGTGGGTTCTCCTACGGCGACTACCTGCGCGCCGGGGCGATCGCGAGCCTGGCGCCGATCATGACCGAGGTCGTGGCGGGCGCCGGGCGCGGTCTGCCGGTGCTCGGCATCTGCAACGGCTTCCAGATCCTCTGCGAGGCACACCTGCTCCCGGGCGCGCTCGTCGCGAACGCCGGGCTGCACTTCCTGTGCCGCGACCTCGAGCTGACCGTGGAGAACGCGCAGACCGCGTGGACCGGCGACTACACCGCGGGGGACCGGCTGACGATCCCGCTGAAGTCGCAGGAGGGGCGCTACGTCGCCGACGCCGCGACCCTCGACGAGCTGGAGGGCGAGGGCCGTGTGGTGTTCCGCTACACCGAGCCCGCCCCCAACGGCTCGACACGTGACATCGCCGGCATCACCAACGCGGCGGGCAACGTCGTCGGTCTCATGCCGCACCCGGAGCACGCGACCAGCGGGCTGACCGGCCCGTCCGCCGACGGCCTCGGCCTGTTCACCTCGGTGCTGGCCCGGGCCACCGCCTGACCCGGCGCCCGACCCGGCGTCGACGCACGGCGCGGCCGGTGGTCCCCGCGGACCACCGGCCGTCCCCGTCCCCGACCCCTCCCGGGGCCCGCTGTGGGGAACCCCGCCTGTGGGCCCCGGCACCGTGCCGGGACGTGGACCGGGGCGGTCCGTCTACCCTGGCCCCGTGACGCAGTCCCAGGTGCCGGTCGATTCCGTCAAGCACGCCGAGGCCACTCCGGAGCAGCCGCAGCCCTTCCGGGAGCTGGGGCTCAAGGACGACGAGTACGCCCGCATCCGGGAGATCCTCGGCCGCCGGCCCACCGACGCCGAGCTCGCGATGTACTCGGTGATGTGGAGCGAGCACTGCTCCTACAAGTCCTCCAAGGTCCACCTGCGCTACTTCGGTGAGACCACCACCGAACAGATGCGCTCGACGATGCTCGCCGGGATCGGCGAGAACGCGGGTGTCGTGTCCGTCGGCGACGGCTGGGCGGTCACCTTCAAGGTCGAGTCGCACAACCACCCGTCCTACGTCGAGCCCTACCAGGGCGCGGCGACCGGTGTCGGCGGCATCGTCCGCGACATCATGGCGATGGGCGCGCGCCCGATCGCCGTCGGCGACCCGCTGCGCTTCGGCCCGCTCGACGCCGACGACACCGGCCGGGTGCTGCCCGGCATCGTCGCCGGTGTCGGCGGCTACGGGAACTGCCTCGGTCTGCCGAACGTCGCGGGCGAGGTCGTCTTCGACCCGTCCTACGCCGGGAACCCGCTGGTCAACGCCCTGTGCGTGGGCGCGCTGAAGACCGAGGACCTGCACCTCGCGTTCGCCTCCGGCACCGGCAACAAGATCATCCTGTTCGGGGCGACGACCGGGCTGGACGGCATCGGCGGCGTCTCGGTGCTGGCGTCGGAGACCTTCGACGCCGAGAGCGGCGGCACCGGGCGCAAGAAGCTCCCGAGCGTCCAGGTCGGCGACCCGTTCACCGAGAAGGTCCTCATCGAGTGCTGCCTGGAGCTGTTCGCAGCCGGGCTGGTCGTCGGCATCCAGGACCTCGGCGGTGCCGGGCTGTCGTGTGCGACCTCCGAGCTCGCCTCCGCCGGCGACGGCGGCATGCACGTCGACCTCGACGCCGTCCCGCTGCGCGCCACCGGCATGACCGCCGCCGAGATCCTCTCCTCGGAGTCCCAGGAGCGGATGTGCGCGGTCGTGACCCCGGAGAACGTCGAGGCCTTCCTCGCCGTCTGCCGCAAGTGGGACACCATCGCCACCGTGATCGGCGAGGTCACCGACGGCGACCGCCTGGTGATCACCTCCCAGGGGGAGACCGTCGTCGACGTGCCGCCGCGCACCGTCGCCCACGAGGGCCCGGTCTACACCCGCCCGGTCGCCCGGGACGACGCGAAGCAGGACGCGCTGAACGCGGACTCGCCGGAGGCGCTGCCCCGCCCGGAGACCCCGTCCGAGCTGCGCGCGGAGATCCTGCGGATGGCTGCCGCGCCGAACCTCGCGTCGCGGGCCTGGGTCACCGACCAGTACGACCGCTACGTGCGCGGCAACACCGTCGCCGCGCACGGCGCCGACTCCGGGGTCGTGCAGGTCGACGAGTCCACCGGCCGCGGCATCGCCGTCGCGACCGACTGCAACTCCCGCTTCGTCGCGCTCGACCCGTACGTCGGCGCGCAGCTCGCGCTGGCCGAGGCCTACCGCAACGTCGCGACCTCCGGCGCCGTCCCGCTCGCCGTCACCGACTGCCTGAACTTCGGCTCACCGGAGGACCCGCACGTCATGTGGCAGTTCGAGCAGGCCGTGCGCGGCCTCGCCGACGGCTGCGCGGTGCTGGGCACCCCGGTCACCGGCGGCAACGTGAGCTTCTACAACCAGACCGGGACGACGGCGATCCTGCCGACCCCGGTCGTGGGCGTGCTCGGCGTGATCGACGACGTCACCACCGCGGTCCGGTCCGGGTTCGCCGGCGCCGACGGCGACACGGTCGTCCTGCTCGGCACCACCGCCGCCGAGTTCGGCGGGTCGGAGTGGGCGCACGAGGTGCACGGGCACCTCGGCGGACGGCCGCCCGCCGTGGACCTGGAGCACGAGCGGCGCCTCGCGCAGCTCCTCGCGGCCGCGGCCGCGGACCGGGCGCTGACCGGAAGCCACGACCTGTCCGACGGCGGCCTGGCCCAGGGCCTGGTCGAGGCCGCACTCGCCGGGGGCCGGGGCGCCCGCGTCGACCTGGCCGGGGTGCACGAGGACTCCTTCACCGCGCTGTTCGCCGAGTCCGCCGGACGGGTGCTGGTCACCGTTCCCGCCGACGGGGCCGACGCGTTCCTCGTCCGCGCCGCCGAGGCCGGCGTCCCGGCGCTGCGGCTCGGCAAGACCGGCGGCGACGTCCTCGACCTGGGCGACGCCGTCGGCGCGGTGCCGCTCGACGACCTGCGTACCGCCTGGGAGGGCACCCTCCCCGCGCGGTTCGGCGCCGTCTCGGTCTGATGTCCGACCTCCTCGCGGACTGGGTCGACCGGGACGTCGAGCCGGAGCGGGCGGTGCGCAAGGCCGCGGTCAGGGAGTCACTGGACGAGCTGGCCCGGCGTGCCCCCGGCCGCAGCGTCGAGGTGCGGGTCCCGCCGTTCGGTGCGGTGCAGTGCGTCGAGGGGCCGCGGCACACCCGCGGCACCCCGCCGAACGTCGTCGAGGCCGATCCGCGGACCTGGATCGCGCTCGCCATCGGCCGCCTGAGCTGGGACGACGCCGTCGCCACCGGTCGGGTGTCCGCGTCGGGGTCGCGGGCGGGGGAGATCGCCTCGTTCCTGCCGCTGCGCACGCCGTGACCGGACGGGAGCGGTGTGCGACGCCGACGTGACCCCTGTCCCCGTACCTGGGGATGGGTGATCTCGGGGCGTACAGTCGTGCCCTGGTCCCGGTACGCCGCCAGCCGAGGAGCGCCGCGTTGAGTTCCGTCCGGAACGAGCACGTCAGCCCTGAACGAACCCTCTCCCTCACCCCTGTCGCCCCCTCCGCCCCCGAGCCCGACGAGTCAGGACCCCGCGAGGAGTGCGGTGTGTTCGGCGTCTGGGCGCCCGGCGAGGACGTCGCGAAGATGACCTACTACGGCCTCTACGCGCTGCAGCACCGCGGCCAGGAGGCCGCCGGCATCGCCGTGTCCGACGGCCGTCGCACCGTGGTGTTCAAGGATCTCGGCCTGGTCAGCCAGGTGTTCGACGAGCAGACGCTGTCCTCGCTGCGCGGGCACCTCGCCGTCGGGCACTGCCGCTACTCGACGACCGGCGCGACGACCTGGGAGAACGCCCAGCCGACGTTCCGCACCACCGCCGCGGGCTCGGGCCTCGCGCTGGGCCACAACGGCAACCTGGTCAACACCGCCGAGCTGCGCGACGCCGTCGCGAAGCTGGAGAACCGCAAGCGGTCCGGGCTGCGCGCGACCACCGACTCCGACCTGCTCACCGAGCTGCTCGCCGCGGGCGCGGCGGACCTCGGCGTCTACGAGGCCGCGATGCGGCTGCTGCCGCGGCTGCGCGGCGCGTTCTCGCTGACCTTCGCCGACGAGAACACCCTCTACGCCGCCCGCGACTCCCATGGCGTCCGCCCGCTGGTGCTGGGCCGCCTGGAGCGGGGCTGGGTCGTCGCGTCGGAGACGGCGGCGCTGGACATCGTCGGTGCCTCCTTCGTCCGCGAGGTCGAGCCGGGCGAGCTCATCGCGATCGACTCCGACGGCATCCGCAGCCAGCGCTTCGCCGCCCCGGAGCCGAAGGGCTGCGTGTTCGAGTACGTCTACCTGGCGCGCCCGGACACCACCATCGCCGGCCGCTCGGTCTACGACACCCGGGTCGAGATCGGCCGCCGGCTCGCCGAGGAGCACCCGGTCGAGGCCGACCTGGTCATCCCGGTCCCGGAGTCCGGCACCCCGGCCGCGATCGGCTACGCCCAGGGCTCCGGCATCCCCTACGGCCAGGGCCTGGTGAAGAACGCCTACGTCGGGCGGACCTTCATCCAGCCCAGCCAGACCATCCGCCAGCTCGGCATCCGGCTGAAGCTGAACCCGCTGCGCAACGTCATCCGCGGCAAGCGTCTGGTGGTCGTCGACGACTCGATCGTCCGCGGCAACACCCAGCGCGCGCTGGTGCGGATGCTGCGCGAGGCCGGCGCGCTCGAGGTGCACGTGCGGATCGCCTCGCCGCCGGTGCGCTGGCCCTGCTTCTACGGCATCGACTTCGCCAGCCGGGCCGAGCTCATCGCCAACGGCGCCGACACCGAGGGCGTCCGACGCTCGATCGGCTCGGACAGCCTCGGCTACGTCTCGGTCGACCAGATGGTCGCCGCCTCCGAGCAGCCGCGCTCGCGGCTGTGCTGCGCCTGCTTCGACGGGGAGTACCCGATCCCGCTGCCGGAGGAGGCCCAGCTCGGCAAGCACCTGCTGGAGGACGTCCCGGAGCCGACGGCGTCCGGTGCGGCCTCTGGCGATCCGGGGCCGTTGTCCGTCGGATACGGTGCCGGGGAAGCGCTGACCCGCCCGTAGCGGCACCCGATCACGACCCCGCCCCGACCTGGAGAGACCACGCATGCCCTCGACCGAGCCCGGCCCCGCCAGCTACGCCTCCGCGGGGGTGGACATCGACGCGGGGGAGCAGGCGGTCGAGCGTTTTCGTCCGTTCGCCGAGAAGGCGACCCGGCCCGAGGTGCGCGGCGGCATCGGCGGGTTCGCCGGCCTGTTCGCGGCGAAGTTCGGCAAGTACTCCGAGCCGGTGCTGGCGGCCTCGACCGACGGCGTCGGCACCAAGGTCGCGATCGCGCAGGCGATGGACAAGCACGACACCATCGGTCAGGACCTCGTCGCGATGGTCGTCGACGACCTGGTGGTCTGCGGGGCCGAGCCGCTGTTCCTGCAGGACTACATCGCCATCGGCAAGATCGTCCCCGACAAGGTGGCGACACTCGTCCGCGGCATCGCGGAGGGCTGCCAGACCGCGGGCTGCGCGCTGCTCGGCGGCGAGACCGCCGAGCACCCCGGCCTGATGGAGGAGGGCGCCTACGACCTCTCCGCGACCGGTGTCGGTGTCGTCGACGCCGAGAAGATGCTGCGACCCGAGCGGGTCCGCCCCGGCGACGTGCTGGTCGCGCTCGGCTCCTCCGGGCTGCACTCCAACGGGTACTCCCTGGCCCGCCACGTGCTGCTCGACATCGCCCGGCTGCCGCTGGCCGGTGAGCTGGAGGAGTTCGACCACTCCCTCGGCGAGGAGCTGCTCGTCCCGACCCGGATCTACGCCAAGGACTGCCTGGCGATCACCGCCGAGACCGGCGTGCGGACGTTCTCCCACATCACCGGCGGCGGGCTGGCCCGCAACCTGGAGCGGGTGCTGCCCGACGGTCTCGCCGCCACCGTGGAACGCGGCTCCTGGACGCCGGCCCCGATCTTCAAGCTGATCCAGTCCCGCGGCCGCGTCGAGCGTGCGGAGATGGAGAAGACGTTCAACATGGGCGTCGGGATGGTCGCGGTGCTCCCGCCCGAGGACGTCGACCGCGCCCTGGCCGTCCTCACCGCACGGCACGTGCCTGCCTGGATCCTGGGCGAGGTCGGCCGGATCGGCGACGTCGACGGTGCCGGTTCCGGCGAGCTCGGCGCCCGGGTGCAGCTGCGCGGGGAGCACCCCCGCTTCTGAGCGGCCTGTGCCGCCCGGTTCCGCCGGGGCCGGCAGTCCGGTGCGCTCGGTTCCGGTTCGGTGCCCGGCTCCGCGGCGTGTCCCTCCGCCATCCGGCGCGCTCCTCGTACCGTCGGCGTCGCGGCGTCGCGGCGTCGCGGCGTCGTCCCGGCCGCCGGCCGGGGACGGTCTCCGCGTGGGAATCGCTTACCCGGTAAGCGAATTCGGCGCAGGGGGTGTCGCCGGCGCTCGGTCGGGCGAGTGGCGCGGCTCAACCGGGCGGCGACCCGGCCCGGGTCTCCTCGACCGTGCGCTACGCCGGTCCCGGCGGCGACGCCGCGTCCTGCGCGGTCGGTCGGTTCCCGGCGCGGTGCGACTCGCGCAGCATCGGAGGGTGCAGTGCGGTCGCCGGACCCCGGCGGAACAACCGGGGCGGACGCCCGCGGCCACCGGTGACCAGCGTCGTCGTCGGCACGAGGAAGCCGTCGGTGGAGGTCACCTTGCGCTGGAAGTTGCGCGGGTCGAGAGAGGTCTCCCAGACGGCCTCGTAGACCCGGCGCAGGTCGGTCACCGTGAACTCGTCCGGACAGAACGACACGGCGAGCGTCGTGTACTCGAGCTTCGACTTCGCCCGCTCCACACCGTCGGCGAGGATGCGCTGGTGGTCGAACGCCAGCTGCGGCACGTCGTCGACGGCACACCACGCGGACGCGGTGGCCCCGCCGCCCGGCGTCGGCTCCGGCATGTCCGGAAGGAGCGCGAGGTAGCCGACGGACAGGACCCGGCCGCGGGGATCGCGGTCGGGGGCGGCGTAGCTCGCCAGCTGCTCGAGGTGCCCGCAGACGGCGTTGCCGGTGTCGGTCCCGGTCTCCTCGTCCAACCGCCGACTGGCGGTGTGGACCAGATCCTCCTCCGGGCGCACGAAACCGCCGGGCAGCGCCCAGTGCCCGAGGAACGGGGGCTCGCCCCGTTCGATGAGCAGCACGTGCAGGCGGTCCGACCGTACGGTCAGCACGACCAGGTTGACGGCGACCGCGAACAGGTTGCCGCGCATCTGCTGAACACCTCGGACGTGACGGGACCGATGACCACGCCTCCCACGGGAGACAGGTCGTGATCTTGCCCTATCCGAGCGGCCAGGGGAAACCGGCCGGTGCGACCGGTCCGGCGAGCGGGCTCACCGGGTCGGCACGTGCCGCGGCGCCCGGACCGTCGCAACACGACGGGGGCCGGGCGCCGAAGTGGCCGTCAACGCCGAGGGTCGTCGTCCTCGTCGTTGTACTTGGCGGCGAGGTCGTCGTACTCGCCGTAGTCGTCCTCGCGGCTGTCCGTCGTCGTCACCGCCGTCGCACTACCGATCTCCCGCTGCAAGGCGTCGAGATCCATAGAAGGGGAGCTGTACTTGAGCTCACGGGCCACCTTCGTCTGCTTGGCCTTGGCTCGTCCACGCCCCATGGCAGGTCCCCCTTACAACAGGGAAGGGGCGGCCGGTCATTGCGCACGACCCGGCGGCCCCTCTCGTCTCATCAATGTCGTGGGATCAACCGTACCCTGCTCACCCCGGAACATGCGACGCGGCACCGCCGTCGTCACAGGCGGACCCGGGCGCGGACCGGTGCGGGACACCCGGTTGTTCACCCGGTGGCCGCCCCACGGTGGTCCGGCCCGGCCGCGCGTCACCCCCGGCGCGCGGCGCCGCCCGTCCGTTCCCGGGCCGCACGGCCCGGCGGCGGGGTGTCCGGGTCCGGCTCGTAGGAGTCCGGGTCGATCGTGGCCGGGGAGACCCGGTCGTCGACGCCCGCGGTCAGCTCGGCGTCGACCGGGACCGACCGCTTGAGCAGTGCCAACGCCACCGGGCCCAGCTCGTGGTGCTGGACGACCGTGCCCACCCGGCCGACCGTGCGGCCGTCGCGCACCACCGGGTCGCCGGTGCGGGGCAGGTCCTCGTCGCCCGCGTCGAGCATCAGCAGCACCGTGCGCCGCGGGGGGCGGCCCAGGTTCGCCACCCGGGCGACGGTCTCCTGCCCCCGGTAGCAGCCCTTGGTGAGGTGCACGGCGGAGCCGATCCAGCCGACCTCGTGCGGGATGGTGCGGTCGTCGGTGTCGCGGTGCAGGCGCGGTGCGCGCGACTCCACCCGCAGCGCCTCGAACGCGATCGTCCCGGCGGCCCGCGCCCCGGCGGCGGTGAGGTCCGCCCAGCGGGCGTCCTTCGTGCCGCGGGGGACGACGACGTCCGCCGCGTCCCGGCCCGGCCACGGCATCCGTCGCACGAACCCGCCGTCCGGCAGGGCCGTGACGCCGTTCGGCGCATCGGGCACCGGCAGCCCGGCCGCGGCGAGCACGGCGGGGGTCTCGGGGCCGACGACGGACAGCACGGCCAGCTCGGCGGTGACGTCGCGCGGCTCGACCTTCGACCAGAAGACCATCTTGGACAGGTAGTCGAGCAGGGCGGCGCCCTCACCGGGCTCGGTGTCGAGCCAGACCGTGTCCGCCGACGACGCGACGGCCATGTGGTGCAGCACCCGGCCCTGCGCGTCGAGCACCAGGGCCTCGGTGCCGGTGCCGGGCGGCAGCTCGCTGACGTGCTGGGTGAGCAGCAGGTGCAGCCAGGACAGCCGCTCCTCGCCGGTCACCGCCAGCACCTCGCGGTGCCCGCGGTCGACGACGGCCGCCGAGCGGGCCATCGCCCGCTGCTCGGCCGGCGGGTCGCCGTGGTGCGCGGCGACGGCGTCGTCCGGGTCGGGGGTCGAGCCCTCGGCGTCGGTGGTGTCCGGGGTCTGCTCGGATCCGGGAACGGTCACCGGTCTCCCTCCGCGCCCTCGGGGGGCGCCGTGTCGTCCTGCTGGGGGGCTCCTTCTGTGGAGTCCTCTTCTGTGGAGTCCTCGTCGTCGTGCGCACAGTCGACACACGTGCCGGACAGGGCCACGTGCGTCGCGTCCAGGCGGAAGCCCAGGTCGGCGAGCGTGCGACTCGCCACATCGGAGAGCAGCTCTGTCGGCGCCTCGTCCACCCGGCCGCAGTGGTGGCAGACGAGGTGGACGTGGCGGTGCTGGTGCTCGGAGTAGGTCGGCGCCCCGTGCCCGAGATGGGCGTGCCGGACGACGCCGAGCTCCTCGAGCAGGTCCAGCGTCCGGTACACGGTCGTGATGTTCACCGCCGGTGCCGTCGCCTGGACCCGGGTGCACACCTGCTCGGGTGTCGCGTGCCCCAGCTCCCTGACCGCGTCCAGCACGAGCTGGCGTTGAGGGGTCATCCGGAGCCCACGCCGGTGCAACGTGCCCTTCAGTGTGCTGTCCACACCGCCGATGGTATTCGGTGTGGCCCGGTAGGATCGGGTCACGAGGACGGTGACCGAACATCGTGTCACGGAACCGTCCGTCGCGGGGCCCGCCACGCCGACGGACGACCGGTGCACGCTGCGTGGTTCGCCGCGACCCCGTCGTCGTGACTACCCTGACCGGCGAGGTCGCGCCGGACCGTCGGTCCGCCGACCTCGAACGTGCCCGTCGAGGGCACCCATGTCGACGACCTGAGGAGAGGCGATGACGGCAGACGGGGCGGACCGCCCGGGCGGTTCCCCGCGGTTCGACGTCGTTCTCCGCGGCTACGACCGGCGGCAGGTCGACGAGCACATCGTCGGGATGCAGCGGGTGATGGGCCGGATGCGGGCGGACCTCGAGGCGCTGCGGAGCAGGCCGATCCCGCCGCCCATGCCGGTGCCGCCGCCCGGCGGGTTCGCCGTCGGGCCGGCGGGTGGGCCACCCCGCCCGGTGCCGCGTCCCGGTCCACGCCCCGTCCCGGGGCCGTCGGACTCCGACCGGCACGGCGCCGTCGACAGCTTCTCCGACCGCATGCAGGCGATCCTGCAGAAGGCCGAGGAGGAGGCGGAGGAGATCCGCAACAAGGCCCGTGCCGACGCCGAGCGCGTCGTCGCGGAGGCCCGCAAGCAGGTCGACCGCGCCCGCGCCGACGCCGACCGTGCCCGTGAGCAGGGCGACAAGCTCCGCACGGAGGTCAGCGAGCTGACCCGTCGTCGCGACGAGCTGCGCGCCGAGGTCGGCAAGGACCCGGTCGCGGGGGACAAGGCCCGCCACGAGGTCCGAGCGGTCCCCGGTCCGGCGCAGAAGCCCGGCGGACCGGCCGGCGAGGCGGCGTCGTCCGACGACCGTTCCGCCCAGGGGCGCTCCGACCAGGGCCGCTCCGACCAGGCCAAGACCCGTCCCGACTCCGCGGACCAGCGGTCCGGTCGTCCCGGCCCGCGCCCGGGTGCCCCGGAGCCGCAGCGTCCCGGTTCCCGGTCCGGCGCCGAGGAGCGCCCGGGGGCCGAGCAGCGGCCCGGCCAGCAGGAGCGGCCCGGTCAGAAGGAGCAGGGCCCTGCGCGTCCGCAGAGCTCCCCGAACGGCCGCCCGCAGGCACCCGCGGCCGTTGTCAACGGTGCCGGCGTGAACGGCGCCCGACCGGCGGCCGCTCAGGCGTCGCCGTCGGGCGACGCGGCACCGCGTCCCGGTCCGCGTCCGCAGCCGGGCCCCGGCCCGGGCCGCCAGGACTCCGGGTCCCAGCCCCGGCCGGCCTCGGGTCCGGTCTCGCCCGGCTCCGGTGGGTCGGGCGGTGGTCGTCCGGCCGGCGCGCCGCAGCCCGCCCGGGCCGACGGCGCGGGACAGCGGCCGGGTGGTACCGACGGGGACAAGACCGAGGGGGACAAGAGCTCCGGTCCGCGCCCGGGCCCGCGGCCCGCACCGGGCCCGCGCCCGTCGCCGGCCCCCACCGGGCAGCAGGGTGGTGCCGAGCGTGCCACCGCGGCCCGCCCCGGTGACGAGCCCGAGCCCGCCGAGCTGTTCCGGCCCGCGTCGGGCTCCCGGCCTGCCGAGGCGGAGCCGAAGACGTCGGTGGTGCCGGTCCAGGACCCACGTCCGAAGTCCGGCGGCGACGCCGAGCGCACGGTCGCGGTCGGCGCCGTCCGCCGTTCCGGTGACACCCCAACGGATGGTTCGCAGAAGCCGCCGGCAGGGGACAAGGGCACCGCGGCCGAGGGTGCGAAGGCCGACGTGGAGCCGCCGACGACCGCGAACCCGGCTCCCGGGCGCGGCCCGGCACGACCAGGTCCGGAGGGCGCGCGCAACGGCTCCGGCCAGGCCGGCCACGGTCAGAACGGTCGTAACGGTGCGTCGTCGGGGTCCGAGCCGTCGTCGCAGGGCGGCGGGAAGGGCAACGGCGCGACCCGCAACGGTTCCGGCACGGCCACCGGGGACAAGGGCCGGACGGACGCGGCGCAGCCCTCGACGGGGACGCGCAGCAGCTGAGGTTCCCCGCGCGGGGCCCGGGACCCCAATAAGGTCCGGGCCCATGCAGCTCGGCTCGTTCACGGTCCCGGTCCTGCCCCTTGCGGCGGTGCTGGGCGCGGGCGTGCTCGTGGTACTGGTCCTGTGGGGGGTGTGGCGTGCGCGCCGCACCTCCGCGCCCGTGCCGCTGCCGCTCGAGCCCCCTCGCACGGCCGCGGACCCGCAGCCGTCCTATGCGGACTGGACCGGTGAGGCGGCCGGTGGTCCGGCCGACCCGCCGCCCCCGGCGCGTGTACGGACCGTCGCCGACGTGGTCGCCGAGCGCGGCGCGGACACGGGGCCGCTGCCGCGGGTGCCCGCGTACGCCGGCGCGGCCGTCGCGTCCGGTGCGGCGCGGCATGCCGCTCCCGACGACGACGGGGACGACGGGGGCGACGGCTCGCTGGAGGCACTGTTCGCCCCGGCCGACGAGCTGCCCGACGCGGCCACCCTCGCCCGGGGCCGTGCCCCGGAGGCGACGGCCGCCGTGTCGCTCGCCGCGGTTCCGCCGGCGTCGGGTGCCGGGGTGTCCGGTGCCGGTGCGCCGGGTGCCGGTGCGCCGGGTGCCGGAGCGTCGGGTGCCGCGGAGGAGCCGCTGCCCCGGCCACGACCGACCCCGCGTTCCCGGTCGACCGGTCTGCGACCGGCCCGGCACACCGATACCGCCGCCCTGACCGATGCCGCCGCTGACCGGGGCACCGCTGACCGGGCCGCCGCGGACCAGAACGTGCCGGTCCAGGACGCGGCGGCCCGGAACGTGCCGGACCGGAATGCGGCGGACCGGAACGCCGCGGACCAGGACGCCACGGACCAGGACACGGCGAACCAGGGCGCCGCTGACCAGGACACAGCGGACCAGACCACCACGCACCAGGATGCGGCGGGGACCTCGGGCTCCCCGACGACACCGTCGGCCCCGGAGTGGCCGGTCGCGCGGCTGCGCGTCGTCGACGACCTCACCGACGTCGTCGCGCCCGGCCCGGCCGCCGCGCCCGCCGCGGCCGAGCAGACCCCGGCTGCCGAGGACGACACCGTGCCCCCGACGACAGAACGGACCCCGGTCGACCGGCAGGACACCGCGACCGGTCCGCTGCCGCCCTGGTCGGCCGAGCGCACCGAACCGGCGTCCGAGGACCTCCCCGCGACGTCCGCGATGCCGGCGACGCCCACCCCACCCTCCGTACCGACCCCGCCCACCGGGTTCGGGGCGACGTCCCGACCGACCCCCGAGCCGGTCTCCCGGGCCGTGCAGCAGGCCCTCGCGGCCCGGGCCGTGCAGCGGGCGCGTCTGCGCGGCGCCGACGCGGTCGTCGACCCGCAGCCCGATCTCCCCGGCGGGGAGCAGCAGGAGCTGCCGCTCGCCGTCGTCCCGACCGCGGGGGCCCGCACTCCGGCGGCCGGTGATGCGAAGGACCGGCTGCTCGGCGTGCTCCTCGAGGACCCGGCCCGCGCCGTCGACGCGACCGAACGGCTCGACGACACCCGCGACCGCATCGCCGAGCTCGACGAGGTCCTGCGCCGCCGCCGTGACGACCTGGCCGGCGCCGTCCGGCGCCTGCACGAGTGCGGGCTCGACCCGGCGCAGATCGGCCGGCTCTCCGGGATGGCCGTCGACGAGGTCCGCACCATCCTCGACGGCGAGGACGCCGAGCGCTGAACCTCAGCGCAGCACGGTGAACCGCACGCCCGTCCCCGGCGGGGCCTGGGCGAGCAGCGGCAGGTCGGCGGGGTCGACGACGCCGATCACCGGGTAGCCACCGGTCGTCGGGTGGTCGGCGAGGAACACCACCGGCGGCCCGTCCGGCGGGACCTGCAGCGCGCCGGTCACCATCCCCTCGCTCGGGAGCTCCCGGTCGCTCCACTCCGGCCGCCGCCCCGGGGACGGCCCGTCGAGGCGGACCCCGATCCGGTTCCCGTCCGCCGTCACCGTCCACAGCGGACCGGCGAGGGCGTCGTGCGGGTCGGTGAACCAGTCGTCGCGGGGGCCGGGACGCACCCGCAGCCCGACCACGGCACCCGGCACCGACACCGGGACCGGCCCGGACACCGGCACCCGGCCCGACCACGGGCCGACCGGCAGCTCGTCGCCGTCGGCGACGGGGTCGGGGCCCAGCCCCGACAGCAGATCCGTGCTGCGGCTGCCCAGCGCGACCGGAGTGTCCACCCCACCCGCGACGGCGAGGTAGCACCGCAGCCCGCCGACCGGCGTCCCGACGGCGAGCTCGGCGCCGTCGGGCAGGTGCAGTGCCCGGTGGGACCCGGCAGGCCGGCCGTCGACGAGCACCGGCGCGGGTGCCCCGGTGACGGCGACGGTCCGGCCGCCCCTGGCGCGCACCCGCAGCCCGCCGCCGAGCAGCTCCAGGCCGGCGGCGCCGTCGTCGTTGCCGACCAGGCGGTTCCCCAGCTCGTAGGCCGGCCGGTCCAGCGCACCCGACGGCGGGACCCCCAGGTGCGCATGCCCGGGACGCCCGCGGTCGGTCACCAGCGCCTGCGGTCCGGCCCGCACCACCAGCAGCGCGTTCACCGGGGCTCGAACCGGACGCGGTCGCCGGGGGTGAACAGCGCCGGCGGATCGGCGACGGGGTCGAACAGGACGGCGTCGGTGCGCCCGATCAGCCGCCAGCCGCCGGGCGAGCGACGCGGGTAGACGCAGCTGTAGACGTCGGCGATCCCGACCGAGCCGGCGGGCACCGCGGTCCGCGAGCTCTCCAGCCGCGGCTGCTGCAGCGGCTCGGGGAGGCCCGACAGATAGCCGAAGCCCGGCGCGAAGCCGCAGAAGTCCACCCGGTACTCCGCGCCACTGTGCAGCGCGACCACCTCGTCGACCGACAGGCCCGCGGTCCCGGCGACGAGTGCGAGGTCCGCGCCGTCGTAGGTCACGGCCAGCGTGTGGACCGTGCCGGTGCCCGCCTCGCCGGCGTCGGAGTCCGCGGCCCGTGCCACCTGCACGACCCGCTCGGTGGTGGCCCCGGGCGCCACCTCGACGAGCACGGTCCGGGCGGCCGGGACCAGCTCCCGCACCTCGGGCAGCCCGGCGTCCCGCACGGCGGCGACGACGGCCGCCACCCCGGCGGCGTCGTCGACCTCCAGCAGCACCGCGTGTCCGCCGCAGGGGCGGACCCGGACCGCGACCAACTAGCCGACCACCCGGTGCAGGACGGCCGAGATGTGCGGCTGCATCGGCTGCCCGACCATCGCGCGCTCGTCGACGTAGGCGAGGTCGCCCTGGTTGACCAGGCCGTAGAGCCGCTTCGCCGCGGTGACCTCCTTGGCCGAGGGCGTCCGGGCGACGGCGTCGGTCTCGATCTGCCAGGACCGCATGTCGCCCCGGGGGCCGTAGTAGACCTCGACGATGCCGGTGTTGTGCGCGATCAGCACCTCGATCGAGCCGTCCTCCTGGGGACGCCAGAACCCGGTCTCGCGGGCGGCCTGGCGGATGATGCCGCCGTCGTCGTCGAGCAGCCAGGAGCGTGCCTCGTAGGACAGGAACGGGCGGCCGTCGTGCGCCCAGGTGATCTGCTGGCCGAAGTGGAACGGGCCCTCGATCGTCGGGTAGACGACCTCGCCGGTGCCCCGCCAGGTCCCGACGAGCGGGAGCAGGCCGAGGCAGGCCTCGTGCAGGTCGGGGCCCTGCCGCAGGTTGGCGGTGTCGTCGTCGGCGGGCAGGTCGGGCCACTGCGGCCGGTTGCGCTGCGGGGAGTCCGGGGCCGCGTTCTCCGGTCCGGTGATGGTGGTCTGCAGCTCCTCGTCGGCGGCTGCGGCGGGCTCGGGGTCGGTCACGGGATCTGCTCCTCGGTGTGGTGGTCGTCGGGGTCCCGTTCGGGATCGGGACCCGGCCCGGGCGCGGCGGCGGGCTCGACGACGAACAGGCGACGGAGCAACCAGCCGGCCCAGGCGGCGGTTCCCGCGGACAGGGCGATCAACAGCCCGGTGGAGAACCAGTGCACGACCGGCGACTCTACCGCCGCCCCGGGCCGGGCACCGAGTGCCGTGCCGACGCCCCTGTCCACGCACGAACGGGTCCCTCGTACGAAAGGTTCGTACGAGGGACCCGTTCGTGGGGTCGGGGGCGGCGCCCCGCGGACCGGTCAGGCGACGGCGATCTCCGCGCTGTGCAGGCCCGGCCCGTCGGCGACGAGCTCGGACTGGCCGTTGCCCGAGCGCGACAGCGCCCGGACGGTCCAGGTGCCCGGGGCAGCGAAGAACCGGAAGTCACCCGAGGCCGAGGACACGACCTCCGCGGTGAACTCCCCGGTGCCGTCCAGCAGCCGGACGAAGGCCCCGGCCACCGGGTCGCCACCGGCGATGACGCGGCCGGCGAGCACGGTCTCCTTGGAGAGGTCCGTGTTCGGGGGCAGGGTCAGGTTCTGGTCAGGTGCGGCACACATGTCACTTCGCTCCCAGCTCGATCGGCACGCCGATCAGCGAGCCGTACTCGGTCCAGCTGCCGTCGTAGTTCTTGACGTCGGAGTGGCCCAGGAGCTCGTGCAGCACGACCCAGGTGTGGCTGGAGCGCTCGCCGATGCGGCAGTAGGCGATGGTCGCCTTGCCCTCGTCGAAGCCGGCCTCCTTGTAGAGGGAGGCGAGCTCCTCGTTCGACTTGAACGTGCCGTCCTCGTTGGCCGCCTTCGACCACGGGATGTTGATCGCGCTCGGCACGTGGCCCGGACGCTGGCTCTGCTCCTGCGGGAGGTGGGCCGGGGCCAGGATCTTGCCGGAGAACTCGTCGGGCGACCGGACGTCGACCAGGTTCTTGGTGTCGATCGCGTCGACGACCTCGTCGCGGAACGCGCGGATCGAGGTGTCGGCCTCCTTCGCGGTGTAGGAGGTCGCGGGGCGGTCCTTGACGTCGGTGGTCAGGGTCCGGCCGTCGAGCTCCCACTTCTTGCGGCCGCCGTCGAGCAGCACGACCTTCTCGTGGCCGTAGAGCTTGAACTCCCAGTACGCGTACGCGGCGAACCAGTTGTTGTTGCCGCCGTAGAGCACGACCAGGTCGTCGTTGGCGACGCCCTTGGCCGAGAGCAGCTGCTCGAACTGCTCCTTGGTGGGGATGTCACGACGGACCGCGTCCTGCAGCTCGTCGGTCCAGTTGACCTTGACCGCACCGGGGATGTGGCCCCCGTCGTAGGCGGTGGTGTCCTCGTCGACCTCGAGGAACACCACCCCGTCGGTCTCCAGGTTCTGCTCCGCCCAGTCGGCGGTGACGAGGACGTCCTCGCGGCTCATGTTCGTTTCTCTCCCGAGTCGTGTCGAGGGTGGGTCAGGAACGCGCGGCGGCGGTGCCACCGCGCAGGCGGGCGAGGAGCCCGTACATCTCGCAGCCGAGGCAGAAGCCGAAGGCCGCGTTGAGGAAGGCCGCCACGAGCGCCGACGCCGTGGCGGCGACACCCAGCACGGTCAGTCCGGACAGGTAGCCGACCGCCGCGACGGCGGTGAACACCAGCCCGACGGTCTGCGAGAAGCGGACCGGGGCGGCGTCCTCGCGCTCGGCGGGCGGACCCAGCCGGGGCGCGACGAGGTGCCGGTAGACCACGCCGTACGGCGCGAACCGCATGCCGGCGAACGACGCGACGGCGAACACGACGGCCTGTGCGGTGACGAGCACGCCGCTGCCGGACAGCAGCACCAACGCCAGCACGACGGTGGTGATCGCGGCGGAGAAGCGGACCCCGCGCGGGTCGAGCCGGGGCTCGGAGTGCGCGGATCCGTGGTCCGTGGCGGACATGGGACTCCAGTAACCGGGGTGGGAACCTCGGCGTCGCGGGACGCCGGGCTCAGGACACGCGGGTCAGGAGTCCAGACACAGGCAGCCGGCGAGGCGGCACAGATCAACCGTGCGGCGTCGGGTCAGCGGCCAGTTCACGTCACCGAGCCTAGCTCACGTTCGGCGCGGAGCCCAGCGGTCGGCGCCGACCGGACATCACACACACGTTCTCAGCCGGTGGGAAGGGCGGCGACGAGCTCGTCGACGCGCGGGACACCGGAGACCCGCAGGATCTCCGCGCCGCGGGCGTCGAAGACGACCGTCGTCGGGGTCCGCAGCACGCCCAGTGCCCGGGCGACGTCGACGCGCTCGGCCACGTCGACCTCCACGTGCGCCAGACCCGGGTCCGCCGCGGCCAGGTCACCGAGCACGCGCGCGGTCTGCCGGCACGGCGCGCAGACCGGCGAGGACAGCTGCAGCAGCAGGGCCCGGCGCCCGTCCGGACCGGTTTCGGCCAGGTCCCAGCCCGGCCCGGCGCCGTCGGTCGCGCCGCGGTCGTCACCGGTGGGCCGGAGCCGCCCGGACCGGTTGCGCAGCACCAGCCCCGCGAGCGTCGCCACCACCAGGACGACGACCAGCACCACTGCACCCGTGACGTCCACCGACGCCTCCTCTCGGCCCGCTCAGCCCGCGGAGCGGGACGTACCCGGTCCGGCGCCCACACTCAGGTCGCGCATCGAACCGGCGACCTGCAGCACGTTGTACTCCGGAACGCTCGCCGACGTCGCGGTGACGCCCAGCGGCAGCGGACCCGGGTCGATGTCCACGGCGAGCGCGCGCAGCATCGAGGTGCGCACTGCGTCCGGCGCCGGCTCGTCCGAGCCGTCGAGCCGGACGTCGCGCGGGACGACCCGCATGGTGCCGTGGTCGACGACGAGCGAGGCCAGCACGGCCACCCGCGCGTCGGCCCCGTCCACCGGCATCTCCGCGACGAACCGTGCGGCGTTGCGCGGGTCGAGCCCGCGCAGCGTCGGGTCGCCGCCGGCCAGGATCACCGAGTCGATCGCGTTCGCGTCGACGGCCTCGACCGACAGCCGCGTCACCCCGGCGGCGGGCCCCCCGGCGTCGACGACCATCCGGCGGACGTCGTTCGGGCTGATCTGGACGATCCCCTCGGCCGCCGCCGCACGGAACCGGGCCGGCCCGGGACCGGCGAGATCGGAGAGGTCTCCGCGCAGGCCGTACAGCTGCACCTGGAGCTCGGGGGTGCGCAGCGGCCCGACCGGGACCCGCTGCAGCGTCATCTCGACGTGGTCGTAGCGGCCGGTCGCGGCCTGGGCCAGCACCGAGAAGCCGTGCACCTGCACACGGGGGTCCTCGGGGAGGTCGAGCCGGTCCCGCAACGCGCGCGAGATGCCCGACTCGACGGCCGCGCCGGTGGCGAGATCACCCACGACGAGCACGGCGGCCACCGCCAGGACGGCGACGAGCACGCGACGGACGGGGCGTCCCACGACCGGGCCTCCACAGGATCGGAATACGTCCTGACCAGGGTAGAGAGCCCCGCTGCCGGCCCGATGGGCGGCCCCGGGACCCCGGATCGGACCCGATCGGTGGTGAGAACGATCCAGATCGCGGCGTGAAACCCGTCGCTCTGCGGCTGACCGTGGGGTGACGTCCCGGTATCGTCTGCGTATCGCGAGAAGGGGGGAGTCCATGGAACTGCTCCTGCTGACCACGGCTCCGGATGCGGCAGCCGTACTGCCCGCCCTGTCGTTGCTGCCGCACAACGTGCGGACCGCGGCGCCCGAGGTGGCAGCACTGCTCGACGCCGGTCCGCACGACGCCGTCCTGGTGGACGCCCGCTCGGACCTGGTCGCCGCGCGCAGCCTGTGCCGGCTGCTGGGCAGCGCCGGGACCGACGCGCCGGTGATCGCCGTGCTGAACGAGGGCGGTCTGGTCGCCGTGTCCGGCGAGTGGGTGGTCGACGAGATCCTGCTCCCCGACACCGGCCCGGCGGAGGTGGACGCGCGGCTGAGGCTGCTGCGGTCGCGCCCCGGCGCCGAGTCCGCGTCCGGAGGTGGCGCGCTCGTCCTCGGTGAGCTCGTCATCGACGAGGCGACGTACTCGGCGCGGCTCAAGGGCCGGCTGCTGGAACTCACCTACAAGGAGTTCGAGCTGCTCAAGTACCTCGCGCAGCACGCGGGCCGGGTGTTCACCCGGGCCCAGCTGCTGCAGGAGGTCTGGGGCTACGACTTCTTCGGCGGCACCCGCACCGTCGACGTCCACGTCCGGCGGCTGCGCGCCAAGCTCGGCGGCGAGCACGAGCAGATGATCGGCACCGTGCGCAACGTCGGCTACAAGTTCGTCCGGCCGTCGCGCGGCGGGCTGTCGGCGCCGCCCGACCAGGACGACGCGGACCCCGAACCCGTCCCGGACCGTCGGCCGCTGCCCGGCGCCCGGCCCGCGGCCGGCCCGGGACGTGGAGCGTGGGCACCGCGGTGACCTAGGGTCGGCGCTCGTGGACCCGCAGCAGCACACCCGTCTCGACGCCGCCACCGTCTCCGCGGTGCAGGATCTGCTGAGGGCGGCGAACGCTGTCGACGGCGCCGAACCGCTCTCCGAGCAGTACCTGATGCACCTGCGCCCGGACACCCCCGCCGACGGCGTGACGCACCTCGTCGTCGCCGGTGACGACGGCGCGGTGGCCGGCTACGCCCAGGTCGACGGCACCTACGCCGAGCTGGTGGTGCACCCCGACGCGCGACGGCGGGGGATCGGTGGCGCGCTCGTCACCGCGGTGGAGAAGGTCACCGCCGACCCGCACGTGTGGGCGCACGGCGACCTCGACGCCGCGAAGGAGCTCGCCGCGGGCCGCGGCTACCGCCGGGACCGCGTGCTGTGGCAGATGCGCCGCACCACCGAGGCGGGCCCGCTGCCCGCCCTGACCGTCCCCGACGGCGTCACGATCCGCGCCTTCGAGCCCGGCCGCGACGACGACGAGTTCCTCCGCGTCAACAACGCGGCCTTCGACTGGCACCCCGAGCAGGGCGGCTGGACCGGCGCCGAGCTCGCCGCCCGGGAGGCCGAGGACTGGTTCGACCCGGCCGGTTTCCTGCTCGCGGTCGACGACGGCGGCACCCTGCTCGGCTACCACTGGACCAAGGTCCACCCGGCGACCGGCGACGAGCGCGCGATGGGCGAGGTCTACGTCCTCGGCGTGGACCCGGCCAGCCACGGACGCGGGCTCGGGAAGGTCCTGACCCTCGCCGGGCTGCACCACCTGCACGACCGCGGGCTGGACACCGTGCTGCTCTACGTCGAGGCCGACAACGCCCCGGCCGTGCGCGTCTACGAGCGCCTCGGGTTCGCCGTGCACGCCGCGGACGTCAACTACGCCCGGTGAGACCCTGTCACCGTTCGACGACCGGTGACCATGTTCCGTCGAACGTGTGATGCAGGTCCACCCGGTCGCCGACCCTGTTCATCCCACGTTCATCTTCCGTGGGGGTGGCGTCCAACGGCGGCTCCTAGCGTCTGCGGCCGAGTGGTCACCCCAGACCGCCGTCCCGCAACCGGCTCGTTGCCGACTCGGAGGAAACTGCAGTGAAGACCAAGCGGCGTGCGCCCCGGGCGCGCCTGGCTGCCGTCGGTATCGCCACGTCCTGTGCGTTGTTCGTCGCCGGCTGCGGTGCGGCGAACGAGGGCGGCGGCTCGGAGCCCCAGGGCTCCGGCGTCACCGGCCAGATCGCCGGTGCGGGCGCGAGCTCCCAGCAGGCGGCCATGCAGGCCTGGATCGCCGGCTTCGGCGGCGCGAACCCGGGCGCCACCGTCAACTACCAGCCGGTCGGCTCGGGCGGTGGCCGTACCCAGTTCATCCAGGGCGGTGTCCAGTTCGCCGGTACCGACGCCTACCTCAAGGACGACGAGCTGACCAAGGCGCGTGAGCGCTGCGGCGGGTCGGTCATCGAGGTGCCGAGCTACGTCTCGCCGATCGCCGTCGTCTTCAAGCTGAACGGCGTCAACGACCTGACCCTGTCCCCGGCCACCATCGCCGGTCTCTTCAAGGGCCAGATCACCACCTGGAACGACCCGAAGATCGCCGCGGACAACCCGGGCGTCCAGCTCCCGGCCACCCGCGTCACCCCGGTGCACCGCTCCGACGAGTCGGGCACCACCCAGAACTTCACCGACTTCCTGAACAAGGCCGCCCCGGCGGTGTGGACCGACAAGGCCGCGCAGACCTGGCCGGTCCAGGGTGGCGAGGCCGCTCAGGGCACCTCCGGTGTCGTGACCGCCGTCGGCGGCGGCGACGGCACCATCGGCTACGCCGACGCCAGCCAGGCCAAGGACCTCGGCAAGGTCAAGGTCAAGCTGGGCGACCAGGCGGTCGAGCCGACCGCCGAGGCCGCCGCCAAGATCCTCGAGGAGTCCACCCGGGTCGAGGGCCAGGGCGACACCTCGTTCGCCTTCGACCTCAACCGGACCGCCACCGGCGGTGCCTACCCGGTCGTGCTGGTGTCCTACCTGCTGGCCTGCCCGCAGTACCCGGACGCCGCCCAGGCCGACACCACCAAGGCGTTCCTGAACTACGTGGTCAGCCCGGAGGGGCAGCAGACCGCCGCCCAGAACGCCGGCTCGGCGCCGCTGTCGGACACCCTCCGCGGCCAGATCACGCCGGTCATCGACCAGATCAAGGCCCAGGGCTGAGCGTCTGAGTCGGATGTCATCTAGCCAGGAACCCCGGACGGTCGTCATCATGGTGACCGCCCGGGGTTCCCGGCCGCTCGAGTCCCCTGCCCAGCGCGTTCCGCACCCCCAGGGATCACAGTGACCACCACGGAAAACTCGCCCGCGCCCGCTCCCGCGAAGCCGGTGACCCAGCTCGGGGACCGGATCTTCGCCGGGTCGGCCAAGGGTGCAGGCATCCTCATCCTCGTCGTCCTCGCGGGCGTCGCGGCCTTCCTCGTCAGCGAGGCGTTCCCTGCCGTCGTGGCCCCTGCGTCCGAGGTGCACGGAGGACTCGCCCTCTACATCGCGCCGCTCATCTTCGGCACGCTGGTCAGCGCGGTCATCGCGTTGATCGTGGCGACGCCGCTGGCGATCGCGGTCGCCCTGTTCATCAGCCACTACGCCCCGCGCCGGCTCGCACAGACGCTCAGCTACGTCGTCGACCTGCTGGCCGCGGTGCCGTCCATCGTGTACGGCCTGTGGGGCATGGCGACCCTGGCCCCGGCGACCGTCGGGCTGATGGTGTGGCTGAACACCTACCTCGGCTGGCTGCCGTTCTTCGCCGGTCCGCCGTCGGCCACCGGCCGCACGATGCTGGTCGTCGGCCTCGTCCTCGCGGTGATGATCCTGCCGATCATCACCGCCGTCGCCCGTGAGGTCTTCCTCCAGGCGCCGAAGCTGCACGAGGAGGCCGCGCTCGCCCTGGGGGCCACCCGCTGGGAGATGATCCGGCTCGCGGTGCTGCCGTTCGGCCGCTCCGGGATCGTCTCGGGCGCGATGCTCGGCCTCGGCCGCGCGCTCGGCGAGACCATGGCGGTGGCGATCATCCTGTCGGTCTCCGGCGGGATCACGTTCAACCTGATCGGCTCCGGCAACCCGTCGACGATCGCCGCGAACATCGCGCTGCAGTTCCCCGAGGCGTCCGGCATCGACGTCAACGTCCTCATCGCGTCCGGTCTGGTGCTCTTCCTGATCACCCTGCTGGTCAACATGATCGCTCGCTACATCGTCGAGCGCCGCCGCGAGTTCTCGGGAGCGAACTGAGATGTCCACCGGGACCGAACGAATCCGCACCGACACCGAGGCGACCGTGACCGGAAGCACGCTGCAGGCCCCGGCCACGACGACGGCTCTGCCGCGTCGCAAGGGCTCCCTCCCGAAGTGGTCGCCGTGGGCCCTGGTCGCCGGATCGGCCGTGGTGGCGGCCGGTGCGACCGCGCTGGCGGGCGGCTTCGGCATCGGGCTGTGGGTCTTCCTGACCGTGGTCGTGTACCTGGTCGCCACCTACGTGGTGTCCCGCGCGGTGGAGGGCGCCCGCAAGGCCGCCGACCGGTTGGTGACAGCGATCGTCACGGGTGCGTTCCTGCTCGCGATGATCCCGCTGGTGTCGGTGCTGTGGACCGTCGTCTCGAACGGCTGGGCACGGTTCGACCCGACGTTCTTCAACAGCTCGATGCGCGGCGTCGTCGGGGTCGGCGGCGGTGCACTGCACGCCATCCAGGGCACGCTCATCATCACGGCGCTCGCCGCGATCATGTCCATCCCGGTGGGTGTGCTCACCGCGATCTACCTGGTCGAGTACGGCAACCGGTCACGCCTGGCGCGGGCGATCACGTTCTTCGTCGACGTCATGACGGGCATCCCGTCGATCGTCGCCGGTCTGTTCGCGTTCGCATTGTTCGCGCTGTTCGTCGGCCCGGCGGTGCGGTTCGGCTTCGCCGGCGCGGTCGCCCTGACCGTCCTCATGATCCCGATCGTGGTGCGCTCCACCGAGGAGATGCTCAAGATCGTCCCGAACGAGCTGCGCGAGGCCGCGTACGCGCTCGGTGTGCCGAAGTGGCGGACGATCCTCAAGGTCGTCATTCCCACGACGGCCGGCGGTATCGCGACCGGCGTCATGCTCGCCGTCGCCCGCGTCATCGGTGAGACCGCCCCGCTGCTGGTCACCACGGGTCTCGCGCTCGGCGTCAACCTGAACCCGTTCTCGGGGCCGATGGCCACGCTGCCGGTGTTCTCGTACTACTCCTACGCCGTTCCCGGCATCCCGCGTGAGGCGTTCCTCGACCGGGCCTGGACCGCTGCGCTGGTCCTGATGCTCGTCGTCATGGTGCTGAACATCGTCGCCCGCATCATCTCCCGCATTTTCGCCCCGAAGACCCGATAAGGAATCCGCGACATGGGCAAGAGTGTCGAAGCCAAGGACCTGAACATCTACTACGGGTCGTTCCTCGCCGTCGAGGGCGTCAACATGAGCATCAAGCCGAAGACGGTCACCGCGCTGATCGGTCCGTCCGGCTGCGGCAAGTCGACCTTCCTGCGGTCGACCAACCGGATGCACGAGAACATCCCCGGCGCCCGCGTCGAGGGCAAGCTCGAGCTCGACGGCCAGGACCTCTACGGGGCGAACGTCGACCCGGTCGGCGTCCGCCGCCAGATCGGCATGGTCTTCCAGCGGCCCAACCCGTTCCCGACGATGTCGATCTACGACAACGTCATCGCGGGGATGAAGCTGAACAACAAGCGGGCGTCGAAGGCCGAGTTCGACGACACCGTCGAGCGGTCGCTGCGCGGCGCGAACCTCTGGAACGAGGTCAAGGACCGGCTCGAGAAGCCGGGTTCGGGCCTCTCCGGTGGTCAGCAGCAGCGGCTCTGCATCGCCCGCGCGATCGCGGTGCGGCCCGACGTGCTGCTGATGGACGAGCCCTGCTCGGCGCTGGACCCGATCTCCACGCTCGCGATCGAGGACCTGATCAACGAGCTGAAGAACGACTACTCGATCGTCATCGTGACCCACAACATGCAGCAGGCGGCGCGGGTCAGCGACTTCACCGGCTTCTTCAACATCGAGGGCACCGGCAAGCCCGGCAAGCTGGTCGAGCTCGACGAGACCAAGACGATCTTCTCCCAGCCGAAGCAGAAGGCGACCGAGGACTACGTGTCCGGCCGCTTCGGCTGATCCTCGCAGCACGTCCGCACGGCGCCAACGCCCTCGGCCCCTCTCGGGGGGCCGGGGGCGTTCGTCGTCGCGGGCCGGGTCAGAGGACCGGGAGCTCGTCCACGGTGCCGCCGGTGACGGCGTAGACGACGTGGTCGGCCAGGTGCACGCAGTGGTCGGCGTAGCGCTCGTGGAAGCGGGCCAGCAGCGCGGCGTGGACGGCGGCCGGCACGCCCGCCGTCCAGTCCGGGCCGAACATCAGCTCGAAGACCTGGCGGTGCAGCGCGTCGACGACGTCGTCGTCCTCGCGCAGCTCGGCGGCGAGGACGACGTTGTGGGTGCGGAGCACCTCGACGGCCTTGTCGCCCATGGCCGCGACCCGGGCGCCGTAGTCGGCGAACAGCGGGTGGGCCTGCTCGGCGAGCACCACGTGGTCCCCGCTCCGGACGACGGTGGCGGCGATGTGCCGGGCCAGGTCGCCCATCCGCTCCAGCTGCTGGGCGCACCGCAGAGCGGTGATCACCGCTCGCAGTGGAGCGGCCATCGGCTGGTGGATGTTCATGGTCTCGACGGCGAGGAGCTCGATCGCGTCGCGGTAACCGTCGATGACGGGATCGCGGGAGACGACCTGCTCGGCGAGCCGGGTCCGGTCGGACAGCAACGCTTCGGACGCGTCGCGGAACGCCGCTGCGACGAGCGGACCCATCTCGTCGAGCATGGACCGGAGCTGCGCGAGGTTGTCGTCGAGCGTCTCCCTGCGCATGGCGACGACCTTAGATCGGAGTTCGCGTCGGCTTCGGCCCGGGACCGGTGAACGCTCGGTGAACGGCGGGGTCAGGCGGCGCGGGCACGCAGGCCGACCCGCAGGCCGACACGGAAGCGCTCGGTGGAGCCGAGGACGGTCGACTGGACCCCGGTCACCTCGAACCACTCGAGGGCGTGTCCGGCGCGGCTCATGGCGTCCCGGATCGCAGCCTCGACGCTCTCGTCCGAGGTCCCGACGACCTCGGTGACGACGCAGCTCGCGTGTTCCATGCAGCAGACGTGCCCCCGGCGTCTCACCGTCAAACCCGATCGGTCGACCGTTCGCCGAGTGGGGTGTATCGACTGCCCCGAACGGGCCAACGATGCTCTCAGACGGCGAGCGGACCGGGCATCTGACCGGTGACGACGTACACGATCCGGCGAGCGACGGCGACGGCGTGGTCGGCGTACCGCTCGTAGAACCGCGCGAGGAGCGCGACGTCGACCGCGGCGGACACCCCGTGGGTCCAGTTGCGGTCCATCAGCACGGTGAACATGTGCTGGTGGATGTCGTCGACGGCGTCGTCGTCGGCCTCGAGCTCGTTCGCCGCGTCGAGGTCACGGGTGCGGATGACCCGACCGGCCTTCTCCGCGAGCTCGACGCCGACCCGGCCCATCTCGGCGAAGTAGGACTTCACCTCGTCGGGCAGCACGGACTGCGGGTGCCTGCGACGGGCGGCCTGGGCGACGTGCAGGGCGAGGTCATCCATGCGCTCGATGTCACCGGCACCGTGGATCGCGGCGACGACGACCCGCAGGTCGGTCGCGACCGGCGCCTGCAGCGCGAGCAGGCCGAAGGCCCGGTGCTCTGCGGCGGCACGGACGTCGTCGATCTTGACGTCCTCGGAGATGACCTGCTCGGCGAGCTGGAGGTCGGCCTCGAGCAGTGCGGTCGTGGCGCGCGCCATGGCACGTGCGACGTCGTCGCACATGTCTGCCAGGCCGGAGGCCAGCTCGTCCAGCTGCTCCTGATAGGTGTCGCGCATGTCCCGAGCCTAGGCCCCCGAGCGGCGACGTTCAGCCGCGGCGGGTGAACCCGCCGTGAACGCTGGACGACATACCCCGTTCGGGGGATACGGGCGGTTCAGTCGCAGTCGGCGTCGTCGGAGGGGACGGCCTGCACCGGAGCCGCGTCGCCGGCACCGACGACGAGCTCCAGCACCCGGCTCGCGGTCGGGTCCGGGACGGGGCGGGCACCCGGCAGCGCCTCCACGAGGGTGCCCGCGGCGTCGGTGTTGTCGGGGGAGTAGCGGACCTGCGCGCCCGGTGCCGCCGTTCCGGGGGTGACGCTGCCGATCTCGTAGCCGCGGTCGCGCAGGTCCGCGGCGATCCGGTCGACGGCACCGGGGCGGCCGGTCGCGTCGACCAGGTTCACGACGGTGCCCGGCCCCGGAGCACCCGCGGAGCGGGAGGCCGGCGCTGTCGCGCTCTCGGGCAGCGGTCCGTGCTCGCGCAGCGCGGAGAACAGCGCGCGTGCCTCGGAGCGGCGCAGCTCCAGCTGGCCCCGGGTGTTCGGGGCGTCGCTGACCGGGACGGACAGGAACAGCGGGGCTTCCCCGTCGCCCGCGGCACCCGACCGGGCGAGTCCGCGGGCGAGGGTGAGGATCTCGCCGGCGTCGACCCCGTCCGCCGACAGCGCCGACGACACCCCCGCCGCGGAGCGGCCCGGCGCACCGGGGGTCAGCAGCGAGGTGGTCGAGAGCGCATCGCCCAGCGCCGCGGCGAGCACGCGTTGCTGGCGCCGGACCCGGTTGGCCGGGGAGCTGTCCGCGGTACCCGCGGCGGAGGCGAAGCGGACCGCGGTGGCCCCGTCGAGCTCCACGGTGCCCGAGCCCTCCACGACCGGGCCGAGCACCGGGTCCACGACCGGGCGCTCGGTGCAGACCTCGATCCCGCCGACGGCGTCGACGAGCTCCGGGGTCCCGGCCAGGTCGAGTGCGACGAAACCGCTCACCGGCATGCCGGTGAGCTGCTGGACGACGCCGACACTGCAGGCCGGGCCGCCGACGTCGTAGGCGGTGGCGAAGGCGGTCCGGGACTCCGCGGGCACGGTGCCGCCGTAGGTGCCGGTCGCGGCGTCGAAGCGCCGGCACGGCGGCCGGGAGACCTCCAGCGTCGCGGGGATCGACAGGGTGACGGCCGGGCCGCCGCCCGCGGGCCGGTGGACCAGCACCGCCGTGTCGGTGCGCGCGGACTCCGCGGTGCTCGCGCGGTCGGCCTGCAGACCCAGCACCAGGACGTTCTGGTCATCGGCCTGGGTGTCGGCATCGAGGATCGCGTCGGTGTCCGGGGCGAGGGCGACGACGTCGCGGACACCGGCGTGGACCTCGCTGCGCCCGGCGAACCCGAAGGCGGTGGTGACCAGGACGAGCACCGCGGCCGCCGCCGCGCCGATCCGCAGCGCACGGGCGCGGGGGTCGAGCCGGGCCGGTGGCGGGGTGCCTACCGGTTCCGGCTCCGCGGAGCCGGGGACGGCCTCGTCCGGCGCGGCCTCCTCCGCCGTGGAGGTGTCCGCGACGGGCGGGTCGTCCCGGTAGCGACGACGGCGGCGGCGCGGCACCAGCGCGTCGACGACCTCGGTGACGCGCGAGTCCGCGGCGCCGCGGCGTGCGGGGCGCGACGGCGCCGCGCCCGCCCCGGCCCGTCCGGCCTCCGCGGTGGCGGCGACCCCGGTGCTCCCGGTGGCCCCTCCGCTCCTGGAGCCAGGGCGCGCTGCGGCGGCCGGGGTCGCTCGGGTTCCCGGACCGGTTCCGGTGGCCGGGGTGGCGGGACGCGCGGTCTCCGGCGCCTCCGCGGGGGTGCGGGCGGGCCGGGCGCCGGCGCCACCGGGAGCGATGGGCGACGGCGGGCGCGGGGTGCCGCCCGGGGGTGGCGCCGGGGTGGGGCGCGACGGGGCGGGCGCGGCACCGTCACGCGGACGTGGACGCTGCGGCGCGGGCGGTTCACCGGGACGGCGCGGTACGGGCCCGCCGCGCACGCGTCGCACGCCGGTCGGGGCGACCGACCCCGGCGGGGCGTCGGCCGGTCGCGGCTGCGGCTGCGACGGGTGTGCGCCGGTTGCTGGGCGCGGCTGTGGGTTCGATGGGTGTGCGCCGGTCGCCGGGCGCGGCTGTGGCCCGGACGGATGCGGCCCGGAGCCGGGGCGCGGCTGGGCCCCGGAGGGCTGGGCTGAGGACGGCTGGGCCCCGGACGGGTGCGCACCGGGGCGCCGCTGCGGGCCCGACGGGTGCGCGCCGGGTGGCGGGACGGGTGGTCCGGGAGGGCCCTGCGGTGCGGGGGGCGCGGGCGGGCCCGCGTCGTCCGGGCGCCGACGCGTACGCCGGGACCGGCGCACCTCGTCGTCGCCGTCCTGCACCGGGCCTCCTCGTCGCGACCGCCGGAGCGGACGCGCGTGACGGGGCGCGGGGTGGGGGACGCGCCCTTCCGGATCGTGCGGCCGCGGGGACCGCACGGCCGATCTTATTCGGCTCGGACCGACGCGGGTGGCGCGGGGCGCGACGCGCCCTGCTCCGGTTGGGGGATCGACCTGCGTCCGGCTGCCGCCCCGGCCAAGGTCACCCGGCCGTCGGCGTCGCGGTGGGCGACGGCGTTCCGTCCCGCCTGCTTGGCCGTGTAGAGGAGCACGTCGGCCTCGGTGACGAGGGCCTCGACGTCGTCGTCGCCCGGACGGGACCGGGCGACGCCGATGCTGATCGTCATCCGCAGGTCCGGGTGCAGGTCGGTCCAGTCGTGCGCGGCGACGCGCTCGCGGGCGGTCTCGCAGGCCGCGACGCCCTCCTCGGCGGTCAGCCCGGGCAGCACCAGCGCGAACTCCTCGCCGCCGTAGCGGGCGCAGAACGCGCCGGGTGGCAGGGCCCGGCCCAGCTCCAGCACCATCCGCTGCAGGACCCGGTCCCCGAACGGGTGCCCGTGGGTGTCGTTGACCAGTTTGAAGTGGTCGATGTCGGCGAGCGCCAGGCAGACGGGCAGGTCGGTGCCCGCGGCGAGCAGGTCGATCAGCCGCTCGTCGAGGTAACGGCGGTTGTACGACGCCGTCAGGCTGTCGCGGCGGCTCTGCTCCCGGGCCTCGGCGTGCTCGCGGCGGAGCCGGTCGAGCTCGTCGGCCGGGCTCGGCGCGCTGAGGCCGTGCAGGAGCCGGACGGCCTCGCGCAGGTGCAGGTAGGCCTGCTCGTAGCGGTGGTGCTCGGCGAGCCGCTCGGCGGCCGCGGTGTGCAGGGCCGCGCGGGCCGCGGGTGAGGCGGGGGCGAGGTCGTCGTCGTCCGGGGCCTCGGGCCCCTGGGCGGGCGGCGTCGTGCCGACGCGGCGGGCGGACCGCACGAGCCTGCGCACCGTCCATGCGGTGTCGGTCATGATCCACCTCCCCGTCGTCGTGCCGTTCCGGCGCCACTGGGACTGTTCATCGGTGACACCCCTGCGACGCTTGAGGCGTACGGGGTCGTCGGCACCCGTTCGGCGCCGTGGTTCCCCCGGGTCGGGGTAACGCGTTTCGCCCCGGGGTCGCCGCGATCAACCTCCGGAGTGCTCCACGTCCGCCCCGAAGGGGATCGACGGGTCGTCCGGGTCGTCGAGCCAGTGCTCGGGCAGCACGACGCGACCGGGTGAGCCCTGACGCCCCCGCGGCCCGTCGGCCTCGGCCGGGAACGGCTCGTCCGGGTCCAGCCCGGACAGCAGCTCGTCGAGGTGGTCGATCGACTCCACCATGCCGAGGCTGCGCCGCAGCTCCGGGTCGACCGGGAAGCCCTTGAGGTACCACGCGATGTGCTTGCGGACGTCGCGGATGCCCTTGTGGTCGCCCATGTGCTCGCACAGCAGGACGGCGTGCCGGCGCAGCGTCGCCGCGACCTGGCCGAGGTTCGGCGGCGCCGGCAGCTCGCGGCCGGCGAACGCGGCCTCCAGGTCCCCGAACAGCCACGGCCGCCCCAGGCAGCCCCGGCCGACCACGACGCCGTCGCAGCCGGTCCGGGCGACCATGTCCAGCGCGTCCTGCGCGGAGAAGATGTCGCCGTTTCCCAGCACCGGAACGTGCGCAGGGACGGCGTCGCGCAGCCGGGCGATCTCGTCCCAGTCCGCGGTGCCCGAGTAGCGCTGCGCGGCGGTGCGCGCGTGCAGCGCGACGGCGACCGCGCCCTCGTCCACGGCGATCCGCGCGGCCTCGAGGTGGGTCTGGTGCTCGTCGTCGATGCCGATCCGCATCTTGACGGTGACCGGTCGGTCGCCGGCGCCGGTGACCGCGGCCCGCACGATCCGCCGGAACAGCTCCCGCTTGAACGGCAGTGCCGCCCCGCCGCCCTTCCGGGTGACCTTGGGGACCGGGCAGCCGAAGTTCATGTCGATGTGGTCGGCGAGGTCGCGCTCGACGATCATCTCCGCGGCACGCTGCATCGACGCCGGGTCGACGCCGTAGAGCTGCATCGAGCGGGGGTGCTCGTCCGCGTCGAAGGCGATCATGCGGAACGTCAGCGGATTCTTCTCGACCAGCCCGCGAGCGGTGATCATCTCGCAGACGTAGTAGCCGGCGCCCTGCTCGCGGCACAGGCGACGGAACCCGGGGTTGGTGATGCCGGCCATCGGCGCGAGCACCACAGGGGTGTCGACCTCGAACGGGCCGATGCGCAACGGCGGCAGCACGCGGTCACGGCGGGCGGGGGTGTCCGTCCGCGCGTCGCGGACGCTGTCCAACACGGTCACGCCCACCAGTGTCCCAGGCGCGCGGGACGGCGCCGACCTCGGCGTCGCTCAGAAGTCGACGGTGACGCAGGCGGGGCGTCCGCCCGCGGTGCCCGCATGCCCGGCGTGGGAGGCGGTCGGCTTCTCGTGCAGGACGACGGACTCCGCCCGCCGGTCGTCCGGGAAGACCCACGGGACGGTGGCGGTCGACTCGCCCGCGCCGTTCGCGTCGGTGGTGACGTCGAGCCAGATCTCGTTCATCGGGTTGGCGTAGGACGGGTCGACGCTCGGTGTCACCGGGTCCTCGGAGAACTGGAAGTGCGGGCCCGCGTCGGCACCGGAGGCCGCGGTGCAGGGCTGCGTGTGCGCGTGGGCGCCGTAGGTCCGGTTCGGCAGCAGCCCGGTCACCCGGAGGGTGGCGACGGTGGCACCGTCCTGCTCGGTGTGGGTGACCGCGACGGTCGAACCGACCGGGACGAGCGCCGGGTCGTAGGTGAACGCCGGCCCCTCGCCGCCCCGGGCGAAGCTCGCGGACACCTGGGTCTCCGCGGCCGGTGACTGCCCGCCGCAGGCGGTGAGCAGGAACGCGGTCATGAGCAGGAGCACGGGACGCTTCATGATCGTCAGTGTCGGAGATGTGCGGTTTCGGGGCGCGTCGTCGTGGGCCGGTACGCCCGGACGGGTGTCGTGGTCGGGAAGGGGCCTCACGGGTCGCTCGACGGCCGTCGACCGTTCGTCCTCACGATCCTGTGCGACATGGGGTGTGGAGCGCGGGCGGCGATGCTCACGGACTGTAGGATTTCCTCAGGTTCCGCCGGGCGAGCACGGGGCGCGGGGGAGGGCCGGGGCCTCTAGCTCAATCGGCAGAGCAGCGGACTTTTAATCCGCGGGTTCGGGGTTCGATCCCCCGGGGGCCCACACAATCCGCAGGTCAGAGCGATGCGTCCGGCTCGTCGTCAAGATCAGAGTACGGTTTTGGGACAGTTTTCGTGTCCTCGGCGAACATGTCCTCTAGGACGTCGGCGGTCTGACGGTCGGTGAGCCGCCGCCCGAGATAGCGGTCCTGGGTCATGCTGATCTTCGCGTGACCGAGCTGGTCACTGATCTTTCGCGCGGACACGTCGGCGTCGTCGAGGAAGCTCGCCACCGTCTTCCGAAGAGTGTGGCTGACCAGCCCGTCCAGCTCGGCATCGTCGCGGACCTGGCGCCAGACACGGCGGACGTTGGCCGGGTCCCGCCAACCACCCAGGGAGTCCGGGAACACGGCCTCCACCCCCGGGCCGATCGCCAGCCGCCGGCGTTTGAGCATCGTGATGGCCCACGACGGCAGCGGAACCATGCGCTCGCCCTTGCGTCCGGACTTGGTCGAGGGCAGCCGGAGCAGGCCGCCGCCGGTACGACGCACCAGGCGCCAGCGGATGTCGACGGTCCGTTCGTCGAGGTCGACCTCCGACCAGCCAACGGCCAGGGCCTCGCCGATCCGGACGCCGGTCGCGAGCATCATCCGGGTCAGGTCGGGCAGGTCCCAGTCACGGGCCTTCTTGCTCTGGGCCACGGCGTCGAGCCAGGCACTGCGTTCGGCCGCGGTCAGCGAGCGCGGAGGCCGGCGGGGCTCGGAGTCGATCCGGGCGACCTCCCGGACCGGGTTGTAGGCGATCGCTCCGTGCCGGGCAGCCAGCTTCATGACACCGGAGATCACGACCTTGGCCGTGCGTGCCCGCGCCGCCGAGCGCTTCTTGATGACGGCTAGGGCACGGTCGACGACGGGAGTGGTGATCTCCCGGACGCGCATCTCGCCGAGCGCGGGTTCGACGTGGCGGCGGTAGACCGAGGCGTAGATGTCGAGCGTGCCGGGGCTGCGACGGCCGGCGTCCACGGCCTCCCGGACCTCGGTGAGCCACAGCTCGGCGACCTTGGTGAACCGGCTGTCCGGCACCACCTCGGACTCCTTCACCGGGGCCTGCCGGTCGACCATTGCCGAACGCAGAGACCGGATGGCGGCGGACTTGCTCCGGCCCCGGCGCTTGACCTGCCGGGTCCTGCCGTCGAAGTCGCGGTAGTGGGTCCGGGCGATCCAGCTGTCACCGTCCTGCCATGCGGTGATCTTCCCGTAGCTGCCCAGCGGCAGCGGCGGCCGAGGCATCACGCCACCCCGTCGTCGAGGCCGTCGAGCCACGCGGCGACGTCGGTCGGCCGGTAGCGCAGGTGCTTGCCCACCCGGCGGCACGGCGGCCCGTAGCCGGTCTGGCGCCACGAGTAGAGCGTCTGCACCGGCACCCGCAGGTACTCCGAGACGTCCTGCACCGTCCACAGCGGCGCGATGAGCTGCATGTCGTCCATGTCGGGTCTCCTGTCAGGCCGCGTGATCACGAGTTGCCGAACGGTCGGGCGGGGCATCGCTGGTCGCCAGGACGGCGGCGTCGTAGTCCGCGCGCCATCGGGAGCGTTGGTTGATCGCATGGAGCAGCAGCACCGTGCGGGGTGGCACGTCGGAGTCCCCGGGCTTGGTCGTCTCCCAGGTGAACGGGCCGTCGTCGACGGCATAGGCGGGCTGCACCCCGGCCCGGTCGAGCAGTTGCCGAACGAACGCCGTCCGCTCCGCGCGGTGGTCCGAGAGCGACTTGTTGGACCACTTGCGGGAGACCAGTACCCGGCGCCCGGCGATCCCGAGGTGCTCGGCCTTGTGCGCTTTGCCCTTGCAATGCCCTGGTGTCGTTCCGGAGCGGGCGTCCTTGGGTTCGATTCCGTAGAGCAGCCAGATCGGGCAGCGCGGCGAGCACGGCGTGACGGCCAGCTCGGCGGCCAGGCGGCGGGCGTGCTCGCGCTGGCGGGACGTGGCGGTGTCGTCGAGGCCGGCGGCCTGCCCGACGGACTTAGTGAGGTACTTGGTCAGGTAGCCGATGTGCCGTCCGGCCTCCTCCGTCCCGCCGAGGATGCCCTTGACGTGGACCTGCGGCCCGAACACCACCGTGTGTGCCGGGGAGGTCAGCGTGTCCGGGTCGGTGGCCTCGTCCCAGGTCGGCAGCGGCGCCCGGGTGTCGGGGTCGACGAACGCCTTGTGGTGGTTGTCCCAGCGCGGGAGCCGGTCCCCGGAGTAGAGGAGTTCGTCGTGGGCCGGCCACCACACCTGGTGGTAGGTCGCAGCCGTGATCGCACGCAGCTCGGAGCGGGGGATGGTGCCGCGGATGGCGGCGTGGAAGTGCGGTGCCCCGCGTTTCTGTGGTTCGACGGTGCCGAAGTACTGCACGTCCCAGCCCACGCAGCGGCGGGTGTTCTGCCAGAACCGGTCGAGCAGCTTCGGGAAGTGAATCGCGTCGCGGGCGGCCCGGCGGTAGTCGTAGCTGTCCGGGTCGAGCGCGGCCCCGTGCTTGTCCACCCGCCCATACGTGTCCAGCGTGAGCGTGAGGAACGTGGAGGGCCGATACTTGCCGCCGAACACCCGTCCGAGGGTGCGGTCTTCCACCGGGCGGCGGGGCAGGTTCGGTGCGTCCTGGCGACGGCGGGTCGTCCGGCGCACGGTCTGCGGTGTCGGGTCGAGCGGGGCGAGACGGCCACGGACCCCGAGCGCGCGCAGCTCCTGGTCCACTTCGGCGACGGTTTCGCGGATCTCCTCGCACTCCTCCTCGTCGCCCTTGGCGCGGGCGTCGGTGTAGGCGGCGTGCAGGTCCGCCCGGACCGTCATCAGTTCCTTCTGCGCCGCGGTCGGGTCGGCGGGCTTGGCGATGGGTTCGTCCTCGAGGTGCCAGCCCTCCCGGCACTGGACCATGCGCAGTCGTCGGGCCTTCTCCGCGCACGGGCGGCACTGGTCCTCCCGCGTCGACCCGCACGGCACGGGCACGACGTCGACCCGCCCGCTGCTCTGGTCGATCCGCCGCATCGCCAGCGGGCGGACACAGACACCGTGGTCCTCGGCGAGCTGCGTGGCGACCTCGTTCGACAGGGCGAGCATGGCCTTCTGGGCGCGGGTGAGCTTGTCCTGGTCGGTCGGGTCGGGGGCAGTATCGGTGGTGTTCATGCGGCACCTCCGGCGGGCAGGACGGGTGTGCCAGGGCGGAAGGGCAGCACCGACACGGGACGACGGGCCGGGTCGGGCGAAGGAGCGGTGACGAACCGCTCCAGGGCCTTGATCGCGTCATCGGGGACCCACGCGGCGCGCACGCGCAGGGGCTCGCGGACGCCCTCGCCGAACAGGTAGCCGACGCCGGGTTCGGATTCGCCGATGCGGTTCGCCCACGCACCCCGGTCATAGGCGTGGTCGCCCAGCACCATCCCGACATGGGACTTGGAGGCCACACGCAGGCAGATGCGGCGCGGGAACAGCTCCCGCACCGGGACGGTGTCCTTCGACGGCTCCTGCACGTAGCCGCGCACGGTGAACCCCAGCGCCCGGCCCTGCGTGGTCAGCAGCGCGATCCGTTCGGTGATGGCTTCGCGGGTCTTGCGGTCGCCGACGTAGCGCAGCAGGGCGCCGATCTCGTCGAACTCCACGATCTCCAACGGGGTGTCCCGGGTGATCGGCACGAGGCGGGTGGTTCCGGCGTGCTCGCGCTTGCGGGCTTCCATCTGCTCGACCAGGTCGTCGAGCAGCGCCAGAGCATCCTTCGAGGTGACGGCGTAGCGGTGGAACACATCCCGGCCGTAGGCCAGCTCCATGCCCTTCGGATCGATCCCGTTCACCCGCACCAGGCCGTCCCGGATCGCCGGGGCGATCGACAGCAGCGGCGTCCACATCAGCGAGCCCTTCCCCGCCCCTGTGGCGCCGCCGATAAGGGTGTGGCTGCCGCGGATGGACTGCCGCCACGGCGTCCCGTACTCGGTCGCCCCGGACAGCACGCGGTCCAGGTCGACCGCGTCGCCGGGAAGGTCGGCCATGGCGTCGAGGTCGGGTGCGGTGACGACGGTCTGGAGGAGGTTGCGGCGCTGGTAGTCGATCGACACCACGTTCGGGCCGAGTTCGCGGACCTGGCAGCGGTTCACCCCACGAGCCACCGCGAGGGCGCGGGCGGCGGTGTCGAAGTCCTCCGGCGTCTGCCCGGGGACCAGGCGGACCTTGACCTCGTCCCAGGACGGTCCGGAGCGGACCGAGAGGATGCGGGGGAGCTGATCGCGGCGCGGGCGCTCCCGGGGCGCGGTCGCGGTGCGGCGCAGCGGGTTGACCTGGATGACCGTCGCACCCACCCGGTCGGGCACGGTGAGCCCGCAGGACCGCAGCCAGCGGGGCATCCGGGGTGCGTAGACGAGCCAGCGCTGCCACCACGAGCGCAGGTGACGGCCGGCCCAGTGGTCGAAGGAGGGCAGCGACGCGATTCGCCACACCCCGAGCCCAGCAGCGAGAACGGCGAGGGCGAGCAGCAGAGAGAGCCAGCCCCACCACCAGCACCACAGGGACACGACGGTCACGGTCGTGGTGGTGCGCCAGTGCCGGGCCGCCCACACGATCGCGAGGACAAGGGCCTTGGCGGCGAACCACAGCGCGATGAACACGAGGGCGGCGGTCGCGAGGGCTTCCAGGACTCGGGCCAGGTAGTGGCCGAGCTTGTAGAGCAGATACACGGCGACCGCGAGCAGGGCGCCGCCGACGGTGAGGATCTGGTTAACCGAGAGCGGCATGTCAGCCGACGGGGCAGCAGCGGTGATCACGTGCGGCCTCCCTTGCGACGGGCCGGGCGGACGGTGGACAGCGGGACCAGGGCGAGTTGGCCGAGGTGATCGGCGCAGCGACGTCGTCGCGGGTCGGGCCGCTCGTGGAGCGGGGTGCGGCACACCTCGCAGCGAGGCGGGCGCGGGGCGGGCGTGTTGCTCACGCGACATCACCGCCGACGGTCGAGACGGAGAGGGTCAGTCCGGCGCGGTGCAGAACTCGGCGCTCGCCCGGGGTGGTGCCGCCGGTGATGCCGTAGCGGCGTGCCGGGTCCTCGGTGGCCAGGGCGTCGGCCAGGCAGGCGGCGCGGACCGGGCAGCCCCGGCAGACCCGGCGGGGTGTCTCGACCGAGGCGGCACGGTCGTCGACGGGGAAGAACAGCTCGGTGTCCAGCCCAGCGCACGCGGCGTCCTCGCGCCAGCGGGTGTCGGTCGTCGTGGCGGTGGGGTCGGTGATCGGGACCAGCCGCAGCACCGGGCGGCTGATCGGCCGGGTGGTCATCGGGTCACCGCCGAGGTGCCCGGGAGTCCGGAGGCGGTGGGTTCGGTGAGGCCGAGGTCGGCCCAGTTGGACATGGCTCCGGCGACGTCGGAGGTGGGGCGGCGGTCGGCGTGGGCCTGCCAGTCGTCGGCGGTGTCGTTCCAGTAGCGGGCCTGGCGCTCGTTGTCGAGGACGGCGGTGACGACAGCCTCGACGTAGATGGCGGGGACGCCGTTGGTGGCGGTGTCGCGTTCCAGGACGGTCCACCAGCGGGCGCGGCGGGTGTGGAGCTCAGCGAGCCGACGGGCACGGGCGGCGTGGGCGAGCAGGTCGCCGGTCGGGGGTCGTGCGGTGTCGCGGATCGCGCGGCTGGTGCGGTGGAGGCCGGCCTCGACGAGACGGGCCACCGGGATGACGGTCGCGGTGTTGTCCGAGGCGGGGGCCGCAGGTGCGGGATGGGCGTTCATCTAGGGTCGGTGTCCTTCCGAACTCAGATGCCTGGCTAGGGCGTGAGGTGAGGGAGATCCGGAGGGGGAGCCCGTTGCAGCGGGCCCCCCTCCACCTGCACGAGCGCAGGTCAGGCGGCGTCCTGGCTCTTGCCCGGGACGGGGCGCTGGTGGCCGGGGGCGCGCATCCCGGCAGCGCGGAAGCTGTACGCCACCCGCGGCCGGCCACCGGACTCCTGCACGTACGGCGTCACGGTGAGTCCGTCGAACTCCACCGGGCGGAACGGCAACCCCGCGGCCGCCTCGGGCGGGACCGGCTGGTGCGGCGCCGCGATCTTCACCGTCACCGTCTTGTCCGTCCGCCGGGCCGCCGGATCGGCGTCCAGGACCGACACCGACCACACCGGGAGACCGGACTCCTTGTCGAGCTGCTGCACCGGGCGCCCCGGGCTGGACTTGTCGAAGTCGCGCACCGGCTCGACCTCCGAGACGACGAACGCGCCGTGCGGGAACACGTCGCCCATCGCGACCGGAAACTTGTTGGTGATTGCCATGACTGGCCTCCTGGTTGTGTGATCAGCCTTACTGGCTTGAGCCAGTACAGCAGGCTTGAGCCAGTGGGTCAAGTGACTGGCTCAGGCCAGTTCGCTATCGTGAAGACATGACGTCTTCGGCACGGGCGCCGCGAGGCGCCAACAGCGACTACCGAGCCATCGCGCACGAGCTGCGCGAGGCGATCACCTCGGGCGAGTACCAGCCCGGCGACAAGCTCCCCTCAGAGCGCGCACTGGCCGAGCAGCACGGAGCCGCGCGTAACACCGCCCGCGAGGCAATCGCCGCACTGCGCCGCGAGGGCCTGGTCAGCGCCGAGCATGGACGCGGAGTGTTCGTTCGCAGCAAGCCGCGCTGGATGCGGTTTGGCCGGCGTCGCTACAGCGCAGCGATGCGCTCCACCAATGAACTCGGCCCGTTCGGCGCCGAGGCCGTCGCGCAGGGGCGGACACCGCACGTTGACTCGCGGATCACACGGGTCGAGGCGCCCGCCGAGGTCGCCGAACGGCTCGGGATCGAGCCCGGGACCTCTGTTGTACAGCGGGAGAACTGGTACTTCGCCGACGACGAGCCGTTGCAGATCGGCGTCACTTACGCAGCATGGAGTCTGGTCGAGGGAAACCCGCTGGGAGACTCGGCCGACTTGGGCCCGCAGGGCATCTACGGCCAGTTCGCAGCCCTCGGCCACGTGATCGCCCACGTGCGGGAGGAGATCTCGGCGCGGATGCCGACCCGCGAGGAGGCCCAGCGCATGACGATCCCCGACGGGGTCCCGGTGATCGAGCTGTGGCACACCGGCATCGACGCCGACCGGGAACCGTTCGAGGTCACCCGCTTCGTGATGCGCGCCGACTACTCGGCTTTGGACTACGACATGCCGGTGGAGGACCAGTGAGCTGCACCGTCCGACCCCGTCGAAGCGAGGATCTATCAGTCCTAGCTGAGGTCTTGGTGCGAGTCCATGCGGCCGATGGCTACCCCGTCGAGGGAGTGGCGAATCCGGGCGAGTGGTTGGACCAACCCCGCACACTGGGTAGCTGGGTTGCACTTGTAGGCGACTCCCCAGTTGGGCAGGTAATTCTTAAGGCTGCTGAGAAGACAGATGACGCCGCTGCGGCTTGGGCGATACATACCGGAGGGGAAATCACACGCTTGGCGCTTGTGGTCCGACTGTTTGTCGATCCAGATCACCGTAAAGTGGGAGCAGGGCGCAAGTTGCTCGCGGCGGCCTTAGATCGCGCACACATTCTCCACCGAGCCGTGGCGTTAGACGTTATGGAGAAGGATCGAGATGCTATTCGTCTGTATCGCAGGATGGGCGGTGTGCAGCTTTCCCGGATAGTGCACCAGCATAGCGAGGGTCAGGCTGAGGGTGGGCTGGTATTCGGGTTCGGATCTCTTACCTGAGAAGTCCCCGGAGGATCTCTAGGGCATCGCCAGTGGTGAAGTTGACGACGTAGCTAATCACTCCCCCCGCAATGACGCCAACAACAACGCCAATCCATTGTTGCCGAGCGCTCCAGCGTTTTTCCTGGCGTGTAAGCGCAAGGTAGCGAGCTACCGCTTTGGGGTCGCCATCAAGCTCGGACGTCAGAGCTTCGTTCTCTGATCTTTGAGTATTGAGGGAGGCTTATTCAGGCTCCGTCAGGTAAGTGTGTAGAAGATGAGTCCGATGACTGCCGAGATTGTCGTTTTAAATGTGGCGTAGGGCCGCCGGTAGTCTGTGTGGAGAACTTTCCACGTTTTGATATGGGCGATGACTCGTTCGATGGTGGCGCGTGTGTGGTTGAGGCTCTTGTTGAATGTTTTTTGCCAGTCGAGAAGTTCCCGGCCGGGTGGTTTTTTGAACGGGGTGAGCATGCCGCGCCCGATGTATCCTTTATCGCCGATCGGGGGGTATGTGGCGAGGTGGTCGAGGGCGCCGGATTGGTCGAGGCAATATAGGTCGTGTCGGGAGCCTGGGGTCGGGTCGGAGATCCACGACAGCTGCCCTTCCAGGGTGGCTGCGACCTGGACGACGACGCCGGTGGTGCGATGCTTGCCCGACCACAGACCCGGCACCGCGGCCCATGACCAGCAGGGAAGCAAGGTTCCATCGATGATGTACTGCCGATCGGCACGAAGCTCCTCTGCCGTCGGAACGACACTCCGCAGCGCCTGTGCCAGCAACGGTGTCACCCCCGTGATCGCTCGACTAACCGTCGACTGCGACACCCCATAGGTTTCCGCCAACTCCCACTGCACACGATTCCCGCGCAGATACGCCAACGTGATCACCACCGACCAGAACAACCCCAGAACCGGCGGCCAAGACAAACGTGCCTCCGTCGCGTCCCGCTGATCCTGCTCATACACTATAGCGACAAGATCCTGAATTTCATCACGCCGGAAACCAGTGGTATAGTACATACTGCGGCAGCCCGTTCATCTCGGATTGATTCGGCAAACCAATATTCGCGATGGACGGGCTGTCGCCCAACCCGACACGCCGGGCTAGATCGTTATTTCACGGGGCCTGAATAAGCCTCAGGGCCTCGAACTTCCTCGCCACTTCGCGTTCAATTAACTCAATTTCGGACGTCGCGTCCTCAAGAGATTTCCTGGCAACTTCGGCGCCTTTGAAGACTCCGTCGAGTCGAGACTTCAATAATCCAAGTCGCACGCGAGTGGTGATGGGGCGCTTGTTGACAAATTGCTCGATGAGAAATCCAAGCGGTAACGTGACAAGAGCTACCGAAGCCGTAATTCGCACGTTGGGCGGTGCCGCTTCACTGGGCGCAGGCGGGTTAGAGATACATATCAGCATAAGAATGAAGGCGGCGCATCCTCCGACTGACTTCGATGCCCACGCGAGGCCCAGTGCAAATCGAGCGAGTGCTTCCGTGAGTCTCTCGCCGTGTTCGCGCATCCGAACGGTCCTGAGCTCTCGGAAACCGCCGCGGTGCCACGCAACCCTGCAAAGATACAGTCCAATTGCTGCAAGCGCGGCAAAACAAGCGCCGACTAGTCGCTCACCAAGAGTTTGAGATTCCCCCACTACCACGGTAAGACTTGAGAACCCGACGAGCGCTATGAGCGTTCCAGACACCGCCACGACGAGGTAGGGCGGAGGAGGTGGGGCTTCTAGCGGGGCTCGCTCGTTCCAGTGCGAAGGGCCAGCATCCTGCCTGGCGTCTTCTTTTTCCTCATCGCCGCTACGCATCTAGTTCTGCCGCCACTTTCTGCAGATCGATAAAGATGAGCGGCATAGCTCTACTGCAGCCGAGACCCATAAAGAGATCTGGACAACTCTCTAAATTCAGGAAAGTCAACGGTAGAGATTCCTGTCTGCGGTCGATTATGCGGCAACTGCCATTGAATGAGTCCACCTTAGTTGGTCTAGTACCGCGCCGCCGCGTAGGCAGATCGGATGCGCTTAAGCACTAAGAGGACTGTAAGAAAGAAGTGCAGGAAGATCCCCATCACTCCAGATCCCACTACTGGCGGATACGGGTCTGCAGTGCCGAGGATTCCTGCCAGCAAGATTAGTGTCGCCGTAAGAACCAGACTGACTAAGATCGTATATGCCAGATTAGCTTCGAGCTGATCTATGAGTTGCCCGAGGCCGATGTCCTTGCGTAAAGAGGGTGAGTCGGCAACCCGAATTCGCAAAGTGAAAACCTGCACCAAGAGGCCAAACAAGAGTGCGGTGAAGATTGCCATTCCGCCAATAGCTGCCTCAACGCCTTGCATCTTATAGCGTAGCAAAAAGCATACAAGTCCGACGATAATGGGCACGCCATAGAAGAAGAGGAAGTCGAACGGACGATACTCCCTAGTCCGCGCATCTCGTAGAGTGTTGAAGTGGTCAGATACAACCGCCACGGCTGACCATTTAGCTGACATTGCGGCGTGCCGGCATTCTCACTGCGAGCTGCTCAGTTGTCCAGTCTCCAGAGTTCCACGACTCACCGAGAATGACGCCAGGCAGCTCTCGTGCGAAGTCGTCCGAGATCTGCTTCTCCATCTCGGTGTAGATGGAGGCTTATTCAGGCCCCGTGAAATAACGATCTAGCCCGGCGTGTCGGGTTGGGCGACAGCCCGTCCATCGCGAATATTGGTTTGCCGAATCAATCCGAGATGAACGGGCTGCCGCAGTATGTACTATACCACTGGTTTCCGGCGTGATGAAATTCAGGATCTTGTCGCTATAGTGTATGAGCAGGATCAGCGGGACGCGACGGAGGCACGTTTGTCTTGGCCGCCGGTTCTGGGGTTGTTCTGGTCGGTGGTGATCACGTTGGCGTATCTGCGCGGGAATCGTGTGCAGTGGGAGTTGGCGGAAACCTATGGGGTGTCGCAGTCGACGGTTAGTCGAGCGATCACGGGGGTGACACCGTTGCTGGCACAGGCGCTGCGGAGTGTCGTTCCGACGGCAGAGGAGCTTCGTGCCGATCGGCAGTACATCATCGATGGAACCTTGCTGCCCTGCTGGTCATGGGCCGCGGTGCCGGGTCTGTGGTCGGGCAAGCATCGCACCACCACCGGCGTCGTCGTCCAGGTCGCAGCCACCCTGGAAGGGCAGCTGTCGTGGATCTCCGACCCGACCCCAGGCTCCCGACACGACCTATATTGCCTCGACCAATCCGGCGCCCTCGACCACCTCGCCACATACCCCCCGATCGGCGATAAAGGATACATCGGGCGCGGCATGCTCACCCCGTTCAAAAAACCACCCGGCCGGGAACTTCTCGACTGGCAAAAAACATTCAACAAGAGCCTCAACCACACACGCGCCACCATCGAACGAGTCATCGCCCATATCAAAACGTGGAAAGTTCTCCACACAGACTACCGGCGGCCCTACGCCACATTTAAAACGACAATCTCGGCAGTCATCGGACTCATCTTCTACACACTTACCTGACGGAGCCTGAATAAGCCTCATGACATCGTCGTCCGGTCGTTGAGCTGACTGGTCGGCTACGATGTAGAGCAAGTTCGCCGGATCCTCGTTGTGGCCAAGAAGGAGCTGGCGCTTCTGCTCTCCATCGTCTAGGTCGATTCGAATGTCATCCTCGTCGCGGGCAGGGATTCCGACGAGGTCGTAGGGCGAGATAGTGTCCCCAAGGACGCCATCCTTAATAGACTTTGCAAATCGACCTAGGCCGCGCTTCGGCTTGACGCTGCAAGCAACTTTGCCGACCGAGGTGTAGTTCGTGTTATCAGCCGGATCGGGGCTGCGGCCGTAGCGATTGATCGTCAGTCGCTTCATGTCTGCTCTCTCGACGTACTCACGCCAGGCCTCCAGGCTGAGCTGCGCCTCGAATCCAAGCAGAAGATTCTGCGAGTTGAATCGATCACGGAAGGCGTTCCTCGATAGCTCTCTAATTGCAGTCGCGGCCCCTCGCCCGCCGTACCGCTCGGTGAGAAGGAACCCAACCTCGCCTCGCTCGGGGACGACGAACATGTTCCGTGTTGGAGTTACCGGAGATTCGTCCGCAGAGAATTCATGAGGCTTATTCAGGCCCCGTGAAATAACGATCTAGCCCGGCGTGTCGGGTTGGGCGACAGCCCGTCCATCGCGAATATTGGTTTGCCGAATCAATCCGAGATGAACGGGCTGCCGCAGTATGTACTATACCACTGGTTTCCGGCGTGATGAAATTCAGGATCTTGTCGCTATAGTGTATGAGCAGGATCAGCGGGACGCGACGGAGGCACGTTTGTCTTGGCCGCCGGTTCTGGGGTTGTTCTGGTCGGTGGTGATCACGTTGGCGTATCTGCGCGGGAATCGTGTGCAGTGGGAGTTGGCGGAAACCTATGGGGTGTCGCAGTCGACGGTTAGTCGAGCGATCGCGGGGGTGACACCGTTGCTGGCACAGGCGCTGCGGAGTGTCGTTCCGACGGCAGAGGAGCTTCGTGCCGATCGGCAGTACATCATCGATGGAACCTTGCTGCCCTGCTGGTCATGGGCCGCGGTGCCGGGTCTGTGGTCGGGCAAGCATCGCACCACCGGCGTCGTCGTCCAGGTCGCAGCCACCCTGGAAGGGCAGCTGTCGTGGATCTCCGACCCGACCCCAGGCTCCCGACACGACCTATATTGCCTCGACCAATCCGGCGCCCTCGACCACCTCGCCACATACCCCCCGATCGGCGATAAAGGATACATCGGGCGCGGCATGCTCACCCCGTTCAAAAAACCACCCGGCCGGGAACTTCTCGACTGGCAAAAAACATTCAACAAGAGCCTCAACCACACACGCGCCACCATCGAACGAGTCATCGCCCATATCAAAACGTGGAAAGTTCTCCACACAGACTACCGGCGGCCCTACGCCACATTTAAAACGACAATCTCGGCAGTCATCGGACTCATCTTCTACACACTTACCTGACGGAGCCTGAATAAGCCTCCATGCGTCGTCTCGCCGCTGTCAACGTTTACAATCTCACCTTCGGTGCCGAAACGACCTGCCTTTGTTGTGAAACGGATTGTTCGGCCGCGCGGCTCAACGTTCTCTACTATCAGGACGCGCTCTCGGTTCTCGTCGCTGACGTGCATCGCGACCACATCGTTTAGCATTCCATGCAGTAATGCCAACAAATCGTATCCGGAGCCGTGAATATTTGCAAGCTGTGTGCGCTCATTTCGAGTGCGAAATTCGTGAACGTACATAATTGCTGCAGTGAACGCGCTCTTTGCCACGCGGTGTCCTTCGTGCCGGTCGACGGGTCACTCAAGCAGCCGGTTGACGTAGCGGCGCTGTTACGTCGTCCCTCATGTCGAGGTGACGAAGCTCCTGGCTCTGCCGAATCTGCCTCTTGAGTATCAAGGCGCCGCCTCCGGCGGCGCGGGGCCGGCCACGCCGGCCCCGGCGCTCGCTCACTACACCTCCGGCCCGTTCGCAGCGCCGGGGCCGCTACCCGGCCCCGCTGCAGATGGCGGCGGAGATCCGAGGGTGCATAGGTCAGGAGTCGCACTCTGAGCTGTACGCTCGGCGGGCATCCTCGTACTGCGAGTGCGCCTCGAAGTAGGCGCTCTCGTCCCCATCCGCGTAGGCCTTCGCCAAGGGGTCGACGGTCTCGGCGAGCCGGTCCGCAGCCGCGTTGTACGACTCGGAGGAGAAATAGGCCGACTCGCCTGCGCGGGTGCGGAGTGATTCCTTGAGGTCGCTCAGCGCGTCGGAGATCTGGCCGTCGGGGTCGGTCGCTCCAGCCCCATGCCTCAGCTGGAGTCGGAGGAGCTGGTCCGTTGCCGCCAGGCCCTCCGAGCACGGTCGCTGTCCCGGTGGAGACTGTTGTGAGGCGCTGCTGCACGCACCCACCGTCGCGATGGCGACCACGGTCAGGAGCGCGGATGCAAGTCGTGTGCCGATCATGGCGGGACGGGTGTCCTCTCGGTAGGGCGTACCCGTTCTTCGTCGATCAGCAGGTGGTGTTATCCGCCAGCCGTTCTAGTACCAACATCTGATGAGCGCTTGGTTCCACGAGCGGCCGCTGGCGCCCGCAAACGAGAGGATCCTGGGCTCCGCCCAGACCCGACACCGCTCGGAGATCAGGGGGAGTGCGCAGGGCCGGTGATCTCCCCACGGCGCGCCGAGACGGCAGCCAGACCGGGGAGTGGGGTGCAAGGCTGGACCCCGTGCCCTGCGCCCCACTCCCCGGCCTGGCAGGGGTGAACCCGCGCCGCGAGGAGATCACCAGCAGACCGGGCGTGTGGGGGAGAAGCCCCCGCGTGGGACGCTTTTGGGACACGAAACGACGCGACAAGGGCCGGAACCGACCCTGAATGACCAGCAGTCCGCGGGTGGGAATCCCCAGGTCACGCCCGGTTTCGAAGCCCAGCCGTCACGACGGTTCCAAGATCCGCGGGTTCGGGGTTCGATCCCCCGGGGGCCCACACAATCCGCAGGTCTCGGAGTCGCCCGAGCTGGTCACTGATCTTCCTGACAGTGACGTGCGAGTCGTCAAGGCGCCGCCTTCGGCAGCGCGGGGCCGGCCACGCCGGTCCCGCCGTCCGACCCTCTACCTCCGGCCCCGGGCGTGGCCGTCGGTGCCGGTTACCCGGCCGCGAGCCGCTGCGGCTGCCCTTACGCGAGGCTGCGAGCAGGGCGCCGGGCTCGGACGAAGAGGAAGACGGGGGCCGTTTCGAAGTGTCGTTCTCAGTCCCTCGGGCAGTGGAGCATCAGCAACCGGCTGTGGCTCCTCGACAGCGTCGACGATGTAGCCCGCGTCCAGAAGCGGCCCGAAGATCGCTGAAACCGGGCGCCGGTACAGCGTGGCGGTGACCTCCTGGCCGTCTAGGTCCCACGTCTCGTGGACTTGCTCGGTCCGGTGGTAGTCGGCCTTGTCGCACAGCGCCCAGCCGTTGATCGGGTGGTGAACAGAGAAAAGCAGTGCGCCACCGGGAGCCAGGCAGCGGCTGAGTTCGGCCAGTAACGGACGCCAGTCGGGAAGGTAGTCCCGCGTTCCGCAGTTGATGGGCACATGAGCGGGGTCCGCGGGGAGTAAGGCCTGGTCAGCGTGCTGCGCCTGCGTGAGAGTGCTCGAAAACGTGGGCACACGTTTTGGCGGGTTGAGGCTTGTGTGAGCTGCCCGGAGTGTGATCGGCTGCGGTCATGTATCTGCGGACGACCGAGCGGCGGAACAAGGACGGCTCGGTCGTGCGCTACCTGGCCCTGGCCCACAACCAACGCGTCGGTGCCACCACGAAGGCGAACGTGCTGCTCAACCTCGGCCGGGAGGACCGCCTGGACCCCGACGGGCTGCGCCGGCTGGTCCGCTCGATCAACCGCTACCTGGGCGAACCCGGCACCGACGCCGGCACGGACGCCGCTGAGTCCGCGGGCGCCGGTACCGCGGCCGAGGGGCTGCGGTTGATCGCCTCCCGCCCGGCCGGGGCGGCGTGGTTGCTGAACGGGCTGTGGAAGGCCCTGGACGTCGAGGCCGCCCTGCGCAAGGTGCTGGGTGGGCGCCGGTTCACCACCGATGTCGAGCGGGTGCTGTTCGCGCTGGTGGCGAACCGGGCGATCGACCCGTCCTCGAAGCTGGCCGCGGCCGAGTGGGTCGGCCACGACGTGGCGATCCCCGGCCTGGACGCGCTCAGCGAGGATCAGGCGTATCGGGCGATGGACCTGCTGATCGAGGCCGACACCGACGCGAAGGTGCAGGAGGCGGTGTTCTTCGCGGTCGCGGACCTGCTCAACCTCGAGGTCGACCTGCTGTTCTTCGACACGACCAGCACCTACTTCGAGCGCGACACCGAGGACCCCGACCCCGCCGAGGGCACCGACAGCAGCACCGACAGCAGCGTCGACGGATCAGACGCAGTGGCAAGCCCAGGCGGCCCGGGCGGGTTCCGGCGCTACGGGCACTCCAAGGACCACCGCCGGGACCTGCCGCAGATCGTCATCGGGCTGGCCGTCACCCGGGAAGGCATCCCGGTCCGGTGCTGGTGCTGGCCCGGCAACACCAACGACCAGGCGATCCTGCCGCAGGTCAAGGACGACCTACGGGGGTGGCGACTGGGCCGCGTGGTCACCGTGGTCGACCGCGGGTTCTCCTCCCGGGACAACCTGGCCTACCTTCAGCGCGCGGGCGGGCACTACATCGCCGGCGAACGGATGCGCGACGGCAGCCCGCACGCCGCCCAGGCACTGTCCCGCCAGGGCCGCTACCAGCAGGTTCGGGACAACCTGCGCGTCAAGGAAGTCCGGATCGACTCCACCCCCGGCGTCCGGTGGATCATCTGCCACAACCCCGACGAGGCCGAACGCGACCAGGCCGCCCGCGAAGCCGCGATCGCCAGGATCTCCGCCGAGCTCGACCGCATCGCGTCCGCCCGCACCCGAGCCCGCGAGGCCGCCCGCACCCGCCGCGCCGCCACCACAACCAGCAAGGCCGCGTGGCGGCACGCCGCCCGGGCCGCCGAACGTGAGGAGGCCGCGCACGTCAAGGCCGAATGCGCGCTGCGTGAACACCCGGCCCTGGGCCGGTGGCTGCGCCAGACACCGTCCGGGCGGCTGCAACTGGACCGGACCAAGATCGCCGCCGAAGCGAAGCTGGACGGGAAGTACCTGCTGTCCACCTCCGACCCGGACCTCTCGGCCGAGGACGTCGCCCTGGGCTACAAGAACCTGCTGGAGGCCGAGCGCGGGTTCCGCGACTTGAAATCCACCATCGAGCTGCGGCCGGTGTTCCACCGCCTCGAACTCCGCATCCGCGCCCACGTCCTGCTCTGCTGGCTGGCGCTGCTGCTGATCCGGGTCGCCGAACGCCGCACCGGCCGCACCTGGCGCACCATCTCCCGCGAGCTGGGCCGGCTGCACACGATCACCCTCACCGGCCCGGCCGGCACCGTCGTGCAGACCACCGAGCTCACCACCACCCAGGCCGGCATTCTTCGGGCCTGCGGGGTCACCCCACCACCCCGGATCACCACCCTCGACCCCGCCTAACCAGCCCAAACAGCGCCAACAGGCACCGCGGCGGGCATGGACACACGCCCACCCCGCTCCCACACCAGCGGTCCTGCAGGTCAACCCCCGAATTCAGCCCTCACATCTGCCCACGAACTGCGGAATCCGGGGTAGTGGAGCACGAGCGAAGCGATCACGAGGTCGATTGAGCCAGTCCCTACGCTGTCCAACGGCTCTTCGAGGTCCGCCACGGAGACGGTGGCCTGCCCGCTCGTTCGCTGCCGCGCCAGCTCGACAAGGCGTGGCTCTCGGTCCAGGGCAGTCACGGCGGCGCCGCGCTCAACGAGCTGTGTGGTTAGGGCGCCGGCGGCGCATCCGAGTTCGAGTACCCGCTGCCCGGTCAAGTCCCCAGCGAGCCTCAGCATCGCCGGACGCTCGTAGTACGCGTTCGGGCCACTCCGATCGGAATGCTGCGCATAGATGTGAGCGTGGTCCTTGTATAGGGAGGCTTATTCAGGCCCCGTGAAATAACGATCTAGCCCGGCGTGTCGGGTTGGGCGACAGCCCGTCCATCGCGAATATTGGTTTGCCGAATCAATCCGAGATGAACGGGCTGCCGCAGTATGTACTATACCACTGGTTTCCGGCGTGATGAAATTCAGGATCTTGTCGCTATAGTGTATGAGCAGGATCAGCGGGACGCGACGGAGGCACGTTTGTCTTGGCCGCCGGTTCTGGGGTTGTTCTGGTCGGTGGTGATCACGTTGGCGTATCTGCGCGGGAATCGTGTGCAGTGGGAGTTGGCGGAAACCTATGGGGTGTCGCAGTCGACGGTTAGTCGAGCGATCACGGGGGTGACACCGTTGCTGGCACAGGCGCTGCGGAGTGTCGTTCCGACGGCAGAGGAGCTTCGTGCCGATCGGCAGTACATCATCGATGGAACCTTGCTGCCCTGCTGGTCATGGGCCGCGGTGCCGGGTCTGTGGTCGGGCAAGCATCGCACCACCGGCGTCGTCGTCCAGGTCGCAGCCACCCTGGAAGGGCAGCTGTCGTGGATCTCCGACCCGACCCCAGGCTCCCGACACGACCTATATTGCCTCGACCAATCCGGCGCCCTCGACCACCTCGCCACATACCCCCCGATCGGCGATAAAGGATACATCGAGGCTTATTCAGGCCCTGTGAAATAACGATCTAGCCCGGCGTGTCGGGTTGGGCGACAGCCCGTCCATCGCGAATATTGGTTTGCCGAATCAATCCGAGATGAACGGGCTGCCGCAGTATGTACTATACCACTGGTTTCCGGCGTGATGAAATTCAGGATCTTGTCGCTATAGTGTATGAGCAGGATCAGCGGGACGCGACGGAGGCACGTTTGTCTTGGCCGCCGGTTCTGGGGTTGTTCTGGTCGGTGGTGATCACGTTGGCGTATCTGCGCGGGAATCGTGTGCAGTGGGAGTTGGCGGAAACCTATGGGGTGTCGCAGTCGACGGTTAGTCGAGCGATCACGGGGGTGACACCGTTGCTGGCACAGGCGCTGCGGAGTGTCGTTCCGACGGCAGAGGAGCTTCGTGCCGATCGGCAGTACATCATCGATGGAACCTTGCTGCCCTGCTGGTCATGGGCCGCGGTGCCGGGTCTGTGGTCGGGCAAGCATCGCACCACCGGCGTCGTCGTCCAGGTCGCAGCCACCCTGGAAGGGCAGCTGTCGTGGATCTCCGACCCGACCCCAGGCTCCCGACACGACCTATATTGCCTCGACCAATCCGGCGCCCTCGACCACCTCGCCACATACCCCCCGATCGGCGATAAAGGATACATCGGGCGCGGCATGCTCACCCCGTTCAAAAAACCACCCGGCCGGGAACTTCTCGACTGGCAAAAAACATTCAACAAGAGCCTCAACCACACACGCGCCACCATCGAACGAGTCATCGCCCATATCAAAACGTGGAAAGTTCTCCACACAGACTACCGGCGGCCCTACGCCACATTTAAAACGACAATCTCGGCAGTCATCGGACTCATCTTCTACACACTTACCTGACGGAGCCTGAATAAGCCTCAGGGCATGGCTGACCATGGCTCGGACCCTACGAGCAGTTGCGCACCACAAGCTGAGCAATGCGACCCCCGATGACGTCGTGCTGTCTCCCCTCGGCCGAGATCGTGCACGTCTCCACGGCGGCCGCAAGGGCGCCTACGGTGTCGCTTCGCGATGGCGCAAGCCGCCACCCTTGCCCCACCGCTTCGACGAGCAATCCTGCGGCTAGGACGAGGAGGCAGGGGAGAGTGGGCCCGAGCGCGAGACAGCCCCAACCACTGCGCCGGTCTCAATATGGGGGTAGACGCATCCTCATTTCCTCTCCCGATGATGCGCCGAGCCAGGAGCGGGAAACTCTCAGCCAGCAATCTCCCGTGCCGATATCACTGGGTGTCAAGGCGCCGCGGAGCCGGCCACGCCGGCCCTGCCGGCTCGCTCCCTACACCTCCGGCCCGTTCGCGGCCGCTCGGGGCCGGCCCGCTAGCCCCGAGCCACGGAGAAGGTGCCCTGATCTCAGGGGCTGATGGCCCGCATGTCGCACGCCATACTCGCCGGGTGTACGCACGCCTACATCACATGCAGCTGGCCATGCCCCGCGGTCGTGAGGACGACGCGCGGCACTTCTTCGCAGATGTCCTCGGTATGACGGAGATCCCTAAGCCGTCGGTGCTCGCAGCCCGCGGCGGTGCCTGGTTTCGGGGCGGAGGTGTCGAGCTTCATCTCGGCGTCGAGGATGACTTCCGCCCTGCCCGCAAGGGGCACCCGGGCATCCAGGTTGAGGATCTCGACGAAGTAGTCCGCAGGCTTGCGGCGGCTGGCCAGGAGACAACCTGGGACGCGGACTTTCCAGGATTCCGACGGGATCTACGCGGCCGACCCGTTCGGGAACCGGCTGGAGTTCCTAGAGCCTGATGAGAACTGATACCGGGCTCCGCCCAGACCCGGCACCGCTTCGGAGATCAGGTAAGTGCAGCAGGGGTGGTGATCTCCTCACGGCGCGCCGAGATGGCTGTCGGTCCGAGGGGTGAAGCGCAAGGCGGGACTGAATACCTTGCACCCCACCCCTCGGCCCGGCAGGGACGAGCCCGCGCCGTGAGGAGATCACCACCAGAACCCGGCCGTGCGGGAGCATAGAGCGACCGTCACGGACTATGCACGGACGCAGACCACGGGACCGGGGCTCCATCGCAGGCCAGAGCGGATATGGCAGTTCTCTGTAGATCCGTCGCCTCCGGCGGCCGGGCTCCGCCCGAACTCGACACCGCTCGGAGATCAGGGAAGTGCGGCAGGGCTGGTGACCACCTCATGGCGCGCCGAGACGGCAGCCAGACCGAAGGGTGGGGCGCAAGGCTGGAACCCGTACTTTGCCCCCCACCCCTCCTCATCCCACCCCTCGGCCCGGCAGGGGTGAACCCGCGCCGCGAGGACATCACCAGCAGGCCGTGCGCGTGGAGGAAAGCCCCCGCGTGGGACGCTTCTGGGACACGAAATGACCTGACAAGGGCCGGAGCCGACCCTGAACGACCACCAGGCCGGGGGTTGGAATCCCCAGTTCATAGAGGCTTATTCAGGGCCGCCTGGCGGGCTACCTCGCTGCGGTCCCGACCTGGAGAAACACCGCACTTCATGATCGCCCTGAATAAGCCTCATAGAGGCTTATTCAGGCTCCGTCAGGTAAGTGTGTAGAAGATGAGTCCGATGACTGCCGAGATTGTCGTTTTAAATGTGGCGTAGGGCCGCCGGTAGTCTGTGTGGAGAACTTTCCACGTTTTGATATGGGCGATGACTCGTTCGATGGTGGCGCGTGTGTGGTTGAGGCTCTTGTTGAATGTTTTTTGCCAGTCGAGAAGTTCCCGGCCGGGTGGTTTTTTGAACGGGGTGAGCATGCCGCGCCCGATGTATCCTTTATCGCCGATCGGGGGGTATGTGGCGAGGTGGTCGAGGGCGCCGGATTGGTCGAGGCAATATAGGTCGTGTCGGGAGCCTGGGGTCGGGTCGGAGATCCACGACAGCTGCCCTTCCAGGGTGGCTGCGACCTGGACGACGACGCCGGTGGTGGTGCGATGCTTGCCCGACCACAGACCCGGCACCGCGGCCCATGACCAGCAGGGCAGCAAGGTTCCATCGATGATGTACTGCCGATCGGCACGAAGCTCCTCTGCCGTCGGAACGACACTCCGCAGCGCCTGTGCCAGCAACGGTGTCACCCCCGCGATCGCTCGACTAACCGTCGACTGCGACACCCCATAGGTTTCCGCCAACTCCCACTGCACACGATTCCCGCGCAGATACGCCAACGTGATCACCACCGACCAGAACAACCCCAGAACCGGCGGCCAAGACAAACGTGCCTCCGTCGCGTCCCGCTGATCCTGCTCATACACTATAGCGACAAGATCCTGAATTTCATCACGCCGGAAACCAGTGGTATAGTACATACTGCGGCAGCCCGTTCATCTCGGATTGATTCGGCAAACCAATATTCGCGATGGACGGGCTGTCGCCCAACCCGACACGCCGGGCTAGATCGTTATATCACGGGGCCTGAATAAGCCTCATAGCGTCGCCGATCTGTGCCGATCAAGATCGAGGGATTCTTGGGTCACTTTTCGTGCTCGGGTGCTGTCGGTGGGGTCGATGCTGCGGCCGATGTGGCGATGCAGAACGGATGTCCGGCGGGGTCGATGAGGACTCGGAACCGGGTGGCGTCGGGCTGGACGGTCGCGGGGACGGCGCCCAACGCGGAGAGCTGCTGCTCGGCGTGATCGAGATCGTCGACTGTGATGTCCAGGTGCGCGTTGAGGGTCTCGCAGTCAGGCCATTGGCTGGGGCGGTGGTGGGAGACGCGCTGGAAGTCCAGGCGTGTTGTGCCGTCGCAGATGAGCACGACGAAGTCCTCGTTGGATGCGCGGAGCTGTCCGCCGAGGACATGTCGGTAGAACTCGGCCAGTTCGTGCGGATCGGGGCAGTCGAGAGTGACGGCGACCAGCCGGCCCAGAACGTGAGACATCAGCTCTCCTGCTCGCTCTTCGGGTTGCCGAACAATCCTTCCAAGACCCCTGCCGGCCGCCGACCCGTTGAGCGACGTCCGAGGTAGCAGTCCTGGGTCATGCCGATCTTCGAGTGCCCGAGCTGATGACTGATCTTTCAGACAGTGACGTCAGAGCCGTCGAGGTAGCTCGCGACCGTCTTGCGCGGGGTGTGGCTCACGAGCCCGTCCAGCTGCATCAAGGGCTTGTCGGCCCGTCTTACTCGGAGCCGGAGTCGTCGGACAGGGTGATTGTGGAGCTGTGTGGGCTCTCATTGGGATCTCTGCCTGCCAGCCGCACGAGCCCGAGGCCGTCCTGATCGACACGCACGTAGAGAACGTACGGCCGCTGTGCGCCGTCGCCGTCAGCCCAGCTGATCACCGCATGAACGTCGTCAGCGCCCCGGACCTCGTACTCGTCCGACGTCGTGCCCTCGTGGAAGTAGACGCGGTAGGTGGGCGAGTCGCACTCCCACCGCTGATCGCGCGGATCGACTCCCAGGATCTCCATCGGCGCAGCCTGCCCGCAGTGGGAACGCGCGGCAACAAGAGCGCCGACCCGGGCGACCCGGGCGACGCGGGGCCCTGGCCACGTCGGCCTCCCGAGGGCTGATGCGTCGCTGGTTCTCAGGACGTCTTCGACGCGTGCGCTGCGACGGCAGCGAGGACCTGCCCGACTGCGTTCGGACGTTCTCGCCACGGTTGGTGTCCAGCGTTGGCGATCTCATGGAACCCGGCGTTCGGGAGGATCGAGGCGAGCGTTCGGGGTCCGTCGGCTGGTCTCGGGTCGCCCTCGCCATGGATGATCCACACGGGGCACGTGACGGCGCTCCAGCGGCCGATCTCGTCGTCGATGGTCCAGGTTTTGGTCTCTGTGTTGAAGGCTCGGTTGCACGCGAGGTTGAGCGGAAGTGGTGTATTCGCGTCAGCGGCAGCCCATTGTCGGGCCCTTTTGGGGTCGACGAAGTCGGGCAGCCAAGAAAGGGTGCGCCATTCGACCTCCTCGTCCCACGTGCGGGTCTTCGCCGCCAGCTCGTTCAATCGCGCCCGCTCGGCGGTGGTGAGCCTCTGCTCCTGCTGAGCTTTGTAGGCCGCTCGGTGGGTCGACCACCCGATCCCGAGCCCGCTGCAGTAGACGAGGCCGGCCACCCTGTGGCCGTGGGTCGCCGCGTACTCGATGCCGAGGGTGGCGCCGAAGGAGTGGCCGAAGATGTACCAGCGCTCGTAGCCGAAGTGCTCGCGAAGCTCGTCGAGGTCTGCCACATAGCGAGCGATGCTGTAGTCCTCGTCCGGCGAGGATCGACCGCAGCCCCGCTGGTCGTACCGGACTGTTCGGAACGACGCGGCGGCCAGGTCGGCGACAGGCCCCAGGTAGTCCCACATGCCGGCGCCGCCGTGCAGAAGGACCAAACCGGGTAGCCCGTCCTCGGGCTGGCCCTGCGCGTCTACCCACAGCATCGCGCCGTCGCGCAAGGGCAGCATGTGGCCGTCGGACCCGTCAGGCACGGTGTCACTGTACGAAGACCTGTGGGCTGCGGCGCTCATGCTGCCGGAGTGGCGCCGTATCGATCGTGCTCACGTCCGCGCGAGCCCAGCCAGCATCGGGTCGTAGGTGCAGCTCATGTGCGGCGCCACCACCAGGACAGCGACGGATCGACGGTGGGGTCGTTCAGAGTCTTGTCCGAGAACCGGGCGTCGAGTCGGGCGATCTCGCGACGGAGCGATGCGCGATGACGCCGAGGCAGGGCGTGCAGAGCGTGTTCGAGGGCGTCCCGTGAGAACGGGCCGATGAACTGGACCCAGTCGTTGTTCTCTCGCTGGAGTGTGGAACGTGGTCGGAGGGCGACGCGGCGCCATGAGAGAAGATCGGTGCGGACTCTTCCGGAGGAGAGCTGTGGCCGGTCGAGTCGGTCGAGCGCACGGCTGGTCGAGAGCGGAACGCCGCGGATCGCGGTCGGGCGTGGCTGACGCTGGTTGCGGGCCCGTACCTGGGCGGGGCGCCTACGCGGCATGGACCTTTCGGATCGAAGCCATGCAACCAGCTTGCCAGGACGCGGTTCTCATCGTGTCCTCCGGGTCGGCCGAATGCCGTCAGGCTTTCTCGTGGGATGGGGCGATCTACTCGTGGTCCGACGCGTCTCCCAGGTCGACCTCGATGCCTCCGACGGCCAGGTAGAAGGGTGCGGGAACCGGAGGCCGCCGACACCGCAGGAGCTGGCGGAGTATCAACCGCGGCCACCGAGGTGCGGCGCGTGTCCCGGTGACATGAACCGTTGCCCGGGTGCTGGTGGGATCGGCGAAGGACAGCGCAGGTCCGTACGTGCCCCGCGCCATCCATTCCGGGGTTCCCGCCGCGTCGGTGTCGAGCAGTCGCTGCGGGCTGGACCAGTCCCGTCGGTCGGCACTCGGCCGTGACGCGGTGATCCACCACAGCCCCTGCGCGGGCAAACCCGGTGTGGCGTGGAGGTCGGAGCCACGGGCGAGGATCATGGCCCAGCCATCACCGTAGGGGGCGATGGCGTTGTCGAAGAAGCCCTCCGACGAGTCTGCGAACGTCACCGGCGGCGACCAGTCGTGGACGCCGTCAACGCTCTCCGTGCAGCGCAACTCGTAGTCGGGGAGCTCGCCGGGGCCGATCTCGTGAGGATTGGCCTGATACCACATCCGGTACCGGCCTTCGGTGTAGATGACGAATGGTTCGAGCACACTGGACCGGGGCGGCCTGCCCTCCAGGACCGGCATCGGGTGTCGCTGCCAACGGCCGTCTCGGTACTCGAGGAAGCCGATCGCGTACCGGCTTCGCGGACCGTAATGCCGTAGGGAAGCCCGGCCGGTGTAATACAGGCGCGCCCCGTTGCCGCCGGACGGAGGCACATAGCTGGGTGTGTGCATCCCCGCTGCGTCCCAGCTGCCGCGTGGTGGGTCCGGAGCCAGAGCGGCTGCACGTCCACGAGGGTCGGCGTCGATGCGCCACGGCCCACGGGGTGAGCCCCCGGGCGGGGCCGTGGCGCGGTAGAGGCGGTTGCGAAAGCCGGTCGAGAAGCCGCCCAAGAACATCGTCCAACGGCCGTCGATGCAGTGGACATCCGGGTCGCCGACGCCGAGAAGGCCCCGCGGCATGGGCCCGGTCACCATGTCCCACAGAACGTGCGCGGCCGGCGCGCCTTGCGCTCGCCACTGATCGGTGTGCGACGGATCCATGGAGATCGACCTCCTGCTCGGGGCCGCGCAAGAACGCGGTGACTCCCCTGCGGATCAGGTAGGTCGGTGATTCGGAACATACCAGTCATATGCCGGCCGTCCAACCGTCCACGGTGCCGCAGGAGGACCTCTCACCTCTGGTCGTCCACGACGACCTCCAGTAGCCCGCCGAGGCGCGCCACGCCTGCGTGGATGCTGTCCACGTCGGCTCCGCCGAGGTCACGGACCGCCCTGCACGGCGTGAACCGAACCGCGGTGCCCGTGGTGCCGTCTCCGGCAACGTCGACCAAGCCGCCGACAGGCAGTCCGTCGCGATACGTCTGCGACCATGCGCCGTCGTGCCGACGGTTCACGTGATCCAGCCTGGTGCTCAACGCTGCCACGACCGAGATGCCTCGGCGCGCGTGACCGTCACCGAGCAGCGGTGGGGTCTCCGCGTCGAAGAACCGGAGGTCACGCGTAGCCATGATCGGCTTACGGATGACGGCTCCTGTCGGGCTGCGGCGAGTGTCGGTGCCCCGTCCGTCGTCGACGATCAGGATGGACCCGTCCGGCGCCAGCTCGATGAGGCACCGGCCGCGACGGTTGCGTGCCTCGGCCTCGTCAGCCGCGTAGGCCACGACCTCCAACACGAGGTGCAGGGCACCCGTCGGTGCATAGCGCTCCGGCTGCTCCCGGACCTCACGCAGGTGGCCGACATCGAGATCACGACTCCAGTCGTGCGTCGTGTTGACCCAGGGACGGTCCGGCCGCGACACCGCTCGGCACTGACTAGTGCGTAGCCGGCGCCGGCAGGTCCAGGACGCGGGAGTTGCGTAGCCGCCAGACGAGATAAGCCAGCCCGAGGCGGGTTCGTCCCATGCCGTCGTCGAGCGGGTTGTAGCCGAGGTCGGCGGTCAGGCCGTCGATCCTGGCCTGCAGCGTGCTGTGGTGGCCCCCGGCCAGCCGCGCGGCTTGGCGCACCGAACCCGCTCGGACGAGGGCGTCCAGTGTGGTCGGACCCCAGGGGTGGCGCATCACCAGGTCGACGGACTCGACATCGGGCTGGTCGCTGTCGTGGGGCAGATCGGCGAGGAGGCCGATGAGGCCGCCGAAGTCGTCGGCCAGCACGGTGGGTGTCGCCGGAGGGGCGCACAGCCGCAGAGCGACGACTGCGGCTCGGAAGGACCGGTGCAGGCCGTCGATCTCGTCAGCCGTTCCGATGCCGGACGGTGTCGCGTCCACGACTGTCCGATCGCAGGCGACGACGCTGGCGTGGATCGGGCCGTACGAGGTCGCGATGACGTCTTCCGGGCCGGGCGGGTGGCTGCCCCAGACCGCGAAGAGGGGCGCCGCGACGGTCCGGTACCGCACCCCGGGCAGGAGACCGATGCGGGCGGCGGCCACACGGCGTTCCTCGGTGGGGACCGCGCGATCCAGTACCAGGCTCAGGTCACGGCGACCGTCGGCGTCGCTCCGCCCTCGCCCGTGCCGCATCCGCACCGCCAGGGACAGACGTTCCAGGATGATCGCGTCGTTGGCGTGCGGTGCACCGTCGCGTTCGAGCCACACCGTGATCCCCGGAGCCACCTCGGACAGGGTCCGCGGCGGCGGGGCGTCCAGCGGCTGTGGTGCGGCCTCTCCGCGCGGTGTGATGCGGACCGAGCGGGGCGGTGTGTCCTGGCCGTACCCGGCGGTGCAGCCGGCGAGCGAAGCGGCCGCGCTGAGCAGGCCGCGTGTGTTCACGTTGCCGATGACCAGCTCGTCGAAACAGGCGATCACCCGTAGGCCGAGGCTCGCCTGGGGATCGAGCGCAGAGAGCCGGCCGAGCAGTTCCTGCACGTGACCTCCCGACGGGTGACGGTCGGACTGTAGTGGTGGCGGTCACTCTAGTCAGTCGGCGAGTATCTTCTCGACCCACGCGTCCCGGGTCCGGATCATGCCGCGCCCGACGCCGGTGTGCGGGGCGAAGATGTCGAAGGCGTGGAATCCCCGGACCAGACGTGCAGCTCCGCGTCCCCGCCGGCGCTCCAGATCCGGTTCGCGTAGTCGATCGCCTCGTCCCGGAAGATCTCGGCCGCGCCGACGTCGATGAACGCCGGGGGCAGCCGGGAGAGGTCGTCCGCGCGCGCGGGGGCGGCGTACGGGCTGACGTCCGGGCCTCCCCGCGCGTCGCCGAGCAGGGCCGTCCATCCGGTCTCGTTGCTGATGCGGTCCCACACGCCCACCCCGTCGAACTGGGTGGTCGAGCCGGTGCGGCCGCGGTCGTCGAGCATCGGATAGTCGAGGACCTGCCCACACAGGGCGGGGCCGCCACGATCGCGGGCGGCGAGCGCCATGCCGGCGACGAGGCCTCCGCCGGAACTCGCCCCGGCGAGCATCAACCGGTCCGGCCGGATGCCGAGCCGACCGGCCATGCCCGCCGTCCACTCCAGCGCTGCGTAGCAGTCCTCGCGGGGGAACGGGTCGGGGAACTCCGGGGCCAACCGGTACTCGACGGCGACGAGCACCGCCCCCAGCCGGTCCACCCAGTCCAGGACCAGGTCCGCCCCGCTGAAGCGGTCGCCGAACATCAGGCCCCCCGAGTGCACGAACACGACGCCCGGACGAGGCCCGGAAGCGCCGTCGGGGGTCAACACCGAGACCTCGACGGGGTCGCCGCGATGGCCGGCGATCGTGTGCTCGCTCCGGGTGATCGGCCGGCCGGCGAGTGTCCGGTCGATGGGCGGGGAGGCGTAGGAGCGCCGCATGAAGCCGATCAGCTCGGGCGTGATCGTCGGAGGGAACACCCCGCCGACGACGGCCAGCCCGGCCTTGAGCTCAGGGTCGAAATCCGGACGAGCAACCGCGGCCATCCTGGTCCTCCCGACGCACCCGGACACGACCGCGGCGGCGGCCGCCGACCATGCCGGCGGCCGCCGCAGCGGTGGTCACAGGGACGAGTACAGCGCTGCCTCGAAGTCGTTGTACATCTTCCAGGCCTGGTGCTCGGTGATGAACGGCAGCGAGTTGGTGTAGATCGAGGCGCACACCCCGGTCGTGCGGTCGATGAAGAAGTGGGTGTTGAACAGGCCGGCCCACGCGCCGGTCCCGGCACGCCGGGCGCCCGGCACGTCCTGGGTGTTGATCAGGAGTCCGTACCCCCAGGTCCAGCCCGGGCCGAGGTGCAGGGTGTCGGTGATGGGTGCGTCCGCCGAGCGGATCTCGGTCGGCATCGGTGCACCGTCGAGCTGGTCGGAGAACGCCGCGTCGACCGTCTCCTGCGAGAGGATGCGGACTCCGTCGAGCTCGCCGCCGCGTAGCAGGGCCCGCTCGAAGCGGATGTAGTCGCGCGGGGTGGAGTGCAGGCCGTGTCCGCCCGCCCACCACTGCGGGTCGTCGGGCAGGACGTTGCCGGCCGAGACCCACGTGCCGTCCTCGCCCTGGACGTGGACCGGGGACTTGTTCGCCTTCCGGGCCTCGTCGAGAGCGAACATGGTGTCGTCCATGCCCAGCGGGCCGGTGACGTTCTCCTTGATCACGACGTCGAGGGTGGTGCCGGCGACGGCCTCGACGACGCGGCCGAGCCAGTCGGTGTTGATGCCGTACTCGAAGCGGGTGCCCGGGTCGGCCACCATCGGCGCGTCGAACGCGGCCATGTCACCGGGCACCACGTTCGGGGTGCCGGTGACCTCCTCGTACTTCTTCAGGTCGGCGTTCCAGAACCAGTAGCCCAGGCCCGAGGTGTGGGTGATGAGGTGCTTGACGGTGGCCTTCGTCCGCGGGGCGCGGAGGAGGGGCGTGTCACCGTCGAAGCCGTCGAGGACCTGGACCCGGGCGAAGTCGGGGACGTAGTCCTCCACCGGCGCGGACAGGTCCAGGCCGCCGCGCTCGACCTGCTGCAGGGCTGCGACCGTGGCGACCATCTTCGTCATCGACATGATCCGGAAATGGGTACCGGTCGTGACCGGCTGCGGCCCGCCGTCGGTGTGGCGGACGCCGGCCGCGCCCTCGTAGAACACCCCGTCGGCATCGGCGGCGATGGCCGCGACGTGCGGCACCGCCCCGGCGGCGACCGCGTCCTGCAGGATCTTGTCGATCCCTGATCCGTCGATCGTCCTGGACATCGGACCTCCTGTGTCGTCGACGGCGCGCGGAGGCCCTCGCGGCATCACTGGCGCGCATCATTCGAACAGGCACCAGGATGGCGTGGATCACACCCGGGGATAACCGCCGCCGCAACGCAACGCGATTCTCCCGACCCGCCATCTGGCGGGTGGCGAACGCCGGGTCCGAGCCCCGCGGTCGGTCAGGCGTCCGAGGCGCTCCGGGCCCCCGTCTCCGCCGGCTCCCCGGCGCGGACACCGTCGTAGACCTCCCGGTCGATCTCCCCGTCGGGGTGCGCGACGAGCATCGCCACCAGGGTGTCGGCGTTGACGTTGAGGAAGGTCCGCAGGATCCCGGTGAACCAGTCGACGGCGATGAGCAGCCCGACGGCCGCGAGGGGCAGTCCGAGGGTGGTCCCGAGGAACAGGGCCACGACGGGGAACCCGCCCGGCACGGTGATCGTGCCCATGTTGAGCAGGATCGCGAGGACCATCCCGAACGCGATCTGCCCGGCCGAGAGGTCGACGCCGCCGGCCTGGGCGAGGAACAGCACGACGATCGTGTAGTTGAGGACGGCGCCGTAGGAACCCATGGTCAGCCCCACCGACAGCGTGAAGTTGGCGACCCGGGGGCTGACACCGATCTTCTCGATCGTGGTGCGCAGGACGGTGGGATAGGTGACGGCCGAGCTCGTCGTCGTGACCGCGACGGCGGTCTGCTCGGCGAGCTTGCGCGGCAGGCGGGCGGGGTTGAGCCGGGTGCGCCCGGCGACGATCGCCACGAACAGTGCGGTGAGCAGGACGACGCCCAGCAGGGTGGTGCCGAGGTAGGCCAGGGCCGACCCGACCACGGCGAAGCCGATTCGGCCGGACAGGTCGGCGAGCAGTGCGAACACCCCGATCGGCGCGACGTACATGACCAGCCGGATCAAGGTGAGCAGGACCTGCTGGAACTGCCCCACGACGTCGAGGACGAGTGTGTTCCCCGTCGCGGTGACGTGCCGGTGGAGGGCGACGCCGAACAGCAGCGAGAACAGGATGATCGGCACCATCGCCGCCTCGGCCATCGACTCGACGACGTTGGTGGTGAAGAAGCCGAGGACCGTGTCCTGCCAGCTCTCCGGGGCCGCCGCGGCCGGCAGCGCGGCGTCCGGTGCGGCCGTCGCGACCATCCCGGCACCCGGGCGGAACAGCAGCCCGAGCACCACCGCGACCACCGCGGCCACGACCGACAGGCCGATCATCCAGGCGAAGGTCCGCAGCGCGAGCCGGCCGGTGCCGGATCCGGTCATGGACCCGCAGGCCGCGATCACCGAGGTCATGACCAGCGGCACGATCGCCATCTGGACGAGCCGGATGAAGGCGTCGCCGACGACCTTCAGGTTGCCGGCCCACTCGCCGGTCACCAGGCCGAACGCGATCCCGGCGACCGCGGCGAGCGCGATCAGGACGGCGGGATGCTTCATCGCGGCGAGTCTCATGAGGTCCTCACGTCGAGGGTGGCCGGGCCGCGGCGGCGGTCCCGGGTGTCGGTGGCGAGCAGGGCACGACCGGCGCGCTCGGTGACGATCTCCAGCGACGCGCCCATGTGCTGGTGCAGCAGGTGGCGGGCGGTGTCGAGCCGTCCGGCGAGGACCGCCTCACCGATGGCGACGTGCTCGGACACGGCCGCCTCGACGCGACCGGGGAGCACGTAGTCGTTCATCCGCACCCGCCGGATCCGGCGGTGCACGTCGGTCAGCACCGCGACGAGCTCGGGGTTGCCCGACGCCGCGAGCAGCGTGCTGTGGAACCGTTCGTCCTCCAGCACGAAGCCCGGACCCGCCTCGGGCGGCTCCTCGAGCATCCGGTGCCAGCGGGCCAGCTCCGCGCGGAGCGCCCCGGCGTCGTGCACGGTGCCCGGGTTCTCCCGGCACCGGTCGATCCCGCGCAGTTCGACCGCGATGCGGACCTCCCAGAGGTCGCGCACCCCCGCCAGGTCGGGGACGACGACCGAGTAGCCGTAGTCCTCCTCGCGCTGCAGGAGGCCGTCGGCGACGAGCCGGCCGAGGGCCTCGCGCACCGGGGTGCGCGAGATGCCGAACCGCGCTGCGAGCTTCGGCTCGGTGAGGCGGGTCCCCGCGCCGATGGTGCCGTTGACGACGTCGTCCCGCAGGGCGGCGTAGACGCGCTCGCGCAGCGGTGGCGGGCCCGCGTGCTCGACGGCGCTCGACATCGACGATTCTCCCCACCTGTTGTGTCCAGGGCTGGATACAGCAGGTGGAGACGGTAGGAGCGGCACGTTGCGTCGGCGTCTCGCGCCGGTGTCGTCGTGTTTCGTGCGGGTGTGCTCCCTTCTATTCTGGTGCTAGAATATCGGCCGTGGAACTGACCATCGGCGAGCTCGTCGTCCTCGGGGCACTGGCCGAGCGCCCTCGCCACGGCTACGACATCGAGCAGGTCATCGAGGAGCGTGGCGTCCGCCGCTGGACCGACATCGGCTTCTCCTCGATCTACTACCTGCTCGACAAGCTGACCGCCCGCGGCCTGGCCGAGGCCGACGACGACCGCCCCTCCCCGAAGGCCCGCCGCGTCGTCCGCATCACCGACCGGGGGCGCCGCACCGCGGCCGCCGACGTCCGGGAGCTGCTCTCCGACGCCGGGGTCCCCGCCCGCTCCTTCCTCGCCGGCCTCGCCCACTCGACCCTGCTGCCCGCGCACGAGGTCGAGGAGGCGCTCCGGGCCCGGCTCGCCGGGCTCGACACGCGGATCGGCGCGGTCGTCGCGGCCCGGACCGCACAGGAGCCACTCCCGTCGGAGGCGCGCGACGTCTTCTCGTTCTCCCTGTCCCAGCTGCATGCGGAGAGGTCGTGGCTCGCCGAGCGGGTCCAGGTGTCCGATGACTGATGCGTCCACCGGCGTCCCCTCCACGGGAGGCCTCCACTGCGAGACGACGGCGCTCGGCGCGCTCCTCGGGCACGCCGGCGTCCACCTCGACGAACCGATGCTGTTCGGGCTCGGTTCCGGGCTGTCGTACGTCTACTGGGACTCCAAGCGGCAGTCGGCGCCGTTCCTGGGTGGCCGGGTCAAGCCGTTCGAGCTGACCCGCACCCTCGCCCGCCGCCTCGATCTCGACCTGCGCGTGCAGGAGACCTCGTCCGCCCGCCGGGCGTGGGACCAGGTCCGCACCCTCGTCGACGACGGCGTTCCCGTCGGACTGCAGCTCGACAGCCACGACCTGGACTACTTCGGCTCCCGGGTCCACTTCGCGGGCCACGTCGTTGCTCTGCTCGGCTACGACGCGGACACCGCGTACCTCCTCGACACCGCGCAGCAGGGCGGCCGGGTCAGCACGAGCCTGGACAGCCTGGCCCGGGCGCGCGCCGCACGGGGGCCGATGTCGGCGCCGCACCGGTCGTTCACGTTCGGCCGGGTCCGGGAGCCGGTCGACCCCGGCCCCGCGATCGTGCCTGCGATCGTCGAGTGCGCCGAGGCGTTCCTGCACCCGCCGATCGCCAACATCGGGCACCGCGGCATCCGGACGACGGCGAAGCGCGCCGGGTCCTGGTTCGACCGCGTCGAGGACCCGCACCGGGACCTGCCGCAGATGGCGATGCTCATGGAACGGGCCGGCACCGGCGGGGCGCTGTTCCGCAACCTCTACCGCGACTTCCTCACCGCCTGCCTGCCGCTGCTCGACGACGCCGGCCCGGGTGAGCGCGTCGCGTCGGTCGAACGGGGCCGGGACCTGTACGCCGAGGCGGCGACGCTGTGGACCCGCGTCGCCGGACTCGTCGAGCGGGCCGGGCTGGACGAGGACCCGGCCGCCCTGACCGAGGCCGCCGGGCTGCTGCTGCGGATCGCGGACCTGGAGACCGCGGCGATGACCATCCTCCGGTCGCTCTGAGCCGGGCCGGAGGTCAGCCGGTGGGCCGGTGCTCCTCCCGCGGCGTCATCGGGCGGTGCCCCGGGGCTTCGCCATGTGGACCAGCGCGTAGGTCCCCGCGTCGGTCCGGTGGGTCTCCCGGAACCCGAGCCGGTCGTAGAGCCGCAGGTTCGTGACGCTGTGCTCGCCGGTGAACAGCTCGATCACCGACACGCCGTCGTCGAGCTGCTCCTCCGCGTGGCGGAGCAGGCCCGACCCCAGGCCCTCGCCCTGCCGGTCCGGAGCGACCACCAGCCGGCTCACGTCGGCGGTGCTCCCCGACCGGGTGATCCGTACGGCGGCGACCAGCCGGCCGTCGTCGCGGATACCCCAGGCGGTCACCGACCCGTCGGCCAGCTGTTCGCGGATCTCCGCCAGGTGCTCGGTGAGCGGCGGCAGGTCGATGTCCTCGTGCGCCCGGGCCTCCGGCACGTAGGCCGCACGCTGCAGGGTCAGGACCTCGCCGGCGTCGGCGGGCCGGAGGCGGAGGGTCCGTGCACGCGTGCGGTGGCTGCGGAGCTCCTGCGGCCGGGGTGCGTCGAGCAGCGCGTTCAGCTCGTGGAGCACCTCGGCCGGGTCGGCCCGGTCGTTGCCGAGGACGTCGTGGGCGGCACCGAGACCAGCGTCGTCCACGAGCCCCTTCTCGCCCAGGACCCACGCACCCCGCCCGGCCATGACGGCGTGCGCCGCCTGAGCGGTGGCGCGCGACATCATGCCGAGTGCGAGGGTCCGGTCGCCCCGCCGGACGTGCTGCTCGGCGATCGCCAGTGAGAACGCGGCGTTCCAGCGCCAGCGTTCCTGCGCCGCCTCGCGCAGGTCCGCGGGGTAGGCGATGGTCGGCAGCTGACCGGCGAGCACCTGGTTCACGGCGATCTCGCCGAGCGGGGTGTACGTGGGCAGCCCGGCGAGATGACCCTCGACCTGGTCGATCTCGAACCGGCCGTGGTCGGCGTCGGCGCGCCAGGCGTCGACGACGTCGAGGTCGCGCAGCAGCACGTCCACCGGTTCGCCCTCGACGGTCAGCCACGCCCCGCCGTTGACGATGCGTCCCCACTCGCCCGGCGGCGCGACGTGCCCGGCGAAGCCGAGGCGCCCGAGCGCCCGGGCGTCGAACCCGCCGCGGTAGTAGACGCCGAGGTCCCAGTCGCTGTCCGGGCGGTGGGTGCCCCGGGCCCGGCTGCCGCCCAGCGACACGGCGAGCACCCCGGGCAACGCGACGAGCCGCGGCAGGAGGACGTCCAGGACGGTCATGGGGCGATCGTCGACGGCGCCGCTCCCGGTGTCGACCGTGATCCGGGCCGCCGCCCGTCGCGGACGCCGGCCCGCGGTGGGCGAACCCGGTCGACACCGCTGCGATCCTGTCCCGGTGAGCAGCTCCCCGACCGTCCGCACGGCCACCCCCGCCGACCACCCCGAGCTGGTCCGCATCTGGCGGCGGGCGGTCGAGGCCACGCACACCTTCCTCACCCCGGACGACGTCGACGAGATCGAGACCGAGGTCCGCACGGCCGCCCCGCCCGCACTGTCGGTCCTGGTCGCGCAGCGCGCCGACGGCACCCCGGTCGGCTGGATCGGCACCGACGGCCACCGGGTCGAGGCGCTGTTCGTCGATCCGTCCGCGCACGGTCGGGGCGTCGGCTCCGCGCTCCTGGCCGCGGCCACCGTCGGCACGGCGCGGGTGGAGCTCGACGTGAACGAGCAGAACCCGGGCGCGGTCGGGTTCTACGAGCGCCTGGGGTTCGTCCGGACCGGGCGCTCCGAGCGCGACGGTCGGGGCCGGCCGTTCCCGCTGCTGCACCTGCGCCGGGACCGGCTCCCCGAGCCGTCCGACCCGGCTCCTTCCACGACCGCCCTGCTGCTCGGTTACGTCGACTTCTACCGTGACCGCGTCCTCGACAAGTACGCCGCGCTGCCCGAGCCCGAGCGCACGGCCAGCAGGCTCCCGTCGGGCTGGTCTCCCTCGGAGCTGCTGCACCACCTCCGCTGCATGGAGCGCCGCTGGCTGGAGTGGGGCTTCGTCGACGCCGACCTCCCGGACCCCTGGGCCGACCACGTCGACGGGCTGTGGGCGCTGCCGTCCGGGGACGGCGCGGACGACGTCGCCGCCGCGCTCGCCGCGCAGGGCCGGCGTACCCGCGAGATCGCGGAGTCGGTGGGGCCCGGTGCCGCGGGGGTGCCGAGCGGGCGCTGGGCCGGCGCACCGCCCGCGACGATCGAGCGGACGCTGCTGCACGTCGTCCAGGAGTACGCCCGCCACCTCGGCCACCTGGACGTCGTCGTCGAGCTCGCCACCGGATCCACCGGCGAGTAGCCGCCTCAGGGCGCGACGCGGTGCAGGTCCCAGCCGTCGAGCGCGACGCCGGGGCGGCGCCAGGCGTGGCGGACGGCGGCGGTGTGGGCGAACACCGGTCCGGGCAGGTCGTCCGGGTCGGCCCAGGCCCAGGCGTCGATCGCGTGCGGCTCGGTCACCCGCAGCTCCGCCCCGGCGGGTGCGGGCACGTGCACCGCGAAGGTCACCCCCGCGCCGTCGAGCCGGACGCACACCGCGAACAACGTCCCCGTCGCCGCGACGACGCCGGTCTCCTCCGCCAGCTCGCGCAGCGCCGCGGCGACGACCGGCTCCCCGCCCTCCAGATGGCCGCCCGGGAACGACCAGCTCGGCGTCTCCCCGGCGGTGACCCGGTGCCCGACGGCGACCGCGCCGTCGGCGCGCTCCAGGACGACGCCGACACCGGACAGCGGACGCGGAAGGCTCACCACCGCAGTCTGCCGGGGCGCATCCTGGGGTGGTGGACCCCACCACCCTCGCCGCCGCCCGCGCCCGTGCCCAGGAGTGGGTCGGCTCGCTGCGCCACGAGCTCGACGACCTCGCCGACCAGCAGGCCCTGACCAGCCACGACGACGAGCACGACCCCGAGGGCGTGACGATCGCGGTGCAGCGCGCCCAGCTCCAGGGGCTGCTCGCCGCCGCGGAGCAGGAGCGCGACGACCTCGACCGGGCGGCGGAGCGCCTGGCCGCGGGCGGCTACGGGCGCTGCGTGGTCTGTGGCGGACCGATCGCGCCGGAACGGCTGGAGGCGCTGCCTGCCGCGACGACCTGCATCAGCTGCGCGTCGGACCCGCGCCGGCGTCGTCGCCGGTAGCGGGCGCGGGCGGCCGGGGCGGTGTCGGTGTCGGTGTCGGTGTCGGCAGGACCGTCACCGTCGGAGTGGGGGCGGCCGTGCCGGCGGGCGGGGCGATCGGCTCCGGCTCGTCGTCGAGGGTCACCCCGCACCCGGTGACGAGCAGCAGCCCCAGCGCCGCGGTGCACAGCCGGGTCCTCACGTGTCCACCCCTGGCAACTCGACGACGACCCGGGTCCCGCCGCCGGGGCGTTCCTCCACCCACACCCGGCCGTCGTGGCGGCGCACGTGCGCGGCGACCAGGGACAGCCCGAGACCGGTGCCGCCGCCGTCGCCGCGGCTGCCGGCCAGGGTCCCACGGGCGAACCGTTCGAACACCGCCCGCCGCTGCTCGGGCGGGATGCCGGGGCCCGCGTCGTCGACCTCGATCCGGGCGAACCGGCCCCGGCGCGCGACGCCGATCCGCAGCGCGCCGCCGCCGTGTGCGTCGGCGTTGTCCAGCAGGTTGCCCAGGATCTGGTCGAGACGACGGCGGTCGACCCGCACGGTCACCGGCTCCGTGGCGTCGACCTCGGGGACGTGCTCCCCGCCGCGGACCGCGACGAGCCCCCGGACCAACGCGCCGAGCTCGCCGTCCTCCCGCTGCAGGGTGTCGCTGCGGGAGATCTCCAGCAGGTCCAGGACCATCCGGCGGAAGCGCTGGATCTCGCCGTCGAGCAGCTCGACGGCCTCCCGCGCGGTCGGCGCGAGCTCGGCGCGCCGCCGGGTCAGCACCGCGGCCGCGTTCACCAGCGTCGTCAGCGGTGACCGCAGCTCGTGCGCGACGTCCGCGGCGAACCGGGCGTCGCGCGACACCCGCTGCTCCAGGTCGTCGGCGGTCCGGTTGAACGTCGCGACGAGCGGGGCGAGCTCGGCGTCGGTGCTCGACGGCAGCCGTGCGGTCAGGTCGCCGCCGGCGATCCGCTCCGCGGCCCGGGTCACCGCGGTGAGCGGCAGCAGCGCACGCCGCCCGGCCCACTGGCCCAGCGCGAGCCCCAGCAGGGCACTCACCGCGACCCCGGCGAACAGCACGACGCTGAGGAACTTCAGGTTGGCGTCGAGCCGCTGCATCGGGAAGACCTCGACGAACACGTCGCCGCCGGACATCGGCGCCGCGACGACGACGCTCGGCATCCCCGCCACCATCACCCGCTGTCGTGCCCCGGTCCCGTTCCCGGCCATCGCCAGCAGCCCCGCCGGAAGCGCCTCGGGATCGACCTCACGGCCGCTGGTCGTCCACGTCCCGTCGCGGCGCAGCGCGACCGTGGTGCCCGGGGTGCCCGCGAGGCCGGTCAGCAGGTCGTCGAGACCGCCGACGTGCGTGTCATCGACCAACGCCCGGTCGACGAGCTGGAGGTTCACCGCGAGCTGGCGGGTGGCGCTCTCCACCCGCTGCTCCACCAGGTAGTACGATGCGAGGTTCCAGGTGACCGCCGCGAACAACCCGGTCACCACCATCGACACCCCGGCGAACGCGACGCCGACCCGGTGACGCAGCGGAAGCCGGCCCAGTGGCAGTCGGTCCAGCGGCAGTCGGTCCAGCGGCAGTCGGTCCAGCGGCAGTCGGTCCAGCACGGACCGCATCCTGCCGCGCCCGCTCACCCGCCGCGGCCCGACACCGGGACGACGCCCGGCAGCGCGGCGTCCGGTCCGGCGTCGCCGATCTTGTACCCGGCGCCGCGCACGGTCAGTACGAGGACCGGCCGGTCCGGGTCGAGCTCGACCTTGCGCCGCAGTCGTCGCACGTGGACGTCCAGCAGCCGGGTGTCGCCGTGGTACTCGTAGCCCCACACTCGCGACAGCAGCTCGTCGCGGGTCACGATCCGCCCGCCCGCCGCGGCGAGCTCGGCGAACAGCCGGAACTCGGTGCGGGTCAGGTGCACCGGGACGCCGTCCCGGAGCACCGTGCCCTCGTCCGGGCGCAACTCCACGTCCCCGACGGTGATCCGGCGTGGTGCCGCCGGTGCCGGACGCCGGCGACGCAGCAGCGCCCGGATGCGGGCGGCCAGCTCCCCGGCCACCAGCGGCTTGGTCACGTAGTCGTCGGCGCCCGCCTCCAGCCCGGCGATGACGTCGGCGCAGTCCGAGCGCGCGGTCACCATGATGATCGGCAGGTCACCGGTCTCCCGCAGCCGCCGGCAGACCGTGAGGCCGTCGATGCCGGGCAACATCAGGTCCAGCAGCACCACGTCGACGTCCGGCCGGGCACTGACCAGGGCCTGCTCGCCGGTGTGCACCGCCTCGACGTCGACGCCCTCGTCGCCCAGGGCGAGACCGAGGGCACGCCCGATCCGGACGTCGTCGTCGACCAGCAGCACCCGGGTCCGGCCGTGTTCGCTCATGATGACGGCGATTCCACCGGATCCGGGCCGGTCCCGTCGACTCCGGCGCCGGGCCGGAGACGATCGTCAGGCGATCGCAAGCCGGACGGGTGCGTGACGGCGGCGCCGCAGCGCCAGCAGGTCTGCGGCGGACCGCCGTCGCCGGTGGGGGAGGGCATCGCCCCGCAGTCCGTGCAGAGCCGGTCCAGCCAGCACACCGGGTCGCCGACCTCGGCCTCGTGGCCGTGGTCGGGGTGTCGTCCGGTGACCGGGGTTCCGGCGGACGGTGTGTCGGACACACCGCCATCGGACCACGGGGGTCACGCCCCGTCCAGGTATCAGGCCGCGGCGGCTCCGCGGCGGGGCGGGCGCACCACGGGGCGGCCGCGCAGCAGCGTTGCGCAACCGATCATCGCGACGGCGACGACCACCAGGGCCGCACCCACGACGTCCGGGGCGACGGCGGCGCTCAGCAGCGCGACGACGCCGCCGGCAGCGAGCACCACCCGCGACGCGACACGCGAGCGCGCGCAGACCAGTCCGGCCAGCCCGGTGACCAGGTGCAGAACGTTCTGCAGCACCGACACCGGCAGCAGCCCGGCGAGCACCGCGGTGCCGCCACCGGGCAGCACAGCGAGTTCGCCCGAGGTCACCCCCGGGACGAATCCCAGGGCTCCGACCAGCAGGAACGCCACGGCGAACGCCGCCGCGACCGGCTGTACCGGGGTGAAGGGCCGGGAGAACCCGCCCGTCGTGCGCATCATCGACCCGACCTCCTCGGTCCGTCGTCCTCCGGCGCGCCGCTGCGCCCTGTCCGACGGCGGTTGCCCGGCCGGACCCGCTCCCAACCCCGGGAGCGACGCACCTCACGTGGCGGCGCGGGCCACCAGGACGGAGTTGACGACGTCGGTGCGCGGGTGCACCTCGAGGAGCACGTCGAGTGCGGGCAGGTCGGCCGGGACGATCTCGGGGTAGAGCAGCGTCCGCAGCCCCGCGGCGGACCGGACGAGCAGGGTCGCGCCCGGACCGGTCGCCGTGACCAGCCGGGCGGTGATCGCTGCCTTGGCGGCGGCGTCGGCACCGACCAGCGCCCCGACGAGCACGAGGTCGGCCCGGCCCAGCTCGTCGGCGAGGGCGGGGGACAGCCGCGGGTCGTCGAGGTCGGCGACCAGACTGCGGACCCGCCCGTCGGTCCCGAGGGCGGCGGCGACCGCGTCCCCCGCGGCGGCGGCAGCCCGGTCCCGGTCGACGTGCAGCACCTGCGCGTCGTGCTCGGTGGCCAGCACCAGACCGGTCAGGGGCAGCGGCCCCGACCCGAGCACGACGACGCGGCGCGGCGCCGGCAGGCCGACGGCGGTCAGCGCGGCGAGCTCCAGCCGGACGAGGTCGTGATAGTTGCCCAGGTAGGGGAACCGTTCCAGCTCGGCCCGGGCGTCGGGGGCGGCGGCGATCCGGTCCGCCCAGTGGCTCTCCATGTGGCCCTCGCCGGTCGCGGCGAGGGTCCGCAGGGCGTCCGAGTGCGGGGCGACCCGCGCCAGGACGCCCTCGGTACAGCCCGCGGGCGGAAAACAACAGAGCCCGACGAGCTCGCCGAACGCGTCGTCGGTGTCCTGGGCGGGCCGCAGGTCGGTGCGCTCCAGCCGTCGTCGCAGGGCCACGAGGCGGGACGCGACATCGGCGACGGAGCCGTCGTCGCGCGGACGGCGGGGTGCGGGGAAACCGGGCGCGGTCGTCCGACTGCTCTGCGTGGTCACGATGATCCACCGTAAGCCAATGACAATCATGTCGGGCTCGTTCGTCCGGGTGGCAGAAAACCTGAGCGATCGCTCTACAATGTGGCCGGTAACGGACAGACGGGGAGGAGCCCGGCGATGTGGGGATGGCTCGCGCTCGCGATCGGCGCCGAGGTCACCGGAACGGTGGCGCTGCGGTTCTCGCAGGGTTTCAGCAGGCTGGTGCCGTCGATGATCACGGTGGTCGGCTACGGGCTGGCGTTCTGGTCGCTGTCCCAGGCGCTCGGCCGCGGGATGTCGCTCGGGGTCGCCTACGGCACCTGGGCCGCGGCGGGGGTGGCGCTCGTCGCCCTGATCGGGGTGTTCTTCCTCGGTGAGTCGCTGACCTGGGTCCAGCTCGGCGGGATCGGGCTGGTGATCGCCGGGGTGCTCGCCCTGGAGCTGGGTGGTGCGACCTCGCATGCCTGATCCGGCGGGACCGGACACCCCCGGGGGCGACGGCCGCCGCCGTCGGGGGGACCGGCGCCGTCGCGAGCTGGTCGAGGCCACGCTGCGGCTGGTCGGCGCGGGTGGGGTCGCCGCGGTCAGCCAGCGGGCGGTCGCGGCGGAGGCGGGGGTGCCGCCCAGTGCGGTCTTCTACTACCACCCCAGCGTCGACGCGCTGCTGGTCGCGACCCTCACCGCGGTGAACGACCGCTGGATCGCCCGGCTCGACGCGGTCACGACCCCCGACGACCTCGTCGCGCTCGTCGAGGACTGCGCCCGTCAGGAGCGGGTCACCGCGATCGCCGAGTACGAGCTGTTCCTGCTGGCCGCGCGGCGCCCGGACCTGCGCGGAGAGCTGGACCGCTGGGACGCCGCGCTCGACGCGGCCGCCGCCCGGCTCCTCCCCGACGACGCCGACCGGCGCGCCCTGCTGGCCGCCGCGGTCAACGGGCTGACCCTCGGCGGGGCGCTCGGCTCGCCGGTCGACGCCGGTCTGCTGGCCCGGCTCTGCGCGGCCGGAACCGCCTGAGTCCCCCGCGCCGGGATACCGTGGTGGCATGAGCGCCGAGCGCCTCTCGGAGTCCGTGGAGAACTACCTGAAGACCATCTTCCTGCTCTCGGAGCGGTGGGAGGGGTCGGTCGGGGTCTCCGCGCTGGCCGAGCGGCTGCAGGTCTCGTCGCCGTCGGCGTCGGGGATGGTGCGCAAGCTCGTCGACGCCGGGCTGGTCGACCACGCCCGCTACGCCGGGATCACCCTCACCCCGGCCGGGCGGGCCTCCGCGCTCGCCGTGGTGCGCAGGCACCGGCTGCTGGAGATGTTCCTGGTCACCGAGCTGGACCTGGCGTGGGACGAGGTGCACGAGGAGGCGGAGGCGCTCGAGCACGCGGTCTCCGACCGGTTGCTCGACCGGATCGACAGCCGGCTCGGGCATCCCCGGTTCGACCCGCACGGCGATCCCATCCCGGCGAGCGACGGCACGATGCCGGTGGTCCACGCCCGCCGGCTGCCGGACCTGCGCTACGGCGAGGGCGGCACCCTGGTCCGCGTCGACGACACCGACCCCGAGGTGCTCCGCTTCCTCGACGCGCACGACGTGCGCCTCGGCGACCGGGTCGACCTGTTGACCCGCAAGCCCTTCGAGGGGCCGTTCGTGGTGCGGCTGCGCCGTGACCGCGAACAGACCCGTCCCGCACCGGCCGAGGTCGAGCACGAGTGGGGCCCGACGCTGGCGATGGCCCTGTGGGTGGGCGCCGTCGAGGGGGCCGGCTCGGGCTGAGCACGACGGAGGCCCGGCCCCGCACGACGGCGGGACCGGGCCTCGGGATCGAGCGGCGGGAAGGTCAGCGCGCGGCGTCGGCCGCGCCCGCCTCACCGTTGCTGCCCTGCGTGTTCAGCGAACCGTCGGCGTTCTCCAGGTGCGCCCGGACGAACCACTGGTACTGCTCCAGCTCGCCCGCCTGGGCGATGAGCATGTCCTCGGTCACCGGGTCGAGAGCGCCGACCTTCTCGATCTGGGTCCGGTGGTCGGAGATGACCCCGGTGTAGACGACGTCGAGCGCGCCGAGGTGGGCGATCGCCTGGTCGCGGCCGATCGAGTAGTCGTCCCAGGTGCGGTCCCTGACCAGAGCGCCGGGGGTGCCGTTCGGCGAGCCGCCGAGGGTCGCGATGCGCTCGGCGACGTCGTCGACGAACCCGCGGACCGCGTCCACCTGCGGGTCGAGCATCTCGTGCACCGCGATGAAGTTCGGGCCGATCACGTTCCAGTGCACGTGCTTGAGCGTGAGCTGGAGGTCGTTGAGGGCGTGCAGACGGTGCTGCAGGATGTCGACGACCTGCTCGGCGTCGCCGCGCTCGAGGCCGGGGACGGTGTAACGGATCGTGGCCATGGTCTGTGCAGTCCTTCCGTAACGGGTGCGTTGCTCAGGACGCCGCAGTGCGGGGGTCGTCGTCCTCGACGGGCTGGGCGGCGAGATGGACGCCGTCGCCGTCGGGGGTCTCGTCGACCGGGGTGTCGCTCTGCTCGGTCGGGACCGCGTTCTCGTCGTGCTGGTCCTTCTCCGGCGTCGTCATGACAGGCGGGTACCCGGTCGGCGGGATTTCATGTCCGCCGTCGCCACGCCGGCCGAGCGGCTCAGGTGTCGAGCTTCTGCTCCCGCGCCGACCCGCCGGCGCCGGTGAGGTGCTCCAGGGTGCTGGTGACGCGCAGCAGCCGCTCCAGCGCGCCGGAGCGGTTGTCCAGGTGCAGCACGACCCCTGCGGCGTGGGTCCGCCTGCGGACCATCAGCAGCGACGACAGGCCGTAGGAGTCGCAGTACTCGATCCCGGCGCAGTCGATCCGCAGCTCGCGGATACCGGGCCGCTCGTCCAGCAGGGCGGCGACGGCGTCGGCCAGGGCGTCGGAGGTGGCGTAGTCGAGGTCACCGTCCGGCGCGACCGTCACGAGGTCGGGCGCGGGGCTGGTCCAGGTGAGGGACAGCTCTCGCGGGGCGCTCATGCGGGCCTTCCGGTTCGGTGCAGGGTCGCGGCGTCGGGATCTGTGTCGGTGCCGGAGCCCTCGGTGACGGCGACGGTCGGGACGGGGGAGCCCGGGCCGCGGGTGAGCGCCGCGGACGCGGCCGCGTGCCGCAGCAGCGCCGCCGCCCGGGTGAAGTCGCGCAGCTCGTCGCCGAGCAGATCCAGGACCGGGCGCAGGACGGCCACCGGGACCGACCGGGCCTCGAGTACGTCGGCGGTCCAGCCGAGGAACTGCTCGAACAGCTCGGCGTCGCCGGTGTAGAGGGCGACGGCGAGGAAGTCGACCACGTGCCGGACGTCCTCGGCGGTGTGTCGGCGCTGGTCGTCGTCGTAGTCGGCCATCGCCGGGACACGCTCGGGCAGGCGGTCCAGCACCGCCGCGACCAGCCGCGGCGCACCACGGGTGACCAGCGTGTACTCCTGGTCGGACAGGTGCGGCAGGTCGTCGAGCGGCTGGGCGTGCGGGTGCGCCGGGGCGGGCAGCCCGTCGGCGAGGGTCCGTGCGGCGGCCCGTGCGTCCGGGGCCCAGGCGTCGGCGCCGAGCAGCCGGGCGTAGCGGCCGTCCGGCCCGAACGCCCCGCCACCGACGATCACCGGGACGCCCGCGGCCTGGCAGGCCGTGATGGTGGCGTGCGCGGTCGGCAGCCGGGTCGCGATCGACGACGACAGCGCCACCGCGTCCGGGCCGGTCCGGTGCAGGTGGGTGACCAGGTGCGCCGCGGGGACCTGCGCACCCAGGTAGTCGACACTGAACCCGCGCAGCCGCAGCACCTCGGCCAGCAGCCGGGCGGGCAGCGCGTGCCACTCGCCGTCGACGCAGGCGACGGTGATCCGGCCCAGGTCGCCGCGGCGACGCCCGCTGGACAGCGCCAGGGTGCTGATCACACGCTCGTTGATCGCGGTCGCGGCGTGCTCCTGGGCGACGGAGATGCGGTTGGCCGCCCACTCGCGCCCCACCCGCCGCTGTACTGCGCCGATCACCTCGAGCAGCACCGTCTCGGCCTCCAGGCCGTCGCGCAGCGCGTCCACGACGACGTCGACCGCGGTGTATTCGTCGCTGCGCAGCACCGCGTCCCACAGCAGGTCGGTGTAGCGCCCGGCCGTCATGCGGTGTACCTGCCCCGGCTCGAACCACCCACCGCGGTGAGGTGTCGGCCGCGCGGCGCGGTGACCGCGAGGAGGGCCATGTCGTCGTGGGCGTTGCGCCCCACCCACTCGGTGGCGAGCATCTGCACCCGCTCGACGACGGCCTCGGCCGGCATCCCGGCGCACTCGGCCGCCGCGCGACGCAGGCGCTCCTCGCCGAACTGCTCGCGGCCCAGCGGGCCGCCCTGGGCCTCGGTGATGCCGTCGGTGTACAGCAGACAGGTCTCGCCGGGCCCGAGCCGGGTCTCCCACGTCGACGCGTGGACCTCGGGCAGCGCCCCGATCAGCGTGCCGAGCGTCGCCGCGTCCTCGACGCGGCCGTCGGCGCGGATGATCATCGGTGGCGGGTGGCCCGCGCAGGTCAGGCGCAGCCGGACGTCCGCCCCGGCGCGCGCCACCGACGCCAGCACCAGCGTCACGAAACGGGCGTGGTCGTCGGACAGCAGCGCGTTGTTGAGCAGGCGCAGCAGCCGCAGGTGGTCGTCGGCCATCGGCAGCAGCGCGTGCACCGCGCTGCGGATCTTGCCGGTGAGCACGGCGGCCTCCAGGCCCTTGCCGCACACGTCCCCCAGCACGGCGAGGGTCTCCTCGGACCCGTCCACGCCGGAGTGCACGTCGTAGAAGTCCCCGCCGACCCGCTCGGAGTCCTGCGCCGGCCGGTAGCCACCGGCGAACTCGACGCCGCAGACGTGCTGCAGCGACGGCGGCAGCAGGTCGCGCATGAGGACCTCGGTGATCGAGGCCTGCTGGGCGAACATGCGGGCCGCCGACATCGCGAGTCCCGACCGGGCTGCGAACTCGCGGGCGGTCGCCTCCTCGCCCTCGCTGAACGGCCCGGTGTCGGCGCGGCGCAGGAGCACGATGGCGCCGGCCGGGATGCCGTGCCCCGGCAGCGGGGTGACGACGATCGAGCCGACGTCACCGAACCCCTCCGGTGTCACCCAGGCGGGAGCGACGGCGGGGTCGATCCAGCGCGAGGGGACCGGCGGGTAGCCCTGCAGTGCCTCGGCCAGGCCGGGGACCTCGTCCGGGTCGACGTGCAGCATCCGGTGCAGCAGCGGGCCGCCGCTGACGGCGTCGACGACCTCGAACTGCCCGCGGGTGCCCGGGGTCATCACGAGCGCCCCGTCGGCCAGCCGGCTCACGGCGAGCTGGGCGGTGACCTCCATGCAGCGACGGAGGTTCAGCGAGCCCAGCAGCGCGGCCGAGGCCTCGGACAGGACCGCGGCGCGGGCCTGCTCCAGGTGCAGCTCGTCGCGGATCGACCGGACGTCGGTGACGTCGAACAGCCACCAGGTGACCGAGCCGTCCTCGTGCCGGACGGGCTGGGCCTCCAGCGCGCGGCCGTCGACGACGTCGGAGAACGCCCGGGGGATGCTCTGGTCACAGCCGCCCGCGGTCGCCAGCCACGGGGCGACCCGGGACACCGGGTCCCCGACCCGGACCCGGGGCAGCAGCGGGCGTGCGGCGTCGTTGGCCTGCAGCACGGTCCCGTCGGTCCCGACGGTGAGTGCGGCACAGGGGGCGTTGGTCCAGCGCCGATCGACCACGGCCGGCGCGTCCGGAAGTACGGTCGCGTCGCCGGTCGTCGGCTCCAGTTCGGTCACATCAACTCCTGGCCCGGTGCGGGCCGCTTGTCGGCGCCCGGGGAGACCCGGGACGCGGAACTGCCCCACCGTACCGCGCATCGGACCCGTGTCCCTCCGTGGCGCGCAGCGTCGCGGATCAGACCGGGCCGGGGAGCGTGGCCGGTCCGGGGCCCTCGCCGCGCAGCGGCCGCGCCGACCGCGGGTCCAACGGGTCGACGGTGCCCGCGTCGCGCAGCGTCCCGTCGCCGGGTCGGCGCAGTGAGCGGACCCCGGCGTCGGCGAGGGTCACCAGCGGCACCGCGAGCAGCGCTCCGGGGACCCCGCCGACGATCAGACCGGCGCTGATCGGCAGCACCACCGCGAGCGGGTGCAGCCGCACCGACCGGCCCAGCAGCAACGGCTGCAGGATGTAGCCCTCGACGTTCTGCACGATCAGGAGCAGACCGATCACGAGTAGCGCGTCCACCCAACCGCCGGAGGCGAGCGCGACCAGCACCGCCACGATCCCGGTCACGACCGCGCCGACGGTCGGGACGAACGCGCCGAAGAAGATCAGCGTCGCCAGCGGGACGACCAGCGGTACGCCGATCAGCCACAGGCCGACCGCGGCGGTCACCGCGTCGACCGCCGCGACGACGACCGTCGCCCGGGTGTAGCCGACCAGCGACGCGAACGCCCGCCGGCCCGCGACGTCGGCCCGGCGGCGCACGTGCTGCGGCACCGCACCGAGGACGAACCGCCAGATCCGCGCTCCGTCGTGGATCAGGAAGATCAGCACGAACAGCATGAGCAGGGTCTCGGCGGCCAGCTCGCCCGCGGTGCCCAGGGCGCCGATCACGTTGTTCGCCAGCGCGGCCTGGTTGCGTTGCAGCGTGTCGAGCACCGACTGGAACACGGCCGCGAGCTGGGTGTCGTCGAGCCGGAACGGCGGGCCGGCCAGCCGGTCCCGCAGCGCGACGACGGTCTCCCCGATGCTCGCCGACAGGCTCGGCAGCCCGTCGAGGAACGCCGCGACCGCCCACCACAGCACCCCGACCGCCACCGCCAGCCCGCCCGCGACGACGACGCCCGTCGCGACGCCGCGGGGCACCAGCGGCACCCGGTTCACGACCCGGGCCACCGGCGCGAGCAGCGCGGTCAGGATCAGCGCGAGCACCACCGGTACGACGAGCACCGCGAGCTGCGCGATCAGCCACAGCACGACGGCGACGGCGGTCGCGACGAGCAGACCGCGCCAGGCCAGGCTCGACGCGGTGACCAGACCCCGGGGGATCCGCGGTTCCTCGGTCACCGCGGCCTCCTGGATCGGGTGTCGTCGGGCTGGCGGTTGCGTGACGTCACGACGGTAGTCCGCCGCCGCCGCCGTCCGGGCCCGTCACGGGCAGGGTGAGGACGAAGGTGGCGCCGTCGTCGTCGGGCGGGCAGGTGAGCTCGCCGCCGTGCGCGCGGGCGAGGCCGCGGGCGATCGCCAGGCCGAGCCCGGCGCCCCCGCTGTCCCGGTCGCGGGCGTCCTGCAGCCGGACGAGCCGGTCGAAGACGCGCTCGCGGTCGCCGTCGGCGATCGGGGTGCCGGTGTTGCGCACCGAGACCGAGACGGTCCCGGCCGCCAGGTCGGCCCGGGTGACGACGTCGATCCGTCCGCCGGCGGGGGTGTGCCTGCGGGCGTTGTCGAGCAGGTTGGCGAGGATGCGCGACACCGCCTGCGGGTCGGCGCGCACCGTGGCGGGCTCCCCGCGGCCGTCGACGGTCAGGCCGGGCGCGAGCACCGCGGCCCGTTCGGTCTCGGCGCGGGCGATCCCGGCGACGTCGACCTCCCGGGGCGCCACCGCGGTGCCGCCGTCGATGCGGGCGAGGTCGAGCATGTCGGTGACGAGCCGCCCGGCCCGGCGCGTCTCGCCGAGCAGCAGTTCCAGGCGTCGGGCCCGCCGTGCGGGGTCGGCGTCGAGCCCGGACCGCTCCAGCGTCTCGGCGACGGCGGTGATCCCGGACAGCGGCGTCCGCAGCTCGTGCGCGGCGTCGGCGAGGAACACCCGGGTCCGCTCGGCCTCCTCCCGGTAGCGCCGCTCGGCGTCGGTGAGGGCGTCGAGCATGCCGTCCATCGCCGCGGCCGCGGTGCCGAGGTCGGTGTGCGGGCGGTCGGGCCGCAGGCGTGCGTCGCGTTCGCCGGCGGTGATCCGCCCGGCGAGCGCGGTCATCCGGTCCAGGGGACGCAGCGCGGTCCGCACGACGAACGACACCGCCCCGAGGGCGACGAGCAGGGTCAGCAGCACCGACCCGGCCAGCACCGCGCGCAGGCCGTTGCGGACCTGGGTGACGTCGGCGGCGTCGGCGACGAGCTCGACCTCCGCCCCGTCGGTGGCGTCGAGGGTCACGGTGCGGCTGCCGATGTCCGGCGGGACGGGTGGGCGCCCGCCCGGGACCGGGGCGGCCGGCACGACGGCGGGGTCGTCGGTGTGCTCGTCCCCGGCGTGGTCGGTGGTGTCGCCCCCGGTGTCGTCGCCCCCGGTGCGGTCCCCACCGGGGCCGCGGTCCCGGCGCCCGCCGGGCGGCGGGGTGCCGGGTGGGCTCAGACCGGGGTCGCCCATGACCTTCCCGTCGGCGGTGGTCACCTTGATCCGGATCTGCTGCCCGGAGAGGCTGGTGACCAGCTCCTCCGGGGTGGCGCCCGCGGCGATCAGCTGCTGGGCCTGCACCACCCGGCCCCGCAGTTCGGAGTCCAGATCGGACTCCAGACGGGCCCCGAGCAGCACGTCGACGAGCACCACCACCAGGACCAGCAGCACCGCCACCACCCCGAGCACCGCGGCCGTGACCCGGCGGCGCAGCGACGGCGTCGCGGTGCGGGCCCGTGGTGTGGTGCGGGCCGGCGCGGCGGCGGAGCTCATGCCGGTCCGCGCAGCGAGTAGCCGAGGCCCCGCACGGTGTGCAGCAGCCGGGGGCCGTGGGCCTCCAGCTTGCGACGCAGCGCCGACACGTGGACCTCGACGAGGTTGGGGTCGTAGGCGTCGTAGCCCCAGACCGAGCGCAGGATCTGCGCCTTGGAGACGGTGCGTCCGCGCTGCTCGGCGAGGTAAGTGAGGAGCCGCAGCTCGGTTGCGGACAGCTCCAGCACCGTCCCCCCGCGGGCGGCGACGGCGGCGTCCGGGTCGAGGACGAGGTCGCCCACCTGCACCGCGGACGGCAGCCTGCCCCGGCGACGCAGCACCGCCGCGACCCGGGCGACGAGCTCGTCGAGCGCGAACGGCTTGAGGACGTAGTCGTCGGCGCCGGAGTCGAGCCCGCGGAGCCGGTCGGTCAGCGCTTCGCGCGCGGTGAGCATGACGATCCCGGCGTCCCCGTACCCGCGCACGACGTCGATCAGCTCGAACCCGTCGCGCCCGCCGGGCAGCATCACGTCCAGGACGACGAGGTCCGGCCGGAACGCGGCGAGCCGCTCCTCGAACGCGACGCCGTCGACGACGCCCTCGGCCACGTGCCCGGCGTCGGCCAGCGCGTCCACGACGGACTCGCGGATGGCGTCGGAGTCCTCGAGCACCAGGACCCGGGTCGTGGGGCCACGGCTGTCGTCGTCCTGGCGTGTGCTCACCGGACAAGGGTGCGCCGTGAGGCTGAGGGGGAGCTGAAGGACCCGCCGGATTCAGGTCCGTCTCAGGAGGCTTATTCAGGCCCCGTGATATAACGATCTAGCCCGGCGTGTCGGGTTGGGCGACAGCCCGTCCATCGCGAATATTGGTTTGCCGAATCAATCCGAGATGAACGGGCTGCCGCAGTATGTACTATACCACTGGTTTCCGGCGTGATGAAATTCAGGATCTTGTCGCTATAGTGTATGAGCAGGATCAGCGGGACGCGACGGAGGCACGTTTGTCTTGGCCGCCGGTTCTGGGGTTGTTCTGGTCGGTGGTGATCACGTTGGCGTATCTGCGCGGGAATCGTGTGCAGTGGGGGTTGGCGGAAACCTATGGGGTGTCGCAGTCGACGGTTAGTCGAGCGATCACGGGGGTGACACCGTTGCTGGCACAGGCGCTGCGGAGTGTCGTTCCGACGACAGAGGAGCTTCGTGCCGATCGGCAGTACATCATCGATGGAACCTTGCTGCCCTGCTGGTCATGGGCCGCGGTGCCGGGTCTGTGGTCGGGCAAGCATCGCACCACCGGCGTCGTCGTCCAGGTCGCAGCCACCCTGGAAGGGCAGCTGTCGTGGATCTCCGACCCGACCCCAGGCTCCCGACACGACCTATATTGCCTCGACCAATCCGGCGCCCTCGACCACCTCGCCACATACCCCCCGATCGGCGATAAAGGATACATCGGGCGCGGCATGCTCACCCCGTTCAAAAAACCACCCGGCCGGGAACTTCTCGACTGGCAAAAAACATTCAACAAGAGCCTCAACCACACACGCGCCACCATCGAACGAGTCATCGCCCATATCAAAACGTGGAAAGTTCTCCACACAGACTACCGGCGGCCCTACGCCACATTTAAAACGACAATCTCGGCAGTCATCGGACTCATCTTCTACACACTTACCTGACGGAGCCTGAATAAGCCTCCAGGTGCCGCGGGCACTGTCGAGCCGGACACCGAGACGACGAGCCACCCGGCCCGCGGCACGGAGAGGAAGAGATGACCCTGCTCGACGTGATCGTCCTGATCATCGTGCTGGCCGCCGCGATCGGCGGGTTCCGCCGCCTCGGCGGCGTGGCCCGCGCCGGGCGCCTGCTCGGCCTCGTGGTCGGCGCCGGCCTCGGCGCCGCCTGGGGCTCGAACCTGGCCCGCTACGGGGACACCCCCGACTCGGCCTGGCTGTGGGGCCTGGCCGGGGTGATCGCAGGCCTGCTGCTGGGCTCGCTGGTCGGCGGGTTCCTCGGCGGACTGGTCAGCCGGGTTCTCGCCCGCGGCAAGCTGTCCTTCCTGGACCGCATCGTCGGCGCCGTCACCGGCGCCGTGACCGCCCTCCTGGTGATCTGGCTGGTCTCGTGGGTGGTCCCCGCGGTCGTGAGCGCCGAGGCACTCGCCCCGGTGACGACGGTCGTGCAGTCCCAGGGCGGCAGCCGGGTCGTCGACTCGGTGTCCGAGCTGCTGCCCGCGACGACGTCCGCTGCCCGCGACGACGTCCGCTGCCCGCGACGTCGTCGACGCCGCGCGGCCTCCCGCCGGCTGATCCCACCCGACTCCCAGCGGTCCGTCGTCCGGCGGTCCGCACCCGCCGCTGCCCTGATCCGGGCCCGGCACGCTCCGAGGAGAACCATGAACGACGAGAACCGCACCCCCGGCAACGACGACCGCCCCACCGACCGGCAGCCCCCGGTCCCCGCCGACGAGACCCCCACCACCCGGACCCCGACCCCGCACGTCGGCGACGACGCGCACGGGGAGGAGCCGGTGGCCGCCGCCTCCGACGCGGGTGACCCTCCGCGACGACGCCGGTTCGCCGCGCTGCGACGCCGTTCCGCGCTGCCCGTGGTCGCGGCCGGCGTGATCGGCCTGGTCGTCGGGGCCACCGCGAGCGGACTGATCGTCGGGACCGCGTTCGCCGGTCCGGGCGACCGCCCCGCCCGGACGGCCGTCGCCGCCGACGACCGTGGCCCTGGTGGCCCTGGTGGCCCTGGTGGCCCTGGTGGCCCTGGTGGCCCTGGTGGCCCTGGTGGCCCCGGTGGCCCCGGTGGTCCCCGTGGGGAGGGCGGCGGTCCGGGCCGCGGCCCCGACGGTGCCGGCCCGGGCGGTCCCGGCGGCCCCGGCGCCTGCGGTCCGGCCGGTGGACCGGGTCGTGACGGCGGAGCACCGCCCGCGCCGCAGGTCGGTGCTCCGGTACCGCCGGTCCCGGCAGCGCCGGGTGCCACGGCCCCGGGCCAGGGCCGCGCCCCTGCCCCCGCGGCACCCGCTGCTCCGGGCGCGTCCGCTGTTCCCTCGGCACCCGGGGCGCCTGCTGTTCCCGCGGCACCTGCCGCCCCGTGACCCCGGACGCGCGGTGGCGCCGACCGGTGTCACCCGCAGGGGAGGGGAAAGGGAGTGCTCCTCGTCGGATCGCGTCGCGCATTCGCCCCCGACGCGCTGCAGGATCCGACGAGGAGCACTCGACGGACCAACGCGCCGGAACGGGCACGGATACCCCCCTGATGCGGTGAAGACGCCGGGCCGGAGACCACCATCGGTCGTCCTCGCAGGTCAGACGGGTCGTCACGCTGTCGTCGTGACGACAAATCCATGAGCCGTGCGCGCCACCGCGCATCGATCGCGCCGAACCGAGAGACCGGTGCCGCCCACTGTGAGCTCTCGCGACACGGGGCAGGCCCGCGACGGTCGGGCCCGGGAGCCCGGCCCGCAGCCGCCGGGATCGCCCCCGGGACCACCGCCCGTCGGAGGCCACATCGACCCGTTCCGCAGGACGTCGGCCGACGGTTGCCCACGGGACCGCTGGGGACGGTTCCCCCTCGAGGGGGACGACGATCGCCGACGGTGGGCAGGACCGGAACCCGCCCTCGTCTCCCGCGAGGGGGCCTACGGGCCGGTGCGGGGTCGGGCCGCCGGTCGACGGCCGACCGGACACGGCGACGCCGGACAAGAACGCGTCGGCAGACTGCGACGGTGACCTGACTGCGCAGGTCACGGGCCGATTCACGACCTGAACGGATGGTGGCCCGACTACCGAGAAGACCACGTCGACAACCCATCGCGAAGAGACCGTGGTCGGCGTCACACAGATCGGTGATCGTCGGTATCGCCAGGTGAGTGGGTATCGGTAACCCGGAGTTCGCCCTCGTGCCCCGCGACGACCTGCGACGACGCCTGATGTTCGCCCCGTGGACCCCCCGGTTTGACGACCCCGGACACCGTGCCGTAACTTTCTTCCTGTCAGCGAGTGAGCCGGACAGAACGGGCCCTGAGTGGTTCGGTCAACAGGCCCCGCGGACGACTGACCCCCTGGTGGTTCGCCGAGTTTCTCGGTGTGGTTGTCTTGGTGGGTCGAGGCGATCCGTCTTCAGGATCCCGCTCTCTGTTGGAGGGTGTGGGTGATTGCGGTGCGGGTGTCTTTTGAGAACTCAACAGTGTGTCGAGCTATTTGAATCGGTTTGGCGTTTTGTGCCAAATTGTTTGTTTGGTTGCAGCATTCGGCCTCCGTCGGGTGTTGTGGCTAGTGTTTGTTTGTCAGGGTTTTGTTGGAGAGTTTGATCCTGGCTCAGGACGAACGCTGGCGGCGTGCTTAACACATGCAAGTCGAGCGGTAAGGCCCTTTCGGGGGTACACGAGCGGCGAACGGGTGAGTAACACGTGGGTGACCTGCCCTCCACTCTGGGATAAGCCTGGGAAACTGGGTCTAATACCGGATAGGACCACTGGCTGCATGGTTGGTGGTGGAAAGTTTTTTCGGTGGGGGATGGGCCCGCGGCCTATCAGCTTGTTGGTGGGGTGATGGCCTACCAAGGCGGTGACGGGTAGCCGGCCTGAGAGGGCGACCGGCCACACTGGGACTGAGACACGGCCCAGACTCCTACGGGAGGCAGCAGTGGGGAATATTGCGCAATGGGCGGAAGCCTGACGCAGCGACGCCGCGTGGGGGATGACGGCCTTCGGGTTGTAAACCTCTTTCGTCAGGGACGAAGAGTGATTGACGGTACCTGGAGAAGAAGCACCGGCCAACTACGTGCCAGCAGCCGCGGTAAAACGTAGGGTGCGAGCGTTGTCCGGAATTATTGGGCGTAAAGAGCTCGTAGGCGGTGTGTCGCGTCGGCCGTGAAAACTTGGGGCTTAACTCTGAGCGTGCGGTCGATACGGGCATCACTTGAGTTCGGCAGGGGAGACTGGAATTCCTGGTGTAGCGGTGAAATGCGCAGATATCAGGAGGAACACCGGTGGCGAAGGCGGGTCTCTGGGCCGATACTGACGCTGAGGAGCGAAAGCGTGGGGAGCGAACAGGATTAGATACCCTGGTAGTCCACGCCGTAAACGTTGGGCGCTAGGTGTGGGGACCATTCCACGGTTTCTGTGCCGCAGCTAACGCATTAAGCGCCCCGCCTGGGGAGTACGGCCGCAAGGCTAAAACTCAAAGGAATTGACGGGGGCCCGCACAAGCGGCGGAGCATGTGGATTAATTCGATGCAACGCGAAGAACCTTACCTGGGTTTGACATGCACCAGACATCCCTAGAGATAGGGCTTCCCTTGTGGTTGGTGTGCAGGTGGTGCATGGCTGTCGTCAGCTCGTGTCGTGAGATGTTGGGTTAAGTCCCGCAACGAGCGCAACCCTTGTTCCATGTTGCCAGCACGTTATGGTGGGGACTCATGGGAGACTGCCGGGGTCAACTCGGAGGAGGGTGGGGATGACGTCAAGTCATCATGCCCCTTATGTCCAGGGCTTCACACATGCTACAATGGCTCATACAGAGGGCTGCGAGACCGTGAGGTGGAGCGAATCCCTTAAAGTGAGTCTCAGTTCGGATCGGGGTCTGCAACTCGACCCCGTGAAGTTGGAGTCGCTAGTAATCGCAGATCAGCAACGCTGCGGTGAATACGTTCCCGGGCCTTGTACACACCGCCCGTCACGTCACGAAAGTTGGTAACACCCGAAGCCGGCGGCCCAACCCTTGTGGAGGGAGCTGTCGAAGGTGGGACTGGCGATTGGGACGAAGTCGTAACAAGGTAGCCGTACCGGAAGGTGCGGCTGGATCACCTCCTTTCTAAGGAGTCCCATCATGTGATGGGGCACCACATGGCTTCACAGGGTTTTGCTCTGTGGGTTTCTGTGGTTCCTTCATTGAATCGCGCCATCAACTCCGTCTGTGGGTTGGGTGCGTTGGGTGGAACGCAGTTCGTTGGACCGGTTTGGCTTGGCACACTGTTGGGTCCTGAGGAGACACCTGGTGAACGGGTTGTTTTCTTTGGCCGCTCTGGTCGGGGGCTTCCTAACGCCTGCTTGTGGTGGGTGGTGGTTGTTTCTTGGTTGGGTGTGGTTGTGGGTTGAGTGTTGCATAGTGGATGCGAGCATCTTGTTGTGGTCAAGTTGTTAAGAGCACATGGTGGATGCCTGGGCATCAGGAGCCGATGAAGGACGTGGGAGGCCGCGATAGGCCTCGGGGAGCTGTCAACCGAGCTGTGATCCGAGGGTGTCCGAATGGGGAAACCCAGCGCCCGTCATGGGGCGTTACCCGTACCTGAATTCATAGGGTGCGTGGAGGGAACGTGGGGAAGTGAAACATCTCAGTACCCACAGGAAGAGAAAACAATAGTGATTCCGTGAGTAGTGGCGAGCGAAAGCGGATGAGGCTAAACCGTGTCCGTGTCAAGCCGGCAGGCGTTGCGGGTGCGGGGTTGTGAGGCGTGTCGTTCATCTTCTGCCGAGGATGGGACAACGAGAACCAGTGTTAGCGGAACGATTCTGGGATGGTCGGCCGTAGTGGGTGATAGCCCCGTACGCGAAAATGTTTGGTTCTGTTGTGGGCATTGTTCTCGAGTAGCAGCGAGCCCGTGAAATTCGCTGTGAATCTGGCGGGACCACCCGTCAAGCCTAAATACTACCTGGTGACCGATAGCGGACAAGTACCGTGAGGGAAAGGTGAAAAGTACCCCGGGAGGGGAGTGAAATAGTACCTGAAACCGTGTGCTTACAAGCCGTCAGAGCCTTGAGTCCTTCGGGGCGGGGTGATGGCGTGCCTTTTGAAGAATGAGCCTGCGAGTTATGCTTCGTGGCGAGGTTAACCTGTGTGGGGTAGCCGTAGCGAAAGCGAGTCCGAATAGGGCGGTTGAGTCGCGGGGTGTAGACCCGAAGCGGAGTGATCTACCCATGGCCAGGGTGAAGCGTCGGTAAGACGTCGTGGAGGCCCGAACCCACCAGGGTTGAAAACCTGGGGGATGAGCTGTGGGTAGGGGTGAAAGGCCAATCAAACTTCGTGATAGCTGGTTCTCCCCGAAATGCATTTAGGTGCAGCGTCGTGTGTTTCTCACCGGAGGTAGAGCACTGGATGGCCTAGGGGGCCGACAAGCTTACCGAAGTCAGCCAAACTCCGAATGCCGGTGAGTGAGAGCGCGGCAGTGAGACTGCGGGGGATAAGCTTCGTGGTCGAGAGGGAAACAGCCCAGATCACCGGCTAAGGCCCCTAAGCGTGCGCTAAGTGGGAAAGGATGTGGGATCGCCCGGACAACCAGGAGGTTGGCTTAGAAGCAGCCACCCTTGAAAGAGTGCGTAATAGCTCACTGGTCAAGTGGTCCTGCGCCGACAATGTAGCGGGGCTCAAGCGCACCGCCGAAGCCGTGGCAATGACATCTTTGTGGTGTTGTTGGGTAGGGGAGCGTCCTGCGTCTGGTGAAGCCCGGGAGTGATTTACGGGTGGAGGGTGTGGGAGTGAGAATGCAGGCATGAGTAGCGAATGCAGAGTGAGAATCTCTGCCGCCGGATGACCAAGGGTTCCTGGGCCAGGTTGTTCCGCCCAGGGTGAGCCGGGACCTAAGGCGAGGCCGTCAGGCGTAGTCGATGGACAACGGGTTGATATTCCCGTGCTCGTGATAGTGCGTCCATGCCGAGGCTGGTGATGCTAACCATCCGAACCCACCTTCGCTCCTTCGGGAGTGTTGTTTGTGGGGGAGCGTGGGATCCGATCTGGTAGTAGGCAAGTGATGGGGTGACGCAGGAGGGTAGCTCCGCCACGCGGTGGTTGTCGTGGTGTAAGCCTGTAGCCTGATCTCCTAGGTAAATCCGGGGGGTCGTGAGGGGTGAGAGGTGATGCGTAGCCGATTGAGGCGAAGAGGGTGATCCCATGCTGTCGAGAAAAGCCTCTAGCGAGTGTTGTTGCGGCCCGTACCCCAAACCGACACAGGTGGTCAGGTAGAGAATACCGAGGCGATCGAGCGAACTGTGGTTAAGGAATTCGGCAAAATACCTCCGTAACTTCGGGAGAAGGAGGGCCGGTTGTCTTGATGCCCCGTGCGGGCTAGGGATGGCCGGTCGCAGAGACCAGGCCCAAGCGACTGTTTACTAAAAACACAGGTCCGTGCGAAGTCGCAAGACGATGTATACGGACTGACGCCTGCCCGGTGCTGGAACGTTAAGAGGACCTGTTAGTCCCTTTCGGGGGGCGAAGCGGAGAATTTAAGCGCCAGTAAACGGCGGTGGTAACTATAACCATCCTAAGGTAGCGAAATTCCTTGTCGGGTAAGTTCCGACCTGCACGAATGGCGTAACGACTTGGGCGCTGTCTCGACCACAGACTCGGCGAAATTGCACTACGAGTAAAGATGCTCGTTACGCGCGGCAGGACGGAAAGACCCCGGGACCTTTACTATAGCTTGGTATTGGTGCTCGGTTCGGCTTGTGTAGGATAGGTGGGAGACTGTGAAGCTATCACGCCAGTGGTGGTGGAGTCGTTGTTGAAATACCACTCTGGTCGAATTGGGTGTCTTAACCTCGGGCCATGATCTGGTTCAGGGACAGTGCCTGGTGGGTAGTTTAACTGGGGCGGTTGCCTCCCAAAGAGTAACGGAGGCGCCCAAAGGTTCCCTCAGCCTGGTTGGCAATCAGGTGTTGAGTGTAAGTGCACAAGGGAGCTTGACTGTGAGACTGACGGGTCGAGCAGGGACGAAAGTCGGGACTAGTGATCCGGCACCACCTTGTGGAAGGGGTGTCGCTCAACGGATAAAAGGTACCCCGGGGATAACAGGCTGATCTTGCCCAAGAGTCCATATCGACGGCATGGTTTGGCACCTCGATGTCGGCTCGTCGCATCCTGGGGCTGGAGTAGGTCCCAAGGGTTGGGCTGTTCGCCCATTAAAGCGGTACGCGAGCTGGGTTTAGAACGTCGTGAGACAGTTCGGTCCCTATCCGCCGCGCGCGTTGGAGACTTGAGGAAGGCTGTCCCTAGTACGAGAGGACCGGGACGGACGAACCTCTGGTGTGCCAGTTGTCCCGCCAGGGGCACGGCTGGTTGGCTATGTTCGGGAGGGATAACCGCTGAAGGCATCTAAGCGGGAAGCCTGTTCCAAGATGAGGTCTCCCACCACCTTTGAGTGGGTAAGGCTCCCAGGAGATGACTGGGTTGATAGGCCGGAGATGGAAGCCCTGTGAGGGGTGGAGTTGACCGGTACTAATAGGCCGAGGGCTTGCCACAACGAGTTGTTCGCATCCACTGTGTGACCCTGAGCCCACAACCCCTGTGCGGGTTGTGTGTTCGTAGGTCCCCCCATGTTTGTGTGGGGGTTTGTTGAATAGTGTTGTCGGTGGTCATTGCGGTAGGGAAACGCCCGGTCCCATTCCGAACCCGGTAGCTAAGCCTTCCAGCGCCGATGGTACTGCACTCGCCAGGGTGTGGGAGAGTAGGTCGCCGCCGACATTCAACATGAACTGGAAACGCCCCGGACTTCATTGTCCGGGGCGTTTCCTGTTTTCTGGGCTCTGTTCCGGTCGGCTCTTCGTAGGCTGCCAGGGCACGACAGCGCTGCCCACAGTGCGGCCGGCGGGGTGCGGGGCGTTGTGTGCCTGTGCTCTGGGCGCCTTCTGTCGTGGAGTCGCACCCGTCCCGTCCCGTTCTGTTCTGTTCTGCGCTGGCTGTGAGCCGGGCGGGGCACGTTGCACAGGTTTCTGTGACCTCGCATCTGCTGCAAGGGCTGCGAGGTCGCAGGACGGTGTGCGAGGTCGAACACGCACCCGCGGCGATAGATGAGGCGCGGTAAGGCAGGGCGGGTGAGAGTAGGCGGGGACTCGGCCCGGAGCCGGGGCCCCGGCGACCCCCGGCCCACCGACAACGCTGCACCACCGACGCTGCTCCACCCCGACTCTGGACCGTCGATAAGCCGTGACCCTGCACCACCGGTGAGCCGTGACCCGGCACTACCGGCGAGCCGCGACACTGCACCACCGGCGAGAGAGGACAAGAACGCCGAGAGGGGACACAACGGCGGAATCCAGGTTGGGGACCCAGTGGCCGAGAACAGCCGCCGGCGGCACACCAGCCACAAGGCCTCAGAGATCGGCACCCACGGCGTCGTCGACACACGAGAACCCGTCGGCGCGCAGCAGCGCCGCGAGCTCCCGGTGGACCCGCGCGGGCCAGAGCAGACCGCCGTAGATGAACCCGGTGTAGGCCTGCACCAGCGCCGCACCGGAGCGGATCCGCCGGTAGGCCTCCTCCGCGTCGGCGATCCCACCGACGGAGATGACGACCTGGCCGTCGTCGAGCCGGGTGCGCAGCTGGCGGACGACCGACCGGGCACGCTCGGTCAACGGGCGTCCGGACAAGCCGCCGGCACCGGCCGCGGCGACGACGTCGGGAGCGGTGCGGAGACCGTCGCGAGACACGGTCGTGTTCGTGGCGACGACCCCGTCGAGGCGCAGGCGCCGGGCCAGGTCGGCCACGGCGTCGAGGTCCTCCGGGGCCAGGTCCACGGTGATCTTCACGAGCAGCGGCACACGACGTCCGCCGGAGACCCGGTCCAGCTCCTCGCGCACCGCGACGAGCAGCGGCTCCAGTACGTCGACCTGCTGCAGGTCCCGCAGACCTGGGGTGTTCGGTGAGCTGACGTTGACCACGACGTAGTCGGCGTAGGCGCCCAGCGCTGCGGCGCTCGCGCGGTAGTCCGACGCCGCGTCCTCGGCGGGCACCGCCTTGCTCTTGCCGATGTTGACCCCCAGCACCGGCATCCCCGGTCCGGGGCGGGTGCGCAGCGCGGCGAGGCGCGGCCCGACGGTCCCGGCACCGGAGTTGTTGAAGCCCATCCGGTTGACCAGGGCGGCGTCGTCGACCAGCCGGAACAGGCGGGGCCGTGGGTTCCCGGGCTGCGCCCGCCCGGTCACCGTCCCGATCTCGACCGCGCCGAACCCGAGCCTGCCGAGTGCGAGAACACCCTCGGCGTCCTTGTCGAAACCGGCGGCCAGACCGAGCGGGCCGGCGAACTCCAGACCCAGCGCCCGGGTGCGCAGCACCGGGTCCGACGGGGCGAGCCGCTCCGCGACCCGCTCACCCACGACGGGCGCGGTCCCGAGTGCGCGGACCACACCGAACCCCATCCGGTGCGCGGGCTCGGACGGGAGGCGCCGGAGCACGTGGCGCATGAGGGCGTCGTACATGCCCCCATCCTCACACCGGCCTAGGAGGTGCGGCGGGACAGCCCCAGCTGATCGAGCATCCGGCGGTCGCGTTTCGTCGGACGCCCCGCCCCGCGGTCGCGGTGGGCGAACAGCGGCTGTCCCGCGGCGGTCGGCTCCGGCGGGGTGTGGTCGATGTAGCACTCCTGCGCGATCGGCGCGCCGACCCGCTTCTCGATCACCCGGGTGACCTCGACGATCCGGTTCCGGTCGTACACCCGCACTCGCACCCGGTCACCGACCTGCACCGTCGCGGCCGGCTTCGCAGGCCGGTCGTTGATCCGCACGTGCCCGCCGCGGCAGGCCGTCGCGGCGTCGGCGCGGGTCTTGGCCAGCCGCACCGACCACAGCCACCGGTCCACGCGGGTCCCCTCCATTCGACCATCGTGCCATCCGGGAGGGCCGTCCGGGCCGATCCGGCCTTGCGGTCGGGCGGCGGCGGTCCGCTCGCCGGGCCTCAGTAGTGCACGACCCCCGGTGTCCCTCCGCCCGCGGCGACGGCGTCCCCGGTGACGGCGACCGAACGGGGCGAGCACAGGAAGGTGATGACGTCGGCGACCTCTGCGGCGGTCGTGATGCGGCCGATCGTCGTCGTCGCTTCGAGCTCCGCGCGCGCCTGCGCCTCGGTGATCCCCGCCGACTCCGCCCGCGCGGCGAGGGCGGCGGGCGTCCGCTCGGTCTCGGTGGCACCGGGGTGCACGACCGTCACGTTGATGCCGTGCGGACCCAGCTCCTGGGCGAGCGCCGCCGTCATCGAGGCCACCGCGACGTTGCGCACCGACCCCACCAGCGACGACGACTTCCGCGCGTTCAGACCGCTGACGTTCACGATCCGGCCCCACCCCTGCGCGCGCATCAGCGGCGCGACGGCCCGCGCACACCGCAGGTAGCCGAGCACCTTCGTCTCCAGCTCGACCCGCACCGCGTCGTCGGTGATGGAGGCCAGGTCGGTCGGCGGGCCCGCGCTCGCCGGTCGCGCGGCGGCGTTCACCAGCACGTCGACCCCGCCGAGCCGGTCCGCGACCACGGCGACGCCGCGGCGGACCGCGTCGTCGTCGGTGGTGTCGACGGCGACGGCGAGCACCTCCGGTGCCCCCTCGGCGCGCAGCGCGGCCGCGGCGGACTCCAGGGCCCCGGCGTCACGCGCGAACAACGCGACCCGGGCGCCTTCGGCGGCGAGCGCCCTGGCCGTCGCCAACCCGATGCCGCGGCTCCCGCCCGTCACGATCGCCCGACGCCCGTTCAGTTGCAGATCCATGACTCCCACCGTGCCGCAACGGTGGCGGGGCCGCAGGCGTCTACGGTGTGCGCGTGGCTGAGCCGATCGACTCCGTGCTGGTGGTCTTCAACCCGGGCAGTACCGGGGATGCCGACGTGCTCGCCGAACAGCTGCGCGACGAGCTCCACGCCGCCCGGCCCGAGCTGAGCGTGCGGCTGGTACCCACCGAGTACGCCGGGCACGCCCGGGTCATCGCCCGGGACGCCGCGTCCGCCGGTGGGCGCCCGCTCATCGTCTCGGCGTCCGGCGACGGCGGCTACAACGAGGTCGTCAACGGGATCATGGACGTGCCGGGCACCTCCGCCGCGGCCGCCGTCCTGGCCGCCGGGAACGCGAACGACCACGACCGCGTCACCGCACGGCGTCCGCTGGCCGAGGCGATCCTCGACGGCCGCCCCGAGCCGATGGACCTGCTCGAGATGCACCGCGACGAGGACCCGCCGCGCTACGCGCACTCCTACATCGGGTTCGGGCTGACCCCGGTCGTCGCGCTGCAGATCGAGAAGGGCGGCAAGGGCAGCATCCGGGAGGTCATCACCACGGTGCGGGCGTTCTGGGCGTTCACCCCGTTCGAGGTGGAGTTCTCCCGCGGCGACCGGCGCCGGATCGACAACCTGGTCTTCGCCAACATCGGCGAGATGGCCAAGGTCGCCGAGCTGTCGGCCACCAGCCGTCCCGACGACGGCCGGTTCGAGGTCGTGCTGCTGGAGCACCGTCCGAAGTGGAAGCAGCTGTGGGTGGCCGCCCGGGCTGCGTTCTCCGGACTCGGTCGGCAGCCGTCCACATCGGACTTCCGGTTCACCGCGTGCGGGCCGATGCCGGTGCAGATCGACGGCGAGGTCGACGAGGTCGCGGCCGGGACCGCGATCCGCATCCGCTGCGCGGCGGGGGCGTTGAACGTCGTGCGCTGACGCCCGGCCGGTCACGGGGCGAGGCTGAACTCCACCGAGCCGAGGTCGTCGCCGAAGCTCGCCCGGACCCGGGCGCCGCGGTGCACGGGCACGGGGGTGGTCGTCGTCCCCGTGGTGACGACCGTGCCCGCCTCCAGCCGGAGCCCGTAGCCGGGCAGGACGTCGGCGAGCCAGGCCAGTGCCGCCCACGGGTCGCCGAGAACGGCCGCGCCGGAGCCGGTCGCCGTGGCGTCGTCGACCCGGAGGGTGGTCGGGGTCGACGCGAGGTCCAGGTCGAGGGCACCGGGCAGCTCCGGGCCCAGCACGAACCGTCCGGCGCACGCGGCGTCGGCCAGCATCGACGGTGCCCCGGCCGCGACGAAGTCGGTGAACCGCGACTCGGGCAGCTCCACCGCGCCGTGCACAGCGGCGACCGCGGCCCGGACCTCCTCGCGGGTCGCGTCGGCGCCGACCGCCGCGCCCATGACGAACGCGAACTCCGCCTCGGCGACGGCCATGTGCAGGTCGTCGGAGGGCACCACGTCGCCGGGGGAGTGCCGGAACCGCTCGAACAGCGCCCCCGGCAGCGGGGCGTCCACGCCGATGTGGGCCTGCCCGGCGGGCGCGGTCGCCGCGAGCTTCCAGCCGTAGGACGGCCCGGCCCGCTCCGACAGCCTGCGCTGCGCGCTGAAGCCCTCGGCGAGACTGCGCGGGCGCAGCAGCTCCGGCAGCGCGGCGATCCGTTCGCCGGTGGTCCAGGCCTGCCACAGCGCACCGGCGGTGCCGTCGGCCCGCACGAGGTCGACGGCGGTCGGGTCCATTCCCGCGGAGGTGTTCTCGACGCTCATCGGGGCGGCATCCTGCCAGGGCCGCGGGTCAGTCGTCGTCGCCGGTCCGGGCGCGCAGCACCTCGGCGACGCGGCGGACCCGGTCGTCGGCGAGCGCGTCCTCCAACGACACCGGCAGCGGGATCCGCCAGTTCGGGTACTCGTCGACGGTGCCCGGCAGGTTGGGCTGCCGGGTCTCGCCCAGCACGTCGTAGAGGGAGGCCAGGACCAGCCGCGACGGCGCCGACGCCAGCAGCGCGTGCAGCGCGACGACGATCGTGTCCTCGTCGGTCTCGTCCGGGGAGTCGAGCAGCCCCTCCGCGGTCAGCAGCGCCAGCAGCTCGTCCCGCTCGGCGCCCGCCTTCGCCTCCTCGGTCGTCGGGTCGTCGAGCAGCCCCAGCTCGGCGCGCACCCGCACCTGCTCGCCGGCCAGGAACCCGGGCGCGGTCGGCAGGTCGTGGGTGGAGATCGTCGCGACCGACCGCTCGGGCCAGCGGCGCGGCGGGCGCAGCGGACCGTCGTCGCCGCCGGTCACCGGGTCGGGGTCGCGGGAGAACCACAGCACCGTCGAGCCCAGCAGGTTCCGCTCGGCCATGTCCTCGCGGATCCGCGGGATCACCGTGCCCAGGTCCTCACCGACGACCAGCGCGCCCGCGCGGTGGGCCTCCAGCAGCAGGACGGCGAGCATCGCGTCGGCGTCGTAGTGGACGTAGGTGCCGCGGTCGGCGGTCTGCCCGGACGGCACCCACCACAGCCGCCACAGCCCCATGACGTGGTCGATCCGCAGGCCGTCGGCGTGCGCGAGCAGCGCGCGGGTCATGTCGCCGAACGCGGCGTAGCCGGTGTCGGCGAGCCGGTCCGGGCGCCACGGCGGCAGGCCCCACGTCTGACCGCGCTGGTTGAACGCGTCCGGCGGCGCACCGACCGTCGCGTCGAGCGCGAGCACGTCCTGCAGCATCCACGCGTCGGCACCCTCGGGATCGCAGCCGACGGCGAGGTCGTGGATGACCCCGACCGGCATGCCCGCGTCCTTCGCGGCGGTGCGGACCGCGGCCAGCTGGGCCTCGGCCTGGCGCTGCACCCACGCGTGGAACGCGACCCGCGGGGCCAGTTCCTCGCGGGCCGCGGCGACCCCGGGACCGTCCGGCCGGCGCAGCTCCGCAGGCCACAGCGACCAGCGGCCGCCGTAGCGCTCGGCGAGGGCGCAGTAGGTCGCGAAGTCGCGCAGGTCGTCGTCGGGATGGCCGTCGGGGTGGCCGGCGCTGCGCCACAGCGCCTCCAGCGCGGACCGCTTCGCCGCCCACACGCGGTCGTGGGCGATCCGGTCACCGGTCGTCTCCGGACGCAGCGCGTCGACCTCGGCGCGGGTGACGGCGGCGGCGGCCGCGTAGGCGGGCAGGTCGGTGATCCGCAGTGCCAACGGGGTGGCGTAGCGGCGCGACGACGGCGTGTACGGCGACGGCTGCACCGGCGGCACCGGGGTGATCGCGTGCAGCGGGTTGAGCAGCACCGCGCCCGCCCCGTGCCCGCCGCGGATCAGCGCGGTGAGGTCGCCCAGGTCGCCGATGCCCCACGACCCGCGCGAGTGCAGGGCGTAGAGCTGCAGCATCCAGCCCCAGGTCCGGGGCGGGTCGGGCAGCGTCGGCGGTGCGACGACGACGTGGGCCCGCCCGGCCGTCGTCTCCAGCGCGTAGCGGCCCGGCTCCAGCCCGGCGGGGAGCTCGCCGTCGACGTCACGGGCCCAGCCCTGCTCGCCCCGCGCGCCGTCGACGGCGGTCAGCCGCCCGCGGCCCGGCACGGCGCGGGAACGGTCGCTGCGCAGCCCGATCGTCGGCGGCAGTGCCCCGGCGCCGGCGCGCTCGCGGGCCCCGGCGAGTGCCACGCGTTCCGCGTCGGGGGAAGCGACGTCGACCTCCAGCAACCCGAGGACGGTGCGGACCACCTCCGCGTCGATCCGCTGCTCGGTCCTGCTGCCGTCGAGGTACGAGGTCGCGACGCCGTGGGCGTCGGCGATCTCGGCGAGCTCGGGGGTCACCGGGTCGCTGGTCATGGGTCGATCCTGGCGGATGAGCAGCGGTCCGGCCCGGCCGCACGGGGTGAGACGGGCAACGTCGGTGACCGACACGCGGGACGCCTCCGCTCACCCCCGGTCAGGGGGTCCGCGGTGCTACGGTGCGTCGCCGGATGCGCCGAGCGGGTCACCGTGACCGGCCGGGCGGCGGGGCCCGGCGACGGGCACCTCCTCCTGGGCCGCACCGTGTCGTGGACGACGGTTCGCGCAGCTCCGGCAGGAGGACTTCCAGATGTCGACGTGGGCCCTGCTCGGGCTGGTTGTGGTGGTGGTGCTGGTGGCCGTCGGGATCGCCGGGTTCCTGCGGTGGGGACGGGGCCGGGAGGACGACGTCGCGTCGTCCGAAGAGGACCGTCCGCGCACCGTCGCCGATCTCGTCGACCGCCGCGCCCGCGGCCTCGACGACGGGTCGCGCAGGCCCGCGCCCGACCCGTCGCCGGCACCTCCCGCGTCCCCTTCCCCGGCGTCCCCGGTGGACGAGGACCTGCCGGAGCCCGAGGCCGACGAGGAGCAGTCCACGGACCGTGCGGGCACCGGGACCGCCGCCGCGGTGGACGACGATCCCGCTGACGCGGCCTCCGCGACCACGCCCGTCGCCGTGGTCGGCCCGCGGGAGGAGCGTCCGCGGACCCCCGCCGTCGCGGACACCGTGGAGGAGTTCGGCCCCTCGTCGTCGGCGCCCGACATCACCGAGGCGGTCGGCGCGGCCGACCCCACCGATGAGCTGCCGGCGGTCCCGCGGGTCACCCCCGACGTGAGCGCCGGGCCGGTCGGCCCGCCCTGGTCGCGCGGGTTCAAGGACGGCAAGCCGCTCGAGCCCGTCGAGCCGGCACCGGTCCGGCGGACCCCGGCCCCGACTCCGTTCGTGCGGCGACGGGCCGTCGCGGACCCGGCCGCCCGCGCCGCCGACGAGGTGACCGTGGCCGGCGGCCCGGGCCCGGACAGCTCGGCGCCGGACATCAGCACGCCCACCTCCGGGACCGCGGTCGTCGGGGACACGTCGACGACCGCCACCGGGGAGCCCGCCGCCGCGTCCTCGGAGGACACCGAGGGTGCCGCGTCCGCCGGGACCCCCTCCGCTGGTGCCACCGCCGGGGCCACCGCCGCGGGGATTGCTGCGGCCGGCGCCGCCGCCGGGGCCGCCGCCGACGAGAAGGCCGGCGACGAGCAGGCCGCCGACGAGCAGGCCGGCGAGGAGGGCGACGCCGAGGTCGACGAGGCCCAGCCCGCCACCACGGCCCAGCCCCGCGCACCGTTCGACCCGGACCTGGTCCGGCGGGTCACGGCACTGCCGTCGGAGCGCACGTCGGTGCGCGCCCCGGCCGACCCGGACACCGAGCGGGAGTTCCGCGAGGCCCGGGACCGCATCTCGACCCCGCACGCCTGGGCGGGCCGCGTCCCCGAGCAGGCCGGCGCGCCCGAGACCGCCACCGACACCTCCCCGGTGAGCCGGATCCCGTCGATCGGGCTCGCGGCCGCCGGCGGCCGCGCCGCGCGCGAGACCGGCGACAACCCCGAGCCGCCGCCCCGGCCCGCCCCGCGGGTCCTGCGGTCCGCGCGTCCGGGGAGCGGACCGCGGCATCTCGCTCCGTCGCTGCGCGGGACGCCCGCGGCCGACAGCGGCCCCACAGAGGACACCGCAGACGACCCCACGGCTCCCGACGACACCGCGGCTCTCGACGACACCGCGGCCCCCGAGGTCGCCCCTGTTCGAGGACCGATGGGAGACGGCTCGACGGAGGACGGCCCGACGGAGGACGGCCCGACCGCCGACGACACCCCCGTCGCCGCCACCGCGCCCGACACGACCGCCCCGGCCCCGCTCCACCGGGAGCCGCACGAGCAGGGACCACAGGAGCAGGAGCCGCAGGAGCAGGGACTGCAGGAGCAGGACCCGCAGGCCGAGGCCCCGACCCCGGACCCCACCATCCCGGAGCGGTCCACGACCGCACCGGAGGCCGAGGAGGCCCCCGTGCACGCCGGCCCGACCACCGCCGTCCGCCCCGACCGCGCCGAGGACGTGGCCCTGTCCGTTCCCCGGACCGGCCCCGCGCCGTCGACGGTCGTACCGGGCACCGCGCCGCAGGACGTCGAGGTCCGCGTCGTCGACGCCACCGACGCCCCGCTGCGCGGCGCCGAGGTCGCGCTGCGCGACCGCTCCGGCGGGCCCCTCGGCTCCGCGACCACCGACGCCGACGGGACGGCGCAGGTCACGGCGCCGGGCGCCGGGGCCTTCGTCGTCGTCGCCCGTGCCGACGGGTACCTGCCCGGCGTCGCCACCTGCACCGTCGGCGACGACCAGGCCGGCACCACCCTGCGCCTGGTCGCTGCCGCCGCCGTTCACGGCTCGGCGCCCGCGGGCAGCGTCGTCGTGCTCTCCCAGGACGGCGACCCGGTCGCCTCGTCGTCTGCCGCGGCGGACGGGACCTACCGCCTCACCGACCTCGATCCCGGCCGCTACCTGCTCGCCGCGGGCGACGGCCCCGGCGTGGAGGTCGAGCTCGTCGCCGGCGACGACGTGCGGCACGACCTGGCGGGCTGATGACCGGCACCACGGAGGTCCACGGCCGGCTCCCAGGCGTCGGTGGCATCGAGCTGTTCTGGCAGGGCCGCCTCCCCGCCGAGGAGCCGACCGGCGTCCTGCTCGTCAGCCACGGCATCGGCGAGCACTCCGGCCGCTACGCCACCGTCGTCGACACCCTGGTCCCCGACGGCTGGGCCGTGTACGGCCTCGACCACCGCGGCCACGGCCGCTCCGGCGGCACCCGGGTGCACGTCCGCCGCTACGACGACCTGCTCACCGACTTCGAGACGTTCCGTCGCGAGACAATCGCCCGCCACCCCGGCATCCCGGTGTTCCTGCTCGGGCACAGCCTCGGCGGCCAGATCGCGCTCGCCTACGCGCTGCGCCACCAGAACCGCCTCGACGGACTCGTGCTGTCCGCTCCCGCGCTGGCCTCCGACGCCGTCCCGGCCGCGCTCGTCCCGCTGCTGTCGGTCGTCGCGAAGGTGCTGCCCACGGTCCGCCCGGTCGGGATCGACACGTCCGCGATCAGCTCGGACCCGGCCGTCGTCGCCGACTACGACGCCGACCCGCTCGTGCACCACGGCCGCCCCACACTGGCCCTCGGCGCGGAGATCTACCGGCAGATGGCCGAGCTGCCCGTCCGGGCCGCCGAGCTGCGGATCCCGCTGCTCGTGCAGCACGGCACCGCGGACCGGCTCACCGACCCGGCGGGCACCCGGCTGCTCGACGAGCGCTCCGGGTCCGCCGACACCACCGTGCTCTGGTACGACGACTTCTGGCACGAGATCTACCACGAACCGGGCCGGGCGGCCCCGCTCGCGGACCTGCGGGACTGGCTCGACCGGCACCGCGACGCGGCCCGTCGGGTGACCTGACCCGAGCGATCTCCCGCCTCACCGCGCCGGATCCGCACCGGTGGTGCGATCCTGGGGCCGGAACGGCAGAACGGGGTGGCGCGCACGGTGGATCGGTTCGACCGGCGGACGGAGGACGAGTACGTCCCCGTCCGCGACCTGCTGGCGACGATCGACTGGTCGGCGACCCCGCTCGGCGCGCGCGACACCTGGGACCGCGAGCTCGAGGACACCATCCGGTTCATCCTGGAGAGCCGCCAGCCGCTCGTCGCGTGGTGGGGACCCGAGCTCGTGGTGTTCTACAACGACGAGTTCGTCCCGCACGCGGGCCTGCGTCATCCCGGGGGCTTCGGCACACCGCTGCGCGACGCCTGGCCCGAGGCCTTCGCTCATCTCTCCGGAGTTCTGGAGGAGATGCTCGGCGGCCGGCGTGACGGCATCTACCGGCGCGACGACCGCCTGGTGCTGCGGCGGTGGGACGTGCCGGAGGCGACGTGGTGGACCTACTCCGCCACCCCCGTCCGTGGCCCCGACGGCGACGTCCGGGGTCTGATCGTCTTCACCGCCGAGTCCACGGCCCAGGTGGTCGGTGGCCGGCGGATGACGATCCTGGCCGCGCTCGGCGAGGTGTCCCGTGACGCCCCGACCCTCGACATCGCCGTCGAACGGCTCTGCACGGTCCTGACCGACCTGCCCGACGACGTCGGCTGCGCCGTCGTGACGGCGATCGGCGCCGACTCCGGCCCACTGGCGACCGTCCGCATCGACGCGCCGCCCGCGGACTGGCTCCCGGACGGCCTCGACTCCGACCGCGCCACCGACGTCGAGTTCCTCGCCGTCGACCCGGTGGAGGTCCACGGCAACGACGGCGTCCCGGTCACCGACGTCGTGCGGTCCACGGTGTACACCCCCGACGGGTCGACCGGCGTCGCCGTCGTCATCGGGGCGCCGCCACTGCTCCCGCTCGACGACGACCACCGCTCGTTCCTGCGGCTGATCGCGGGCACCATCGGCGGCCTGCTGACCGCCGCGCTCGCCCGCGACCGCGAGCGCGACCGGCGCGACGACGCCGGCCTGGTCGAGCAGGCCTGTGCCGAGTACTACGCCGGTCTCGGCGACGAGTTCCGTGACCCGCTGGCCCTCGTCCTCGGACCGCTGGAGCGGCTGCGCGACCACGACGACGCCGCCGTCCGCACCCAGGTGGAGCTCGCGCAGCGCAACGCGCAGCGGATGCTCAAGCTCGTCGACGGTCTGCTGGACGTCTCCGCCCTGCAGACCGGCAGGTACGACGGCATGTTCGCGCCGACCGAGATCGGGAAGACCACCGCGGCGCTCGTCGACGCGTTCGCGCCCGTCGTCGAACGGGCCGGGCTGGAGCTGTCGGTGTCCTGCCCGCCGCAGGCCCGGCCGGTCTGGGTGGACCGCGATGCCTGGGAGAAGATCGTCCTCAACCTGCTCAGCAACGCGGTCAAGTACACCCGCGAGGGCGGGATCACCGTCGACCTCGCCCAGGACGGCGAGCAGGTCGTGCTGCGGGTCTCCGACACCGGCGCCGGCATCGAGGACGGCGAGCTGGAGGCGGTGTTCGACCGTTTCCACCGGCCCACCCGGCGGCACGGCCGCAGCGGCGACGGCAGCGGCCTCGGCCTGCCGCTGATCCGCCAGCTGGTCCGCCTGCACGGCGGCACCATCGGCGCGACCAGCGACCCCGGCGCGGGCAGCACGTTCACCGTGCGGCTGCCGCTGGGCTTCGCCCATCTGCCCCCCGAACGCCTCGTCCGGGCCCGGGTCGGGTCCCGATCCGCTCCGCAGCTCGCCGCGCCCTACGTCGCGGAGGCGCTGCGCTGGCTCCCCGACGAGCCCGCCGACGTCCCGCCGGTCCTCGCCCGCGGCCGCTCGGTGGACGGGTCGGTCGTCGACGGGCTGGAGGTCGACCACCGAGACCGGGTGCTCGTCGTCGACGACGACCGCGAGATGCGTGGCTACCTGCGCGACCTGCTCACCGAACGCTGGACCGTGCGGGTCGTCGCCGACGGCTCGGCCGCGCTGGAGTCCGCCCGCACCGACCCGCCGGACCTGGTCGTCGCGGACGCGGCGCTGCCCGGCAACGGTGGCATCGAGCTCCTGCGGGCGTTGCGGTCGGACCCCCGCACGGTCGGGGTGCCGGTCGTGCTGCTGTCGTCGCGGGCCGGGGAGGAGGCCGCCGTCGAGGGCTTCGCCGCCGGCGCCGACGACTACCTGGTCCGCCCGTTCTCCGCCCGCGAGCTGCTCGCGCGGGTCGCGAACCACCTGCATCTCGGCCGGGTCCGGCGGGCCGCCGAGCTGCAGTTCCGCGCCATGGCCGACTCCACCCCGGCGCTGATCTGGGTCGACGACCCCGGCGGGCACCGGCTGTTCGTCAACCGCGGCTGGCTGGACTTCACCGGCGTCGAGGACGCCGTGCAGGAGCTGGGCCACGACTGGCGCCGCCGCATCCACCCCGACGACCGCGAGCGCTACCGCTCGGTGACCTCCGCCGCCGCCCGCGCGCACGCGCCGTTCGAGGTCGAGTACCGGCTCCTGGACCGGGCGGGCCGCTACCGCTGGGTGCTCGACCGGGGCGCTCCGGTCCGCGACGGCGAACGCTCCGCGGGCTACGTCGGCGGTTGTCTCGACATCGACGTCCAGCACCGTGAGCAGCGCCGGCACCGCATCTACTCCGAGGTCGCCGAGTCCCTGGAACGGGAGATCACCCGCACCGGACGCACGGACCAGCTCGTCCGGGCCGTCGTCGAGGACCGGCTCGCCGACATCGCGGTCGTCCACGACGGCGACGCGGTCACCGGAACCGGCACGCTCGCCGTGGCCGCGGAGCGCTCGGCGCTGGAACCCTCGCTGTGGCGGCTCGCCCCGCTGGTCCCCGCCGCCGACGACGGCCGCCCCGAGATCCTCGACGCCGCCCACCTCGACGAGGTCCTGAGCCGGCTCGCACCCACCCAGCGCCGGGCCTGGACCCGGCTGCGCATGACCTCGGTGATGGTCGTGCCGCTGCCCGCTCGCGGCCGCACCAGCGCCGTGCTGACCGTCGTCCGCACCGAGACCGGCGACCCCTACACCGACGACGACCTGGACCTGCTGTCCGAGATCGGCCGCCGGGCCGGGCTGGCCGTCGACAACGCCCGCCTGCTGGAGCAGGAACGTGCCTCGGCCCAGCGCCTGGGTCTGCTGCACCGGGCCACCGCCAAGATGTCGGCCGCCGCGACCCCCGGTGAGGTCGCCGCCATCGCCGCCGACCACATCGTCGACCTGCTCGCCGCCGACCACGCCGGGCTCTGGGAGGTCCGGGGCGAGTGGCTGCAGGCGCTCACCGGGCACGGCTGGGACCGCGACATGTGGCAGCGGGCCGCCCGGATCCGGACCGACGCGCCGCTGGCGTTCACCGAGGTCCTGTCCGGGCACGAGCCGTTGTGGTTCACCACCGCGCACGAGTGGGCGACGCGCTACCCCGCGGCCATCGGCATCGCACCGGACCACGCCCAGACCATCGGCTACCTGCCGCTCGTCGCCGGTGGGCGCTCGCTCGGGGTCCTCGCGGTCGCCATGCTGACCGAACGACGGCTGTCCGACGCGGACAAGGAGGCGGCCGTCGCCGTCGCCGAGCTCGCCGCGCAGGCGCTGGACCGGGCCTCGATGCTGGAGGCCGAGACCGAGGCCCGCCGGCTCGCCGAGCGCCTCGGCGCGGTCGCGACCGGGCTGGCCAGGGCCACCGACCTGGAGTCGGTCGCCGAGGTCGTCGTCGAGCACGGCCGGATCTCGATCGGGGCCGAGGCGGTCGCGGTGCTCGTGGTCGACGAGGGCGGCACGCTCTCGCTGCTGCGCGAGTCCGGCTGGCCGGCCGACGGCCCGCCGATGCGCACCCCCGGCCGCGCGCACCCGCTGAGCCGCGCCGTCAGCAGCGGCGAGCCGATCTGGAACGCCGGGGAGCCCGCCGAGGGCGAGGTACGGCGCTACCCGGTGCAGACCGCGGTGCCGCTGATGGTCGCGGCCCGCCCGATCGGCGTCATCGGGCTGCGGTTCCCGGTCGAGCCGGTGTTCACCCCCGAGCAGCGCAGCTTCGTGCTCACACTCGCCAACCAGTGCGCGCAGGCGATCGTCCGCGCCCAGCTGCACCAGGCGGAGCACGAGGTCGCGGTCACCCTGCAACGCAGCCTGCTGCCCCAGCGCCTGCCCGACATCGAACGGCTGTCGCTGGCCACCCGCTACCGCCCCGGCACCCAGGGCACCGAGGCCGGTGGCGACTGGTTCGACGTCCTGGACCTCGGCGACGACCTGGTGGCGCTCGTCGTCGGCGACGTCGTCGGCCGCGGCCCGGCGGCGGCCGCGGTGATGGGGCAGTTGCGGTCCGCGGTCGCGTCGAACCTGGTCAACGGCCAGCCCCCGGCGCGGGCCCTCGAGCAGCTCGACCAGTACGCGCTGCGGGTGCGCGGCGCGATGGCCAGCACCGTGGCCATCGCGACGATCGACACCGGGTCCGGCGAGATGCGCTACGCCAGCGCCGGGCACCCCCCGCCGCTGGTCGCCGGCCCGGACGGGGTGCGGACCCTGTCCGAGGGCCGCGGCGTGCCGCTGGGGATCTCGGGTCGGCCCCCGTTCCCCGAGGCCGTGGACCGGATGGAACCCGGCGAGACGATCCTGCTCTGCTCGGACGGTCTGTTCGAACGCCGTGACGAGGTCATCGACGACGGCCTGGCCCGGCTGTCCGCCGCGTTCGACGAGCTGTCCGCCGCGCAGCCCCGCGACATGGCGGACACGCTGCTGCACCGGATGTCCGAGGGGATGGTCATCCCGGACGACACGGTCGTCGTCGTCGCCCGGCTGATGCCGCCGCCGCTGCGGATCGCGATCGAGGCCGACCCGAAACGGCTCGCCCCGCTGCGTCGCGCGGTGGCGGCCTGGGCCGCGCGGTGCGGGATGGGCCCGGACGCGGTCAGCGACCTGCAGCTGACCGTCGGCGAGGCCGTCACCAACTCCATCGAGCACGCCTACCTGCCCGAGGACACCGACGGGCGCGCCGGCGGCGACGTCGACCTGGCGTTGACCGCGGACGGCTCGGTCGCGGTGCGCGTCACCGACGGCGGACGCTGGCGGCCCCCGCCGGCCGACCCCGGCTACCGCGGCCGCGGCATCGCGCTCATCCGCGAGCTCGCCGGGGACGTGCACATCGACGCGTCGGACTCCGGCACCACCGTGCGGTTCCTGCTGCCCGCGATCCCGGTCGAGGTGGGCACCCCGGGCGCGGGCCCGCCGGTGGAGTTCGTCGCCGGGGAGCCCGAACCGGACCGCGACCGGGACGACACCTCGTCCGGCGAGGGTGACGACGGCACCGTCCGGGCCCGGCTGCGGGCCGTCCCGGACGCGCACGGTGTGCGGATCGGGATCGTCGGTGACCTCGACCTCGGTGGGGTCTCGGCGATCCGGGCCCCGCTGATGGAGCACGTCGACCGCGGGCTGCCGATCACCCTGAACCTGCCAGGTGAGGCGTTCGTCAGCAGCGCCGGGATGGCCCTGTTGTCGGAGGTCGCGCGCCGGATGCGGGCAGGAGGGGCCGCGCTGACCCTCGTCGCGCCTGCCGGCAGCCAGGCCCGTCGTTCGCTGGTCCTGTCGGGTCTCGACACCGTCATCGGCATGTCCGACGACGACGGCGCCTGACCCGACCTGTCCGGACACCCGCGGGGTCCTCCCGCGGGTCGGACGGCGGGTTGAAACGGTGCCCGTCGCTGTGATGGCATGCGGGGCATGAGTCAGGCAGCGACCCTCGGACCCCTGTGGGGGACCCGTCGCGCCGACCACTTCGACCAGGGCTGTCGCCCGAGCTGAGTCCCTCGACCACGCTCGCCCGACCTCTTCCTGGAGTACTCCCGTGTCCGCGCCTGCCTCCGTGCCCACCGGTCTGCCCGTTCCCCGCTCGACCCGTCCCGGGCACGGTCCCGCCCGCCCCCGGCCGCGTGTCCCGCACGCGCGGCCCGTCACCGCGCCCACCCCGTACGGCCTCGAGGACCTGCAGGAGCTGACCCGCGAGATCGCCGCCGAGGTGCGCGCCGGGCAGCACGAGGTCGTCGTCGACCCGGACCGCCGCTGGTACCGGCTGCTGCGCAGCGACGGCTTCGTCGACGTCTGGCTGATCAGCTGGGCCACCGAGCAGATCGCGGAGCTGCACGACCACGCCGGCTCGCTCGGCGCGCTGACCGTGGTGTCGGGCTCGCTGACCGAGCGCCGCTGGAGCGGCCCGTCCGGGCTGCGCACCCGCACCCTGCGCCACGGCCGCGGCGCCGGGTTCCCGCTGGGCCACGTGCACGACGTCGCGAACACCGCCGAGGCCCCCGCGGTGAGCGTGCACGCCTACTCGCCGCCGCTGTCGGCGATGTCGTACTACGACGTCGAGGAGGTCGCGGGCACCACCGGGCACCACCGCCTGCGCCGCACCCGCACGGAGCTCGTCGAACCCGGGCAGGGTGTCGGATGAGCCGCACCGTCGCCGACCTGCTCGTCGCTGCCCGCGCCCGGCTCGACCGGCCCACCCCGCAGCGCGCCGCGGAGCTCGCCGCCGGCGGGGCGCACCTGGTCGACACCCGGCCGGGCTGGCAGCGCCGCGAGGAGGGGCAGATCCCGGGCGCGCTGGTGATCGAGCGCAACCACCTGGAGTGGCGGCTCGACCCGACCTCCGACGCCCGGGTCCCCGAGGCCGTCGACCACGACGTCACCTGGGTGCTGTTCTGCTCGGAGGGCTACAGCTCCAGTCTGGCCGCCGCGTCGCTGCAGGACATCGGATTGCACCGGGCGACCGACGTCGACGGCGGGTTCCGCGCCTGGGCTGCGGCCGGACTCCCGGTCGAGCCCGGTCAGGACGGCCCGTCGGACGCCACCCGCCCACCGGACAGGCGCGCGTCCAGGTAGCCCGCCACCAGCGCGGTCAGCTCGTCGACGACGACCTCCCGCGCGAACCCCGGCCGCTCCAGCACGTAGCCGGTGGTCAGGTGCTCGACGGTCCGCACGACCGTCCACGCCGCGGCCCGCGCCGCGTCGGTGTCCCCGGCCCCGCGGGTCAGCAGCACCGTCGTGACCAGGTCGTCGATCCGGCCGGCGAACGCGGCGCGGCGCCCGCCGGGGGAGCGCGGCAGCTGCTCGACGATCACCCGCAGCAGGTCCGGCTCCTCGCCGAACGTGTCGAGCAGCGCGTCCAGCGTCGCGCGCACCGCCGTGGCGGTCCCGGCGCCCGGCCCGGCCGTGGCGACCGAGTCGAGGAACGCGCGCGAGACGCGAGCCTCCATCGCGTCGAGGTAGCGGTCCAGCACCTCGGTGAGCACCGCGTCCTTGTCCGGGAAGTACTGGTAGAGCGACCCGGGCGACACCCCGGCGACGGCCGCGATCCGGTTCGTCGACGCGCCGTCGTACCCGCGGGTGACCAGCACCTCCCGGCCCGCAGCGACGATCCGCTCCACCATCGCCCGGGACCGCTCCTGTCGCGGCTCGCGTCGCCGGGCCCGGCGGGCGGTCACCGGGGGCCCCGGAACGCGCGTTGAAGGCGAGCATTTGCTCGTGTCAGCATTCGTCCATGCTGGCAGAGCCGCCCGTCGCCCCGCGACGCTTCCACAGTGCGCCCGAACGCGCGGCGCGCATCGCCCGTCCGCTCGGCCTGGTCGCCGGGGTCCGCGACCCCGACCCGGCACTGCTGGCCGAGATCGGCCGCCGGATGCTCACCCGCGACGAGACCGGCGCCGCCCTGGCCCGCGCGATGGGTCGCGACCGCGACGACCCGCAGCGGGTGACCATGCGCGCCCTGCACACCGCGCTCGCCGCGGGTGCCGCACCGGCCGACGCGCCGCCCGCGCTGCGGGACTTCCTCGCCGCCGTCACCCCGGACCCGGACTGGCTCGACCGGGACCTGCTCGAACGCGGCGCCCGCGCCTACCGCAGGCTCGGCCGCAGCCGCGACGACGTGCTGCTCGGCCTGTCGCTGATCGGCGGCTACCGCTACGGCGGCCCCACCGAGCTGCTCGTCCGCACCGGCGGGCTCACCGGCGCAGGCGCCATGCGACGCCTCGGCGAGACCCAGGCGTGGGCGTTCGCCGTCAGCCGCCCCGGCGGCATGGAACCCGGCGGGGAGGGCTGGGCGGCCACGCTGCACGTGCGTGCGATGCACGCGCTCGTCGCGGAGCGGTTCGAACGCGGCGACCGCTACGACGTCGACACCCACGGTCTGCCGATCAACCAGTCCGACGCCGCGGCCACGCTCGGGCTGTTCAACAGCACCGCGATCCTCGGCTGCCGCCTGCTCGGACGGCACGTCCCGCGTGCCGACGGCGCCGCGATCATGCACCTCTGGCGCTACGTCGGGTGGCTCATCGGCGTCGACGACGACTGGCTGTTCGACAGCGAGCGCGAGCAGAACGCGTTCAACCACCACATCGTGCTGGCCCAGGGCGAGGTCACCCCGGCAGGCCCGCAGCTCGCGGGCGCCCTGGTCGAGGGGCTGCGCAGCGAGCGGACCGGCGGCCGGCTCGACCGGCTCCGCGGCGCCTGGGAGCGGCGACGGCTGCTGTCGCTGCTGCGGGTGTTCCTGCGCGCCGAGGGCCTGCGCGACCTGGACCTGCCGGTGACCGCGCCGTGGATGTGGCCGTCGCAGGTGCTGCGCAACCTGGTCGAGTCGCTGCTCGTCGCGCGGACGGCCCGGGGGCGGCGGTGGCTGGAGCGGCGCTCGGACCGCCGTGTCGAGGCCGACCTGGCCCGCCGGTTCGGCCGCGAGAAGCCCGGCCCGCGCGACCTGCCCGCCTGACCTGCGCCGGCCGGGATCAGGTGAACGCGCTGATCCCGGTCACGTCGCGGCCCACGATGAGGGTCTGGATCGTCTCGGTGCCCTCGAAGGTGTGGATGGCCTCGATGTCGGCCCAGTGCCGCACGACATGGTGCTCCAGCAGGATGCCGTTGCCACCCAGCAGGTCCCGTGCCTCAGAGAGGATCTTGCGGGCGGTCCGGGTGTTGTGCATCTTTGCCAGCCCCGCGACGGTCGGGGACAGCTTCCCCGCCTCGGCCAGGCGCGCGGACTGCATGCAGTAGAGCTGCATGCCGGTCAGGTCGGCGAGCATCGCGACGAGCCGCTGCTGCACGATCTGGAAGCTCGCCAGCGGCTTGCCGAACTGCTCGCGTTCCAGGGCGTAGCGCAGGGCGGCGTCGTAGCCGGCGGTCGCGTGGCCCAGTGCCATCCAGGCGCAGGTGCCCCGGGTGGTCGCCAGCACCGCGGCGCAGTCGGCGAACGTCCGCGCCTCGGCCAGCCGGTTCTCCTCCGGCACCCGGACCCCGTCCAGCTCGATGTCGGCCTGCCAGAGCGCCCGCAGCGACACCTTCCCCGGGATGACGGTGGCCCGGTATCCCTCCGCCGGGGTCTCGACGACGAATCCGAGCACCTCCCCGGAGTCGGTGTCGCGCGCCCACACGACCACCAGGTCCGCGACGCTGCCGTTGCCGATCCAGCGCTTGGACCCGCGCAGCACCCAGTGGTCGCCGTCGCGGGTCGCGGTGGTCTCCAGCGCGACCGAGTCCGAGCCGTGCATCGGCTCGGTCAGCGCGAACGCGCCGAGGGAGTCCATGGTCGACATCGCCGGCAGCCAGCGCTGCTTCTGCTCCTCCGAGCCGCACATCGCGATCGCCTTCATCGCCAGGCCCGCGTGCACCCCGAGGAACGTGCCGAGCGAGCCGTCGCCACGGTGCAGCTCCATGTGCACGAGGCCCAGCGCGAGCGGGCTCATCCCGGCCGCCCCGTAGCCCTGGATGTCCTCGCCGACGACCCCGAGCTCCGGCAGCCGCCGGAACAGGTGCCAGGGCAGCTCGGCGCGCTCCCAGTAGTCGTTGATGTCGGGGAGGACCTCGGAGTCGACGAACGTGCGGGTGTCGGCGAAGCGCTGCCACTGCTCGTCGGTGAACTGGTCGCGCACCGAGAAGAAGTCGGTGCCCAGGGCCTCGCCCAGCTCGGTGTACGGGGTGGTCGGTGCGGTCATGATCGCGGGCCCCTCGCCGTCGACGGAGACCTGATCCTCACACCGATCCGCCGACCCCGCCGGATTCGTGCGGTGGCGAACGAATCCGGTTCCGGTGCGGGCGCCGGCCCGCACCGGTCATCCGGCCCGGACCGGCCCGAACGCTTCCAGGGCCACGTCCTGCCAGCGCTCCCATTCCGCGATCTGTGCCAGGTACTGCGCTCGGACGGCCTCGAACGACCGGCCGAAGAACACCCGCAGCGGCGGGTCCTCGGCGTCGACGACGGCGAGCAGCGCGGGGACCGTCGCCTCCGGGTCCCCGACGTCGAAGGTTCCCGCGGAGTCCCGGACGTGGTCGTAGTCCGGCCGCGGCGCGCTGTGCCGGGTGGCGTCGAGCCACCCCGTCGCGTACGGGCCGGGCTCGACGTTCGTGACGCGGATCCCGAGCTCGCGGACCTCGCCTGCGAGGGACTGCGTAAGCCCCTCCACCGCCCACTTCGACGCGTGGTACGCGCCGATCCCGGGGAACGCGCGGACGCCACCCTCGCTCGTCACGGTGACGAGATGTCCGCTGCGCTGGCGGCGGAGGACGGGCAGGGCGGCTTGCAGCACCCACAGTGCGCCGAAGAAGTTGGTCTCCATCTGCGCACGGATCTCGTCCTCGCTCAGCTCCTCGACGGCACCGAAGTGCCCGTACCCCGCGTTGTTCACGACGACGTCGAGCCGGCCGAAGTGCTCGACGGTCCGGCGGACGGCGTCGATCACCGCCGGGCGGTCGGTGACGTCGAGCGAGATCGGGAGCACGGCGTCGCCGTGGGCGGCGACGAGGCCGTCGAGCGTGCGCACGTCCCGCGCCGTCGCTGCGACCCGGTCACCGCGCCGCAGCGCGGCCTCGGCCCACAGGCGCCCGAAGCCCCGCGACGCGCCGGTCAGGAACCACACCTTGTCGTTCGTCATGGGTCCAGCGTGCGTCGCTCCAGCACATGCGACAAGCGAGACCTGTGCACAACAGACATGAGCAGACCGCATACCATCGACTCATGGCCGAGCTGACCGTCGCCGGGTTGCGGACCGTGTTCGAGGTGGCCCGGCAGGGCTCGTTCAGCGGCGCGGCGACCGTGCTCGGGTACACGCAGTCAGCGGTGTCCCGGCAGGTCGCGGCCACGGAGGCGGCCGCGGGCTCGGAGCTGTTCGAGCGGTTGCCGCGCGGGGTGCGGCCGACGGCCGCCGGTGAGGTCGTCGTCCGGCGGGCGGGCCGGGTGCTCGCCGAGCTCGACGGGGCGCTCGAAGAGGTCGCCGGGGTGCGCGACCGCTTCGCCGGGAGTCTCGTGGCATCGGGGTTCCCGACGGCGACGGCGGTGCTGCTGCCGAGGGCCGTCGCCAGGACGCGTGCCCGGCACCCGGGCCTGCGGGTCGCCCTGCAGGAGGCGGCGAGCCCGGTCCAGGTGCGACGGTTGCGTGCCGGACAGGTGGAGGTGGCGGTGGTCGCGGTGGGCGACGGGCTCCCCGCGCCGGACCTCGACGGCCTGCGTGCCGAGACGCTGCACGTCCCCCGTGGCTCGAGAGTCGCCGTCGGCCGGACGCACCGGCTCGCCGACCGGGACGTGCTCGACGTGGAGGACCTGGTCGGCGAGACCTGGGTGGCCGGAGCGGGCCCGGCCGGCGAGCCGCAGTTCGGCGCGTGGCCGGGCCTGTCCGAGCCGCACATCGGCTACGAGGCGCGCCACTGGGCGACCCGGTACGGGCTGGTCGCCGCCGGGCTGGCCGTCACCGTGGTGCCCGGCCTCGCCGCGGACTCGGTGCCGCGCGACGTGCGCTGGATCCCGGTGCGCAACCCGGTCGTACCGGACCGTGCGCTGCTCGCGGTCACCGCCGGCGCGCCGTCGGGCGCCGCCTCGGCTCTCGTGCGGGCGATCCGGGAGGAGGCGGCGGCATTGGGTGCGCCCGCTACTCCTTGACCAGGCAGAACGGGTGCCCGATCGGGTCGAGGAACACCCGGAAGCTCGCCGGCGTGGGCTGGACGTCGTGCTTGCGCGCCCCGATCGCCAGCACCGCGGCCTCCCCGGCGTCGAGGTCGGGCACGACGAAGTCGACGTGCCCGCGCTGCGGGCGCACCTGCCCGGGCCACTCGGGCGGGGTGAACTCACCCTCGGAGATCTGCTGGAACGCCAGCGTGGCGCCCGCCCCACCCGGGTCGAGCTCGACCCAGTCCGGGTCGGCGTCGGTGGGACCGATCACCGGCCAGCCGGTGATCGCCGAGTAGAACCGGGCGAGCTCCATCGGGTCCGGGCAGTCGAGTGCGAAGAGACGGAACATGGCGATCGGTGCATCGGTCATGGTCGCAGTGTGCCCGCGACCCCCGACAGTCACAGCTCGTCGATCGCCCGCTCGATCCGCCGCACCGACACCGGGTGCCGGGTCTTCATCGGGTGGGCGTAGAGCGAGATGCGCAGCTCCTCGACCATCCAGCCGATCTCCCGCAGCGCCGGCGACGGCTCGGTGCCCTCGGGCAGCGCGGCGAGCAGCCCGCGGTACTCGGCCTCGACCGGGGCGATCTCGGCGGTCCACCTGGCGTCGCGGGCGGGGTCGGCGCGCAGCTTCTCCAGCCGCAGCTCGCAGCCCTGCAGGTAGCGCTTCACGTCGCCGAGCCGGGTCGCCCCGGCGGCGGTGACGAAGCCCGGCGCGGTCAGCCGGCCCACGACCGCCGTCACGTCGGCGACGCCGTCGCGGGTGGCCGGGCCGCGCAGGTCCGCCAGCGCCGCACCCACCCGGTGCCACACCTCCAGTACGCCGCGGACGGCGTCGAGGACCTGCAGCGTCGTCGACGGCAGCCGCATCCGCAGCAGCTCCGCGAGCCGCGCGTACTGCGCCTCGTCGAACGGGTCGCCACCGCCACGGACCATCAGGTGGTCGGCGGCGGCGGTGGTGCAGTCGTCGAGCAGGGCGTCGAGCGAGCCGTGCGGGTTGCGCGACAGGGCCAGCCGTGCCCGGTTGTCCAGACCGCGCTGCACCTGCTTGCCCGGGTGGGTGGTGTTCAGCAGCAGGAGCCGCCGGGCGCCGCGGTGGTGGGCGGGGTCGCGTTCGGACGCCGTCGCGTACACCCGGACGTCGGCGCTCGTGCCGCGGTCGCGCAGGCCCGGGTAGCCGGTGACCGTGTGCGCGCCGCGCCGGATCGGCAGCTCGCGGGGGAGCTCACCGATCGTCCACGACGTCAGCCCGGTCGCCTCGACGTCGCTGCCCGCGGCGGCCAGCTCCTCCCGCACCTTCGGGGCGAGGGCGCGGCGCAGCCGGTCCAGGTCGGTGTCGCGGGCCAGCTCGGCACCGGACTCGTCGAGCACCCGGAACGTCACCGTGAGGTGTTCGGGCAGCCGCTCCAGCTCCCAGTCCTCACGCCGGATGTGCACGTCGCGCATCCGGCCGAGCTCGTCCTCCAGGACGTCCAGCAGCGGGCGTCGGCCGGTCTCGCCGCGCAGCCGGGCCAGCACCGCCTTCGCGTGGTCGGGGGCGGGGGAGAAGTTGCGGCGCAGGTTCCGCGGCAGCGTCCGGATCAACGCGGTGACGAGCTCCTCGCGCAGCCCCGGCACCTGCCAGGTGAACGGCGTCGGGTCGACCTGGTTCAGCGCCGCCACCGGCACGTCGACGGTCACGCCGTCAGAGTGGTGGCCCGGCTCGAACGCGTAGGACAGCGGCAGCGTCAGCCCGCCCGCCTCGACGTGGTCGGGGTAGTGGTCGCGGTCGACCTGCTTCGCGGCCTCGGTCGCGAGCATCTCCTCGGTGTAGGTCAGCCGGTCCGGGGACCGCTTCGACTCCCGCTTCCACCAGCGGTCGAAGTGCGCCCCGGAGACGACGTCGGCGGGGACCCGCTCGTCGTAGAAGGCGAACAAGGTGTCCTCGTCGACGACGAGGTCGCGCCGCCGGGCCCGGTGCTCGAGCTCCTCGACGCTGTCGAGCAGCTCCCGGTTGGCGTGGAAGAACGGGTGCCGGGTGTCCCAGTCGCCCTCGACGAGAGCGTGGCGCAGGAACAGGTCGCGGCTCACCTCGGCGTCGATCCGGCCGTAGGCGACGGTGCGGTCGGCGACCAGCGGCAGCCCGTGCAGGGTGACCCGCTCGGTCGCGACGGCGCTCCCGCGCTTGCGTGACCAGCGCGGTTCCGAATACGTCTTCTTGACGAGATGTTCGGCGAGCGGCTCGATCCAGTCCGGCTGCACCGGTGCGACGGTCCGCGCCCACACTCTCGTCGTCTCGACGAGTTCGGCGGCCATCACCCAGCGCGGAGGCTTGCGCGCCAGACCCGAGCCGGGCCAGATCGCGAACTTCGCGCCGCGGGCTCCGAGGTAGTCCTTCGGACCCTTCCGCTCCTTCTTCCCGTCTCTGCCGTTCCCCGTGCCCTTCCCTGTGCTCTTCTCGGAGAGCGGGTCCTGCATGCCGACCTGCGACAGCAGACCGGCGAGGACGGACTGGTGGATCCGGTCGGCGTGCCGCGGCCACTCGGGGTCGTGGTCGTTGACCTCCATGCCGGAGCTGCGGGCGGCCTGCCGGAGCTGGCCGTGCAGGTCCCACCATTCGCGCACGCGCAGGTAGTGCAGGAAGTCCTCGCGCAGCTCGCGCCGGAACCGGCTGCCCGACAGCTCGTCGCGGCGCTGCTGCAGGTGGTCCCACAGCCGCAGGAACGCGAGGAAGTCCGAGCCGTCCTCGGCGAAGCGGCGGTGCCGCTCGTCGGCGGCCTGGCGCTGCTCGGTCGGCCGCTCGCGCGGGTCCTGCACGCTCAGCGCGGCCGCGATGACCAGCACCTCGCGCAGGCAGCCGTTGCGGTGCGCCTCGACGAGCATCCGGCCCAGCCGGGGGTCCACCGGCAGCCGCGCCAGCGAGTGCCCGACGGCGGTCAGCGAGCGCCGGTCCGGCCGCAGCGCACCGAGCTCGTGCAGCAGGTCCAGACCGTCGGCGACGGCGCGCCGGTCCGGCGGCTCGACGAACGGGAACTCCGAGATCTCGCCCAGGTCCAGGGCGATCATCTGCAGCACGACCGACGCCAGGTTGGTCCGCAGGATCTCCGGGTCGGTGAACTCGGGTCGGGCGTCGAAGTCGTCCTCGGCGTACAGCCGGATCGCGATGCCGTCCGAGGTGCGGCCGCAGCGACCGGAGCGCTGGTTCGCCGAGGCCTGGGAGATCTTCTCGATCGGCAGCCGCTGCACCTTGAGACGGCGCGAGTAGCGCGAGATGCGCGCGGTCCCGGTGTCGACGACGTAGCGGACGCCGGGGACGGTCAGCGAGGTCTCGGCGACGTTGGTGGCCAGCACGACCCGGTTGCCTGCGTGCGGCGCCCACACGCGCTGCTGCTCGGCCGTCGACAGGCGGGCGTAGAGCGGCAGGATCTCGGTGTTCCGCAGGTTGCGCCGCTCCAGTGCCTCGGTGGCCTCCAGGATCTCGCGCTCACCGGGCAGGAACACCAGCACGTCGCCGGGGCCCTCGCGCTGCAACTCGACGACGGCGTCGCCGATCGCGTCGTCCAGCTGCCGGTCGGGGTCGGCGTCCGGGTCGTCAGGGTCGACGACGGGCCGGTACCGCACCTCCACCGGGAACGTGCGCCCGGAGACCTCGACGATCGGCGCGGGGCTCGGCTCGCCGCTCTCCGATGCCGTGCCGAAGTGCCGGGCGAAGCGCTCCGGGTCGATCGTCGCGGAGGTGATGACGACCTTCAGGTCGGGACGGCGGGGGAGCAGCCGGGTCAGGTACCCGAGGATGAAGTCGATGTTGAGGCTGCGCTCGTGCGCCTCGTCGATGATCAGCGTGTCGTAGGCCAGCAGGTCCTTGTCCCCGGCCAGCTCGGCCAGCAGGATGCCGTCGGTCATCAGCTTGACCATGGTCGAGTCGCCGACGGCGTCGGTGAACCGGACCTTCCAGCCGACCGCCCCGCCGAGCTCGACGCCCAGCTCCTCGGCGATCCGGGTGGCGACGGTGCGCGCGGCGAGCCGCCGCGGCTGGGTGTGTCCGATCATCCCGTGCACACCGCGGCCCAGCTCGAGGCAGATCTTCGGCAGCTGCGTCGTCTTCCCGGAGCCGGTCTCCCCGGCGACGATGACGACCTGGTTGTCGCGGATCGCGTCGGCGATCTCCTCGCGGCGCGCGGAGACCGGCAGCGTCGCGGGGTAGGAGATCCGCGGCAGCGCGGCGCGCCGGCGTGCGATGCGGTGCTCGGCCTTCGCGACGGCGTCGGCGACCCACTGCTGGGCGCGCCCGTCGCGGGCCCGGTCCAGCCGGCCGCGCAGGCGCTCGGCCTCGGCCGGGCCGAGGGAGTCGAGGCGCTCGCGCAGGGCGGTGAGCTCGGCGTCGTCGAGCGGGGGGAGCGGCGGCTCGGCGTCGCGGCTCCCGCCGGTGCCCCGGCGCGGCCGGCCGGCGTCGGTCTCTGCGGCCGGGATGGGGCCCGAGGGGTCCGGGCCGTCGCGGTCGGGGCCGCGACGGCCGGGCTGGTCGGGGCCGGGCGCCGTGACGGCAGCGCGCCGACCCCGAGGCCCGCGGCGGCGCTGCGTCGATGCACGGCGGCGCTGCTGATCGCGGGCCGGGACGCCGCGCGCGGCGCCCTCCGTCCCGGGGGCGGCCTGCGCTGCGGCGAGGTCCGATGAGGTGGTCTCGTGTGGAGGTGTGTCCTGCGGGGTGCCGGAGTTCCCGCCGCGCGGCTGGTGCTCGCCCCGGGCGCCGGGTCGGCGGCGGGGTCGGCGCGGTCGGTCGTGCGACGACGGCTGTGCGGAGGTCGGAGACGGGACGGGTTCGCTGGACATCGTTCGTTCAGTCTGCCTGCTCGCCCGGGACCGGGCGTGCGCCGACCATGGTGACCGGCCTCGCAGGCGTCGTCGAATGGATTTCGAGAAGGGGAGGTATGGGGTCCGAACCGGACGCCGGTCGCCTCGCGGCGAGTGGCGCATCGTGGCTCCAGCCGAACGGAACTCCACGGTGGCGGTTATCTATTGCGGCCCGGGGACTCGGTTCGCCCGGCTCGGACAGTCGTTCCAACGGGCGGGGGTCGCGGTTCATTCCCGCCCCGGGTGAGGAATCCCGGACGACTCCCCGTCCCCGTCGGGCTCCGCCACGGCGAGCCGGGCCAGCAGGTCGCGCAGCCGGGTCCGGTCGGCCCCGTCGAGCGGGGCGAGGAACTCGGCGGCCAGCGCGCGGGCCTCGGTCGCGGCCCCGGCGGCCAGGCGTTCGCCCTCGTCGGTGAGGTGGACCAGCCGACGTCGCTGGTCGGTCTCGGACCGGGTGCGGGTCAGCCAGCCGTTGCGCTCCATCCGGCGCAGCAGCTCGGTGGTGGTGCCCTTGTCGGTCGCCGCGAGCGACCCGAGCGTGACCTGGTCGATCCCGGGCCGGCGGCGCAGCGCGTCGAGCATCGCGTACTGCGGCTTGGTCAGCTGCGGGACGCGTTGCTGCCAGGCCGCGGTGTGGGACTGCAGGACCCGGCGGAGCAGGTGCACGACCGCCTCGTCGGCACCCGGGTTGCGCTCGATCATGCGCCGAGTATAGTTCGTATTCAAACAGTTAGTATACGAACTAGTTGGGAGGTGGCCCGGTGCGACTCGTCGTGGGGATCACCGGCGCGACCGGCGCGATCCTCGGGATCCGTCTGCTGGAGGCGCTGCGCGAGGCCGAGGTCGACACGCATCTCGTGCTCTCCCGGTGGGCACGGGCGACGATCGTCGAGGAGACCGGCTGGACGGTGCCCGAAGTCGAGGCGCTGGCCGGGACCGCACATCCGTTCGGGGACCAGGCCGCGTCGATCTCGTCCGGCTCGTTCCGGACCGACGGGATGGTCGTCGTCCCCTGCTCGATGAAGACGCTCGCGCAGATCCGGCACGGGATCGCCGACGGGCTCGTCGCCCGTGCCGCCGACGTCACGATCAAGGAGGACCGGAAGCTGGTCCTCGTGCCGCGGGAGACCCCGCTGTCCACCTCGAGAACATGCTGGCCCTGCGCCGCACCGGGGTGCGGATCGTCCCGCCGATGCCCGCCTTCTACAACCACCCGGCCGGACTGGACGACGTCGTCGACCACGTCGTCGCACGCATCTGCGACCAGTTCGACCTGCCCGCCCCGCGGGCCCGCCGCTGGACCGGCGGGTCCGCCCGTCAGAGGAGGAGCGCCTGATGGACACCTTCCGCGACTACCTGGCCGAGCTCGAGCGGCACGGCCAGCTCCTGCGCATCGACGACGAGGTGAAGGCCGAGCCCGACCTCGGTGCCGCCGGTGCCGCCGCACCGAAGCTCGGCGACCGAGCCCCCGCGCTGCTGTTCACCGACGTCGCCGGGTTCCGCGACCCGAACATCGTGCTCAACGCGCACGGCTCCTGGGTCAACCACGCCGTCGCGCTCGGGCTGCCGCCGGAGACCCCGGTGCGTGAGCAGGTCGAGGAGTTCGGCCGTCGCTGGGACGCCTTCCCGGTGCCGGTCGAGCGGCGCGCCGACCCGCCGTTCGCGGAGAACACCGTCGCCGGCGAGGCGGTCGACCTGTTCGCGCTGCTGCCGCTGTTCCGCATCAACGCCGGCGACGGCGGCTTCTACATCGACAAGGCCGCCGTCGTCAGCCGCGACCCCGACGACCCGGACTCCTTCGGCAAGCAGAACCTGGGCATCTACCGGATGGAGGTCCAGGGACCGCGCACGCTCGGGCTGCAGCCCGTCCCGCAGCACGACATCGCGCTGCAGCTGCGCCGCGCCGAGGAGCGCGGCGAGGACCTGCCGGTCGCGATCGCGCTCGGCAACGAGCCGACGATCCCGCTGGTCGCGGGCATGCCGATCGCCTACGCCGACAGCGAGTACGAGATGGCGGGCGCCCTGCGCGGCTCACCCTGCCCGATCGCCACCGGCCCGGAGACCGGGCTCGACGTCCCGTGGGGCTGCGAGATCCTGCTGGAGGGCGTCGTCCTCGGGCGCGAGCGGCACTTCGAGGGCCCGTTCGGCGAGTTCACCGGGCACTACTCCGGCGGCCGGCGCATGCCGCAGATCCGGATCGACCGGGTGTCCTACCGCACCACGCCCTACTTCGAGCACCTCTACATCGGCATGCCGTGGACCGAGTGCGACTACCTCATCGGGCCCAACACCTGCGTCCCGCTGCTCAAGCAGCTGCAGGCCGAGTTCCCCGAGGTGCGCGCGGTCAACGCCATGTACACCCACGGGCTGCTCGCGATCGTCTCGGTCCGCAACCGCTACGGGGGCTTCGCCAAGGCCGTCGGGATGCGGACCATGACCACCCCGCACGGCCTCGGCTACTGCAAGGTCGTGATCTGCGTCGACGACACCGTGGACCCGTTCGACCTGCCCCAGGTCATGTGGGCGCTGTCGACCAAGATGCACCCCGCGCACGACCTGGTGACCCTGCCCGACATGCCGGTGCTGCCGCTGGACCCGGGATCCGACCCGGCCGGCATCACCCACAAGCTGATCATCGACGCCACCACGCCGACCGCCCCGGACGACCGCGGGCACTACTCCCAGCGCGTCGTGCCGCCCGACGACACCGCGGCCTGGGTCGAGCGTCTGGGCCGGCTCGTCGCCGGCGACCGGAAGGAGAACCGCTGATGACCTGCCCCCGCTGTTCCACCGACGGCGCCGCCGTGCTCGCGACCTCCCCGGTCCCCGGGGTGTGGACCGTGCACCGCTGCGGGCTGTGCGGCTTCGTCTGGCGCGACACCGAGCCGCCTGCGGTCCGCGACGCCGCGCACTATCCGGACCGGTTCCGGGTCACCGCCGGCGACGTGGCCGCCGCGGTCGACGTGCCGACCGTGCCGGCGCGCCGGCCGTGACCCCGACGCTGATGTGGGAGGCCCGCGCCGCCGACGGCCGCCGTGACGAGCTCCTCGACCACGTGCGCGAGCGGGCCGCCGTCGCGCTGGCCGGTGCGCAGCGCCACGAGCTGTTCGTCGCCGACGGCGGGCGGGTCGTCGTGATCGCGGTCGGGGTGCCGGCCGGGACGACGCTGCCCGAGCCGCCCGGCGAGCTGCTGGCCCGGCCGCCACACTCCTGGGGCTTCGACCGGGTCGACCCCTGACCGGCCCTCAGCCGGCCGCGAGCGCGGCGAGCACCCCGTCCGTCCACGGCGTCCACGCCTCGACCGCCCACGGCCCGAAGTCGCGGTCGGTCAGGACGACGGCCGCGGCGCCCGCGTCCGGGTCGACCCACAGGAACGTGCCGGACTGCCCGAAGTGCCCGAACGTCCGCGGCGACGAGTGCACCCCGGTCCAGTGCGGGGACTTGCCGTCGCGGATCTCCAGGCCCAAGCCCCAGTCGTTCGGTCGCTGTCGGCCGTAGCCCGGCAGCAGCCCGTCGAGACCGGGGTAGGCGACCGTGGTCGCCTCGGCGACGGTCCGCGGGTCCAGCAGCCGCGGGGCCTGCAGCTCGGCGGCGAAGCGGGTCAGGTCCTCGACGGTCGAGACGGCGCCGGAGCCGGCGGCCCCCTCCAGCCGGGTGTGCCCCATCCCGAGCGGGGTGCAGACGGCCTCGTGCAGGTACTCGGCGAACCCGATGCCGGTCGCGGCCGCGATGGCGTCGGCGAGCACGGCGAAACCGGTGTTGGAGTAGATCCGCTTCTCCCCGGGCGCGGCCTTGACCTCGTCGGTGTCGAACGCCAGGCCCGAGGTGTGCGCGATCAGGTGCCGCACCGTCGCACCCTCCGGACCGGCCGCGTCGTCCCAGTCGACGGCGCCCTCCTCGACCGCGACGAGCGCCGCGTAGGCCGAGAGCAGCTTGGTCACCGACGCCAGCGCGAACTCGCGGTCGACGTCGCCCGCGGTGGCGAGCACCGTGCCGTCCGCGGCGACGACGGCGGCGCCCACGTGGTCGACCGGCCAGTCCAGGACCCGGCGCACCGCCGGGGCGAGCTCGGTCACGACTCGAGGTGCGGTCGGGTACGCATGACGTCCATCCTGGCAAACGGGCGGCCGTCCGGCCGCCCCGAGACCGGCCCGGGAGGACGTCGTGCCCCTGCACCACGAGGTGACCGGGTCGGGGCCACCGTTGCTGCTGATCCAGGCCGGCGCGTCCGAGGCGGGCGCGGCGCGGATGCTCGTCGACGAGCTGGCCGTGACCCACCGGGTGCTCACCTACGACCGTCGCGGGATCGGGCGCAGCCCGGCCGACGACGGCCCGGTCCCGCTGACCGCGCACGCCGACGACGCGGCCGGGCTGCTGGCGGGCACCGGGCCCGCTGCCGTCGTGGGGGTGAGCATCGGTGCGGTGATCGGGCTGCTGCTCGCCGTCCGGCACCCGGGCCTGGTCACGACGCTCGTCGCGCACGAGCCACCGCTGCCCGGCCTGGTCCGCGACGCGGCCTTCGAGGCCGCCATGGACCGGGTCGAGGACCTCGTCGCGCGCGACGACATCGGCGCCGCGATCCGGACGATGGCGGAGCTGACCTCCGGCGACGACCCGGTCGAGCCCGGGTACCGGCCCGAGCCGCCGTCGGGGGACCCGCAGCCCGCACTGCGCCGCTTCCTGCGCCACGACGTCCCGGCCGTGCGGGCCGCCCGGATCGACCCGGCCGACGTGACCGCCAGCGGGGTACGGGTGATCCCCACCGGCGGCTACGAGTCGCGCGGGCGCTGGGAGCACCGGTGCGCCGAGGCCCTGGCCGCCGGGATCGGGCGGGGCCTGGTCGAGCTGCCCTGGGGCCACAACGGCCCGGTGACCCACCCGGTCGCGGCCGCCGCCGCGCTGCGCGGACTGGTCGGTGGCACGTGAGCGGGACGCCCCGGGCCGGCACCGTGCTGGTCGGGACGTCGGGGTGGCGCTACCCGCCGTGGCGCGGCACGTTCTACCCACCGGGGCTGGTGCAGCGCCGGGAGCTGGAGTACCTGTCCCGGCAGGTCACCTCGATCGAGATCAACGGGTCGTTCTACTCGCTGCAACGCCCGGAGAACTACCGGGCCTGGGCCGAGCAGGTCCCGGCCGGGTTCGTGTTCGCGGTGAAGGGCCCGCGCTTCGTGACGCACCTGAAGCAGCTGCGCGACGTCGCGGTGCCGGTCGCGAACTTCCTCGCCTCCGGGGTGCTCGGACTGGGGCCCGCACTGGGCCCGGTGCTGTGGCAGCTGCCGCCCCGGATGCGCTTCGACGCCGACCGGGTGGCCCGCTTCCTGGAGCTGCTGCCGTCGACCACCACGGCCGCCGCCCGGGCCGCGACCGGACACGACGAGCGGCTCGACGGCCGGGCGCTCGTCGAGACCGACGCCGACCGCCCGCTGCGGCACGCGGTCGAGCCGCGGCACCCGTCGTTCCGGGACCCGGCGTTCACCGCGCTGCTGCGCGAGCACGGCGTCGCCCTGGTGCAGTCGGACTCGGCGGGCACCTGGCCGGTGTTCGACGAGGTCACCGCCGATCTCGTCTACCTGCGGCTGCACGGCCAGGGCGAGCTCTACGCCGGTGGCTACACCGCCGCGGCGCTCGACGGCTGGGCCGCCCGCATCCGGGCGTGGCGCGACGCCGGGCACGACGTCGTCTGCTACTTCGACAACGACGCGAAGGTCCACGCACCGACCGACGCCCGGGCCCTGCTCGACCGGCTCGGCTGACCTGTTCGGTCCTGTACCCGCACGGCCGAACGGCCCTGTCCTCAGATTTGTTGATAAGTGCGGACCAGCTGATACGCGGGCCGCCGTCGCCGCGACAGCCGTGACGTGACCACTCCGCAGAACCGCCACGGCGCCCCGGACCTCTCCGGCCCGCCGCAGCAGCAGTCCGGCCCGCACCGCGTCCCGCAGCAGTACCCGGGTCCCCAGGGCCCCGGACACCACCGGCAGCAGTACGCGCAGGACCCGCGCGGCGCCGCGCCGCAGGGCCGGGCGCCGCACCACCAGCCTCGGCCGCAGCACTCCGGCGGGCACCCGAACCCGTACTACGACGGCAACCCCGACGTCCCCTTCGGCGGGCCGCCCTTCGGCCGCACCAACTCGGGCGGGATGCCGCAGCAGCAGGCGCCCGCCGGCGCCCAGCCCTGGCCGAGCGCGGCCCAGCGCGCCGCCGTCCCGCAGCAGCGCACCGCGGCCCCTGCCGTCGCCGCCCCGGCCGTCGCGCCGCGCAACGGCTTCGGCGTCACTGCGCTGGTGCTCGGGATCCTCGGCCTGCTGTTCTCCTTCATCCCGTTCATCGGGGTGATCGCCTGGCCGCTGGTGCTGCTGGGTCTGCTGTTCGGCGTGCTCGGTGTCGTCCGGGCGAGCCGGGGCCGTGCGGACAACCGTGGGGTCGCGATCGCGGGCACGGTGCTCTCGGCGATCGGGCTGGTCATCTGTGTCCTCTACGCCTCGGTGTTCGCCGCCGCGGTGTCCGGCCTGCCGCCGGCCGTGCCGACCGCGGCCCCGGCCGTGTCCGCACCGGAGTCCGACGTCGCCGCGTCGGCGCCCGCGACCACCGGTGGTGACGTGATCACCTACGAGGTCAGCGGTTCCGGCACCGCCGGGAACATCACCTACGTCAAGGACGACACGATGGGCATGGAGCAGGTCAACGGGACCTCGCTGCCCTGGACCAAGGACGTCACCTTCGACGCGGGTGTCCTCACCTTCCAGCCGCTGTCGTTGATGGCCCAGTCCGGGTCCGGCGGGAGCGGCGAGATCTCCTGCCGCATCCTGCGCAATGGCGAGGAGATCACCTCCTCGACCAGCTCAGGTCCCTACGCGGTCGTGAGCTGCAACGGCAGCTGACCCCCACACGTACGCCGGGACGCTCCCCAGCGACGTGCTCCCGCAGTCGCTGGAGTGGTCACACACGACGAGCGTCCCGACGGACGACGAGGCCCTCCCCGGGGACGCCCGGGGAGGGCCTCCCCCCATCCGGGCTCGGGCCGCCGGCGGCGGTGTTGTCAGCGGCTCGCGGCCCGCCGGTACTGCCAGCTCGCCAGCGGCGCGAAGACCGCGACGATCGCGACCGACCAGATCAGCACGTAGAGCACCGGGTGCTGCAGCGGCCAGGCGTCCGAGACGGACGCGGACGCCGGGATCGCGCCGTCGTTGCCGAACAGGGACCGTGCGGCCGCGGTCACCGCCGAGACCGGGTTCCACTCGGCGAACACCCGCAGCGGGCCGGGCAGCGAGTTCAGCGGCACGAAGGTGTTCGCGAGGAACGTCAGCGGGAAGATCACGACGAACGACGCGTTGTTCACCACCTCCGGGCTCGGCACGAGCAGCCCGACGAACGCCATCACCCAGGAGAAGGCGTAGGCGAACACGATCAGCACGGCGAACCCGGCGAGCGCCTCCCCGACCGAGGTGTGGATCCGCCACCCGACCAGCAGCCCGGTCAGCGACATCACCACCAGCACGATCAGGTTGTTCACCACGTCGGAGAGGGTCCGGCCGGTCAGCACCGCCGACGACGACATCGGCAGCGACCGGAACCGCTCGATGATGCCCTTCTTGACGTCCTCGGCGAGCCCGGCGCCGGTGTTCGTGGCCCCGAAGATGACGGTCTGGGCGAAGATCCCGGCCATCAGGAACTCCCGGTACCCGGCCCCGCCGCCGGTCGGGTCGATCGCGCCGCCGAAGACGTAGGCGAACAGCAGCACGAACATGATCGGGGACAGGGTCGTGAAGACCAGCAGGTCCGGGACCCGCTTGATCTTGATCAGGTTGCGCTTCGCGACGACGGAGGCGTCGGCGAGCATGGTGGCGGCGGCGTTCACGGGGTCGGCTCCTCGGCCTGGTCCGCCTCGTCGGCGGGGCGCCCGGTCAGGGTGAGGAAGACGTCGTCGAGCGTCGGGCGGCGCAGCCCCGCGTCGTCGACCTTGGTGCCGGAGTCGGCGAGCCGGTCCAGCGCGGCGCGCAGCACGTCGACCCCGCCGCTGACCGGCATGGTCAGCGAACGGCGGTGCCGGTCGAGCACCGCCTCGCCGACGCCGAGCGGAGCCAGGTGCGCGGCGGTCGCGTCGAGGTCCGCGGCCGCGCTGACGGTCACCTCGAGCCGCTCCCCGCCGACCTGGGACTTCAGCTGGTCCGCGGTGCCGCGGGCGATGACCCGGCCGTGGTCGATGACCACGATCTCGTCGGCCAGCGCATCGGCCTCCTCCAGGTACTGGGTGGTGAGCAGCAGCGTCGTCCCGCGTGCGACGAGCCCGCGGATCACGTCCCACAGGTCGTTGCGGCTGCGCGGATCCAGCCCGGTGGTCGGCTCGTCGAGCAGCAGCACCGGCGGGTCGGCAACGAGTGCCCCGGCCAGGTCCAGCCGGCGGCGCATCCCGCCGGAGTAGGTGCGGGCAGGCCGGTCCGCGGCGTCGGTCAGGCCGAAGTCCGCCAGCAGCTCGCGGGCACGGTCCCGGGCCCGGCGGCGCCCCAGGTGGTAGAGCCGCCCGACCATCTCCAGGTTCTCGAAACCGGTCAGGTACTCGTCGACCGCGGCGTACTGCCCGGACAGGCCGATCCGGCTGCGCACCGCGGCGGGATCGGCCAGCACGTCGACGCCGGCGACGGTGGCGGTGCCCGCGTCCGGTGTCAGCAGTGTGGTCAGCACCCGGACGACCGTGGTCTTCCCGGCGCCGTTCGGGCCCAGCAGGCCGAGCACGGTCCCCTCCGGCACCGACAGGTCCACCCCGTCGAGTGCCCGCAACGACCCGTAGGTCTTGACCAGTCCCGTGGCGCGGATCGCGTCCGGCATCGTGAAGTCCCCCTCGAACGACGTGAGCGGACGCCACTGTGCACCACGACCCTGACAGATTCGGCCCTGTTTCCGCTCAGCGCCGCGCGTGCGCGACCAGCATCCGGCGCCCGACCAGCATCAACGCCGCCGACACCAGCATCACGACGGCGTTGACCGTCCACGCGGTCGGGAAGCCGGCGTGGGTGGCGAGCGAGCCGAAGACGATCGGCCCGGCGAAGACGCCGGCGTAGACGCCGACCTGCACGATCGACGTCGCCGCGGCCGGGGCGGACGGGTTGAGCCGCACGACGGCGAACTGCAGCAGGCCCGGCCACGCCCACCCGAGCCCGAACGCCAGCACCACGCCGAAGACCAGTGCGGGCGTCCCCGGGACGGCGAGCAGCACGAACCCGATCGCGCCGGACGCGAGGCTCGCCGCCACCACGGCCACGTGGCCCCCGGTGCGACGGTCCGCCAGCCACCCGTGCAGCAACCGCGCCGACAGGCCCACGACGCTGCCGAGGGTCAGCACCAGCCCGGCGAGACCGGGGTCGATCCCACGGTCCACCGCCGACGCGACCAGGAAGATGCCGAGCGCCGTCGCGGTCCCGGCGGCCAGCCCGGAGGCCGCGCCGATCACCGCGAGCGCGCCCGTCGCCCGGTCACCCTTCCCGGCGCGGGCCGACGGCCGGGCGTCGGCCCGCGGGCAGGCGAACAGGGCGGCGAGGGCCAGCAGGGCGCCGATCCCGTAGGCCCAGCGCCAGCCCACGGTCAGCGCCACCGCGGGCACGGCCAGCCCGGCCAGCAGCGTCGCCGCCGGGATCGCGGCCTGCTTCACCCCGAACGACAGCCCCATCCGGTGCGCGGGCACCGAGCGCGCGAGCGTCAGGTTCGACGACAGCTGGCCCATCACGTTGCACCAGGCGCCGCAGAGCAGCAGCACGACGAGCGCGACGTAGGACCGCGCGCCCAGCCCCAGGGCCGCCATCAGCACCGCCGCCCCGACGACGGCGATCCGGCTGGTCACCCGCGACCCGAACCGCTCGACGACCATCCCGACCGGCAGCGAACACAGCGCACTGACCCCGAAGTACAGCGCCACGACCAGCCCCAGCCCGGAGGGGTCGAAGGCCAGGTCGCGCGACAGCTGCACCGCCAGGGCACCGGTGAGGAACACCGGCAGCACCGACGCCGTCGTCACGATCACCGCGCCGGTGGCGACGCGGAAGGCGGACGGTGCCGCGGTGTCCGTCGTGCCCGTTTCGGTTGCGATGCTCACGTTCAGCAACGCTAACCGATATGCGTCATCCCTGGATGCGGGAGCTCCCGCGACCTGCCCACTCCTTCTCGCGCAGCTCGAACTTCTGGACCTTGCCGGTGGAGGTCTTGGGCAGCTCGTCGACGATCTCGACGTACTTCGGCGCCTTGTAGCGGGCGATCTTCGTCTTGACGTGGTCGATGAGCTCCTGCGGCTCGGCCGAACGGCCTGCCCTGAGCACGGCGAAGCCCTTGCAGACCTCGCCCCACTTCTCGTCCGGCACCCCGACGACGGCGGCCTCCAACACCGCGTCGTGCGACACGATCGCCTGCTCGACCTCGACGGTGGAGATGTTCTCCCCACCGGAGATCACGACATCCTTGGCCCGGTCGCGCAGCTCGACGTACCCGTCGGGGTGCACGACCCCCAGGTCCCCGGAGTGGAACCAGCCGCCCCGGAACGCCTCCGCGGTCTTCTCCTCGTCGCGGTGGTAGCCCTTCATCACGTTGTTGCCGCGCATCACGATCTCGCCCATCGTGGCGCCGTCGCGGGGGACGTCGGCCATCTGCTCGTCGACCACCCGCACCCGGTCCGCGCACACCATGCCGACGCCCTGGCGGGCCTGCAGCCGGGCCCGCTCCTCGCCGTCGAGGTCGTCCCAGGCGTGCGGTACTGGTTCACCGCGTACGGCCCGTAGGTCTCGGTGAGCCCGTACACGTGCACGATCCGGAACCCCATCCGCTCCATCTGCAGGATCGTCGTCGGCGACGGCGGCGCCCCGGCCGTGGTGATCACCAGCTGGTAGTCCAGGGTGACGGCCTCGGGCGCGTTCATGATCGTCGTGACGACGGTCGGGGCGCCGTTGAGGTGGGTGACGCCGTGCTCGCCGATCAGCCGCCAGATGGTGTCGCCGCGGACCTCGCGCAGGCAGACGTGGGTGCCACCGACCGCCGTCACCGCCCACGGGGTGCACCAGCCGTTGCAGTGGAACATCGGCAGCGTCCACAGGTAGACGCTGTCCGCGCTGTGCCCGGAGTGGACGATCTCGCCGAAGGAGTTCAGGTACGCACCGCGGTGGTGGTACTCGACGCCCTTCGGGTTGCCGGTCGTCCCCGAGGTGTAGTTGATCGTGATGGTGGCGCGCTCGTCGTCGACGGCCCACGGCCGCGGGGCGTCCGAACCGCGGGCGAGCAGGTCGGCGTAGCCCAGACCGGAGCCGACGCCGTCGCCGGGCGCCGCCGGGTCGACGACGGTGACGATCTCGCGGACCGTCGCCAGCTCGTCGGCGACCGGGCGGACCGTCTCGTACAGGACGGCGTCGACGACCAGCACCGTGGCCGCCGAGTGGTCCAGGATGTAGCGGACGTCCTCGGTCGACAGGCGCGTGTTGATCGCGACCAGGACCGCGCCCGCGAGCGGCACCGCGAAGTGCGCGACGAGCATCTCCGGGACGTTCGGCAGCAGGTAGGCGACCCGGTCACCGGGTTCGACGCCCGATGCGGCCAGTGCGTTCGCCACCCGGGTCGCCTCCGCCGCGAACTCGGCGTAGGTGTACCTGCGGTCGCCGTAGACGATCGCCGTGGACTCCGCGAACACCTCCGCCGAGCGACCCAGGAAGGCCAGCGGGGTGAGCGGGGTGGTCCAGACGTCGGTCGTCGCGCCCTGTGTCACGGTCGGCTCCTTCGCAGGCGGTGCACTCGTCGCCGCGATCCTGCTCGCCGCGGGGAGTACCCGGCAACCTGCTGCTCCGACCGCCGACCGCCGGGGGGCGTGCTGTTGCTTCGCCCCTGGACCGCCGGGGCTCGTGCTGCTGCTTCGCCCCTCGACCGCCGGGGCTCGTGCTGCTGCTTCGCCCCTCGACCGCCGGGGCTCAGTGCCGCTGCTTCGCCCCTCGACCGCCGGGGCTCAGTCCTCGATCGTGATGGCGGCCTTCGGGCAGCTCCGTGCCGCCTCCTCGACCTTCGGCCGCAGCGCCTCGGCCGGGTTCTCGTCGAGGATGTAGAGGTAGTCGTCGTCACGCACCTCGAAGACCTCCGGCGCGACACCCATGCAGACCGCGTTGCTCTCGCAGCGGTCGAAATCCACGATGACCTTCATGGCACCCATGGTGCCCCCGTCGGGTCGACGCCGCAGGACTGAGGGCCCCCTGACCTGCGGTTATGCTTCCCTTCCTCGGTTGGGAAGGCTGCAGGTCAGCGGCTGTCGCCGGTCCGGGCGGCGGTCGGCAACGGCTGCGGAGCGAGGTTCGCGCGGGCCTGCACGGGCGTCGGCGGCGGGGTGGTGTGCGGTATCCCGGTGAGGAGCGCGGTCGTCGCCCGGGTCGTCACCGGGATGCTGCCGACCGAGGGCATGCGCACGTCGTCGGGTTCGAGCATCGCGGCCACACCGAGCACGACGCCGAGCGCCACCGGGGCGGCCAGTGCCGCGAGTCGCAGTCGCGCCGAGTCCACGCACACCTCCACGTCGACGACCGCGCGGAAGGATGCCGGGGAGCGGCAGCGGCCGTCGACCAACCATCGGGACGCGGCCGCCCGCCGTTACCGCCATCGGGTGATCCGGGTCAAGCGGAACGCGTCCGGACCACCCGATGGAGAGCGCTCACTCCCTGCGCAACACCGGACGCAGCGTGTCCAGCACCGACGCGTCGTCGATGGTGGAGGGCACCGGTTCCTCGACGCCGTCGGCGATCCCGCGCATCGTCTTGCGGAGGATCTTGCCGGAACGGGTCTTGGGCAGGGCGGGGACGATCGCGACGTCCTTGAGCGAGGCGACCGCGCCGATCTGGTCGCGCACCATCTGCACGAGCTCGGCGCGCAGCCCGTCCTCGTAGCCCTCCGCGTCGCTGTCGACGCCGGACTTCAGCACCACGAACCCGCGCGGGATCTGCCCCTTCATGGTGTCCGCGACGCCGATCACCGCGCACTCCGCGACGTCCGGGTGCGAGGCCAGGACCTCCTCCATCCCGCCGGTGGACAGGCGGTGGCCCGCGACGTTGATGACGTCGTCGGTGCGGCCCATGACGAAGACGTAGCCGTCGGCGTCGAGGTGGCCGCCGTCGCCGGTGAGGTAGTAGCCCTCGAACGCCGACATGTAGGAGCTGACGTAGCGCTCGTCGTCGTTCCACAGGGTCGGGAAGGCGCCGGGCGGCAGCGGCAGCTTCGCCACGATCGCGCCGTCGACGCCGGGCTCGACCGGGTTGCCCCGCTCGTCGAGGACCTGGACGTCCCAGCCGGGCATGGCCCGGGTCGGCGAGCCGGGCTTGATCTCCAGCAGCTCGATACCCGCCGGGTTGGCCGCGATCGGCCAGCCGGTCTCGGTCTGCCACCAGTGGTCGATGACGGGGATGCCGAGCAGGTCCGAGGCCCAGCGGTGCGTCTCGGGGTCAAGGCGCTCACCGGCGAGGAAGAGGTACGTCAGCGACGAGACGTCGTACTGCGCGAGGAACTCGCCCTTCGGGTCCTCCTTCTTGATCGCCCGGAACGCCGTGGGCGCGGTGAAGACCGACTTCACCCCGTTCTCCTGGACGACCCGCCAGAACTGGCCGGCGTCCGGCGTGCCGACCGGCTTGCCCTCGTAGAGCACGGTCGTCGCCCCGGCCAGCAGCGGCGCGTAGACGATGTAGGAGTGGCCGTCGACCCAGCCGACGTCGGACGCGGTGAAGATCGTCTCGCCGGGGCCGACGTCGTAGATGTTGGGCATCGACCAGGCCAGGGCTACGGCGTAGCCGCCGGAGTCGCGCACCACGCCCTTCGGCTTGCCGGTGGTGCCGGAGGTGTAGAGCACGTAGAGCGGGTCGGTGGCCTTCACCGGGACCGGGTCGGCCGGCGTGGCGCGGGCGACGGCCTCGGCCCAGTCGACGTCGGTCGGGCCCAGCCGCGCGGTGGCCTGCTCGCGCTGCAGGATCACCGTGGACGCGGGCTTGCGCTCGGACAGCTCGATCGCCCGGTCGAGCAGCGGCTTGTACTCGATGACCCGCTTGCCCTCGATGCCGCAGGATGCCGAGACGACGACCTTGGGCCCGGCGTCGTCGATCCGGACCGCGAGCTCCTTGGCGGCGAACCCGCCGAACACCACCGAGTGGACGGCGCCGAGGCGGGCGCAGGCGAGCATCGCGATCGCGGCCTCGGGGACCATCGGCATGTAGACGACGACCCGGTCGCCGTGGCCGACGCCCTGGTCGCGCAGCACGCCCGCGAACAGCGCGACCTCGTCGTGCAGCTCCGCGTAGGTGTAGGTGCGCCGCGACCCGGTGACCGGTGAGTCGTACACCAGTGCGGTGCGGTCGCCGTTCCCGGCGTCGACGTGCCGGTCGAGCGCGTTGTACGCGACGTTCAGCTCGCCGTCGGGGAACCAGCGGTAGAACGGCGGGTTCGACGCGTCGAGCGCGCGGGTGGGGGCGACGTCCCAGTCGATCCCGTCGGCCGCGCGGAGCCAGAAGCCCTCACGGTCGTCCACGCTGGAACGGAAGATCTCCTCGTAGGCGGTCACCGTCGTCCTCTTCCCCTGGCGATCCCGGCGGCCCACGGTGGCCGCCCCTCGTGTCGCCGACGACCCTAGGACGGGGCACCGACAGTGCGCAGCCCTCGCCCGGCAGGACCGATCCCGAGGGGGAGGCCGCTCGCCGACCACGGGGCGCCGATCGTCGCAGTGTGACCGGACGGATCCGTAACGTGATCGGGTGACGGCTCGACACAGCGCGTGGGGCACCCGTCCGATCCGCGGGCGGGGCGAGTGGAGGAGAGGCGGTGCCGGTGCGGCCCGACGACGGTGCGGTCCGGTGGCGTGCGCGGCGCGGGCCCGCCGGCGCGGCGGTGCTCGGAACGCTGCTCGTCGGACTCGTCGCCGTGGGCTGCGGCCCGGCCCGGTCGGTCGTCCCGGCCGCCGCCGCGGCGACGACGTGCACGCCCGGCTGGACCGCCGCCTGGCACGCCGCGCAGCAGGCCGTCCCCGGCGACAGCCTCGCCGGTCGGACGCTGCGGATGGTGGTGCGGCCCGGCGCCGCGGGGGAGCAGCTGCGGCTGCGGCTGTCCAACCGGCACGGCGACGGGCCACTGCGGATCGCGGCGATGACCGTCGGCACCACCGGTCCGGGTGCCGCGGTGACCCGGCCGGTCCCGCTGACCGTCGGCGGCGCGCCCGTGGCCGACATCCCGGCGGGCGCCGAGGTGCTGACCGACCCCGCTCCGGTGGCCGCCGCGGCGGGCGTGCCGCTGACGGTGAGCCTGTTCCTCGCCGAGGTGCCGCGCACGATCGGCTCGCACCCGGTCGCGATGCGCACCGCCTGGCTGTCCGGGCCGGGGGACCGCACCGGGGCCCCGGACGCGGCGGGCTTCGACACGACCCTGCAGTCCTGGCCGGTGCTGACCGGGCTGGAGGTACTGGCGCCCCGTCCGGACGGCGCGGTCCTCGTGATCGGGGACTCCCTCGTCGACGGCGTGGGTTCCACCCCCGGTGGCGACGACCGCTTCCCCGACCAGCTCGCCGCCCGGCTTTCCGCGGCGGGCGGCGACCGGCCGATGACCGTGCTGAACGCGGGGCTGTCGCGCAACCAGCTGCTGCAGGACGACCCGCCGGCCGGCGGCGACGCGCCGTCGACCCGCTGGGACGACGACGTGGCCGCCGTCCCCGGCGTACGCGACGTGGTGCTGCTCGTCGGGACCAACGACCTCGCCGCGGGCGCGGCCGGCGGCGACCTCGTCGCCGGGATGCAGGAGTTCGCCCAGCGGGCCCGGGCCGCGGGTCTGCGCGTGTTCCTCACCACCATCCCGCCGTCGGCCAGCGGTGGTCGCGCCGCACCGTCGGCCGTCGCGGCCCGGGACGAGGTCAACGACTGGCTCCGTTCGGAGGGCCGTCGCTGGGCCGACGGAGTGATCGACGCGGCCGCCGCACTGGGCGACCCGGGTGACCCGCTCCGGCTCCGTCCCGACCTGGACTCCGGCGACGGGCTCCACCCGTCGCCCGCCGGGTACCGGGCGCTGACGGCATCCGTGCCGGTCGGGGAGCTGTCCGGGAGCCCCTGCCGGACCTCCCCGGATCGCTGAGACGCACCCGCCCTACGCAGCTCCGCGTGACCGGCCGTCACCCGGGAAGGGGCGTGCAGGGTCCACACACGATGGGTAACGTCTTGGTCACAGCCACAGCACGTGGCGGTACCGACGGACACCGGCTCGCGGCGCGCCCCACCGGACGTGCCCGGAGCAGGTCCTGGCGGCCTACGGGGAGGCCTCGTGACCATCGGCGCGAAGCGCGGCATCGACGACGACACCAGTTCCATTCCGGCGCCGCGGAACGCGGCCGACGCCTTCAAGGTGTCCGACGAGCAGGTGCAGCGCGCCCGGCTCGTCGTCGCACGGAACTCCGACGACTCCGAGGACCTGCGCGAGCTGCTCGACATGCTGGGGCTGATCTCCGGCAACCCGGAACAGCCGCCACCCGTGGCTCGCTGACCTGCGGCGATGCCGGAACTGGGGGGTGGTTGCAGGGTCCCCCGGACCGGTGTCGTAAGGTTTCCTCACTCCCAACGGACAGCCGTTGAGGGAAGGTCGAGGCCCACGGGTCTGGTCCCAGCCCCCATCGTCTAGCGGCCTAGGACTCCGCCCTTTCAAGGCGGCAGCGCGGGTTCGAATCCCGTTGGGGGTACCGGGAGAGGTGTCGGATACGATGCTTCTCGTAAGAGCAAGGCCCAGTGGCGCAGTTGGTTAGCGCGTCGCCCTGTCACGGCGAAGGTCGCGGGTTCGAGTCCCGTCTGGGTCGCTCCACTCTCTGGATCTCCGGTTTCCCGGAGGCCGGGGCCAGGTAGCTCAGTTGGTACGAGCGTCCGCCTGAAAAGCGGAAGGTCGGCGGTTCGACCCCGCCCCTGGCCACACTTCCCTCAGCGGCCGATCTCCTCCGCATCCCGGATGTAGGCCTCGGCGAACCCCGCCCCCCACCGGTCCATCACCTCGACCACCGGCTCCAGGGTCCGCCCCAGCCGGGTCAGCCGGTACTCCACCCGCGGCGGGACCTCCGCGAACACGGCCCGGTGCACGACGCCGTCGCTCTCCAGCTCCCGCAGCTGCCGGGTTAGCGTCTTCGTGTTCGCCGACGGGACGAGCCGGCCGAGCTCGTTGAACCGGCGGGGCCCGTCCAGCAGGTGCTTGACCAGTGTCAGCTTCCACGTGCCCCCCGAGGACCGACACGGCGACCTCGACCGGGCACACCTCCAGCGCGCGGATCACGGGCAGGCGCACAGCAACCCCCCCAAGCGACAGAAATGTCCGTACTGGTCAGGTCGACCCTGCGCGTCGACCATCGCAGTATGCCGTCCGTCCTGTGGTTGAGCGCCCACCCCGAAACCTCCTCGCTGAACGGTGAGCTGCGACGAGCCGGTGTCGACCGGCTGCGTTCCCGCGGCCACGACGTCGTCGAGTCCGACCTCTACGCGATGCACTGGGACCCGGTCCTGCGGCCGTGCGACGGGGGCGTCGACAGCGGCACGTTCCGCGTCGGAGCCGACACCCGGGCCGCGTACCTCGAGGGCCGGCAGGCGCCCGAGGTGGCCCGTGAGCAGGAGAAGCTGCGCCGGGCCGACGCGCTCGTCGTCCAGTTCCCGCTGTGGTGGTACGGGATGCCCGCGATCCTCAAGGGCTGGTTCGACCGCGTCCTGGTCCACGGGTTCGCGTTCGGGACCGACGCCGCCACCGGCCGGCGCCTGCGGTTCGAGCAGGGGCGCCTCACCGGCAGGCGTGCGCTCGTCCTGACCACCCTCGGCGATCGTCCGGCCGCGATCGGGCCGCGCGGCATGTCCGGCGAGCTGCATCAGCTGCTGTTCGGTCTGCTGCACGGCACCTTCGCCTACACCGGGATGGACGTCCTCCCGCCCTGGGCGCTCCCGAGCGCCGACCACGTCGAGGACCTCACCGCGGTCCGGACCGACCTGTTCCGGCGGCTCGACGGTCTCTTCGACGACGACCCGATCCGCTACCGGCCGCAGTTCACCGGGGAGTACACCGGCGGCTGGGAGCTCGCCCCGCACATCCGGCCGGGGGAGACGGGGCTGGACGTGCACATCGCGGGCTGAACCGGGTCGAGGGGGCCATGATCGGAGTATGAGCGCCCACCCCCACGACATCACCGTTCCCGGTCCGCCCCGGCTGGAGGAGGTCTCCGAGGGGCTCTACGCCTACGTCCAGCCCGACGGCACCTGGTGGATCAACAACACGGGGCTGCTGGTTGGGCCGCAGGGCGCCGTCGTCGTCGACTCCTGCTCCACCGAACGCCGGACCCGGGCGTTCGCCGCCGCGATCGGCGAGGTCACCGACCGGCCCGTGCGCACGCTGGTCAACACCCACCACCACGGGGACCACACCTGGGGCAACGCCCTGTTCTCCGGTGCGACGGTCGTCGCGCACGAGCGGGCGCGCGCGGAGATGATCGCGTTCGGGCCGCCCCGGGACCTGCCGTTCTGGGACCACGGCGACTGGGGCTCGCTGCCGCTGGACCCGCCGTTCCTCACCTTCACCGACCGCGTCGCGCTGCACCTGGGGGACCTGCGGGTCGACGTCGTCCACACCGGGACGCCCGCGCACACGACCAACGACGTCCTCGTCCACGTGCCCGACCGGTCGGTCCTCTACTGCGGCGACCTCGTCTTCCACGGCGGCACGCCGTTCCTGCTGATGGGGTCGGTGACCGGGGCGATCGACGTCCTGGAGCAGGTGGTGCTGCCACTCGGAGCCGCGACGACGGTGCCCGGCCACGGCCCGGTGTTCCAGGGCGACGGGCCGGTCCGGGACATGCTCGACTACCTGCGCTTCGTCGTCGACCTGGCCGAGCGCGCCCGCGACGCCGGCATTCGCCCGCTGGAGGCCGCCCGCGACACCGACCTCGGCCGGTTCACCGACTGGCCGGACGCCGAGCGCATCGTCGGGAACCTGCACCGCGCCTACGCCGAGCTCGACGGCGCCGAGCGCGGCGCCCCGATCGACGTCATGACCGCCCTCGCCGAGATGGTCGAGTACAACGGCGGCCGCCCACTCACCTGCCTGGCGTGAGCACCGGCCGCGGCGACGACGACCGCGCCCGGACCCGACGGCCGCCGGCGGTCGGGACCGTCCCCGCGGACCAGGTGGAACCGAGCGCGCCCGGCATCCGTTGTCCACCCGTGTCCGTGATCGTCGACCGAGCCCTGCGTACCGCCGTCACCGTGCTGCCACGGCGGTGGCGGACCGACCGGCACTCCGCCCTGGTCGGGCTGACCGCGCTGCGCCCGCACCTCGGCGTCGCGGGGCTGGGGGTCGCCGGCCTCCTGCGACTCGCCGGGCTGCGCCGCACCGCGACGGCGGTGGGCCTGGCCGGTGCCGCGGCCGCCGCCCCCGCGCTGCGACGGGTGCTGCCCCGGCCCGCCGGTCCGCTGCCGGACGGGCCCGAGCTGACGGTGCTCGTCGCCAACGTGCTGCTGGGGCGTGCGGACCCCGGTGCGCTCGCCGCGACGGTGACCCGGGAGCGGCCGGACGTCGTTGTGCTGCCCGAGGCGGGCGTCGCCTACCTCGACCGGCTCCTGCCCCTGCTCGCCGGCTACCGCGGGTGGTCGTCGGTCCCGAGCGGCGTCCCGGACCAGCACGGCACCGTGGTGCTGGCCGCGCCGAGGGCCGGGGACGTGGACGTCCGGCCCGGGGAGGGCATGCGGCTGCCGCACCTGGAGGTCACCGGCGGCCTGCTCGGCACCCGGACGCTGTACGCGGTGCACACCTCCGCCCCGACGAACCCGCGGTGGACCGAGCTGTGGGCCGGTGAGCTCGCGCTGATCGGGGAGTGGACCCGCGCCCGGCCGACACCGGTCGTCGCCGGGGACCTCAACGCCGTCGTCGACCACCGGCGGCTGCGCGACGCCGCCGGTGGCTGCGTCGACGCCACCGACGGCACCGGGCGGGGGCTCGTCGCGACCTTCCCCTCGTCGCTGCCGCGCTGGGCCGGTATCCGCATCGACCACGTCCTGGTGCCCCGCGGATCGGTGACCCGCCGTCACGTCGTCCTCGACACCCCGGGCAGCGACCACCGCGCGGTGCTGGTGACCGTGCGGCTGCCCGACGCTCAGGAACCGTCGCGGTAGAGCTGCGCGGAGCGGCTCTCCTGGGCGATGCGGCGCAGGGCCGCGAGCAGGGCGTCGCCGAGGACGGTGCCGATCAGCGCGGTCTCCGCGGCATGCTCCCGGCCGGTGGTCCGCCCGATCGCGGCCATGTCGCCCTCCGCGGCGCGGTCGGCGGCCTCGGCCCACGCCCGCAGCGTGGTCTCGCCGGGAGCCAGGCCCAGCTCCCGCATCCGGGCCAGTACCGACCGGGCCCCGGCCAGGGCGGGTGCTCCGTGCTCGACCTGCCAGCCCACGTGGGTCATCGCCTGCTCCAGGTCCGCCTCCGCCTCGTCGAGCGAGCCGGACGCCCCGACGTCGCCGGTGATCGCATAGACCGTCCGGCCGAGCATGGCGTGCAGGCTGACCGCGGGGTCGTCGACGGCCGACAGCACCTCGCGGACGGTGGCGATCGGTAGCCCACCGACCTCGACGAGTGCCCGGATCAGACGGAGCCGGCGCAGGTGGGTGTCGTCGTAGCGGGCCTGGTTCGGTGACGTCGTCTCGCCGCGGGGGAGGAGGCCCTCGCGCAGGTAGTACTTGATCGTCGCGACGGGGACGCCGGACGACCGGGACAGATCCGAGACTCGCACCTGCGAGACTCTAGCTATCCGTTTCGAACCCGGGGCTCCGACAGCCCGTCGACGAGGCCGAGGGTCACCGCCTCCGACGCCGACAGCCAGCGGTCCCGGGCGTCGTCTGGCAGCGGGGCGCCGCAGTAGGTCGCGGTCAGCGACTCGATCTCGCGACGACGCCCGGCGAGGTGGTCGGCCCGGACCCGCACGTCGCCGGGGTGGGAGCCGCGGACCGGGCCGTCGGCGGTCGGGAGGAACGCGGCGTGCGCGCGGGCGAGCCGCTTGCCCGGCGTCCCGGACGCGACGAGGAACGGCACCGGGCCCGCGAGCGACCCCGCGGCGACGGTCGCGACGTCGACACCGAGCGTGCGGATCGTGTCGTGCACGGCCATCGCCGCGACCGGGGAGCCGCCGGGGGCCAGCACGTGCAGGGTGACGTCGCGTCGCGGGTCCTCCGCGGCGAGCAGCAGCAGGCGTGCGCAGGTCTCGGCGGCGACCTCGTCGTCGAGCTCGCGGGCGAGCAGCACGATCCGCTCGCCGAGCAGGCGGTCGGCGGGGTCGGATGGGGTGGACAGGACGGGCATCGGATCTCCGCTCCTCGGGTGTCCGCCCGACGCTAGATCCGGAACCGGCCTCTGGACCTGCGGTTACGCCGACGGCGGACGGGGTTCGCCGTCGGCGGAGGTCGGGTCGGTGCCCGCGGTCGCCACTCGGCGCAGCAGCGTCCGGAGCGCGGTCTGCTCGTCCGCGGTGAGCGGCGCCAGGATGTGGGCCTCGGCGCTGCGCATCCGCTTCTCGGTGTCGCAGAGCAGCGCCCGGCCGGCCTCGGTGAGCACGATCCGGCGGGCACGGCGGTCGGTCGGGTCGGGGCGGCGCTCGATCAGGCCCGCCTCCTGGATCTTGTCCAGCAGATAGGTCATGACGGTGCGGTCCACCCCGAGCTTGCGGGCCAGCGCGAGCTGGGTGGGCGGGTCGTCCGCGGCCGCGGCGGCGAGCACCTGGAAGCCGCGCTGTCCGCCGGGCAGGGCGGCGACGACGCACTGCACCGCGGTGGCGTGGTCGCGTGCCACCCGGGTCAGTGCCCACGCCAGGTCGCACTCGACGCTCTGCGGGGCGGACGGACCGGACATCGTCACAGGATACGTGCTTGCCAAGGTCTTCTCCTACGAAGATACTCTGTCGAACAGAACATCTTCTTCTCAGATTGACCGGGAGGTCACCGTCCTGTTCCGACTCGACGCGAGCATCCGCACCGAGGGCTCCGTCAGCCGCGAGATCGCCGACGAGGTCGAGCGCGCCTACCTCGAGGCGCAGCCGGGCGCCGAGGTCGTCCGTCTCGACCTGGGTACCGCGCCGCTGCCGGCCGACCTGTGGACGACCGCGGTCGCGGCCGGGTACGTGGCCGAGGCCGACCGCACCCCGGAGCAGCGCGGGGCCCTCGCGCGCATCGCGGAGCTGGCGGACGACGTGCTGGCCGCCGACGCCGTCGTCATCGGTTCTCCGCTCTACAACTTCGGCATCGCCGCGCACCTCAAGACCTGGGTCGACGCCCTGATCACCGACCCCCGGTTCGCGCCGGGCACCACCCCGCTCGCCGGCCGCCCGGTCGTGCTCGTCGTCTCCCGGGGTGGCGGCTACGGGCCGGGCACTCCGCGCGAGGGGTGGGACCACGGCTCCGGCTGGATCACCCGGATCCTGCGCGACGTCTGGGGCGCCGACGTGACCGTCGTGGAGACGGAGCTGACCCTCGCCGACGTGGTGCCCGCGATGAGCGAGCTGCGCCCGCTGGCCGCGGAGAAGCGCGAGCGCGCCCGCGTCGACGCCCGCGCCGCGGGGGAGCGGATCGCCGCGGTGACGCCGGCGGCCTGAGCGCCGGGCCCGAGCACCGGGCCGGGGCGGTCGGACGCCGCCCGGCCCGGCCGGGGCCGGGTCAGGCCACCTTCGGCTCCCACAGCTCCGGCCGGTCGGCCAGCTGCAGCGGCAGCCCGAAGTAGCCGAACAGCTCGGTGTTGAGGAAGATGCTCAGCCCGGTGACGACCCCGTCCTCGATCCGCAGGGCCGTGATGCCCCAGGCCTCGAACTCGCCGTTCGGCCCGGACGGCTTCCACTGGGCGAAGCCGACCGTCCCGTTGATCTCCACCGGAGCCACCCGCGACCCGCGGCAGCCCTGCCCGGGACCGGTCGCCATCCAGGCGATGACGTCGTCCCGGCCGCGGAACCACAGCTCCAGCGGAGGCATGTTCTGCTCGACGTCCTCGTGCAGCAGCGCGGTCAGCGCCTCCATGTCGAACGCCTCGAAGGCGGCCATGTAGCGCATCAGCAGCTCGGTCTGCGCCGGGTCCATCGCCGGGGAGGTCTGCGGCGCGGTCTCGGAGATGCCCTGCTCGGACAGGGTGGCACGGGCGCGCTGCAGGGCGCTGTTGACCGAGGCGACCGTGGTGTCCAGCAGCTCTGCGACCTCGGCGGCCTTCCAGCACAGGACCTCGCGCAGGATCAGTACGGCACGCTGGCGGGCCGGCAGGTGCTGGAGCGCCGCGATGAACGCCAGCCGGATCGTCTCCTTCGCGACGGCCTTGTCCGCCGGGTCCCCGGCCGGCGTCGACACCCGGGCGTCGGGCATCGGTTCGAGCCACTCGGCGTCGGGCAGCGGCTCGCGCAGGGACTCGGCGACCGGTGCGCCGGGGCCGCCGATGTCCATCGGGACGGCGCGACGCTTGCGTCCGTTCAGCGCGTCGATGCAGACGTTGGTGGCGATGCGGTACAGCCAGGACCGCAGGGAGGACCGGCCGTCGAACTTCGCGACGCTCTTCCAGGCCCGGACCATCGTGTCCTGCACCGCGTCCTCGGCCTCGAACGCCGAGCCGAGCATCCGGTAGCAGTAGCCGGTCAGCTCGCGCCGGTGGTCCTCGAGACGTTCCTCGGGTGGCCGCTCGTCCACGGTGGCGTCGGCAGCCCGTGCGGGTGCGCTCATGGTTCCCCCTCGACGTAGCCGTCCGGGTGGGTCCCGGTCCGTCTGGTCGCGAGTGTGCCGCGACACACCGACAAAGTGGAGGGCTCGCGCGACGAACGGCCGCCGAACAGGGACGACGCACGCCGACGGGCCGACCGCGACGTGGGATGATCGGGGCCGACGGCGCTCCGCTCGACCCTCCCGGTCCGCCGGTCGCACGCACGACGGAGGAGTCGGGGAGCACGGCGGGGCGACGATGTCAGCGGTGACCGAGAACGACGGGACCGGGAGCACCGGCGGGAGCGGCACACGCCGCGCCGGCCGGCGTCCGGTCACCTCCCGCTCGGAGATCGAGCACATCGCCCTGGAGATGTTCAGCGACCAAGGGTTCGAGAACACGACCGTCGACGACGTCGCGCACGCCGCGGGCATCGGGCGTCGCACGTTCTTCCGGTACTTCGCCTCCAAGAACGACATCGCCTGGGGTGCCTTCGACGAGCAGCTGGTGGGGATGCGCGCGGTGCTCGCGGCCCAGCCGCCGGACCTGCCGACGCTGGAGGGGGTCCGGCGCGCGGTGCTGGAGTTCAACCACGTCGAGCCGGCCGAGCAGCCCTGGCACCGGCGCCGGCTGCGGCTGATCCTGCAGACCCCGGCGCTGCAGGCGCACTCGACGCTGCGCTACGCCTCGTGGCGGGAGGTCGTGGCCGACCACGTCGCCGAGCGCCGTGGGGAGGCCTCCTCGGGGCTCGTCCCGCAGAGCGTCGGGCACGCCTGCCTGGGCGTGTGCATCGCCGCCTACGAGCGCTGGCTGGCCGACGACACCGCCGAGCTCGCCGACCTGCTCGACGAGGTGCTGCGGTCGTTGCAGCGGGGCTGGGCGACCGAGCTGCCCTGAACGCGCCGCGACGGCGCCCCGGTGCGGGGACGCCGTCGCGTGGCGATGCGTGCGGTGCCAGGTCAGCGGGTGGTGCCGAAGAGCCGCTCCCAGAGGCTCGGGCGAGTGGGGGCGGTGTCCTGGGTCGTGGCGTCGGCCGGAGCCTGCGGCGCGACGGTGCAGCCCGAGGCGGTCGCGTCGGCCGGGGCGGTGGCGACGGCCGGTGCACCCGGGGCCGCCGGCACGGCGGGAGCACCCGGGAGGGCAGAGGTGCCCGGGGTCGTCAGAGCGCCCGGAACGGCCGGGGCCTGCGGAGCGGTCGGCGCACCGGGCACCGCCGGGGTCGCGGGCGCGCCCGGGACGGTGGGCGCTGCCGGGGCGGCGGGGGTACCTGGGACGGCCGGGGTCACCGGCGCCTGGGGGAGGGCCGGGGCCCCGGGGGCGGCGGGAGCCTGCGGGACGGCCGGAGCGCCCGGGACGGCCGGCGGCTCCGGGATCTGCTGGCCCGTGGCGTCCGTGGTGACGGCCACGGCCGGGGTTGCGGAGGTGGCCGGGACCGCGGGGGCCGCCGGGGCGACCGGAGCCGCGGGCGCGACCGGAGCTGCCGGAGCCACCGGAGCTGCCGGAGCCGCGGGCAGGGCGGCGGCGCCGGGAACCGCCGGCGCGACGACCGCGGGCACGGTCGGCGCGGCCGGGACGGCGGGGACCTGCGGCGCAGCCGGGGCAGCCGGGGCGGCCGGTACGGCCGGAGCGCCCGGGACAGCGGGAACCTGCGGTGCGGCCGGAGTACCCGGGACAGCGGGAACCTGCGGCGCTGTCGGAGTGCTCGGGACGGCGGGGGCCTGTGGGGCGACCGGCACGCCCGGAGCGGCCGGGACTCCCGGTGCCGCGGGAACTCCCGGTGCCGCGGGGGTCGGCACGTCCTGGACGGGGACGGCGGCGTCGGCGGGCGTCGCCGGCGCGGTCGCCGCGCCGTCGCCGAAGAGCGTGTCGAACAGCCGGTCCAGCGGGCCGTCGGACGGCGTTGCGGGTGCGTCGGCGGCGGTCGCGGCCGGCACGACCGGGGTGGAGGCATGAACGGGCTCGGCCGCGCCGGCCACGCCGGCGCCGTACACACCCAGGGTGCCGATCATGAGGGTCAGGGCGACGGAAGTGGTGACTCGGGATCGCACGGTCTCTCCAGTTCGCTGTGCTGCTGCACGGGGTGACGGACAGCGCTGAGCTTGCGGTCACGGGGCGTCGTCCACCAGTGACCTGATCGTGGCCACACGCGTCACAGGGGTCCCATCGGTCACGCTGTGGCCGGATCGCACCGCGCTGCACCCGGAACGGGCGACCCCGTCCGGGTTCACGGGCGGCCGCCGAGCGGGTCGGAACCGCCGCCGCCACCCGAAACGGGGAGTGTGGACGCCTGGTGCTCACTCGACGGCGTGGAACGTGTGTCGTGCTCACTCGTTCGGGGTGGTGATGACCGCCCGTCGTCGATCGGCGGCCCGAATCTCACGCGGCGTGGTCACCCGTGGCGTCGTGCGGCGGGTGGTCGGTGCCGCGGAGTCGGCCGTGCGGGGGGGCGAGTGAGGACGGTCGACGTGTCACGGAGCCGTGGTAGCGTCCGCGGCGGTTGCAGTCGTTCTTCTCCGATCGCCGTCGAGCGTCCGTTGAAGTTGTGACGGTGGGCGTCGTCGATCGGTGCTGAGGTGCCGCGGCGGTGTCCACGCGACCTCCGGCTCTTGCTGTGAGGGCCGGAACCGCTCCATCTGAGAAGGACACACGCTATGCCGCAGGGCACCGTCAAGTGGTTCAACGCCGAGAAGGGCTTCGGCTTCATCGCCACCGACGACGAGGGACCGGACGTCTTCGTCCACTACTCCGCCATCGAGTCGAACGGATTCCGCACGCTGGAGGAGAACCAGCGCGTTGACTTCCAGGCCAGCCAGGGCAAGAAGGGCCCGCAGGCCGACTCGGTCCGCGTGATCTGACTTCTGCGCGGGCACGACCCGCGCAACGCGACGGCGCCGGCTCCCCTCGGGGACCGGCGCCGTCGTCGTTCCCGGGGTCAGCCGAAGGCCGGTCGCAGCCCCTCCCGTGCTCGCAGCGCCGCCGCGACGACCACCGCGGTCACGCCGAGCACCGCGACCACGGTCACCGGCACCGTCCCGGTCGCGGCGGACTCCACGGCGACCCAGACCAGCGCCCAGGCGGCTGTCGCCGCGTACGGCAGTGCCGCCGTCGTCCGCCGGGTCGCGACGCCCGCGCCCAGCACGCCGACCAGGAGCAGCGCCGCGGCCGTCACCGGGCCGAGTGGCACGCCCCAGTAGGTCAGCGTCACCGAGAACCCGGCCACGGTCGCCAGCGACACCCAGCCCGCGTAGAACGCGAGCGGCCCGTGCAGCAGTGCCCGGTCCGCCGTCCCCTCGGCCGGGAATGCGGCGAGCCGGCGCAGCACCACCGCGAGGGTCACGAGCAGCGCCACGATCAGCAGCTGTGCGGTCCCCAGGAACTCCTGGGAGAACACGACGATCCAGCCCGCGTTGAACACCGCCGTCGCCACGAACAGTCAACCGGTCGCCCGGTGCACCGTGCGCGACCGCTGCCCGGGCAGTGACTGGTACACCGCGTACACGAGCAGGACCAGGTAGATGAGGCCCCACACGGAGAACGCCACCGTCGCGGGGGTGATGAGTGAGGGGTAGCGGTCGCTGAGCACCCGCTGCGACTCCCCGAACGTCCCGCTGCCGCCGAGCGAGCCCGCCACCGCCTGCAGTACTGCCGCGGCGAGCACCGCCCAGGTCCGTGCCGTGTCCATCCCGGTGGCCGGGCCGGCCGTGCGGCCGGCCCTCGCCGTCGTCGACGCCATGTCGGTCCTCTCGATCTCGCAAATATCTCTATCGTAAAGATAATCGATGCACGAGGCATGTCGAGCGGTGCGACGACCGGCACCGCACCGGACGGCGTGGAGGTTGCCGCCGGTCGTCGGTCCGCTGCGCCCGGTCACCTGCCGTTCACCGGTGGTCGTGGCGTTGTGCGGTCGGCGTTCCCCGCTCGTCTCGCCGCTGCGCACCCTCGTCGCGTACCCCTCGCGAAGTCGTGCCCGGAGCCCGCATCCTGGTGTTGTACTTCACAGGTGAGCGGCACCGCAGGGGTTGTCGCACAAGCGGAAGGAAGTGACCTCCATGTCCTGGTGGGACAGCTACCGAGCCGTCTACGGCGCGGAGCTGCGAGCGGCCGCTCGCGAGTACGCCGACCACGGTTGGCCGCTCGTGCCGGGGCCGGGCGCGGAGGTCATGCTGGCGACGGGCGACGTGCTCGACGTGGTCGAGGTTCCCGCGGTCATCGGTCGCCAGGCCTGCCGGACGCTGCGTGAGGCCGGCGAGGTCGTGCCGGTCGCCGCGACGCCCGAGGACACCTGGTGGTTCCCGATGAGCCCGCGGCACGCGCTGCCCGCCGAGCTGAGCCTGCACGCCGACGTGGTGCTGCACACCGACGGCATCGGTGTCGTCGCCCCGCCGACCGAGCGTCCCGAGGGCTGGGTGCAGTGGCGCGTCGCTCCGGCGCGGGTCGGCTACCGGGTGCCGGAGGCCGCGGTCGTCGTCGAGGCGATCTGCGACGCGGTGCGCCGTCGTTCCGGCGAGCAGGTCCTCCCCGACGAGCACGAGGTCCGGGCCGAGCGGTCCGGCATGCCGGGCGCCCTGCGCCGCTGATCCACCCGCGCGGCCCGGACGGAACCGAGGATCCGGCCCGCGCGACCGCGTACCGCCCGCCCGGGCGTCTCGTCGCCGTCCCCGCTCGTCTGGAGTGCGGACGCCGACACCGGCCGGGTGGTGCGCAGCGGAGGCGGCGCCCGAGGGGGCACTTCTCCCTCGCCGAGCAGCCGCTCCACCGGCCACGGCCGGGTCCGGCGGGACATCGCCGGACCCGGCCGGGCCCCGCTCCGGGCGCCCCCGCCGCCCGATGTCGGTGTCCCCGGGCACTATGGGTGTGTGCAGACCTCCCGCGCGCCGGAGCGCCCGACCCCCGTCCCGCAGCGGGACCGCACCATCGGGACCGTTCCCGCCGTCCCCCTCGGTGGCTTCGGGCCCGGTGACGAGCAGAAGCGACGCGACCTGCGGCGGATGAAGGCCGTCGCCACCGGGTTCCTCCTCGGTGCGACGGTCGTGTTCTTCGTCGCGAAGTACTTCGAGGTCGTCCGCGGTGTCCCCGGGGCGGACTACGTCCGGGCCGCCGCCGAGGCCGGCATGGTCGGTGCGTTGGCCGACTGGTTCGCCGTGACGGCACTGTTCCGGCACCCGCTGCGGATCCCGATCCCGCACACCGCGATCATCCCGCGCAAGAAGGACACGATCGGCGACGCCCTCGGCGACTTCGTCGGGGAGAACTTCCTGTCCGAGTCCGTCGTCCGCGACAAGCTCGACCGGATCGGGGTCAGCGAGTCGGTCGGGCGCTGGATCGCCGAGCAGGGCAACGCCGACCGCGTCACCACCGAGCTGGCCACCGCCGCGCGGGCGGTCGTGACCGTGCTGCGCGACGAGGACGTGCAGAACGTCATCGAGACCGTCGCGGTGCGCAAGCTGATGGAGATCCCGGTCGGGCCGCCGATGGGCAAGGCGCTGGAGGGCGTCCTGGTCGACGGTGCCCACCGGAGGCTGGTCGACCTCGTCTGCGACCGCGCCTACGACTGGGTCGCCGACAACCAGGAGATGGTCCTGCGGGTCGTGCACGACCGTGCGCCTTCCTGGACCCCGCGCTTCGTCGACGACCTCGTCGCGGACAAGCTGTTCGCCGAGGTCCGCGGCTATGCCTGGGCCGTCAAGACCGACCCCGAGCACCCGCTGCGGCACGCCGTGGACCGGTATCTCGCCGAGTTCGCCCGCGACCTGCAGCACGACGAGACGACCATGGAGCGCGCCGAGCAGGTCAAGCGCCAGGTCGTCGAGCACCCCGAGGTGCAGCACTTCATCGGCCGCGCCTGGACGGTCGTGAAGGCCATGGTCCTCGACGCCGCGGACGACCCGTCGAACGAGCTGCGCCTGCGCGTGCGCGACGGCCTCATGGCCTTCGGGCGGAGGCTGGGTCGCGACGCCGAGCTGCGCGCGAAGCTCGACGGCTGGCTGGCCGACGCCGCGTCGTACGTCGTGCGGCACTACCGGCACCAGATCACCACGCTCATCACCGACACGGTCGCCCGCTGGGACGCGGAGGAGACCTCGCGCAAGATCGAGCTCCAGGTGGGCCGTGACCTGCAGTGGATCCGGATCAACGGCACCGTCGTCGGGGCGCTCGCCGGCCTGGTCATCCACGCCGTGGGGGAGCTCGTCATCGGGTGATCGGGCAGGTGTCCCCGCAGGACATCGCGCCGTCATGGACGTGGCGCACACCACGTGACCAGCGCTAGCACCCTGCTTGCAAGAGCTAGCAGGGCCGCGTACGGTCGATTCCGTCAGTGAAGAACGGATCGAGGCGGAGGTGAGACGGATGGCCACCGAGCGCAAGCCCGGAGACCGTGAGTCCGTCGAGCCCGCCGAGCGCGTCGCGCAGGCCGTCGAGAGCGTCGGTCAGACCGTGGGGCACGCGGTGGAGGACATCGGGTCCTACATCCGCGCCCAGCGCGAGGCCGCCCAGGTCTCGATGCGGCAGCTGGCCCGCACCGCGGGCGTCAGCAACCCGTACCTGAGCCAGGTCGAGCGGGGACTGCGCAAGCCGTCCGCCGAGATACTGCAGCAGATCGCCAAGGGGCTGCGCATCTCGGCCGAGGCGCTGTACGTCCGCGCCGGCATCCTCGAGGAGCGGCCCGCCGGTCAGGTGACCGACGCGGTGCTCACCGATCCGACCCTCAGCGAGCGGCAGAAACGCGTGCTGCTCGACGTCTACGAGTCGTTCCGCAGGGAGAACGGTCTCACCGCCGATCCCGACGACACGTCCACCGAATCCAGGAAGTGATCATCATGGCCGTGAACCTCCCCACCAGCGCCGACGTCCAGAAGCTGCGTGAGCAGACCGCCGAGCAGGCCGAGGTCGTCCGCACCCCGCTGCTCGCCGTCCTCGGTGCCGGCGACTACGCCTACAGCACCGTGACCAAGGCCGTCACCGACGCCCGCGAGACCGCCACCAAGCGCGCCGAGGAGGTCCAGACCCGCGTCCAGGAGCTCCCCGAGGAGCTCAAGGAGCTGCGCGGCAAGCTGTCCTCGGACAACATCCGCAAGCAGATCGAGGAGTTCCGCTCCGAGGTCGAGGGTGTCTACGTCGGCTTCGCCCAGCGCGGTGAGAAGGCCTGGGGTCGCATCCGCAAGCAGCCGCAGGTCAAGCAGGCCATCGCGACGGTCGAGGACCTGACCGAGAAGTTCGACACCCGCGTCGACGAGTTCGTGGACGAGACCCACGAGGTCGCCGTCAAGACCCTCGGCGCCGTCACCACGCAGACCCGCTCGGTCGGTGAGAAGGTCGCCCGCCGCGCCCAGACCGCCGCGGGCGAGGTCGCCGAGGCCGTCACCGAGGTCTCGAAGGAGGCCGCCGAGGCGATCGAGGAGGCCGGCGACGAGGTCGCGTCCACCACGCGTTCGACCGCGCGCCGCACCGCCGCCAAGACCGACCCGAAGACCGCCACCGGCGCGAAGGTCCCGGCCCGCAAGCCGACCACCCGCCGTGGCACCTCGAGCGCGTCCGCCGCGAAGAAGTGACACCCGCCGGGCCCCGCGCCCGGTGAGCACGCACCGCGCCCCCGGCCGATCCTCGATCGGCCGGGGGCGTCGTCGTGTGCGGGGCCGTGGATCGGGCCGCCCGGGATGCGGCGCCGGACGTGACCAGCGCCCGGGTTGTCCGTACTGTGGCCGCGTGCTGTCGCTGCCAAGTGCCCCCGATGAAGTGATCATCTTCGTGATCAAGTGGATCATGGTGGTGGTCGGCGGGTTCTCGTTCGGGCACGCGCTGAGGCAGCGCGCCGACGCCTTCACCGCGGCGGGCAAGCTCACCAAGAACGCCTGGCTGGGCATCACCGGCGTCGCGCTGCTGCTCCTGCTCGTCACGGGCGGCCCGATGTACGGCGGGGCCATGTTCTGGCTGGCCGCCACCGTCGCGACGCTGGTCTACCTGGTCGACGTCAAGCCCGCGGTGATGGAGGTCCAGGGCGGCGGACCGCGCTGGTGACCCACCCGGTCCTCGGGGTGCTCACGGCCGTCCCGGCCGGCCGAGGTCCGCGTTCGCCCTGAGCGGACACGACTCAACTCCGGGAAGCGGAGGGCCCTCCGCGTGGTTGTGCCGGGCATGAGTGACGTGCTGACGCTCCCGGTCCTGCCCCTCGACGACGCCGTGGTCCTGCCCGGCATGGTCGTCCCCGTCCGTCTCGACGACTCCGACACCCGTGCCGCGGTGGACGCGGCCACCGCCGCGGCCCAGGACCGCGACGACGGGAGACGGGTGCTCGTCGTCCCCCGCATCGACGGCCGCTACGGCGCCATCGGCGTCGTCGCCGTGCTCGAGCAGATCGGCAGGCTCCCCAACGGGGACCGGGCCGCCGTCGTGCGCGGTGAGCGGCGCGCCCGCATCGGGTCGGGGGTCTCCGGTCCGGGCGCGGCGCTCTGGGTCGAGGCCGAGCCGATCGAGGCCGGTGCGCCCACCGGCCGCACCCAGGAGCTCGCCCGCGAGTACAAGGCCCTGGTCGTCGGCATCCTGCAGCAGCGGGGCGCCTGGCAGGTGATCGACTCGGTCCAGCAGACCGACGACCCGGGCGCGCTCGCCGACCTCGCCGGGTGGGCCTCGTGGCTCGACGTCGCGCACAAGGCCGAGCTGCTCGCCGAGACCGACCTCGACGCCCGGCTGGAGAAGCTCCTGGAATGGACCAAGGAGCACGTCGCCGAGCAGGAGGTCAGCGAGAAGATCTCGAACGACGTCCGCGAGGGCATGGAGAAGCAGCAGCGCGAGTTCCTGCTGCGCCAGCAGCTCGCGGCGATCCGCAAGGAGCTCGGTGAGGACGACCCGGAGGGCTCCGACGACTACCGCGCCCGCGTGGAGGCCGCCGACCTGCCCGACGACGTCCGCAAGGCCGCGCTGACCGAGGTCGGCAAGCTGGAGCGCGCCTCGGACCAGAGCCCGGAGTCCGGCTGGATCCGGACCTGGCTCGACACCGTCCTCGACATCCCGTGGAGCACCACGACCGAGGACTCGTCGGACCTGGTGGAGGCGCGTCGCATCCTCGACGCCGACCACGCCGGCCTCGACGACGTGAAGGAACGCCTCGTCGAGTTCCTCGCCGTGCGCGCCCGTCGCGGACGCAAGGGGCTCGACACCATCGGCGGCCGCGGCTCGGGCGCGGTGCTCTCGCTGGTCGGCCCGCCCGGCGTCGGCAAGACGTCGCTGGGGGAGTCGGTCGCCCGCGCGCTCGGACGCAACTTCGTCCGCGTGGCGCTCGGCGGCGTGCGTGACGAGGCGGAGATCCGTGGCCACCGGCGCACCTACGTCGGCGCGCTGCCCGGCCGCATCGTCCGCGCGATCCGCGAGGCGGGCTCGATGAACCCGGTCGTGCTGCTCGACGAGATCGACAAGGTCGGCAGCGACTTCCGCGGTGACCCGACCGCGGCGCTGCTGGAGGTGCTCGACCCGGCACAGAACCACACCTTCCGCGACCACTACCTGGAGGTCGACCTCGACCTGTCGAACGTCCTGTTCCTGGCGACGGCGAACGACGCCTCCGCGATCCCCGGCCCGCTGGCCGACCGGATGGAGATCGTGACGCTCGACGGCTACACCGAGCCGGAGAAGGTCGCGATCGCCCGCGACCACCTACTGCCGCGTCAGATCGCGAAGGCCGGTCTGGACGACGGCGACGTGGAGTTCACCGACGTCGCGCTGTCGATGATCGCCGCCGAGTACACCCGGGAGGCCGGGGTCCGGCAGCTGGAGCGGGGCCTGGCGAAGGTGCTGCGCAAGGTGGCGGTGCAGCTGGACGCGTCGGACACGGCGCGCCCGGTGCACGTCGACGCCGATGCGCTCGTCACCTACCTCGGACGGCCGCGGTTCACCCCGGAGTCCGCCGAGCGGACCTCGGTGCCGGGCGTCGCGACCGGACTGGCGGTGACCGGCGCCGGTGGGGACGTGCTGTTCATCGAGGCCACCGCAATGGAGGGCGAACCGGGCCTGCAGATCACCGGGCAGCTGGGCGAGGTGATGACCGAGTCGGTCTCGATCGCCCTGTCCTACCTGCGCTCGCGCGGGCTGGCCGGTGACCTCGCGTCGCGCAAGCTGCACGTGCACGTCCCGGCCGGTGCGGTCCCGAAGGACGGCCCGTCCGCCGGCGTCACGATGACGACGGCGCTGGCCTCGCTCGCCTCCGGCAGGCCGGTCCGGTCGAGCGTGGGCATGACCGGCGAGGTGACGTTGCAGGGCAAGGTCCTGCCCATCGGCGGGGTGAAGCAGAAGCTGCTCGCCGCGCACCGGGCCGGGCTGACCGACGTGATCATCCCGAAGCGCAACGAGCCCGACCTGGACGACGTCCCGGAGTCGGTGCGCGCCGAGCTGCGGGTGCACCCGGTCGCCGACGTCGCCGAGGTGCTCCGGATCGCTCTGGAGCCGGCCCACGAGGCGGCGGAGGCCGAGCAGCCCGCGGCCTGACCCCCGTCCGACCGGCGGCGTGAGTCGCACGAACCGGCGCCCGTCCCGCACACGTGGGGCGGGCGCCGTCGTGTGCGCGCCCGCCCCGCGCCGCGCCGCGCCGCCCCGACCCGCTCCGCGCCCCAGCCGATCCGGGAACTGCGCCGAGATGCAGCTCAGCGGGAACTGTCGATCTCCACGGCCCGCTGAGCTGCATCTCGACGACTGTGGTCGAGCACCTGGCGCACCTCGGCGACGATCTCGTCGGGCCGTCGGTGCATGTCCAGGGCCGTGTAGCGCAGCACCCGCCACCCCGCCGCGACGAGACGGGTGTGCCGCCCGGCGTCGGCGCGGGCCGCCTCGGGCGTCGCGAAGTGACCGCCGCCGTCGTACTCGATGCCGAGCCGGTGGTCGGGGTAGGCCAGATCCAGCCACAGCGCCGTGCGCCGGGCGTCGTCGAGCACCGGGTGCTGGGGTACCGGCCGCGGCAGGCCACCCCGGACGAGGACCAGCCGGAGGCGGGTCTCCGGCGGGGAGCCTGCGCGGGGGTCGGCCCACACCAGCGCGTCGACCACGCGCCGGACACCACGGGCATGGGTGTGCCGGGCCGCGAGGTTCATCAGAACGTCCGGCGCGAACGACCCGCGGGACAACGCGTCGACGGCGACGACACCCTCGGTCGGGCCCGACCACCGGGCCAGGTCGAAGGCGGTACGCAGGCGGGTCGTGACGCGGACACCGCGGACGTCGGTGACCTCGTCGGGGTGCGGGACGTCGCGCCGGACCACGACGCCGTCGCGGGATCGGGGCCCGGCGCGCACCGCGGTCACCGCGACCTCGGCGGGCGCGGCCCGCGGCGCACAGGACGCGCCCAGGAGCTCGGCGGCGGAGTACCCGCAGAGCACCGCGTCCGGTCCGGCCCACAGGTACGCCGCCAGCGACCGCAGCCGCAGGTCGGCGTGGGCGTCGGCAGGGGCGTAGGTGTCCGGGAGCAGCCGGCGGAAGCGGGGCCCGCGCAGGAGGTCGGGCGTGACGAGACCCGCCGCCAGGGCCGCGGTCCCGCGGAACACCTCGGGCCATCCGGGGATCGTCATGCACCGATCGTGCTCCGGGCGCAGCGCCCGCCGGACCGGATCGGCCGGACTCCGTCGCCATCGCGAACCGAGGACGTACGCCGAGATGCAGCTCAGCGGGAATAGTGGATCTCCGCGGCCCGCTGAGCTGCATCTCGGCGCCGGTCCGCCACGCTCCGGCGGGCTGGGGCCCGGTCTGCCCCGCGCGGCCCGTGCAGCGCCTCGCGCCCTGCGCGGGACGAACCCGCGCACCGCGGTGGGCCGGGCGCGGCTCGGGCCTGCGACCTCAGCGGAAGACGACGGTCCGGTTGCCCTGGATCAGGACGCGGTCCTCCAGGTGCCACCGCAGCCCACGGGCCAGCACCAGGCGCTCGATGTCGCGGCCCCGGCGCACCATGTCGGCCGCGGTGTCCCCGTGGTCGACGCGGGCGACGTCCTGCTCGATGATCGGGCCTGCGTCGAGGTCGGCGGTCGCGTAGTGACAGGTCGCGCCGATCAGCTTCACCCCGCGCCGGTGGGCCTGGTGGTAGGGCCGCGCCCCGGCGAAGGACGGCAGGAAGCTGTGGTGGATGTTGATCGCCCGCCCGGCCCAGGCCTCGCACAGGTGCGCGGGCAGGACCTGCATGAAGCGGGCGAGCACGATCGCGTCGGGGTCGTCGGCGTCGACGAGCTTGCGGATCTCCTCGAACGCGGTGACCTTGCCCTGCTCGCGGGCCGGGTCGCCGGGGGCCGGGAACGGCACGTGGTGGAACGGCACCCCGTGCGCGGCGACGACCGGCTCCAGCGACGTGTGGTTGCCGATCACCCGGGTGATCTCCACCGGCAGCTCGTCGGCCCACACCCGGCCGAGGATGTCGTGCAGGCAGTGCTGGTCGCGGGTCACCAGGAGCACGGCGCGCTTGCGGACGCCGGTGTCGGAGATGCGGTGCTCGCCGCCCAGCTCGGCGGCGACCGGGGCGAACCGGGCGCGGAGCTCGTCGACGTCGAAGGGGACCGACGCGGCGTCGACGACCTGGCGGGTGCAGAACACCCCGGCCTCGACGTCGGCGTGGTAGGCGGCCTCGGTGATGGAGGCGCCCAGCTCGGCGAGGAAGGTCGAGATGCGCGCGACGATGCCGGTGCGGTCCGGGCAGGACAGGGTGATCACGTAGTGGGACATCAGGAGATCCGGGAGAGGGTGAACTGGGTCTCGGCGGCGAGCAGCTGTTCGATCTGCCCGGCGACCGCCTGCTCGATCCTCCCACCCACCAGCGGGACCTTCACCGTGACCTCGGCCCGGATCCGGACCTCGCTGCCCCCGTCGACGTCGGCGATCCGCATCACCGACCTGGCGGTGGCGGGGGTGCCGATGACCTGAACGGACCCGGTGCCGTCGTAGACGCCGGAGTCGCCGGCCCGCCACTGCTCGGTGCGGTCGATCTGCAGGTCCCCGCCGGGCACGAAGGAGGACACGATCGACGGCAGGTGCTCGCCGGGGATCCCGTGCCGCAGCGTGTAGCGGACGCCGTCGGGGGTGGTCTCGTACGCGGTCACCCCGGCCCCGGGACCGCCGATGTGGCGCAGCTGCTCCTCCAGCAGATCGCGGTCGACCATCGCCGCGTAGACCGTCGAGGACGGGTGCGCGGACGTTGCGCGGTAGTCGATCGTGCGCGGCATGGGCGAAGGCTACCGTTGCGGTCGTGAGTTCCTCCGCTGCGACGACGGTCGACCCGATGCTCAGCGCGCACACCACACTGCGCCTCGGCGGACCGGCCTCCCGCATCGTGCGCACCGAGGGCGCGGCCGAGGTGGTCGAGGCCGTGGCCGGCGCCGACCGGGCGGGGGAGCGGGTGCTGCTGGTGGGCGGCGGGTCGAACCTCGTCGTCGCCGACGCCGGGTTCGACGGCACCGCCGTGCTGGTCGCCGGGCAGGGGGTCCGCCACGAGCGCGACGGCGACCGGGTGCTGCTGACCGTCGAGGCGGGCGTCGACTGGGACGAGCTGGTGGCCGGCACCGTCGCCGACGGGCTCGGCGGGCTGGAGTGCCTGTCCGGGATTCCCGGGCGGACCGGCGCGACCCCGGTCCAGAACGTGGGCGCCTACGGCGTCGAGGTCGCCGACCTGCTCGTCGACGTCGACCTCTACGACCGGCGCACCGGGACCGTCCGCGAGCACGTGCCCGCCTCGGACCTGGGGCTCGCCTACCGCACCAGCATCCTCAAGGGCAGCGACGACGCGATCGTCCTGCGGGTGCGCTTCGCCCTGCAGGCCGACGGCCGCTCCGCCCCGATCCGCTACGGCGAGCTCGCCCGCACCCTCGGCGTCGATCCGGAGACGCGGACCGACCCGGCCGCCGTCCGCGAGGCGGTGCTCGCGCTGCGCCGCGGGAAGGGCATGGTCCTCGACGCCGACGACCACGACACCTGGTCGGCCGGCTCGTTCTTCACCAACCCGATCCTGCCCGTCGACCGCGCGCCGCAGGTCGACGGCCTGGCCGCCTGGCCCGCGGGGGAGGGCCGGGTCAAGCTCAGCGCCGCCGGGCTGATCCAGAACGCGGGATTCGGCCGCGGGCACGCCGGCCCCGGCGGCCGGGTGTCGCTGTCCACCCGGCACGTCCTGGCCCTGACCCACCGCGGCGGCGGGACGACGGCCGACCTGCTGGCCCTGGCCCGGGAGGTCCAGAGCGGCGTCGCCGAGCGGTTCGGCGTGACCCTGCACCCCGAACCGGTGCTGGTGAACTGCGCCGTCTGACACCCTCTGTGGTGCGGCGTCCGGTTCGTCTTACGCCGCACGGGGGAGTGCCGTCCTCCTGCCGGTCGGAGGCGCCGGATCCGGGCGTACGGTCGGTGTCCAACGCAGGAGATCGAGTACGCGGGGGAACGGTTGCGACGGGTACTGATCGTCGTGGTGGCGCTGATCGGCGCGCTGGGCATCGTCGGGGCGGTGGCCCTGGCGGCCTCGCCGCAGGACCCGGCGGCGCCGCAGGCCGCACCGCCCCCGGCCGGGCCGCAGGTGAGCTACCAGCCACCCGTGCGCAGCGCAGGCGGAGCGGGCACCGACACCTTCTCGGCGGCGGCGACGGCGAACCCGGCGCAGCCGGTGTCGGTCCGCACGGCGGGCGGCACGCTGGACGGGGTGTCGCTCACCGACCCGGACGGCGACGCCGTCGACGGCGCGCTGTCCCCGGACCGCACGACCTGGACCAGCAGCGGTGACCTGGACTTCGCCACCACCTACACCTGGCACGGTCGCGCCGTCGCCCCGGACGGCACGGCGACCCCGGTGCAGGGCACCGTCGCGACGCTGAAGCCCGTCCACACCGTGCGCGGCACCCTGAACATCGGCGACGACCGCACCGTCGGCATCGCCGCGCCGATCGAGATCCAGTTCGACCGGCACGTCGAGGACCGCGCCGCGATCGAGAAGGTCCTGAAGGTCACGACCTCGAAGCAGGTCGAGGGCGCGTGGGGCTGGCTGCCCGACGAGAACGGCGGCTCGCGCGTGCACTGGCGGCCGAAGGAGTACTGGCCGTCGGGCACGAAGGTCACCGTGGACGCGCCGCTCAAGGGCGTCGACTACGGCGGCGGCAGCTACGGCGCCGAGGACCTGAGCACATCGTTCACCATCGGCCGCGCCCAGATCGTCAAGGCCGACGCCCGCTCGTTCCGGATGATCGTGATCCGCGACGGCAAGCAGGTCGCGGACTACCCGGCGTCCTACGGCCTGGCCGACGACCCGAACCGCAACACCCGCTCGGGCATTCACGTCGTCACCGAGAAGTTCACCGACAAGCGGATGGTGTCCGCGCAGTACGGCTACGACGTCGTCGAGAAGTGGGCCGTCCGGATGAGCAACAACGGCGAGTTCATCCACGCCAACCCGGTGTCGGCCGCCGCGCAGGGCACCGCGAACGTCACCCACGGCTGCGTGAACCTGTCGATCGAGAACGCCAAGGCGTACTACGACACCGTCCTCTACGGCGACCCGGTCGAGGTCACCGGCACGCCGGTGCAGCTCTCCGCCCGCGACGGCGACCTCTGGGACTGGACGCTGTCCTGGGAGAAGTGGAAGGGGTTGTCGGCGCTGTCCTAGCGGGTACCCGCCGGGCATGAGCGTTCCCGACGACCGCGCCGCCAGCCGATCCACCCCGCTGCCGGAGGAGGAGGGCACCGAGCCCGACGCCGCGCAGATCCTGGGCGAGTCCGAGGAGCGGATCGCCGGCGCCGTCCGGGGCGAGAGCCCCGGCGACGACGCCGACGAGAACCGCCGGTCGGAGGAGACCCTCTAGCGACGGTGCCGCCGGGTGCCCGACGCCTGGTCGCGCGGCTTGAGCACGATCTGGTCCAGGTTGACGTGCGACGGCCGGGTCGCGGCGAAGACGATCGTGTCGGCGGCGTCGTCGGCGGTCAGCGGGGTCAGTCCCTCGTAGACCTTCGCCGCCTTCTCGGCGTCGCCGAGACGCACCTGCGAGAACTCCGTCTCCACCATGCCGGGGCAGATCTCGGTGATCCGGATCGGCTCGCCGAGCAGCTCCCCGCGCAGGGTGCGGTGCAGCATCGCCTGGGCGTGCTTGGCGCCGGTGTAGCCGGCGCCGTTGTCGTAGAAGTCCAGCGCGGCGATCGAGGTCACGGTGACGATGTGCCCGTCGCCCGAGGCCCGCAGCTTCGGCAGGAACGCCTGGGTGAGGCGCAGCGTGCCGGCGACGTTGGTCTCCCACATCCAGCGCCAGTCCTCCTCGTCGGCGTCCGCGACGGGCTCCAGGCCCTTGGCGCCGCCGGCGTTGTTGACCAGCAGCTTCGCCTCGGGCACCGCATCGGCGAACGCGCGGACGGACTCCCGGTCGGTGACGTCGAGGGGCAGCGCGGTGCCGTCGATCTCCTTCGCGATCTCCTCGCAGCGCTCCACCCGGCGGGCTCCCAGCACCACGTGGAAGCCCGTGGCCCCGAGTGTGCGGGCGGTGGCGGCGCCGATCCCGGAGGAGGCGCCGGTGACGACGGCGGTCGGACGGTCGTTCGCGGTCATGCCGTCGAGCCTATGACCTACCTCGGCTCGACGCCGCGCTGTGCCGACCTGTCCCCGCGCCGGGCCGCGGCCCGTTGCGCGGAGAACACCGCGGCCCCGAACAGGCCCACCCCGGTCCCGGCGACGCAGGTCCAGAACCAGGCGCCGGCACCGTTCGCGGGGTCGAACCCGGAGCCGGTGACCACCGCGACCACGGCGGCGACGCCCGCGCCGATCGCCCACAGCAGCATCCCGCCGAGGATCACCGGCGGGGACTCGTAGAAGCGCGCCGGCAAGGGCGGCGGGGGCGGTGGATCGCTCGCGCGCTCGCTCTCGTGGGCCGTCACGGGGCCGTAGCCTAAACGGTGTACGGACGGAACCCGCAGCGTTGCGCCGCGTCTAGGGTGTCGCCGTGATCGAGCGCCTGTTCCGCGTGTCCGAACGCGGCTCCACCGTCTCCCGCGAACTGCGCGGGGGACTCGTCACGTTCATGGCGATGGCCTACATCATCGTCCTGAACCCGCTGATCCTCGGCAGCGTCACGCCGGGAGACCCGTCGGCCAAGGCCGACGCGCTGGGCGGGATCCTCCCGGTCGCCCAGGTCGCCGCGGTGACCGCCCTGGTCGCAGGCGTGATGACGATCCTCTTCGGCGTGATCGCGAACTACCCGTTCGCGATCGCGACCGGCCTGGGGATCAACACCCTGCTGGCCGTGACCATCGCGCCGATGATGACCTGGCCCGAGGCGATGGGCCTGGTCGTCATCAACGGCATCATCATCGTGATCCTCGCCCTGACCGGCTTCCGGACGGCGGTGTTCAACGCCGTTCCCACCGAGCTCAAGACGGCGATCGCGGTCGGCATCGGCGCGTTCATCGCGCTGATCGGCCTGGTCGACTCCGGCTTCGTCCGCCGCCTGCCCGACGCGGCCAACACCACGGTCCCGGTCGGCCTGGGCACCGGCGGCTCCATCGCCTCGTGGCCGACGTTCGTGTTCGTCGTCGGGCTGATCATCGTCGGCGTGCTGGTCGCCCGCGGCGTGCGTGCGGGCATCCTGATCGGCGTCGTGGTCAACACCATCATCGCGATCGTCGTCGAGGCGATCGTCCGGGTCGGTCCCGGTGGCCCGACCAACCCCGGCGGCTGGTCGCTCGCCGTGCCCGCGATCCCGGACCGGATCGTCGGGCTGCCGGACCTGTCGCTCGTCGGCCAGGTCTCGCTCGGCGCCTTCACCCGGCTCGACATCATCACCGTCGTCCTGCTGATCTTCACCCTGGTGCTGGCGAACTTCTTCGACGCCATGGGCACGCTCACCGGCCTCGGTCGCCAGGCGGGCCTGACCGACTCCGACGACAAGCTCCCGAACGTCGGGAAGGCGCTGGTCGTCGAGGGTGCGGGCGCGGTCGCCGGTGGTGTGGGGTCCGCGTCGTCGAACACGATCTTCGTCGAGTCCGCGGCCGGTATCGCCGAGGGCGCGCGGACGGGACTGGCGAACGTCCTGACCGGTCTGTTGTTCCTGCTGGCGATGTTCTTCACGCCGCTGTACTCGATCGTCCCGGTCGAGGCCGCCGCCCCGGCGCTGGTCGTCGTCGGCGCGCTGATGTTCCGCCAGATCACCTCGGTCTCGCTCGACGACCTGCGCACCGCGATCCCGGTGTTCCTGACGATCACCGTCATGCCGTTCACCTACTCCATCGCCAACGGCATCGGCGCCGGGTTCGTCAGCTATGTCGCGCTCGCGGCGGCCACCGGGCGCGCGAAGCAGGTCCACCCCCTGATGTGGGTGGTGGCGGTGCTGTTCGTGGGGTACTTCGGCGTGGGACCGTTGCGGGAGCTGCTCGGCTAGAACTTTCCGCCCACCACTCTTGCTTACTTAGGCAAGGCTGCGCTAACTTACAGAAGTCGCTTCGTGGTGGGAGCGGCGCGTCAGTTCGGGACAGGAGAAGGCCCCGGACCCCACAGGGTCCGGGGCCTCCTTCTTTCCCCAGTCACACCCGTCCCGCCGCCGAGCGGGTCAGGGCGCGTAGATGCGGACCCAGTCGACCTGGAAGTCCAGCGTCTCCGGTGAGGTCGCGTCCGGCGCCGGGATCCAGTCGTCGCCGTAGGGGCCGATGTCCTGCTGCATCGCCAGGTGCATCGATCGCGGCGGGATCTGCTCCGGATCGGTGGTGCGGAAGACCTCGGCGCCGTCGATGTAGAACACGACCCGGTCGGGCAGCCACTCGACGGCGTAGGTGTGCCACTGCGTGAAGTCGCCGCGGATCGTCTTGCCGACCTGGCTGTTGTCCTCGCCGTAGTGGACGATCGTGTGCGTCTCGTTCCGCTCGGGCTTCGGGATCTCCATGAAGTTGAGCTCGCCGCCCTCGGGCCAGTCCTCGGCGTCCGGCCAGAGCAGCGCGACGTCGCCGTAGCCGACGCCGGGGTTCGTCTTCGCCCGGATCTCCCAGCGGCCGTACTGCTGGCCACCCCGCCAGGCCAGCCCGGCGGAGGTGCTCCCGCGGCTGGTGAGGACGAGCTCGCCTTCGCGGACCGCGATGTTCTCGGCCCGGTGCCGGCCGTTGCCCCCGGTGGTCTCGCCCGTGTACGGGCTCCAGCGCGTGCGGTCGAGCGCGGTGCCGTCGAACTCGTCGTGGTCGGTGAGGCGCCAGCCGTTGCGCACGGCCGCCTCGGTGTCCGAGCGCGACGCGGGGTCGAGCTCGCCGACCTCGGTGGGCCGCTCCTGGTCGTGCATCCCGCCCGGCGACGGCGGTGCCGCCGGTGCGGGGGTCGGGGAGGACGAGCCGGTGAGCAGGGACGGTTCCACGGCGACCGTGACGATCCCGGCCAGTACGGCCAGACCCGCCACGAGGCCGACGACCGCGGGCCAGCGGCGACGCGCCGGGGCCTCGGGGTCGTGCTCCTGCTCCGTCTGCTCCTGCACGACCCACTCCTTGATCGTCGACGGCGGGTCGGCGGCAGCCTAGGAGCGGTCGGCTGTGGGGGAGCTGAGAGGCCCGGGCCACCTCGCACCGTGCACCGGGCCGGGGCGCCCTGGCGTGGTGGCTGCATGATCGACCGTTGTGGAGCGGAGAGGTCGTCCTGTGCACCTCCGCACTCCCCAACCGGTGATCATGCTCGGGTGGAGGCCGCCCGGTCAGCCGGCCGAGCCCGGTGCCGTCCCGCCGTCGGTCGTCCCGCCGGGCGAACCCCCGTCGAGGGTGTACTGGCGCACCCAGTCGACCTGCATCTGCGTCTCCTTCCCCGAGCCGCCCTTGGGGAACCAGTCGAGCTGGATGCACAGGTGCATCGGCCCCGGCGGCTGCACCTTCTCCTCGGTGGTCTCGAACCACTTCTCGCCGTCGACGTAGGCAGTGATCCGGTCCGGCGTCCACTCCAGGGCCCAGTTGTGCCACTGCGTCGCGTCGACCTCGACGGAGCCCTCGACCTGGGAGTTGTCCGCGCCGTAGTGGAAGAACGCGTTGGTCTTCTGCCGCTGCGGGTCCATCATCTCCATGAAGTCGAGCTCGCCGCCCTCGGGCCAGTTCTCCGCGGTGGGCCAGAGCAGCAGCAGGGCGTTGTACGACGGGTCCCCGACCGGCGCGCGCACCCGGCCCTCCCAGCGTCCGTACTGCTGGGAGCCCTCCTTCCACGCCATGCCCGCGGTGTTGCCCTGGCTGTCCCCGGTGATCGTCAGGACGCCGTCCGCCACGCTCGCCGCGTCCGGGGTGCGGCGGCCGTTGCCCGCGTGCCCGGCGCCGTCGTAGATGCTCCAGCCCTCGGTACCGTTGTCGAACTCGTCGGCCCGGACGGGCTGCCCCCAGCCCAGCTTCGCCGCCGCCGTGGTGCCCTCTGCGCTCCCGGTGGCGGGTGCTGGGTCGGTGCCGCCGGTGCCGCCGGTGCCGCCGGTGCCGCCGGTGCCGCTGGGGCGGCAGGGCGGCGGTGTCCGGGAGCCGGCGGTACCGGATCCGCCGGTGAGGAGCCCGGCGGCCGCGTCGTCGCTCGTGCCGTAGGCGGTGGCGCCGGACTCGTCGGGGGCGGCGGTGGTGCCGCTGCCGGAATCGCGGCCCGTCCCGCTGTCGGAACCGGAGGAGGAGGCGGTACCGCCACCGCGCTCGGAGTCGTTGCCGCCGGAGCCGGAGCCGGAGCCGGAGCCGGAGCCGGAGCCGGAGCCGGAGCCGGTCGCATCGCCCGACCCGCCGGAACGGCCGCTGTCGTCGGAGCCGCCCGCTCCGCCGTCGCCCCCGCCGCCGCGACGGTCCGTCGAGCTGCCGTCGGAGCTGCCGTCGGAGTCGCCGGCGGAGTCGTCGGCGCTGCCGGACCCGTCGGATCCGCTGTCACGCTCGCCGCCACCGGAGCTGTCGGAACCGGAGCTGTCGGAACCGGAGCTGTCGGAACCGGAGCCGTCGGAACCCGAGCCGTCGGAACCCGAGCTGGAGTCCGAGCCGCCGGAACCCGAGCCGCTGGACCCGGACCCGCCGGAGCCCGACCCGGACCCCGTGCCGACGCACACCTCGCCACCGGCCCCCAGCTCCAGGTCCGGCCGCGGCGCACCGGCGGCGTCCTGCCCGGAGCTCGTCGACGGCGTCGCGGAGCCCCCGGGTTCCACCCCCACCAGCTCCCCGGCGGGCCCGAGCGCCAGCAGGACGACCGTGACCCCCTTGGCCAGCAGGGACTTGAGCAGCTGCTCCAGCTCGTCGGCGGTCATCGCCCACTCCAAGGTTCGGTCACGTCAGTCGTCCACATCGGGGGTGTCGGTGGTGATGGGGGTGTCGGCGGTGACCAGCCAGTGGCCCGCCGCGTCGAGTGCCAGGACCACTCGGGTGCGCCAGCGGCGGACCTCCGGTGCCGTGCCGGGCCCGGACGTCGTCGTGCGGACGGTCGCGACGAGCGCCGTGCGTCCGCGGGCCCAGTCGGTGGCGCCCTCGTCGAGGTCCTCGACCTCGGCGGTCCGGACCGAACCGAGTGGCGGCGGGTCGAGGACGGGCGCTCCGGCGGCGGCCGGGCTGCCGGGCAGCGCGTACGGGGTGCCGTCGAGGGTGGTGCCCCCGGCCGCGCCGGTACCGGAGCCGTGCGCGGCGACGAGGTAGGCGCGCGCCACCGCCCCGGGCGACGACGGCCGCGTCGCCGGCACGGCCGGCTCCGGTCCGCGGACGGGGCCGGGATCGCCGAGGGCGTCCCGGTCGGCCGAGGTCAGCACCGCCTGCGACGGCGGTCCGGGCAGCAACGCGGGCACCAGCAGGGCCAGGGGCACCGCGAGGACCGCGGCGAGCACGAGCAGCGGCAGGGAACGTCGCACGGGGTCACTCCGCGAAGCTGATGTGGATGTGGTCGTAGTGGCCGCCGGTCGCGTCGGCGGTGTCGTAGACCCCGCCGCCGGTGTAGCGACGGCCCCAGCCGGAGCCGTCGGCGCGCACCGAGGGGTCCCAGTAGCGGCCCTGCCAGATCAGGTACTTGACCTTCAGCGGGGCCGCGTTGCGTTCCAGCCAGTGCGCGATCGCCCAGCCCTCGTCGAGGTCGGCGCCCTTCGCGAACGCCCCGGCCTTCCCGGTGAACACGTCGCAGGCCTTGCCCTTCGGATGGTCCGACCGCGGGTTCTGCAGGTGCTCGTCCCAGCAGCCGACCGTCTCGATCGTCGGGCCGAACACCGCTTCGACGGCATCGAGGCCGTGCTTCGACGCGCCGGTGAGACAGCCGTCGGAGCGCACCGGGTCGGGTTCGTGGCACCCCGTCGCACCGCCGGTCCAGGCGGGCGCCGGCGCCGATGCGGCGTCCTTCGCCGGTGTCTTCGCCGCGGGTGCCTTCGCCGGGGCGGCCTTCTGCGGCGGTGGCGGGGACGACTCGCGGTCGTCGACGGCCGTCGTGCCGGAGTAGTCGGCGACGAAGCCGTGCACCGCGTCGAGGTAGCGCCGGATCGCCGACGCGCACGCCTGCGAGCAGTTTGCCTCCCCGGCCGCCGGCACCCCCGACCTCGACCCGGTGACCCGGCTGCAGCCCGCGATGTGGCAGACCAGCATCGCGTCGAGCACCGGGACGTCCTTCGGGGTCGTCGCGAGATACCCGGCGGCGGCTCGCAGCGTCGAGCAGAGCCACGGCACGACGACGCGCAGGTGCCCCTCCGGCTCGGTGAGCGCCGCGTCCGGCCAGGGTGCGCCGCCGGCCGCGACCCAGGTCCGTTCCGAGACCTGCAGCAGCCCGGCAGCGGTGCCGGTGCGCAGCTCCGGGTCCCAGCCCGACTCCGCCTGCACCTGGGCGACCACCCAGGCCGGCGGCAGCTCCGGGCAGCCCTGCGAGGTCAGCTCCGTGACCAGGTCGAGGTAGGGCCGCGCCGCCTCCGGCACCCGTGCCGCGTCGATGCCCGAGGTGACCGGCTCCGCGGCGGGGGCGGCCAGGACCTGACCCGCCGTCCCCAGCAGGAGTGCGACGACGACCGGCACGATCAGCAGCGCGCGCACGGCTCACCGGCCCGGCCCGGTCGGGAGGGCCAGTACCCCACGCATCGGTCGCAGCCCACCGACGCCGGCCGGGGTGAGCGGCCGGTCGAGCCGTCCGGACGTGGTCAGCGCGGTGACGACCCGGCCGATCGCGTCGGCGTAGCGGCGGACGGCGGCCGAGGGCCCGGGCCGGGTGAGGACCCCGGCCGCGTCCGACCACGGGTCCGCGGAGCGGGCCCAGCCCGGCACCGCGGGCAGCGCGACGACGGCTGCCCAGCCGGGCCCCGCGGCGTCGGCGTCGATGCCGTCGGGGTCGGCGGTGCCGGGGTGCAGGACGAGGACCGGTGAGTCCGGCCCGGGCGCCGGGGCGACGCGGGCTGCGGCAGCCAGCCCGGCCGCGGTGTCCCGGGTGACGACGACGTCGGGCAGCAGGTCCGGCCCGCACACGCGCCCCAGGTCACGGCCGTGCAGGGCCCGGGCGACGGTCGTCGTCCCGACCCCGCCGGCCAGGCCCCCGACGACGGGGACACGCCCGGTCACCGCACACCGCCGCGTGCGAGGTCGGCCGGCGACGGCCGTCGGGCCGGCTCGGCCGCGGGCCCCGCGTCGACGACGAGCCCGTCGTCGGTGAGCGCGACGGCCACCTCCAGCCGGACCCACCGCGCGGCCAGCCCGCGCCAGCCGCGCGCGGCCGGGGCGGGGGCCCCGGCGGGCGCCCCGATCGGGTCGTCGGGCTCGGGCTCCGGCGCGGCCGTCCCACGGGCGTCGACACGGCGGTAGGGCACGACCCGCACCCGGACGTCGACGACGGCCCGGTCGGCATCGGCGCGGACCCGGCCCGGCAGCACGAGGTCGGCCCGCTGACGCCCGGTCCCGGTCCAGCCGAGCAATCCGTCGGCCGCGGTGGCGGGCAGGTAGGCGGCGAGGACACGGGCGCGGCGGTCGACGTCGTCCTCGTCCCAGGACAGCAGGTCCGCGGCGAAGGCCCCGGCCAGCGCGGACGCCTCGGCGGGGTCGACGAGGGACTGCGGGGCGGCCCCGACGGGGGAGCCGGTGGCGGGCCGCACCCCGGCGTCGCGGGGATCCGGTCCGGCTGGGACCTGCGACGGGTCAGCGCGGCCGGGCGACGGGGCGGCGACACCGGGCGACGGGTCGGCAGGGCTGGGTGACGGGGCAGCGGGGCCGGGCGACTGCTCGGCAAGACCGGGCGACCGGTCGGCGGAGCTGAGTGACGGGTCGGGGGAACCGGCCGAGGGGGCGGCGGGGGCGGATGACGGGGCAGCAGCGGTGCCGGGCGCGGTCCCTGTCGTTGCGACCGAGGCTCCGGCGGGGCGGGCAGCCGGACCGTGCTCGGGGCCCGAGGGCGCCGGACCCGGCGCCGCGGTCGTCGTGGTGGGCGGCGTGCTGGGTGGCGTGGCGGTCGTCGTGGCGGGTGCCGGCGACGCGGCTCCGGACGCTGCACGATCCGCCCCGCCCTCGGCCGGGGACACCGCGGCGGGCGCCCAGGCTGCCCAGGCGGCAGCGACCTCGTCGGAGGCGGAGGCGGAGACAGGGGCGGGGGCCGAGGTAGCGGCGGCAGGGGGCGGCACCGGCGGGAAGCCGAAGGGATCGGTGACCGGCTCCGGCTCGGCGATCGGCTCCTGCGGCGGCCGCCGCGGCGTCCAGAGCGCCGGTCGCGCCGCCGCGGTCGCGGGACCCTCGGCGGGCAGCGCCGTCGCACCCGTCGTCGGCGCCGGGGGCATCCCGCTCGTCGACGGCGCCGGGAAGGCCTCCCGGGCCCGGGGCGGGACGGGCCGCGGCGCCGGTGCGGGAGCCGGGTCGTCGAGCCAGGGGTCGGGACCGTCGTCGAGGAGGTGCTCGTCGCGGGAGGTGCGGCCGAACAGCCGGAACGGGGACATCGTCGTCGCCCGGGTCATCGACGCCGGTCGGGCTGGTGCTGGATGGACATGTCCCTCCGTCCCGTACGCGCACCCGGGGCGGGTGTGCGGAGGGGGACGGTAGGAACGGGAGGGTGGTGAGCGGGCCCGGTCGCGGAGAATGCTTCGCGATGGCGAAGCCGATCAGTCGGGGATCTCCCAGGTGTGGACGGGTTGGTTGGCCGTCGAGTGCGCCAGGTAGCGCTCGAGCATGCCGCGCAGGGCGGTCATCCGGTCCGCGCCCCGCGCCTCCAGCGCGGCGACGGTGTCGATCTGCCACGACGACCCGGTCTGACGCGTGACGCAGCGCCGCTCCAGCACCGTCAGGTACCGGTCGCAGACCGCGCCGGAGACACCCCAGCGGGCGAGCCCCTCGTGCGCCAGGGGGAGCAGCTTGCGCAGGGCGAGCTCGTCGGGGAGCACCCAGCCGGTGCCGGGCCAGTACAGGGGAGCGTGCATGCCGTGCTTGGCCGCGGTCTGGAAGTTCTCCCGTGCCGCCTCGAACGACACCGCCCGCCACAGCTGCTGGTCGGCCTCGACCAGGGTGCGGAGCAGGCCGTAGAAGAACAGCGCGTTGGCGACCATGTCGACGGTCGTCGGCCCCGCGGGGAGCACCCGGTTCTCCAGCCGGACGTGCGGGGTGTCGCCCGTACTGTCGTAGATCGGCCGGTTCCAGCGCCAGATCGTGCCGTTGTGCAGGGTCAGCTCCGGCAGGTCCGGGAACCCCTTGTCGCGCATCTGCGTCGCCGGGTCCACGTCCGAGGTCAACGGCATCAGGGCCGGGAAGTAGCGGGCGTTCTCGGAGAACAGGTCCAGCACCGAGTCGATCCAGCGCTCGCCGAACCAGACCCGTGGCCGTACCCCCTGGTTGTGGAACTCGGGGGTCCGGACGTCGCAGGACTGCTCGAACAGCGGGATCCGGGTCTCCGACCACAGCTGAGACCCGAGCAGGAACGGCGAGTTCGACCCGAGCCCCAGCTGGACGCCGGCCAGACACTGCGCGGCGTTCCAGTAGCGCCCGAAGTTCGCGGGGGAGACCTGCAGGTGCAGCTGCATCGACGTGCAGGCCGCCTCGGGGATGATCGTGTCGAAGTCGGCGTTGACCCGCTCCTCCGGCGAGCAGCCGGCGATGTCGATCCGGATCGGCTCGCCGCGCGCGGTGAGCATCTGGTCGTTGAGCGCCTCGTAGCGGTCCTCGGGGGAGATCGCCTCGGCGGTCATGTGCCCCGGGTCCAGCGTCGGCAGGATCCCGATCATGACGAGCTGGGTGCGCAGGTCCCCGGCCTTCGCCCCGGCGCCCGCGAGCAGGTCGAGCAGCTCGTGCTCCAGCTGGCGCCACTGGTCGCCGGGCAGCGGGCGCGGCGGGAGGTTCAGCTCGAGGTTCCAGCGGCCGAGCTCGGTCTGCCACTCGCCGGAGTTGATCGTGTCCAGGACGTCGGTCCCGTTGAGCGACGGCGCCAGCTCCGGACCGACCAGGTTGAACTCGATCTCCACGCCGGTCATCGGCTCCGTGTCGGAGAACGGGTAGCTGCTGAGTAGGTCACCGAGAGTGTCCAGACAGCGCTGCACCTTGATCCGGTACCGCTGGCGGTCGCGCCGGCTGAACGTCGTCCGGTCGACCACCTGACCCATGCGCGAACCGACCTCCATCGAACGGGGAGCGCCTCCTCACCCGCACGGCGGAGGGCCGTGCCGAGGGAGGCGGCACTACACCGTGTCATATCGCCGGACCGGGCGGTACCGGCTGACCGGGCGACCAGACGCGGCGAACGGTCAGTGACGTGGGACGATCGGGCGTCGTGGCCATACTCACCACGGTCGAGCACCCCGACGACCCCCGTATCGACGATTACCGCGACCTCACGACCGCCGATCGGCGCCCAGATCGGCCCGGTGGGCGCGGGCTGGTGATAGCGGAGGGTGTCGTCGTCGTGCGTCGTCTGCTCGACTCTCCGTATCCGGTGCGGTCCCTGCTGGGGGTCCCGCGCCGCCTCGACGAGCTCTCCGACGAGCTCGCCGGCGTCGACGTGCCGGCCTACGCGACCGACGCCGACACGATGGCCCGCGCGGTCGGGTTCCATCTGAACCGGGGGGTGCTCGCCGTCGCCGACCGTGCTCCCGCGCCGTCCCTCGACGACGTGCTGGCCCGCGCCCGCACGCTGGCGGTCTGCGAGGGGGTGGGGGACCACGAGAACCTGGGGTCGCTGTTCCGCAACGCCGCCGCCCTCGGCGTCGACGCGATCCTGCTCGGCCCCGGCTGCTCGGACCCGCTCTACCGGCGCAGCGTCCGTGTCTCGATGGGGCACGTGCTGCGGGTCCCGTTCACGACCCTCGACGGCGCGTGGCCCGCCTCGCTGGACCGGCTGCGGGAGGCGGGGTTCACCGTCGCGGCACTCACCCCCGCCTCCGACGCCGAGCCCCTCGCCACGGCGGGCCTGGGCGGCCGGAAGGTCGCCCTGCTGCTGGGCGCGGAGGGACCCGGCCTCACTGACGAGGCCCTCGCCGCCGCCGACCGCCGTGTCCGGATCCCGATGGCGAGCGGCGTGGACTCGCTCAACGTCGCGACGGCCGCCGCCGTCGCCTTCCACGCCGTCGCCTTCCACGCCGTCACCGGCGGGGGTTGACCCCGGCCGCGTTCCCACACCGGATCCGGGCTCCCACACGGGACCGGATCCGGTGTGGGAGGCCGAAACCCGTGCGGGAAGGTGTCAGCGCTGGCCGCGGACGCCGAGCAGGACCTCGTCCCACGACGGCATGACGGGCTTGCCCTTCTTTGTCCGCCGCGATCCTGCGGTGGACGTGCGGCGCGGGGCCGCGCTCTCGGTGTCCTGTGCCGGAGCGGGGTCCGTCTCCTGCTCCGACGTGGCCGGGGTCTCGGTGGTGGCCGCGGCGGGGGCCTCGTTGCGCTCGTCGGCAGACCCGTCGTCCGTGGCGACCCCGCGGTCGTCGGTCCCGGGGCTCGCCGCCGTGGAGCTGGTGCCGGTGCCCGCGGGCTTCCCCGCGGACTGTGCCTCGGTGGACGGTACAGCGGTGGACGGCGCCGCAGCGGACGACCCTGCGGTGCTCGCCGCCGCCTCCGCGGTCGTGTCCTCGGGAGTGGCCGGCGCGGTGGCGGCCGGTGACGTGCCTGCCGGAGCCGGGGTGCCCGCGGCGCCGGCGTCCGACGCCGAGGCGGCCGCTCCCGTCGTCGTCGCCGAGGCGGTCGCGTCCGTCGAGTCGTGCGCGGGCCCGGTGGCCGACGAGCCCGTACCGATTGCGTCCGTGGCGGTGGCCGCCGGGGCCGGGACGACCGGGTCCACGCCGTCCGAGCCGGTCGGGCTCGCGTCGCCGGAGGTCGTGCCGCCCGGGGTCGTGCCGTCCGCGGACACACCGTCCGAGGCGGGTCCGCTCGACGCGGTGTCGGTCGCGCCGGCCGACCCGGTCCCGTCGGTGGTGTCGGTGCTGTTGGCGGCGTCGGTGCCCTCGACCTGTTCGACGCGCTTCGGAACCACGGGCGCCGCGGCGGCCGGGGCCCGGGTGTCGTCCGGGCGGGTGCCCACGGTGCGACCGGGTGTCTCGCCGCGGGTCCGGGGCGGCGGCGGGCTGGCCCGCCGCTGCTCGGGCGCGATCCCGCGCCCGGCCCAGGCCTCGGGCTGCTGCCCACCGGCCGCCGCGACGGCGCGCGCGGGAGCGGCGGTCGTCGGCGCCTCGGGGGCGTGGTCCTCGTCGCGGGCCATGTCGACCACAGACCCGAGCGGGCGCAGTGGACGTGCGGGCAGACCCTCGACGAGGTCGGAGGCGTGCTCGTCCAGCGCGACGACGGTGCCGCCGTGCGCACCGGGCTGGAACGCCCAGTGCGCCGCGTTGTCCGAGCGGCCGGTCTGCCAGGTCAGGACGACGACCCACTTGCCGTCCTCGCCCTTCCAGGAGTCCCAGCCGGCCCCGGCGTAATCCTGTCCGCGCAGGCCGAAGGTGTGCGCGACGGTCTCACCGAGCGTCCGTGAGTCGGGGCCGTCGGCGCGCTGAGGATGCGCACTCTGGGCCAGCTCGGCGGTCCGCGACCGCTCGAGCAGGACCGGATAGGCGAAGCGTTCGATCTTCTGGGTCGGGACGCCGGCCGCGGCTGCGACCTCGTCGACCGACGCGCCACCCCGGATGCGGGCCTGGATCTCCCGTGGGCGCAACTGGCTCTCCAACTCGATCGCGATCTGGCCGAGCCGGGTCACGTCACCCCGTGCCGCGGCCCGCAGCTGCTCGTCGGCCGGCACCGTGTAGCGCTCGCGGCGGCCCGGGTCTTCGAGGACGACCGAGCCGTCCCCGGTCACCCCCACGACCCGCAACGCGCGCATCGACCTGACCTCCTGCTGTCGTCCCCGTCCGGGTGACGGTAGATGGCGAGGGGTCCGTGCCGGGTGAGGCGCGCCGGGCGAGTTCTGCCTGGTCGACAACACCTACTCGCCCGGGGGACCACCGGACCTTTCTCACTGACCGTGCTCAGCGTCGCACAGTTCGTGACGCACGAGGGAATTGGGGCGAGTGTTGCGCGTGTGACTACAACGAGTTGCTATCGATCACGCAACGACGCTGCGTGGCGGCGCAGCCCCCACACACGACGACGGCCGCCCCCAGGTGGGGACGGCCGTCGCGGTTCGTCGACGAGCAGGTGTCAGGAACCCAGCCGCTCCACGACCCAGTCGATGCACGCGGTCAGCGCCGAGACGTCCGACGGCTCGACCGCCGGGAACATCCCGATCCGCAACTGGTTGCGGCCCAGCTTGCGGTACGGCTCGGTGTCCACGATCCCGTTCGCGCGCAGCGCCGTCGCCACCGCGGCGGCGTCGACGGCGTCGTCGAAGTCGATCGTGCCGACCACCAGGCTCCGGTGTGCCGGGTCGGTGACGAACGGCGTCGCGAAGCTGCTCTTGTCGGCCCAGGTGTAGAGCCGGTCGGAGGAGTCGCGGGTGCGCGCGACGCAGCCGTCGAGCCCGCCTCGGGCGTTCATCCAGCGGATCTGGTCCTCGAGCAGGAACAGCGTCGCCAGCGACGGCGTGTTGTAGGTCTGGTCCTTGCCGGAGTTGTCGACGGCGGTGGCCAGCGACAGGAACGGCGGGATCCAGCGGTCCGACGCGGCCAGCTCGGCGACCCGCTCCAGGGCCTTCGGGCTCATGATCGCGAGGAACAGGCCGCCGTCGGAGGCGAAACCCTTCTGCGGGGCGAAGTAGTAGACGTCGGACTGGGTGATGTCGACCGGCAGTCCGCCGGCGCCGGAGGTCGCGTCGATCAGCACGAGCTGATCGTCGGTGGTGCCCGTGGGCCGGTTGACCGGCACGGCGACGCCGGTCGAGGTCTCGTTGTGGGCCCAGGCGATGACGTCGACCGACGGGTCGCTGACCGGCTCCGGCGCGCTGCCCGGGGCGGCCTCGACGATCACCGGGTCGGCCAGGAAGGGCGCGCCGGTGGTGGTGTCGGCGAACTTCTGCGAGAACTCGCCGTAGGTCAGGTGCAGCGACCGCTCGCGGACCAGGCCGAACGCCGCCGCGTCCCAGAACGCGGTCGAGCCGCCGTTGCCGAGGACGACCTCGTAGCCGTCGGGCAGCGAGAACAGCTCGGCCAGGCCCGAGCGCACCCGTCCGACGAGCTCCTTCACCGGCTTCTGCCGGTGCGAGGTGCCCAACAGGGAGTCGCCGGTCGCGCCGAGGGCGGACAGCTGCTCGGGGCGCACCTTGGACGGACCGCATCCGAAGCGGCCGTCCTGCGGAAGGAGATCGCCGGGGATCTTCAGATCGGCAGGAGAGGTCACGGTCCCAGTGTCGCAGCAGTGCCCGTGGTGACGTGCGCCCAGTGCCGCGCGGATCACGCGCCGGCGGGTGCCCGGTGGGCGCGCCGGTACGCCAGCGGCGCCATCCCGATCTCGGCGTGCAACCGCTGCCGCAGCGCCGCGGTGGTGCCGAACCCGGCGCGCGCGGCGACCTGCTCGACGGGCAGGTCGGTGGTCTCCAGCAGGCGGCGCACCAGCTCCAGACGACGCGCGGCCAGCCAGCGGGCGGGGCTGGTGCCGGTCTCGGCGCGGAAGCGCCGGGTGAAGGTCCGCACGCTCATCGACGCCTGCGCCGCCAGCTCCTCGACCGGGAGCGGCCGGTCGAGGCGGTGCAGCGCCCACTCCCGGACGGCGTCGGTGGCCGGGCCGCCGGGGTCCGGTACGTGCGAGGCGACGAACTGGGCCTGCCCGCCCTCCCGCCACGGCGCGACGACGTTGCGCCGCGCGGTCGCGGTGGCCACCGCGGCGCCGTGGTCGCGCCGGACCAGGTGCAGGCACAGGTCGATGCCCGCGGCCACGCCCGCCGAGGTGAGGATGTCGCCGTCGTCGACGAACAGCACGTCGGGGTCCAGCTCCACCTGCGGGTACAGCGCGCGGAAGGCGTCCACGTGTGCCCAGTGGGTGGTGGCGCTGCGGCCGTCGAGCACGCCGGTGGCGGCCAGGGTGAACGCGCCGGTGCAGATCGCCACGACCCGTGCGCCGCGGTGCACGGCCCGGCGCACCAGATCGAGGACGGCCTCGCCCGGGTCGTCGGTGTTCGGGCCGCGCACGGCCGGCACCACCAGGGTGTCCGCGCGCTCCAGCACGTCGATCCCGTGTTCGGGCAGCACCCGGTACCCGGCGCTGGTGCGGACCGGGCCGCCGTCGACGGTGGCGACCCGCACGTCGTAGAGCGGGATGCCGTCCGCCGTGGTCGTGGTGCCGAGGATCCGTTCGGGGATGCCGAGCTCGAAGGCGATCACCCCGTCGACGGCGAGCACTCCGACCCGGTGCATGGCCGAATTCTTGCACATGTCGTCCGTCCGGCCACTGTTGTGCGCCGCACCGCCCCCGCACGATGACCCCCATGACGACGGCGCCCACGACGGCGGACACACGAGCACGCCGGGTGCACCCGGCCTGGTGGGCGGCGGGGGCGACGTTCCTCGCCCTGCTCGGCGCGGCCGGGTTCCGGTCGACCCCCGGGGTGCTGGTCGAGCCGCTGCACGCCGAGTTCGGCTGGGGCATCGGGTCCATCTCCTTCGCGCTCGCGGTGAACCTCGCCCTGTTCGGGGTGACCGCGCCGTTCGCGGCGGCGCTGATGGAGCGCTTCGGGGTGCGCCGCGTGGTCGCGACCGCGCTGGTCATGGTCGCGATCGGCGCCGGCGCGACCGTGTTCATGACGGCGGTCTGGCAGCTGGTGCTGCTGTGGGGCGTCGTCGTCGGGCTGGGCACCGGCTCGATGGCGATGGCGCTGGTCGCGACCGTGGTGAACCGTTGGTTCGTCGCCCGCCGCGGCCTCGTCTCCGGGGTCCTCACCGCCGCCACCGCCACCGGGCAGCTGGTGTTCCTGCCCCTGGTCGCGGCCGTCGTCGAGTCGGGCGGGTGGCGGCCCGCGGCGTTGATCACCGCCGGCGCGGCACTGGCCGTGGTGCCGGTGGTGTGGCTGTTCCTGAAGGACCGGCCCGCCGACGTCGGGGTCCTGCCCTACGGCGGCACCGAGGCCGACGTCGTCGCGCCGCAGCGCACGGGCGCCGCGCGGCTGGCGGTGCGGGCGCTGGCCGACGCCGCGCGCACCGGCACGTTCTGGCTGCTCGTCGGCGGGTTCTTCATCTGCGGCGCGACGACGGCGGGGCTGGTCCAGTCCCACTTCGTCCCGGCCGCGCACGACCACGGCATGCCCGCGACGACGGCGGCCTCCCTGCTCGCCCTGGTCGGCATCTTCGACCTGCTCGGGACGATCTTCTCCGGCTGGCTGACCGACCGGATCGACCCGCGGCTGCTGCTGGGCGCCTACTACGCGCTGCGCGGGCTGTCGCTGTTCCTGCTCCCGCCGCTGTTCGGGACCGACCTGAACGCCAGCATGCTCGCGTTCGTCGTGTTCTACGGCCTGGACTGGGTCGCGACCGTCCCGCCGACGATGGCGCTGGCCCGCGAGGCGTTCGGCGCCCGCTCGGCGGTGGTGTTCGGCTGGATCTTCGCCTCGCACCAGATCGGGGCGGCGTTCGCCGCGCTCGTCGCGGGTCTGGTCCGCGACGCCCTGGGCAGCTACGACATGGCCTGGTACGGCGGCGCCGTCCTCTGCGTCGTCGCGGCCGGGCTGTCGCTGGCGATCCGGCGCCACCGGGCCCCCGTGCCGTCGCCCGCGGGCTGATCACCATCTGCTCACGATCGTCCCGATCCGCCGCCGACGTGCCCTGTGTCCGGTACGACACGGGGAGTCGACGAGAGGGGCGAGTCGTGACCGAGAACCATCCCGGCCCGGGGGAGCCCGTGCCGCCGCAGCCGGGGATCGTGCCGCTGCGACCGTTGGACGCGGGGGAGATCGTGGGCGGGGTGTGGCGGTTCCTGCGCCGGACCCCGTGGACGGTCCTGCCCGGCCTGCTCTACGCCGTCGTCGTGCTCGGGACGCTGTGGCTGCTGCAGCCGGTCGGTGCACTGCAGCCGGCGAACCCGTTCGACCTGGTCGGGACCTTCCTGGAGGCGACGCTGTCCGGCCTGCCCTTCGGGCTCGTCGCGGCCGCCGTGGCGCCGCTCGTGCTCGCTGCGGTCCTCCCGGCGGTGGCCTCGGCGGTGTACGGCTCGCGGACCGGGATCGCCGCGGCCTGGGCACGGGGCCGCCCCCGGCTGCCCGCCCTCTACGGCGTCCAGCTGGCGCAGCTGGTGATCGGGCTCGTCCCGATCGCGGTCGGCGCCTTCGTCGCGCTGCCGCTGTGGCGTGCGGGCGGGGTGGCCGCGGCGGCCGGGCTGCTCCTCGTCGTCGTGGTCTACGCCGCGCAGACCTGGATCGCGATCCTGCTGTCCCTGGCGTCGCCCGCGGTCGTCGCCGAGGGCCTCGGTGCGCGGGACGCACTGTGGCGGTCGGTCGAGCTGGTCCGCGGTGCCTGGTGGCGCTGCTTCGGCGTGCTGATGCTGGTCGGGCTGACCGTGGCGGCGGCCGCGATCGTGGTGATGATCCCGGTGTTCGCGGTGACCTTCGCCCTGATGTTCACGGTGAGCCCGACGCTCGGGCTGGCCGTCACCGGGGTGGCCTACGTCCTGCTGCTGGGCCTGGTGCTCCCGGTCTCGGTCGCCGCGCCGGCGCTGCTGCACCACGACCAGCGGGGCCGCCGCTCCGGGGTGGTCGGCCCCCCACCGGGGGAACAGCCGTAGCGCGCTCGGCCACGGGAGTTCCCCCGGGGAAGGGGGGGATCAGCGGGCGGAGACCGAGTCCCAGCCCTCGACGTCCTGCGGCCTGCGCGGGCCCGGGCCGATGTACTGCGCGCTCGGGCGCACGAGCTTGCCCTCGCGCTTCTGCTCCATGACGTGCGCCGACCAGCCGGCGGTGCGGGCCGAGGTGAACATCGCGGGCATCATGTGCGGCGGGACCTCGGCGAAGTCGAGGATCACCGCCGCCCAGAACTCGACGTTGGTCTCGATCGGGCGGTCCGGGCGTCGCTCGCGCAGGATCGCCAGCGCGGTGCGCTCCAGCTCGGCGGCCACCTCGTAGCGCGGGGCGTTCAGCTCCTGGCAGGTGCGGCGCAGCACGCGGGCCCGCGGGTCCTCGGCCCGGTAGACCCGGTGCCCGAAGCCCATGAGCTTCTCCTTGCGGTCCAGCAGGCCCGTGACCAGCGCCCGGGCGTCGCCGGTGCGCTCGACCTCGTCGATCATCGGGAGCACCCGGGCCGGGGCGCCGCCGTGCAGCGGGCCGGACATGGCGCCGATCGCGCCGGACAGCGACGCGGCGGCGTCGGCACCGGTGGAGGCGATCACCCGGGCGGTGAAGGTCGAGGCGTTCATGCCGTGCTCGGCGGCGGACACCCAGTAGGCGTCGACGGCGGCGACGTGGCGCGGGTCGGGCTCGCCGCGCCAGCGGGTCATGAAGCGCTCGGTGATCGTGGAGCACTCGTCGATGCGCGACTGCGGCACCGCGGGCACGCCGATGCCGCGGGCGGACTGGGCGACGTAGGACAGCGCCATCACCGAGGCGCGGGCCAGGTTGTCGCGGGCCTCGGCGTCGTCGATGTCGAGCAGCGGACGGTAGCCCCAGTACGGGGCGAGCATCGCCAGTGCGGCCTGCACGTCGACCCGCACGTCACCGGTGTGCACCGGGATCGGGAACGGCTCCGCCGGCGGCAGGCTCTGCCCGAAGCGGCCGTCGACCAGCAGCGCCCAGACGTCGCCGAAGGTCACCGTGCCGGCGAGGTCCTCCAGGTCGACGCCGCGGTAGCGCAGCGAGCCGCCGTCCTTGTCGGGCTCGGCGATCTCGGTGCGGAACGCGACGTGGCCCTCCAGCCCGGACCTGAATCCGGGGGGCGGCGGGGGCACCTCGTGCGCGAGCGTCTCGGTCACCGGGTCTCCTTCGGCTCGGATGGTCGCCGCCACCCTGCTCCGAACGGCCGGGGCGGGGCAACGCGACCGGCCGGTGGTGTCGATCACGAACCGGACACCCGTTCGTGAACGGTGGCCGTGTGCGGGGCGGCGGGACGCCCCGCACACGGTCCGCGCGCCGGGGTCAGTCGGTGAAGTAGACGGGGACCCCGGTGACGATGTTCTGGCTCAGCGCCTTGACCGCGGTGGTGGCGATGATCTGGGTCCCCGCCTTGCCCCAGTGCACCGTCCCGTGACCGCTCTTGCCGCAGCCGAGTGACACCCAGTACTCCTTGCCGTCGCTCCACCGGAACCCGCGGGCCTTGACGCAGGCCTGGCCGGAGGAGAAGTTCGGGACCTCCCAGGACACCGTGATGTACGGCTTGCTCTGCCGGGCGATGTGTCCGCAGCTGCCGTTGTAGGTGCGGCTCCATTTTCCGCCGATCGGCGCGTAGGCGGCCCGGTCGATCTTGCCGCACGACACCGTGCGCACCGGCGCGGTCACCTCCCGCTCCGGCGCCGCCGCCGCGGCAGCCACCGTCCCCGTCCCCGTATCCGACGGAGCCGCCACCGGCGCGAGCGCCACGGCCCCGGTGAGCAGTACGGCCAGCGCCGTCGCGACCGGCGCGAACATCCTCGTCACACGCATCGTCTTCCCTCTCGTCATCCGAGCGGGGGTCGTCGTACGTACCCACCATCCCCCCGATCGGGTGGGTACGGATCGACTATTGATTGCGGGATGCAACGACGTCAACGGGTGATCCGGGCGGTCGGGGACCGAACGGCGGGTGCGCGGGAGGCGGGCGCGTGCCTACGGTCGTCGGCGGCACCGACCGTGAGTGAGGGGAACCGATGACGGACGCACCCGCGCTGGAGAGGATGCGGATCGACTACGCGAGCCGACCGCTCGACGTCGACGACCTGGCTCCGACCTGGTACGAACAGCTCACCGCGTGGCTGGAGCAGGCCCGTGAGGCCGGGCTGACCGAGCCGAACGCGATGGTGCTGGCGACTTCGGACCCGGACGGGCTGCCGTCGTCGCGCACCGTCCTGTGCAAGGGCCTCGACGCCGGCGGCATCGTCTTCTACACGAACTACACCTCCGCCAAGAGCCACGACCTCAACCGCACGCGCGTCGCCTCGGTCACCTTCCCCTGGTACGACCTCCAGCGTCAGGTGCAGCTCTCCGGCCGCGTCGAGCGCTGCTCCGAGGCCCAGTCCGACGCCTACTGGGCGCTGCGCCCGCGCGGGTCACAGCTGGGGGCGTGGGCGTCGGCGCAGTCGACGATCGTCGCCGGGCGCACGGTCCTCGACCAGGCGCTCGCCGGGGTCACCCGCCGCTTCGAGGGCGTCGAGGAGATCCCGCGACCGCCGCACTGGGGTGGCTGGCGGATCGTGCCGTGGCAGGTCGAGTTCTGGCAGGGCCGCGCCGACCGGATGCACGACCGGCTGCGGTTCGAGGTCGGCCGCGACGACTCCTGGTCGGTGCGCCGGCTCGCCCCCTAGGGGCAACCCGGAGGCATGATGTCGGGGCGTCCGTGTACACCTTGACATCGTGAGCACGCGCAACGATCCCGGTGAGGGGCCGACGCAGCCGGTGCCGGGCGCCGAACGGGACACCCCGACCCGCCCCGTCCCCTCGCCCGCGGACGAAGGGCCGACGGTCCGCACCCGCGCGTCGCGGCTGACCGGGCTGCTGCGGTCGACCTTCGCCGACACCACCCCGCTGCGCACGCCCGCCTACCGGCGGCTGTGGGCGGCCGGGATCGTGACGGTGATCGGCGCCCAGCTGTCGGTCGTCGCCGTGCCGATCCAGATCTTCCAGCTGACCGGGTCGTCGGCCTACGTCGGGCTGACCGGTCTGTTCGGCCTGGTCCCGCTCGTGATGTTCGGGCTGTGGGGTGGCGCGATCGCCGACGCCGTCGACCGGCGGGTCATGCTGCTGTTCACCGGGTCCGGCATCGCGCTGAGCTCGCTGGCGCTGTGGGTGGTCTCGGCCAGCGGGGCCGGGAACGTGTGGGTCGTGCTGGTGCTGTTCGCGTTCCAGTCGGCGATGCTCGCGATGAACCAACCCACCCGCAGCGCGGTCATCCCGCGGCTGCTGCCCGCCGAGCAGCTGCCCGCCGCGAACGCGCTGAACATGGCCGTCGTGCAGGTCGGCGCGGTGCTCGGGCCGCTCCTGGCCGGGGTGCTGATCCCGTTCATCGGGCTGTCGACCCTCTACCTGGTCGACGCGATCTTCCTGCTGGCGACGCTGTGGGCGACCTGGCGGCTGCCCGCGCTGCCGAGCTCCGCGCAGCGGGTGGACGGTGAGCGTCCGAAGGTGGGGCTGCGCGCGGTGGTCGACGGCTTCCGCTACGTCGGTACCCAGCGCATCCTGCTCGTCTCGTTCCTGGTCGACGTGATCGCGATGGGGCTGGGCATGCCCCGGGTGCTGTTCCCGCAGATGGCGGTGGACACCTTCGGCGGTACGGCCGACGGAGGTGTCCAGCAGGGCCTGCTGTACGCGGCGATCCCGATCGGGATGGTCGCCGGCGGCGTGCTGTCGGGCTGGTTGCAGAAGGTGCAGCGCCAAGGCGTCGCGGTCGTGGTCGCGGTGTGCGTCTGGGGCGGTGGGGTCCTGGTGTTCGGCCTGACCGGGTCGTTGTTCCTCGCGGTGCTCGCGCTGGCCGTCGCCGGCGCCGGCGACCTGGTCAGCTCGGTCTACCGGTCCTCGATGCTGCAGACCGTCGCGACCGACGAGATGCGCGGCCGGATGCAGGGCGTGTTCATCGTCGTCGTCGCGGGCGGGCCACGGCTGGCCGACATGTGGCACGGCTCGGCGGCGTCGTTGATCGGGCCCGGTGTCACCGCGACGCTCGGCGGCGCCGCGGTGATCGTGGGCGTGCTGCTGTGCGTCTGGCGCTTCCCGGAGTTCCTCCGCTACCGCGCGCCCCGCGACGGAGGGTGAGAATCGTCGCCGCGTTCTGCGGATTCGCCCCGGCGGGCTAGCGTGTGCCCGAGACCCGATTGATCCCCGCTGTGAGAGGGAACCTCCACATGTCCGACGAGACCGCCGCCAAGTCCGACACCGCCGTACTCCGGTATTCGGGCGGCGAGTTCGAGACCGCGGTGCACACCCCGACGGAGGGGTCACAGGCCGTCGACGTCAGCAAGCTGCTCGGCAAGACCGGCCTGGTCACCTTCGACCCGGGCTTCACCAGCACCGCGGCCTGCTCCTCGGCGATCACCTACATCGACGGTGACGCCGGCATCCTGCGCTACCGCGGCTACCCGATCGACCAGCTGGCAGGGAACTCCACGTTCCTCGAGGTCAGCTACCTGCTGATCTACGGCGAGCTGCCGAGCCAGCAGCAGCTCGACGCCTTCACCACCCGGATCAGCCGGCACACCCTGCTGCACGAGGACCTGAAGCGCTTCTTCGAGGGCTTCCCGCGGGACGCGCACCCGATGCCGGTGCTGTCGTCCGCGGTCAGCGCGCTGTCGACCTTCTACCAGGACTCGCTGGACCCGCACGACGAGGAGGCCGTCGAGCTCTCCACCGTCCGGCTCATGGCGAAGGTCTTCACGATCGCCGCCTACGCCTACAAGAAGTCCGTCGGGCAGCCGTTCCTGTACCCGGACAACTCACTCGGCCTCGTCGAGAACTTCCTGCGGATGACCTTCGGGTTCCCCGCCGAGCCCTACGAGCTGGACCCCGACATGGTCCGCGCGCTCGACACGCTGCTGATCCTGCACGCCGACCACGAGCAGAACTGCTCGACCTCGACGGTGCGTCTCGTCGGTTCCAGCCAGGCCAACCTGTTCGCCTCCATCTCCGCCGGCGTGAACGCGCTGTTCGGCCCGCTGCACGGCGGCGCCAACCAGGCGGTGCTGGAGATGCTGACCCGCATCAAGGACGTCGAGGGCGGCAACGTCGACGACTTCGTCAGCCGGGTCAAGAACAAGGAGCAGGGCGCGAAGCTGATGGGCTTCGGGCACCGGGTCTACAAGAACTACGACCCGCGCGCGAAGATCGTCAAGGAGCAGGCCGAGACGATCCTCAAGAAGCTCGGCGTCAACGACCCGCTGCTCGACATCGCGATGACGCTCGAGGAGAAGGCGCTGGCCGACGACTACTTCGTCGAGCGCAAGCTCTACCCGAACGTCGACTTCTACACCGGCGTCATCTACCGGGCGATGGGCTTCCCGGTGAAGATGTTCACCGTGCTGTTCGCGCTCGGCCGGCTCCCGGGCTGGATCGCGCACTGGCGCGAGATGATGAACGACCCGCAGAACAAGATCGGGCGTCCGCGCCAGCTCTACACCGGCTCCGCGGAGCGCCTCTACGTCCCGGTCGGCCAGCGCTGACCAGGTAGCAGCACCGCACCGGCCTCTCTGCACGAGCGGCCCGCTCGTGCGTTCCGGGGGCGGGAGTGCGACCGGGGGAGGGGGCGCGGTTCGGCGGGCGGGTGGGACGCGGCGGCGCTAGCGTCGACCGGCATGGCGCCCAGCACTGCCGTCGTCTGGTTCCGACGAGACCTCCGGGTCGCCGACCAGCCCACCTTCCTCGCGGCGGCCGACGCCGCCGACCGCGCGCTCGCGCTGTTCGTGCTGGACCCGGCACTGCTGAAACCCTCCGGAGCCGCGCGGGCGAACTTCCTCTACGGCTGCCTGCGCGAGCTCGACGAGGCCCTGGGCGGGAAGCTGCTCGTGGTGAAGGGGGACCCGGCGGACGTCGTCCCGCGGATCGCGACGGCCGTCGGCGCGCAGACCGTGCACGTCGCCGCGGACTACGGCCCCTACGGCCGCGAGCGCGACGAGCAGGTCGAGAAGGCACTCGCCGAGGACGGCGTCGAGCTCGTCCGGACCGGCTCGCCCTACGCCGTCGCGCCCGGCCGGGTGGAGAAGGGCACCGGCGGGCCGTTCAAGGTGTTCACCCCGTTCAGCCGGGCGTGGGTCGACCACGGCTGGCGCGCCCCGGCCGGGACCGACGCGTCGACGTGCACGTGGATGGACCCCGCCGACAAGAGCGGCGGACCCCGCGCGGTGCGGATCCCGGACGACGAGCCGGTCGAGGCCGAGCTGCCCGAGGCGGGGGAGGCCGCGGCGCTGGCCCGCTGGGCGGACTTCCTCGACGAGGGCGTGGCGGACTACGGGTCCGCCCGCGACCTGCCCGCCGAGCGCGGCACCTCGGGCATGTCGCCGTACCTCAAGTACGGCTGCGTCCACCCGCGCACGCTGCTCGCGGACCTGGCGAAGCAGAAGGGGGACTCGGTGAAGACCTACCGCACCGAGATCGCCTGGCGGGAGTTCTACGCCGACGTGCTGTACCGGCGCCCGGACTCCGCGCGCGAGAACTACGACAAGGCCTTCGACCACCTGCCGCTGCGCACCGGGAAGGCCGCCGACGCCGACTTCGAGCGCTGGTGCGAGGGCCGGACGGGCTTCCCGATCGTCGACGCCGGGATGCGCCAGCTGCGGGGCGAGGCGTGGATGCACAACCGGGTGCGGATGATCGTCGCGTCGTTCCTGGTCAAAGACCTGCACCTTCCGTGGTGGCGCGGCGCGCGGCACTTCATGTCGCTGCTCGTCGACGGCGACCTGGCCTCCAACCAGCACGGCTGGCAGTGGACGGCCGGGTCGGGGACGGACGCGTCGCCGTACTTCCGGATCTTCAACCCCATCACCCAGGGCGAGCGGTTCGACCCCGACGGGGACTACGTGCGCCGCTGGGTGCCCGAGCTCGCCGAGGTCGGGGGCAAGGCCGTGCACCAGCCGTGGAAGCTGCCCGGCGGCATCCCGGAGGGCTATCCGGAGCCGATGGTCGACCACAAGGCCGAGCGCCAGGACGCGCTTGCCCGCTACGACCAGGTCAAGGCCGCCCGGCCCTGAGCGCGTCCCGCCAGCGGACCCGGGCCCCGGTGCGCAGCACCGAGTTGCGGTACACCCGTGCCGACAGCAGCACCATCCCGGCGAGGGCGGCCAGCGCCAGCAGATAGGCGAGCACCGGCTCCCACCACGCGGTGACGCCGAGCGCGGTGCGCGCGGGCATGAGCGTCTGCGACAGGTACGGCACGAACGACAGCACCGTGGTGACGGGGTTGCGCGGGTCCACGGGCAGCACGGCGACGGCGAGCAGGAACGGCACGAGCAGCACGATGGCGATCGGCGCGGTCACCGACTGGAGCTCCTCCTGTCGGGACACCAGCGCGCCCGCCGCCGCGTAGAGCGTCGCGAACAGGAAGAACCCGACCAGGTACCAGGCCAGCGCGGACACCAGCGTCGGCAGCAGCAGCGCCGGGACCGCGAGCACGCCGGTGCCCACCGCGACGGCCGCGCCCACCCCGCCGAGGATCAGCAGCTGCAGCAGCCCGACCAGGCCGAGCCCGAGCACCTTCCCCGCGAGCAGCTGCCGCGCCGGGACGGTCGCGAGCAGCAGCTCGACCACGCGCCCGGCCTTCTCCTCGACCACCCCCTGTGCGACGGCCGCGCCGTAGGCGGTCACCGAGAAGAACAGCAGGAACGTCACCACGAACGCGGTGCCGATCCGCTGCCCGAGCTCGGTGTCGACCGGTTCGAGGGTGCGCACCCCGACCCCGGACAGCGTGCTCACCCGGTCCGGGTCGGCCCCCGCGGCGAGCAGTGACTCGCGCACGGCCTGCTGCTCCACCACGTCGGCGACCAGCGACCGCAGCCCGGGAGCGACGTCGTCGAGGCCCACGAGCTGGTAGGTCCCCGGTGCCCCGGTGAGCATCGCGTCGGCCTCGCCGGTGCGGACCATCGACTCCGCGGTGTCCCGGTTCCCGGCCTCGGTCACGCGCAGCGTGGTGCCCAGCCGGTCCGCGGTGCCCTGCAGCTCGCTGCGCAGCTCGCGGGCCGGCCCGTCCAGCACCAGCGACGACGACGAGCCCTGCGTCCCGGCGAACACGATCACCGCGCCGTAGCCGCCGAACACCAGCAGCATCAGCAGGATCCCGACGACGAACGTCCGCGACCGCAGCTGGGTGGTGATCTCGCGCCGCGCGACGAGCAGCACAGTCTTCATCGGGCGCGGTCCGTCGGGAGGGCGCCGTCCGTGGGAAGGGCGGGGTCCGCCGGGACGGCGCGGTCGCGCACGGCGTCGCGGTACAGCTCGGTCAGCGGCGGCCGGTACGGACCGAACGCGTGCACCGGCCCGGCGGCCAGCGCCGCGGCCAGCAGCGCCTGGTCGTCGGTGCCCGGCGCCAGCTCGACGCGGGTGCGGGCACCGTCGACGTCGAGGACCCGCACCCCGGGGAGGTCGTCGGCCCAGCCCGGTGGCGGGCCGGTGACGTCGTAGCGGTCGGCGGCACCGGCGCGTAGCCCGTCGACCGTGCCGATCGCCACCATCCGGCCCGCCGAGATGATGCCCACCCGGTCGCAGAGCCGCTCCACCAGCTCCAGCTGGTGGGAGGAGAACACCACCGGCACCCCGGCCGCGGCGCGCTCGCGCAGCACCGCCCCCAGGGTGTCGACGGCCGCCGGGTCCAGCCCGGAGAACGGCTCGTCGAGCACCAGCAGATCGGGGTCGTGCACCAGCGCGGCGCACAGCTGCACCCGTTGCTGGTTGCCCAGCGACAGCTTCTGCACCTCGTCGCCGCGGCGCCCGGCCAGCCCGACCCGCTCGGTCCAGGTCTCGGTGGCCGCCTGGGCCTCCGACCGTGACATCCCGTGCAGCCGGGCCAGGTAGACGAGCTGCTCGGCGACCCGCATCCGCGGGTAGAGACCGCGCTCCTCGGGCAGGTACCCGATCCGACGGCGTTCCGCGGGACCGAGCGGCGCGCCCTTCCAGGTGACCGCACCGGCGTCGGCGTCGAGGACGCCGAGCACGATCCGCATCGTCGTCGTCTTGCCCGCCCCGTTGCCGCCGACGAAGCCGAACACCTCGCCCGCACCGACCGTGAAGCTCACCTCGTCGAGGGCGGTGGCAGGGCCGAACCGCTTGGCGAGGCCGTCGATCGCCAGCACGTCGGCGACGCTACACGGAGCGGAGGTCGCGCACCGGTCTCGATCAGCGGGCGTGGGTGGCAGGTCCCCTTTCCGCTCTGTAGGCTCCGCACACCGCAATGGTGCTGGGATGAGGCTTATTCAGGGTGATCATGAAGTGCGGTGTTTCTCCAGGTCGGGACCGCAGCGAGGTAGCCCGCCAGGCGGCCCTGAATAAGCCTCCTGATGGGCGTCGCGACGTTCCTGATCGGCGTCATCCCGTCCTACGCGACGATCGGCTGGGCCGCCCCGGCGCTGCTGTTCCTGCTGCGGATCGTCCAGGGCTTCTCCACCGGCGGTGAGTACGGCGGCGCCGCCACCTTCATGGCGGAGTACGCGCCGGACCGCAAGCGCGGGTTCTGGGGCAGCTTCCTGGAGTTCGGCACCCTGGCCGGCTTCACGCTCGCGGTGCTGGTCGTCTTCGGCCTGGAGACCGCGATCGGCGAGCAGGCCATGCTCGACTACGGCTGGCGCATCCCGTTCATGATCGCCCTGCCGCTGGCGATGATCGGCCTCTACATCCGGACCAAGCTCGAGGACACCCCGGTGTTCCGTGACCTGGAGGCCGCCGGCGAGTCCGAGTCCGCCGCGACCGGCGCTCTCAAGGACCTCCTCGTCCGCTACTGGCAGCCGATCCTCGCGCTGTTCGGCCTGGTCATCGCGCTGAACGTCATCAACTACACGCTGCTGACCTACATGCCGACCTACCTGCAGACGACGCTGTCGATGGACTCGGCGAGCGCCGACACGGTCGCCGTGGTCGGCCAGGTCGTGATGATGCTGCTGATCCCCTTCGCGGGGGCGTTGTCGGACCGGATCGGCCGCAAACCGTGCTGGTGGATCTCGCTGGTCGGCATCTTCGTGCTGGCGATCCCGATGTACATGCTGATGGCGGTGAGCGTGCCGCTGGCGATCCTCGGGTTCACCGTGCTCGGGCTGATCTACCTGCTCCAGCTCGGGACGATCTCCGCGACGTTCCCGGCGATGTTCCCGACCCACGTCCGCTTCGCCGGCATGGCGATCTCCTACAACGTGGCGACGGCAGCGTTCGGCGGCACCGCGCCGCTGATCAACGAGTCGGCGATCGAGGGAACCGGCGACGTCCTGTTCCCGGCCTACTACATGATGGGCGCCTGCGTGATCGGCATGATCGCGCTCTACTTCGTCATCGAGACGAAGGGCGTATCGATCTCCGGCCGGGAGATCCCCGGGCTCGCCGAGCACCGCGCACGGCAGGCCGCGAAGACCGCTTCCTGAGCCGTAGCACCGGTCCACACCGGGCCCGTCCCCGTCGGGGACGGGCCCGGTCGGCGTCAGGGCAGGGACCAGCCGTGTGGCAGCGGCACGTGGCCGTCCCGCGCCGCGGTCCACACCCAGGCCCAGCACACGGTGCCGTCGTCGAGAACCACCCGGGATCGCGCGTACTCCGGGCCCTCGTAGGCGTCGAGCGCGGCCAGCGCGGTCTCCGGGTCGGCCAGCTCGACGACCCAGCCGGGCACCCCGTCGCCGGTGTCGAGGGTCAGCGCGGGGTACCCGCGGCCGGTGTCGGCGACCGCGCCGGTCGGCAGCACCACCGGCTGGGGCAGCACGTCAGAGGCGTGCCCGCGCAGCATCCCGAAGGCCCGGCGGCCGGGCATGAGGGTGCCGTAGACGAACACCCGAGACGGCCACTGCTCCGGCACGGGTACGCCGTCGACGGTCGTGGCGTCGAGACCGTCCGGGCCGGGTGCCCCGGACAGCGCGACGGCCCCGGCCTGGGCGAGGTCGGCGCAGCGGACGGGTGCCCCGTCGACGTGCAGCGGACGGCGGTCGGTGCGGGCGTCGCCGGTGGGGACCTCCGGGGCGAGGTAGGCCCACGGCCGGTCCAGCACCCCGGCGGCGTCGACGAGCGTGACCCGCCCGGTCGCGACCCGGGCCAGCCGGTAGCGCGGCGGGTCGGCGTCGCGGCCCTCGACGGCGTCGAGCGCGGCGAACTGCTCCGGCGCGACCAGCCACACGGTGTGCTCCTCGACCGCCCCGCCGACGGCGGCGAGGGTGGCCGGGCGCTGGTCGTCGACGACCCGGCGGCCGGCCGACCAGACCGCCGCCAGGCCCTCGGTGCGCACCCGCAGCACGACGGCCGGTCCGGTCAGCCCGTGGGCCTCGCGCATCCAGGAGATCTTCGACGGGCAGGCGTTCGAGCCGTAGGCCAGCAGCGGTACCCGCCCGGCCATCGGCGGCGCGTTCGCTCCGGCGAGCACGTCGTCGAGACAACGACCGTCGACCCGCCATCCCGAGGGCGTCGACGGGTCGGTCGTCAGGGGGTGGGTGCGGCCGTCGACGTGCAGGAACGAGCACGGCGGCCGAGCACCCGGATAGGGGTCCGCGGGGAACGCGGAGTCCGGCCAGGGTGCGGTGGTGTCCGTTCCCGTCATGGGCACGGACCGTAGATCAACAGCCCCGGGGTCAGCGGGAGGCGTCCGGGTACCGCCGTCGCAGCAGCGCCGTGGCCACGGCGGACAGCACCAGGACCGACAGCGCGGCCGCCACGACGATCACCACGGTCGAGGTGCCCGCGGGCAGCAGTGCGAACGGCCAGAGTACGGAGACCAGCACGATCAGGCCACCGCCCGCGCCGCGCAGCAGGGCCGGGGTGCCGTCGGGGAACACGAACAACCGTCGGAGTAGTGCCATGGACCGACGGTAGGGGCCGAACGGGGGTTGCCGCACCCCCGGACGGACCTCACCGCGCGCCCACGTCTGCCCTGCGCGACGGCCGCTACCGGGCCATCCCCGCACCCTCCGGCGTCGCGATGCCGTAGCCTCGGATCTTGCGGTAGATCGTCGCCCGGCTCATCCCGAGCCGGCGCGCCGCCTCGGCCTTGTTGCCGTCGGCGTCGAGCAGGGCGTCGACGATGGCGTCGCACTCGATCGACTCGAGCGGGGTCAGTACCCGCCGGGCCAGCACCCGTGTCTCCGGTGGCAGGTCCTCCAGCCGGATCACCCCGGTTCGGCGACGGCTCACGACCTTGCGCAGCACCTGGTAGAGCTGCTCGACGTTGCCCGGCCACCGGTGGCGCATGAGCACCCGCAGGGCCTCCGGCGCACAGGTCAGGTCGGCGCCCCGGGTCAGCCGGGCGAGCAGATAGGGAACCAGCTCGGCGACGTCCTCCACGTGGTGGCGCAGCGGCGGGACCTCGATGGTGCGCGGGAAGCAGTCCAGCAGCGACGCCAGCTCGGGCGAGTCGGTGGTCCGGGAGCTGCCGCGGGTCGCGACGACCCAGGCCCGCTCCGGGTCGGTCGACTCGCGGTGCGGCTCCAGCACGTCGGCGAGCGCCGCCGCGGCGGCCGGGGGCAGCCGGTCGACCTCGCGCAGCACCAGCGTCCCGCCGCCCCCGCCGAGCTCGTCGGTCACCTCGGAGAACCAGCGCGGGCCCACGTCGCCGGCGTCGAGCACGCGGACGTGCCCGGCGGGGGAGTGGAGGTGGTGGGTGGCGCGGGCCAGCGTGGTCCGGCCGGAGCCGGGCTCGCCCTGCAGCACCAGCCACTCGTTGGTGCGGAAGTGCCGGTCCACGGCCTGGGCGCACTTGGTCCACAGCGCCCCCGAGCCGACGGCGGTCGGTAGCGCGGTGGTGATCGTCGGCGTCGCGGCGCCGCGGCCGACGGTCTCGCGGTGGGTCAGGCTCACCTGCAGGATGCCGCCCGCCGAGCCCGCCTCGTTCCAGCTGGGCCGGCACTGCACGCGCGCGGTCGCCCCGCTCGGCAGGTCGACGACGAGCTGGCGGTTGCGCCCGGCCCGCAGCGCGTCGGTCGCCCCGGCCAGCAGCGGGGCCTGGTCCCCGGGGGCGATGAGCTCGCGGGCGCGGTCGTTCATCATCACGAGGTCGTCGCCGACGGCGAGCACCGCGGAGTCGCCCCCGCGTTGGACCGCGGTCAGGTAGTCGTGCAGCAGCGTCAGCTCGTGCCGCCCGGACGCGGCGAGCAACGCCTCCTCGATGCGGCGGGCCGTCGTCGCGGCGGTGGCGACCATCAGCGCGTTCGCCTCGGTCCGCCAGCAGGTCAGATCGATGACGCCCAGGATCTTGCCGGTGACCGGGTGCCGGATCGGAGCGCCGGCGCAGGCCAGGTCCTCCAGGTGCTCGACGAAGTGCTCGTGCCCGAACACCTCGGTCGGCCGCCTGCCCTCCAGCGCGGTGCCGATGCCGTTGGTGCCGACGTGCTGCTCGGCGTAGGAGAAACCGGGGACGAGCCACACCCGGTCCAGGTGCTGACGCAGCGCGGAGTCACCGGTCCGGCGGTCGAGGACGACACCGTCGGAGTCGCAGAGGATGAGGCTGACCGGCTCGGTGGCGAACTGGTCGCACAGCTCGGAGACGATCGGGGTGGCCGCCCGTACCAGCGGGCTGTCGGTCTCGCGGCCGACCTCGGGCAGGTCGATGGAGTCCGGCGCCACGTCGCTGTCCCGCGACCGGATCCAGGACGCCAGGATCGGTGGGCGGACCGCGTCCTCACGCATCTGCTCGTGGTGCAGGAACGCCTCGCGGGCCGCCGCGATCCGTTTGGCCGCGGTGCTGGTAGCGGTCCTGGACACGGATGTGGGCGCCGAGCCGGTGGCGGAGACGTCAGATCCGTCCCCGGGGTGTCGCGGGCGCGGCGTCGGCCGGCCCGCCCGGGTGGCGCCCTGCGCGCCGTCGGGCAGGGGTCTCACACACGGCCTCCTTGCCAGTGTCGAGCTCGGGACACGACCACCGGGGACCCGCGTGCGACAGCGGTGACCTGCCCGGATCCCGTGGCCACGGCGACGGTACGCGCCGTGAGAGCAAGATCACCACAGGTGGCGGGGCGGAAGAGTCTCATATTGAGACCTCGAATGCCTGCCGGACCATGTGTGATTCGCAGCACGGAGGACAGACGGCACCGGCGCCGCGGCATCCACCCACGTCACCGGGTCGTCCGGACTCCGCGTTCGACCACGACATCGGGCTACCCGCGCTCGCCCGCTGATCCGACCACAACCCACCACCGTGAGGAGACGACGTGAGTCGGCAGAGTTTGGCGAAGGCTCACCAGAAGATCCAGGAGCTTTCCTGGGAGCCGCAGTACCACGAGCCGTACATGAAGTACGGAACCGACTACACCTTCAAGAAGGCGGCGAAGAAGGACCCGCTCAAGCAGGTCCTGCGCTCGTACTTCCCGATGGAGGAGGAGAAGGACCACCGCGTCTACGGCGCCCAGGACGGTGCCATCCGCGGCAACATGTTCCGGCAGGTGCAGGAGCGCTGGCTGGAGTGGCAGAAGCTCTTCCTGTCGATCATCCCGTTGCCGGAGATCTCGGCGGCGCGCTCGATGCCGATGCTGTTCCACGTGGTTCCGAACCCGGAGCTGCACAACGGCCAGGCGATCCAGATGATCGACGAGGTTCGGCACAGCACGATCCAGCAGAACCTCAAGCGCCTGTACATGAACAACTACATCGACCCGGCGGGCTTCAACAACTCGCTGCGGAACTTCCAGTCGGACTACTGCGGCACGATCGGCCGCCAGTTCGCCGAGGGGTTCATCACCGGTGACGCCATCACCGCCGCGTCGATCTACCTGACCATCGTCGCGGAGACCGCGTTCACGAACACCCTGTTCGTGGCGATGCCGGCCGAGGCGGCCGCCAACGGCGACTACCTGCTGCCGACGGTGTTCCACTCGGTGCAGTCCGACGAGTCGCGGCACATCTCCAACGGCTACGCCACGCTCCTGATGGCGCTGTCGGACGAGGACAACCGTCAGCTGCTCGAGCGCGACCTGCGCTACGCGTGGTGGAACAACCACCGCGTCGTCGACGCCGCCATCGGCACCTTCATCGAGTACGGCACGAAGGACCGCCGCAAGGACCGCGAGTCCTACGCGGAGATGTGGCGCCGCTGGATCTACGACGACTACTACCGCAGCTACCTGCTGCCGCTCGAGAAGTACGGCCTGGTGATCCCGCACGACCTGGTCGAGGAGTCCTGGAACCAGATCTGGAACAAGGGCTACGTCCACGAGGTCGCGCAGTTCTTCGCCACCGGCTGGTGCGCCAACTACTGGCGCATCGACGGCATGACCGACACCGACTTCGAGTGGTTCGAGTACAAGTACCCGGGCTGGTACGACCGGTACGGCAAGTGGTGGGAGAACTACAACCGCCTCGCCAAGCCGAACGGTCACCACGCCATCGTGGCCGAGGACGTCGACTACGTGTACCCGCACCGCTGCTGGACCTGCATGGTCCCGTGTCTGGTGCGCGAGGACATGGTCGTCGACAAGGTGGACGGCCAGTGGCGCACGTACTGCCACGAGGTCTGCCGCTGGACCGACGCCGAGGCCTTCCGGCCCGTGTACCAGGGTCGCGAGACCCCGAACATGGGCAAGCTCGTGGGTCACCGCGAGTGGGAGACGCTCTACCACGGCTGGAACTGGGCCGACGTCATCCAGGACATGGGCTTCGTCCGTGACGACGGCAAGACGCTGACTGCTCAGCCGCACCTCGATCTCGACCCGAAGAAGATGTGGACGCTGGACCACATGCGGCGCATGCCGCACCTGGCCAGCCCCAACGTCATCCTCAACGAGATGAGCGACGCCGAGCGCGAGGCGTTCGTGGCGGACTACAACCGCCAGGGGCCGGGAGGCCGGCCCGCGCCCACCGACGCCTGAGCGCGGGTCAGGCGAGGGGAGAGGGTTCCCGTCACTCCATGACGGGGCTCTCTTCCCGCGGCCCGGCCGGGGGGTCGTCTTCCCCGGCCGGGTCACCCCGGGACCCCTGTCCGTCGGGCGGGGCCCGGGGCGACGCCTGCCCACGTCTGTCCGATTGGTCTTTTTTCTCACGCCCTTCGTCACGCCAAGAGAGGTGGTCTGCGCTCGTGGGAGACAAACACGTCGTGCGGTTCGAGCCCGTCGGCATCGAGATCGAGGTCGACGAGGACCAGAACATCCTCCGTGCCGCGGCCGAGCAGGGCGTCCAGCTCATGCACGGTTGCAAGGAGGGCCAGTGCTCGGCCTGCAAGTCCTTCGTCCTGGAGGGCGAGGACATCGAGTACGACAGCTACTCGACGTTCGCGCTGCCGGACTACGAGAAGGACGAGGGGCACACCCTGCTGTGCCGGGCACACGCCTACGAGGACCTGGTCATCGAGCTGACCAACTACGACGAGGAGATCATCCGCTCCGGCCTGCCCCTCACCAAGGGCGTGGTCGAGGTGGTGTCGGTCGAGGCCGTCACCCACGACATGCGGCACCTGACCGTCAAGCTGGTCGAGCCGTCGGAGATCAAGTTCTTCCCCGGGCAGTACATGGACCTCGTCTGCCCCGGGACCGAGGAGAGCCGCTCGTTCTCCATGGCCAACACCCCGAACCGGGACGGCACCTACGAGTTCGTCATCAAGGTCTACCCGGGCGGGCTGTTCGGGACCTGGCTCGACGAGAAGGCCGCCCCCGGTGACCGGCTCGACGTCGAGGCGCCCTTCGGCACCTTCACCCTCCGGCAGAACCGCAGCTCGCCGATCGTCTTCGTCGGCGGTGGCGCCGGGATGGCGCCGGTGCTGGGCCTGCTCCGGGCGATGGCCGAGGGCGGGGTCGAACGACGGGCCACCTTCTACTACGGCGCGCGCACCGCGGCCGATCTCTGCTTCGAGAAGGAGATCGCCGAACTGGCGCCCCAGCTCAACGGCTTCCGGTACGTCCCCGCCCTGTCCGACGTGGACGGCGGCGCGGACTGGGCCGGCGAGACCGGCCTGATCACGGAGGTGGTCAGGCGCAACGAATCCGATCTGAAGGGAGCGGATGCCTACGTCTGCGGTCCCCCGCCGATGGTCGACGCGGCGATCGCGACGCTGACCCAGCTGGGTGTGAGTGAGACCAACATCTTCTACGACAAGTTCACCACGACCGGTGAGCAAGAAGGCGAGGACGGACAGCAATGACTCAGTCCCCCACCACGCAGGACACGTCGTCCGGTTCGCAGCGCAGCGTTCCCAAGCCCGTCTTCACCGACGCGGAGGCCGGGGCGCGGGAGTTCCCCGACTCGAGCTCGAACGCGCGCCGCTACAACTACTACGCGCCCGCCAAGCGCAAGCAGACGCTGTACGAGGACACCACCGTCGAGGTCCAGCCGGACCCGCGGCACTACCTCGCCCAGGGCTGGATCTACGGCTTCGCCAACGGCGAGGGCGGCTACCCGCTGCACTGGACCAAGCTCAAGGCCTGGGGCGTCGACGAGCCGGAGCCGCAGCGCGGCGTCGGCACCGGCGGCCTGCACGTGAAGAACTGGCCGGCCCACGGCTGGCACGAGTTCCGCGACCCGAACGAGGAGTGGGAGCAGAGCCTCTTCCGGTACAACGCGAACGTCGTCCGCCAGCTCACCCAGAACATCGAGAACGCCCGGAACGCGAAGGCGTTCGAGCTGTGGAACCCGAACTGGGTGCGCTTCGTCGAGCGCAACGTCGGCGCCTGGATGCACATCGAGCGCATCCTCGGCCTCTACGTCTTCGCGTCCAACGAGCGGTCCGCGCCGACGAACATGCACAACACCGCGCTCGCCGCGAACTCCACCCGCAAGATCCGGTTCGCCCAGGACCTCGCGCTCTACAACCTGACGCTGTCCGAGGAGATCGACGGTTTCGACGGCACCGCCCACCTCGACGCGTGGGACAACGCGCCGGAGTGGCAGGGCGCCCGCAGGATGACCGAGGCCCTCACCGCGGTCCAGGACGACTGGGGCGAGGCGATCTTCGCGGCGAACTGCGTGTTCGAGCCCCTGGTCGGCGAGCTGTTCCGGTCGAACCTGGTCATGCAGTCCGCCGCCACCAACGGTGACTACGTGACCCCGACGGTCATGGGTGCCGGCGAGTTCGACTACGCCCAGCGCGACCTGCGCTGGTCGATCGCCTGCTTCGCGCCGCTCACCCAGGACCGCGAGTTCGCCGACCACAACCGGGAGCTCATGGGCGGCTGGCTCCGGACCTACGTGCCGCAGGCGCTGGAGGCCGCCCGGACCATGCAGCCGATGTGGTCCCAGTCGGACTCCAAGCCGCCGACGTTCGAGGACTCCCTCGACCGCGCCAAGAACCGGTTCGCCGGGATCTGCAGCGATCTCGGTCTCGACGTCCCCGAGGAGCTGAAGCAGTGACCAGCACGGACAGCCCGTTCAAGCAGGACAGCACCGCGTCGAACATGTGCGGATTCACGCTGATGAACAACCAGATCGGCGCGGTCATCGCGACGGTCCTGGACCGTCAGGACAACGTGACCGTGCAGCACCTGCCCTCGATGATCCGCGTCGACGGCACCGGCAAGTTCGAGCTCGACTACGAGGCGATGGACGAGGAGGCCGGCCAGGAGGAGGGCTGGTTCGACGCCGCCCAGTTCGAGGAGAACATGTCCACCCACTACGGGCGGATGGTCCACCTGGACGACAAGACGATCATGTTCGCCAATCCCGAGGACGCCGCCGAGTACATCGACTTCGACCTGAAGCCGGTGTAGGACCCGCTCCTCACCCGGATCGCACCGCCCGGGACGACGACCCGTCCCCGGCCCACCACGGTCGGCGACGGCCCGGGCGGTGCGTTCCACCCGCGCAGCGCGCCCCGACGGCGCCTCGGCTGCGCACGTTGATCCACACCCGCGCACCTGGACCGACTCTCTCCGGGAGGACCCACCATGGCCAAGGAACTCCGCTTCGGCGCCGAGGGCCGTCATCTGCTGCAGGCCGGCGTCGACCAGCTGGCCGAAGCCGTCAAGAGCACGCTGGGCCCCAAGGGCCGCAACGTCATCCTGGAGAAGATCACGGGCTCGCCCGAGGTCACGAACGACGGCGTCACCATCGCCCGCGAGATCCACCTGCGCGACCCCTTCGAGAACATGGGAGCCCAGCTGGTCAAGGAAGCGGCGGTCAAGACCAACGACACGGTCGGCGACGGCACCACGACCGCGACCGTCATCGCCCAGGCGATCGTCAAGCAAGGCATGAGCGCCATCGAGGGCGGTGGCAACCCGGTGCTGGTCAAGCGGGGCATCGACATCGCGGTCAACGCGCTCGTCGACCGCCTGCAGACGGTGTCGCACCCGGTCAGCACCGAGGAGGACTACGCCCGCGTCGCCTCCATCTCGGCCAACGACGACTACACGATCGGCGGGGTCGTCGCGAAGGCGCTGCACACCGTCGGCGACGACGGCGTCGTCACCGTCGACGACACCCCGCTGCCGGGCGTCTCGGTGGACTTCGTCGAGGACTTCGAGTTCGACAACGGCTACGTCTCGCCGTACATGGTGACCAACCCCGGCACGCTCGAGGCGATCGTCGACGACCCCTACATCCTCTTCACCGCGCACAAGATCAAGGACGTCCAGCAGATCATGCCGGTGCTGGACCGGATCATGCGCAACGACCGGCGCCCGCTCGTCATCGTCGCGGAGACGGTCGAGGGCACCGCCCTGCAGATGCTGGTCCACAACCACGTCAACGGGCACTTCCAGGCCGTCGCGATCAAGGCGCCCGGCTTCGGCGAGAAGCGCATCCACCTGCTGGAGGACATGGCCGCGCTCTGCGGCGGACAGGTGCACTCCAAGAGCTCCTCGTTCTCGCTCGAGCAGATCGACGTCGAGCACCTGGGGCGCGCCGTGCAGGTGCGGGTCACGAGCGAGGGCACCACGATCATCGGCGGTGGCGGGGACAAGCAGAAGCTGGAGTACCGGCTGTCGCAGCTGCGCGCCGAGCTGGCCCGCGCGACCATCGGCACCGACGAGGACTTCTTCTCCGACCGCATCGCCCGGCTGTCCGGGAAGGCCGCGATCATCTCGGTCGGGGCACCGACCAACGCCGAGGCCCGCGAGATCCGGCACCGCGTGGACGACTCGCTGCAGGCGACCCGGGCCGCGGTGGCCGAGGGCATCGTCGCCGGTGGCGGCGCGGCGCTGCTGCACGCCGAGCCCGCCCTCGACGAGCTGGACGTGACCGGGGACTACCGGATCGGCGCCGAGATCGTCCGGCAGGCGCTCACCGAGCCCGTGCACCTCATCGCCTCCAACGCGGGCTACGACGGCGACGAGGTGGTCAAGCAGGTCACCACCATGGGCGTCGACGAGGGCTTCGACGCCCTGGAGGGCCGCTACGGGGACATGGTCGAGATGGGCATCATCGACCCGCTGCGGGTCGTGCGCTCCGCCCTGCAGAACGGCGCCTCGGTCGCCGGGCTGATCCTCACCACCAACTCCCTGGTGGCCGAGGAGGTCACGCCCTGGAACAAGGCCCTCATGACCGAGTTCGGCCAGCTCGACGAGGGCATCCCGCAGCCCAGCCCGGACTCGAGCACGCCCCAGTCGATGGGGCTCGGCCCGTCGGTCGGGTAGGTACCGGCCAGCCCGGTCACAGGGAACCCAGGGGAGCGGCCCGGCACGCGCTGCGCGTGCCGGGCCGCTCCGCGACAGTGGAGGTGGTCGTCGTGGACCGGTGCTGCCCAGCGCCCCCGGGGCGTGGTGGTCTCCCGGCGGTCGTCGACGCCCAGGTGCACGGCTGGGACGGCAGGCCGCACAACCAGTCGGGCCCGGCGGGGGAGCAGTTCGTCGCCGACCTGCTGCACCGCCACCGGATGGTCGACCCCTCGCCGCGGCCGCTGTCGGCGGACGCGTTCGAGCTGGTCACGCCGCAGGCACTGGCTGCGCACGTGCTGTCCGCGGTGGACCGCGCGGTGCTGGTCCCTGCCGGGTTCGAGGACCTGTTCGTTCTCGGGTTCGCCGCGCCTGCCTGGCACGCCGAGCTTGCCGCCGAGCACCCCGGTCGGCTCGCGCTGGCCGGCGAGCTCGATCCCGCCGACCGGGCCCGTGCCCGTGGCATCGGCGCCCGGGTCGGTCGCGACGGTCTGCGCGCGCTGACCGTGCTGCCGGCCCGTCGTCCGGAGACCGCGCTGTCCCTGCGGGCACCGTGGCTGCGACGGACCCTGATCCGGGCGGAGCAGGCCGGCGCCGGGGTGGTCCACATCGGGGTCGCACCGACCGCGCGACCGTCGCGCGCGGCACCGGACTGGGCGCACGCGGGCGTCGTCGCCGAGGGGGAGGCGGCTCCGCGGCCCCGGTGGCCGGAGTGGGCCGAGCCGGTCCGCGCCGGGTCCGCCCTGCCGGTCCGGGTGCGCAGCGCGGGGCCGCTGCCGGCCGGGGCCGTCGACGTCACCGAGGTCGCCGCGCTGGCCACGGCCCTGCCCAAGATCCGGTTCGTGGTGGGCGCCGCCTGCGCCCCGACCGCGTCGCTGATCCGGCTGGCCCGCGTGCCCAACGTCTACGTGCTGCTCACCGACCTGCTGATCGCGTTGCGGCGACACCGGGTGTCTGCCGCGGAGGCGCTCGGCGAGCTGCTGGCCGCCTACGGCCCGGACCGGCTGATGTTCGGCAGCGGCTACCCGCTGGTGCGTCCGGCGCGGCTGATCCGCGACCTCATGACCTTCCGCTATCCCGACGAGCTGCGCGGACGGTTTCCCGAGCTCGACGACGACGTGCGCGCCGCCCTGCTCGGCGGTACCGCAGCGCGGGTGCACGGGTTCGACCTCGGCTGCGCCACGCCCCGCACCGGCCCGCGCCGCAGGGGCGCGCTGAGCCCCACCTGAATGCAGCACAGGCAAGCCTAAGTTCGTGGCCTAGCATTCCGCCGGACGAGCGGAAGGAACGGACATGGGACTGACCCGGCGACAGATGCTCCTGGGGACGCTGGCTGCGGCCAGTGGCGCCGCCCTGGCCGGGTGTGGCGGGGGCGGCAGGTCGGAGACCGGCACTGGTGCCGCGACGGGGAGCGCCGGATTCCCGGTGACGATCGAGGGCAAGCTCGGCGCGGCGACGATCCCACAGGCCCCGCAGCGTGTGGTGTCCGTGGGCTACACCGACCACGACGCGATCCTCGCGCTCGGGGTGGCGCCGGTGGCGGCCCGCTACTGGTACGGCGACGAGAAGGTCGTCGTGCAGCCGTGGGCCCAGGCGGCCGCGCAGGCGGTGGGCGCGGCACCGGCGGTCCTGAACATGTCCTCCATCGAGCCCGAGAAGATCGCAGCACAGCGCCCCGACCTGGTGATCGGCCTCTACTCCGACCTCGATGCCCAGAGCTATCCGGTGGTGAGCGCCGTCGCACCGACCGTCGGGCCACCGCGGGGGTTCGACGACTACGGCGCACCGTGGCAGGAGTACACCCGCGAGACCGGGCGGGCGCTGGGCAAGGAGGCCGAGGCCGAGAAGCTGGTCGCCGACCTGGAGGGCAGGTTCGTCGCCGCCCGCGACGCCGATCCACAGTGGAAGGGGCGCTCGGTCGTCGTCGCGAGCCGCAGCGCGGACAAGATCAGCGTGTTCTCCTCGCAGGACCCCCGCTCACGGTTCTTCACCGAGCTGGGGTTCACCGTGCCGCCGCGGATCGACCAGCTGGCCGCAGGCAAGTTCTACACCGAGTTCAGCTTCGAGCAGGCGAGCGAGCTCGACCACGACCTCATCGTCTGGGACCAGCTGTCGTTCACCCCCGGCGGCAAGGCGACGGTCGTCGGGGATCCGTTGCTGTCGCGGCTGCCCGCGATGCGCGACGGGCGCGCCGTGTTCCTGGAGGGGGCCACCGAGCTGGCCTTCGCCTGGCAGACCGTGCTCAGCCTCCCGTCCGTGCTCGACGCGGTCGTCCCCGAGCTGCAGCGGGCGATTCCGAAGGCCTGACCCGCTCCCGTCGGGGTGGGGCGTGCCCCGACCCCGGGGCCCGCCCTGCCGCGCGAGACTCCTGCCGGTGGCGTCGCTGCGGGGTCTCGTGGCGGTGGTCAGGCGCGACGACGGTGGACCGCCGGGGTGAGCACGAACAGCACCGCGGCCGTCGTGCCGAAGGCGGCGGCGAAGCCGAAGGGCTCGGCGATCGCGCCGAGCCCGGTCGCTCCCAGGCCGGTCCCGGCGTCGTAGGCGATGTTCCAGACGGCGCTGGCCGGGCCGTAGTGCAACGGCCCGGCGGCGGCGAACAGGGCGACCATGGCGTCGTTCTGCACGAGCCCGAACCCGGCGCCGACGGCGGCCGCCCCCGCCACCAGCAGGACCGACGCGAACGGAGCGGCGAGCACCCCGAGCAGCCCGACCGTGGCGCACGCGGTCCCGACCGGCAACAGGGCCCCGGGACGTCCGCTGCGGTCGGTGAGGGTGCCCGCGACGCCGCGGCCGAGCAGCGCCCCGAGCGCAGTGGCGAACAGCGCGGCGGGCACCGCGACCGTCGCCCCTGGCGCGACGAGCGGGGCGAAGGTGATCACGCCGCCCTGCGCGGTGGAGCAGCCCAGCATTGCGAGCACCGGCGCGGCGGGGAGTCGCCTGCGGGGCTCGCGGGGGTGCGGGACGGCGTCGTCGCGGCGGGGTGCGGGGGCCCGCCGGGGCCCGCGCACGAACGCCACCACCAGCGCCCCGGCGACCGGGGTGATCCCGGCGAGCAGGAACACCCCGGTGAACCCCAGCGCGTCGACGACCGCGACGCCCGCCGGCAGGAACAGCAGCTGGGGCAGGCCGACCGCGTAGCCGTAGCGCGCCGCCGCGCGACCGTGCGCGGACGGCTCGACCAGCTCCGCGACGAGCGCGCTCCCGGCGACCGTGGCCATCCCGAACCCGAGCCCACGGACGGCGGAGATCGCCAGCACCGGACCGAGGTCGGCGGTCAGCGCGAGCAACGGCGTCGGGAGGCCGAGCAGCAGCGACCCCACGACCAGCACCGGACGGTGCCCGACCCGGCGCAGCATCGCGTGCACCAGCAGCTGGGTGCCGACGGTGGCCGCCATCAGTACGCCCGTGCTCAGCCCCGCTCCGAACTCGCCGGAACCGCCCCGGGACACCCACAGCGGGACGACCGGCAGCAGCAGGGCGTACCCGCCGAACGCGAGCGCGGTCGAGGCGAGGAGCAGGCGGAACGGGAGCGACGACAGCGAGCGGGGCACGCCCCACCGTGTCAGACGCACGCGTCGCGGCGCGTCCCGCGCCCTGGCTCCGCGCTGTCCTCGGTCCGCGCTGTCCGCTCGACCGGTTGCCGAGATGCAGCTCAGCGGGGTCCGTGGCTCGTCCGAGCCCGCTGAGCTGCATCTCGGTGTAGGAACCGCTGCGGCCCGGCCCCGGGTGTGAGGGGCCGGGCCGCGGTGGGGGTGTCGGGTCAGGATCGGTTGCGGATCCATTCGTCGAGGTGGGGTGCTTCGTCTCCGATGGTGGTGGGGTCGCCGTGTCCGGTGCGGACGCGGGTGTCGGCGGGGAGGGTGAGCAGGGTGGTGCGGATGGATTCGATGATGGTGTCGAACGATGAGTAGGAGCGTCCGGTGGCGCCGGGTCCGCCGTGGAACAGGGTGTCGCCGGTGAACACGATGCCGAGTTCGGGTGCGTAGAGGCAGGACGAGCCGGGTGAGTGGCCGGGGGTCTGCAGGACGCGTAGGTCGATCCCGCCCGCGGTCAGGGTCTGCCCGTCGGACAGTTCCTGGTCGGGTGTGCGGTCGGGCCAGGTCATGTCCCACAGGACGTGTTCGGCGGGGTTGAGCAGGATCGGTGCGTCGAAGCGGTCGGCGAGGGTGGGTGCTTGGTTGATGTGGTCGTCGTGGGCGTGGGTGCACACGATCGCCTTCACGGTGCGGTCGCCGACGGCGTGGGTGATGGCGTCGGCGTCGTGGGCGGCGTCGATGACGAACACTTCGCGGTCGTCGCCGATGATCCAGACGTTGTTGTCGACGTCGAAGGATCCGCCGTCGAGGTTGAACGTGCCGGAGGTCACGACGTGGTCGATCGGGGTCTCGGTCGGGGCCATCAGAGGATCACGACCGAGCGCAGGACCTCGCCGGCGTGCATTTTGTCGAAGGCGGTTTCGATGTCGTCGATGCCGATGGTTTCGGTGACGAACTTGTCGAGGGGGAAGCGGCCTTGGAGGTAGAGGTCGATGTAGGTGGGGAAGTCGCGTGAGGGGAGGCAGTCGCCGTACCAGGAGGATTTGAGGGCGCCGCCGCGGCCGAAGTAGTCGATGAGCGGGATCTGGGGGGCGTGCAGGTCGGGGGTGGGGACGCCGACGAGGACGACGGTGCCGGCGAGGTCGCGGGCGTAGAAGGCCTGCTTGTAGGTTTCGGGTCGTCCGACGGCGTCGATGACGACGTCGGCGCCGTTGCCGTCGGTCACGGACTGGATGAACTCGACCGGATCCTGTTCGGTGGCGTTGACGGTGTGGGTGGCGCCGAACTCTTCGGCCCACTTGAGTTTCCGCGGGTCGGTGTCGACGGCGATGATCGTGGTGGCGCCGGCGAGCTTGGCGCCGGCGATGGCGGCGTCGCCGACGCCGCCGCAGCCGATGACGGCGATGGAGTCACCGCGCCCGACGCCGCCGGTGTTGATGGCGGCGCCGAGGCCGGCCATGACGCCGCAGCCGAGGAGGCCGGCGGCTTTCGGGTCGGCGTCGGGGTTGACCTTGGTGCATTGTCCGGAGTGGACGAGGGTCTTCTCGATGAAGGCGCCGATGCCGAGGGCGGGGGACAGTTCGGTGCCGTCGTCGAGGGTCATCTTCTGGGTGGCGTTGTGGGTGTCGAAGCAGTACTGGGGCTTGCCCTTGTTGCAGGCGCGGCACTGTCCGCAGACGGCGCGCCAGTTGAGGACGACGTAGTCGCCGGGGGCGATGTCGGTGACGCCGTCGCCGACGGTTTCGACGATGCCGGCGGCTTCGTGGCCGAGGAGGAAGGGGAACTCGTCGTTGATGCCGCCGAGTTTGTAGTGCAGGTCGGTGTGGCAGACCCCGCAGGCCTGGATCTTCACCACGGCCTCACCGGGGCCGGGATCCGGGACGATGATCGTCTCGACGGTGACCGGCTCACCCTTGGCCCGGGCCACGACGCCGCGTACCTGCTGTGCCATAACTCGTACTCCCACTCGTCCTCGATGCCGTCCGCTCGGGACGGATGCTCGGATGGCGACTCTGGCATGGGTGACCGGACGGTGCCAGGTCGGCTCCGGCTCTGCAACAGGTGTTTCGGCATGTGGGGGAACAGAACGGCCCCGGCCCACGGATCGCGTGGGCCGGGGCCGTCCCGGGTGGGCTCAGAAGTCGAAGTCGCCGCCCATGTCGAACCCGCCGCCGTCGTCGAAACCGGGGTCCTCGGCGGGCGGCTCCTCGGCCGGGGACTCCTCGGCCGCGGCCACGTCCTCACCGGCACCGGCGTCGTCGAACATCGCTCCCGCGATCGCCGTGCCGATGAAGGCACCGGCGACACCGGCCAGCAGCGATCCGGCGATCATGCCGCCCATGCCGGGCCCACGGCCGCCGCCCAGCGACCGCTCCATGGTGCCGGGGTTGCGCATCTCCGCGCGGGTCGCCATCCGCGCCAGCTCCTGCGGATCGGTCGAGCGGGCCCGCTCGGCCTCGGGCACCTGCCCGCCGACGTCCTCGAGCACCTTCTGCCGCTGCTCGGGCGTCAGCTTCGCGAACGCCTCCGCGTGCGCCTGCTCCACCTGCTCGGGCGGTGCGGTGCGGAGCATGTAGCGGTAACGCTCGATCGCCTGCTGGTCGGGGTCCTGCTGCTGCGGTGCCGCGCCGAAGCCCTGCTGCGGCGTCGGGCCGGGCCCCTGCGGCCCCGCACCCCCGGAGCCCTGCTGCGGCTGTGCCTGCGCGCCTCCGGTGAGGCGCTCCTTGAGCTTGTCGAGCAGACCCATCTGCGGGTGTCCTCCTGCGTTCCGGTTCGAGTCCGGTTCCCGCCCGATCCGGACGGACCGGGCACACCGGTCGTAACGTGCGACCGTCACGGTGAGTTCCCCGCCCGCGCCGTCGCCGCATCGCCTACGGTCGGGGACCGTGACGACCGCGCCGCCGCCCGTTCCCGCCCTCGCACTCGGCGCCGTCGCCGGGAAGGGACGCCCCGGCGGCTCCCGCATCGCCTGCCCGCTGCCCGACGGCGGTCTGCTCGACGTCGGCTCGCTCGCCACCGCGCAGCGCGGCCCGTACCCGGACCTGCTGACCGCGCCCGACCTGACCCGGCTGCTCGACGCCGGCGCCCCGGCCTGGCGCGAGATCGTCGAGTGGCTGCGCGAGTGGCGTGCGGACCACGAGCGGGCCGCCGCGCACCGCCTGCCCGACGAGGGACTGGTCCCGGTGCTGCCCTTCGCCGTCGCCGACTACGTCGACTTCTACGCCTGCGAGCAGCACGCGCGGAACGCCGGACTGATCTTCCGCCCGGACGCCTCGGACCCGCTCACCCCGAACTGGCGACGGATGCCGGTCGGCTACCACGGCCGCTCCGGCACGGTCCGGGTCACCGGGACCCCGGTCACGCGTCCGTCGGGACAGCGTGGGCCCGAGGACTTCGGCCCCTGCGCCACGCTCGACTTCGAGGCGGAGCTCGGCTTCGTCCTCGGCGGACCGGTGCCGGGACCGGTCGGGATCGACGACGCCGCCGACCACGTCTTCGGCGTCGTGCTGCTCAACGACTGGTCCGCCCGCGACATCCAGTTCTTCGAGTCCCGCCCGCTCGGCCCGCACCTGGGCAAGTCGTTCGCGACGTCGATCTCGGCCTGGGTGACCCCGCTCGACGAGCTGTCCGCGGCCCGGGTCCCGCTGCCCGTGCACGACCCCGCGTCGCTGCCCTACCTCACCCCGACCGGCACCGCGCTCGGCCTGGACCTCGACCTCGCCGTGCACCTCAACGGCGAGCTGATCGCGTCCCCGCCGGCTAGGGACCTGTACTGGTCCCCTGAACAGATGGTGGCCCACCTGACCTCGGGCGGGGCCGGGCTGCGCGCCGGTGACCTGCTCGGCTCGGGGACGATCTCCGGTGCGGAGCGCGGGGAGTTCGGCTCGATGCTGGAGCTGTCCTGGAACGGCCGTGACCCGGTCGCGCTCCCCGGTGGTGCCTCACGCGCCTGGCTGGAGGACGGCGACGAGGTCGTGATGACCGCGACCGCGCCCGCCCGCGACGGTGGCCGGATCGCCCTCGGCGAGGTCCGCGGCCGGATCCGCGGCACCTGACCGGATCAGGGCCGCAGCGGCATCAGCGGCTCGGGATCGCCGAGCGCGTTGTGGATCAGCGCCGGGATCTCCTGCTTGCCGCTGCCGTCGACGGCGATCACCACGTAGACGGTGCGGCAGTCGCAGGTGACGGTGCGCTCGCCCGTGTCGTCGAGGGCGCGGACCTGGAAGTCGAGTGCGAAGCTGGTCCGGCCGATCCGCGCCGTCGACACCGCGACGACGACGTCCTCGCCCCACCCGACCCCCAGGGCCCCGGCAAAGTCGTGATGGGTGGGTCCTGAGCTGCGGTGATGTGGGGGGTGGGGGTGGGTGCGGACACAGGCTTGGCGTGATCATGAGGGTGTCGAATCCTTGCTCACGTCAGGAAGCCTGTGTCCGCAGTGTCAGTGTCTCCGATCGTTGCTGCTCTGGAAGGCCTGGAGGTCGGTCCTGACGCGGGGAGAGCCGCGCCGGTCGGTGAGGCGGCGGGGTTGTCGCTGGTGGAGGCCCTGTCGCGAGTGCCGGACCCGCGGAAACCACGCGGTGTCCGCCACGGTGTCCTCGCGGTGTTGCTACTGGGGGCGTGCGCGGTGTTGGCGGGGGCCCGGTCGTTCACCGCGATCGCCGAGTACGCCCATGACGTCGGCCGCGCCGTGCTGGACGTGCTCGGGGTGGGCGCGGTCGCTCCGCACGAGTCGACCATCCGCCGGGTCCTGCAACGGGTCGACGCCTCGGCGCTGGAGGCGGCGTTGCAGTCCTGGGTGTTGCCCCAGCTCAGCGCCCAGCCGGCGGCGGAGGGCACACCCCGGCGAGAACAGCGTCGCGTGCTGGCCTTGGACGGCAAGACCCTGCGCGGCGCCCGCGTCCGTGCCGCCGACGGCAGGGTCTGGCTCCCGCATCTGGTGTCGGTGCTCGACCAGACCAGCGGTGGCGTGCTCGGCCAGGTTCAGGTCGCAGAGAAGGGCAGCGAGATCACCGCGTTCACCGCGCTGCTCGACCCCCTCGACCTCGACGATGTACTGGTCACCGCGGACGCTCTGCACACCCAGCGAGCCCACGCCGACTACCTACACCGCCGCGGCGGGCACTACCTGATGACGATCAAAGCGAACCAGCCCACGCTGCTGGCACGGGTACGGGCGCTGCCCTGGACCCAGATCGGCGTCGCTGATCGTCAACGCGGGCGTGGGCACGGCCGCGTCGAGACCCGCACGATCAGCGTGGTCAGCCTGCACCCCTGTCCCGACCTGGGCGCAGAGTTCTTCCCCCACGCATCCCAGGCGATCAAGCTGGTGCGCCGGCGTCGCCCACTGCGGCCTGGCGGGAAGTGGAGAACCGAGACCGCCTACGCGATCACCAGCCTGACCAGCACCGACGCCGATCCAGGACTGCTCGCCCGCTGGATCCGTGGGCACTGGTCGATCGAGAATCGCCTGCACTGGGTCCGTGATGTCTGCTTCGACGAAGACCGCGCCACCGCCCACACCGGTCACGCCCCGCAGGTCATGTCGGCGTTGCGGAACCTCGCGATCACCGCGCTACGCCTGCACGGCGTCAGCAACATCGCCGCAGCACTCCGCCACCACGCCCGCGACCCCCATCGACCACTGACCACCTACAAGATCATCTAGCGACTTTGCCGGGGCCCTGACCCGACCCCGGCCCGCCAGTCGAGTTCGGTGTGGACGAGCTGGATGTCGTAGCCGGCGTCGAGCATCGCCCGGTAGGTGAGGCCGCGGTGCTCGAGGAACTCGGTCATCGCCTCGTCGAACCAGGCCAGGTACCAGGCGTTGAACACCACGCCCTGGGCGTCGACCTCGTGGTAGCGCACCCGGACCGGGAACTCGAAGTTCGCCATGGACCGATGCTACGACCGGCTCGTCGCGGTCACCCCTCCTGACGGTCGGCCGCGGCGCGGCCGGAGTCGACGCGTTCGCGGATGGCCCGGTTGACCGCCCGCCCGAACGCGGCGACGACGCCCTGCACGGTGATCGGCTTGAGCCGGGAGAACGCGGCGGCCAGCCGTCGTCGCTCCTCGGCGGGGCGGCCGCGGTCCCGGTAGGGCTGCAGGACCTCCTCCTGGAACAGCGTCATCAGGTCCTCTGCGAGCGCGGAGGTGTGCCGCTCGATGAGGTCGTGCGAGCGCTTCCACAGCTCCGGCGGCAGGCCCGCGTCCAGCGCCTGCAGGGCCGAACCGAGCGCGACCATCCCGTGCAGCCGCACGGAGTCCGGTCCCGCGTCCGGCAGCCGGGTCAGGGCGCCGAGCTGCTCCAGGGTGGTGACCTCGTCGTCGGACAGGCGACGCCCGGCGCGGCGGTCGAGGCCGGCGCGGTCGAGCTCCTCGTCGACCTCGGGCAGCCAGGGGGTGAGCAGTGCCCGCTGCAGGGCCAGCTCCTCCGGCGCGGTCTCCAGCGGCACCTGTTCCAGCTGCCGCTCGATGGCGGCCAGTGTGAACCCGAGCCCGGTGAGCTCGCCGATCAGCTCCAGCCGGGCGCGGTGCGCCGCGTCGTAGAGGCCGGTGCGGCCCCGCAACCGGGGCGCCGGGATGAGCCCCTTGCCCGCGTAGAAGCGGATGGTGCGCACCGAGATGCCGGTCCGCTCGGCGAGCTGGTCGACGGTGAGCAGCTCGGGGGAGCCGTCGTCGCTCGAGGCATCGGTGGCGGCGGACATGACCGCAGGTTACGGGCCGGCCGTCCTATGCGACAGTGGTGGTGTGACATGGTCGCTGTCACGTTCTTCGACGGCCGTCTTGACCCATGTGACAGTGCTGCTGTAACAAAAGCTACCAGTAAGTAGGGGCAGTGCCGCCCGGCCGCCCCGGCGCCGACCACCCACGAGAGGTTCGGATGAGCGAGATCCCCGAGGCCTACATCTACGACGCGATCCGCACACCCCGCGGCCGGGGCAAGGCCTCCGGTTCGCTGCACGAGGTCAAGCCGATCTCGCTGGTGACCGGCCTGATCGACGCGGTCCGCGAGCGGAACCCGCAGCTCGACACGAACACCATCGACGACCTGGTACTCGGTGTCGTCTCGCCGATCGGCGACCAGGGCGGTGACATCGCCAAGACCGCCGCGATCGCGGCCGGGCTGCCCGACACCGTCGCCGGTGTGCAGCTCAACCGGTTCTGCGCGTCCGGCCTGGAGGCCGTGAACACCGCGGCCCAGAAGGTCCGCTCCGGCATGGAGGAGCTCGTCCTCGCCGGTGGCGTCGAGGCCATGAGCCGCGTGCCGATGGGCTCCGACGGCGGCGCCTGGGCGATGGACCCCGACACCAACTACCGCACCGGTTTCGTGCCGCAGGGCATCGGCGCCGACCTCATCGCCACCCTCGAGGGCTGGTCCCGCGAGGACGTCGACACCTTCGCCGTGGAGTCGCAGACCCGTGCGGCCAAGGCGTGGGCCGACGGCCGCTTCGCGAACTCGATCGTCCCGGTGAAGGACCGCAACGGGGTGACCGTCCTCGACCGCGACGAGCACATCCGGGCCGGCGCCACCGTCGAGACGCTCGGTGGGCTCAAGCCCTCGTTCGAGATGATGGGCCGCGACGGCGGTTTCGACGCGGTGGCGCTGCAGAAGTACCACTGGATCGAGAAGATCGACCACGTCCACCACGCGGGCAACTCCTCCGGCATCGTCGACGGCGCCGCGCTGACCCTGATCGGCACCGAGGCGGCCGGGAAGGCCAACGGCCTGACCCCGCGGGCCCGGATCGTCGCCACCGCGCTGTCCGGCGCGGACCCGACCATCATGCTGACCGGCCCGGCGCCCGCCGCGCGCAAGGCGCTGGCCAAGGCCGGGCTGTCGGTCGGCGACATCGACCTCTTCGAGATCAACGAGGCCTTCGCGGCCGTCGCCCTGCGGTTCATGCGCGACATGGACATCTCGCACGACATCACCAACGTCAACGGCGGCGCCATCGCCATGGGCCACCCGCTGGGTGCCACCGGCGCGATGATCCTCGGCACCCTCGTCGACGAGCTGGAGCGCCGTGACCTGCGCCGCGGCCTGGCCACGCTCTGCGTGGGCGGCGGCATGGGCATCGCCACCATCGTCGAGCGCGTCTGAATCTCCCGGAATCTCGGAAGGACTGAACAGCAGTGAGTGAGCAGAAGGCCGTCCGCTGGGAGAAGGACGCCGACGGCATCGCCGTCGTCACCCTCGACGATCCCGCCAGCAGCGCCAACACCATGAACGACGCCTACCGCGATGCCATGCGGGAGGTCGTCGACGACCTGGTGAAGCACAAGGACGACATCGTCGGTGTCGTCATCACCTCGGCCAAGAAGACCTTCTTCGCCGGCGGCAACCTGGACCAGCTCATCGCGGCCGGCCCCGACGACGCCGAGCAGATCCTCACGATGGTCGCCGAGGTCAAGGGCCAGCTGCGCACGCTGGAGACCTTCGGCCGTCCGGTCGCGTCCGCCCTGGTGGGCGCGGCGCTCGGCGGGGGCCTGGAGATCGCGCTGGCCACCCACCACCGGGTCGGCGTCGACGCGAAGGGCGTGGTCTACGGCCTGCCCGAGGTCAGCCTCGGCCTGCTGCCCGGCGGTGGCGGCGTCACCCGCGTCACCCGCATGCTGGGCATCGCGAACGGTTTCATGAACGTCCTCGCGCAGGGCCAGCGGCACAAGCCGGCCAAGGCACTGGAGCTGGGCCTGATCGACGAGCTCGCGGCCACCCGCGAGGAGGCGTTCGACAAGGCCCGCGCCTGGGTGCTCGCCAACCCCGAGCGCACCACCCAGCCCTGGGACCGGCCGAAGTACAAGATCCCCGGCGGCACGCCGTCGAACCCGTCGCTCGCGTCGATCCTGCCCGCGTTCCCGGCGAACCTGCGCAAGCAGCTCAAGGGCGCGCCGATGCCGGCGCCGCGCAACATCCTCTCCGCGGCCGTCGAGGGCAGCCAGGTCGACTTCGACACCGCGCTCAAGATCGAGGGCCGCTACTTCGCGGAGCTCGTCACCGGCCCGGTCGCGAAGAACATGATCAAGGCGTTCTTCTTCGACCTGAACGCGATCAACGGCGGCAAGTCCCGTCCGAGCGCGCCGGAGAAGTGGCAGCCCACCAAGGTCGCGGTGCTCGGCGCCGGGATGATGGGTGCTGGCATCGCCTACGTCTGCTCCCTCGCCGGCTGGGAGGTCGTCCTCAAGGACGTCTCGAAGGAGGCCGCCGAGAAGGGCAAGGCCTACTCCCAGGGCCTGGTCGAGAAGGGCGTCGCGCGCGGCAAGACCACGCAGGAGAAGGGCGACGCGCTGCTCGGCCGGATCCTGCCGACCGACGACTACGCCGACCTCGCCGGCTGCGACGTCGTCATCGAGGCCGTGTTCGAGTCCGTGGAGCTGAAGCAGGAGGTGTTCCGCGAGGCCGCGAAGTACATCAACGCCGCCGCGCTGCTGTGCTCGAACACCTCGACGCTGCCGATCACCGAGCTGGCAAAGGGGGTCGACCGTCCGGACGACTTCATCGGTCTGCACTTCTTCTCGCCGGTCGACAAGATGCCGCTGGTCGAGATCATCAAGGGTGAGCGGACCGGCGACGAGGCACTGGCCAAGGCGTTCGACCTGACCCTGGGGATCAAGAAGACCCCGATCGTCGTCAACGACTCCCGTGGGTTCTTCACCAGCCGGGTCATCGGCACCTTCATCAACGAGGGCGTCGCGATGATCGCCGAGGGCATCGACCCGCAGACGATCGAGCAGGCGTCGTCGCAGGCCGGCTACCCGGCCCCGGTGCTGCAGCTGATGGACGAGCTGACCCTCACGCTGCCGCGCAAGATCCGCGAGGAGACGAGGAAGGGCGTCGAGGCCGCCGGCGGCACCTGGACCCCGCACCCGTCCGACCCGGTGATCGACCGGCTCGTCGACGAGTTCGATCGCAAGGGCAAGAGCTCCGGCGCCGGGTTCTACGAGTACGAGAACGGCAAGCGCACCCGCCTGTGGCCGGGCCTGCGCGAGCAGTTCGGTGCGACGAACCACGACGTCGACCTGCACGAGCTGTCCGAGCGCATGCTGTTCATCGAGTCGATCGAGACCGTGAAGTGCGTCGACGAGGGCGTGCTGACCACCGTCGCCGACGCCAACATCGGCTCGATCTTCGGCATCGGCTTCCCGGCCTGGACCGGTGGCGTGCTGCAGTACATCGAGGGCTACCCCGGCGGCCCGGCCGGCTTCGTGGCCCGCGCCGACGAGCTCAAGGCCAAGTACGGCGAGCGCTTCGAGGTCCCGCAGTCCCTGCGTGACCGCGCGGCGAAGGGGGAGTCGGCCACCGCGGCCGCCTGATCCCGTCCGACACCGACCCCCGCCGGCCCCTCGCCGGCGGGGGTCGGTGCGTTCCGGATCCGCCGCGCGCCGTTCCCGCCGCGCTGCTCGTCGGTCGAGCGGATCCGCCCCCGCCCGTCGTGACCGGTCGAACCGGACCAACCGGGCGATCTGATCTTCAGGCACCATGGGGTGCGTGACGCAGTGGGTGTTCGACATCGTGGACCGGCTCGGCGCCGCGGGCATCGGGTTGTTGATCTTTCTGGAGAACGTGATCCCCCCGATCCCGTCGGAGGTGATCCTCCCGCTGGGCGGCTTCCGCGCCTCGACCGGCGCGATGAGCCCCGTCGGCGTCTGGGCGGCGGCCACGATGGGTGCTGTCGCCGGCGCGCTCGTGCTCTACGCACTGGGGCACTGGCTCGGCTACGAACGGGTGCACCGGCTGTGCGGCCGCCGCTGGTTCGTCGTCTCCAGCCAGAAGGACCTGGAGAAGGGGCTGGCCCTGTTCGAGCGCTGGGGGAACTGGTTCGTCCTCGGCGGGCGCTGCATCCCGATCGTGCGCAGCCTCATCTCGATCCCGGCCGGGATCGCCCGGATGCCGCTGCTGCGGTTCACCGCGTTGTCCGCGATCGGCAGCGGTGTCTGGAACGCGCTGTTCGTCTACCTCGGCTTCGTGCTCGGTGAGCGCTGGGAGGTCATCGAGGTCTACATGTCGCCGATCAGCAAGGTCGTCGCCGTGCTCGGCGCGGCGGTGATCGTGTGGCTGGTCGTGCGGAAGCTCCGGCAGCGCCGCAACCGCGACGCCGCGGTGTCGACCGGGACCGGCTGAACGCGCCGAGCCGACGCGCGGCTGCGCCGAACGGGTGATCTCGACAGCCCTGCGTACCGCCCCCGCCACGGGCCGTACCGCCGTGCCACCGCCGGCCCGGACGGCCGCGCCGCTGTGCGAACCTGATCGTCACGCACGCGGGAGACGAGCGGTGGAGGTGGTCGGGTGCGCCTGGTCGGGATCCACCACACCCACCCGTCGGGGGCGGTCGCGCTGCGCGGCGCCGACCTCGACGTCGACCCGGCCGTGCCGACCGTCGTGCGGGGCGGCAACGGGGCTGGCAAGTCCACGCTGCTGCGGATCGCCGCCGGCGCGCTCGCCCCGACCGCGGGTGAGGTCGAGGACGTCCCCGAGGTCGTCGGCTACCTGCCCGACCGCTTCCCGGCCGCCCGCAAGCTGACCCCGCGACGCTGGCTCGACCACATCGCCCGGGTGCGCGGCGTGGACGTCGACGACGCCGCCGACCGCGCCGATGAGCTCCTGACCGAGCTCGGGTACGACGGCGACGACGACGAGCCGATGGCCGACCTGTCCACCGGCAACGCCCGCAAGGTCGGGCTGGTGCAGGCGCTGGCCTGCGAGCCGGGGCTGCTCGTGCTCGACGAGCCCTGGAACGGCCTCGACGACGACGCCGCGGACGCCCTGACCAGGCTGCTCGCCGCGCGCGCCGCCCCGACCCTGCTGACCGACCACACCGGCACCGCGGCGGGCCTGCCCGGCGCCCGCCTGCACCGGCTGCGCGAGGGCCGGATCGCGACCGCCTCCGACCCGGACTCCGTGCCGCTGCCGACCGCGCCGCCGCCCGGGGCGATGATGCGCCTGGACATGGCCTGCGCGGGCGACCCCCGCCCGCTGCTGGAACGGGTGCTGCCGCCCGCCCGCGTCGAGGGCGCGGCGCCGGGCCGGTTCACCGTGCGGGTCCCCGCCCCCGAGAGCGACGCCTGGCTGGCGGCCGCGCTCGCCGCGGGCTGCGCGGTCCGCTCGGTGCGGCCGGTCCGTCCGGCTCCCCCGAGAGGCCGCCGGTGACGCGGCGGATGCGCTCGGCCTTCGCCGTCGCGATGCTGCTGGGCGAGGACGTCGGCCGCACCGAACGCTTCGTCGCCCCGCTGGTGCTCTACGCCGGCGCCCTCGCCGTGCTGTTCGGCGGGGCGCCCGGCCCGCTGCCCGCGCCGTGGGCGGCCAGCGCGCTGCTGCTCTACCCGGTCGGGGCCTGGCTGGCACACGCGCTGGCCGAGTCCGAGGACGACGACTCCCGCGCCGTCACCCTGTCCGCCGCCGGGGGCCCGTGGCCGGTCGCGGCCGGTGTGCTGATCGCCGCGACGGCCGGCGTGGCGCTGCTGGGGCTGCTCGCGGTGGTGTGGGGCGTGATCGCCGCCTGGGGCACGGCGACGACCGGGAGCCTGTTCGACGGCCTGCTCGCCCACCTGGCCTGCGGGATCACCGGCGCCGCGGTGGGGTCGGTGTTCTCGCGGCCGGTGATCCGCAACGAGGGTGTCGCGCTGATCGGTGCGCTGGTCGTGCTCGTGGTGACCGGGACGCAGCCGTGGCTGCCGCCGGTCGGGACCGCGGCCGCGGCGCTGGGGAGCGGGCGCCTCGGGGTGGGGCCGTTCGGCGACCTGATCGTCGCGCTGCTGGTGGCGGTCGCGGCGACGGCGCTCGTCGTCCGGGTCGAGCAGGGCGGTGTGCCGGGCGACCTGGGCGCACGCCTCCGCCGGCTCGCCGGGCGGCTGCGCCGCTGACCTGCGCCGCTGACCTGCGCTGCTCACCCGGAGCCGGTTCGACCGGCACCGGGCGGCGCCGCTCCTCGGTCCGGGGGAGCGCTCAGAGCAGGCCCGCGACCCTGCCCAGGCGTTCGACGGTTCCCGCGAACAGCGCGTCGCGGGCGTCGACGGCGTTCTCGAACTGGCCGAACAGCTCGAAGGACAGGTGCCCGAACAGCCCGGTCCATGCGGTGAGGGCGGCGAACACGGCCCCGTCGGACAGGTCCGGGAGGCCCAGTGCGGCGCGGACGCGGTCGGCGTCGGCGGCGAGCGCGGGGTCCGACTCGGGCGCGTCGACGAGCGTCCCCGCGGCATGCGCGGTGGCCAGAGCGCGGGCGAGCGGCTCCAGGACCCGGGCCGCGACGGGGACGGTGCCGGTCGGCGCGTGGTAGCCCGGCACGGGGGAGCCGTAGATCAACGCGTACTCGTGGGGGTGGGCCAGCGCCCAGCCGCGCAGGGCCTGCGCGATCGCCCGCCAGTGCTCCGCCGGGCTTGAGCCGGGGTCGGCCGCGGCGAGGGTGTCGGCCAGCGCGTCGTAGCTCTGCACGATCAGCGCGGTGAGCAGGTCGTCGCGGGTGGGGAAGTAGCGGTGCAGTGCCGAGGACACCATCCCGATCTCGCGGGACACGGCACGCATGGACAGCGCGGCCGCGCCGGTCTCGGCCAGCTGGCGGCGTGCCGCCGCGGTGATCTCGGAGACGAGCTCGGCGCGGGCCCGCTCGCGGGCGGTGCGGGAGGCGTTCACCGGGTCACCGTAGAGCACTGCATGAACGATGGTCGACGACGAGAGCAATGCTCTTGCTTTGGTCGAGCGAAAGCGAGAGCATTGCTCTCATCGATGGAGGGGTTCGTCATGTGGTGGTGGATCGGGGCCGGTGTGGCGTTCGCTGCGTACCCGGCGCTGCGGCCGTGGGGTGCCGAGCCTGCGGCGTGGGTCGACCCGTGGTGGGTTCCGGCGCACCTGCTCGGCGCGGCGGGGTTCGTGCTGCTGGCCGTGGCGGCCCGCGCCGAGCGGCCGGAGCGGAGTCCTGCCCGTCGGGACACCGCGGTGGCCGCCGTGCTCGGGGCGGTGTTGGTGCTGCCCTACTTCGGGGCGGAGGCGTTCGGTCTTGCTGCCCTCGGCGGGGCCGTGCGTGGGGCCGGGGGGTCGGGCATCGACCAGGCGACCGCGGTCGCGGTGTCGGAGGCGTTCCGGCTCGGCCCGTGGGCGGCGGCGACCTTCGTCGCCGGGCTGCTCGCGGTCGCGGTGGCGGGTGTCGCGCTGCTGCTCGCCGCGCGCCGGTCCGGGGGAGGGACCGTGGCCGGCGGGGTGCTCACCGGCATCGCTCTGCTCGCCTACCTGCCGCAGTTCTTCGCGCCGCCGGAGGTACGGGTCGCCCACGGCGTCGTGCTGGGGATCGGGTGCGTGCTGATCGGGTTCACGGCGACGCATGCCTCGGCGGCGCGGCCCGCGGCCTGAGCCCGACCACCGGCCGTCGGGGGCGAGGGGATCTGCGCCGGACGGGGACCCGGACGCCGGATCGCCACGAGCGTCGACATCCCGCGGGACATCACACGCGGTAGTGCTCGACGGTCGCCGCGAGCGTCGCCTCCCAGTCCGGCATCGGCGCTCCTGCCAGGACCGCGGCGAGCCGGTCGAGATACCAGTGCCAGCCGGGCCCGGCGTCGGCCGGGGAGAACCCTTCGGGCAGCACCTGCTCGAAGACCAGCAGAGTGCCGTCACCGTCCGGGGTGAGGGTCGCCGACAGTTCCCACGGCTCGCCGTCGCCCTCGCGGACCTCGACGACCAGTCGGTGCGGCGGCTCGCAGTCGCGCACGAGCATGTCCGACGGGGGCCCGCCACCGTCCTCGGCGCTGGTCAGGACGAGCGCGACGGTTCCGCCGGGCCGGCCGTCTCCGCTCCACCGGCCGAACCATCGTGCGCAGCGGTCGGGATCGGTGATCGCCGACCAGACGTCGGTGACGGGCTCGGTGTGCCGACGGTGGAATCGCAGCACGGCACGCCCGTCGGCGTCGCGGACCACCTGCCCGGCACGGGCCAGGGTCTCGTCGTTCGCGGTGTCGTCGTTCGCGGTGTGGTCGTTCATGGGGTCTCCTTCGATCCGCGGGCCAGTTCGGTTCCGAGTGCGTCGAGACGCTGCGTCCAGAACCCGCGCAGTCCGGCCAGCCACCGCTCGGCCGCGGCCGGCCCGGACGGGTCGACCGCATAGAGCCGTCGGGTGCCCTCGGCGCGGACGGTGGCGAACCCGTTCTCCCGCAGCACTCGCAGCTGCCGCGAGACCGCCGGTTGCGAGATGCCGAACTCGGCGCGCACGACCTCGGTCACCCCGCCTGCGGTCCGCTCGCCGCCGGCCAGGAGCTCGAGGATGCGCCGCCGTACGGGATCCCCCAGGACGTCGAACGCTTCCACAACATGAAGCTTATATAAGCGCAGGCGTAAATAGCAACGGCCCTGGACGCGGTGGTCCTCAGGCTCTACGGTTCGTTACATTAGTAATGAACCACCGAGCTACGACACCGTGAGGCCGCCGTGATCGACGACGGCCGCCCGTTGTTCGCGCAGATCGCGGAGGACATCGCGTCCGCCGTGGTGGACGGGACCTACCCGGAGGAGACCCAGGTTCCGTCCAGCAACGAGCTCGCCGCGTTCCACCGGATCAACCCGGCCACCGCGGCGAAGGGTCTCAACCAGCTGGTCGCACAGGGTGTGCTCTACAAGAGACGGGGGATCGGCATGTTCGTCGCGCAGGGGGCGCGGACCCGGCTGTTGGAGAGCCGTCGCGAGGACTTCGCCCGGCAGTACATCGCTCCGCTGGTCACCGAGGCCCGCAAGCTCGGGATCGACCCCGAGCAGCTCAAGAAGATGATCGACGTCTGGGGGGACGACCGATGAGTACGAACGTGATCGCCATGCACGGCGTCACGAAGCGCTACGGCAGCGACGTGACCGCGCTCGACGACGTGACGTTCGCGCTGGAGGAGAACCGCATCCACGGGCTGCTCGGCCGCAACGGCGCCGGCAAGACCACCGCGATGCAGATCCTCACCGCGCAGAACTTCGCGTCCTCCGGGCGCGTCGAGATCTTCGGCGAGCAGCCCTACGAGAACGCACCGGTGCTCGCCCGCACCTGCTTCATCCGCGAGTCGCTGAAGTACCCGGACTCCTACACCGTCGGGCACGCACTGCGCGCCGCCGCGACCGTGTACCCGCACTGGGACCAGGCGTTCGCCGACCAGCTGGTCGAGGAGTTCGCGCTCCCGCGCACCCGGCGGGCCAAGAAGCTCTCCCGCGGCCAGGTCTCCGCCGTCGGCGTGATCATCGGACTCGCGTCGCGGGCCCCGCTGACCTTCTTCGACGAGCCCTACCTCGGTCTCGACGCCGTCGCCCGCCAGCTGTTCTACGACCGCCTGCTCGCCGACTACGCCGAGCACCCGCGCACCGTGGTGCTGTCCACGCACCTCATCGACGAGGTGTCCGACCTGATCGAGCACGTCGTCCTGATCGACGGCGGCCGGGTCCTGATCGACTCCGACGCCGAGGACCTGCGGGGGAGCGCCGTCACCGTGACCGGGCCGGTCGAGGCCGTCGAGCGGTTCGCCGGCGGGCACGTCGAGCTGCACCGCGAGCAGATGGGTGGCTTCCTGCGCGTGACGCTGTCCGGCGCCGTGTCCGAGCCCACGCTGCCGGCGCTGCAGTTCGAGCCGGTCTCGCTGCAGCAGCTCGTCGTACGCACCACCCAGCAGAACTCCGCCGCCCGCTCCGACCGGAAGGTCCTGTCATGACCACCGCCGCCGCCGTCGCCGAGGTCGACCGCCCCGTGACCACCGGGAGCAGGCTGGCCGCGGTCCTCCGGATGAACCTCGTCGACGCCCGCAACCGGGTCGGCATCCCCTGGGCCATCCTGGCGCTCATCTTCGCGATCAACCTGGCCATCTTCTGGGCAGTGCAGGCGGGTGTCGGCTCCACCGACGGCGGGATCACCGGTGCGCTCACCGCGATGTTCTTCATCGTGGGGTCGCAGTACCTGATCACGATGACGCAGGTGATGCCGTTCGCGCTGAGCCTGGGCATCACCCGGCGGCACTTCTACACCGGGGTGCTGTCCCTGCTCGCCGTCGAGACCCTGCTGCACTCGGTGCTGCTGACCGTGCTGTTGGAGATCGAGGGGGCGACCGGCGGCTGGGGTGTCGGGATGCAGTTCTTCGCGGTGGGGTTCCTGTCGGGGCAGAGCGTGCTGCTGACGGTGCTCTGCTACTGAGTCCCGATGTTCGTGATCGGCGCGGTGTTCCTGCTGTTCGGGGCGGTCTTCCGGCGCTGGGGGCAGCTCGGGGTGTGGGCGCTGGGCGCCGGCGCGGGCCTGGTCGTCGGGGTGGCCGTGGTGCTGGTGACGCTGCAGCAGGCATGGTCGGCGGTGGGCCGGTTCCTCGCCGGGGCGCCGGTGCCGCTGCTGCTCGCCGGCTACCCGCTGCTGGTGGGTGTGCTCGCCGCCGTCGGCGGCTACCTCGTCGTCCGGCGCGCCCGGGTCTGACGGCGCGGCAGGGCCCGGCACCCTCGTGGGGGGTGGTGCCGGGCCCCGTCCGCGTTCACCCGTGCAGGACGACGTCGGCCCGCTCCGGAGCACCCCCGGTGCGGGCCAGCTCCTGCTCGGCGCGGCGCCAGCCGTCGCGGAACGGGGCGTAGCCGGGCCAGTCCGCCCGATCCCGCAGTCGCCGCTCCCGCTCGTCGGCGGGCGCGTCCACCCAGATCGCGAGCGCGGTCACCGGCGCGAGCTCGGCCGCGCCGCTCCCGCACCCCTCCAGTACGACGACGGGTGCCGGTGCGAGCGTGCGCTCCGGGCCCGGCCGGTCGTGCACCCAGTCCCACGACGTCCAGCGCAGCGTCGTCCCGGCGGCCAGCGGGTCCCCGATCCCGCGCCGGGCCAGCGCCGGGACCCGGGCCAGGCCGTCCCAGCCGGGGCACAGGTCCTCGATCTCGAGCAACGGGGCGGCGAGCCGGTCGGCCAGCTCCCGGGCCCGGGTCGACTTCCCGGCGCCGGAGAAGCCGTCGACGGTGACCAGCCGGTTCCCGGCCGGGCCGGCGGGCGCGGTGGCCACGAGCCCGGCGACGACGTCGGTCCACCCGGGACCGGCGGCGAGCCTCACGGACGTACGACCACCTTGACCTGCGACGGGTCGGGGGACAGCGCGTCGCCGACGTGGTCGAGGTCGACGTGCCCGGTCACCAACCGGTCCAGCTCCACCGCGCCGGTGGCGGCCAGGCGCACCGCGGTGGGCCAGGTGTTGGCGTAGCGGAAGGTGCCGGTCAGGGTGATCTCGCGGGACTGCAGCGCCGACACCGGCAGCGTCATCTCGTCGGCGCCCATCCCGACCAGCACCGCGGTGCCGCCGGGGCGGACCGCGGGCAGCCCGCCCAGCACCGCCGCCGGCACCCCGGAGCAGTCGACGAAGGCGTCCACCCCGGACACGTCGGTACCCGGGGCGACGACGTCGGTCGCCCCGAAGTCGCGGGCCAGCGCGGCACGCCCCGGGTCCGGGTCACTGACGACGACCTCCGCGGCCCCGAGCACCGCGGCCACCTGCGCGACGAGCAGACCGATCGGCCCGGCACCGGCGACGAGCACCCGCGACCCGGCCCCGGTGCGCGCCTTGTGGTGCGCCCACAGCGCGACCGAGAGCGGTTCGAGGAGCGCGGCGGCGTCGTCGGAGACGTGCTCGGGGACGGGGTGGGCGAAGTCGTCGGCGACCGTCACGTACTCGGCGAACGCGCCGTCGACCGGCGGGGTCGCGAAGAAGACCATGTCCGGGCACAGGTTGTAGGCGCCGGTGTGGCAGTAGCGGCAGCGCCGGCACGGCACGCCCGGCTCCAGCGAGACCCGCTCGCCGATCCGGCCGGTGTCGACGCCCTCGCCGACGCCGACGATCCGCCCGGACGGCTCGTGCCCGAGCACCATCGGCTCACGCAGCACGAACTCCCCGATCCGGCCGTGCCGGAAGTAGTGCACGTCCGAGCCGCAGGTGCCGACCGAGGCGACCCGCACCAGCACCTCGCGCGGGCCGGGGCGGGGGACCGGGCGCTGCTGGACCTGCAGCTCTCCGGCGGCACGCAGCACGCTGCACCGCATGGACTCGGGGACCTCGGCGATCGTCGTCACGCGGCCGACGGTTCCACGCCCGGCCGGGGGCGGGCAACGCGACACACACCGACCGGGCGGGACGTGCCGGTACCCGTGCGGCCGATCATGGGACGGCGGCCGTCCGCACCCCGGGCGGGCGCCGGTGGTGTACTGCACCGCGACGAGGAGCAGGCCCGGTCATCCCGCGGGTGGCCGGCGAGGAGAAGGACACGCATGGGTTCGGCCATCGAACGACCGGCGGTCACCGGCTTCCACCACGTGTCGGCCGTCGTGACCGACGTGGAGTCCAGTGCGCTGTGGTACCAGCGCGTCCTCGGGCTGCAACGGCTGCCGATGACCTTCCCGCACCACGGTGCGGGCGGTGGCGACCCGGAGAAGGCGGCCCTGCTGCTCGACGCGGTCACCGGGGTGATGATCGAGCTGCACGCCGACGGCGACGGCAGTCCGGTCCGCGGGGCCCTGGACCACCTGGCGTTCGGCGTCGCGGACCGGGCCACCCTCGACGACTGGGCCGCCTGGCTGGACGCGCTCACGGTGCCGCACGGCGGCGTCGTCGACCGGACCGACCCGACCGACTACGCCACCCTGGAGTTCCGCGACCCGGACGGCATCACGCTGGAGTTCATCCACTTCCCCGGGCGCGGCTGATCAGGCGCTGCCCGGCTCCACGCAGACCAGGCCCCACGGCCGGTCCTCGACCCGGGTCATCACCACGGTTGCGTGCCGCGACCCGCGGCCGCGCAGCCTGCGGGCGAGCGCCTCGACGTCACCGGCCAGGCCGCGGCGGCGCACGTCGACCGCCCCGACGTCCAGGTCGCGGAGCAGACGCGGCAGCCGCTTCTGGTCCCACGGGCGGGAGTCGAGCACCCGCAGCGGGCGGGCGAACGGGGTGGGCGGGGGCTCGTCGTCGCCGGTCAGGAACGCGATCCGCGGGTCGATCCGCGACGTCGAGGTGGCCCGCGCGAGCGCCGACACCAGCCCGGCGCGGGTGACGGCCGGGTTCGGGTCCAGCAGCCACCCGCCCGGCTCGCCGACCGCGATCCCGGTGTCCCCGTCCGGCGGGTCGGGCTCGCCGGAGAGCTGGTGCACCCTGTCGTCGTGAACGACGGTGGCGCGCGTGCGGGCCCCGGCCAGCGCCGGCGACCAGGCGCATGCCTCCTTCAGCTCGCGCCCGACCGCGAGGAACTCGATCTCCCAGCCGGCCGGGACGGTGTCGTGGTCGATGCCCGGGGCCGCCTTGACCCCCACCGCACCGACCCGGCCGGTCAGCCCGACGCACCACTCCAGCGGCGGCTCGGACTCCCCGGTGCGCATCCGGCCGCCGCCGGTGCGCCGGGCGGGGTCGACGAAGACACCGTCGGCGCCGGACAGGTCGACATCGCGGACGTCGGAGCGCACCGTGCGGGCCCGCCCGCCGTGTACGGCGGCGTTGCGGGCCGCCATCCACAGGTGCACCGGGTCGAGGTCGACGCCGGTGACGTCGTGCCCCGCGGCGACGAGCGACACCAGGTCCCCGCCGATCCCGCAACACAGGTCGAGCACCGTGCGGCCGGCGAACCGCGCGGCGCGGTGCCGTGCGATCACCTCCGACGACGCCTGCTCGAGCCCGTCACGGGTGAACCACATCTGCCGTGCCCGTGCGAACTTGCGGGCCGCCCGGTCGCGCAGGTCGGCCTGGGCCATCGCGTCGGCGACCAGCTCGGCGTCGTGCTCGCGGCGCAACGCGGTACCCAGTCGCAGCGCGGCGTCGCCGCCCCGGTCGGCGACGGCGAGCCGGTCCAGCAGCGCGGTGCCCTCCGGCCCGGCGAGCCGCTCCAGCCGGGCGATCGGATCGTCGATCACGGCCCCAGTGTCCACTGGTACCGGAGGCACCGCTCCGGCCGGCGGCCACCGCTGGTGGCCGGAGCACCTGCGGCGGGCTGGAGCGACGGGCCGGCGTCCGCCGTGACCGGGGCGCCGTCGCCGGTCGCGGTGCTGGTCCGGGGGCGCGCACCGGAGACGTCGCCCGCCCGGCCCTGACCAGCGGCGATCCGTGGCGACCGCCCGAACGGAGCAGCGGGCTCATCCCCGTCGTCCCACTGATCCCGATTATTCCCGCGTTCCTTTGTGTCACAGCGCAATCGGAGCACCGGATGGATTCGGGTGACCGCCGTGAGGGTGAGTTCGTCCCTCATAAGAGTGGCGGGTGTGGCTGTTGTGCACTGTGTGCTTCTAGTTTCCTCGATATCGGACAAGGCGGACACCGATGGGACGGGAACGGGGCCAATGAGGCGTGGACTGGCGCGACGCACAGTGATGAGTGCTGCGGCGGTGGTGACGGTGAGTGCCGTCTTCTACACCGGAGGGGTGCTCCTGATCACCGACGGCGCGCCTCTGCCCGCGGCGAGCGCACCCGTCGTGTCCGGCGTCGCCCCGCAACCGGCGCTGCCCGCGGCGCCCGGCGTGCTCGCCGAACCGATGTCCAGCCCGTCGGGGAGCTCGGGGAGTCCGGTCGACTCCGCTCTGCGATCGTCGTCCTGGGCCGCAGGCGCCGGGACGACGGCGAGCGAGACCCTCGTGCGGGGCGCCGAGGACACGACGAGCTCGGCCGCACCCGCGGGCTCGGCCGTCGGTTCCGCGCCTGCCGCCTCCGTGCCGCCCACGCGGGCCACCCTGGGCGCTCCGTCCGCGCCCTCCGGGAAGGCCGCGGACGGAGCCACCGCTCCGGCTCCTCCCGCCAAGGCTCCGACCGTGCCGGGGACCGCGTCCGCTCCACGGGATCCGGCCGCCGCAGCGGTGGCCCCCGTGGCGAAGCCCGTCCCGGCAGCCGGGACCGCCCCCACCGCTCCCGCGGCGCCGGCCGGGAAGCCCGTCGCTCCGGCCGCGGCTCCGGCTCCGGCGGCCAAGCCCGCTCCGGCTGCGGCTCCGGCCCCGCGGCCCGCTGCTCCGCCGGCTGCTGCTCCGCCGGCCAAGCCTGCTCCGGCGGAGAAGCCCGCTCCGGCTGGGGCGCCGGCTCCGGCCCCCCGGCCTGCGGGTCCGCCGGCCGCTGCTCCGGCGGAGAAGCCGGCCCCGGCGGAGAAGCCGGCCCCGGCGGAGAAGCCTGCACCGGCGGAGAAGCCTGCACCAGCGGAGAAGCCGGCCCCGATCGACACACCTGCACCTGCGGAGAAGCCCACTCCGGCCGACACACCTGCACCGGCGGAGAAGCCCGCTCCGGCCGACACACCTGCTCCGGCGGAGAAGCCGGCGACCCCGCCGGCTCCGACCCCGCCGGCTCCGACCCCGCCCGCCCCGGCCCCGGGTGACACCCCCACGGCCCCGGCCGAGCAGCCCGCCCCCGACCCGGCCGAGCAGCCCGCCCCCGACCCGGCGGAGACTCCGTCCACGGAGCCGGCCACCCCGCCGGTCGACAAGCCCGCTTCGCCGGGAGACCCGGCTGCCCCCACGGAGGAACCCGCCGTGACCGACCCTTCGGCCCGACCGGCCGACCAGAGCAGGCCCCGCCCCGGCGCCACCAGTGCGGCCGAGCGCTACGGCTGGGGCGCGCCGCTGCCGGCGTCGGACGAGTTCGACTACACCGGACCGCCCGACCCGGCGAAGTGGAACCAGGCCGGCGAGTGCTGGCCCGGTCACGCCGGTAACGGCGGCCGCTGCGCCAGCCGGTCCACCGTGAAGGACGGCAAGCTCGTCCAGACCGGGCTCCGCAACGGCGACTCGGCCTGGATCTCGTCGAAGTTCAACCAGCAGTACGGCCGCTGGGAGGCACGCGTCCGCTCCGAGGGCACCGGCCCGGACAACGGCAGGCAGTACCACCCGCTGCTGATCATCTGGCCGCAGTCGGACCGCTGGCCCCAGGACGGCGAGTACGACTTCCTGGAGAACGGTGCCCCCGGCGAGCGGTGCGCCGAGGCGTTCATCCACTACCCGCACGGCCGCGGCGCGGTCCAGCAGGAGCACGCCAAGGAGAGGAACTGCGGCGCACCGCTGAGTGAGTGGCACAACGTCGCGATCGAATGGACGCCCGACCACGTGAAGGGCTTCATCGACGGCAAGGAGTGGTTCTCCTTCTCCGACGGCGCCCGGTCCGGCCGCAGGAACATCCAGGCCATGCCGAGCGGGCACCTGACGATCCAGCTCGACAACTTCTTCGGCGGCAACATGCAGCCGGCGACCTACGAGGTGGACTGGGTCCGGATCTACTCCCTCGACCCGAAGTGACCGGCTAACGCCAGGACGCCGTTGCGCGATGGGACGGATGTGTCGCTACTCACGCGCAGGACCGCGGGATGGCTGCTCGCGGGCGTCGTGGTCGTGGAGGCCGTGATCCCCGCGGTCGGTCTGCTCACCACCGACCCGCCGCGCCGCTACTCGTGGAGCATGTTCGTCGCCTCCTCGACGGAGTACGCCTACTCCGGACGGACCGCCGACGGCGCCCTCCGGAGTCTCGACACGGCGGCGCTGCCGTGGCCGCAGCGGACCGTCCACTACGGATCCACGGTCCCGGACCTGCTGTGCGCGGCGAACCCCGACCTCACCGCGGTGTCCCGGACCTGGGACGGCCGTCCGGAGCGGGAGCAGTCGTGCTGAGGATCCCCGACACGCTTCCGGCACGGCCGCTGGCCGGGTACCGCATCCTGGTCGGGCTCGTCGCCGGGGCGAAGGCGCTGGAGCTCGGCGTGAGCCCGCTGCTCGGGACCCGGGCCGGGCCGCTCTTCGGGGTCGGCCCGGTGCTGCCCGCACCGGTCTGGCTCGCACTCGGCGCGGTGATGGGGCTGGCGGCGCTGGCCCTCGTCGTCGGGTGGAACGCGCGGGTGGCGGCCCTGGTGGTCGCGTCGTGCACCGCGGGCTTCGTCTGGGGCGCGGGCTACTACTCCAACCACACCTACCTGCTGTTCACCGTGGCTGTGCTGCTGTCGTTCACCGACTCCGACGCGGCCTGGTCGGTCCGCTCGTGGCGTGACCAGGGGACCGGCCGGGTGTGGGCGGCGCCGGTGCTGGTGCTGCGGGCGCAGATCACGATCGTCTACGTCTACGCCGCGCTCTCGAAGATCCGCCCGGACTTCCTGTCCGGCAACGGGCTGGCGTCCTGGGCGTGGGACTCGGTGCTGGTCCCGGCGGCGATCCTGACCCCGCTGTTCCTGGTGCCGATGGCCTTCGGTGCGGTGCTCACCGAGCTGTTCGTGGCGTTCGGCCTGTGGTCGTCGAGGCTGCGGCCGGTCGCCGTCGTCGCCGGGCTCGGGCTGCACCTCGGCATGATCGTGATGCTGTCCGACGGGGTGCACGCCGCGGTCGAGCTCGGGCTGTTCGCCACCCTCACCTGCGGCGGCTACCTGCTGTTCGTCGACCGTGCCCCGGTCGTCGACGGGCTCACCGGCCCGGTCGTGGTGCCCCGGCAGCGCCGGTCGGAACCGGCGCTGCCGAGCACGGTCACCCGGCGCTGACGCCCATCGCCTCGGCCAGCCGCAGGTGCGGAGCGGCCTCGTCGTGACGCGAACGGCGCTGCAGGGTGCGCCCCAGGAGCAGGTGGGCGTAACCGTCGGCGGGCTCGCGCTCCACCAGCTCGCGGAGCTCGGTCTCGGCCCGACCGAGCTGCGCGGAGTGGTAGTACGCGCGGGCCAGCAGCAGCCGGACCGCGGTGGCCTCGGGCTGCTCGGCGACGAGCTCGGCGAGCACCGTCGCGGCCCCCGCGGGGTCGCCGGAGTCGAACAGGTACCCGGCGTGCTCCCACCGGTCGGCAGGCCCTGCTTCCGTCCCGGTCATCCAGGACAGCGCGTCGATCCTCATCGGTGCGGCCTCCTTCCGGCCCGTTCGGTTGATACGTCAACCACAACCGCGGCGCCGGTCGTTCTGTTCCCGGCTCAGGCCAGGGCGGCTCGGACCAGCTCGGGCATCCCGGTCGCCGGACGGCCGAGCAGCGCCGCCAGGTCGTCCGACGGCTCGGCGAACAGCCCCGACGAGATGAGTCCGCCCAGGAACGCCAGGTCACCTGCCTCGTCGAGCGGGATCCGGCGGTGGGTCACCGGCCGCCCGGACTCCGCGGCGATGGTCGCGGCCAGCTCGTCGTAGGTCCACAGCGGACCGCGCAGTTCGTAGGCGCGCCCGGCGTGCTCGCCCGGCCCACCCGCCACGACGACGGCGGCCGCCCGCGCCAGGTCCGCGATCGTGGCCGTGTTCAGCGCCCGGCCGCCGTCCGCGGCGATCGTCTCCCCGGCCTCGACCGCTGCCCGGACCACGGCCGGGTTGACGAAGGAGTCGGAGTAGAAGGTGTTGCGCAGCGGCGTCACCGGAAGTCCGGAGTCGCGCAGCAGGCCCTCGGTCACGGTGTGGTCGGCGAGGAAGCCGGGCGCGTCGGGCCGGTCGGCCCCGACGGCGCTGGTGTAGACGACGTGCCCGACGCCGGCCTCGGCCGCGGCCCGGACCACGTTGCCGTGCTGGCGCTCGCGCACCCCGGGGGTCACGTCGGAGCCGGACACGAAGAGCAGACCGTCGGCACCGGCGAACGCCGCCTTCAGCGAGGCCGGGTCCTCGTAGTCGCCGACATGCACCCGGACCCCGGCCGCCGCCAGGTCGGCGACCTTCTCCGCGGACCGGGCGAGCACGCCCACCTGCTCCGCCGGCACGGTCTCCAGCAGCGCCCGCACGGCCGCGCCGCCCAGCTTCCCGCTCGCTCCGGTCACGATGATCATTGCTGTCTCCCCATCTCGTCGTGGACGGTGGCCACACTGCCCGATAAGCTTTCGATCGGTAAGTACGTACCTAGGGGTAAGTAGGTGGGTGCACGGTGAGCACGCAGGTGGAACGGCGCACGGGTCTGTTCTCGGGTGACGCGTTCGACAGCAGCTGCCCGTCGCGGTCCGTCCTCGACCACGTGACGTCGAAGTGGGCGGTGCTCGTCCTCGTCGTCCTGTCCCGCGAGGACCACCGGTTCTCCGCGCTCCGCCGCGCCGTCGGTGGGATCAGCGAGAAGATGCTGGCGCAGACCCTGCGCACCCTGGAGAACGACGGGTTCGTGCACCGCGAGGTCGCGCCGACCACCCCGCCGCAGGTCAGCTACGGCCTGACCGAGCTCGGCCGCGGCGTGACCGGACACCTCGCGGGGCTCGTCGGCTGGATCGAGGACCGGATCCCCGAGGTGCTGGCGGCGCGCGAGCGCGCCTAGGCCCCGCCGCCCCGGCGCTCGTGGCGGGTCTGAGGCACCGGGCGGGCCCTGTCCGGGGGGTGGTGCGTCCCACACTCCGTGGTCCCCACAGGTCGGTCTCAGCGTCGTCACAGCGACGGTGAGCAGGATAGGGCTCATGGCGACGACTCCCGACGTACCGACCTGGGTGGGTGAGCTCGACCGGCTCGCCCCGGCCCGCGACCTCGAGGTCGATCCGCGGTTCGCCGCGGCACGGCTGCTGGTCACCGTCGGTGGCACCCCGCAGGGCCAGGTCACGGTGCCGCTGAGCGGCGGCCGGGCGACGGCCGCGGAGCTCGCGCTCGCCGTGGGCGGGCTGCCCGCGGCCGACACCGTCGCCCCCGCGCCGTCCGCGACCGACCCGGTCACCGTGGTCGTCGCGACGCGCAACCGTCCCGAGTCGCTGGCCCGCTGCCTGCGCGCGGTCCTCGCCTCCGATCACCCGGCGCTGTCGGTCGTCGTCGTCGACAACGACCCGGACGACGAGCGGACCGAGCTGGTCGTGCGTGCCGCTGGCTCCGACCGGGTCCGCTACGTCCGCGAACCGCGTCGCGGCGCGTCCATCGGGCGCAACCGGGGTCTGGCCGAGGCGCGCACCGAGATCGTCGCCTTCACCGACGACGACACCGAGGTCGACCCCGCCTGGGCCTCCCGCATCGCCGGCGCCTTCGCCGCCGATCCCGAACTCGCCTGCGTCTCCGGCCCCGTCCTGGCCGCCCGCCTCGCCAGCCCCGAGGAACGCGCCGCCGACGTCGCCCTGGCCTGGAACAAGGGCTTCACCCCGCGCCGGTTCACCCTCGCCGAACCCCCCGCGGACTCCCCGATCTTCCCCTTCGCCCCCGGCCTGTTCGGCATCGGCGCCAACCTCGCCGTCCGCGCCAGCGCCGCCCGCGCCGTCGGCGGCTTCGACGAGGCCATGGGCCCCGGCACCCCCACCCACGGCGGCGAGGACTGCGAGTTCCTCGTCCGCATGATCCTCGCCGGCCACGTCCTGGGCTACGCACCCGGCGCCTACCTGTGGCACCACCACCGCCCCGACCAGGCGGCGCTGACCGCCCAGCTCGAGGGCTACGCGATCGGGCTGGGCAGTTTCCTGGCCAAGGTGGCGCTGTCCCCGCAGGGCCGGTCGGTCGCGCTGCGCCGGCTCCCGGCCGCGGTCGCCCGGCTGCGCCACATCTCCGACCGCGAGGCCGGCGCCGGCGACGCCATGCCCGACAGCGGGTTGGTCGAGCGGGGTAGCCGGCTCGCCCGTGGCGGCTGGGCCTACCTGCAGCGGTCCCGTGAGGTGCGCCGCAACGGTGGCGCGGTGCCGCCGATGCGGCTGCCCGAGCGGTCCGCGCTCGTCCCGGCGCACATCCGCCGTGCCGCCGAGGCCGCGCGGGTCCGCGCCGAGGCGGCCGCCCACGCCGCCCACGTCGACCCGACGGCCGTCCCCGCCCCGCGCCCCGACCAGCAGGCCGAGGCGGACGACGACCGCGGGGCCGCAGAGCTCGCCCGGAACTCCGCGGCCTGAGGCCTACAGCCCGTAGGACTTGCCGATGATGTCGCGTTGGATCTCGCTGGTCCCGCCGTACACCGTCGAGACCACGCTCTGGCGCAGCAGCCGCTCCATGCCGTACTCGGTGGCGTAGCCGTAGCCGCCGAGCATCTGCATCCCCTCCAGGGACAGGTGCTTGGCGAGTTCGGTGGCCTTGAGCTTGGCCATCGACGCCTCGCGCGGGAACAGCGCTCCGGCCGGGGCCTCGTCGATCACCCGCGCGGTGTCGTGCACCAGGAGCCGGGTCGCCTCCAGCTCGGTGGCGTTGTCGGCGATGCGGTGGCGCAGGGCCTGGAAGGTGCCGACCGGACGGCCGAACTGCTTGCGCTCCTTGACGTAGGCGACGGTGTCGTCGAAGGCGCGGCGGGCGAGCCCGAGCATCAGCCCGGCGAGCATCATCCGCTCCAGGTTCAGGCCGGCCATGAGCTGGCGCCAGCCCTGCCCCTCGGTGCCGACGACGGCGTCGGCGGGCAGCTCACAGGCGTCGAAGTAGAGGTCGTTGACCTCCTTGCCGCCCATCGTCTCGATACCGCGCACGGTCAGCCCCGCGGCGTCGGCGGGAACGACGAACATGGTGAGGCCGTCGTGCTTGCCGCCCTCGGTGGAGGTGCGGGCGACCAGCAGGATGTGCGACGCGATGTGCGCGTTGGAGCACCAGGTCTTCTGCCCGTCGATCCGCCAGCCGGTCTCGGTCTTGGTCGCCTTGCACTTCAGGCCGCCGACGTCGGAGCCGGCCTCGGGCTCGGACATCGAGATCGCCAGGACGTTGCCCCGGCACATCCCGCCGAGCAGCTCCTGCTTCTGGTCCTCGGTGCCGAACTTCTCGATCGCGGCCGCGGTGATGGCGGTCGTGCCGAAGCCGGCGATGGGGGCCTGGCCGTAGGCGGTCTCCTCCAGGAACACGAGCAGCTCGCGCATGCCCTGGCCCGCGCCGCCGTAGGCCTCCGGGGCCGCGATGCCGACCCAGCCCAGCTCGGCCATCTTCCGGTACAGCTCGTCGGAGTGGGCGTGCCGGCCGCCGTCGGTCAGCTCGTCGCGGCGCTCCTTGGAGCCGACCTCGCGGCGGCAGAACTCGCCGATCGCGGTGGCCAGGGCGGCCTGCTCCTCGGTCAGGGTGACGGGCATCAGATGACTCCTTCGTCGTGGTGGGTCCACATTCCGGTGCGGTCCAGGTGTGCGAGCAACAGGTCGCGGCCGTCGAGGACGTGGCGGCGCATCGCAGCCCGTGCCGCGTCCGGGTCGGCGGCGCCCAGTGCGTCCAGCAGGACGACGTGCGCGTCGACCGCGCCGGTCCGCCAGGCGGGCGAACCGGTGTAGAAGTGCGCCGGCAGGTAGTGCGACGAGCGCCCCACCAGCCAGGCGAGCTTGCGCGACCCCGCCGACCGGTTGATCTCGGCGTGCAGCCGGTGCTCGGCGGACACGAGCGGGTCCAGCTCGGCCGGGTCGTGGGTCTCGGGGGTGTGTTCGCACAGCCGGGCGATCCGGTCGGCGAGCTCGCGCAGCGGTGCGAGATCGGCGGGGGACAGCCGCTGCGCGGCACGCGCGGCCAGCGTCCCGGTCAGGTCGGCCTGCACCTCGAACAAATCCGCGACGTCGTCGCGGGTCAGCTCGGCGACGACGAACCCGCGCCGCGGCACCGCGTGGACCATGTCCTCGGCGCGCAGCGACTGGAGCGCCTCGCGGACCGGGGTGTGGCTGACGCCGAGGTCGGCGGCGATCCGGTCCATCCGCAGGAAGGTGCCCGGCCGGAGCTCGCCGGACAGGATGCGGTCCCGCAGGACGAGCGCGATCCGGTCGGGCAGCTGGGGGGTGCGACCCGGTGAGAGGTCGAGCACGGAGTCGGCCGTCGACACGCCAACTATCATATACGATTCTGTCGAACCTGCGTCACCGACGACCGAGGGAGAACGACGTGCCAGGTCAGAGCTCTGCCGAGGACTTCCGGCTCACCGACATCCTGGCCGATCCGGCCCGCGCGGACCTCGTCGCGCTGTCGGTCGACGGCGTCGCCACGACCTACGGCGAGCTGGAGCAGCGGGCCGGGCGGACCGCGGCGGCACTGCGCGACCTCGGTCTCGGTGCGGGGGACCGCGTCGTGTGGATCGGGAAGAACCGGCCGGAGTTCCTGGAGCTGCTCTTCGCCGCCCCGCGGATCGGCGCCGTGTCGGTCCCGCTCAACACCCGGCTCACCGAGGCCGACCTGCTGGCACTGGTCGACGACGCCCGCGCCGGGCTGGTGGTGCTCGGCCCGGACTTCGCCGGGCTGCGCGCGGCGTTCGGAGAGCGGCCGGTCGTCGTCGTGGGGGAGGACCACGCGGCCTGGCGCGATGCCGCGACCACCGTCCTGCCGTCGTCGCCGCCTGCCGGATCCGGCCCGGACGACACGGTGCTGCAGCTCTACACGTCCGGCACCACCGGCCTGCCCAAGGGGGTGCTGCTCGCGCACCGGCAGTTCAGCGCGCTGCTACTCGCCGCCGGGCACTGGTCGATCGACCACACGTCGTCGGCGCTGGTCGCGATGCCGCTGTTCCACATCGGCGGGGTCGGCTACGCGCTGGTGTGCCTGGCGGCCGGCGCGCGTTGTGTGCTGGTCGCCGACATCGTCCCCGGCCCGCTGCTCGACACGATGACCGACGAGCGTGTCACGAACGCCTTCCTCGTCCCCGCCGTGCTGCAGATGCTGTCCGCGGTGCCCGGTGCCGCCGACCGGGACTGGTCGGCGCTGCGGTCGATCGCCTACGGCGCCTCGCCGATCACGGTCGGCGCGTTGCGTGCGGTCGTCGAGACCTTCCGGGCGCCGCTGTTCCAGGTCTACGGTGCGACCGAGACCACCGGTGCGATCACCCAGCTCGATCCGGCCGACCACGACCCGGACGGCCCGCGGGCACACCTCATGCGCTCGGCCGGGCGGCCCTACCCGTGGGTCGAGCTGACGATCGTCGACCCGGCGACCGGTCGCGTACTGGGCCCGGGCGAGGTGGGGGAGGTGCGGATCCGCTCCGACCAGGTCACTGCCGGCTACTGGAACCGGCCCGAGGACACCGCGGCCGCACTCGGCGACGACGCCACGCTGCGCACCGGCGACGGTGGCTACCTCGACGCCGAGGGGTACCTGTTCCTCACCGACCGGATCAAGGACATGATCGTCACCGGCGCGGAGAACGTGTACCCGATCGAGGTGGAGAACGTGCTGTCCGAGCATCCCGACGTCGCCGACGTCGCGGTGATCGGGGTGCCCGACGAGCGCTGGGGCGAGGCGGTGAAGGCCGTCGTCGTGCCGCGGCCGGGGACGACGGTCGATCCGCAGGCGCTCATCGAGTGGTTGCGCCCACGGATCGCGGGCTTCAAGCGGCCCCGCTCGGTCGACGTCGTGGAGGCGTTGCCGCGCAACCCCAGCGGCAAGATCCTCAAGCGCGAGCTGCGCGAGACCTACCGCAAGGCCTTCACCTGACCGAGATCATCGGTTAGCCTCGCCTCAGTGCCGGTGAGGGAGGGCTTCCATGTCTCTGCGTCTGCCGACCGGCAGCATCACGGTGCTGCTCGGACCGTCGGTGCAGCGTCGCCGCACGATGAACCGGCTCGACGACGCGAGTGGTCGGTGCGCGGACGGGCACGATGCCGTGGTGTGCAGGCTCGGCGCGCGGGCGACCGAGTCGGCGGCCGACCGGCTGGCGTCGGTGGAGGCGGTCCGGCGGGGTCCGACCGCGATGGTCCTCGCCGACCGCCTGACCGACGGCCTCGACGCGCACGACCGCAGCACGGTGCTCTTCGCACTGCGGGCGGTCGCCGCGGACGGGGTCGCCGTCCTCGTCGACGACATCGACCCCGTCGCGGCCCTCGCCGTCGCCGACGGCGCGTTGCGCGTCGACGAGCGCGGCGAGGTCCGGATGGAGGAGCTGGCCTACTTGGCCTCGTAGGTGAGGCAGTCGGCGGCGTCGGCGCCCGCGCCGATGTTCACCGACGACGCGGTGCACTCGAGCTTCTCGTTGAACCGACAGTCCGAGCGGTGACAGGCACCGACGAGACCGTTGCCGCTGCCGCCGCGGAACGAGATCTCGACGAAGGTGCCGCAGTGGGCGTGCTCACCGGAGATCGTGATCGCCCCCGCACCGCAGCTGGAGTCGGAGTTGTAGGAGCAGCTGGTGGCGGCGCACTGCTGAACCTGGGGCATGTCCTGAGCCGTGGTCATGGCGCTCAGGTTGTCGGGGTCGCGTGACGCGCGCCAGGCAACAGAGGCTCGCCTGACCGGCGGTGCGGGCCGCCTCACTTGCACCCCCGACCTGGGCGTCTGTTGCGGCACACCTCTCAGATGAGTGGTGTGAATCACATTGCGCGCCCGTCGGATGGGTGATCCGCAGTGGGCGCGGAGGTGGCGGGCCGGTGACGGCACCTCTCGGTCACCCGTCGCGTCCGCCGTCCGCCGTCCGTCGCACGGGCCCCCGCGCCGGCGGTCCCGGAGCCGTGCGCGGCGGACCGGTGGGGGTGGGCGATGATCCTGTCTCCGGACCCGGTGGAGCGGGCCCGGAGAGGGAGGCGACGTGGACGAGGACCTGATGGGCCGGCTGATCCGGTTCGCCGACCTGACCGCCTGGCCGGCGTTCGCGGCGCTCGGGGTGCAGGAGGAGTCGATCGACCGGCTGCTCGCGACGACCGCGGGCCTGGACCCGTCGGCCGTCGCCGGGGTTCGTGCCGGGCTCGCCGCACGGGTCCGGTCCGCGGCGCGGGCACTGCGGAACGAGCCGCCGGTCGCCGACGGGCTGCACCGGATGGGGCTGCGTCCGGGAGAGCGGGTCGTGGTCGTCGGCGACTCGCTGTCCGCCGACCGGCTGAGCTGGGCACGGCTGCTCGCCGAGCTGGTCCCGATGGTCGAACCGGAGACGACGGTCGAGGTGCTCGCGCTGTCCGGCCGGACCAGCTCCGAGGCGCTCGCGCTCGGCCCGGTCCTGGTCTCCCGGGTGCCGACCCGGGTGCTGGTCATGCTGGGCACGAACGACATCCGCCGGGAGGGCACGACCACCGGGATCCGGATGGTGTCGATCAGCGAGACGGCACGGAACCTGCGGGCGCTGCGCCTGCTGCTGGAGACCGAGAGCGGCGCCCGGGTGCGGTTCGTCGTCCCGCCGCCGGTCGACCCCCGTCGGGTGGCCGCCACCCGCGAGCTCACCGGCGAGTGGTGGGACCCGGCCGACGTCCCCGAGCTCGTCGCGACGGTCCTGGAGGTCGACCCGGATGCGGTCGACCTGTCCGGGATGCCGGTGCGGCCCGACTTCTGGGAGGACGACGGCCTGCACCCCAGCCCGATCGGCCAGGTCGCGATCCTGCGGGCGGTGCTCGCCCGGATCTGACCGGCGCCCCCGCTCCCGCCCCCCGGCCGGACCTCGGTGTCCGGTCGGGTCGGGTGCGCCGTCGGATCAGCCGCGCAGCGCGGCGACGGCGGCGCGGGCCGCGGCGGCGACGGCGGCCTCCCCGCGCTGCTCGTCGGCCGGGTCGGCCGGGACGGTGAACACCGTCAGGACCAGCGGTGCGCCGTCCGGCGGGTAGAGCACCCCGGAGTCGTTGCGCTCCCCGCGCGGTCCGGAGCCGGTCTTGTCGCCCACGCCCCAGCCCGCCGGGACCGCCGCGCGGATCTGCCGGTCGCCGGTGGTGTTCGCGCGCAGCCAGCCGGCCAGTCGGTCGCGCTGTGGGGCCGGGAGCGCGTCGCCGAGGACGAGGGTGCGCAGCGTGGACGCCAGCGCGGCCGGGGTCGAGGTGTCGCGCTCGCCGTCGCGGTCGTTCAGCGCGGTCTCCGCGCGGTCGGAGCGGGTGACCGTGTCGCCGGTGGTGCGGAGCCAGGCGGTCAGCTCGGCGGGGGAGCCGACCTCGCGCAGCAGCAGGTTGTGGGCGGTGTTGTCCGAGACGGTGATGGCGGCCTCGCACAGCTGGGCCACCGTCATCCCGGTCGCGAGGTTCCGGGTGGTGACGGGCGCGTACTCCAGCAGGTCCGCGCGTCCGTAGCGGACCGGGCGGTCGAGCAGGCCGGGGTCGGACAGCGAGCGGTGCAGCGTGAATCCGGCCATGAGCGCCTTGGTCACCGAGCACATCAGGAAGCGGTCGCCGCCGCGGTGCCCGGCGCTTCGGCCGGTGCCGGTGTCGAGCACGTGCACCCCGATCGTGCGGGCGTAGGTGCGCTCGACGTCGGCAATCGCGGGGATCGGCGCGGTCCCGGTGTCCGGGGCCGGCGGAGCGGCTGCGGGAGGAGCGGGTGCGGGCGGTGCACAACCGGTCAGCGCGGTGCCGCCGAGTGCTGCGCCGGCGAGGAGCAGGGAGCGACGGGAGATCGTCATGGGCGCACCGTGGTCGATCCGCGGCGATAGCGCGAATACGATCGAGCTGCGCGTGTGATACCCGTTCGATATGAGGCGAGGCCGGTGGACCTGCTACGGCACCTGAGCTTCTTCGTCGCCGTCGCCGAGGAACGGCACTTCGGCCGCGCGGCCGCCCGGCTCGGCATGGCGCAGCCGCCGCTGTCGCAGGGACTGCGCCGGCTCGAGACCCGACTCGGGGTGGTGCTGTTCGACCGCGGACCCGGTGGCGTCGCGCCGACGGCGGCCGGGCGCGACCTGCTGCCCCGCGCCCGTGCGCTGCTGGAGGACGCCGATGCGCTCGTCCTGGCCGCCGTCCGACACGCCGAGGCCGCCCGGGTGCTGCGGCTCGGGGCCGTCGCCGACCTCGGCCCGGCCGCGACCGCACGGCTGGCTGCCCGCGCGGCGGCGGTGACCGGGCTGCGGGTCGCGCCCACCGTCGCCACCACGGTGGCCCTGGTCGACGCGGTGTCGGACGGGACGCTCGACGTCGCCGTCGTCGCGCACCCGGCGGTGCTGGAGTCCGCGCGCGCCGGTCCGGTCGTGGCGTTGCCGACCACGTTGTTGCTGCCCGCCGGACACCCGGCCGCGGCGGGGCCCGGGCCGGTCGTGCTGCGGACGCTGCGCGGCCTGGAGCTCGCGACCACGCCGCGGGCGCACGCCCCGGCCGCCCACGACCTGCTGCTCGACACCCTCGACATCCGTGGCTGCCCGGTCACCGCGGCCGGGTCCGCGTCGCCGTCGGAGGCACTCGCGCTGGTCGCGACGGGTGCCGCGTTCGCGCTCACCCCCGATCCCGGCCTGGGCGCCGAGGGCGTCGCCCGCCGATCGGCGGCGGGGGAGCCGGTGCCGTTCCGGGTCCGGGTGGTGCACCGCACCGGGACACCGGAGGGCGTCGTCGACGCGCTCGTCGCGGCACTGCGGGAGCCCGGGTGAGCCCCGCCGACGAGGTCCGCGCGGTGTTCCGCGACGCCGGGGTGCGCGGCTGGCTGCACGCCCGCCCGGTCTCCGGGGACGGCCCGCACCACTCCGACCGCGACGTCGACGCCGGCGCCCACGCCCCTGTCGTGATGGCGTCGGTCTACAAGCTGTTCGTGCTGGTCGCCTACTGCCGGGAGGTCGACGCGGGCACGGTCGACCCGCGGGAGCCTGTCGTCGTCCCGGTGCCGCGCACGCCAGGGCTCACCGGCATCTCCGCGCTCGTCGACCCGGTGACGATGAGCTGGCGGGACCTGGTCACGTCGATGGTGACGGCCTCGGACAACGCCGCGGCCGACGTCGTGCACAGCCGGGTCGGCCGGGACCGGGTCGCCGCGCTGCCCGCCGAGCTGGGCCTGTCCGGGACCCGCATTCGCGGCGGCACCGACGACGTGTTCGCCGACCTGCTCGCCGACACCGGTACCGACGACGTCGCCGCGGCCTTCGGGGTGCTCGCCGACAACGACGTCCCGGTCGAGGTCCGCGCGCTCAGCCCGGTCTACGGGTCGGCGACCACCGCCGCGGACGTCACCGCGCTGCTCGCGCTGCTGTGGCGGGGCGAGCTCGCGTCGGAGGCGTCGACGGCGTTCGCCCGCCGGCTGCTCGGGGCCCAGATCTGGCCGCACCGGCTGCGTGCCGGATTCCCCGCACCGACGCAGGTGGCGGGCAAGACGGGCACGGTCGGCGCGGTGCGCAACGACGTCGGGGTCGTGACCTACCCGGGCGAGCACCCGGTCGCCGTCGCCGTGTTCACCCACTCCGCCCGCAGCGACACCACCGTGCCGCGCGCGGACGCCGCGATCGGCGCCGCCGCCCGGGTCGCGGTGCACGCGCTGCGGGCCCCCGCGCTCTGAGCCGCCGCCTCAGCCCGCCGGCAGCCACTCCCGCGCCGCCGCGACCAGCGCCGCGACCCCGACCGACAACGTCGGCTCGATCACCGGCGCGTAGCGGGGGGAGTGGTTCGACGGCAGCGACGCGCTCCGTTCCCGGATCTCCGCGACGCCGGCCGCACCCTCGAACGCGCCCGGGTCGGCCCCGCCGAGCAGCCAGAACACGCACGGGACCCCGGCGGCGACGGCGAACCGCCCGACGTCCTCGCTCCCGGTCACCGGCCCCGGGTCGACGACCGGGAGCGGGGTGACCGTGGCCAGCGCGGCCCGGGTGCGTTCCGCCGCGTCGGCGTCGTTGACCACCGGCGGGAACGACTCCAGCAGCCGGACCTCGGGGTCCCTCGGTGCCCCGGAGGCCGCGGCCTCGCCGCGCACGGTCCGCTCGATCCCGGCGAGCACCCGCCCGCGCACCGACGGGGTGTACGAGCGCACGGTCAGCCCCAGCTCGGCGGAGTCGGGGATGACGTTCTCCTTGGTGCCCGCCCGCAGCATCCCGACGCTGAGCACCGCGGTCTCGGTCGCGGCGATCTCGCGCGGCACGACGGTGTGCAGCCGCAGCGTCGTCGCGGCGGCGAGCAGCACCGGGTCGACGGTGGTCTCCGGGCGAGCCCCGTGCCCGCCCACGCCGTGCAGGGTGATCCGCAGGCTGTCGCTGCCCGCGAAGGCCGGCCCGGCGGCGACGGCGAGGAGCCCGGCGGGCAGCGGCGCGACGTGCTGGCCGAGCACGACGTCGGGGGTGCCGAACCGGTCGTAGAGGCCGTCGTCGAGCATCGCGTCGGCCCCGGCGCCGAACTCCTCGGCGGGTTGGAACACCACGAGCAGCGTGCCCCGCCAGGTGTCGCGGGCCGCGGCGAGCTCGGCGGCGGCACCGACCAGGCAGGTCACGTGCATGTCGTGCCCGCAGGCGTGCGCGACGGCGGTCTCCTCGCCGTCGCGGCCGACGGCCCGGACGGTGCTGGCGTAGTCGAGGCCGGTGTCCTCGGCGACGGGCAGTGCGTCCATGTCGGCGCGCAGCAGCGCGGTGGGGCCGTCGCCGTTGCGCAGCACGCCGACGACGCCGGTCCGCCCCACGCCCTCGGTCACCTCGTAGCCGTACCGGCGCAGCCGTTCCGCGGCGATCCCCGCGGTGCGGGTCTCGGCGAAGGAGAGCTCGGGATGGCGGTGGAGGTCGCGGTACAGGTCGGCGAGGTCGTCGAGGTTGGCGAGGTCGTCGTCGAGGTCGTCGAGGCCGGCGCCGGGGTGACTGTCGCTCACACCCGGCGAACGTAGTCCGGAACCCGTTCGAGCGACACGGGCGGCGCAGTGGAGTGATGGCGACACCCTCACCCGATGTGGTGAAACCGCCATCCCGGGGACAACCGGATGACCGGTCGGGTTAACGGTTTGTTCAAGTTCGCCCTAGGATTAGCCCATGACGCAACCGGCTGGAGCGCCTCGATGACCCTGGAACAGGTCCGTCCGACCGGTCCGGACACCGGTGACCGGTGGCGCGGCCTGGCCGTGTTCGTGGTCCGCTCCGCGGCCGCTCCGCTGCTCGACGAGGCCGTCGCGGGCGTGGCCCGTGGGCTGGAGATCCTCGACGTCGTCGTCCTCGACGACCAGCAGGTCACCCGGGTCCGGGGCCAGGTGCCCGCACCGCCCGCCCGGCCGGTCCCGGCCGGCGCGCCGTACGCGCTCGTGGTCGCCTGCGACGTGGTCGCCCCGGTCGGCACCTCCGGGGTGCGGGCCACCCAGGACCGGGTCGCCGCCGTCCTCGACTACACCGAGAAGCGGGTGCTGCGCCGCGTCCCGCCGCGCGAGCACTACCTGCCGGTGCAGGCATCGTCGTCGCCGGAGCACGCCCTCGCCCTGCTCGACGCGCTCGGGGACCCGGGGATCCTGCACCGCATCGCCGGCCCGGTCGCCGATCTCGGCCGCCGGTGCGCGATGCCCTTCCCGGTCGTGCGGATGCTCGGCGGCACCTCGCCCGGGTTCCGCGCCCGCGTCGCTCTGGTCCGCCACCCGGTGCACGGGCCGTCGGTGTGCAAGGTGTTCCGGCCCGGGGCGCACGAGGCGTTCGAGCGCGAGCTGCGTGCCCGCCTCGAGCTCGGTGACCTCCCGGAGGTCCCGGAGCTGCTCGAGCGCGGGGAGAACTGGCTGCTCACCCCGTTCTACGGCGACACCGGCCGGCACGTCGTGCGCCGGCTGCCGGGTGAGCTCGCCCAGCTGCGCCCGGAGGTCGTGCGGACGCTGCTGCGGTTCTGCCGCGACCTGCACGAGCGTGGCCGTTTCGTGCTCGACCTGTCCCCGCACAACCTGGTGTGGGACGAGCGCGCCGGGCTGAAGGTCCTCGACCTGGAGTTCGTCCTCGACTACCCGGGCGAGCCGCCGTCGTGGTCGGACTGCTGGAGCCTGCGCGGCGTGCCCGCGGAGTACCGCGCGTCGGTGGAGGGACTGCCCGACCTGGTGCTGACCCGCGGCGTCGGGAACTCGGTGTTCCATCCGGCGATCTCCGGGATGAACCGCGCCCGGCTGCTCGCCGAGCCCCGTCGCGGCGACGCCGCGCACAGCGGGGCCACCCAGCTCGCCTGGTACAGCGCGCTCGGTACCGTCGGCCGGTTGCATCCCGCACTCCGCGGGAAGCGGCACTGACGGCGCGCCCTCCGACGCGCCGACCCGCCCCGACGACCGGAGGACCCGCGTGACCGGACCCGGCGGCGACCTGCCCGACGACCCGACCCGGCCCCTGCGGCCCGTCCCGGCCGACCCACCGCCGCCGGACGGCCCGCCGTCGTCGCCGGACCGGGCGACGGGCGGACCCTCGCTCACGACACGGACCGCGCGCGGCTTCGCCTGGGCGTTCACCGGCACCGTCGGCCAGGCGGTCCTGCAGATCGGCGCCACCGTCGCGCTCGCCCGGCTGCTGACCCCGGACGAGTTCGGTGCCGCCGCGGCCGCGCTGCTCGTCGTCGGGCTGACCCAGCTGGTGACCCAGCTCGGCGTCGCCGCGTCGCTGGTGCACCGCGAACGTCTCGACGACCGCGACGTGACGGCCGCGTTCTGGTTCTCGGTGCTGGTCGCCGCGGTGTTCGCGGCCGTGCTCGCGGCCGGCTCTCCGGTGCTCAGCCCGCTCGTCGGGCTGCCCGCCGACTCCGGGCTGCTGCCGCTGCTGTCGGTGGCGCTGTTGTTCGCAGGTGCCGCCGCGACGCCGCTCGGACTGCTGCAACGCGACCTGCGGTTCCGCTCGATGGCCACCGTCGACCTCGTCGCGGCCGGGCCGGCGCTGATCGGGGTGAGCGTGGCGTTGGCCGCGGCCGGGTTCGGTGCCACCGCGCTCGCCTACGGCGAGATCGCCGCCGCCGTCGCCAAGTGCGTCGGCTACCTCGTGCTGACCCGTCCCCGGTTCCGGCCCGAGGGCCCTGCCGCGAGCTGGGCCCGGCTGCGTCCGCTGCTCGGCTACGGCACCGGTTTCTCCCTGGCCCAGCTCGGCAACTGGTTCGCGCTCAACGCCGACAAGCTCGTCGTCGCCAACGCCCTGGGCACCGGCCCGCTCGGTGTCTACGGCCGTGCCTACAACCTGCTCTCCGAGCCGGCCAACATCATCGGCGGTGCCGCGGACAAGGCGCTGTTCCCGGCTATGGCCCGGGTCCGCGACGACGGCCCCCGGCTGCGCGCCGCCTACGTCCGCAGCGCCAGCCTCGTCGCGCTGGTCACCGTCCCGGCCGCGGTCCTGCTGTGCGTGCTCGCGCCCGAAGTCGTGCACGTGCTGCTCGGCGACCAGTGGGACGCCGTCGTGCCGCTCGTGCAGCTGTTCGCGCTGGTGCTGCTGCCGCGCACCTCCTACAAGATCAGCACCTCGCTGACCCGGGCCACCGGCGCGGTCTACCGGGCGGCCTGGCGGCAGTGGCTCTACGCCGGCTACGTCGTCGTGCTGACCGTGACGGGTGGGCTGCTGTGGGGCCTGGTCGGCGTCGCGGCGGGGGCCTCGCTCGCCATCGTGATCCACTTCCTGGTGATGCTGCAGTTCTCCGCACGGGTCTCACCCGGCCTGATGGGCGCGGTCCTGCGGATGTACCTCAAGCACGTCCCGGCGCTGGTGCTGACCGTCGCGGCGACCTGGGGCGTCGCGACGCTGGTCCGCCCGCTCGGGATCGACCTGGTCACCCTCGCCGTCGCCGCCCTGGCCGGCGGGATCGCCACGCTCGGGACGCTGGTCGTACTGCGCGGACGGTTCGCTGCCGAGCTCGGCGTGGTGCGGAGCCTGCGCGGGGGCGGGGCTCCCCGCGGGCCGCGCCCGGCCGGCTCCGGACCCGGCCCTGTAGATCCCGCGGACCCCGCAGCCCCCGCGGCGTCTGCCGGACCCGCGCTCCCGACCGGGCCCGCCGCTCCCGCGGCCCCGGTGGACGACGCCACCGTGCAGCTGCCCGCCGTCGGCCGCGGTGACGTGCCGCGGACGGTCGGGACGCCCGCCGACCGCCGCTGAGCCGACGCCCCGCGTGCGCCCGGACACGCCCTGCGGGCAGGGTTGTGCACGGTCCGACGACGACGGAGGTCGTCGACCGTCGGTGTCCCGGAGATCCCGGGACGCGTGCGAGGGAACGAGGTGCTCATGGAGCGCGTAGGCGTCGTCGGCTGCGGCCAGATGGGATCCGGGATCGCGGAGGTCGCGGCACGGGCCGGGTACGGCGTGCGGGTCGTGGAGACCTCCGCCGCCGCCGCCGCCGTGGAGGCCGGCCGAGCGCGGCTGGAGTCGTCGCTGGCCCGGGCGGAGAAGCGCGGCCGGATCGACTCGGCGGAGGAGGTCCTGGCCCGCATCGAGGTGATCGAGGGCCTGGACGCGCTGGCCGACCGGGAGCTCGTCGTCGAGGCGATCGCCGAGGACGAGGCCCTCAAGACCGGCGTCTTCCGGGAGCTGGACCGGCTCGTCACCGACACCGGCGCGGTGCTGGCGTCGAACACGTCGTCCATCCCGATCATGAAGCTGGCGGTGGCGACGAAGCGGCCGGAGAAGGTCGTCGGCATCCACTTCTTCAACCCGGTGCCGGTGTTGTCGCTGGTCGAGCTCGTCCCGAGCCTGATGACCGCCGACGACACGCTCGCCGCCGCCCGCACCTTCGTCGAGGAGGGGCTCGGCAAGAAGGCGATCGACTGCCAGGACCGCGCCGGGTTCGTCGTCAACGCGCTGCTGGTGCCGTTCCTGCTGTCGGCGATCCGGATGATGGAGTCCGGCTTCGCCACCGCCGAGGACATCGACGAGGGACTGGTCCGCGGCTGCGCACACCCGCAGGGCCCGCTCGCGCTGTCCGACCTGATCGGCCTGGACACCGTGCAGGCCGTCGCCGAGTCGATGTACGCGGAGTTCAAGGAGCCGCTGTACGCGCCGCCGCCGCTGCTGGCCCGCATGGTCGACGCCGGGCTGCTCGGCAAGAAGGCCGGGCGCGGCTTCTACACCTACTCCTGAGCCACCTGCTCCGCAGCCCCGTACCCGGGGAGCGCGGTTGTGCTCCCCGGGACAACGGGTGTGCTCCCCGGGCCAAGACCGCAGGTCGTCGGGCGGCCAGTCTCGTGGGCGACGCCATCCCACCACGAGGCGAGGAGCATCCATGACCGCGACGCACGAGGCCCCGGCGACCACCGTGACGGAGAAGGTGGTCAAGGCCGCCTGTCCGCAGGACTGCCCGGACACCTGCGCGATGCTGGTGACCGTCGACGGCGAGGGGAAGGCCACCTCGGTCGTCGGCGACCCGGACCACCCGTACACCAACGGCGGTCTGTGCGTGAAGGTCAACAACTACCTGGACCGGGTCTACGACCCGGGCCGCGTGCTGTTCCCGATGCGCCGGACCGGACCGAAGGGCAGCGGCCGCTTCGAGCGGATCAGCTGGGACGACGCCGTCACCGAGATCGCGACCCGGTTCCGGGCGATCGCCGACGAGCACGGCCCCGAGGCCATCATGCCGGTGAGCTACCTGGGCACCCAGGGCATCCTCAACGGCCTGAACGTCGGCGACCCGTTCTTCGCCAAGCTGGGCGCCACCGTCGCCGAGCGCACCTACTGCGACTCCGGCTCCTGCACCGCCTACGCCATGACCATCGGCGACACCGCCGGCGTGGACCCGGAGAGCCTCGTGCACTCCAAGTTCATCCTGGTGTGGGCGTGCAACATCATGAGCACCAACCTGCACCTGTGGCCCTACATCGCGAAGGCGAAGAAGAACGGGGCGAAGGTCGTCGTCGTCGACCCGGTCCGCACCCGCACCGCGGCCGCCGCCGACCAGCACATCGCGATCCGCCCCGGCACCGACGGCGCTCTCGCCCTGGCCATGGCGAACGTGATCATCGCCGAGGGACTGACCGACGACGACTACATCGCGAACCACACCGTCGGCTACGACGAGTTCGCCGAGCGCGTGTCCCGCTACACCCCCGAGTGGGCCGAGTCCGAGACCGGCGTGCCCGCCGAGACCATCCGCACGCTGGCCCGCGAGTACGCCGGCGCCCAGCCGTCGGTGATCCGGATCGGCGTCGCCGTCGAGCGGCACGCGGGCGGCGGCCAGACCGTGCGCGCGCTGTCCTGCCTGCCCGGCCTCGTCGGCGCCTGGCGCAAGCCCGGCGGTGGGATCCTGCAGCTGCCGCTGTGGGCGTTCCCGGTCAACTGGGGCGCCTTCATGCACCCGGAGATGCTGACCCCGGGCACCCGCGTCATCAACCAGTACCGGCTCGGTGCCGCGCTGTCCGGTGACCTGCCGGCCGGGCCGCCGATCAAGGGCCTGTTCGTCTACAACTCCAACCCGGTCGTCACCACCCCCGACCAGGACCGGTTGATCGCGGGTCTGCAGCGCGAGGACCTGTTCACGGTCGTGTCGGAGCAGTTCATGACCGACACCGCGGAGTACGCCGACATCGTCCTGCCGGCCACGACGCAGCTCGAGCAGGACGACATCATGTTCTCCTGGGGCCACCTCTACGTGACCTACAACCACCAGTCGATCGAGCCGCTCGGCGAGGCCGTCCCGAACACCGAGATGTTCCGCCGGATCGCGGCCGCGATGGGCTTCGACGACCCGGTCTTCCGCCGCACCGACGCCGAGATGATCGCCGAGGCGTTCGACTGGTCCCACCCGCACATGGAGGGGATCACCGTCGAGTCGCTGAAGGAGCAGGGCTGGCAGCGGCTCAACGTCCCCGCCCCGGACGCCTACGCCCCGCACGCGGAGGGCGGTTTCCCGACGCCGTCGGGCAAGGTCGAGTTCGTCTCCTCCGCCGCGGCGGGCGGGAACTTCGTCGTCCCGCTGTTCCGGCAGGGCTCCAACGACCACCAGCCCGGCGAGCCGGTCGACCCGCTGCCGCACTACATCCCGCCGCGCGAGTCCGCCGCGGCGGACCCGGAGCTGGCGGCGCGCTACCCGCTGAACCTGCTCACGCCCAAGTCGCACGCGTTCGTGAACTCCAGCTTCGGCAGCCACGAGTTCCACCGCCGCGTCGCGAACGAGCACACCCTGATCGTGCACCCGGACGACGCCGCCGCCCGCGGCATCACCGACGGGTCCCCGGTGCGGGTGTTCAACGACCGCGGTGAGTTCACCGTCCTCGCCTCGCTGCAGGACACCGTGTCCCCCGGCGTGGTCGTCAGCCCGATGGGCGGCTGGCGGAAGAACTCCAAGGCGGGTTCCACCCTGGCCGCCGTCAACCCGACGGTGTTCGGCGACCTGGGCAACGCGCCCACGTTCTCCGACACCCTCGTCGAGGTCGAGACCGCCTGAGCCACGCGGCCCGGCCGGAGCCCCCCTCTCCGGCCGGGCCGCCCACCCACCTGCCACCACCGTCCACATCGGAGGAAAGACCCCGTGGCCTACGTCGTCACCGAAGCCTGCATCGACGTGCAGGACCGTGCCTGCATGGAGGAGTGCCCGGTCGACTGCATCTACCCGGGGGAGCGGATGATGTACATCCATCCCGACGAGTGCGTCGACTGCGGCAAGTGCATGCCCGCCTGCCCCAGCGAGGCCATCCACTGGGAGCACAAGATGCCCGCCGAACAGCTCGACTTCGTCGAGGCGAACGCGCTGTTCGTGCGCGAGCAGGGCTTCTCCGGCGGAGGCGAGGACGCCGACCCCGCCGACGGCGACCACCCGATCGTCGCTGCGCGGAAGCCCCGGTGAGCGGCGAGCTCAGCGCGGACCTGGTCGTCGTCGGTGCCGGACCGACCGGGCTCTACGCCACCTACTACGCCGGCTTCCGCGGGCTGTCGGTGGTCGTGGTCGACGCCCTGGACCAGCTCGGCGGGCAGATGTCGGTGCTCTACCCGGAGAAGCCGGTGTTCGACGTCGCCGGCTTTCCCCGGGTCCGCGCCCAGGACCTGGTCGACTCCCTGATCGAGCAGGCGGCCCTGGCCGAACCGACCTACCTGCTCGGGCACGACGCCGTCGGGCTGGAGCAGTTCGACGACGGCGTCGCGGTCACCACCGACCGCGGCGTGCGGATCCGGGCGGGCGCGTTGCTGGTCACCGGCGGGATGGGCCGGTTCACCCCGCGCCCGCTGCCCGCGGGCGGCGACTACGTCGGACGCGGGCTGCGCTACGCCGTGCCGCGCCCGGCCGAGCTGACCGGCAGGGACGTGCTGATCGTCGGTGGCGGGGACTCCGCGGTGGACTGGGCGCTGTGCCTGGAGCCGCTGGCCGCGTCGGTCACCCTGGTGCACCGGCGCGACGCCTTCCGCGCGCACGAGCGCAGTGTCACCGAGCTGCGTGCCTCCTCGGTGCGGATCCTGACCCCCTACGAGGTCGCCGACGTCCGCGGCGACGACCGGGTGGCCGAGGTCGACGTCGCCGGCCCGGACGGCGTCGAGACGCTGGAGGTCGACGAGCTCGTGGCCGCGCTCGGCTTCAAGGCCGACCTGGCCGCGCTGTCGAGCTGGGGGATCGGGATGAGCCGGCGCCACGTCGCCGTCGACCGGTCCATGCGCACGACGCTGCCGCGGGTGTTCGCGGCCGGGGACATCACCGACTTCGAGGGCAAGGTCCGGCTCATCTCGGTCGGGTTCGGCGAGGCCGCGCTGGCGGTCAACAACCTCGTCCCGCTGGTGCGACCGGACCTGCCGGTCGTGCCCGGCCACTCGAGCGACGCGGCATGAGCGCCCCGGCCGCGGGGCCCGGCGGCGGGTGGTCGCCGGGCACGGTCGGGCGGGCGATGATCGGCTGCCCGAAGACCTGCGGGCGCACCACCACGGTGCACCAGGCACGCGAGGCCCTGCGCGACGGACACGTGCACGCGCTGCTCGTCGTCGACCGGGGGGTGCTGCTCACCGTCGTCGAGCGGGCCGACCTGGAGGGGCGCCCCGCCGCCGCGCCGGTGCGCTGGCTCGGTGGGCTCTCCGGCCGGACCGTCGCCCCGGCCGCCGACGCCGAGTCCGTACGGGGCGCGATGGCCGCGGCCGGCCGGCGGCGCCTGGCCGTCGTCGACGACCGGGGCCGGCTGCTGGGCCTGCTCTGTCTCAAGCGCTCCGGGGCCGGGTTCTGCACGGAGGAAGGGGTCCGGGCACGCGCCGCGGAACGCGTTCCTCACATCGGAGCTACACGATCGTGACGTGCGCGTGCGATGCTCGGGTATGGCTTTGGTCACGCTCGACACCACCACCGTGGCCGAGACCGACCGGTTGGACTTCTGGCGCTCGACGGTCTGCGACCAGTTCGTGCCCCTCGACGTCAGGCCCTCCACCGGCGGCCTGGTCTCCGGACGAGTGACGGCGGCGTCCGTCGCGGGTACTCACCTGCGGCGGATAGCCTCGGTTCCGCACCGCTTCGACAGGACTGTACGGCAAGTTCGTTCCGCAGACGAGGACTTCCTCCAGATCGCGCTCGCCCGCCGTGGACGCACCCTGGTCGTCCAGGACGGGCGGGAGGCGGTGATCGGCCCCGGCGAGTTCGTGATCTACGACAGCAGCCGGCCGTTCACCTTCGTCACCTCGGACTGCTTCGAGTACCAGGTCTGCCTGCACCCGAAGGGCGCCCTGCCGCTGTCGGCCGCCGAGACCGCCGCCGTCACCGCGATCACCTTCGACGGCCGTCGCGGCATCGGCGCGATGCTCCCGCCGCTGCTGTCGTCGCTGAACCGCGCGATCGGCGACGACGTGCCCGAGGCCGCCCAGGAGGCCGTCGCCCGCACCATCGGGGACGTGTTCGTCGCGCTGGTGCGCAGCACCGTACCGGCGGCCGCCCCGGAGAACCTGCACGTCACCCGGGCCCGCGGGTTCATCCGCGAGCACATCGCCGACCGGGACCTCGACCCCGCCGGGGTGGCGGCCGCCTGTGCGATCTCGGTCAGCTACCTGCACAAGCTGTTCGCCGAGGAGGGGACCACGGTGGCCGGGGCGATCCGGGAGGAACGGCTCCAGGGCGCCTGGGCCGACCTGCGCCGCCCCGAGCTCGCGCACGTCGGGGTCGGCGCGATCGGCGCCCGATGGGGCATGCCGGACCCGGCGGCGTTCAGCCGGGCCTTCCGGACCCGGTTCGGGCGGTCCCCGAAGGCGCACCGCGAGTCCTGAGGGCCGGCCGGGCGGGGAGGCCCGCCCGGCCGCTCCGCTCAGATCCGCTGTTCGCCGAGGAACCCGGTGACCAGCTTCGTCAGGTCCTCGGGCCGCTCCAGGTGCATGCAGTGGCTGGACCCCGGCCCGGTCACCAGCTCGAAGCGGGCGCCCGGGATGCGCTCGGCCACCGCACGGGACTGCCATGGCGGGGTCAGCAGGTCCTGCTCGCCCACCGCGACCAGCGTCGGTGCCGTGATCGCGTCCAGCCGGTCGAGGGTGTCGTGGCCGAGGTCGGCGTCCCACTGCTCGACGGTCACCTGCATCTGTGCCTCGTCCTGCGGGAACGCCGGCAGCAGCGCCTCCAGCAGCGCGCCCACGTTCGGGTCGTCGAGTGCCTGCGGGGAGAACGCGAGCCCCGACGCGGTCAGCGCGGACTCCATGTCGCGGTGCACGTAGGGCAGGCGCAGCGCGCTCAGCACCGCGCGCTGGAAGCCGTCGGTGCGGCCCCAGGTGCCGTAGAGGACCTGCGAGGCGACCTGCCCGGGGCGGGCCAGCGCGATCTCCTGCGCGACGGCCGAGCCCAGCGACCAGCCGAGCAGGTGCGCGCGCGGGATCTCCAGGGCGTCGAGCAGCGCGGAGGTGTCGGCGGCCATCGACCCGACCGTGATCGGCCCGGACCCGCGGTCGCTGCCGCCCAGCCCCCGGTTGTCGAAGGTGATGACCCGGTGGGTCTGGGCCAGCCGGTGCGCGAGCTCGCCCCAGAGCGGGATCGCGCCGGACGTCCCCATGATCATGAGCAGCGGGTCGCCGTCGCCTGCGGTCTCGTAGTGCAGCTCGACGCCGGTGGACACGGTGATGCGGGGCACGGTGGGTCTCCTCGGGGGTGTGCGGTCGGGGTCGGCGGTGCTCGGCGGTGCTCGGCGGTGCTCAGCGGTACTGGAGGCCGTCGTCGAGGTCGGCCTTCGGCAGCTCGACCCGGTCGACGTCGTGCTCGTGCATGTGGGTCCACGGTTCGCGGTCGCCCTGGCCGAACATCCGGTGCGCGGACCGCCCGATGTAGCCGGGGTTGAAGTTCTCCTCCGAGACCCACGGCAGGCGCGGCATGTCGGCGTCCTGCGGTGCGACGGTGGGGACGACGACCTGGTGGCCGCGCTCGTCCATGCGCGCGAGGATGCGGCCGATCAGGTCGTTGACCAGGTCGATCCGCAGCGTCCAGCTGTGCCGGAAGTAGCCGAAGGCGTAGGCCATGTTCGGGATGCCCTCGATCATCAGCCCGCGCCAGGTGACGTGGCGGGTGAAGTCGACCGGCTCGCCGTCGACGGTGAAGGGGATGTCGCCGAACACGGCCAGGTCGAACCCGGTCGCGGTGACGACGACGTCGGCCTCGATGACCTCCCCGGAGTCCAGCTCGACGCCCTTCTCGGTGAACCGGGCGATGGTGTCGGTGACGACCGACGCCTTCCCCTCGCGCATCGCGGCGAAGAAGTCGCCGTCGGGTACGAACGCGATGCGCTGCTGCCAGGGGCGGTAGCGGGGGACGAAGTGCTTCTCGATGTCGGTGCCCTCGGGGAGCAGTGGCCGGATCGACTCGATCAGGAACTCGTGCAGCGCGTCCGGGTCGTCGCGGCCGGTGGTGGCCAGCCAGTCGAGCTGCTGGACGTAGGTGCGGCGCAGGATCTCGTGGGTCCACTCGGCGGGCAGGTCGAGGGGCTCCAGCATCGTCGCGAGGTCGTGCACGGTCGGCGCGGGGAACCAGTACGACGGCGAGCGCTGCAGCATCGTCACGTGCTCGGCGGTCGCCGCCGTCGCCGGGACGACCGTCGCCGCGGTGGCGCCGGACCCGATGACCAGCACCTTCTTGCCCGTGACGTCGAGGTCCGACGGCCAGGACTGCGGGTGCACGACGGTCCCCGCGTACTGCTCGAGGCCGGGCCACTGCGGGGTGTAGGGCTCGTCGTGGTTGTAGTAGCCCTGGCACATCCACAGGAACGACGCGGTCATCGACAGGGTCTCGCCGGTGTCGGTGCGCGTCACCTCCGCGGTCCACCGGTTCTCCGCCGACGACCAGCTCAGCGCGGTGACGCGGTGGTGGTACCGGATGTGCCCGGCCAGGTCGTCCTCATCGATGACCTCGTCGAGGTAGGCCAGGATCTCTGCGCCCGCGGCGATCGACGGCCCCGTCCACGGCTTGTGCCGGTAGCCGTAGGTGAACAGGTCGCTGTCGGAGCGGGCCCCGGGGAAGCGGTGGGTCCACCAGGTCCCACCGGGGGCGTCCTGGGCCTCCAGCAGCACGAAGCTCCGGTCCGGGAACTCCTCGCGGAGCCGGTGGGCGGCGCCGATGCCGGACACCCCGGCCCCGACGATCAGGACGTCGACGTGCTCGCTGGTCGTGGCGGCCATGGGTCCTCCGGGTGCAGGTGTGACGGCGGTCTCTCGACGCTAGGGCGGCCGGCCCGGTCCCCGGGTGTCCGAACTTCGGACACCGGGGGGTGTTGACCGGTGCCGCATCATGTGATGACGAGCACAGAGAGGTGCGTCGATGGGGGATCTGCTCGCACGCCGTCGCGAGCTCGTGTCCGCTCGGGCCGAGCTGCTCGACCGGCCCGACGCCGCACCGCCCGGCGTGCCCGGTCACGTCGTCGCGTCCTGGCGGCGCAGCATCGCGGGTGGGGTGGACCCCGCGACGATCGCGAACCGCTTCCACCCCGACCTCGACACCGGTTCCCGGCTGGTCCGGTGCGCGCGCCCGGTCATGGAGCAGCTGGCCGAGCAGGTCGCCGGGATCGGGGTGTGCGTCGCGCTCACCGACGACCGTGCCCGGCTGCTGGTGCGCCTCGACACCGACGCGGTGATCGCGCGGTCCGCGGACGTCAACGCGTTCGCCGCGGGCTTCGGCTACGCCGAGGGCGCGGTCGGGACCAACGGGGTCGGGACCGTGCTGGAGTCCGGCCGGCCGGTGCACATCGTCGGCGCCGAGCACTTCGTCGAGCAGCTGCACGACTACGCGTGCGCCGGCGCCCCCGTGCGCGACCCGTCGACCGGGCGGGTCGAGGCGGTGCTGGACCTGTCCTGCCGCGCGGAGCACTCCTCGCCGCTGCTGCTGTCGCTGGTGCGCTCCGCGGCCGCCCGCATCTCCGACGCCCTGCTGCACGACCGCGACCCCGCCCAGCAGGCCCTGTTCGACGCCTACGCCCGCACCGAGTCCCGCACCCGGCGGGCGGTGCTCGCCGTCGGGCGCCGCACGGTGCTGGCGAACACCGCGATGCAGACGTTGCTCGACGCGGACGACCACGCCGCGCTCACCGACCACGCCCGGTTCCTGCTGCTGCGCGGCCCCGGCGTCGACGACCGGGTGGAGCTGCCGTCGGGGACGCGGGCGCGGCTGCGCGGCGCGGTCGTACCGGCGGGCGGGTCGGTCGCCGGCCTGGTGGCGGTGGTGACGCTGCTGCGCGAGCCCGACGGCGGCGACCCCACCGGACCGGTCCCGGTGACCCCCCGGTCCGCCGCCGACGGGCTGAGCCCGGCCTGGCGGACGGCGCAGGCCGCCGTCGTCGCGGCGCTGGGGGCGGGGGCACCGCTGCTGGTCACCGGCGAGCCCGGCGCCGGGCGGGCGCGGCTGGTCACCGACTCCTGGCCCGGCCCGGTCGTCGAGGTCGGGCCGGACGACGACGGCGCCGACCTCGACGACCGCGTCGGGCGGGCCGGGGAGCGGGTGCTGGTGCTGCTGCGCGACCTCGACCGGCGCGACGCCGGTGTGCCGCCCGCCGTCGCGCGCGGGGACCTGCCGATCGCCGGTACCCGCGCGGACGCCGCCGTCCCCGACTCCGTCCGCGACGCCGTACTGGCCCGGTTCCGGGTGTCGGTGCCGGTCCCGCCGCTGCGCGGCCGCCCCGGAGACCTCCCCGGTCTGGTCGCCGCGCTGCTCGCCGAGCTCGCGCCCGGCCGCGACGTGCGGCTGTCCGCCGGGGCGCTGCGGACGGTGAGCAGGCACCCGTGGCCGGGGAACGTGACCGAGCTGCGCGACGCGCTGACCGCGGCCCTGGGGCGGCGTCCGGTCGGTGTGATCGAGGCGACCGACCTGCCCGAGTCCTGCCAGAGCGCGCCGTCCGCGACGCTGCGGGCGGTGGACCGGGCCGAGCGGGACGCGATCGTCGCCGCGCTGCGGGACACCGACGGGAACCGGGCCGCGGCGGCCGCGGTGCTGGGCGTGGCCCGGTCGACGCTCTACCGGAAGATCGCGCAGTACCGGATCACGGACTGACCCCCGCACCGGTCACCGGGTCAGGAACGCCGCCAGCTCGCGCGCCACCTCCTCCGGCCGCTCCTCGGGGAGGTAGTGGTCGGCGTCCAGGGCCGTCCCACGCCCGTCCGTGGCGTAGCCGGCCCACACCGCGGGCACGTCGTAGGACCGCCCGACGAAGGAGTGCGCGCCCCACAGGGCCAACAGCGGTGCGGTGACCCGGCGGCCCGCGTCGGCCTCGTCGTCGACGCGGTCGATCCCGGCGGCGGCCCGGTAGTCGGCGCACGACGCGGCGATCGCGGCCGGGTCGGCGAAGCAGCGGACGTACTCGGCGACGGCACGCTCGTCGAACGGGGTGCCGCCGTGGTGGCGCGACCGCATCCGGGCGGTGACCCAGAACTCCGGGTCGCCCGCGATGAGGCGCTCCGGGATCCCGGCCGGGGCGGTCAGGAAGAACCAGTGCCAGTAGCCGAGCCCGAAGGTGGCGTCGGCGGTGTCGAACGCGTGCCGGGTCGGGACGATGTCGAGCACCGCCAGCGCCGACACCGCGTCCGGCGCGTCCAGGGCCAGCCGGTGCGCGACCCGTCCGCCGCGGTCGTGCCCGGCGACGGCGAACCGGTCGAACCCGAGCACCCGCATGACGGCGAGCTGGTCGGCGGCATGGCGCGCTTGGCGTAGGCGGCGTCGTCAGGGCCCGGGGCGGGTTTGGCGCTGTCGCCGTAGCCGCGCAGATCGGTCGCGACGACGGTGAACCGGTCGGCGAGCAGCGGGGCGACCCGGTGCCAGATCGCGTGGGTCTGCGGGTAGCCGTGCAGGAGCAGCAGCGGAGGTCCGGCACCGCCGACGACGGTGTGCACCGCGGTCCCCGCGGCGTCGACCGTGCGGGCGGTGAACGGGGCGGGCAGCAGGGTTCGTGGGCTCATCGCGCCGGACCCCCGCGGACTGGGGTAGGACGGATCCCGTGCCGACCGACCCCGTGCGACCCGACGCCGCGCTGCCGGACACCGTCCTGCTCTGGGACGCCGACGAGGTCGCCGACCCGCCCCAGGAGCCCTGCTGCCTGGCCGGGACCGCGCCGGGCGACCGGGCCGTGGTCTACCGGACCGGGCCGGGCGGCGGCGTGACGGCGCTGTTCGCGTTCACCGGTCCCGCCGAGCCGCACCCCGGCGGACGGCACGCGGCGGGCGTCGTCGTGCCGGTCGGACGGCCGGTACCGCGGGCCGAGCTGCTGGCCGACCCGGTGCTCGCGCCGGTGTTCCGGCACCTGCGCGGCCGTCGCAGGCTGCCGCCCGACGCGGCCCGTCGCCTGGTCGCACTCCTCGCAGGCTGAGCCGCGCCGCCCGGTCGCCGGGGCGCGCAGGCCGGGGCCGGACGGGCTCATCCCCGCACGACCGCGGCGATCGCCGCGCCCAGCTCGGCGGTCGTCGCGGTGCCGCCCAGGTCCGGGGTGACGGTCGCGCCGCCCCGCCCGACGACGTCCTCGACCGCGGCCAGCACGGCCGCCGCGGCCTCGTGCTCGCCGAGGTGCTCCAGCATCATCGACCCGCACCAGATTTGGCCGACAGGGTTCGCGACGCCCTTCCCGGCGATGTCCGGTGCCGACCCGTGCACGGGTTCGAACAGGCTCGGGAACTCCCGCTCCGGGTTGATGTTCGCGCTCGGCGCGATGCCGATCGTGCCGGTGCAGGCCGGGCCGAGGTCGGACAGGATGTCGCCGAACAGGTTGCTGGCCACGACGACGTCGAAGCGTTCCGGGCTCATCACGAACCGCGCCGCGAGGATGTCGATGTGGGCGGAGTCGACATCGACGTCGGGGTACTGCGCCGCCATCGCGGCCACCCGCTCGTCCCAGTACGGCATGGTGATCGCGATGCCGTTGGACTTGGTCGCCGAGGTGAGGTGCCGGTTCGGGTGGCGGCGCGCGAGCTCGAAGGCGTAGCGCAGGATCCGGTCGACCCCGATACGGGTCATCACGGTCTCCTGGATCACCACCTCCCGGTCGGTGCCGGAGAACATCCGCCCGCCCACCGAGGAGTACTCGCCCTCGGTGTTCTCCCGGACGATCAGCATGTCGATGTCGCCGGGTGCGCGGCCGGCCAGCGGCGCGGCGACGCCCGGCAGCAGCCGGGCCGGGCGCAGGTTGACGTACTGGTCGAAGCGGCGCCGGAACTGCAGCAGGCTGCCCCACAGCGACACGTGGTCGGGCACCACCTCCGGCCACCCGACGGCACCGAAGAACAGCGCGTCGAAACCGGACAGCTGCTCGAACCAGTCCTCGGGCAGCATCGTGCCGTGCTCGAGCCAGTGGTCGGCGCTCGCGAAGCCGAACTCGGTGAACTCCAGCCCGATCCCGAACCGCTCCGCGGCCGCGGTCAGCACCCGGACGCCCTCCGGGACGACCTCCTTGCCGATCCCGTCCCCGGGGATGACGGCGATGCGGTGCGCGGTCATGTCATGTCCTCCTCGACTCGGTTGCTTCTATCCTGATCGGCGAACCGGATGCGGTGAACCGTCGTCCTGGCCGGACAGTCTTTCCGCAGGGGAAAGGAGCAGGTGTGGAGCTGCCCGAGTTCGACGACCTGAGCTTCTTCGCCGGGGTCGCCGCCGCAGGCACACTGACGGAGGTGGCGCGCCAGTGGGGTGTGTCGGTGTCGGCGGTCAGCAAGCGGCTCGCCCGCCTGGAACGACGTCTGGGCGTCCGCCTGGTCAACCGGTCCACCCGCCGTCTCACCCTGACCGACGAGGGCCGCCGCTATGCCGAGGGCGCCCGCGACGTGCTGGGCCGGATCGACGACCTGGAGGACGAGATCGGCCGTCGTCGCTCGGGACTGCACGGACGGATCGCGGTGCACTCGTCGATGGGGTTCGGCCGGGCGCACGTCGCGCCGCTGCTCGGCACCTTCGAGGCGGCCAACCCGGACCTGCGCATCGATCTGGAGCTGTCGCACCTGCCGGTCGCGGTCGGCGGCTCCGGCTACGACTTCGCGGTGCGCGTCGGACCGCTGCCCGACTCGCGGCTGCACGCCCGGGTGTTGCACCGCAACCGGCGCGTGGTGTGCGCGGCGCCGTCGTACCTGGGCCGCCGCGGCGTCCCGCGCACCCCCGCCGACCTGGGCGGACACGACTGCATCGTGATCCGGGAGAACGACACCGTCTATGCCCATTGGCGCTTCGGGACCGACGCCGACGCCGTCGGGGTCCGCGTGACGGGCGCGATGACCTGCAACGACGGCGAGGTCGCGACGGCGTGGTGCCGGGCCGGGCGTGGGCTGGTGATGCGCTCGCTGTGGCAGGTCGCGCCGCTTCTCGTGTCGGGGGAGCTGGTGCAGGTGCTGGCGGACATCCCGACGCCGTCGGCGGACCTGCTGGCCGTGCACGGGGCGGACCCGCCCCGGCGGGTCCGCGCAGTGCTCGACCACCTCGTCGACGGGCTGGCGCGGCGGCTGCCGGTCAGGCCGGCTCCCGCTCCCGCTCCTGCCTCCGCGTCCACGGCCACGTGATCACCGCCCACCCCACCGCCACCAGCACGAACTCGACCACCAGGTAGACCGGCCACGGCCCCAGCAGGTCCAGCGCGGAGGCGTTGGTCGGCTTGTGGGCGAGGAAGCCGTAGTTGGTTCCCGCGGCCAGGTTGAACGGCAGCACCACCGCCGCCCAGGCGATCGTCGCCGCCAGCGTCACGCCCATCCCGCGCCAGCTCGGCCGCACCCCGGCACCCCAGGTCAGGTACACCGCCGCCCAGGTCACCAGCAGGTGCAGCGCCCAGAAGTGCAGGAACGCCACGTGCGGGAAGTCGGGGGAGTCGGTGGCCGGGGTGAGCAGCGCCTGCGGGGTCAGCGTGAGACCCCAGTAGTACAGCGGGGCGCACGCCCACCAGCGACGCGTCCACAGGGCGACGGCGGCGGTGACCCAGGACAGGTCCGACAGCTGCAGCGGCAGCGAGATGTGGACGTCGAAGGTCTGCGGGGTCAGCAGCCGCAGCTGCAGCGGGACCAGCAGCACGACGACCACCACGGCGAACGCCCGGGAGACGCGCAGCTCGGCCGGGGTGCCGCGCAGTCGGCGTCCGAGCACCACCAGCGCGACGCCGCCGAGGACGCCGACGGTCAGCGCGGCCCAGTGGGTCGCGCTGTAGGGCACGAAGACGCCGGTATCTCCCATCGCCCGATGATGACCGACTCCGCCCGATCGTGGCGGACCGGGGATCAGGCGTCGGCGGTCCCGGCGGCGTCGTCCTTTTTCCTCCGCTTCGGGATCAGGTGCGCCACGGCGACGATCACCGCGCCGACCACGACCCCGAGGATCGCCGAGCCGACGGTGTTGGTGAGCCAGCCCAGGAACCCGCCCAGCACGCCGGTCGCGTCGGCGACGGCCACCTCCAGGTGGTGCACCAGGTCGTAGATCGGGGAGAAGCCCAGCTCGTCCGTCCCGACGAGCAGGATGTGCCCACCGACCCACAGCATCGCCGCGACGCCGACGACCGAGAGCGTCGTCAGCACGATCGGCATGGCCTTCACCAGCCCGCGCCCGAACGACGCGACGGGGCCGGACCCGCGTTCGGCCAGTGCCAGGCCCACGTCGTCCATCTTCACGATGAGCGCGACGGCGCCGTAGACGAGCGCGGTGATCGCGACGGCGACCACGGCCAGGATGATCGCCCGGGCCACGATGCCCTCGGACGCCACCTCGTTCAGCGCGATGACCATGATCTCGGCCGAGAGGATGAAGTCGGTGCGCACGGCGCCGGAGACGACCCGGCGCTCGTTCTCCGCCGGGTCCGCGGCGACCTTCTCGTCGCGCTCCTCGGGGTGCTCGGAGTGCCCGGAGAAGTACTCCCAGAGCTTCTCCGCGCCCTCGTAGGCCAGGTAGCAGCCGCCGACCATCAGGATCGGGGTCAGCAGCCACGGCGCGAACTGGGAGAGGATCAGCGCGACCGGCAGGATGAAGACGATCTTGTTGCGCAGCGAGCCCTTGGCGATCCGCCAGATGATCGACAGCTCGCGCTCGGGCTTGAGGCCCTGGACGTAGCGGGGGGGGGTGACGGCGGCGTCGTCGACGACCACGCCGGCGGCCTTGGCCCCGGCCCGCCCGGCCGCGCCCGCGATGTCGTCCAGCGACGCCGTCGTGAGGCGGGCCAGGGCCGCGATGTCGTCGAGCAGGGCGAAGAGTCCGCTCATCGGGTCACCGTCCGTTGCAGGGCCGAATCCGTGCGCACGCGCGGAGCCTACGGCCCGGAGCGGACGAACGGGACCGAACCCGCACCGATGTCGGGCTTGACCGTGCCGCGGCGGCACGGTGTCCACTCGGGCGCATGGACAAGGACGCGATCGCCCCCACCACCGACCCGGCCGTCGACCCGGCCGACCCGGTCGCCGCCTTCTCCGGGCTGCGCGAGGTGGCCGCGGTCGTCGAGATCCCGCTGGAGGTGCCCGGACGGCCCACCCAGCAGGGGCTGCTCGTGACCCGGGACGCCGAGGTCCGGGCGCTGCTGACCGACGACCGCTTCCGGCTCGACGCGGCCGCGGTGCCGCAGGCCGAGAACTTCCTGCGCAACGCCCAGACCGGGATCATCGGGCTGCCCGAGGACCTGGAGCTGCTGCGTCGCCCGATGCTGTCCCGGGACGGCGAGGACCACGCGCGGCTGCGCCGGCTCGTCTCCCGGGCGTTCACCGTGCGCCGGGTCGCCGGGCTGCGTCCGCGGGTCGAGGCGATCGTGTCCGGTCTGCTCGACGACATCGCCGCCGCCGGCGCCGACGGCAGCCCGGTCGACCTGGTGGAGGCGCTGGCCTACCCGGTGCCGATCACCGTGATCTGCGAGCTCGTCGGGGTGCCCGAGGACGACCGCGACCGCTGGCGGGAGTTCGCCCGGCTGCTGATCCAGCCCGACCCCGGACGGATGCCGGACGTCACGCGGGGGATGGTCGCCCACGTCCGCGCGCTGATCGAGGCCCGTCGCCGTGAGCCCGCCGACGACCTGCTGTCCGCGCTCGTGACCGTGCACGACGACGACGGCGACCGGCTCTCGGAGCAGGAGCTGCTCGACATGACGGTGAACCTCACCGTCGCCGGGTTCGAGACGACCGCGCACGTCCTGGCCAAGGGCACGCTCGCGCTGCTCAGCCGGCCGGACCGGCTCGACGCCCTGCGCGCCGACCCGCAGCTGTGGCCGACGGCGGTGCACGAGCTGGTCCGCACCTGCGGACCGGTCCCGGCCGGCGCGCCCCGGTACGCGGTCGAGGACACCGAGATCGCCGGTACCCCGGTCCCGGCGGGGACGGCGGTGCTGCCCGGTCTGCTCTCCGCCAACTTCGATCCCCGCGTCGTCGACCGGCCCGACGAGCTCGACGTCCGCCGCCGCCCCGCCCGCGGGGAGGGGCACCTCGGGTTCGGGCACGGCGCGCACTACTGCCTGGGCGCCGCGCTGGCCCGGCAGGAGGTCGAGGTCGTGCTGTCGGCGCTGGTCACGCGCTTCCCGGGCCTGCGGCTCGCCGAGCCGGCGGACGGCCCGTCGCGGCTGGGCTTCGAGCGGCTGCCCGCTCTGCCCGTCCACGTGGACCGCCCGCCGGCGGAGCGGAGCCCCTCAGCGCGCGGCGCGGGTCTCGTAGAGCCGGCGTGACCACAGCAGGCTCCCGACGGTGATCACCAGGCACCAGCCGACGGCGAGTGCGGCGTCGGTGCCGAGCCCGGCGCCGCTGCCCGGGCCGGCGCCGAGCAGCCCGCGCAGGGTGTCGATGACCGGGGTGAACGGCTGGTACGCCGCGAACCACCGGAGCGCGGTCGGCATCGACTCCACCGGCACGAACCCGCTGCCCAGGAACGGCAGCAGCATCAGGAACATCGGGGTGTTGCTCGCCGTCTCCACGCTGTCCGCGGCCAACCCGAGCGCGACGGTCAGCCAGGTCAGCGCGACGGTGAGCAGCGCCAGCATCCCGGCGACGCCGAGCCAGGCCAGCGGTCCGGCGTCGCTGCGGAACCCCAGCGCCAACGCCACGCCGAGCACGACGACCAGGCCCAGCACGGTCTGCACGAACGCCCCGGCGACGTGCCCGGTGAGCACGCTGGAGCGGGCGATCGCCATCGTCCGGAAGCGGGCGACGACGCCCTCGGCCATATCGGTGGCGACCCCGATGGCGGTGCCCATCGCGACGCTCGCGACGGTCAGCAGCAGCACGGCCGGGGTGACGTAGGCCAGGTAGTCGTCACGGTCCCCGCCCAGCCCGGCGCCCATCGTGCCGCCCAGGACGTAGACGAACAGCAGCAGGAACACCAGCGGCTGGGCGATCAGCATGATCGTCAGCGAGGGGTAGCGGCGCAGGTGCCGGATGCGGCGGCGCAGCATCGTCGTCGAGTCGGCGAACAGCCGGGGGCGGTCGGCCGGGGCGAGGGTCGCGGTGCTCATGCCGCCACCTCCGCAGTGCCCGGGTGCCCGGTGAGGGCGAGGAAGACGTCGTCGAGGTCGGGGGTGTGGGTGGTCAGCCCCTCGGGGTCGACGCCGGCGTGGTCGAGCCGGTCGAGCAGCGCCCGCAGGTCGCGCGGACCGGTGGCGGGCAGCTGCAGCGTCAGCACCGCCGGGTCGGCGACGGCGTCGGGCAGCGCGGCGTGCGCGGCGGCCAGGGCGTCCTCGTCGGCGAGGTGCAGCAGCACGTGCCCGCCGGGCACCCGGGCCTTGAGCTGCGCGGGCGTGCCGCGGGCGACCAGGCGCCCGCCGTCGAGGACGGCGACGGAGTCGGCGAGCTGGTCGGCCTCCTCCAGGTACTGGGTGGTCAGCAGCACGGTGACGCCGCGGCCGACGAGCTCGCGCACCGCGGCCCACAGGTCGCGGCGGCTGCGGGGGTCCAGCCCGGTGGTCGGCTCGTCGAGGAACAGCACGTCCGGGTCCGCGACCAGGGTCATGGCCAGGTCGAGGCGGCGCCGCATCCCGCCGGAGTAGGTGCCGGCGCGGCGGTCGGCGGCGTCGGCGAGGTCGAAGCGCTCCAGCAGCTCCCGGGCGCGGGCGCGGACGGTGGCGCGGGGCAGGTGGTGCAGGTCGGCCATCAGGCGCAGGTTCTCCGCGCCGGTGAGCAGGCCGTCGACGGCGGAGAACTGGCCGGTCACCCCGATCGCGGCCCGGACGCCGTCGGGATCGGACGCCGGGTCCCTCCCGGCGATCCGGATCCGACCGGAGTCCGGCCGCAGCAGGGTGGACAGGATGCGGACCAGCGTCGTCTTGCCGGCGCCGTTCGGGCCGAGCAGGGCGAGCACGGTCCCGGCGGGGACGTCGAGGTCGATGCCGCGGAGCACGGCGTGGTCGCCGTAGGACTTGTGCAGGGCGGCGACGGCGATCGCGGGCGGGGGTGTGGGCACGGGTGGTTCCTCTCGTGGACGGGATCGCGGACGGTGGGTGTCAGGCGCGGCGGACGACGATGTCGCCCTCGCGGGAGCGGGCGTGGACGGTGACGGTGTCGCCGCCGTCCGGGGCCTCGCGCGGGTCCAGGTCGTTGCCGATCCGGCCGGTGGTGTCGAGGTCGAGCCAGGCGGCGCTGCCCTCGGCGACACCGACCTCCAGGCGGCCGTGCGTGCTGGTCAGCGACAGCTCACCGCGGTGCACCCGGCCGAGGCGGACGTCGCCGTAGGCGGTCCGGACGCGGGCGCCCGCGCCGAGCTCGTCGACGTCGATCGGGCCGTGGGTGCTGGTCACCTCGACGTCGCCGGTCAGCTCGTCGGCGCGGACGACGCCGTGCTTGCTGCTCAGCGTCGCGCTGCCGCCGACGCGGTGGATCTGCATGCCGCCGTGGTCGGAGCGGACCGTCGCGTCACCGGTGACGGTGCCACCGATCCGGACGTGGCCGTAGGCGGTGCTCAGGTCGGCGGAGGCCGCGTCGTCGATGCGGACGTCGCCGTAGCGGGTCGTCGCGGTGCACTCGCCGAGGGCGCCTTCGGCGACGACCGAGCCGTAGCCGGTGCTCGCGGTCAGGGCGGAGCCTGCCGGGAGTGCGATCTCGACCTCGACGGTGCGGCCGGGGGTGCCCGGGGTGAACCGCTGCAGCAGCCCGAGCCGCGGGCCGGTGACACGCAGCTCGCGGCCGGTCAGCTCGACCCGGACCTGGTCCGCGTGGGCGCGGTCGGCCGCGGAGCTGTGGACCTCGACGACGGTGTCGGCGCGGTCCGAGGCGGTCACGCGCAGGTCACCGATCGCGAGGTCGACGATCGCGGTGACGGGCTCGGGGGTGTCGTAGCTGGGCATGGGGCATCGCCTCCTCGGCGTCGCGGTGACGCCGTGGGTCAGGTGTGGGTCAGGTGTGGGTCGGTCGGGTGTGGGAGAAGGGGATCGGTCGCGGCTCAGCCGAACCAGCCGACGCGGCCACGGCGGGCGGCGTCGGGACGGTCGGACGTCGCGGCCGGGCGGTCCAGCGCGGCGGCGGCCACGCGGGTCAGCCAGGTGTTCACACTGAGGCCGTCCCGCCCGGCCGCCTCCTCGATCCGGGTCTTGAGCGTCTCCGGCGGCCGGAAGTTGATCCGGGCGACCGGCCCGGACTCGCCGTCGGTGACCGCCGGCGCCGATGGCGCCACGGGTGGCGCCTCCGTCGCTGCCGGGGGCGTGGCAGGTGCCCCGGTGACGACGAACTCGGGATCGCTGCCGCGCAGCCGCACGTGCACCGACGCCGGAGCGAGCTCGAGGGTGATCTCGTCGGCCGCCTCGGCCAGCGCCTCCAGCAGGATCAGGCGGGTCGTCGAGTGCAGGGGGGCGAGCAGTCGCTCCGCGACCGCCCGGGTCTCCTCGCCCGCTGCCTCGCCCAGGGCGGAGAACTCGGTGCGCAGGCGGTCGACATATCCGTCCAACTCCATGGCGCAACTATGGCGCATGATGGCGCCATCGTCAACCGTGTGGCGCCGGTTCTTGACCGTGCCGCGGCGGCAGGGTGTCCGCTGGGTCCGGCGAGCCACCCGTCACGAGAGGAGAACGACGTGGACCGGACCACCGAACGCCGCACGACCGGGGAGGGCTGCCCCGTCGCGCGACTGGGGCGGCTGCGGGAGCAGGGACCCGTGGTGCCGTTCGACGACACCCCGATGGGGCCCGCGGTGCTGGTCACCCGGCACGACGACGTCCACGCCGTGCTGCTCGACCCGCGCCTGCGCAGCGATCCGGCCGCGGTACCCGGCGCCGGGCGGGGCATCGCGGGGGTGTTCGCGACGCTCGGGTTCCCCGACGCGCTCGCCCACCTCGGGCGGGGTCTGCTCGTCCGTGACGGCGAGGACCACGCTCGGCTGCGTCGGCTGGTCTCGCGCGCGTTCACCGTGCGCCGGGTCCGCGAGCTGCGTCCGCGGATCGAGGCGCTCACCGACGGTCTGCTCGACGACATCGCCGCCGCCGGTGCCGACGGCACCTCGGTCGACCTCGTCGCCGCGCTGTGCCACCCGCTGCCGATCGCGGTGATCTGCGAGCTGGTCGGCGTGCCGGAGCAGAGCCGGGAGGTCTGGCGGGCCCTGGCCCGGCTGCTCGTGGCCCCCGACCCCGCACGGATGCCCGCGGCGGCCCACGCCGTGCACGACCAGGTGCACGAGCTGATCGCGGCCCGGCGCGCGGACCCGGCCGACGACCTGGTCAGCGCCCTGGTCGCGGTGCACGACGACGGCGACCGGCTCGACGCCGACGAGCTCGCGGTGCTGCTGTTCGACCTGGTGCTGGCCGGGTTCGAGACGACCGCGCACGTCCTGTCCCGGGCCGCGCTGGTCCTGCTCACCCGCCCCGAGCAGCTCGCCGTGCTGCGGGACGAGCCGGAGCGCTGGCCGGTCGCGGTGCACGAGATCGTGCGGACCTGCGGAGCGGTGCCGATGTCCTCGCCGCGCTTCGCCGCCGTCGACCTCGACGTCGGTGGCACGACGGTCCCGGCGGGCAGCACGGTCGTCGCCGGGCTGGTGACGGCCAACTTCGACCCGCGCCGTCACGACCGGCCCGAGGAGTTCGACGTGACCCGCGACCCGGGCCGCGGCGAGGGGTACCTCGGCTTCGGGCAGGGCGCGCACTACTGCCTGGGCGCGGCCCTCGCCCGCACCGAGCTCGAGATCGGGCTGCGGGCACTGGTCACCCGGTTCCCCGCCCTGCGCCTCGCCGAGGTCGTCGAAGGTCCCGCCGACCTGGGGTTCGTGCGGGCGGACGCGGTGGAGGTGCGGGTGGACGCGCTCCCCGCCCACCACCACTCTGCCGGAATGGGCGGTGTGGGCCAGGATGTCCGGTGTGACCCGTGATCGCATCGCCTCCCGTGTCCGCCGCGCCGGGACGGCGGTGGCGGCGGTCGTCCTGATGGGCGTGGCGGGCTGCGGCGCCGCGGCGCCCGCGGCACCGGCCCCCGCACCGCCCGCGCCGTCCCCGGCCCGGACCGGGGACGGCGGTCTGCGGGTCACCCCCGTCGCGGGCGGGTTCTCCCACGTCTGGAGCGTCGGTGTGCTGCCCGACGGGCGCGCGCTGGTCACCGAGCGGTCCGGGCGCCTGTCGCTGCTCGCCTCGCTCGACCCGGGTACCGCGGTCACCCCGGTCGCCGCCGACCTCGGCGACGTGTTCGCCCGCGGCGAGGGCGGGCTGATGGGGCTGGCCGTGCACGCCGACTTCGCGACGTCGAACCGGTTCACCACCTGCCAGACCCACGCCGAGAACGGGAACCCGGTCGACGTCCGGCTGGTCACCTGGACGCTGTCCCCGGACGGCGCCACCGCGACCCGGGTCGCGGACCCGCTGGTCGGCGGGCTGCCGATCGCCTCGGGCGGGCGGCACTCGGGCTGCCGGGTCGCCGTCGACGACACCGGGGCGCTCGTCGTCGGGACCGGAGACGCGGCGATGCCCGCCACCCCGCAGGACCTCACCTCGCTCGGCGGCAAGACGCTGCGGGTCGACCCGGCCACCGGTGGGCCCGCGGCGGGCAACCCCTTCGCCGACGCCGCCGACCCGGCCCAGCGGCTCGTCCACACCTCCGGACACCGCAACGTTCAGGGCGTCGCGGTCGAGCCGGGCACCGGGCGGATCTTCACCGCCGAGCACGGCCCCACCCGCGATGACGAGGTGAACCTGCTGCGCCCGGGCGCCAACTACGGCTGGGACCCCTCGCAGGGCGGCACGGTGACCAGCTACGACGAGTCGGTCCCGATGACCGACCGGGACCGCTTCCCCGACGCCGTCCCCGCCGCGTGGTCCTCCGGTAGTCCGCCCGAGGCCCCGGCCGGCGCCGCGTTCCTCGACGGCGACGCATGGGGTCCGCGGAACGGGATGCTCGCCGTCGCCGCGTTGCGCGGGCAGAAGCTGCTGCTGATGCGCGTCGGCCCGGCGGGCACCGACGGCGCGGTCTCCGACGTCGAGATCCCGACGGAGCTCGACGGGGAGTTCGGGCGGCTGCGCGAGGTCTACTCCGCGCCGGACGGGGCCCTGCTGGTCACGACGTCCAACGGCGACGACGACCGGGTGCTCCGGGTCGACCCGAGCTGACCCGCGCGGGGGCCGGCCCGGGCCGGGGTGACGACGCGACCGGGTCCGAGGTCTGAACCGTCCGGGACCGGGTACGCGGCGCGGATGGTCGTGTTCGAGGAACCCGTCCCGGTGTCGCTCCCGGTGTCGCTCCCGGTGGCGGCGGCGCTGTCCGGGCTGTCCGCCTACGACGTCTGGGTCCGCTACGCCGGACTCGGCGGCACCGGCACCGAGCACGACGTCGCCGCCATGCTGGTCGACCCGGCCGTGACCGCCCCGGTCGACCGGGTCCTGCTCGCCCGGGTGCTCGACGCGCACCTGGTGGTGCTCGGGTGCCGTCGCCGGGTCCGTCCGGACACCGGCGACGACGCGGCCCCGCCCGCGGTGCCCTGAACCGGCCGGGTCAGCCGCGCACCGACCGGGCGAAACCGACGACGTCGCGCACGGCGTGGGCGTAGACGTCGGGCATGGCGTCGCGGAACAGGATCATGCCGACGTGGCAGAGCCCGGGGTACACCAGCCCGACCGAGGGGACCCCGGCGGCGAGCAGTCGCCGGTGGTGGGCAAGACCCTCGTCGCGCAGCGGGTCCAGCTCCGCGCAGGCGATCACGTGCGGCGGGAGCCCGTGCAGGTCCTCGGCCCGGGCGGCCGCGGCCCAGCAGGTCGGGTCCTCGGCGTGCGTGGAACCCGGGTCGTAGACCTCGGCGAGCAGCGGGAACAGCTCCCGGTTGAGCCAGTAGCGGTCGTTCTCCCACGGCGACGCCAGGTCCGCGGGCGCCCGGTCCCAGGACCCCAGTACGTACGGGCACTGGGCGTACACCCCGGCGATCCGCCCGGCCCAGCCGTCGCGGCGGGCCCGGACCGCCAGCCCGAGCGCGAGGTTCGCGCCGCCGGAGTCCCCGGTGACCACGACGTGCGTCCCGCCCAGCTCCGTGAGGTGCTCGTGCACCCAGTGCAGGCCGGTGACGCAGTCGTCGAGACCCGCCGGGAACGGGTGCGACCCGAGCCGCCCGCCGCCGTTGCGGTACTCGACCCCCACGACGACGGCGCCCTCCGCGGCCAGCTCGTCGCGCCACCGCACGTACAGCGGACCCTCGGCGGCCAGCATGACCATCCCGCCGCCGTGCACCTGGTAGATCACCGGCAGCGGCCCGTCCACGCCGGTCGGGCGGTGGACGTACAGGGTGATCTCGTGGCCGTCGGCCCCGGGCACGGTCCGGGTCGTGCGGTCGATGCCCGACATCGGCGCCCAGCCCGTGGACAGCGCGGCGAAGAACCCCTCGAAGCCCTCCTCGGCGGCGTCGACGAAGCCGAGCAGCGCCGGGCGGCCCGCGGTGCGGTCCAGCGGGGCGTCGTCGGCGTGCCCGGTCAGTCCGAAGCCCTCCAGCACCGCGACCATCCGCGGGTCGGCCCGCGGGTCGTCGCCGATCGTCATCGACGGGTTCCCGAGCCGGCCGGGTGCGCGGGTGGGGACGACGGCGTCGGTGCTCACGTGGGCTCCTCGGGCGGTGGGTGACACCGATCGTGTCCTGAGTCACACCCGTCCGTCAACCGAGTCGTCGCGGCGCGCCGGGACCGCCGGTTCGAGCAGGTGGACCTCGCGTTCGAGGTCGCCCATCCGGTCCCGCTTGACCGGCGGCGGCTCGGGCACGGGGCCGCCCTCGCGCAGGACCCGCACGGTGTCGGCGAGCCGGTCCACCCGGCGCAGGATGCCGTTGCGGTGCAGGAACCAGGCCAGGAACCGGGTCAGCACGGCGACCGCGAGCGCGATGCCGACCGACAGGTAGTCGCGGACGCGGATCTGGTTGATCTCGGCGATGCGGTCGTCGAGCAGCTGCCGCTCGCCGGTCCGCATCTGGTCGACGCGGCTGCGGATGCCGTCCATGAGGTTCTTGCCGTAGGCCAGGTCCCCGCGGATCTCGCCGCCGGTGTTCCCGCCCGCGGCGACGACGTCGCGCTGGCGGGCCAGGTCGGTCATCTGCTTCGACGTCAGGTCCCGCAGTTCGGCGATCCGGGCCAGCTTGTCCGTGCGCGGCTTCTCGCCGGGCTCCGCCGCGGCCAGCGACCCCAGATGCCCCAGGACCGTCGGGAGCTCCGCCGACGCGTCGGTGAAGGGCTCCAGGTACTCGGTGCGCCCGGTGAGCTGGTAGCCGCGGACGCCGGTCTCGGCGTCGACCATGAGCGTGGTGAGGTCACCGAGCGTGCCGGTCATCTCGAACTTGCGCTGGATGTCGGTCTCGATGTCGACGCGCTGCAGGTTCCCGGTCAGGGCCAGCCCGGCCGAGACCAGCACGGCCAGCAGCGGCAGCCCGATGGTGATGCGGCTCTGCACCCGCATGGGCAGGCCGTCCCAGTACCGCAGGACGGGTCGCGCCGGAGCGCTCAGGGTGTCGCGAAGGCTCCTGGCCACCGACGGAGTGTACGGAGGTGCCACCCCGGCCTGCCCGTCCGAGCGATCGTGGCCGGACCGGTCGTCCCGGGACGGGCAGTCGGGCTACGGCCCGGGGGTGCGGTCGGCGGCATCGGGGGCGGGTGTGGCGCGGACGACCGCCAGGACGGCGTCGACCAGCCGCGCGGTGTCGTGCTCGGGGTCCAGCGGCGCGCCGAGCTGGGCCCACAGGTACGCAGGGGCGATCACGAGCTCGACGAGCTGCATCCCGCTCACGCCCGTGACGCCGGCCGCCTCCAGCATCGCCCGGAAGTCGTCGACCCGCGGCTGCACGATCGCCATGACGTCGTGCGGGTCCGTCGACGCGCGGGTGGCGGCGAGCAGCGCCCGGAGCATCCCGAGCGCGTGCGGGCCGCTCAGGCTCGTCAGGAGCCGGCCGACGTACTCGGTGAGGTCGGCACGCAGATCACCGCTGGCCGGCACCGGCGACGAGGTCCGCACGTCGCCGACCACGACCTCCAGCAGCAGCGACTCGATGGTCCGCCACCGTCGATAGACGGTGGTGGGGTGCACCCCGGCGCGCTGGGCGACCGCGGGGATGGTGAGTTCCGCGTCCGGTTCGCCGAGCGTCTCCCGGACGGCGGCGAGCACGGCATCCCGGGTCCGCGCGGTGCGTCCACCCGGGCGTATCGATCCTGCGGTCTCGGGCACCCGCACATCTTAACGCATCGAAAGTTGCGTTTGCCGACGCCGTCGGCCTACGGTTAACGCAATTCGAGTTGCATGAGTGAGGAGCACGCTGATGGCACACGCACTCGTCGTCGGGGCCGGGATCGCCGGCGAAGCACTGGCGGTCGCCCTGGCCAGGGACGGATGGCGGGTCACCGTGGTCGAAGTCGCGCCGGAGATCCGTACCGGCGGTCAGACGGTCGACCTGCGCGGTGACTCCCGTCAGGTCCTGGTCGATCTGGGGCTGATCGACGAGGTGCTGGCGCATCTCGTGCCGCAGCGGGGGATCGCGTGGATCAGGGCCGACGGCAGCCGGATGGCCGAGATGCCGGTCGAGGCCTTCGGCGGCCGGGGGCTGATCTCGTCCGAGGAGCTGCTCCGGTCCGATCTCGCCCGGGTGCTCCACGGGGCGGCGGGTGCCGCGGGTGTCGAGTACCGGTTCGCCGACACCGTCGAGCAGCTGACCGACACGACGGAGGGCGTGGAGGTCCGATTCCGCTCGGGGCCGGTGGAGGTGTTCGACATCGTCGTCGGGGCGGACGGGTCGCACTCCCGCACCCGCTCCCTGCGGTTCGGCCCGGAGTCCGCCTACCGGAAGCCGCTGGGCCTGGCCCACGCCTGGTTCACCCTGCAGGAGGGTCCCGGGACACCGCCGCTGGACGGGTGGGCGCTGTCGTACAACGAGCCGGGGCGACGCGGACTGACCGCGCGCCCCGGGCACCCGGGACAGCAGGAGATCGGGATGACGTTCGCCTCCTCGACCGTCCCCCGTGCGCACGACGCGCGCCTCGCCGTGCTCGACGGCGCCTTCCACGGAGCCGGGTGGCGTGCCGCGGAGTTCCTCGCCGCCGCACGCACCGCCCCTGACCTCGCACTCGACACCTACGACCAGATCCACATCGACCGAGGGTGGTCCGACGGGCGGGTCGTGCTCGTGGGCGACGCCGCCTGGTGCGCGAGCCCGCTGAGCGGACTCGGTACCGCGCTGGGGCTGCGGGGGGCCGCGGAGCTCGCGGAGGCGTTGCGACGGCACGGGGTGTCGGCGGAGCCGACCGCGGAGCGGATCCGGGCGGCCTTCTCGAGCTTCGAGCAGGTGATGCGCCCCCGCGCGGCCGCGGCGCAGAAGCTCCTTCCCGGACGGGTCCGCATGGTGGCGCCGAAGACCCGGTGGGGCATCCGGGCCAATGCCATGGTGATGCGCGTCGTGCAGGCGCCCGCCTTCCTGCGCGTCGTGCGGTTCCTCGCCGGTGGTCGTGGCCACGGCGACGGCGCCGGTCCCGAGCCGTCCCACGCCGAGCGGTCCCGCCAGGCGGGGTGAGGGGTCTCAGACCCGGCGGTCCGCGAACGCCCCCGCGACGAGTGCGACGGCCCGGTCGGGGTCGGCGGCGAGCCGGCGCAGCGCCTCCCGCGGGCCCGGTCCGGGCAGCTCGACCAGTGCCTGCGCGACCCGGATGCGGGTCGCGGGGTCGGTCCCGTCCAGGTCGCCGGTGAGAGCGCCGAGGATCCGCCCTGCGCTCGCCGGGTCCGTGCGCGACAGCTCCGCGAGGACCTCCGCGGCCTCGACGTCGTCGTCCCCCGCCCGCACCATCGCGACCAGCTCCGGGACGGCGGCCACGGCCCCGGCCCGTCCTGCGGCCACCGCGGCGCGGCGGCGGACCCGGGGGTCCGGGTCGGCCAGCGCGTCGAGCAGCGCCGCGGTCGCCGACGGGACCGGTGCGGCGTCGGCGAGCGCGTCGACCGCGCGTCGCCGGACGGCCGGGTCGTCCGAGCCCAGACCGGCCGCGAGCGCGGCCGCGGCCGCGGCGTCCGGGTCGCCCGCCCGATCCAGCGCCGAGCGCAGCGCCCACCGCAGCGCCCCCGCGACGTGCGGGTCGGACTCGGCGAGGAACGAGCGGGCCAGCAGCTCCGCGGGCAGCGCCGGGCCGTCGGCCGTGGCCAGCGCGGCCTGCTGTCGGCGCCCCGCGGCCGGCGACCCGAGTGCCCGCAGCAGTCCGACGACGTCGACGACCTCGGTCCAGGTCCCCGCCCCGGCGGCGTCGACGGCGCGCAGCCGCGCGAGCAGCTCCCGTTCCCGTTCCAGGCGTTGTTCGGTGGCCCGGACCAGGTCCGCGACCAGCCCGGACGGGTCGAACCCCGGGTCGCGCAGGGCGTCGGCGACCTGGGCCAGGGACAGCCCGAGCGTCCGCAGGCCCTCCACGTGGAAGAGCCTGCGGACGTCGTCGGGGGAGTACTCGCGGTAGCCGCCGACGGTCCGCCCGGTCGGCCGGAGCAGACCGACGGCGTCGTAGTGGCGCAGCATCCGCACGCTCACCCCGCTGCGGCGCGCGACCTCACCGATCAGCACGCGGCCGCCTCGTGCCCCGGGTCGAGCGCGACCACCCGGCGCGCCTGTGCCACGGCGTCGTCGAACCCGGTGGTCGGGTCCTCGCGCAGCACCATCGTCGCCCGGGCGTGCGTGGCGACGTCCGGGGCGGGCCCTGCCGCAGCCCGGTCGAGGACGGTGTCGGCCGCCGCGCCGAGGTCGGCCAGCGCCCGGGACAGGCTCAGCCGCACCGCCCGGTCGCCGCGGCCCAGCTGCCGGCCGAGCTCCTCGGCGAGCCCGGCGCGACCGGCCTCGGGAACGAGCACGACGGCGGTGCGCCACGCGGTGCGGGCCACCTCGTCGTCGGGGTCGTGCAGCAGGGCGGGCGTGACCCGGTCCGCGGTCGCCGGGTCGGCGATCTTGGACAGGGTGTGCAGCGCCTGGGCCCTGGCCTGCGACGACGACGAGCCGAGCTCGGCATCGAGCCGGGGCAGCACGTCCGCGGCCGGGAGCCGGGTCAGCGCCCAGGACAGCATGTCCCGGACGAAGAAGTCCGGCTCCTCCCCGCAGCGGCGCACCAGGGTGTCGAGCAGGGCGGGGTCGGGGGCCGACCCGGCGGCGAGCGCGGCCCGCAGCCGGACCGACGGGTCGGCGGCGGACAGGGACGCGGTGATCTCCGGTGGTGTCATGACCACCACCCCAGTGCCTGTCACGGTGTCAGGGTCAAGTCCGTCGCTCCCCGGGCGCAAGCGGTGGCGACGACGGAGGATCGGCGTAGCACTCGGCCACCGCGCGCGCCCTGTCGTGCAGTGCGGCCCGCAGCCAGGGCGGACCCAGGGCCTCTCCCGCCGCGCCGAGCCGCCACAGCGCCCATTCGGCGTGCCTGCGGTCCTGGAACGCGAGGTCGAGGCGCAGGAACCCGTCGTCGTCGACGGTCTCGGCGTGCACCGCGACCGCGGTGCCGGTCAGCATCTCGCGGTGCGACGGGTCCACCCGGACCGTGACGCGCACCTGGTCCGGCCCGGCTCGGAACCGGGCGGCGTGGTCGCGCCAGGCGCGGTCCAGGTCGACCCGGTCCGGCCGGTTCGCCGGCTCGAGGAGCACGTCGGCCGCGGTGATCCGGGACAACCGGTAGGTGCGCTGCTCTCCCGTACGGATCGCCAGCAGGTAGCCCGTCCCACGGACGGTCACCAGCCCGACCGGGTCGACCGTGCGCCACCGCTCCGGCGTCCCCCGGGCGGCGTACTGGATGCGCAGCCGGCGCCCTTCCAGGACGGCTCTCCGCACCGGTCCGACGACGGCGCCCGGCACGTCCTCCTCGGGGCGTCGGCGGGCGAGCAGGTCGGTGTCGGGTTCGACGAGTAGTCGCTCCGCGACATCGGCGGCCGGGTGCCCCGGGGGCAGCGCGTCGACGACCTTGAGTACCGCCGACGCGAGCGCCGAGCCGAGGCCGAACGCCTGCACCCCGTGCTGTGACCCGGCCGCGAGCAGGGCGACCGCCTCGTCGTGGGTGAGCCCGGTGAGCTCGGTGCGGAACCCGGGCAGCAGCTCGAAGCCGCCCTGCGGCCCGCGCTGCGCGTGCACCGGCACTCCGGCCGAGGACAGCGCGTCGATGTCGCGCAGCACGGTGCGGGTCGACACCTCCAGCTCGGCGGCCAGGGCCGAGGCGGACATCCGGCCACGCCGGCGCAGGAGCAGCACCAGTGAGACCAACCGGTCGGCGCGCACCGGGAGAACCTAGACGTACACGACAGGGGATGTCGTGTACGGGCGCGACGCTGGATTCCACACAGGAGGAAAGGAAGCACCGATGACGGTGGAACGGATCTCGGTCAACCCCGTGACCTGGTCACAGCCGATGGGGTTCGACCAGGCGGTCGTCGTGTCCGGCGCGGGCCGGACCGTGTACTGCTCGGGGCAGACCGCCATGAGTGCGGACGGCGCGCCGCTGCACGACGGTGACCTGCCCGCCCAGCTCGCGACGAGTCTGGACAACCTGGAGGGGGTCCTCGTTGCCGCGGGCACCGGCCTCGCCGGTCTGGTACGGCTGACCGTGTACGCGACCGACGTCGACGCCCTGCTGGAGCACTACGGCGTGCTCGCCGCCCGGCTGGGCGCGGCCGGTGTCGCTCCGGCCACGACGGTGCTCGGGGTGACCCGGCTCGCGGTCCCCGGTCAGCTGGTCGAGCTGGAGGGGACCGCGGCGATGTGACCGGTCGGACCCGCCGCCACCGCTCGGGGCCCCGGCGCGGGCGGGGCCCCGGGAGCGACGTCAGGCCGGGGTGATGACCACCTTGAGCGCCTGGTTGGCCGCGGCGTTCTTGAACACGTCGTAGGCCTCGTCCATCTGGTCGAAGGTGAACGAGTGGGTGCCCATCTTCTCCGTCGGGATCCGCCCGCCCGCGACCATCTTGAGCAGCGTCGGGATGGACACGGTGTCGACCAGGCCCATGGTCAGCGTGACGTTGGAGATCCACATGTCCTGCATCGGCAGCTCCACCGGGGTGCCGTGGACACCCACGTTGGCGATCGTGCCGCCCGGGCGCACCAGCGACGCCGCGGTCAGCAGCGTCTCCGGGTAGCCGACGGCCTCGATCGCGACGTCCACGCCGAGTCCGTCGGTCAGCGCGGTCACGTCCGCGACGGTGCCCGGCCCCACCTCGACGCTGTCGGTGGCGCCGAACTCGATGGCCTTCTCCAACCGGAACTTGTTGGAGTCGATCGCGATGACCTTCGACGCGCCCCACAGGCCGGTCGTGAGGATCGCCGAGAGCCCGACCGCACCCGCGCCGACGACCGCGACGGTGTCGCCCGGCCGCACGTTCCCGGCGAGCACACCGACCTCGTAGCCGGTCGGCAGCGAGTCGGCGAGGAAGATCGCCTGCTCGTCGGTGACCGACTCCGGCACCGCGTAGAGCGAGGTGTCGGCGTAGGGGACCCGTACGTACTCGGCCTGGGTGCCGTCGATGAGGTGGCCGAAGATCCAGCCGATCCCGCCGACGGTCTGGCAGTGCGACGGCATGCCGCGCTGGCAGTAGTCGCAGCGGCCGCACTTGGTGATCGCCGGGACGAGGACGCGGTCGCCGACGGCGAAGCCGGACACGGCGTCACCGACGGCGGTGATCGTGCCGACGGCCTCGTGGCCGAGGATGCGGCCGTCGGTGACGGCCGGGACGTCGCCCTGCAGGATGTGCAGGTCGGTGCCGCAGATCGTGGTGGTGCCGACCTTGACGATCACGTCGGTGGGGTCCTGGATCGTCGGGTCCGGGACCTCCTCCCAGGACTTGGCGTCCGGTCCGTGGTAGACGAGTGCCTTCATCTGCTCACTCCGTTGGTCGCAGGGGGTGCCGAGGGCGTCGGCGGACCCGACGCTAATGCGGGAGTGCGCATGTGACTGTCCCGTTCTGGGACGACTCCGCGGGCGGCACGAGCCCCGGCGACGGCCGTGTGTCCCGGCCCCGGGACACCTCAGCCGATGTAGCTGATCCCGAACGCGTCGATCTTGCGGTAGAGCGAGGACCGGGCGATCCCCAGCAGCTCGGCGGCCTGGTAGCGGTTGCCGCGCGCCTCGTAGAGGGCCTGGATGATCACGTCGCACTGCGCCGCCTCCAGCATCGACATCCGCGGTGCGCCGCCGGTGAAGCACGACGACGGCAGGTCCGGTGCCTGCACGACGCCGACCGGCTTGCGGGCGATGACGTAGCGCAGGACGTCCTCCAGCTCGCGCAGGTTCCCCGGCCAGGCGTAGCCCTCCAGGACCCGCACCACCTGCATGCTCAGGCTCAGCGACCGGCCGCCGGACAGTGAGTGCAGCACCGACCGCGCGAGCTCCCCGAGCTCGTCGGCCCGGTACCGCAGTGCGGGCACCCGGACCGTGTCGTGGAAGTGCCGCAGCAGCAGCCCGTAGGGCCGGGTGGCGTCGACCGATGGCGTGTCGATGCAGCCGACGACGGTCGGTGCCGCCGGGGTGGACACCAGGAGCCGCAGCGACTCGTCGAGGCGCCGCGCGGCGACCGACCCGAGCATCGCGAGCCGGCGCAGGACGAGCAGCCGTGGCCGGTCCTCGTCGGTGCCGCGGACCGTCGGCAGGAGGGGGCCACCGGACTCCGCGATCCGCGCGCAGTCGAGCACCTGCACCGTCCCGGTCGGGTGGCTGCGGCGGAACTGTTCGACGGCGAGGGTCTGCTTCCCGACGCCCGGCTCGCCGACGAGGAGCAGGTGCCTGGTCCGGGCGGTGACGGCGGTCGCGACATCGCGGCGGGCGCGCAGGTAGGGGCTGAGGAGCTCCCGGTTCGCGCGTCGCCGCACCTCGGCGGCGGCGCCGTCGGCGTGCGCGTCCCGGAAGTCGGCCGCGAAGTCCCGGCGCGCGGTCGGCGCGACGTGCGACCCCTGGCGACGCATCGCGTCCGTCGTCCGGGACCCGGCCGGTACGCCCACGCTGCGCCGCCCGGCGCTGACGTGGCCCACGACGGCGCCGCCGTCCCGGACGACGGAGGTGGCGACGTCGTCGCGGCGGCCCGACGGCAGGTCGGCGGTGGACCCGGCGGGCGGCGGCTCGGCGAGGGCGGCGTCGGCGAGCGCCCGGTCGAGGAGGTGGTCCCGGTCCTCGCGGGGCAGGGCCCGGAACCCGGGACTGCACAGGGTCGCCCGGCCGTCGGTCGCGACGACCCACTCCGCCCCGGACCGTTCGCAGACGTCGTCGAAGCGGGCGTGCAGCAGCCGCCCGGCCCGGTGCGCGCGGTCCCGGACGTGCTCGCCGATCTGGCGGGCCAGCTCCGCGGCGACGGCCGCGCGCAGTGCCGAGCCGCCGCCCGGCGCCGACAGGTGCGCCACGACCACCACCGTCTGCGGGTCCGCGTCGGTGTCCGACGGCACCGGTGCGGCGGCCTCGGCCAGGCAGGCGAGGTCGGGGTGCAGGTGCTCGGGACCGTCCACCCGGGCGGCGCGACCGGTGGCCCGCACCAGCGCGGACGCCGTCGTCGCCACGTCCTGCTCGGCGATCCGGAAGCCCGGCGCGACCAGGACGGCGTCGAGCAGCGTGGCGAGGTCCGGGCAGGCGTCGCGGCGGACGCGGACCACCCCGTCGCCGTCGACGAGCAGTACCGAGCAGCCCAGGTCGTCGGCGCCGGCGAGGAAGCGGTCGAAGACCTCGCCGGCCTCGGCGACGGCGGCGTGCCCCGGCTCGTGCCCGACGTAGGTCGCGGACCGGGCCAGGTCGACGCCCAGGTCGAGCGCCCGCTGCCAGGACTCCGCGACGACCGGGCGGACGTGGGCGCCCGCGGCACCGACGTGCCGGGTGTGCCGCGCCCGCCGGGCGGCGGCCTCGACCCCGGCGCCGGTATCCACGGATCGAGCGTAGCCAGCCGGCGCCACGCGCCGCGAGGACCGTCGGCAGCCGGCGTCCGTCGGCCGCGCTCCCCGATCCCGGCAGTACGGTCTCGTGGGGCAGCCCGGCTACGCAGGGAAATCGGCGCTGCGCGACAGGTCTTCGTTCCTCCGGATCTCGGCCAGATCCTTCTCCAGAGTCTCGACCACGGCGTCGTATCCGCTGTTGCCCAGGACCAGCCGGCGGGGCGGCGGATCCTGCGACATCGCCGTGATCACCGCACGGGCGCCGCGGTGCGGGTCGCCGGGCTGCACGCCGTCCATCCCGACGAAGACGGCCCGGACCTGCTCCAACATCTCGTGGTAGACCGGGATCGCCTCCTCGACGGCTTCGTCGGCGAACCCGGTGTAGGCGTTGGTGCGGAACGCTCCCGGTTCGACGGTCAGTACGGAGATGCCCTGGGCGGCGACCTCGTCGCGCAGCGCGTCGGTGACGGCTTCGACGGCGAACTTCGTCGCGCTGTAGTAGCCGAATCCGGGCGCCGAGACGAGTCCGGCCACCGAGGACACGTTGACGATCCACCCGTCGCCGCGGGCACGCATCCCCGGCAGCACGGCACGCGTCACGGAGAGCACGGCGAAGAAGTTCAGCTCGAACATCGCCCGCATCGCGGACTCGTCCATCGCCTCGATGGATCCGTACCAGCCGCGGCCGGCGTTGTTGACCAGCACGTCGATACCGCCGAAGTGCTCCTCGGCCGTGCGAACGGCGCGCTGCACCTGTGCCGCGTCGGTGAGCTCCAGCGGCACGACGAGAACGCGGTCGCCGTACCGCTCCGCCCAGGTCGCCAACTCCGTGGGGCGGCGGGAGGTCAGCACCACGCGGTCTCCGGTGTCGAGCGCGGCCTCGGCGAAGGCAATCCCGAAGTTGCCGGGTGTGCCACCGGTGATGAACCATCGCCGGGTCACGGCTCGATCACCAGCCGACGGATCGCCGCACCATCGAGGGTGAAGCGGTAGTTCAGGTCGACGACCCCGCCCGGGAAGTCGCCCTCCAGGTGCTGTCCGACGTCGACGCCCGTGGCGGTCGTGGACGCACCGGTGAACTCGGCGGTGTAGGTGTACTCGGTGACCGCGGTCGCCAGCCAGGCCCTGATCTCGTCGGTGCCCGCGTGGTCGTGGCCGTCATCGGTCACCACGGCGTCGGGGGTGAAGGTGGCGAGCGCCCGATCGAACTCCCGGGAGTCGAGTGCGCCCATGAACGTTCTCACGGTTTCCGGGAGTGTTTCCCATTCTGCTGTGGACATGGCGCCACGATGGAGCTTCACGTGAGGGGAAGGTCAACCCGTGATCGCGGGAATGCCGCGACGTTGACCTTGCCCCAGGGGGAGGGTCCAGGGTTTGTCCCGCTCGACGCAGGTGACGCCACGCAGAGGAGGACGCGATGGGAGCCCAGGTCTCGATCGGTGACTTCGCGCTGATGAGCGGCCTGAGCCGCAAGGCGCTACGCCACTACCACGACATCGGGATCCTCGAACCGGCCCACATCGACCCCGACACCGGCTACCGCTTCTACGACACCGGCCAGGTCGACCATGCGCACATTATCCGCCGGTTCCGCTCGCTGGGCATGTCCATTCCGGACATCAAGGCGCTCCTGAGCACCGACGATGCCGGGGCACGCACCGAGATCATCACCACCCATCTCGAACAGATGGAGGCTGCGCTCGCCCAGACCCGTGACACCGTGGGGGCCCTGCGTGAACTGCTCACCCCGACGAGACCTCCCACCGACGTCACGTTGCGCCACGAGCCGGCGCTCCCCGTGTGGTCCATCAGCGCCGTCATCGACGTTTCCGAGATCGACGACTGGTTCACAGCGTCACTGTGGACACTGCACCAGGCCGTCGCCCCGGCCCCGGGCCCGCCTGACGCGATGGTGCCGGGCGGCCTCTACGAGAGAGCACTGTTCCTCGAACAGCAGGGCCGCGCCACCATGTTCGTCCCCGCGCCACCGTCCATCGATCCGCCCGAGGGGGTCCAGGCCGAGGTCCTCCCCAGGACCGAGTTCGCGGTGCTCACCCATCCCGGCGGCCACGACGGCATCGACCGCAGCTACGCGGCCCTGGGGATCTATGTCAACGAGCATCTGATCAGCAGGCAGGGACCCATCCGCGAACACTATGTCGGCGGCACTCCCACGGATCCGGCCCGGTTCACCGCCACCGAGATCTGCTGGCCGATCTTCGGCACCACCGCATCATCGGAATGAGCGGAGACCGCTGAGCGTCGTCCACTCGTACCCGCCGCCGTGAATCACCGGGGTCAGCCGGTGCTCGGCAGGTCCCGCACGAAGGTCAGGACGGCCTGCGCGAGCCGCTCCGGCTGGTCGAACGGGAGACCGTGCCCGGCGTCGTCGACCTGGTGGACCCGCAGGAGCGGGTTGAGCTCGCACAGCTCGGTGGCCACGCCGAGGGTGACCACGGGCTTGTCGCCGATGACGAGCAGCGTCGGCACGTCGAGCGCGCTGACCAGCTCACGGTACGGCGGGTTGGGCGGCGTCAGGACGTCGAACGCGGCCGGGCTCGTGCTCAGTCGCGCGTCCACCTGCAGCTCGACGAGCTCCGGTGAGCGATGTGCGTGCCGCGCGAGCGCGTCGTCCAGGAGCGCCGACCTCCCCTGGTGCAGGGCGTGGCGGTGCTGCTCGGCGACGTCACTCTCGTACACCTGCTGTTGCCACTCGCTGCTCAGGAAGGTGGGATCCACGAGGACGAGCCCGCGCACCAGGTGACCGATCCGGGTCGCGGCCAGCGCTGCCGTCATGCCGCCCATCGAGTGACCGATCAGCACCGGGCGACGAAGGCCCAGCTCCTGGATCAAGCCGCCCACGTCAGCGGCGAGATCCGGGTAGCGGTAGCCGGAGTCCGGAGCACTTGAGCGCCCGTGCCCGCGCGCGTCGGGCATGATCACGTCCAGCTCCGCCTCGAGCACGCGAGCCACCGGCGTCCAGCCTGCTCCACTGCCCATCAGGCCGTGGAGCAGTAGGGCGGGAGGCTTGTCCTGACCGGTCCGGAGGTAGGAGATCGTCACGCCGTTCACCTCGGCGTCGAAGGTGGGCCAGGACGGCATGACGGGGATGCTACGCAGCGAGTGACCGGCCCACGGGGTCGCGCACCACGGTGCGCAGGTGGTCCTGCGGCGTGCTGGCGGTGAACGGTTGTGGACCGTTCCTGTCCGAAACCCCCGCCTATCCTGCGACGGTGCTCAGCGCCTCGCACCGGCTCCTCCAGCTCCTCACGGTCCTGTCGACCCGCCCGGAGTGGTCGGGCGCCGAGCTGGCGGACCGGCTGGGCGTCCACGAGCGGACCGTCCGCCGCGACGTCGTCAAGCTCCGCGAGCTCGGGTACGGCGTCGAGACCTCGACCGGACCGTTCGGTGGGTACCGGCTCGTCGCCGGGGCACGGATGCCCCCACTGAGCCTCGACGACGACGAGGCGCTGGCCACCGCGATCGCGCTCCGCCGGCTCGCGTGGAGCCACCCCGACGGCGAGGGACGCGCGGCGCCGGCGGCCCTGTCGAAGCTGCGCCGCTCGTTGCCGCCCCGGGCGGCCGAGGCCCTCGGCCGGTTCGACCGCGCGATCGCCGAGGCGGGGGAGCGGCCGGACACCCACGGCGAGGTGGATCCGGACATCCTGACCGCACTCGCCGGCGCCTCCCGGACCCGTGACCGCGTCCGGTTCCGCTACCGCGACCGCCGCGGGACGGGGAGCACCCGCGCGGTGGAGCCCGAGCAGGTCGTCCGCACCGCGCACCGGTGGTACCTCGTCGCCTGGGACCTCGACCGCCGGGACTGGCGGGTGTTCCGGGTCGACCGCGTCGACGGCGTCGTCGTCACCGGGCCGGCGGACCCGCGCCGCCGGGAGGTCGACGCGACGGCCCTGGTCGAGCAGGCGATCACCACCACGCCCTACGCGACCTACGCCGAGGTCGAGATCCACCGCTCCCTCGACGAGACCCGCGCCCTGCTCCCGGCCACCATCGCGCGGCATCGCGCCGACGGCCCGGACCGGACCCTGAGCACGATCGGCGGGCTCGACGCGCGGTGGATCGCGGAGTTCCTGCTCCGGCTCGGGGTCACGTTCCGGGTGCTCGGGCCCGACGACGTCCGGGAGCACGTCGTGGCCCGGTTGGAGGAGCTGCTGGCGTTGCAGCGCGCCCCGTGACGCGGGCCACCACTGCTGGTTCCAGACAGGTCCGGTCCGGAACCGGACCTAGCGTCATCGTCACACGAGACGAAGGGCCTGACCATGACCGACGGACTGTCCGACGCGCGCAGCCGCGCCCGCGAGGTGCGGGCGCTCTACGAGCAGCTCGAGGACCGGCTGCTGGGACGCACCTGGACCCTCCCGGAGCTGGCGCTCGGGTTCACCCACGACGCCGCCTACGTCGGGCGGCTGGTGCTCGCGGCCGAACGCACCTGGGACATCGACGGCGACACCGACGCCGAGCTGCGGCACAAGCTCGCCGAGTGCCTGTGGTGGCTCTTCGTGCTCGCCGACCGGCTCGACGTCGTCCTCCCCGAGGCCTACGGCGCCACGATGCAGCGCATCGGGGACGGGCTGCGGCGCGCGGTCGCCGACGGGGCCGGATGACGTCGCGCCCGCGACTGCAGGCGAGGTGCGCGACGGGCCCTCAGCCCCCGGGGCGGCCGAGCCGGTGGTGCCGGATGCGCGCCTTCATCTCGGCGACGCCGTCGGCGAACCGCTGTGCATAGATCACTTCGACGGCGGCGGCACCGGCCGCCGTGACCGCACCGTCGGCGTCGATCAGCCCGCGGTCGTGCAGCTGCCGGGCCACCGGGGCCCGCAGCTGGTCGACCCGGGCGTCCCGGCCGTCGAGCAGCTCCAGCGCCCGTGCCTGCTCGGTGGACAGGTACATCGGCTCACCCCCTGCCCTGGGTTCGTACCGGGGCCGGGGCAGGTTCACGCCGAAGCGCCGGACGGTCAGATCAGCCCTGCCGCGCGGGCCGCGATGACCGCCCGCGCCCGGTTCTGGGCGTCGAGCTTGCGCATGGCGCTGTGCAGGTAGGCCTTGACCGTCCCCACGGTGATCCCCAGCTGCGCCGCGATCTCGGCGTTGGTCGCGCCCACCGCGACGTGCTGCAGCGCCTCGATCTCCCGCGGTGAGAGGGCGGGAGCCTCTCCGTCCGTCCGGCCCGGCGCCGGGCGCGCCCCGGCGAGGCCGTCGTGGATCCGGCTCAGCCGTGTGCGCAGCTCCGGGTCGTCGGTGCTCTCGATCAGCGCGGCGAGCTCCAGCAGCGCACCGGCCCGGCTCTCGGCGTCCGCGACGACCGGGACGGTGGGCGGAGAGTGCTGGTCGAGCAGGGCCGTGGCGTCCCGGGCGATGGTGGCGGCCACGATGCCCGCGTTGCGGACCGCGACGTCGCCGATCGGCCGGTGCTCGCGCATCGCCCCGTACACCACGCCACGGACCGAGCCGTGGACGATGATCGGATAGGCCAGGATCGATGCGAGCCGCTCGTTCTCGACGACGACGTGGTCGTAGTCGTGGGTGATCCCCGGGGTCGAGGCGTAGTCGCTCACCCGGCACGGGATGCGGCGGGCCATCGCGGCGCCGCCGAGGCCGCGCCCGGACAGGACGCTGAGCAGCCGCAGCGAGTCGCCGAAGGTGCCGATCAGCTGGTTGATCGTGAGCTGCAGGCCGTCGCGCACCGTCCGGGTCGTCCCGCCGAAGACGACCGGCAGACCGGTCGTCGAGCTGAGCTCGTGGAGCCGGCGGGGCATGACCCGCTCCAGCGCACGGGCGACCGCGTCGTCGTCCAGCACGAGTGCTCCTCCCTGTCCCGTCGGCGTCCTCGCCGGCCCGGGCGGCCTCGTCGTGCGCAACGAGTCACGACTGGTGGGGTTCTCCCAGAGATCGCCGGGTCCGTCAACCGGATCCGAACACTGACTTCGGTTGGTAGCGGGCGGTGGGCCGGCGCGGCGAGTCTCGGTCCGTCCGCCAGGCCGCGCTCGACGAGGAGCCCGCATGACCCCTCCTCCACGACGTTCGCGGTGGCGTTCTCCGCCCGCCCGGTGACCGCCCCGACGACGGTCCGACCGCCCCACCGACCCCGAGGACGTCCGCCCCATGGGCAACCACGACATCTACCGCGACGCCCGCGACCGGCTCGTCGCGCTGCACGGCGAGCACGAGAAGGCCGTCGCCGACTTCACCTGGCCGCAGTTCGACGGCGCCTTCCAGTGGGCGCACGACTGGTTCGACGTCATCGCCGACGGCGAGACGCGGACCGCGCTGCGCATCGTGGAGGAGGACGGCGCGGAGGGCGCCTGGACCTTCGACGAGCTGCGCCGCCGCTCCAACCAGGTGGCCCGCTGGCTGGCATCGCACGGGGTCGGGCGCGGGGACAGCGTGCTGGTCATGCTGGGCAACCGCGTCGAGCTGTGGGAGTCGATGCTCGCGGTGATGAAGCTCGGCGCGGTGATCATGCCGACGACCACCGCGCTCGGCGCCGTCGACCTGCCGGACCGGCTGGAGCGCGGCCGCGCCCGGTTCGTGATCGCCGACGCGTCCTGCACGGGCAAGTTCGAGGGACTCCTCGACGGGCGCATCGCGATCTCGGTCGGCGGCTCCGCCGAGGGCTGGCTGGACCTCGCCGATTCCCGCGACGTGGACGACGCACCCGTCGAGCACCCGGGCACCACCGCCGACGACCGGCTGCTGCTGTACTTCACCTCCGGCACCACCAGCCGGCCGAAGCTGGTCGAGCACACCCAGGCGTCGTACCCGGTCGGACATCTGTCCACGATGTACTGGCTGGGCATCACCCCGGGCGACGTGCACCTCAACATCAGCTCGCCGGGCTGGGCCAAGCACGCGTGGAGCTGCTTCTTCGCGCCGTGGATCGCCGGGGCGACGATCTTCCTCTACAACTACAGCCGCTTCGACGCGGCGTCGCTGCTCGACCAGATCCGGGACAAGGGCGTCACTACGTTCTGCGCGCCGCCGACGGTGTGGCGGATGCTGATCAAGGCCGACCTGTCCGGCGGGCCCGGCTCGCTGCGCGAGGTCATCGCGGCCGGCGAGCCGCTCAACCCGGAGATCATCGAGCAGGTCCGGGCGCAGTGGGGACTGACCCTGCGCGACGGGTTCGGCCAGACCGAGACGACGGCGTTGGTGGGCAACACGCCCGGCTCCGTCGTGAAGCCGGGGTCGATGGGCCGCCCGTTGCCCGGCGTCCCGGTGGTGCTGGTCGACGAGCTCACCGGCGAGGTCTCCGACACCGAGGGCGAGATCTGCATCGACCTCGCCCGGCGCCCCACCAGCCTGATGGTCGGGTACCTGGACATGCCGGAGAAGACCGCCGACGCCATGGCAGGCGGCTTCTACCACACCGGCGACACCGCGACCCGCGACTCCGACGGCTACCTGTTCTACGTCGGCCGCACCGACGACGTGTTCAAGGCCAGCGACTACAAGATCTCGCCGTTCGAGCTGGAGAGCGTGCTCGTCGAGCACCCGGCGGTGCTGGAGGCGGCCGTGGTGCCGCAGCCCGACCCGGTGCGGCTCGCCGTGCCGAAGGCCTACATCGCGCTCGCCTCCGGCCACGAGCCGACCCGGGAGACCGCGGTCGCGATCTTCGCCCACGCCCGGGACCACCTCGCGCCCTACCTGCGGGTGCGGCGCATCGAGTTCTTCGAGCTGCCGAAGACGATCTCCGGCAAGATCCGCCGTGTGGAGCTGCGGGCCCGCGAGCGCGACGAGGCGGGAGCGGCTGCGGGCGGGGAGTGGCGCTACGAGGACCTCCCGGAGCTGAAGGCCTGACCGGTCGCCGGCCCGGGCGCCCTGCCCGGGCCGGCACCGTGGCAGACCGGGAGGCCGGTCAGGCCCGCCGGTCGTCGTCGTGGTCGTGGTGCCCGGGAGGCGGGGCCTGCCGACCGGCACGCCACCGCCGCACCATCCGCGGGAGCTCGGCGCGCAGGAACGCGAAGAAGTCGGCGGTCTCCCGCAGCCGTGCCCCGGCGGCGGCGTCGGTGGAGGCGTCGGCGCCGTCGGTGAGGATGTCCTCCAGGGTCTGCAGCCGGTGGTCCTGGTGGGCGACGGCCGCCATCCACGCGTCGGGTCGCACCACGTAGGTGATCCGGCGTTCCTCCCGGCGTGCGACGTCGACGAGGCCGAGGCCACGCAGCATCTTCGCGCCGTTGGAGATCGCCGACGCCCCCACGCCGAGTCGCGTGGACAGGTCCGCGGCGGTGAGCGCCCCCTCGGGCGTCGCCATCAGCGTGGCGAAGATCCGCGCGGACATCCGCGGCCAGCCGGAGTTCGTGAGCGCCTCGGTGAACCGTGCGACGAACTCGGGGTCCGTGCTCTCGGCCATGCGGCGTTCCTCCGGTCTCGACGACTGCCAGCTACTTCATGAATTTCATGAATCAGGTGTAGCTTACCGCGCATGGCGGATGTCCTGGAGATGCGGCAGGTCGTGAAGTCCTTCGGTCGGACCCGGGCGCTGGACGGCCTCGACCTGACGGTGCGGCCCGGAGAGGTCCTCGGACTCCTCGGCCCCAACGGAGCGGGCAAGTCGACGACGATCCGGATCCTGCTCGGCATGCTCCGGGCCGACGCCGGCGAGGTGCGGGTCCTGGGTGCGGACCCGTGGACGGGTGCGCCCGCGGTCCGTCGACGTCTCGCGTACGTGCCCGGAGACGTCAGCTTCTGGCCGAACCTCACGGGCGGCGAGGTGATCGACCTCCTCACGCGGATGCACGGCGGCCGGGACCGGCGTCGCCGGGACGAGCTCGTCGAGCGGTTCGCGCTCGATCCGAGCAGGCGGTGCCGCAGCTACTCGAAGGGCAACCGGCAGAAGGTCGGGCTCGTCGCGGCGCTCAGCGTGTCCGCGGACCTGCTGGTCCTCGACGAGCCCACGTCAGGTCTGGACCCGCTGATGGAGGAGGTGTTCACGCGGTGTGTCGTCGAGGCCCGCGCCGAGGGGCAGGCGGTCCTGCTGTCCTCGCACATCCTCTCCGAGGTCGAGCGCCTCTGCGACCGGGTGAGCATCGTGCGGTCCGGCAGGGTCGTCGAGACCGGCACTCTCGCGCAGCTGCGCGGACACGGCGCCACCGTGGTGGTCGCGACGCTGACCAGGCCACCGGTCGGACTGACCGGGCTCCCCGGGGTCCAGGCCGTCGACGTCGACGGGCACCGGGTCGAGCTGACGACGACCCGCCTCGACGAGGTCATGTCGCACCTGGCGGATCTGGGGATCGAGACCCTGAGCGTCACGCCGCCCACACTCGAGGACCTGTTCCTGCACTACTACGCACGCGACCTCGCCGGAGCGACGGCGTGAGCGCGCTGACCGGGACGTCGACGATGGTGGGTCTGGTCGCGAGGCGCGAGCGCCTGCGGGGCACCGCCTGGTTCGTGACATCGGGGCTGCTGCTCGTGCTGGTCGCGGCGGGGGTCGTCGCGACCTACCCGACGGATGTCGCCCGGGCCGCTCTCGCGGCCTCGGTCGACGCCGCCGCCGGGGAGGTGTTCCTCATCGGCCCGGTCGTCGGCAGCAGCGTCGGGGCGGTCGCGTCGTGGCGCACGTCCGGCGTCGCCACGCTGGTGGTCAGCCTGGCGGCGGTCCTGCTCGTGGTGCGCTCCACGCGGGCCACCGAGGAGGACGGCACCGGGGAGCTGCTGGGGGCGGTGCCCGTGGGGCGGGCCGCCTCGGCGGCGGCCGCGCTCGTCGTCGCCGCCGTCGGGGCGCTGCTGGCCGGCACGGTGGCCGCCATCGGCTTCGTCGCCGTCGGCGCGGCGACCGGTGGATCGGCCCTGGTCGGGGCTCAGGTCGTGACCGTCGGGGTGCTCGCCGCGGCCACGGCGGTCCTGGCCGGCCAGGTGATGCGGACCGCGCGGGGAGCGAACGCCGTCGCGCTGGGCTGCGTCGGCGTGTTCTTCCTGCTCCGCGGAGCGGGTGACGTGGCCGGCGGGGCCGCTCGATCGGCCACGCCGTTCGGCTGGATCGCGGCGGTCCGTCCCTTCGTCTCCGACGACGCCGCCGCGCTCGTCCCGGCGCTCGCGCTGGCGGCGGTGCTGGCCGGGACCGGACTGTGGATCGCGGCCGGTCGTGACCTCGGTTCCGGCCTGCTCCCGGACCTGCCGGGACCGGCCCGCGCCGGAGCCGCGCTGCGCGGGCCCCTCACGCTGGCGCTGCGCAACGCCCGCGGCTCCGTCGTGGGGTGGAGCGCGACCGCACTGCTGGTCGGCGTGCTGATCGGCGGGGTGTCCTCGACGGTGGACGGCCAGGCGTCCCTCGGCCTGGGTGGATCGGCGGGGAGTGGCCCGGGGCTGGTGGCGGTCGCCCTGTACCTCTCCCCGCTGTTCGCCGCGATCCTCGGGATCCGCACCACCCTGCGGCTGAGATCGGACGTGACCTCCGGTCGGGCCGAGCTGCTCCTGTCCCGGCCGGTCGCGCGTGCCCGGTGGCTCCTCGCGCACACCGTGGCCGGGACCGTCGCCGCGACCGGGGTGCTCCTGGCGTTCGGGGTCGGCCTCGCCGTGACCCGCGTCGGGAGCGACCCGTGGTCGTCCGCGCTCCTGGCCGTGTCCGGCGTGCTGCGGTCTCCGGCGGCCTGGGTGTTCACGGCACTCGCCACGGTGGCGCTGACCGTGGTTCCGCGGGCCGCCGGCCCCCTGGTCCTCGTCGTCCTCGGGGCCTTCCAAGTGCTGGAGCTCGCCGTCGAGTTCCGCCTCGTGCCGCCTGACGTGCTCGTCGTGTCACCCTTCGCGCTCGTCCCACAGCTCCCCGACGGTCCGGTCCACCTGGCGTCGGGCCTGCTGCTCGTCCTGGTGGCGGCCGCTCTCGTCGCGGCGGGGGTGGCGAACGCCGGTCGTCGCGACGTGGTCTGAGGTGGTGGGCCGACCGGGTGTCGGCGTGGATCACGGCCGGGCCGGCGGGCGTCCCGGCCCGGCCGTGCCGTCACAGGTCCAGCTGCACCTCGGCCCCAGCGGCCCGGGAGACGCACACGCAGAGCCGGTCCCCGGCGGCCCGCTCGTCGTCGGTCAGGTAGCTGTCCCGGTGCTCGACCGCGCCGCCGAGCACCGGGGTCACACACGTCCCGCAGATGCCCTGCTCGCAGGAGGAGGGCACGTCGACCCCCGCGGCCCGGAGGGACTCCAGCAGCGTGTCGGTCTCCGCGACCTCGACGGTCCGCCCGCTGCGCCCGAGCACGGCCTTGAACCGCCGGGCGCCCGCCGGGGCGGTCCCGGTGGCGACGAAGCGCTCGTCGTGCACCGTGCCCGCCGGCCAGCCGTGCACCCGGGCCCGGTCGTGGACCGCGTCGATCAGACCGGCCGGGCCGCAGACGTAGACGTGGTCCCCGGCTCCTGGTGAGGCCAGCACCCGGTCGAGGACGGCGCCGGTGCCGGCCGGGTCCAGCCCCAGGTGGTGGGTGGTGGCGGGGTCGGCGGACAGCTCGTCGAGGAACGGCAGGTGTGCCTCGGAGCGGGCGAAGTGGTGCAGCTCGATGGACTCGCCCGCGGCGCGCAGCGCCCGCAGCATGGCGATCAGCGGGGTGATCCCGATGCCACCCGCGACGAGCACGTGCCGGGTCGCCCCGGCGGCGAGCGGGAAGGTGTTGCGGGGTGCGGAGACGGCGACCGGGTCGCCGGGCCGCAGTGCGTGTACCGCGGCCGAACCGCCGCGGGACGGCTCCTCGCGCTGGACGGCCAGCGTGTAGCGGCCGTCGTGGGAGTCGTCGCACAGCGAGTACTGGCGGACGAGGCCGCCGGCGAGCCGCAGGTCGACGTGGCCGCCCGGCTCGCCCGGGGGCAGCGGGCTCCCGTCGGCGGCGGCGAGGTGCAGCACCCGGATGCCCACCGCGGCCTCGGTGATCCCGGCGACGACGGCCGGGGTCCACCGGGGCCGGGGCGCCGGGCCCCGGTCCTCGGTCCTCGGCGATCAGCCGGTCCATGATCCGCCGCCAGCGGACGACGCCGGAGTCGGTCTCCAGCAGCACCGGCTCCGGCGCGGTGTCCTCGCAGCGGGCGAACGCGGCGATCGTCGCGTGCTGCGCGCGGATCATCGGCTCGTCCTGCTCCTCGAACGCGAACCGGCGCAGGTCGGAGATCTTCAGCCGCATCTGCGGGGTCTCGGTGCCCGGCCGCACGCCCCAGCGCGACGCCGTCGTGAAGTAGTGCGTGGTGCTCGCCGTCTCCGGGGTGAGGATGTGGGTGCCGAGGTAGCCGACGCCCTCGGAACGAGGCCGTCCCGGCGTCGTGACGCCGCCGTCGAGCAGCAGGTGCGACGGCGCGTTCCACCGGAAGTCGGTCCAGGTGTCGACCGGGGCGCCGTCGTCGTGGAACAGCATGTCGAACATGCCGGGGGGAGGCACCGACGCGGACTCCCGCACGACGTTGACCGTGTCGCCGTCCTGCCGCACGGTCGTCGCGGTGTCCAGCATGGCGCTGTTCCCGAGGATCCCGTCGTGCAGGAAGCTGGTGTGGCTGCAGTCGAGCAGGTTATCGACGATCAGGTCGTACGGCACGTCCATGACCAGGTGGTCGCGCCGGGTCGTGGTGTCCTCGGCGTCGAGGGTGCCGAAGTCGGGCAGCAGACCGTGATCGGGCTCCCGGTCACCGGCCCACCACCAGACCGCACCGTGCCGCTCCACCACGGTGTGCGCGGTGACCGCGGCGGCCCGCGGGACCACCCCGGCGCCGTGCGGGTTGCGCACGCACGCACCCGAGGTGTCGAACTCCAGGCCGTGGTAGCCGCAGGTGATCGTCCGGCCGTCGAAACGGCCGCGCGACAACGGCGCGAACCGGTGCGGGCAGCGGTCGTCGAGGGCGACCGGTCGGCCGTCGGCGTCGCGGGTGATCAGCAGCGGCCGTTCGAGCACCGTCCGCGACAGCATCGTGTCCGGGGTCAGCTCGCCCGACCAGGCCACCAGGTACCAGGTGTTGCGCAGGAACTCCACGACGCGTCCGCCCTCTCCGTCGACGACGTTTCTGAACTCACTCGTTCATGAATGTGCGGCGACGGGTGTGCCGGGTCAAGGGGCGCGGCGATCCGGAGGCGATGTGTCCCGGTCCGGATGCGGCGCGTCAGGAGCGGGGGAGGAAACCCGGCAGGACGGCGTCGACGACGTCGGCCGCCCAGGTGTCGTCGAGGTCGCGGCCGGCGAGGTGGTCCGCGTAGAGGTTCCCGACCAGGGTGCTGACCAGCCGTTCGACGTCGACAGTGGGGTCGAGGTCGCCGCGTTCGACCCCGGCCCGGACCACGGCGGCGATGCCCGCCCGGCGGGGCAGCAGCGTGCTCCGCCGGATCGTCGCGAGCAGCTCGCCGGAGACGGGCTCGTCGGCCAGGCAGTTGCCGACGACGGCCATCCCGCCGACGTCGTCGTACTGGCGCCGCATGGCGTCGAGGTGGGCCACGAGATCCTCGCGCAGCACACCGGTCGACGGCGGCACGTGGTCGACCTGCAGATGCTGCAGTGCTGCGGCGAGCAGCTCGGAGCGGCTGCGCCACCGGGTGTAGACGGTCACCTTCGACACCCCGGCCTCGGCGGCCACCCGGTCCATGGTCATCCGGGCCAGGCCCTCGGCGGCCAGCAGCCGGACCGTCGCCTCCAGCACCGCGACGTCCTTGGAGCGGTCCCGTGGGCGTCCCCGCGGTCGGTCGGTCACCGATCCAGAGTAGATCCGACCGGGCCGGCGGACCGGAGCCCGGGTTGCTTATTTCTAATTCGGATTCTAATCTGCGAACGTCCGGCCGTTCCCCGGCCCACGCAACGTCGCGGTGAGGAGTCCCGGTGATGCCCCGTCCCGACGGATCACGGCCGGACAGTCCTCGCCAGGGTGCGGCGTGACGGCGCCCCCGGCCCCGCCGGCGTTCACGGGCTGGCTCGGCGACCGCGTCCCCGGGCTCACCCCGCCGTTGCGGCTCGCCCGCGTCGGCGCGGGTCAGTCCAACATCACCTCGCTGGTCACCGACGCCGACGGGCGGGAGTGGGTCCTGCGCCACCCGCCCGCCGGCGCCCCGGCCGGATCGCACGACGTGCACCGTGAGGCCCGTGTCCTGCGCGCCCTCGTCGGGTCGGGCGTGCCGGTGCCGACGGTGGTCGCCGAGGGAACCGACGCCGGGGGGATCGACGGCCCGTTCTACGTCATGGACCGGGCGCCGGGCGCCCCACTGGTCGACGAGTCCGACGCCTCGGCCTGCACCCCGCGCCGGCGACGGCAGCTGTCGGTCGAGACGGTCGAGGTGCTCGCCCGCCTGCACGCGCTCGACCCGGCCGCCGTCGGTCTGGAGGGACTCGGCCGTCCGACGGGCTTCCTGGAACGCCAGACCGCCCGGACCGTCCGGAACTGGGCGGCGTGGGGGGAGGGCTCCGCGGCGACGCCCGCGTGGGAGGAGTGCCGCCGTCGCATCACCGCCACGGTGCCTCGCCAGCAGCGCACGGTGATCACCCACGGCGACTACCGGCTGTCCAACCTGCTCGTGCGGGACGGCCGGATCACCGCCGTGCTCGACTGGGAGCTCTGCACCCTCGGCGACCCCCTGGCCGACCTGGCGTGGCTGCTCGACGACTGGCGCTCCCCGCAGGAGCCCGCGATCGTCATCCCCCGTCCCACCCGTGCGGGCGGGTTCGCCACCCGCACCGAGATCGTCGACGCCTACGCGGCCCGTACCGGCCTGGACGTCGGCGACCTCGACCACTACTGCGCCTTCACCCACTGGAAGGCCGCGACCCTGCTGCAGGGGGTCCTCGTCCGCCGACGCTCCGGGAGCATGGGCGAGCACGGGGCCCTCGACCTGCGTTCGCTGCAGGACTCCGTCGAGCACCTGCTCGACGGGGCACTGCGCCTGCTGGGCCGCTGAACCGACACCCGAGAAACGGAGAGGACACCGTGCGCCCCGAGGACGACTACACCCACCCGGTTGGGCCCGAGCCCCACTTCAACGAGTCCATGTACGTGCACTTCAACGACCCGGTGGCGCGCCTCGGCGGCTTCCTGCGGATCGCGAACCGGCCCAACGAGGGCCGGGGCGAGGTCACCGTCTGCCTGTTCCTCCCCGACGGCCGCCTCGGCTTCTCCTACGCCCGCCCCGAGGTGACGTCGAACGAGGCGTTCGACAGCGCCGGGATGGCCTTCCGTGTCCGCGAGCCCTTGCGTCACCTGGACGTCTCCTACGCCGGGCCGCTCACGCTCGTCGCCGATCCGGCGGCGATGGACGACCCGCGCACGGCGCTGGGCGGCAGCCCGACGGTCGAGGCCGTCGTCGAGCTGGCGGTGCACGGCATCGCCCCCGTGTTCGACCACAGCTTCGACACCGACGGGGGCTCCTTCGCCCCCAACCACTACGAGCAGCCGCTGTCGGCGCAGGGCCGGATCGTGGTCGACGGGGTCGAGACCGCGGTCGGCGGCCACGGCCTGCGCGACCACTCGTGGGGCCCGCGGTCCTGGCAGGCGCCGTGGTTCTACCGCTGGCTGCACGGCACCACCGACGGGTTCGCGTTCATGGGGGCGTGGTTCGGCAGCCCGAACGGTTCGTCGGTGCACGGCGGCTTCGTCTGGGACGGCGGGACGGTGCACGAGGTCGACGGAATGGAGATCGTCACCGACCGTGACGGCCGGGACGAGCAGACCGGTATCGGCCTGGTCCTGCGCTCCGGCGGGCGGGAGTGGCGCCTGCGCGGCCGCGCGGAGGCGACCGTGCCCCTGCGGAACCGGCGCACCACCGAGGGCGGCGACCCGGCGGTGACCCGGCTCGTGGAGAGCCTGATGACCTGGACCGGTGAGGACGGCCGCACCCTGGGGGGCATGTCGGAGTACCTGGACCAGATGGTCGGGGGCAGGCCGGTCGGTCTGGCGGTCTGACCGGCCACCTGCCGCGGTGCGGCGCCGGACGTGCGGTGCGCAGTGGTCAGGGTCACAGCAGTCGTGGTCACAGCGGCTCTGCGGCATCGGCGTCGAAGGCGTTCCGCAGCCGGCGTACGAACCGTGGGTCAGGGGCGAGCTCCCGGTGCCCGATCCCGGTGATCGGCACGGCGGGCGTCCAGGAGTTCATGAAGACGGCGGACAGACCGCCGAGCTCCGACGGGCGGACCTCCCGCTCGTCCTGCGGGACGTCGGCGAGGTGGAGCTGTCGGCGCACGATCTGCATCGTGGTCCCGACGAGCAGGTCGGCCCGGGGCCAGATCACGGTGTCGCCGTCGGAGAACGCCAGGTTCCAGATGGTGCCCTCGCTGATCCGGCCGGCCCGGTCGAGGAACACGGCGTCGTCGAACCCACGCTGCCGTGCCCGGCGCAGGTGGTGGGTCTTCGCGCCCTCCCCGACGTGCTTGATGTGCGGCAGGAACCGTTCGTGCTCGACGGCGTCGAGCCGGAACGGCCCGTGCGGTCCGTTCGAGGGGGCATCGGTCCGCACGGTCACGTCCAGCGGACGGTCGTCGTCGGCGGGTACGAACTCGCCCTCGGCCGGTCGGATCGTCACCACCATCGACAGGGAACGGGGACCGGCGGCGGCCGCCTGACGCATCCGGTCACGGAGAAGCCCGTCGTCGACCGCGCGGCCGAACAGGTCGTGCGAGGCACGCTGCAGGCGGGCCAGGTGCAGGTCGAGCCCGCGCACTGCGCCGTCGCGGACCTGCATCGCGGTGAAGTGCGCGAACCCCGCGAACGCCAGGTCCGTCGCGTCGTCGGAGGTGGAAGGCCGGCCGTTCCGCCAGAGTCTCGCTGCCATGGACCCGACCGTAGAATCTGACATCCTTGTCAGGTTCAACCCGCGCGACGGAGAGGTGCATCACGTGCGGATCGGGGAGCTGTCCCGTGCGACCGGAGCCAGTCCCCGGTCGCTGCGGTACTACGAGGAGCAGGGACTGCTGCGCCCTCGTCGCGACGACTCCGGGTACGGGCACCGCCGGTACGACGTCGACGCGGTCGACACCGTCCATGCGATCAGAGCCCTTCTCGCCGCGGGAGTGCCGACCGGACTGATCTACGACCTGCTGCCCTGTGCGCAGGGGCCGGGACCGCAGCTGGAGCGGTGCGCCGAGCCGATGGTGCGGGAGCAGCTCGCCCGGGTCGACGCTCAGGTCGCGGCGCTGACCGAGGCCCGCGACCGGCTGCGCGCGGTCCTCGACATGGTCGGATAGCTCATCCCCGGAACCCGCCCGTCGGCCGCAGTACCGCCGCGGCGGCGGTCGCGAGCGTGCCGGCCTCGAACGGGAGGCGCGTCCGGTCGCCCGGCAGAGCGCGTTCGGTCAGCAGGCCGGAGAGCACGGTCAGGAGGAAGCGGGCATGGTGTTCGAGCCCGCCCGGGGCGAGCTGGCCCTCCTCCTGCAGGACGGCCAGCCACTTCTCCATGCGGTGCACGGCGAGCCGCTCGAGGGCCAGGTAGGTGTGGGTGGCGTCCTCGGACGGCGGGGTCGCGATGTAGGCCTCGTGCTGGGCGCGCCAGTGGGCTCGCGCCTGTTCGCCCGTCCCGACCTGCGACACCATCAGTTGCAGGCAGGCCACCAGACGTTCGGCGGGCGTCCGGGTGGTGTCCTGCATCGGGTCCTCGGGCAGGTCGATGTCGTGGATCCCGGCGACCACGGTGTCGATCAGCTCGCGCTGGGTCGGGAAGAAGTGCCGCAGCGACCCGGTGCTGACCCCGGCCCGGTCGGCGACCGCCCGCACGCTCAACCTGGCCGTCGGGTCCTCGCCGAGCATGGTCGCCGCTGCGATGAGGATCTTGTCCCGCGTGCTCCGGGCCATCGGCCTCCTCGCTCCGTCCGGTGGTCGTCGACGCCTGTCTATCACACTGTGCTAGCTGCGATCGCGACTAGTACAGCGTGATAGTCGCGAACGACGGCGATGCAGGAGCTCCCAGCGGGAGCTCCTGGCCCCTCGGCCGGATGTGTCGATCGCGTACCGGACGACGAGGAGTAGACGGATGACCACCCCCGACCGACCCTGGCTGCTCCAGGACGACCGGCCCGCACCGACTCCCGGTGTGCCGGCCGGGGTCGAGTACCACCGCGTCCACGCGGGCGAGAGACGACGCGTCCTGCGCGGGCTCGTCGCGATCGGGCTGCTCGTGGCCGGGTTCGTCGGGTTCGCGGTCCTGTTCCGGAGCCTGTCGGAGATCGTCGACGCGGCGCTGTTCGACCGCTCCGGACCGTCCACCCCGCTGCGCCAGGCCGCCGGTGCACTGGCGCTGGCGTTGTTGGTCCCGTACAGCATGCTGATCGAGCGCGTCCTCTACGGCGTCCCGGCCCGGTCGCTGCACTCGGTGGCGGGGCGGTTCCGGTTCGGGGTCCTCGGTCGCGCACTGCTGGTGTTCGGTCCGCCGCTGCTGCTCGTGATCGCGCTCGGGATGCCGGCCTCGGTGGACTCCGCGCCGTGGACGACCGCCGATCTGGTCTGGTACTTCGTCATCGGGATGCTGCTGACCCCGCTCGGTGCGGCGGGGGAGGAGTACGGGTTCCGCGGGCTGATGTTCCGGGTGCTCGGGGGCTGGACCGGCGGGGCCCGCTCCGGTGCGGCCCTCGGCATCGTCGTGACCACCGTCCTGTTCTCGCTCGCGCACGGAACGCTCGACCCGTTCTTGTTCGGCTCCTACCTCGTGCTGTTCTCCACGATGGCGATCGTGACCTGGCGGACGGGTGGGCTCGAGGTCGCCGTCGTGCTGCACGGGGTCTACAACGTGACCTTCCTCGTCCTCGGCACGACCTTGCCCCTCGACGTCGGGGCGGAGCTCGCGAGCCGGGCGGAGGCGGTCGGCTCATGGGCGAACCTGGTCCCCAGCGCCATGCTGGCCGTCATCACGGCGGTCGTCTGGTGGACGACCCGCAGGGACGGACCCGCGCGGACGCCGGTGACCGGGTGGCCGGCGCGTGGTTCCCGCGCGGTCGAACCGCCCGGAACCCCGTCGGCGGCCACGACCGGGACGGAGCAGCGGTGAGCCCGAGTTGGAACGAACGCCGGCTGACCAGGCGGGCGAAGCCGGGCGACGGCAGACCGCTGAAGCCGTTCCGCTGGTGGCAGATGGTGCGACGCTCGGTGCTGTCGACCACCCTGCCCGCCGACGGCCGGCCGGTCGTGCACACCGTCGAGGTCAAGCACGGCGGGGACGCCCACGACGGTGTGGTCCGTGCGCGGCTCTACCTCGACGGCCGTCTCCGGCTGGAGTCCGCGCTCCCGGCGCGCTTTCCCGTCGCGGGCGGTCACATCGAGGTCCGACGGAGCGAGGCGGGGATGCGTCGCTGCCACTTCGTCGGCGACGACGGCACCGTGCAGCGCCTCGTACCCGACCCCCGATCCGCCGAGGGGCGCCGCATGCGCTTCGCGCGGGAACGCCCCGCCGCGAGCGCGCTCATCGGAGCCGTGTCCGTCCTGATGCTGCTCATCGGCGTCGGTCTGAACCTGCTGCAGATCGCGGAGCCGATCTCCCGGATCCCACCGATCGCCGCGACCGTCGGCACCTTCGTGTCCCCGGTGCAGCTGCCGCTGTGGCTCAACCTCACCCTCGGCCTCGGCGCGGCCGTCGGCGCCGTCGAACGCGCGATGCGCATGCGTTACCACTGGCTCCTCGACAGCGGCGCCGGCACCTGAGGGCTCACGTGGACGGGGCCGTGGCCCGCACCGCCGGAACAACGACACGACGGCCCTCGGGAACAGGAGGAGTCCCGAGGGCCGTCGCCACTGCCGCGGCCTGGTGGCCGCTGCGTCGTGGCTCAGTCGACGCTGTCGCCGGCGCCGCCGGCCTGCGCGCAGGTGTCGGACTGGTCGGTGACCGAGTCGCCGGACTTGGCCTTGGCCTCGCCCAGGATGCCCAGGGCGCCGGTGAGGCCGTTGGCCGCGCCGAGGTCCTCGACCGGGACCTGCACGCCCAGCACGTTGACCGGGATGTTGTTGTTGCAGACCTGGATCGGGACGTCGGCGTTGTTGCCGTTCAGGCCCGCGATCAGGCCCTTGGCGTCCTTGTCGATGCCGTCGCCGTGGTGGTGGCCCTCGGCAGCGAACGCCATCGGGGAGATGGCCATCAGGCCCGCCGCGGACGCGGCGACGATGAGCCCAGCCTTCTTCAGCACGTGTTCTCCTGGTGGGTTCGGGCCGCGCCGCCTGTCGTGAGGTCGACGCAACCTGTCCGTGCCGGCACTCGGAAGGGTGGGAGCCCGTACCGGCTACCAGTGAGAATGCGGCACCACGAGGCTTATTCAGGCCCCGTGAAATAACGATCTAGCCCGGCGTGTCGGGTTGGGCGACAGCCCGTCCATCGCGAATATTGGTTTGCCGAATCAATCCGAGATGAACGGGCTGCCGCAGTATGTACTATACCACTGGTTTCCGGCGTGATGAAATTCAGGATCTTGTCGCTATAGTGTATGAGCAGGATCAGCGGGACGCGACGGAGGCACGTTTGTCTTGGCCGCCGGTTCTGGGGTTGTTCTGGTCGGTGGTGATCACGTTGGCGTATCTGCGCGGGAATCGTGTGCAGTGGGAGTTGGCGGAAACCTATGGGGTGTCGCAGTCGACGGTTAGTCGAGCGATCACGGGGGTGACACCGTTGCTGGCACAGGCGCTGCGGAGTGTCGTTCCGACGGCAGAGGAGCTTCGTGCCGATCGGCAGTACATCATCGATGGAACCTTGCTGCCCTGCTGGTCATGGGCCGCGGTGCCGGGTCTGTGGTCGGGCAAGCATCGCACCACCGGCGTCGTCGTCCAGGTCGCAGCCACCCTGGAAGGGCAGCTGTCGTGGATCTCCGACCCGACCCCAGGCTCCCGACACGACCTATATTGCCTCGACCAATCCGGCGCCCTCGACCACCTCGCCACATACCCCCCGATCGGCGATAAAGGATACATCGGGCGCGGCATGCTCACCCCGTTCAAAAAACCACCCGGCCGGGAACTTCTCGACTGGCAAAAAACATTCAACAAGAGCCTCAACCACACACGCGCCACCATCGAACGAGTCATCGCCCATATCAAAACGTGGAAAGTTCTCCACACAGACTACCGGCGGCCCTACGCCACATTTAAAACGACAATCTCGGCAGTCATCGGACTCATCTTCTACACACTTACCTGACGGAGCCTGAATAAGCCTCCACGGAAGGTCATCTCAATTCCTGTCACACCATTGTGTGCCGGAACTACGGGGCGTGTGGATACTCGCCAAAACGGCGGAAGAACCGCGATTCGAAACCGGCGACGATGCGCGGCGGCGGTGACGCTGTGCGGCCGCGGACACTCGGAGGCTTATTCAGGCTCCGTCAGGTAAGTGTGTAGAAGATGAGTCCGATGACTGCCGAGATTGTCGTTTTAAATGTGGCGTAGGGCCGCCGGTAGTCTGTGTGGAGAACTTTCCACGTTTTGATATGGGCGATGACTCGTTCGATGGTGGCGCGTGTGCGGTTGAGGCTCTTGTTGAATGTTTTTTGCCAGTCGAGAAGTTCCCGGCCGGGTGGTTTTTTGAACGGGGTGAGCATGCCGCGCCCGATGTATCCTTTATCGCCGATCGGGGGGTATGTGGCGAGGTGGTCGAGGGCGCCGGATTGGTCGAGGCAATATAGGTCGTGTCGGGAGCCTGGGGTCGGGTCGGAGATCCACGACAGCTGCCCTTCCAGGGTGGCTGCGACCTGGACGACGACGCCGGTGGTGCGATGCTTGCCCGACCACAGACCCGGCACCGCGGCCCATGACCAGCAGGGCAGCAAGGTTCCATCGATGATGTACTGCCGATCGGCACGAAGCTCCTCCGCCGTCGGAACGACACTCCGCAGCGCCTGTGCCAGCAACGGTGTCACCCCCGCGATCGCTCGACTAACCGTCGACTGCGACACCCCATAGGTTTCCGCCAACTCCCACTGCACACGATTCCCGCGCAGATACGCCAACGTGATCACCACCGACCAGAACAACCCCAGAACCGGCGGCCAAGACAAACGTGCCTCCGTCGCGTCCCGCTGATCCTGCTCATACACTATAGCGACAAGATCCTGAATTTCATCACGCCGGAAACCAGTGGTATAGTACATACTGCGGCAGCCCGTTCATCTCGGATTGATTCGGCAAACCAATATTCGCGATGGACGGGCTGTCGCCCAACCCGACACGCCGGGCTAGATCGTTATTTCACGGGGCCTGAATAAGCCTCTCGGCTGGGACGCTGATTGCAGACGCAATGGTGCCTGCGTGCTCGGTGGCGTGAAATCTCGCCGAGAACTGCTACTGACGGTGTTGTAGCCGTATTGCCATATCGGCGGCTATCAGGCGCTCCTCGGCCCGCTGGTAGGTCGCGTCGAACAGGGCCTGTCGCAGGTGGCCGGGCAGGGTATCGGGAATGCGTGGTGGCCGGTGGAGCCGGTCCATGGCGGATTCCATGGTGTCGCCGGGGTACTCGCGACGCCCGGTGTGGGCTTCGAGCAGGACCAGGGCCAGGGCGTAGACGTCGACGGCGGGTGTGACGGCCTCGCCGGTGCCCTGTTCGGGCGCGAGGTAGCTCGCGGCGCCGAGGAGCGTGTTGAGCTGGGTCAGTGCGGTGTAGCCCATGACGCGGGCGCTGCCGAAGTCTGCCAGGCGTGCCCGCCCGGTGCGGGAGCAGAGGAAGATGTTGGCGGGCTTGATGTTGCGGTGTACGACGCCGCGGGCGTGCAGGTGCGCCAGCCCCGACGCGATGTCGACCCCGACCTGTGCCGTCTCCTGCACGGTGAGGGGGCCCTGGGCGAGTCGCGCGGCCAGGGTCCGGCCCTCGACGAGCTCGGAGACCAGGTAGGGGCGGCCGGTGTCGACGCCTCCGTCCAGCAGCCGCACGAGGCTCGGATGGGACAGGTGCTGCATGGCGCGCAGCTCGCGGCGTTGCCGGTTCAACCCGGTGACGTCGCACCTGTCGAGGAGCAGTTTGACCGCGACGGCCCGATTCCCCGGTGGGTCCCAGGCTCGATAGACCGTCGCGGTGGACCCGCTACCGATGTGGGTCGCGAGGATGTAGCGCCCGGCGACCACATCGGTCGCCGGGACCGGTGACTCCGTCACTGCCATGGCACACTGTGCAGGCGACGTGCCCCGCAGTGTCCAGACCCTCGGCAGAAGTTCACGCTAGCGAGCGGAGAACTGCGCCCCGGATTCCAGCGCCGCGGTGCCGGTCTCGGTCACGGTGATCACATGAGTGGTGTCGCATTCGCTGCAGCTCGGTGGTTCGAGAGCGGGGCGGTCCTTTTCCCCGGCTCGGCGGAATGGATCGGGACGTCGACATGGCGAACGACGGCGGGTTCGGCCGCAGGCGGGCTCGACGGGCCAACGCTCCGGCCGGACCGGCTCGGGTCAGACGCGGTGGGCGGTGATGGCGTCGGTGTAGAGCTGCTGGGCGGTCGAGGCCGCGGTGGGGTCGTCGTCGGCGAGGAGCGCGACGAGGATGTCGACGACGGCGAGGTGGACGAGGCGGCTGGCCGTCGCTTCCAGGCCGTGTCGTTCGGGGGCACCGGCGACGACCGCGTGGCGGCAGAGCTCCGTGAACGGGGAACGCAGGTAGCTGGTGACCCCGATGGTGACGGCCCCGCTCTCGGTGGCAGCGCGCAGCGCGGTGAGGGTCTCCTGGGTCTGACCGGTGTGGCTGATCGCGAGACAGCATCCCCGGGGGCCCAGTGTGCGGGCGGCGAGGTGCTGCTGGTGCGGGTCGGTCAGTACTTCCGTGCGCACGCCGAGCATGCGTAGCCGGTATCCGGCATCGGCCGCGATCGGCGCGGACGTGCCCACCCCGGCGACGAGGACCCGCTCGGCCCGGCGCAGCAGGCGGACGATCTCGGCCAGCACGGCGTAGTCGAGGGAGCCGGGCAGCTGCTCGAGCCCTGCGGTCGCCGCGGCGAGGACGGCGCGCACCGTGTCGGTCGGGGTGCCGGGGGCCCGCACGCCTGCGTCGGCACTCGATGCGGTCTCGGCCGCCAGGCGGAGCTTCAGGTCGTGGAAGCCCTTCAGGCCGAGGTTGTCCTGGCAGAACCGCACGACACTCCCGACGGAGGTGTCGGTGCGGTCGGCCAGCTCGCTCACGGTCAGCCCCACGATCTCGGCCGGAGCGGCGAGCACGGCGTCACCGATCCGGGCTCCGGTCGGCGACAGGCTCGGCCGCAGCGCGCGGATGCGGGCCGTGACCGTGCCCACCAGGGCGAGTGCCGGACGCGCGTCGGTGTCCGGGGCGACGGGGGGAGGAACCGGTCGGGCCATGACTCGACCCTATGCGGACCGTCGCCCGACTTCCGCGGGTTCCACTGAAACCGGTGGGAAGTTCCATCCATCGTTCACCTCCGCTGAGGACGGAGTTTCATCGCGGTCCCTAGCTTCGGAGGGCGTGATGACGAGCCGCACGGACCGTGTTCTGACCACCCACACGGGCAGCCTGCCGCGTCCGCCCGAACTGGCCGAGCTGATGGTGGCGCGCGAGACCGGCGTCGCGGACGAGGAGGCGCTGACCCGGCTCCCGCAGATGGTGCGCGAGGCGACCCGACTGGTGCTCCAGCGCCAGGGGGAGACCGGGATCGACGTCGGCAGCGACGGTGAGCAGGGCAAGATCGGCTACGCGACGTACGTGAAGGAGCGGATGTCGGGCTTCGACGGCGAGGCCGGCGCGCTGTCGCTGGCCGACCTCGAGGACTACCCGGAGATCACCGCCCAGGCTCTCGACGGGCTGGTGACCGCGACGCCGTCGTGCACGGGGCCGGTGCGCTACACGGGGGTCGAGGACCTTGCGCAGGAGATGAAGGAGCTGCGTGCCGCGGTCGACGCCGCCGGGGACGCGGCGCCGGCCGAGGTCGTGGTGACCGCGGCGTCTCCGGGGGTCATCGCGATCTATCTGGCCGACCAGTACTACGGCTCGCACGAGGCCTACCTCGGTGCCCTGGCCGACGCGATGCGCACCGAGTACGAGGCGATCGTCGCCGCCGGGTTCGTGCTGCAGATCGACTGCCCGGACCTGGCGATGGGACGCCACGCCCAGTACGCCGACGCCACGATCGCGGAGTTCCGCCGCGCCATCGCCGGGCATGTCGAGGCTCTCAACGCCGCCACCGCGGGCATCGACCCGGACCGGATGCGGATGCACCTGTGCTGGGGCAACTACGAGTCCCCGCACCACCGCGACGTCGATCTCGCTGACATCGTCGACGTCGTGATGACCGGCCGGCCCCGTGGGGTGCTGATGGAGGCGGCGAACCCCCGTCACGCCCACGAGTGGCGGGTGTTCGAGGACTTCACGCTGCCCGAGGACAAGATCCTGGTGCCGGGCGTGATCGACACGTGCACCAACTACGTCGAGCACCCGGAGCTGGTCGCCGAGCGCATCGTGCGCTATGCCGACACCGTCGGGGTCGAGCGGGTCATCGCCGGCACCGACTGCGGCTTCTCCACCTTCGCCTCGTTCCTGCCCGTCCACCCGAGGATCGCCTGGGCCAAGCTCGCCTCCCTGACCGAGGGAGCCCGTCTGGCGACCGACGCCCTCCGGTCGCGCGGCCGAGTCCGCGCTGCGGGGGTGGGCGCATGAGCGCCACCGACGGGCACCGCCGGCCCGCACGCGCGCAGCGTGTCCTCTGCGTCGGTGACGTCGTGGGGGAGGAGGCGGCCCGCTGGCTGGCCGGGCGGGTACCGCAGCTGCGCGCGGACCACGGGCTGGACTGGGTCGTGGTGAACGCCGAGAACTGCGCGGTCACCGGGCCGAACCCGATGGACGGGTTCGGCATGACCGTCGAGGTCGTCGACGAGCTCCTCGACGCCGGCGTGGACGCGATCACCGGCGGGAACCACTCCTGGGACGGGCCGGACGTGGACAAGATCCTCGCCTACCCCCAGGTCGTGCGGCCCCTCAACCTCGAGGAGGACCGCGGCCAGGGCCTGCTCACCCTCACCGGTCGCGACACGACGCTGACGGTGATCAACCTGCTGTCGCCGACGGCGGAGCTGCCCGGCATGGCCGCCCCGATGCCGCGTCCGCTGTGGCCGTCCTGGCAGGACATCGTGGCCTCCCACGACCTGCCCGGCGCGGTGGTGATCGACCTGCACGGCGAGTCCCCGTGGGAGAAGGCGTCGTTCGCCGCCGCCATCGACGGCCAGGTCGCCGGCGTGCTCGGCACCCACACCCACGATCCGACCCTGCGCGGCCACATCCTGCCCGCCGGCACCGGCTACGTCACCGAACTCGGCATGACCGGACGTCTGGGACACACCGGCGGTGGATTCGACCCGATGCACTTCGTCGCGAAGCTGCGCGGTGAGGACCACACGGCACTGCCCGCGTACACCCTCGCCGAGGGGCCCCTGGCCCTGGGAGCGGTCGTGCTCGACATCGACCCCACCGGCGCGACCACGGCGATCACCCGCATCAGCTGAGCCCGCAGGCCGGAGCCGGAGCGCCTCGGGGCGGGACCACGATCTGGAGGAGAGCATGACCGGTACCCCCGCCCCGTCCCTTCCGGACCCGTCCAGGACGCGGCGGCGGGTGCTGGTCTCCTCGACCGTCGGATCGACGATCGAGTGGTACGACTTCTACCTCTACTCCACCGCGGCCGCCCTGGTCCTGGGCCCGCTGTTCCTGCCGGCCGGGTCCGCCGCGGTCTCGACGATGGCGGCGTTCGGTACCTACGCCGCCGGGTTCGTCGCCCGCCCGGTCGGTGGGCTCGTCGCCGGGCACTTCGGTGACCGGGTCGGGCGCACCCGGCTGCTCGTGGCCTCGGTGATCGTCATGGGGGCTGCCACGGTCGGGATCGGCCTGCTCCCCACCTACGACCAGATCGGGATCTGGGCACCGGTACTGCTGGTCACGCTGAGGATCCTGCAGGGCCTTGCCGTGGGTGGGGAGTGGGGTGGGGCGGTCCTGCTCGCGGTGGAACACGCCCCGCCCGGGCGCCGGGCGTTCTTCGGCAGCTGGCCGCAGCTGGGGTTCCCGGCGGGTCTGTTCCTGGGCACCGTGGCGTTCAGCGCCGCCGCCACCCTGCCCGACGAGCAGTTCTACGCCTGGGGATGGCGGATCCCGTTCCTGGTCTCGGTGCTGTTGGTCGGGGTCGGGCTGTTCATCCGGCTCCGGCTCGACGACGGACCCGACTTCACCCGCGCACGCTCGGCCCGCCGACTCCTCGACCGGCCGCTGCTGGCGGCCGTGCGCGACCATCCGGGTCGGATAGCCGCGGGCATCGCCGCGGCACTGGGCCACGGCACGATCGTCACCCTGTTCACCGTCTGGCTGCTCAGCGTCGCCTCCGGACCGACGGGGGAGCACCGCAGCACCGCCCTGCTCGCCCTGATGATCGCCGCGGCGGGCCAGTGCGCCGTGACCCCGGTCTTCGGAGCACTGTGTGACCGGATCGGCTACCGCCCGGTCATCCTCGGCGGACTCGCCGCCGGCGCGCTCGCACTGCTGCCCGGACTGGCCTGGGCGCCGGGCGGAACCCTGCCCGCCACGCTCGCGACCTTCGTCCCGGCCATGACCCTCGGCCACGGCGCCGTCTACGCCGGGATCGCCGGACTCCTGGCCACCAGCTTCCCCGCCGAGGTCCGCTTCTCCGCAGTCTCGATCACCTACCAGCTCGGCAGCACCATCTCCAGCTTCGCCCCACTGGTCGCGGCCGCCGTGATCGCGACCGGACTCGGCCACGGCGTCGTCGCGCTCCTCGCCCTCCTCGTCGCGGCCACTGCGGCCACCGCGGTCGTCGCTCTCACCCGAGCACCGCAGACCGGGGAACAGGTGAGAGCGACTCCTGGGGCCGGTCGGTGAGCGGCCCCGGCCGCGGCCGCTCAGCCGGCCGGCACCACCCCGCGGCAGTAGATGACACCGAGCTCGACGTGATCGATGCCCTGCTCGGCGATCCAGGCCAGGTTCTGCTCACGGACCCGCTCCGCCGCCGACGGCTCCAGCTCCATGATCAGCCGACGGATCCCGGTCCCGGTCGCGATGCGCCACCAGTCCTGCGGCGTCCGCAGAGGCAGCGAGCTGACCTCGTGGACCACCTCGACCTGGTCGAGGCCCGCAGCCTGCAGATGCGCGCGCATCACCTCGGGGTCCTCGGTCCGGTGCCACGGCACGTCGACGTCGAGCCCGGGATGCTCGCCCAGCGCGGCCTCGATGAATCTCCCGTAGAGCGGGGAGAAGAACTTCGGGCCCAACGAGGTGACCGCGACCTGCCCTCCGGGCCGGACCGCACGGGCCATCCCGGCGATGCTCTCCCGCACGTCACGCGCGAAGAAGATCCCGAACACGCACGTCGCCGCGTCGAACCGATCCACGCCGACATCGAGATCGTCCATGCTCCCCACGACGAACTCGGCCTGCGCCACCTGCGCCTCGGCGGCGTGCCCGCGAGCCAGGGCGATCATCTCCTCGGTGATGTCGACCCCGAGGACCGATCCCCGAGGCTCCACCGCCTCCGCCGCGGCCAACGCCGCCGGCCCCGGCCCGCACGCCACGTCGAGCACCGACGCTCCCGGGGGGAGGTTCAGCCGCTGCACCGTCTCGACCGCGGCGTAGCGCCAGAAGTCCACCGAGGTCGTGTCGTAGTCGACCGCGGCGGTGTTGTAGGTCATCCGCGGGTTGTAGATCTCAAGACTGGTCATCGCTGCTCCTGAAGACGTCCCACACCACGAACCCGAGACCGTCCCCCACGCCAATCTTCGTCCCGGTCCCGGAGGCTTATTCAGGCTCCGTCAGGTAAGTGTGTAGAAGATGAGTCCGATGACTGCCGAGATTGTCGTTTTAAATGTGGCGTAGGGCCGCCGGTAGTCTGTGTGGAGAACTTTCCACGTTTTGATATGGGCGATGACTCGTTCGATGGTGGCGCGTGTGTGGTTGAGGCTCTTGTTGAATGTTTTTTGCCAGTCGAGAAGTTCCCGGCCGGGTGGTTTTTTGAACGGGGTGAGCATGCCGCGCCCGATGTATCCTTTATCGCCGATCGGGGGGTATGTGGCGAGGTGGTCGAGGGCGCCGGATTGGTCGAGGCAATATAGGTCGTGTCGGGAGCCTGGGGTCGGGTCGGAGATCCACGACAGCTGCCCTTCCAGGGTGGCTGCGACCTGGACGACGACGCCGGTGGTGCGATGCTTGCCCGACCACAGACCCGGCACCGCGGCCCATGACCAGCAGGGAAGCAAGGTTCCATCGATGATGTACTGCCGATCGGCACGAAGCTCCTCTGCCGTCGGAACGACACTCCGCAGCGCCTGTGCCAGCAACGGTGTCACCCCCGTGATCGCTCGACTAACCGTCGACTGCGACACCCCATAGGTTTCCGCCAACTCCCACTGCACACGATTCCCGCGCAGATACGCCAACGTGATCACCACCGACCAGAACAACCCCAGAACCGGCGGCCAAGACAAACGTGCCTCCGTCGCGTCCCGCTGATCCTGCTCATACACTATAGCGACAAGATCCTGAATTTCATCACGCCGGAAACCAGTGGTATAGTACATACTGCGGCAGCCCGTTCATCTCGGATTGATTCGGCAAACCAATATTCGCGATGGACGGGCTGTCGCCCAACCCGACACGCCGGGCTAGATCGTTATTTCACGGGGCCTGAATAAGCCTCCCGGTGAACCCGAGCGGCGTGATCCGTTCGATCAGCTCGTCGGGTTCCCAGTACTTCTTCACCACGTCGTACTGACGCCCGTCGCGGAGCCGCCGCCGCGTCAACGGAACAGAATCGCATTCGTGAATGTGTTCCTCGATCCGCTGCTCCTCGGGGGCCACATCGACGATCACCACATGCCCGCCCGGCGCCAGCGCCGCATCCACGGTGCCCCAGAATCCGTCGAACCGATCGTCGGGGACGTGCGCCAACCAATGCGCGAAGAACACCGCATCCCACTCCGTCGGCGGATTCCAGGCGAACAGGTCGGCATGGACGACGCTCACGTTCGGCAGGCCTGCCCTGCTGACCTGTTCGAGCATCGCCTCCGAGCCGTCCAGTGCCGTCACCGACGCAGCGCGGCCGGCGAGCTGCTCGGTCCAATAACCTGTCCCGCATGCCATGTCGAGGACGTGGCCGTCCAGGGGCAGCTCGGCGAGCAGCTTCGCGACCTCCTCCTCCACCGGCCGCATGTAGCGAGTGATCCATCTCTGCCAGTCCGCCGCCCGCCCGTCGTAGTACTCCTGCTGGCGCCGTAGCAAATCGGTCGTGTCCAAGCTTCCTCCTTCGTCACGATGATCGAATCCGTGCTGTGTGGATCGAATCGACAGAGGTTGTGGAGCAATGTGGGAGTTGAAAACGGTCCACCCACGGGCAACCTTGCGTCAAGGTGGTCGCCCGGTTAACGCAACGTGTGGGCAGGAGCGACGGTGAAGGCCCGGAAGAATGTGTGCCGAATGGCTTATGCGGCCGATCGCCGATAAGGCGGTCGGCTACACAGGGAGGCTTATTCAGGCCCCGTGAAATAACGATCTAGCCCGGCGTGTCGGGTTGGGCGACAGCCCGTCCATCGCGAAGATTGGTTTGCCGAATCAATCCGAGATGAACGGGCTGCCGCAGTATGTACTATACCACTGGTTTCCGGCGTGATGAAATTCAGGATCTTGTCGCTATAGTGTATGAGCAGGATCAGCGGGACGCGACGGAGGCACGTTTGTCTTGGCCGCCGGTTCTGGGGTTGTTCTGGTCGGTGGTGATCACGTTGGCGTATCTGCGCGGGAATCGTGTGCAGTGGGAGTTGGCGGAAACCTATGGGGTGTCGCAGTCGACGGTTAGTCGAGCGATCACGGGGGTGACACCGTTGCTGGCACAGGCGCTGCGGAGTGTCGTTCCGACGGCAGAGGAGCTTCGTGCCGATCGGCAGTACATCATCGATGGAACCTTGCTGCCCTGCTGGTCATGGGCCGCGGTGCCGGGTCTGTGGTCGGGCAAGCATCGCACCACCGGCGTCGTCGTCCAGGTCGCAGCCACCCTGGAAGGGCAGCTGTCGTGGATCTCCGACCCGACCCCAGGCTCCCGACACGACCTATATTGCCTCGACCAATCCGGCGCCCTCGACCACCTCGCCACATACCCCCCGATCGGCGATAAAGGATACATCGGGCGCGGCATGCTCACCCCGTTCAAAAAACCACCCGGCCGGGAACTTCTCAACTGGCAAAAAACATTCAACAAGAGCCTCGACCACACACGCGCCACCATCGAACGAGTCATCGCCCATATCAAAACGTGGAAAGTTCTCCACACAGACTACCGGCGGCCCTACGCCACATTTAAAACGACAATCTCGGCAGTCATCGGACTCATCTTCTACACACTTACCTGACGGAGCCTGAATAAGCCTCAGGGTGGTCGCTCCGAAGTGCGTCGATTCGTGTCGATCCCGCACGGATCCGCCCCGAGGGCCGGTCAGTCCACCAGGAGCCTGGGGAGCAGGTACACCACCGAGAACGCCTCGTAGTAGGCCCCGATCACGAGAACGACGATCGTCGGAAGCGCCAGCCAGGCGAGGCGCTGGAGGCCGATCACGTACGCGCGACGACGTGTGTCCACTCCGAGATAGCTCGGACGGATCCACCCGCGACCGAGCTGGTACGCCCCGAACATGACGACGGCGTACCCGAGGAGCTCGATGAGGAGGGTCAGCGAGTGCGGGATGAGCACGGTCGCGGTCGTCGCATCGGTCGGTGCGATCGAGACGCCGACGTTGAACATGTACAGCGTGATGACGGGGATGCCGAGGAACGGCACGATCAGCGAGGGGATCACGATGCCGCCGACGGCGGCCACGAAGAGGTTGATCAGAAGGATCGTGGTCCCGAAGAGCCAGGGGTTCGTGATCATCGTGTTGACGAGCTCGTCGGACACCCCGCCGGCGACCAGCGTGGGCAGCTCGAGGCCGGGGAACAGGATTCCGGTTCCCATGCCGAGCAGCAGTGCTCCGAAGATCAGCACGACGAGCAGCGTCAGTCCGCGCGGGTCCGAGCGCAGGATCTCGATCGGTCTGCGGATCAGGTTCATGACGTCCTCTCACGGTGGTGGGTGGTGCGATCGCAGCCCTGGCGCGTCTCGGTGCGGTGCCCGGTCCGGCGGAGGCCGATGAGGGGCTAGAACCGGCGCACCGCGCTGCCCTGGTCCACCGGGAGCACGGCGCCGCTGATCCAGCGCGAGGCCGGGCTCGCAAGGTAGAGGACGGCGTCGGCGACATCGGCGGGTTCGACCCAGGGTTCACCCATGGGCATGAGGGCGCGGAAGACGTCCGTGCAGTCGTCGAGGGACGGGGCGGCCAGGTCGGGTCGGAACACCCGGAGCTGTCCGGTGTTCTCGGTGACCATCGGGGTGTTCACGATCGACGGGGCGATCACGTTGACCCGGATGCGGTCGGACGCGACCTCGTTGGCCACGGACGCGGCGAACGCGACGACGGCGCCCTTCGTCGCGACGTAGTCGGAGAGGCCGGGAGCGTTCTTCGACGCGGCCGCGGAGCTGGTGATGATCACCGATCCACCGCGTCCTCCGGCCTTCAGGTGGGGGAGGGCGGCGGCGACCGTGTGGAAGACCCCGGTGAGGTTGATCCCGATCACGTCCGCCCACCGGTCGTGGGAGATGGACGAGACGTCGCCCGCCGGTGGGGAGACGCCGGCGTTCGCGACCACGATGTCGAGACGCCCCCACTCCGAGACCGCGCGGGCCAGCAGGGATTCCACGCCTGCGCGATCGCGGACGTCGATCGCGGACACCATGACTCGCCGTCCGAGTGCCTCGATCTCGCGACGCACGTCGTCGAGGTCCGCCGTCCCGCTCATCGGGTAGTCCATCGTCTCGACCGGCGCCGCGCGGTCGAGGCCGACGATGTCGGCCCCGTGCGCGGCGAGGGCGAGGGCGTGTGCGCGGCCCTGTCCACGCGCGATCCCGGTCACGAATGCCACGGATCCTGTGAGCATGTCTGTCGTCTCCGTTCATGGGGAGGTCTGGGGGTGTGTGCGGGTGTCCCCGGGCCCGCTCCGCGGGCGATCGCGGACGACGGTGGCCCGGCCACCGTGCTCAGCTGCCGCAGTGCGTGTCCTGCGGCGGGGTCGCGAGGTCGACGAGGTGGCCGGTGACGGCCGCATCGACGCAGGCGTTGCCGCCGAAGAGGGCGATGCCGTGCTGCGCCGCATCGACGGTCAGCAGGCTGCTGCCCAGCCGGCGGGCCAGAGCGACGCCGCCCTGGTAGGGGGTGCCCGGGTCATCGGTCAGCGAGACGACCAGCGTGGGCGGCACCCCGGCCGGATCGGTGAGCCACGGAGTGGGTCGGCTCGGCGGCTCGGGCCACCCCTCGCACTCGTAGTGGGTCGGTCCGCCGGGGCGGCCGGGGTCGAGGAACGGGGCGGCTCGTCGGGCCTGGTCCCGCAGCTCGGTCTGCTCGGCGGGGCTGCGGGGGTTGTCCATGCAGCGGGTGGCGAGGTTGGCGTCGATGTGGGTGGACCCGCCGTAGTGGCCGTCGGGGCCGCGCCCGAGTGAGGAGTCCCGCAGGGCGAGCAGCGTGTCGCCGCGGCCCGCGGCCAGTTCACGGAGCCCCTGGAGGATCTGCGGTCGTTGGGCGGGGGAGAACAGCGAGCTGTACACGGCCTGGGTCATGTCGGCGTAGGTGAGACCGCGGCCGGCGGCGGTGGGGGCGGGGCGGTCGAGCAGGGGACGGGTGAGGTCCTGGAAGACCTCGGTCGCGCGGGCCGGGTCGGTGCCCAGCGGGCAGTCCGGCTCGGTGGCGCAGGCGGCGGCGATGTCGTCGAAGGCCTTCTGCCAGGCCTCGAACTGGGTCAGCCGGAACTGCGGTTCGGACTTCTCGGGGTCGACGGCCCCGTCGATGACCATCGCGCGCAGGTTCTGCGGGAACGCCTGGGCGTACATCGCACCGAGCTCGCTGCCGTAGCTGTAGCCGAGGTAGGTGAGCTTCTCGTCGCCCAGCGCGGCGCGCAGGACGTCCATGTCCCGGACGACGTTGCTGCTCCCGACACTGGTCAGCTTCTCTACCCCGCCGGTGGCCTCGGTGCACCGGGCAGCGATGTCCCGGGCCCTCTCGGCGTCGGGGACGTCGAAGAGGTAGGCCGCGGGCGGAACGCCGCGGTCGGTCTCGGCGTCGGTGAAGCAGTCCACCCGCGGTGTCGACGCGCCGACCCCGCGCGGGTCGAATCCGACGACGTCGAAGCGCTCCCCGACCGGTGTGTTGTCCCAGACCGGGCCCAGGGAGGCGACGAAGCTGGCCCCGGACCCGCCCGGCCCGCCCGGGTTGACCAGCAGTGATCCGATCTTCTCGCCGCGTGCCTTCGCCCGGAGCAGGGCGACCTGTCCGCGCGGGCCGTCGGGGTCGGCGTAGTCCAGCGGGACCTCGACGCGCGCGCAGTCGAAGCGGTCGTTCGCGTAGACGGCCCGGTCGGCCGCCGAGGTCGCGAAGGAGTCGCAGGGCTGCCAGGTGATCTGCTGGTCGTGGAAGGCGGCCAGCTCCGGCGCCGGTGCGGTCGCGGCCGTGGTGGCTGCTCCCGGTGGGGCGGGGGCGCCGCAGGCGGCGAGCGCCGTCAGCGACACGACCCCCAGGGCGAGCCGGAGCAGGTGCGAGCGGAACATGCCGTCTCCTCGGGTCGAGAATGTCGGGTTCCATCGCACCTGTCCACGCGCCGGTGGCACAGTGGCGCGAGGTCACCGCAGCACATGACGCCGTGTCACTACCGTTGCCGAGGAGCGTGCCGGACCGTTGACGACCATGAAGCTGCTGGACCTGATCCTCACCGGCCTGACCATCGTCTCCGTGACCGTCGTCGTCGCCTACTTCGGACTGGCCTACGACACCGGGCTGTTCACCGTGCTGCCGGAGTCGATCACCGGGTTCTTCCTGCGCAACGACGCCCTCCAGTGGGTGGCGGTGGTCGTGCTCGTCGCGGGGCTGGTGGGCAAGCTCCTGGTCGGGCGCATCCTGAAGCGCCGCCGCCTGGAGCCGACGCGGGCGTGACGGACATCAGCACGGGGAGCCCCATGACCGACACCGAGCCCGCCGAGTCCGAGACCGGGACCGGGACCGGCCCGACCGGTGTCGACCCGGCCGCGACCGTCCGGGGGGCCGGCGCCGGTACGGACGCGGGTACCGCGGCCGCCCGGGTGCGGCGGGCCGCGATGTTCACCGCGCTCGCCGCGATCGCTCCGCTGTGCGTCGTCGGTGTCGCGCTCACGGCCAGCACCCGGTTGGAAGGTCTCATCGTCGCCGTCGGGCTGGTCCTGGCCCTCGGCGTGCTCCGGGAGTGGAGCCTCGACGGCTACACACGCACCGCCGTGTTCACCCTGGCCTTCACGGGTGTGAACTGGCTCGTCGCCGCCCTGACCGCCGCCAGCCCGATCACCTTCGTACCCTTCGCCCTCATCGGGTCACTGCTGGCGTCCGGCCGCCGGCGACACCGGAAGCTGTGGGTCGGGGCGCTCGCCGTGGTCGTCGCGGCATCGGGTGCTACGGCGCTCCTTCCCCGGCCGCCCACGGTGCTCCTCGTCGGCCAGTACGTGCTCCTGCCCCTGCTCGGCACGCTGTTCGTCGCCGGTGTCATCGTGGTCTGCGAGTACGGGTGGACCGTCGTACGACGTCTGGAGCGGGCCCGGGAGACCGAGCGCGAGCTGGCGATCGCCCACGAGCGGATGCGCTTCGCAGGCGACCTGCACGACATCCACGGGCACTCGCTGCACGTCATCAAGCTCAAGGCCGCGTACGCGCAGACCCTCGTCCGCAGCGGTGACACCGCGGCGGCCGAGGCCGAGCTCGCCGAGATCCGCGGACTCGCCGCCGACGCCATCACGAGCACCCGCGAGCTCGCCCACGCACGCCACCAGCTCAACCTGCCCGCCGAGCTGGAGAACACCCGCCGCCTCGGCGAGGCCGCCGGCATCGCGGTCGAGATCCGGTACGACCCCGACGCCGACCGGGCCCACCCGCTGCTGGCGCAGGTGCTGCGCGAGGCCACGACCAACCTGCTCCGCCACGCCCACCCGCGCACCGTCGGCATCACCGCATCCAGCGCCCGGATCGAGATCACCAACGACGGCCTCACCGCGGACGCGGACCCCGAGCCCGAGCTGAGCGGGCTCGCCCGTCTGCGGGACCGCCTCGTCGCCGCCGGCGGCGACCTGCACGTGAGCACCACGCGGACGACGTTCACCGTCGCCGCCCACCTCGACCGGTCCGCCGTCGGTGACCACCGCGACACGGGCCCGGGGACGGAGTCCCGATGACCGACCCGGCGATCGCCCGCATCGTTCTGGCCGACGACGAGAAGCTGCTGCGCAGCGCGATGGCGGCGCTGCTGCCCCTGGACGGGACGATCACGGTCGTCGCGCAGGCGGAGGACGGCGAGCAGGCGGTGCGCGAGACACTGGACCACCGTCCCGACGTTCTCGTCATCGATCTCGAGATGCCCGGTACCAACGGCCTCGACGCCGTCGCCCGCATCCGGGAGCACCACCCCGACCAACCCGTCCTGATGCTCACCCGCCACGCCCGCCCGGGAGTCCTGCGCCGCGCGCTCAAGCTCGGGGTGCAGGGGTTCATGAGCAAGAGCGCCGACCCCGAGGACATCGTCCGGGTGATCCACGAGCTCCGCGCCGGACGGCGCTGGATCGCCCACGAGGTCCTCGAGGCCTCCGTCATCGACGACTGCCCCCTCACCGACCGCGAGATCGAGGCACTGACCGAGACACGCGAGGGCTACTCCGTCGCGCACATCGCCCGCCGCCTCCACCTCGCCCAGGGCACCGTGCGCAACTATCTGTCCAGCGCGATGCAGAAGACCGGCACCCACACCCGCCACGACGCCGCCCGCCACGCCCATGAACACGGCTGGCTGTGACGGCCGAGGCCCTCGGCCCCGCTGTCGGGGCCGCGCCGGGCAGACAGACGGTCTGCCGCTGACGGCTCGGTCAGCGAGTGCTCCTACGACCGTCGATCACGCCCCTCGCGGCTCGCGGAGCTCACGCTTGAGGATCTTGCCGGTGGGGTTGCGGGGGAGTGCGTCGATCAGCTCGACGATGGTGGGGCACTTGTAGTGCGCCAGCCTGTCGCGGCAGTAGGCGATGAGCTCGGCGGGATCCGGGGTGCTCCCCGGCTGCGCCACCACCACGGCCTTCACCGTCTCACCCCACTTCTCGTGCGGTGCGCCGATCACGGCGACCTCGGCCACCTGCGGGTGTGTGGCCAGCACCCGCTCGACCTCGGCGGGGTACACGTTCTCCCCGCCGGAGATGATCATGTCCTTGACGCGGTCCTCCAGGAACAGGTACCCGCTCTCGTCGACCCGCCCGGCATCGCCGGTCCGCAGCCAGCCGTCGACGAAGGTGTCCGCGGTGGCGTCGGGCTTGTTCCAGTAGCCGGCCATCGCCTGGTCCGACCGGACCCAGAACTCTCCGACCTGTGCTTCCTGTTCATTGATCATTGTTGATCAGAACGGATGTTTCGCTCTCCGCACCTGCAGTAGCCAGCGGTGCTGGAGTCCTGGTCCGGCAGTCTGGACCGGTGACGATCGCGTTCCTGGATGATCTGTTTCACCTGCGTGTGCGGGGTCCACAGGGAGATGTCGGGGTCTCCGTCTCGATCCAGGATGTTGATCGCGGCAGCATGATCAGCATCCCACACGACCCCGCCCTTATGAGGGCAGTGAAGCCAGTCTCCGGAGCGACGACCGAGGGTCGACGTTCCGGGGATGACTTGCGACGTGTAGGCAGCGTTGACCAGCCGTAACGACGAACCTCGCCGTTCCGACACGTCATGGAGTGCTTGCGCGGTGATACCTTTGGTCCAGGCGGCCAGCCGACGGTTGGTACCAGGGCCTCGATCCCGGTTGTTGATCCGTCGGGTGAGGTCCTCGGCCACGATCACGTTCGCATTGTCAGCGACAGCATTCACTGCGCGATATGTGATATCCCGGACGCGGGTTTTCCAGGCTCGTTCTTGCCGGATTTTCTTGATCGTCCCGAGGTTATGACGGCGAACCCGTAGCGCTTTCGCATGATCACCGCGTAGGTCGGCGGCGTTCGCGATCGAGCGTAGTTTCGCCCGCCGGGCGTTACGCATCTTGAGCTGGTCGGAACGGGCACTCAGTAACGGGCCGAGCCCTTGACCATGGCGGCGGCCATCGGAATCGGTGAGTACTTCAGTGTATCCTTTGTCCACGCCGATGGCGCGATCACCGACGGGCCGGTGACTCGACCGCAATGATTGGTCGTCGATCTGGTAATGGACTTCGACCCGGCCACCGCGCAGGATTAGCCGGAGAGTTTTCTCTGGCGCGATTGTAGTGTTCAGCGGTACCGTGATCGGCGCACAGCCGGAGCCCCCAGGAACCTTGAGCCAAACATTTCCGCCCTCGGCGCGTGTGAACGTGCGAACCTGATCCGAACGGATGATGATTTGGTTTGCAGTATGGTTATGCCCGCGGCGCCAGCACTGCCGCATCCATCGGGACAGCAGCGGATCATCGACCCATTGATCCCGTTTCAATGCTGCGTACAGTCGCTTCCTCTCCTGGGGGGAAGCGGTACGCCGGTGGATCTTCTTCCGTACCTCGACCTTCGCGGCATCACGGTGCGCGCGGATGTCCGCGACCGCGTCCCGTACGGTCTCTTTCCAGGCGTTAGCTGGCACGTCGAATTCCTCAGCAGTGCCATCAGCCATCCATCGATCTCGAATAAACCTATCCGAGAGCCCTACCCCAGCGATCGAACCGAACTGGTTCCATACCATTGACCGCACACGCCCTAGACGCTGTGCCTGTTCAAGCAAGGCAGTGTACTTGCCTGCATTAATCCCTGCGGAGTAAGCAATTCTGGTGACCTTCATCAGGCCCCGCCCTCTATGAGGTCACGGTCTGCTTTAATCTGTTTCTCGTAACGCCGAAGCCCGTACAGACGGCATGAGAACGTATGAACGATCGCCAATAGGTCCTCCACGAGTTCCTGCTGCGGCGACAGAGACTCGGTGTTGGCGACAGTAATCTGACATCCGTTGCGGTCCGCAACATGGGCGATCAAGTCAAACCCGAAACGCGTCAATCGATCCTTATGTGCCACGACAAGACGCTCGACGCCGCCATCAGCGATCCGGTCGATCAGCCGCGTGAACTTCTTGCGTTTGAAGTTCATTCCACCGCCGATCTCAGTGACCCACTCCGTGACTGCAATTCCAGCATTTAAGCAAAACATTTCCATTGCCGCGACTTGCGACGCTAAATCATCTTTCTGTCCCGGTGACGACACTCGGCAATACACGACCGTCACCCGTTCCGCATCTGGTGCCCCCAACTGCAACACCGCCCGCACATCCGACTCGTCGAAGTAGCGCTGCCCGCTCGCCGTCCGCTTGGCCGTGATCCGGCCCTCGTACTCCCACCGACGCACCGTCGACGCGGACCTCCCCACTCGGGAAGCGAACTCGCCGATCCTGTACGTGGTCATAATAGACAAGTATAGAGAGCTCTAGAGAGGAACTCAATCACTAGGAGGCTTATTCAGGCCCCGTGAAATAACGATCTAGCCCGGCGTGTCGGGTTGGGCGACAGCCCGTCCATCGCGAATATTGGTTTGCCGAATCAATCCAAGATGAACGGGTTGTCGCAGTATGAGGCTTATTCAGGGTGATCATGAAGTGCGGTGTTTCTCCAGGTCGGGACCGCAGCGAGGTAGCCCGCCAGGCGGCCCTGAATAAGCCTCTATGTACTATGCCACTGGTTTCCGGCGTGATGAGATTCAGGATCTTGTCGCTATAGTGTATGAGCAGGATCAGCGGGACGCGACGGAGGCACGTTTGTCTTGGCCGCCGGTTCTGGGGTTGTTCTGGTCGGTGGTGATCACGTTGGCGTATCTGCGCGGGAATCGTGTGCAGTGGGAGTTGGCGGAAACCTATGGGGTGTCGCAGTCGACGGTTAGTCGAGCGATCACGGGGGTGACACCGTTGCTGGCACAGGCGCTGCGGAGTGTCGTTCCGACGGCGGAGGAGCTTCGTGCCGATCGGCAGTACATCATCGATGGAACCTTGCTGCCCTGCTGGTCATGGGCCGCGGTGCCGGGTCTGTGGTCGGGCAAGCATCGCACCACCGGCGTCGTCGTCCAGGTCGCAGCCACCCTGGAAGGGCAGCTGTCGTGGATCTCCGACCCGACCCCAGGCTCCCGACACGACCTATATTGCCTCGACCAATCCGGCGCCCTCGACCACCTCGCCACATACCCCCCGATCGGCGATAAAGGATACATCGGGCGCGGCATGCTCACCCCGTTCAAAAAACCACCCGGCCGGGAACTTCTCGACTGGCAAAAAACATTCAACAAGAGCCTCAACCGCACACGCGCCACCATCGAACGAGTCATCGCCCATATCAAAACGTGGAAAGTTCTCCACACAGACTACCGGCGGCCCTACGCCACATTTAAAACGACAATCTCGGCAGTCATCGGACTCATCTTCTACACACTTACCTGACGGAGCCTGAATAAGCCTCTAGTCACAGCTCCGTCGTCGAGGTCCTCGCCCGTCGCCGGGTCGACCACCCGGACGACGCTGCCCGGCAGCGGCCTGCCGGCGGAGGCGAGCAGGTGGGTGCGCTCGGGGTCGCGGTGCTCATCCGGCCCGAGCACGCAGAACACCCCGGACAGCTCGGTCATCCCGTAGACCGAGTACAGGGGAGTGTCGAGCGTGGCGAGGGTCTTCTGCATGAGGGACGCCGGCATCGGCGACCCGCCGTAACCGAGGACCCTCAGCGAGGCCAGGGCGGTCCGTGCCCGGTCCGGTTCGGCGAGGAGCATCCCGACCACCGCCGGGACGAAGAAGGCGTGGGTCGCGCGGCGCCGTTCGACGAGGTCGAGGATGGCGTCGGGGATCATCTCGCGTACGACGATCGTGCGGCTGCCCGTGTACATGCTGCCGAGCGCCCAGCTGGTGCCGCCGACGTGGAACAGCGGCATGGCGACGATGTTCACCGTGGACTCGTCCATGTCGTAGGCACGACCGACGGCCACGGTGTGGGCGGTCATGCTGCGCTGGGTGAGCAGGGCGCCCTTCGGCCAGCCGGTCGTCCCCGAGGTGTAGAGCTGCAGGAAGCAGTCGTCGTCGGTCGCGGGATGGCGGTCGGCGTCGGCGAGTGGTGTGGCCGCGGCGAGCCACTGCTCGTACTCGTCGGACTCGCCGCCGAGCACCACGACCGTGCCCAGCCTCGGCAGCGTGTCGCGCAGGGCGGCCACCGTGTCGGCGAACTCGGCGCCGACGACGGCGAGCACCGCACGCGAGTCGTCCACCACGTAGGCCAGCTCCTCGGGTGCGAGCCGGAAGTTGACGACCGCGTTCGCGGCACCGATCAGGGACGCCGCCAGGGTCAGCTCGAGGCAGGCCGGGTGGTTCTTGTCGACCACGGCGATCCGGTCTCCGGGGGCGACCCCGGCCGAGCGCAGCGCGCCCGCCGCCCGGCGGACACGCTCGTCGAGCTCCGACCACGTCCAGGAGCGGTCACCGAAGGCGAGTGCCTCCGTGTCCGGGGCCTTGGCGAGCCAGCGCTCGACGATGCCGTAGATGTGCGGCAGCTCCGCGGTCATGGGGCCTCCTCGGTGAGGTCAATCGGACGGACCGTACGTTCGGTCGATCTAGCGGTGGGGCAGTGCCACACGACGCCGGGAGCCGGGTCGGCGGCGGAAGGCGGGCACCGGCACGCTCGTCGCCTGCCCGGATCGGGGCTCGCCGCCGGTCAGGCGGCCGGCCCGAGCGTCACGGGCAGCTCGCGGTAGCCGTTGATGAAGTGGGAGCGGAACCGGGCGGGCTCACCGGCCACGCGCAGCTCCGGGAAGCGGGCGAACAGACGCCCGAGCAGCACCCGCGCCTCCATCCGCGCGAGGCTGCTGCCCAGGCAGAAGTGGGCGCCCACCCCGAAGGCCAGGTGCTGGGTGGGGTTGCGGTCGATGTCGAAGCGCTCGGGGTTCGGGAAGACGGCCTCGTCCCGGTTGGCGGAGGCGTAGAAGATCACGACCTTGTCCCCGGCCGTGATCTCCTGCCCACCGAGCCGAGCATCGGCCACCGCCGTGCGCCGGAACTGGATCACCGGCGGGTGGAAGCGCAGGATCTCCTCGATCGCCGGCTTGAGCAGGTCGGGCTCCGCGCGTAGCCGGGCCCCCTGGTCGGGGTGCGCGTCGAGGGTGAGGACGGCCCCGGTGAGCAGGTTCCGGGTGGTCTCGTTGCCGGCGATCATCAGGAGCTGGAAGAAGCGCTGCAGCTCGTCGAGGGTGAGCCGCTCGCCGTCGACCTCGGCGTTGACGATCAGGCTCCACACGTCGTCGCCCGGGTGCGCTCGCCGGATCTCCGTCTGCCTCTCGGCGTAGGCGAACATCTCCATGAACGCGGCGAGGAAGGCCGGCCGCCCGCCGTAGGTCGGGTCGTCCAGGCCGACCATCCGGTTGGTCCAGCTGTGGAGCAGGTGACGATCCTCGGCCGGCACGCCCAGCAGCTCGGCCAGGACGAACAGCGGCAACTCCGACGACACCTGCTCGACGAGGTCGATCTCGGTGTCGGGCTCCAGTCCGTCGACGATCTGCGCGGCGTAGCGGTCCACGGACTCGAACATCCCGTTGACCATTCTCGGGGTGAAGACCTTGCTGACGATCTTGCGCAGCTTCGAGTGGTTCGGCGGATCGATGTTGAGCATCATCTGCTGCAGTGCAGCGAGATCGCGCGGCCGCTGATCGCGCAGGAACGTGGCGCCGGCGTGCGAGGAGTAGATCTCCGGGTGCCGGGAGACCTCGACGACGTCGGCATGTCGGGTCACCGCCCAGAAGCCGGGACCGCCGTCGAAGCCCTCGTAGGCGGGCTCCTCGACCCACGCGACCGGGGCCTCGCGCCGGAGCCGGGCGAACTCCGGGTAGGGCAGCCCGGCGGCGTAGGTGTCGGGATGGCCGAGGTCGACATCCGCGGTCGGCACCGCTGTCTTCGTTGACGTCACGAGGCACTCCCCAGAACTTGACCGTCCGTACGGTCACAACATCGTGCGGCATCGGCGATCGGAAGGCAAGCTGTAGCTGACCGGATGTACGGTCAGATTCTGAGATCGGGCGCCGAGGCTCGCGCCCACGAAGGAGTGGAGCGCATGGACAGCACGATGCAGGAGACCGAGCTGCTGGTGGCGGACCTGCTGCGTCACGGTGCTCGGGTCCACGGTCAGGCGCAGGTGGTGCACTACCGGGGCGGCCCCAGCACGAGTACGTCCTTCGCCGAGGTCGCCGAGCGTGCGGCCCGGCTGGCGGGGGCCTTGGCCGGGCTGGGAGTGCGACGCGACGACGTGGTCGGGACCCTGTGCTGGAACACCCCGGCACACCTCGCGGCGTACTTCGCGGTGCCGGCGATGGGCGCGGTGCTCCACACCCTGAACCTGCGCCTGTCGGACGAGCAGCTGATCTACATCGTCGGTCACGCCGGTGACCGGGTGGTGGTGGTCGATGCCGATCTGACCCCGCAGCTCGCCCGCATCCTGCCGTCCTGCCCGAGCGTGTCCGACGTGATCGTCGTGGGCGAGCCCGAGGCCGAGCTGCCCGGCGTCACGGTGCACGACCTCGACGCGCTGCTGGCCGAGGCGGAACCGGTGTCCGACTGGCCGCAGCTGCCCGAGCGCAGCGCGGCCGTGCTCTGCTACACCACCGGTACCACCGGGGACCCGAAGGGCGTGGCCTACAGCCACCGCTCCATCCACCTGCACACCCTCGGGATCTCCACCGGCAGCGCGTTCGGGTTCTCCGACGCCGACCGCGTGCTGCCCATCGTCCCGATGTTCCACGCCAACGCCTGGGGCTGGCCCTACGCCGCGTGGATCGCGGGTGCCGACCTGATCATGACCGACCGCCACCTGCAGGCCGAGCACCTCGCCCGGATCATCGTCGAGCACCGGCCCACAGCGGCCGCGGCGGTGCCGACGCTGTGGAGCGCGCTGGACGCCTTCGGGGTCGAGCACGGCACGGACTTCTCCAGCCTGCGTCTGGGCGTGGTGGGCGGCTCGCCCCTCTCGGCGGCCCTGGTGGAGAGCTTCGCCGGCCACCATGAGCTGCGGCTCACCCAGGGCTGGGGGATGACCGAGACCAGCCCGCTGCTCACCTTCTCGCGCCCGCCCGCCGGGACGCCGGAGGGTGCGGACGTGGCCTACCGGGCCCGCACCGGGCGGCTGGTCCCCGGCGTGCAGGCGCGCGTCGTCGACGAGCAGGGCCAGGAGCTGTCCTGGGACGGAGTGAGCGCGGGAGAGATCGAGCTGCGCGGGGCCACCATCGCCGGCGGCTACTTCCGCGCCGCCCCCGCCGCCGTGGCCGACTCGTTCCGCGACGGCTGGCTGCGGACGGGCGACCTCGGCGTGATCCACCCGTCGGGCTGGGTCGAGCTGAAGGACCGCCTCAAGGACGGGATCAAGAGCGGCGGTGAGTGGATCTCCAGCGTCGAGCTGGAGAACCTGCTGTCGGCACATCCCGCCGTGGCCGAGGTCGTCGTGATCGGGGTGCCGGATCCGCGCTGGGAGGAGCGCCCGCTCGTCTGCGTGCGGCTGCGCGAGGGCGCCACGGCCGATCCGGCCGCACTGCGGGAGTTCCTGGTCGGCAAGGTGGCGCGCTGGTGGCTGCCCGAGCGCTGGGCCTTCGTCGACGAGATCCCGAGGACCAGCGTGGGCAAACTGGACAAGAAGACCGTGCGGGCCGAGCACGGTGCCGGGCGGTTCGAGGTCGTCGATCTGGGTGCGGCGACGAGCCGCTCCTGAGGCCGGCCCGTGCGGCCCGGGCCCCGGAGCGGGACCCGGGCCGCACCGTCAGCGGCCTCGTGTGTAGATCGACTTGTAGGACACGTAGGCGGCGAGACCCTCCGGGCCGAGCTCGCGCCCCAGCCCGCTGGCCTTCACCCCGCCGAACGGGGACCCGATGTCGAGGTCGAAGACGTTCACACCCACCGAGCCGGTCTCGACGCGGCGTGCCACGTCGAGGCCACGCTCCTCGTCGGTGGTCCAGACCGTGCCGCCGAGCCCGTAGTCGGAGTCGTTGGCCAGCCGCACCGCGTCGTCGCTTGAACATGGTCAGGGACTGCGGGAAGTTCCACGGGACGATCGCCGCGACGACCCCGATCGGCTCCCGGCGCACCACGGTGACCCTGCGCCCGCTCACCGCCGTGCGCCGCTCCTCCACCGGGGTGGTGCGGCACAGCTCGGCGTAGTAGCGCAGGGTGGCCGCGGGCCCCCGGCCTTCTGCCGCTCGGGCCAGGGTGATCGGCATGCCGTTCTCGCCGGTGACCACGCTCGCCGTCGCGTCGCCCCGCTCGGCGAGGGCGTCCGCGAAGCGCAGCATCAGCGCGGCCCGGTCGGCAGGCGTCGCGCCCGCCCAGGCGGGCGCCACGAGGGCGGACCGGGCGGCGGCGACGGCGGCGTCCACGTCCGGTCTGCCGCCCGCCGCGGCCCGGCCGAAGTCCTCCTCGGTGGCCGGGTCGACCACGGTGATGGCGGGCCCCGAGCCGGGGCGCCACTCGCCGTCGATGTACAGGTGCTCGCGCAGGTGTGTCATGTCCTCAGCCCTTCCCCGGCACGAGCACCGGCTTGATCGCGGCCCCGGTGGCCGCGTCGTGCTCGGCGCGCTCGATCTCGGACAGCGGATAGGTGGTGACGAGCCGGTCGAACGGGAAGCGGCCCTGCTGCCACAGCTCGATGAGCCGGGGTAGGAAGACCTGGGGCACGGCGTCGCCCTCGAGGATGCCCATCACGTTCTTGCCCGCCGAGAGCGCCGACGGCGCCAGCACGATCTCCCGCGCGCCGGCCCCGACCAGCCCGATCGTGCCCGTCGGGCGTAGCGCGTCGATGCCGGCGGCGATCACCTGCGGCACGGCGGTGGTGTCCAGGGCGTAGTGCGCCCCGCCGCGGGTGATGCTGACGAGTTCCTTCACCAACCTGTCCGAGTCCCCGCGCACGACGTGGGTGGCGCCGAGTTCGAGTGCGGTCTCCAGCCGGCCGTCGTGCAGGTCGACGGCGGCGATCGTGGTGGCTCCGGCGATCGTGGCCGCCATGATCGCGGCCAGCCCGACCGCGCCGACCCCGTACACCACGACCGTGGAGCCCGCCTGCACGCCGAGGGCGAGCAGGATGGACCCCGCGCCGGTCTGGATCCCGCATCCCAGCGGGCCGAGCAGCTCCAGTGGCAGGTCCGCGGCGACCGGGACGACGTTGCGCGGGCCGGCGAGTGCGTGGGTGGCGAACGAGGACTGCCCGAACCAGCGGGCGGAGATCGCCGTGCCGTCACCGCCCCGCGCCGTCGGCGCGCCCGTGGCGCCGCGGCCGGTGAGGTTCAACCGGAAGAACTGAGCGCAGTAGGCCGGGTGTCCCGACAGGCACTGCTCGCAGTGCCCGCACGAGTCGAACGAGAGCACGACCGGGGTCCCGACGGCGACCGGGGCTCCCGGCCCGGCCGCCGTCACCACGCCTGCACCCTCGTGACCACCGATCAGCGGTGGCGGGGCCATGAAGCCCGGGACGCGGGGCAGGACGTCGGTGTGGCAGAACCCGGTTCCGGCGATGGCGACCAGCACCTGGCCGGGGCCGGGGTCGGGCAGATCCACCTGTTCGACCGCATAGGGGCGGTCGGGGCTGCGCAGCACTGCGGCCTCGATCTGCATCACGCGCTCCTTTGTTGACCGTGCGTACGGTCAACTCTAGCCTCGGTGATGTCCCGGTCGGGGTCGAGCCGGTCAGGGCGACGGGCGCAGCATCGAGTTCGACCTGTTCGCCGAGCCGGGCCGGGGAGCTGTGGGCGGGCCTCAGGAGGCCTGTGCGGAATCCTCCGGCGCGCCCGCGTCCCGGACCGCCTCGCGCATGGATCGCGCGGCCGTTCCCTCGGCGGAGGCCAGGTCGGACAGGGCGCTGCGGTCGACGAGCAGGCCCCCGAGCACCAGGTCCACCAGGGCCGTCCCGATCTCCTCCACCGACTTGCTGCCCTCCGGGGTGAACCAGGTCCAGGCCCACTGTGCGGACCCGAACATCAGTAGGGCGTCGACTCCGGCGTCCACCGGGCGGAACACCTGGGAGTCGACGCCCGCCTGGATCACCCCGCGCACCCGGGCGAGGTAGCGCTCTCGCAGCTCCCGGCCCTTCGCCATCGCCGGCTCGTCCGCGAGACGGGCGATCTCCCGCTGGAATGCGACCGTCGCTGTCCGGTCCTCCACCTGGTAGTAGACGAAGGCGTGCAGGATCGCCGCGAGTTGGGTCTCCGGCTGGTTCAGGCGCTTCAGGATGAGCTCGAGCTCGGCGGTCCTGCGCTCCATGTAGGACTCGTGCAGGGCGGCGAGAATGCGTTCCTTGGTGCGGAAGTGGTGCACGATCGTGCCCTTCGACACCCCGATCTCGGCGGCCACGGTGCCGAAGTTCGTGCCGTCGTACCCGACCTCCGCGATGTGCCGCGTGAAGGCGTCGAGGATCTCCGCGTAGCGGCCTGCGCCTCGAGGCATGTGTCGCGTCTCCCGCCGTCGTGTGTCGCCGCGCGCAGGGCGCGCTCGGGTCTCTCGAGCTTAACCGTACGAGCGGTCGGGTCGGGTTCGCCGACGTGTCCCGACGTCGCGGGCTCGCTGCTCGTCGTGCCGCGTGGTCGGTGCGCTCCGTGCGCCCGTGCAGGGGCGCACGGCGGGCGTCACGCGACGTCGCCGGACCGGGCGTCGATGCCGGTGAGCAGGGTGACGAGTTGCCCGATGGCGGTGTCGCGGTCCATCGGGTGCCGCAGCGGCACGTCCGGGTGCAGTCGGTACCGGTTGCCCCGTCCCTGGCGCGTGCGCTCCAGGTAACCCGCCTCGACCAGGTCGGCCACGATGCGCTGCGCCGCCCGCTCGGTGATGCCCACCATGTCGGCCACGTCGCGCAGTCGCGCCTCCGGATCCCGCACCACGCACAGCAGTACGTGGGCGTGGTTTGTCAGAAACGTCCACCCCTGCATGCCGTCCACTGTACCGACCCCGAGGTAACGCTTGTCACGCTTCCCAATACGCGTCATTTGTGTCGTACTAACCATATCGCGTATTAGAACACGTGTAAACGACAGCGTGCTTGGGAGGTGGGTGTCATGGGCGACGACGAGATGGCGCACCTGTGCGGGACCGTGCCGGGGGCGTCCGGTCGGGTGGCTGACGCCGAGACGGCGCGCACGGATCGGGAAGGTGCGCGGGGATGACGGGGATGATGCTGCTCGCCGTCGTGGCCGTACCCGCCGTCGCGGCCGTGGCCGGGTCGTTCCGGTGGCTGCGGGGTCGGGCACCCGTGCTGGGCGCCGCAGCGGCGCTGGTGGCCACCGCATTGGCGGGAGTGCTGGCCGTGACGGTGATGGTCGGCGGGCCGGTCGACATGGTGCTGGCCGACCCCGAGGGGCAGGCACGGGCCGGGCTGGTCGTCGACCACGTCGGCGCGGTCGTGCTGTTGCTGGTGTGCACGGTCAGCGCCGTGGTCCAGGCCTTCGCCCGCCGCTACCTGCACGGTGACCCGGCTGCGGCCCGCTTCGCCGTCGCGGCTGGGGCGCTGACCGCCGCGACCGCGGCGATGGTGACCGCGGCGACCCTGGTCACCCTCGCGGTGGCGTGGACGCTGAGCGGGGTGATCCTGTGCCGGCTGGTGGGCATGTACCGCCCGGCGCCCTCGGCCGTCGAGGCCACCCGCCGCACCGCACGCGCGTTCCTCGTGGGGGACGTCGTGCTGTGGGCCGGGGTCGGTCTCGCGGTCGCGTCGTGGGGGGATCTCGACCTGCGCCACCAGGACGATGCCGCCGTCGGCGGCGTGGTGGGCACGGTGGTGGCCTGTTCGCTGGTGATCGCCGCGGCCGTGCGGTGCGCGCAGATGCCCTGGCACCGCTGGCTGCCCGCGACCCTGGCGGCGCCGACCCCGGTGTCGGCGATGCTGCACGCCGGTGTGGTCAACGCCGGCGGGGTGCTGCTGGTGAAGCTGTCGCCGATCGTCGGCGCGTCGCCGGTCGCGACGCACCTGGCGTTCGCCTTCGGAGCCGTCAGCGTCGTGGCCGCCACCACGATCATGCTCGCCCGCCCCGACATCAAGGGTGCGCTGGTGCACTCCACGATCGGCCAGATGGGGTTCATGCTCGTCACCTGCGGGCTCGGCCTCTACGCCGCGACGGTGGTGCATCTGGTGGCCCACGGGCTGTTCAAGGCGGCACTGTTCCTCGGCTCGGGGACCGCGGTGCAGCGCCATGTGACCCACACCCTGGCTCCACCCGCGCCTCGGCTGACTCGTGCGCGGACGGTGCAGGTCGCAGTGGTCGCCGGGGCCGTCGCCGTCGCGGCGGTGGGGGTCGCGGCCTGGTTGCTCCCGCTGCATGCCGGCAGCGCGGCGTTGCTGGTCTTCGCCGCGGTCACCGCCGCGCGGCTGGCGTGGGGCTGGCTGCGTCGTCACCCGACCCCCGGTGCTCTGGTCACGGCCATGATCGTGGTGCCGGGTGCTGCCGTGGCATACCTGGCCGTGGTGGACGTGGTCACCGTGATCCTCGCGCCGAGCCTGCCCGCGATGGAGCCCGCCGCGGTGTCGGCCTGGGCCCTGGTGGCCGTGCTCGCCGTGCTGGTGACGGCGGCGCTGCTGTTCCACCTGGCGCCCGCGATCGGTCTCGGCGCCTGGCGCGACCGCCTGTACGTGGCGGCACTGTCCGCGGGCCAGCAGCGCACGCCGACCACCGCCCCGACGCACCTGCCGCGGCCGGTACCGGTCCCACGACCGGCGCCTCGACCGGAAGGGGCGCGGGCATGACCCGCCGTTCACCGGCCGCCGGGCGCAGACGGCGCCTCCGGTTCCCCACGCCCGCACAGATCGCCGACGGTCCCGTCGTGCTCGCTCAGAAGGGTTCGCAGCCATGACCACCAGCCCCGCCACCGACCTGGACCTCGATGCGGTGCCCGACGTCGTCACGCGGGCGGAAGCAGTGCGTGCCGAGATCGCCGACGCGGCCGCGTTCCTGGCCTCGACCTGGCCATTGGCCGACTTCATCGCCGTCAACCCGTTGTTCGGCCTGCTGGACCGTCCGTTCAGCGAGGCGGCCGCCCACGCCGGGGATCTGCTGGGCGCGCGAGCCACCCCGGACGAGACCTGGCTGCGGGCCGCGTGGCAGCGCGGCCGGATCACCGACGACGACCTGCGCGCTGCGCTGACCCGCCGCCACCCCGCGGTGCTGCGGCGGAGCCCGCTCACCCTCGGAGACCGTGTCCACGACCCGGTCGACCTGCTGCTGGCCGACCTGCAGCGGGGCATCGCCTGCCCCGCGCCGCACCGTCGGGCACGCACCGCCGCAGAGGCACTGGCCCCCGACCTCGCCGGTCTGCTCGACACCCACACGATCCAGTGGTGCTCGGCCTTCCTGGACGAGGGCCAGGCCACCTGGCGGATGCCGGGCCGGGACCTCGGCTTCTACCCCGCGTGGCGAGCACTGGCCGCCCACGACACGACCCTGCCCCGGCCGGTGCGGGAGCGGCTGCGGCACCTGCCCGAGCGCGCCGAGGACGCGATCCTGGAGGCACTGGCCGCGCTCGGTGTCCCGGACGACCGCAGGACCCACTACCTGCAGGCCCACCTGACCCGTCTCCCCGGCTTCGCCGCCCACGTCCGGTGGCGCGGCGAGCAGGCGGACGAGAGCATCGACCTCGTCGACTACCTCGCGCTGCGGTTGAGCGCCGAAGCCGCGGTGCTCGCCGGCACCCATTCCCACGGCACCGCCTGGGCCCTGGCCCGCACCGACCGGTCCGAGGTCGGGCAGGCCACCGTCGATCCGCTCGGCCGGGCCCAGCACCTGCTGTCGGCGCTGGAGATCACGAACACCGACGCCGCCCAGCGCACCGCGCTGGCGGAGCTCCTCGACGAGCTGCCGGTGCACCAGCGGGCACTCGTCTGGCTGGACGCCTACGAGGAGCACTACCGCAGCCGGCTGCTGCGCCTCCTCGACCGCCCCCTGCCCGAGCAGCCCGACGCCCGGCCGCAGGCGCAGGTGGTGTGCTGCATCGACCCTCGTTCCGAAGGGCTGCGCCGGCACCTGGAGACCCTCGGGAACTACCGGACCCTGGGCTTCGCCGGGTTCTTCGCCGTCGCCATGCGGTACCGCGACCTCGCCGGGGGCACCGCGCGGGCCCAGTGCCCCGGCCCGATCGCTCCCCGGCACACCGTCACCGAGCTTCCCTCTCCCGGCCGGCAGCGGGCGGCCGAGCGGTCGCTGGCCGGGCGGCGGGTCCTCGCCGCGGCCGAGAACTCCCTGCACGCCGCCAAGGACGACCTGGTGGCACCGTTCGTGCTCGCCGAAGCAGCCGGGTGGCTGGCCGGGCCACTGGCCGCGGCCAAGACCTTCGCCCCCGGTGCCGCCGGTGCCGCCCGCTCGTGGTGGGCCCGCCGCATCGCTCCCGCCCCGCAGACCGAGATCTCGGTCGCCGACGACCTCACCGTCGCCGAACGGGCCGCGACCGCCGAGACGATGCTGACGTTGATGGGCCTGACCGGCGGCTTCGCGCGGCTGGTGGTGCTCTGTGGGCACGGTGCGCACACCGACAACAACCCGTACCAGGCGGCACTGGACTGCGGCGCCTGCGGCGGCCACCCCGGAGGCCCCAACGCCCGCACCGCCGCGGCCCTGCTGAACGATCCGCAGGTCCGCCTGCACCTGGCCGACCACGGCATCTCCGTCCCCGGTGACACCTGGTTCGTCGCGGCCGAGCACGACACCACCACCGACACCGTCCGCCTGCTCGACACCCACCTCCTGCCCGACACCCACCGCCCCGACGTCGACGCGCTCACCGCCGACCTCCGCACGGCCGGTGCCCGGCTGGCCGCGGAACGGTGTGCCGTCCTGCCGGGAGCCCCGGTGCGCGCCCAGCCCCGGCGCGCGGCACGCCACACCCGTGCCAGGGCCCGGGACTGGGCCCAGGTCTTCCCGGAGTGGGGGCTCGCCGACAACGCCGCCTTCCTGATCGCGCCCCGGGCCCGCACCCGCGGCGTCGATCTGCGGAGCCGGGTGTTCCTCCACGACTACGACGCCGACCTCGACCCGACCGGCACCGTCCTGGAGACCATCCTCACCGCGCCGCTGGTCGTCGCGCACTGGATCAACAGCCAGTACTACTTCGCCGCCGTCGACCAGGACGCCTTCGGCGCGGGCAGCAAGGCCCTGCACAACGTCGTCGGCGGTGGCCTGGGGGTGATGTCCGGTCCCACCAGCGACCTCCGCGCCGGCTTGCCCTGGCAGTCCCTCACCGACGGACACCACGTCCGGCACGAACCACAACGTCTGCTCGCCCTCGTGCAGGCGCCGTTGTCCAGGCTGGACACCCTCATCGCCCGCCACACGGTGCTGCGCCACATGTTCGGCAACGACTGGGTCGCCCTCGCGGCACAGGAGCGTCCCGACGGGCCGTGGCACCGCTACACCCCCACCGGGTGGCAGCCCTGGCATCCCGGTACCGACGCCCCGGCCGCGACGCCCCACCCGTAGCCGCCGCGCCGGGCTCCCTCGGGCCGCGCCGTCCGCGATGCCCGGCGCGGCCCGGCCCCGGGGCTCGCGTGGCAGAACGACATGAAGGAAGAGAGGGTCCGATGACCGCGCTTCTCCTGATCCCGAGCGTGGACCATGCGGAGACCGCCGTCGAGCAGGCGAGTGAGTACTGGGTCCACCAGCGGCGCTACCGTGGTGACCCGGCCCGCAACGACGCCCTGCTCGGCATCTGGGTCCGCCGCGAGCTCGACGCCGACCTGCCGGCGCTGTGCCCCGGCGACCACTGCGGGACCGACACCGTCGAGGGCTCCTCGGCAGGGGATCCGTCCGTGGTGCCGGTGGGAATCCGCACGTCCTCCGCGGTGTCGGGGCTGTGGTCGATGTGCTGGCTGGACGGCCCCGCCCTGCGCGATGCGCACGACCCCCATCAGCGACGGTGCCGGATCCTCGATCTCCTGGTGCAGCCGTGCGCAGCACGCCGGGAGAGTTCTTCCCGGTCTTCGCGCGGACCGACTCCCCGGAGTCCATCGACGCCCATCTCACCGAACTCGGCAGCCGCTATCCGTACCTGATCGCGTCGCACTGGTACGTCGACGACCCGGAGCAGGGCATCAGTGCCCGATGATCCAGTGTGATGCGCTGCCACGACGAGCAGTCATCGGGCCGGCGGCCGGCCAGGAGGTGGTCAGGAGGGGTCTCGCCGATCGGCGAACGCCGTTTCGATCGTCTTCTTCATGAGTGCCACGGTGGTACGCATGGTGCTGGTGGCGTAGTCGACGACCGACGCGGGCGCGAACTCGGTCGTCCAGACGAGATGGACTCCCTCCTCGTCCTCCCGCACGGTCTGCGACCCCAGGTGGTGTGTCAGCGGCCCGCCCTCGGTAGCTCGGTAGGTGAGCCTTCGTGCGCCATCGTCGACCTCGACGATGCGCTCGGTGATCTTCATGTCATCGGCGAACGTCACCGTCCTGCTGTCCGGTTCCCTTTCCACGTGCAGAGCGAATCCCGGGAGGAGCCGGGTGTCCACTGCATAGACATCGCGCACGGCATCCCACGCGAACTCCGCGCTGGCATCGATGACGACATCGACCGTCACCGAGCTCACGCCGGCTTCTTCGTAACGAACCTCCATGAGCAAGGTCATGGTGTTCCTCCTTCTCTCGTCTGGTCGTCTGCTGCGGTGCGGGCCGTCACCGGCCCGGGTCGGTGTGGCTGGTGCTCCCCGGGGAACGTCAGGGCACCATCACGACCCGGCCGATCCGGCCGCGCTGCTCGGCGTAGCGGTGCGCGGCCGCAGCATCGGTCAAGGGGAAGACGCGGTCGATCACGGCTTCCAGCTCGCCGTTCGCGATGCGGCGGACGAGGTCCGCCATGTACGCGTGGACCCGGGGCTCATGGAGAAGGGAGGCGAGCCCTACTCCGTGGAGCGTCGTGTTGCTGCGGATCAGGTTCACGACGTCGACCGTGCTCTCTTCGCGGGAAGCCGTGCCCAGCGGGACGATGTGCCCGCCGTGACGGGTGGCCTCGATCAGCTGCTGGAGCAGCGATCCCCCCACACAGTCGACGGCCAGGTCGACACCGCGACCGCCGGTCAGGGCCAGAACACGGTCACGGACGTTCTCGCCTCGGTAGTCGATTCCCTCGTCGAGGCCGTAACGACGCAGCTCCTCGAACCGCGCCGGGGTCGACGCGCTCCCGATCACGCGGGCCCCCGCCGTCTTGGCGAGCTGCATCGCTGCCAGCCCGACCCCGCTGGCCGCCCCCTGCACCAGCACGGTGTCGCCGCTCGTGAGACGGCCGCGCTCGAACAGCGCTTCGTAGGCGGTCGAGAAGGTGACCGGCACCACGGCCGCCGCCTTCGGATCGACACCGTCCGGCAGCACCCAGCAGTGCTCGGGGCGTACGACGCGCAGTTCGGCATGGGAACCGGCCGGCAGTCCATGGGCCTGCCCGAAAGCGCAGACCTTCTGGCCGACCTCCAAGCCCGTGACCGCGGAGCCCACCGCCACGACCTCGCCGGCACTGCTGTAACCGAGGACGAACCCGCCCGTCGGAGGGGGGACGAGGAGACGACACATCAGGTCGCCGCCCTCGATGCTGATGGCCTCCGTCCTGACCAGAACCTCGTCGGTGCCGGGGACGGGGTCCGGCACGTCCTCGCAACTGAGCACTTCGGGGCCGCCGTTGCGGCGGTAGACAGCTGCCTTCACTCTTCAGGGCCTCTCTGGGGGTTGGGACGGCCGGCGGCAACGCCCTGCGGCGAATGCCGTGTCGGTCGACTACGGGTGGCCGTGGGCGCGCTCGGAGACGGGGGCCCATGCGTCCCAGGTGGACAGGCGCGCGGCGTAGTGGCTGCGGACCTTGGGCAGGGCCGACTTGCCCAGAATCAGCCGGAGCGGGGGCTCGGCGGCGTCGACCGCTGCCAGTACGGCCGGCGGCGTGGCGGCGGGGTCGCCGACGGCCGCGGGGTCGAAGTCCGCGTACAGGGCCTGGCGGGCCTCGTCGTAGGCGGGGTTCTCGGGTGACGCCTTGAGGGAGGTGGGGGACGAGAACTCGGTGGCATAGGGCCCGGGTTCGATGATGGTGACCTTGATGCCGAGGTGGGCGACTTCCTTCGACAGGGCCTCCATCATCCCTTCCAGCGCCCACTTGGAGGCGTTGTACAGACCGAGGGTCGCCTCACCCATCAGCCCGCCCTGGCTGGACACCGCCAGGACGTGGCCGCCTCCCTGCGCGCGCAGGAAGGGAAGCGCCGCCTGCGTCACCCAGAGCGTCCCGAGCAGGTTGGTGTCGAGCAGCTCCCGGACATCGGCCTCCTGGACCTCCTCGAGGGCACCGCGGAGGCCCTGACCGGCGTTGTTGACGATCACGTCGAGCCGTCCGAAGTGGTCGTGGGCGGCGGCCACGGCGTCGAACACGGCGCCGCGCCGGGTGACGTCCAGCGGCAGGACTAGCAAGGAGCTGGGGTACGCCGCGGCCAGCGCCTCGAGCCTGCTCTCGTCGCGCGCGGTCGCGGCGACCTTGTCGCCCCGCTGCAGCGCGGCCTCTGCCCACAGCCGGCCGAAGCCGCGTGAGCAGCCGGTGATGAACCAGACCTTCTCGGTCATGTGTGTCTCCTGTTCTTGTAGCGGGGTCCCGTCGGTGCCGGCCGCGTCGAACCCCTCCGGACCGGTGTTTGGCACTCATGCCGCCGCTCCTCCCAGGACGGACGGGGGGTTCGAGAGGGGCGAGGGCGTGGCCGTTCCTCTCCACCGTCGACTAACAGTGTTAGTCGTTCTGCTCGTTAGACTAACACTGTTAACCGAAAGATGTGGAGGGACATCCTCCCGGCGCTGCGGCGCCGGGCTGTACGGCAGGAGCCCGGGCGGGCACATACGGTGCACACGGCGAGGAGGTGGCCATGGAGCAACAGGTCAGACGGGTGCCCAATGTGCGGGGCGAGGGGGAACGGCTACGGCAGGAGATCCTCGACGCGGCGACCCGCATCCTGGAGGAGACGGGACGCGAGGACGCGCTCTCCCTGCGAGGAGTGGCCCGTGAGGTCGGCATCTCCGCGCCCAGCGTCTATCTGCACTTCAAGGACAAGACCGAACTGGTCGCCACCGTGCTCGACGCCGCCTACTGGGCGCTGGCTGCAGCGATGGGCGAGGCGGGGGAAGCGGCCGCCGCGGCCGGCGCCGCCCCGTGGGAGCGGATAGGCGCCATCGCCGCCGCCTACCGCAGATTCGCCATCGACAAGCCCCGTCGGTACCGGCTGATGTTCAGCCTGGAATACGAACCCGAGCGTCAGTCCTCCGCCGACACCCCTCTCGGCACCGTGCTCCAGGCGTGGACCCACGCCGTGGACACCTATCTCGCGGCGATCGCGCCCGGCCGGCGATCGGAGGCGGAGACCATCGGCATCCATCTCTGGACCGCCTCGCACGGCCAACTGGTCCTCTGGCACACCCTGCCAGGTCACCACACCAGCAGCGAGGACATCCTGATCGAACTGGAACAGTCGTTGCTGCACCGGCTGCTGCCCATACCGGCCCCTCAGCCATCGACCCCGACGCTCGACGCCGCACACAGCCGGCAAGGCAGTTGAGAACGTCGCACCGGACTGCGATGCGGTCCTCGTCACCCAGCACTCCGGCGTCAGGTGTGATGGGGGAGGGGTACGAGCACGCCTTTCGCCAGCTGGGCGGTCCTCGCAGCGGTCGGAGGATCCCGGGGATGCCGCATCTCGGCGGCCCGGAGTCGGCTTCCGTGCGCAGCCATCAGGCTCGAACGGCAGCCCCGGGTGCTTCGGGTATGGCTACCGGCGCGCGGACGCATGCCGCATCGGAACGGGGCTACGCGTCGTTGCTCGGCTCCGGGGGGACGTGGCGGTGCAGGAACTCCACCTGGTCTGCGACGACGGTGCTGAACAGGGGTTCGACGTAGGGGTCGAAATGGCCCCCGTCGTAGATGCGAACGGTCGAGTTCGGGATCCTCGCCGCTGCGCTCTCGGCGACTCGTCGGGGGGTGATCGCGTCCTGCGCGACGATCTGGACCAGGACCGGGCACTCGATGCTCCCGGCCCAGCGCCGGGGCGAGTAGAAGCCGATCTTCAGCGCGATGCGGGCTGCGACGGTGGCCGGGTAGTCGTCCTCGGTCAGCCCCGACTCGCGCAGGAGCGTGAGCATGCCGGGGCGGGCGTCGGGGGATGTCATCATCGCCGCGTGGCCAGGAGGGCCGACACTGTCGACGAGGACGGGGTTACGACCCAGTCGAGCGGCAACCGCGTCACGGACGCCCGCCGCCGCTGCCCGGAGGGCGGCTCGGGGCTCTGCTGATCTCACCGCTGCCGGGCCGCTGACGTGCGGTACCTGGGCGATCACGGCAGCGAGCGGTTCTCCCTGGCCGGCGATGGTGATGACGTGGCCACCGGCGAACGAGGTCCCCCATGCCACGACGCGGTCGCGGTCGACTCCGTCGAGAGAGCGGGCGAAGCGGAGAGCGGCGCGCCAGTCCTCGTGCTGCATGCCGATGTCGAGGAGCTGGCGTGGCTCGCCCCCGCTCTCGCCGAAGCCCCGGTAGTCGAAGACCACGACGACGTATCCGGCGGCGGCGAAGCGTTCGGCGTAGGCGTAGAGGCGCAGCGCGCGTGGTGAACCGAATCCGTGCGCCATGACGACGACGGGCGGTTCGTGGTCGGCGGCGGTCGGCCGGTAGACGCGGGCCGCGCACCGTGTGCCACCGGAGTCGAACCACTCGTCCGACGTTGCGAACGTGGCGCCGAACGGCTCAGTCACGGTGTTCCCCTCGACCGGTCGACAGCCTCCCTGGCCAGTGATCAAGAACGTAGCCAGCTCGGGAACGCCGTGCAAGATCAGACGAGGACGTGGTCAGCCCGGGGCGGCGGACAACGCCGTGAGTGCGGCGTGAACGGCTGGGCGCTGATCGCCGCCCGTCCGCCAGACGGCCTGGACGTGTCGCTCGACCGCCGGCCGGAACGGCAGGAACCGCACCGATGCAGGAACCTCACCGCGGCCGAGTCGGGGTACGACGCCGACCCCCAGGCCGGCTGCGACGAGGGCGAGCTGAGTGGGGTGCTCGGCGGCCTCGTGGGCGATGAGGGGGTCGATCCCGTGACTGCGCAGGACTCCGAGCAGCCAGTGGTGGCAGCTCGATCCTTGCGGCCAGCTGATCCAACGCTCGTCGTGGAGGTCGTCCACGGTGACGGAGCCCCGACCTGCGAGGCGATGGTCGGAGGGCACCGCCAGGTCGACGGTGTCGACCAGGACGGTCCTTCCGGAGAGTCCGTCCGGGAGGACGAAGGGTTTCGAGGGCCAGTACTGGTTGACGACGAGATCGACCGCGCCCCGCAGGAGCTCGGGCAGTGCTCGATCGGGGTCGTACTCGACGACTCGGACGTTCAGGGCGGGATACCGGGCGCTGAGCTGGGCCACCGCGTCCGGGATCAGCCCACGTACCGCAGTGGCGAACGCAGCGATCGTGAGAGCCCCGTGCACCGTTCCACGGTGCCGCTCGACCTCCGCGCGTGCGCGTTCGACCGACGCCAGGATCTCCTCTGCGTGGCGTGCGAGCAGCCGGCCGGCGTCGGTCAGCCGCACCCCGCGTCCGTCGCGTTCGAGCAGGCGGTCGCCCATCTCGCGTTCCAGTTTGGACAGTTGCTGGGAGGCGGCGGAGGACGTGATGCACAACGCCTGCGCCGCGGTGGAGATCGAGCCGTGGGTCGCCACGGCGTGCAGCGCACGGAGCCGCTCCAGGTTCACGTAAGAAACCCTAACGCCCAGGGGCTGGAAGGTTTTGATTTTCTTCGTGATTGCGTGCCGGTACAGATGGATGCATGGCACACCCGCTCCGTCACCAGATGACCGAGAACGGCTGATGGAAGGGGCGGATGCACGGTCCCCCGAGGTGGTCGACGAGGTCGCCGATGAGGCGTCCCCGCTCAGGCGTCACCTGACACTGGGTCCCGCCCTGGCGCTCGCGGTGACCACCGTGATCGGCGGTGGTGCGCTGGCACTGCCAGGGGTGGCGCTCGACGGAGCAGGCAACGACGCGTTGCTCGGCTGGGCCCTGGCCGGAGTGATCACCATCCCGCTGCTGGTCGTGTTCTCCCGTCTCGGAGCCCGCCATCCGACGGCCGGTGGCATCGCCGGGTTCGTTCGGCCCCGATTCGGGCGCCGAGCGGCGGCCGGGATCGAGATGGTCCTGCTCGGCACCGTCAGCCTGGGCATGCCGGCCATCGCGTTGAGCGGCGGTGGCTACCTGGAGGCTTATTCAGGCCCCGTGAAATAACGATCTAGCCCGGCGTGTCGGGTTGGGCGACAGCCCGTCCATCGCGAATATTGGTTTGCCGAATCAATCCGAGATGAACGGGCTGCCGCAGTATGTACTATACCACTGGTTTCCGGCGTGATGAAATTCAGGATCTTGTCGCTATAGTGTATGAGCAGGATCAGCGGGACGCGACGGAGGCACGTTTGTCTTGGCCGCCGGTTCTGGGGTTGTTCTGGTCGGTGGTGATCACGTTGGCGTATCTGCGCGGGAATCGTGTGCAGTGGGAGTTGGCGGAAACCTATGGGGTGTCGCAGTCGACGGTTAGTCGAGCGATCACGGGGGTGACACCGTTGCTGGCACAGGCGCTGCGGAGTGTCGTTCCGACGGCAGAGGAGCTTCGTGCCGATCGGCAGTACATCATCGATGGAACCTTGCTGCCCTGCTGGTCATGGGCCGCGGTGCCGGGTCTGTGGTCGGGCAAGCATCGCACCACCGGCGTCGTCGTCCAGGTCGCAGCCACCCTGGAAGGGCAGCTGTCGTGGATCTCCGACCCGACCCCAGGCTCCCGACACGACCTATATTGCCTCGACCAATCCGGCGCCCTCGACCACCTCGCCACATACCCCCCGATCGGCGATAAAGGATACATCGGGCGCGGCATGCTCACCCCGTTCAAAAAACCACCCGGCCGGGAACTTCTCGACTGGCAAAAAACATTCAACAAGAGCCTCAACCACACACGCGCCACCATCGAACGAGTCATCGCCCATATCAAAACGTGGAAAGTTCTCCACACAGACTACCGGCGGCCCTACGCCACATTTAAAACGACAATCTCGGCAGTCGTCGGACTCATCTTCTACACACTTACCTGACGGAGCCTGAATAAGCCTCCTGGAGGCTTATTCAGACCCCGTGAAATAACGATCTAGCCCGGCGTGTCGGGTTGGGCGACAGCCCGTCCATCGCGAATATTGGTTTGCCGAATCAATCCGAGATGAACGGGCTGCCGCAGTATGTACTATACCACTGGTTTCCGGCGTGATGAAATTCAGGATCTTGTCGCTATAGTGAGGCTTATTCAGGGTGATCATGAAGTGCGGTGTTTCTCCAGGTCGGGACCGCAGCGAGGTAGCCCGCCAGGCGGCCCTGAATAAGCCTCAGTGTATGAGCAGGATCAGCGGGACGCGACGGAGGCATGTTTGTCTTGGCCGCCGGTTCTGGGGTTGTTCTGGTCGGTGGTGATCACGTTGGCGTATCTGCGCGGGAATCGTGTGCAGTGGGAGTTGGCGGAAACCTATGGGGTGTCGCAGTCGACGGTTAGTCGAGCGATCACGGGGGTGACACCGTTGCTGGCACAGGCGCTGCGGAGTGTCGTTCCGACGGCAGAGGAGCTTCGTGCCGATCGGCAGTACATCATCGATGGAACCTTGCTGCCCTGCTGGTCATGGGCCGCGGTGCCGGGTCTGTGGTCGGGCAAGCATCGCACCACCGGCGTCGTCGTCCAGGTCGCAGCCACCCTGGAAGGGCAGCTGTCGTGGATCTCCGACCCGACCCCAGGCTCCCGACACGACCTATATTGCCTCGACCAATCCGGCGCCCTCGACCACCTCGCCACATACCCCCCGATCGGCGATAAAGGATACATCGGGCGCGGCATGCTCACCCCGTTCAAAAAACCACCCGGCCGGGAACTTCTCGACTGGCAAAAAACATTCAACAAGAGCCTCAACCACACACGCGCCACCATCGAACGAGTCATCGCCCATATCAAAACGTGGAAAGTTCTCCACACAGACTACCGGCGGCCCTACGCCACATTTAAAACGACAATCTCGGCAGTCATCGGACTCATCTTCTACACACTTACCTGACGGAGCCTGAATAAGCCTCCTGGCCGCGGCCGTCGGTGCCCCTGCGAACACCGCGTGGATAGGCGCGGTCCTGCTGTTGCTGCTGGTGACCGGAACGCTCTGTGTCGGTGCGGCCCTCTCGGCTCGCCTGTAGACCGTGTTGGCCATCGTCCTCACGATTGCTCTCGTTGCTGTCGGCCTCGTCGGTCTTCTGTCACCGGCGGCGGAGTTCACTCCACCGTCGTTCACGGTGGCAGGGTGGGAGAACGCCCTCGGGGTGGTGGGAGTGCTGTTCTTCGGGTTGACCGGCTGGGAGATCGTCGCGTTCACGCTCGGGGAGTACAAGAATCCGAAGCGGGACTTTCCTCGTGTGGTCGCCCTGAGCTTCGTCATCGTCATCGGTGTCTACCTGGTACTGGCCGCGGGTATTCAGGCGATCCTTCGCCCGGGGGATGCGACGAACGAGACTGCACCCGTCGCCGAGCTGGTCAGCCGGGCGGTCTCCCCGGAGGCGGCCGTGTTCGTCTCTGTCCTCGGGGTCGTCATCCTCGCGGCGAACCTGGTCGGGGCCATGTGGGGCGCGTCCCGGCTGGTCCACTCCAGCTCGGGCGAAGGGTTGCTTCCGCGAGGTCTGTTCCATGTCGCAGGCGCCAGCCGGACTCCTCGTCGGGCCGTTCTGGTGGTCGGAGGCGTCTTCGCCCTCCTGGTCGGTGCCTCGGCGCTGGGCCTGATCAGCGTCACGACCATGTTCGAGGTCGCCGGCCAGAACTTCTTCCTGCTCTACGTGGTGACCGCCGTCGTCTACGGACTCGAAGCGCGCAGCCGGGTCGGGCGATGCTTCGGATTCCTGCTGGCCGCCGCTCTCGCAGTGGTTGCTCTGCTGGGGTTCGACCCCCTCGCCCTGTGCTACCCCGCCGCCCTGTTCATGATCGGTTATCTGATCTTTCGGTCGCGAGCCTGAGCCGGAGCGCTCGTCACTCTTTCCACTCTGACCGCCGGTGAACACCCTCCACTCGGCAGTGGAAGTAGGTGATCACATTCACGATCTCATCCTCTCGAACACGCTCCTGGCTGGAGCGTTCCACTATGAAAGATCTAACCTCGAAAAGTGGCGGTCTTGGCTTTATTCAGAACCTTTGAGGCTAATTGCGCATCGGCTTCGATCACGTGGGGGCCCCTCTAGGACGCCACAAGCACGACACCCGACGAAAGAGCTCTCCTGTGACGACAACCCTCCGCGCTCGTGACATCCGCCTCGCAGTGCCCCGCAGCCGCAGCAGCGCGGAGGTACTGCGAGGGTGCCATATCGATCTGCGGGGTGGCGGGCTCACTGCGGTGGTGGGCCCGTCGGGATCCGGGAAGTCGTCACTGCTGGCGTGTCTGAGCGGACTCGACCGGCCGACCGGCGGCATCGTCGAGATCAACGGGCGCGACGTCTACCGGCAGTCCACGGCCGAGCGCGCGGCCATGCTTCGCTCGGAGGTCGGGTTCGTCTTCCAGCAGTACAACCTCGTGCCGTTCCTCACCGTCGACGAGAACATCGCGCTCCCGTTCCGGCTCGATCACGCGAGAGTCCCGCGCGGCGTCGTCGACGATCTGATCGCCTCTTTCGGGCTGGGCGAGCGACGCCATGCTCCGGCTCGCACGCTGTCCGGCGGAGAGCAGCAGCGCACAGCCCTGTGCCGGGCGCTCGCCCGGCGCCCGGCGATCGTGTTCGCCGACGAGCCGACAGGTGCGTTGGACTCGCGCAGCACACAGCTCGTGCTGGGGACCCTGCGACGGATGGCCGACGACGGGCAGATGATCGTGATGGTCACCCACGATCTGGACGCCGCGGCCCTGGCCGACTCCGTCGTGGTGATGCACGATGGCCGCACCGTGCGCACCACCGGCCGCACCACCAGCCGCGCGTTGCTGGACCTCATGACCGAGCCGGAGACGTGACCGCGTGTCGCGCTACGCGCTCAGAATGGTCGCCGACGAGTGGCGGCAGTGGTCACCCGCCATCGCCCTGATAGCGGTGATCACGACCATGGTGGGCCTGTGCGTCCACCAGTTCGCCTGGACCGCCGACCCGGCGTTCCGTGCCGCCGTGGCCACCGCCGGTGTCCCCTTGGCGGAGTTCCAGATCGTCTCGATCACCGTCTACACCGTGGTCGCCCTCGTCGGCTGGGTCGGTCTGACCGTGGTCGGACGGGCGAGCGTCCAGGCGACGCGCCGGACCCACGCGCTCTGGTTGCTGCTCGGGGCCGCCCCCGCCACCGTGTTCGGCGCGACGCTGCTCGTGCTGGCTGTCGTAAGCCTGTGCGGGGCGGTCCTCGGTGCACTCGCTTCGACGATTCTGGCGGCAGGGGCCGTCCCGGCGTTCAACGCCGCAGTCTCGTCCGCGGTCGAACAGCCGGAGTTCACGATCTCGCCGTGGGCGCCGGCGGTCACCGTCGTGCTCGGCACGGCGACAGCTCTGGTGGGCGGTCTCCTGCCGGCGCGCCACGCCTGCCGGACATCACCGAGCGCCGCCCTCCGAAATCCGGACGAGCCGGCACCCCGCTCCGCGAGGACCGTCCTGCGCATCGCCGGCGGCCTGATATTCCTGCTGATCGCGGGGGCACTCGTCGCAGCCGCCGGCTTCGCCGACCAGCTGGGAGCAACGGGTCCCGCCCCGATGGTCAACCTCGCCCTCGACGCAGGCGGCAGCGCGCTCGTCGGCGTCTATCTCCTCTGTCCGCAGATCGTCGGCGTCGTCCTGCGAGCGCTCCACAGGACCTTCCGAGCGCCGGGTCTGATCGTGCCTGCCGTGGGCGCCCGCGCCGCCGCGGCCCGCGTTCAGATCAGCGCGACCACCGTCGCACCCCTGGCAGCCGGTCTGGGAGGCATCGGGGTCCTGCTGTGCGCCGTCAACTCTGCCGTCGCCCTGACTGAGGCGCTCCAGCCGGGCCTCCCGACGGACCTGGCCGACGTGTGGACGATCATCGCCGTCGTCGCGGTGTCGATGCTCGCCACCAGCGCCGCCGTGGTCGCGCTGTCGGCCCGCGGGCGGGAACGCGAGATCGCCCTCCTGCTGGCGGCCGGTATGCGGCCGCGCCAGGTGACGGCGTTAGTTGCATCGGAGAGCTTCGCGATGGCCCTCGCCGCATCGATCACGGCCGCCGTCCCGGTCGTCGTCACCGGGCTCGTCTGCGGCCTCGTCGCCCGAGCGGTGCTGGGGGACCGGGCCACGGTGGCGTGGCCGGTCGGGACCATGCTGCTGGGGCTAGCCGGTTCCTGGCTCGTGCTCCTGGCCATCCTCCTCGTGCCCGCGAGCGCGCAGCTGCGTTCCCAGCCTGGTGCGCGGCTACGCGAACAACACGGAGCATGACGAGAAGGTCGCGGAGGCGCGGAGACCGCTGCGGCCGGTTCCCGTCCTTGAAGTGCCCCCGGCAGGATTCGAACCTGCGGCACCCGCTTTAGGAGAGCGGTGCTCTATCCCCTGAGCTACGAGGGCGCGAGTGCAGGTTACCCGGAAGCCCCGGGCTCCACCTCGCCGCCGTCATCGCCCGGGCCGGCGCCGGCGTGAGAACGCCGAACCGGAGAGGGGGTCCCGTTTCCTCCGGAGGGTGCGGAATCGCGGCGGCGTCCATTCGTGATATCAGCCACTATGACATCGGAAGGCTCCTGCGAGCGAGCGGCGACAGCGATTCTCTCGCAGCTCGTGCGCCCGTTCATGGGGCGCTGACCAGCGGATTCGTGCGCCGTCGACGCGCCGGGCCGCTGTCGCCGGAAAGTCGCAGATCGCGTTGTCCGGCTGATGCTCAGGATCGGCAACTGCTCCGTGGGGGCGATGGGTAAATCGTTCTAGGGTGCCCGCAGTCGACGGGGGAGGGTCAGTGCGATCGCTGTTCCGGAACACGCGGTTCCGTCGGTTGTTCACGGCCCAGGTCGTCGCGCTGGTCGGGACCGGGCTCACGACGGTCGCGCTCGGGCTCCTCGCCTACGACCTCGCCGGCGAGCGGGCCGCTCTCGTCCTGGGCTCGGCGCTGACGATCAAGATGGCGGCCTACGTCGTCGTGGGGCCGGTGGTCGGCGCGGTCGCCGACCGGGCCCCGCGGCGGATGCTGATGGTCGCTGCGGACGTCGTCCGCGCTGCGGTCGTGCTCGTCCTGCCCTGGGTGAGCGAGATCTGGCAGGTGTTCGCCCTGGTCGGGGTGCTGCAGGTCGCCTCGGCGACGTTCACGCCGGTGTTCCAGTCGGTCATCCCCGACGTCGTCCCCGACGAGCAGGACTATGCCGGAGCACTGTCGGCCGCACAGCTCGCGAGCAGCGCGGAGACGGTGCTGAGTCCGTTGCTGGCCGCGGCGGCGGTCGCGGTGACGAGCTACTCGACGCTGTTCGTCGGCACCTGCGCCGGGTTCGTCCTCTCCGCGGTCCTCGTGGCGTCGACGGTCGTCCCGCCGGTCGCGGGTCGTGCCCAGGGTGACTTCGCGACCCGGCTGCTGCTCGGGGTCCGGCTGTTCCGGGCGATCCCGCAGCTGCGGGGGCTGCTGGCGCTGAACGTCGTCGTCGCCGCGGTGGGGGTGGTGTCGCTCGTGACGACGGTGAACGTCGTCCGCGACCTGCTCGGGGGCACCGAGGTCGACGTCGGGCTGCTGCTCGCGGTGTCCGGCGCGGGGACGGCCGCGGCGGCGCTGACCTCCCCGTGGCTCGCCCGACGGCTGCCGGCCCGGACGGTGATGCTGGCCGGCGCGACGATCTCCTGCCTGGCGGCCGGGGCGACCCTGCTGCTGGCGGCGGCGCCGTCGTGGACGACCGCGGCGCTCGCGTGGGCGCTGATCGGCTTCGGCCCGGGGTGGATCATGGTCAACACCGGTCGTCTGCTGCGCACCTCGGCGGGGCCCGGTCAGCGGCCCGCCCTGTTCAGCGCGCAGTTCTCGCTCTCGCACGCCTGCTGGCTGGTCACCTACCCGCTCACCGGCTGGCTGGCGGTCTCGGCCGGCTGGACGGTGACCTGGTCGGTTCTCGCCGCGCTCGCCGTCGTCGCGCTCGGGGTGGCGGTGAGGGTCTGGCCGACGGCCGGCGCCGACCTCGTCCGGCACCGTCACGACCACGACGCCGATCACGCCCATGTCGTCACCGCGCGCCGGTCGGTGCACGGCTGGACGCACGCGCACCGGCTCGTCGTCGACGACCAGCACCCGCACGGACCCGTCCCGGTGTGACCGTTCAGGCCGCCGGGAGCAGACCGTCGGCCACCTCCCGGGCCGCGCGGATCGGCCCCGGCCCGCGCTCGACCACCGCCGTCGCGACCGCGCCCTCCAGGAGGATCATCAGGGTCCCGGCGAGCGCGGCCGGATCGGCCGTGCCCAGCCGCTCGACCTGGGCCTGCAGGTAGCTGCGCAGCGCGGTCTTGTGGTGCCGGACGACCTCGCGGGCCGGGTGGTCGAGCCGCGGCAGCTCCGAGGCCGCGTTGAGGAAGGCGCAGCCGCGGAAGTCCTCCCGGGACTGCCAGGTCTCGTAGGCGTCGAAGACGGCGAGGATCCGGTCCCGCGGCGACGCGTGGTCGGCGGTGATCCGGTCGATGTCGGACTGCCATCGGCGGTCGCGGTCCCGCAGGTAGGCGACGACGAGCCGGTCCTTCGAGCCGAAGTTCGTGTACAGCGCCGTCTTGGTGACGCCCGCCTCCGCGGCGACGGTGTCGACCCCGACCGCGTTGATGCCGTCCCGGTAGAAGAGCCGGGACGCGGCGTCGAGCACCTTGGCCCCGGCGTCGCCACGCCGTGTGCGTGCCATCCGGCCCTCCTCGGACAACCGAACGGTCTGTTCTTTTCACGGACCCTACCAGCGGCGACTGCTGCATCGGGCAGTTCGAGTTGCAAACAAACAGACAGGTCTGTTCACTAGCGGCATGACGGCGACCTGCGAACGCTCCGCGCCCACGACCGACCGGCCCTGGTGGACGTCCGCGCTGCTCGGCGCGGGGGTGATCGCGCTCTGCTACGGCGTCGCCCGCTACGCCTACGGGCTGTTCGTGCCTCGCTTCACCGAGACGTTCGGCCTGACCCCGGCCGCGGTCGGCGTGCTCTCCACGGCCGGCTACGTCCTCGGGTTGCTCGCCGCTCCGGCGCTGTCGGCGCGGTCGGCGCGCGGTGCCACGATCGCGGCCGCCGTCTCCGCGACGGTGGGGCTGCTGCTCATGGCCCTCGCCCCGGGAGTGGTGGTGTTCGGTGTCGCGATCGTGGTGGCGGGAGCCGGGGCCGGCATCGCCACCCCGGGGGTGGCGCAGCTCGTCGTCGAGGCGGTCGGTGTCGCCGCGCGCACCCGGGCGCAGTCCTGGGCGAACACCGGCACCGGGGCGGGGCTCGCGCTGACCGCGTTCACGCCGCTGCTGCCGGGGGACTGGCGGGCCGTCTGGCTCGGGTTCGGCCTGGTCGCGGTCGTCGCCACCGTTGCCGCCGCATGGCTGCTGCCGCGGGGCGTTCCCGAGGCGGCGCCCACGGAGCGGGGGCGCGGCCGGGTGCTCCCGCTGCTGGTCGTCGCCGGGTTGCTGGGGGTGGTCAGCGCGCCGTACTGGACCTTCTCGACCGCGCGGCTCGACGAGGTCAGGGCCGGGCCGGTCCTCGGCACCGTCGCGTGGTGTGCGATCGGTGTGGTCGGCGTGCTCGGCGGCGCGGTGGGACGGGCGGCGCAGCGGCACGGGCTGCGGGCGGTCGGGCTCGTCGTCTGGACCCTGTTCTCGGCCGGGATCGCCCTGCTCGCCCTGCCGGAGCCGGGCCTTCTCGGCGCGATCGTCTCGGCGGGCCTGTTCGGCGCGGGCTACATCGGGCTGACCGGGCTGTGCATCCTGTGGGCCGCCCACATCGTCCCGGGTGCTCCCGCGCGTGCGGTGACCTGGGCGTGCCTCGCCCTGGGTGTCGGTCAGACGGTGGGCTCGCCGCTGGCCGGGGCCCTGGCCGGCCGGATCGGGACGGCGGGGACGCTCGCCGTCGCCGCCGCGCTGGGCCTGCTTGCCTGGGCGCAGCTGCACCCGCGGCTGGCGCCGCCGGACGCGTACCGGGCCTGAACGACGACGTGTCCCCCGGTGCGGACGTGCCGCACCGGGGGACGGGATCAGGCCGGGATCAGCGACGGCTCGGGGTTCGGCCGTGTGTGACGGCGTTCCAGGTGTCGATGCCCACCCAGATCTCGCGGAGCACGTTCCCGGTGCGCTGGGCGGCGTCCCGCAGGGTCTCGGGCCAGGACGGCGTCGGGGTCTCGTGGGTGGTCATCGGCTACCTCCTCGTAGTGGTCGACTCGGAAGCTGGTCTGTCCGATTCGCACCACGAGAGTAGCCAGTGAGACTCCGATGTCTCAAGGGTGACGATCGTGTGTCACGCCTCATTCGCTCGGAGCAGCGGTCTCCACGACCCCGGCCAGCAGGGTCCGCTCGGTGACCCCGACGATCTCCTGCCGGGCGAGCCTTCCGTCGTGGGCGGCGAGCACCGACCGGGTCAGCAGGGCGTAGAGCGCCTCGGTCATCCACGTCGCGGACAGGGTCACGCAGAAGACCCCGCTCCGCTGGCCGCGCTGGAACAGCTCGACGAGCAGGGTGTCCATCTCGGCGTAGCGGGCCAGGACCTCGTCGCTGGACTGGATGCGCTCGGCGAGCACCCACAGGTCCACCGAGGGCAACAGGCCGACGATGACCCGGCGCACCGCCTCGATCGGGTCGCTCTCGTCGGTCCGGGCCTCCCGGATCGCGGCGATCCCGCGCTCCACGCCCATCTCGCTGAGCTCCTCGAGGAGCGCCTCCCGACCGTCGACGAGCCGGTGCAGGGTCGCCCGGCTGATGCCGGCGCCGGTCGCGATCTCCGACATCGACGCGGCCGGGTTCTGCACGAGCACGGTCGCGGCCGCGAGGAGCACGTCGTTCCGCTCGATGGCCACGCCGGAGACGGTAGACCTCCGTGCGTCAGACCATCGCAGCCGTTCCGACCTGCGGATTCTCCCGGAAGAAGCGGACCATCGCGTCGACGTGCTCCTCGAAGGGCGGGCAGTGCACGCCCAGCGGGCCCAGCATCGCGGTGGTCGCGTCGGTGTCGTAGTGCGACGGGTGGGTCAGGTACTCCAGCGTGCTGGAGGGGACCTTGAACAGCCGTCCGACGCCGGGCACGTGGTCGATGGAGAACGCGGCGAGCCCGACCGGCATCGGCACCACGGGCAGGCGCTTGCCGAGCCGGTCGGCGAACACCTCGCACATCTCGGTCACCGTCGGCGGGGCCGGCTGGGCCAGCGCGAACGTCCGGTTCACCGCCGGACCGTGCCCGGCCAGCGCGGCGATCCCGTCGACGACGTAGTCCGAGGGCACCAGGTTGAACCGGGTCCGCGCCGCCGCCCGGGGGAGCGGCACGAACGCCGTCCGGCCCTGCCGGGCCATCAGCTGCAACAGGTAGTACGGGCCGTCGAACTTCTGCGGCGCCCCGGTGACCGAGTCCCCGACGACGACCGACGGCCGGTAGATCGACACCGGCAGGCCGGCGTCGCGGGCCTTGACCACGACGCGCTCGGCCTCGTGCTTGGTGTGGTCGTAGTGGTTGGCGAAGGGCTGGCCGAGCTCCAGGTCGGTCTCGGAGAAGATGCCGTCGTAACGGCCCGAGACGTAGCAGGTCGACACGTACTGCAGCCGGACCAGCTCCGACGCGGCCTCGGCGAACCGCACGACGTGCCGGGTGCCCTCGACGTTCACCGACCACGCGATGTCCGCCGGCACCGAGAGGTCGTAGACCGCGGCCAGGTGGAAGACCTCCAGCGGCCCACCGAGCAGTCGCTCCCGTTCGGTCTGCTCCAGTCCCAGCCCGTCGACGGTGATGTCCCCGACGACGAGGTCGGTGCGCCCGGCGATCTCCGGCGCCTCGCGCTCGATCCGCGCCAGGGTCGTGCGGGCCTGGTCCAGGAACTTGGCCTGCACCAGGGCGACCGCGCGCGAGTCCGGCGCGCGGCGCAGTGTCCGCGGCAGCAGAGCCGACCCGAGGAAACCGGGGAACCCGGTGAACAGCACGACACTCATCCCGGCACCGCCCTTCCGCACGGCGTCCGTGCCGCGCCGTCGCTCCGCGGGACGGTATCCGGTACCGCCCGTACCAACCGGGTGACTGTGACCGACATCAGCCGACCGGGATATGCCCGCCGGGATCGGCCGTCCGGGATCAGTCGGCCCGGATCAGCGACGCGGCGTGGTCGGGCACGTCGCGCTGCACCTCGCGCGGCGGACGCTCGTAGCCCGTCGACGGCACCCGGTCCGGCAGGGTCAGGACCCGTCGCTCCACCGGCTCCCAGGGGATCGAGCCCAGCAGGTGGTGGATCATGTTGATCCGCGCGTTGCGCTTCTCCTCGGCCTCGACGATCCACCACGGCGCGTGGTCGGTGTCGGTGTGGATCAGCATGTCGTCACGGGCGCGGGAGTAGTCGTCCCACCGGGTCATCGACTCGAGGTCCATCGGCGAGAGCTTCCACTGCTTGAGCGGGTTCTCCAGTCGCTCGGCGAACCGCCGCGCCTGCTCATCGGCGCTGACCGAGAACCAGTACTTGCGCAGGTGGATGCCGTCCTCGACGAGCATGTTCTCGAACACCGGCGCCTGGCGCAGGAAGCGGCGGTACTCGGCCTCGGTGCAGAAGCCCATCACCCGCTCGACGCCGGCGCGGTTGTACCAGGACCGGTCCATCAGCACGATCTCGCCGGCCGCGGGCAGCTGCTCGACGTAGCGCTGGAAGTACCACTGCCCCTTCTGCCGCTCGGTCGGAGCGGGCAGCGCGACGATCCGCGCGAACCGCGGGTTGAGGTACTGGGTGACGCGCTGGATCGCACCGCCCTTGCCGGCGGCGTCGCGCCCCTCGAAGACCACGACGACCCGTGCGCCCGAGGCCCGGACCCACTCCTGCATCTGCAGCAGCTCGCCCTGCAGGCGGAGGAGCTCGGCGTCGTAGATCTTGCGCGGCAGTTTCCTGGTCGCCATCGGGACACCCAACCAGATCGGTGCACCCGTCCCTAGCGACCCGCCCGGCGCAGTGCCTCGGAGAACACCTCGGCGATGGCGGCGTAGCCGCGGTCGTTGGGATGGAACCGGTCGGAGGCCAGCTTGCCGCGCCAGTGCCGCGTCCGCGGGTCCCGCAGCTCGGCCAGTACGAGTCCGCGGTGCCGCACGGCGTCGTCGATCAGGCCGTTGACCTGCAGTGCCGCCGCGAACGTTCCCGGTTGGTTCCCGATGACGGTGCCCGGAGGAAGCCGGTCGACCAGCGCCGCGTACCGGTGCCCGACGCCGTCCTGGTGCCGTGGCTGCATCAGGTCGTTGGACCCGACCAGGCACAGCAGCAGCTCGGGGTGCAGTCCCTCGGCGACGGGGAGCTGGGCGTCGAGGACGTCGTCGACGCGGGCGCCGTACTGGGACAGGTTCACCAGCCGCCACCCGGGCAGCCGACCGATCAGCTGCCCGGCCCACCCGCGCTCGGGGTGCGAGGCGCCGATGCCCTGGGCCATCGAGTCGCCGAGGACGACGCAGAGCGGGCCGGTCCGGGACAGCTCGGTGCGGTTGCGTTCCTCCCAGTGCGCCGCGTACGGCTCGATCTGCTGCTGCACGCGGCGGATCCCGGGCACGAACCGGGAGACCGCGGTGATGATCCGGCCCGGCGGGCGCCCGGTCCGGTTGGAGAAGACGGGCTCACCCGTGTCGGCCACGGCCCCAGTGAAGCAGGTTCCGCGGCGCCGGTGACCCCGGCGGGACCACCGTCGCGGATCTACCGTGGACGCCATGACGACCGTCGCACTGCTGGGGACCGGGATCATGGGCGCCGGGATGGGGCACAACATCCTCGCTGCCGGGCTGGACCTGCGGGTCTGGAACCGGACCGCGGCCAAGGCGCAGCCGCTCGCCGACGCGGGCGCGGCCCTGCACACCGACCCGGCCGACGCCGTCCGCGGCGCCGACGTCGTCGTGACGATGCTGGGGAACGCCGACGACGTGACCGCCGTCCTGGAGCAGGCCGCCGACGGTCTCGCGCCGGGCCAGGTGTGGCTGCAGACCACCACCGTCGGCGTCGAGCCGTTCGACGGGCTCCGCGCGATCGCCGAGCGCCACAGCCTGACCCTGCTCGACGCGCCGGTGCTCGGCACCCGCGCGCCCGCCGAGGCCGGGCAGCTGACCGTGTTCGTCGCCGGCGACCCCGCGGCGCGCCCGGTCGTCGACCCGGTGCTCGACGCCGTCGGCCGGCAGACCGTGTGGGTGGCCGAGGACTGCGGGTCCGCGCAGGCGAGCCGGCTCAAGCTCGTCGCCAACAGCTGGGTGCTGGCGATCACCGCCGCGACCGGGGAGTCCGTCGCGCTCGCCCAGGGGCTCGGGGTGGACCCGCAGGCCTTCCTCGACGCCGTCGCCGGCGGCCCGCTGGACCTGCCCTACCTGCAGAACAAGGCGAGGGCGATCCTCGACGACGACTTCACCCCCAGCTTCACGGTGGACAACGCGGCCAAGGACGCGGGACTGATCGTCGCCGCGGCCCAGGCCTCGGGCACCCGGCTCGACGTCGCGCCCGCGGTGCGGAACCGGCTGCTGCGGGCGTCGGAGCGCGGCCACGGCGGCGAGGACATGGCCGCCGCCTACAAGGCGTCCTGACCGCCGGGCCCTGATCACCATCTGCCGATCAGGGCCTGCTCAGGTTCCTCTCAGAGCCGTCGGCGAGACTGGCGCCCATGCGCATTCTGGTCGTCGACGACGACAAGGCGGTCCGGGACTCGCTGCGTCGTTCGCTGGCCTTCAACGGCTACCAGGTCGACCTCGCCGAGGACGGCCAGGTCGCGCTGGACAAGATGCTCACCGACCGGCCGGACGCGCTCGTCCTGGACGTGATGATGCCGCGCGTCGACGGTCTGGAGGTGTGCCGGCGGCTGCGCAGCGCCGGTGACGCGCTCCCGATCCTCGTGCTGACCGCACGCGACGCGGTGTCCGACCGGGTCGCCGGGCTCGACGCCGGCGCCGACGACTACCTGCCCAAGCCGTTCGCGCTGGAGGAGCTGCTGGCCCGGCTGCGTGCGCTGCTGCGCCGCCGCACCCCCGACACCGACGACGACGCCGGCACCAGCCCCGCGCTGACCTTCGGCGACCTGTCGCTGGACCCCGACACCCGTGAGGTGACCCGCGGCGGACGGCCGATCAGCCTCACCCGCACCGAGTTCTCCCTGCTGGAGCTGCTGCTCGCGCACCCGCGCCGGGTGCTGACCCGCGCCCAGATCCTCGAGCAGGTGTGGGGTTACGACTTCCCGACCAGCGGCAACGCCCTGGAGGTCTACGTCGGCTACCTGCGCCGCAAGACCGAGGCCGAGGGCGAGCCGCGGCTGATCCACACGGTGCGCGGCGTCGGCTACGTCCTGCGGGACACCCCGCCGTGACCCAGCCGCTCCCGCTCGACGAGGAGCGGGCCGAGCGCTGGTGGCGCCGCGGGCCCGCGGCCGAGCCGGACCGCGAGCGGTTCACGCTGCGCGCCCGGATCGGGGTGCTGGCCGCACTCGTCGCCGCCGCGATGGTGCTGCTCGTGTCCGCCGCCGCGTTCCTCGTGGTGCGCCAGAACCTCACCAGCTCGCTGGACGAGACGCTGCGCCAGCGTGCCTACGCCGCCGCGCAGAGCGACCTGATCGACCCGCGGCTGCTCGCCGCGCTCCCGCCCGACGTGCTCGGCGCCGCCGACCTGCACATCGCGCTCGTCTACTCCTCCGGCATCGCGACCTCGGCCGACGAGTCGTCGCGGCCGCCGCTGGGGGAGCCGGAGGTCGCCGTCGCCCAGGGCGGGCCGACCCAGCCGGGACGCACCGCCGATCTCGACGGCGTGCCGTACCGGATCGTCGCCGTCCGGGCCGGGGACGGCCGTGCGCTGGTGCTGGCCCAGCGGCTCGACACGATGACCCGGGTGGTGACCCGGATGGGCACCGCGCTGCCGATCGTCGGGCTCGGCGGTGTCGTGCTGGCCGCGCTCGCCGGGGTCGCGGTCGCCCGGACCGGGCTGCGGCCGGTGCTGCGGCTCACCGCGGCGACCGAACGCGTCGCCAAGACCGGTGACCTGCGTCCGATCCCGGTCTCCGGGTCCGACGAGCTGGCCCGGCTCACCCAGTCGTTCAACACGATGCTCGGCGCGCTGGCCGCGTCGCGGGAACAGCAGCGCCGGCTCGTCGCCGACGCCGGGCACGAGCTGCGCACCCCGCTGACCTCGCTGCGCACCAACCTGGAGCTGCTCGCCTCCGCCGACCGGCCGGACACCCCCGACCTGCCGGCCCAGGACCGCACCGAGCTGCTCGACGACGTCCGCGCCCAGGTCGAGGAGCTGTCCCACCTCGTCGGGGACCTCGTCGAGCTCGCCCGCGACGACGCCCCGACCATGACGAGCGAGGCACTGGAGCTCACCGAGATCGTCGACCGCGCCCTGGACCGGGTGAAGCGACGGGCGGGGGAGGTCGAGTTCGAGGTCCACCGGACCCCGTGGATCCTCGACGGCGACGCCAGCGCGCTCGAACGTGCCGTCCTCAACCTGCTCGACAACGCCGTGAAGTGGAGCCCGCCCGGCGGCACCGTGCGGCTGTCGATGGTGCCGATCTCGCCGGAGTGGCTGGTCATCGAGGTCGCCGACGAGGGCGACGGGATCGCCGCCGAGGACCTGCCGCACGTGTTCGACCGCTTCTACCGGGCCGACACCTCGCGCACCATGCCCGGCTCCGGGCTGGGGCTGTCCATCGTCGCGCAGGCGGCGGCGCGGCACGGGGGAGAGGTGCGGGCCGGGCGGGCCCCGGAGGGCGGTGCGCTGCTCTCGATGGCCCTGCCGGGCCGGTACGTGGCGGAGCCGGACAGCCCATAACCTGGTGCGACACCCCCGTGACGGGGTGGTGCTCCTGTGAGACGACGGACGGTGGACGCATGACCCAGGACAACCCGCCCGACGAGCCGACCCGCACCGCAGCGGGGACGTCCGGCGGGGACTCCGGGGGCGGTTCCGGCCGCGACGGCGCGACCTCCGCCCCCGCGGGACCGGCGGGGCCCTCCGGCGACACCGACACCGAGCAGGACGGACCACGGTCCTCCTCGTCCGGGGTCCCCGGTGACGGATCTGCGTCGGACGGGTCCGCCGACGGCCCGGCCACCGGCTCACCGGGCGCTGCCGGGGACGGTGTCGACGCGGGCCCGGCCGACGGCACCGCCGCGGCCGGTCCGGGTGGGGAGTCCGCGCCGGCACCTGCGGCCTCCGACGGCGGCGCGTCCACCGGATCCGGCGTGACCGCCGCGTCGACGGCCGGCGCGACCGGCATGTCCGGCACGGCTCCCGAGTCCACCGGCACCCCGGCCGACGAGGCCGCTGCCCCGTACCCCGACCACGGCCCCGACACCGAGGCCGTCTCCACCCAGGACCCGCCCACCGACCGCTGGGCCGTGCCCGCCAACCCGTGGGCCCGCCCCGGCTCCACCGCCGCCGACGCGCCCGCCACGGGCTCCGGCGGCGCCGCGCCCAATGCGGACACCCGGGACAGCCCGACGGACACGACGCCGGTGCCGGCGGACGGCACCCGGGAGCTCCCGGCGCACCCGGACGCGGCCGGCGCACCGGCCCCCGGTGGGCCCACCCCGCCCCCGTGGGCCGTCGGCGCCCCACCCGCCCCGCCGCGTCCGCCCGGCCGCGGACGCCGAGGAGTCGTCCTGGTCGCGGCCGGGCTGCTCATCGCGCTGGTCGCGGGTGCCCTCGGCGGGCTGGTCGGCACGCGCCTCGCGGGCGGGTCCGGGGGTACGGCACCGGCCGGATCGATCGAGGCCGTCGCCGAGAAGGTGCTGCCCGCCGTCGTCCAGATCAGGGTCGACGGCGGTGCGGGCAACGTCGGTGACCGCGGCGAGGGCTCCGGCATGATCGTCGGCAACGACGGCCTGATCCTGACCAACAACCACGTCGTCGCCCCGGCGGCGCAGGGCGGGACGCTGCGCGTGGTCCTGCAGGACGGCCGCTCCGCCATCGGGTCGATCGTCGGGCAGGACCCGCAGTCCGACATCGCGCTCGTGCGCACCGACCTGCCCGGCCTGAACACGGTCGAGCTCGGCGACTCCGACCGCGTCCGGGTCGGCCAGCAGGTCACCGCGTTCGGGTCGCCGCTCGGGCTCGGCGGTTCGGTCACCACCGGCATCGTCTCGGCCGTCGACCGGGCCGTCGGCATCCCCGCCGAGTCCGGTGCGCCGGGGCCAGCGACACGGTGCTGAACGCCATCCAGACCGACGCCGCCATCAACCCCGGCAACTCCGGGGGCCCGCTGGTGGACGCCGACGGCCGGGTCGTCGGCATCAACTCCGCGATCGCGACGGCCGGGCCGGGCGGCGGCTCGATCGGCGTCGGCTTCTCGATCCCGATCAACCAGGCCCGCCGCATCGCCGACCAGCTGCGTTCCGGAGGCAAGGCCACGCACGCCGTGCTCGGCGTGACCGTCGGCAACGACCCGCAGCTGCGCGGCGCGGTGATCCAGGAGGTCACCCCGGACGGCGCGGCCGCGAAGGCCGGGCTGCGTCTGCAGGAGATCGTCGCCCGGCTGGGTGACCAGCGGGTCACCACCGGCACGGACCTGCAGGCCGCGGTGCGGTCGCAGCCGCCGGGCAGCGTCGTCCAGCTGGAGGTCCTCGACGCGGGCGGGGCGACCCGGACCGTCGAGGTGACGCTGGGCGAGCAGTGACGGCCCGCCCGGGTGGACGTCGTCCGACCGGACGGGGCCGTGCGGGTGGTGCGAACGGCAGGTCGTTGACGGGTGAAGAACCGTCGTGATGGGGTGGTTCGGCATTCGGTGGTGCCCCATCGAATGCGCCCGGAGTGTCGTGCCGGTGCCGGTCCCCCCTCCCGGCACCGGCACGGCCTCCCCCGGGGTGGCCCCGGGCCGGCGCTAGGGTGACGGCATGGAGATGTCGGGTCCGCAGATCGGCCGTGCTCTCGTGGTGATCGTCGACGACCGGGTCAGCGCGGGTGAGCGGTCCGACGGCACCGGTCCGCTGGTCACCGAGCTGCTGGAGGAGGCCAACTTCCTCGTCGACGGCGTGGTCTCGGCCCCCGGCGACGTGGTGGCCATCCGCAGCGCGCTGAACACCGCCGTGATCGGCGGCGTCGACCTGGTCGTGACCGTCGGCGGAACGGGCGTGTCCCCCCCCGCGACGTCACCCCGGATGCCACCACCGGTGTCCTCGACCGGCCGGTGCCGGGCATCGCCGAGGCCATCCGCGCCTCCGGTCTCGCCGCCGGAGCGGTCGACGCCGGAGTGTCCCGGGGCGTCGTCGGCGTCTCTGGCAGCACGCTGGTGGTCAACCTGGCCGCGTCCCGCGCGGCCGTCCGCGACGGCATGGCGACGCTGACCCCGCTCGTCCCGCACGTCATCTCGGAGCTGTCCGGCCTCGACGACTGACCCGGTCACACGGCGGCCGGTCCCACGACCGGAACGGGCCCCGGCGGATGCCGGGGCCCGTTCGTCGTGTGGTCAGCTCGCCGGGGGCACCGGCGGGACGCCGCCGTCGTCCTTGCGCTCCGGCGGGACCGGCGGCACGGCCGGCGGCTGCTGCGACGCGGCCGGGTTGCCCTGCGGCTTCAACGCGTCACCGCCGGGCGGGGCGGGCGGCACCGGCGGGACGGCGTCGCCGTGCGTGCCGGCGCCGGGAGCGGCCGGGTCGTGGTGCCCGAGCGCGCCCTCGACCTTGCCCTTCACCCCGTCGATCTGCTCCGAGTACTTGCCGCCCGTGGCCTGGTCGACCTTCTCCGCGGCCTTCCCGACGAGCGGGCCCGCCTTCTCCTTGGCCTTCTCCAGGTGCGGGCCCGCCTGCTCCAATGCCTTGTCCAGGTGCGGCTTCGCCTTCTCGATCGCGTTCTCGGCAGCCTCGCGTGCCTTGTCCAGGAACCCCATGAGCGGTCCGCCTCTCCTGTCGCCGCCCGGGGAACCCCGGGCGGATGCGTACGGCTGCCTCCATGGTGGCACCCGGACGGGTCGTCGTGGGGCCCCGCGAGCCCGGCACGGCACGGTGACGCGGGATCGGTGTCCACCCGCGCCGCCCGCGCACGGCACCATGGAGCCATGAGCGAGCCCGCGGACCGGATGCGCCGACGGATCGAGGAGATCTTCGGCGACGACCCCTCGACCACCGCCGACGAGCGGGCCGACTACGGCGCCGCCGACGAGCGCGACTCCGCGGACCCCGACCGCTGGTTCACCGAGAACCGCCCCCCGCACCACGGCGGCTGACCCGCCGGGCCCGGCGGCTCAGAGACCGAGCGCGGCCCGCACCGCCGGGACGGCGCGGCGCGACACCGGGATCCGTTCGGCACCGGCCCGGTCGGTGGCCACCGTCATGCCGTCCGGTCCGCGGTGCACGCTCCGGATCCGCGCGGCGTTCACCAGGTGTCCACGGTGCACCCGGAGGAACCCGGCGGGCTCCAGCTCGCGGGCCAACCGGTCGATCCCGCGGTGCGCCGCCCGCAGCACACCGACGTCGGTGACCAGCCAGACGTCGTGGCCGTCGGCGAGGGCGTGCCGGACGTCGTCGCAGGCCAGCAGGTGCAGCCGTCCGCCCCGTCCGACCGCGGCGACCCGGTCCGGCGCGTCCCCGGCGGGGGTGGGAGCCGGGACCGGCAGCACGTCGTCGGTGCCCGCCCCGGCGCCGTCGGCGACGGCGAGGAAGCCGACCGGACCCGCGTCACCGGGCACCGGGCGCAGCCGGAACACCAGCGGGTCCGCGCCGCCGGCGCCACCGGTGCCACCGGCGCCGCCGGTGTCACCCGCGGCGCCGACGAGGACCGTCCCCGACCAGGTGTCGCCCCCGCTGGCCCGTATCAGCGCCGGTGCGACGGCCCGGCCGAGCGCCCGGCCGCCGTCGGAGCGGGGGAGCAGGCTCCGCCGGCGGGCCGCCGAGTTCGCCGCGACGACCCGGCCGCCGCCGTCGAGCGCGAGCAGCGGTCGCCGTTCGCGCCGGTCCAGGTCGACGAAGGCACCCGCCAGCACGGCGCTGGAGCGGGCCGCGGCGTCGCACAGCACGCGGAGCGCTGGGCCGGTGGCGAGGAGCAGGTCGTCGGGGCGGACCGGCAGGCAGTGACCCCGGGTGGAGACGGTCAGCGCCGCCACCGCCGTGCCGAGCACCGGGTCGCACACCGCCGTCGACACACAGCTGTGGTCGTGCAGTGCCGAGCTCCAGTGCTCCGGCCCCCGCACACAGACCGCCCGCGGGTGGGCGAGCGCCGTCCCGGCACCATTGGTCCCGGCCCGCGCCTCGGCCCAGACGCTGCCCGGGGCCGGGGCGCACTCGCCCGAGCCGCGTGCCGCCCACGAGGCCAGCACCCGGCCGTCGCCGTCGGTGACCGCGGCGACGCACCCGTCGTGCCTGCCGGCGATCCCCGCCGCGACGGCACCGAGCATCGTGAACACCGAGGCGTGCTCCCGGCGGTAGACCACGTCGTCCCGCACGGGGGCCTGCACCGGCGCCAGCGGGTCGAGCCGGTGGTGGTCCCGGCAGCGCAACCAGGACAGCGCGATCGACAACGGCACGTCCGCGGGCACCTCGTCGCCCGCCGCGAAGCGCTCCCACGCGTCCCGGGTGCGGGTGAAGGCCGATGAGCCGTCCCGGTCGGGCATCAGCGCACCCCCGGAACGGTGCCGATGCCCTCCATGGATCGGGTGAAGGGGAGCGGGTCGCCGTCGGCGAAGACGTCGGGGTCGTAGCCGGGGTCGGTCATGACGCCCCAGGTGCGACGGCGCTGCATGGCCAGGTTGCCGGCGTCGTAGAGGGGGAAGACGGCGGCCTCGCGGTAGAAGCGCTCCATCGGGAACCGGCGGTCCAGGGCGTTCACCCCGACCACCCGCATGCAGTCGTTCACCACCTGGCTGACGAGCTCGGTGCAGAACGTCTTCGACATCCCGGCGAGCGCCTGACCCTGCCCGTCGTGCCGGTCCAGGTAGTGCGCGGCCTTCCAGCACAGGTAGCGGGCCGCCTCGATCCGCGCCGCGACGTCGGCGAGCAGGTTCCCGACCGCCTGGTGCTCGATCACCGGCGCCGAGCCGCCGCCGGTGAAGGTCCGCGCCCACTTGAGCGTGAACTCGAATGCGGCCCGCGCGACGCCGACCGCGGCGATCCCGGCGATCGGGCCCGACCAGGTGAAGGCCCGGTTGATGAGCAGGTCCCCGTCGCCGTGGGCGAAGACGTTCTCCTCGGGGACACGGACGCCGCGGAAGGTCATCGTCACGTTCTGGCAGGTGCGGTGGGCCATCTTGTCGATCACCTCGAACGACAGCCCCGGCGTGCCCCGCTCGACGACGACGGCGCTCAGTGCCGAGGTCCCGCCCGCGGTGCGGTCGGTCCGCACGATGCAGACGCTCAGGTCGGCGCCCCGCAGGTCCCAGCCGCCCGCGTTGCACGGCCAGTGCTTCTCCCCGTGCAGGACGTACTCGCCGCGGGCGCGGTCGTGGGTGGCGACGAGCTGGATGCCGGCCCGCCGGTCGGGGTGGTCGAAGTTCGCGGTCCCGCCCCGCTCGCTCACCGCCCACCCGGCCAGGAAGCGACCGGTGGGGTCACCGGTGGCGCGCCGGATCCACCGGTCGCGCAGCTCCTCGGGGGCGGCCCAGAGCAGCGGCTTCAGGGCGAGGCCGTTGACCAGCAGGGTCGTCGCGAAGCCGGGATCGACCGCGCACAGCTCCTCGACCGCGATCAGGAAGTCCACCTGGGACAGCCCGCCGCCGCCGAGCTCGCGGGGCAGGAACAGCGTGGTCAGCCCCGCGGCGTAGGCGGCCTCGTAGGCGGGTCGGGTCGCCCGGAACGCCTCCTGCGGGTCGGGCAGCGACTCGGCCCGCTCGACGACCGGGCGCAGCACCTCCCGGGCGAACTCACGAGCCCGGCGCTTCAGGTCGCGTTGGGAACGGGAGAGCGTGAAGTCGACGGCCATCGGTCACCTCCTGCGGCTCCGGTCACCGGGGGGAGTCGGGCCCGTGGCCGCGGAAGCCGGTCCCGGTGAGCTCGAGGGCTCCGCGCAGCCCGATGTCGTTGTCCGCGATGTCGTCGAGGGTCGCGGCGTCGAGCACCGCGAAGTAGGCGTCCAGCGCATCGGAGAACACGTTCCGGGCCCCGCACACCCCCGCGATCCGGCAGTAGCGCGCCGGCCCCAGGCACTCGACGACGGCGAAGTCGCTCTCCATCGCCCGCATCACCGCCCCGACCGTGATCGACGACGGCCGCGCGGCCAGCCGCACACCGCCGCCCCGCCCGCGGGAGGTCGCGACGAGCCCGGCGGCGGCGAGCCGCTGGACGACCTTCTCCAGGTGGTGGCGGGAGACGCGGTGGGCGTCGGCCATCTCGCCGACCGAGCCCCGCCCGCCCGGGGCGACCCGGAGGTACATGAGGACACGGAGGGCGTAGTCGGCGTGGCTGGTGTGTTTCACGGGCGCGTGTGCTCCTCGTCGCCGGGGATGAAAGCAGTATTCGATCTACCGGTTACCGCTGTGTTTCCCCAGGTGAAGCTCGTGTGGCGGCCCTCGGACCGGTGCCGTCGACGCCGCCGTGGCACTCCCGGGCGTTGCACGAGGGTGTCGCGACACCGCACGTGACCGGGGTGGCGCCGCTCGTGACACGGACCTTCCGTCGACGGCGCCGCGGGCCCGATGGTCGGCGGCCACCGAGCCAGTTCCGAACCGGTACGCCGGGTACCGGTTCCGGCCCGGTGCCGTCCCCGATCCCGATGCGAAGGGAAGCGCCATGCCTGTCGACTTCACCTTGTCCGACGAGCAGCGCAAGCTGCAGCACGACGTCCGTGCGTTCTCCGAGAACGTCCTCCAGCCGGTCGTCGCGGCGGCGGACGCCGAGCCCGACCCGCTCGAGGGCTTCCGGATGACCAAGGGCGCCTACGTCGAGGCGTACAAGGCGGGCATCGCCATGTGCATGCTGCCCGCCGAGTACGGCGGCGGAGGGGTCTCCTGCGTCGACCTGGTCATCGCCGCCGAGGAGATCTGCGCTGTCGACCCCGGCTTCGCCTGCACCGTGCTCTGCAACGGCCTCGGCCTCATGCCCATCGCCTGGTACGGCAGCGACGAGCAGAAGGAACGCATCCTGCGGGCCGCCACCTCCGACCCGACCGGCACCTACCTGGGCGGGTGGACCGCGAGCGAGCCGCCCGGCAACCCGGCCGGCACCGCGAACTTCGACATCCCGCTGCCGCGCCCGGCCGGCGTCGGACTCACCGCCGTCCGCGACGGCGACCACTTCGTCGTCAACGGGCGCAAGTACTGGCCGTCCTCGGCGGGGTGGGACGAGAACGGCGTGAACGCCGGGACGCTCATCGTCCGGACCGACTCCGAGGTGGGCGGCACCGAGGGACTGTCCGCGCTGATCCTGGAGGGCGGCACGCCGGGCGTCACCTTCCGCCACCTCGACAAGATCGGTCACCGGCTCGCGTCGAACGCCGAGATCGTGTTCACCGACGCCCGGATCCCGGTGGAGAACCTCCTCCCCGGCGCCGAGGGCAACGGCGACCTCGTGATCAACCGGAACTTCGCCTGGTCCGGACCGGTGGCGGCGATCGCGGCGGTGGGCATGGCCCGCACCGCCTACGAGACGGCCCTGGACTTCGCCCGCAACAACACCGCGGGTGCCCTGAAGCCGATCATCGAGTTCCAGAACGTCGGCTACGTGCTCGGCGACGTCGCGTCGAAGATCGAGATGGCGCGCTACTTCTGCTGGCGGGCCGCCGACTACCTGGACAAGCACGACCAGCACGCCGAGCTGGTCGGCGCGATGAACAAGATCCAGGTGACCGAGATGATGATCGACTGCGTGTACAAGTGCATGCAGATCGTCGGCGTCAACAGCCTGGAGACCGCCAACGGCTTCGGCAAGCTGCTGCGCGAGGTCGCGGTGCTCCCGATCTACGACGGCGGCAACATGGGCATGCAGCGCCGCCGCGTGCACGGCATCCTCGCCGACCCGCTGTTCAACCCCCGGGCGATCATGGACGACGACATGGTCGTCTTCGGCAAGCAGCACGAGTCGATCGGCACGATCGCCGGCTGACCGACCGGGTGCCCGGCCGCGTGCCGGGCACCCGACGCCTGCGGCCCGTGGTGCCGCCGCGGTCATCGCAGGGTCACCGTGACCTCGCCGGCCAGCGTCGCCGCCGCCACCGCGGTCGCCTCCGCCTCGGGCAGCGCGACCAGCACCAGCGGCCCCGGGTCCGCCCGCGCTCCGGCGGCCCCCGTGGCGGGCGGCAGCACCGCCACCACCCCGGCCCGGGCGGCCAGCACACGCGCGCCGTCCGGGCCGCCCGCCACGACGTCCACCCGGGAGCCGGGGGACAGCAGTGCGGCCACCGCCGGGTCGGCCGGGCGCAGCGGCACCGCCGAGGCGCCCGGCCCGCCGGTGACGACGGCGAGCGCGGACCCGACCAGCCGCAGCTCACCGATCGGCTCGCCCGCGGCCACCGGTCCGGCGAGCAGCCGCCCCGCCACGGCGGCGGGCGCGGTCAGCGCACCGGCGGGGGCGAGGGCGGGCGGCCAGGCGGCCACGACCACGTCGGCCGGGCCCAGCGCCGTGCCGGGGGCGAGGTCGCGCGCCGCGACCAGCACCGGGACCCGCTCGTCACCCGCGGCGGGGAGCAGCGCCACCACCACGGCCGCGACCGCGAGAGCAGCGGCCAGCACGCGGCGGGCCAGCAACGCCCGTGACCAGGAGGGCCGCCGCAGCAACCGCTCCCACGGGCGGTCCGCCCGCTGTGTCTCCTCCGCCATGACCGTCCCTCCGCCGTCGTGGTTCCGACGCTAGGGCGGGACGCGGCTCAGAACGGGCCGATCCACCGGCCTGTGGACAACTCGGCCGGTTGTGGACGGATCAGGAGGCGGCGGCCTTCGAGGACGAGGCGGTGGACGACGTCGAGGACGACGAGCTGCCCGAGTCCGAGGAGGAGGACGAGGAGCCCGACGAACCCGACGAGGAGTCCGACGACGAGCTCGACGAGGAGCTGTCGGACTTCGCCGACTCGGAGGAGGACCCGCTGCTCACCGAACCCGAGCGGGAGTCGGTGCGGTAGAAGCCGCTGCCCTTGAAGACGATGCCCACCGAGGAGAAGACCTTGCGCAGCTTCCCGCCGCAGTTCGGGCAGGTGCTGAGGGCATCGTCGGAGAACGACTGCACCGCCTCGAAGCGGTGGTCACACGCGGTGCATGCGTACTGGTAGGTCGGCACAACATCCTCCGGACGAACTGGGGCGGTGCCCGCCCATGGGCTGGCACTCGACGAGAGCGAGTGCCAGCATACTCCGCGGCGACGGGCGGGCCGACCCGTCCACACGGTCAGGGCGAGAGATGCACCACCCCGTCACCGGGCAGGACGACCGCCCCCACCGCCACGTCGTGGTCCTCGGCCGGGACCTCGTCGCGCAGCTCGCCGTCGTACAGCGGGACGACCAGCAGGGCGCCGGGCGCGGCGAGCGCGAGCGTCCGGTCGTAGAAGCCGCCGCCGCGGCCCAGCCGTCGTCCGCGCCGGTCGACGGCCAGCGCGGGCACCACGACCAGGCCCGCCGTCGCGAGCGCGGCGGGTCCGAGCCGGGGACCGGTCGGTTCGACGACCCCGAGCGGCCCGGGCGCCAGGTCGTCCGGCCCCCGGTAGACGGTCCAGTCCAGCGGCCCCGGCTCGTCCGGCACCACCGGGGCGAGGAGCTCGTGGCCCACGGCGACCAGGGCGTCGGGCAGTGACGGCACCCCCGATCCCGCCCCGCCGGGTTCGGTGCCGATCGGCAGGTAGCAGGCCACCGGGCCGGGCGTCGCGGCGGCGAGCGCGCACAGGTGCACCGACAGCGCGGCGGTCGCCGCGGCCCGGTCGGTGACCGGGCGCCCGCGACGCTCCGCCAGCAGCAGCCGCCGCAGTGCCCGCTTGGCCTCACCGGGTCGTCCACCCTGATCAGGCGACGATCCACCCCCGTCCCCCGCGCGAGCCGTCACGGCTCCAGGCTAGAGCTGTGGCTAGGCTCGCCGACCATGAGCGTGCAGACGTCCAGCGGCACCGGGGCCTTCCGCACCGCCGTCGTCCCGGCGGCGGGTCTGGGCACCCGGTTCCTGCCGACGACCAAGGCCGTGCCGAAGGAGCTGCTCCCCGTCGTCGACACGCCCGGGATCGAGCTCGTCGCCGCGGAGGCCGCCGAGGCCGGCGCACAGCGGCTGCTGGTCGTGACCTCTCCGGGCAAGGACTCGGTCGCGGCCTACTTCCGCACCGACGACGAGCTGGTCAAGACCCTGGAGGGCCGGGGCAAGGGCGAGCTGGCCGACAAGGTCCGCCGCGCCCCCGGCCTGCTCGAGGTCGAGTCGGTGTACCAGTACGAGCCGAAGGGCCTCGGCCACGCCGTCGCCCAGGCCGGCCCGGCGCTGGCCGACGACGAGCAGGCCGTCGCCGTCCTCCTGCCCGACGACCTGGTCCTCCCGACCGGGGTCCTCGCCCGGATGGCGCAGGTCCGCGAGGAGCACGGCGGCAGCGTGCTCTGCGCCTTCGACGTGCCGCGCGAGCAGATCTCGGCCTACGGCGTCTTCGAGGTCTCCGACACCGGCGCCGACGACGTGAAGCAGGTCCACGGGATGGTCGAGAAGCCCGCCCCGGACGAGGCGCCGTCGACCCTGGCCGCGGCCGGTCGCTACCTGCTCGACCGCGCGATCTTCGACGCGCTGGACCGGATCACCCCGGGCGCGGGCGGTGAGCTGCAGCTGACCGACGCCGTCGCGCTGCTGATCTCCGAGGGGCACCCGGTGCACGTGGTCGTGCACCGCGGCGGGCGCCACGACCTGGGCAACCCCGCCGGGTACGCGCGGGCCTACGTCGACTTCATGCTGCAGCACCCGGAGTACGGCGAGGATCTGCGGACCTGGCTGAACGAGCGACTGAAGGACTGAGAGTGCGCACGGTCACCGATCACCTGTCCCGGATCCTGGACGTGGCGGTGCGCCCGGCCCCGGTGCGCGTCGCGATCACCGACGCGCAGGGGCTGCGCAGCGCCGAGGAGGTCGTCGCGGCGCGTCCGCTGCCGGTCTTCGACCAGGCGGCGATCGACGGCTACGCGGTGCGCAGCGTCGACGTCGCCGGGGCCAGCGACGCCTCCCCGGTCACCGTGCCGGTGGTGGGCGAGATCGCCGCCGGGTCGCGGCAGCCGCTGCGGCTGCAGCCCGGCCAGGCCGTCCGTGTCGCGGCGGGGGCGCCGCTGCCGACCCTCGCCGACGCCGTCGCCCCGCTGGGGTGGACCGACGGCGGCGCCGCGCGCCTCACGATCCGCCGCGGCGTGCCGTCGGCGGGCTTCGTGCGCCGGGTGGGGGAGGACGTCCAGTCCGGCGACGTCGCCGTCCGCGAGGGTGACGTCGTCGGCTCGGCCCAGGTCGCGATGCTCGCCGCCGCGGGCCGGGACAAGCTGCTCGTGCACCCGCGGCCGCGGGTCTCGGTCGTCTCGGTCGGCGACGAGCTGGTGGAGGTGAGCCGCTCGGCGGCGTCCGGGCAGGTCGCCGACGTCTGCTCGCACGCGGTGGTCGCCGCCGCCCGTGAGGCGGGCGCGGAGACCAACCGGCCCCGCACCGTCGGCGGCAGCGCCGCGGAGATCCGCGGTGCGGTCGAGGACCTGCTGCCGGCGTCGGAGATCGTCGTGGTCTGCGGGGCGGGCGGCGGGACGACCGCGGCCGAGGCCAAGAGCGGGCTGGCCGACCTCGGCGGCATCGACGACACCCGCGTCGCGATGCACCCCGGTTCCGCGCAGGGCTACGGCCGGCTCGGCCCGGACGCCGTGCCGGTGTTCCTGTTCCCGTCGCACCCGGCGACGGCGCTGGTGCTGTTCGAGGTGTTCGTCCGGCCGCTGATCCGGCTGGCGCTGGGCCAGGAGCCGCTGCGGCGCACCTGGACCGCGCGGCTGACCTCGCCGATCGTCTCGCCGGCCGGGCGGCGGTCCTACATCCCGGCACGGCTGCTGCGGTCCGACGACGACGGCGAGCTGCTCGCCCAGCCGCTCGGCGCGTCGGGTACCCACCTGCTGGCCGTGCTGTCCGAGGTCAACGCCCTGGCGGTCATCGACGAGGACGTCACCGAGATGACCGTCGGTGAGCACGTCGAGCTCGTCCCCCGCGGGCGGAACTGAGCCGAGTGCCGCCGCCCGTCGTCCCCGAACCGCCTGGCGGCCACCCCGGCTGGCCCGCCGTGCTCGGGCCGCTGCGGGTGCGCGGGCACGAGGTGGGGCTGCGCCCGGTCCGGCTGCGCGACGGCGGTGACTGGGCCCGGATCCGGGTGCGGGACGAGCACTTCCTGCGCCCCTGGGAGCCGACGACCTACGGCGGATGGGCCCGCCGCAACTCCGGTGTGGAGTGGCCCGGCCGGTGGTGGCTGCTGCGCGGGGCCGCCCGGCGCGGGCTGTCGCTGCCGTTCGCGATCACCGTCGACGGGGCGATGGCCGGGCACGTCATGGTCGGCAACGTCGTGCGGGAACCGCTGTTGTCGGGCTACGTCGGCTACTGGCTGGACTCGACGCTGGGCGGGCGCGGGATCACCACCGCGGCGGTCGCGCTCGTCCTGGACCACTGCTTCGGCCCGGTCCGGCTGCACCGCGTCGAGGCCACGGTCCGCCCGGAGAACGCGGCCAGCATCGCCGTGCTCGCCCGGCTCGGGCTGCGCCGCGAGGGACTGCTCCAGCGCTACCTCGACGTCGACGGCGCCTGGCGCGACCACTACGCCTACGCCGTGACCGCCGAGGAGGTCCCGCCGGGTGGTTTCGCGGCCCGGCTGGTGCGCCACGGCCGCGCGTCGCGGTCCTGACCCTGCGCAGCCCCCGCACCTCGTTCGATCACTCACCGGAGTCACACGTGTACCGCACGTCTCTGGTTTCGCACCGTCCGTCCGAGGGACCACGGCGCGTCGCGGCCCGGGTACGGGCACACGCCCGATTACGGTGATCGGTGGTGGCGCGGGTCGGGGCCGTTCCACCGGGTGGACTGCACCGGTCGGGGAGGAGGCAGCCGTGCCCAGCTCTGTGATCTTCGTGGGTCTGGTCGTGCTCTGGCTGCTGATCCTCGTTCCGACCGTCGCCCGGCGCCAGCAGGAAGTGGCCCGGCTCAGCCCGGCGCTGCTGTCCGGGCGGGTGCTGGAACGTCCCGCGCGGCATCGACACCCGGAGGTTCTTGTGACACAGCGATCCGGTCCGACCACGGTCGGCGAGCTGGCGGAGGCGCGGGACGACGTCCCCGCTCCCCGTGGGCGCTCCGACGAGGCCGACCAGTACGCCTACGACGACGCCGAGGACGTCTACGACGACGCCGAGATCGACGACGACGGCCGGGTCCGCGGGCCCGGGGGCGCCGATCTCGACGACCGCGACGATCGCGATGACGATCTCGACCGCGCCGATCTCGAACGCGACGACGACCGCGCCGATCTCGACCACGACCTCGTGGACCACGACGAGGCCGGCCTCGACGAGCGGGTCCGGTCGGACCGGGAGCGCGACCCCCGGTTCGACGAGGACCACGCACCCGCCGACCTCGTCGACGCCGACGACGAGCACGGGATCGACGCCGACGGGATCGGCGAGGTCGACGAGGACGGCTGGTCCCGCCCGCCGGCCCGCTACCGGCCCGGCCGCGGGGGCTTCGACCCGGAGGCCGCCGCCGCGGCCGCGCACGCCAAGTACGCGTTCCGCCAGCGCGTCGTCCTCGGTCTGCTCGTGCTGCTGCTCGCCGCCGGCGCGGCCGCGCTGCTGGTCTCGACGGTGTTCTGGTGGGTCACCGGCGCCGTCGGCGTCGGCCTGGTCGGCTACCTGACCTACCTGCGTCGCCAGGTCCGGATCGAGGAGGGCATCCGAGCCCGCCGTGCCGCACGCCTGGCCGGCACCCGGCAGTCCCCGGCCGCCGACGACCCCGAGCTCGACGAGTGGGCCCACCGCGGCCGCGAGGCCTCCACCGGGCGGGCCGACGACGAGATCCGCGCGACCGCCGCCCCCGACACCGCGGTCACCGACGAGGACGACGACTGGACCGCCGACGACGGCGAGCCCACCCGCGTCCGCGGCACCGGCGAGCCGCTGGGCGTGCTCCCGGCCCGCGGACGCACCGTCGAGGGGCCCGTCGGGACCGAGCACGAGTCGTCGCTCCCGCGCCTCGCCGCGGCCCCGCCGCCGCCCGTCCCGGCCGGGACGTCGCTGGTCGACGTGGACGCCGAGGAGGAGCCCGACGAGTTCGACGCGGGTACCCCCCACCGGCGTGCGGTGGGGGAGTAGGGGTCTGTTAGGGTTCTTCAGGTCAGCCCGCGAGGGCGGGCCTGATACACCTGGGGCTGTAGCGCAGTTGGTAGCGCGTCTCGTTCGCATCGAGAAGGTCAGGGGTTCGATTCCCCTCAGCTCCACCACAAGGTCGTTGTTCACACCGGCGACATCACCGCTGTGAGTTCCACCTTCCCGCCGCCTGTCCTGTCCGGCGGATGACGAGGGTCTGGACCTCCTGTTCGGATGCGAGCGGTCGAGGGGCACGGTTCCCGCGTAGCGAGCCTGCACCAGCCTGGCGCGTTCATCGCGCAGCGCGTCACGTTCGATTTCGTACCCCTGGCTCTCTTGTTCGGCGATCGCGCCGGCTCGGAGTGGACCGTTTCGGCGAGCGGGCCATGAGGGGGTGTCATCGAGTCCGGGACGTCGTCGCCTCAGCTCCGGCGGACTGACTCGCGCGCGGGGTCTTGATGAACAGCGACAGCGCGGCGGCGGCGAGCACCGTGACGATGGCGACGGTGAAGACCGTGTCGAGGGCGTTCAGGAACGTCAGGTGCGCCGCGTGGATGACCTCGCCGGCGAGGGGACCGCCGAGTTGCTCGCGGAGCTGTTCCTGGGTTCCGGCGGGAAACCCGAGCGCGACGCTCTCGTGCAGGCCGGCGTCGGCACCGAGGTCACCGACGAGTTCGGCGGGTGCGCTGGTCGCCCGGACGGCTTGGGCGAAGGTCTGGGCGACGATGCTGGAGATGATGCTCCCGAACACGGCGATGCCCAGGGTGCCGCCGAGCTGTTGGGTGGCTTGTTGGATCCCGGAGGCGACACCGGACTGCGCCTCGGGGGCGCTGCCGACGACGAGGTTGATGGCCGGGACCAGCAGGAACCCGGCGCCGGCGCCGGCCAGCAGCAGTGCGGGTGCCAGCGACAGCACCGAGGAGTCGGTGTCGAGGCCGAGCAGGATGAGCAGTGATGCGGTGATGGCGCCGGCTCCGATGAGGACCGTGCCGCGGCTGCCGAGGCGTTCGGTGGTCCATCCGGCCAGGGGCGAGGCGATGGTGAAGATCGCGGTCAGCGGCAGCATCGCCAGGCCGGTCGCGATGGCCGTCCTACCTTGGAGGCCCTGGAAGAAGAACGTCAGGTAGAACATGATCGCGAAGAACACGAACATGGTCACCACACTGAGCACGCACCCGATGGCGAAGGTCCGGTCGCGGAACAGCGCCAGGGGCACCATCGGGCGGCGCACCCGGGCCTCGATGAGGATGAAGCCCGCCAGCAGGACGAGCCCGGCGACCAGGAAGCCGATGGTGCCCGCCGTCCAGCCGTTCTCCTGGATGGCGGTAATGCCCCAGATGACAGCGACCATCGAGGCCACCAGGGTGACGGCTCCGGCGAGGTCGAGCCGCTCGCGGGACTGCGGCGGTGAGTGCTGCAGCACCCGAGCGCCCACCAGCACGGCCAACAGCCCGAAGGGCAGGTTGACCAAGAACACCAGGTGCCAGCTACCCAGCGCCATCAGCGCCCCACCCAGGAGCGGACCCGACGCAAGGGCGGCAGCGGTGACCGCGCCGAAGACGCCGAGTGCACGAGACAGCGCGCCGGCGGGGAACGCGGTGCGGATCAGCGCGAGTCCGGCCGGGCCGATCGCGGCGGCGAAGACCGCTTGTAGGACGCGCCCGGCGATCAGCATCTCCACGCTCACCGACACCCCGCACAACAGTGAGGCAAGGGTGAAGCCGCCGACGCCGATGAGGAAGACCCGCTTGTGCCCGAGCCGGTCGGCCACCGTGCCCGCGGGGATCAGCAGACCGGCGAAGACCAGCAGGTAGCCGGTGGTGACCCACTGGATCTGAGTCGGGCTGGCTTCCAGATCCGCGGCGATCGCGGGGTTGGCGACGGAGACGATCGTGCCGTCGAGCTGGATCACCATGATCCCTAGCGCGACCGCCAGCAGTGTCAGCCACGAACGCCTGCTCACTGCGGCGGGAGCGGTCGATGGGCTGTCGTGGTCGGGCGAAGCCGTCATCGCGGTTCCTTCCTTGTGCACTGCGCAAGTTTGACTTGCGCACCGTACAAGAGACTTGCGCAGTGCACAAGAAGGTTCGTAGGGTAGGGCTCGTGGCCACCGAACGACTCGACCGGCAGCGCGTCATTGCCGCCGCCGTCGCCCTTCTGGACGCCGAAGGTCTCGACGCGCTGAGTACTCGGCGACTCGGCACGGTCCTGAACGCCTCGGCGAACGCGATGTATTGGCACGTCGGCAACATGGACAACCTCGTCGGTCTCGCCGTCGACACGGTCTTCGCCGAGCTCGAACTGACCAGCGGCGACGAGTCGTGGCGGGGTCGGCTTGCCGCCACCGCCCGCGAACTGCGCGGACTGTTCACCGGCCACCCCTGGCTGACCGCAGCATTCAGTGCCAATCCCCGCATCCACGGACCAGGCATCGTGCGGTTCCAGGACCACCTGCTCCAGGTCTGCCACCAGGCCGGCTTCGCCGGATTCGACCTCGACTGGGCCGGTGCGACCGTGTTCTCCTACGTCGTCGGTGACGCCTGGGGGCGGACCCCGCCGCCCGGCAGCGAGTCAGCGGATGCGGCCGAGCTGGTCGAGCAGGTCAAGGCCGACCTCGCCGACCACCCACTGCTCCTGGAGCGCTACATCGCCCTCGCCGGCGCTGACCCGGCCGACGTCAACGACGCCAGCTTCGAGTTCGGACTCCGCACCCTGCTCGACGGGCTCCAAGCCCGCCTCGAACACCACGGTCAGGGTGTGCCGCCGGCGAGCTGACCGGCGTCTGGCGTTCATCTGCATGGCCGGCCGTGCCGCCCACGGCCCGCATCGGATCAGCGAGGCAGCCCACCGCAGCGCGACGGCGAGAAGCGCCGGCACCGTACTGACGATGGCCGTGCCCAGCGCACCGATGGCCTCCATGGCGAGGCCGCCGGTAACGCCGACAGCTTCACCGGGCTGCTGGCTTCGCGGATCGTCGCGACGCCGGCGAACGCAGGCTTCTTCATCGTCCGGCCGCCGCGGCGCGTTCGCGGTTGGCACGGATCTCGTCGTGGTGGTCGGCAGCCCAACCGATCAGGGAGGTGACGATCTCGTGGAGGCCGTGCCCCAGCGGGGCGAGGGCGTACTCGACGCGCGGGGGGACCTCGGCGTAGGCGGTGCGGGTGATCAGGCCGTCCTGGTGGAGCTGGCGCAGGGTGAGGGTGAGCATGCGCTGGGAGATGCCGGGGACCTGTCGTTGCAGGTCGGTGTAGCGCAGTGGTCCTGACTGCAGGACCGCGATGATCAGCAGGCTCCACTTGTCGCCGACGCGGTCGAGGGTCTGGCGGATGAAGTCCATGTGTTCGGCAGGAATGGCCGCACACGGCCCGATCGCCGCCGCTCCTGCTGCCGTCTCTCGTTCCGCGGTCGTCTCCATGACGCACATTCCTCTCCGGCACGCACACCGATGTGCCTTTTGTATCGCCTCCCATGCTGGTCCATCATGGCGTTACGCACAAGTCGTAAGTAATGGAGGCGCGTGATGAAGGTGGAGATCTGGTCCGAGGTGACCTGCCCGTGGTGCGGGCTGGGGAACCACCGGGTGGCCAGGGCCGTCGAGCGGTTCGAGCACTCGGACGAGGTGGACCTGGTCCACCACTCGTTCCCGCTCAGCGGCAGCTTCCCGGAGGGGCGCACCTTCTCCGTCCGTGAGGCCCTGCTCCGCCAGCACGGTATCGGCGGCGACCGGGCCGAGGCCTCGACCCGGCGGATCGAGAAGCTCGCCGAGAGCGAGGGCCTGACCCCCTACCGGGTGCTGGACAACGAGGTCGGCAACACCGATCTGGCGCACGAGTTCCTCGCCCACGCCAGCGCCCAGGGCCGCAACCGCGAGGCCTGGGACCTGATCTTCGGGACCTACTTCGGCAGGGCCGAGCCGGTCTTCTCCCCGGAGGACCTGCTGGGTCTGTCCGACGAGCTCGGCCTGGACCGCGAGCAGACCCGCCAGGCCCTGACCGACCGCCGCTACCGCCGGCAGGTCCGCGACGACGCGGCCCGCGCCCAGCGCCTGGGGGCGGCCGGTGCGCCGTTCATCGTCGTCGACGGCCGCTACGGCGTGCCCGGCGCCCAGGACAGCGACAGCCTCCTCGAGCTGCTGCGCACGGCCTGGGACGACAGCCACCCCCTGACCCTCGCCACCGCCGGCGGCGATGCCCCGGTCTGCGGACCGAACGGCTGCGCCGTCCCCGAGCGCGCCTGATCCACCCCCTGAACTCACCCCTGCACTCCTCGAAAGGCACTGCGATCACCATGAGCACCCTGCTGGTCCTCGGCGGCAGCGGCCGCACCGGCGCCCACGTGCTGGAGCATGCGGCCCGGCGCGGCCACCTCGTCCGCGCGCTGGTCCGCAACCCCGACGCGGTGCGGGCGCCGGCCGGCGTCGAGCTGGTCCAGGGCACCCCCGCGAACATCGACGACATCCGCCGGGCCGCGAAAGGCACCGAGGCGGTGATCAGCGTGCTGAACAACGCCCGCGCGTCCGACAACCCGTGGGCCAAGCCGGTCAGCCCGCCGACGTTCATGGCCGACGCCGCCCGCGACACCCCACCGTCATGGGCGAGCAGGGCATCCGCCGCATCGTGTTGACCTCCACCCAGGGCGCGGGCGACGACTGGGCTCGGCTCAACCCGCTGGTCAAGGCGTTCATCACGCTGTCGAACGTCAAGGTGGGCTTCGACGACCACACCGGCGTCGACCAGGTCGTGCGCGCCTCGTCCGACGTCGACTGGACCCTGGCTCGCGCCGTCGCCCTGACCGACAAGCCCGCCTCCGGTCCCGTGCGAGCGGCCGAGGCCGGCACCGAGAAGCCCGGCACGACGATCAACCGCGCCGACCTCGCCCGGTTCCTCGTCCAGACCGTCGAGGACGACGCCTGGATCCGCCAGGCGCCCCTGGTCTGGAACGCACGCCGCTGACCCACTCCGTGATCCGCATCCGCCTCATGCGCAACAGCGCTCCGAGCTCGGATGCGCCGTCCGTCGATCGCGACGCCGGACCGGAGTGACCTGACAGCAACCGGCACCCCACCTCCCGAGGAGCGCGAGGACACCAGCATGACCAGCACACTCAGCGGCAAGACCGCCCTCGTCACCGGATCCAGCCGCAGCATCGGCCGGGCCATCGCGCTCGGCCTCGCCCGCGAGGGGGCCCTGGCCGCCGTGCACTACGGACGCGACGAGCAGGCCGCCGAGCAGACCGTCGACCTCATCGAGAAGGAGGGCGGCCGGGCCTTCGCCGTCGGCGCGGAGCTGGGCACGCCCGGCGCCGTCGACCAGCTCCTCCACCAGCTGGAGGCAGGACAGCGCGACCACACCGGGGAGGCCGTCCTGGACATCCTGGTGAACAACGCCGCCGCGACGACGCCCGCCGGCAGCGCCCCGGAACAGGTGCCCGCCGAGCAGATCGACGAGATCTTCGCGGTCAACGCCAAGGCCCCTTCTTCCCTCGCCACCGACCGGGCGCGCTGGATCACCGGAGCACGCCCTCGACGCCACCGGCGGCAGGCCTCCTCGAAGGGTCGCAGGCCGCTCCGCCCCGTCCCGGCTC